>NZ_CP108702.1:0-132400 GCF_045162725.1 Streptomyces sp. NBC_01006 | reverse complement strand
CTGCGCGCCCCAGGAGAGAACCGCCTCGCTGCGCTGGCGGGGCTCGGCTTCGCCGAGCCAGGGCCGGCCCTTCGGGCCGCGTCCTGCGCTTCGCTTCGGACGGGTTCGTGATTCCGCTTCGCTTCATCACGAACGGGCCGCTGCGCGGCCTTGGATGACCCCGTTTCACGGGGTCTGGGCCTTCGGCCTGTTGGGCGGGTCCGCTCCGCTCCCCCGCCTGGGCCCCTCCGGCTCCGCCTCCAGGCCGGCCCGCTTCGCGGGCGCCAGCAGCAGGGAGAGGCTGGGCTTGCTATCGGACCCAGTATCCGCCGCAGTTGGCTTCGCACTCGCAGGGTAGGGGTTCCACGTCCGGTGCCAGGATCAGCGGGCCCAGTCTGCGGACCAGTTCCTCGTCGTCCAGATGGCCTCCGAACCGGTCCCAGGAGGCGATGAACCGTCCGGGTGTGAGTCCGAGGTCGAAGACCGTTGTGAACGTCGAGATCATGCAGAAGGCGACCGCTCCGTCACGGTCGACCGGATCGCTGATGCGGGTCTCCAGGTAGCCTCTCAGCCAGGTGAGCATCTCCAGCGTGGACGCTCCTCCGATCGCCTTCCGGCGCAGTGCCTGCTCGATCTCCCGCTGCTCGGCTCCGTAGCCCATGCCCACCCCGTTCGGCGAGATGATCCCGCTCACGGCAGGACCTCGTTCCGGTACAGTCGTCTGTGTGCATCATCTTGAGATGCACTGTGCAGGATCCCGAGAACCTGACCACTGCCTCCCCGGGCATCTTTCCCACGGAGTGAAGAATGCAGAAGAGCGGTGAAATTACTCTGCGGCCTCACCAGGAAGAGGCTGTCGAAGCGATCGTCCGGGGTCTCGATATTCCGCCGGGAAAGCGTATCCCCAAAACCGGGCTGCGGGCAACGGTGGTGGCAGCGTGCGGGACCGGGAAGACGTTCATCGCTGCTGCGGCCGCGCTGCGCCTCGCCCGGGGCGGGCGGGTTCTTGTGCTGCTGCCGACGCTGGACCTGCTGACCCAGACCGCGCGGGAGTGGCGTACGGCCGGCCACGACGGGCCCGCGGTCGCGGTGTGTTCGCTGGAGGACAACGCCGAGCTGTACGGGCTCCAGGTGCGCACGACGACGTCGGCGCCGCAGCTCGGACTGTGGCACGGCCGGGGCCCGGTGACGGTGTACGCCACGTACGCCTCCCTGCCCGTGATCGCCGAGGCGCACCGCGGGGAGTACGGGCTGCAGATGGAGGCCTTCGACCTGGTGGTCGTGGACGAGGCGCACCGTACGAGCGGGTCGGCGGGGAAGGCCTGGGCGGATGTGCACCGCCAGGAGGTGATCCCCGCGCGGCGCCGGCTCTACATGACGGCCACTCCCCGCATCTGGGCCGAACGCCCGCCCCGGACGCGGGCGCAGGAGCTGGAGCAGGCGGCCGAGCGGCGGCGGGAAGAGGCCGAGCGGCGGCAGAAGGCGGAGGACGAGGGGCGCAGGTATGTGCCGCGGTCGCGGTGGGACCGGCTCCCGAAGGACATGGCCTGCTCCATGGACGACCCGAAGGTCTTCGGGCCGGTGGTCTACGAGCTGTCGCTCGCCGACGCGATCGCCCGCGGGCTCCTGGCGCGCTATCAGGTCGTGGTCGCCGAGCTGGTCGACCCCGTCGTGACCCCGGCCCGGCTCTACAGCGAGGAACGGTGGGAGGAGGAGCTGCGCGGGCAGCGGCTCGCGGCCGTGCAGACCACGCTGCTGGAGACGATGGCCGAGCACGACCTGAAGACGACGATCACCTTCCACCACCGCACCGTGGAGGCGCAGGCCTTCGCCGAGGGCCTGGAGCGGGTGGCCAGCCGGCTGCACGCCGTGGATCCGGTCCGGCATCCGGCGAAGGTGTGGACGGGGTGGCTGCGCGGGGAGCACGAGGCGGAGCACCGGGCCGGCGTGCTCGCCGACTTCGGCCGCCGCGCCGGGCGCGCCGTGCTCGCGAATTGTCGGGTTCTCGGGGAAGGCGTGGATATCAGGGCGGTGGACTCGGTGGCTCTGATCGACCCCAAGGGATCGGCCGTCGACATTGTCCAGGCCATCGGGCGGGCTCTGCGGCAGAAGCCCGGGGAGGGGAAGATGGCGACGCTGATTGTTCCGGTCTTTTTGCGGGAGGATGAGAATCCCGAGGACATTCTCACGTCGAAATCGTATGGCCCCCTTATTCGGGTTTTGAATGGGCTGCGGGCGCATGATGAACGTGCCGTGGAGATGCTCGCAATTCCCCAGGAGAACCAGAAGCGCATCGTTCAGCCGTCGCCGTTGGTCGGGAAGGCGCCCGAGGAGGGTGAGGAGGAGAACCGGCTGCTGCTCCGGTTCGCGGCACCCCGCGATCCGGCGCTGATCGCGAAGTGGATCTCGTACCAGGTGTTCAACACCGAGCGGCAGGACTGGCGTCGGGGCGTGGAGGCCGCGTTCCGGTACCGGGAGCGCGAGGGGGACCTCCAGGTGCCCTACGAGCACACCGAGGGCCCCTACCCGCTGGGGAGGTGGCTCTCCGACCAGCGCAGGGCGTTCCGCGCCGGGACCATGACCGGGGAGCGGGCCGCCGAGCTGGAGGAGCTCGGGATCGTCTGGGACACCGCCGACGCCGCCTTCGAGGAGAACCTCGCCGCCGCGCGGGCGTACCACCGGCTGCACGGCACCCTGGCCGCCCCGCGGGGCGCGGCAATCCTCGACGTCCAGATCGGGCAGTGGCTGACGAACGTGCGTCGGCCCGGCGGGCTCGGGAAGGACCCCGTACGCGCCGGACGCCGGGCGGCGGCGCTGGCCGCGATCGATCCGGACTGGAACCCCGCCGTACGCGGGTGGACGGTCGACTGGCAGCGGCACTACGCCTACCTCGCCCAGCTCCTGGCCGAAGGCGCCCGCCCGGCCTCCGTCACCCCGGGAGTGACCCGGCACGGCGAGGACATCGGCCGGTGGCTGGCCACCCAACGACGTGACTGGGCCCGGCTCAACACCGAGCAGCAGAAACGGCTCGGTGCGCTCGGTATCACCCCGGCCCGCGTCGTACGGGCACCCACGGCGGCCGCGACGGCGGGTACGACGCCCGCGTCCGGGCGCGGCGGCGAGGCGTTCCAGAAGGGCGTGCAGGCCCTCGCGCGGTACGTCTCCACGGAAGGCCGGCTGCCGGGGCGGGGTGCGGTGCAGGCCATGCCCGACGGGACGGTCCACCGGGTCGGGATCTGGTACGCGAACGCCAAGTCCCGCCGCGAACGGCTCACCCCGGCCCAGCTCGCCGCGCTCGCCGACCTCGGCATCGACTGGGCGCGGTAGACCGGGGTGAGGGTTGGTCAGGCCGCCCGGGAGTGCGACTTTCGGGGGCCGTCACGGCCTACTCGCATCGGCTCGGCGGTGAGCTGCCGCAGAATCTCCTCCGCCCCTCGGCTGGCTCTGGGGATGGGGCTCGGGTCGGCCATACGGAGGGCGGCGCCCAGGTGGCGGTCCCTGATGTCGGAGGTGCCGGCCGCGAAGAGCCGTACGGCCTCCAGATCGGACAGTGCGCGCCAGGGGTCGGTGGGGTGTGCCGTGAGTCGGTCGTAGGTGTCGGCCAGGCGCCGTACCACGCCCGGCACGACGTCGAGGG
The DNA here is from genome assembly GCF_045162725.1 of Streptomyces sp. NBC_01006. Classification (NCBI taxonomy): domain Bacteria; kingdom Bacillati; phylum Actinomycetota; class Actinomycetes; order Kitasatosporales; family Streptomycetaceae; genus Streptomyces; species Streptomyces sp. NBC_01006. Next base: position 128,784 of record NZ_CP108702.1, on the reverse strand, counting down.
CGCTCAGGAAGGCGGCGCACTGCTGGCGGCTGGCCGGCAGTGCCTGCCTGGCGACGATCCGCGCGGCCGAGCTGACCGGCAGCAGGTGCGCGCCTCCCGCCCGTGCCTGGAGCCGGCGCAGCGAGGGCGCGCCGGCCTTCTCGTAGAAGTACTCCAGTGCTTCGCTGAGCTGTCCGGCCGTGGTGATCAGCTCGGGCGCAGGGGGGCGGCGCAGGTTCTTCAGGCGGCCGCGTTCGGCTGCCCGGGCGGACCTCCACAGCTCCACGATCCCGCCCTGCGGCTCACCGCCGCAGGCCGCGGTGAGCGTCGTCCAGGACGGGACCGTGCGGCCCGAGGAGGCCCGCTTGAGCGTCGCCGCCGACAGCCCGGTCCGGGCAGCGAGTTCGTCGTAGGTCAGCCCGGACTGCGCCCGCAGCTGCCGCAGCGCCGCGGCCAGCTCGCCGCGCGCCCGGACCGTGTAGTCGACGGGGAGTTCACGACGTCCCATGACCCGCCCCCCCTACCGGCCGGCCTGAAGAGCGGCCCGGACCGCCGCCGCGAGCACGCCGCGACTGCCCGGCATCACCGCGATGATCAAGGCCGCGCCGATCCCGCCCGCACCGCCCAGCAGCCGGAAGACGTCGCCCATCGGCATCCCCCGCAGGCTCAGCACCACCGCCGGGACGAACACCACCGCCAACACCACGCTGATCACGACCGCCTGCGGCATCGTCAGACCGGGCGTCCGGTGCTGCACTCCGGGCTGCCGTCCGTCCGAGCGGGCAGGCTCCTGCCTTACTCCCATGACACGTCCTTGTCCGGGACGCCGGGCAAGGCGCCCCTGAAGTAGTCGAGGGACGGGAGGGCGCGGGACAGCGCCCTCCCGTCATCGGTGACTCCGCGCCAAGTGGCGCTCCCGCAGGGGCGATTGGCGTCGCTTTTCCCGGGGGTCACAAGCATGACAGAACGTGACCGGCACACGAAGCCCGGTTCTCCCACCGAGGATCCCAAAAGGCGGGAATGTCCGCTGATTCGTTCATCGGTGTACCTGACCCAGTGCCACTTGATGACGGATCGTCAGTAGGTGCTCTGACCTGCGTAAACGCTTCCAATCGACACCGGCCCCCGTGGCCGCCCCCCACGCCGGGGGCCGGTTGACCCCCGAGCAACGCCCGTGCAGGGCGGCTCCCTACCCCATTCGTCCACGCGCGTCCAAGCGGAAGTTGTCTTCGTGTAGTCAAAGAGGGCACGGTGGGCATCACAACGTCGGGAAACCGGCGGACCCCTGAAGTAGGTGACTCCGCAGCAGGGACAAAGAGAGCACCGCGTTGGCGCGCGAGTGCCTCACACCAGGGCCGGCCCCCACACCCGGGGACCGGCCCTGACCCGTTTCCCACCCCCACCCCCACACCACCCGAACCGTGAACCGGTCCACGGACCAGCAGGGCCACGACCAGGCGGAGCAACCGGCCCACCAGCCCCCTTCGATCCCGCCGCCCCTCGCATCACGGGGACTGACGGGACTGAAATCCGCGATTGCGTTCACGGACGCGGGTAGCCGTGGCCGACGGGCGGATACTCCCGACCCGGGCGTACGGCGACGCCGTGAAGCACGATCCGCTCGAACTCCGAGAGCCCACCCGCTCCCCCGGCGGCCACGGCAACAGCAGCGATCGCCTTCAGCAGCCGCGCCGACCTCTCACGGTCCGCCCGCTCCCGCACCGAAAGCCGACGCGGCGCGGTATCCCGCGACGGTGGAGAGGGCCGCGGAACGTACAGGGCGCCCGCCCGCCACGCGCCGGCCAGCACCACGAGCACGGCCGACGAGCCCAACACCAAGCCCACCGCCCCGTACCCGACCCGGCCGGCCCACCACCCGCACACCGCCAGCACCGCCCCGGCCAGCACGCTGCCGGTGACACGGCGCTGCCTCCCGCTCATCACCACCGGCCACCCCCATGCAGCTGACGCGGCCACCCTCTCACCCCCCTCGCTCGACACCGGACCGCCCATCACCGCCGTGGTCCCGACCCCTTCGCGGGCGCGGCCGCCTGCCGGTACGCGGGCCGGGCCGCCTCCGCGGGCGCCGCCCGGCCGGGAGCCGCGCCCGCGGGGGTGGTGGTCGAGCGGGAGCGGGCCGCCGTGGCGGAGACGCGGGGGCCGTCGGGAACCGGGCCGCCGGGCGGGGTGGTCAGGGCGCGCAGGACCTGGCCGACCATGCGGCCCGCGAACTCGCCGGGCGGGCCCTGCTCCCAGGCGGGGTCGTCCCCCAGCCCGGCCTTCAACCGGGCGCGCAGGCCCGCCTCGCCTTCCGGGCCGCGAGCGACGCCCGCCATGCGGGCCGCGAGCAGCGGCCACGCCCGGGTGGCCACCAGCAAGGCCGTCTCCCGCTCGGAGCCGACATAGTCCTTGACGATGCCCACCAGCCGGCTGTTGGCCGCCGCACCGACGCCCATCTGTTCCAGGGCGGCGGCCCGATCGGACAGGTCCAGGTCGTTCGGGACCTTCAGACCTTCGGTCAACGGCCCCCACATCGCGCGGGCATCCGCACTCACCACCACCGGCTCCGGAGCAGGACCAGGAGCAGCAGGAGCGGGAGCGGGAGCGGCGGCGGCCGGGGCGGCGGCGGCCGCGTACGGGTCGGGGGCGGGGGCGGGCCGCGCGGCGGGAACCCCGGCGGCCGGTCCGGCGGCCGGTCCGGCGGCGCCGGGCTGCGCCAGGAGGGCGGCCACCGCGCGGTCGACGCCGACGCCCTGGCCGTGCGCGGCGGTCAGGAACCCGGCGACATCGACACCGCGCTGATCGAGGAGGGCCATCTTGGCGGCCATGTCCGGCCAGGCCGGGGAGGACAGGATCGCGTCGCGCACCAGGCCCTCGGGCATCGTGGCCTTGAGCAGGTCGGCCCACCGGTCGGTGCCCGCCGCGGTGATGCGGGTCTGGTTGGCCTGAACCGCCTGGTAGACGGTCTTGGCCACCTGGCCGAGCTGGGGCAGGAACGTGGTCAGGTCGACGCCCGCCTTCTGCAGCAGCACCATCTGCCCAGCCATCACCGGCCAGTCCGCACCCGACATCAGGCCGGCCAGCACTTGGTCGTCGAGGAGCGGGCGCAGTGCGTCGGCGGCCCAGCCCGGGGCAAGTTTCTCCTCCGGCCCGGCGAGTTCCTCCTCCTGGCCCTGGCGCTGTTTCTGGGCGGCGCGGCGGACCGCGTCGGAGATCGTCATCATCAGCCGGAAGGCCGCCGCCGCGGTCTGGGCGGCTTCGGCCATCGACTCGGCGAACGGATCAACAGCGGCAGGATCCGGGGCGGCGGCGGGGGTGGACACGTCGGGGCTCTCCTCGCGGGCGGGTCAGCGGGACTTGCCCGGACCGGTATGGGGCGGGCCGGGTGCACGGGGCGGCACACCGCTAACGGCACCAGGCGTCATCGGGCCACGGCCCGCCGCCGGTGACGTGCGCGCGGTACGGACCGGGCCCGTACGGGAGGGCGGTGCGCCGGCCACGGCGGCCGCCTCGCGCAGCAGCCGTCCGGCCTCGGAGGCGGCCTTCGCCTGCGCGCGATGGGCCTGCGCCTCGTGCCACAGGCGGGAGGCCTCCACCGCCTCCACCAGCGCCACCAACAAGGTGAGGACCACGATCGCGCCGCCGCCCCGAGCCGCACGCGGGGCCCGCTCCAACGCGCGCGCCGACGCCCGCCAACCCGCCCGCGCCCTACCCTCCAACGACCGTTCACCCGGCGCCCGCCCGGCCTGCTCGAAGGCCTCCGCAGCCGCGACGATCCGCTCCCGAACCGCGACGGGGGCATGGGCAGCGGCAGCCACCAGGAGGTCGCCGAGCGCGGCCACATCACCCGCACCCTCCGCCCGCCCGGAACGCGACAACTCGGCCGCCGCCTCGCGCACCAGACGCTCCGCCACCGCCCAGTCCACCGGCCCGAGGGCGGGCTCGAAGCGCTCCCGTACCCGGGGCAGGGACAAGTCGTACGCGAGGGAGCTCCCGGAGAACCAGACCGGCCGGCTCCCGGCGTCGGCGCGGTCGCCGGGAAGGGCTACCGCGTACCCGACAAGGGTGCCTTCGTCGTCGCGGCGCTCCCGTACGCGAAGACCCGCATCACGCAGCCGGTCCAGGAAGTCGGTGTCACCGGCGGCGAGCGCGGCCGCGGTCCGCACAGTGCACTGAAGGGACTGACGCGCGGTCTCCAGGAGGCCGCGCCGGTCCGCCTTCGCCAACTCCCCCGTCGACGGCCGACGCACCGCCGTGCGGTCCTGCGGCGACATCGCCGTCAACCCCCAGCGGGCCTCGAAAGCACGGGCAGCGGCGTGCATCGCGAGGATGTCACCGCGCAGGCGGGGCTGGCGTCCGTCGACGCGGGCGAGGGTCGCCACCAGGTGGATGTGATCCGGTGCGTGGCGCACCGCGACCCACCGACAGGCACGCTCATCCCCGTACGGGGCGATACCCGACGCGTCCGCCATCGCGGCCGCAACCTCTCCCCATTCGGCGTCGCTCAGGGTCCGGTCGCCGGGCGCGTTGCGGACCGAGACGTGCCACACATGCCGGGCCGGGCGCACCCCGCGCAACGCCTCCACAGGGGCGTCCAGGAGGTCCGCCAGCTCCCCCAGACCGATACGCTCCGGATGCCTCGCCGGGCACGGCACATCGGGGTCCCAGGCCGCCACGAGGTGGGGATCGGTGTGCTCGTCGCGCTTGCCCGGACCGAAGAGATACTCCAGCAACGTGTACGTGTCGTCGCCCATGTCGGGCTTCTTCGGCATCACGTGCGGGACCGGCGTTCCCGCATCACCGCCACCGTCGCCTCATCCACCCGCACCACCGCCGCACGCACCCGGTCCAAGACCCCCGAAGAAGCCCCAGCGGCCGCACCGCCAGCGTCGAGACCGTCGAGGGCGTCGAGGCGGACCGCGATCTCCCGCAGGCCGGCGCGCGCCATCACCAGCTCACGCAGGACATCCGCGCGGTCCGCGGAAACCGGCACCAGAACATGCTGCGCGACCGCCATCGCCTGCCGCCCCACCCACCCCGCCACCGACATCCCCTCCCGGCCCGCAGCCGTACGCACGACCGCCAACTCGGCCGCACTGAACGCCACGCCCACCCGCTCCGAACGCCGCTCCCCCACCTCCCGCTCACGCCGCCGACCACCCACACCAGCCACCACGCCAGCCACCCCTAACTCGACCACCCGGCACCCCGGAAAAGAGCCCGCAGACCCGGAACAAAAACAAGATCAGTTAGCGCGTAATGTTCCATTCCGCACTAACTGGCTGCCACTTTTTAATGCCCGAAAAAATCCTCCCAGCCCACACACGAAACACACCCCGAAAACGCCACCAAGCAGCCCACAACCACCCCAACCAGCGACCCCCACCACCCCACAACCCCACCCCACCAGCCCGCACCCACCCACAACACCCACCACCCCCACCCACACCAACCCACCACCACCCACCCCCCAACCCCCACCAGACACACGGCGACTCCGCCCTTCTGGACACGTGCCCCTCGTGTTCGGAAGCGCCAAGACATACCGGCGGACCAAGATTACCGGAAGTGCTCCGCTAATGCCCCATCGTGAGGTATTGAATAGATTCAGCATGACACGTCGGAGCGATTCAAGCCCGAACCCCGCAACAAGGAGAGACCTTCCGAAGTTTTCCCATTTCATGAAACGGATTATTTCTGCGACTCTCCTTGCTATTGCGCCGCTCACTGCGGCATCCGTCCTGGCGGCGGCGACCCCGGGTTCCGCTTCAACGGCGGTGACCGCGTGGAACAGCTGCGGTTATCAGCCAACCACCAACCTCAAGCTCCGCACTGGGCCGACGAAGAACCACACGTCCATCGGCATCCTGACGCCGTGACTCCGTCCAGATCCTGCGGGAGATGAACGGCTTCTACGAGGTCGAGCTCGACGGCGACTCGGAGACCGGACTCAGGTGGGGGACGAAGGGGGTGGATCACCAAGCACGTGAACCCCCACACGTGCATGACGCTCGACGAACGAGATCCTGCATGGCTGGCTGTGCCACGCCAGAGATTGATACCTGGTCATGTCCGTGCGGTGTGGAACGGCGCTCAGAGACCGGAAGACCCCTGGACTGTGGGCCTGGAGCCCGTCCCCTTGATGGGGCGATCCACTAATCGGCGCCCCCTTGATGCTCGCGGCATCGCGCATGGAGGCCTGTTCACATGGATACATTCGCGGACCGACTCGACGGCGGATGGAAGTGGTTGCAGGCCGCCAGTGAACAAGCGCAGGAGGGGCGCTGGGTCCGTGACGCCGTGGAACGGCAAGTCATCAAGGACGTCGGCGCCGCGACAAACCCTCTCCACGGCGGACGGTTGCCTCCGTTCACCGACGAGGTGGGCCAGTGCCAGCACGCCGGCAACACCGGGTCGAGGAATCCGGTCAAGCACCTGCTGGAGAGGACCGGGTGAAGTAGTCCACCCGCAGGGCATCGATGTTCCGAACCCCATTGGTAAGCAACGCCCCCACCTGCCAGACCAGTTCGCGTCGATCCCCTGGCGCAGCCAGCTTCATGTCGCGACACCGCAACAGGCGATATCGAATCGTTACAGTTCATTCCGTAGCGGATGTCCAATTTGTCTGAATTAAATGATGCTTTAATGATCCAGTCGCTGTGAAGCATGGGCTTCTGCCGATTGACCGTCGGCATGGGGAAGGCGACATCGAACACGCATCCAGGGGGCCCGGGCTAGATCTGGGATTTTTCAGGGGGGTTGGCTCGCGCACGTCCACCGCTTTGGCGGTTCGCCGTGCGCCGTGTCTGGCATTGATTTTTACTGTCGAACCACTTTGCACTGCCCACCAGATCGCACTCCAGCTCCCTCACGGATGCGCACGGAAAGGCACAGAAGTGAAGTACAGCATAAAGGCGAATTTCGCGGTTGCTGCAGCTGCCGCAGCCGCAGCAACGCTGGTCATGGCTCCGTCGGCACACGCCGAAGAACCCACGCAGTACAGAAACCACTTCAGCGAAGAGGTCTGCAAGGACCCGGGATACTCGGGCTTCAAGTTCACCCTCTGGTTCAATTCTGACTTCAAGGGATCTTACCGAAACATCGGCTACAACGTCTACGACTTCAGCGACGAGCATTACGGCGGAACGCCCGCCAAGCAGCCGCTGAGTTACTGCTGGTTCGGTGCGAGTAGCCCCTGGCCGGGCTCTGGTCAAGGCATCAAAAACAATGCCGCGTCAGCGGCAAATAGGCATGCCACTTACATGGCTGACGTGTACTACAACAGCGGCTACAAGGGTGCCGTTGACGATGTCGCCTGGACGCGCAACTTGAACTACACGAAGAACAATAACGCGTCGTTCGCTTGGCGTGTTTGACAGAGAAATGTGATCACGGCTGAGGGGGGCGACACACTTCCTCAGCAGGAGCCCCCCGAAATGCCTGCTAACCAAGACGGCTGCAGGCATTTCGGGGGGCCCGCGTTACACCTCTTGCCGCCAGCAGTGCAGTCAAGCACTCCTAGCAGTTCCGGAAAGGTAGACCCGCATGCACTCCTTCATCCCCTCCTCGACCAAAGCGGCTACGGCTCTCGCCCTTGGACTGCTCGCAACTGCTCTCGCCGGTTGCTCGTCACCAACGTCATCGCCCCAGACTGAAGCGCTACGCCCGGCTCCTACCCGAGCGTTCAACGATGCCGATCCCGCTACCTGGACACTGCCCATGGAGGCCTATCTTCCCTCTGACGACGACCGGAGCCAGGTGGCCAAGGCGAAGGCCATGCTTATCGGTGACTGTATGAAGAAGGCAGGATTCGGCAAGTGGCATGCAGCTCCTGAACTTCCGAAAGCCGGCCCCAAGACACTGACCGACTGGCGCTACGGCATCCATGATGGCGAGCTGGCGCAGCGACGTGGATACAAGCCTGACGAATCCGAGCAGGCGGCATACGAGGCGGCAGTCAATGAGGGGGCCGTCGACGGTACATCCGCAGAGGGCCCTGATGGCAAGGCGCTCCAAGTGTGTATCGGGGAAGCGCGCACCAAGCTCGGGGGAAGCCCGGCTGCGTACGGCGAGGAGGCACAGAAGCTGGGGAACGAGGCGTTCGTCCGGTCCAAGGAGGATCCGGCGGTTGTCGCTGCGTTTCAGGCTTGGTCTGCATGCATGAAGGAACAGGGCTATACCTACAAGCAGCCGTTGGACGCTAGCGATGATCAGCGGTTTCAGGGCCGGGACGTGACGCCGTTGGAGATATCGACGGCGACGGCGGACATCTCCTGCCGCAACCGCACGCATGTGGCGAAGATCTGGTGGGAGGCCGAAGTCAAGCTGCAGACAGCCTCTCTCGAAAAGAGCGCCGAGACGCTCAACAAGGCCCGCAAGGACCTCGACGCCTCGGTGAAGACCGTCGCCGACGTGCTTTCAGGTGAGAAGTAGGAGCGGCGGACTGTGAAGGAACCGACGGCCATGGCCGACATCCATGGGCCCAGTGAAGGACGGACGGGGCACAAGCGCACCGTGCCGCCGCGCGGCGGTCTGGTGCGTCGACGCCGGATTCTGATCGGCGTGGTCGCGGGAACTTTGACTCTGACGGGTGTCGGGGCATGGGCTGCGACGGTTCTGAGATCCCCAGCACAGGTCGCAGCAGAGACGGCGCCGCCCCCTGCTGACGTGTTGACAGCGCCGGTAGAAAAGAAGGTCCTGTCGGCATCGTTGGTGACCCGAGGCAAAGTCGCCGCGTCTCAGCGGGTGGACGTGCTGTCGGCTGGACTGAGTGGCCCGGACACGATCCGTGCCGTGGTGACCAAGGTCAAGGTGAGGCCAGGCGATGCGGTGAAACCAGGCACTGCACTGGTGGAAGTGGCGGGCCGCCCCGTGCTTGCCCTGAGCGGTGCACTCCCGGCCTATCGGAACCTGACGGGTGGGGCAGTCGGGCAAGATGTGGTGCAACTGCAGAAGGCCCTGTCTGCTATCGGCTACAGCCGCGGCACCGACCCCTCAGGGACTTTCGGGCCTGGCACGCAGCAGGCGGTCAAGTCGCTCTATGCTGCCGCCGGCTACACGGCTCCTTCCTCCGCCAACACCAAGACGGATGGGTCGGGCAAAGCGGGTGGTGAGAAGTCGGGCGACCCGCAGAATAGCGGTGCCAAGGCTGAGGGACCGATGGGTAAACCCTCAGGTACGCCTTCCACGGTGGTTCTGCCGGCATCCGAGATAGCTTTCATAGCGGACGGCCCTGTGCGGGTCGAGTCGGTCGAGGCGGTCGTCGGCGCGACGGCAGCCGAGAAGTTGATGACAATCAGCGCAGGAGAGCTAGTTATCGACGGTGCGCTTGAGAGCTTCCAGAAGGACCTGGTGCGCCCCGGGCAGAAAGTCGACATCTTGTCGGATAGGACCGGTGGGCAGGCCGTCGGCACGGTGGCTCTGGTGGGTCCTGCGCCGGCTCCTGTCGGTAAGGAGGCCACAGCGGTCGACGCGGCGCCTCGCTATCAGGTAAAGATCACCCCCGATGCGCCGCTGGCCGCCGAGTTCGCGGGCCAGGACGTCCGACTGACCATCAGGGCGGCTTCTACCGCAGGTGAGGTGCTGGCAGTCCCGACCGCCGCAGTCTCCTCCCAGGCAGATGGCCGCACCACTATCAGCGTCATCTCCAAGAGCGGAAAGCAGAACCGGATCGAGGTCCGTACGGGGATGAGCGGGGATGGCAAGGTGGAAATCACCCCCGTCTCCGGCACCCTGTCGCCTGGCGACCGCGTCGTCCTCGGCGTGGGGCGAGCACCGTCGGTCGGCGGTAGCCAGCCGTGATCCAGGACCAGACGCCGCCAGTGATCGAATTCCGCTCGGTCGCTCTGACTTACTCCGGACCCCCGCCCGTACCTGCCCTGCTTCCCTGCGACCTGACCGTACGACGGAGCGAGTACGTCACCGTAGTGGGACCTTCCGGATCGGGGAAGTCCACCTTCCTCAACATCGCCGGACTGCTGGACGCGCCTACCTCTGGCACCTACCTGCTGGACGGCATCGACACCACGAGCATCAAAGACAAGGAACGCACCGCCCTGCGCGGATCACGCATCGGCTTCGTCTTCCAGGCCTTCCACCTCTTGGCACACAGAAGCGCCGCGGAGAACGTCGAGCTCGCCATGATCTACCAGCGGGTTCGCCGCTCCCAGCGGCGGGCCCGCGCACACGCCGCGCTGACCCGGGTAGGACTCTCCCACCGCTTGGATGCCTTGCCGACCCGGCTTTCCGGCGGTGAACGCCAACGAGTGGCTATCGCGCGTGCTCTGGTCACCGAACCCTCCCTGCTGCTGTGCGACGAGCCCACCGGAAACCTCGACAGCACCACCGCCGAGTCCGTCCTGGAACTCCTGGACCAATTGCACCGTGACGGCGCCACAATCGTGGCCATCACCCACGACCCTCAGGTTGCCGCCCGCGGCCAGCGCACCGTGTCGATCCGCGACGGACTCCTCACCGACACAGCGGCCGAGAAGGTGACCGCATGACGGGACGACGTCGCTCCCCGAACTCACGCAAGCGCCGCACAAGGCAGCGCCACTCGGGCATATCGATGCGTGACCTGCTGAGTGAAGCCCTCGCGGGCGTACTCCAGCGCCCCGCCCGGTCAGCCCTCACCGGCCTCGGTACCGTCCTGGGGGTCGGTGCCTTCATCGCAGTCCTCGGCCTGACCGGCACCGCCGCCTCCCAAATCGACGCTCGTTTCAGCCAACTGACTGCGACTGAAGTGACCGTTCAGGACACTGGCGGAAGCGACAGCAGCCATGTCCCCCTGTCGTTCACACCTGACGCCGATACGCGAATCACAGCCTTGAACGGAGTCACAGCCGCCGGCGTCTTCTGGAAGGTACGCCTGCGCACGGACCAGAGCGTTCGCACCTCACTCCTCGGAAACGACGGCAGCGATGCCCGACCGCAAATCATGGCCGCATCCCCCGGAGCACTCCAGGCTGCAGGACCCCACCTCGCACAGGGGAAGCCATTCGACACCTTCCACGACCGCGAACGGCAACAGGTTGCAGTCATCGGTACAGGCATCGCGAAGCGGCTGGGCATCACTGATGTCGAGAGTCAGCCGGCCGTCTTCATAGGTACCACCCCGTTCACTGTCATCGGCATCCTCCAAGATGTCGACCGCAAACCCGACCTGCTGCTATCGGTCGTGGTCCCACGCTCCACAGCCGAACACATCTGGGGCCCACCCAGCGACGACCGAGCCAGCATGCTCATCGCCACCCGCCTCGGCGCCGCCAGCCAGATCGCCGACGAGGCAGCCGTCGCCCTGCGCCCGGACCACCCTGAATACTTCAAGGCCCTGCCACCACCGGACCCCAAAACCTTGAGGGCTGGCGTCGGTGGAGACCTCAGTTCCCTCTTCCTCCTGCTAGCCGCCGTGTGCCTCGTCATTGGAGCCGTCGGCATCGCAAACACCACCCTGGTCGCCGTCATGGAACGAACCGGCGAGATAGGCCTGCGCCGAGCACTCGGCGCACGAGGGCGTCACATCACCTTGCAGTTCCTAGCCGAGTCCACCGCACTAGGACTCATTGGCGGACTCGTCGGCACATCAATCGGGACCGCCGTCGTCGTCGGAGTCTCCGCCGCCCGTCGATGGACTCCAGTGCTCGACCCCACGACACTTGCTGCAGCACCCGTTCTCGGACTCGCAACAGGCCTGCTAGCCGGCCTCTACCCCGCCTGGCGAGCCTCACGGATCCCACCGGCAGAGGCATTGCGTCGCTGAACAAGAACCGGACCGCAGTTCCGTCAGCTCCGGCATCTGGCATTCCGCTGCAAGGAACGAACGCGTACCGGGGCAGCTGTCCTACCACCAACGTCGCAATCTGCCCTGTCCGAGAGTCCGGGGGTCTGCCTGGGCGGTCCGTCCACGCATCCTGCTCCGGCACACGTATGCAACGTCTGCGTCGCCGCACCGGGCTGGCCCCCACCCCCACCGACCCACCTTGAATGGCTCGGTAATGACTAATCATCAGAGATCTTGTAGACCTAGGGTGGCTTTCCAGAGCAAGCTCACCACCCTTGAGTGTGGGCTCAACATGCGCTGAGGGCATGCTCGCTGGTCGGCCCATCAGTCGCGCCGAGGCTGGCACCTGGCAAGCCTCTCTGGCCCCGCGACACACCTGCTGTCCACCCCTTGCCCCGGCCTCGCCTTCGCGTGCCATGGGGCTTCCATCGAGATCAAGGAAGAGCGTGAATCTATCCATGGGACGCCTACGCGTCCCGGTGGTCATAGCCACGGCAACAGCCCTGGCCATACCGCTAAGCATGCCCGCACAAGCAGACGAGATGCAGCCGCCACGTGGCTCGGTCCAAGGGTGGAACGCCCAGCCGACAACATCCTCGTCCCAGCCGTCTGCGATCCCCGAGAGGGACCGTTCTAAGACCCTTGGCGCCGCGTACAAGTCGTCCAAGGACACCGCCTTCACTACCAGCGGCGACGGCAGCGGCTTCCACCTCCTCACCGCCGACGAGGCCAAGGGATACGGATGGAAGACTGCCGCCACGCTCCGCGAGGACGGTTTCGACGCCGACTCATGGATCGGCAACGCCTGCCTGACGGAATCCGGCAGGTACGCGGCCGTTGCCTACGCGCCCCGAACATTCACCAACAAGCCCGAACTGATGGTCCGCGGCGCCTTCGCCGCAGTAGTAGACCTCACCACGGGCAAGGTCTCGAAGCTCCCCTTCAGCACTTCGCTTGCATACTTCAGCCCTGGCTGCGGCAATGGCGAACAGGCCGTGTTCACTCAGCTAACCCACGACGGTGACAAGGAGCAGCAGACGCGGCTCCTAACCGTAGATGCACGCTCGGGTAAGGCAGCCGAGCCAGTCTCTCTTCCGGGACAGGTGACCTCGGCAATTCCTACGAACGGCGGAATCGTTGCTGCACACGGCAACAAGGTCGTCCGACTGAACGGCACACAGGAGACCGAGCTCGTCCGCACCACTACGGTGCCGTTCCAGCTGACGGCGGATGCCGACGGCGGCCTGACGTTCATCGAGCGTGATCTGGACAAGGGCACGTCGAAGAATCCGCAGGCCCGGGCACAGCACCTCACTGGCGCCGATGCGCGCGCCGGGCGGACCACTCCTGTCACGGTCGCATCGGGCAGTCTTGACGAGTGGGACCTCAGCAGTACCTCGTCGGGCCAGGTGTTCATTACTGGCAAGGCGAAGAGCAAAGCGAAGCTGCCCTCCCGCATCGCAAACCCCGGCAATTTGGCCAAGGGTGCGCGCATGTCCACCCTCGGCCACTCTGCGACATCCACGACGTGGGCTGATGGAAGAACGAGCCTGATTGCTGCGACGGACGCCGAGGCCGTCCGCGCTGCGCGGACCCGGCTTGATGTGGTGGCTACGAAGAAGTCGGTTTCTCTCGACGTCAAGCCTCAAGCCGTCGGCGACGGCGCGGTCACGGGCCGGGTTCCTTCCCCCGTCCTCGCTTCGCCCGCGAACCAGAAGAGTCCCGCCGATCCTTCGGCCAAGGGTGCTCAGGCCGCAGCTCTCGCTTCGCCGGATACCCCGAGTGAGGGGACAGACGAGCGATATTGCGCGGTCCCCCGCAATGATGCGAAGAAGCAGGCGTTCCAGCCCACTCCCCGGCAGGTGGAGTGGGCGGTGGACCAGGCTGTGGTCGGGAAGCTCGACTTCTACCGTGCAGCCGGCTGGAAGAACACTGGCATGGGCGGCTACCAGCCCCAGGGCCTGTTCCCCCCGAAGGTCCTCGATGGTGACCCCAACGGGAAGCTGGACACCGAAGACGGCGACAACGACAAGTGGCACATCCCTGCGGGGATCTTGCTCGGCATCACCGCGCAAGAGTCGAACATGTGGCAGGCCACACGGTTTGCGGTGCCCGGTGTGACGTCGAACAGCCTCATTGGCAACTACTACGGCGTGCAGTACACGGCCAGCGGCACGCAGGCCGACCCCTGGCGGATTAACTGGTCCGAGGCCGACTGCGGTTATGGCATTACTCAGGCCACTGACGGCATGCGCTTGGCGGGCAAGACCAAGGCGGGCGAGACGGCTCTGAGCACCCTCACCCAGGAGGCGGTGGCACTCGACTACACCGCGAACATCGCCTACGGTGCGCAGATCCTGTCCGACAAGTGGAACCAGACCAACCGCGCAGGGATGAAGGTCAACGACGGTCACCCGCGGTGGATCGAGAACTGGTTCTATGCCCTGTGGGCCTACAACTCCGGCTTCTACGAAACCGCGGATGACGCGGGGCACAAGGGCCTGGGCTGGACGAACAACCCTGCCAACCCCCTGTGGAAGGCGAACCGCACACCGTTCCTGGAGAACGCGGCCGGAGCCGACGACTACAGCCATGCAGCGCAGCCTCAGAACTGGCCGTACCCGGAGAAGGTAATCGGCTGGGCCGCCCGTCCGCTCTCTGCGATGTTCGCCCCGGGTGACTTCCAGGCTGGCTACAAGCCGTCCTGGTGGAACAACAACGCCTTCCGTACCACTGCGAAGCCGCCGATCGACCTGTTCTGCAACGCGACGAACTCCTGTAACCCGTCCAAGATCAGCAACAGCGACTCCAACGACCCCGGCATGGGGGCGTGCACGCTGGACACGGGCGACAAGTCGACCAACCCGCACTGGCTGCATTGCTGGTGGAACCAGTCCGCCAGCTGGAAGAAGTGCGTCACCACCGACGGCAGTCTCCCGCAGTGCGGCAGCCCGATCCACCGCTTCAACACCAGCTACCCGGAGCAGCCGGACGCCGCCTCCTACCCGCCCCGGTGTACCTCCGGCCTCCCCGCCGGCGCACTCATCGTCGACGACCTGCCGAACGGCACCGTTCCCGCCGGGTCAGACTCCAGAAGCTGCGGCCCGGTGAAATCGGACGGCTCATTCACATTCACCTACCAGCCCTGGACCGTGCGGGACCCGGAAGACGGCCTCAACGTCGTTACCTATCCCGGGAAGATGGACACCCATCAAATAGGCGCGGCCTATCAGAATCACTTCTGGTTCACCCACACTCGCTCTGCCGAAACCTTCCCGGCGCCCGGAGACCGCATGAAGGTCACCGGAACCTGGACCCTGGGGCGAAAGCTCACTGAATACGGCGGCCAGGCCAAGGTCTACGCACACATCCCGGACCACGGTGCACAGACCAGCGCCGCCAGCTACAAGATCGCAACCCAGTGGGGCACCCAAACCAAGACGATCTCTCAGAAGGACAATCAGTCCAACAAGTGGGTCGACCTCGGCGGCTACCGTTTCGGCAACGTCAATCCGCAGGTGACACTCGATAATTTCAACGGCGGCGACGGATCCGCTGACATAGCCTTCGACGCTATCGCATTCGTGCCTGGCGACTACTCCGGGATGCCCGGTATCCGCATTCCGGCAGAGGATCCCAACGTTCCGGATATCGATTTCGTGGGCACCCAGAAGGTGAAGGTAGCGGACCCGGCGGGCATGGCCGCCAGCAAGGTCGCCGCAGCCCCGTCAACTGATGCGTGCGGCAGCGCCGAAAAGGGCGTCACCTCCTGTGCGAAGTACACGCCGTCAAGCTCCATAGCAAATAAGACCATCTCGCCATTGCTGACCACACAGGCGGCACCGCCTCTCGTATCAGCTGCGGCGGTAAGCCCAGGCCCTGTCGGATGGTGCAAGAACGAGAGCAGGCCCGCCACGCTCACCCGGACGCAGGGATGTCTCCGAGGCTTGCTCCCGCTCGTGGCTGAGCGGAACGGCGTTCCGATCGGAGGGGCGACGATCCAGGCGATCCAGGAGATCAGCCTCGACCCCAAGTCTGAAACGTTCACCACATGGACTGAGCTCTCGCTAGTCAACATGACAGGCATCAGCTCGACGAGTCTCGTCTCATTCGACGAGAACTGCTGGCCGACGACGGGATGTGCCGAGAGCAAGGGAACCTGGACCGGAAGTACCACGTGGACCAGCGGCGACGCGCACACCGCCACACGGATGAACACCTACAAGTGGAACAAGACCGCCGGTGCGGAGGAAAAGCTCAACCTGGACTGGATCAGCAGCTGGACGACCCCGCAGGCCGCTGTCCAGGCCATTCCGAAGTGGAGCAACAGCGGGTTCGAAATCCGCTGTGACAACAAGGTCGGCGGCAGTGGCAGCAACGGCTGCGTGTTCCCCAAGCACACGCCCACACTGACGATGAGAACGCACAAATATCCTGCAGCGGCCGCATATTACTGGGTGATGATGGAGAAACTCTCAACTCACCCAGGAAGTGAAAAATACAAGAAGCCGCTGCATCGACTCGCGGACGAGTCCAAAGCCAAGGACAACCGGGATAAGATTTGCATGCTCGCGGTAGCCGAATGGAGACCCCATGCGGACGCGACCGGAACCAGCTGCGATGAGTACCCGTTCGCAAAATCTCGCGAAAGCGGAGGCCAGTCGCTCGCCTCTGGCAAGTTCTGCGTGCAGATGTACCAGGATAAGAACACTAACCTTCTGCAACTAGACAGCAACTATCCCAACCCGACGTGGAATGAAATTTGCGGGCGCGCTGCAGTGCCGGCAAGCCAGAATACGGCCGCTGGAGGTGACCTTGGACGGTTCACTAAAGATGTGCGACTCCTGGACAACGACGCATACTTCGTCGAGACCGGCTGGGAGGGCTGCGACATGAGCACTGTCTGCACGATCTAGTCGACCTACCAAGACGGCCCTCCCCGCATCATCACGGGGAGGGTCGCTCCATTTCCGCGTCAGCGCGTCACCCATTCAAGGATTCGCCCCTCATGGATGGATGGAACACGCCCAACCGACGGCAAGGGGGACGCGTTTTCAACCGCCGTACAAAAATCACAAAGCATTTTTCGCATGTCCGGCCAGAGCAGATCGTACGTGGGGCTCCCGAACGAGATCTCTCCAATCTCGCCATAGTGATCGCGTCGATGGTCCACGAATAGCAGATCACCTGTAAGGCTCTGCGCAAAGGGCACCCACTGCTTGTGGGCAGTATGCCCGATAACCGAATCCTCGTAACCTCCTTCCTCGGCATCGTCCGACATTTCAGCTAGATTTTTGTGCCACTCGTCAATGCCCTTCACGTCGAGCAGGCTGTAATTGAGAATGAAAGCACCGCCCTCCGTACTTGACCTGCGCGCAACGACACCGTCATGCATTGAAAGCAGCAGTTTGAGATCACTCGACACCTCAAAAGTAATCTCGTCTTCCAAATGGCGGATGTCTGCCTGCGATGCGCCAGGACGGAGGGCGGCGTAATCTTCTGGGGCATTCACTGCGAGCCAATCAGTAAATTGCCGCCAAATCTCCTCAAATTCAACTGACGCCCCGGCTACTGAATGGTTCATGTGATCTCCCTTTCGATCCGCAGCAGCGGACGGTCATGTCAACGGCTCCTCACATTGTTCCACTTCACACCGCACTGCCTCCATCGACGCCTGGAACAACTGCGGTGAGGACACATGTCGATGGGCCAGACCCGGCCCGAGAGACCATCAGTAGCCTCGCGTCCACCCAGCTCATAGCCGACTCAACTACCCCCAAGCAATCCGCTTGGCGACGGCACAGGCTGACCCACGACAAGTTGACCATCCAGCACTTCCGGCAATCCGACGCCGGACGGTCGTCGGCCGAGCTTCTCCTCGCCGTCGGCCGCGCCAGTGCCCAGGACACGGAGAAGCCGCATACTCCTGGCGGAGGGCAAGCCGCGGGCCCACACGGCCTCGCCGCGCGGGCTCGGTCACGGAGCCGAAACAGAAGGCTCGCACTCCCCGCCCCAGGCTAATCAGGGCTTATGGCCCGCACGTCTTCCCTGATCCTGGCCAATCCGCGGCCCCCGGTCTGATCATCCGGAACCGCCGAGAACCCGGCCCGCACCGAGCTATCGGCTTGGAAGGCAGCCCCCCCGACCGTGTCAGAAGGGCGACGGCCACGATGACGCCGTCCAAACCGTTGCCACCATGCACAACCTCGCCGGCCACGGGACACGGGAGGTCATGCACCGATCCAGCCTGCCGGGCCAACCAGCCTCGGGCGACTGCCCAGTTCCCTGTGCTCACTCGCTGTCTACCGGTAGTGTCCATGCGCTGGGCACCAAAGCCGGCATCCGGTGCGCCACTTGATGCTCTCCTTTGACACAGCCTTGGAAGGAACCGGTGGAGGCGCGTAGCTCTCGCATGCAGGGGTCATAGTGGTCGCGATGCCACACACTGGGCCCTGTGTACCCAGAGGTGGCAGGGTCGGTGAGCTCCTGCCAAGCCAGCCAGAGGGCGTGGAGCCGGGCGACAGCGATGGGGTGGTCGGTCCACCGGTGGCACCAGCGGGCGTCGGCGGAGGCCTCGGCCAGGTACCCAGGCACGAGCACGCCCTCCACCCACTCGACCAGGGCGCGCAGCTCGCCCTCGTAGTCCGGCGAGTCGAGGAGCAGGATGAAGGGCGGGAACTGCCAGTGCTCTTCGTCGTCGGCCTCGTCCGGACCGGGGTCGTCGGACGCGGTCTCTTCGGCGTCTGGGCCAGCGGGCTGAGTAAGCGTCTTGACCTGGGCTGTCAGGGCTCGGACCTGCGCTTTCAAGTCCTCAATGTCTTCGGTGAGGCCACCCGGCGCGAGGCTATCGGCCACTGCGTGCTGCCTTTCGCGCCTCGTGGGCGGCGACGGCGCGCTTGGTGATGGCGAGCTCCTCGTAGTCCTTCTCGGCCCCGAGGTGCTTCATGCTCTCCTCCAGGTACCAGGGGCGGAGCCGGATCTGGGCGATGGGCATGCCGGTGGACAGCAGCAGCGCCGACCCCTTGGGCATCGCACGGACGTCGGCTGCTTCGAGGATCTGCTCGCGCTGCTCGCTCCAGGACTGCGAGCCGCCGTCGCGGCTCTTGGAGTAGCTGCCGCGCTGGACGCTGTGCTGGCCGATGAGGGTGGCGATGTCGGAGACGAACCGCGGGTCGTCCACGCCGGCGCCGATGACTTTCTTGGTGGCCGCGCCCCACATGGCGTCCATGCCGACCTCGCCCCAGGCGGCTACGCCCTGACGGTAGCTCTGGAGGATCACGTACGGGTTGATGCCGCGGGATCCAAGGTGGCTGAAGAGGTCGGGCAGGTCCTTGATCCGGCAGATGTTCGCGGCCTCGTCCAGGACCGCGCGCATCGGCTCGGGTAGCCGGCCGCCGTGCCGCTCTCCGGTTTCCGAGGCGCAGGTGAACACGGTGTCGGCGAGCGCGGCGACTACTGCGGAGGCTGGGCCGCCCTTCTTGCTCAGCAGGTACAGGGTGTCGCGGGTGAGGGAGAACTCCTCCGGGTCGAAGCGGTCCCGGTGTTTGTCGGGCATTACCCAGGCGAGCACGGCTTCGTCGCGGAGTCCGCTGAGCGCGGTCCGTGCGTTCTGGAAGATGCCGCTCTGGGTTTCCTCCGCGATGGCGATGCTGCCTTCCACCTGCTCGGCTAGTACCGGCTCGTGCTGGTGGAGGATGCGCAAGGGGGCCTTCTCCTGTGGGTCGGCCACCCAGCGCAGGATGTCTTTGATGGTGGCGCCGTCGTGCCAGGCCGCGCGGAAGAAGCCGACCAGGAGGTCGTTGGCGGACTGGGACCAGAAGGGGTCGGCGCTGTCGCTGCTGATCTGGTTGGTGAAGTGCGAGGCCAGGCGTTCGGCGCGTTCCAGCGTCTCGCCTTCGGCGAGCATGTCCCACCACATGGCTCGTTCGGTCTGGGCGACGCCTTGTGTGTCGAACACCCAGGTTGTTCCGGCACGTCGGCGGTCGGAGTAGGTCGCGGCGTAGACGTCGGCTTTGTTGGAGGTGAGCAGGAGGGCGCCGGGGGCTTCCATGGCGATGGGGATGGCGAGCGCGGTGCTCTTGCCGGCGCGGGGGGCCATGATCGCGACGAAGGTGTCCTCATCGGACCCGCGGAGTTCGACACCGCTGGTCATGTGGTCGCCGAGGAGGATGCCCCGGTCTCGGGGTTCGATCTGCTTGGGGTCGAGGCCCTTGAGGGTGCGGCGGAGCCGGGAGGCCGTGGTGGCCGCGGGCTTGGGTGTGAGGTCGCGGACCTGGTGGAGGGTGGCCAGACCGAGAGGGTTGTAGAACCAGCGCAGTGCTACGCGCAGGCCCCAGATGACCAGGACGATGGCGGCCAGGTCGACGAGGAAGGCGCCGATGCCGGAGGCGATCGGCGAGGGCCACACCGACGTCCAGTTCCTGACCATGTGCAGCACGGTCAGGGGTGCCAGTGGGGCGACGTCTTCGCCGGTGATCAGGGAGCCGAGGGCCGCGCCGGTCCAGGTGGAGGCTGCAAGGGTGATCGCGCCGCCCGCGACCACGCCGCCGGCCAGCCAGTGGCGGTCGGAGTCCGTCATCATGAGCGCTCACCTGCCTTCGGATCGGTGTGGTAGAGCCGTGCTTCGGTGGCGGTGAGCTCGGAGGCGGCCGCGATGCCGGGCCGGGTGCCGATCTTGATCATGTATTTGCCGCGTCCGGGGTGGACCGCGTCGCCGGTGTCGAGGCCGGTGGAGGTGGCCGACGACCACGAGGCGATCATCATGCGTTCCTGCTCGGTGAGCTGACGTTTGCCGGTGACGCGCACGAGCTCTTCCTCGGTGGAGGCGCCGATGATCCAGGTGTCGCAGCGGTCCATCAGTCCCCTGGCCTTGGCCCGGTCCTCCTCGGTGGGAAGGGATTCGCTGTCCAGGAGGCTGTGGGTGACGAGGATCGAGATGTCGCCGTCCCCGCGGGAGAGGCGGGTGATGGAGTCCATGGAGTCCACCAGCCCCGGCCCGCTTCTGAGGGCCCGCCACATCTCGTCCATGGGCAGGATGAGGCGACGTTGCATCAGCCCGGTGGAGCGGGCGGCGTCGATGGAGGAGTAGGTGTAGGCCCAGGTGGCGATCATGCCTGCGGACAGGACGTCTTGGCCGCGTGCGCGCAGGGGCGAGATGTCCACGGACACCGCCGGGGCCGCGATGTCGAGCGGGTGTGTGGTCGGCCCGTCGAATAGTCCCTTCAGCGGGCCCGAGACGAGGTTGTCGAGACCGGCGATCACCGACCGGGTCAGGTCTGCGTACGCGCCGCCCTCGGCGGCGAGCCGGTTGCGTAGCGGTTCCGGGGCTTGGCGCAGGACCGTGATCACGTCGGGAACGATGGGGTCGTCGCCCGGGACGGCGTCGGCTGCCAGCTGCACCGCGCAGGTCAGGGCGGAGCGCTGGACTTCGTCGGCTGTCCGGCCCAGTCCGTGCTTGGTGGCCAGCAGCGCGCCGAGCGTTTCCAGGCGCCGGCTGTTGAGTACGTCGAGGAGGACGGCGCGCTCGCTTGTGGGCATCGACCAGACGCGCTTCTTCAGCGGGCCGCTGTCGAGGGGGTTGAGGCGGCCGGAGCCGTCGCCGATGCGGATGACGCTGCCGCCGAGGCCTTGGATGAGGGCGGTGTATTCGCCCTTGACGTCGCCGGGGACGACGGGCATGAATCCGAAGGCGCAGTAGAAGAGCAGCATGCGCTTGACCAGGGCAGACTTCCCGGCGCCTGGTTGGGACATGACCCAGACGCCGCTGTTCGTGGTGAGTTTGCCGACCCAGTCGGCAGGGTCGATGCACACGAGCTCGCCGGTCAGGACGTCCCGGCCGACGGGTACGCCGCGGGGCGGGAGGCCTGCGCCGAGGAGGAAGGGGTAGACCCCGGCGGCCTGCGTGCTCGGGCCGGTGTAGATGGTGCCGGCGTCCTCCACGGGTACCCGGCCGCCGAAGCGTCCGCCCCAGCCTGCCCGGGGCGCGTACAGGCGCCGCCGCCTCTGGTTCTCAGCTTTGTCGGCCTGGGCTTGGCCGTCCGCCAGCGGAGTTGTTGTGGTGCGGCGCGGGCTCTGGAGCTGCGGCAGCTTGGCCATCGCGGTTACCTGACCAGGGGGTTGTAGCCGACGGGGATGCCTGCGGCGAAGATGGCGGCTTCCGCGCCGTACGCGGGCCGCATGCGCAGGGACCGGGTGGCTTTCACGGCGCGGTTGAGCTCTTGGCGGGCGGCGGGCAGGTCGGCGGCGCGCAGGGCGGTCACGGTGACCATGAGGGTCCAGTCCACGACCTGGGCGCCGCCGGCGGCCTGGGCGGCGGCCTTCTCCGCGCGGGCGTAGTCCGCCTTCTGTGACCACTTGGCCCGGCCTTTGACCTGGGCGGTGGCGTCCGCCCTGTTGGCTGCCGCGCTGATCTCGCGCTCCAGCACGGCTTCGCCTTCGTGCGGGTCCAGGACCCGGTAGGCCAGGGTGACCCGGCGGGGGAACTTCCCCGGGCTGAGGAGGGGGAGCAGCACGGAGTAGGCGATGGGGCGCTTGGGCATCTCGCGCAGGACGTAGGAGACGGAGACGGCGCCGTCGTGGGCGTACTCCTCGAAGTGGTCGTCGGCGGCGACCGGGCCGCAGTCGGCCCAGGAGAGCTCGGCGAACTCCTCGTCGCGGGCCGTGAAGCACGAGGGGTCGTAGGCGGAGCGGACCAGGCGGCGCAGGTCGACGTCAGTGGCGCGCCGGACGATGTCGGTTCCGGTGCCGGACAGGTCCAGCCCGTCGACGACCCGGAAGGTCTCGGCGACCTGTCCGGGAAGGTCGGTCGGTGGGGTCGCGGTGGCGCAGGGGTCGACGGTGACACTCATCCATGAGGCGACTGATGCGGTTGCTCGCGGTGCGGTGCGTACGAGTTCATCGACGACGGCGTTGGCGAGCGCGGGAGCGTCAGGGACGCGGCGGGCCTTGATGTCGTCGCTGAGGGCCTCTCCTGCGCCGGGGGTGATCTGGATGGTCACCGAGGCGCCGCGGATCTGTTCCTCGGTGCTCATCGCGTCGAGCACGGATCCCCATGTCCTGAGGTTGCTGCGGACGCTTGCGGTGGGGGCCATGAGGCTACCGCCGGGGGCGAGGAGGGTGGAGACGGTCATGTAGTCGGTGGCCCGGTCGTGGACGACGCCGACTTGTCGGCCGCTGGTGGGGTCGTGCGCGGCGATCAGGGTGGTGGAGGCGGCTACCCCCGGCAGGTCCAGGGCGTAGGGGTGTGGCAGGAGGACCCGTCGGTAGTTGGTGGACTCCGCCCGGGTGGCGAGCTTCCAGGCCAGGGCCGCCCGGTAGTAGGCGAGTGCGGACATGCCGTGGCGGCGGGCTGCGGCCAGGCCGATCACGGCCAGTGTGATGGGGAGGGTGACCAGCAGGGTCAGCGGCTGCATGGTGCTGAGCAGGGCTTCGACGGCGAGGAAGCCTGCGGCCATCATCGTCGCGGACTTCGAGAGGTTGCCCAAGCCGAAGGTTCGGCGGCTGCGGAATCCCTCGATCCTCAGCCCGTCGGGCACACCGTGGGTGGTCATGTGTTGCCCCCGTCTCCCATGGTCGAAGAGGCGTCCTGAATGGCGTCGTTGACGCCATCGAGAACCTTCAGGGCGAGTACGGCGCCGCCCGTTGCCGCGGTGACCGCACCGGTGGCGGCCGCACCGGTGGCGGTGCCGGTCTCGGTGGCCGCACCGCCCAGGCCGGCTGTGGCGTCGGGGCCGCCGCCCTGCGCGGGGATCGCCGAGCCGCCTTCGTTGCGGGAGGCCTGCGCGAGGGCGTCCTGCCCGTCGTCACCGCCGCCCTGCGGGCCCATGGACTGCTCGATGTACTGGGCCTGCTTGACCGGGTCGCTGCCACCGTCCCCGCCACCCCCGCCGCCGCTCGGGTCGGGGCCGTCCCCGCCGCCCTTGCCTCCACGAGCACCGAGATAGGAGCCGGCCGCGCCCGCGGCCGCGGCCATGCCTCCAGCGGCCATGCCGCCTCCGGCAGCCGCCCCCAGCGGCGCGAAGATCTTCATCAGGGGCCCGGGGGCGATGATCGCGAGGATGAGCGTGGCGCAGCCGCGCAGCCATGCCACCAGGCCGTGGCCGCGGCCGACCTCGGAGAAGCCGATGCAGATGATCAGGCCGACGAGCGGCTTGTAGGCGATGATCGTCAGCATGCTGGTCACGATGTTCGGAAGCCACTTGCGGGTTACCGATCCGCCCATCAGGCCTGCTCCGGCGATCGGCAGGAGCAGGCACTGGATCGGGATCGCGGACTGACGCAGGAAGATCATCACCATCTGCACGAAGCCGATGACGAGCAACGAGAAGCAGACTCCGGCGACCAGGACGGGGTTGGCGACCGCTGCGGGGACCATGACGGCGATGATGCGATCGAAGGCGCCGTCCTTGTCGAAGACTGCGTTCACCATGCCCTCGGTCAAGAGGTCGCCCGCGCGCAGCAGCGCCGCCACCACGGTCAGCCCGATGGCGCTCAGCATCATGTTCTGGGCATAGCCGGAGAGCAGCTGGCCCCAGTACTTGCCCTGGCCGGTGATGGCGGCCTTGCCGATCTGCCACATGGCGCCGAAGGCCCCGATGACCCAGCCCAGCCAGACGAGCATCCCGCCAAGGGTGGCGTCTTCTTCGAACAGGCCGGTTTTGGCGAGGTCGAGGCTGGGGCCCATGAGCGACAGGGTCAGCACCGTGCGCAGGAGCCACTTCGCGACGTCGGTCGCCGACTTGAGGACGTCTCCGATGACGGAGTCCCAGACGGCGGTCCAGTAATCCTCGACCTTCTCCTCGACCTTGTCACCGACCACGTCGCAGGCGTCCCGGCCCTTGACGAGGGTGCCGGCGAGGCGGGCCATGGCGCCCAGCGAACTGCCGGTGCTGGCGACCCGGCAGGAGACGTCCACCGTCTCACCGACGGGGCCGTCCGCGACGGCCGGCACGGACAGGCCGATCCCGAGCATGGCGGTCAGGATCAGCAGCAGGGCCCCCAACCGCCTCACGAGGCCTCCCGGATCGCATTCCAGGAGGACGAGTTGAACGCAGGATCGCCCGGGGCTGCGATCGCGGGCTGCGGTTCGCTGGCGGAGACAGCCCGGGTGTAGGCGGCGAGGGAGGTCTTCCAGTCTCCGTCGGCCCACTGGACCGCGACCACGGAGCGCATGTAGGAGCCGGTCTCCTTCTGGGTCTCCCCGGCCTTCATCGTGACGCGGGAAAGCAGCCAGACGGCGACCTCGTCCGCCGATTCGCTGATGATCTTGAAGCCGACCACACGGGTGCGGACGTACGCGCCCGGCGGAAGGTCGCTTCCGGCGGGCAGGCCCAAGCTGCGGCGCACCTGCCTGTCCGCGTCGATGCCCGCGAGCTCGACCGCCTCACGGTTCGGCTCGGTCCGGTCGGCGGCGATCAGGTAGCTGTCGAAGATCCGCAGCTGGGCCTGCTGGTTGTCGTAGGCGCCCTGAAGGGCGGTCGAGTTGGAGCTCGCCATCATCGCGACGGCCCCTTGCGTGGTGTGCGGGAAGCCCACCTCCATGCCCCGCTCGTCCGTGCGCGCGCCGCGGGGCAGGGCCGCCCAGCGGGCGGGCTCGGTCCAATCCGGCGGCGGTGCGTACCCGTCCGACGGCGAAGCCGACGCCGCCGCGCCCGGCTTGCCGGAGTCGGGGGTGGTCCCGTCGCCGCTGACCATGGCGTATCCGGTCAGCGCCAGGACGGCGGCCACCAGGGCTAACGCCGTCGGCATCATGTACTTGGTGAGCCGTCCGCCACCTCGGGTCACGCTGCGATCCCGTTGATCATTGCGATCAGGGTTCCCGCCATCAGAATGGCCAGGATTCCGGCGCCCATCCACTTGAAGGGTTCCGAACCGCCGCCCTGGCGGCTCTTGTCGGCCCAGGCCAGCTTGTAGATGCCGTAGCCGGTGGCGGTGCCGCCGGCCAGGACGAGCAGGTAGAGGCCGTAGCCGAAGAGTTCGACGACAACGGGGGCCATGCCGGGGATCGGCGTGGGCTTGGCCCCCGGCAGCAGATCGTCGGTGAGGGCGGCGGCAAGCGTGATCATGTCCATCGGCTTAGTTCCCTTCGAGAGCGCTGCGCAGCTTGCGGGCCGCAGCCCGGACGTCTTTGTGCTCCATGGCCTCGGCAGCGGTCTCGACCGTGCGCAGCACCGGCAGGTACGGCACGTAGGCCGTACCGATCACGCGTGCGCCCAGGGCTCGGATGCGGTACCTGGCGGCCACGGGCGGCGGGGCCGGGGCGTCGGCGACCAGGACGAGCCAGGGGCGCGGCAGGTGCACGGACCAGGTGTCGCGCAGCAGGTGCTCGACGCAGACGGAGTTGCTGACGGTGGTGTCGGCGATGACGACCGGGGTGGCTCCCATCGGCAGTGCCTCGCCGGGCGCCAGGAAGCGCGCGCTGTCTTCGTCCTGGTCGGCGAGCATGGGCTGCACCAGGCCCTTGGCGATGCTCCAGCCGGCGGCCAGGATCAGCGCGTACCGCAGGCCGGGTTCCTGGGGGCGGTCCGTAGCGGGCGGCACGATCTCGGTGGCGGTCATCGCAACCTCCCCCCTCTCCCACGCGTTTGCGCTCAAGTGATTGCTCTTTGTCGCTAATGAGCTACAGAGAGTAGCGTCACCGGTGCGCGCAGCTGACATCAGGTCAACCGGGCGGACCCGTGATCAGACACGCAGGCGCAGCCGGCTCCCGTGTGATCACTCGTCCAGGTGACGGGCCCGCCCAGGAAAGGGGGAGGCGATGAAGGCCGCGACTGGCTGCCTCGTCGGAGTGCTGGCGATCCCTGTGGCCGCTCTGATCGTCATGGCCGGGCTGCTGACGGCCGCGGGCGCCGCTCCCGGCGGCGAGGGCGGCGGGATGAGGGGCGTACCGCCCGAGTTCCAGCCGTGGATCCGCAAAGCCGTCGCCGAATGCGACCACCCAGAACTGACACCGGCCCTGATGGCCGCTCAGCTCTACCACGAGAGCGGCTTCCGCACCGACCGAGGCGCGGTCAGCCACGCGGACGCGAAGGGCCCGGCCCAGTTCATCCCGGCCACGTGGCACACCTGGGGGCGCGACGTCGACGGCAAGAACGGCGCCAGCGAGTTCGACATCGGCGACGCCGTCATGGCGCAGGGCCGGTACATGTGCTCGCTGCTCGGCGACGCCAAGGCATCGCCGTACCGCGACGACGTCCGCCGGCTCGCCCTGGCCGGGTACAACGCGGGCTGGGGCGCCGTCGAGCGGTTCAAAGGCGTGCCGCCGAAAGGGTTCGCGAGGGGCGAGACCTACCGATACGTCATCGCGATCATGGACCTGATCGACGACTTCGAGGGACCCTCCCCCCTGTCCGTCACCGGCAGCGGAGCGGGCGCCGACGCCCTTCGACGCGCCGCAGCCCGGATCGGCATCCCGTACGCATGGGGCGGCGGCGGGCCCGGCGGCCCCAGCCGGGGCTTCTGCGACAGGATCAACGGATACCTCCTCGGCCGATGTTCAGCCTCCAGCACCGAAGGCTTCGACTGCTCCTCCCTGGTCCAGTACGCGTACTGGCCGAGCATCCACCTCCCCCGCACCGCCGCCGCCCAGTACGCGGCCACCTCCCACCGGCCGATCGCCCGCAGCCAGCTGCGCCCCGGCGATCTGCTGTTCTGGTCCCACGGCGGCGCCGACATCTACCACGTCGGCCTCTACGCCGGGAACAATCAGGTCCTGCACGCACCCCGCACAGGCCGCCACGTCGAAGTCGCCTCACTAGAGGAGGCAATGCCCGCCCGCGACTACCACGGAGCGACCCGCGCATGATCGTTCAATCGGCCGCGATGCGCTCCAGGTCTGCATAGTCCTGGGAAATGCGGGACCTATTTTTCGGCTCCGGCATAAGCACCGAGGCACTCCAGCCATGCATTCGCCGCGCGTATGCGACAAGACTATGTTCCGTCAAGATGGTCTGGAAGGTCCATGCCGCCGACTCGAACAGCTCCAACATTTTTCGCTGCGCCATAGGATGCACATACGTGAGAGGCTCGTCCAACACGAGGATTGTCGGCTCTGCCCTCGCTTGCAATTCCGCAAATACCACCAGCGAATAGAACCAGAAATCCCATCGAGGGCCGTCTTGACCTCTCCGCCGACCCTGCTGGTAGGAGACCCTCACATGATCACCCTCCACAGAAAGATCCGCTATCACATCCGGAAGCAGTTCGGACATGCTGGTGATCACCGTGCGCGCCGCCCAGGGATCGATGCCGAGGAATCGCGCAACTCCTGAGACCGTCGGCGCCCCGGCACGCAGAGCGTTCGCCACATAGGAGTCTGGACCGAACGTCAGGACTCGGTACGGACGCGGGGGCAGCGGAACTCTCCTTCCATCAACGTGGTACTCCAGCGATTCGCCCTCGACACGCACAACCGCTTTCCGATGAGCAGGATCGAACCAGGTGATGGCACATGAGAGATCCGCGGGATACCCACTGTCCATCAGCAAATTCGGCGAGGCTAGTGATCTCAGAAGGTGGAGGAGCCGCGTCTTACCTGAATTGTTCATCCCGAACAGGAGATTCAGTTTTGAAAGTTGGATAGTCCCGGGCAACAGGACGTAGTGATTGATGACTTCAAGGGACTGAACCCAGCCGAACGGCTGGGTGACTCCACCCTGTTCCAGCCGGGTCCGACTTTCATGCAGGTCCTTCCAGCTGCGAAGTAGTGACACCGAATACGCGTTCCCCGCGTTCGTATCGACCAGACGGCCACACGTGGCACACATCCAGATTCCGTTGGATATGTGGGACCGTTCTTCGTCCGACAGGCCACCAGTCCCCCGCGGGCCTCCCGGGGCTGCGGCGAATATGTGGGCGGCAGTACCGGTATCAGAAATGTCGGCAGACCCTGGGCCGGGACCGATTGTCAGCGCACCACACTGAGGATTCGAGCAGCGGAAGGCTGCACGCTGGGCTAGCAGTCGCCGCGTTGCCTCGTTGAAGTTGGCTCCCCCACGACCTCTGCTGGTTGGTGACACGACTCCCCCTTGCCTGCGACTCCCTGCCACTGAGCAACTGTACGAACACGCACTGACAGCACAGGACACGCCCTCGCCGAAACTTCAGGGGCAGCGAGAGGGCAGGGCGGGTTGGGCATGATGCCGCCATGAAGGCATCCGAGATCCTCCAGAAGGCGGAAGAGCTCCAGGCTGCGCAGCTGGCCGCCAAGCAAGCCGCAGTCAAACCCCTCGCGGCAATCCTGGCTCGGCGGATCCAGCTCCAGACCGAGCTGTCCGAGAGCGAAGTCCCGTACGGCAAGGCGTACGTCGAGGCCGAGGCCGCAGGGTGGTCGGCGGCGGAGCTGGCTTCCCTGGGTGCGGCAGAGCCGACCCACCGGCCGCGGCGCCGGGCCCGTCCGACGCGGCAGACTGCGGTCGCTGCGGCGGACTCCGGCACGGAAATCCCCTCCCAGAACCCCACGGTCAACGCCTGACGCCCGCGTTCACCCGCTCGACGTTCGCGCGGCAACAGATCGGGCCGAGGGAGGTTCGGGCCGGCATCCCCCGGTGAGCATGCGTGGCCCGCGCCGCCGCCGTCTGCGGACCGGCCGGGCTGGGTAAAAGCGGCCAGCGGCGGAGAAGGGCGGCGGGTGGCCCGGACCGCAGATTCCCCGGCCCTGGTAAGGGGCTGCGACCGTACCCCCGCCGTCAATCCGTCCCTGCGTGAGGCGACCGCACCGTCCAGCGGTGGCTGGTGGGGGGCGGGGCTGCTGCCGCGATGCGGCTGGGCCCGGCACCGCTCTCCAGCGCTGCACGCCGCGTCGTGGCCCAACGTCCGGCGAATGGGCAGCCAGGGGGCCGATCAGGAGCTGTGTCGCAGTGAGCGCAGTCGATCTGCGATGTCGTAGACGTTCAGACGCAGGGCGCGGATGTCGTTGATGAGGTCGCGCCAGGGTTCGAAGGTGTCGTCCACGGTCTTGCCGGAGGCTCTGATGTAGGCGACGGCGACGCCGTATCCGAAGTATTCGTTGCGGGCCGGCAGCGGGCGTAGGAGCACGATCTGATCCAGGAGGGCGGCGGCCCGCCAGTAGGCGTCGGGTTCGTCGGTGGCCAGGGCGGGGGTGTTCACGCGGTGGCGGGCGACCGCGGCGACCAGGCCCGAGTAGTCCAGGACTCCCAGCTCTTTCCCGAGGAGTTCTTCCTGCCGGTCCAGGAGCCACCGGATGTCGATGTGCAGTTCCAAGGGTCAGGCCGCCCGGCGCGTGTTCGCGGACGTCGGGAGGCCGCCGTACTCGGTGTCGAAGGCGTCGGCGACGCCCGGCCGGCTCACGGCTTCGCGAAAGGCGGCGGTGGCCCGGCCGAGGGCGAGCTGGTTCTCCTCCTCGATGGCGAGCTCGGCCAAGTAGGCGCGGACGCTCTTGCCGTGGGCGGCCGCGAGGGCGGCGAGGCGGTCTCGGGTCTCGGAGTCGATCTTCACGGTCGTGTCTGCCATGGTCCCGAGTATGCACCTTTGAATACCTTCGCGAATACCCCTTCGCGACATCCCTGAGGGAGTTCAGCGTCCGGAGGAGGCCAGCGCCTTCACGAGGTCATCGCGGGTCATCTGCGAGCGGCCTGGGAGGTTGGCGGCGGCGGCCCTCTTGTAGAGGTCGGCCTTCGTCAGGCCTGTCAGGTCCTCCCTGGGCGCGGAGCGAATGCGCTTCTTGGCGGCGGGCTTCTTCCCGGTGGCGGTCGCGCCGGAGGCGGTGGCTTTGCCGGATACGGGCTTGGGGCTGCCCGCTCGTTCGACGCTGGCGCGCAGGGCTTCCATGAGGTCGACGGCGCCAGTCGGCCCGGCAGGGGGTTCGGCCTTCTCGACAGTCTCGCCGGCTTGCTTGGACTCGATCATGGCGGCGACCTTCTCCTGGAAGGTGTCGTGAAACTCGCCGGGGTCCCACGTCATGCTCAGGGCCTCGATGAGCTGCTCGGCCATCTTCAGTTCCTTGTCGGCGGCCTTGGTCTTGGCGGGGAGGTTGTCGATCTCCTTCTTCGGGTCCCTGATCTCGTCGGCCCAGTGGAGAGTGTGGAGGGTCAGGAGGCCGTTCTCTGCCTTGAGGGCAACGAGGTATTCGTGCTGGCGCATGACGAACGTGGCGATGCCGGCCTTGCCGGTCTTGGCGAGGGCCTGTTCGAGGAGGCTGTACACCTTGTTGTACTCGGCGCCCCGGGGGCCCAGGTAGTACGTCCTGTCGAAGAAGATCGGGTCCACTTCCGCCAGGTCGACGAAGCCGGCGATGTCCAGGGCGCGGGAGCGGCCGGGGGCGATCTCGTCGAGTTCAGCCGGCTCGACCAGGACGTATTCGTCGCCGGTGTCGTAGCCCTTGACGATGTCGTCGAGCTCGACCTCCTTGCCGGTGCGCTCGTTGACGCGCCGGTTGCGGATCCGGTCGGCGGTGCCGCGCTGGAGCTGGTGGAAGTGGATGGTGTGGCTGTCGGTGGCCGTGTAGAGGCTCACCGGCAGGCTGACCAGGCCGAATGACAGGCTTCCAGCCCAAACGGGACGAGCCATGGCGCCACCTCCTCGGTCACCCCCTCGCTCCTTCCAGCTGACGCCGTGGGCCCGGTGTGACTGAGCGCGCTACTTGGCCCTTGAGCGCGATAGTTGGCCCGTTGTGCATTCCACTTGGCCTCCCGCACCGCTGCTGGCCATGCCCGAGGCGATCTGGCCGGGTCGTGAGGCCTCGTAGCCTGGCAAGCCACCTCATGGCAAAGTGATCATGTTGGACTGACTGTGGTGGGGGAGACACGTGAGGCGACATCTCAGAACGGCGGCAGCAGCCATGCTCACCGCGGTGCTGGCTGGCTGTGGCGGGAGCGGGGGAAGTGCGATCCCTCCGACGAGCGGCCCGGGTCAGGCCTCGGTTCCAGCGGGCCCCTACCGGTTGAAAATGCCCAAGGCGGTACTCAAGGGCGTCTTCACGGAGTCCGACCATTCGACGCCCGATCAGAACATCCCGATAATGCTCTCAGGCCAGATCGAGCATGGCGTCTCCGCCTTCGCCGCCTATCAACCGGCCGACCGAACCACGGAAACGTCGGGGCCCGTGCTCGCGGTGACCGGGGTGTACGGAACCGTGCTGAACCCAGTCACGGCCCGCGACGAGTTCCTGAAGATTCTCGACCGTCGGACCAGCGTCCCGGACATGCGCTCCACCGTGATCATCGGCCCTCGCACGATCATCCCTCAGGGCTCCTCAGAGCCCGTGTCCTGCCGGATCGTCCAAGCGGTCGATCAGTTCGGCACCACTTGGAAACCCGACTGTTCCTGGGCCGACGGCTCGGCCGTGGCGCACGTGTCCCAGACCGTGGACTTTAAGAAGCCGCCGGCCGAGTTCGACCTTGAGGCCTTCGCCGCGAAGACGGCGATCATCCGCAACGAGGTCCGCGCGCCCATAGCGCCATAGCCGCTCGGACGGATGGCTCCCATCCATTGGCCCTCATCACTCCGACTGGCGGTGTTTTCGCAGCTCAGATGGCCTCGCGCACGGCCAGCAGCAGTGCGGGAGGCCAAGTGGAATGCACAACGGGCCAACTATCGCGCTCAAGGGCCAAGTAGCGCGCTCAGTCACACCCGGTGATCGCATCCCTACTTCGGAGTAACCAGTTCGCGCTGTTCGAATTTAGTTCGATACATTGGAAGGAGGGATTCCGGCCATACCGGCCGAAACTGTTCGATCGCGGGAGGTGGGCATGAGCAGCGGCGTGCACCTCCACGTGGCGAGCGGCTACTCGGCCCGCTACGGCGCCTCCCACCCCCACGACCTCGTCCTGCGGGCCGCGGAGCGCGGTATCGGCGCGCTCGCGCTGACCGACCGGGACACCGTGACCGGCGCCGTGCGTTTTGCGAAGGCGGCGGTCGGCGCGGGGGTTCGTCCCCTCTTCGGTGTCGACGTCGCCGTCGCCCCCAGCTCCCCCGCCCGCCCGGGCTCCGCGCCCCGGGTGCGGACGCCCGTGCGCGGGGGCGCGCACGTGGTGGAGCCGCCGCTGCGGGTCACCCTGCTCGCGCGCAGCGCCTCCGGGTGGGGGCGGCTGTGCCGTCTGGTGTCCGCCGCGCACGCGGCCGCCGCCGGCGGTCCCGCGGTGGTTTCCTGGGAGATGCTCGGCCGGTACGCGGACGAGGGGCTGCTGGTCCTGCTGGGGCCGGTTTCCGAGCCGGTGCGTGCGCTGTCGGCGGGGCGGGAGGATGTCGCCGAGGTGTTGCTCGCGCCGTGGCGCGAGCTGGTCGGAGCGAACCTGCGGCTGGAAACGGTGTGGTGGGGCGTGCCGGGCACGGGGCCGGGGTCGCTGCGGCTGGCCGCCCGAACACTCGCTCTCGCTGACCGGCTCGGTGTGGCCGCGGTGCTGACGAACGCGGTGCGGTACGCCGACCCGGGCCAGCACCGGGTCGCCGACGTGCTGGACGCGGCCCGGCTGCTGCGCCCGATCGACCGCCGCCGGATGGACTGCGGCCAGCGGTGGCTGACCGGCCCCGCGGAGATGGCGGCGGCCGCGGAGCGGATCGCGAGCGCTTCGGGCGCAGGCCCGGGCCGAGCGGCAGCGCTGCTCGCCGAGACCGTACGCGCCGGGGAGGCGTGTGTCTTGGATCCGGTCGCCGATCTCGGGCTGGGACGGCCGCACTTCCCCGAGCCGGAGGTCGTCGGCGCCGAGCCGGGCCCCGGTGGCGCGATGCGGCTGCTGCGCCAGCGGTGCGAGGCGGGCATGTTCGCCCGGGGCTTGGAGCGCGACCGGCGGGCGGTGGCGCAGCTGGAGTACGAGCTCGGGGTGATCGGGAAGCTGGAGTACGAGGCGTACTTCCTCGCGGTCGCCCAGGTGGTGGCGGACGTGCGGGCGATGGGGATCCGGGTGGCGGCCCGGGGGTCGGGTGCCGGGTCGATGGTCAACCACTCGTTGTTCGTGGCGACGGCGAACCCGCTCGACCACGACCTGCTGTTCGAGCGGTTCCTGTCGGTGCGGCGCCGGTCGCTGCCGGACATCGACGTGGACGTGGAATCCGCGCGTCGGCTGGAGGTCTACGACCGGATCATCGAGCGGTTCGGGACGGAGCGGATCGCGGTGACCGGGATGCCGGAGACCTACCGGGCCCGGCACGCCCTCAGGGACACCGGCCTCGCACTCGGCATGGCGCCGCGAGTGATCGACCGGGTCGCGAAGTCGTTCCCGCACATCCGGGCCTGCGACATCCGTGGCGCGCTCGCCGAGCTGCCGGAGCTGAAGCAGCTCGCGGCAGAGGCCGCCTCGTTCGGGCCTCTGTGGGAGCTGGCCGAAGGCCTGGACGCGCTCCCGCGGGGGATCGCGATGCACCCGTGCGGAGTGATCCTCTCCAACGCGACGCTGCTGGACCGGCTGCCGGTCCAGCCGACCCCGGGCGGCTATCCGATGGTCCAGGCCGACAAGGAGGACGTCGAAGACCTCGGCCTGCTCAAGCTCGACGTGCTCGGCGTACGGATGCAGTCCGCGATGGCCCACGCCGTGAAGGAGATCCGCCGCACGAGCGGCCGCCAGATCGACCTCGACAACCCCGACCACGTCCCCCTCGGCGACCCCGGCGCATTCGACCTGATCCGCAAGAGCGACACGGTCGGCATGTTCCAGCTCGAATCGCCCGGCCAGCAGGACCTGGTCGGCCGCCTCCAGCCACGGGACGTCCAGGACGTCATCGCCGACATCAGCCTCTTCCGGCCGGGGCCGGTGAAGGGCGGCATGCCCGCCCTCTACATCGCCGCCCGCCACGGCGCGGCGCCGCGGTACCCGCACCCGGATCTCGTGCCGGTGCTGGCGTCGACGTACGGGGTGACGATCTGGCACGAGCAGATCATCGACATGTTCGCCGTCCTGACCGGCTGCGACCGCGCACTCGCCGAAATCGCCCGCCGCGCCCTGGCCGACAAGGACCGCCTGCCGCAGGTGGAGGCCTGGTTCAAGGGCGAGGCCGGCCACCGCGGCTACTCCCGCGCCGTCCTGGACGAGGTGTGGGAGATCATCAAAGGGTTCGGAGCGTACGGGTTCTGCCGCGCCCACGCCGTCGCCTTCGCCGTGCCGGCCCTGCAGTCGGCGTGGCTCAAGGCCCACCACCCCGCCGCGCTGTACGCGGGGCTGCTGGAGCACGACCCGGGCATGTGGCCCGCCCGGGTGATCGTCTCCGACGCCCGCCGCCACCACGTGCCCGTCCTGCCCGTCGACATCAACGCCTCCGCCGCCGACTACCGCATCGAGCAGACCGACAGCGGCACGTGGGGGGTGCGACTCTCCCTGTCCTCGGTGAAGGGCATCAGCGAAGACCAGGTCGCCCGGATCACTACCGGCCAGCCCTACACCGGACTGCAGGACTTCTGGCAGCGGGCCCGTCCCGCCCTGCCGGTCTGCGAGCGGCTCATCCAAATCGGCGCGCTCGACGCACTGCGCGGCCCGCTCACCCGCCGCGACCTGCTCCTGCAGGCCGCCGAGCTCCACTCGCACACCCGGGCCCGGACCGCCGACGGCCAGCTCCCTCTCGGCGGCGAGCTCGTGACCGCCGAGCCGTCCGGACTGCCGGAGATGACCAGCCGCGAAGCCCTGAACGCCGAGATCAGCGTGCTCTCCATCGACGTGTCGCAGCACCTGATGACCCACCACCACCGGCTGCTGCGCGAGATCGGCGCCACCGACGCCGCCCACCTCAAAGCCATGCACCCCGGGCAGAAGGTCCTGGTCGCCGGAGTCCGCGCCTCCACCCAGACGCCGCCCATCCCCTCCGGCAAGCGCGTCATCTTCGTCACCCTCGAAGACGGCTCCGGCCTCGTCGACCTCGCATTCTTCGAAGACAGCCACGACGCGGTCGCCCACACCGTCTTCCACTCCGCGCTCCTGCTCGTGCGGGGAACGGTCGAAGCCCGCGGGCCGCGCCGCACGGTCGTCGGCGAGATGGTGTGGGATCTCGAAGAACTCGCCGCAGCCCGCCGCGACCACGGCCCCGAAGCCGTACTCGCCCTGCTCGGCCACAGTCGGCTCGCACCCACACCCGCGCAGGACCGCTCCCCCGCGCGCGGGCGGACGCTGGCCAACGGAACCAGCGGCGCCCGCCTGCACCCCTACGCCGACCTCCAGCCCGCCGGCAGCCGCGCAGCCGACCTCAAGACCCTCGGCTACACCAGCCCCGGAAGCCCCGGGTGAACGCCATGGCCGAACGACGCATCCTCCACGCCCACTTCCACCTGGAACGCGGCCCCGAGCCGGACCTGTACGGGCAGCTCCTGGCCCTGGCCCAGGACATCACACCGCGCGTGCAGCCCATCCCGCCCGATGCCGCACACCTCGACATCACCGGCGCGCTGCGCTACTGGCAGCGCGACGCCCAAGGACTCGCCGCACTCCTCCGGCTCCGCGCCCTGGCCCTGTACGGGGTGCAGGTGACGTACGCGATCGCCCCGAACCGCATGCTGGCCGCCATGGCGGCCGCCGCGACCGCGCCCGGCACGACCACCGTGATCGAGCACGCGGAGGTCGGGCGATGGCTGCGACCGCGGCCCGTCGCGGCGCTCTACGGGGTTGGCCCAGCCACCGCCGGAAAGCTGCGCACCTACGGCCTCCACACCATCGGCGACATCGCCGACACCCCCGCGCCCACCCTCATCCGTCTCTTCGGAGCCGCCATGGGCCGGGCCCTGCACGCCCACGCCCACGGCCAGGACCCGCGCACCGTACAGGCCCAGCCCATCGCGAAGTCCCTGGGCGCCGACCGCAACTTCGCAGCGGACGTCCTGGGCGAGGTCGAGCACCGCCGGGCGATTCTCGACCTCGCCCAGGAAGTCGCCGCCCGGCTACGCGACGGGAAACAGGCCGCCGGCGCTCTCGCGCTCGCCGTGCGCTACGCCGACGGGACCAGCAGCACCCGCAGCCGCACCCTGCCCGAAGCCACCGCCCACACCCACCCCCTGACCTCCGCCGCGTACGAGCTCTACGACCTGCTCGGCCTCCAGCGCGCCCGCGTCCGCGGTATCAGCCTGCGCGCCCAGGATCTGCGGCCCGCGACGCGAGCCAGCCAGCAACTCACCCTCGACCCGGCCGACGACCGCGCTCTCGCCGTCGAAGCGGTCGCGGACCTGGCGCGCGCCCGCTACGGACCCGGCGCCATCCGGCCCGCCACCCTCGCGGTCAGCACCAACCGGACCAGCCCGGGAATACCCGACGCAAAAACGCTCTTGCCAGCACTGCCGCCACCCGAAAGGAACCGCCCATGAGCACGCCCTCCACCTCCCCGAGACCGCCCGCGCTCACCTGCGCCCCGTCCCAGATCGGTCCCTGCGCGAAGTGCCACCTTCTCTGCACTAGGGGCTGTTCTGAGTCCGGATCACAATCGGGGCGTTCGGCCTTCGTTCGGGCGCTTCGGCTGGTAGCACGGTTGTATGACGCGTGGTGATCTGACCGATGGCGAATGGGAGTTGATCGAGCCGCACCTCCCGCTGGGGGCGTCCGGGCCGATCCCTGACCTGCGCAGTTACTTCAATGCGGTGATGTGGAGGTTCCGTACCGGCTGCCCCTGGCGGGACGTGCCGGCAAGCTACGGCTCCTGGTCAACGATCTACGACCGGTTCCGCATGTGGGCACGTGGCGGGATCTTCCAGACCCTCATGGACGTGGTGATCGCCGAGGCGGCGGCACGCGACGATGTCGACCTCAGCCTGGTCAGCGTGGACTCCACCGTCGCCCGCGCGCATCACCACGCGGCGGGCATGGTGGTCGACCCCGAGCTCCTGGAGGACCTGGAGAAGGCCTTGATGAAGGAAAAGGGGCTTCGGCAACCGGACAAAACGACTCCGTAGCCGAGGGGCCCGAGGGCGGTGAGGAAGCCGAACGGGCACGGCGCCGCGCGGTACGCCGACGCCGCAAGGTCCGGCTGAAGGCCGCCGAGCTGGGACGCTCCCGGGGCGGGCTGACCACCAAGGTGCACCTCGCGACCGACCGGCGCTGCCGCCCACTGTCCATCATCCTCACCCCCGGACAGGCCGCGGACAGTCCGCGGTTCATCCCGGTCCTGGAGAAAATCAAGGTGCGTGTTCCGATGGGCCGCCCCAGGACCCGGCCGGACGCCGTAGCCGGAGACAAGGCGTACTCCTCCCGCGCCAACCGCGCCCACCTGCGAAGACGCAACATCAAGGCGGTGATCCCGGAGAAGGCCGACCAGGCAGCCAACCGCAAGAAGCGGGGCTCACAGGGCGGCCGCCCGGTCTCCCACGATGCCGAGCTCTACAAAGACCGGAACACCGTCGAGCGTGCCATCAACAAGTTCAAGGAATGGCGGGGGCTGGCCACCCGCTACGACAAGACACCTGAGAGCTATCTCGCCGGACTCCACCTGCGAGGATCCATCCTTTGGCTACGCAGCCTCCCTGGCACCCCGTGATCCGAACTCAGAACAGGCCCTAGTGCTGTGACCGGCAACGTTTGCCGGGTTGCTCGTTGTGCTGGTTGGAAATGACTTCTCCAAACAGCGTGGGGAGGCGGGATGGCACAACCGGTCCGGGTTCGCAGGCTGACCGAGCAGGAGGGGCAGAAACTCCAGCACATCGTCCGGAGAGGCAGTACCAGCTCGGTGCGGTTTCGACGGGCGATGATGCTGCTGGCCTCGTCCGGCGGCAGCACGGTCCCGGTCATAGCCCGCCTGGTCCAGGCGGACGAGGACACCGTCCGCGACGTGATCCACAAGTTCAACGAGATCGGGCTCGCATGCCTCAACCCTCGTTGGGCGGGAGGCCGTCCCCGCCTTCTCAACCGTGACGACGAGGACTTCGTCGTCCAGACGGCCACCACCCGACCCACCGTCCTGGGCAAGCCCTTCACCCGCTGGTCGATCCGCAAACTCGCCGATCACCTGCGCAGGAACATCGACCGGCCTGTCCGGATCGGCCGGGAGGCGCTGAGGTGCTTACTGGCCCGTCGCGGGATCTCCTTCCAGCGCACGAAGACCTGGAAGGAGTCCCCGGACCCGGACTTCGACGCCAAACTGGCCAGGATCGAGTACGCGATCAACCAGCGGCCGGACCGCACGTTCGCGTTCGATGAGTTCGGACCGCTGGGAATCCGCCCGACCGCAGGCTCCTGCTGGGCAGAACAGGGCCGGCCAGATCGGCTGCCGGCTACCTATCGGCGCACCCACGGAATCACCTACTTTCACGGTTGTTACTCCGTCGGTGACGACCAGATGTGGGGGATCAACCGGCGCCGCAAGGGCACCGACCACACCTGGGCCGCGCTGCGATCGATCCGGGCAGCCCGCCCGGACGGCGCCCCGATCTACGTGATCCTCGACAACCTCTCCGCCCACCTCAACTGGCGAATCCGCAGGTGGGCGGCCCGGAACAAGGTCGAACTGTGCTTCACCCCGACCTACGCGTCCTGGGCCAACCCGATCGAGGCCCACTTCGGACCCCTGCGGCAGTTCACCCTCGCCAACTCGCACCACCCCAACCACACCGTCCAGACCCGGGCCCTGCACGCCTACCTGCGCTGGCGCAACAAGAACGCGCGCCACCCCGACGTCCTGGCCGCCCAACGACGCGAACGCGCCCGCATCCGCAGCGAGAAGGGCATCCGCTGGGGCGGCAGACCACTACCCATCGCGGCCTGACCGCTCAACCCGGTGAACCTTGTCGGTCACAGCACTAGTCAAGGTGATCCGAGCTGAAAGGCATCAGTCGTGGCCAACCGTGCGTCAAGCCTTCCGGGAGATCGGAGGTTCCCAGGCTGCCTGCCTGATACTGCTCCCATCCCGTTGCTGTGGGGGTGGGCCGTTCAGGCGGGCCAGGTGCCTAGTGCGTGGGCCAGGCGGTTGCTCTGCTCTCGGGTGATTCCCTGGGCGAGGCGGGTCGCACACCGCGGGCTCGTATATCCGTCACAGTGCAGAATTCCGAGGAAGGGCTCTTGGCTGGCTGAGAGCGGGGAGGTGGCAGGGAGCGTCCATTCGGCCGGCTCCCACAAGGGGTGGTCGGCGAGAAGGGCTACCGCGAGATGCGGGGCCAGCGCAGTGGGTACACCTGCCTGCGCCAGCGCGCCACCGACTACGGCTGCGGCGTCCTCGGGCAGATCCTGGTCGCCGAGGGCAGGCAGTAGGAGAAGTAGGCGCGCATATTCGGCGTGGATTCCCGGAGCGTTGAGGTCAGGCGTGCGGGCGATGTGGTGGAGCTCTCGCCACGACAAGCCGGGGCCAGCCTGGTGGCCGCTGACAGTGGCCAGGTGACCGTGCCGTCCCCACTCGGGGTGGGTGATGAAGTACTCCGTCTCCGGATCGTCGGGACAGTTGCTTCCGAGGACTATCACGGTGTGACCGTCATCGAACGGGATTCGGATGACAGGCCAGTGATCTTCGTCGCCGAGCGCGTCGCACGCTGCATCGGCATCAGCCCCGTCAACACCAAACGGATACAGAGAAGCGTCGTGCTCCTCCGTCTGGCTCAGCCACATCAGGTAGGCCGCCCAGAACCCCGGCAGCGCCAGCAGCTCCTCCCCCGCGACAAGCGGGGCGTTCTCGAATCCCTTGATCAGCACTGGCCCAGACTCTCACCCGCCTCTGACAGTCCGTAGGCGACCCTGGGTCCGAGAGACAGTCCCGGTGCCATGGGTGGTTGCGGTCAGCCACGTCAATCAGGCGCCAGCAGAGATCGAGCGTCCGGATCGACGAGCTTGAGGCTCACTCGGGCCGGCGGGTGGTAGGGATGCCGAGGGCGACGGGTGCCCGTTGGGAGGTTCGAGCGGCGTCGGCCTGTTTGGTGCGGACGAAGGTCAAGGTCATGTCGATGCCTTCGATCTCGCCGAGCCACTGCTCTTCCTCGGCGCGCTTGCGACGCAGGACCAGGTCTCTTTCGATCTCCGCGAGCCTGGGCAACATCTTCGGGTTGACCTGCAGCATGGGGCATCGGATGCATGCTTATCCGAACTAGCCCAGCTCGGCGGCAGGCCCGTGCGAGCCGCCGTTCACCACGGAAAGTAGTCGTGAAGAAGTTGGCTGGAGACGTTCCATCGAGCGTGTCGTGCACGTCGTCGTCCGCACGTGCTTCGCGGTCCTACTGGGAAAATGCGTAGGTCCGGACGGGATCGAGGTGCAGTTCGAAGGGCGTGAAACAGTCGGCCGCGAGAGTCGCGACCGGAGCGCCGCAGGGGCAGGCCCGATTGAGTCCCGTGTCGCCTGTCGGTCCGCAGCATCCACTGCTGTTCTCCCAGTTGGGCAGTGGCTGGAGGCCGGCGGCGTCATCAGGATGCACCAGCACTGTGTGTCGGCTGCCGGCTGAGATGACGAAGCCTTCTTCTCGGCAGACCAAATGTCCGCGCGGCTGCGCTGGCTTCGGGTCCTCCTGATCGTCCTGCACGACGTAAGGAGCTCCCCAGGGCTCGGGATCGATCGAGTAGTGGCCCCGCGGAACGGTGGAAGGCGCCCGGCGTGTCTCCTTGTCCCGGTCGCGCTCGTCGTCTGAGACGTGAGGGACGCTGGCAAGCTCGGCCAGCTCCGGCGTGATCGCGGAGCCACACTTGGAACACAGGAAGACGGTCATCCCCTCGTTGTAGTGCTTAGGACCGCTCCTCCGCATCCTCGTTTCGCTGCTTGGGGTCGATGCGCGCGACGGCTGGGTTTGGCGCAGGGAATGGCGAAGCCGGGACGGCGTACGCCGTCCCGGCTCAGTCTGCGCTCTGGGCTACGCGGCCCCGCCTCCCGTCCGCCGGATGATCAGTCGCGCGATCTCCCGGCAGTGGTTGGCCACCGCCCGGCCGTGCTCGCGGATCGTCTCGGCCCGCTCCTGTGAATCAGGTCCGCACGGGGCGGCAGGATTCGAGGCGATCGAGATGAAGGCGAGGACGCCGAGCAGCGTCGGTACCGCGTCGCTCAGAGTGGTGATCATTTTTGATGCTTCCCTCCGGGAAGGTCCACTTGAGCGGCGGACGCAGCCTAAGAAGGCCGTCGAAGCGGTCGTCATCCCGGCGGCACCGACCCGGCCGGAGGAGTACGACACCGCGACCCGCGCTGTGCTCGACCACATCGACCGCCAGGCCGTGCGCACCGTCGCGGACAGCCGGCCGGAGCGGACCCGCTCCGGCTACGCCCAGGACTGGGCGAGCTGGACGAAGTTCTGCACCGCGGCAGAGGTGCCGATGCTCGCCGTCACCCCGGGCACCCTCGTGATGTTCGTGGAGTGGTTGTGGACCCAGCCCGGATGGAAGAAGGGGACGTTCACCGCTCCCTCGACCATCGACCGGCGCCTGTCCGGCACCGTAGTCTCCGCCCGCGCAGACCATGGCGTGCGGCTGGAGGACGGCGTCGCCCGCCTCGCCCGCAACCGGCTCAAGCAGCTCGTCAAGGAGATGGAGGCCAGCGGGGAGACCCGCGGCCGCGGCCAGGCCCCGCCGCTCCTCGTCGACCACGTCGTCGCGATCAGCGCCGCCTGCACGGACAACCTCACCGGCATCCGCGACCGGGCCCTGGTCCTCATGCACTTCGCCGTCGCCGGCCGCGAACACGAACTCGCCTTCAACCGGGTCCGCGACTACGCGCTCACGTCCGACGGGATCCGGGCCGACCTCCGCGTCTCCAAGGTCCACCCCCGCACCGTGCCCGTGCCCGTACGGCTCCCGCCCCTCGATCTGCCCGGTCCGCGCATGGACCGCCTGGAAGGACGCCGCCGATCTCACCGACCCCGACGGCCCTGAGTGGCGGCGCCTGCACAACCGCTGGCACACCGTCCTGAAGGGCGGACTGCAGCCCGAGTCCGTCGGCGACGTCATCACCCGCGCCGTCGAACGCGCCTGGATCGAGATCCGCTTCACCGGCCACAGCCCCCGCCGGGGCCTGGCCACATCCTCCCGGCTCAAGGGCCACGACCAGATCGTCATCGCTAAACAGGGCGGCTGGGCCCCCCACTCCAAGGTCCTCGCCGGATACCTCGAAGTCGTCGACCAGTGGGAGGACAACGCCCTGCTGGGGGTGCTGTAGGGCCGCAGCCAGCCGTGGCGACGTGTCTGGGCGGGGGCCATCACGGTTGGATCACAGGAACTTCAAGGCCGTCCCGTAGACGATGAACGGCGAGGGCCCAGAGAGTTCGGCCGCCGTGATGCGGAGGCCGACGACGGCATCGGCCCCGTCCTTAGACGCTTGCTGCCGCAGCTCACTCATCACCTTGTGTAGTCGGTCGCCCTCGTGCAAGAGCAGCCAGGAGCTTTTTACGGGCTTGGGACCGGAGCCGGGGACAGTGTCCGTGGTGTACATTTCCATACCGTCAGCTTCAACCAGGCTCCGCAAACTTGCGACCCGACGCAGGGGCCACTGGTCCTGTGCGGGTCCCGCACAGGATCGACTCCGCCGTCCGCGATCACAGGCCACGATAGGCACGGCCTCCCAACCGCGAACGTCACGGGCGTGGCCGCGGACCAGCGCCGGCTAGATGTGGGTACGCGTTGTTCGCATAGGCCGACCCAACCTACTGCCGCACCAACCTGGCGAGAAAGTTGTCTACGAACTTCTCGACCTCGGCTTTCGTACCGACGTCTCGAACATCAAGGCGTCCGACCCACCTGACGCCGGCGCTCAGCATCAGGTTGTCCCGACTGTGATCGTTAGAAGCCCGGCGCGGCATCCCATGATGGAACCCGTCCACCTCAATGACCCCGACTCGGCCCTTGTAGGTGATCAAGAAATCAGGCTCGCGCGTGTAGCCGAGCACTCTCATCCCTGCCAGCGGCACGATCGCGATGGTCTCGTTGTCAGGCAGAGACGCTTGCCGATCTTTCAGTACTCGGTAGACCCTGTGCTCCCACTCGTTGGTGAAGTGCAGGTCGTCTTCAATCGGATGCTGGTCCTCGGGTCCAAGGCGGAGCTTCCGAGCCTGGTTCGTCGGCAGGGGGCCGTTGGCCTCGCGTAGCTTTGTTCGCCAGTCCGCGCTTGGCACCGGAACCACGGGGCAGATCTCGATCGACTCGATCCGGACGGCCAACCGCCTCGGCAGGACGGCTTGCATACCGTCCACGATGCGCCCGAGCACCGCTTCGGTGAACTGCTCAACGAGCTGCGGTTCCACCGTGAAGTACACCCTGTACTCATCCGGTTCGTACTCGTTTGAGTTCCAGAGGGTCATGTCGACCGCAGTCACGTCGGTAGCAGTGATCGCGGCCTCGGTATCGCCCCGCTGATAGAGGAAGGTGGCAGCAGCAGCCAGCAACTGCTCCCCTACCTGATCGATCGGCTTGTGCTCCACGATGTCTGCCAACGACAGCTCTTCACCCATACAGAGCATTCTGGCACCCGCAGCCGACAACCCCTCTGGGGTGCACGCGCGTTGCTGGTGAGCTGGCCGGCCAGGCTAAGCCGATCACCGGCCACAGCCCCCGCCGAGGGCGGGTCACCACATCCGC
The DNA here is from genome assembly GCF_045162725.1 of Streptomyces sp. NBC_01006. Lineage (NCBI taxonomy): Bacteria > Bacillati > Actinomycetota > Actinomycetes > Kitasatosporales > Streptomycetaceae > Streptomyces > Streptomyces sp. NBC_01006. Next base: position 84,639 of record NZ_CP108702.1, on the reverse strand, counting down.
CCGCGCGGGCAACGACGAGCGCCAGGCGGAGAAGCAGGGCAGATGGGTGCCCGGGACTGTCATATGCCAGTCTCGCAAATCTAGTTGTCGCATCATGGGTGACAGTTAAAGCTGTCATTCATGACCCTCGACAGTGAGACCGACATCTGGGCGGACGTCAACACGATCCGCACCCCCGCGTACGCCGAGCCGACCGAGGACGACGTTCTCGCCCTCCAGGACGCCGTGGCCGAAGCCGCCGACGCGTTGGCATGGCAGATCTCCGAACGCGCTCGCGCCCACCGCGCCGCCGACGGCCAGGCCCCCGACCGCGTGGTGCTCTCCGGCGACTACCAGCTGGCCCTGCTCCACGCGCTCCGCCAGACCGCTGGCGTCGTCGAGAAGCGGGCCGCGGCCGCCGCGAAGGTGGCCGGCCACCAGGGCGCCAGTTACGCGCGGATCGGCGAGGCCTGGGGCATCAGCCGCCAGTCCGCCCGCGTGAAGTGGCCCGACGCCGTCCCCTCCCGCGCGGACCTCCCCCAGCCGCCCGTCACCGTCCAGCACGCCGGCGGCACCGCCGCCGTACTCCACCACCAGGGCACCGACCACTGGATGTTCACTGCCGTCGCCGCCGACGGCACCCACCACACCAGCGCACCCGACTACCCCACCAGCGCCGCGGCCGCCGACGACGCGAAATCCTGCCTCGCCGAGCACACCAGCACCGTCGCATGGAGTTGCGCGCACTGCGGAGGCGAGAACGGCGACGCCCATCCCTTCACCTGCGGGTTCTGCAGCACTCGGCGGACCGACTGATGTGGGCCTCGGTCGTCGCCGTCCTCGGCACCCTCGCCGGAGCCCTGACCGCCGGACTCCTCCAGCACCGCTCGGCCCGCACCGCACGGGTCGAACAGCGCGCCGACGCCGACCGCCAGGACCAGCTCGCCGCCGTCACCGAGTTCGCGGCCGCGCTCGACGCCCACCGCTCCGCGATGTTCCACCGCGAGCGCCTCACCCTGACCGGCGCCGGACCGGAGCCGGAGCTGGAGGCACAGACCCGGTCGCACGACACCCGCACCGCGATCACCGCGCCCCACATCCGCCTGCAGATCCTGGTCCCCGAACTCACCATCCCCGCACAACAGGCCGCAGACGCCACCTACGCGCTGCGCAAGGCCACCAACCAGGCCGACCTCGACGAGCGGCGCCGCGCCGCCAAGGACGCCGCGAACGCCTTCGTCACCGCGGCCGCCGCAGAGCTCGGACCCGGCAGACGCTGACGCAGACCGGACGTACGTGACGCAGGCGAGGCCTCGCCCAGACCGGGGGCGGGGCCTCGTCGTCTCAGCGGTGGATCACCACGCAGGGTTCCCCCGGCGCCGCGTTGAACTCCACGCACAGCCGCGTACGGTCGGCGAACCGCTTGCCGCCCTTCCATGACCAGCCGACCGTGGACAGCTTCGTCATGGCCGCGCTCACCGGTGTCGCGTCCTTCCAGTCCGTGACCACCGACCGCACACCCCGCGGCGAGTACGAGACCACCCGGGCCTGCACCCCGGTCCCATGCCCCTCCATGTGCGCCCCGACCGAGTCGACCCTCAATCCCTTGCCGCGAACGGACAGCCCCACGCGCCCGTCCTCGGCCTTCGCGTCGGCCTGCGCGGGCGCCGCCGCCACCATCACGGCCACAGCCGCCAATGCGTAGATCATCTTTCTCATGCCCCGATCAACCGGCCCCGGGCCCAGATGGGTACGGCCCGGGCCCCGGGGTCCTCCGGATCAGTCGTGGACGCGGACCACGCTCACCACCGGGTGCCGGGTCGTGCCGGCCGCGACCTCGACCACCAGCTCCACGGTGGTCGTCACGTACGGCTCGCCATCCTCCAACCGCGCCCGCGCGCCCGACGGCCCCGCGCCGAGAACCCTGCCGATCTCCGCGGCCAGGAGCGGGGAGAGCCGCTGGGAGCGGGCGATCCGGCCGCCGGGGAGCGCGACGACGAGATGGCGGGGACGGGCCGCCGTACCCGTGTACCCGACGACGTCGGCGTCCACGACCTCGGAGTGCCGTACCTTCTGCCAGATTCGCCGGCCGCCCCGGTACGGCGAGGCCGCCCTCCCCGCGACGATCCCCTCGATCCCCTGCTCCTGGAGGACCTCGTACCAGACCAGGGCCACATCCCGGTCGTCCGTCGCCGGCACCGCCTGGATCGGCGGGCCGACCTCCTCCAGCAACTCCAGTATCAGCGTGCGCCGCTCGACATACGGGCGCCCGCGGACGTCACCGAGATCGGGGTGCGCGAGCAGATCGAAGGCCGCGTACGTGGCGGGCAGAGCCGCGGCGAGTTCGCGGGCCCTCGCCGGGGTCGAGGCGGCCCGCGCCTGCACGGCCGAGAAGTTGAGCGCGCCGTCCCGCCAGATCACCGCCTCGCCGTCCAGCACAGTCCCCGGCCGCAGGCTTCGCTGCGCAGCACGGTCCGGTGACCGTCGAACTTCTGTTATGCGCTGTTGGACTGTCCACGGATAGTGTCCGGCCCCCGCACAGACCGCGCGGGGCCGACTACCGCTGCTCCTATGGGCAGACGATCACGGTTGCGCCTACGGGTGGAGCGAGTTGGGCGGTGGGCTGGGGCGTCTATCGGGCATACGGGCCGGCCCTTCGTATCCCTACAGCGAGTCTGGGCGTTGAGCCCTGGGCTGCCGGACAGGCCGGCGGTCCGGGAAGGAAGGTGTCATGGACAGGCGCAGCATGCTGAGGCTCGGCGCGGTCGTAGCGGCCGGAAGCGGGTTGGGCTTGTGGGGTGTGGCGGCGTCAGGGGCATCTGCCCCACAAATGCTCGTGAGGCGGCGGCCCGACGCCCGGGAGATGACCCCTCAGCAGTGGCAGGCGTTCGTGAACGCGCTCAAGAAGCTCAACACGCCGGCCGGCGGCAATCAGTACAGCAAATTCACCGCTGATCACTACGCCGTCGGGAGTGGGGCGCACGGATCGCCGGGCTTCTTTGTCTGGCACCGGTACTTTCTCCGTCAGTTCGAGAAGGCGCTCCAGGAGATCGACCCGTCCGTCAGCCTGCCGTACTGGGACGTCACCCGCGACTCCCAGGCCCCCGAGAGGTCCTTCATCTTCTCCGAGTCCTACATGGGTGGCAACGGCGGCTCCGACGGGAGGGGTGGGGCACTCAACGCTCCCTTCGTCGGCTGGCGCGTGCCAAGCGCGAACTCCGGATTGGTGGCTCGCTACTTCAGCAGAGGGACCACGATCCCCTCCTGGACCGCTCCCGAGATCCTCAACAGCTACCTGGACCACCGGGCGTCCTACGACGCGATTCGGCAGCAGATCGAAAGCACCTTCAGTCGCGTCCACGCCGGGATCGGCGGCAACAACGGCGACATGTCCTTCATGTACACGACCAACGACCCCATCTACTGGGTCTTCGCATGCTTCATCGATCTCGTGTACGCCGAATGGCAGAAACGACACCCTGACCGCACGAACGACTACCCCACTGACCCGAAGAAGACCCGCATCGCGAGCTATGACGGGGTGTACGTCGCCGAGGTCTTCGACACCAGGGCCCTCGGCTATACCTACAACCGCTGGAACGTCAACCAGCCCACCCCCAGCCCGTCATCGACGGCATGAGCCCCGTAGAGGCTGCTTGAGGAAGAAGCTCACCTCGTCATGCACCGAGATGCGCGCCTGGGGGCGCCGTTGAAGGGTCACGACGTCCGCGAGCCCGGTCTCAACCGACACCGCGGCCGGATCCACCGGCACGACCGGCTCCCTGCCGGGGCACACGAGCGTGAGCACGCGAGTTTCGGAACCTGACAAGAAGCCGCAGATTACGACGATCACTCGCAGTGACAGCGTGACCCTCGGGAACCCGCGCGGGCACCACTAATCCCAGGACTGGACATCCCCTGCGGACTCGGATCCACTCGGGTGCGGACAACAGACAGCACGCAACCCTGTCCATAACTTCGGCTCGAACCACCAGCCGTCCCCGTCCGGGAGCCGGGGCACGGCTTGGGCCAGGGCGACCGCGACGGGGAACTCCATGTTGATGGCGATATCTGGATTTCCCCACCCGGCGCTCGGGCTGCCCGCAGAGTTGCTCGGCTAGGTTTCCCCAGGCAGACCCGCGCTGACCTGCGGACGGGCGCCACAGGTGAGGGGCCGCCCGATAGCCAGCCAGCACCAGGGCCGCGGTGGCCGGTCCAGGGTGCGCGAAGCGCATCGCGTGAGCGACGCCGAAGGCGCCCTTGACGGGCCGGCGTGGCCCGGACACTGAACGAGCGGGCGGCCCCGACCCGTCGACGGCCTGGTGCTCGCCGTACTTCCCCACTTGCTAGAGGACCGGATCAAGTGGGGCGAGGAGTAGGGGTGGTCGTTTCCAAGAATCGCCATCAATGTGCCCACCCTGCGGAGGCGGTGGGCCCTGTGCTGCTCGGACTGCGCCGATTGGAGGTGGGCGTGCCTGGTCGCCCTGATCAGCAAGCCCATCAGCAGGTCAGCAGTACACGGTCCTCGCCCCCGCTAGAGGCGTTTCAGCCTCAGCCACAGAAGGTGCGCCCAACTCAGCCGGCAGCCTCCTTCCGGCGGTCACTGCACTACTCCGCACCACAGGCGGCATCAGCCACTGTGCTGCTTGCCTCCGAGTGGCACCCCACTCGGCCTGAGGCTGGATACCGGGCCCGCGCTGACGACGCGAGCACCGGAGCGAAGCGGAGGGCGCAGCCGACCCGTGGAGTCCGGAGGCAAAATCCGGCGTCGCGCCTCTTATTGGAAAAGAGGGCGGTTCCGGAAAACCCGCTTTGACCTGGTAGTTCGTCAGCAGCGATGTGTTGGCACCGACACATCGACAACCGAAAGTGTGTCAGCGGACACCACCAACGACACCACTTTCTCCCACCTGAGAGGTAGAAAAATGTGAACGCCCTGGTCAGCTAGGCGCAAGTCTCCGGCACTCGCGCGAAGTGTGTCGGCATCGACACCAAAAGGCCACGCCGACAGGGAGAAAATGTCCCAGTGCACAGGGACAACCCGCTAGGGTTCGGGATTGACTTCCCCATGATCGAGGACGGGACCCACGCACATGGCGCGCCGCCAGCCCATTCGCCGAGCGTCCGGCTCGCAGCCTCCGGTTGTGCCGGTCTCCGGCACTGGCGCGGAGTTCAAGGAGACGCTGACCGAGAAGTTCGCGGACCTCATCGCGAAGACTCCGACGCGTGGCCGGCCGGTCCAGCAGATGGACTTCAGCGTCCGGGTCACGCATCGGGCGCCGCACGAGATGTACGGGACCGCCGGCTTCAGCGCCGTGAGCAACGAGTTCCTCAGCGAGGTCCTTGCAGTCCTCATCGCCCAGCACGGCATGTCCCCTATCCAGAGCGCCGTCCTGGTCTGGTGCATCGGCAAGCAGAAGGAAGGGTGGGTCAAGGCGACCCACAAGTTGATCGCCGAGCGGCTCGGGGTCGAGCGGGCCAATGTCACCCGGGCGGTCAACCGCCTGGAGGAGTGGCACATGATCCAGAAGGTTCGTTCTGGTGTCATCTTCGTGAACCCCTTGATCGGGTTCATGGGCAACGGTGACCGTCAGCAGGAGATCCTCGCTAAGCTGCGAGAGGGGATTCCGCAGGACGCGTTTCCCAAGCTCAACGCGCCGCCGGCCCCGCGAAGCGTGCAGATGGAGCTCGGCCAGGACCAGGAGGAGGCGGCATGCTGATCCAGGCGACCTTCGGGCACGGGATGCTTCACAAGCTGGAGTTGTCGCGCGGTGCCCAAGACCTTCTGAGCGTGCTGATCGAGCTGCAGGAGCCGGGCGGCGAGGTGAGGATGTCGCAGCAGGAGCTCGCCGCCCGTGTGGGTCTCGGGAAGAACGCGGCCTCCACCGCGATGGCCTCGCTGGTGGACCGGCACTTGGTGCTGCGGCCCGAGAACAGCTACCGCACGTACATCCTGCACCCCTACATCGCGGGCTACGAGAGCCTCGAAGACCTCGCGGCCGCGGTACAGGAAGCTGCCCGCCGCATCCAGAACGGCACGCTTGGCGAACCGTCGGCCCCTCGCTATGAAACGGCGCCCCCCAAGAGGCAGCACCGGGAACTTCGCGCAGTCAGCAGCGCGTAGCCGCCGGATCGCTCATCGGTACCACAGCAGAAATAGGCGGGCCGCCCCGGTCGGGCGGCCCGCCTTTCTGTGCGTCTGAACTACTGGGCCCGACGGTCGGGCTGGTTCGGAATCTTCTTCCCTGTGGTGGGCTCCGAGGCCTTGCGCTGACCAGGGACAGTGGGGATGACGCGGTCGTTGTCGCGGGAGTTGTCGTGGGTGTTGCGGTCCATGACGGGGTCCTTCCGATGGTTTGGCTGACGGGTGCCGGGGCGGGTACCGACCGCCTTCCGACAAGAAAAACATTACGGCAGTAACGGACATTCTGGGGTGATTTTGCCCTGTGTGTCGCACTTTGATGTGGGAGACTTCAGGGCGTCTCCGAGGGGCACCGCGCTCGGTCCGCCGCCCTTGCCACCCCGGTGAGGTCGGGCGCCAAGGGCGGCGTCCCGGCTCAGGCCTCGCCGGTCCCCTGCTCGCGGGCTGCGAGGAGCAGCCGTTGGGCGGTGCGTTCGCTGACGCCGTACGTCTTGCCGATCTCCCCCGGCGTGGGCTCGGGGGTTTCGGCGCGGGCCGCGAGGGCGAGTGCGATGGCGATCTCGGTGACGCGGACATCGGGGCGGCGCCGGGGAGCGCGGTCTTTCGCGCCCTGCGGGCGGCCGGCTCCGGTGAGCTCGGGGTGGTGGCGCTGGTCGCCGGCTTCGAGTCGGGCTTGGAGGTCGGCTCGGCGGTACCAGGTGCGGCCGTGCCGCTCGACGACGGGGAGGTATCCGCTCTTGCCGTAGTCGCGGACAGTGGAGGCCTTCGTGTTCAGCACGGCCGCGGCCTCTTGGTCGGTGAGAAGGTCGCCCGGGTGCTCACCCCCCGGCGGTACGGCCGGAGGCCACGTGGTGTCCGCGTCGTCCGCACCGGCGGCCACATCGTGGTCCCGCTGCCCGGGAGGCCACGTGGAGCCGGAGAGGTAGGCCCGGACCTGTTCCTCGTCGTAGAGGCGAAGGCGCCCGCCTTCGTTGACCAGCGGCACTCGGGCGCGCAGGGACTCGCTTTCGTTGCGCTGCCAGGTCTTGAGGTTCATCTCCTTCTCGGAGGCGATGTCGGCTTCGGTCAGGGCGGGTCGGCCGCGCGGGATCACGTGGTGCTCCTGTAGTTCGTACGGGGCCGCGTACGGCCTGTGGAGAGGGGCGCTGTGGATAGACTGCCGGACATGTCGCGCTCCCTTCGTGGAGATGCTGACGGGTGGGGGCCAGTGGGTACCGCCGTCTCCTCACGGAGTCGGACCGCTGGCCCCCGACACTTTCCGGACGGACACCGCGTCGGCCCGGACCGCACACGAACACGAAGCGGCGCCCCGAGCCTTCTCCCGGGGCGCCGCTTCCTGTCTGTGCCGTGCTCACGCCGCCTTGGCCGCGACGTCCTCCGCCGTGGTGCGCCATGCCCGGATGGCGGCGAAGCGCGCCCCTTCGACCTGGCTGCGGAAGCGGTCCTCCGCCATGTCGGCGATCTGCCAGTCAGTCAGGCGGAATCGGGCGGCGGCCGCCGCGTAGTGGGCCGCGACCGCTCCGGCGACGGTGTCGAGGGCGCGCAGGTCCACGTCCTCCATCGGCGTCGGCTCCGGCACTCCGAAGCTCGCGTCCCGCTGTCGCTCCGCCAGGAGCAGCAGGGCCCGCTCCAGGACGTCGGAGGCGTGGTGCCATCCGTCGGCGTAGTGGAGGAGGGCAACGACCGCCTCCACTACGTGGCCTACGCGAAGGAGCGGGCCGCCGACGGCGAGGGGGTTACCGCCTCGCTCCCACTGCACGGACGGGTCCGTCTGGCAGGTCAGGCACTCGACCAGGGAGTCGGCGTAGTCCGCCGGATCGGCGTCCTCGTCGGGAACGCGGACCTGCCTGCCGTCGCCCTCGCCGACCGCGAGGTCGTGGCCGTCGTGCTCGGCGAGGACGTCCTCAATCCGACGGCCGTGGCGGACGGCGGCCAGGTGACCGAGGAGGATCTTCTCGCCGCGCGCGGCGTCGCGGGCCCCCGTGTCAGGGTTCTCGACCACCGTGTGCGCCTCGTAGTCGTGCTCGACATCCTGCTCCGCCTGGTCGCCGAGGGGCTTGAGGGCCAGCCTCCACCAACCCCCCGACTCGCGGGCGAGTGCCAGGGGTCGCGTCTCCTGCCCGACGAGCTTCTCCAGCTCTTCGTCCAGCTCGTCCCAGGGCAGCCAGGGGGTGTTGACCCAGTCCTCCACGTCGAATTCGGGCCCGTGCTCCGCGAGGACGTATCCACGCCCAACGCGGCGGACCATGCGGAGGTGGGCGGCCCCGCCTGCCTCGTCGATCCGGAAGAGGAGGTGGGTACCCTCCGTCGGGCAGTCGCTCCAGATGCTCGCGGCGTGTTCGGCGATGAGGTCGAGCGAGGCGATGAAGGGGGTGTCTTCGCCTGTGAAGCCCATGGCGTCTCCTTGATGCTGACGGGTCGTCTTCTGCCGGAGGGGTGGGTACCGACCACCCTCCCGACATGGAAAACGTTACGGCAATTAGAGACGGCAAGGCTATGCCGAAGCCTCCATGTCACCCGGACGGGCTACTGGTGCAGCCGTCGGCTCGACCAGGCCGCCGGAAGGCCGTCCCCGCCGCGCCACACCAAGTACACGAAGGGGCGCGCTGTCCGCGCGGACACATCGCCCGCGGTCCCGGCCGCACCGCACCACACGGCCAGCGTCTCGGCGGTCCGGCCCGTGTCGCCGTCGTCCCCCGCTTCCAGGTGCAGGCACCCGGGCACCCCGGTCGCCTTCGTGAGGGTGCCGCGTACCTCCCAGCCACCGGCCGCCTGCGGGCCGACCACGAGATCGGCCGCTCCGGCGTCCTCCGAATACCCTGCCACCAGGCGCAGTTGGTAGGACGCGCCAGTCGGGGCGGCCCCTGCCGGGGCGGCGAGTCCGAACACGGCGAGGAACGTGGCAAGGCCAGCTGCGGCACGGGCGACGGTGGGGTTCATCAAAGTCTCCTGTCCGGCCGCTCTCGTCGGCGGCCCAGGTCTTGATCAACCTGGCCCGCCGACCGGCGGGCACGGCCCCGGCAGGGTGACCGCGTACTCCGTCGCGTGACGGCAAAGGGCCCGGCGCGAAGGCCGGGCCCAATGAGCGTTCAGAAAACCAGGATGTGTGTGATGACGATCTGCGGCGGGTCCTCGTCGCGGCTGATGACGTACTCGGCGATCCCGAGTTCGCCCTCAGCTCCGAGTGCGAGGCGGCGCTGCTGCGGTCGCCGCGGTGACGCCGTGCTCCCCGGCACGATGCCGCCCAACTCGCCGATGGTGACCATCGCGGCCACGATCGCGCCGAAGACATCGGGCGGCAGCGACGGGTCCATCATCAGCTGGGAGACGTTCTCGGACAGCACGCAGGGCAGACCTTCGTCGTACGGGTCACTCAACGGGCAGTCCTGCCGCCCGGCGCCGCGCAAGAAGGTCGTCCAGCGAGACGGTGGGCACCGTGCCGGCCAGCACCGCGTCGGCACGCGCGTCGGCCTCCGGATCGGTGTCGAGCATCGCCTCGCCCCACCAGCGCAGAAGCACACCCTTGGCCTGCTCTGGGGCGGCGGCCAGGAGCTCGCGGTAGAACTCCATCCGCTGCGCGCCGGACAGAGCTGCCGCGATCCCCTCCGCGTTGCGCGGCACACGCTCGGGCTCGTGCTGGTGTATCGGTTGCGCGGTCATCGCCCACCCCTTTCCGTCTGCCCCGAGTCTGCACTGCCGCCAGGCCCGCGGTCGACCCGCTGGGCGGGAACCGCCGCCGCGCGCTGCGCACTCCAGTGAGCGCGAGCGGCCTCGGTGACGTGTGCGTCGACGTCCGCGAGCGCGCCGGCGAGCCGGTAGATGGCGCCCTTGTCCCGGTCGCCGAGCGAGGTCACGTTCAGGACCTCGTGGACGTGGCTGAGGGCGTGGTGAACGCTGAAGGCCCCGTCGCTGCGGGTGCAGGCCTTGAAGGTCATGCGGTCGAGCTGCCCGAGTTCGCGCCGGACGAGTTCGAGCTGGGCGATGTCCCGGCTCGGGGTCTCCCGGGTGCGCTGTGCCTTGATGACGGTGTCCAGGATGCGGCGCATCGTGGGGTAGACGGGGTTCCAGTGGTCGGCGACGCGCTGGGCCAGGTCCTCGTCGATGAACCGCGTGCGCACGCTGTCGGTGGTGATCACGACGATCTCCTTCTTCGCAGGTGTGGGATCCGCTGGATGGTCCCGGCCGTGGCCACAGCCACGGCCGGGACCGAACTCCTCAGCTGGCGTCGGCGGCCCAGCTGTCGATGCGCATGTAGTGCTTCCTCACGGACATGGGCAAAACCCGGCCGGACATCCCCTGCCTGTTCTTGGCGATAATGAGGTCTACCTCGCCCGGCTTCACCGGCTGGTCGTTCTCGTCACGCTCTTCGTGGAGCAGGAGCACGACGTTGGAGTCCTGCTCGATCGCGCTGCTCTCCTTGAAGTCCGAGAGCAGCGGGCGCCGGCCGACGGCACCGCGGTTGAACTGCGACAGGGCCACGACCGGCGTATCGAACTCCATCGCGATCACCTTCAGGCCCCGGGAAAGCGCGGCGACTTCCTGCGCCCGCACTGAGCTGGGGGTGTCCGGCGTGAGGAGCTGGAGGTAGTCCACCAGGATCAGGGCCGGTCCGTTGCCCTGTGCCCACATGGTGCGGATACGGGCCCGCAGTCGGGAAAGGGTCAGGCCCGCTGTGTCGTCCAGGACGAAGTTCTTCGCGTTCTCCATGCGGCTTGAGACCTTGGCCAGCTTCTTCCAGTCGCCTTCTTCGAGCTGGCGCTTGTTCAGCCGGTCCATCGGGATCAAGGCCTCGGAGGAGGTGAGCCGGGCAAGGATCTCGTTGCCGCCCATCTCCATGCTCGCCACCAGGACAGGCTTCCCGAGGCGCAGGGCCACGTGAGCCCCCCAGTTGAGCATCAAGAGCGTCTTGCCGCCACCGGTGGTGGCGCCAACGGTGATGAGCATCGGGCCGGAGACCGTGACGAATTCGTCCAGGTCGGGCCACGGGGTCGAGAGGGCCTTCGGGTCGGCTCCGGCTTCGAGCTGGTCGATGAAGCTCTCCCAGCGGTCCGAGACGGAGAGCTTCGCGGCCTCAGGCGCGCCACTGACCAAGCTCTGGAGCGAGGCCGTGGTCGCGGCGACGGCCTCCCCCGTGGTAACGGTCTCGGAGTAGCCCATCTGCATGAGGCGCATGCCCTCGGAGACCAGACGCCTGCTCTCGAACTTCTCCTTGACGATCTCTGCGTAGTGCCACCCGTTGGCCGCCGTGGGCACCGACTGAACGAGGATGTGAAGGTACGGAGCCCCGCCGATCTTGGTGATCTCCCCCCGGCTGGCGAGCTCTCGGCCGAGGACGATCGGGTCGATCGTGATGCCCTTGCCGTAGAGGTCGTAGATGGCTCGGAAGACGGTTTCGTGGGAAGGGCGGAAGAACTCGTGGCCTTTGAGGATCGCGATGACCTCGACGATGGCCTCCTTCGAGACGATCATGGCGCCCAGCACACACTGCTCGGCCTCCACATCGTGCGGAAGTTCTCGTTCGAGCGGGCTGGCGCTCCGGAAGGTGTCGGGTACGGACGCCTTGTCGTCAGCGGCGACGGCGGGTGAGATCATGGGCGTGCTCTCTTCCTATCTGGGTTGAGCAGCGACGCGGCGGCCGGGTTCTTAGCGGGAATCGGCCGCCGCTCGCGTTTGTCGGTGGTCAGCTGGCGACAGAGACCGTGAGGCAGGGGCAGCGCTCGCCCACGTTGTCGGTCCAGCCAGACCCGTAGCAGGTCTTGCAGTCCTCAGCCGGAAGGCCAGCAGCGCCCTCGTGCCTCTGACCCGGTACCGGGCGTACACGCTTCTTGGTCCGGTGCCGAGGGAGGTCCTTGATCCGCGTCGACAGCACTGAGGGGTAGCTGCGGATCGACGGACCGCTCTCGTCCGTCAGCAGCTCGATGAGCTCTTCATCGAGCGCCCAGCCCTGAGTCTCGATCGCCTCGGCAAGCAAAGGGGCGAGCTTGCGAGCGGTCGGACGTCCCGCACTCCACGGCCGAGGAAGGTCCTGGAGGAACTCGTATGCCTCCGAGATCGCATCAGCCGACGGCTTTCCGTCGACGGAGTCGACAGCCCCCTCCCCCTCCTGTGCCGCAGGCGCCTGCTGGGGTACTTGGGACACGAGGGGGTAGGGGGAGGGGGTTACCACCCCCTCCGGGGGGTGTGGGGGGCGAGAAGCCAACTTCCCTGAACCCGGAAAGTGGCTCTGACCTGCTGGAATGCGGCGTCGACCACGTTCCGGAACCCCAGATCCCGGTACTCCAGATCCCGGGTTCGGGGAAGTGGTCTGACCTGCGAAAACACTGTTGCCGCCGACCGCTTCCCCAGTTCCGGGAAGTGGTGAGGAGTCGACCACTTCCCGGGTTCCGGGAAGTGGTGCAGACGTAGCAGTCTTGGCGTGATCAGGGTTGTCGCTCACGAACTCGTACACCTCGTAGACGACGGCGCCCTTGCGGCCCCGGCCATCAGGGTGTGGAAGGCGTACGCGGCGGATGAACCCGGCCGCGATGATCCGGCCAAAGGCTTCGTAGACGGAGTTCTTGCCAACCAGCTCTTTGGCGTTTTTCGTTGACCGGATACCCACCTCCTGGAGGCGCTTCCAGATCATGGGCACTGTGATGTCCTCTCCGGCCGCGATTGCGAAGAGGACGTGCGTCAGAACTACGTAGTCGAGCGCGTGGACGAGCTGACCACCGAAGACCATCTCGCGGTACACCGGAACGGAGCGTGGCCCCGTGCCACGAACGATGGACGCGGTCGAGTCGATGATGGGTGTGCTGCTCACCGCTTCACCGCCCAGGATCCGGGTGGCGGGAGTTGGGCTGGAGCGATCTTGTGTTGCAACGTACGGTCCTGTCCGCTATGTGGCGACTACCACCCCTGCGGACCACCGCATTCTCGACCGAGGTCTTGACGGACCTTTGTAGAGTAGAAGACGGCGCGTGGGGCTGCCCGGCGGGAACCGGGCGGCGTGCCTCACAGCTTCTAAAACCACTCGGAGTCTGGCGAGACGAGATCGAGTGGAGGTCGGTGGCCCGGGGGAAACCTCGGGCCGCTTGTCTTTGGCTAGTTGCTGGCCAGCGGATGCATCTGTGCCAGCTCTCGGAGAAGCTCGGCGTAGGCCTCGCGGCGCTTACCGCGGGGCTCTGCGAGGCCCCGCTCCCAGCGGAACACCTGCTGGTGCCGAACCCCGATCGCCTGAGCAACCTGCGCCTGCGTGAAGCCGCCGGCCCTTCGCAGGCGCACGCGCTCCGAGATGGGCGGCAGGCTATGGGTGGAGAGCAGGGCGCGGATGCCCGCTGCAGCGTCTGTGGTCATCTCACCTCCATCGGTGGCCGATGAGAAAAAGGTACATGGAAAGGTAAGAGAAAAGGCGAAAGATCCGTGGTTCGGCGGTTTGATTCACCCGATGAGATCAATGAAGTGACGGTTCGCCAGGGTTGACCACCGCATAGGCCGCTGTCGCGTCGTCTCGAACCTTGAACCGGGGCCAGCGTGTGCCGTTGTTGTCAGCCCTTTCCGCCGCTCGGACCCTTGCGAGCAGCGCGGAAGGCCCCTCCTGGTCGAGGAGGTCCAGCACCTCTTCCCAGGTGGCCTCGTGGAAGAGGTCCGCCAAGCGACTCGCACCGTCGGTGAGCAGAGCTGCGCGACGGAGGTCCCCACCTTGAATGCTGCCAGTGATTGCGTGGTCGGCAGCCTCCGGAGCGGTGGAGGCTACCCAGTAGCCGCCTGGTCGATTTCGCAGCCCTCTCTGCCGGGCGACCAGTTCCGAGACGCGAGCTGTGCGCTCAGGCGTGCCCGCTGGGCCGGCCAGTGCGGCGGCCATTTCGGTCTTGGCGACGTCCTCGACTCGGGAGTCTGCCAAGGCCTTGACGCTTGAACCGGTGTCCAGCACCAGAACGGAGTCGGAGAGTACGAGGTAGTCGAAGCCCTCCGGCCGTTCCCGGAGCATGACGACGGTTGCAGCCGGGACGGCCTCTTGTTCGAGCATGCACGTGTCGGCGTGAAGGTCGTTGACCTCCTCGATCGCGGTCCGCAGGACACTTGCGAGCGGGAGGTCATGGTCGCTTCCGAGGGCGACAAGGCGCGTACCGAGCTGCCTGACCAGCCATGGTGTGCCGTGGCGGCAGGCCATGGGTAGATCCTTGGGAGCGGACAGACCGTCAAGAACGGCGACGCAGCCGGGAAGTGCCACGAATACGCCGTCTTCGTTCTCTACCCCGTCGCCTTTGACCGATGCCACGGTGACCTGCACGGCGCTACGCCCTTTCGGGGTGGTAGAAGGGCGTGATCTGCTTACTGCTTGTGACCTCCAGCGTCTCGGCATCGAAGGTGCTCTCGATCAGCACCGAGAACCGCTTCGCCTTGAGGGTGCGGTGCGCCGCTGCAAGCTCTTGGTTCAGCCAGTGGACGACCCCGCCCGAGCCACGGGCATGGATCCCGGCGATGTAAAGGAAGCTTCCCTTGCCGTCAGGCCGGGGAAGTCGGCCGAAGTAAGCGACGTCGGCGTTGCCGCCGGAGTCCATGGGCGAGCGGTAGACCTGGCCCGTGTTGAGGTCGCGCAGGTACCAGCCGGCGGTGTCCTTGTCGAAGCGCAGGTTCTCGTCGCTCTCCAAGACCTGCTCGATCAGCGGACTCAGGCGCGGGCCGCAGATGACCACCAGATTGGACCGGTTCAACCGGACGTTGCCGCCGAGAGGGATGCGCTCGAAGGTGATCTCAAGCCCTACTTCCTCCGCGAGCAAGCGCAGGTGCTCGTATGTCTGGACGTCTTCCGTGGCGATGACAGGGCCCTGTATCACCTTGTCCTTGCCATCTCCGTCCTTGCGCTCTTCGAGCTTCTCGGCAAGGGCCACGATCACCTTGCCACTGCCCAAGAAGAGGCGTTCGGGCGGTGCCCCCTTGGCCAACTGGCTCACGCGACCAGCGCTGATGCTGAGTGCCGCAGCCAGGTCCTTGTTGTTGACGATCTCGGTGCGCAGGGCCTCGTTCATGGCCTCGTTGCGGACAGATTGAAATTGGCCCTCATAGTCCTGGAGGCGACCCACGCTCTGATGGGCCGCGATGGCGCGTTGGAGCGGGTCGCCCAGCTCGCGCACCTCGGAGAGTGCGGCGTCGAGCGCCGCGTCGAGCTTCTTGTCGTCCACTGTGCGCCTCCCTTCTAAGGGTCATGTTTAGCGCACTAAAGCCAACCCTTCAAGGTGGTTGACTCGCTACGTGCCGCGACCTACAGTTTCGACAAGCGCAGACTTTAGTCCGCTAAAGATTGTGCTTGCGAAGGCTATAACTGCACGTCAGGCAATGCTTCAAGGCAATCACAGCAGGTGTCACCGCTTCGGCGGCGGCAGTGGGGTTGAGCCCGCGCTCCCCCGGCCGAGACATCTGTACCGAAGATCGCGCACCACCTGATCCACCAACAGCGCTGCGCTGTCTGTCCGCCGAGGGCCGGTCGAGGCCGGGCTCGGCGCGGCAGAGAACGCAGCGCCCCGCTCATCTATCAGGAGGTTTCGATGCCCCGTATTCGTCCTGGCCGGACCCGAACCCGGCGCAACAACCGCCGCGAGCCGTTGCGGCTGAGCACCATGGCTGCGCACGACTTCAACGTCCGCGTGGGCGAGCAGAAGTCGGTCATCTGTCCGGACTGCCGGACATGGCGCCGGATCATGGGTGATACCGACCTTAAGATCCGCGAGCACTGTGTGTCCGATCGCCTTGCCGAAGGCGAGGAGCACACGCTGTGCCCCGGCAGCAACCAGGTCGTCATCGTCGACATCGACGTGCGGCGGTGGCAGGTCCGACAGGACCGGCTGCTGCGGGACGCGATGCCGGCGGAGAACCGTCGCGGGACCCGCCGGCTCTGGAAGCCCCTGTCTCCCCCTGCGCCGTCGCCGATCCACCGGATCGGTGCCCGCCGAGCCTGAGTTTCTGCACCACGAACGACCGCGGCCCTCGCCAACCCGGATTACCCGGGGTGACGGGGGCCGCGGCTGCTCGTACGGCAGCGGACTCCCGAAAGGAGTACACGGCGGTCCCAGGGATTGCCCCCCTGGGACCGCCAACCAGCAGGTCACCTTCTAGAGAGGACGACCCACATGCACTCCAGCATGGCATGCACCATCACCCCGCCCGCCTTTCGGGCCGGAGTCTTCGAGGACATGGAGGGCGAGGACAACCGCCGCGGTTTCGAACGCGACGAGACGGACACCTTCCAGCAGCTCGTGCGCCACCTCGTCGCCGACGGCGACCGCCGTGCCGCTCGCGCCGGACACCGCGCCCGTCGCACGCTCGCCGAGATGATCCCCGGGTACGTCAGTCCCCCGCTCTTGACCCTGGCCGCTCCGGCCGGCAGGGCACGGTGACCGGCATGGACTGGCGCCACAACGCGGTCTGCCGCGAGGAAGACCCGGAGCTGTTCTTCCCCCTCGGGAACACCGGCCCCGCCCTGCTCCAGATCGAGGAAGCCAAGGCTGTCTGCCGCCGCTGCCCGGTCATGGAGCCCTGCCTCCAGTGGGCCTTGGAGGCCGGACTGGACGACGGCGTCTGGGGCGGCCTCTCCGAGGACGAACGCCGCGCCATGAAGCGCCGCGCCGCCCGCAACCGGGCCAGGAGCACGACGGGTTCGGACGGATGAGCAGCGGCTGCGGCCACATGCCGAAGCTGGTCACCGTGAACCGCGTCGGCGCGGACGGCAAGCCCTACCAGTCGGTCCAGCACGAGCCCTGCTCGTGCTGCGTCCCGCAGAAGTGAGGCCCGCCATGCCCGACGAGCTGTACCAGCGCTACATGGAGGCCGCCGCCGCGCACCGCGTACACGCCTCCAGCTGCAACGCCTGCACGCCGGTGGAGCGCTGCGAGTCCGGAGAAGGGCTGTTCAAGGCCTTCGCCAGGTTCCAGGACGCGTACAACGCCCGGCTCAAGCCGCGGAAGTAGCGCCGCGAGGCGGGGTGGGCGACGGCCTGATCGCGCCCGCCCCCTCCTTCTCCTTCTCGGCCGGCTGCCCTCTGAGGCGGCCGGCCGCCCCACTCTGCCCGGGACACCCGGGCCCTGTCGCTGGAGAACCCGCATGCCGAACACCATTCCGCTCAAGCGGCCGCTCGACGCCACCGGCCTGCCGCCCCGGCAGTCGCCCGAGCCCGAGCCGTCCGCCCCGGCCGCCGTCCCCGAGGGCGACGCCACGGCGTACCACCACCCCGCCTTCGTGCGGGTCGAGCCCGGCCACTTCGCGGGCGACTTCATCTACTACTTCACGGGCTTCACCGGGCGCGAGCCCCAGCCCGAGGTTCCGCTGGCCGCGTACGACGACCAGACGCTGGACTACGACCAGATCCGCGAGCTCAGTCGGCAGTACCGATCCGCACAGGTGCTGTGGTCCCAGGCTCGGCTCCGCCTGCTCGCCGTTCCCGTGCTGCAGCAGGCCGTGCCGCTGTGGGACGCGTGGACGGCGGCGCGCGACGAGCTGCGGCTGGTGTTCAGCGAGTTCTGGACCACCGCCGACGGGAAGTGGAAGGCCCAGCTGCTCCGGCTCACCGACGCCGAGAGCGTCGCGAAGAAGGCCGCCCGGAAGTGGGACGACATCGCGGAGCAGCTCGCCAAGCTGGCCGCCGACCAGGTCCACGTCGCCGGATACGACCACGAGCTCGACCTGAGCGACGTCGCGCAGGCCGCCGGTCTGGACATTCGCGGCTGGAACATCTGCCACGCCGACGAGTACAAGCCGCCCTACAACCGCCCGACCCCGCTGGTCTACGACCTCGACACCGAGATCAAGGAGCAGCGCGAGCGTCTGACCGAGGTCGCCGCACTGGCCGGCGACATCACGGCCAGCGCGTGACCAGCACAAGGAGCCGGAGCATGGAGCACGAGAAGTCCCTCACCACCACCCAGGGGATCATCCTGGGGGCCGCAGCTCTGCCGATGCTCGGCGTCGGCGGCCTGGGAGCCTGGGGCACGTTCACCAACATCAAGACGCAGTTCCCCCAGGACGCCACCGCCCTGGGCGTCGTCGCCGCGGGTGAAGGCGCCACCCTCGTCCTGGCGCTCGTCATGGTCGGCCTGACCCTGCTCAGCCAGTCCTCGCCCACGGTCGTTCGGCTCGGACTGTGGCTGCTGCCCGCCGTCGCCTCCGGCACCGGGGTCGTCGTCGCGGACGGCACGAAGGAAGCCGTCGTCTACGCCATCACCCCGATGGCGATGTGCGCGTCGGCGGAGGGCATCGGCCTCCTCGCCCGCCGGATCGTGATCTACACGACCGGCGTCGACATGGAGGCCCGGCGTCGCAACGCGATCACGATGCGGCGCATGGCGGTCCTGAGGGCTCGGGCGGCGAACCACCCCTGGAAGCGGGCCCGCAGGCTGGCGGAGCTGGCGTCCTGGCGGCTGGCCCGCAAGGTCGGAGTCGGCGACGACGAGCTCGGCGCCGACCTGGTGCAGGTCCAGCGAGACCGGCTGACGGTCGGCGCCAACCAGGCGCTTGGGCAGATGTTCACCACCACCGCCGTCACGCCCGCCCTGCCCGAGTCCCTCACACCGGCGCTCGAACCCGTGACCGGACAGGGCAGTTCCGTCACGCCTGCCGTGCCGGAGACCGTGACGCGTCACGACGCCGTCACGGTGGGGGCGGCCGTCGTGACGACTGCTGGCACGCAGGCCAGCACCCCTGCGGGGCCTCCTCCGTCGCAGCACGCCGTCACGGTGGCGCACCCTTCCCGTGACGGTGTCACGGGGCGGGAGGAGCAGGCCGTGACGGATTCCGTCACGGACACCGGCTCCGTCACGGAGGCATCCGTCACGGAGGAGGAGCCGTCACGCTCGCCCGTCACAGCCATGTCGCTGGAGCAGGTCGCGGCCGTGGCAGGTGTGCCGGTCCCGCGCCCCGGTGAGCGGCTGTCCGACGCGCAGCTCCTCGTCGTGCTGCGGCACCTGTGCTACCGCGAGGACCCTCCGCTGTCCTACCGGGCTGCCGGTTACGCCTTCCGTCAGGCGGGGTTCGTGGCCGGTGAGGAGCGCATCCGCGTCACCTGGCGCGAGCTCCCCCGCGACGTGGCCGGTGCGGCCGACGGCGACGAGCCGGAGCCCAGCCACGCCCGCGGCGACGGCGGGACGGAACAAGAAGACGAGGAGGAGGCCGGGCCCCGGCCCTGACCCCGCAGCTTCCTCAGCTTGAACTGGCCGGCACCACCGGCGATGGCCAGCCCGGCACCTGCCGGACTGGCCATCGCCGCGACTGCCGGACGCAGTCGACGGCGATCGCAGACCCGGTCGAGCAGACCCGGTGAGCCACGCGGTGAGCGGCCTGTGCCGCAGACCCGCCCGCAGAACCGGTGAGCCAGCCCGGCGCGCGCCCGAACCACTGAACCACCACTACGAGGGGGCCCCGGCCCGCTTCCTACGGCCCGGCCGGAACCCCCTCTCCCTGCCCCTCAACACCTCAAGGAGCTGGCCCAGCATGGCCTTCTTCGGACTGATCGGCAACGACCGGCAGATGGCCGGCAGCACGTACAGCAAACGGGAATCCGCGAGCGACAAGGCGTCCCGCAAGCGGCGCGAGAACCACCGGCGCACCCTCACGGCCACGGCCCGGCAGGGCCAGGCCTGGGAGGACGGCGAGCGCCAGCGCCAGGACCACGGCGGCCGCCGCTCCTGGCGGCGCTGACCACCGCAAGCACCACCCCACCTTGCCCTGCGCCGCTGCCACTTGAGCAGCGGCGCAGGGCTCCTCGACCTGGGAAGGACGCTGTGCTTCTCCTGCTGATCCGACGCCTTCGCCGGCTGCGGTCCCCGCGCCGCCCGGCCGGGACCGAGCACTACACCATCATCCTTTTGCCGGGCAGCCCCCGGCCGCTCGACGCGGAGCAGCCGCTCCCGCCGACCGGCCCGGCGGCCACGCCCCCGATACAGCGGGCCGAACCGGAGCCCGACGACGGCGAACTCGCCGTCAAGGCCTGGCTCCACCAGTACAGTCACCGCCGGGACACCGGATTCCGCGCCGCTGCGGAGCAGCTGTGACGGCCGCCGCGGGCAGCGCCCGCTTCGCGAAGCCGCCCACGCCCGCCCCTGCCGCCGACCCCACGGTCGGCTGCTGCTTCACCTGCCCCATCGCCGCCGGATGCGCACTGTTCAGCGACGCCTACGTGACCTGCCCCGTCACCGGGAGCACTCCTCCCCCGGCACCCACGGGCGCCGCGCCCGCCCAGGCGGCTCCGCCAGCCCCCAACGGCGGCGTGGACTGGACGAACGTCGCCGGGCGCGGCGTCGAGGCAGCCGCGTCGGCCGCCTTCGGGTTCGGGTGGCTCGACATCGCCACCGGCCTGATCGAGCGCTTCAACGCGACCGACGCCGAGGGCAACACCGTGGACTGGGGACGCCTCCAGCTCAAGCGCAACGGGCTGTGCATCCTGATCGCCACCCTCGTGCCGCTCGGCGACCACACGGCCGCCCAGTGGGTCGCTCACACCCTGCCCAACCTGAACCTGAACCTGGCCGATCCGGTCTTCCTGCCCGCAGGAGCCGCCCTGGGGGCCGTCCTGCCGGTCTTCGCCGGCCAGTTCGCCCCCGGGGCGCTCGGCGGGATCTGCCGGGCCGCCTGGGGCGCCGTCGCCTTCACCGCCCGCACCGCCTGGAAGTTCCTGACCTCCCCACTGGGCTGGATCGTCATCCGCCCTGCCGTCTGGGGCCTCCTCTGTGGCGGCCTCCTCCTCACCTGGCGATTCCTCGTCCACGTCCTCACCGGAGCCTGATCATGAACATCTTCGACAACGACGTCGCCAACGGCACGTTCGGAACCCTCGCCTTCGGCGCCCTGGCCTGCGTCTTCATCGTCGCCGGATTCAAGTACAAGGTCCTGCGCCGGAAGAAGACCGTAATCCTCGTCGCCATCGGCGTCCTCGCGGTCACCGTCAACAGCGCCGGACTCTTCGGCGAGATCGCAGGCGCACTGCGCATGGGCATGAACCAGGCCGGAGAGCAGGCCGCGCAGGGCCTGGCCGGCGCGCAGGTCGCCGCGAACCCGCCGACCACCCACGTCACCCCCGTCACCGCGGGCGGCGCCCTGTTCGGGCTGATCGTCATCTTCTGGTACGGCATCAAGATCTACGCCGCCAAGGGCAAGCCCAGGGACTGGAAGGAAATGGCCGGAGGCGCCCTCGTCGGCATCAGCGCCGGCACGGGCGTGGGCTTCCTCGGCATCGCCGTCAGCTCCGCCGTCATCGTCTCCAACAACGTCGGCTTCTGGCTCGTCGGCGGCTGAACGCGGCCGTGACGGTCCGCCGCACCCGACCCGGGTGCGGCGGGCCGCCTCAGACCGCGCCCACGCCGACCAGGAAGGACCACCGTGAGCACCACGCACAACCAGCACCCCCACCCGCCCCAGGGCGTCGAGGTCTACCAGGGCGAGGACGTCTTCGCCGAGCTCGTCGACGACGAGGAACCCCGCACGGACAACGACCAGGCCCCGCCCCGGCGCCGACCTGCCGACACGATCCGGCGCCTGACCCGGGGCGCGGCCATCGCCCTCCAGGTCCTCGCCCACCACACCACACCCGGCCTGCGCCACGGCTGGCAGGCCACCGTGCACTGGACCACGGTCGGCTACATGTCGGACGAGGAGATCCGCCGCCGCCTGGTCAAGAAGCACCTCGACACCTACACCGACCAGCGCGACGACACCGCCAGCGACATCAACCGGCTGAACAAGAAGGCCCAGAAACTGGCCCGCGAGGCCGTCGACTTCGGCCTCACCCGCGAGGAAGCCAGCCAGCTCAAGGACGTCACCAGTGAACTCCAGCGCCGCCGCACCGCCGGCACGGCCCTCGCGCGCATCGCGTTCGACGTCGAGGCCGTGCAGCCCACCGCCGACCAGATCAAGAGCTACCGCACCCACCAAGCCCTGGCCCGCTTCGCCGGAGTCATCCTCCCCGCCAGCACCGCCACCATTGGCGTGCTCCTGGCCGCCCCGCTGGCCGGCCTGATCGCCCTGCCCGTCCTCGCGGGCGCCGCCTGGTGGCTCGGCCGCCACCCACTCGCCCTCACCCAGCGAGCCCTGCCCGCCGACCTGTACGGACCGACGGAACTCGACCCTCCCGCCCGCCCCGCCGACCCTGCGGCCCCTGCTGCCGCCACCCCTGCGGCCGACGAGCTCACCCCGTACCCGATCGCCCGGGCCACCACCCCGGAGGAAGCCGAAGAAGCCCTGCGCCGGGCCATCCTCCACGAAGGCGGCGACCTCGACACGGTCACCGACGGCCGCCACGAACCGTGGGGCTGGTCCGCCCGGGTCACCTTCAAGACCGGCTCCCCCGACGACCTCAACGCAGACCAGACCTACAAGGGCCTGATCACCCTCCTGCGGCTGCGCCGCAACGGCCTCCTCATCGAGGGCGACCCGAACGCCGGAGAGGCCTGCACCGTACGGATGCTGCTCGCCGACCCCTTCACCCCGGACCTGGTCGGCCCCGTGCCCTACCGGCCGCCTCTCTCGGCGTCGATCACCGACATCTTCGACTTCGGTGTCGCCATGGACGCCAGCGAACTCGCCTTCTCCCTGGCCGGACTGATGCTGCTCATGGTCGCCGACTCCGGCGGCGGCAAGTCCGGGATCACGCTCGCCCTGGCCGAAGCCGCCACCTCCACCGTCGACGCGGCCGTCCTCAACCTCGACCCCGTCGGCACCGGAGTCGGCGACCTCGGACCGGCGATTACGCTCAACGCGACGATGAGCGACAAGAAAATCATCGCCGTCCTGACGTTCCTGCTCGCCCTCTGCACCGCCCGCGCCCGCCTGCGCGCCGCCTACGGCTGGGGCAACAAGTGGCAGGTCTCCCCCCTGCACCCCGCCCTGCTCGTGTTCGTCGACGAGTGGCCCCAGCTCTCCCCCAAGGCCAAGGCCCTCCTGATCAAGCTCCTGCTCCTCGGCCGGAAGGAAGCCATCTGGGTCTACGGCGGCAGCCAGTACGGCACCAAGGACCACCTCGGTGAAGCCATCGGCCCGAAGCTGTCCGCCAAGCTCCTCGGAGCCTGCCGCCGGGTCGACGTCACCGAACTCCTTGGCGGCGGCGCCCTCGCCGAGGGCTACCGCGCAGACCTGATCCGGGCAGCCACCCACACCGAGGTCAACGACGCCGGACAGATCTACGGGGTCGGCCTGCCCGGAATGCCCGACCGCCCGATCCGCTACCAGGTCCGTGAAGTCCCGGCACAGCTCGCCGCCCGGCTCGGCGCCGAACGGGCGACGGCCGGACTCCCGGACCTGACCCACACTCTCACCGAAGCCGGCCTGCTCCTGAAATGGCACGAACTCATCAAGCTCTGCTCCGGCCAGCCCAGCCCTCTCGGCGAGGACGCCCCGGACCTCCCGGAGATCCTCGCGCTGCTCCGCGAAGCCTTCCTTCGTGAAAGTGATCCGATTTTCCTCACCATGAACCAGGTCCACACCCACCTCCGCGACGAGGACCCCGACCAGTGGGGTAAGTGGGACGACCGCGACGACCAGGGGCGCCTCCGCGAACTCGGAAAGACCCTCGCCCGCCAGCTCCAGAAGGCCGGCGTCGAACTCTCCTCGGAGCGCATCACCGAACTCGACGGCAGCCCCCGCGGCTACTACCTCGCCGACATCGAGGACGCCATCAGCAGCCTCTCCTGACCCCCGCGCGGCCAGCCCGCGCGACCGTAGAACCATCGGCCGACGATCGGCCCGGCATCGGACCTGAACGGCTCACCACAGCCACTGGCCATCCAATGGCCAGCCGATCAGAAACTGATGCTGACATGCGAAAACCAATCGATCCAATCACTCACCGGAACCCCCGTCTCCCTAGCGCCAGCGTCCGCTCGCGCCCCCGGACACGGGGTCTCCCATGCCTGCGCCGCTACCCCGCTCGCCGTCGAGCAGGGAGAACCACCCTGACTCGACTGGCGATGTGACCGAGCGTCCCGTGCACTGGGCATCCCTTCGTCGATGGTCCGTCCCGGCGTGGCGCCTACGCCGGCTCCCTGGGGGAACCCCGCACTAGCCTGCGGCGTGGCTGGATGCGAAGGCGGTCCGCTCGAACCGCTGCTCAACTCTGCCCCACCTGGTCATGATCGACGACAATCCGTGCCAGCTCCTGATGGGCGCTTCGCCGCCTCCCGACAAGGAGCGCGCTTCAAAACCGGGTTTTGAAGATGGCCGGAGCGCAGGACTCCCGAGGGCGGGGCTTCAAAACCCGGTTTTGAAACGGGACCGCGAGAACTCCAAACGGGACGGTACATGGCATCCTGTCCGGGTCCGCTAGTACCGGCCCACCCGGGTCGGGAAGCATACGGAGCTTCAGGAGTACCACCCATGGCACGGATTACCGCGCTCATCAACCGCAAGGGTGGAGTCGGCAAGTCGACTCTCACCGTCAACACAGCGGCCATCACCGCCCACGTCCTTGGCCAAGCCCCAGAGGGGGACCCCAAGTACGTTGCCGCTGTCTCAGCTGACCCTCAGGGATCCACCACTTGGTGGTCGGAGCGAGTCGGCGAAGAGCTGCCATTCTCCTTCGAGCAGATCAAGTCGAGGGAAGACCTCGAACTGTTCTCTCATCTCAAGAAGTCGCGCAAGGTCAAGCACGGTTTCATCGACACGCCCGGCTGGATGGACCTGCCCGACGACGAGAAGCAGGAGGCCGGCGACCCGTTCGGCAAGAGCACTGCGGCCGACGCGATGCGCGCCGTGCTCGCCAATGCCGACGACATCATCATTCCCGTTGAGCCGGAACCGCTCGGCTTCATGCCCACACGGGACACCATCGAGGAAGTGGTGAAGCCTCTAGGTATCCCCTACCTCGTGGTCATCAACAACTGGGACCCACGCGACGGCGAAGCCGACTTGGATCAGACCAAGGAGTTCGTGCGATCCCAGGGATGGAACCTGGCCAACACGGTCATCCGGCACTACAAGGTCCACACCCGGGCAGCTCTCGAAGGCACTGTGGTCACCCAGTACAAGAAGAACCGGGTGGCCATGGAGGCCCGAGAGGACTTCTACCAGCTCGCGCTTGAGCTGGGAGCTGGCAAGAAGGAACGCCGCTGATGGCCGCGAAGAAGCCATGGACGGACCTGCTCGAAGGCCCCGGGAAGCCTGGAAGCAAGCACGCCAACGAGCCCGAGACTGGCAAGCCGGAAACCCCGCCCACTACGGCGTATATGCACACGATCATCAGCAGCCCCGACAACCCCCGCACAGCGGCCGACTACACCGATGAAGACGCCGACTTCCGCGAACTCAAGGAGTCCATGCGTACAGTCGGTCAGCTGCAGCCGGCGGTCGCGATGTCGAGCGAGGTCTTCCGGCGCGTGAGGCCGGCGCACGCAGCTGCGATCGGCGATGCTCAATGGGTCGTGATCCTCGGCAACCGGCGGTTCCATGCGGCGAAGCAGCTCGGCTGGACCAAGTTCGAGATTCGTGTGCGCGACCGACTGGGTGACGAAGACGATGACAAGGTCGACGAGGCTGTACTCATCGAGAACATCCAGCGCAAGAACATCCCGCCGTACAAGGAGGCTGAGTTCCTCCAGCGGATGGTCGACCGCCACGGGTCGCAGGAGAAGGTCGCGGAGCGCATCGGCAAGTCGCAGATGTACGTTTCGAACCGTCTGGCCCTGCTCAACCTGACCCCTGAACTCCGGGACGTCGTCGACACCAAGCAGCTCAAGGTGAAGACGGCAGAGCAGATCGCGAAGATCAAGGATCCTGAGAAGCAGAAGGCCAAGGCCGCAGAGGAGCTCCTCAAGGCCTCCCAGCCGCGGACCAGGCCGACTCGACGGGAAGCGCCGGTTCAAAACCCGGTTTTGAAGCAACCTTCGAACCCTGCGGCCAGTAGCACCGAAGACGCCGCCACGAACGCACATGACAACAACGCATCCCTGCAGAGCCGTGTGCCGGAACCTCGACCGGGGAGGCAGGGCGAAGACACACAGGTGTTGAGCGAGACTGCTGAGAACACGGGCACCTTGTCGCTCCCCCTGCATGACGGAGCCGCCGTGATGGACGTCGTCTTCCAACAGTTGTCCCCACTCCAGCGGAGCGATTTCATCCTCCGCTACTTCCAGGTCAGCCGGGGAGTGGAGGCCGTCATCGAAGACATGAAGGGCAACCTGACGGCAGAGGCGCGGACCTCACTTGCAGCCATCCTGCAACAGGTCTCCAACGGGCTCCTCCAGGATTCGTAGGCCACCGAATGCTGTTGTGACCGTTTCAACAAAGACGATGCCCAAAGCACGCCGTTGGCAGGAACCGTCATGACTGGCGAGCCTTGACCACTGGTGACCAAGGCTTAACGAAGGCCCCTGCATCAGCAGGGGCCTTCCTGTCTTTGTCCACCAGAGGTGGTCGGCGGCAGCGAGTCACCGGACTTCGACAAGGTGCACCGCCACCGAGGTCGACCTGGGTTTTGCGTGTGGAGTCGCAGGCGGTGTCGCGGCTCCGGCTCGGTTAGACCTGGTCGGCCCCGACTCTGATCGGCTGTGCGACGTTCGTCGTGGCGTCCGGCGTTCCGCACTGCCCCGAGGCTAGCGGTTCGACTTCAAGTTGACGCGGACGACGTTTTGACTCTCCTCGACGAGCTGCCACACCTCGTCGGCCGGGATGTCGTCTAGCGAGAAGGTCTTGGAGGCGCCCTTCTGCCGCATGGGTGTCTGTCCGGGCCCGGACATGCCGGGCCCGGACGGTGCTCACCCAGTTCAGAGCTCATGCGCCGAGAGATCACCGGCGAGTATGAGAGCCTCCCTCAGCCCATCGCGAGCCGCACTCAGCTGAGTGCCGTTGGTGCCCCTCGACACGGACAGCAGGTGACGTGCCCGCTCACGAACTGTCGAGTCACGCCATGGGTCAGCACTGGGGTGGCGGACCAGGAGCGCGGCGATCGCGTACGCCGCCTCGTGATCGGGTAGTTCGGCGACGCGCTGCGCGATGTCGTCCGGGTCGCCGAGGACCGGGGTGCGTTCGAGCGAGGTCAGGGTCAGGTTGAGCCAGATGTTGTCGTCGATGTCCGTAGCAGCGAACGCGCCTGCTCCGGCCAGGGCCCCAGGGGGAAGAGCGCAGCCAAGCGCCGCCTTCCACAGCTCGATGCCGTTGGCGGTGATGTCCTCCCTTGCGGCGCCGACGATCTGGCTGGCGATGTCCGCGAGCAGGCGGGAGACCGCGAGGTGCCCCTGTTCGCCTGCGGCGAGTTCGCTGAACACCGTGCCTGGCTGGCCAAGCAGCCCGGGGGAGACGAGCAGTCCGATCGCGAGGTGCATCGAGGCCTCCGGACGGCCTGTCCGGACCCAGTGCAGCAACTCCTTTCGATCCAGGTCGGCAAGGAGAGGCGGGTGGGGCCGGCCCCACCGAAGCCAGTACGAGGCCGCGGACGTCGTGTCCGTGCGCAGAGTGAGGAGCGGGGATCCCTGTGCGCGAAGCCAGGGGGCGTCCAGGTGGTGGAGCAGGGCAAGGCGGTCGCCGAACGCGGCGGCCAACTGCGGCTGATGCGCCCCGGACTGGACGAGGTGCCCGATGTGTTCGCGCAGCCTGGACTCAAGTCCCGGGCCCTGTGCGGGAACCTCGATCGCGGCATGGTCGATCAGGCACTGCAGAGCACGGCCCGCCAGGTTGGTTCCGAAGAAGTCGGGGCCGGCGCCGGTCTGCGCGGGGATGGCCAGGGGCAGGCTCTGCTCGTACAGGTGGTCGAGGATCCCAGGTAGCTGGTCCGCCAGGTCGACGTCGCGACGCCAGGCCACCGTGAGTAGATCGCACAGGGCTAGCCGTGTCAGCTCCACCTCGCTCTCGTCGGCCTCCTCGGACGCGTCCACGGAGTCGGCAAGGACTCTCGCAGCCAGGAGCCGGCAGAGTGCCAGGCTCTCCTCGACGGCTATGGCGAGGGTGTCACGGCGAAAGTCGCGGTCGAGGCGGGCGGATTCGGCAAGGGCCGACAGGTAGATCGCCTGGAGCCTCGGCAGCGCCAGCGCCGTGATGATGGCCCGGGGGTCGGAGGCCCACGCCGCCGGATCATGCTTGACGAGCTGCTCGATCACCGCGCGGTATTGCATGCCGCCCGCGTCGCCCGCGGACGCGATGGCCTCGGCTGCCGCCAGGGGGCCTTGTTGGGCGGCGATCCCGGTGGCCTGAGCGACATCGAGTTCCGGCTCGTCGCCACCCCAGGACATCACCATGAACGGCCGAGCGACGCGAGGGTCCGCAGGAACAACGTCGTCCTCGCCCCGGAACACGGCGAGCATGGCTTCCCACGGCTCAAGAACGCGCGCAGGCAACACCGGAGACCAGAGCCAGGCCTTCACCCATGCCGTCGGCCATCTTGGCCGGCTGCTCGGGTCGTAGCCGGTCAGCTCCTCCAGGGAGGGCGCCGCCCCGAGTGCCCGCCCTGCCGCTTCTTCCGACTCGGGCAGGAGGTCCGCGGGGGCGTCAGAGAACACATGCTCGACCAGTCGAGCGCTCTCCGCGGTGGGCTTTTGCCCCAGCAGCGCCGGAACCAGCCGCGTGGCCTCAGCCCACCACGCCGGGTCAGTCTCCACGGGCCGCGCCTCGTCGAGATGTGCGGCCAGGAGGCGGTTGCCCAGTCTCTCATCCACCCGTTCGACGCACCGACGCAAGGCCTCTGTCCGCATCGCGAGGTCAACTCCCGCGAGGGCGTCCGCCCGGGCCAGATCGAGCACAGTCCTGGCCAGCGGCACTCCCATGTAGGAACGGTGGCCCCCGGGCTCGTCCTCGCCCAGGTCGAGTTGAAAGTGCACGAGGTGCACCACGTCCCCGCCATCCTTCACGCACTGCTCCAGCGCGGATGCGAGAACGTACCGGATCGTCCGCAAATCATCCGACGCACCACCCGCCCCACCGTCAGGGTGGGCTGTGCTGAGCAAAGCGACGAGGAGCTCCCCGACCTCCCACCCGGACAAGCCGGCCAATGGGGTGTGCTCGGTCGGCGTCTCGTCTGCCATCCGTACTGCCTCTGGGAGAGTCGACTCGTCATCCTCCCCGGACTCGGGCACCCGGCGCATGGTCGCGGCGTATCTGGCGTGCTGGCGCTCGGCCTGCTGGCGCTCGGCGCGTATCGAGCAGATGAGGAGGTCGCTGACCGTGCGGATCCAGTCGTTGGTCCGGTCGCTGAGCGGGATTTCACGGGCCCACAATGCGGCCATCCGAAGAATCGCCGCATCGCCGGCAAGCGCATGCCGGTTGGTCTTGGCGATTTCGGCGACGATGCTCCGAACCTCCGGGAGCAGGCCGATTCCCGGTCTGGCCGCGAGGCGCAGATATTGGCAGGTCGGGACGGCGCCTGCTGCAGTCACCTCGTCAGCGTGGCTGCTTAGCCACCGGGTGACGGATACGGGGTCGACCTCGGTCAGATGATCGAAGTAGGGAAGGGCCGGCCAACCACCGTCAGGGGCATCAGGGTCCGGCAGCAAAACCACGTCGTCCAGGAGCGGTAGCCAGGCGGGTGACGGACGTTCAAGGAAGAAGTACTTGAGGGCACGCGGGTCGGCCCAGCCACGGATTCGTTCCGCGTCCTGCTGCCCAGGGGTGCTCAAGGCGATAAGTTCCAGCACCTGCGCCGCGCGGCCCGTCAAAGGCACGAATACCTCACGGGCCAACACGAGCAGCTTCCGGTAGCTCTCGCGAGCCCGCTGGGACGGCCCACCATGCAGGACCTGTGATGCCTGCCCGTAGAGCTCACCCCACGGCTCCAGAGCATTCTCCTGAGCCGCCCCCAGGGACTGGCCCGACAGCCGCGCGGCGACCCCCACCGCCCGCCTGCGGTGATAGCCACCCCCGCGGTCGATCTCCGAACGCACCAGCGCCGCCGCCACACGGACGCGGTCCAATCCCGCTGCCGCAACCTCCGCACGCGACTCCGGACGGTATGCGCTCAACGCCTTCAGCAACTTCTGCGCAGCCGACCTCAAGCCCTCCGGCTCCTTGCCCGAACCCGGCAACTTCAACAGGGACTCCGCCGCGCCCCGGATCGCAGACTCGGCGAGTACACCTGGCTGCTCGAAGGAACCGTCGCCCAGGATCCGATACGTGTCTCGCAACAGGCCCAGTGCCCGCTCGCCGTTGGGGCCCTGGGCCTGAAGAGCCGCGGCCAAAGAATCGTCAACCGGTTCGAGTGCCGGATCGTCCTGTCCCTGTTCCGCTGGTAGATCGTGCATGCCAGCACCGTAGCCACATTCGTATACGGCCGGGCCCGGATCCGGCGTCCTGAGTCAGCGGCCCGACTCGACCGGCCGTTGCTTGGCCGCCGTCGACGTCTTCCTCGCCGATCGGACAGAGGAGAACCGAGCCGCCGAGCGCACCGCGTTTTGGCCATCCCGGCCTCGCAGCGCCACTACGCGCTCGGCGACATGGACAACAAGGACAAACCGCTGCGGGCATTGGTGGCAGGGCCCGGCGGCCGGACCTACCTGCCGTTTGACCCGCCGGTACGCAGGAGGAGCACGACTGGGCTCTTGCGTACTTCGAGGAGCGGGCCCCTGGAGTGCCGAGCGGCACGCGCGCGTCCCAGCAGGCGGACCGGCGGCTCGCACATTCAGGCAGTCCATCTCCACCAGTTCTATCCGAACAAGCCGGTGGCCGCCCCCGGCCAGCGCGGCTTGCGCAACGACTACCCCGCCCCGATCACCGTAGGGGCGGTTATCTACCCCACCGTCGCGGACAGAAAGCCTCCTCGAACTTGTCCGCTGTGAACTGCACGTGCGGCGAGTCGAGATCCCCGGCCTGTGATGAGACCAGCCGTGTGACCCATACTGTCGGTCAACTTCATTGAGACTGATCAAACTACGGTGAGACGAGACAGCAGGGGCCAGAGGTCGCTGCCGCCGCGCTTGTGTCCTTTGTCAACGAATCCAGTCGTCGCGTCACCGAACTCAGTCGACGAGGCCATCCTGGAGACCGAAGGACGGCGGCATTACGAGCCAAGGCTTAGCCGTACTCTCGAACTGCTCCATCGTCACGTTCTCGGCATCACTGAGGTCAACGAGCGTGAGATCCGCGCCCTCCAGGTGAGCACCGGACAGGTTCGCGCCCCCCAATTGGGCCTCTGTGAGGTCCGCGCCCTCCAGGTGAGCACCGGACAGGTTCGTGAACATCAGGTTGGCGTTGATCAGGTTCGCGCCCTCCAGGTGAGCACCGGACAGGTCAAGCCGGAAGAGTTCGCCATGTCTGGGGCGTCGAACAAGTACGGTCAAGGCGGCCTGTACGTCGGCGGTCGGCTTGATCAAAGCCTGTTCCCTCCGTGAGACACGACGACGTGCCCGTTCGACCCGACGGCTGCCAGCAGACATGAGCTGGGGATCGGGTGTTGCGGCAAGGGACTGGCTTCGCCCGCGTTCTCGGAGGAAGGCAGCCAGCACCTCAACCACGGTCGACTGATCTTTGACCGAATCGCGCATGATCCGCTCCAGGGCGTAAATTCCGCCCACCCGGACCTCAAGTACGGGGGCGCCAAGCTGCTCGACTGCCTTGGTATAGCGGTCGGTGACATGCCCTTCCCGGGTCACTTGCAGAGTGCTGTGCGTGTAGTACAGACCGGCTACCACCAGCAGACCGGCCCCCAGTGCAACCAGGGCCGTCCGCAGCCCAGCAACCGTGGTTGCTTGCGCTGGTGTTAGTGCATCCGTCAAATAGTGGTCGTCCAGCCACCACGGGACGCGCCACATCACCACGACGAACAGGACCAACGCGCCCAGTACAGCAGCCGTAATCAAACATCTCCGTACCCACATCCGCTCCATGGCGACGAGCACACCCTGTCTCTCTAGTCGACCGAGCTTCGACACCCTCGTCAGTTGCTCTTCGTACCTGAGGATCACCCGGACGTCGTGATCGCCCTTTCGTTCTTTCGGAGCTTCACGGATGCCGTGCTGGCTTGGAGTATCCAGGGGCGCCGGAATCGAGCGACTGAGTTCGGTGACATGACGACTGGATTCGTTGACAAAGGACAGCTTGGTCCGCAACGCCGAGGCTCGGCCGTGAGGGACGATAGGCGAAGGGGCCTTGGCCATGCCCGGGGGCTTTCACCCCTGACGGTGATGACTCTCCGCCGGTCCAGGGAAAACGATCAGTAGCCCGTGACCTCGCCCTTGGCTCATCCGATGGACATCGATCACGTCCGCATCGGCGCGCGCCGTACGGCGGCGTGCGTTGACCGGGCAGCCGTCGGGGAGGATCTGTGAGCACCGAGAATGTGGAGCGGCCGCTCCGTACGGACGATGAGGGGATCGGCGATGGCGCAGTTGAGCAGGCACGGGCGGCTGGCGAGGTCGTACTGGGAGACGTACCGGCCGCAGGCCCTGGAGCAGTTGGGGACCCCCGAGGAGCGGGAGGCGCACTTCGTGCGCCTGGATCTGCGGGTGGGGGAGAAGATCGGGGCAGTGGCGCAGGAACTGATCTTGGAAGTTCCGGTGGGGGAGCGGGCGGCGGTCCGCAACGCGGTGCGGATGCAGGCGCAGGAGATCGTGTACGCCGAGGAGGTGTTCCTGCCCAAGGAGCCGGGGACGGAGCACCGCGAGATGTAGTCGGGCCGAGGTTCCGCCCGGCTGGCCAGCAGGACTTGGCTCCATCGCATCTTGGTGAGCGCGCGTACGCGAACATCGAGGCTCTGAAGCTGGTCCAGCAGCTGGAGCGTGAAGGCCGTGCAGTGACGGCCGAGGAGCAGGCTGCCTTGGCCCGCTGGTCCGGCTGGGGGGCGCTGAAGCTGGTGTTCGCGGCGCGACCGCAGGATCCCGGGCCGGAGGCGGACCGGGAAACGCGTCGGGCTGGGGCCCGTTGGCTTGCACTCGAACCGGTCCGAGCCCAGGTCCGCTCGCTGCTGTCCGACACAGAGTGGGCCGATGCCCGCCGCAACCTGCTGAACGCCCACTACACCGATGCCGGCCTGGTCGAGGCGGTGTGGGATGGAGTCCGGCGGATGGGCTTCGACGGCGGACACGTGCTGGAGCCGACGTCAGGCAGCGGCAATTACATCGGCCTGGCCCCCCAGGACACCGCCGTACCCATCCGGATGACGGGCGTCGAGGTCGAGGCCAACACCGCAGCCATTTCGCGGCACCTGTACCCGGACGCTGACATCATCACCGCCCCGTTCGAGGACGTGCACCTGCCAGACGGCGCCTTCGACGCCGTCGTCGGCAACATCCCCTTCGGCCGCTATAGCAGGTACGACAAGGTCCACAACGCCGATCTGGCGCTGTCGATTCACGACCACTTCGTCCTGAAGTCGCTGGCGGCCACGCGTCCGGGCGGCATCGTCGCCCTGATCACCTCGCGATTCACCATGGACGGGAAGGACACCAGCCCCCGCGAGCGGCTGTACGAACTCGGGGACTTGGTGGGTGCGGTCCGCCTCCCCTTGGGGGCCCACCGGGAGGCGGCCGGCACGGATGTGGTCACCGACGTTGTCTTTCTGCGGCGCCGCATGCCGGGGGAGGAGCGCGGCGCCGACGGATGGCTGACGACGCGGGAGCTGGTCCTCGACGGCCACGAGGAGCCGGTACGGGTCAACCCGTACTTCCTGGACCACCCGGAGCATGTGGTGGGCGAGCTGCGGGCGCGGCTCGGCAAGTACGGTCCCGAGCCCACCGTCGCCGGCGAGCGCGACGCCGCCGCGGGCCTGACCGCGGCTACCGAGTCGATCGCGGCCCACGCCGCCGCCGTCGGCCTGACCGCGACGCCCTCCACCGTCCGGCCGACGGCCGTCGGGGACGGGGTGGTGTCGCTGAAGCAGGCGCTGACCGAGGGCTCGCTCGGGCTGGACGAGCTGGGCAACCCGACGATCGTGGAAGACGGCAGCATCGTCCCTCTCGACGTCCACTCCGAGCAGCACGGCCGCCTGGTCCAGCTCATCAGCCTCAAGGCCCATGCCCTCGCCCTCTACAAGGCGGAGAGCGCCACTGCCGAGGCGGGGGAGACGGCGGAGCTCGCCGAGCTTCGGACCGTACTGCGCGAGGCCTACCAGGCCTACCGCAGGAAGAATCCGCCGCTGACGAAGCCGGGCCAGTTCCGCATCTTCACGCCGAAGGAGGCCAAGGAGCGCGCCGCCCGGCTGGGGCTGGCGAAGGTCCCGGACGAGTGGAAGTCCCGAACCGCCTACGGGCTCATCGACGATGACCCCGACGCCGATGTGCTGTTCGGCCTGGAGGAGTGGGACGAGCGCACCGCGTCCGGCGTCGAGCAGGCGGTGCTGCACACCCGGGTCCTGGAGCCCCGGGTGCTGCCCACGACGGCGGCCACCCCCGAGGACGCCTTCGCCCTGGCCCTGGAGTGGGACGGCGGCCGGCTGGACATGCTTCGGGTCGCGAGCCTGCTCGGTGTCACCGAGAACGAGGCCGCCGTCCAGATCAGCCACCTCGCGTTCCGGGATCCGGCGCAGGCCGGCTTCTGGGAGCCCCGCCACCGCTACCTGTCGGGCAACGTCCGCGAGAAGCTGGAGCAGGCCCGCGAGGCCGCGACGGAGGATCCCTCCTACATCGGCAACGTCGCGGCGCTGGAGAAGGTCCAGCCCGAGGACCTCACCCCTGCCGAGATCAAGGCGAAGTGCGGCGCCCCGTGGATTCCGGTCCAGGACTACGAGGCCTTCCTGCGTCATCTGGGTTTCGAGCATGCCGAGGTGAGGCACGCGGGCGGTACCACTTGGGAGGTCCGTGGGGCGCACATCGGCGACCTGGCCCGCTCGGAGTGGGGCACCCCCGAGCGCCCCGCGCAGGAGCTGATGCTGGCGATCCTGCGCCAGGCCGACTCGACCATCCAGGTCACCTATAGGGACCAGGACGGCAAGATCCACGTCAACCAGGTGGCCACGGACGCTGCGCGGGAGAAGGCGCGGCTGATCGTCCAGGCCTTCGACGACTGGATCTGGGCGGACTCGGAGCGGGCCGAGCGCCTTGCGGGGATCTACAACACCACGTTCAACAGCCTGGTCCTCCCGGAGTACGACAAGGCGCCGCTGACGCTGCCGGGCATGAGCACGCTGTGGCAGCGGCGCCTGCGGGATCACCAGAACGCGGCGGTGCGCCGGATCGTGTCCGAGCCGACCGCGCTGTTGGCCCATGTGGTCGGCGCGGGCAAGACGGCCACGATGGTGGCCGGCGCGATGGAGCTGCGCCGCACGGGGCTGGCGAAGAAGCCGATGATCGTGGTCCCCAACCACATGCTCAAGCAGGTCACCCGGGAGTTCCGCGAGATCTACCCGGACCGTGAGCGGGTCAAGTTGCTGGCGATCAGCGCGAGTGACCTGAACAAGAAGCGGCGGGCCAAGTTCCTCGCACGGATCGCGGGCGGCGACTGGGATGCCGTGATCTTCACGCACGAGGCGTTCAACGTGGCCCCGCTGCGGCCGGAGACCATGCAGGCCTACCTCGACCGCGAGATGGCGAGCTTGCGCGCGCAGCTCGATGCCGCCCGTGAGGCAGGCATGCACGACAAGACGATCACGGACATCGAGACGAGCCTGGCCAACGCCGAGGCCCGCCTGCAGAAGCAGATCGACGAGTCGTCCGACGGGGCCGGGATGTGCCTGGAGGACACCGGCATCGACTACGTGATGGTCGACGAAGCGCACCAGTACAAGAATTTGCGGACGATCTCGGCGATCCCCGGGGCCGGTATCCAGGGCTCCGCCAAGGCGACCAAGCTGCACATGCTGCTGGACTACCTGCGCGAGTACAACGGCCACAACCGTGTCGCGACCCTCGCCACCGGCACCCCGATCGCGAACAGCGTGACCGAGGCCTACGTCCTCAAGCGCTACCTGGGCCCCGAACTCCTGGAGCGGATGGGCCTGGAGAACTTCGACAGCTGGGCCGCGACCTTCGGCGAGGTCGTCTCCTCCCTGGAGCCCGATGCCAAGGGCGACGGCTACAAGTACAAGGCGCGCTTCGCCCGCTTCTTCAACGTGCCCGAGCTGATGACCGCGTACAGGGCCTTCGCCGACGTGCAGATGGCCGAGGACCTCAACCTCCCCGTTCCCCCAGTCCTGGCCGGCCCCGACGGCCAGCGCGGCGAGCCCATCCACTTCGCCGTCACCGGCTCACAACGCCAGTTCATCAAGGAACTGCCCCGCCAGGAGTGGGTAAGGAAGCCCGGAGGCGTCCTCAAAGCCTTGGGGCTCGGGCTGCGGGCCAGCCTCGACATGCGCCTGGTGGGCGGTGAAGAGGGTGAGGGCAGCAAGCTGGAGTACGCCGCCGAGCAGATCATGCAGGTCTGGGAGCAGACCAAGGACGTCGTCTACCCCACCTCGAAGACCGACCCCACACCGCAGCCGGTACCCGGCGGACTTCAGCTCGTCTTCTGCGACGAGGGCACCCCCGGCTCCAGCGCCGAGCATCCCGTAGACCTGTACGACTCCCTGCGCGAGCACCTCATCGCCGCGGGCATGCCCCGCGAGGAGATCCGCTTCATCCACGAGGCGTCCACGGACAAGAAGAAGGAGCGCCTCTTCGCGGACTGCCGCGCCGGCCGCGTCGCCGTGCTCATCGGCAGCACCGAGAAGATGGGCACCGGCACCAACATCCAGGACAGGGCGACCGCGCTCCACCACCTGTCCTACCCGTGGCGGCCCGCCGACATGGCCCAGCGGGACGGCCGCATCGAGCGGCAAGGCAACCTCAACGACCCGAGCATCCCCGACACCCCCGACCACGTCCGCCTCTTCTACTACGTCACCAGCGGCAGCTTCGACGAGTTCCGTCTCAACGCCCTGGCCCGCAAGGCCCGCTTCATCTCCCAGATCCAGCGCCGCGATTTCAACCTGCGCGAGATCGAGGATATCGGCGAGGAAGCACTCAACCTCGGAATGCTCTCCGCGCTCGCCTCCGGCGACCCCGCGATCCTCCAGCTCGCCGAAGCCACCGCAGAACGCGCCCGCATGCAGGGCCTCGCCCGCGCCTGGGACCGCCAGCAAGACGGCCGCCTCCAGCTCGCCAAGGACCTGGACGACTACCTCCAGCGCGCAGCCCCCTGCCTGGAAGGGATGCGCGCGGCCATGCCCAACCGCCGCCCGACCGGCGGCGACGCCTTCGCCATCACCATCGACGGCCGCACCCTGCGCAGCCGCGACACCGCGGCCGCCACCCTCGGAGCCCGCATGGTCGCCCTCGCCCGCGACCCCAGCCTCAGCCCCGGCCAGCGCGTCCCCGTCGGCACCCTGGGCGGACAGGACTTCCACGGCGAAATCTCCTACGACGCCGGCGGCCGCCGCCAGCTCAAGCTCCGCTTCGCCTGGGGCCACGTCGTCCCCGTCGGCCACCGCGACGACCGCGCGCAGTGGCAGTGCTCGGCCGTCAACGAGTCCAACGGCCGCGGCGCGATCGTCTCCCTGGAGAACTTCCTCACCAAGCTCCCGGACGACGCCGAGAAACTCGAACGCGAAATCCACAACCAGCAAGGCCACAGGGCTGACGCCGCGGCGAACTTCCGCACCTACGAGGACAACCCGTACCGGATCGCGGCCCGCTCCAAGGAGATGGAGGAGAAGCTCCTCAGCAAGCTCGTCATCGTCAACGAGAAGAAGGCCAACCTGGAGGAGGAGTCCGGACCCACGCCCACCGGCGACGCCGCCGAGAAGCTCGCTGAGCTCCGGGCAGAAGCCGACCGGCTGCGATCCCTCATCGCCGACGAGCATGCCATCCAGCAGCAGGCGACGGATTCGACCGCCCAGGAGCCATCGACCACCCCCGCACGGAGCACCGCGGCTCCCGGGGAGCTGCTGCTGCTCGGCGACGGCCCGGACACCCTGATGCCCGAGGCCGCCTCATCCGTCACCGCCGGACCTGCGGCCAAGGAACCCGCCACCCTGGGGGACAGCGCCGAGGAGCCGGAGCCCGCCGCGCCGGCCACGAGCAGCTCGCCCGACGCACCGGCACCTGTTGCGCCGTCCGCAGCCGACGGTCCGCTCCCGGACGGTCAGGTCCAGCCGGACCCCACCGGGCCCGGAGCCACGTCCGTGGTGGACCCGTGGGAGACCGCCGTGCGCGAGCTGACGGCGGGCGGACTCCTGGACGAGCGAGTCATCACCTGGGCGAGGTCCAACGACGTCACCAACCTCGCGATCCCCCTGATCAAGTGGGTGGGCAACCACCTCAGCGACCGCTGGGACGACCTGGACATGGACGACTGGCCCGAGTGGGCCAGGCAGTACTTCCAGGTTTCCCCGGAGACCCGCAGGGCAGTGGTGGCGCGAGTCGCCGAAGCCGTCCACGCAGCGGTCCACGACCCGCAGGCCGACCCGCCTCCTGTTCCCGAAGCCCCGGAGCCGGACCCCGTACTCGCGCAGATCATCGACAAGGACATCGCGGCGATGGCCGGAGCGGGATGGACAGAAGTGGTGCGCCCCTTCGGCAGCCAGGCGGAGGCCACGTTCGAGCAGAACCGGGTCCAGACCGTCTACGAGCACTGGGCGGCGACTCAGACAGCACTGCCGATGCTGGTGGACGCCGAGGGCGTGCTGGCCGACGAGGCTCCCGGATACACCAATCCCGCCGGCCTGGTCGCCTCATGGCACCACCGCAGCCGCGTCGCGGCGGCGACTGCAGGCCCCACAGGCGGCGGGATGGTTGCCGAGCAGTTCGAGGGCCTGGCGCAGGCCGCTCACCGCGCCGACACCTACCTGGCGGAAAACAACGCGTACGCCCGCGAGGAGGACCGGGCGCTGCTCCTGCAGATCGCGGACGTCGCGCACCGGTACGCGCAGCGCCTGACCGCCACCTTGGACTTCCTGGCGCAGCAGCGGGAAAGCGAACGTCAGGAGAGCCAGGCCTCCGTACGCATGGACGAGGTCCGTGCCCTGGAGAGCGCCATGGAGTACCTCCGCGACCAGGGCGCCGACTTCCGTATGGACCGGCGGAACACCACCTTCACGGACCGCGAGGCCGCCGGAACCGAAGTGCGGGACAGCCTTCTCAGGGTCATGCGGGAGGCCGCTGAGCTGCCTCCCGAGAAGCAGAACCTCGACCCCGACTCCCGCATCCTGTACGCCAACATTCGGGGCATTCCGCTGTACGTCGGCTTCGACAGCCTCGGCGCGTCCAATGCGCAGGTCGTGCTGGGCTTCGATCAGCTTCCGGTGCTGGACAGGGAAAGCCTCACCGCCGCCGAGCTGGAGGCGATGAGCCCGCAGACGCTGATCAACCGGATTGACGGCATGCTTGCTCTCGACGTTCTGGGCGCGGTCCGGGACCGTGAACTCGCAGCACTCCAAGACCTTCTTGCCGCCGGAGCGCAGGGTCAGACCGTCCCCGTCGAACCGCAAACCGGCCCGGCGCCGGAAGGGGCATCGGCCCCCGAGCCACAGAAAGCGGAGCCCGCGCAGGCAACCGCGGCCGCCGAAGAGGTACCGCTTCGCGCGGCCGTGGACAGCGCGTCGGCAGACCCCGAGGTCGAGGCGGTCCGGCGGGTGTGGCTGCAGTCGCAGGACTGGTGGGTCAAGGCCGCTGCTGAAGGACGCAGTGGCCAACGGCTGCACATGGCGGCGACGCCCGGCTACGTCCTGGTCGAGCGGACCTCGAAGATCGCCGAGGGCTGGGAAGTCGTGCCGGCCAACGGCCACCGGCTCAAGAGCGTCTCCTACGCCGGCATCGCGGAATGGGAGCCCGGCGAGCGCGAGCACGCCGAGGCGTTCGCCGCCGAGCTGGACCAGGCGCTGCGTGCGCAGGACGGCTCAGCGTTCGTCTGGCCGGTGCCGCGGAAGTGGCGCTCGGCCGAGGGCTACAAGATGGACCGCGCCCTCGCCGAAGTCCGGGCCGCCTGCGACCGCGAGCGCGGCATCGACAGCAGCCCCGGCATCAACCAGGCCGCCATCCTCGCCGACCGGGACGCTGAGGCACACGCCGCAGCAGAAGAGAAGAAGGCTGCCGCCCAGGCGAAGCGGGATGCCGCCAAGGCTGCCAGGAAGGCCGCGACCCTCGAAGCCGCTGCGACCCCGGCCGCCACACGGGCGCAGAACACCAGCCCCGAGAACCTCGAACCCGCCACGGCACCGACCGGCGACACCGGGCCGACTCCGGACGTCCCCACGGCCGGTACACCGCAGCCCGCCCCCGAGGACAACGACACGGTTGGCGAGGAACGGGACGAGATCGCCGAACAGGTCGACGCGGGCGAACAACTCGACGTGATCACCCCCGAGGGTCCCGGCCGGCTCGTGTCCCTGAACGGCGACGTCGCGCTCGTCGACACCGAGGCCGTCGGCGCCCGGATCTACCACCGGTCGGAGCTCTACCGGCCAGGCCAGCCGGACGCATCCCTGATCAACCCGGCCGACTTGGAACGGCGAAGGCAGAACGAAGCGGACGCGGCCCAGGCCGCCACCCCTGCAGGCATCGTCATGCGCTACCCGTACCGGCGGCGCCTGCGCGACCTGGACGTCGAGGCCGGCCACGGCACCATTGCGGAGAACATGGTCGTGGACTGGGACGGCAACGTCCACGAGCCCGGTGAGGTCATCGGCTGGGTCCGCGCCCGGATCGGCGACGACGGCAAACGCTACTGGTGGGGACAGGACGCCGCCGGAGGACCACCCGACGACATGCCCTTCCACGAGCAGCTGCCGGCGAAGTCCGGACTGCCCGCCCTGAGAGCCGCCGGAAACGTGAACACCGACAGGAAGCCCAGCTCCATGGTCGGCCACACTCGGCCGATCACCCCGCCGTACGCGGTCCGCGAGATTAAGTTGACCACGGCTCAGGTCGCCTTGCTGCGCACCCTGCCTCTCGTGGGGACCTACCCGGACGGCTCCGAGCTGCCGACGCCGCCGTGGGCCGGCGACCACCGCCGCTACGTGATGAGCGTGGCCCAGATGCAGGCACTGCGCCTCGCAGCCGAGGCCGCCGCCGATGCCGTCGACACGACCACCGCTGTCGGTCGGCGCTCCCGCAAGGTGCTGCTCAACGCCGCCGACAAGCTGCACTTCGAGGAGTATGAGACGGCCCGGCGCCGCGCGTCGATCCCGCCGATCGGCGAGCTGGACCCCTACGCCGGGCCCTACACACCGCCGCCACCTCGTGCGGACCCTGAGCCCGTAGAGGAGGCCCCGTCTCCGGTCGAGGCGGACGACGCCGTGCTCGGCAAGGAGAAGCTGGCTTCCGCCCGCGCACTCCAACCGGCCGCCCCTGTTGAGCAGACCCCGCCGAAGGAGCCGATCACCCCGTCCCAGGAGGCAGCCGTGGACAAGCAGGACGAGGACCGGGCCGAACTCCCTGGTCTGGAGGACGTAGACAGCGACAGCACCCGGAGTGCGCCTGCCGACGTACCGGCCCAGCCCCGTGACGAGCACGCGCCGACAGCACCCGGCCACAGCCCCACGGAGCCCGACACCCCCGAGAGCCCACCCGTCGCGGAATCCACACCGGCCCCCGAAGCGGCCGGTGCACCCGGCACCACCGCCTCCGGGTACGCGCCGCAGGACCGTGTTTTCCACGACGCCATGCGCTACGTCGTGGAATCCGTATCGCCGGACGGCACCAGCATCCGCACCATCACCGGCCAGGACCTCCCGGCCGCCGAGGTCGTGGCCGAGGCCGACATGCCACCGGTCACCACCGAAGACCTCGCCGACGGTTGGTGGAGGTACACCTACGAGGGCCGCTCCTACACCGCGACCACTCTGCCGCCCGATCTGGCCCGGACACATCCGCGCTCAGTGCTCAACACCGTCATCGTCGACGAGTACGGCCAGCTGGTGGGACGCGCCTTCGGCCGCCCGCACGAGACCGCCATCATCTGGGCCGATGCCCACCCCGGCGTGCCTCACCCGCACGTCGCCGAGTGGCTCGGCAGCGCGCCCACCCCCTGGCCCGACCACACACCGGCCGAGATCGCGCACGTCGCCGCAGGCCCTCCACCACCGGAAGCCGACCTCTCCGACGAAGAGCCCGCCCGGCAGTCCGCCGTCTCCGGTGAACCGGGCGAACAGTCCGCAGACCGCCTGACCGCCAGTACGCAGTCTGAGACGCCTCCCGTACCAGACACCCAGACACCGGCCACCGAGAGCCAGCCCGACGGTCCGCAAGACGACCCTGTTGGGACCGACACCGGCCACGTGCCTGGCGCCGACGGCATCGACAGCCGCAACAACGCGGAGGAGCACGACATGACGGCGACGCCTGACACCGGATCCGCCGCCCCCGATGTGGAGGATCCGCCGGCGCCCGTGCAGTACATCGAGACCACTGCCCTCGCAGATCCGGAGTTCGAGCTGCGGCTGTACGGCTGGGACGGCCAGCCGCCGGAGTTCGGCGAGCTGCTCTACCGGGAAACCGGCATCGCCGCCGTGCGACCGAGCCAGGGCGGAGGATGGTTCGCCCGCCTGTCCGCAGAAGGCCTTCCCGGCGATGTCACCTCACTGGTCGCGACCCCGCTCCAGGCGGCACACGAAGGAGCCGTCTACTTCTCGTCGCTCACCGCGGTCCCGTACGGGGATCCGATCCCCGGCGCACAACCAGAGGGCCGACTGTCCCGAGCCGACGTGGTCCGCAGGGCCTTCCGCGACACCGCGAGCATGCACCGCGACCTGATCGCGACCGCGTCGGCGAGGGCCTGGCCCACGGCCTACGGGAGCAACCCTCAGCTCCAGCACTTGGTCGAGCGGCTCTTTGGGATGCAAAGCGCCGTAGTCGACGCGGCGGGCGCGCGCCGGATGGCAGCAGACCTGGAAGCGGTCGAACAGGCCGCCACGGTGCTCCGCGGCACCCTGTCCGAGGACCCGGGAAGTGCAGAGCGCCAGCACATGGGCTACCGCATCGCCCACCTCCTCTACGACACCAACCGCCTCCGGGACCACCTGCGCGCGGCCCTGGAGGCCACGCGTGCCGAACGCGAACAGGAGCAGGCCCCAAGTGCCGACCGCGACGTAGCCGTCGAGCCGGCCGTCGCATTCCCCGGGCCAGCGGAACCACAGCCGGAGCCAGACACGCCGCCGGACCCGGAAACAGAGCTGGAAGCGGATGTGCCCGAACCCCCGCAGGAGCAGTACGTCCGCACGACAGCTCTCGACGAAGACGCGCGGTTCAGCCTGCGCTTGTCGGGCGAGGTCGGTCAGGACCCGGACTACGGTGAGGTTCTCGAAGGAGGCGTCGAGTTCGCCATCGTGCGCTACTCGGCCGCCGGAGGCTGGTACGGGCAAATCACCGACCCGGCTGCCGACCTCGACGTCACCCCGCCGGTCGCCACCCCCGAGGAAGCCGCGCACCACAGCGCGATCCTCTACTCGATCGGCAACGTCGATGCATACGGGGCGGCGCCCGTCCCCGCGCAGGACACCGAAACAGCGACCCGCGCGGACGTCGTACGATCCGAGATGGCAGCCCTGGCGGCCCGGCACCGCAACGCGGTCACCGAAGCGGCGGCGCGAGCTTGGCCGGCGACGTACGAACAGGATCACCACCTGCAGGCCGTCACCGACGCGCTCGCGGGCCTCGCATCCGCGCCCCACGAGGCGCTGTACGCGAATCAGATGGAAGACCGCCTCAACGCGGTGGACGCGGCGGCCATGACATGGGTCTCCTACCTGCCCGCCACACCTGGGCCTGAGCGGCAGCACATGATGTTTCCGCTGGCCTACCTAGCCCGCGATGCCCGCCGCCTGGAGGCGCGCCTCCAGGCCACGGCCGCGGCAGTCCGCGAGGAGCGGGAGGCTCTTCGACAGGCCGTCATCCCGGAGGTCGAGCCCGCGGCTGCCAAGGACGTCCAGGTGGAAGAGCCGTCGCACAGTACCGCCGTGGCCGAACCCGAGGAGATGGCTGACCAGCAGCAGAGTGCC
Source organism: Streptomyces sp. NBC_01006 (assembly GCF_045162725.1). Lineage (NCBI taxonomy): Bacteria > Bacillati > Actinomycetota > Actinomycetes > Kitasatosporales > Streptomycetaceae > Streptomyces > Streptomyces sp. NBC_01006. Next base: position 40,741 of record NZ_CP108702.1, on the reverse strand, counting down.
AAGGCCAGCGAGACGGTGACTGCCACACCTGACCAGGACCTGAGTACCAGCGTTCAGTCCGAACCGATCGCTCCGCAGCCGATCCCTGCCGTACCCGAACCGGCACGGGACCTATCGGTCCCCGTCGACGACCGTCCCGAGGCCGAAGCCGAAGCCGACCCGGTACCGATGCCGTCCCCCGAGGAGTCGGCAGAATCGGCCGTTTCACCGAACGTTGCGGAATACATCTCCACCTCTCCCGTGCCGGCAGGCGATGAGCGGGACGAGGTAGGACCGGAGCAGCCCGCCGCCGCCCCGCCGAGCGTCTCGGAGCCTGCGCCGGTGGAGCCGGCCGGGGAAGTCATCCCCCAGGCGGACCTTCCCTTGTGGACCGGGCCCGATCCCGACGATTTCACCTCCTACGAGCCCGACGTCGCCGACACGGATCTCCTCAGCGACATCAGCGCACTCCAGGACGCATGGGAGGCCGCGGTTCTGGCCAACGGAGGCGTCGCTCACGACCTCCGGGAAGCGCTCCACGACGAGCTGACCGCCCTGGAACAGGCGCTTGACGGACCCGAGACCATCCAGCCCGTGGTTCCTGCCCCTGAGGAGAACGCGGCAGGGAGCGGACGGCTTGGAGACGACGCACCTGGAACGGCCGCTGATCAGGACGCCGCTGCCGTCAACAGGGCCCTCGCCGCAGCGGACCAGCACCAGGACGCACTGCACACGACGCCCGAGTGGCAGGACATCCAGACCGTGCGTGGTGCGGCCCGGAACCTGCGGCAAGCCATCGCGCGCCAGACCGGCGCCCACTTCGAGAAGATCATGGGCGACGGCCGCGTGCAGGCCTGGTGGAAGAAGACCTCCATCCGGATCTGCGAGCGCATCGCCAAGCTGGCGACGCGCGCGGCCGACCGCCTACGCGGTCACGAACCGGATCCGGCCACCTGCATGGACAGACTCCACGAGGCCGCCGACCGCTACGGGCGATCTGCCGCTCCTCGGCGCGAGGACGAATCCGAACTCCAGAAGCGCATGCGCAAGCTGGGCGAGGGCCTGGCCGCCTCGCAAGTGAAGGTCAACGCTGCGAGGTCCCGCTCGACCACCGTCCGAAAGCCGCCGAAGCCCAGGGGCGCCCCGGCCGACCAGCCGGGACACCTGCGCCGGACAGCGGCTGATCCCAAGCGCGGACCCCGGCCGGGACGCTAGATCTGGGCCCGGCCGCGATACCGCGGTCGGGCCCATCAAGATCGGCCGTAGAGGCAGCCGAGATGCCGTCGGCGCGGTAGGTGCATGATCGGACGGATAGGGCCTAACTGAGACCGCTTCCTAAGCCTTACCTGTGATCATCCAGTGCCAACGGCTGCCATCGACCACGGTGCCGAACTCTTCGGCTACGCACCAGCCAGCCATCCATCGTCCGCCGCCGTGGTGCTTAGCGTGACAGGAACATGTACACAAGGGTCCGCGAGCTGCCTTGCAGCTGGAAGTGCATTTTTCCCTGGGGTTGTACTCGCGGCCTACCAAAATTTGTTCATTCCGCCGCATTAGTGCGTTCGCAACGGAGAGGAAATGCTGGGTATTTACCGTCCAGCACTCCATGCGCGCGCTCCAGGTTGAGGTCACATTGCGCTGTGTCAGGGCCTCTACGCGATACGCCTGGGTGGGCTTCGCGTAGCCGGGGAGCCATACACCGAGCCACCCAGCGGCGGGAAGGGTCACCGAGGCCAGGGCTCCAGCCTTCAACTGCGGCAGCCACTTCGGGGCCGGCATGGCATCGAGGTCGGCCTCAGGCATGCGCGGCAGCGATCCCGACTTACGGACAGGCCCCCACGAAGTAGTCGGCCTGCTCCGCCTGACGGCGTGCGCCCGGAGGGCGCTGCTCACCACAATGTCCCTTACGCGGCCGGTCAGCAGGCCAGAGGCGTTGCACGCCCGTTCGCCGTAGGGCTCTGGGCTGTGGGTCTCGATCTTTCCGTTCTTGTTGACCGTGACGATCTGGCAGCAGTCCTGGCAAACAGGTAACACGGCCATGTGGGACACCTTCCAACCCAATTGCCAGGATGCTACATCCGGACAATCGCACTTTCGCGGGCTTCCGCATAGTTGGGTGCAGGTCCAGACAGCGGGGGCTCCGCCGCCCACACCCCCGGCCACCCTGCTGAGGGGGGCGACGACAACGCGCGCCGAGTGGGGGAAGGTTGTGGTGCGCGGGGTGGGTCCCTCGTTGGACGCCCCTCCGCACCATGCCCTACGGCCGGGCGGGGCCGGCTCCGCAAGCTCCGCCACCCCCACCCGCCCGCAGGGCCACCGAGAGCGCCGCCCAACGAGGGACCCACCCCGCTCGGCCCGGCACATCGGCGAGCCGCCGCCGGGGCTCGCGGCCTCCCCCCGCGTGTGGGAATCACCCGTTTGAGCTGCGGAAACACCGCCACAATGTCTGCTATTGCTGTAAAATTGTTCTTGTCGCCAAGGGTGGTCGGTACCCACCCTGGCAGCCCGTCAGAAGCCCATCACCACGGAATGAGAGCTGTCATGTCCCTGACCGCAACGGACATTTTCTGCGGCGCCGGAGGCTCCAGCACCGGCCTCGTGGCCGCCGGATACGAGCTCAAGCTCGCCGCCAACCACTCCAAGGTCGCCATCGAGACCCACAGCGCCAACCACCGCGACGCAGACCACATCTGCGCCGACATCAACAACTACGACATGAGGAAGCTCCCGCGCACGGACATCCTGTGGGCCTCCCCGATCTGCACTGAGATCAGCCCCGCCGGAGGCACCCGGCGCAGCGTGCAGGACGGGCAGATCGGCATCGGCGACGACGACTACGAACCTGTTGACCCGCAGGCGTTCGTCCGCACCCGCGCGACTGCGTACGACGTGATGAGGGCCGCCGAGGTCCACTACTACAAGGCGATCTTGTGTGAAAACGTGACGGAGTTCGCCACCGACTGGCGCCTCTTCCGCTGGTGGGTCCAGGGCATTGAACTGCTCGGCTACAACTCCCAGATCGTCTCGGTCTCCTCTGCCCACGTCGGCGGCCCCGACAACCTCCACGCCCCGCAGTGGCGCGACCGCATTTACATCTGTTTCACCCGCGTCGGCATCCCGATGCCGGACCTGCGCCCCCGTCCGCTCGCCTGGTGCGCCGGTTGCGGGGAAGACGTCGAGGGCGTCCAGACCTGGCGCAAGGGCCGGACCATCGGCAAGTACGCCCGGCAGTACGACTACCGCTGCCCCAACACCCGGTGCCGCAACTCCCTGGTCGAGCCCTACACCCGACCGGCCGCCGCAGCGATCGACTGGACGAACCTCGGCACGAGGATCGGCGACCGGACCCGCCCCCTGGCGGCCAAGACGCTGGAGCGCATCGAGAAGGGGCTCCGTCAGTACCCGCAGCGCGCGAGCCTCCTCACGCTCAACCACTCCGGGCACGACGGCCGGGCGATGCTCCCCGAGCAGGCTCCCCTCCCGTCCCGGACGCGCAAGGTCGGCGAAGGCCTTCTGGTTCCCAGTCGCCACGGCATGCTCGTTCCCGCTGGCGGCAGCTGGAACGACACCACCACCGGCATCGCCGAGCCGATGAGGACCCGCACCACCCGCGACTCCGAAGCCCTGGTGACCATGCCCTACGTCGTCACCATGCGTCGCAACGGCCGCGTCGACACCGTGGAACGCCCGCTCGCCACGCTCGCCGCCCGTGGCCGCCACCACGGACTCGTCATCCCCTACCGCAAGGGCACGGCCAAGCCCACCAGTGAGCCGATGCTCACCCTCGCCACCCGCGACTCCGCCGGAGTCCTCACCTCCGCCGACACCGAGCCCCTGCGGGTCGAGGACTGCGGCTTCCGGATGTTGCAGCCGCGCGAGCAGCTGGCCGCCCAGCGGTTCCCCGGCGACTACATCATGCGCGGCAACAAGACAGAGCAGACCCAGCAGGCGGGCAACGCCGTGAGCTGCAATGTCGCCCAGTGGCTCGGCGCCCAAGTCGCCGCCGTCCTCTGATCTGTCATCTATCGCTGTAAATCAGCTTGTGTCGGGTGAGGTGGTCGGTCCGCACCACCCACCCCCCCACCGCACGGAGGCACACCATGACCATCACCGACAGCCAGGTCGCCAGGACCGCCGTACTGGAGCTGGCCCTCAACGCCGCCGGAATCCACTTCAACCACCACGAGTACGTCAGCGCTGCAACCGACAGGATCGTCATCGACACCCCCACCGGCAGCCACATCACTGTTATGCGCCAGCACGGCGGTAACCCCACGCCCCAGCAGGGGTGGCAAGTCTTCTACCGCCCTACCGGGGAGACCGAATACGAGCCGGTCTACACCGGGCGGGCCGACGCCGCCCCGGACACCGACGCCGACGCAGCCGTCACCGCGATCCGAGGCGCCCTGCGGGACGCCTACGCCCGCACCGGGCTGGCCACCGTCCACACCTACATGGATCTCTACGACCACGTAGACAGCCCGACGGATGTGGAGCGGGGAGTGGAACTGGTGGCGGAGGCCGCCAGCGTTCACGGCTACCTGGCGCCCACACAGACACAGGCCGCCTTCACCGGAGCCGTCAGCGACGTCATGCACGCCGCAACCGCAGACCACCACGACGCCGTCGACATCCTCCACCGCGCCCTGACCTACGTCCGCACCACCGTCCGGCCCGCCCCCGTGGAAGGGCTGGACGATTCAGCCTTCGCCGGTGCCATCGCCGACCTGCTCGCTGCCTCCGCACACCACATCCCGGGCGGGTCCGCGCTGAACACAGCCTGCGCCGCACTCGCCCAGTTCACCGAAGAGGCCGAGCCCCGGCCGCTCACCATCCCCCACCAGCACGGTGACAACCGCTCCTGACCACCCCCCGCCCGGCCGGAGACCCGATCCGGCCGGGCCCCACCGCACAAAGGCACTCCATGCACACAACCGACACCCTGCCCCCGCTGTCCGCACATCTGACAGCTGCCCTGAGCCGCATTGGCATCCTCGCCACCCGCTCCTGGGATGGTGACGACAGCTTCCTCGTAGCTCATGTCGGTCCGTGGCTCGTCACCATCAGCGGCACCGGACACCTCAGCGGGGACGTCACCGTGGACCACCCCGTCGCCGACCACGAGAGCCTGCAACTCACCGCCTGCAACACGGAGACCGGTGATTACCGGATCCTCTACGACTCCGCCGGAGCCGTCCGTACCTTGCACGAGGACACGGAGAACCTCCTCGCCGAGCTCCAGCCGGTCATTCAGGGCCGCCGCCTCAGCTCCTGGATCTTCCCGCGCTGCGGCCGGTGCGCCACCGGACTCTTTGCTCTGCGAGACGTAACCGCCCTGCTCTACTGCACCAACCCGGACTGCGACCACTACATCTATCCCAGCGAACTGGTCGACGCCGACGAATGGGAGCTACGCGACGGCATTCTGGCCGTCCGCGCTGACTGACCCGACTACCGCCCGGCCGGAGCCGCGAAACCGGCCGGGCACCTTCATGCCCCAAAACGAAGGGCGATGCGACGGCCACCCGAGGACCCGACCCTGGCCGCGCGCGCCGGAACACGGCTCAGGCCGCCCAGCGACACCCGGTCCGCCGGCCATCCCCCGTGCGCACCCCGGTGCTCCCCCCCCCCCCCGCACCGAGCCGCTCCCAGCGGGGGAGCGCGACGGCAGACCGGGGGCCAGCCCCTGGCCGCGCACGCAGCAGCAGCACCAGGCCGCCGGGCGACACCCGGTCCGCTGGCCGACTCCCGGTGCGCACCGCCGCAGTCCCCCGGCTCAAGCCCGTCGTGGCACCGACCGCCCTACCCGTACCGGAAGACGAGCCTCTTCATCAGCCCCGAGCCACCAACACCCGCCGGTCCGGCGTACGGCACGCTGGACCCGCCCCACCGAAAGAGAGCCGCGGATGATCCCCCAGGGACGCAGCACCATGACCGAGGACGACATCGCCACCGCGAGCGGCCTGCCCGTGTACACCTGGCGGCGCCGCCACGGCGCCGACTTCCGCGCCCGCGTCCCCGTCCTCAACCCGCGCGAGAGGCTGCGCCTCTACGACGCCGCTCAGGCCACCGCCTACATCAAGGGCGCCCCCATCCCCGCGACCCCTGCCGATGACGTGCTCCACCCCGACGACCTCCTCAGCGACAAGGAAGCCGGAGCCGTTCTCGGCATCGACGCCACCACCGTCCGCGCGTACGCCACCACCGGTTACCTCCCCGCAGGCACCGAGCGCCACGGCCGATCGTGGTGGACACGCCGAAGCATCGAAGCCCGCCGCGACTCCCCGGACCAGCGTCACCACAACCCCGGCCGACAGCCCGGCGATCCCCGCAACCGCTCCCAGCGCCACCGGCACGACCCCCGCGTCACGGAGGTCTCCGCCCTTCTCCTCCTGGAACAGGTGACCACCGCCGAGATCGCCGAGCGCTACCAGGTTGGCCAGCGCACGGCGCAGAGGCTGCTCGCCGCAGCCCGAACCGTCTCCGAGGACTAAGCAACGGCTCGATCGAGGGCAACCGCGGATCCTTCGGCGCCCTCGTCCCCAGTGAGGTGTTCTCTACGATCTGTCCATGACCTCTGAGTTGGACGTCGCGTTCGGATCGTTGGACGGCACTGCGCTAAAGGGGACGCTGACGGTGCCCGAGCGCACGGCGGTGGGGGCGGCAGTCCTCGTGCACGGTGCCGGGGTTACCCGGCATGAGGGCGGGTTCTTCACCCGGCTCGCCGCCGGGCTCGCCCACGAGGGCGTGCAATGCCTTCGGTTCGACCTGCGTGCGCACGGCGCGAGCGGTGGCCGGGCCGAGGAGGTGACGATCGCGGGAGTCGCCAACGACATCCGGGCCGCGAGCGATCACCTGCGCACCGAGGCGGGCGTGGACCGGCCGGTGCACGTGATCGCGGCCTCGTTCTCCGGCGGTGCCGCCGCGCTCCATGCGGCCCACCGGCCACAGGACGTCGATCGCCTGGTGTTGCTCAACCCCCGTCTGGACTACCGGGAGCGGTACGTCACCAGCCGCCCGTACTTCGACGCCGACTACATCACCGCGTCCGCCGCCCGGGACCTGGACGAGCGCGGCTACACGGAGAAGTCCCCGTGGGAGCTGGGCCGGGCCCTGCACAACGAGGTGTTCTACCTCGACCCGGACGTCTACCTGCGCCAGGTGAGGGCGCCAGCCCTGCTGGTGCACGGGACGAAGGACACGTTCGTGCCGGTGGAGTCCTCCCGCCGTTACCTCCCGGTGTTCGGTGGGCCGGCCGAGCTGATGGAGCTGGACGGGGCGCAGCACGGCTTCGCCGTGCACGAGGACCCCCTGTACGCGGATCCGCAGACTCAGGTGTGGCAGGCCGCCGTGATCGAGAGGGTCTGCGGCTTCCTCGCCGGTTAGATCGGCAGGGAGGTCAAGGCCTGGCGGAGTTCCCGGACGGCGGGCCGCCGTGCGTACGGGCGGAGGTCCCCGGCGGTGCGGCGTAGTTCGCCGAGCGCCTGGCCGAAGCCGGGGACCGCGGCGAGCTGGAGTGCGGACAGCCCGGTGGCGGCGGCGTCATCGGGCTGTCCGGCGGCGGCCAGGGCCCCGGCGAGGTGGGCGGTGAAGAAGGCCCGGTCGCGCGTGGCGAACGCGCCCTCGGCCAGGTGCTGGCGGAGCAGGGTGACCGCTTGTTGGGGCTGTCCGGCTTCGCGGTGGCAGATCGCGCTCTGGGCCATCAGCCGGTTCTCGCTGTATCCGGCACACAGCGGGCCCGTGCAGGTCGCCGGCTCGGCCGGGGCCGCGGAGGCGAGGGCATCGTGGGCCTGGCCGAGGGTGCGGGCGACCGAGTGGGGCGGGGCGCCGGTGAGCGCGAGAGCGCGGGCTTCCTGCTGGAGGGCTTCGGCGCGGGCGCGCGGGGGCAGCCTCCAGGGGCCTTGGGCAGCGGCGTGGGCGAGGTCGAGCATGCGGGCCGCATCGCCGCGATCGGCGGCCTGGGCTTTGCGGAGCAGCACGTAGGCGTGCATCGGGCCGTCGCCCGTGATGCTGGCCCATTCGATGGCCCGGTCGTGGAAGTACAGGGTGACCTGGGGCGGCGCTCCGGCGTCGCGGTGGAGGAACGCGGTGAACTCGGCCGTGCGGGCGCCGACCATGAGCAGCTCGCGGCGGACGGATGAGCGGGTGTCCCGGGCGAGTTCGTCGATGACGGTGAGAAGCTCCAGCGCGGTGGGCAGTGCCTGGCGCGGTCCGGTGCGTCCGTCGCTGCGCGCGGCTTCGTCCAGCGCTGAGCGCAGGTGGCCGACCAGGGCGTGGTCGCTGTAGCGGCGGGCGTTGGCGAGGGCGGCGGCGAGCTGGCCTTGGCCGCCGGGGTTGAGGAGAGGCGCCGCGCCCACGACGAAGCCACCGAGGAAGGAACGCCGGCGCATGGATTCCTCCTCCTGGTCGACGGAGTCCTTCCCCGAGGCGGGAGGAATGAAGCCGAGCTCGGCGAGCGGCACCCCGAACATCGACTCCAGGACGCGCCGGGTCATCTTCCGCTTGGGCCAGCCGGGGTCAGCCGACTCCCACCGGCGAACCTGGCGCACGGTGATGGTCGCGGGTTCGCCCAGCAGCGCCGAGTGGGCCTCGTACGCGTCGGCGACATCGCTCTGGCTGTGCCAGCCCAAGAGCCGACGAGCATCGGCGAACTTGCTGTTTCCCGGTCGGGACATGGCTACCCCCGGTCGCGGACCTCGCGGAGAGCGGCGGCCGTGAGATCGCGGCCACCCAGAGTGAGAGCTCTGACGTTACTCCCGTCAAATGTCCTGTGATATGTCCTCGTTGCTTCCCGCGGGCGAACCTACGGTCCTCAGTACGGCCCACCCACTCCCGTGCGACAGCCATCCCAAGGACCACACCATGAGTCGTCCCGCCTCCCCGCCGCATGCGCCGGGCACCATCCGCAGCACGACCGGTCCCTGGGACCTGAACATGATCGCGGCGCACGGCCCGATCACCGCCGCGGAGCAGCTGTTCGTCGCCGAGCACATGGTCACCGGGCGAGCCGGCCGTACGGCGGTCGAAGTCGGCTGCGGCACGGGACGCTTCGCGCACTGGCTGCACCACGCGCACGGCTACCACGTGACCGGACTCGACCTCTCGCCCCACAACCTGGGCCTCGCCCGGCTCCGTGGGCAGGGGACCGGCCTGTCGTACGCGGCACACGACGCCGAGACGGGCCCGCCCCCCTGGCTCCCCGTCGACGGAGTGGACCTCGTGGTCGCCCGCATGACCACCCGCTACCTGTACGACCCCGAACGGCTGCTGCGCCAGGTCCGCGACCGGTGGCTCCGCCCCGGAGGCTGCCTCTACCTCCAAGTGCTGGCGAGGCCGTTCCCCGACGAACTCCAAGGCTGGGCGATGCCCGAGAACCTGCCTGCCTATATGGACGGCTGGGCAAGCCGGCAGCGCATGGACGAAGTCCCCCGCGCCCACCTCGTGCTCCGCACGTCCCCCCGCTGAGCCACCCACCAAGGACACAGCATGAACAGTCCCGCCTCGAAGAACCTGCGACCTCTCCGATCGGCGGGCACCCGCCGTGCCAAGGACGACCGTCAGCTCCCTCGCTGGCTCCGCGAGGGCGCGGTGGCCGTCGACGACGGCGGACGTCGAGGCGTCGTCCAGTTCATCGGCGAGTGGGAGGACCCCGCCACCCGCCGCATCAACCCATGCGCGATCTTCCTGCGCCCCGAGGGCGGCGGGGTGGAGTGGATCGTCGCCGACCACGTCACCCTCACCCAGGGCTGAACACCCCCAGATCCCCCGCCCCTTTCCGGGGCGGGCGAGCGGACCCGCAGGCGACCAGCCGCAGGGCCCGCTCCACCACCGGTACGGGCGGTTGGCCGTCTGCACCGTCCGCAACCGCAACACATGAAGAAGGAGTAACCCGTGGAGCAGTCCAAGTCCGCAGCCGCCAGTTCAGCGACGCCGGCCGAGGCGATGGAAGAGATCGCCGAGGCCGTGGTGGTCGCCCAGGACGTCTTCGACGAGGAGTAGCCGTTCCTTGAACGCCCTGAGCCGGGCGCCCCTCCCTCTCCCGTTCGTTCCACCCACGGGACACGGGGGAGGGGCGCCCTCCCCTACTCCTTTCACAGCGCCACTGTCCGGAGGTCCCAGGTGATCTACGTGTTCGTCGGGCCGACGCTCGCGAAGACCGAGCCGCAGCTCGCCGTGCCCGGCGTGCGGGTACGGCCGCCGGCCCGGCACGGCGACCTGTTCGACAGCGCCCTGCGCAGCGGCGACACGGTGGTTCTCATCGACGGCGTCTACCACCAGGCGCTGGCCTTGCGGCACAAGGAGATCCTGGCCGCCATGGGCCGGGGTATCTCCGTGATCGGCGCGGCGAGCATCGGCGCGCTGCGGGCGGCCGAGCTCGCGCCGTTCGGGATGCTCGGCGTCGGCAGCATCTACACCTCCTACGTGCGCGGAGAGATCGACGGCGACGACGAGGTGGCGGTCGGCCAAGCCCCGGACGGGCAGTGGGACGCGCTGACCTGGCCTGTCGTCAACCTCCGGCAGGTCCTGCACCTGGCTCAGGCCGCCCACGTACTCGACGAAGACAGGGCCGCCCAGCTCCTGGAGGCGTTGCGCGCGGTCTACTACCCGCAGCGCACCACGGCCGCGGTCTGGGCCGTGTGCCGCCGCCAGGGCGAGACGGACTTCGCCGCGTGGCTGGCCGGGCGCCTCGACCAGAACCGGTACTTCGGCGACCTCAAGCGGGCCGACGCCCTCACGGCGGTACACATCGCGCTAAGCGGATGGGCGCAGCCGGCCGAGACCCGGCCTGCTCCGGCCGTCTGGGAGACGACGTACTTCCGGCGCTGGTCCAACACCTTCACCCGTACCACCGTCGACGGGCTGGAGCTGGCCACGGAAGACCGCCTGGTCTACCAGCAGGTCTTCGACCCGCACTTCCGTACGAGGTGGACGGCCTACCTTGAGCACCGCTCCCTGAACCCGGCCGACAGACCCGGGCTGCCGCTCGACGTGCGCCTGACCCAGCTCACGGGCGGGAACGTGCCCGCCGATCAGGTCTTTCACCCGCCGCTCGATCTGCGGGACGAAGCGAGCGTGGCCCTGCTGCTGGAAGGCGAGAGCGGCCAGGACCGCAAGGCGGTCGCCCGGTACGCCGCCGCCCTCGCGCGGATACAGCGCAGCCGGCCCGGCTTCTCCACCGACGCGGTGCGCGACCACCTCACCCGCCAAATTCTGCTGCGGGTGTGGCAGTGCCCACGAGCGGACTTCGACGCGGAGGCGTCCGCGCGCGGACTCGTCTGCGGCGCCCGCGCGATTGAGGCGGCCAAGCGGATCGTCCCGGGCTTCCTGGAGGAGAGCAGCGAGAGGATGGAGGCCCGTCATGCGTGTTGACGACCTGGTGGCGCTGCCGGGCACCGTGCGCGCCCGAAGGCCCGAGCAGACGTGGGCGGCGGTGGCCGGGCTGCTGCCCGAGTTCGGGATCACCCGCCTCGCCGACCTCACCGGCCTTGACTGCATCGGGCTACCGGTCTGGACGGCGATCCGGCCCGCCTCCCTGACCCTGAGCACCTCCCAGGGGAAGGGGGCCACGCCGCTGCTGGCGAAGCTGTCGGCGGTCATGGAGGCCATCGAGCTGTGGCACCTTGAGCAGCCCCTGCCGATCTCGGCACGAGGCCCGGCCACCGAGGTCGCCCCCCACTGCCTTGTGGCCGCGCTGCCGATGACCGTCCCCTACCCGGACCACACCCTGCGCCAGATGGTGTGGGAGTGGACAGCAGGCACGGGCCTGGTGAGCGGCCAAGACCAGCTGCTCCCGGCCGACCTCGTCCGATGCCGGGCCCGCAGGCCCGAGTGGAGCCCCGACCTGCTGCGCGCGACCAGCACCGGCCTGGCTTGCGGGAACACACGGGACGAGGCACTGCTGCACGCCCTGTTCGAGGTGGTGGAGCGCGACGTGCTCTACCGCGAGGAGGCGGACGGCGGATCCTGGCGCACCTTCATCGCACCCGGGACGGTCCAGGACCCGCACGCCCGTGAGGTTCTCGACATGCTCGCGGCCGCGAGCATGTCGCTGGAGATCGCGATGGTCGACGGCCCGTACGGGCTGCCGGTGTGCGTGGCCTACCTGTGGTCGGAGGACCTCCCGGTGGTCTTCGCGGGCGGCGGCTGCCACAGCGTTCCGGAGATCGCCCTGACCCGGGCCCTGGCGGAAGCCGCGCAGTCCCGGCTGACCGCGATCTCCGGGACCCGCGACGACCTCACCAGCGCCCCCAGCAGCACCGGCACCCCGGCCTTCCGCCCCGCACGGACTTCCGGGCTCGTGCCGTGGCCGGACGCGACCGGCCACTTCGCCGCGGCCGTCGGCGGCTTCGCCGTCCAGGCCGCCGACCTGGCCGTGGAGATCGCCCACGCCACCGGGCACGAACCGGTCGCCCTGGACCTCTCCCACCCGAACAGCCCGGTCCACGCCGTGAAGGTCGTCTGCCCCGGCACCCGCTCCCGGATCAGGAGGTCGATGCCCCGATGAACACCACCAGGGCGGCGGCGTCCGGGGGACGCTCCGCCCAGTACGACGCCTTCCACACCGCCCGCGCCCGCACCGATCTCGTGGCCCGCCTTTACGCAACCGCGATGGGGGAGGACTACCCGGCCGAGACCGTGGCCTCCAGCTCCTGCGACTGGCCCCTGCTGGGGCTGATGACGGCACGCCTGCGGATGCGGCCCGGCCAGCTCCTCGTGGACGCCGGCTGCGGGAGCGGAGGGATCGGCCTGTGGCTGGCCCGCGCCCTCGCGCTGCGCTTGGAAGGCTTCGACCTCTCCCCGGTCGCCGTCGCGCAGGCCACCGGTCGCCGAGCCCACTTCCTCGGCTCCGCCGACCGGGCCGCGTTCCGCGTGGCCGAGCTGGAGCACACCGGCCTGCCCGGCGGCCATGCCCACGGCATCGTGTGCGTGGACGCCCTCGGCAACGCCACCGACCGGACCGCCGCGGTGCGCGAACTCGGCCGCGTCCTCGCCCCGGGCGGCCGACTCCTCCTGACCCGCTCGACGAGGCGCGGCACCGACCCCACCTGGCACCAGCAGGCCCACGCGGCCGGACTCATGGTGGAGCACGTGGACGAGCGCCCCACCGAGCCGGCCATGTGGGACCGCCTCTACAAGCTGTGGATCGCCCACGCCGACTACCTGCGACGCGAACTCGGCGACGTCGAGACCGAACGGATGCTCCGCGAGGCGCACCAGGTGCTACCCAAACTTCCCGGCCGCCGCGCCGTCCTGCTGACCTTAAGGCGCCCCGCACACGCTCTCCCGGCCCCCAGCACGGCCGATACGATGACCGCGCCCCGCCCTCTCGGCGGCCAGCCCCCGTTTCACGAGGAGATCCCGCAGTGACCCAGCACCGTTCTCTCCGCGCAGCGGTGCTCTCCGCCGGGTCCTGGGGCACCGCCGTCGCCAAGATCATGGCCGACGCCGGTACCGACGTCATCGTGCACGCCCGCCGCAGCGAGATCGCCGACACGATCAACACGGAACACCGCAACCCCGGCTACTTCCCGGACATCGAGCTGCCCTTCACCGTGAAGGCCACCACCGACCCGGCCGTCGCCCTGGACGGCGCGGACTTCCTCGTTCTGTCCATCCCCGCCCAGTCCCTGAGGACCAACCTCGCCGCATGGGCGCCGCACATCGGGCCCGACACGGTGATCGTGTCGCTGATGAAGGGCATCGAGGCCGGGAGTGGGCTGCGGGCGAGTCAGGTCATCACCGACGTGACCGGCGTGCCGATGGATCGGGTCGCGGTCCTGTCGGGTCCGAACCTGGCAGCGGAGATCATGGCGGGGCAGCCCGCCGCCGCCACCATCGCCTGCCCCGACGAAACCGCCGCCCGCCGTTTCCAGACGGCCTGCCACACCCCGTACTTCCGGCCCTACACCAGCACCGACGTCGTCGGCTGCGAGCTCGGCGGCGCGGTGAAGAACGTCATCGCCCTTGCCGTCGGCATCGCCTCGGGCATGGGCCTCGGCGACAACTCGACCTCTCTGCTCATCACCCGCGGGCTGGCCGAAGCAACTCGCCTCGCCACGGCGATGGGCGCCGAGCCGGCCACCCTCGCGGGCCTGGCCGGCGTGGGCGACCTGGTCGCCACCTGCTCCTCCCCGCTCTCGCGCAACCGCACCTTCGGCACTCACCTTGGCCGCGGCCTGAGCGTCGCGGAGGCGACGGCCGCGACCCGGCAGACCACCGAGGGCGTCAAGAGCGCGGAGGCGATCCTCGCCATGGCCCGCGCCCACGACGTCGAGATGCCGATCACGGACGTCATGGCCGACCTGCTGAACGAGAAGATCACACTCGACGAGGCCGCCGCCGCACTGATGCAGCGGCCCGCCAAGCCCGAGCGCTGACCCCCCGGGCGCCCCGCCCGCGGGGCCGCCCCTCAGCACCTTCACCCTCCCAACCCGGAGGCTCCCCCTATGCACGGATCCGTGCTGTCCGCTGCCCAGATCGCCGTCACCGTCGCTCTCGTGGCGTGGATGATCTCCGGCTTCACCCGCCTGTCCGGCCGCTGGCTGCGCTGGAAGATGTTCTGCCGCGGCAACTTCATCATCGTCACCCTCACCGGCACCACGAAGGACGGCCGCACCGAACCGGTCAGCGCCTACAGCCACCTGACCCCCGGATCCTTCCTCCTCGGTCCGCCCCAGCTCGTGGCGATCGTCAACCATCTCGTCCGCAGCGGCCGCTACGACCGAATCGACGGGCACGGCCGCCTCCTGTCCGAACGGGGCGAGCAGCGCGTGGAGGTGAGGGACAGCCGTGTCGTGGTTCTTTGACGCTCTCGCCTCCGGCTTCCAGCACCCCACCAACCCCGGACACCTCCAGCAGTTCCGCATCGTCTTCGGCACCGTCCTCGCCCTGCGGTTCGCCCTCTCCATCGGCCAAGGCGGCTGGGACCGACTCGTCCCCGGCTCCCTGAGCCTCCACCTGACCAAGCAGCGCTTCGGCCCCACCCGCACCCGCCTCCTCGCCAGCGCCTACCAGCCCATGCTGATCATCCGCACAGCCGCCGCCCTCACCCTGGCCGCGGGTCTCGCACCGAGGGCCTCACTCCTGCTGGTCCTGGCCGGAGCCGCCATGGAAATGCTCTACCTCAAGAGCCCCAACTCGATCCACTACACCCTGCTGACCGGAGCCGCCCTCCTGGCCGCCGGAGACCTCGGCCACGGCCTGCACATCGCACACGCCCCCAGCACCGCCAACACCTGGGCGCAGTGCCTCCTCGTCCTGATCACCACCGACATCTACTGGAACTCCGCCTGGCAGAAGACACGCTCACGGCAGTTCCGCACCGGTCTCTACCTCGCCCAATGGATCCACACCTACACCCAGGTCAAAGACCAGCTGCCCTACCGGCACGAGCACGCAATCCCCGGCTTCGTCCGCCGCCACATGGGCAACCTCACCCACCGCGACATCCGCATCTGGCGACTGCTGGCAACCACTGTTATTGCAGCGGAAATCGCGCTACCCGCCGCGCTGCTCTTCCCAAGGACGACGCCGTACGCCGCCGCCGCGGGCATCGCGATGCATATCGCCTTCACCTGCCTCAAGCCCCGGCAGCTCGTCACCTTCTCCGGACTCACCACCGGCACCTACTTCGCCTTCACGGCCTGAGAACCGCACGCTCTGAGGCTGGCCTACCCGGTGTGGCTCTGTTCTCGTGAACAGAGCCAGCCGTCCACGCGCCAAGGCGCTCCTGGCCAGCTGCGCGTGCGGCTGGCGCGGCGCCGCCGAATACCCGCTGGACTGGGACGCGATCGGCGACGAACCGCTCTACGAGGCGGACGTCGATCTCACCGGCCCGCTCGCGGACTGGAACGGGCACCTGTCCCTCGTCCGCGACAAGGCGGCACCGTTGCCCGAGCCGGTGGCCGCCCTTCTGGTCGAGATCGCCGAACAGTTGACCGCAACTACCGCGGACGCGCCGCTGGCCGCGCTGCGCGCTGCCGGGGTGCTGGAGCGGATCGCCGCCCGCATCGCGAGGGAGGCGGCCTGCGCGGTGAGCGATGCCGGCTTGTCCGCCGAGACGGTGGCGACCGGGCTGGGGACGACCCGCTCCAAGGCCTTGATGCTGCTCCTGACCGCTCAGGACGGGTGACACGTGGTTCCCTGGCCCCGCCGGATGGCTCGTGCTGGGGTCCGATGTGCTGGCGGGGGTGCCAGCACACCGGAGCGCGACGGTCAGGGCAGAGCGAGGGCCGTTCTACTCCCGGCTGCCCGGGGACCTGGCCCGGCCGCGGCGGGACGGGTGGTGTCGGCGGTGGCGGCGAGGAGGAGTGCCAGATGGATGCCGGCGGAGTTCTGGCTGAGGGTGTGAGCGGTCTCCAGTAGCCGGGGGTGGAGGTGGGCGGGCAGGGACAGGGCGATGCAGGCGGCGCGGCCGGGCATGGCCAGGGGGAACGCAGCGCAGACTTCCTTGTCGGAGTATTCGAGGAGGTCGAACTGGCCAGCGTGGGGTCCGTGGACGTCGAGTTCGGCGAAGAGCTGTCTGGGGTCGGTGATGGTGCGGCCGGTCAGGGCTCGGGGCTTGTAGCGGGCGAGGTGGTCCATACGGCCGGCGAAGTCGAGTTGCGCGAGGAGGCTCTTGCCGACCGCGGACGCGTGCGCGACCTGGGGGAAGGGCACGCCCTCGACGACTGGGGGAGCATCGGGCCCCGAGGCTGAGGTCACCACGGCGAGCTCGCCGTCGGTGTAGCGGGAGTAGTAGACCGCCGCGCCCAGCTGCGCGCACAGCTCGTCGAGGGTGATCCGGACCAGTTCGCCTTCGAGGCCTGGGGTGGTGGTGAGCTTCAGACGGCTCCCGGGGTAGTGCTCGCCGGCGATGCTCTCGATGAGCTGCTGCCCGCGTAGCCAGTGCAGCAGCCGCGTGGCGGCGGCGAAGTTAAGCCTGGTGCGGCGGGTGACCTCGCGCGTGGAGATGCCGCCAGCCTGGCTGATGAGGTGGAGCATGTCCTGGGCCCGGGCGACGGTCTCCCACTGGCGGTCCCGCTGCTGGACGGCCGGCATGTTCCGGGCCAGCCCGGTGAGCCGTGCGGGCCGCAGTGCGTGGACCGACCACCACGGGTCGCCGTCCTTCGCCGCCGATCCGGCTCCCTCACCGGCCGCCCGAGGTGCGCCCGCCGTACGCAGGGGCAGCACCTGCCCGGACAGCGGCGTCGCCGCGTGCTGCCGCCCGGCGTCCGCACTCCGGGGAGCCGACGCGGGTGCAGGTGGCGGTAGGGGAGGGGGCGTGGGGCGTGCTCTCCTGCCACGCTCAGTAGGTGTGGGCGACGGGGGGAGGATGAGGCGGGGGCTCGGTCCGGTGTCGTGGCGAGCCACGCGCTGGACGGGGACCGGCACCAGACGGCTCATGGCGACACTGGCGGAGCCGTACTGCCCGCTGGCGGACAGGATGCCGTCCACGACGGTCGGAGTGTGCACGCGGACCTTCTGCTGTTGGGTCCGCGAGGTCAGCCCGAGGGCAAGGCGCAGCTCTCCGGCGTACTGGGGATCTTCGGTGCCGGGGGTTGCGGTGAGGCGGCCGGCGTTGGCGGCGAGGAGGCGTTCGGCGTCCCCGTGCCCGTGGCGGGCTGCCTCGGCGATCAGGAACCGTACCTCTGCCAGGGGCCCGTTCGTCCGTGCGGTCACCACGGCGAGCCTGAACAGGGCACCGGGATGCCCGGCTTCGGCAGCGGCGCCCAGGCATTCGACGGCCCGTTCCATCTCCTCGCGGGCCAGGGCTTTGGAGCCGAGCCGGTACAGCGAGTTGGCCAGGGCGCGTTCGCTCGGGGTGAGCCGGTACAGGTGGGAGAGCGGTCCGAAGTCGCCTTCGGGACGGTCCCAGTAGTCGCGCGGTCCGGCAAGCTGGGCCAACAGATGCGCGAGCCCGGCCGGGACCACCGGCTCCGGGCGACCCGGCCCGCCGCGGTGATCGTCGTACGTGCTCACATCAGTCACCCTTCTGTCCGTGCTGGTGGTTCTTTCCGAGCCCGGCCCGGATATGCCGCGCGAGTTTGCGGCGCAGGAAGCGCAGCGCGTCGTACCGGTCTCGATACAGGCGCTCAAGGGGTATCCCGAGCTCGGCCGCGATCCGCTCATCACTCCAGCCGCGGCTCTGCAGCTCCACCACCTTGCGCCGTCTGCTCTCCTTCATCGCCCGGATCGCGGGGATCACAAGGCCTTCAAGGAGGTCCTGCCCGGTAAGGAAGTCGGCGGCGGCCGTGATGCCGGGAACGTCGCGTCCCCGGATCAGCAGGCGCCGGTCGGCCCGGCTCTGGTGGCGGATCTCCGACCTGGCCCGGTTACGAGCGGCCCGTCGCAGATAGGCGACCAGGTCCGTGCTCTGTGGAAGACGGCCCGCCATCGCGAGCCGGCCCGTCGCCAGATACGCCTCCTGCACCGCGTCCTGACACGACGCCAACGACAGCCGCGGGAAGTCGCGCTGCAGCGCGTACGGCTCGCGCGCGCAGAACTCGGGGTACAGGTCGAGCAGCCGCTGGGATACGTCGATGAGGACGGCGGACTCGCCTTCGAGGCCGTCACCGACCACGGGCCCTACCACCGGCCCTGCCCCGGAGCTCCGAGGGCGGTGGTCACGGTCACCACGGCGACCGCCCCTGCGGGAAGACCTTCGAGCGTCACCGTGACCACCGGGCCGGGGGAGGGCGCGAGCGAGGAGACCAGTAGCTCGCATTCCTCGCTTCGGCCGGGGTCCTCACAGACGTCCGGCGGAGCGCATCGGCACGGGCCGGACTTCCCGGACCTACGGTGCTGCCACAGACGCATCAGTGCGCCCAGCGCGTGCAGCGCGCTCAGGGCGGCCGGGGCGTGGCCGACCGCCTCCATGAACGCTGTCATGTACGTGGCTCCATCTATCGGTGGAGCACCCATCGGCGCCCCTTCGCCCCCAGACGCCGCCCAAGTCCTCAATCTCCTCTCTGACGCCCCAGATTCGCCCTTAACGGTTCACACTCGCCTGAGTGTGCGAATTTTCATGGCGTCTGTCGAAACTGCGAAGCAGAGGCCCGCGAACGGCTCTCCGCTACGCGAAGGCTGGTCGGTGGACGGCGATGTCCCACGCGGGGCGGGGGATTTGAGTTATGGTGCTCGATCGCAGCAGACTCCACGGGTGACAGCTCCTCCACGCGGCCGCGGCCTTGGCCGAGGAGTCGCCCAACCGATCCCGCAGTCCGCGTCTACCCCGGCGGAGCCCGCATTCGCGGGACTGAGCGCCGTACCCGTCTGTGTCGGCGTCCTCCAGGCGGCCGTCGTCCAACTGGAGGCCACCGCCGGCCAGACCGAGGACATGTGACTCAAAGCCGCGGTCGAGGCGACCGTAGCTCACCTGCGCGAGGCCATGACACCGCCCACGAAAGCGCCTGGCGCGCCGCCCCACTGGAACCGATGACCGCTGATCGGCTCGCCGCGCTCCTCTCTAGCCAGGAGCGAGCGGGGCAGCTGATCGGCGCAGGCGGCGGTGGGGGGAGCCCGTGGACCGCTGTCGGCCCCACCAGCGTGGCTGTCTGTCTGAGGTTGTCGCTGTGGGCGCGGTGAGATCTCGCTGGATGACCTGGTTCGCTTGATACGGGGCCTGTCAGGCTGCGAAGGTGGCGGACGGGGAGCGGGGGCTCACCATGGGTGAATTGCCTGCGGACGCTACCCGGCGGACGTTGGCGCGCATGAGGCTCGGGTGCCCGCCGCTGGGTGCGGCGGGCCCCGTCACTGGACTGGTCGTCGGCTCCGTCTACGATGCGGAGCCGGCGACCTTCTCCAGCAGCGCCAGCAGGTAGTAGGCGAACGCGGCCGGGTAGGCCCACTCGTGGGCGAACCTGCGCGCGTGCCGACCGCATGCCAGCGGTAGCGGATCTGCCCGGCGGTGACGTCCCATGGGACGCCTCCCCCCTTTGTGCGCGGCCCGGTGCGGCCGGGCTGCCGGAGCGCCGGGGTTTCCGGGCCCGCGGGACCCGGAAGAATCGACCCCTCCCGCGGGGGTAAGGCGATCCGCTACGGCGGTAGTTCACCACATCGCCGTTGGGCTGCGTGGCCACTCGATTGCAGTCGGTTTGAGGCGTGTAGCGGTGCGTAGCCGCCCTTGTTGCGGCATCGTCGCGGGTGGGAACGCACGCTCGCGCGGCGGGCAGCGCGGTCTCTGTGCGCGTTAAAGGATATGACTACACAAAGTTACAAATGTGTTCTGCATCACATGGTGTGATGGGTGGTGGGTATAGTTTTCCCTGATCGCAGGAGGCAAGCCACGCCAACGCTTCACGGACCCTATCCGCTCCGTAATCATGTTCGTCGTTCGCTCCTCCCCATTTGGATCTTCTGGACGGGCCGCCCCACGGCACGTCAGAGTCTTGGCGGCCGGCGTAGGCGTCGCGTTGGACCTCGGCGCGGGGCGGGGGTGCGGTCCGCCTGTATGGGGCGCTCGTCTTGCATCCGTCGAAGGCTGGGGCGGTCCAGGACGCGTAAGTCGATTTACGCGTCCCTGCTCCCTGTGTGCAGCCTCGGCAGAGTTGCCAAGAAGCGGAAGTGCGGGTTGATCCCGCGTGCATGGCCGTGGTCAGTGTCCTCGCCAGCCCGTTCGATGCCGCGCGTCGCGACAGCCTCCAACCTACTCACGTGAGTACCTTCGTGGCGTTTATCAGGACATCACCAAGGATGTCCCTCGGAGAGCACCTTCTTCGTTAGCGGCGCCCGAGGGCTGCCTAATGCCTGGGGCTGGTTCACCGCCCGGGCCACTCCGAACTCGGCGAGCGCGTCGGCTCTTGCTCAGCCGGTAATGGGAGCTTCGCAAAACGACTTACGGACTCCGCAGCCCCAGTCGCCGCGTCCAGAAGCAACAGTGCAACCGAGGGCCCAGCGCAGGAACGTGCCGGGGCGTCGGCTACCCAAGCCGCGGCCCGGTCGCGTTCTTCGAGGACTTCGGCGGCCGCGGCGCGTACGGGCGCCGCTCCCTGAAACCCACCGCTCGACTCAGGCTTCGAGGGCCTGGAAGCGGTGACGGTTGATCCCTGATGGCGCACCGACGTCACTGACAGGACCGACCCCGCTCAGCCTGCACTGTCAAATGCGATAGGTCGCCCGGCCGGATGCTGACGCACGTACTTTCAGCAGGTCACCCTCAAGGTCCGCATGGGCAGTCGCGGCTGGTGGCAGGCTCCGACCGGCCCGCGGGACACGTCGGAAGGATCTGGACATGCTGAGCCGTCGTGAACGCATCGCGGTGGACGGATTCCTGCTCGCCGTGCTCGTGGCGGTCGCCGGCTGGGGCGCAGGAACGTACGGATACGGCCGTACCTCACAGGTCCTGATCTGCACGAGTCTGCTGATGGTGCTCGTCACGGCCTACCGGACGGTGATGGACGGCCTGGTCCTCACCCGCAGCCCGGCCATGCCCCGGATCCCGGTGTCCGAGGAGGTCCGGCGCTATGCCGCCCGCCAAGCAGGCCTCGACCCGGACGCCTGACTGCGGTCGGTGAAGACCGTGGCCTTGGCCGACCGCAACTGGCCGACCGGGGTTCAGGGCGCGGGTTCGTAGGCGACGGTGGTGGTGGGGCAGTCTTCGGCGAGGCCGAGGAGGGCTTGGAGTTCGTTCTCGTCGACGGCCAGGTCCCAGCGCAGCTTGGTGCCGACCCAGGTTGCGGCGTAGGTGCAGTGGTAGGAGCCGTCCGACGGCAGCCATTCCGCCGGGTCCTTGTCAGCCTTGGACCGGTTCGAGGCGGCAGACACCGCGATCAGTGTGTCCGGGGAGGCCTGGTCGTTCGCGTACGCCTCCCTACGCGCCGCGCTCCACGTCGTCTGCTCCGAGTCGAAAACCTCGGCCAACGGGACGAAATGGTCTACATCGAGGCGGGCCGCGTCGGTGACGACGACGTTGTCGTACGCGGAGCGCCAAGTGCCGCCGGTCAGTTTGCAGCCGGCTGCGACCTGCGGCGCTTCGACGGCTTCGGCGAGGATGACTTCCTTGCGGGTGTCGCAGCCGTCCCCGGCGTTGAGGCCCTTGTTCCAGTGCTTGTACAGGTCCCGCTTGTAGCCCTCGCGATGCTCGACGGCGACAGGGAGCTGGTCGATCGCCTCGAACAGCGGCAGCGGAGCCCGCAGCCCGGCAGGGCCAGCGGCCAGGGCGGCCGCAAGTGCCGCCGTGACGGTGGGAGCGGAGTGCGCGGCCGGAGCCGCGGTGAACAGGGGCAGGGTGCAGAGGGCGAGGGCGGGCAGGCCGCGCAGCATCAGGTTCTTGATCACAAGAGCCGGTGTATCGGGTCCCCTGTGAGATCCCGAGGCTGGTCGCGGCCAACTCACTCGTCTGGATGTCCCGATTCACCGAAGAAACGCGCCTGCTTCCTCAGCTGCGTCAGGGGCGAGGTAACCACCCTCGCCCGGATCCCGGCTGACGTCCGCATGCACGATCAGCTGTACCTCTGCCTCACCGGGGGTACGTCGCAACCGACACGGACCGGCCGACAAGAACAGGGCTGAGATCCGCTGCGCAGCTTCGAGTGCGGCCTTCAGTCCGGTGTCCTCGGGGTCGATCTCCACGGTGATAGAGAGTCCGTCCTCGCGTGTCAGGCGCAGGTCCAGGTGGGCGGACCACGGCGGAGACCAGACCACTCGGCACCCCCGATTCAGCATGCGAGGCAGGTCGATGCATCGTATGGACGCCTCCTCGCGGATGCTCCAGCCGAAGGTCTTCGCCCATTGCGTGACCGCCAGGGTGATGGCCGGGCTGGCCTCTTTGACGGTCAGGCCGGTGAAACTGAAGCCGGTCGAGGACTGGTGGGCGCGTAACGAGGTGGCGAGGGTCGCGGATTCGACGGCTGTCGTCTGCTCGTGGCCCTGCCGGATCGCGTCCTCGGCCACGTCTTGAACCAGGCAGTACGCTCCCCGATGACGAATTCCATTCGGGCAGCGCCACTCCCGGGCTCCCGACCTTCGCCTAGATCGATTCAGACACCCAAGCGGGAGGGGCGCTCGCGGTGTCGCGGAGGTGTCGCGCCACATCGAACTCGTGCGTCTCTAGGCGGCGCCTGGCCGTGTCCCGTTCCGCATCGGTGAACAGGCCCTCGTACCACGGCAAGAGGACGAACGCCTCAACGCTGACATCCAGTCGGCGGGCACTCCACAGATTCGTGAACCCCTCCGAGGCATTGCGCCCCCGCAGCAGTTGCTTAGCCGCCTGGACCCCTCCAACCTCACCCAGCATTTGCATGAAACGCACAGGGTTATAACCGATTTCCCGTTTAAGGCGCTGAGCGCCGGCCACCATGTCTAAGAGCTGTCCCGTAAATGATCTACGGCATGGAGCTCGACCAGCGACGCTGCGCCCGATCCGGCGTGGGTGAGTTGCGCGGGAGGAACATGCCAAGCACGTTGCGGTGAACGCCTTCGTCTTTGAGGCGGCAGTCACGGAGGATCTTGCAGGCAACGGAGGGGTCCCGTGGAGACTGCGTGTCAGCGGGAGATCCTCTGTCCTGCTTCGGTGAGGGTCAGTGTGAGGCACCCCAGCCACGTGCCGGATTGCGGGTACTCCCAGTTGTCGGCGTCCGCCAGGACTGCGGGAAGGTCCTGCCTCGGGATGGGGGGACCGGGCTGCTCACCGAGAGAGCCATCCGGCGCTGTCCAGGGTACGAGTCGGCACACTTCGATCCATCCTCGGTCGACGAGTGGAAGGAGGATTGGGACGAGAGCCGAGGCGGGCCCTGTGCCCAGCGGCTCGTCGAGGTCACCCCGGACACCGGGGAGGATGTCGATCTCGGTGGCGTTGATCATGAAGGCGCGCTCGGCAGAGGACAACTGGTCTGTCGCTGGATAAATCACGTGCAGAGTGTCGCAGTCCAGGAAAGCGGCCGGCGAGAGACCCCGGTGGCTCCCTGAAGAAGTGGTCCTATGGGCGAGATGATCTCGATGTGACTGGTGTGATCTCGGCGTCAAAGCCGTCCTGGATAGCCCCGTTCTCGGGGCTGAGCCCGCGGGCCTTCGGGAAGCTGGTGACGGTACTGCGTCGTGCAGGTGCGGACTCGGTCCGCAAGGGCCGGCCGTGGAGCCTTCCCTTGGAAGACCGGACCCTGCTGGTCACCGCGTACTGGCGAACGAACCTGACCATGCGCCAGCTCGCCCCGCTGTTCGGGGTGTCAAAGTCGGCGGCGGACCGCATCATCGACCATCTCGGGCCGATGCTCGCGCTGCAGCCCCGCAAGCGGTTCGCCAAGGACACCGTGCTCATTGTGGATGGCACCCTGGTTCCCACCCGGGATCACACCATCGCCGAGCGCTCGAAGAACTATCGGTACTCCACGAACCACCAGGTCGTCATCGACGCCGACACTCGCCTGGTCGTCGTGGTCGGCCGGCCGCTCGCCGGGAACCGCAACGACTGCAAGGCGTGGGAGGAGTCCGGCGCCAAGGCCGCCGTCGGCAAGACCCTCACGATCGCCGACGGCGGATACCCGGGCACCGGACTCGTTATCCCGCACCGTCGGCAGCGCGGCCAGAACGAACTCCCGGACTGGAAAGAGGAGCACAACAAGTCCCACAAGCAGGTCCGGGCCCGCGTCGAGCATGTCTTCGCCCGGATGAAGACCTGGAAGATCCTCCGAGACTGCCGCCTCAAGGGCGACGGCGTCCACCACGCCATGCTCGGCATCGCCCGGATGCACAACCTCGCCCTCGCCGGGTAGATCAGCGGGCCGCACAGCGGCCAAACGTGCCCGAGGCGACCCGAAGATCATTTACGGGACAGTCCTTAGATGGAACTGTCGCTCCGCCGGTGTTGGCATTGGACATTCCCCTCCTCTGCTCGTTCTGCCTGGCTGATTAACCAGATTCGCGAAGGCGCCTCAAGAACCTTTTGAGCGAAGCCATGAGCTCCTCCGGGTTGTCCACCGCCTCAACCGTGATGCGGTCCACGAAGGCGAAGCCCGCATCCCGGAACAGGTGGTCTCGGGACGTGTCGACGGCACGGCGCACTCGGTGGTGCGGGCCGTCGATCTCCAACACCCCGGCGCGTCCCTTGTAGGCGACAACGACGTCGGGCTCGCACGTACGACCGGGGACCCTCCCGAAGGGGAGGGGAAAGATGGAGATGGTCTCTTCGGGCGGCAGATCCCTCTCCTGCAAGTACTTCAAGGCCCGGTACACCCGCATCTCCCCGGCGTTTGTGAATGCCAGGCGGTCTTCCAGGAACGTAGGCTTCTCCGGCATGGCTCGTCGAGCCTGGTTCGTCGGGCGGTTGCCGTTCAGCATGCCGTCCAGATGCTCCCGCCAGTCGGGCCCGACGCTCGGCATCGTCTCGCGAAACCCGATCCACTCGATGCCATAAGCCAGCCGACGCGACACTCGGTCAAAGGTCTCGCGAAGATCATCCTGGGCGCTCTCGGACAAAGTCGCGAAATCCGCAGGGTCGAAGTCCAACCAGAGGTCCAGGGTCTGGTCCTGCGAGTCATACTCGATCTCCGCTGCGCGAACCTGTCGGAGTTGCTGTACCAACTGGATTTTTCCGCGCTGGAAGAGCAGGGCGGCCATATGCCCAAGCAGCGAGTCGGCCTTCGCCCGCCGCTTGTCTGCCTCCGGTGCACGGTCGTCGTTGATGATCTCGTCGTAGGTGCGTCCGGCCGATATGTCCGTCCCAGACCTGTTTGCCCGCTCCGACACTGCCCCTCCCCGTGCTCGCCCTGGTGCGCAACATACCTGCCAGCACTGACATTTCTGGCCGATCCGTGATCCCCACCTACACCGACGGGAGTCTCATAGCGGCGACGTATCGACTGCACGAGTCTCTCTACTCGGAGAGTTATGCGATGGCCCCTCCTTGACCAGGAGCTACGCAAGGATCGCTGTTGCATCACTCGGCGGGACACCCTCTTCCGGATCGAGGTAGCCGCCCTGGCTGGCGGCCCGGCTAACGTCCGCGTAGACGAAGACTCGCACTTCGTCTACGCCGGGCGTCCGCTGCAGGCGGCAGGGACCGCTGGACAGAAATAGGCCGGAGACCCGGTGCGCCGCTTCGAGCGCTGCCTCCTCGCGGCCCCGGATCTCGATCGTGATCACGCTCTCGTCGCTCATGATTCGGAGAACTCGGAAATCCGGGGTCTGGGTTCTGCTGCACCCGGCGGGACCACTCCTTTGAGCGCGCGTCGTGGGCTCGGAGCATGCCGCTCATGTGGATTACCGCGTCCGATCCGGCAGACGCGCTCGGGCACGGCGATCACGGTGACGGAGCCAAGCGAGCCACAGGTCCCGCTTATGTGCGGACTCCTCCGGCGTGAGGACCTGAACCAGCAGGACGATGCCGGGGATGAGGAAGCCGAGCACCACGGCGATCGTGACCGTCCACCACGGCGCGCCCGCCCAGAGCAGAGTCGTGACAATGGCCGTACCACCAAGCGCCCCTACCGCTACCGGGCGTGTGGTCCCCGGACGGGTGGGCGTCCCGCCGCTTGGCTGCGAGGCTCGGACGATCATCGCTTTGCCTCCCGCCGCGGGGTGATCGAGATGCGGGTCTGCTCGGTGATCCGCCCCGTAGACAAGGCCGCCAGCACCGGCGGGTGGTCGTATCTGCACAGCTCGGCGGCGAGCACCTCCCACAGTGGCCGTGGGAACTGCCGATCGACGCGTTCACGGACACGGTCCACGTCGTGCTGTACATCCGCAGGCAGGGGACTGCCGCTGCCTGTCCGGCCTCGGCCGCCGGTGCCCTCCCCGTGTGAACGCATAGCCTTCCTTGATCCTCTCGCCAGGCCTCTGTTGAGGCGCCATCCCGTGCACCCGAGGTAACCGTGTCCGGAGGGTGTCCGGACAGCCCTCTGGGTCAGCTCCAGCACCTGTCCGGACGGATCCCGGACAACCACGGACACCAGGCGCGAGTGCTCTCTACGCTGGGCTCGCATAGCCCATGACCGGAGGCAATCGTTGGACCCGACCGCCGACTTCGCCCGCTTCCTGGCCCAGCAGAGGGCGAAAGCCGGCGCACCGTCCCTGCGCCAGCTGGCCGCGACCACCGGGTACGGCAAAAGCACGATCAGCGAAGCGCTCGCCGGCCATCGACTGCCCACGTGGCCGGTCGCCGGTGCCCTCGTGGAGACGTTCGGCGGTGACGTTGACGAGGCCCGCGAACGCTAGGCCGCCGCCAAGGGGGGCGCGCCGCTCCTGGAGGCACCGGACTGGCTCACCTCCGTACGCGCGAACATTCCCGAGCTCGTCACCGGACGCAGCTTCGTACAGGCCAGCGCGCTGGCCGCGACCGACCCACGGCAGGCCCTGGCGTCGAGCTGGGAGGTCCTTCGTCTGACCGCTGTGCAACTCGCGCACGCGCTTCACTGCGACATCCCGGGGGCCTGGTCCTCCAACATTGTCGCCACGTTCCGTCGCGCCGAAGAGACTGGCGCGCTGCCCGCCGGGACGACGGCGGTCGCGGAGACCGTTCACCGATATCACGTGGGTGCCCAAGTCCGCCTGGAGGAGACGCCGCCAACGGCCGAGGTGCTCCAGATCGTTGTCCTGGCATACCGCCTGGCTTGGGAGACACACGACGTCATCGACGCGGCAGAACCTGCAACCTCAGCGCCCACGCCCCAGTAAGCCCAGTCACGACGCTGCCGACGCCCCGTCTTCCTGACGGGGGTGTCGGTCCCTTCTGTGAGGATCGACGGATGGCCGCTAGCAGGGATCGCTCGACTCTTCGACAGGTGGTGGGCGATGTCGTTGCCGGACTCACCATTCACACGAACGACCGGCTCAACACTGTGTTCGCGGAGTTGGGCATGCCCGAAGTCCCAGAACAGGAATCCAAGCGCAAAAGGGTGGAGCTGAGCTTCGCGCAGGTCCCCGACGAGGACCTCTCGCTCGTCGCTACCCGGCTCTTGGCCACGAGCCAGGGGGACCCGAGGCAGAGGTTCCGGATCGAGGACGTGCTCTGGGCGGAATCGTCCCCACCGGAGATACCGAAGAGGGTTCGGCGCGAGCTGGCCCGGTCCCTCGACCTGGCCGCCATGACCCCCGACGAACCAAGGTTCATGGCGATGCTGAGCCGGTTCTGGCCGCTCGGCGAGCAGAGTCCCCTGCTCGAAGCGATCGTCTTCAATTCAGGACCAGGCCTGAAACACCGTATCGAGCAGCATGTCTTCCGGAACCCTGGAGACTGGACGGCCGAGATGCTCTTCGAGAACCTGGGCGCCTTCGAGGCCGGCGACGCCAGGATCGCCCGGTTCCTCGAAGCGATGGTCTCCGCCGACGTCCTCCTCGACGAATCCGCACAATGGATCCTCGTGGACGCGATCAACGAGCACGTCCGCAGCGCAGGTATCGAGCTGCGAGAGACAGGCAGTGAAGGCGGCTACCCACGCTTCACCATGGTCTCCACCCGGCTCGCCGAGAACCGCAAGCCGAAGAACATCATCTTCGCCTCCCTCACCAAGCCCGACATCCGCTTCAAGAACGCGATGGACAACGACATCGAGATCGTCGGCGACCCAGAGAACCAACTGGTCTACGACCGCGAGACACCCGATCACGGCCTCCTCTGGCGTGACCTCCAGGCCTGGTGGCAGCACACGCGCAAGATCTCGGATGAAGCCGAGGCCAAGGCCTCCCTCTACAAGAGGCTTCACCGCTGCCTGCCTGACAATTCGCCCGGACAACGGAACTTCTTCGGCGCCTACCACCATGTCCTTGGCAACAGGGTCTACGACCTACCCGTGCTGTTGCCCGAGGTATGGCTGCACTGGGACCACCGGACCGTCCGCGAGCGCGGCCCCCAGGCGCTGCTGCGCTCCCGCATGGACTTCCTCCTCCTGCTGCCGCAGGGACAGCGCATCGTCGTCGAAGTCGACGGATCCCAGCACTACACCCGCGACCGAGGTCAGCTTCCCGACAGCGGAAAATACGCAGAAATGATGGCCGCCGACCGTGACCTCAAGCTCAGGGGATACGAGGTTTTCCGGTTTGGTCATGACGAGCTCGAAGAAGCCCGCGACGCCCATGCCCTCCTGGAACAGTTCGTGCCGGCGCTGTTCCAGCGCTTTGATCCCGCAGCCGGCAGCTGAACCTGTCCGCCACACATATCCAGACCTCGTCAGTTGAGGAAGGAGCCGCGGCAAAAGGAGGGGTCATCTGCCCAGGTCTGGTACGCGACGCCTTCCCAGCCGTTGAGGCGGTACCGGAGCCGGGTCTCGGCAGCGTCGAGGAGGTAGTCGCGGACCATCGCCTCGCCTCCTCGTTCTAGCTGGCTCTTGAGCGAGTGCTGGATGCTGGCAAGGGTCCGGCTGGCCTGCACTCCGTAGAGGTGCCCGAGTTGCAGGACACCGAAGTGGTGTCGAACCCGTGCCGCGAGTTCCTCGGTCCAGCCCTGCGGAGCTGACACGAGGTACTTCAGCGTGGGGTGCTCAGGGTCCGTGATCCGTGCCGCGAGCCACTGGTCACCGTCTATGTCATCGAAGTACGGATGGAGCAGTGTGGTCTCCCGGCTCGACGGCGCGTAGTCACTCTTTGAGTGATTGCAGTCGCCACAGGCCGGTACAAGATTGAGCGGGTTTACGCAGATGGCTGGGAAGCTGCTCTTGGGCATGACGTGGTCGAGCTGGCTGACATCGCGGTGTCCGCACAGGGGACACCGCTCATCTTCAGCGGAGTACTTGAGTGCGTCGTATATCGAGCGACCTGGCCCACGCTGATCGGCCATACCGCGCGTATAGATCCACTTGGCGGCGTCCTTGTCATCGACGTTGGGCACCTTGAAGCAGGAGTCTTTGAGCGCATGCAGCGTGCCGGCGGTGGCGGCGGCGAGGTACTGGCGGGCAGCCCTTTCCACAGCCGGCGTCGCGTCGTCCAACCGCGTACGCCGCTTCTCTTTCCCCTTCTCGGTGACGCTTGAGATGCACTGCTTGTAGGTGTTCACGGCGGTGTGTATGGGTCTCGTCAGGGGCCACATCAGAGGTGACCGTCCGGGTCGTTCTTCTCTGCGAGGAGAACGCGGACAAGGCCCTTGGCCTCGCTTCCGAGCTTGTTGCCGAAGCGGTCGAGGACCTCTTCGTAGGTGTCCAGCTGACGGACGGCTCTGCGGATCTCGGCGTAGAACCCGGAGTCCATGACTTCCAGGCCGAAGATTTCGTGGGTGAGTACCCCGACGTTTTCTCCGTAGGTCTCGATCCGGGGCCGTCGTGGCCAGCATGTGTCGCCGCTCAGGTTGAGCTTGTAGACGCACGAGGCGGGCACCTCTTGCAGAACGACCGGTGAGTGAGTTGCGACGATGGCGACGGCGTTGCGGTCCGTCAGCAGGTCCGAAAGAACTCTGACGAACCCAGCCAGTAGCGGCGGGTGCAGATGGGACTCAGGCTCGTCCAGCAGCACCAGCGACTGCTCGGCGACCAGCTCGATGAGCCGAGTCATCGTGAGTAGGACGATGGCATGGCCGGAGCTGAGTGCCTTGAACCCGTGGAAGACCTCATCCCCCCAGCTCTCGCGGCACTCATCCGTCTCGCACTCGAAGAAGGACCGCACAGCCTCATGTATGGGTGATTGCGCGAACTGCGGGTCGCTTCCAAGAGTGTCCATGTAGGCGTGCCACTCTTCGTGCCTGCCCGCGGCTCGGATCTCCGCCAGACTGGCCAGAAACTCCTCGTTCAGCGTCTGGGCCGACTTCCGCTCGCCGGGCATGCTCCCTCGTACTCCGAGGCCGATGTACTCGTACGTCGTTGCCGATGCATGGTGAGACACGGGAGTGAAGGGATCGAAGGCGCTGAAGCTGACCGACACGACATTGACGAACTTCGTGCCAGCACTCCCAGACGCAGTGGGAAGGTGCTTCACACGGCCGAAATCCTCAGGCCTATCTGGGAACAGCGAGGCGTTGGCGATGTTCCAAAGCGTTGTGGTCTTGCCGACACCGTTGCGCCCGATCAGGACGTGGACGTTCGTCGGGGGAGTGGAGTTCGGCGTCACGTCGAAGGCGAGGGGCGGAGGCTTGGGACCGTCAATCAGATCCGCCCCTGGTGCGGCGAAGCTGAAGCTGTACTCGGTGCGGAGCACGCCTCCACTGGCGACGCGGTTGTACTGGCCCGATACCGTGTCCGCCTCGACGCCCCGGAGCAACGACACGGTCGTGACCTCATGCTGAAGAGCCACCTCGAACACGGCAGGGCTGAAGGAGATGTCGCCTAGTGCCGTGAGGATCCCCTCTCGGGCCGCAGCTCCCAGAGCGCGAAGATTCTGGTAGTAGTCGAGGTCTCCGAGAGAGAACCACTGCGGCGGCTCGTTGAACTCGTTGAGCCTCTCGAACGCGATCTGGCCCAGGCTGCTGGCTCCCCTTTGCTGGTTCGCTGAGCCGATCTTGACGGTGCCGATCAAGACGGGTTGCTGAGTGCCCAGCGCCGGTTCGCGAACCCACAACCTGAAGGTGGTCCGGAAGCCGAAGTCATCCCAATCATCAGGGACGAGGAAGGCACCGAGAGGGCCGGCCGTTGCTGGATCCTGACGCCGATGCAGAACCACGAACTGCAAGCTGACCCTCCGGAAATGTCAGTGAGTGGGCGTTCTGCTCCCCCGCAGACCTGCCACCTGGATCACCCGAACCCTACCGTCGCCAAAGAGGGCAAGCCCCAGTGACTGAAAGCCCTCGCCGCACCAGCGCGCTGCGCCGCCTGAGGTTCAACCACTGGGTGGTCGTCGCTTCGTGTGTCTGGTGGGGGTTGGGGGGTGGGTGGTGGTGGGTTGGTGTGGGTGGGGGTGGTGGGTGTTGTGGGTGGGTGCGGGCTGGTGGGGTGGGGTTGTGGGGTGGTGGGGGTCGCTGGTTGGGGTGGTTGTGGGCTGCTTGGTGGCGTTTTCGGGGTGTGTTTCGTGTGTGGGCTGGGAGGATTTTTTCGGGCATTAAAAAGTGGCAGCCAGTTAGTGCGGAATGGAACATTACGCGCTAACTGATCTTGTTTTTGTTCCGGGTCTGCGGGCTCTTTTCCGGGGTGCCGGGTGGTCGAGTTAGGGGTGGCTGGCGTGGTGGCTGGTGTGGGTGGTCGGCGGCGTGAGCGGGAGGTGGGGGAGCGGCGTTCGGAGCGGGTGGGCGTGGCGTTCAGTGCGGCCGAGTTGGCGGTCGTGCGTACGGCTGCGGGCCGGGAGGGGATGTCGGTGGCGGGGTGGGTGGGGCGGCAGGCGATGGCGGTCGCGCAGCATGTTCTGGTGCCGGTTTCCGCGGACCGCGCGGATGTCCTGCGTGAGCTGGTGATGGCGCGCGCCGGCCTGCGGGAGATCGCGGTCCGCCTCGACGCCCTCGACGGTCTCGACGCTGGCGGTGCGGCCGCTGGGGCTTCTTCGGGGGTCTTGGACCGGGTGCGTGCGGCGGTGGTGCGGGTGGATGAGGCGACGGTGGCGGTGATGCGGGAACGCCGGTCCCGCACGTGATGCCGAAGAAGCCCGACATGGGCGACGACACGTACACGTTGCTGGAGTATCTCTTCGGTCCGGGCAAGCGCGACGAGCACACCGATCCCCACCTCGTGGCGGCCTGGGACCCCGATGTGCCGTGCCCGGCGAGGCATCCGGAGCGTATCGGTCTGGGGGAGCTGGCGGACCTCCTGGACGCCCCTGTGGAGGCGTTGCGCGGGGTGCGCCCGGCCCGGCATGTGTGGCACGTCTCGGTCCGCAACGCGCCCGGCGACCGGACCCTGAGCGACGCCGAATGGGGAGAGGTTGCGGCCGCGATGGCGGACGCGTCGGGTATCGCCCCGTACGGGGATGAGCGTGCCTGTCGGTGGGTCGCGGTGCGCCACGCACCGGATCACATCCACCTGGTGGCGACCCTCGCCCGCGTCGACGGACGCCAGCCCCGCCTGCGCGGTGACATCCTCGCGATGCACGCCGCTGCCCGTGCTTTCGAGGCCCGCTGGGGGTTGACGGCGATGTCGCCGCAGGACCGCACGGCGGTGCGTCGGCCGTCGACGGGGGAGTTGGCGAAGGCGGACCGGCGCGGCCTCCTGGAGACCGCGCGTCAGTCCCTTCAGTGCACTGTGCGGACCGCGGCCGCGCTCGCCGCCGGTGACACCGACTTCCTGGACCGGCTGCGTGATGCGGGTCTTCGCGTACGGGAGCGCCGCGACGACGAAGGCACCCTTGTCGGGTACGCGGTAGCCCTTCCCGGCGACCGCGCCGACGCCGGGAGCCGGCCGGTCTGGTTCTCCGGGAGCTCCCTCGCGTACGACTTGTCCCTGCCCCGGGTACGGGAGCGCTTCGAGCCCGCCCTCGGGCCGGTGGACTGGGCGGTGGCGGAGCGTCTGGTGCGCGAGGCGGCGGCCGAGTTGTCGCGTTCCGGGCGGGCGGAGGGTGCGGGTGATGTGGCCGCGCTCGGCGACCTCCTGGTGGCTGCCGCTGCCCATGCCCCCGTCGCGGTTCGGGAGCGGATCGTCGCGGCTGCGGAGGCCTTCGAGCAGGCCGGGCGGGCGCCGGGTGAACGGTCGTTGGAGGGTAGGGCGCGGGCGGGTTGGCGGGCGTCGGCGCGCGCGTTGGAGCGGGCCCCGCGTGCGGCTCGGGGCGGCGGCGCGATCGTGGTCCTCACCTTGTTGGTGGCGCTGGTGGAGGCGGTGGAGGCCTCCCGCCTGTGGCACGAGGCGCAGGCCCATCGCGCGCAGGCGAAGGCCGCCTCCGAGGCCGGACGGCTGCTGCGCGAGGCGGCCGCCGTGGCCGGCGCACCGCCCTCCCGTACGGGCCCGGTCCGTACCGCGCGCACGTCACCGGCGGCGGGCCGTGGCCCGATGACGCCTGGTGCCGTTAGCGGTGTGCCGCCCCGTGCACCCGGCCCGCCCCATACCGGTCCGGGCAAGTCCCGCTGACCCGCCCGCGAGGAGAGCCCCGACGTGTCCACCCCCGCCGCCGCCCCGGATCCTGCCGCTGTTGATCCGTTCGCCGAGTCGATGGCCGAAGCCGCCCAGACCGCGGCGGCGGCCTTCCGGCTGATGATGACGATCTCCGACGCGGTCCGCCGCGCCGCCCAGAAACAGCGCCAGGGCCAGGAGGAGGAACTCGCCGGGCCGGAGGAGAAACTTGCCCCGGGCTGGGCCGCCGACGCACTGCGCCCGCTCCTCGACGACCAAGTGCTGGCCGGCCTGATGTCGGGTGCGGACTGGCCGGTGATGGCTGGGCAGATGGTGCTGCTGCAGAAGGCGGGCGTCGACCTGACCACGTTCCTGCCCCAGCTCGGCCAGGTGGCCAAGACCGTCTACCAGGCGGTTCAGGCCAACCAGACCCGCATCACCGCGGCGGGCACCGACCGGTGGGCCGACCTGCTCAAGGCCACGATGCCCGAGGGCCTGGTGCGCGACGCGATCCTGTCCTCCCCGGCCTGGCCGGACATGGCCGCCAAGATGGCCCTCCTCGATCAGCGCGGTGTCGATGTCGCCGGGTTCCTGACCGCCGCGCACGGCCAGGGCGTCGGCGTCGACCGCGCGGTGGCCGCCCTCCTGGCGCAGCCCGGCGCCGCCGGACCGGCCGCCGGACCGGCCGCCGGGGTTCCCGCCGCGCGGCCCGCCCCCGCCCCCGACCCGTACGCGGCCGCCGCCGCCCCGGCCGCCGCCGCTCCCGCTCCCGCTCCTGCTGCTCCTGGTCCTGCTCCGGAGCCGGTGGTGGTGAGTGCGGATGCCCGCGCGATGTGGGGGCCGTTGACCGAAGGTCTGAAGGTCCCGAACGACCTGGACCTGTCCGATCGGGCCGCCGCCCTGGAACAGATGGGCGTCGGTGCGGCGGCCAACAGCCGGCTGGTGGGCATCGTCAAGGACTATGTCGGCTCCGAGCGGGAGACGGCCTTGCTGGTGGCCACCCGGGCGTGGCCGCTGCTCGCGGCCCGCATGGCGGGCGTCGCTCGCGGCCCGGAAGGCGAGGCGGGCCTGCGCGCCCGGTTGAAGGCCGGGCTGGGGGACGACCCCGCCTGGGAGCAGGGCCCGCCCGGCGAGTTCGCGGGCCGCATGGTCGGCCAGGTCCTGCGCGCCCTGACCACCCCGCCCGGCGGCCCGGTTCCCGACGGCCCCCGCGTCTCCGCCACGGCGGCCCGCTCCCGCTCGACCACCACCCCGCGGGCGCGGCTCCCGGCCGGGCGGCGCCCGCGGAGGCGGCCCGGCCCGCGTACCGGCAGGCGGCCGCGCCCGCGAAGGGGTCGGGACCACGGCGGTGATGGGCGGTCCGGTGTCGAGCGAGGGGGGTGAGAGGGTGGCCGCGTCAGCTGCATGGGGGTGGCCGGTGGTGATGAGCGGGAGGCAGCGCCGTGTCACCGGCAGCGTGCTGGCCGGGGCGGTGCTGGCGGTGTGCGGGTGGTGGGCCGGCCGGGTCGGGTACGGGGCGGTGGGCTTGGTGTTGGGCTCGTCGGCCGTGCTCGTGGTGCTGGCCGGCGCGTGGCGGGCGGGCGCCCTGTACGTTCCGCGGCCCTCTCCACCGTCGCGGGATACCGCGCCGCGTCGGCTTTCGGTGCGGGAGCGGGCGGACCGTGAGAGGTCGGCGCGGCTGCTGAAGGCGATCGCTGCTGTTGCCGTGGCCGCCGGGGGAGCGGGTGGGCTCTCGGAGTTCGAGCGGATCGTGCTTCACGGCGTCGCCGTACGCCCGGGTCGGGAGTATCCGCCCGTCGGCCACGGCTACCCGCGTCCGTGAACGCAATCGCGGATTTCAGTCCCGTCAGTCCCCGTGATGCGAGGGGCGGCGGGATCGAAGGGGGCTGGTGGGCCGGTTGCTCCGCCTGGTCGTGGCCCTGCTGGTCCGTGGACCGGTTCACGGTTCGGGTGGTGTGGGGGTGGGGGTGGGAAACGGGTCAGGGCCGGTCCCCGGGTGTGGGGGCCGGCCCTGGTGTGAGGCACTCGCGCGCCAACGCGGTGCTCTCTTTGTCCCTGCTGCGGAGTCACCTACTTCAGGGGTCCGCCGGTTTCCCGACGTTGTGATGCCCACCGTGCCCTCTTTGACTACACGAAGACAACTTCCGCTTGGACGCGCGTGGACGAATGGGGTAGGGAGCCGCCCTGCACGGGCGTTGCTCGGGGGTCAACCGGCCCCCGGCGTGGGGGGCGGCCACGGGGGCCGGTGTCGATTGGAAGCGTTTACGCAGGTCAGAGCACCTACTGACGATCCGTCATCAAGTGGCACTGGGTCAGGTACACCGATGAACGAATCAGCGGACATTCCCGCCTTTTGGGATCCTCGGTGGGAGAACCGGGCTTCGTGTGCCGGTCACGTTCTGTCATGCTTGTGACCCCCGGGAAAAGCGACGCCAATCGCCCCTGCGGGAGCGCCACTTGGCGCGGAGTCACCGATGACGGGAGGGCGCTGTCCCGCGCCCTCCCGTCCCTCGACTACTTCAGGGGCGCCTTGCCCGGCGTCCCGGACAAGGACGTGTCATGGGAGTAAGGCAGGAGCCTGCCCGCTCGGACGGACGGCAGCCCGGAGTGCAGCACCGGACGCCCGGTCTGACGATGCCGCAGGCGGTCGTGATCAGCGTGGTGTTGGCGGTGGTGTTCGTCCCGGCGGTGGTGCTGAGCCTGCGGGGGATGCCGATGGGCGACGTCTTCCGGCTGCTGGGCGGTGCGGGCGGGATCGGCGCGGCCTTGATCATCGCGGTGATGCCGGGCAGTCGCGGCGTGCTCGCGGCGGCGGTCCGGGCCGCTCTTCAGGCCGGCCGGTAGGGGGGGCGGGTCATGGGACGTCGTGAACTCCCCGTCGACTACACGGTCCGGGCGCGCGGCGAGCTGGCCGCGGCGCTGCGGCAGCTGCGGGCGCAGTCCGGGCTGACCTACGACGAACTCGCTGCCCGGACCGGGCTGTCGGCGGCGACGCTCAAGCGGGCCTCCTCGGGCCGCACGGTCCCGTCCTGGACGACGCTCACCGCGGCCTGCGGCGGTGAGCCGCAGGGCGGGATCGTGGAGCTGTGGAGGTCCGCCCGGGCAGCCGAACGCGGCCGCCTGAAGAACCTGCGCCGCCCCCCTGCGCCCGAGCTGATCACCACGGCCGGACAGCTCAGCGAAGCACTGGAGTACTTCTACGAGAAGGCCGGCGCGCCCTCGCTGCGCCGGCTCCAGGCACGGGCGGGAGGCGCGCACCTGCTGCCGGTCAGCTCGGCCGCGCGGATCGTCGCCAGGCAGGCACTGCCGGCCAGCCGCCAGCAGTGCGCCGCCTTCCTGAGCGCCCTCGACGTCGTGCCGGGCGTGGTACGGCGCCTGGCCGACACCTACGACCGACTCACGGCACACCCCACCGACCCCTGGCGCGCACTGTCCGATCTGGAGGCCGTACGGCTCTTCGCGGCCGGCACCTCCGACATCAGGGACCGCCACCTGGGCGCCGCCCTCCGTATGGCCGACCCGAGCCCCATCCCCAGAGCCAGCCGAGGGGCGGAGGAGATTCTGCGGCAGCTCACCGCCGAGCCGATGCGAGTAGGCCGTGACGGCCCCCGAAAGTCGCACTCCCGGGCGGCCTGACCAACCCTCACCCCGGTCTACCGCGCCCAGTCGATGCCGAGGTCGGCGAGCGCGGCGAGCTGGGCCGGGGTGAGCCGTTCGCGGCGGGACTTGGCGTTCGCGTACCAGATCCCGACCCGGTGGACCGTCCCGTCGGGCATGGCCTGCACCGCACCCCGCCCCGGCAGCCGGCCTTCCGTGGAGACGTACCGCGCGAGGGCCTGCACGCCCTTCTGGAACGCCTCGCCGCCGCGCCCGGACGCGGGCGTCGTACCCGCCGTCGCGGCCGCCGTGGGTGCCCGTACGACGCGGGCCGGGGTGATACCGAGCGCACCGAGCCGTTTCTGCTGCTCGGTGTTGAGCCGGGCCCAGTCACGTCGTTGGGTGGCCAGCCACCGGCCGATGTCCTCGCCGTGCCGGGTCACTCCCGGGGTGACGGAGGCCGGGCGGGCGCCTTCGGCCAGGAGCTGGGCGAGGTAGGCGTAGTGCCGCTGCCAGTCGACCGTCCACCCGCGTACGGCGGGGTTCCAGTCCGGATCGATCGCGGCCAGCGCCGCCGCCCGGCGTCCGGCGCGTACGGGGTCCTTCCCGAGCCCGCCGGGCCGACGCACGTTCGTCAGCCACTGCCCGATCTGGACGTCGAGGATTGCCGCGCCCCGCGGGGCGGCCAGGGTGCCGTGCAGCCGGTGGTACGCCCGCGCGGCGGCGAGGTTCTCCTCGAAGGCGGCGTCGGCGGTGTCCCAGACGATCCCGAGCTCCTCCAGCTCGGCGGCCCGCTCCCCGGTCATGGTCCCGGCGCGGAACGCCCTGCGCTGGTCGGAGAGCCACCTCCCCAGCGGGTAGGGGCCCTCGGTGTGCTCGTAGGGCACCTGGAGGTCCCCCTCGCGCTCCCGGTACCGGAACGCGGCCTCCACGCCCCGACGCCAGTCCTGCCGCTCGGTGTTGAACACCTGGTACGAGATCCACTTCGCGATCAGCGCCGGATCGCGGGGTGCCGCGAACCGGAGCAGCAGCCGGTTCTCCTCCTCACCCTCCTCGGGCGCCTTCCCGACCAACGGCGACGGCTGAACGATGCGCTTCTGGTTCTCCTGGGGAATTGCGAGCATCTCCACGGCACGTTCATCATGCGCCCGCAGCCCATTCAAAACCCGAATAAGGGGGCCATACGATTTCGACGTGAGAATGTCCTCGGGATTCTCATCCTCCCGCAAAAAGACCGGAACAATCAGCGTCGCCATCTTCCCCTCCCCGGGCTTCTGCCGCAGAGCCCGCCCGATGGCCTGGACAATGTCGACGGCCGATCCCTTGGGGTCGATCAGAGCCACCGAGTCCACCGCCCTGATATCCACGCCTTCCCCGAGAACCCGACAATTCGCGAGCACGGCGCGCCCGGCGCGGCGGCCGAAGTCGGCGAGCACGCCGGCCCGGTGCTCCGCCTCGTGCTCCCCGCGCAGCCACCCCGTCCACACCTTCGCCGGATGCCGGACCGGATCCACGGCGTGCAGCCGGCTGGCCACCCGCTCCAGGCCCTCGGCGAAGGCCTGCGCCTCCACGGTGCGGTGGTGGAAGGTGATCGTCGTCTTCAGGTCGTGCTCGGCCATCGTCTCCAGCAGCGTGGTCTGCACGGCCGCGAGCCGCTGCCCGCGCAGCTCCTCCTCCCACCGTTCCTCGCTGTAGAGCCGGGCCGGGGTCACGACGGGGTCGACCAGCTCGGCGACCACGACCTGATAGCGCGCCAGGAGCCCGCGGGCGATCGCGTCGGCGAGCGACAGCTCGTAGACCACCGGCCCGAAGACCTTCGGGTCGTCCATGGAGCAGGCCATGTCCTTCGGGAGCCGGTCCCACCGCGACCGCGGCACATACCTGCGCCCCTCGTCCTCCGCCTTCTGCCGCCGCTCGGCCTCTTCCCGCCGCCGCTCGGCCGCCTGCTCCAGCTCCTGCGCCCGCGTCCGGGGCGGGCGTTCGGCCCAGATGCGGGGAGTGGCCGTCATGTAGAGCCGGCGCCGCGCGGGGATCACCTCCTGGCGGTGCACATCCGCCCAGGCCTTCCCCGCCGACCCGCTCGTACGGTGCGCCTCGTCCACGACCACCAGGTCGAAGGCCTCCATCTGCAGCCCGTACTCCCCGCGGTGCGCCTCGGCGATCACGGGCAGGGAGGCGTACGTGGCGTACACCGTCACCGGGCCCCGGCCGTGCCACAGTCCGAGCTGCGGCGCCGACGTCGTCGTGCGCACCTGGAGCCCGTACAGCTCGGCGTTGTCCTCCAGCGAACACACCGCGACCGCGGGCCCGTCGTGGCCGGCCGTACGCCACTCCCGCGCGGTCTGGGTCAGCAGGTCCAGCGTCGGCAGCAGCACAAGAACCCGCCCGCCCCGGGCGAGGCGCAGCGCGGCCGCAGCAGCGATGAACGTCTTCCCGGTCCCGCACGCTGCCACCACCGTTGCCCGCAGCCCGGTTTTGGGGATACGCTTTCCCGGCGGAATATCGAGACCCCGGACGATCGCTTCGACAGCCTCTTCCTGGTGAGGCCGCAGAGTAATTTCACCGCTCTTCTGCATTCTTCACTCCGTGGGAAAGATGCCCGGGGAGGCAGTGGTCAGGTTCTCGGGATCCTGC
This sequence comes from Streptomyces sp. NBC_01006, assembly GCF_045162725.1. Lineage (NCBI taxonomy): Bacteria > Bacillati > Actinomycetota > Actinomycetes > Kitasatosporales > Streptomycetaceae > Streptomyces > Streptomyces sp. NBC_01006. Next base: position 731 of record NZ_CP108702.1, on the reverse strand, counting down.
ACAGTGCATCTCAAGATGATGCACACAGACGACTGTACCGGAACGAGGTCCTGCCGTGAGCGGGATCATCTCGCCGAACGGGGTGGGCATGGGCTACGGAGCCGAGCAGCGGGAGATCGAGCAGGCACTGCGCCGGAAGGCGATCGGAGGAGCGTCCACGCTGGAGATGCTCACCTGGCTGAGAGGCTACCTGGAGACCCGCATCAGCGATCCGGTCGACCGTGACGGAGCGGTCGCCTTCTGCATGATCTCGACGTTCACAACGGTCTTCGACCTCGGACTCACACCCGGACGGTTCATCGCCTCCTGGGACCGGTTCGGAGGCCATCTGGACGACGAGGAACTGGTCCGCAGACTGGGCCCGCTGATCCTGGCACCGGACGTGGAACCCCTACCCTGCGAGTGCGAAGCCAACTGCGGCGGATACTGGGTCCGATAGCAAGCCCAGCCTCTCCCTGCTGCTGGCGCCCGCGAAGCGGGCCGGCCTGGAGGCGGAGCCGGAGGGGCCCAGGCGGGGGAGCGGAGCGGACCCGCCCAACAGGCCGAAGGCCCAGACCCCGTGAAACGGGGTCATCCAAGGCCGCGCAGCGGCCCGTTCGTGATGAAGCGAAGCGGAATCACGAACCCGTCCGAAGCGAAGCGCAGGACGCGGCCCGAAGGGCCGGCCCTGGCTCGGCGAAGCCGCGCCCCGCCGAGCGCAGCGAGGCGGTTCTCTCCTGGGGCGCGCAGCG
>NZ_CP108701.1:0-570792 GCF_045162725.1 Streptomyces sp. NBC_01006 | reverse complement strand
CGCTGCGCGCTTGGGAAGGGAACCGCTTCGCTGCGCTCATGGGCTCGGCTTCGCTGGCCAGTGCCGGCCCATCGGGCCGGAGTCCTGCGCTTCGCTCTGGACGGTTCGGGTCTCCGCTTCGCTCCGTCCCGAACGGCCCGCTGCGCGGGCCTAGGTGACCCCGTTTCACGGGGTCGGGGCCTTCGGCCCGTTGGGCGTCCGCTTCGCTCCCGCCTGTTCAGTCCTTCCGGCTTCGCCTCCAGGACCACAGCCCGCTTCGCGGGCGGCTGGCAGCAGCTGAGGTGATCCGGTCTATCAGGCGGTGGGCGATGTCGTGACCGTAGAAGTCGGCCAGGTCCACCGCGCTCATCCGCCCCGGGGGTTGCGGTCTCGGATCGGCCCCGTAGGCCAGCAGTATCGCCGTGAGCCGACTATCGATGGGGGTCCCCGACTGGAGTGCCGAGTCACCCTCCAGGTCAATGGCATGCTCCAGCAGGGTCATCCCCCAGCACACCTCGTTGACGTCCGCGCCTTCATCGAGGAGGCGGGTCAGCTCGGCATAGTCGCTGGACTCGACCGCCTGATGGGCGGGCGTCCAAGGATTCTCGACCACTGACGTCCTCCTTCGCTTCCCGCTGCTCGTCAGTCATGTGCTCGGACGCCGGCCATAGCATGATGCAGCATGTACCATTGGAGAAATAGCACCACACTCTCCAGGTGCATCGAGTGAGGTTTCGCGGATGCCTGTCTACGAATACTATCCGGATGAATTGGCGCGGATCTCTGTGGTCAGACAGGCCCACGGACTCGTCCTGGGCGAGGTGAAGGAACAGTGGCAGGCTGCCTGCGACCGCGAGGAACGCGCACTCGCCGGACCCCAGGAGCCACGCAAGCCGACCGCGCTGGACATTGCCTCGTGCCAGCGCATCGAATGGGCTCGCATCGTAGAGGTCATGGCGGAGCAGCAGATGTCCGTGTACTCCCCAGACCAGGACCGGCGAGTGGCCCGCCGGGAAGAACAGCGAGTACAGCGTATGGCTACAGAGGCGGCCTGGGCCGAACAGTCCGGTGGCGGCCTGCCGGTCGAGGTGCTGCGCCACCGCGTCTACCGGATCACAGCCCGACCCACTGCCGCTTCGGCAGGTGAACAGCCTCTGGTCCGGCACGTCTTCGCCGCCTCAGGCGGTGCGGCGGTCGAATACGCCCAGGCCATGTTCAGCTGGCCCGGCAGCACATACCAGGACGCCGAATACCGGATCACTTCCATCGAACAGGTCCTTCCCACACCGGGAGAATTCCTTTGATCCAGCTCCGCGAACACCAGGTCGACCAGAAGTCGAGTTTCCGCCAGTGGGTGGGATTCCCTGCAAGGTCATCTGTGCCCCCACAGGGGGCCCGGGGCACCATCGTGTCAGCGACCGGCTCGGGCAAGACGATCACGGCCGCCGCGAGCGCGATGGAGTGCTTCCCCGGCGGCCGGATCCTCGTCACGGTCCCCACCTTGGACCTGCTCGCCCAAACCGCCCAGGCATGGCGCCTGGTCGGCCACCGGGCCCCGATGGTCTCGGTGTGCTCGCTGGAGAACGACCCGGTGCTGAACAAACTCGGGGTCCGCACCACCACCAACCCCATCCAGCTCGCCCTGTGGGCCGGGGCCGGACCGGTGGTCGTGTTCGCCACGTACGCCTCCCTGGTGGACCGCGAGGACATCGACGCACCTAAGGGACAGCGGAAAGTCCGCGGGCCGCTGGAGGCCGCCCTGGCAGGTGGAGAGAGGCTGTACGGGCAGCAGATGACGGGCTTCGACCTCGCCATCGTCGACGAGGCCCACGGAACCGCCGGCGACCTCGGACGCCCCTGGGCCGCCATCCACGACAACACCCGGATCCCTGCAGACTTCCGGCTGTACTTGACCGCGACGCCGCGCATCCTGGCCGCGGCCGCGCCTCAGAAGGGCGCGGCCGGGCAGGAGGCGGAGATCGCGAGCATGGCCGATGACCCAGACGGAACGTACGGCGCCTGGCTGGCTGAGCTGGGCCTGTCGGAGGCGATCGAGCGGGGGATCCTCGCCGGATTCGAAATCGACGTCCTGGAGATCCGCGACCCCTCCCCCGTCCTCGGCGAGTCCGAGGAGGCACGGCGGGGCCGGCGCCTGGCGCTCCTGCAGGCCGCACTCCTGGAGCACGCCGCGGCCTACAACCTGCGCACCGTCATGACGTTCCACCAGAAGGTGGAGGAGGCGGCCGCGTTCGCGGACAAGCTGCCGCAGACGGCAGCCGAGCTGTACGTCACCGACGCCTCCGACACCGACCTGGCGGCCGCGGAGCAGCTGCCGAAGTCATCGATCGACGCGGAGTTCTACGAGCTGGACGCAGGCCGCCACGTACCGCCGGACCGGGTCTGGTCGGCGTGGCTGTGCGGCGACCACCTCGTCACCGAGCGCCGCGAGGTCCTGCGGCAGTTCGCCAACGGCATCGACGCGAACAACCGGCGCGTACACCGCGCGTTCCTCGCATCCGTCCGTGTCCTGGGGGAGGGCGTCGACATCACCGGCGAGCGCGGCGTCGAAGCGATCTGCTTCGCCGACACCCGCGGCTCGCAAGTCGAGATCGTCCAGAACATCGGCCGGGCCCTGCGGCTCAATAAGGACGGCTCCACCAAGGTCGCGCGGATCATCGTGCCCGTCTTCCTGGAGCCGAACGAGGACCCGACCGACATGGTGGCCTCCGCGAGCTTCCGCCCTCTTGTAGCGGTCCTCCAGGGCCTGCGCTGTCATGACGACCGCCTCGTCGAGCAGCTCGCCTCCAGCGCCCTCACGAGCGGGAAGCGCAAGCTGCACGTCCGGCGCGACGAGGACGGGCGGGGCATCGGGGCCGGCGGCGAAGGTGACGGCGAGGACCAGGAGGACGGCACCGACGCGGCGGCCGAGTCGGCGCTGCTGCACTTCTCCTCGCCCCGGGACGCCGCCACGATCGCCGCGTTCCTGCGCACCCGCGTCTACCGGCCCGAGTCGCTGGTGTGGCTGGAGGGCTACCAGGCACTGATCCGATGGCGGGCCGAGAACGAGATCGTCGGCCTGCACGCCGTCCCGTACGACGTCGAGGTCGAGGTCGGCGTCACCAAGGCGTTCCCGCTGGGGCGGTGGGTGCACCAGCAGCGCAAGGCCCTGCGCACCGGGGAACTCGAAGACCGGCGCAAGAAGCTGCTGGACGCGCCGGAGGCGGGGATGGTCTGGGAGCCCGGTGAGGAGGCCTGGGAGGCCAAGCTCGCCGTGCTCCGGTCCTACCGGCGAGCCACAGGGCACCTGGCGCCTCGGCAGGACGCGGTGTGGGGCGAGGACGACGAGATGGTTCCCATCGGCCAGTACATGGCCAACCTCCGGCGCAAGGGAGTCAAGAGCGGGCTCGGGAAGGACGAGGACACCGCGGCGACCCGGGGCGCGCAGCTCGCCGCGGTCGACAAGGACTGGAACTGCCCCTGGCCACTGGACTGGCAGCGCCACCACCGCGTCCTGGCCGACTTGGTCGACGCCGACGGACAGCTGCCCGACATCGCGCCCGGCGTGCTCATGGACGGCGACGACATCGGCCGGTGGCTTCAGCAGCAGAAGCAGCCGGCCACCTGGGCGCGGCTCCTGCCCGAGCAGCAGGAGCGGCTGATCGCACTGGGCGTAGAACCCGCCCAGGCGCCGCCTCCGGCCCCGGCGGCCAGCCGCACGTCGAAGGGGCCGAGCAAGGCGCAGCAGGCGTTCCAACGGGGCCTGGCAGCCCTCGCGCAGTGGATCGAGCGGGAAGGCGCCCACCGGCCGGTGCCCCGTGCCCACGGCGAGGAGATCGCCGTCCAGGGCGAGGCGGAACCGGTGACCGTGAAGCTCGGCGTATGGATCACCAACACCAAAACCCGACGCGACAAACTCACCCAGGAACAGCTGAACGCACTACGGAAACTGGGCATGGACTGGGCACAGTAGCGAGTCGCACCCTGCCGGAAATCCGCGGGAAAAGGCACCTCAGGCTCAGCCGAGAACGCCCCCCGCTCGTCTCCGGCGGGACCTTCGCGCTGCTCCGCTCGCCGCAGCCGCCCCCCAGAGCGACGGCTGCGGCAAAGCCGTGGACGCGACCACCTGGGACCTCATCATATAGGGCCTGACCTGCGTATTTACCCTCAAAGACCTAGGATTGGCATACAACGGCGACGGCGTGGAAGCAGCTTCGGCTGCTTCGGCGACATCCGCTCACACACATGCTCAGGACGGCCCAGGGAGGGTGCTTCATGACCGAGTCCGGCGACCCCGGTGAGCCCGCGAACGTGAATGAGTACAGCGCCAGTCACATCCAGGTACTCGAGGGCCGCGAGGCGATACGCAGGCGCCCCGGCATGTACATCGGCTCGACCGGCGAGCGCGGCCTGCATCAACTGGTCTACGAGGTCGTCACGTACGCCGTCGACGAGCACCTTGCCGGCCACGCCGACACCATCGACGTCACGATCACCGCGGAGGGCGGCATTCGTGTCTCGGACAATGGGCGGGGCCTGCCCGTCAAGATGGAGGAACCCACCGGCAAGTCGGGGGTCGAACGCGAACTGACAGAGCTCTCCTTCGGCTCCAAGCCCCACGCCGGCTACGCGATCTCCGGTGGCATCAATGGCCTGGGCCTTTGCGTGGTCAACGCGCTGTCGAGCCGCCTGACGGTCGAGGTCCGCCGGGACGGCCACCGGTGGACCCAGGCATACGAGAAGGGCACCCCGGTCACCCCGCTGACGAGAAAGGAGGAGACGGATACGCACGGCACCGCGATCGCGTTCTGGCCCGACGCCGACATCTTCGAGACCACCCGCTACTCGTTCGCCATGCTGTCCGAACGCCTCCAGGAACTGGCCTTCCTCAACGAGGGCCTGGCCATCTCACTCACTGACGAGCGACCGGAGCGACCGGTCCGCTACCACCACACGGACGGCCTGCGGGCCTACGTCGCCCACCTCAACCCCTACCCCCCGAGGCTCGTTCATTCGCCCGCCATCGCCTTCGAGTCGGAGAATCAGGATGCGACGATCTCCGTGCAGGTCGCTATGCAGTGGAACACCTGGTCCACGGGAAACCTCCACTCCTTCGCGAACAGCACTCGCACCCATGAGGGCGGCACACACGAACACGGCCTCCAAACCGCGCTCACTGCGATCGTCAACGACCACGCGCGCCGACAGCACCTGCTCTCCCCGGACGACGAGGACATCACAGCCGAAGCCGTCCAGCAGGGACTGACCGCGGTCGTCTCCGTGAAACTCGCCCATCCCACCTTCGAAGGCGCCACCAGAACCAGACTCAGCAATCCCGAAGCAGACGCCTACGTCCAAGCCGTCGTCCGCGAACACCTGACCGACTGGCTCGACCACCACCCGAACGAAGCCGCAGCCATCACCCGCCACATCCTCAACACCTCCACCTGACGAGGGAAGGTGTGAACAGGCACGCCCATGACAGCTGACCACCTTCGCGATTGACCCCCGAGGGCAGCAGCTCGGTCAACCCGCGTCAGCCGTGACCACTACCGCTGCGCAACGTGAGCAGAGACAACCGTCCCATCGTGGCTGACGCTCATCCGGTAACACCGCCTCACCCATTCACAGCGTGGGAGGGTGTGACGGCCACGCTGATGTCGCGTCGGCGGCCCGCGTCCGAGGTGCCCGCGGGGCCGAGCGCGAAGTAGGCGGTGGTCGAGATGACGAGCCCTGCCGAAGTGGCCGCGCGCTCCCTCGCTTGCGCTCTGACCTGCGGTTTCCACTCGGCCTCCGTCTCCTGCTCCAGAGCGGCCTGGAGGCGCTTCTGCGGCATCTTCGTGACTCCGGAGAGGTAGCGGTCCACCGTCTTGCGGGAGACGCCCAGACGCTCCGCCAGGAACTTTTAGGAGCCGCCCTCGCGCGTGCGAAGGAATTTCATCCGGGCTCGCGCCGATTTCGGCGCGGGACGGGTGAACAGGTTGCGCTCCGCGCGCATCAGGCTGTCGAGGATCCTGCCTCGCAGGGTTGGCGCTGCGGGGTTTGGTCGTTGCTCATGTCGGTATGAAAAGCGACCTGGCCTGTGGATGCGGACTGACGAGGCGACAGCCCGCTGTCCCCCTGGCGCTGTCGGAGAGGGGGCTCGTTGGCCCAGATCGCCTATGGGTAACCGAAAGGACGGCACACGCCACCGCGATTACCTGGAGGCAATCGGCGGAGAGCGCCTCTCCCGCTGGCTGCCTCTACCCCTACTGCCGAGGGTTCAAGTCCCTACTGGACGACCATATTGGGTGACATTGATGTCCCCATCGCCAACCGTCTGCGAGGTCCGTAGAGTGCGGACGGGCCGCCCCAGGTCGAGTGGGGCGGCCCGTCTTGTTGGTTGTGTGTTCAGTGGAAATCGGTCTCTTAGAGGGCGCCGCGCGGCGGCTTGAGGCTGCTGAACGTCGCTCCCGCAACCAGGACCGCGACGCCCGCCAGGAGGGCGGGCAAGCTGGTTGCGGGGTGCAGGATGACAGCCCACGGCTGCGCTCCGCGGCCGCCGCTCTTCCATCCTCCGACGGCCAGGACCAGGGGTATAGCGGTGAGGACTGGGGCTGCGATCCGGGCGCCGGTGATGGGGTTGAGTAGGAGCGCCAGGCCGAGGTAGAAGGCGGTATTCCGGCCGATGGCCAGGGCCACTGGCGCAGCGCCCGCGAAGTGTCCGAGGGCGGCCATGCCTAGGGCGGCAAGGGCGCAGGCAGCGGCGAGGGAGGTATCGAAGCGGTGGACGGGCCGTACGGCGACGGTTTCAGCGGCACCCCGGGCGCGGCCGGTGAAGGAGAGCCAAGTCACAGCGGGGATGACGGTGATCAGCGCTGCGAGAAGGAAGTGTCCGGCACCGCCGACCATTGCGGGTACGGGGATGCGGCTCTGTCCGAATGCCAGGCCGGCGCCGGCCGTCACGGCGGTGATGGCGGCGAGGGTGGGGACGTTACGGGATGCGGCCCACCAGTTCACCGGCCTGCTCCTTCAGGGTTGAGGGTCGGTTTCTGGTCGCAGCCCGTGAGCGCGGCCCGGTTCGTTTCGTACCAGGCGTGCTGACGGTCGGAGGGCAGCGTGAGGACCTTCTGGGCGAGTTTCGCGTCGTCGGGGGAGACGCGGCCCTGGACCGGCGCCGGGGGAGCTTGGGTGGCGATGGCGGTCAGCCATGCGGTGAGCGGTCCGCGGGCGGGGAACGCCGGGTACGTGTGGCTGGTTCGGGCGCATTCGGGGATGGGGGGCAGGAGGGTGTTGGTGAGGTTGGCGGCGATGCCCTGCTCGCGGACCTGCCCTTTGCCTCCGAAACCGGCCTGCCCGGGCTTGAGGTCACGGTTTTGGGTGAGGGAGGAGAGCACGGGAAGCCCGGCGTCCTTCAGGCGGCCGCTGTAAGTGCGGGTGGTCGCCACGATCCGGGAGCGTCCGGGGGTCTCGGGCCACAAGCATACTTCCGGGACGCCGGCGGTGTCGCAGATCAGAGCGTCGGGGTTCCGGTCGGTGACCGGGTCGTAGCCCATGTCCACGACCAGGAACACCGAGGCCACGGACGCGGCGACAAGGGCGGCCAGAGGCTTCCAGCGGTCGGCCTGGGCGATCGCGAGGAGGCACGCGGTAATGATTCCGCAGGTGAACAGGAGCGGCGCCCACACGGCCACAGGGTCGATGACCGATCCGACCGAGCAGCAGCTGTCGTAGGCGCCGGCAACCAGATGGCGGGGCCACGGGGTGTCCCAGGATCCGGGGAACGCGGTCAGGCAGAACCCGGCGACCATCGCCAACGGTGCGGCCGCAAGGTGCGGGAGACGGCCGCCCAGGAGGTATCCGGCCAGCGTGGCGGCCGCCATCAGCAGCGCGTACACCACGAACATGCCCAGGTGGGAGAAAGACGGGAGCGTTCCTGCGGCCGAGACCGCGACACCGACCGCGATGAGCATCCCGACCACGCCCATGGCCCAAACGGGGACCAGCAGCGGCAGTGCGATGGCGAGCCGGCTGCGGGAAGGAGTCTGCCCGAAGACGTTGCCCCGGCGCAGGCGTGCGCTTTCCCACGCTCCGCTCGCCGCGCACGCCGCCGCGGCGAACGGGATCGTGTAGGAGGCGTGGCCGAGGACGGACGGCCCGTAACCAGGGACGGTGCCCGTGGTTATCGGTTCCGACAGGAGCAGCAGGACATAGCCGGCGAGGAAGACAAGCATGAGTCCGGCGGAGGATGACCGCAGGAGAGTGGCGATACGCATCGGTCAGATCTCCCGTCCGACGAGCATCAAGTAGGCGGCTTCGGCCTGCTCGCGTCCGCGTGTGGCGGCCGGTGCCAGGGCGTGAAAGTCGCCGGGGCTGCCCTGGAAGCGGATCTTGCCGTGGGCGAGGACGGCCACGTGCGTATACAGGTCGGCGAGGTCTTCGGTCTGGTGCGTGGAGACGATCACCTGCACGCTGCCGGCGAGGTCGGCCACCAGCTCACGGAACACCAGGCGCTGCGTGGGGTCGAGGCCGGCGGTCGGCTCGTCCATCAAGATCAGCTCACTGCGGTGGGTCAAGGCCCCCGCGATGCCCATGCGGCGGAGCTGCCCGCCGGACACCTGGTGGCTTTTACGGTCCGCGAGGCGGGTGAGGTCGACGCGGCGCAGGGCCTCCTCGGATGCTTTCCACGCCACGTCTTTCGGCATGCCCTTGAGCCATCCCGCGTAGGCGACCTGTTCTCGTACGGTCAGCCCGGGCATGGGGGTGATCTGCTGGGGGATCCACGCCACGCTTTTGCGGTAGGTGGCCAGATGGCGTCCCTTTGCCGCGCCTCCGTTGAAGGTGACCGACCCGGAAGAGGGGGGCAGGTGGGAGGCGGCGAGGGCCATCAGTGTGGACTTGCCAGCTCCGTTCGGGCCGAGGAGGACCGTTGCCCGCGCATCAATCCGGAGACTGAATTCATTGAAGACGGGGGTCTTCCGCCCGTACTGGAACGAAACATGATCAAAAATCAGAGGCATGGAGGAACGCACAATCCGCCACCCCACCGCCAGTGGGATGGCTTTGGTTGTGGGACAGTGGACAGGCGAGGGTCCCGGTGCTGAATCCACCGGGACCCTCGTACTACTTGTTCAACAACCGTACTACCAGGCGACCTTCACGTAGTCGACGGAGATGAACGAGCCGTGGGACACGTCCGTCAGCGCGAAGTAGTAGTTGCCCGCGTCGTTCGGGTCGCCATAGTCGACCCACCCGCAGTAGTTCGTACGGGTCCCCTTGGAACGGTCCGGAGCGGAAGAGATGTCCTTCCATAACTGCAGCCCGGCATAGTTGAACCCGCCACCGCCGTCCGCGTAGCAGCCCGAGAAGTAGATACCCGTGTAGTCCCCGGTGTCGTTGTTGTCCCACCAGCGGCGCGACTCGTTACCTGCCCGCCACGAGTTGATGGACGACTCGAACTGACCCTCCGCCGTCACACCGGCGTGCGCCGGAATCACCGACACCGCACCCAGCAGCGCGGCACCGGCCATCGCCCCGGCCCACGACTTCAAACCGATCTTCACTCGATCCCTCTTCCGTGTTTCTGGCACCGCCTCTACCGGGCGGCGCCCTCGCGGGTCGGAAGTCCGACCCCTGATTCGGCTAGCGACTACCAGGCGACCTTGACGTAGTCGATGTTGATGTAGTCGCCGTTACCGACGTCCGTCACTGCGAAGTAGTAGTTACCTGCGTCGTTCGGATCGCCGTAGTCGACCCACCCGCAGTAGTTGTTCCGGGTGCCCTTGCTCCGGTCCGGGGCGCTGGAGATGTCCTTCCACAGGGTCAGCGACGCGTAGTCGTAGCCCCGGTTGTCGTCATCCGACCGGCATCCCTGGAAGTAGATGCCGGTGTAGTCCCCGGTGTCGTTGTTGTCCCACCAGCGGCGGGACTCCGTCGGAGCCGTCCACCACGAGATGTGGGACTCAAACTGGCCTTCCGCGGTGACGCCTGCATTTGCCGGCGTGATGCCGCCGATCCCGAGGAGCGCGACACCTGCCATCAGGCCGGCCGCCTTCTTACGCCGTGTACTCATCGTTTTCCCCTTCCCCTGTTCGCTGGCCCCTGTGTGAGGGCATGACGGAGGGAGGAAACGTTGTGCGAGGCCTCCCCCCTGAGGCGAACCGAACGCTAACCGCGGAACACCCCATTCTGCGAAAAATTGTTCGAGTATGGCTTAAATGCACACCCGCCCCTACCTCCGCTCAGGACAGGCCACATCTACAGACCACTCCTCATTCCGCCCCACCCAACCCGCCGCAGCTTTGGCCGAGACCCATCACCTCCAGAAGCGCGTCCACGCACCGCCGCCGAGACCCAAGCCCCTGAGAAAATGGCCGACTTCAGCGAGAAAGGGCAGGGCAAGTACCCAGCGAGAGCACGAGCCTGGAGCGAGGTGGTGTCCTTCCTCGGCTCACACGGGCGGGCGCGCTCTCACCATCCTGCCGCAGGAAGGGCTCGGGAAAGCGCTCTGGATCTACAACACCTTCCAGGACTCCTGGAGTCAGGGGAATGAGGTGCCGCGCAGGGTGGGTGCACCCAATGGGATCCGACGTGTCGTGGGAGGAGGCCCACCAGCAGCGGCAGGCGGAAGCCGAGACCGCACTGCGCGAGGCCAACCTCGCCAACGGTTCGTCGCAGTACTCAGAGGCCGTCTGGTTCGCGTAGTTCGCGGGTGACTATGGTTTATGCGTCTCGCCAGGTTGGGGTGGTTTCGCCGGTTGCGCGTTTGGCGAGGGTGGAGATCGCGGCGAGGCGGATCATGCTTTCGGAGTGTTCGGGTTTGGTCTCATAGTCGCGGGCGAGTCGGCGGTGCATCATGATCCAGCCCAGGCTTCGTTCAACCACCCACCGGCGCGGTAGTACAGAGAAGCCCTTGGTCTGGGTGTTTCGGGGGACGATGTCGACGTCGATGCCGAGTCTGGCGCCGTGTTCGACAGCCTGGTTCTTGTAGCCGGTGTCGGCCCAGACTTTGGTGATCGCGGGATGGGCGGCGGCGGTGCGGGTCAGGAGCTGTTTGCCGGCCTCGTTGTCGGAGACGCTGGCCGCGGTGACCATGACCAGCAGTAACAGGCCGAGGGTGTCGACGGTGATGCTGCGTTTGCGGCCGACGATCTTTTTGCCGGCGTCGATGCCCTGTGTGCTGGTGGGGACGGTGTGGGCGGTTTTGATGGACTGTGAGTCGATGACGCAGGCGGTCGGTTCGGGGTCGCGGCCTTCCTTTTCGCGGACCAGGCGGTGCAGGCGGATGCCGAGTTGTTCGATGGTGCCGTCGGCGGTCCAGGCGGTGAAGTAGGAGAAGACGGTGGTGTGGGCGGGGAAGTCGTGCGGCATGTAGCGCCAGGCGATGCCGGTGCGGTTGACGTAGAGGATCGCGTTCATGACTTCTCGCAGGTCGGCGGCCTTGCGCCCGATGTTGAGGGAGGTCTTCTGCCGCTCGGCCCGCCAGGCGGTCAGGACGGGTTCGATCAGGGCCCAGCGGGCGTCGGACAGGTCGGAGGGGTACGGCTTGCGGGCCGGCTGTGCAGTCATGACGCTACTGATACGGTCCGTGCCTCGCGGAAGCCTGTTCCGTCGCTCGACCCGGAGCCGCCAAGTCCGGCATTTTCGAACCGGACAGGAGCTTTGGCCGTAGACCTGGACGACGCGCCCGGCTGGAAGTCCGACATACCAGGTGCGAAATCGGCGTAATCGCTAGTGAATGCCGCTTCTTGGACTGGCGACAGACGGCATCAAACCGGGCTTCAGTGGATAGAACATCCACTTAGAGGTCGTTTTCATCTTGAGTGTCACTTTCTGGAGCGGTTTGTTCCTCTCGTCTGGGTGTTGCTGATGGGGCTGCTGTGACGGTTCTACGTGGTGAGACCAGTGGTGTGACGTATGGGGCGGGGGCCTGCTTGCGCCCGTCTCATTCCAGGACACCCAGGTTTGTCCCGTGCTTCGATGCGGCGGGTTGCACGCCTGGGCGCACGCCCCCGGCCGGCGGTATGCCCAGTTCATGATGGAACGACGTGCGTATCCGAGTGATCTGTCCAACGCGCGCTGGGAGTTGATCGAGCCGGTGCTGTCCGCGTGGCGCTTCGAGCGTCGTGGCCGGGCTCTGGACTTTGGTCGGCCTCCGCGGCATGACCTGCGCGAGATCATGAACGCGATCCTCTACGTGGACCGCACCGGCTGCCAGTGGGCCTACCTCCCACATGACTTCCCGCCGCATCAGAGCGTCTACGGCTACTTCGCCCACTGGCAGAAGGATGGCGTCTTCGCCCAGCTCAACGGCCTGCTCAGAGAGCTGTTGCGCCAGCAGGAGGGGAAGAATCCCGAGCCGACGGCCTGCGTGATCGACGCGCAGAGCGTCAAGACCTCCACCTCCGTCCCCGCCAGGAGTCAGGGCATCGACGCGGGCAAAAAGATCGTGGGCCGCAAACGCAGCATCATCACCGACACCCTCGGCCTGCTCCTGGCGGTACTGGTCACCGCAGCCGGCGTCCAGGACTCCACCGCCGGGCAGACCCTGCTGGACCAGGCCGCCGCGGACCATCCCGGCCTGCGAAAGGTCTGGGTCGACGGCGGCTACCGCCAGCACCTCGTCGAGCACGCCGCCACCCTCGGCATCGACATGGAAATCACCGCCCGCAAGCCCGGGACCAGGGGCTTCACCCCGATCCGGAAGCGGTGGGCGGTCGAGCGGACCTATGGCTGGCTCATGCTCCACCGCCGCCTTGCCCGCGACTACGAGACCCACCCACACCGCTCCGAAGCCATGATCCACCTCGCCATGACCGACCTCATGGCCCGCCGCCTCACCGGCGAAAACACCATCTCCTGGCGCGACCCGACACCAGCACACCAAAGCCGCATCTCGGGATGAAACAACAGGATAAAACGACCTCTTAGGCTGCGAAGAGAGACGCGGCGAGGCACGAGTCCGAGGAGTCGTTGCGGGAGGCGAGGACCTCTTGGGCCGCGTACTCTTCGAGCAGCTGCTCGAAGGACTTGGCGCTGGGCCCGTAGTGCTCCAGGTACGTCCCGGCAAGCCGCCATGCGAGCGCCCGCCGCTGAGCCCGCAGGTAGCCGGCTTCGGTCCGGCAGATCGGCGCACGAACGAGGGCCGGGCGGAGCCAGCCCGTCGGTCACGAAGTAGCTCCGGCCCGCTTTCGCCGGGGACGCCCGGCCTGACTCCGGCGGGGCCTCCCGTGTCGAGATGCTGAGAAGAGCCGTGGTGCGAGCTACAAAAGACAGCGATCGGCCTGGCGGAGCGCCAATGGCCCTGTCACATGGGCAGGTCGGGCGTGCGCCAGCGCGGCGACGCCGCTTAGCGCGGCGCTGGGCAGAAGAAGGCCTTGCTGTTGTCCACCACCCATTGCGCGTCGTCCCAGCTCCAGCCGTTGTTCACCCAGGCCTGCACAACCCCGCGCTCGCTATAGGTCTCCAGGTGCTTGCAGACCCAATGACCCCACTGGGAGATCTCGGTGTTGTTGAGCGTGGTGTAGGGGATACGGGCGCGGAACCTATTGATGAACTCCAGGTTGTAGAAATAGTCGCCGTCGGTCTGCGTCGTCTGGCTTTCACACCGGAAGAGCCCCGGCAGCGCCCCGGGCGGACCGCACTCGTCTGGTGTGGGGGTATCTGTGGAGCTCAGACTTGGGGGCGACTGGGCGAATGCGCTCGTGGATGAGAGTGCCAACACGCCGAGCAGCATGGCGACAGTGGTGATGATTCGTCCTGATCGGGCTTGTGACATAGCGCTTTGACCTCATTCATGGGGGGGTCGGCGTCCGAACCGACAGCGCTGGGTGAAGCGACCCCAAGGGCTGACCAATGGTCAGTGCGCCACTTGTCTCCGGCCGTGGCGGCTGGTGTCGCTACCACTTAAGGGAATTCACTCCCGCCCTTGTCCGTCTACTGTAGCTCCACAATTAGCCGATTTCCTGTCTTATGTGCATATACCACCCCAGAAGGCGGCTCTGACCTGCGCGGATTCGGGCACTCGGGGGTGCAGAGGATCATGCGAAACCGACACCGCCGCGCCCGCGGCCGGGTCGGTGGGCGCCCGACCGATGCCACCGAGCAGGTCATGCGTGCTGCCCGGGACCTGCTGCCCGACCCGGGCCGTTCGATCGCCTCGATCGCGAATCTGCCGAGTGTCTCCCTCAGCACGCTCTACAACCACATCGCGGACCTGCAGGAGCTGCGCGCTGCCCCGCCTCACTACGGCTGGTGGCAGGCCGTCAGCGGGCCGCGCAACATCCCAGAAGTCCCCATCAACGCAAGGCGGAAGTCCACGAGGGGATCCACACGCCCCTATGGCTGAGGCAGTTGCCCTCGCCATCGCATGTCCAGGACTCCACCTGCCGTCCGGTGCAATGCGTGTGACGGTCGGATGACCGATACGTCGACCGCGTCAGCGTCTGCGGGATCAGCTGGGCTGAGCGGCTACGACGGGGACCCGTGAACCGGGGCGGGGGAGGCGGCCGGATTGCAGTTGCCAACTACACGCCCTCACTGACCACATGGTAGTACTTACGGATGAGTTGATCATTTTTATGGGGGGATCTTCGGTCGTGGGTTACACGGTGCCCGACTGGGCGGACACTCTGCTGGACGTCATCGGTGTCGCTTGGCCGAACATCGACGAGGATGACTACCGGCACATGGCCGACGCGCTCCGTGAGTTCGCCGACGATCTCCTGGACGACGGGCAACTGGCCAACAACCACATCGAACGCCTGCTCTCCGCCAGCAAGGGCGAATCCATAGAGGCCCTCAACGCCCACTGGAACAAGGTCAAGGGCAAGCACTTCAAAGACCTCGCCGACGCGGCGCGCACCATCGCCGGTGCGATGGACCTCGCTGCCGACGCGGTCTACGGCATGAAGATCGCCGCGGAGATTCAGCTCGGCTACCTGGCCGCCGAGGCTGGTATCGCGCTCTCCCTCATCCCGGTGACCGCAGGCCTGTCATCGCTGTTCGGCGCTGCCGCGATGCGCGCCACCCAGGAGGTGATCAAACGTCTCATCAAGGAATGCGTTGAAGAGGCCGTCGGCTACATCGTCTCCGCGCTGACCGAGCCGGCCGTCGCCGCGCTGGAGGGCATGGCCGCTGACCTCGTCGTGCAGCTGGGATCGATGGCGCTCGGCTTCCAGGACGGCGTTGACCTCGGCCAGACCGGCAAGGCGGGCAAGGACGGATTCGGTGACGGCGTCCAGTCCGGCAAGGAGGCTCTGCATCTCGCTTCCGCCAACGGTAATGGTGCAAGCGCTGGTGCCGGCGGAAGTGGTCTGGTCGACCTTCACATCGAGCACGCGGAACACACCCGTGCGAGTACCAAACTCAACACGGTCAGCACTGGTATCCACGGCAAGACCAGCTCGAAGCTGACCAAGGCCAAGCATCACCACGGCCGGACCCGGGGTCGCGACTCCATCGCCCAAGCCATCGACCCGGTCGCCGACAAGGCTCTCGCAGCCCTCACCAAGGCGACCAAGGCCATGGGCGACCACGTCGGGACCACGCTGCCCAAAGCCGTCCGGCAGATATCCACCGACCACAAGAAGACCGACCAGGACATCCACGACGACTTCAACCGTATGAAGAAGCACGGATCGGGAGGTGGCGGCCCGGGCAGGACGGGCGCCGGCAGCAAGGACGGGAGCAGCCGCACGAAGCCCGACTCCCTGGACAAGGCCAAGGACGAGGTCCGCCGCAACGGCATCTCACTGGACAAGAAGCGCTGCGAGAACGACCCGATCGATGTGGTCACGGGCGAGATGACCCTGCCCCAGACGGACCTCGCCCTCCCCGGCACACTGCCGCTCGTCCTCCGGCGCACGCATCTGTCCGAGTACCGCTACGGCCGGTGGTTCGGCCGCAGTTGGGCCTCCACCCTCGACGAGCGTCTGGAACCGGGCCCCGGCGGCCTCGGCGCCGTCTGGGCCAGGGAGGACGGCTCCGTCCTCGTGTACCCGCGCCTGCCACAAGCCGGTGACCAGCCCGTACTGCCCCTCGAAGGACCCCGTGTCGCCCTCGCGCACGGCGGCGAGCACGACGGCGAGACGACCTATACGGTCTCCGACACCGGATCGGGACTGACGAAATCCTTCACCGGCAGCCCATACCGTGCCTCCACGGCCTACTGGTTGACCACGGTCTCGGACCGGAACGACAACGTCATCACCTTCGGGCGGGCCGGCAACGGAGCCCCCACCTCCGTCTCCCACAGCGGTGGCTATCAGGTGCAGCTGACCACCGAGGACGAGCGGGTCACCGCCCTGGCCGTGCGCGCGGACGACGGCCCCATCACCGTCATGTCGTACGGCTACGACGAGCCCGGCAACCTGACGGCCGTCACCAACTCTTCCGGTTCGGCTCAGCGTCTGACATACGACGAACACACCCGCGTCACGTCCTGGACCGACCGCAACGGCTCCACCTTCCAGTACGTCTACGACACCGCCGGCCGGGTCGTCCGCACCGTCGGCCCAGAAGGCTTCCTGTCCTCGACCTTCACCTACGACACCGCATCAGGGACGACCCTCTACACCGATTCCGCGGGAGCGACCACCCTCTTCCGCTTCAATGACCGCCTCCAGGTCGTCGCCGAGACCGACCCGGCCGGGCGCACCAGCCGGCGGCTCTGGGACCCATACGACCGGCTGCTCGCCCAGACCGACCCTCTCGGCCGGACCACGACCTACACCTACGACGGGCGCGGCGACCTCGTCCGTATCATCCACCCGGACGGTGCCGCGGCCACCGTCGAGTACAACGACCGGCACCAGCTCACCTCCGTCATCGGCCCCGACGGCGGCAGGTCGCACCAGGCGTACGACGACCGCGGGAACCCGACCCTCTTCACCCGTCCGAACGGCACGACGACACGACTCCTCCACACGGCGCAAGGGCACCTGGCCGGCGTGGACGACTCCCTCGACGGGCTGGAGCGCATCCACTGCGACCCTGCGGGCCTGCCTCTGGTGGTCCGCACCGCGCAGGGTACCGTCACCCGCTACGCGCGGGACGCGTTCGGCCGCGCGATACGGATCACCGACCCTCAAGGGGGTGTCACGGAGCTTGAGTGGACGGTCGAGGGCAAGCTGGCGCGCCGTACGGACCCGGACGGGTCGGCACAGTCCTGGGCCTACGACGGCGAGGGAAACTGCCTGACCCACACGGACGCCGCAGGCGGCGAGTCGCACTTCGAGTACACCCACTTCGACCTGGTGTCCGCCCGCACCACACCTGAAGGCGCCCGTCACTCCTTCGCCTACGACACCGAGCTGCGTCTCACCCACGTCACCAACCCCGCTGGCCTGAAATGGAGTTACACCTATGACGCACTCGGCCGCCGCATATCCGAGACCGACTTCGACGGCCGCAGCCTCCACTACACCCACGACGCCTTCGGTCGGCTGACCAGCCGTACCAACGGGCTCGGCCAGACGATCCGCTACGAGCGCGACGCTGCCGGGCGGGTGGTCGTGAAGGACGCCGCGGGCGCACTCACCCGCTTCACCTACGACGCCTCAGGCCGTCTGGTGCGGGCCGTCGGCCCCGACGCGGATCTCTCCTACATACGCGACGCATCGGGCCGGGTCCTGCGCGAGGTGTGCAACGGCCGGGAGCTCGCCCACCTCCACGACGAGGCCGGCCGTCGTATCCGCCGCACCACCCCGACCGGTGCGGTCAGCAACTGGGATTTCGCAGGCGATCGGAGCGCCCTGCTCGATGCCTCCGGCCGACAAGTGGCCTTCCGGTTCGACGAGGCGGGCCGCGAGACCGTCCGGCGCATCGGCGACAGCCTGACCATCGACCACACGTACGACGACCTGGGGCGCCCCACCGGTCAGCTGGTCCGGGCGGCCGGTGACCGCACCGTCCAGCACCGCACATACGCGTACCGGCCGGACGGGCACCTCATCGAGGTCGACGACCGACTGACCGGCCGGCGCCGGTTCGACTTGACCCCGGAGGGCCGGGTCACCTGCGTGTCCGCCGCGCAGTGGACCGAGCGCTACGCCTACGACGGGGCCGGCAACCAGACCGAAGCCTCCTGGCCGGCACACGACGCCTCCGCCACAGGGCCGCGCACCTACGCGGGAACGCGGCTCACCCGCGCGGGCTCCGTCCGCTACGAACACGACGCACAAGGCCGCGTGGTGCTGCGCCAGAAGCAGCGCCTCTCGCGTAAGCCGGACACCTGGCGGTACGAGTGGGACGTGGAGGACCGCCTGGTCGCGGTCACCACTCCGGACGGCACTCGCTGGCGCTACGTGTACGACGCGCTCGGCCGCCGCATCGCGAAGCAGCGCCTGTCGCCGGACGGAGCGTCGGTCGCCGAGGAGATCTCCTTCACCTGGGACGGCGACACCCTCGTCGAGCAGGTAAGCCGTGTGCCCGGCTCACCGGAGTCCGTCGCGCTGACGTGGGATCACGACGGCGTGAAGCCGGTCACCCAGGTGGAGCGGCGGTTCATCGGCCCGGCGGAGGTCGACAGCCGCTTCTTCGCGATCGCCACGGACCTGATCGGCACCCCGCGCGAGCTCCTCGACGAGCACGGAGAGGTGGCCTGGTACACGCGCGCCACGCTCTGGGGCACCACCACCTGGAACCACGACGCGAGCGCCTACACCCCTCTCCGTTTCCCCGGCCAGTATTTCGATCCGGAGTCGGAACTCCACTACAACCGCCACCGCCACTACGACCCGTCCACCGGCCGCTACGTCTCCCCCGACCCGCTGGGCCTGAACCCGGCTCCGAACGCGTTCACGTACGTCGACAACCCGACACGAGGGATCGACCCGCTGGGCCTGGCCCTGTGCCCGCACCGCAAGAGCGACGGCCCTCGACACAGCGTGGTCCTGGGCTGGAACCAGCCAGCGCCCAACGGCCCCTCGAACAGGCTGGCACGACACCTGCGCAACGATCCGAACGATCCGGACCATGATCCTGACCGGCCTCAGGATCCCGGAGCGCACACGTACAACGATCCCTCCTACGCCGCCATCGAGGGCGGAGCGCCGGTGTGGATGACGAACGTCATGGATGCCGTCGGGGACCGGAACACGACTCTCTCGATCACCCTCGACGGCATGCCGAACCGCGCCGGGGACCGAGGCAACTGGAACACCCCCGAGACCATCGTCGAGGCGTTCCAGCGCGCGGTCGCGGACGGTTCGCCCTACTCGACCCAGGAAGGGAACCGGCCGGAAGGCGTCGGCACGGCCTGGGAGATGAGCATCGTCGCGCGCAATGTGCGGATGCACGAGGCTGATGTGGCGGACGGAGACCCGAATCCCATGGGGCGGTCGTGGGACTCTATCCACTGGTACTCGGACAACCAACGCATTGAAGTTCCCCGACCCGACATTCCCGAATTGAGTCCGCCGGACACCGGCAACAAACCGAAGAGGAGATGAGCTCGCGTGATGACGGACAGTAAAGGCTCTGAGAAGGTTGGCGAGATCGTCGCGGAACGGTGGCGGGAGTTCCTGGGGTTCGGGGAAGACGTGATCGACCCCGCCATGGTGCGGGCCGCGTACGCGCAACCGCGGCTGCGGGTGCTCTTCCCCGGGGTCAGCCACGGCATCCTCTACCTCAGCCGGTGCACCGGCTACCCCGCCTCGCACGACGTGCCGCTCGTGTATCCGCTCGCGGCCGGCGGGTTCCAGGTCACGGGCCGGACCGGGGAAGGCGTGCTCGGTGAGGTGTCGACCCTGGAGGAGGCGTTCGCCTTGGTCGTAACCCACCTCCCCGAAGGCAGCGGACCCGCCGTCCTCGGAACGAAGGACGATCTGTGACCGTGACCTCGGCACTATGACGGACAGCCGACAGGCCGCCCCGTCCTCGGGCCCGGACCCCATGGGACCCGCCGTGGCGCGGCCCGCGCACGGTCATCCCACCCCGCGCTCCTCGGCGTGACGCGTTGGCAGGGCGGCCGCAGGCGTCTGCCTCCTCCGGCAGTCCCTGCCCCACATTTCCGTGAACGACCTGGCCTGCTCTCCGCCAGCAGGACGTGCACCCCACCTGAGCGGCGTTGGGCCGCCGAACACGGCCACCTCCTGGCCCCGCTGGACGCCAACGTCCAGGACGCGGCGGTGGGCATGTGGCTGAAGAACGCGCGGGCCTCCGCCTGGAAGGCTGCCGAGATCAAGCAGCGGCGCGAGGAGGGTCTGCCGGCGGCGGCCGGGGCGCTGTCGGGCGCGGAGGCCCGAGGCGTGTCCCAGGCGACTGAGGCCGACCTCGGCGGTATCGGATACTCCGGTTCCCTTGTGTGAACGGCCACGCACATGGCAGCCGGCCACTTCTCAAGAGGCGCCTTGCGGCAGCAGCCTTGTCGCTCGGTGACAGCCGTGATCGGAACCGCTGCGGGGTGCGAACAGGGACAACCGCCTCAACCTGGCTGACGCCTACCTCGTGCCACCAACGCGCCCGTTCGCACACCCCGCCGCGGACTCGGACACGGCGCCTTCGTCGGGGCGCCGCCGTATCTCCGTCGCGGCCGGCACGCCGGCCGCCGACACGGCGTAGAAGTCCGGATGCAGGGTGCGGTATGCGGTCTCGTTCGGGAGCCGGTACTCCCAGGCCAGTGTGCGCGTGACCACGCCCGTGATCGGGTGGTCCCGGTAGTACCGGACCCAGTCTGCCCACAGCCAGGTCCGCGTCCCACCGGCCAGTGCTCCCAGCCGCTGCTGCTCCTCCGCCAGGGTCTTGCCAACGCAGCGGCCGTGCCGCGTGCCTGCACCACTGCCTGATCTATGTGGCCACGCAGGCGGTCGTCGCCGGGCTCGGCGCCCGCGCGCTCGGCATCCGGGTCCACCCGGTCGCCGCCGCGGCCGCGCTCGCCATCTCCTTCGGCACCCACTACGCCGAGCGTCTGGGCGGTGGCGGTATTCGCAACTCACCACCAACTTGGGTCGGCATCCACGCCTACGGGGCCGAAACGGACACACGGACGCGACCACCGATATTGCGTCCACCAGGTGGCGTGGGCACTGGCTTCAGTACCGGAATGGACGAGTCCCCGTCAGCGACCACGCGCGTGCGAACCGGCCGGAGCGCACTGTCAGGAGGTCGACGCCGCCGACAGAGGTACCGTCAGCCCTGGTTTCGGCCGTCCAGAGAAACGCTACGTACCTTCGCGCGGGGTCGACGACGGGCTGCCGGTGGATCGTGATGGCGGGCGGGTCGTTGGTCTTGGCCTGTCGCTCGATCAGGTCGGCCAACTCTGAGGGGCCGTGCGCATCGCCCGCCGGTCCGGCGCCCGAGAACAGGTCGAAGTCGTCCGTCACCACGTCCGTGGCCAGCTCGGCCCGGCCGTTGCGAAGCCGAACCCAGTGGTGGCACAGGTCCTCGATCGTGGCAGGGTCGGTCCGATGGGCCGCATCGGGTTCTGGATCGGATTGTTCACAACGCCGCTCCGCCACGAACGTCCAGTTCTCCCGTATGCGGTCGTCCGTGAGAATGTTGACGTCGATGCCGGTCAGTACCTGACCGTCGGCCTTCCTCACATCCCACAGGTAGGCGAATCGGTCACCGGCGTCGACGAGTACCCGCGGGCTGAAGACGTTCACGTGGCGCGCGCGGTACCCGGTAACGAACTGTTCCTGCTCGTGCGGGCCGACCACCGTGTCCAGGCCGGCTCCGTGATCCGACCACTGCACGCAATCGTCGGACATCAGGCCGTACGCCAGGGAGGGGTCCTCGTTCCACATGCGGCACCACGTGATCATGCGCTTCTCGTTGTCCATGGTGAACAGCATTGCGGCCCCTCGCGACACCGTCCTGTCGGTGTTTCAGATCACAGCGCGAAAGGTTCGGCGTCCAAGCGCTTCAACTCGGCCCTCCACTGCGGTTCCCGGGACGCCACTCGTTCGTCCGACGGTTCCAACGAGGTGATCCGGTCGAGCTGAAAGCCTCGGACCGCTGACCGCAGCCGGCACCACGCCGCCAGATACCAGCCACTGGGTCCCCACAGGAGGCCCAACGGCTCGACGTCGCGGGTTGTTGCCGCGCCAGAAGGGTCGGTATAGGTGAGGTGCAGGACATGTCCGGAGACCACTGCCTCGACGATGATCTCGCTCAACTTGCCGCTCTGGCCAGGCTCGTGGTCCCCGACCCGGTACACCATCCGCGCGAGCGTTGCCTCCCGCTGTCGCACGTCGGCGGGCAGCACTGCCAGCACCTTCTGACCGGCGCGGTGTGCAGCTGCCGCGAACGGCGTGGACGCCGCTGTGCGAAGCGCGACGCTGACGGCGAGGGCCTCAGAGGCGCTGAGTGTCACGGGCGGCAGCGTACGGTCCCGGTCCAGGCTGTATCCACCAGCCCGACCGGAGTCACTGCGGATCGGCAGGCCCGACTGCCTCAACGCTTCGAGATCCCGCTCTACGGTGCGCACACTGACCTCGAACCGCCGTGCCAGCCACGGAGCACTGCGCGGCCGGGGCGCTACTGCTCGAAGCTCCTCGACCAGCGCATACAGGCGATCGGTGCGGTTCACTGCCCCAGCCTACCGCCGCCGCCGAGTCGAGCTCCGCGTGCGACACCGGCGTGAGCTGTACGACGAAACCCTCGCGTTCGTACGACACTTCGGGGTGCGGGGGCGTCGTCGGTCGTCGTCACGTAGAGGTCGATGTCCGACAGGCCGTGCCCCAGGCCCGCTGCCAGCGATCCACTGACGAAGGCGAGCCGGATGTTGTCCCGGCCCACCGCTTCGTCCAGCACGGCCCGCGCCGCGGCCAGGTGGGCCTCGCCGAGGTGGACGTCGGGCACCGCCCGGACCCCGGTTCTTCCGGGGGGGGTGTCTCCGCGCTCGTCGCGTCCCGCTCCACCGTCTGCATCTCACGTCCCTTCCCCGTCCGTTTCCGCCCCATCCGTGTGCGACCGGGGCATGACCTGAACGTTAGGAACGGGCGATCCACTCCCCCTACTCATCCGACACACGAGGGCGTGTATCGCCGGACCGCCGAAGGCGGCGGGGTCGGCGGGAGCGTGCGGGGTGGTGTCCCGCGGGGGTTTCGGGCCGCATGTGCGGGGCTGACCGATGCCCGGCCTCCCGCCCGGCACGCCTCAACACCCAGATGAGTGGAGGGAGTTGAACTGGACGACGATGCGCTTGACCCGCTTGTCGCCGGGACCGGTTCGGTAACGGCCGGGCAGACGCCTCACGCCGCCGGGCAGACTCGCCGGACCACAAGGCAGCCTCACTCCCGGCAGGAACCGCCATGACATTCACAGAAGAAGACTTGGTCTGGGCAGCAGCCCGCATGCTCGCCTGCCTATTCGGCGCACTCCTGCTCTGCGGAATCGTGATCATCATCACGGTGGCCGTCGCAGTCACCGTCAAGGAGCACAGGAAATCCCCGCGACAGTGAGCATTGCCCTTCCCTCCGTCTGCCGGGCCCGGGCCTCAGGACCGTTGGAGGCACAAGCTCAGTGGCCATCGATTTCGGAGACTTTGACCCTGGGGACGGTTTCATCTCATTCGCCGTGATTGACCCCTGCGCCGTGGCGGCGCCCGACGCGATGGCCGAGGAAGAGCATGGCTGGGAAACGTACACGTCGGACGGCCGCGTCGGCCGTCCTCGCCGGGGCAAAGGACGGCACCATCCAGGGCGCCCCCATTCGGCCGGAGGACGGCTGGGCCTCGGACAAGAGCGTCCAGCAGGCCGTGGACGCGGTGAACAACGACCGCAAGCTGCGCGCATACCTCCTGGCCAGGGCGAAGTCGGCCAAGGAACACATGGACACCCACAACCGGGGCAACTCGCAGAACCGCTCCGCGGAGATGCAGGCCCTGATCGACAAACTGGAGAACTGGCCGTGACCGGCATCGAATTCCTCGCCTCCTTCATCACGACCGGGCGCCTGCACGGCATCGGCATCGGCATCGGTTCCACCCTCGCCGAGGTCGACCGGGCCCTGCGGCACCGCCACGTCGATGTCGTCGGTTGTTGGCCCACGACGGTCGGCATCGTCATCGGCTTCGGTGCGCTGATGCTCCCCCTGGGCCTGGGTGCCCCGACGGCCATGTCTCTCGTCCGATTCGGGATGGCCGGGCTGCTCTGGCCGCCCTACTCGTCGCTGTCCACCGCCCTCTTCCAACGCTCGGCGCCCAGCGCGCTGCTGCCCCAGGTCCTCGCGGCGAGTTCTGCCGTCCGGGTGCTGTCGGTACCACTGGGCACCGCACTCGGAGGACCGCTGGTGGCCGGCCTCGGCGCGGTCGGGGCACTGCGCCTGTCCGGTACGGGCATCGCGCTGGTGGGCCTGGCCGCCGCCACCGCACTGACCCTGCGGGTCACGCGAACGTGCCACGAACCGGGCCGTTTTGGGCCGTCTGGGCATGCCACGGATCTTCCTCACATGCGATCGAGACCAGCCGCTTCTGCAGCCCCCTGACCTGAGCGACTGGCTGCCCGAGGACCACCTCGCCCGGTTCATGACCAAGGCGATCGAGCGCCGCTGCGGCGAGAACGCCGCCTTCCGGATGATCTGCGCGAACCAAGCTCCCGACCACGTGACGACGCCCGCTTCCGGGTCCGCCGCCGGACCGTCTCAGTAGGCCGACCACGGGACCCGGCAGGTATGGAGGGCCGCTCCCTCCGGGCACAGGGCGGCGATGAGCGCCTTGCGCAGAGCTCTTCGCGTCCGCCGGGAGACACCACGCGCAGCCGCAGCGTCACCGGATGGGTGCCTGCCGCAGATCGACGGTGTTGCATGCGCAGCGCTCCTGGCATGGTGGCCGCATGGATTCTGACGCCCCGTTTCCGGTCCACATGGACAAGGTGGTGGACGGGCTGGCGGTGAACTCCGCTCTGCCGGCTCCCTTGATCCGGAGGCTGTTCGGGTGGCGGCGCGGGCACGGGAATGTGGCGACACGTCCAGACTTACCGAGGACATGATCGCTGAGATCATCGCCATCGACGATCACCGGCTCCTGCACAGTCTCGCCCTCAATGACCGGCTGCCCGACCGGTTCCGTATCCGGGCTGGCCGGCCATGGGGACAAGGCGGTGCGGTCCGCGCTCGTCGTTCGTTCCGAGACCGCGCCGCGGGAGATGCTGGAGCAGCTCATCGGCGATCCCGATCCGCAGGTCCGCGGGTCCCTGGCCCAGAGCCATGGCACGCCTCCCGATCTTCGGGCCCGCCTTGCCTCCGATTCCGACCCGAAGATCCGCGCCGTGCTGGCCAGGCACTGGACACGGGCGCCGGAAGCGATCCTCACGGACCCGCGCTGGTGGACTGGCGCGGCGGCGGCCCCGGCTGCTGGACGCCGCCGGAGGCGTGGCGGCGCTTCGGTCGGCATCGGTGGCCGGCCCTCGCGGTCAGGGCCGGTAGTAGGCGTCGATGGGGGCGCGTGCCTCGTCGAACAGGGCCGGGCCGTCCTGCGCCACCGTCGGCCATGCGCCCGACTCCGGGTTGAGTTCCACGAGTTGCGCCGTGGAGAGTGCGTAGACCACGCGTCCGAGTCCGGAGCGGACGATGGCGCCGGCGCACATGCCGCACGGCTGGCAGCTGGTGTACAGAGTGGTGCGTGCGGCCGTGTCGTGGTCGAGTTCGCGGGCCGCCCAGCGCGAGAGTTTCAGTTCCGGGTGGGCGGTGATGTCGTCGTCACGTCGCACCGTGTTGTGGGCCTCGGCGAGAACCGCTCCGTCCGGGCCGGCCAGCAGGGAGCCGTACGGCGCGTCGCCCAGGGTGACGGCATGGGCCGCGATGGCGACGGCCCGCCGCAGGAGCGCCTCGTCGGCAGGGGTGATCATGAGGTTGTCCTCCAGTGTGTCGCCACGGCCGTGAGTGCCTGCCAGGCCTCGTGGGGCCGACGGGTCTCCTGCGGATCTCCGTGGTACGGGTCCAGCACGACGGTGTCGGCTCCGAGGCGCTCGAGCTGGTCGAGATCGTCGAGGATCTGCTCGAGGGTGCCGGTGCCCGCGAGCCGCTCGGGGTCGCTCACCGGTGCGGTGGTCAGCCGCAGGGCGATGCGGGGCGCGAACGCCGGCAACGAGTGGTTCGTCACGACCGAACGCATCCAGGGGAGGGTTCCCCGCAGCGGATGCCAGGCATCGCCGAACTCGATGGCACGCCGGATTCCCGCCTCGCTGTTGCCGCCGACCCAGACGGGAATCGGGGCGGCGTGCCCGCCGCCCTCCTCGCTCCAGGCCTTCCGTAGGGCGACCAGGTGCTCGTCGGTCAGTCTGCCGCGCGCACTGAACGGCACGCCGAGCGCTTCGAATTCCTGACGCGCCCAGCCGACTCCCACCCCGAGCACGAGCCTGCCGCCGCTGAGCTCGTTGAGGTTGGTGGCCATGCGCGCCACCAGCAGCGGATGCCGGTAGGGCAGCACGAGCACGGTCGTGCCCAGCCGCACGCTGGTGGTCATGCCGGCCAGCCAGGACAGGGTGGTGAACGGTTCGTGGAAGGGTGCCGGATAGCGCGCGGCCACGTCCGGGGTGACGGCCACGTGGTCCGACACCATGAGGAGGTCGAAGCCGAGCCCTTCCACGATCCGCGCCCATTCGCTCAGCACACCAGGAGTGGTTCCGGGCCCGAAGTTCGGTACGTTCACGCCAAGTTGCATGATCGGAGGCTATCTCGGTGATCAAGAAATCTGAAAGACGTTTCTCCCGGCCAAGCAGCCATTCACCCATGACTTTCCCGGTAGGCTCGCGGTATGGCCGGGAATCTTGATGACATCGACTGGGCGATCATCGACGAGTTGCAACGGGACGCGCGCATCTCCCTCAGCGAGTTGGGGCGGCGCGTGAATCTCGGCTCGTCGGCCACCACGGAACGGGTGCGCCAGCTCGAGGCGTCGGGCGTCGTCACCGGCTACCGCGCCGTGGTCGACCTGGCCAAGGTCGGCTATCCCGTGCTCGCCGTCGTCCGGTTGAAGTACCCGGGCAACCGCCACCAGCCGCTGCGCCGGCTGCTCGCCGACCGGCGGGAGATCCTGGAGTGCCTGCGCACCACCGGAGACGACTGCTACACCCTGAAGGTGGCCGCGACCTCCATGGAACATCTGGAGACGCTGATGGACGAGCTGGCCGGCTTCGGCAGTACGACCACCAGCGTCGTCTACAGCCAGACGCTGCCCTATCGCGGACCCGACCGGCCCTGAGGGCGGCGGTCGGCGGAGCCGGACGGAGTTGTAGTAGTCGGGCAGCTGTACCAGGTCCGAGCCGCGACGCGGGGAATCGGTCTTCGGCTGCACGGCTGGAGCTCCAACGACCCCTCGGAGCCGCCGCCGGCGAGGCCGACGCACAGCTGCGACGCGGCGTTGACCAAGGGCAGGCCGGTGGGGGCGGGGATCGGCGAGGGCCGCGCGGAGGACGGCGTGGGAGTGACCGGGGACGAGGCGGCGACGGCGATGCGACACCGGGGCGCCGATGGACACGATCGGTGGCGCCGAGTCGTCCAGGGATGGCAGCAGGTACGGGTCCGCGACCGCGCAGGCCTGGGACCAGCTGCATCCCCGGCTGACCCGCCGGGCTGCGAGGATCGAACACGAGGGACCGCTTCCGATCATCGAGGACGCCGTGATCCGGTTGTCGGTCGCGAAGCTGCCCAGCGGCGGGGTGAACCAAGCCCGTCTGGCCGTGGTGACCTGGCACCGGGCCGACGCCGAGGACGCCGACCGGTGCTGGCCGTCCCTTCTCCGCCGCTTCGACGTGGAGCACACCTTCCGGCCCCCCGAGCAGACCCTCGTCTGGACGCGGCCGAAGCCGCGGGACCCGGCGGCCGCTGACTGCTCGACATGGCTCGTCCTTGCCGCGCACGCTCAGCTCCGGCTGGCTCGCCCACTCGCACGGGATCCGCGCCGGCCGTGAGAGCGGCCAGCGGAACCGAACACACTCACCCCCGCCCGATTTCGCCGGGGGGTCAGAAACCTGCGTACGAAGACGGGCAGGCCGGCCCGTGCACCGAAACCCACACGACCCGGCCCCGGCCGTCCGCTCGGCTCGAAGAACCGGCGGCCCGCCACCCGCTACGACGTCCGACGAGAAGCAGCGGCCCGTCTGGGGCCGTCCGAAGGGGATCGTCCTGCTGGCGACCAGAGGGCTGGCGCACCAGCGTCCTCACCATGGAGGCCGAATGCTCTGCGGGCGCCTGGACGTGCCGATCAACACCGACCCATAAGACGCGCGGGCCGCGGCGGCAGCGATGGTGACGGAACTCGCTCGCGACTTCCACGACACCGACGTCGAGGTGAACTGGGATCCGCCCCAAGAGCCCTGGTCATGGTGGTTCCCCGCGAACGGCCCGGCAAGCCACCACGAAGAGTGGCGGCGACCGGTTCCCCGTCACGGGTTCGCGCTGCCCGGAGGGCGCGGCACCCCTTTGTGCCGTTTGTCGTTTTCGGTCAACGGCAGCCGATTTCGGTCATTGTGATCGAGGATCCAGCCGTGCGTGCACGGGCGCCCCACTCTGGAGCGGAGTCCCGTCCCGGCCAGGGCGGGACATCACGATCGAGACGCACAGGGGGGAGGGGAAACCATGAGGGTACGCACACGGCTGCGCGGGGGCGGCATCGTGCTGGGGGCCGCAGTGCTGGCGGTCGCAGTGGCGTCGGGTCCGGCGACGGCTGCCGACCAGTGGCGGGCGAGGCCGGGGACCCTGTACATCTCCGATCTGCCGAAGACCGAGTCGTGGCGCGCCAACCCGGTCGTACGGGGTTGGGGCGACGAGTACGTCTGCCCGGCGGGCTGGCCGGCGGAGCCGGCCGTGGTGAACGTCTGGAACCGGGACTTCACCACCGCGGAGACCGCGTTCGCCCAGCAGAAGGTCGCGGTGTTCGCCACGGAGGCCGAGGCCAGCGCGTTCGCGGCCAAAGCCCGGCAGGACTACCTCGACTGCGCTAACGCCCCGCAGCCCCCCGGCGTGACCGCGACCTACTACGACCACGGCACGGTGGACGCCGAGGAGGGCGCCGCCCTCCAAGGGATGTACACCTTCAACGCCAACACTCCCGAACGCCCCGGCTTCAACTACCTGTGGGGCGTGGGCCGCGACGGCGACACGGTCACGCTGGTCCTGGCAGAGCTACTGGGGCGATCCGCCCGTGGCCGAATGGAAGAAGACCCTGCGGACCGCGGTGAACAAGCTGCACTGAGCCGATGAGGGCCGTCACTCCCGCACCAGATGGCGGCCCCTGCCTCTCGCCCTGGCGTCGCACCATCTCAGTGATCCAGACGGGTGCGAACGGAGACCTGTGCAGCCCGGCGAAGTCGGCTAGTCCTCGACCATCTCCAGGCGCTCGCCGATGTCGCCGACCCG
Source organism: Streptomyces sp. NBC_01006 (assembly GCF_045162725.1). NCBI lineage: Bacteria > Bacillati > Actinomycetota > Actinomycetes > Kitasatosporales > Streptomycetaceae > Streptomyces > Streptomyces sp. NBC_01006. Next base: position 541,536 of record NZ_CP108701.1, on the reverse strand, counting down.
GGCACGGTGCTCAGGGTGATCGATCCCGATCCGGGCCAGGCAGCAGTTCATCGCCCACCGGGTACAGTCCGGGACATCTGGCCTCCGGGTCCGATGGAGAACGTGCCTGGCGAGGAGTGCCGTTCAAGTCTTGACGGGGGGATTACTACCGAGCCGAGCCGAGCCTCGTACTTTTACGGAGTCCACGGGAGCCGGTCGCGAGCGAACAGCACGGCCCAGGTCGTACGGAGCAGGACGGCCGTGATGCGGGCCCGCAGCTTCGGCAACGGACCCGGAAGGCGGCCGGTCCCGGCGCTGTGCGGTGACCCGTCGGTCCGGGGCGGGATCGTGTCGGTCGTGCCCCGGACCGACGCCGCAGAGCGTCACGGGCGGTTCTGCGGGACGTCCGCCGGGGGCGGTGGCGCGGGTACCGCCGCGTTGTAGGCCTTCCAGATCAGCGGCGGGAGGGCGCTGCCCCGCTCGGAGTCAGGGCCTCCCACACCCTGCATGGGCAGCAGTTGCGGGACGTCGGGCTTCGTGCGGAACATCGCGACCGAAGTGCTCAGGTCCGGCGTCGCACCGATGAACCAGGCCGAATTCATACGGTCGTTCGGACCGGTCTTCCCTGCCCAGGACGGGGCGGTCGGCCGGCCGTTCGGCGGTCCGACGGTGCTCCCGCTCACCTGGCGGAGCGCCGCGCCGACGATCGAGGCCGCCTCGGAGCTCATGGCCCGCCGCGGTTTGGGCCGACCCAAGTCGTTCACCGTGACGCCGTTCCGCTCGACCCTGGACACCGAGTAGGGTTCGGTGGCCCGGCCCTGGTTGACGAAGGTCGTATAGGCGCTGGCCAGCCGGACGGCGCTGGGGGTGGAGGTGCCGATGGAGAAGGTCGGCTCCAGCTTGGCCATGCTCTCCGCACGCAGTCCCGACGCGACCGCGACTTCTTTGACCTTGTCCAGGCCGATCTTCTTGCCGATCTCCACGAACGGCGTGTGATCGGAGGCCACCAACGCCGAGTCGAGGTTCATGGATGCCATGGACGCCCGTACCGGCATGGGTTGCAGGGGAGCCGGGGAAGCGCCCTCGGCGGAGCGTTCCCTGCCTTCGAGGTCCTTCTCCAGGGCGGCGGCGTACACGAAGGGTTTGAACGCCGAGGCTGCAGGGACGCCTGAGGTGTCCGCGTTGTTGCTGAAGTGTTCGATCGCATCGGAGCCGCCGTAGACCGCGACGATCGCTCCGTCCTCGGGGCGTATCGAGGCCGCGCCGACCTGCACGTATTCGTCCTCCGCGCGCTTCTTCGGGTCCAGTCGGTCCGCACGTACCTGCTCGACGGCCTTGGCCAGCGCGAGCACCTTGTCCTTCTCGAAGGTGGTGTGGACGCTGTAGCCACCACTGGCCAGATCCTTGCCCGTGATGCCGCTGCGGCTCTTGAGGTACTTATTGGCGATGTCGACGAGGTAGCCGATCTGCCCAGCCTGGCTGGTCGGCTTGACAGGAGGCTTCGGCTCTGGGAATTCCGTGTACTTCGCGCGTTCCTCGGCGCTCAGCGAAGCCGTGTCGACCTGACGGTCCAGAATCCAGCTCCAGCGGTCCTCCGCGCGTTGATGGTTGTCGGCGCTGAGGGACGGGTCGAAGCTCTCCGCGCCTTTGAGGACAGCGGCCAGCAGGGCGCCCTGACTGGGGTTCAGCTCCTTGGCGGGGATGCCGTAGTACGCGTACTAGGCCGCCTGGACGCCGTACGCGTCGCGGCCGAACCAGGAAGTGTTGAGGTACCCCTCAAAAATCTCCGTCTTGGGCCGCTGGTTGCTGACCTTCAGGGAGAGGAAGAGTTCCTTGATCTTTCGCTCGACGGTCTGGTCCTGGCTCAGATAGGTGTTCTTCACGTACTGCTGGGTGATCGTCGAGCCGCCCTGGGTCTCCTCGCCCTTGACGATGTTGACGGCGGCGCGGCCGATGCCCGTCACGGAGACGCCCGAGTCCCTGTAGAAATCCGCGTTCTCCGCCGCGATGACGGCGCGCTGGACGGAATCGGGCACCTGGGAAAGCTTCACGTCCTGCCGGTTCACATCGCCGACGCTCACCATCCGGCTGCCGTCCGCCCAGTAGTAGACGGTGGCCTGCCGGCGCGCGGAATCGTGCGGGTCCGGGATCTGGACCTGTACGTAGACGGTGCCCAAGAGGCCGGCGAGGGAGCCGACGAAGAGCAGGAACAAGCCGGAGGTCAGTTTCCAGGAGGGCATCCAGCGCCGCCAGCCCCGCCGACCGTGCCTGGGGAAGTCGACGAGACGGCGACGTGCCGTGCGGGCGGCTCTCCTACGGCTCTTCACTCGGCCCGCACGGCGCCGTGTGCGTCTCGGACCTGCCGCCTTCTCCGGGCTTTCCGTGTCGTCCGGACTGCCGGTGAGAGCCGCGCGGCGTTTGCGGGGCAGCCTCATGGGGTTGCCAACCTCCTCGATCGCGAGCCGTCACCTCGGGGGCGATGACGGACTCGGCTTGGAAGATGATCACATCGTGTTCGAGGTTGGGCCCTTCATGAAATCTTCATACGCGGCACGGGGCTTGAGAAGTCATCTCATGCCACCAGGGCCAGGGGCCGGCCAAAGGAACTCGTACGGACGATCGATCACCGGTGGTCGCCCCGGCAAACGGCGCCACCCGGCTCACCGCCGACCGCTCCGGCCGGGTGGGGCCCCGGCAGAGGCGGACGAAGGTGCCGGACCGGCGCGATCCGGGTGACCGGACCGGTGACGATCCGGCCGACCTGCTGCGCGATCGCCCGCAACTGGATCTGAACGCCCCTCGCTGCCCACTGCGGCCAGCGAGCCGGGGCGCGCTGGTGGCTTGCTCTCGCCGTCAGCGGCGCGGGGCCCACGGGTCGTCGCACTCCGCAGGATCGGACTGTTCGGGGTGGAGCATCACTCGGATGCAGCGCCGCAGCCCGTCTCGCCGGCTCCGCCGGCGGCGGCCATCCAGGGCAGGACGTCCATGGCGTGGGTTGCACTCGTCGGTGGCGAGGCCGTCGACGGCGGCGCTCAAGTCGTCGGGGGCAGGTACGTCGGTGAGGCAGAACCAGCCGATCGCGGCGGCCGGCCGGACCTCGGGCAGTAGCGCTCCAGCAACTCCAGCAACTGCTGAAAGCTCAGTGCCGATCATCGATCATGGGACAGGCCATACGTCGCAGTTGGCAGGCGCGGTGGCTCTCGTTCAACAGTCCCCAGGAACGGCGTGTGGGTGCTGGGGGAGGTCTGTGAGGGTGAGGGCTTCGGCGGCCTGGGCCAGGTGGGCCGTGGCGCGTTCGCGGTCGCCGGCTGCCGTCAGGGCGGTGCCCACGAGGCGCAGGGCCCGGGCCTCGGCGGTGTGCCAGCCGAGGCGACGGGTCGCCGCCACCGCGCGTTCGCCGCAGTCCACGGCTTCCGGCAGGCGCATCCCGGCCAGTTGGGCGGCCGTTTCCGACACCAGGTTCATCGCCTCCATCGCGGGAGAGCCGTGTCGCGCTCCCAGTTCGGCGCTCTGCCGGTGCCGGGCCACGGCCTCGTCGATGCGGCCGAGGTGGCGGGCCGTGAGTCCCAGGTTGTAGAGGGCGTATGCCTCGCCACCCTGGTCCCCCGCGTCGACGGCGGACGCGAGGGTGGTCCGGCTGATCTCGGTGGCCTCGTCGCGCCGGCTGAGGCGCAGCAGCGTGCTGACGCTGCTCGCGCGGGCGTTGCGGCAGGCCCAGTCGCTGCCCTGCGCCTCGCCGGCGGCGACGGCCTGACGGTGCAGGGCGTCGGCCTGGTGCCAGTGCGCCCGGTACTGGCACACGTGGGCCCGGCGGTTGAGGATCCCGGTGTGCACCGCGTCGTCCCGTACCGCCCGTACCGCGTGTTCGGCGGAGTCCAGGATCCGGTCCGCCTCGTCCAGCCGTCCCAGCTGGGCCAGTGCGCTGCCGAGCACGTAGCCGGCGCGGCCCTCCGCCCGCAGGTGCCCCTGCTCCTGCGCGGTCCGCACGATCCGGCGAAGCGGTTCGAGGGACTCGGCCCACAGGTACGAGCCCTCCAGGAGCGGTTCGACGGCGAGCGCGAGGTCGGCGGCCACGGCGACGGCCGACGGCACGACTTCGAGGACCTGCGCGGCGACGGAGAGTGCGCCGTCGTGGTCGGGATCGAGCAGCCGTCGGCGGCTGTCGGGGCGGCCGGGGCAGCCGTCCGGGGGGAGCAGGCCGGAGACGTGGTGGCCCGGGCGCTCGGCGGCGTGGACGGTGCGGGCCTCGGCGAGCAGGTGGTCGAGGAAGCGGGTGATGGCCGCCGCCTGCTCCTCGGGGCGGTCGTGCTCACGGGAGCGCTCGGCCGCGAACATCCGTAGCAGGGGATACTGCCGGTAGACACCGGGACAGGGCGACTCCAGCAGACCGAGCCCGGTCAGCCGCTCGAGGAACTGCCCGGCACGCGCCGGTGGCAGCCCGCCGAGGGCGGCTGCCCCCGCGACGTCCGTGGCGCCCCGGCGCGGGAGCGCCAGCAGCCGGAACAGCCGGGCCTCGTCGGCGTCGAGCAGGTCGTAGCTGGGCCGGACGCACGCCGTGATGCCGTCCGGGGATCCTCCGGCCGGTGCGGGGAAGACGGAGAACGGGGGCAGTGCGGGGAAGGCGGGGTGGCAGCCGTCGAACAGGCGGACGAAGTCGGACAGGGACCAGGAGGGCCTGGCCGCGAGCCGCGCGCCGGCCAGCCGCAGGGCCAGGGGCAGCCCGCCGCACCGCTCGGCCAGGGCCGCCGCCTGTAAGGGCTCGGCGGCGATCCGCTCCGGACCCAGGACGGTGCGGAGCACGGCCAGCCCTTCGGGGGCGGCCAGGGGCTCCAGGCGCACGCGCCGTACGGTCTGCAGCCCGTCCAGCGTGTCACGGCTGGTGACGAGCACGGCGCAGGTCGGCGAGCCCGGGAGCAGTGCCTCGACCTGGGCGGCATCCCGGGCGTCGTCCAGGAGCAGCAGGATCCGCCGGTCGGCCACGGTCGTGCGGAAGAGGGCGGCCCGCTCCTGCGCCCCGTCCGGGATCGCCGGCGCCGGCGCCCCGAGCGCCTGGAGGAAGCCGGCCAGGACCGAGCCGGGGTCCGCGGGGTCCGCCGCGGTGCCGCGCAGGCTCGCGTACAGCTGCCCGTCCGGGAAGCGGTCCCGCAGTCGCTGGGCGACGTGGACGGTGAGCGCGCTCTTCCCGACGCCGCCGGTGCCGGTGACCGCGGCGACCGCGGTGGATCCGGCGGCCCGGGGCGTTGCCAGCGCGTCGAGCAGGTCCCGTACGGCCTCGGTACGGCCGATGAGGTTGTCCGGTGAGAAGGGGAGCTGGGCCGGTACCGGCAGCGCGGCGGGGTCCGGGCGGACGGGTGGCCCGCCGGGCGAGGGTTCCTCGGCGGCGGGTGGGGGCTCAGGCGCGTGGTGCGGGCGCGCGCCCTTTTCGTCCCCCGCCGTCGGGACGTTCCGGCCGCTGCGGGCCAGCGCGAGTCCGGCCAGTTCCCGCAGCCTGCCGTGGAGGGGGTGTTCCGCGCAGAGCCTGGTCAGTTCGGGGACGAGCCGGGAGTGGCGTCCCAGCCGCAGGTCGAGCTCGATGCGTTCCAGCAGCACCGACAGCCGCAGTTCCGACAGTCGTTCGCGGTGGATCCCGGCGTGCGGGCCGGGGAGCCCCGCGAGCGGAGCTCCCCGCCACAGGCCGAGCGCCCGGGCCAGCAGACCGGCCGCCTTGCCGGTCTCCTCCGCGGCGGCGCACGCGCGGGCCGTGGCGACCAGCTCGTCGAACACCTCCAGGTCCAGTCCCCCGGGGGCGATGTTCAGGAGGTAACCCTGGCCGTGGGTCTCGATCCGGGGTCCGAGCGCGCACCGGAGCCGGTAGACGTGCGATCTGACCGTGCCCGCCGCCGTGCGCGGCAGCTCCTCTCCCCAGAGGCCGTCGACGATCTCGTCGAGGTCCACGACGTCGTTGCGCCGCAGGAGGAGCATCGCGAGCAGCGCCCGCTGCTGCGGCGATCCGAGGGGAAGCTGTTCCTGGCCCCGCCGCACCTGGACCGCTCCGAGCACGGAGAAGAACGGTTCGGGCTCAGCGCTCGTCACGGTGGACTCCCTTCTTGTGACGGGGTGTCCGTTCGTCCGCGGAGCCCGGGAGGGGGCTGGTGGTCAGGACCGGTCCGGTCGGGATCTCTGCGGCGATCGTGCGCACGGCGTCACCTCCGTTGAAGGGCAGACGGATTCCACGGCGCGGCGGGCCGGTTGGGGGAACCGGACCGCCGGGCCTGGAACGACCTTGCCAGGCCTTGCGGCGCGTGACCCCACTCTCAAAGGATCATGTGAATGCCATGCACCTTTAGGAGCCAAGGGGTGGCGAGCACGTGAACGGGCGGATCGAGTGGGTACGGGAGCGGGAGGTGTACGAGGGGTGTGGGTGGGGTGAGCGGAAGCGCGAGCCGCGCGCGCACGCCGTCGGGCGGGTGGTCGTGACGAAACTGCGGACCGCGTCACGAAAACCGGGACGGTGGTCGGCCGCCGTCCCTCAGGGCCGGATCGGCAGGCGGTAGGTGCCCGCGGCGGGGGTGTCGAGCACCCCCGCGTCCACCAGGGCTTCCGCGATGCCGGCCGCGTGGGCCCGGCCGGTGCCCAGTACGGCCGCGAGGGCATCGACGGACAAGGGGCCGGCTCCGCGGTGGGTGAGCCGGCGGGCGGCGCGGGCCAGTTCGGGCGACAGGTGCTCGTGGCCGGGGATGTCGGCACCCGGTGCGCCGACATCCGATTCGTCGGCGCCCTCGCCGCAGGACGGGTCTGCGGCGCGCGGGTGTGCGGTGAGCTCGATGTGCGTCGTGCCGGGCAGGGCGGGTGCGAGGACGCGGGACCGGGTGGTGAGGAGTACGGCGCTGCCGGGAGTGCCTGGCAGCAGAGGTGTGACCTGCGCCGCGAACCGGGCGCCTTCGAGGACGACGAGTACGCGCCGTACGGCGAGGGCCGACCGGTAGAGCGCGGCCCGCTGATCCGGGTCGGCGGGAATCCGGGCCGCCGGGACCTCAAGGGTGTGCAGGAGGTGCGCCAGGACTGGGCCGGGGTCGGCCGGGGCCGGGCTCCAGGTCCGCAGGTCGGCGAAGAGCCGGCCGTCGGGGAAGCGGTCGGCGACGAGGTCGGCGATCCGCGCGGCCAGTGCCGTCTTGTCCGCCCCGCCGGGCCCGGTGATCGCCAGAACGGGGACGACGCCGCGCTCCGCCCCCTCGGTGAGGACGCGCTTCGCCGTGGCGAGGGCGCGTTCCGCCTGGTCCGTGGAACCCGTTCGGTCCTGTGGCCGGGCAGGGGCGCGGGGCCGGTCCGGGGCGAGGGGTGGCGGGTCGTGGGCGAGCAGTCGGGCGTGAAGAGCCGTCAGTTCCGGGCACGGGGCGACGCCGAGTTCCTCGCCCAGGATCCGGTGCGTGTCGGCGAAGACGGTGAACGCCTCAGCCTGCCGGCCGCAGCCGTGCAGGGCCCGCATGTGCAGGGCCCGCAGTTCCTCGTCGAGCGGGAATTCCCGGGTGAGCGCGGTCAGTTCCGGAATCACGGTGTGGTGCAGGCCAAGGCGCAGGGCGCAGACGGTGTGCCGCTTGCGGGCGGTCGTGCGCAGGGCGGTCAGCCGGGCCCGTTCCTCTTCGGCGAACGGGCCCGGCACACCGGCCAGGGCCTCCCCGGACCACAGGGCGAGCGCGTCGGCGAGCAGGGCGTGTTCGGCGGCGGTGTCGCCGCGTTCGCGGGCCTGCCGCGCGGCCTCCGCCTGCTGCTCGAACCGCCAGGCGTCGACCGACTCCTCCGGGGTGCGCAGGACGTACCCGCGCTCGTCGCCGAACAGGATCCGGGCCGGCTCCCGGGCGCTGCGGCCGGGTTCGAGGAGGGTGCGCAGCGCCCAGGTGTAGGTGCGCAGGTTCCCGGCCGCGCTGGCCGGGGCGTCGTCACCCCAGACCGAGGCGACGAGTTCGGCCACCGTGACCGGCCGGCGGCGCCGCAGGAGCAGGACGCTCAGGACCGCCTGCTGGCGCGGCGGTCCGGGGCGGGCCGCTGGAGCACCGGGCAGGCCCACCCGGACCGGCCCGAGCAGCCGGAAGAGAGGGGCGCCGTCGCCGTCGGGCGCGGCTGGGTTTCCTCCTCGCATCCGGCCTCCTCCGCGGTGCCGAGCGGTCTGATGGTGTGTTCGGCGGCTTGGCAGTGGCCTGCCCGGACCGCGGCCGGGCAGGCCACTCCCCTCACTTCCAGTAAGTGGTGACGCCCGTAGCCTGCCTGGTGGCCTTGTCCCAGCCGACAACCGCCACCAGGTTGCGCCCGCTCACCTCGTGCTCGTAGTACCAGGTGCCCTCGTCGACCTGGCACCAGGCGTCGCCCGCGCCCTCACGGACGGCTTCCAGAACCTGCTGCGCGGTGATGTTTCGCTCGCCCATCCGGGTCAGGATGTGCTTCGACCATACGTCGATGGTGGTCGGGGCGAAGGCGCGGCCGCACTCGTTCTTGAGCGGGGGGCAGCCCTGGCCGTCGTCGCGGCAGCGCATCGCCGAGATCGGCGAGTCTGCCAGGGCCGCGACCTGGGCCGTCGTCGCGGCCTGGATCCGGACCTGGGACGGGGCGGGCGTCGCCGCCTGGGCCGGGGCGGTGGTGAACGCCGCCGCGGAGGCCGCGAGGGCGACGAGCGCGAGCCGGAGGCGCTGCGAGTTGATCATCGGGGGCTTCTTCCCTTGTTCCGTGACGTGCGCGGCCCTGCGGCCGCCTGAAACGAATGTCTCCGGTGGCCGTCCACGCGTGATGAGCAGGCGATCGATCCTGTGATCACAGGTGATGGACGTCCGTTCATCCCACGAGGACCGGCCCGCCGCACAGTGGTGGCCATGACCGACGAACCGACCGCCCAGGTCCGGGAAATGCCGGCGCACGGCAGGTCAGTAGCGGATTCCGGAAGGGGGAAGCGATGAATCTGGAACAGATGTACGCGTTCTGCTTGGCCGACCCGGTGTTCTTCGACGTGCCGCAGCGCATCGACGACGAGGACGAGCGCTGGACGCCGCCGCAGGTGGGCGATGCCACCGTGGCTCAAGACGACGCGGACGTATGGGTGCGGGTGTTCTTCGGCCGGCCGCTGCCGCTGCAGGGCTGGAAGATCCACATATCGGCTGACGTCCCGGCCGCCCAGGAGATCCTGGACAGGGCTGCCGCCGTCTGCACCTCCCACCGCGTCGCCTTCAAGTACCTGCGCAGCAGCCGGCTGCTCACGGCGTTCAACTCCAAGTACGCCCACCGTGGTTCCTCGGGGAAGTTCATCGCCGTCTACCCGGCGGACGAGTCGGAGCTGAAGACGCTGCTCGACGGTCTCACGGCCGCGCTGAACGGGCAGCAGGGCCCCTACATCCTGTCCGACCTTCGCTGGAGTGACAGCAGTCCGGTCTTCGTACGGTACGGGGCGTTCGCCGCGCGGTGGGCCCAGGACGGAGGCGACGCTCCCGTCCTGGCCATCGCCCGGCCGGACGGAGCGCCCGTACCCGATCCGCGTACCGCGGCGTTCACCCCGCCGCAGTGGGCTCCGATGCCCGGCTTCATCCGTGAGCGCGTCGAACGGTTCACGGTGATCAGCCGCGTCGACCTGCCCTACGAGATCGTGCGACCGCTGCACTTCTCCAACGGGGGCGGGGTCTACCTGGCCAAGGACCCGGGCAGCGGCGATCTGGTCGTACTGAAGGAGGCACGGCCCCTGGCCGGGCTGGACGCGCGGGGACTGGACGCCGTCGCCCGCCTGCGGCACGAGCACCGCATGCTCACCGCACTGGCCGGGACGGGTCTCGTACCGCGTGTGCTGGGCTACGAGACCCACTGGGAACACGACTTCCTCGTCCAGGAGTACATCGACGGCGACCCACTGGCGAAGGCCGGCGTGCTGCGCCTGCCGCTGGTGCGACCCGGTGCGACACCGCAGACGTACGCGGAGTACACCAGCTGGTCGCTCTCGGTCCTCGACAAGGTCGCCGCGGCGGTCGCCGCCGTCCACCGGGCCGGGGTCGTCTTCGGCGATCTGCACCCGAACAACGTCATCGTGCGCCCCGACGACACCGTCACCTTCATCGACATGGAAGCCGCCCACCCCATCGGCGAGAAGCGCACCGGTCTTCTGGGCGCACCCGGGTTCGCGGCACCCGCCCACGTCACGGGCACCGACGTCGACGCCTACGGCCTGGCCGCCCTGCGCCTGGGCCAGTTCATCCCGCTGACGGCGCTGTCCGGCCCGGATCCGGCCAAGCCCGACCAGCTGGCACGATGGGCGCACGAACTCTTCCCCCTGCCGGCGGGCTACGCCCATGACGCCGCAGCCGCCATGGCGGCGATCGCCGGGACCACCGCACCGGCACCACCCGGCCCCGGAGCGGTCGGCAGGGACTGGGAGGAGAACCGGGCCGGGCTCGTCGCGGCGCTCACCTCCTGCGCCACCCCCCACCGGGAGGACCGGCTCTTCCCCAACGATCCCGACGGAGCGCGGGAGGGCGGCGGAACCAACCTGTCCCACGGCGCGGCGGGCGTCCTGTACGCCCTGCACGCCACGGGCCACGCCGTCGACCCCGCGTGGACCGACTGGCTCACCGCCGCGACGCTGCGGGACATCGACCGCGCGCCCGTCGGCCTCTTCAACGGCTCCTGCGGGGTGGCCACCGTCCTCGACCTCCTGGGACGGCACGAGGAGGCCATCGAGATCCTGGGCCGGGCCCTCGACCGCACCGGCGAACCGACGAGCCTCGGTCTGCTGACCGGACTTCCCGGCACGGGTCTGACCGCGCTGGGCTTCCACGCCCGTCGCGGGGACAGCGGCCACCTCGACCATGCCCGTCGCATCGCCGACCGCGTCGCGGAGCGCATCGAAGCCGCACTCGACCCCCCGGCCGGCAAGAGCCCCGGTGCGGGCCTCACCACCGGAGCGGCCGGAGCCGCGCTGTTCCTCGTCCGCCTGCACGAACGCACCGGCGAGCCCGGTTACCTCGACCTCGCCGAGAAGGCGCTGCGCAGCGACCTCGCTCAGTGCGCGGACATCGAAGGCTCCCTGCAGGTCAACGACGGCTGGCGCTCCGTGCTCTACCTCGGCACCGGATCCACCGGCATCGGACTCGCCCTGGCGGCCTTCCTGAAGCACCGCACCGGCACGGGCCTCGTCGACGCCCTCGCCTCGATCCGGCTGGCTGCACGCGGCCAGTTCACCGTCTTCCCCGGTCTGCTCGACGGCCGCGCCGGACTGCTGTACTTCCTGACGGCCGCCGGCCACGGCGCCGCCGACGACGACGCCCTCCAGGGGCACCGGCGCGACGTGTGGCGGCACGCCGTACCCCACGGCGACGGCCTCGCCTTCCCCGGCAGACACCTGGTCCGGCTGTCGATGGACCTCGCCACCGGATCGGCGGGAGTACTCCTGGCGATGGACGGCGCCCACCGCCGCACCGACCATCTCCTGCCCCTGCTCGGCGGGCCGGCACCGGCCACCGCCGCCTGAAGCTTGCTGCACCGATCCCGGTCCAGCGAAACCCCTACCCCTGAAAGGAGGTGACCACCATGTCCATTCTCAACCTGCAGCAGCTGGAGATCGCCGAGGAGGAGGGCGCCGCACTGCTCGCCAGCGCCATCAGCTACGCGTGCCACGGCACCCTCGCCTGATCCGTGTCCCGCCTCGGGCGGGAGCGCCCGGCCCGGCCCGGCCGGGAAACCCCTACCGCTGAAAGGAGGTGACCACCATGTCGATCCTCAACCTCCAGCAGCTGGAGCTCGCAGAGGAGGAAGGCGGCCTGCTGCTCATGAGCAGCGCCAGCTTCCAGTGCCACAACACCAGCTTCCACTAAGCCACGGGTGACACACCCGCCCACACGAACACCGAAAGGAGGTGACCACCATGTCCATCCTCAACCTCCAGCAGCTGGAAATCGCAGAGGAGGAAGGCGGCCTGCTGCTCATGAGCAGCGCCAGCTTCCAGTGCCACAACACCAGCTTCCACTGAACCACGGGTGACACACCCGTTCAGCTGGTGCGGTGACGATCCGTTCGCGGATCAGGACGGTCTGCGGGGCAGCGCCCCGCAGACCGTCCCGTCATGTACCGCGACGGGCGCGACCGCTCGACCGCTCCTGAGCGAAGACGCCGCACGCGCCGCCGTACTGCCCTTCCACCGGGTTTGGGCCCTCATCCACCCAACCGGCGGCGGATGGATTCCGCCGCCCCCGCACCCGGTTACCCGGGCGGTCCTAGTGGAGCCGCTTGCCGGGGCACTCGCCGGTGCCCCACGCAGTCGTGGTGGCGCACTGCTTGTCGCGGTCCTGGTCCGGGTCTTCGCGGATCCAGCTCATATCCGGCGCCGGCGTGCCGGTGGCCGTACCCGTTGAGGCCGTGATCGCCGTCGTGCCCGCCGTCGTGTTTACCGTCGTGTTTGCAGTGCCCATCCAGAGCACGCCCCCAGCGGCCAGCACCGCCACCCACCGTACGGTCTTCTTGATCACGACAACTCCTTTGCGACGCAGGACGTGTGACGGACGGGGCTCCGGCCGGTCATGCCGTTTCCCCTGGTGAACCCGACTCTGCCAGCCGCGGGATGACAGCGGCAGACCCGTAAGGGATCATCTGTGTGCCATGCATCTTTAGGAGGCAAGCACATGGAGACGGGCATGGACGCGGGCATGCCCGAGATCGACAGCGCGGCGATCGTGCTGTACCGGTGGATGCTCGTACAGGGCGGGCTGCGCGCATCGGCTCTGCCGAGGGCCGCGGCCGAGATTGGTCTGACGGTGGAGGAATGCCGCACCGCGGTGGCCCTGCTCACCGACACCTGTCTGGTGCAGGCCGACGGCGGGAGCTGGCAGGCCGTCAGCCCACAGGCGGCGGGAGCGCGGCTGCTGTCCGGGCCCGAGGCCACGCTGCGCGCACATGAGGAAGAACTGCGGGCGCGCAAGGAGGAGCTGCAACGCCGGCGCGATGCGTTCACCGACCTCACCCCCGTCTACCTCCAGGCACGGCAACACGCCTTCCCGCAGGGCACGATCGACCACCTGCCAGACCAGTTCGCGGTACGCGCGCTCCTGACGGAAGTCATCGACAACTGCCGTACCGAGGTGCTCGTGTCCAAGCACGGCGGCTCCTTCCCGGAGGCCGCGCTGCGCGAGGCGCTGCCACGTGACCTGTCGCTGCTGGAACGCGGTGTGCGGATGCGCAGCCTCTACCAGCACGCCACCCGCTTCGATCCGGCGACTCGGACACATGCGGAGCAGCTGATCGCAGCGGGGGCGGAGATCCGTACGCTCCCCGAGGTGCTCCCGCAGATGATCATCGTCGACAGGGAGCTGGGCTTCCTGCCGTCCCGGTCCGGCGGGGCGTTGCTGATCCGCGAACCGGACCTGCTCGGCTACCTCCTGGACGTCTTCCACCGGGACTGGGAGTACGCGGTGCCGTTCGCGACGGGCCCTCAGGCGGCGCACGACATCTCGGAGACCGTCAAGCAGAGCATCCTGGCGCTCCTGGCCAAGGGGCTGAAGGACGACTCGATCGCACGACGCCTGGGCATATCGCTGCGGACCTGCCGCCGGCACGTCTCGGAGCTGCTGGTCAGCCTGGGCGCGCACAGCCGCTTCCAGGCCGGGGCCGTCGCCGAACGGCAGGGCCTCACGGGGACGCACGGGCCGTTCCCGGAGCGGAGGGCAGCGGCCCCGAGCCCGGCCCTCGCGTCGGAGCAGGCACCGGTACGCGTTCCGGGCCCGACCGGATCGGACCGTCCCGTCCGCTGTCCCGGCTGTGGTGACGCGCTGCCGACGGCCGACGGTCGTCGGCCGACACCGGGCCGACCGGCCCGGCACTGCTCGGCTGCCTGCCGGGCGCGGGCCTACCGGGCCCGCCGCAAGCCGGAGCCCGGAGGCGGCGGGGCCGCTACCGGCGCGTGACGAAACACGGCCCCGTCACGAAATCCGTCATGTGTGCGCGTGTGTGCGCGTGTGTGCGCGTGTGTGCGCGTGTGTGCGCGTGGCTCGCGGCGCGGCTCCTATGTCCGGTACCGCTCCGATCAGGGCTGCCCGAAGCGGACCTTCTGCAGCGCCCTTCAGGTGCCGGGGGTGACGGGCCGCTTGTAGTAGCGCCACGGGAACCATCCCGCGCCGACCGGGATCCATCCTTCTGCTTCCATCCGCCGGTGTCGCGCGACGGAGGGGAGGGTGACCCGGCAGTGCTCCCAGGGGTTGCCGGACGCCTCCACCTCGTGGAAGAAGGGGCCGTAGCCGACCATGTGCCAGCCGTCACGGCCGGCTTCTTCGAGGGCGGCCATCTCGTTGAACGCGGTCAACCCGCCGAGGGTGCGGCGCTTCGGGGCGTTCGGCCCCTCGGCGGGCGGCGCCGACTGGCTCGCGGACGCGGCCTTGCCCGCGAAGCGCTGCTGGGCGGCCTGGCGGCTCACTCCCAGGACGCGGCCCACCGTGTCCCAGCTGTGGCCGGCGGCCCTGGCGCCCTGTACGGACTCGCGCAGCAACCGGCTCGCCTCCTCGGCGCCGACGCGCGAGGCGTCCAACAGGCGCAGGTATCCGTGGGCGTCGTGTTCGAGCGAGTCGGCCAGCCCCTCGGGGGCCCCGAGGACTGCTGCGGCGATCCCCTCCCGGATCCGGGCGGTCTCCACCGGGTGGAGCAGGGGTTCGTTGCTCATCGGCGCAGTCCGGCAAGGGGTTCGAGGGCGTCGAGGACTTCCTCGTCGCGGCGCACCTGCTCGGCGTCACGGGCCGCGGCTCGGGCCGACAGGCCCGCCGTGCAGGCGATGAGCACGAGGCCCGCGCAAGTCAGGGCGCCGGTGGCAGAGTTGGCGAGCCGGTCGCCGGACACCACCGTCGTGGCCGGCAGGCTCACGGCGAGCGGCAGTGCGACGGCCATGGATGTGGTGGCGGGAAAGGGGACCCGTTGCCGGGCCTTCAACTTCAAGATCGACATGCGTCAAGGAAACCTTGCCGCGGTCGAGTTGTCAAGAATTCCTTGACACCCTCCCTCGCCCGACCAGGCTCATCCGCCGGCCAGCGGCCTGCCGATCGTCACGGCAGGTCGGTACGTCCCAGCCATGCCGGTTTCACCGGCACGCCGTCCTCGTCGCGTTCGACCGACGGCGGCAACGAGGGAGGGGGCGGGGACTCCGGCGTCGTGGCCGGCAGCGCCTCAGCCTCGGCCGGCTCGTCGCCGATCCGTTCGGCCGGGGTGGGACGGTCGGTGTCGTCCAAGAGTTCGGCAACCGAGAAGCGGGTGGCGTGGGACTGCCACGCACCGTCGACAACCAGCAGGAATCCGTCACCATCGCGGAAGAGGCGGCGACGCTTGGGGCTCCTGGGATGCTCCGGCGCATAGGCACGCGCCCGCCTCTCCAGCTCCGCCAGAGCCGCCTCCCGCTCACCCTCCACATGCACCATCACGTAGGCCTCGCTGTGTTTGCGCTCCCCCAAGCCCACCGTTGTCTCAAGGATCAGTCCCCACGTCGCCACGGCCGTTCCCCTTCCCATCGGCCACCACTGACACTCCCGGCGGTACCCCGGCTGCGCGCCGGGATGGTTACTCGTCCGAGTCCGCGGACGGCGGGGGTACTTCCAGGACGAAGAAGAGGAAGCAGGTCTTGGTCGAAAGGGCATGGAAGTCATCGGGGAACAGCTCACGTGCGGCCGGGTCGGGCTGCGGCTCGCTGAGGGCGGTAAGGCGGAAGCCGGCGGCGGTGAAGGCATCGGTCATCGCGTGCAACGGCTTGCGCCAGAACCTCATCGGGACGGAACGCCCGTTGAACGTCCAGTCGAAGGCATAGCTGGTGCTCGCGAAGTAGTCGGGCCGCGGATCCTGGAAGGTGTAGGCCACGAAAGGGTGGTCCACCGATGCGATCAGCCGGCCGCCGGGCCTGAGCACGCGTCGCAACTCGGCCAACGTCGGCCCCCAGTCCTCCACGTAGTGCAGCACCAGCGACGCGACCACGTCGTCGAACGCACCGTCGTCGAACGGCAAGCGGTCGCTCAGGTCGACCACGTGCAGGGCCACGCCGTCACCCAGCCGCCGCCTTGCCAGCGCCAACATCCCGGCGCTGGCATCGATGCCGGTGACGACCGCACCGCGCTCGCGCAGCGCCGCGGACAGGGCGCCTGAGCCACAGCCGGCATCCAGGATCCGACGGCCGGCCACCTCTCCGGCGAGGGCCAACATCGCGGGCCGCTCGTAGTACGCGTTCACGAGGTTGTTCTCGTTCTCGGCCGAGTACGCCTCGGCGAAGCTGTCGTAGTCATTCACCTGCGCCGGCAAGTCGGTTAAGCGTTCCATCGTCGCAGCGTAGCCGTCAGGGTGGTGAGGACGGTCGTGGCGACGTCGTGGGCCTGGGTGCGGATCTCGGGGATGGCAGAGGTTTCCAGGAGGGCGCCGCGGCGGAGGGCGCCGAGGGTCCAGAGGGGGGCCAGCGGGCTCTCGGCAGGGGGGTGGAGCCGACCGCAGGGGGCTACGCGGAAGCCGAGGCCTGTGGGGTCGGGGAGGGCCAGCCCGGAGTTGAGGAGGCCGGTGACGAGGGGGTCGTCCAGGCGACGGACGTCCTCCTGGGGCCCGGTGCAGTTGACGACGGCGCCGACGCGCAGGGTGCGGCCGTCGCGGAAGCGGACCATGACGGAGTCCTCGACCGGCACCGCGTCGGCCACCTCACCCGGGGTGACCCGGATCCGGCCCGCGTCCATCCCCTCCCGCAGGGCCCGGGCGCTGGCCTGTGGGATGCGGTGCCGGTGGACGTTCCACAGGCTCTGGTACTGGCGAAGGAATCGGGCCCGGTCGGTGACGGGGAGCCGCTGCCAGATCTCGGCGGTGACCGGGCGCAGGCTGTCGATCCCGACGCGCCAGTTCCCGTACGTGCGGCGGCAGGCCGAGACGTGGCTCAGCAGGGCGCGGCGGACCTGGTGGATGTCCGCGCCGGGGTCGAGGGAGGGCGGCGGGGCCGTGGGCAGCGCCGACTCGGCGTGGGGCAGGGGCAGCAGGCCGTGCCGGGAGACCGCCCGTACGGTGCGGCCCGCGCGACCGAGGGTGAGTGCGATGTCGACCATGGTCAGCCCGGTGCCCACGAGGAGGACGGCTCCTTCGCGCGGCAGGGCGGCGAGGGCGCCCGGCGCCCAGGGGTCGGGCAGGTAGCGGGGGGAGCGGCGCAGGGCGGACGGGACCCAGGCCTCGCCGGGGGGAAAGTTGCCCAGGGCGAGGACGGCCGCGTCCGCCCGCAGCGGCTCGCCGGAGCCGAGGGTGAGGGTGAGGGCGGGGGTGGGGGTCACGCCGCCGTCGGTCCGGTGCACGCCCACGACCCGCTCGTGGATCCGGTGCAGCCGCCCCCGGCCGGGTCCGGCCTCCGCGTCGGCCAACACCCCGGCGAGGTACTCGCCGTAGAGCGCCCGGGGTACGTGGTGGGCGCCGGTGTGGACGCCGGGTGTGCGGCGGTCCAGCCAGTCGGTGAAGTCCCCCGGCACGTCGGGGTACGCGCTCATCCGGGCTGCGGGGACGTTGAGCAGGTGGTGTACGGAGTCGGTCGCGTAGGCCACGCCCCGGCCGGTGGTGGCGGCCGGATCGATCAGCCGCACCTCCAGGTCGACCCGGAGCGCAGCGGCCCGGCGCAGCAGTTGCGCGGCGGTCAGGGTACCGGCGGCCCCTGCGCCGACCACGGCGACGCGTAAGGCTGTCTCGGGCATCGGCTCGGTCACCTCCGAAGGGGCGTGTTCCCCGCCTGCCATTGTGGCAGTGAGGGTGGTGCCGTCGGCCGGGGCAATCAGGACAAACGGGCCGGTGCCCGGCCGGCGGCCCGGCGAGCATGTCCGGTACCTGTCCGTCCGTGCGGCAGCGAAGCTCGCCGAGTGGTGACGACGCCTCGGTGAGCGGCGTGGCCGGAGCGCGCTCGCACCGCTCGGCGGCGTCGGCGGTGCGAACGTGGACCCGTACGGCCCCAGCGGCCTGACGCGCTCTCAGAGACTTTCGGATCGCGCCTCGGGGGCTTTCCGCGACGAAAGTTGTCCGCGCGGTCATCCTTCGTGCGGACGAAGAACGTCGGCCCCGGTCCCTAGCCTTGTCCGCATGACCAGTGACACGGGGGACCGTAGCGACGGGCGCCGATGGCGGCGGGCTGCGATGGGTGTCGTGGCGGGAGTGCTCGCCGCGGCAGGGGTGTGCGCGATCTTTTGGTGGCTGGGCCTGAACCTGGGCGTCGGCGCGGCCTGGCTGTCGGGCAAGGCTGCGGTGAAGGTGGGATTCTTCGTCGGCGCCGGCGGCCTCGCCGCCGTGACCATGTGGTGGCAGGGGCGCCGTGAATCACGGGCGACGCCGCCCGAGGAGACGGGCTGAGGCGCCCTACTGCCGACGGACCAGCACGTGGGCGTCGAGGAAGCCCCGTTCGGATGCCGGGTCGTGGAGCAGCCGGGCGAGCGGTGCGAGCCCGGCTTCGGCCAGCAGTTCGGCGAACCGGTCCACCGGCCAGCTGTAGGCAGGCGTGACCTTGTGGTCGAAGCGGACCGGCTCCGGTGCGTCGGTCGCGAAGAAGGAGACCAGGAGAAGGCCCCCCGGTGCCAGGACGCGCACCTGCTCGGCGAGCAGCGCGGGCAGTTCCCCGGGCGGGGTGTGGATCATCGAGTAGTGGGCCAGTACGCCGCCGAGCGCACGATCCTCGACCGGCAGAGCCTCCATCCGGGCCTCTCCGAACCGCAGCGCCGGATGGGCCCGCCGGGCGTGGTCGATCATGGCCGGGGAGATGTCGAGCCCGAAGGCGTCCAGCCCCAAGTCGTCCAGCATGGCCGTCAGATGTCCGGGACCGCACCCGACGTCGGCCGTCCGCAGGTTGCCCGTCCCGCGCACCAGTTCGGCAAAGGTGCCGATCATGGCCCGCGCGAACGGCCGCGTCTCCAGCCGGTCGGCGAACATCGACGCATAGAGCTCGACGATGTTGTCGTAGGCCGCCATGGTTTCGTGCTGGTGTTCCGCCACGGGTAGGAAGCTAACATCCGCCTCGGCATCGGAGGTTGTGGCTCGTGTTCGCCGTCAACCTGCTGGACTCCCGACGTGGTCGGATGCGTACTGTTCCTGGTGTCGGGTCACCTGGCGTTCGTCGAGATCTGCCATCGGTCCCGGCCCTGCCCCTCAAGTGCCGGATGCCGGGGTGCCTCGGCTTCGGGTGACCGCTATATGCCTCGGCGTGCTCAGGTGTGAGCCGGGCCTCGTCGCGGGACACTGAGCCCATGACGCACTCCTCTTCCCGCGCAGTCGGTGGTCCCTCGCTCTCCTTGTGGTCGAGGGACTCCTTCCTGTCGATCGGCTCCGCGGGGTCCGTACTCTCCATCGGATCGGTGGGCAGCGCGCTGTCCGTCGGATCGGTGGGGTCCGTGCTGTCCATCGGCTCCATCGGATCCGCCATGTCACTGGTGTCGTGCGGATCCCTGCAGAGCATCGGGAGCGTGCTGTCCGTCCAGGCTCGGTGGTCTCTGATGGCTGCCGGCCCGCGCCGCGCGCTCACCGTACTCGGCGTGGGCGGCCTCGGGGTGGTCGGCGCGCTCGCCCTGCGTCCACGAGGTGTCAGGCGATGACAGCCCGGGTCAGAGCATGTGGACCTGCTGGTCGGTCACGGCGCCGCGTCTCACGGGGCCCGGTGTGCCTCCGTCAGGGCCGGTAGCCGTTTCCGTACGTGCCCGAATTGTGCATGGCATTCGAACTGTACGAACTCCGGTCGCTGCTCGCCTGCGCCGTGCGCGCCAGCTCGATCAGCAGGCCGTCCGCATTGTCCGTACGCCGCTTGCCACGACGCAGCAGAGTGCGCACCATCCATACCGCTCCCAGACCCATCAGGCCCAGGAACACACCCAGCTCAACCACGCCATGTCCCCCTCGCACGCCCCGAACTCGAACCCGTCCATATGACCACCATGCCGCCCGGGCCACAAGGCTCCCGCGCCGTGGTCGGTGCCGATCCCGTCCACATGCCGACAGTGGCCGCGGCCGCTCTCGCTCCGGGTGCTGGTGGCGCTCTGCGCGGCCCTCCTCTCCGCGTGGCCGCGGCGGGTGTCACAGGGGATCCCGATGATGTGGGCCCGGGCGGCCAGCAGTCGGACGTTGCGGTCGTCGTCGTGCTCCTGCATCAGCGGACCGAGCAGTGTCAGGCAGCCGAGCGGGTCGCCGAGGCCGAGGAGGGCCTCCGCCGGGCGATGGCGGCGAGGGTGTCGGGCCGGGCGATGTCGAGGGCGTCGACGAAGTGGGCCCGCAGCGCCTCCTCCATCACGGCGTTCTGCAGCGCGCTTCCGCCGGATTGGTGGGCCAGGGCGATCAGCCGGTGTGCGTCGTGGCTGTTGGCGCGCCACGCGGCACCCCAGCGGGGGCCGATTCCCTCGGCTGCCGCGATCTCCGACACGCGCACCCGGTTCTCGGTGGGCGACATGTCCGGTGCGCACTGCTGGAGGGCCGCGTCGACGACCGGGTCCTGGAGGACCTCCGCCATGGGAAGGGACTCCGCCGGGGCCATGGGGTCGATATCGTCGTGAAACCTGGCCTGGGCGGACTGTCCCTTTACTTCATCGGCGCCGCGGGGACGGAGCAGGCGGCGTGGTCCGCGTGGTGGCGCTCGAGGTGAAGAGCCAGGTCGGCGCTCTCGCGGCGGGCGGTGTCGGCCTCTTCGCGGACCGCGTCCAGGCGCTCCTCCAGCTGGGCGACGCGCTCGCGGTAGCGTTCGAGCTCGGCCCGTACGAACTCCACGTCGGCCACCTGCTGCGCGGCCTCCTTACGGATCCGCTCCGTCTCCTCCTCGAAGCCCTGCTTGGCCTTGTCCAGTTCGGCGATGGCCTGCTCCGCGGCCTCCTCCGCCAGAGCGGTGCGCTGCTCGGCGGCCAGTGTCCGCTGGGCCGAGGCCTTGGTGACCGTCTCGATGCGCGCCTCGGCGGCGGCCGAGTCCGTGATGATGGCCAGCTCTTCGATGTAGACCGGCAGGTCCGTCGCCAGCCGGGACATCAGGGCCAGGATGTCCTCGCGGGTTCCGGATTCGTTCGGGACGGCTTCCATCATGTCCATCGCGCTCTGGGGGGCAGCCGTCTCAGGGGCTACGGGTGCGGGTGCCGTCGTCGCCTTGGCCGCCTTCTTGGCTTCGGCCGCCTGGCGCTTCTCCTCCTTGCGCTCCTGTCGCTTGGCGCGGAAGCGGCGGAAGGCGCCGAGTGCGTTGTGGTCAGGGTGGGCGCAGTAGCGGGGTGCCGGGGCGTCCGGCGTCGGCGCTTCGGCGTGGTTGGTGCAGTCCGGGTAAGCGCACACCGGAAGCGTCTCAACGGCCCCAACAGTCATTTTTTCCGTCCTTCAAGTTCAGAAGATGTACCGATCACGCTAGATGCGGACAGGGGTCAACGGGCGTCGCGGAGAGGCCTCGTAAGCAATCGGTAAGATCCCGCGCCCATGTGCGCATTCGGGTCGGGTGGGTGTGCCCTTTTTCCTCTTGTGGACAGGCCGTCGGGCCCGTCTTAGATGGGCTGGAGGTTTCTTGGTTCTTCGGGAAAGGACGTTCATGCACCTGCGCGACGGCGGCAAGGCGCCTGACGGGGACAGGGCGCGCCGTACCGCGTCCCGCACCGTGTCGACCGGTCGGAGCTCGGCGGCGTCGATCCAGGACCTTCAGCGGAGCGCCGGCAACGCGGCCGTGACCCGCATGCTGCAGCAGGGCCCGGTGCAGGCGGATTCGGTGGCGGCGATGGCCGATCCGGCCCCGATTCAGCGCAAGGTCGGATTCGAGTTCGAGACCAACATGCTGGTGAGGGCCGACGACGAGCCGGTCGTCGCGAAGAACGAGAAGATCTTCGAAGCCGCCTCGGGCGACTGGTACGTCACTCCCGACTCCAGCGCGCTGGAGTTCGTGACGGTCCCCTTCGAGGAGGAGGGGGACGCCCCGGAAACGGAGAGGATGGCCAAGGCGGTCGGCGAAATGGCCGCCGCGTTCGGCATGCTCCACACCCGGGCGAAGTTCGGATCCGTCCTGGGGACGGACACGCGGCTTGCGGACGTCCTGTCCGATGAGGGCACGACGCATCGGCACGGCGGGAGCGATGTGTACGTGTCCGGCGAGGACCGTGTGTACCCGGCGACTGCGAAGCCGCAGGCGACCGGGGGCGTCAGCCTGGAGAGGATGCTCGCCCTGTTCGAGGCGGTGGTGGGCCGGGAACTCCCGCTCGATTCCCCGTCGAACCCGGCGGATGTGGAATTGCTGGGTGACGAGGCGGAGGAGCGCGCCGACAAGACCGCGCTCGGCGGCGCCGACCCCAAGCGGGATGCGGCGATCCTCCGGGACGCCCGGCACTTCGCCGAGGAGTACGTCGCGGGCCTTGACGGGCGGACGGCCGAAACGGGAGGGCTGGAGGGGCTGCTGGCCCTGGTGTTCTCGTACCTGCTGGCCGGCGCCCGGCAGTCCGTACGGCACGATCAGGCGAAGTACTTCCTGCCGCTGATGAGCCGGATGAGCTTCTCCGCGATGTACGCGGCGCTGCCGCAGGAGGCGAAGTCCGCCTTCGATCCCGGCCGTGTCCTGGGAGTGGCCGGTCTCGCGCCGGGCGAACCCGTCTACCGAGTGGGCTTCCAGGACCGTGGGGCGGGCGACGAGGCGGTGTCCCGGGGGCCGGGGCGCAAGGTGTGGCTGGAGAGCATCGCCTCCGGTGGTCCGGACCTGATGTCGGCGGGTGGCGGGTCCACGGTGACCGACGGGATGAAGGCCAGTTCGCCGGCCATGGGCCAGCACCGGCGGCTCGACGCCGGGCATGCGGCCGGTGCGGCCGGGCGGGTGCAGGTCGAGCTCCGGCGCCTGCCCGGCGACGTTCCGCCGCAGGAGTGGCTGCCGGTCGCAGCCACCCTGTTCGAGATGTTCCGGAAGGTGCAGGGAGGAACGGGAACGTCCTGACGCCGGGCGCGGGTTCAGGGGCGCTCGGTGGGTGGGGCGGTCAGGGAGTTCAGGAGGGCTGCGGCTCGTTCGGCGTCGTCCACGCTGACCGCGAAGTCCTTGCCCTTGGAGCGGATCACCAGGCATTCGCCGCTGCGCAGCATCACCGTCGTGCCCAGGCCGCTGAGCCGGTAGCCCCAGCCGCCGACCTGCGCCGGGGTGCGGTGCTCGGCGCGGGCCCACTCGATGTCCGCGGCGGCCCAGCGCCGTACCGGCCAGCCGAGGGGGCCGAAGGCCACGTCCAGGCCGGGCTCGGCGATCCGTACCCGTACCGAGGAGCAGGCCAGCACCCCCATCGAGGCCGCCGCGAACGGCACGATCAGCAGCCACATCGGCTTCGTCGGATCGCTGCCGGCCCCGACGAGGAGGGCGGTCAGAGCGATGAGTCCGATGACGGCGGCGAGCAGATTCAGCCAGGGGTTCGTGGTGCGGGCGAGCCATACGCGGCGTTCGCCTTCCGGGATGTCCATCCGCGGGCCCTGGGCGGGCGAGGCGGGAGCGGTGGGCCGACGGGCTGCCAGCATGCCCGCGAAGGCCGCCACCGATGCCGCCACGACCGTGACCACGGCCCCGACGGTGACCGAGTCCGCGTCGTGCCAGTCCGCGTGGTGGAGGTTCGCCCGTACGATCGAGATCTGCTCCCCCGCCAGCAGCACCCCGCACGAGACCAGTACCGCTCCGCGCCACCGGCGGGCCGCCCGCCAGAACACGGCGCCGGCGACGAGCACGATCCAGACCGAAGCCGGCAGGAGTACGGCCGCCCAGAGCGGAAGCGAGCCGTCGGGTTGGCCGAAGGCCCCCCAGTGCGTGGCCAGTCGGTCCCGGAGATCCCTGCGCGCCGCCAGTGGCAGCGCCACGAGCAGCGCGAGGATCCCGGCCGCCCAGGCGGCCGTCCCCCACGCGGCCCTGCTCTTTAATCCCCCACGGTCCTTCACTGTGCCTCCTCGATCATCTCTATGAGATCGGCCCTGCCGTACCCCAGGCGCGCGCCGTCGGCCACCAGCTCCCGTACGCGCATCAGCAGTGCCGATCGTCCGTCCGCCCCGCCGGCCACGGTGACCCCGCGGCCGCGCCGGAACTCCAGCAGCCCTTCGTCGCGCAGCGCGCGCAGGGCCCGTAGGACGGTGTTCGCGTTGACGCCCAGCGCCTGTGACAACTCCCGCGCGGGCGGCAGCCGGTCGCCCGGACCGCACTCCCCCTCGGCGATGGCGCGCCGGATGGCGCCGGCCACCTGTTCGTGGAGGGGGCGGTTGTCCGCGATGTTCAGCCTCAGCAGCATGATGCCAATGACGCTAGCACCATTCATTTTATTTGGCATCGAATTCGCTCGACATTCGGGACGTGGGGGCGTTGGCTTGGCGGTATGCCAGAGCTGCGTACCGATCGTCTTCTGCTCCGCCGGTGGCGGGAGTCCGACCTTGAGCCGTGGGCGGCGATGAACGCCGACCCCGACGTACGGGAGCACCTCGGGGAGCTGCTGACCCGGGAGCAGAGCGATGCCGTCGTGGCGCGCATGCAGGCCGAGTTCGACGAGCGGGGTTTCGGGTGGTGGGCGCTCGAAAGACGGGAGACCGGTGAGTTCGTCGGCCGCGCCGGCCTGGACGTGGTGGACGAGGGCATGCCGTTCACGGGAGTGGACGTCGGGTGGCGGTTGACGCGTGCGGCGTGGGGGCACGGTTACGCCACCGAGGCCGGTCTGGCCGCTCTGGCCTTCGGCTTCGAGACCCTCGGGCTGGCGGAGATCATTGCCACCACGACCGTCGCCAACGTTCGTTCCCAGGCCGTGATGCGCCGGATCGGCATGTCACGGGACCCGGCCTCCGACTTCGAGGACCCGAGCGTGCCGGAGGGGCCGCTTCGCCATTGCGTGCTGTACCGGACCTAGCGTTCGGCGGCTGGGACCATGGCCCCATGACGCGTGACGACGGCTATCTTCTGGACAATGCGCTGGTCGAGGCCGGTGTTCGGTTCGGTGCGCTCAACGCGTTGTTCGATCCGACGACCTTCCGGCACATCGAGGCGCTGGGGATCGCTTCCGGGTGGCGGTGCTGGGAGGTGGGCGCCGGCGGGTCCTCGGTGGTGTCCTCGCTGGCCGAACGGGCCTTGCGGGCGATGGCCGGCGCGCTGCGGCCCGGTGGGTGGTTGTTGGTGGAGGATGCCGATCCGGCGTCGCAGCCGCTGATCTGCCTGGACGAGTACGGGCCCGAGCAGGTGTTGGCCAACAGGTTGAGGGCCGCCTTCCGCTCACTGCTGGCCGCTCGCGGTGCCGACCTGGCGTACGGGCGCAAGCTGCCCCGGCTGCTGCGGGGTGCGGGACTGGCCGATGTGACCGCGGACGCCTACTTCCCGGTGACCTCCGCCGCCTGCGATGTGCTGGAAGCGGCGACGGGCAGGCAGGTGCGCGGCCGGCTGGTCGAGGCGGGCCTCGCGACCGACGAGGAGATCGACCGGCATCTCGCGAGCGTCGAGTCGGGCCGCCTCGACCTCACCACCTCCCCGATGATCTCCGCCTGGGGGCGCCGACCGGCAAGGCGGGCGCCCCACTGCCTAGTTGATCCAGCCGCGTTGACGGGCCAGGTGGGCCGCCGCGTGGCGGTTCTCGGCTCCCAGTTTCGTGGTGACCGAGGAGAGGTAGTTGCGGACGGTGCCGGGGGCGAGGGCCGCGCGTTCGGCGACCTCCTCGATCGGGGCGCCGTCGGTGGAGAGCTGGAGGATGTCGGCCTCGCGGGCGCTCAGGGGCGAGGCGCCCGCGCTGATGGCGTCGGCGGCGAGGACCGGGTCGATGTAGCGGTTGCCCGTGTGGACGCTGCGGATGATGGTGGCCAGTTCGTGGGCGGAGACCGTCTTGAGGACGAAGCCCTTGACGCCGTGGGTGAGGGCGCGCTTGAGCTGGCCGGGCAGGCCGTGACTGGTCACGATCATGGTCTTGCAGCTCGGGAGGATCTCCGTGAGCTTCTCGACCACCGCCACCCCGTCCTTGCCGGGCATCTGGAGGTCGAGTACGGCGACGTCCGGCCTGTGGTGCAGCGCCATCGCGATCGCGTCGGGGCCGGTGGCCGCCTCGGCCACGATCTCCAGGTCCTCCTCCAGGGAGAGCAGGGCGGCGAACGCGCCGCGGATGAGGTGTTCGTCGTCGGCCAGCAGGACGCGGATCATCGGCTGCTCCCTGTCGGTAGGTGCACGGTCAGTCGGTAGGTGTGCGCGGCCGAAGGGCCGTGGCGCAGGGTTCCGCCGAGGGGGGCGAGGCGCTCGACGAGGCCGGCCAGGCCGTTGCCGGGGGGCGGGACGGCCTGGGCGGCCGGGGCGGCGGCCTGGCCGGCGCCGTCGTTGACGAGGTCCAGGCGGGTGCGGCCGTCGCCGGTGTCGGAGAGCGAGATGGTGCACGTACCGGCGTGGGAGTGGCGCAGTACGTTGGTCACGCCTTCGCGGACGACCCAGCCGAGGGCCGTCTGCGCTTCGTGGGACAGGTCGGATCCGGTGGTGCGGCGGATGCGGCAGGCGATGCCCGCCGCTTCCAGGATGGCCTGGGCGCCCTGGAGTTCGGTGGCCAGGTCGGTGGAGCGGTAGCCGTTGACCACCTCCCGGATCTCGTGGTGGAGGCCGCGGGTGAGGCTCTGCACCTGGGCCATCTCGGACTGCGCCCGGGGGTTCTCGGCGAGCCGCTCGGCGAGTTCGGCCTTCAGGGCGATCACCGAGAGGTTGCGGCCGATGACGTCGTGCAGGTCGCGGGCGAAGCGCAGCCGCTCTTCCGCGACGACGAGCCGGGTCTGGGCCTCGCGGGCCGCGTTGAGCTGCCACAGGACGGCGAGGAACCAGACGGAGGAGCGCATCAGCGTGCCGATGACCACCCAGGTGGTGACCGTGAAGGCGAGCACGGCCGGGGCGGCGGCGCGGTCGGCGGCCAGCGCGAGCGCGCCCGCGGCGAGGGACTGCGCGAGGGCCACCGCCAGGTACGGGACCTGCGCGAGCACCAGGGCGAGCGCGAAGGCCGGCGGGATGGCCACGGTGATGGCGGCCAGGATCAGGCCGCGGGAGTGGTCGATCAGGCCGGTGTCGTAGGCCCAGGGCAGCAGGGACAGTTCGAGTACGGTCACCGCGGCCATGGCCGCGATGAGGCCGGCCGAGCGCTTCGCCCGGCCGAGGCGGTACGCGATCGCCGTGGTCGCGCCGAGGCCTTGGAGGGCGGTGACCCCGGCGACCATCCAGCCGATCCCGGCGGGCAGGCGGGTCGCGTCCGCAGCGTCCATCGCGTTCGCCGTGTCCATCGCGTCCGCCGCGTCCAGGTGGGCGAGCAGCGGCCAGAGCAGCGAGGCCAGCAGCAGCCACGGCATCAGGCAGAGCATCCAGCGGGTGTGCGTCGTCGCCCGGCGGACGTCGGTCTGGTAGCGCGCCGAGACCAGCGCTTCCGGTGCTTCGGCGGGCTCGGCCGTGGCCGCGCCGGGGCTCGGCGTCACCTCTGCGGGGGACGTCACGTGCGCGGCTCCCAGCGGAAGCGGCGGCGGGCGGCCTCGGCGCAGAGCACGGTCCAGGCCAGCAGGGTGGCGACGGAGAGCAGGGTGTCGGCGGGGCCCGTGCCCCGGCCGGTCGTGGGCTCGTCCAGGAAGAGCAGTTCGGGGCGGCCGAGGGTGGCCAGGGCCAGGTCGAGCCGGCGCCTCTCGCCCCCGGAGAGGTGTTTGACCGTCACGTCCCGGCGCCCGGTCAGCCCGACCAGGGCCAGGGCCTCGTCGTACGGGCGCGGGCGGGTGGTGCAGGAGGCCCACATCCTGACCGTCTCCAGCACCGTCAGGTCGCCGGGGAAGCCGCCCTCCTGGAGCACCACGCCCGTACGGGGGCGTATGCGGGCGCGGTCGCGGACCGGGTCGAGGCCGCCGAAGAGGCGGACGCTCCCCTTGGCGGGCTTCGCGAGCCCTTCGAGCAGCTCGACCAGGGAGGTCTTGCCGGCGCCGTTCGTGCCGAACAGGGCGAAGAGTTGGCCGCGGGCCACGGCCAGGTCGACTCCGCGGACCGCGTCGAACCCGGCGTCCCCGGGTGGCCCGTAGCGCCGCCACAGACCTGTGACCTCGATCACATTTTGCTCGGTGATGACGTTCACGACTCGATCTTTGCACTCCGTACACCGGCTTGTGCAGTGAGTGGCCTCATGGGTTCGCATGACAGATGTCATGGCCCGGCGTGATGTCCGTCAGTGACGGCGGGCGTGCGCTGCGCAGTGGGGTGTGACCTGCGTCATGCCGCATCCACGGGCGATCGGTATTTGATCTAGCTGCCGACGGGGGCCGGTCAACGGGGCCTCCGCCAGGCTGATCTGCGTATTTCACCGCCCACGGCGGGGTGTTCCACACCGGGCGGCGCATCGAGGACCTGCGCGAGCTGCCGCCCGCCCGGGCCGTACTGCTCGATGTCGCGCCGAAAGGGCTGCTGCGGATCGCGGGCGGGCGGCTGCCGTACCGCTACCGGCGCCGGCTGGGCCGGTTCCGGTACGGCCCGGCGGCGGCCAAGGTCGACTTCCTGGTGTCCCGGCCGGTCCCGTGGGCCGACCCGGAGACGGGCCGGGCGCTGACGGTGCACCTGGGGGGCACGCAGGCCGAGGTGTACCGGCAGGAGACCCTGACCGCGCGCGGGGTCGCCACCGGGGAGCCGTTCGTCCTGCTCGTCGACCCGGCGGTCGCCGAGCCCGGGCGTGCCCGGCCGGGCAGGCGCCCGCTGTGGGCGTACGCGCACGTACCGCACGGCAGCACGGTCGACCCGTACGAGCTGATCCGGCGGCGGATCGAGCGGTACGCGCCCGGCTTCACGGACACGGTGCTCGCGCACCGGTCGGTGACGGGCGCCGCGTACGAGGAGTACAACCCGAACTACGTGGGCGGGGACATCGGGGCGGGCGCGATGACGCTGGTGCAGAGCCTGGCCCGGCCTACGGCCCGGACGGACCCGTACCGGACCCCGCTGCCCGGGGTCTACCTCTGCTCGGCGTCGACGCCGCCGGGGCCGGGCGTGCACGGGATGTGCGGGTACCTGGCGGCGCGGTCGGCGCTGCGCCGCGAGTTCGGCGCACGGCAGGCCCCGGCGCTCGCCCCGGCCCCTGCGTAGTCGCCCCGGCATCTGCCCGGCCCGGCCGGTCCCGTCTCTGCGGCGGGCCGCTCCGGAGAACCTGGTGCGCGGTCCCTCGGCGCGGGGCCGCTCGGCCGGCCCCGCGGTTCGTCATGATGACTTCTCGTAGCGGAACCTACTGATCCGGTTGTGACGCGTCGCCCCTCCCTCGGTACCCCCTCCCCCGACAGGTACTGAACGCCGGTGGGTCGGCTTCGGTCCCTGTCCCTTCAGTCACTGCCTAAACCTGCAGGTCAGGCGGCTAGGGCCAGTGGTCCAGGGACTGAAGGGACCCAACTTTCCAGTTATGAGCCGGATATGAACTACCAGGCTTCTTATATGCATGCGCGCATACACGCACGCACATAAAGAGTGGAAGTAGTGATTCTCAGTCCCTTCAGTCCCTGAGCTGGCAGGTCCAACGCTCTGACCTGCATGTTTGTCCAGGGACTGAAAAGAGAGGGACTGAACGAGGGTCCGAGTGGTTCAGTACCTGTCTCCGAGCCCTTCTCCTGGCATGCCTTCGGGGGCTCCGGTGGGCATGGGCTCCTTGCGCCGTACTCAAGGGCCGCTGGAGCCACCGGTCGGGGCCCGGGGGCCCGACCGCGACACGCCCGGGGTGACAGCCGAATCGAAGACGGAACTTTTCCGGACGAACCAGGGTAGAACTTCAGGGACTGAGGGACTGAAGGGACTGAATTCTCAATATGGCGGTGCCTGCCGCCCGAGCCCCCGCAGTCCCTGCGGTAATCTCCGCGATAGTGAATCTTCAGTCCCTCTGGTCCCTGAGGCGCAGGTCAGCCAGCCTGTACGTCAGGGACCGGGCCGGGGACACGAATAGCCGCCCCCGACACCGCGTCAAGGAAGAGCCAGTGCTGGTCCATCCCGAGAACCCGCGCCCCGGCGCGACCGGCGGGACGGCGCTGGACGTGGCGGCCTGGCTGGCCTCGCGCGGCTATCCGGTGCACCCCCTGGCCCCCGGGACCAAGACCCCCGCCGCGAACTGCCGGGAGTGCACGGGCCGTAACCACTCCCCCGAGGCGTGCCCCTGCCATGCGCAAGGCCGTTGGTGCCACGGGTTCCACGCGGCCACGACCGACCCGGACACCCTGCGCGAATGGTGGCGCAGGGAGCCCGAGTTCGGCATCGGCGTGGCCTGCGGCGCCGCAGGGCTCGTCATCATCGACGTGGACGCCCACGCGACCGAGCTGCCCGACCGGCAGCGGCTGCTGCCCGGCATCCCCATCGACGACCGCGTCGACCTGACCGGACTGCAGAGCGGATTCGACACCTTGGCGCTCCTGGCGGCCTACCGGTCCCGGCCCGACCCCTGCGAGGACGCCTCGACCCTGCGGGTCCGTACGCCCTCCGGGGGGATGCACATCTGGTACCGGGCGCCCAAGGGAGGTTTGAGGCTGCGGTGTTCCAGCGGGTCGAGCTCCAGGGTCGCGCTGGCCTGGCAGGTCGACGTGAGGGCCGAGGGGGGCTACATCGTGGCGCCGACGACGCGTACGGCCGCCGGTGTGTACCGGGCGTTGCCCGGGGCCCGGCTGCCCGCGCCCCTGCCGCTGTGGCTGGCCGCCGAGCTCGTCCGCACGGGGCACGTGGACTCCCCCGTGCCCACCGCACCTCCCGCGCCCTCCCCCGGCCCTTCTCCGGCCGCCGGACCCGCGTCGGGTCGTCCCCTGCGCGGCGGTCGACAGGAGGCCGGGAGGCGGCTGCTGAGGGGCCTTCTGGAGGAAGTCGGCTCCTGCGGGGCGAGCCCGTCCGGAACGGCCTTCAGCGAGAAGCTCAACCGGGCGGCCTTCACCGCGGGCGGGCTCGTCGCCGGCGGCCACCTCGACGCGGCGGAGGGCCGCCTGCTCCTGCTCGAAGCGGCGGACCGGGCGCGGCCCCGCCAGTCGCGCCGCAACGTCCTCATCGTCGACTCAGGGCTGCGCGCCGGAAGCGATCGGCCGATCCACCCCAAGGAACGCACATGAGCAGCGCCAAGAGCACGGGGTTCAACGCCCAGGCGGCGGCGGAACAGCTCGCCGCGTTCACGGCCGAGGCGACCGTGGAGCCGGGTGTGTCCGGAATGTCCGGTGAGTCCGCCGCCCCGCCCGCCGGGTCGCCGGCGCCCACGGCGTCCGCCGTGTTCGCCGCCACGGCGGCGCGCGGCAGACGGCGCCTGCCCGCCCAGCAGAGCGCGGCCCCGGTTCCCGGGGGCGGGGGCGCCGCCGACTTCATCCAGACCGGCCTCCTGCACAACCTCAGCGACCGTGGCAACGCCAAGCTGTTCGCCCACCTCCACCACGACCGGTTCCGGCACGTCGAGGGGCTCGGCTGGTACGTCTGGGACGAGTACCGCTGGAAGCGCACCGGCGGCGAGAAGGCCGCCATCTGGGCCGCGGGCGACATGGCGGAGGAACTGCCCCTGCACGACCCGCGCGGCGCCTTCACCGACCGGGAGCTGGCCCAGCACCGCAAGCGCGCGATGTCCACCTCGGGCGTCAAGGCGATGCTCACCCAGGCGAAGGCCTCCCCCGAACTGGCCCTGGACCCCGACACCCTGGACGGCGACAAGTACGCCCTGTGCACCCCGGCGGGCGTCGTGGACCTCCGTACGGGTGACCTGCACAAGCCCGACCCCACGCGCGACCTGCACTCGCGGGCCACCCACCTGGCGCCCGAGGCGATGCCGACGCCCCGGTTCCACCGCTTCCTCGACGAGACGTTCGGGGACGACGAGAAGGGCCAGGAGATGATCCACTTTCTTCATCTCCTGCTCGGCTACTCCATCACCGGCGACGTCGGCGGGCAGGTCCTGCCCTTCCTCTACGGCGTCGGCGCGAACGGCAAGTCCGCCCTCCTCGACGTCGTCATCAAGATCCTCGGGGACTACGCGGACGTGGCGCCGCCCGGCTTCCTGATGGAGCGCGGCAAGTTCAACGAGCACTCCACCGAGCTGACCGAACTGCACGGCCGGCGCCTGTTCGTCTGCAGCGAGCTCAAGCCGCACGACAAGTTCGACGAGGCCCGGGTCAAGCTGCTGACCGGTGGTGACCGGCTCAAGGCCCGGCGGATGCGGCAGGACTTCTTCAGCTTCGAGCCCACCCACAAGCTCTGGCTGCTCGGCAACCACCGTCCCGAAGTCGGCACCGGCGGACATGCGTTCTGGCGACGCATCCGGCTCATCCCGTTCGAGAAGGTCGTCCCCGACCACCGCAAGATCGACAACCTGGCGGAGACACTCGTACAGGAGGAGGGTCCCGGCATCCTCCACTGGATGATCCAGGGGGCCAAGGCCTACCTCGCCGCCAAGCCGGCCCTGACGGGGCCGAGCGTGGTGCGCAGCGCCACGCAGGCGTACGCGACGACCGAGGACCACATCGGGCGGTTCCTCGCGGAGTGCTGCACCACGGGCGGCGCCGACCTGCCCGATCCCCGCGACCTCAAGGTCGAGCAGGGCGCCCTGTACCGCGCGTACAGTGCCTGGTGCCTCGACGGCGAGGGGCTGCGGCCCGCGACCACGCGCGCGTTCGCGACACGCATCCGCGCCGAGGTCGGTGTCGCCTCGCCGAACGAGATGCTCCGCTCGAACGGGCAGAAGTTCTACCCCGGGCTGGCCCTCCTGGCCGATGAGGAGCAGACTCCGCGCGAGGCGAACAGGGCAACCACGACGTGATCGGACGATGGGTGATGCCGCCCCGGGGTGGGCACGCCTACGATGGACAAGGACGATGAACAGACCCACCACCCGGCTGCGGCCCGCAGGGCCCTGCTGCATACCGACATCGGCGCCGCCGCCCGCGGCGTGGAGGGACCAGGGGCCCCACCGGGCCCACGTGATCGAGGAGGGACCCAGGCCATGAGCTCGCTACTGACATCAAGCGATCTCGCCCACGAGGACAAAGTGGTGTGGCTGGAGGACCCCGAAGAGCTCGACTACGTGCGCCAGGCCCTGGACAAAACGCCCCGCCGCCGGGGCAAGCCGCGTTATCACCGCGACGGGCGCATGATCGGCTTCACCGAGCTCGGCGACACCGCCGAGGCGGATCCGGACAGCGGCCTGCAGAAGCGGCGCGTCTTCTACCTGCTGCCGCACGACCGGGATGCCGAGCCGCACGGCCTGTACCGGGAGGGCGCGCCGGGCGAGGCGGTCGACCCGCGGACGATCGGGCCGCGGCAGGTGGGCAGGAAGACGGAGCGCTCGCAGAGGGGTCTGTCGGCGCCCACGGTCGCGTGACGTCGGACGCGTGGTGTGGCGCCTGATTTGGGGCGCCTGCTTGGGCTCCTGACTTCCGGATTCCTGGTCTCCGTTTCTGATTCCTGATTCCGTTTTTCGGTCCCTTGAGTCCCTCCGGTCCCTGTTCGGTCCCTCTCCTGTCCCCCGCTGCGGTGTCAGGACGGGGCGAGGACGCAGAACTCGTGGCCCTCCGGATCGGCCAGGCACGTCCACGGGACGTCACCCTGGCCGAGGCCGAGATCGGTGGCGCCCAGGGCCCGCAGCCGGGCCACCTCCGCGTCTTTGTCGTCACCGGGGTACGGGAGCAGGTCGAGGTGCACGCGGTCCGGCACGGTCTTCACGTCGGGCGTACGGATGAACTCGAGGTACGGGCCGACCCTCTTGGCGGAGCGCAACACCGCTTGATCGTCGGTCACCTCGTGCAGGGTCCAGTCCAACGCCCCGTCCCAGAACCGGGCCATGGCCCGCGGATCCGCGCAGTCGACCACCACCGCGGCGATCGGCCCGGTGTCCCGGTAGACCTCCCGGGGCTCCAGCACGCAGAACTCGTTGCCCTCGGGGTCGGCCAGGACCGTCCACGGGACGGCGCGCTGGCCCACGTCGACGGGTGTCGCGCCGAGGGACCGGAGGCGTGCGACCAACGCCGCCTGATGGGCCACGGAGGTGGTGGCGAGATCGAGGTGCACACGGTTCTTCGTCGTCGTCCTGGGTTCCGGGACGGTGACGACGTCGATGCCGACGGCGACCGGGTCCGGCCAGACGAAGGGGCCGGTGGGTCCGACGTACGTGGTCACGCCGGGTGTCCCGGCCGAAGCACTCCAGCCGAGCGCCGCCGCCCAGAACCGGCCGACCGCCGCGTGATCGAGAGCCTTGATGTTCACCTGGACGGGTCGCAGAGCCATGCTGGGGATCCTATGCACTCGCGCTGACACGTCGGATCTCGGTCACTTCAGACCCTGTGGGCGGTCCTCAGAACGCGAAGTCGACGTAATCGATGTCGGTGAACTCCACCAGCAGGCCGCCGGCGCGGGCGCCGTTGTCCTTGAAGTAGATCTCCTGGAGGCCTTCCGCGGCGATGGCGCGGAGCTGTGCCTCGCCGGCGCCGGCCTCCTGGGCGGCGAAGAGGCGGCCCGCGTACTCCGGGGGCAGGTGCTGGGTGATCCGGCGCATACGGCCGTCGTCGGTGGTGCCGGGGGCGGCGGTGAAGCCGAAGCGGGCGCGGGTCTCGATGACCAGACCGGTCGTCCGGGCGGCCTTCGTACGGGCGCGCCTGCGCACCAGGGGCTGCCAGCGGCGGCGTACCTCGGACTCCAGGCGGGCGGCGAGGGCCGGCTTGGGCTGCCTGAGCTGGTCCCTGACGTAGCGCTCGACCGTGCGCTGGGAGGTGCCGAGCAGGCGGGCCGCTTCGCGGGTGGACTTGAGCTGCTTGACGAGGAAACGCATCTGGGCGCCCGCCGACTTGGGGACGGGGCGGGTGAAGTGCTGTTCGTCGGCGCGGGTGAGGCTGTCGTCGATCTCGGGCATGTCCGGCTACTCTCCGTCGGCCGCGGCGTCGTGGCCCTTGATGTGGCGGGCGGGGTTGAGTCCCTGGTCGAGCATCTCGACGGCCCACAGGAGGGGCTGGGTGCCCTCGTGCTTGACCATGCCGGGGCTGACGCCGAGGCGGAAGCCGCCGGGGAGCGGCTTGCCCTCGGGGGTGCGGGGGAGGAAGTCGAGGGGGCTGGGGCCGTCGGAGAGGTACACCGCGCAGTCCGAGAGGACGGCGATGGGGTGGAGGCCGGCGGCTGCGAGCTTGACCATCTTGCGGTGCATGTTGACACGGGCCGTGGAGATGACGGCGGCGCGGATGTCGGGGCGCCAGGTGGGGCGTTCGAGGGCGGGCCAGGGCTCGCCCGGGCGGTACGCGGCGCCCTGGGGGCGTTCGCGGAGCTTGCCGATGCCGCCCTTGACGGTGGACTTGATGGCCGAGAGGACCGGCTTCAGCACGGGGTCGGGGTGCTCCTGGAGCTCGGCCATCGCCGCGAGGAACTCGGGCTCGGGGAGCGCGGAGGTGACGCCGAGGTCCGCCATGGTGGCCACGTACGCGTCGCGCAGGCGGGTGTACCAGGCGTCGAGGTACGGGCCGTGGTCCGGGCGGAGCCAGGCCTCGGTGGGGTGGACGGGGTGGCCGAGCTCCTGGGCGTAGGCGAGGGTCGGGGTCGCGTACCAGGCGGGGCCGGTGGGCGGGTGGCCGCCCGGGGTGAAGGGGCTGGGGAGGCGCGGGTCGAGTTCGAGGGAGGAGAGGTCCGCGAGCCAGCAGCCGGGGATCTTCGGGTCGAAGCGCGGGGCCCGGGTGTGGACGGCGGGGCCGAGGCCGACGGGGAGGCGGTTGGCCGCCGCGGCGAAGGCCATGTTCACGTCGACGCCGACGGCGTGGGTGCGGGTGCACTCGGCGTCGGTGAGGAGCTGGGGGTCGCGGATCCAGTCGTACGCCTCCTCGTCGAGGACCTGGTCCGGGGTGCGCTGGTGGGCGCGGGGGTACAGGGCCGCGACGACCGGGTGCTCGTCGGGGGCCTCCGGGGGGGCCGGGTCGACGGGGCGGGTGAGGGAGCCGGCGACGGGTGCGGACTCCCAGGTGTTGGTGTCGGGGTTGCGCGCGGCGCGGGTGGGCGGGCGCAGGGCCGTCATGAGTTCGAGGCCGGACACGGCGGTGGAGCCGCGGGGGGTGAGGACGCGGGTGGCGTACGTGGTGAGCAGCGCGGCGAGTTCCGGGGCGGGGAGCTCGGCGGTGTGCTCGCCCCAGGCACGGGCGTCGAGCGCGCCCCAGGGGAGGACCGCGAGCTGGACGCACTGGCGGCCGGTGGTGGGGGTGGCCGGGCGGTAGATGCGGGGCCAGGGGCCGAAGCCGCGGCGGGTGAGCTGCCACTTGGCCTTGGCCAGGAGCTTGAGGGTGGGGTGGTTGTCCGGGAGGCGGAGGGTGCGGCGGTCTTCGAGGGTGGGGGGAAGGCCGAGCGCCTCGGCGGCGGCGGGGGTGAGGACGAGGAGGGGGTCGCCGTCCTTGCCGTTGCGGTGGAGGCGGGGGGAGCGGAGGTCGGCGTCGGGGGAGAGGGCCCAGGCGATGAGGGTGGGGAGGTCGGTGCGGGCCTTGGGGGGGAGGGGGAGGAGCAGGCCGGAGGCGGCGTGGGCCTTGTCGGTGCCGTCGAGGACGACGAGGGGGCCGTTGCCTTCGAGGGGGGTGGGGAGGGGGGCCTTGGCCTTGGCGGGCCGCTGCTGCGGGGTGGGGGGAGCGTTAACGGCGTTAACGGTCGGCGGGGCTGCCGAGGCGGCTGCCGGTGCCGGTGCCGGCACCGGTGCCGGAGCCGTAGCCGGAGCCGTAGCCGGGGCCGGGGCGTTAACGGCGTTAATGCTCGGCGGGGCCGGAGTCGGTGCCTGGGCGTTAACGGCGTTAACGCCGTTAACGGTCGGCGAGGACGCCGGGGGAGGGGGCGGGGCATTAACGGCGTTAACGGTCGGGGTGGGGCGGAGGGTGGAGAGGCCTTCCAGGAGGCGGGCGTAGGCGGCGCGCTTGGGGGCGCGGGGGGCCGTACGGCCGGTCTCCCAGGACGTGACCGTTTCGCGGCGGACGGAGAGGGCCTTGGCGATCTGGTCCTGGCTGAGGCCTGCGGCTTCGCGCAGGCGCTTGCGCTCGTCCGGGTGGGGGAGCGGGTCCTGGGCGGCTTCCTCCAGCAGCGCGTCGACCGCTGCGAAGAGGCTCTCTTGTTCGTCGGGCATCGGTACTTACCTCCGTGTGCAGCCTAGGTGAACCGCACGGCTGAACGCACATGAAGCGCACGTGGGGGCCATTGACGGCGTTAACGGCGTTAACGCCGTTAACGCCCCCGGCGTGGGTGTTGCCGCCGATGCCCTGCTCAGAGTCGCTGCATCAGGAGCTCGGTAACGGCCTTGAGGTCGTCGGGGGTGAGGTGCGCCGTCAGGCCGTCCGCGATCGTCTCCGGGGAGTCCGTCGCGATCGTGATCCGGGGGGCGGCGGGGGACCGGGTGGGTTCGGGCGCCTGTGCCGCAGCCGGAGCGTTAACGGCGTTAACGGTCGGAGGGGCCGGAGCCGGATTCGGAGCCGCAGCCGCAGCCGGGGCCGGGGCCGGGGCGTTAACGGCGTTAACGCCGTTAACGGTCGGCGGGGGAGTGTGCATGCGCTGGCGCGGCGGGTTGGGGGCGTTCAGGGTCTCGTCGGCCGCCGCCTCCTGCCGCTCCTGGGGGAGCCGCCCGATCCGGCGGGCCGGCTCGACCTTGAGCTCCCCCGTGTCGACCTTCTCCTGGAGGGCCGGGGTGAGGTTCAGGAGGGTCAGGCGCTGGGAGACCCAGGCCGCCGTCTTGCCCAGCCGCTTCGCGACCTGGGCCTGGGAGCCGTGGACGTCGACGAGCTCCTGGAGTGCACGGGCCTGGTCCATGGGGGCGACGTCCACGCGGTGGACGTTGGCGATCAGGGCCGATTCCAGGATGTCCGCCGCGGAGGCGGAGAGGGCGTCGTTGACATGGATGTGCATGGTCTTCAGCCCGGCCAGCTGTGCCGCCGCGAGACGGCGGTTGCCGTCGATGACCACGTACGGGGCGCGGCCCAGGCCGTCGGTCTGGCCCGGGTGGGCTTCCATGAAGGCCATGCGGGTGGCGACCGCGAGGGGCTGGAGCTGGCCGCGGGAGATGAGGGACTGGGCCAGCTCGTCGAGTTCGGTGAGGTCCTCGCGGAGGTTGAACGGGTTGTGTGCGAGGGCCTCGATGGGGACCTCGGACGGCGCGACCATGCCGGACGTGGGGGCTCCGGTGGCCTCCGCGATCGCCGCGCGGCGGGGGCTGACGCCGACCGGCTGGGCCCGTGCGAAGGATGCCGAGACTCCGAGTTTGTCGGCCTTGCTCATGAGATCTCCCTGGCGAGGGCGCGCAGCGCGATGGCCTGGTCGCCCTTGGGTGAGTAGACGAACAGCGGCTGCTTCACGCGGACGGCTTCGCGCTGTTCCTTGAGGTCGGGAACGATCGCGACGACACGCGGATCCTTTATGTCCATCCAGGCCTGGAGCGAGGAGGTCGCGATGTAGCCGCGGCGGCCGTCGTAGAGGTTGACGACGAGCCCGAGGTAGTCGATGTCCAGGCTGAGGTCGTCGCGCAGGTCGTTGATCTGGGAGGTGAGGAGGTCGTACGCGTCGGCCGACGAGTCCTCCGCCTGTACGACGATCAGCGCGCCCGAGGCGCCCGGCTGCTCGGCGTCGCGGCGACGCCCGTAGTAGATGGCGGCGTCCATGCTGAGGCCGAGGCTCGGCGGGCAGTCGATGAGGATGACGTCGTACTCGGACTCGACGGGGGCCAGTGCGCGTTCGAGGGCGGCCTCGCGGGCGCGGACGGTGGAGAGGCGGACGTCGAGGAGGAAGGCGTCCGTGCAGGCGGGCAGGAGGTGGAGGCGGTTGCCGAAGCGCTGGTCCGGGACGGGGACGATCAGGTCGGCGAGGGGGCCCTTGGCCTCGCCGGCCATGTGGCAGGTGAGGCTGTCGCCGCCGATGGGCAGCGGCTGCTGGCCGAGCTGCTTGGTGAGGTGGCCCTGGGGGTCGAAGTCGACCAGCAGGACGCGCATGCCGAGGCCGGGCAGGTCTTCGAGGTCGAGGGGCGTCGTTTCGGTGGGCTGGTGCCCGCTCTCCCTGCCGTCCCTGCCGTCCCTGCCGTCCTCGCCGTCTTCGGTCGCCGAGAGGCGGGCCAGCTGGCGGGCGATGCGGACGGGGTGGAGGCTGTCCGGGTCCTCGGCGAGGGCCTCGGCGGTGCCGGCGGTGATGGCGGTCTTGCCGACGCCGCCCTTCTGGTTGCACACGACGATGCGGCGTACGACGGAGGGCCGCTTGACCGTGGGCGCCGGGTTCATCTCCAGCCAGAGGCGGACCGCTTGGGCGAGACCCTGGATGAGGGAGACGCCGCGGTCCTTGGATCCGGCGCGGAAGGACTCCCACTGGCCGGAGGGCAGCCAGGTGGAGAACGATTCGGCGCCCGAGGTGTCGACGGGGGAGGGGGCGGAGGCGAGGGCGCTCCAGTGGGCGATTCCCTGGTGGACGGCGTCCTGGATGTCCACCCGCAGTTGCGCGGTGCGGATTTTCAACTCCTGGCGGAGCCACGGAGGGAGCTTGGAGACGACCTTTTCTCGGTCGCTCTGAGGCGAGGGTGAAGTCATGAGAGGGACTTTACTAACGTTCGTGGGCCGATGTGCGCGCCACGCTTGGGTTTTGCTAACGAAATGGTCCGCCATTGCGTGTCGGATCGGGTGTGGGACTCGGTCTGACGGGATCCGGGTACGCGACAGGGCGGCCTCGCACACGCCGTAGCGAGCACCCCCGTGGTTCACCACGGCGTGCGCGAGGCCGCCCTGGATACGTCGTCAGCCGACCGGTACCGCCGGGGAGTCCGGGGCGGTGGCCAGCCCGAGCTCGGCCCGGCACTCGGGCGAGCCGGCCGGGTCGAAGTGGGGGAGGCGGTCTGCGGGGACGATGCCCGGGAGGAGGAAGTTCCACAGGTCGATGATCCGGGCGTGCAGGTCGCCGCGGCCGGTGCGGACGTGTGAGGTGACCTGGATCCCGGTGAACGAGCCGACGAGGAGCGTCGAGAGGTCGTACAGGTCGAGCGACGGGAGGACGTCGCCGCGGTCCTGGGCCGGCTTCAGGCAGCCGAAGGCGGTGTCGATCCAGATGTTGTACGGGGTGGGGTCGGGGTCGGTGAAGGAACCGAACTCGATGACGAGGCGGATGGCGGCGCGGATGCGGACGTTGGAGCGCAGTCCGTACGCCATCTGGTGGGTCAGGTCGATGACCGTCTGGAGGCCGGGTTCCTCGATGGCGGGGACACCGTCGGAGACTTGGAACTGCTCGTCCATCAGGGTGCGGGCGAGGGCTTCCTTGGACTGGAAGTGGAAGTACAGGGCGCCCTTGGTGACTCCGGCGTGCTTGACCACGTCGCTGAGGCTGGCGGCGCCGAAGCCGAAGCGGTCGAAGGCGACGGCTGCGCCGTCGAGGATCGCCTGCCGGGTGATCTCGGCACGTTCCTGGCGGGCCCTTGCCATGTGGGGGTCTCCTGGTGCAGTGGCGCTTGCCGCTCGTCGTTGCTGGTGTGCGGGCCCTGGGCCCGCTGCCGCGGCCAGGGCTGGTACAAGGTTCAATCTAGTCGGGTGACGCCAAAGAAAACCAGTCGACAAGT
Source organism: Streptomyces sp. NBC_01006 (assembly GCF_045162725.1). Lineage (NCBI taxonomy): Bacteria > Bacillati > Actinomycetota > Actinomycetes > Kitasatosporales > Streptomycetaceae > Streptomyces > Streptomyces sp. NBC_01006. The sequence continues at coordinate 501,118 of NZ_CP108701.1, read as the reverse complement.
ACTTTTTAGTGGCGGGCGACTGACGGTTTGTAGGAGCTGAAGCCTTCGACGGCGTTAACGGCGTTAACGCCGTTAACGGTCGGACCCCGGCCCCCTGGATGTGTGGGGCGGGCAGCCTTCGGCGTTAACGGCGTTAACGGCGTTAACGGTCCGGCCTGGCCCCAGAGTCCGGCCGGGTGGAGCCCCGGCGTTAACGCCGTTAACGCCGTTAACGGTCCGCGGTGTGCGGGGTGGTCGCGGAGTCCAGGGCTGTGAGTGCCGTCGGCCAGGGGAAGTGGGGCGGGGCGTCGGGGCCGGCCGGGCCGGGGACGAAGCCGCCCTCGCCGTAGAGGACGGTGACGCCGGCGCCGCGCAGGGTGGCCAGGGACTGGTCGAACTGCGGGTGGGCGGCGAGGGCGGCGTTCATGCAGGGCATGGTGACCACGGGGGTGCCCTTGCCGATCGCCTCGGCGGCGACGCCGACGGCGAAGCGGTCCGTGAGGCCGAGGGCCCAGGCGTTGAGGGAGTTGAAGGTGGCCGGGGCGAAGAGCAGGGCGTCGGCGGCCGGCCATACGTCTGGCTCGCCCGGGAGTTTGTACTGCCATCGCACGGGGTGGCCGGTCAGGGCGGCCAGGCCGTCGAGGCTTCCGGAGAGCCAGTGCGCGGCGGTGGGCGTGAGGCCGAGGCAGACGTCCCAGCCGCGGGACTGGGCGTCCTCGATCACGTGGGCCACGTCGAAGACGGGCGGGGCGGCGGAGCAGAGCAGGTAGAGAGTCCTCGTGGGGGTCATACCGACATGTGATCACATTGCTTGATCTCGACCCTAGTTGAGGGACTGCGATCGGCCACTTTGAGCGAAGCACGAGTCTTTTTCGCGGAGCGGCGATGAGTTTTGGGCCGGGGCGGGGTCTACCCCTGGACAGAGGATGGCACCAAGTGCGACAGGAGCATGTGGAGATGGACAAGCCGGCTAAGGGCCCCGCCAGTTACTTCCCTTCGATCGAGAAGAAGTACGGGCGCCCCGTCGCGGAGTGGAAGGACCTGATCCGGTCCTCGCCGCTGACCAAGCACATGGAGCTCGTCTCCTGGCTCAAGGCCGAGCACGCAGTGGGCCACGGCCACGCCAACGCCCTCGTCGCGCACACCCTCGGCGAGGACGCGGGACGGGCCTGAGCCGCCGCCCGTGGACGCTCGCGTATGAAGTTGAGCTTTTCGGCGATGTCGCGTCTCGTCGCGGCGGGCTTGACTTGAGTCATGACACAGACACACGCATCTACGGATGATTCGGCCGCCACCCTCGTCATCGGAGGGAACGGCAAGACCGGGCGGCGCGTCGCGCAGAAGCTCCGCGTCCAGGGGCGTCCCGTACGGATCGGGTCGCGGACCGGGGCTCCCGCCTTCGACTGGAACGTACCCGGGACCTGGGGCCCGGCGCTGGAGGGCATCGACCGGGTGTACGTGACCTACCACCCGGACCTCGGCTTTCCCGGGGCCGCCGAGCAGGTCGGGGCGTTCTCGGAGGCGGCCGTGGCCGCCGGGGCGGTCCGGCTGGTCCTGCTGTCCGGCCGGGGCGAGGAGGCCGCTCGGCGTGCGGAGGAGCGACTGGAGGTCTCCGGGGCGGACTGGACGGTCGTCCGGGCCAGCTGGTTCAACCAGAACTTCGACGAGGACTTCTTCCTGGAGCCCGTACGGGCCGGGGAGATCGCCCTGCCCACCGCGGACGCCGTCGAGGCCTTCGTCGACACCGACGACATCGCCGACGTGGTGGTGGCCGCGCTCACCGACGACCGGCACATCGGCCGGACGTACGAGCTGTCCGGACCGCGGCTGATCAGCTTCGCCGACGTCGCCGCCGAGCTGTCGAAGGCGACGGGGCGCGAGATCGCGTACGTGCCCGTCTCGGACGCGGAGTACCGGGCGGTGCTCCGCGAGAACGGCCTGCCGCAGGAGTTCGCCGACCTGTTCGGGCAGATCCTGGACGGGCGCAACGCGCATCTGGTGCACGGGGTGGAGGAGGTGCTCGGCCGGAAGCCGAAGGACTTCGCCGACTACGCGCGCGAGGCGGCGGCGAGCGGTGTCTGGGAGGTTTGAGTTTCCGGCACGGGCCGGGCTCGCGGGGGAGGATGGTCCCATGGACACGCTGACCGGTCTCCTCGAAGGCCCCAAGGCCCGGGGTGCCTTCCTCCTCAAGACCGTCTTCAACCCGCCCTGGGCGGTACGGATCGAGGACCGGGCCCCGCTGTCGGTGGCCACGATGGTGCACGGATCGAGCTGGCTGCTCCCCGACGGCGGCGAGCCCGTACGGATCGGCCCCGGGGACGTGGCCGTCGTACGGGGACCCGAGCCGTACACGATCGCCGACTCCCCGGACACGCCGGTGCAGATCAGGGTGGACCCGGACCAGCGGTGCAGCACCGAGGGCGGCGAGGACGTCACCGAGAGCATGGCGCTGGGCGTGCGCACGTGGGGCGCGGAGTTCCAGCAGCCCGGGTCGGCGGTGATGCTGAGCGGCACGTACCAGGCGCCGAGCGAGATCGGCCGCCGGCTGCTGGGCGCGCTGCCGACGGTCGTGGTCCGGCCGGCGGCGGCCGCGGACGCCACGCTGATCGGGCTGCTCGCCTCGGAGATCTCCCGGGACGAGCCGGGCCAGGAGCTCGTCCTGGACCGGCTGTTGGACCTGCTGCTGATCGGGGTGCTGCGCACGTGGCTCGCGGATCCCGACTCGGGGGCCCCGGGCTGGTACCGGGCGCAGGGCGATCCGGTGGTCGGCCGGGCGCTGCGGCTGCTGCACGAGAACCCGGCCCACGGCTGGACGGTGGAGGAGCTCGCGCACAAGGCCGGGGTCTCGCGAGCCTCGCTGGCGCGGCGGTTCACGGAGCTGGTGGGGGAGCCGCCGATGGCGTACCTGACGGGATGGCGGCTGGCGCTGGCGGCCGATCTGCTGCGGGAGCCGGACGCCACGGTGGCGACGGTGGCCCGGCGGGTGGGGTACGGGTCGGCGTTCGCGCTGTCGACGGCCTTCAAGCGGGTACGGGGCGTGAGCCCGCAGGAGTTCCGTACGGGGGCGGCGGCCGCGTCGGTGCCCCTGGTGGAGGCTGCCGCCGCGCCGCCGCCCTCGCGCACGGTGGTCCTGCCGACGACTTAGGCCGGCGGGAGGTCCAGTACGGCCACGGTCTGGCCGCCGCTCAGCTCGCCGGTGAGCTGGAAGCCCAGGCCCAGGTAGAACGGCTCGGGCGTGCCGGGGCCGGGCTCCCAGGTCACGTACGCGCGGTCGGAGCCGCGGCGGCGGAGCTCGGCGGTGACGGCCTGGACCGCGAAGCGGCCGTAGCCCTTGGCCTGGTGGGCGGCGGAGACGTTCAGGCGCCAGATACCCGAGCGGATGTCGGCGGGGTCGCGCTCCGGGTCCCAGGCGATGTCGACGAAGGCCATGACGAACCCGACCACCTCGTCGCCGTCGACGACCGCGCGCGGCCAGGCGGTGTCCCCGTGGACGTAGGCCTCGGCGAGGGACTTGACGACGGGGGAGACGAGACGGGTCTGGTCGGGCCGTACCTGGACCGCGCACACAGCATCGAAGTTGGCTGCGGTGACCGGCTCCAGGCGGAGTGCGGAGGTGCTCATGGCCGCACCCTAACCGAGGGCGTGTCCCGCGCCGTCAGCGGATGTTCCGAGGTGGGATCGGTACCAGTGGAAGGAGCTTCTCATGCAGACGAACACCGCAGGTGGCGGCAGCCGGATCGCGACCGTCCTGCTCATGGTCTCGACCGTGCTCGTGGGCCTGATGGCGGGCCTGTTCTTCGCCTTCGACGTCTCGGTGATGCCGGGGCTGGCACGGGGCGACGAGCGGACGTACGTCACCGCGATGCAGAACATCAACGCCGTCATCGACGGGAACGGGCTGTTCGGCACCGTCTTCGTGGTGGCGCTGCTCGCCGCCGTCGCCTCGACGGCCGTGGAACTGCGCAAGGGCCGGCGCGGGGTCGCGCTGTGGGTGGGGGCGGCGGCCGTGCTGTACCTCGTCGTCCTGGTGATCACGTTCACCGTGAACATCCCGCTGAACAACGAGCTCGCGGACGCGGGCGACGCGGCCCGGCTGACCGACTTCTCGATCGTGGACCGGTTCAAGGGGACCTGGGTCGCCACCAACATCGTGCGCACGGTGTGCTGTACGGCGGCGCTGGTCGCCCTCGCGCGGGCGCTGGTGCTGTACGGGCGGGCCACCGCGCGGTGAAGGGCCGCCGGCCCCCGTCAGAGGCGGCCGCTCAGGACCAGGGCCCAGGCCAGGCAGCCGAGGGCGACCGTGCACAGCAGCGTCCGCCAGTGGTTGGCCGGCACCCAGCGTGATGCGAAGGCCTGCCGGACGGCGGCCGGGTCGGCGATGCGCTCGACGGGGCCGGCCTGCTCCAGGGCGTTGTTGAGCGGGATGTTGATCCTGCCCGTGACACCGAGCTGGAGGGCGTACGCGACGAGCGCGGCGATCAGCGGCGGCGCGACGGAGCCCGCGCCGGAGGCGAGGTGCAGGACCAGGGCGAGGGCCGTCAGCAGCAGGGAGCCGAGGAAGGCGGTCATGAACAGGCCGTTGATGATGGCGACGTTGACGCGCTGCATCACCTCGATGGCCGTCCGGTCGTCCGAGCGCCGCAGCGCAGGCATCACGGACACGTCGAAGGCGAAGAACAGGCCCGCCATCAGGCCCGTGGTGATGGTCGCGGCGATGAGTGCGGCGAGTCGTGCGACGTCCACGTCCGGTTCCCCCTGCTGAGGTCTGCTTGCGGTCGTTTACGGGTCATCGAATGGTCAAGGCGCTGATCGTACGGTGGAGGAGTCCTCGGAAAGTGTGTGTCCACGCCACAACTCTGCCGGGAAACGACCGGTTCTCGCGGACCTGCTGGCACCATGCATCCACCTGCCGTCGTCTGCGCACCGCGCACTCCCTGGAGGACACACGTGAAGGACTCGAAGGACAGGCTGGAAGCACTGCGGGCCGAGATCGAGCGCCGCAACCCCGCGCAGCCGGAGTTCCACCAGGCGGTGCGGGAGGTCCTGGAGACGCTGGCACCCGTCTTCGCCGCCCGGCCCGAGTACGCGGATCCGGCGGTGGCGTTGGTGGAGCGGCTGACGGAGCCGGAGCGGCAGATCGTGTTCCGGGTGCCGTGGCAGGACGACCGGGGCCGGGTCCACGTCAACCGCGGCTACCGCGTCGAGTTCAACAGTGCGCTGGGCCCGTACAAGGGCGGTCTCCGCTTCCACCCCTCCGTGGACATCGGTGTGGTGAAGTTCCTGGGCTTCGAGCAGATCTTCAAGAACGCGCTGACGGGGCTGGGGATCGGCGGCGGCAAGGGCGGCAGCGACTTCGACCCGCGCGGCCGCTCGGACGCCGAGGTCATGCGGTTCTGCCAGTCGTTCATGACCGAGCTGCACCGGCACATCGGCGAGCACACCGACGTGCCCGCGGGGGACATCGGCGTCGGCGGCCGCGAGATCGGCTACCTGTTCGGCCAGTACCGGCGCATCACCAACCGCTGGGAGGCCGGCGTCCTGACCGGCAAGGGAGCGGGCTGGGGCGGCTCCGCGATCCGGCCGCAGGCCACCGGCTACGGCAGCGTCCTGTTCGCCGCCGAGATGCTCAAGGTGCGGGGCGAGTCGCTGGACGGGCTGTCGGCGGTGGTCTCCGGCTCGGGCAACGTCGCGCTGTACACGATCGAGAAGCTCCAGCAGCTCGGCGCGAACCCGCTGACCTGCTCGGACTCCCACGGCTACGTCGTCGACGACAAGGGCATCGACCTCGCGCTGCTGAAGCAGATCAAGGAGGTCGAGCGCGGGCGGGTGAGCGAGTACGCGCAGCGGCGCGGCTCCTCGGCGCGGTACGTGCAGGGCGGGCGGGTCTGGGAGGTCCCGGCGGACGTGGCGTTCCCGTCCGCCACGCAGAACGAACTGGACGGCCAGGACGCCCGGACGCTCATCGCGAACGGGGCCAAGGCGGTCTCCGAGGGCGCCAACATGCCGACCACCCCGCAGGCGGTACGGATCCTGCAGGAGGCCGGGGTCGCGTTCGGGCCCGGCAAGGCCGCCAACGCGGGCGGGGTCGCCGTCAGCGCCCTGGAGATGAGCCAGAACGCCGCCCGCATCGCCTGGAGCGCGCAGCGCGTCGAGGACGAACTCGCGGGCATCATGCGCTCGATCCACGCGGTCGCGTACGAGACCGCCGAGCGGTACGGGACCCCGGGCGACTACGTGGCGGGCGCCAACATCGCCGGCTTCGAGCGGGTCGCCGACGCGATGCTCGCCCAGGGCGTCATCTGACCGCCGGGCCGTAGCCTGGGGCCGAGCTGCCGGAGTGAACACCGAGGGGGACGTGACCGTGCTGACGGCGTTGGACGGGGTGTACGGGGATCGGAAGGACGCGATCTCCGTCGCGGGGCGCGGCGCCTCGTACGAGGAACTGCTGGGCGCGGCGCGGGCGGTGGCCGCCGATGTGGCCGGGGCGAAGTCCTTCGCGATGACCGCGACGGCCTCCCTGGAGACCGTCGCCGCCGCGGTCGGGGGGCTGCTGGCCGGGGTGCCGTTCGTACCGCTGCCGCCCGACGCGGGACCCAGCGAGCGCGAGCACATCCTGCGGGACTCCGGGGCCGAGCTCGTGGAGGTGGACTTCGCCCGGCGCTCCGACTGGACCGGGTCCGCGGCCGCGCCCGAGGACCCGGCGCTGGTGCTGTACACCTCCGGGACCACGGGCGCGCCCAAGGGCGTGGTGCTGACCGGCGCCGCGCTCGCCGCCGACCTGGACGCGCTCGCCGGAGCCTGGCAGTGGAGCGCCGAGGACACCCTCGTGCACGGCCTGCCGCTGTTCCACGTGCACGGGCTCGTGCTCGGCGTCCTCGGGGCCCTGCGCACGGGCAGCCGGCTCGTGCACACCGGGCGCCCGACGCCGGAGGCGTATGCGGCGGCGGGCGGGAGCCTGTACTTCGGGGTGCCGACCGTGTGGTCCCGTATCGCCGCGGACCAGGAGGCCGCGGGCGCGCTGTCCGGGGCCCGCCTGCTGGTCTCGGGCAGCGCGGCGCTGCCCGCGCCCGTGTTCCGGGACCTGGAGCGGCTGACCGGGCTGCGGCCGGTGGAGCGGTACGGGATGACGGAGACGCTGATCACGGTCAGCGGGCGGGCGGGCGGCGAGGTCCGGCCCGGTACGGTCGGCACCCCGCTGCCGGGGATCCGTACCCGGATCGCGGCCGAGCCGGGCGCCGAGATCGGGGAACTCCAGCTGACCGGGCCGACGTTGTTCGCCGGGTACCTGGGCCGGCCGGAGGCCACGGCGGCCGCGTACACCGAGGACGGGTGGTTCCGTACGGGCGACATCGCGGCCGTGGACGAGGTGGACGGCGTGCACCGGATCGTGGGGCGGGCCTCCATCGACATGATCAAGTCGGGCGGGTACCGGATCGGCGCCGGGGAGATCGAGAACGCGTTGCTGGACCACCCCGCGGTGAGCGAGGCGGCGGTGGTGGGGGTGCCGGACGCGGACCTGGGGCAGCGGGTCGTGGCGTTCGTGGTGGCGCAGGGGGTGACGGGGGCGGAGCTCACGGACTTCGTCGCCGCGTACCTGTCCGCGCACAAGCGGCCGCGGGAGGTGCGGTTCGTGGCGGCGATCCCGCGCAACGCGATGGGCAAGCCGCAGAAGAAGCTGCTGCTGACGGGGGAGTTCGACCCGCAGGCCCACTGACGGCGGCGCGGTGTGGCGTCGTCGTGGCACCACCTGGCATCACCTGGCACCAGATGGTGTCGGGTGGTGCCATTTCACGTCTCCGAGGGTGCCTGAGCGTGCGTGGCGCCAGCGTGGCGCAGGGATTTTCCTCTACGTTTTCGCAGGTGGGGCCGGGTTTCTCGGGCCCGGCGCCATGTCCGGTGCCATCGGGGCTTGCTTGTGGCGCCACAGTGGTGCCATCATTGAGCCATGGACCTCACGCCCTATGTCGACAACCTCCGCCGCGAACTCGCGGTGGCCGCCGAAGCCGGCGGGGAAGATGCCCGCCGGCTGGCCGAGCGGCTCACTGCTCCTCTGGAGTCGGCGACCCGCCTGACCATGCTCAACGTGCTCTCCGCCGCCATGGACGAGATCACCCGCGAGCTCGCCCCCGGCTCGGTCGACGTACGGCTGCGCGGACTGGACCCCGACTTCGTGGTGACGCTGCCGCCCACCGAGGGCGGCGCCCCCGCCGAGCCGGACGCGCCCTTCGAGCCGCTTCCGAGCCCGATCGCGGCCGACGGCGACGAGGGCGGCACCGCCCGCGTCAACCTGCGCCTGCCGGCCCACCTCAAGGCGCGCGCCGAGGAGGCCGCCAACCGCGAGGGCCTGTCGGTCAACGCCTGGCTGGTACGGGCCGTGTCGGCCGCGGTCGACGGCGGCACCCGGCCCCGGCCGGCGGAGAAGACCCGGACCGTCGGGCAGAGCATCACGGGCTGGGTGCGCTAGCCGCGCCCCTGCCCGCACCGCACCACGTCACTGGCACCACTTCACCCGCACCACTTCACCCACAGACCCAAGAGGACGGGACAGCCATGCCTTCTTTCGATACTCCCGAACCGATCTCGGCCACGGCGCGCGTGGAGGCCGGTTCCATCCAGTTCGCCGCGGGCGACCGCACCGACACCGTCGTCGAGGTGCGCCCCCGCGACCCGAAGAAGGACCTGGACGTGCGGACGGCCGAGCAGACCGAGGTCGCGTACTCGGGCGGCGTACTGACCGTCAGGACGCCCAAGTCCAACATGTTCGGCCGCACCGGCGTCGTCGACGTGACGGTCGACCTGCCCACGGGCTCGCGCATCGACATGACCGGCTCCTGGACCCAGGTGCTCGGTGAGGGCCGGCTCGGCGAGGTCCGCGTGAAGACCTCGTCCGGCGACGTCCGCCTCGACACCACCGGGCCGCTGTACCTGAAGGCCTCGCACGGATCCATCACCGTCGACCGGGTCGAGGGCACGGCCGAGATCACCACCAGCTCCGGCAGCCTGCGCGTCGGCCTCGTCGACGGGCCCGCCGTCCTGAAGAACTCGCACGGCACCACGACCGTCGGCGCCGCGACCGGCGAGCTGCGGGTGAGCGGAGCCAACGGCGACATCGAGATCCGGCGCGCGGAGGACTCGGTCACCGCCACCACCGCCCACGGCACCCTGCGCGTCGGCGAAGTGGTCCGCGGCACCGTCCAGCTGGAGACCTCGTACGGCGCCATCGAGGTCGGCGTCCGCGAGGGCACGGCCGCCTGGCTCGACGTCAGCTCGACCTCCGGCCAGGTGCGCAACGCGCTCACCCCCTCCGAGACCCCGGAGGGGACCGAGGAGACCGTCCAGGTCCGCGCCCGCACCCGGCACGGCAACATCGACGTCCGCCGCGCCAAGGCCTGAGCCCCTTCCCCCTCTCGACCGGCGCCGTCTCCCGCTCACTTCAGCCTTCGAATGGAGGGCCTCATGCCTTCTTCTGACATGTCCATGCCCAGGCAGGGCGGCGGTCACGCCTCGCCCGCCGCCGTCTCCACCACCGGTCTGCGCAAGTCGTACGGTGACAAGACCGTCCTCGACGGCGTCGACCTGCACATCCCGGCCGGGTCCGTGTTCGCGCTGCTCGGGCCCAACGGTGCCGGCAAGACCACCGTCGTGAAGATCCTGTCCACGCTCATCACCGCCGACGGCGGGCAGGCCCGGGTCGCGGGCCACGACATCGCCACGTCACCGGACGGGGTGCGCGCCGCGATCGGCGTCACCGGGCAGTTCTCCGCCGTCGACGGTCTGATCACCGGTGAGGAGAACATGCTCCTCATGGCGGACCTGCACCACCTCTCCCGCAGCGAGGGGCGGCGCGTCGCCGCCGAGCTGCTGGAGCGCTTCGACCTGGTGGAGGCCGCGAAGAAGCCCGCCTCCACGTACTCCGGCGGCATGAAGCGCCGCCTCGACATCGCCATGACGCTGGTCGGCAATCCGCGGATCATCTTCCTCGACGAGCCGACCACCGGTCTCGACCCGCGCAGCCGCCACAACATGTGGCAGATCATCCGCGAGCTGGTCACGGGCGGCGTCACCGTCTTCCTCACCACGCAGTACCTGGACGAGGCGGACGAGCTCGCCGACCGCATCGCCGTGCTCAACAACGGCAGGATCGCGGCCGAGGGCACCGCCGAGGAGCTCAAGCGCCTGATCCCCGGCGGACACGTCCGGCTCCGCTTCTCCGACCCGGCCGCGTACCGCAACGCCGCCCTCGCACTGCGCGAGGTCACCCGGGACGACGAGGCGCTGTCGCTGCAGATCCCCAGTGACGGCAGCCAGCGCGAGCTGCGCTCCCTCCTCGACTGGCTGGACTCCACCGGCATCGAGGCGGACGAGCTGACCGTGCACACCCCCGACCTCGACGACGTGTTCTTCGCCCTGACCGGCGGCACCGACCGGACCGCCCGGCCGAACCAGACCAACCAGACCAACCAGACCACCCAGCCGAACCAGCCGAACCAGCCGAAGGAGACTGCCCGATGAGCTCGCTCACCCTCGCCGTCCGCGACTCGTCCACGATGCTGCGCCGCAACCTCCTGCACGCGCGGCGCTACCCGTCCCTCACGCTGAACCTGCTGCTGACGCCGATCATGATGCTGCTGCTCTTCGTCTACATCTTCGGCGACGTGATGAGCGCGGGCATGGGCGGCGGCGCCGACCGCTCCGCGTACATCGCCTACCTCGTACCGGGCCTCCTGCTGATGACCGTCGGCTCCACCACCATCGGCACCGCGGTGTCCGTCTCCAACGACATGACCGAGGGCATCATCGCCCGCTTCCGCACGATGGCGATCCACCGCGGCTCGGTGCTCGTCGGGCACGTCATCGGCAGCGTGCTGCAGTCGGTCGCCAGCGTGGTCCTCGTGGGGGCCGTGGGCGTGGCCATCGGCTTCCGCTCCGTGGACGCCACGGCCCTGGAGTGGCTCGCGGCGTTCGGGCTGCTCACGATGTTCGCCCTGGCGCTCACCTGGATCGCGGTCGGGATGGGGATGGTCAGCCCGAACGCCGAGGCGGCCAGCAACAACGCGCTGCCGCTGATCTTCCTCCCGCTCATCTCCAGCGCCTTCGTCCCGGTCGACGCGATGCCGGGCTGGTTCCAGCCGATCGCCCAGTATCAGCCGTTCACGCCGGCCATCGAGACCCTTCGCGGGCTGCTGCTCGGTACCGAGATCGGCAACAACGGGTGGCTCGCGCTCGGCTGGTGCCTGGCCCTCTCCGTGCTCGGCTACTTCTGGTCGAAGGCGGTCTTCAACCGCGACCCGAAGTAGCCGCCACAGCTCCTCCCGCCCCGAGGGCGGCGTACCCCGACACCACGTCGGCGTACGCCGCCCTCGGGCGCGTTCCGGGGGCTCGGCGTTCAGTCGCTGCTCGCTTCCCGCTGGAGCCGGGGTTCAGGGGGGCTCAAGAGGGCCCGGAAGACGCGGAGCCGGGGGCAGCGACTGAAGGAAAGCGACTGAGCGACTCTTCGGTCGCTCGGAGAGCGGGAGAGAAAGTGCAGGTCAGAGGCGCTGGTTGAAGGAAACAGCGACTGAAGCGACTCAAGGTCCGGGTATATGGAGACATTGGCGTGCGCGTGCGCATGCGCGTGTGCGCGTCATATATAGGGGTCTTCAGTCGCTTCAGTCGCTGTTTTGCCTTGCACAGGGCTGTGACCTGGTGTTCTGTGAGCTACTCAACGAGCGACCGAACGAGACTGAGTCGCTGTCCGTTCAGTCGCTCAGTCGCTGGGGCTGATCGTGGACACGTACATCTGTTCTGGCCCATATGCCTCTCGGCACCCAGTGGTTTCGCTAATCTGTTGTTGGGCGTTGAGTCGCTTCAGTCGCTGATGGGGGAAGTGAATGGCAGCTGAGCTGCGGGTTTCGCGCAGCGACCCAAGGCAGTTCACGAGAGCTGCAGCGGTCGTGTCGCAGCCTCTGACGACTGCCACGTGGTGCGCGCGCCAGGGGTGGCCGGTTCACCCTCTTGCGCCGGGCCGCAAGACGCCCGTGGGCAACTGCGACGCCTGCCGCGCGGCGGGCCACGACCGGGGCGCCTGCGACTGCCTGCGGGCGGGCCGCTGGTGCCACGGGTTCCATGCCGCCACGCTCGACTGCGAGCGGATCCGCCAGTGGTGGGGTGCGCGGCCCGATCTCGGGGTCGGCGTCGCCACCGGTCCGGCGGGCCTCGTGGTCATCGACATCGACGCGCACGCGACGGAACTCCCCGGCCGCGAACGGCTGCTGCCGGGCATCCCCATCGCCGACACCGTCGACCTGACCGGTCTGGCCAACGGGTTCCACACCCTGGGCGTGCTGGCCGCGTTACGCGGTGCCACGAGCCCGGCGGACGACGAGACGACCCTGCGCGTACGGACCCCGTCCGGGGGCCTGCACGTCTGGTACCGGGGCGAGGGCGGCCGGCGGTGGCAGTGCTCCGCCGGGTCGGGCAGCGGCCGGGCGCTGGCCTGGCAGGTCGACGTACGGGCGCACGGCGGGTACATCGTGGCCCCGGGGACCGTGACCCCCGCCGGGGTCTACCGGCCGCTCGGGTCCGTACGGATGCCCGCGCCGCTGCCGCTCTGGCTCGCCGGGGAACTGGAGCGCACCGGGCACCTGCCCGCCGAGGCCGTTCCCGGGCCCCGGCCCGTGCCGCCCCGGGCCCGGCAGGCCGTCATCGCGGCGGGCGGGGGACGGGCGGCGTCGGACCGGGTCCTGGCGGGAGTGCTGGCCGAGGTCGCCGGCTGCGCCGCGACGGCCGAAGGGGCCGCGTTCTCCGAGAAGTTGAACCGCGCCGCCTACACCGCCGGGGGACTCGTCGCCGCCGGGCACGTCACCGAGGCGGAGGCCCTGCGGGCCCTGGAGGACGCGGCCGGAGCGGCCCGCCCCGGGCAGGAGCGCCGCTGCCGCGCCATCATCCGCGGCGGGCTGAGTGCGGGCCTGGCGCGCCCGCTGGCCCTCCGAGGCCGCGTGTGAGGCCGCATGTGAGGCCGGAGAACGACGGATTGCTGGCCGGTTTCGACGTGGAGCCCGATTTCGACGTACAGGCCGTCGCGGCGCAGATCCTCGCGCAGCCCGTACCGGCGCCCCGAGGCTCCCAGGAGTCCCTGGAGCCCGCCGGATACCCGACAGGCCGGGAGACGGCCGACAGCGGCCCGGGAGAGGCGGCGCTGGGCACCTTGGAGGCCCTGGCGGTGGCGGGCGGCGAGGCGACGGCCGACGGGCTGCTGCCCGACACGCTCACCGACCGGGGCAACGCCAAACTGTTCGTCAAGCTCTACCGCAACGACTACCGGCACGTTCCCGGGATCGGCTGGTTCCGCTGGGACGGCACGCGCTGGCAGATCGACGAGGACGACACCGTCATGTGGTCCGCGGGCGACCTCGCGGAGTCCATAGCCACCACCGACCCCCGGGGCGTCCACCCCGCGGCCGCGCTCCAGCAGCACCGCCGCCGCACGCTCAGCACCAGCGGGATGAACGCCATGCTCACCCAGGCGAAGTCCGCCCCGGGCATGGTGCTCAACGCCGCGCGCCTGGACGCCGATCCGTACGCGCTGTGCACGCCCGCCGGTGTCGTGGACCTGCGCAGCGGGCACATCCGCCCCGCCGAGCCCACGAAGGACTTCCACTCCCGCTCCACCTCGGCGGCGCCGCAGCAGATGCCCACGCCCCGCTGGAACCGCTTCCTGACCGACACCTTCGGTGAGGGGCCGGAGGGCGCGGAGATGATCGACTTCCTCCAGCTGCTGCTCGGCTACTCGGTCACCGGGGACGTCGGCGCCCAGGTGATGCCGTTCCTGTTCGGCTCCGGCAAGAACGGCAAGTCCGTACTGCTGGACGTCCTGATGAAGCTGCTCGGGGACTACGCGGACGCGGCGCCCCCCGGGTTCCTGATGTCGCGCCCGTACGAGGGGCACCCGACCGACCTCGCCGAACTGCACGGCCGCCGCGTGATCGTGTGCAGCGAGGTCAAGCCGGGCGACCGCTTCGACGAGGCCCGCGTCAAACTGCTGACGGGCGGCGACCGCATCAAGGCGCGCCGGATGCGCCAGGACTTCTTCAGCTTCGAGCCGACGCACAAGATGTGGCTGCTGGGCAACCACCGGCCCGAGGTCGGCACCGGCGGATTCGCGTTCTGGCGGCGCATGCGGCTGATCCCGTTCGAGCGGGTCGTCTCCGACGACCGCAAGATCGACAACCTGGCGGACGTCCTCGTCACCCAGGAGGGTCCGGGCATCCTCAACTGGCTCATCGACGGCGCCCGTCGCTACCTCGGCGGCGACCGGGACCTCACGGGGCCGGAGCGGGTCCGCATCGCGACGACGGCGTACGCGGAGACCGAGGACCACACCGGGCGCTTCATCGGCGAGACCTGCCGGCTGGAGGCCGATCTGAGGGCGGAACAAGCACAGCTCTACGCGGCCTACAGGGGCTGGTGCCAGAATGAGGGCGCCCCGGCGATCTCTTCCCGGGCCTTCGCGGCGCGCGTACGCGAGTCGGTGGGACTGGCCTCGCCGAAGGAAATGATCCTGTCCAACCAGCGCAAGTACTACCCGGGCATCGGCCTGCTCGCGGACGAGGAGACAGTGTGAGCGCCCTCATCGCAGAAGACGAGATCGTCCACGAAGTGGACCTCGTCTGGCTCGAGGACATCAGCAGGCTCGACTACGTCCGCCAGAGCCTGGACCGGCTGCCGACGCGGCGCGGGCGGCCCGCGTACCACCGCGACGGGCGGATGGTCGGGTACGCGCTGCTGGGGCCGAAGGCGAAGCCGTCGCGTTCCTCCGGCACCTTCCGGCGGCGGGTGTTCTGGCTGCTGCCGCACGACCGGGACACCGCCCCGGAGGGGCTGTACGCGACGGGGGCGCCGGCCGAGGCGGTGGACGCCCGGACGCTGGCACCGGGCAACAAGGGGCGCAAGACGGAGCGTTCGGAGGGCGGGCCGATGTCCTCGGCGGTGCGCGGGCTCCTTCCGTAGCTCCGTAGCTCCTTGGCTCCTCGGTTCCTTGCCGTGGTCGCTTGTGGTGGTTCCTTGCCGTGGTTCCCTGCCGTGGCTCCTCGCGCGGGCCTTGATCCCTCGTACGGCTCGCGTCCCCGAGCGCCTTGCTCCCTCCTTTGCGTCTCTTCCTTGGAAAAGAAACGGGCCACCCGGTATATTTTCGGCCTGAGGGGTCGTCAACGGGGGAGGGCACCGCTGTGCAGGGGGAACGTCGTATGCGGGCGCAGGTGGCGGTGGTGGGCGGGGGGCCCGTCGGGATGCTCGTGGCGGCCGAGTTGGCCGCGTACGGAGTCGACACGGTGCTCCTCGAATCCCGGGCCGACGTGTCCGAGCGGCCCAAGGCGACCACGCTGCACGCCCGGGCCGTGCAGTGCCTGGCCCGGCGCGGCCATCTGCCGGCGCCGGCCGCCCCGTACGCCGGTGCCCGGGGCGCCCGGACCGGGAGCCCCTTCCACTTCGCCGGGCTGCCCGGCCTGTTCATCACCGCGCCCGAGACCGAGCCGGAGCCGATCCTCAAGTGCCCTCAGGCGCAGCTGGAGCGGCAGTTCGAGGAGCGGGCCCGGGAGGCGGGTGCGCGGATCCTGCGGGAGCACCGGGTGACCGGGGTGGTCCAGGACGAGGAGGCGGACGGGGTCCGGATCACGGCCGAGGGGCCGCAGGGGCCGGTCGCGTACGAGGTGCGGTACGTGGTGGGGGCGGACGGTGCGCGCAGTACGGTCCGCGAACGGGCGGGCATCGCCTCCGACACCCATCCGGCCACGATCTCCGCGCTGATGGGCGCCGTCAGGCTCGCCGAACCGGACGCGCTGGCCCCGGGCTGGCACCGGACCCCGCGCGGCTGGATCGTGGCCAAGGGCGACGCCGAGGGCAGGACGCACATCCGGACGCTCAACTGCGCCGGGGCGCACGCCGACCGGCACCTGCCGCCCACGTCGGAGGAGCTGCGCCGCGAGGTGTCCTGGATCGCCGGACGCGAGATCGCGATGGGGGAGGCGCGCTGGCTCGGCCGGTTCAGCGATTTCTCCCGGCTGGCGCGGACCTTCCGCGAGGGGCGGGTCTTCCTGGTGGGGGACGCGGCGCACGTGCACTTCCCGATCGGCGGGCAGGGCCTGAGCACCGGGGTGCTCGACGCCCTCAACCTGGCCTGGAAGCTGGCGCTCGCGGTGCGCGGGGAGGCGGGCCCGGACCTGCTCGGCACGTACGACGCGGAGCGCAGGCCGGTCGCCCGGCGGGTCATCGAGAACACCCGGGCCCAGCTCGCGCTGATGCGGCCGGGGCCCGAGCTCGATGCCCTGCGCGGGGTGTTCTCGGGGCTGCTGGCGCAGGAGGGGGCCCAGGGGCACCTCGGCGGCCTCATCAGCGCGCAGGACACGGTGCTCCCGGCGGTGCTCCCGGCGCGTGCCGGACGTTCCTGCCCGAGTGCAGGAACGTTTCTGCACAACGCCGTACTGACCACCTCGACCGGCGAGACGGACGTCATCCGGCTGCTCCAGGGCGGCCGGCCGCTGCTGCTGCTCCTCGGCGAGAAGGGCGCGGGCCACCGCGAGGAGGCGCGGGACTGGGACGGGATCCTGCGCGTGGTGCGCGCCCGGCCCACGCCCGACGTGCCGTACGAGGCCCTGCTGGTGCGGCCCGACGGCTACATCGCGTGGGCGCCGGGCGGCGCGGACCTGGCCGACGCGCTGTCGGTGTACTTCGCCAGGGGCGCCCGTACGGGGTGCCGGTGACGGCGTACCGCCGCCCGGTGCGTGGGTCCGGCGGGCCGGGCGGCGGCTCCGGCTCCCGCCCGGGGTCAGCCGGGGGTGGTCGCGAGTTCCAGGGCGTCCGCCGCCTTGAGGGCTTCGGCGTAGACCGCGCCTCCGCGGCTCTCGTCGAGGGCGAGCGAGGCGAGGACGGAGGAGACGGCGACGCTGGGGAGCAGGTGGCGCACCAGCGCGGAGGTCCGGGCCGCCAGGTCGCGGTAGTCGCAGATGGCCTGGGACATGGACTGGACGCCCGCGAACGTTCCCACGATGACGTCGGCGGTCTCTTCGGGTACGACGTGGGGCAGCAGCTCGCCCTGCTGCTGGGCCTTCTGGAGCGTGACGGTGACGACCTCGGCCCAGCGTACGAACGGGCCGCTGCGGTCGAGCCCCTGGGCAAGCTGGTCCATGGTGAGCCGTACGCCGGCGCGGACCATGGGATCGGTCTGCAGGCGGTAGGCGTGGAGCATCACCATGTCCACGATCTCCTGCACCTTGGAGGCCCGCTCGGGGACCATGATCCGCTGGTCCTGCTCGGCGAGGACCCCCTGGGCCAGGTCGTCCTTGGACTGGAAGTGGAAGTACAGCGCGCCCTTGGTCACCCCGGCCTCGGTGAGGATCTGGGAGATCGTGGCGGCTTGGTAGCCGTACTCCTCGAAGACCTTGGCCGCCGCGGTAAGGATCGCCTGTCGAGTGCGGATGGCCCGGACTTGCTCAGCCACGTTGCCTCCTCCCTCCTCTGTTCATGGGGCATGTAAAAAAACCGCCCAGTTCGTATCTTACAGCGGGTGATGGCCGTCGGCTGGTGGCCGGTCGCGGAAAAATGTCAGGTCAGGGAGGGAAGGTCATGATTCTGGTCACGGGGGCCACGGGGACGGTCGGACGCGAAGTGGTCCGAAGACTCCCTGCCGACCTGCGGTTTCGCGTCATGTCGAGAAATCCGGAACGGATTGTGGGCCTCCGTGCGCCTGCGGAGGCCGTCCACGGCGACTACCGGGACCGGCGGTCGCTCGTACGGGCCCTGCGCGGCGTGAGCGCGGCCTTCCTGGTGACCGCGGACATCGGCGGCGACGGGGATGCGCGGTTCATCCGGGCCGCGCGGTCGGCCGACGTACGGCACATCGTGAAACTGTCCGCCGCGGCCGTGGCGGATCCCGGGGCCGATGACCTGATCACCCGGTGGCAGCGCGGGAACGAGGAGCTGCTGCGCGGCTCGGGGATGGAATGGACGCTGCTGCGCCCGCGCTCGTTCATGTCCAACACCCTGTCCTGGGCGGCGACGGTGCGCGCGGAGCGGGTGGTACGGGCGCTGTGCGGGCCGCTGGGCAACGCGTGCGTGGATCCGCGCGACATCGCGGACGTGGCGGTACGGGCTCTCACCGGGGACGGGCACGCGGGGCGTTCGTACACGCTGACCGGGCCGGAGGCGATCACCGCGGCCCAGCAGACCGCGCAGCTCGCGCAGTTGCTGGGCCGTCCGCTGCGCTTCGAGGAACTGGGCCCGGAGCAGGCGCGGGCGGCGCTGCGGGGGAGGTACCCGCACGACCTCGTCGAGGCGCTGCTGGAGAGCGCGCAGCGGCAGCGCGCGGGGGTGAAGGCCCAGGTGGACGGGACGGTGCCCGTGTTGCTCGGCCGTCCTGCCGGCTCCTTCCACGCGTGGGCGAGGGATCACCTGGGTGCTTTCGCGTGACGGTGCCGCGCCGTCCCGCCGGCGCCGGCTCCCGGATTGTCGGACGGCTCTCGGGCTGTCGGACGCCTCCCGGGCTGTCAGACGTCGTACGACGCCGCGGACACGGTGGAGCTGAAGACGGGGCTGCCGTTCTGATGACCGGTGACCACGACGGCCTCCCGGCCCTCGGGTACGGCTTCACGGGGCAGCGTGCGCGCCTCGATGACGCACGGAGCGTCCAGTTCCGCATACCGCTCGAAGGTGCTGTCCATGCCGAGCGGAAGGAAAGCGGAATGTCCCAGCACGGCGGATGCGGCCTGCCGGGCGGCTTCGAGCAGTGCCATGCCCGGTACGTGGTCGACGGGGTGGTCGAACAGCACCGGATGGCGGGTGTCCGCCCGCAGGAACCAGCGGTTCGGCTGATCGGTGGGGGAGAGGACGACGTCCATGGGCGAGACGCGTCCCACGCTCTGCGGGGCCGCCGGGGCGGTGAGCGGCAGGCGGCGCTCCTCGCCGCTCAGGGTGCGGTCGCCGCGCAGCCGCTCGTAGACGGTGGGCGCGATGCACGTGTACGAGGCGGCCGCGGTCGCCGCCAGTTCGCCGTCGCGGCGCAGGGCGGCCTCGTAGCGCAGTCCGGCCAGCCGGCTGCCGCGGCGCCGTACGTCGGTGCAGGTGACCTCGATGTCGATGGAGGCGGGGGCGCTGCCCACGACGAGCTGCTCGGGCCGCACCGCGATGCTGAGGTCGCGCATCAGGAACTGGTGCCCGAACGGGACGCCGAACTCGGCGTGGCCGAGGAGGGCGCCGACCTGGCGGAAGGTCTCCACGGCCATGAGGGGGTCATGGTGGGTGCCGTGCACGGGTATGAAGAAGCTGTGGCTGCGGGGCCATTGGGCGGTGACGGTGAAGTGGGTGTCGTCCTGGCGCTCCCAGTCGGTGAGCATGACCTCGGCCACGGCGGCTCGGTGCACTAATTCCTTGGGGACCGTCGTGGTCCATGTGGAGAGGATTGCGGGGCGACTGGCCGAAGCCCAAGTGGCCCGTCGCGTCATTTCTCTGTCGAACCCAGTTAGTTCAACTTGAAACGTGCTCGCAGACATTGCTCCCCCTGGGGCTCCGCTGGCGAGAAGGGCTTGTTGCCTCTGGCGGGAAAGATACATACCAACCGGTTTAATTTCTAGCGGTATCCGACCGTCCGTTCGTGCGAACGGCGGATGATTTCCTTCCGAATATCGCGTTTCCGCTGGTCGGAGCGGGTCCTCTCGGCCTCGTCCCACTCTAGTCGCGCCCTGGGTCACCTTTCGCGGTCCCGGGTGAGTCGAGTGCCATCAGAGCGATTCTCAAGTCTGCCGATCAATGGTGTCCGAATGTCTTCGGTCGGCTCGGTCCGATCTTCGGTCGTCTTTGGTCCGGCTTGAGCCGAAGGTAAGGCGTAAGGGCCTTCCTCGCGAAAACCGCACAGACGGTTTGTTATAGTGAGGTCCGGAGTGAGCGGCCGCCTCGCGAAGCTCCGGAGCAAGCACCCGCCGGCCCGCCTTCGCGGGCGTGGCACCCCTCGCAGTGACGGAGCAGTCGATGGTCAAACAGGAACGCGCGGCGCGTACGCGCGAAACCCTGATCCGGTCCGCAGCCGAGACCTTCGATCGGGACGGCTTCTCGGTGGCCTCGCTCACCGCGATCAGTTCGCTGGCCGGGGTGAGCAACGGGGCGCTGCACTTCCACTTCCCCAGCAAGGCCGCACTGGCGAACGCCGTGGAGGAGGCGGCGCTGACCCGGCTGCTGGAGCTCACGGGGGATGCGCGTGCGGATGCGGAGGGGGGTGAGCTCCCGGCCGGGGCGAGCCGGGTGCAGCTCCTCGTCGACGTCACCCACGGGCTCGCGGGGGCGCTGCGCGCCGACCCGGTGCTGCGGGCCGGGTTCGCACTGAGCGGCGAGCTGTCCCGGCCGCGCCCGGGTGACCTGCGCGAACGCTGGCGCCGCTGGGTCGAGGAGACGCTGCGGCAGGCGGAGGCGGAGGGCGAGTTGCGTCCCGAGGCGGCGGCCGGGGACGTGGTGACCGCCGTGGTGGCGGCGACCGTGGGCTTCGAGGTGCTCGCCGTACGGGACGGGGTGTGGCTGTCGGCGGCGACGGTGACCCGGTTCTGGCGGCTGCTGCTGCCGACGCTCGTACCGGCGGACCGGCTCGCCGGTTTCGAGGCCGCCGGGACGGCCCGGCGGTCGCTGTAGTCATCGCGCCCGGTCCCTCTGGTCCCTCCAGTCCTTCCTGGTCCCTCTGGTCCCTCTGGTCCCTCGCGTGGTGGCGGGGTGGTGCCCCGGTCCTTCGCGTACGAGCGCGGGGGCCGGGGCGCTTCCGTTCGTGGTGAACGGGTGGGGCGCACCCGGGTGTTCACCCTGTTCGTACGCGGACTTCGCGGTTTGTTTTGCCAAATCTAGGGCTGTTCTGGAGAGAGTGCGGAGTGGGGCTGCAGCGGCCGCCGGAGTCTGACGGTCCGACAAAAATGCAGGTCAGAACCGTGTTTTGAGGGTTCGTTAGCTGGACTAAGAAACAAAACAGCGCGGTCGGTTTCGTATTGACAAACCGCCGGTCCTGTTTTTTACTGGCGGAGGCTCATCCACGGACAGGGGAGTACGGCGTGGACATCGAAGTACTGGGCACACTGGCGGTGCGGGAACGCGGAATCTCCGTTACGCCGACCGCCCCGAAGCCGCGACAGGTGCTGGCGCTGCTGGCGCTCCATGCCGACCAGGTCGTTCCGGTGTCGGCTCTGATAGAGGAACTGTGGCAGGGGGCACCGCCGCGCAGCGCGCGGACCACACTGCAGACGTACGTCCTGCAGCTGCGGGCCCTCATCGCGACCGCCCTGGAGCAGGGCGAGGGCGGCGGCGAGGGCGAAGCGGCCCCCGCGGGGCGGCGTACCGCCAAGGACGTGCTCGTCACGCTGCCCGGCGGCTACCTGCTCAACAGCGGCGGCGGCACCAGCGACGTCCGCGAGTTCGACCGGCTCGCCGGCATGGGCTACCGGGCGATGGACGCGGGCGACTTCCCGGGCGCGGCCCGGCTGCTGCGCGAGGCGCTGTCGCTGTGGTCCGGACCGGCATTCGCCGACGTACACGGCGGAATCCAGCTGGACATGGAGACGCGGCGGCTGGAGGAGACCCGGCTCTGTGCGCTCGACCAGCGCATCGAGGCCGATCTGAGGATCGGGCGGCACCGCGAACTGCTGGCCGAACTCACCGTGCTGGCCAGCCGCTACCGCACCCACGAGAACCTGCACGGCCAGTTCATGCTGGCCCTGCACCGCTCCGGCCGGCGCGGCGAGGCCCTCGACGTCTACCAGCGGCTGCGCGCCACGCTCGTACGCGAGCTCGGGCTGGAGCCGTCGGCCGCCCTGCGCCGGCTGCAGCGCTCGATCCTCATGGCCAGCCCCGAGACTCCGGTGGCGGCGGAGACCAACAGCGAGCGACTCGTACGCGTGGGCTGAGATGGCCGCCGCACGCGACACCGACACCGGGAACGCGGCCGGGACCGGGACCCGGGGCCGCAAGCGCGCCCGGACCACGGGCCGAGGAGGCAGCGCCGTGCAGGAGAGGTCGGAGCGGACCCGCAGGAAGCTCGTGCACGCGGGCGCCGAGATGTTCCACCGCAACGGCTACGCGAACGCGACGCTCCTGGAGATCGCCTCGTTCGCCGGAGTGACCAAGGGGGCGCTGTACTTCCACTTCGCCTCCAAGGACGAACTGGCGGAGGCGGTCCAGCTGCGCGGCTGCGAGCTGCTGCGCGAGGCGGTGCGCGAACTGCGCGCATCCGGCAGCTCCCCGCTCCAGATCCTGGTCGACACGACGCACTGGCTCGCGCTCAATCTGCGTGAGGAACCGGCGATTCCGGCCAGCTTCCGCATCACCAAGGAGTGCGCGGGACTGCCCGCGCTCGCCACCGACTTCCACCGCATCTGGCTCGCGGAGGTCTGCGGGCTGCTGTGCGAGGCCCGGGACGCGGGCGAACTGCGCGCCGAGGGCCGCTGGGAGAGCATCGAATCCCTGGTCGCCGCGGCGGCCTGCGGCATCGAGGCGCTGGCGGCCACAGGAATGCCGTACGCCGAGCTGCAGCGCCGGGTGTCGGGGCTGTGGTCGCTGCTGCTGCCGAGCCTGGTGCCGGAGGGTGCGGAACGGCAGTTCCGGCTCGGGATGCCGGATCCCGACACGGCGCCGCGGCGGGTGGCGGACGTACGGGGCGAGAGCGCGCACTGCCCGCCCCGTCCGGCGTTCTCCGGCAGCAGCGCGTGACCGCGGCCGTGACTGTGATCGTGACCGCGACTGTGATCGTGACCGTGTGCCACCCGACGGCTTGGAGGAGCCTGCGATGACGATGGACCATCCTGCGGACGTACTGACCGACCTCATCGGAGTGCTCGGCGACGTCCTGCGGGTCAAGCCGGAGAAGATCGACCCCGAGCAGACCTTCCAGTCCATGGGGCTCGACTCCCTGCTGGTCGTGGAGTTCGTCGCCGTCGTCAACACCCGGTACGGACTGCGCGTGCGCGCGACCGACCTCTACGACTTCCCGACCCCGGTGTCCTTCGCGCGCGAGGTCGCGCGGGCGGCGAGCAGTGCGGCCGGCAGCGCCGCTGCCGCGCCTGCGCCGGTTGCCGCTCCCGTTGCGGCGGCGGGGTACGAGGCGCCGGTCGCCGTCTCGTCCGCTTCTGCTTCCTCCGGTTCCTCCAGTTCCGCTTCCGCCGCCGC
The DNA here is from genome assembly GCF_045162725.1 of Streptomyces sp. NBC_01006. Lineage (NCBI taxonomy): Bacteria > Bacillati > Actinomycetota > Actinomycetes > Kitasatosporales > Streptomycetaceae > Streptomyces > Streptomyces sp. NBC_01006. The sequence continues at coordinate 477,979 of NZ_CP108701.1, read as the reverse complement.
CCGGCAGTCGCCCGCGGCCGCCGCGGCGACCCGGATCGCGGAGGTGCTGCGCGAGCAGCTCGCGGGGATCCTGTGCTGCGACCCATGGGACATCAACACCACGGCCGCGTTCAACGTGCTCGGTGTCGACTCGATGGTGGGCGCGGAGTTCATCGCGGTCGTCAACCGCAGCTTCGGCCTGCAGGAGCGGTCCGTCCTGCTGTACGAGCACCCGAACCTGGCCGCCATGGCCGCGTACATCGCGACGCGGACGGGGGCGGCGGCGCAGGCGGTCCAGGCCGCACAGGCCGCGCAGGCCGCACACGCCCCGGCTGCCCCGGCCCCGGCACCCGTCGTACGGCCGCTTCCGGGCGGCGACCTCGACGTCCTGCTGGACGCGATCCGCGACGACCGGCTCACCGTGGACGAGGCTCTCGTACTGCTCGGCCGTCGCGGCTGAAGCCATGTGGCGTCCGGCCTGATCCACCAGACATTTTCAAAAAGGAGCACGTCCAGATGGACGAGAAGGAAGTCCTGACCCGGTTCAAGAGCGGCCATCTGGACCGGGCCCAGGTGGCCGCGCTGCTGACCGGCGCCGCAGGTGCCGCCGGGACCGTCGCCGCCGCCACCGGGGCGGGACCCGTCGTCCTCACACTGCCGGACCCTCGGCCGGAGCCGTCCTCCGTGACCGGGCCGGAGGCTCCCGCGCGGGACGTGCAGCCGGTCGGCGAGCCGGTCGCGCAGCCGGTCGCCGTCGTCGGGATGGCCGGCCGTTATCCGGGGGCGCCCGACCTGGCCGCGTTCTGGCGGCAGGCGCGCGCCGGGTACGACAGCGCCTCGACTCCGCCGCCCGGCCGGCCCGGGGACGAGCCCGGCCACTACCTGGAGCGCGTACAGGACTTCGACCCGGAGTTCTTCGGGATCGACGTGCACGAAGCCGCCCTGATGGACCCCCAGGAGCGGCTGTTCCTCGAAACCGCCTGGGAGGCCCTGGAGGACGCCGGCTGCACCGGGTCCCGCCTCGACGCGCTGACCGCCGCCGACGGGACGCCGCGCAGCGTCGGGGTGTTCACCGGCGCCGGGCCCGGGGACTACGCGCTGCTCGCCGCCCGGACCTGGCGGCGCGAGGGGTCCCGTCCGATGCCGCGGGGCGGCCAGTGGAGCCTGCCCAACCGGCTCTCGGCCCTGCTCGGTCTGACCGGCCCCAGCCAGTCGGTGGACACCGCGGAGTCCTCGGTGCTCGTCGCCCTGCACCTCGCGGTGGCCGCCCTTCAGCGCGGCGAGTGCGCCGCCGCGCTCGTCGGCGGCGTACGGCTGCTGCTGCACCCCTCCAGCCGGCACCCCGGCGCGGGCGAGGGCGTGGGCGCGCTGCTGCTCAAGCCGCTGGCGCGGGCCTTGGCGGACGGGGACGGCGTCCACTGCCTGGTCCGCGGCAGCGCGGTCGGCCACACCGCACCCGACCCCACCGCTTCCGGCCCGGGCCGCGGATCCCGGGCCGCGGGCACCCGTACGGGGAGTGCGGGCGGGGCCGGGGCGCCCGCGGGGCGGGTGTTGCGGGAGGCGTTGCGGGTTGCCGGGGTGGATGGGGCGGCTGTCGGTGTCCGTGAGGATGCCGGGGCCGTACGTGTGCTCGTGGGGGACGCGGGCGCCGCCACCGGGGTCGCCGTGCTGACGCGGGCCGTGCTGCAGCTGGGGCACCGGGTTCTGGTCCCCGGGCCGGGGCGCGTCGAGGCGCGGCCTTGGGAGAGCGAGGGGCGCGGGCCGCGGCGGATCTGCGTCGGGGTGCGGGGTGCGGGGGGCGCGGACGCGGAGGTGGTGTTGGAGGAGTACCTGCCGGACGCCGCCGAGCCGCGTGTGGCCCCGGACCGGGATTCCGCGGGTCCCGAGCTGTTCTTGCTGTCCGCCCCGACCCCGTCCCATCTGGCGGCCACCGCGCGGCGGTTCGCCCGGATGCTGGGCGGGACCGGGCCGGTGCCGCCGCTCGGCGCGCTCGCGCGCGCCCTGCGGACGGGCCGGGCCGCCATGGACTGCCGGTTCGCGGCCGTCGTCGGTGACACCGGCGAACTGCTGCGGGTCCTGGAGCAGTTCGTACGGGACGGGGCGCCCTGCGCCGATCTGCGCGGCGGCGGCGCCGACCCGCTGGGGCTGGGAGCCGTACCGGAGACCGACGGCTACCTCGCCGCGCTCTGGCAGGCCGGGCACCTGCACCAGCTGCGCGGCCTGTGGCTGTCGGGGCTGGACGTGGACTGGGCGGTGCTGGAGCCGGCTCGCGGGTCGTCCGCCGCGGGGGCGGCGCCGCTGCCCGCGTCCGCGTTCCTGCGGGTACCCCTGTGGCTGGGCGGCGAGGAGGGGCCGGTATGACGGCGCTGCCGCTCGACCCGGCGGGGCCGGGGGAGCACGAGCCGGCCCCGGTCAACCTGTGGTTCTGCCCCAACGAGGACCTCGCGCCGGGTATCGCCGCGACGTTGGCCTCGTACTGGCTGGACGAGAACGAGCAGGAGGTGGCGGGCCGGTTCCTGTTCGAACGCGACCGCCGGCAGTACCTCGTCGCGCACGCGCTGGTGCGGCGGGTGCTCGCGCTGGAGACCGGCATTCCGGAGGCCGAGGCGATCATCTGGCGGTCCTCGCGTGGCCGGCCGTTCCTGCAGACGCCGGCCGGGGGGCTGCCGCGGGGGGCCGATGCGCTGGACTTCAACCTTTCGCACGCCAACGCGTACAACTTGCTGGGGGTTGCGCGGGGTCTGCGGATCGGTGTGGACGTGGAGCGGCTGGACCGGGGTGAGCGGGGGCTGGACAACATCATCGCGACGTTCTCCGGGGAGGAGCAGGACTGGATCGCCAGTGCCGCTCCGGGGCGGCCGCGGGACCGGCGGGCGCTGCGGCTGTGGACGCTGAAGGAGGCGTACTCGAAGGCGCGGGGACTGGGGCTGGGGCTGCCGTTCGACTCCTTCGCGTTCGTGCTGGCCGAGGACCGGGGGGTGCTGTCCTTCCGGCCGCCGGCCGATGACTCGGCGCAGCGGTGGCGGTTCCTGGAGGTGGAGCCGGTGCCGGAGGTGCTGGCGGCGGTGGCGGTCGAGGTCGACGCCGAGCGCCCCCCGGCGGTCCACCTCCACCACGGCTTCCCCTGGGGCCGCGCAGCCCCCCGCCGCCTGGTCCTACCGGCCCCCACGGGCATCTGACCCGTCCCGCAGGTCCCGGCGGCGCACCCCGGGTTCAAGGGTGCAGTGCGCCGAGGTTCACGCGGCGGGCGTCGTGCGCGTCCGGGTCGTGAGCCGGGGGAAGCGCTCTTCCCAGACCTGGCGGACGTGGCGGCTGACCAGGGTGCGCAGGACGGGCCACTGCTCGGGCAGCAGGTCGCGGTCCAGGAGCGCGGTCAGGTCGTCGCGCTGCCCCTCGGCCAGGACGGTGCGGTACATGCTCATCCGCTGCCGGGGCCGGTCCAGGTCGTAGACGCGCAACCCGGACCACGCCACGTGCAGGGGCAGCTCCACCACCCCGCGGGACGGGCCGGCCAGCTCGTCGAGGGAGGCGGGCAGGCGGCCGGTGTACCGCTCGCGCAGGACCTCGCCCGCGGGCACCGGTGAGACGGGGGACGACGGCTGATCCATGCGCCCACTATCCCGTGCCGCGGCCCGCACCGGTACGGAAAATAGGTTTGTTGGAAATCTGCTTGACGGGGGATTGAGGGGCGGGGGTTTTCGGGCGGCTCGGGTGGCGGGGCTATCGGAAATCCAGCGGGAATTGAGTGGGGCGGGAGAGGGTTTGGGGTCCGGGGATTCGGTGGAATGGGAGCTTAAGTGGGCGTGGGCGTGGGCGTGGAGCGGGGCGTTCTTGAGGTGGGGGACGGGGTGCACGCCTATGTGCAGCCCGAGGGCGGGTGGTGTCTGAACAATGCGGGGATCATCAGCCATCGCGGGTCCAGTGCGCTCGTCGACACCGTCGCCACCGAGGAGCGGGCCCGGGAGCTGCGCAGGGCCGCGCTGCGGGTCGCGGGGCGGGCGCCGCGGGCCCTCGTCAACACGCATTTCCACGGCGACCACACGTACGGGAACTTCCTCTTCCCCGAGGCGCTCACCATCGGGCACGAGCGGACCCGGGTCATGGTCCAGGCGGCCGGGCTGCACATGGCCGGGCTGTGGCCCGACGTGTGCTGGGGGGACATCGAGGTCAGGCCGCCCGAACTGACCTTCCGGGACCGGACCACGCTCCACGTGGGGGACGTCAGGGCCGAGCTCATCCACATCGGCCCGGCCGCCCACACCACCGACGACACCGTCGTCTGGCTGCCCGATCAGGGCGTGCTGTTCACCGGCGACCTCGTCATGAACGGGGTCACGCCGTTCTGCGTCATGGGGTCCGTCGCGGGGAGCCTGAGGGCCCTGGAGCGGTTGCGGGGGCTGGGGGCCACCACCGTCGTTCCCGGTCACGGGCCCGTCGGGGGGCCCGAGGTGTTCGACGCCAACGAGGGGTACCTGCGTTGGGTGCAGGGCCTGGCCCGGGAGGGCGTCGCGGCCGGGGTGAGTCCGCTGGAGCTGGCCCGTGCCACCGATCTCGGGCCGTACGCCGAACTGCTGGACGCCGAGCGGCTGCTGCCCAACCTCCACCGCGGCTACGCGGAGGCGCAGGGCCGGCTGCCCGAGGGCTCACCCCTCGATGTCGGCGCCCTGTTCGCGGAGATGACCGCCTACCACGGGCGGCCCCTGGAGTGCCACGCCTGAGGTCAGCCCGTTCAAGCGCTGGATCAGCCGCTTCTGCTCGCGCGCCAGCGCCTCGATCCGCGTGCCCAGGCGGGCTATCGCGCCGCCGAGTTCGTGGAGCGAGGCGTCCGGGTCCGGAGTCGACAGGGACGGGGCGTGGTGCAGGATCGCCTCCATGCGCTCGCGCAGGGCCGGACCCGGTTCCACGCCGAGTTCCTCCGCCAGGCGGCGGCGGGCCCGCTCGTACACGCCCAGGGCCTCGGCCTGGCGGCCGCAGCGGTACAGGGCCAGCATCTGGAGGTCGTAGAGCCGCTCGCGCACCGGGTGGCGGGCCGTCAGCCGCTCCAGCTCCCGGGCGGCCTCGGCGGGCCGGCCGCTGCGCAGGTGGGCGTCGTACAGCGTCTCCAGCGTGGTCAGCCGCAGTTCCTCCAGCCGCTCCGCCTCCCTCGTGCACAGCGGCCCCTGCCCGCTGCCCTCCAGCGCCGGGCCGCGCCACAGGGCGAGCGCGCCGCTCAGCAGTTCCGCCGCCCGTACGGGATCGGCGGCGAGCGTTCCCCGGCCCTTCGAGGAGAGGTCGTGGAAGTGGTGGGCGTCCGTCCGCGTCGCGGGCCGTCCCAGTGCGTAGCCCGTCGCGTGGGTGGAGATCGGGTCATGGCCCGCGGCGTCGTGGAGCAGCCGGCGCAGGCGGGCCACATGGGCGTGCAGGGCGTTGGCCGCGCCCGCCGGCGGGCGCTCGCCCCACAGTTCGTGGATGAGCCGTTCGGCAGGCAGCACCTGGCCCGCCCGGACCACCAGTGCACCGAGCAGCGCCCGCTGTTTGGCGCCGGAGGGCGCGACATACGTCCCCGTGCGGCGGTCGAGCACCTCCACCGGCCCCAGGACGCGGAAGTCCATTTCGGTGTCTTCGCCCATGGTTCCCGCGCCCCCTCCCGGCGGAAATGGAATATGTGCCGGTTTTTATCCCCTGAGCGGAATCTACCAGCTTGTATTTCGCCTGCAACCGTCCGAAGCGGAGGGCTGCTCGACACCTGCTCAAGAATTCCGGGACGGTGTGCTGGACACCGCTACCGTGCCGGAGTCGAAGGCTGAAAATCGATGGGAACTCGACGAAATACGGAGGACACCGTGAAGATTCAGGTTCTGGGTCCGTTGAGTGCCGAGGTCAACGGGGGCTCGATTGTTCCGACGGCTGGCAAGCCGCGCCAGATCCTGGCGCTGCTCGCGCTCTATCCGGGGCGGGTGATGCCCGTGCAGACCCTCATGGAGGAGATCTGGGGCACCGACCTCCCGCAGAGCGCGCTCACGACGCTGCAGACGTACATCCTGCAGCTGCGCAGGAGACTCGGCACGGCCATGGGGCCGGGGGTCCCGGGCAGCGCCAAGGACGTGCTCGCGACCCGGCACGGCGGCTACCTGCTGCAGATACCGCCGGACGCGGTGGACGTCCACGCGTACGAGAGCCTCGTGGTGGGCGGACAGCACGCGTACGAGGACGGGGACGACGAGCGCGCGGCCGACCTGCTGCGCAAGGCGCTCGGACTGTGGAACGGCCCGGCGCTGGTCGACGTACGCGTGGGACCGATCCTGGAGATCGAGGTCATGCGGCTGGAGGAGAGCCGGCTCGTGACGGTCGAGCGGCGCATCGACGCGGACCTGCGGCTCGGCCGGCACGTCGAGGTCATCGCCGAGCTGACCGAGCTGATCGCCCGGCACCCGCAGCACGAGGGCCTGCACTCGCAGGCCATGGTCGCGCTGTACCGGTCCGGCCGCCAGGCCACGGCCCTGGACGTTTACCGCAGGCTGCGCAACCGCCTGATAGACGACCTCGGAGTGGAACCGTCCCCACAGCTCCAGCGCCTGCACCAGGCGATGCTGACGGTGGATCCGGCGCTGGACGTGGTGGCGGGGCCGCGCCGCGGATCCACGTTCGACCTCTACGCCGCCTAGAGCGGTCCCTCCGGTCCGTCCGGTCGCTCACAGTCCCTCTCCAGTCCCTCCAGTCCCTCTCAGTCCCTCCCAGTACCTTCCACGGCGGTCTGCACACCGATTCGAGCCGGTCTCAAGCGCGGTCGGTGAGTGTCGAGACCTACGTGGTGCGGTTCCTGGGAGGTGGCGATGGGCGACAGACAGGCCGTACGGCTGCACTGCTTCGCACATGCGGGTGCCGGAGTGTCCTCGTTCTACCGGTGGGACAAGCTCGCCGGGAGCGGGGTGTCGACCACGCCCTGGCTGCTGCCCGGGCGCGACGAGCGGCGCCGCGAGATCCGGCTGACCGGCCGCGACGAGCTCCTGGCCGATCTCAAGCCCCTGTTCGAGCAGATCGCCGACGGGGCCGGCGCCCCCTACATCCTCTACGGGCACAGCCTCGGCGCGTCGGTCGCCCTCACGGTCGCCCACGCCGCGATGGAGTACGGGCTGCCGACGCCCGCGCTGCTCGCCGTCGGGGCCAGCCCGCCGCCGGACCTGCCGGCCGCCCTCGCGAACTCCGCCGAGCTGCCGGACGAGGAGCTGCTGCGCGTCCTGGACCGGTTCGACGCGCTGCCGCCCGGCGTGCGGCCCGGAGACGTGTGGTTCCGGTCCGTCTTCCCCGTGCTCCGCGCCGACCTCCGGCTCGCCCGCAACCTGCGGGCCGCCGCCGTCGCGCCGACCGCGCCCGGCCCCGTGCCCGTACCGCTGCTCGCGGTCACCGGCACCGAGGACCCCCTCGTCGGCGCCGGGGCCGCCGCGGGCTGGCAGCGCTGGACCACCGGCCGGCTGGTGCGGCGGACCGTGCCCGGCGGCCACTTCTTCGTCCGGGGCGGCGAGCTGCCCCGGATGCTCGGCCGGGCCGCCCGCATCGTGCTGCGCGGACACCGGACGGGCCACCGCGAACCGACAGGACAGGGGGAAGGGCGATGAGACGAGTCGTCATCACGGGCATCGGGGTCGTGGCCCCGGGCCGCCCGGGCACCAAGGAATTCTGGTCGCTGCTGACCGACGGCCGTACGGCCACCCGCGCCATCACCCTCTTCGACGCCTCCGGATTCCGCTCCCGGATCGCCGCCGAGGCCGATTTCGACCCGCAGGAGTCCGGGCTCGGTGCCGAGCAGGCGGGCCGCCTGGACCGCGCCGCCCAGTTCGCCGTCGTCAGCGCCCGCGAGGCCCTCGCGGACAGCGGCCTGGCCGGCTCGTACGACGCCGCGCGCACCGGGGTCACCCTCGGCAGCGCGCTCGGCTGCACCACCGGCCTCGATGCCGAGTACGGGGTCGTCAGCGAGCGGGGCACCCGTACGCTCGTCGACCACACCAAGGCCGTGCCCCACCTGTACGACTACTTCGTCCCCAGCTCGATGGCGGCCGAGGTGGCCCGTACCGTCGGCGCCCAGGGCCCCGTGGCCCTGGTCTCCACCGGCTGCACCTCCGGCCTCGACGCGATCGGGCACGCCGTCGACCTCGTCCGCGAGGGAAGCGCCGACGTGATGGTCACCGGCGCGGCCGAGGCGCCCATCACGCCGATCACCGCCGCCTGCTTCGACGCGATCCGCGCCACCTCCACCCGCAACGACGAGCCGGAGACCGCCTCACGGCCCTTCGACCGCACCCGCAACGGGTTCGTCCTGGGGGAGGGCTCGGCCGTCCTCGTCATCGAGGAGTACGAGCACGCCCGCGCCCGCGGCGCCCACATGTACGCCGAGATCTCGGGTTTCGCCTCGCGCAGCAACGCGTACCACATGACCGGACTGCGCCCCGACGGGATCGAGATGGCCGCCGCCATCACGGCCGCGCTCGCCGAGGCAGAGCTGGTGCCCGGGGACATCGACTACATCAACGCGCACGGCTCCGGCACGAAGCAGAACGACAAGCACGAGACCGAGGCGTTCAAGCGGAGCCTGGGACAGCGGGCGTACGAGGTCCCCGTCAGCTCCATCAAGTCGATGATCGGGCACTCCCTCGGCGCGATCGGGGCCCTCGAAGTGGCCGCCTGCGCCCTCGCCATCGAGCACGACACCGTCCCGCCGACGGCGAACCTGCACGAGCCCGACCCGGCCTGCGACCTCGACTACACCCCGCTGACCGCCCGCCGCCAGCGCACCGACGCCGTCCTGACCGTCGGCAGCGGCTTCGGCGGGTTCCAGAGCGCGATGATCCTGACCAGCCCGAGCCTGAAGGCGGACCGATGACCACCGTTCTCGCCGCCCCGATCGCCCCCGCCGCCACACCTGCCTCCCGCAGCGCCGCCCCCGTCGTCACCGGCATCGGGGTCGCCGCGCCCAACGGGCTCGGCACCGAGGCCTGGTGGTCCGCCGTCCTGCGCGGCCGCTCCGGCATCCGGCCGGTCAGCCGGTTCGACGCGAGCGGCTACCCGGCCAAGCTGGCCGGCGAGGTGCCCGGATTCGTCGACGCCGAGCACGTCTCCAGCCGGCTGATGCCGCAGACCGACCGCGTCACCCGGCTCTCGCTCGCCGCCGCGAAGGAGGCCCTCGACGACGCCGGCGCCGACCCCGCGCAGCTGCCCGACCACGCCGCGGGCGTGGTCACCGCCAACTCCTTCGGCGGCTTCGAGTTCGGCCAGCAGGAGCTCCAGGCGCTGTGGAGCAAGGGCGGCCAGCACGTCTCCGCGTACCAGTCCTTCGCCTGGTTCTACGCCGTCAACAGCGGCCAGATCTCCATCCGGCACGGCCTGCGCGGCGCCTCCGGAGTGATCGTCTCCGAGCAGGCCGGCGGCCTCGACGCGATGGCCCACGCCCGCCGCCAGATCCGCAAGGGCGCCGAGCTCGTCGTCACCGGCGGCATCGACTCCGCCCTGTGCTCCTGGGGCTGGGCCGCCTACCTGGCCGGCGGCGGGCTCACCCACCGCGAGGACCCGGCCCGCGCCTACCTGCCGTTCGCCGAGGACGCGAGCGGCCACGTGGCGGGCGAGGGCGGAGCGCTCCTCGTCCTGGAGGGCGCCGAGGAGGCGCGCCGGCGCGGCGCCCGCGCGTACGGGGCCATCGCCGGGCACGCCGCCACCTTCGACGCCGACGGGACCTCCCGGCTGGGCGCGGCCGCGGAACTCGCCCTCGCCGACGCGGGCGTCCACCCCGACGAGGTCGACGTCGTCTTCGCCGACGCGGCGGGCGAACGCGGCGCCGACCGCGCCGAAGCGGAGGCGATCACGGCACTGTTCGGCCCGTACGGGGTGCCCGTCACCGCGCCCAAGTCGATGACCGGGCGGCTCGCCGCCGGAGGCGCGGCCCTCGACGTGGCCGCCGCCCTGCTCACCCTGCGCGACCAGCTGATCCCGCCGACCACCGGGACCGAACTCCCGGCCGACGAGTACCTCCTGGACCTGGTCACCGGCGCGCCCAGCCCGGCCCTCGGGCTGCCGCTGCGGACCGCGCTCGTACTGGCCCGCGGGCGCGGCGGCTTCAACTCCGCCGTCGTCGTACGCGCCCCGGACGCCTGACCCGCAGCCCCTGAAAAAGCAGCCCCTTAAAACGAAGCCCCCGAAAAAGAAGCCCCCACCAGAACAGAGGGAGACCATGGACCGGCTGGAACTCGACGACCTGAAGCGCATCCTGCGCGAGTGCGCGGGCGAGGAGGAGGGCGTCGACCTCGACGGCGACGTCCTGGACCTGAACTGGTTCGAGCTGGGCTACGACTCGCTCGCCGTCCTCCAGACCACCGGCTACATCGAGCGCGAGTACGACGTACTCCTCGACGAGGAGGCCCTCGACGACGCGGACACCCCGCGCCGCTACCTCGCCATGGTCAACGAGGTGCTGTCCGCACGGGCTGCGGTCTGATTCCGTGATCCAAGAGACCCTCATCACCACTGACACCGCCGCCGCCACCGTCGAGACCGACGTCTGCGTCATCGGCGCCGGACCCGCCGGGCTGGCGCTGACGCTCATGCTGCTGCGCTCCGGTGTCCGCGTGACCCTGGTCGAACGCTCCACCGCGTTCCGCCGCGAGTTCCACGGCGAGATCCTCCAGCCGGGCGGCCAGCGGATCCTCGACGAGCTCGGCGTCCTGGCCGGGGCGGCGGCCCGCGGCGCGGCCCGCCTGCGCGGGTTCCAGGTGCTGGAGCGGGAGCGGGTGCTGCTCGACATCGACTACGGGCGGCTGCCCGCCCCGTACGACCACCTGCTGGCCCTCCCCCAGCCGCACCTGCTGGAGGAACTCCTCGCCGCCTGCGAGCGGCTGCCCGGCTTCACCCTGCTCGAAGGGCACCGGATCGCCGCGCTCCGCCAGAAGCGTCCGGACAGCCCCTGCACGGGCGCCGTGGTCAACGGACCCGACCGGGTGCCCGTCACCGTCCGCGCGCAGGTGGTGGTCGGCGCCGACGGCCGGTTCTCCAAGACCCGCGCGCTCGCCGGCATCGACGCCGGGCGCCGGGAGTCCTTCGCCCACGACGTGGTGTGGTTCTCGCTGCACGCGCCCGGCCGGGCGACCGGGCAGGTACGGGTGCACCGCGCGGCGGGCAGCGCCGTACTCGTCCACGACACCCACCCCGACCGGCTCCGGATCGGCTGGACCCTGCCGCACGGCGGCTGGCGCGGCGCCGTCCGGCGCGGCATCGAGGACATCCGGTGGGAACTGGCCGAGGCACTGCCGCAGTACGCCGACCTCGTGCACGAGCAGATCACGTCCATGGCCGATCTGACCCTGCTCGACGTGTTCGCCTCGCACGCCGAGGAATGGGTGCGCGACGGGCTCGTCCTGCTCGGCGACAGCGCCCACACCCACGGGCCGATCGGCGCCCAGGGCATCAACCTGGCCCTCCAGGACGCCGCCGCGCTGCACCCCGTACTCGTCTCCGCGCTCTGCGACGGGGAGCCGACGGCGCAGCGCCTCGCGCCCTACCGGGACCGGCGCGCCCCGGCGGCGGCCGCCGTGCACCGCATGCAGGTCATGCAGGCCCGCTCGCTGTTCGGCGGGGGCGGGCAGGCCGCCGCGTTCCTGCGGGCGCGGGCGGCGGCGGTCGTCACCCGCACCCCGATCGGCGCGAAGATCACCCGGAAGGTCGCGCACGGCCACGACCCGGCGGGGGTCCGCACCGACCTCTTCCCGGTGCTGCACGTCAACCGGTCGCTGTAGCAGGCCGTTCCCGCTGCCGGTCGCCGGTCGCCGGTCGCCGGTCGCCGGACGCCGGTCACCGGCCATCGGTCAAGGCAGGTCGTCGCGCGTCACCAGGCGGTGGGCGACCTGCCAGCCGTCCGGCGCGGGGACCAGTACGTCCTCCATCACGCACACCCGGTGCACCTTCGACTCGCCGTCCCGCGGGGTCAGGTACACCAGCGCGTAGCTGCGGGTGTGCACCGTGCCGTCGGGCTGCGGCCGCGCGTCCAGCATGCCCAGCCAGTGCCGCAGCTGTTCGCCGCTGCCGGCCTGGACCTCCGCGTTGCGCCGGACGTTCGCGGCGAGGGCCGCGCGCCCGACCACCGGCGCGGGCAGCGTCGGCACGTCGAAGACGGCGTCCTCGGTGAAGGTCCGCGCCCACGGCTCGGCCTCGAAGGAGTCGAAGAGCTGCATCTGGCGGGAGTAGAACTGCTGGACCTCCGCGTACAGCAGGCCGAACTCCCTCACTGCCGCCGCCGTCGTCGTCGCTGTCATCGGGGGACTCCGTTCCATCGGTTCCCGACAGCATCCGCACCGCAGATCGAGCGCTCTTCGAAGACTCCTCAAGCGCCGCTGCCCAGGCTGGGCCGACACGGCTGAGGCCGGACAGGTCTTGGGGGTGCCGCCGCAGTCGCGGGCGCCCCTTCGGGAGCCAGGAGGAGAGCACCATGCCGAGATTCGTGTACCCGGAACTCCCGCTGGACGGCCTGCTGCGCCGGGCGGCGGTCCGCGACCCCGCCGGCCGGGCGATCCGGACCGCGACCGGCGCCGGTTTCACGACGACGGTGACCTTCGCCGAACTGGACGGCCGGGCCGACCGCTTCGCCTCCTACCTGGAGCACACCCTCGGCCGCCGCGGGGCGCGGGTCGGCGTCGCCAACGTCCTCGACCCGGTCTTCGCCGCCGCCTACTACGGGACCGTGCGCAGCGGGAACACCGTCGTGCTGGTCAACCCGCTGATCAAGGAGGCGGGCCTGGTCCACGTCCTGCGGACGGCCGAGGTCGAGGTGGCGTTCGTACCGACCGCCACCGCCGAACTGCTGGTCAAGGTGGGCGACCGGCTTCCGCACCTGCGGTCCGTCGTCGTGACCGACGCGCCCGACGGCGTGGTCCCCGGCGACGCCGTGCCCCTGGCCGCCGCGCTGGCCGCCGTACCGGAGCGGGCGGTGCTGCCCGGGGCCGTCGACCTGGACGCCGACGTCTGCATCCAGTTCACCACCGGCACCACGGGCCGCCCCAAGGGCGTCCGGCTCACCCACCGCAACCTGGTGGCGAACGCGGCCCAGACCGCCACCGCGCACGACCTCGGCAGCGACTCGGTCACCCTCAACCACCTGCCGCTCTACCACACCATGCACCTCAACTCGGGCGTCTACGCGGGCGCCTGCCAGGTGCTGTGCACCGACCCCGACCCGGTCGCCTCGCTCGCCGCCTGCGCCCGCGCCGAGGCCACCCACTACTACGGGCTGCCCGCGCGCCTGCACCGGCTGGCCCAGGACGAGCGGCTCACCCACGACTTCCCGGCCGGACGCCGCCTGACCGCCGTGCTCTCCGGCGGCACCGCCCTGTCCCCGACCGCCGCCCGGACCCTGCGCGCCCGCCTCGGCGTCCCCGTCATCCAGGGCTACGGGCTGGCGGAACTCTCCCCGCTCTCCCACTGCCAGGACCCGCGCCGCCCCAAGAGCGGCTCGGTGGGACCCGCCGTACCGGGCACCGAATGCCGCATCGTCGCCGTGGACACGAGTACCCCGCTCGACGTCTACGCCACCGGCGAGGTCCAGGTCCGCGGGCCGCAGGTGATGGCCGGCTACCTCGACGACGGCGCGCCCTCGCCGATCGACGCGGACGGCTGGTTCTCCACCGGGGACGTCGGGTACCTGGGCGAGGACGGCGTGCTGTTCCTGGTGGACCGGCTCGACGACGTCTTCAAGTACGACAACGAACTCGTCTCGCCCAGCGGCGTCGAAGACGTCATCGGCGCCGATCCGCGCGTCGCCGAGTGCATCGTGGCGGGCTGGCCCGACCCGGTGCACGGCGCGCTCGTGTGGACGGGCATCGTGCTGCGCGACCCCACCGCCCCCGGCCTGCTCGACGTCCTCGACTCCATCGTGGAGCGCGCCAACGCCCGCTTGAACGACTTCGAACAGATCCGCCGCGTCGAGGTGCTCGACGCCGTGCCGCGTAATCACGTGGGCAAGCCCGAGCGGCGCGCGCTGCGGCTGAGCCTGCGCGGCCGGGCCGCCGCGGAGGCCGCGGCCGTGTGACCTCCCGGCCCGCGCCCGGCCCCCGCGCCCCGGCCCGCGCCCGTCCTTTCCGTACGTACGAACAGCAGAGGAGCAACCACGTGGCGAGCAGTACCGGCACACCGTCCGGAGCCGGGTCAGCCCGGGTCCTCGTGGTGGGGGCGGGCCCCGTGGGCCTGACCGCCGCCCATGAACTGGCCCGGCGGGGGCTGCGCGTACGCCTGGTCGACGGAGCCCCCGGACCGGCCCGCGAGAGCCGCGCCGTGGCCGTCCACCCCCGCACCCTGGAGACCTTCGACCAGATGGGGGTCGTGGACGGGGTCCTCGCCCGGGGCCGCAAGAACCGGGCCTTCACGATGTACGCGCGCGGCAGCCGGCTGGTCCGCCTCGACGCGGACTACGGGACGATGCCCACCCGCTTCCCGTACAGCCTCATCATCGGGCAGGCCGAGACGGAGGCCGTGCTGCGCGAGGCCCTCGCCCGGCTCGGCGTCGGCGTCGAATGGGGGGTGCGGCTCACCTCGTTCGAGCAAGACGGGGAGGGCGTACGGGCTCGGCTGGAGCACCCCGACGGCAGCACCGAGGAGTACGAGGTGCCCTGGCTGGTGGGCTGCGACGGCGGCCACAGCACCGTGCGCAAGCAGCTCGGGCTGCCGCTGCTCGGCGAGTCCAGCGAGACCTGGGCGCTGGCCGACGCGCCCGTCTCCACCGACCTGCCGCCCGACACCATCTACTGGGTCCACACCGGCAGCCAGGCCCTGATGATGGTCCCGTACCAGAGGGAGGGGCACTGGCGGCTGCTCGACACCGCCCCCGGAGCACGGCCGGGGGACGCGGCGCGGCGCTTCTCGGAGAAGCTCAGCGCCGGGCTCGGCCGCCCGGTGCGGGTCGGCGAGCCCGAGTGGACCTCCGTCTTCACGTTCCAGCAGCGCATGGTGCCGCGCATGCACGACGGCCGCTGCTTCGTGGCGGGCGACGCCGCCCACGTGCACAGCCCCGCCTCCGGGCAGGGCATGAACACCGGCATCCAGGAGGCGTACAACCTGGCCTGGAAGCTGGCGATGGCCGCCCGCGGGCAGGCGGGGCGGGAGCTGCTGGCCACGTACGGGCAGGAGCGGGTGCCGATCGGCAAGGCGCTGATCGGATCGACCCGGAAGGCCACCTTCCTGGTCCAGTTCAAGAACGCCCTGGCCGGGGTGGCGCTGCCCGTCGTCTTCACCTTCGTACGCAACATCGGGCCGCTGCGCCGGGCCATCCAGCGCAAGGTCCTCGGCGGCATGTCCGGGCTGCGGCTGTCGTACGAGGACAGCCCGCTGAGCACCGCCGACCCGCTGATGGGGCTGCCCGTAGGCTCCCGGGCCGCCGCGGCGGCCGAGCGGCGCGGGGACCCGGGCTCGGAGGCGCTGCGGGCCGAACTGCGGGACGTCCGCTGGTCCCTGGTGTGGGAGGCGGGCGGTCCGGGCGAGGTCGGGCGGGGCGCGGCGGCCGCGGCCGCCCGCGCGTACGGCGACTGGCTGTCGGTACGGACGGTGGGGGAGGGGGCGTCCGGCGTGGCCGGTGTGGCCGGTGTGCCCGACGGGGCTGATGGGGCCGACGGTCCCGGGCCGCTGGCCGATCCCGACGGGGTGCTGCGGCGCGCGCTGGGGCTGCGGCCCGGCGGCTGGCTGCTGATCCGGCCCGACGGCTACGTGGCCGCCGGCGGCGCCGCCCTGACCCGGCGCGCCCTCGCCCGGGCGCTGGCACCGCTGGGGCCGCCGGCCGCCCTGCCGTCCGCCGAGCCCGAACCGGGCCTCGATCCCGCTTCCACCGCGTCTCCAGAGCTCCGCGACACGGTCGGAGTTCCACCACGGGTACTGGAGGCTCATAGATGACCACGACGACCACGACGTCCACGACGACAACACGGTCAGCGCCGTCGGCGGCGCCGGAGAAGCCGGTCGCCCTCGTCACCGGCGGTACGAGCGGCATCGGCCTGGCGGTCGTACGGGACCTGGCCGGGCGCGGGCACCGGGTGTTCCTGTGCGCCCGGACCCCGGAGAACGTCAAGCGGACCGTCGAGGAGCTGCGCGCCGAGGGCCTGGACGTCGCCGGCGCCGCCGCCGACGTCCGCTCCCGCGAGGCGGTCGCGGAGCTGGTCGCCGCCGCCGTCGCGGAGTGGGGGAGCCCGGTCTCCGTCCTGGTCAACAACGCCGGGCGCAGCGGCGGCGGTCCGACCGCCGACATCACCGACGAGCTCTGGTACGACGTCATCGACACCAACCTGAACAGCGTCTTCCTGCTGACCCGGGAGGTCCTCAAGCGAGGCGGCCTCGGCGGGGCCCCGTGGGGCCGGATCATCAACATCGCCTCCACGGCGGGCAAGCAGGGCGTGCTGCTGGGCGCCCCCTACTCGGCGTCCAAGCACGCCGTCGTCGGCTTCACCAAGGCCCTCGGCAAGGAGCTGGCCCCGGCCGGGATCACGGTCAACGCGGTCTGCCCCGGCTACGTAGAGACGCCGATGGCGCAGCGCGTCCGGGCCGGCTACGCGGCGGCCTGGGACACCACGACCGAGGACGTGCAGGAGCAGTTCGAGGCGAAGATCCCGCTGGGGCGCTACGCGACCCCGCAGGAGGTGGCGGCCATGGTCGGCTACCTGACCACGGACCTCGCCGCGTCCGTCACCGCGCAGGCGCTGAACGTCTGCGGCGGGCTGGGCAACTTCTGATGGCGGCCGAGCGGGTGCACCGTACCGTGCACGAGACCGAGGTGGCCGCCCCCGCGGGCGTGGTCTACGGACTGATCGCGGACCCCGTGCAGTGGCCGCTGTACTTCCCGCCCAACGTGTACGTGGAGCGGCTGGAGTTCGACGGGGTCCACGAGCGGCTGCGGATGTGGGCGACGGCGAACGGCCGGGTCAAGTCCTGGACCTCGCGCCGGGTGCTCGACGCGGCCGCGCGGCGCATCGAGTTCCGCCAGGAGGTCCCCGCGGCCCCGCTGTCGGCGATGACCGGCACCTGGATCGTGGAGCCGCTGGGCGCCGAGCGCTCGCGGCTGGTCCTGCTGCACGACTTCTCGGTTCCGGGCGACCGGGCCGAGGAGGTCGAGTGGGTCGAGCGCGCCACCGACACCAACAGCCGGGCGGAGCTGGGGAACCTGGCGCGGCTGGGCGAGCGCTGGGGCGGTCTCGACGACCTCGTGATGTCCTTCGAGGACACCGTCCGCGTGGACGCCCCGCCGGAGCTGGTCTACGCGTTCCTGGAGCGGGCCGAGCAGTGGCCGCAGCTGCTGCCGCACGTATCTCGGCTGGAGCTCACCGAGCCCGCGGAACTGCCCGGCGTGCAGGTCATGGCCATGGACACGCTGACCGCCGACGGGTCCGCGCACACGACGGAGTCGGTGCGGGTGTGCTTCCCGGCGGCCGGCCGCATCGTCTACAAGCAGACCCGCACCCCCGCCCTGATGTCCGCACACACCGGCGTGTGGACGGTCACGGGCGGCGCGTACGGCTCCACGGTCACCTCGCGGCACGGGGTGGTGCTCCGGGAGGAGGCGATCGCCGGGGTGCTGGGCGCGTCGGCCGATCTCGCGGCGGCCCGCCGGTACGTGCGCGAGGCGCTCGGCCGCAACAGCACGGCGACGATGACGTACGCGAAGCAGTACGCGGAGTCGGCGCTCGCGCGCTGAGGCCGAGCGTGCTTCCGGCCCGGGCTCCAGGTCGTCTCGACCGGAGCTCCGGCCGGTACGGACAGACTCTGGATCACTTGTGACGGAAAGGTGTGGCGATGTCGGTCCAGCAGGTGCACCGCACGTCCTATTCGGTGGACGTCAACGCGCCCGCGGGCGTGGTCTACGGGCTGATCGCGGACACGACCCAGTGGCCGCTGTACTTCCCGTCGAGCATCCACGTCGAGCGGCTCGACTTCGACGGCTCCCGGGACCGGTTCCACATGTGGGTGACCGCGAACGGGACCGTCAGGTCCTGGCTCTCGCGCCGGACGCTGGACGGGACCCGGCTGCGCATCGACTTCCGCCAGGAGGTCCCCGCCGCCCCCGTCGTCTCCATGGGCGGCAGCTGGATCGTGGAGCCTCGGGGCACCGGGCGCTCGCGGCTGGTCCTGCTGCACGACTTCGCGGTCGCCGGCGACCGGCCCGCCGACGTCGACTGGACCAAGGAGGCCACCGACACCAACAGCCGGGCCCAGCTGGCCACGCTGAAGGAGGCCGCGGAGGGCTGGACCCGGCTCGACGGCCTGCTGCTGTCCTTCGAGGACTCCGTACGGATCAAGGGATCGGCCGATCTGGCCTACCAGTTCCTGTACGAGGCCGCCGACTGGCCGGACCGCGTCCCGCACGTGTCGCGCGTCGCCGTGACGGAGGAGGCGCCCGGCGTGCAGCTGCTGAGCATGGACACGGTGACCGCGGACGGGTCCGCGCACACGACGGAGTCGGTGCGGGTGTGCTTCCCGGCGGCCGGCCGCATCGTCTACAAGCAGACCGCGACCCCGGCCCTGATGACGGCGCACACCGGCGAGTGGTCGCTGATCCCGGACGAGAGCGGGGTCACCGCCGTCGCGCAGCACAGCGTGCTGCTGCGCGAGGAGGCGGTCGAGCGGGTCCTGGGCCCGGGCGCGGACCTGGCCGCGGCCAGGACGTACGTGCGCGAGGCGCTGGGGCGCAACAGCCTCGCGACGCTGGGGCTGGCGAAGCAGCATGCGGAGACGGCGATCCGCATGCTCTGAGGCGCCGGCGCCGTGAGGCCGGCTCCATCGGCACTCCATCGGCGTGTCAGGAGCGCGTCAGCGAAACGTGGGAACCCCGCGCATACTCGACCCCTTTGAAGTGCGAGGCCGAGACGAGGGGGAGAGGATGAGCGTCGGTTCCGAGCAGGCCGGGCCGCCCGCACACCCCGGACCCGTACGTTCCGGGCCCGGACTGCCCGCGTCCGCCCGGCAGCGCGAGGTGCTGCTCGACGCGATGGCCGCCCGGCCGGGATCCGGATCACACGTCGAGCAGCTGCACTGGCGCTGGTACGGGCCGCTGGACACCCGGCGGTTCCTGGCCGCCTGGCAGTCCGTGTACGACCGGGAGGCCGTGCTGCGGGCCGCCTTCGCGCCGTACGGGGCCCGGGGCGGGCCCCGGGTCGTCGTGCACCGGCGGGTCGTCCCGCAGTTGGTGCGCCATCCGTACGGATCCGCCGACTGGCAGACCCTGCTCGCGGGGGAGCGGCGGCGCGGCTTCGACCCCACCCGGCCCGGACTGCTGCGGATCGCGCTGCTCGACGAGCGGGGCGGGCCGGGGGCCGGGTCGGGGCCCGGGCCGACGCGCGTGATCCTGACGTACCACCACGCCGTGCTCGACGGGCGCAGCGTACGGCTGCTGATGCGCGCGTTCGCCCGCGCGTACCTCGCGGACGGGAGCGGGACGGGCGGCGAGCGGCGCCCCGACGTCCGCGACCACCTGCGCTGGCTGGCGGGCCAGGACCGCGGCCCGGCCCGCGCGTTCTGGTCGGCGGCCGCGCCGCCGGCGGGCTCGGCCACGCTGCCGCCGGGGGGCGGCGGCGCGGCCGGCCCGGTCCGCGCCACGGTACGGCTGGCCCCGTACGAGGCCTCGCTCCTGCGGGACTGGGCGGCCGGGCAGGGCGTCACCGAGAGCACGGCCCTCCGGGCGGCCTGGGCCATCCAGTTGCGCCGGTCCGTGCCCGACGGCGGCCCGGTCCCGGTGGCGTTCGCGACGGCCGTGTCCGGCCGCGGCATCCCCCTCGACGGGGCGTCCCGCCTGCCCGGCCCGCTGCGCACCCCGCTGCCGATGTCCGTGGAGGTCGACCCCGAGGGGCTGTTCGGGAGGCTGCTGTCCGATCTCGCCGACCGGGCGCTGGACCTCTCGGCGTACGAATGGGTCTCGATGGGCCAGGTGCGGGCGTGGAGCGGCCGGTCCCCGGCCGAGCCGCTCGCGCGGACGGTCCTGTCCTTCGCCCCCCCGCCGCCGACGGACGCGGACCCCCTCGACGAGGACCTGGCGGCCCAGGGCGTACGCCTCACGGGACCGGAGACGGTCGGCACACCCGGCGGCCACGCACTGTCGCTCACCGCGCACCACGACCGCGAGGGCGGTCTGGTGCTGACCGGTGTGCAGGACCGGACCCGGCTCGCGGACGCCCACGAAGCCGTCCACCACACCGCACGCCTCCTCCGCGGGTTCCCCACCACCGACCGCCGGTCCACGACGGTGGCGCAGACCCTGCGCCTCCTGGGGCCGTGGCCCCCACGACGGCAGCCACCACCGCCCGGGGGCGCGGCGCCCGCGGAGCCCGCAGGGCTCGTCGTCCTGCGGCAGGGCGTCCGGCCCGGGGCCGGGACCGTCGTGTTCGTCCCGCCCCCGGGTGCGCCCGCCGGCCGCTTCGCCGCGCTGGCCCGGACGCATCCGGGGACCGGGCAACTGGCCGCGCTCGACGCCCCGGTGGACGCCGCGGGCTGCGTGGCGGCGCTGCGGCCGGTCCTGGCGGCGGGTGAGCCGCTGGTGCTGGGCTGCCATCCGGCCGGGGCCCCGCTGGCCCACGAGATCGCCCGCCGCATGGCGGCCTTCGGCTGGCCCGCACCGGCGCTTATCGGCTTGCCGCCGGTCGGAGCTGTCGGATAGGAAGATCGCATGCTCAGAGGCAGTAGGGTCGGGCTCAGGGCCCGGCACGAGGAAGACATCCCGGTCCTGCGGACCGAGCTCTACGACGACGTGGTCAACGGCTCGCGGGCCGAGGGACGGCCGTGGCGGCCGATCACGCCCGGCTCGAAGGACTCGCGGCTCGTCGTGGACGACAACGAGCACGGGCACGTCCCGTTCTCCGTGGTCGAGCTGGACGGCGGCACCCTGGTCGGCACGGCGAACCTGTGGGGCATCGACAACCACAACCGGTCCGCGCACATCGGGTTGGGCCTGCTGCCGGCCGCTCGCGGCAAGGGCTACGGCACCGACGTGGTCGGCGTGCTCTGCCACTACGGCTTCGTCGTGCGCGGCCTGCAGCGGCTGCAGATCGAGACGCTGTCGGACAACGACGCGATGCTGCGCTCCGCCGAGCGCAACGGCTTCGTCCGCGAGGGCGTGCTGCGTTCCTCGGCCTGGGTGCTCGGCGAGTTCATGGACGAGGTTCTGCTCGGGCTCCTCGTCCAGGACTGGAAGCCCGCCCGAGGAGCCTAGGAGGCTACGCGACCGCGTGGAGGAGGCCCGCGTCGCGCATTTCCTCCACCCATATGTCCAGGTCGGCGCGGGCGTTCTCGGGGAGCGTGTCCCAGAGGCGGGCGAGGAGATCGGCCGCGGCCGCCGTGTCGCCGTCGTGCTGGCGCAGGGCGATCCACATCGCCGTGCCCACCGGGCCGCAGCGGTAGCTCTCCGGGCCCGCCGTCGACGCGGCCAGCAGTTCCAGGCGGCCGTCGGCGTCCACGGAGGCGACACGCACCCCCGGCATCGGTCGGATGCGCACGGGCACCTCCAGGGCCAGCGGTCGAGGAACCCTCAAGCTATTACGGAAATCCGGCAGGATCCATGGACCCTCCAGCTTTCTGGGGTTCCCCCTCGCACACCCCCTGTACGGCTGATTCCCGGATTTAGGGGGGTGGGCGCCCGCGCCCGGGGAAGGATCCTCCGAGCGGGCTGGAGGGGTGGTCGAGCCGTCTTCCAGGGCTCTTCGAGCGGCGCCGCCGAGCGTGGCACCCGGACCCCCGAAGACCGGCACACCCGAGGAGCCCCCATGGTGACCTTCGTCAACAAGCTGACCGTCCACGGTGACATCGACCGGTTCCTGGAGGTCAAGGACCGCCTGACCGCCTATATGAGCAGCCAGCCCGGCTACATCGGCCACGAGGCCCTGCGCCACCTCGGCGACCAGCGGGTCTTCCTCGAACTGGCCGTGTGGGCGGACGCCCAGGCCCACGCCAGCGCCGTCCGCAGCGAGGAGTTCCAGGCCCTCGTCAAGGACCTCGGCCCGCTGGCCACCCCCGAGCCCGGTCTGTACGAGACCGTGGAGGCGGCGCCCGGTGTCCGATGACGCGGCCGCCCTCCTCGCCCGCCGGCCCCGCCGGCCGCGCCCGCCCCGGAGGTCCGCCGCCCCGCCGCTGACCGTCCTGTTCACCGGTCACGCGGGCCGCCGCCTCGCCCTCGGCCGCGAGCTGTACTGCGCCGTCCCCGCCTTCCGGACCGCGTACGACGGCGTGCGCGACGCACTGGACCCCTGGCTGCGCCTGCCGCTGGCCGCAGTCGTCTTCGCCCCCGAGGGCGGGGTGGACTCGGGCCTGATCCGCCGCGCCGAGTTCGCCCAGCCGGCGCTGTTCGCCTTCCAGGTCGCCGTGTACCGGCTCTGGCAGAGCTGGGGGCTGCGCGCCGACGCCGTCGCCGGCCAGGGCGCCGGGGAACTCTCCGCCGCCCACGTGGCCGGCGTGCTCACGCTGGCCGACGCGGCCCGGCTCGTCGCCGCGCTCGGCCGCCTCGTCCCGCCCAGGCCTGCACCCGGCGCCGCGCGGGCCGCCGAGGCCGAGTTCCTGAAGGCGGCCCGCGAGAGCGCCACCGCGCCGCGGTCCGTCCACCTCGTCTGCACCGCGACCGGCCGGGCCATCGGCCCCGGGCCGGACGAACGCCCACTGCGGCCCGAACGGCTGCTGCTCCAGACCCACCAGGTCATCCGTACCGCAGACGCCGTACGCACCCTGGAGGCGGCCGGGTTCACCCGCCCCCACCCCTGCGGGCCCGACCCCGAGGACGCCCTGCCCGGCTGCGAACTGCGCGCCGCCCGGGCCGTGCTGCTGCACATCGAAGGACCCGAACGAACCGAAGGACAGGCCGCAGGCCGCCACCGGTGATCCCGGTGGCCGGTCTCCGGCTCCCTTGGGGCGCCGCTGCACGACGCCTCAAGCGGGTGTCGAGCGGATGCCCGCACGCTGAAGACCCGTCATACCCGTAGTGCCCGAAGCATCCGTAGTGCCCGTAGTACCCCCGTAGTACCCGTAACAGAGGACGGACCAGCCCCGCGGACTGCGCGCAGCAGGCCGAGAGTCCCGGACGAAGGAGCTGATCTCCGCCGCCATGGCCACCACCACCGAGACCCCCACGCGTCCCGAGAGCGGGGCCGCCGGCCGTACCGCCGCCGGCCGCGCCGCAGGTCGCGCCGCCGAGGAGACCGAGGCGCTGCGCCGGGCCGCGCGCCTCGAAGCCCTGCTCGGCGACCCGTACGACCCCGCCAACCCGCACGGCCTCGGCGCCCTGTTCGCCGCCGACGAGCGGCGCGAGCCGCCCGCGGCCACCGAGCGGCTGCTCGTCGGGGCGGGCCTGGGCGCGGAGTTCGTCCCCGCCGAGTTCGGCGGCCGGCTCACCCGCGCAGACCTGCTCGTCAAGGTGCTGCGCCCGGTCTTCCGCCGCGATCTCGCCCTCGGCTTCGGCTCCGGCATCACCTCGCTGTTCGCGACCTCCGCCGTCTGGGCGGCCGGCAGCACGGCGCAGCGCCGGGCCACCGCCGACGTCCTGCTCGCCGGCGGGCGCGCCTCGATCGTCCACCACGAGCTCGCCCACGCGAACGCCATCCTGCGCGACGAGTTCACCGCCGCCCCGCTGGCCGGCGGGGGCTTCTCGCTCAGCGGCCGCAAGGACGTCATCATCAACGCCGCCCGGGCGCAGGCGTACGTGGTCTACGCCCGGACCGACCGCGCCCGCAGCCCGCTCAGCCACTCCGTCCTCCTGCTCGACCCGGACGAGCTCACCGCCGCCGGCGGGCTGGCCCGGCTGCCGCGCGTCCCCACCGCCGGCATGCGCGGATCCCTCTTCTCCGGACTGCAGTTCAGCGACTGCGAGGTCCCCGAGAGCGCCCTCGTCGGCCGCGTCGGCGAAGGCGTCGCCCTGGCGCTGCGCACCTACCAGGTCAACCGCTGCGTCATCGCCGCGACCGCCGTCGCCGCCGCCGGCACCGTCCTGCACTCCGCCGTACGGGCCGCCACCACCGGCCGCAGCCGCCCCGTCGCCCGCCGCTTCCACAAACCCCTCGCCGGGGTCTTCGCCGACCTGCTGGCCTGCGACAGCATGGCCACCGTCGCGCTGCGCGCCCTGAGCCTGCTGCCCGACCGCACCCACGTGCTCGCGGCGGCCGTCAAGTACGTCGTCCCCGACCTGCTCCGCGAGAGCCTGGAGGAGCTGGCGGCCGTACTCGGCTCGCGCGGCTACCAGCACGGCACGCCCGAGTACGGGGCGCTGGACAAACTCTCGCGCGACCTGCCGGTCGCAGGGCTCGGGCACGCCGGGACCGCCGCCTGCCAGGCCGTGATCGTGCCCCAGCTGCGGGCGCTGGCCGAGCGGGCCTGGTTCAAGGAGGAGGAGCCGCCGTCCGAGCTGCTGCGCTCCGGCGCGAGCCTGCCGCACCTCGACTACCGGCTGCTGGGCATCGCCGACGGCGGGGACTTCCTCGCGGCGTCCCTCATCGGGTCGGCCGCCCGGCTGGCGGAGGTCCGCGGGGTCGGCGGGCAGCTCGCCGTCCTCGCCGACCTGGCCGAGGCGTTCGTCACCGAACTGCGGGCGCTGCGCGAGCAGTGCCGGGCCATCCCGCAGGGGGCCGCCGCCCTCGCCGACCCCGCCTGGTGCGTGCTCAGCGACCGCTACGCCCTGGTGCTCGCGGCGGCCGCGATCCTGGGCACCTGGGAGGGCCAGGACGGCAGCGAGCCCTTCCTCGCCTCGCCCGCCTGGGCTGTGCTCGCGCTGACCCGGATCGGCGGCCGGCTCGGCATTCCGGTGCCGGAGCTGCCCGACGACTGCCTCGGGCAGGTGCTGGAGGAGCTCGTACGCCGCTACCGGGCGGGCCGCAGCTGCGACCTCGACGCCACCGAGCTGGCCCAGTGACCGGAGGGGACACGCGATGAACCGGAACAACTCACCGCTGCTGAGCGTGCCCGTGCACGCGGCGGGGCCCGACGGGCCCTGGGCGCAGGTGGCCGCGGGCATGACCCGCAACGGCAACGCCTGCGTCCACACCACCTGGGAGGAGTGGCCGGCCGAGCCGGGCTCCCGGGCCGCGCTGCGGATCCTGCTGGGCCGTGACTGGGCGCGCTACCGGGACACGGCCGACGCCACCGCCCGGCACCGCTTCGTGGCCTCCCGGCTGGCGATCCGGTACACGGCCGCCGCCGCGCTCGGCTGCGGGCCCGCCGAGCTGGACCTCTCGTACAAGCCGGGGGGCCGCCCGTACCTGCGCGGGTTCGACCAGATCGACCTGAGCCTGACGCACACCGACGACCTGATCGCGGTCGGCATCAGCCGCAACGGGCGCATCGGCGTCGACACCGAACCCGCCGACCGCAGGCTGTCCTTCGACCTGCTGCAGGACCAGGTCTGCACCCCGGCCGAGCGCGCCGAGCTCGCGGCGCTGGGGGAGCGCGGGCGGGCGGCCGGGATCCTGCGGCTGTGGACGCTGAAGGAGGCGTACACGAAGGCGCTCGGCCAGGGCCTGCGGATGGGCTTCTCCGAGTTCGGCTTCGCCACGGCGACCAGCGGTGAGACCGGGCTGCTCACCCCCGACGGCTCACCCGCCACGCACGGCGAATGGGCCTTCGGGACCTACCCGGTGGCCGGGCGCTACCTGCTCAGCGTCGCCTGCCACGACGCCGGGCTGGACACGTCGCGCGACAGCTCCGTGGCCACCATGCTGGACGAGGGCTTCGTCGGCATGGTGTCGGCGCTGCTCGATCCGGCCTGATCCGGACGGTTGGCCTGAATCGCCCTGAAAGCCGGGCAGTTCCACACGGAACTTGCCAACTTCCATGTGGAATAAGACACTCCGTGGCTGGGGTCATGTCGTTTGACCAGTTTTTACCTTAGAATTGACCCCGACTTGACTCGTCCTTTTCGGAGGCGTTTCTGCGGCATGCGTTGGGGGACGGGGGAGGGTGTATGGACGGCGCCATGACGGTGGTGATCGCGCCCGGCACACCGCTCGCGCTCGACCTGCTCGGGCCCCTCGACGCCCCGCTCCTGGCCAGCGCCCTCGCCATGGCCGCACCCTGCGGGCCGACGCTGCGCCGGCACACCGCGACCCACCACACGCTCCAGCTGACCTGCCGGCCCGGTGAACGGCCCGCCGACCGGCCCGGCCTGGCCGGCCGGCTCGCGGACCTGCTGACCGACCCGGCCGCGGCCGACGGCCGCCCGGGCTGGTGGTCGGGCGTACTGGCCGCCCTGCCGCAGCAGCCGGCCCCCGGCCGGGAGGCGCACCCCGCCGGAGCGCCGGCCGGACTGCCCGCCTCCGCCCGCCAGCGCGAGGTGCTGCTCGACGCCATGACCGCCCCGCCCGGACCGCAGCTCCACCTCGGACAGCTGCACCTGCGCTGGTACGGGCCGCTGGACCGGCACCGGTTCGACGCGGCCTGGCAGGCGGTCGCCGACCGCGAGGCCGTGCTGCGCGCCGCGTTCGCACCCGGCCCCGGCCGGGGCGGCAGCGGGCCCGTCGTCACCGTGCACGAGCGGGTCGAGATCCCGGTACGGCACGATCCGTACGAGCCCGACGGCGCGGCCGGAGGTACGGCGGGCGGTTCGGCGGGCGGTTCGACCGGCGGGGCGGCCGCCTGGGCCGCCGTGCTCCGCGGCGAGCGCGAGCAGGCCTTCGACCTCGGCCGGCCCGGCCCGCTGCGCATCCGCCGCGTCGACGGGGAGCCCGGCGCCCACGGCCCCGACGCCCGGATCGTCCTGACGTACCACCAGGCCCTGCTCGACGCCCCGAGCGTGCAGCAGCTGCTGCGCTCCTTCCTGCGGGCGTACGCGATCGACGGCCGCCCGGCGGGCGGCGAGCGCCGCCCGTCACTCCCCGACCACCTGCGCTGGCTGGCCGCCCGGGACCCGGGCCCGGCCCGGGAGTTCTGGGCCCGGGCCGCCCCGCCCGCCGGGGCCCGTACGCTGCCCGCGGTCCCGGCGGGCGGGGCGGCGGACCGGCCGCCGCTCTCCGGCGGGGGCGCCGTCGGGTACGGCCGCGCCGTGGAACGGCTCAACCCCACCGAGGCGCTGCGGCTGCGGGGGTGGGCGGCCTCGTGCGGGGTCGCGGAGAGCACCGCCCTGCACGCCGCCTGGGCCCTCCAACTGCACCGGGCGGCTTCGCCCGGTCCCGGCTCAGAGCCCGTCCCCGTCGCGTTCGGGGTGACCGTCTCCGGGCGCGGCATCGCCCTCGAAGGCGCCGACCGGCTGCCCGGCCCGCTCGGCAATCCGCTCCCGCTCTCGGTGGACGTGGACCCGGCGGTCCCGCTGGCCCGGCTGCTGACCGACCTGCGGGACCGGGCGCTGGGCCTGGCCGCGTACGAGTGGGTCTCCGCCGGGCAGACCCGGGAGCGGAGCGACCCGTCCGGGGAGCACATCGGCCGCTTCGGGGAGCAGCCGCCGGCCGCATCGCTGATCACCTTCGACCGGGTGCCCGCCCGCCTCGGGGTGGGCGCGAGCGGCGATCCGGTGGACGAGGAGCTGGCCGCGGCCGACGTACGCGTGGGCCCGCCGGAGGCCGTCGAGGCGTACACCGGGCTGCCGTTCGCCCTCACCGCCCGCCACGACCGCGCGGGCGGTCTCGTCCTGACCGCCGACAGCGACCGGGCCCGGCTCGCCGACGCCGAAGCGGCCCGGATCCTCGCCCAGACCGCGCTGCTGCTGCGCGAGCTCCCGGAGGCGGACCTCCACCGCGCCACCGTCGCCGACGCGCTGACGCTGCTCGACGGCCTGCCCGTGCCGGTCGCGGTCGCCGGGCCGCAGACGGCCGCGCCCCGGCTGGTCACGCTGCGCCCCGCCGCGTACCCCGGCGCCGGGACGGTGCTGCTCGTACCGCCCCCGGACGCGCCGCCGGACTGCTATGCGGCGGTGGCGCGGGCGCACCGGGGGCTGCAGGCACTGGTCACCCTCGATGCCCCGGCCGACGCCACGGCCTGCCTCACGGCGCTGCGGCCGGTCCTCGCCGCGGCGCAGCCGCTGCTGCTGGGCTGCTTCTCCGGCGGCGGAGCCGTCGCGTACGAGGTGGCCGAGCGCATCGGCGCCCACGGCTGGCGGGCCCCGCTGGTGTCGATCGGCGGCACCGCCGACGGCGGCACGGCCTCCGCCCAGGACCTCTCCCGGGCCCTGTGGGCGGCCGCCGGTCACGAGTCCTGACCGGCCTTTCGGGAGGCGCGGGTCAGCGGCAGAGGGCCGTGTCCACGAGGTGCTCGAAGCGCCCCATGGCCGCCTGGTCCGAGGGCTTGGCGGTCACCGCGACGTCGACGGCGCGGCCGGTGTCGCTGACTCCGCCCCGGGTCTCGTAGCCGGGGAAACTGCCGCCGTGGCCCCAGAAGACGCCGCCGCAGGACAGCGGCGTGCTCACGAGCCCCAGTCCGTAGCGCGCGCGGGAGTCGAAGGGGTACCCGGCGGGGACGGTGGTGCGCATCTGGGCGAGCTGGGCCTGCGGCAGGAGGCCGCCACCCAGGAGCGCGGTGAAGAACCGGTTGAGGTCGGAGTTGGTGGAGATCAGCTGGCCGGCCGCCCAGCCCCAGGAGGGGTCCGTCTCCGTGATGTCACGCAGCGGCGCGCCCGCCTCTTCCCGGTAGTAGCCCCGGGGGTGGGGTTCCCGGATGGTCGCGTCACCGGGGGCGGGGAAATAGGTGTGGCGCAGGCCGATGCGCTGGATGATGCGCCGGTCGATCTCCTCGGCGAGGGGGCGCTCGGTGACCTTCTCCACGATCAGGCCGGCCAGGACGTAGTTCGTATTGCTGTACGCCCATCGCTCGCCCGGGGCGAAGACGGCCTTGTACCGGAGGGCGAAGTCGACGAGCTCGCGGGGCTCGTAGTACCGGGGTTGGAGGTCCGCCTGGGTGTAGTCGGGAACTCCGCTGGTCTGCTGGAGGAGCTCGCGGACGGTGATGTGGCTGCCGTCGATCCCCTCCCCGCGTACGAGGCCCGGCAGATAGGTGTCGACCGGGTCGTCGAGGCGGATCCTTCCCTCGCCGACCAGTTGCAGTACGACCACCGCGGTGAACGTCTTGGTGTTGCTGCCGACCCGCACCTGCCCGTCCCGGGGCACCTTCGAGCCGGTCGCCAGGTCGCCGACGCCCGCGGTGTACGTACGGGTGCGGCCGTCGGGGCCGGTGACGCTCGCCAGCGCGGCGGGCAGGCCGTCGTCCCGCACCAGCGCGTTCAGCCCCCGCTGGACGGTGTCCGGCCGGGCGGCGGCGAATGCCGCCGGCGGAGTCAGGGCGCCGATCGCCAGGACGCCGACGGCCAGGGCCGCCGCGGCCCTCGCGGCTCTGCGCGGGCCACCCCGCTGCCGCTGCTGCTGCCGCCGACCGGACGGACGAAACATCTGGGGTTCCTGCTCACGCACGGGCCAACTCCTACGGAAATCCTGGGGAAACCAGCGGTATGTGCCGGTCCCAGGATGTCCGAATGCGGCCGGCCGGGACGATCCCGCCAGCCACCCGCTCCACGTGGGGCTAACCCCCGGTCCCCGTGGGTGATGCACCCGTACGGGTGGCCGGTGCATGCATCCCGGAGCGGATCTGCCAGGGTGGTGGGCCATGTGGACCTTCGGGGTCCTGTGATGCGAGAGGGGAACGTCATGACCGAGGCCGAGCTCAGGGCGCTGTTCGACGAGATCGACACGGACGGCGACGGGCGGATCAACATCGTCGAACTGGCCGAGGGTTTCAAGGCCGAGGGCGCCCAGGGGCACCTCGCGGAAGAGGTCAAGAAGGCCATGGCGGCCGACGCGAACCACGACGGTGTCCTCGACTTCGAAGAGTTCCGCACCCTGCTGAAGTAGCGGCATCCCCAGACGGCCCCCGTCGGTCCCGGAAAGGGTCCGTACGGGGGCTGACGTATGTCCGGCGCGGCGCGGGCGGTTACGGGCGGCGGGGGCGGAGGGAGAGGGCTGTCAGGAGGGCCGCCGTGGCGAAGGCGGCGCCTGCGGTGAAGCCCGCCGACATCGTGTCCGCGAAGTCGGCGCGACCTGCGGACGCCGTCACCATCAGGGCGATGCACAGCGAACCTCCCACCGACTGGAGGGCGTTGAGCACGGAGGCCGCGGAGCCCAGTTCCTCGGGGCGCAGCCCCGACGTGGCGATCACGGTCGGCGGGATCACGCAGAACGCCATGCCCGCGCCCAGCAGGAGGAGGCCGGGGAGTACGCCCGTCAGGTACGCGTCGCCCGGACCGAGGTGCGAGAGCCACAGGTTCTCGGCGATCAGGGCGGTCGTGCCGATCGCCATCATCGGCTTCGGGCCGATCGCCCGTTCCACCCGTACGCCCACACCGGCCATGGCGGCCATCGTCACCGGCACCGGGAGCAGGCCGAACGCCGCCTCCAGCGGGGACCAGCCGTGGTGCTGCTGGAAGAACTGGCTCAGGAAGAAGTAGGCCCCGATCAGGCCGCCCGGCAGGACCAGCATGCTGGAGAAGGCCAGCGCCCGGTTCCGGTCCCGGAAGAGCCCGAGCCGGACGATCGGCTCGGCGGCGCGGCGCTGCGTACCGACGAACACGGACAGCAGGACGAGGCCGGCGAGCAGCGGACCGGCGACGAGGACGTCGCTCCAGGGGTGTTCGGCCGCCTGCGACAGCCCGTACACGAGTGCGGCGGCGCCGAGCGCGGAGAGCAGCGCGCCGCGCAGGTCGAAGCGGCCGCGGATCCGCTCGGTCTCCGCGATCACCCGCGGGGCGAGCAGGACGATGGCCAGGCCCATCGGGACGTTGAGCAGCAGCACCCAGCGCCAGGAGCCCGCCGAGGTCAGCGCGCCCGCCAGCAGCAGGCCGCCGGCGGTGGAGGCCGCGCCCACCGCGGTGCAGACGGCGATGGCCCGCTTGCGGGTGGCCCCCTCGGCGAACGTGCTCAGCATCAGCACGAACCCGTTGGCCGCGGCGCACGCGGCTCCGGCGCCCTCCACGGCGCGTACGGCGATCAACAGTTCACCGCTCGGGACCACGGCCCGGACCGCGGCGGCGGCCGTGAACAGCGCCACGCCCGCGACGAAGACCTTGCGCCGCCCCAGGATGTCGCCGGCCCGGCCGCCGAGCAGCAGCAGGCCGCCGAAGGCCAGCAGGTAGGCGCCGATCACCCAGGACGCGGCGAGCGCCGACAGCCCCAGATCGGCACGGATGCCGGGCAGCGCGATGTTCATGATGGGGTCGTCGAGCTGGATCATCGCGTTGCAGCCCGCGATGACCGCGAGCGCGAGCCCGGGGCGTGCGAGGCGCTCGGGGCGCGCGCCGACCGGGGCCGGCGTACCGACCTCGGCCGCGGCGGGGCGCTCGGTGACGGACGCGGACATGCACTGCCTCCCACATGACGACTTGACCACTTGACGATTTGTCGAGGTGAAGTCCTCACGGTCCCAAGGAGCGCTGGAGGAGCGCTGCACTTCAGACGGAGGCGGGTGCCTGTGCCGGGGTCCCCTCGCGGCGGTCGGCCGTACGGCGCGCCCAGGCCACCGACGGGCCGATGGCCGCCGTACCGGCCAGGAAGACGGCGCCCATCGCCAGCCAGCCCAGCGAGTCGTCGACGGACACCAGGAACGACACCACGGCCGGTCCCAGCGTGGCCTGGACGACCACGTGCAGGTGGAAGGCGCCCAGGTACTCGCCCCGGTTCGCGTCGGGGGCCAGGCCGAAGCCCAGTCCGAAACCGCTCGCGGACTGCCACAGTTCGGCCGCCGTGAACATCAGGACGGCCGCGATCGCCACCACACCCGTGAGCCGGGCCCCGGTCCAGCCGGCCACCGCGAGGGCCGCGCAGGCCGCCACGCTGACCAGGCCGGCCTTGCGGGCCGCGACGACGGCGCCGTCCAGCGTGTCGGCGCCCTTGGCTGCGGCGACCTGGCACAGCACCACCAGCACCGTGTTCACCGCGAGGATCAACGGCACCACGGACCGCGGCAGATCGGTCATGCGCACGATCCACAGCGGGATGCCCACGAGCAGCACCGCGCTGTGCAGCGCCAGCAGGCTGGACGCGCCGATGACGCTCAGGAACGGCCGGTCCCGCAGCACCTTGAAGTGCCCGCCGCCGCCCGCGTTCGGCCGGGCCCCGGACGCCGGCAGCCGCAGCACCAGAGCCGCGGCCGCCAGGAAGGTCAGGCCGTTGCCGAGCGGCAGCAGCTCCAGCCAGCCCCCGCCCAGCCCGATCAGGGCGGCCGCGGCCAGGGCGCCGCCGGAGAAGCCCACGTTGAACAGGGAGCGCAGCGCCGCCCGGGCGGTGACCCGGTCGGCCTCCGGCACCAGGTCCATGATCAGCGCGCCGAAGGCGGGCCCGCAGCCGAACTCCAGGGCCCCGATGGCGATCACCACCGGGAAGAAGCTCCAGGCCGACCCGACCAGCGGGTACAGCACGTACAGCCCGGCCAGCAGCGTGAGCAGCACGGCCAGCATCCGCCGGGCCCCGAACCGGTCGGCGACCCGGCCCAGCAGGATGCTGGAGACGAACCCGCTGAAGCCGGCGAGGGAGAGGCCGAGGCCGACCGTGGTGATCGGCAGGCCCGCCACGACGACGAAGTACACCGCCGAGCCCGCCATGAACAGGCCGCTGCCCAGGCTGTCCACGAAATGCAGGGCGCCCAGCGTCCGGGCCGGGCCGCGCAGGGAGGAGAAATTGCTCTGGAGGAAGGATTTCAGCACGGCAGGTCCGATCGTCGAACGCGTCAGGACAGGGGGAGGGGGGTGGGAGCGGGGGTGGGGCCGGGGAGCGGGCGTACGGGCGGCAGGCCCTCGGCCGGGGCGGGGGCCACCAGTACGCCGGTCAGCCCGGGCTCCAGCAGGTACGTACGGGCCGCTCGGGCCACGTCCGCGGCGGACAGCGCGCGCACCCGCTCCTCGTAGCCGCCCAGCCATTGCGGGGACAGGCCGCTGACCAGCGTTCCGGCGAACACCGAGGCCAGTCCGGAACGGGAGGAGCAGGCCATGGCCATCGAGCCCACCGTGAAGTTCTGCGCGCCGAGCAGTTCGGCGGGGGCGAAGGCCCCGGCCGCCAGCCGCTCCAGCTCCTCGTCGATCAGTACGAGGGCCCGCGCGGCCCCGTCGGACCGTACGTCGGCCTCCAGCGTGAACGCGGCCGAGCCGCCCAGCGGGTCGAGGACGGCGCGCGGCGCGTACGACAGGCCCTCGCGCTCGCGCAGTACGGCCGTGAGCCGGCTGCCGAAGTAGCCGCCGAGCATGAGCACGGCCACCTGGAGCGCCGGATAGTCCGGGTGGACCCGGCCCGGCACGTGGCCGCCCAGCCGGATCAGGGTCTGCGGCACGCCGGGGGAGACCAGCGTGGCCGTGCCGCCCGCCGGGCGGCCTCGCGGTGCGGCGGCCGCCCGCGGGGCGAGCCGCGGCGGGGCGGGCAGCAAGGGCCGGGCCGCGTCGAGGAGTTCGCCGGCCGGCCCGCGCCCGACGACGACCGCCCGCCGGGCCGATACCGGGGCCCCGGCCAGCAGGGCGGCGAGGGCCCCGCCCGTCACGCCGGGCAGGCGGGCGGCGGTGGCGGTGTGCCCGTACGCGTGGGTGCCGTACACCGCGGAGAGGAAGCCCGCGCGCGCGACCACCGTGGGGTGGCGCTCCGCCGCGGAGAGCCGGGCGGCGACCGCGGACCGGGCCCGGTCGACCCGCTCGGCGCCGAACAGGCCGCCGGGGGCGGGGCCTTCGGACTCTTCGGAGCCTTCGGAG
This sequence comes from Streptomyces sp. NBC_01006, assembly GCF_045162725.1. NCBI lineage: Bacteria > Bacillati > Actinomycetota > Actinomycetes > Kitasatosporales > Streptomycetaceae > Streptomyces > Streptomyces sp. NBC_01006. The sequence goes on along the minus strand of NZ_CP108701.1, from coordinate 444,351 downwards.
CCCTCGGGGCCTTCGGAGCCCTCGGGGCCTTCGGAGCCCTCGGGGCCTTCGGGGCCGAGGGCGGCGCCGATCCGCGCGCACACCTCCGCGAGGTCGCCGGTGAAGGAGCGCGCCGAGACCACGATCCGGTCCGGGCGCGCCTCCGCCCGTACGACGGCCAGCGCGCCGGCCGCCTCCTCCAGCGCCTCGCGCAGCGCCTCCGCGGCCACGTCCACCTCGGTGGCGTGCGCCGCCGCGGGCCCCGGGACCAGGGGCAGCAGCAGCCGGGCCTCGGCGAGGTCCCCGGTGCCGGCCCGGTCGACGGCGACGAGGGTGCCGCGGTCCAGCTCCAGCTGCCGGTGGGCGGGCGCGGTGAAGTGCGGTGCCGGGGTGGTGGGGGTGATGGGGGTGGTGGTGGCCGTCGTCATGCCGGGGCTCCCGCGGTCGTGGGCATCGGATCCGGTACGGGCGCCGCGGCCCCCGGGAGGCTGGTGATCCGGGCCGCCGGGGCCTTCGCGTACACCGCGGCGAGGCGGGCCACATCGGCGGCCGACACCGCGTCGACCGCGGCGGGCAGTCCCGCCAGATGGCCCGGGTCCCCGTGCACGGCCGCGCCGACGCCCAGCCAGGACGCCTGGCCCGCCACCGAGTCCAGCTCGGCGTGCAGGTGCATGGCCAGCCGGCGGCGCAGCGTCGCGAGCGGCTCGGCCACCGGCAGGGAGCCGTCGGCGATCCGCGCGAACACCGACCGCAGGCAGTCCTCGGCCGCATCGGGGGAGGTCTCCACCGGATGCGGGAACTCCACCGCGAACAGCGAGGCACGGGCCACGTCGAAGGGGTTGCCCGTACGGTTCACCCGGGCCCGGAACGCCCCCCAGGGGTGCGCGTCCGCGCCGTGGCGGCCGCAGTCGCCGCCGACCGTCTCCAGCAGCTCGCTCAGCAGTACCGTCGCGAGGTGGTCCGCGGGCGCCGCCTCCGGGTCCGGGACCCGCCAGCCGAGCACCGTACGGCCCGCGGGCGCGACCCGTTCGGCCCGCCGCCCGTACCGGCTCTCCGTCAGCGGGGGCTCGACGGCCGGCTCGCGCTGCCAGGTGGGCCGGGCCGGCACCGGCCCGAGCAGCCGCTCCACCAGCTCCCGCGCCCGCTCCGGGTCGAAGTCGCCCACGACCGCGAGGTGGATGTTGCCGGGGGAGTAGGAGCGCTCGAAGAAGGTGCGCAGCTCGGCGGCGCCCAGCGACTGGAGCGCCTCGATGTCGCCGTAGCCGTTGTGCCGGTTCTCCCAGGTGTCGTGCAGCAGCTCGGGGAGGTCGAACAGGACCAGGCCGCCGTGCGGCCGCTGGAGCACGTTGCGCCGGATCTCCGCCTGTACGACGGCGATCTGGCCGCGGATGTGCTCCGGGCTCAGGTCGGGCTCGGTCAGCCGGTCCCGCTCGATGCGCAGCCCGAGCTCCAGGCCGTCGGCGGGCAGGATCTGCGTGTACTGGGTGTGGTCGGCGGAGGTCCGCGCGTTCATGGTGCCACCCATGGCCGTGACCGCCGCGGTCAGCGGGCCGTCGGCGGTGGAGCCCTGGACCAGGACGTGCTCCAGGAGGTGGGCCGCACCGGCGACCGGCTCGTTGCGGAAGCCGGTGCCGACGTGCAGGCAGGTGGCCACGACCTGGCAGCCGGGCAGCGGCTGGAGCAGCACCCGCATGCCGTTGGGCAGGGTCAGGTCCGTCAGGTCCGTCAGGTCGGTCAGGTCCGTCTGGTCCGTCAGGTCCCTGAGCTCCGACTCGTCCGTCGGCTCCGTCATGATTTCTCCTCGTCGCCGCGCAGGATCGAGAACAGCACCTGGTCGTGCCAGCGGCCGCCGCGCCACTGGGCGCCGCGCAGCACGCCCTCGCGGGTGAAACCGGCCTTCTCCAGCGCCCGCTGCTCGGCGAGGTTGCGCACGTCGGTCCAGGCCTGCACCCGCTCCACCCGCGTGTGCTCGAACAGGTAGCGGGCCAGCTGCCGCTGCGCCTGCGTGCCGAAGCCCCGGCCGCGGGCGCCCGGCACCAGGCCGATGCCGAGCGTCCAGCAGAACGACGTGTCCATCCGGCCCCAGGTGGACTTGAACCACTCCACGCGCCCGACGGTGTCCCGGCCCGCGAGCACGCTCAGCATCCCGCCGTCCGGGCCGAGCAGCCCGTCCTCCGCGTGGCGCCGGCGCAGCCGCGAGGCCGTGAAACCGAACCACTGGAAGGGGCCCGTCCCGTCTTCCCCGGCGAAGGCCGTCTCGAACAGGTCCAGGTCCTCGGCCGTGACGGGGCGCAGCGAGACTCCGCCGGTCGTCGTCATGCGGCCACCCCTTCCGGTACGCGGTCCAGCGGCAGCGGGCCCTCGGCGTCGACGACCTCGCGCCAGCCGGGCGGAGCGATCCCGCGCCGCAGATCGCGGTGGCCGGGCAGCCAGCCGGCGGCGAAGTCGACCAGGGGCCGCAGCGGCACGGCCCGGCACACGGCGGCGCCGACGAGCGTGCGGGCCAGCGGGGCGCCGCAGGCCTCGTACGCCGCGCCCAACCGGTCGAAGTCGCCCTCCCAGACGAGCAGTTCGGGCACCTCGTGCCAGCGCGTGCCCGCCGGGCCGGCGACGGGCAGCGGCCACAGGCCGGCTCGGCGCCCCGGATAGGCGGCGGCGTACTCGGCCAGGTGCAGGGCGGTGCACTTGTCCCAGCCGGTGCCCAGCATCAGGACCGTGGCGTCCAGCCGCCACAGTGCGCCCAGCGGGCTCTGCGCGGACAGCCGGTACGCGTCCGGATGGGACCGGGTGACCTCCCGCGCGCGCGGCCCCTCGGCCACGAACGACACGTGCGGATGCGGCGAGCGCAGGCTGCCCGGCAGCGCGCGCAGCAGCTCCGGCAGTACGCCCATGGTCCGGGAGACCGGCGTGCGCAGCGGATCGAAGACCGGCATCGCGGCCGCGGCGGCGGCCAGGTCGGCCCGGACCAGGTCCGGGGCGCGCCAGGTGCCCGGATGGCACAGCTGCGGGGTGAAGGCGGGCATGACGAGCGTGCCGTCCGGTCCGACGGCCTCGCGCAGGGCCCCGTACACGGCCTGCGCGCCGCCCACGACGAACCCGAAGGCGCTCAGCGAGGAGTGGACGATGGCCGTGCCGCCGGGGCGGACGCCCAACGCGCCGAGCGCGTCGGCGAGTTGCCGCCGGGTGACCACCTCGCGCCGGACGTCGGAACCGGGCTCATGCCGCGTCATCAAGGCCTCCCATCGCCAGTTCGGCGAACCGCGCCGCCAGTTCACCCGTCAGCTCGTCGGCCGGCTCGGCGGCCGCCTCGCCCGCGAGGGTGCTCGCGCAGGCCGTCAGCACCCACCGGTACCAGGCCCGGATGTTGCGCGGCCGGCTCAGCGGATGCGCCTCCGAGCGGAAGAACGCCACCTCGGAGCGGACGCCCTGGCGGGACAGCTGCCGGTGCACGCGCAGCGTCTCGGTCGGCGGCACCAGCCCGTCGTGCATGCCGTGCGAGAGCAGGACGCGGGTGCCCTCCGGCACCGGCCGCATCGGCAGGCTGTTGTCCCGGTAGCGCACCTGCTCCGCCGTGGCGGGGTCGCCGTACTCGCGCAGCCACTGCCAGCCGACGTCGCTGCTCTCCGCGACCTGTACGAGGTCCAGCGGCGCGGCGTGCGAGGCGATCAGCCGGGGCTCCAGCGCCGCGGCCGTACTCAGCGACAGGTAGCCGCCGAAGCTGCCGCCCATCAGGGCCAGAGGCAGTTCCGCGAGGCCCGTCTCGGCCCGCAGCTGCTGCACCTGGCGTACGGCCACGGCGGCGATCCCGGAGCGCCAGTTGGCCCAGCCGCCGGGGACGGCCGACACGTACCCCAGCGACATCGGGGGCTCGATCAGCGCCACCGCGTACCCGGAGGCCACGAAGGGCCACGGGTTCCACCGCCAGGACCACTCGGTCCAGCTCTTGAAGGGGCCGCCGTGGAAGAACACGACCAGCCCGCGCGCCGGGCCCCCGGCGGGCCGGCACAGCCAGCTCGCCAGCGCCCCGGTCGCGCCGGGCACGGCCTGGCGGTGGTAGGACAACGCGCCGGGCAGCGTGGGCCGTTCGCTGGCCTCCACCCGCTCGGCGGGCGCGTCGCCCGACAGCGGGACGACGTCGACGGCCGGGGGCGTGTCCAGCGCGGAGACCAGTACGGCGGCGCGGCCGCCGCGGACCTGCACGCTCTCCACCGATGCGGAGAGGGGGACGTCGCGCCAGCTGCCGCGGGCCACCTCGTACGCGTACAGGCGGCGCCGCGGGCCGTCCTCCGCCGTGCACAGGAGCCGGCCGGGGCCGTCCCAGCCGACCGGGCGCTGCCAGGTGCCGGCCGGGGCCGCAAGGACGGTCAGCTCCGGGGAGCCGGGGCGGATCAGGCAGGCGGACTGGACGGGCGGTGCGTCGTTCGTAGGGACCGAGGTGCCGAGGTAGGCGACCTGCCCGCTGCCGTCCGGATCGGCCACCGGGTAGCAGAGGTCGATCCCGTCGAAGAGCAGGCTGCGCTCGGTCGTACCGTCCTCGGGGCGGACCGCGAGGAGGCCGAACCGGCGGATTCCGTCGGGGCGGTGGTGGGCGAGGCCCAGCAGCAGGGTGTCCGGGCCGGACCAGGCGGCCTCGCCGGTGAGCGAGGCGCCGTCCGGGACGGTGACGGACAGGTCGCGGCTGCCCGCGTCTTCGTCGATCGGCAGCAGCAGGATCTGCCAGGCGCCCTCGGGCCGGCGTACGGCGGCCAGGCTGGCGTCGGCGCCGGCCGACCAGACGGCGTCGGACCCCTGGAGCAGCCCCTCGGGGTGGGCGCCGAGCGGGCCGGCCGTACGGATCACGCAGGCGATGGTGGTGGTCCCGGGCCGCGGTGCCAGGGTGGCCACCTCGCCGCCCACGTGCTGCAGGACGCGCTCTGTGCCGTCGTGGGAGGACCGGAAGGTGACGGCCCGTTGGCGTACGTAGAGGAAGCCGCCCGGGACGGTGATCGTCTCGCCGGCTTCGGTGACCGACCAGTCGGCCGCCCAGGTCCCGGCGGGGCCGCGGCGGTATCCGACCAGGGTCGGGACGAGCGAACCGAAGCCGTCCGGGGCGTCCGCGCGCAGCAGCAGCTGCCCCGCGCCGTCGTAGGCGGCGACGGCCTTGGGCCGGGGCTCGGCGGCGAGCGCCTCGACGAAGGCGGTGGCGGGGTCCTGGGCGGTGGTCTTCATGGTCGGCATCACGGGGGTCATCAGGCGGCCGCCCTCTCGGTGAGCAGGGCGACGAGCGCCGGGTTGAACGCGGCGGCGAGCCGGGCGGCCTCCGCCTCGTCGCGGAAGCCGCGCTCCAGGGCGGCCAGGCGGTACTCGTGCGGGCGCTGTACGCCCCACAGCCGGCGCAGCAGTGCGTGCCAGCGGACGGGCGGTACGGGCGGTACGGGCGGTACGGGCGGTACGGGCGGTACGGGCTGTACGGGGGACGGTCCGGCCGGGGCCGCCAGCCGCAGGCACCACTGCTCCAGCTCGGCGAGGCCGGTACCGGCCAGGGCCTCCGGCGGCAGGTCGGCGTAGACGAGCCGGCCCGGGCGCAGCCGGAACGTACGGGCCAGCAGCCGGTCCTCGGCGGACCAGTGCGCGGTGGCGGCGGTCGGCCGGGCCAGCCGGGCGTCGGGCCGGGTCGCGGGCGCGAACCCGGCGGCGCCGAGCAGGGCCCCGGAGCCCACGCCGCCGGGCAGGCCGACGGAGTCGGCGGCCATCCGGCGGGCGTAGGCGCGGTGCCGCTCGGGGAAATCGGGCTCGAACAGCTGCAGGCAGGCGAGCGCGTGCCGCGACCCCACCACGGATCCACTCCGCACGGGCCGTCGCTCGAAGGCCCACTCGGCCCCGTACGAACTCCCCCAGACGGCCGCGGCCGAGGCGTCGGCGGCGACCCCCCAGCCCGAGTCCCCGGCGGGCTCGTTGGCGGGCTCGCTGGCGGATTCCGCCGCGAACTCGGCTTCCAGGAGGCGGAGGGCCGACAGGGCGTCCTGGGTCTTGACGTCACCGTGCGCGGCCAGGTGGTCGAGGAGGCGCCGCATCGCGGGGCGGGCGGGGCCCGCGTGGTGGAGGAGTGCCTGCTCGGAGCGTTCCGTGAAGTGCAGGGAGTCCGCCACCTGCCGGATCTGCGCCCCCTCGGTGGCGGAGAGCCGCCCGGCGGCCGTCAGTTCCGCGACCGCGTGCCGGACGGCGACCGTCGCCACCGTGAGGCGGCGCCCTCCGTCGCCGTCAGCGGCATGCAGAACGCCCACATCGGCATCCGCGACCAGCTCGCCGCAGCGGGCCGCCGTATGGACGTGGCCGAGGCCGCGCATGCCGAAGCCGGCCAGCTCCGCGGCGCGCAGCGCGCCCAGGCTGGCCGTGCCCGCGACGCGCACCCCGAGGGCGAGCACCGCGAGGATCTCCTTGTGCCGGATCGGCGCGAAGTGCTGGTAGACGCCGTCGATGACGAGCACCTGGTCGCCCGGCCGGAGATCCAGCGCGAACAGGTCGCCGTGCCGGACCGGCGGCAGGTACGTGAACGAGCCCTCGGGCCGCTCGGCCGCAGCCAGCGTCGGCCCCACGAAGGCGATGCGGCGCGGTGGACGGGCTGGACGGGCTGTCACACGAAGCTCCTGCTGGTGAGTTCCTGTGGGCGCGGGTGTTCCAGTACGAGGCCGAGGCCGGGGGCGAAGACCTGGACCACGGCCGGCCACGGGCGGCCGGGCGGGGTGAGGTCCACGGCGATGACCGGTCGGCCGGTGCGGGCGTGCACGGCGTCGACCAGTCCGTCCAGCACCTCGTCGAGGGAGGCAGGGGACGGGGGTGTGGAAGGGGATGCGGCTCCCGGCGCGGGGAGGGGCTCGGTGCGGGTCGGGACCGGGCGGGGGCGGCCCGCGGGGGCGCCCTGGAGGCGGAACGTCCATTCCGGGATGTCGTCGCGGCCGCCGCTGATCGTCGAGCCGCGGCTCTGCACGGCCTCCAGCAGGGCGCGTTCGGCCGCGATCGCCGCGTCCGTGTGGCAGCCCGATCCGGCGAAGACCTGCCACATCTCCGGCTGCGTCAGCCAGCAGGTGTACGTGTACGTCCCGGGCAGCGACGGGATCCGCTCCAGCACGGCCTCGCCGCCCGCCTCGCGGATCCGGTCCACGACCGGCCCGAGCCGCTCGCCCAGGCTGTCCGTCTCCACTCGTACGGCGTCCGCCTCGCCCAGGCGCGCCAGCGCGTCGCGCTCGCACAGCTCCAGCAGCCCGTGCAGCGCCGCCTCCACGTGGTCGTTGCCGCCGGCCAGGCCGTTGGTCGTCGTCACGAAGGTGCTCGGCTGCCACTGCCCGGCCGCCCAGCCGCGCAGGCCGACGGCCGCCGCGGGCAGCAGCGCGGGGGCGCCGCCGGCCAGGTCCCAGCCCGCGACCCAGTCGAGCTCCGTACGGTCGTCGACCAGCGAGACGGGATGCAGGGACAGTTCGGCGACGCCGTAGCCCGGCTCGACCTCCCGGGCGCTGCCGTACGCGACGCGCTCGGGGCGGGCCTGCTCCGACGCGGCCACCTCCAGCGACTCCATCACCGCGGAGATCCGGGCCGACGCGTGGTCGATGCCCTTCCCGGCGCTCGCCACCAGGGTGGCGGCCGCGGGCCGGATCGCGGTCCACACGGGAGTGCCGAGGGTGTCCAGACCGGTCAGGTCGGCCACCCGCGTGATGCCCCGGTCGGCGAGCAGCGGCGCCAGCCGGGCCCACGTCTCCTGCGGGGTACTGCTGCGCAAGGTGCCCCGGGTGACGGCTGCGGGTCCTCCGCCGGTCAGCCAGGGCGGACGGCGGGAGGCCCGCAGCCGGCTCACCGGTGCTCCCTGCGCAGGGTGACTGCGGCCTGGGTGACGGCCTTCTCGTTCGCGTCGGCCAGGTGGGCGAGGAGGGCCTCGCGCAGCAGCTCCGTACGCTCCGCCAGGGAGTGGCGGTGGTGGTTCTCCTCGAACGCGGTGAAGCGCGGGTCCGCCATGAAGGAGGCCAGCAGGACGTTGGCCAGGTTCTCGGCGGTCGGCTCCTCCACGGTGATCGCGATGTGGATGGAGTTGCCCTCGCGGGCCGTCGCGTAGTGCGGAGTGCCGTGCGGCATGTACAGCACGTCGCCGGGGCGCAGGGTTACCTCCACCCGCTCCTCGTCGGCGATCGGGCCCTCGTGGATGGTCGAGTCGCCGGTCGAACCGGGGTGGATGCGGCCGAAGACCCAGTCCTTGGTGCCGGAGACCTGGAGGACGAAGACGTGCGCGCCGTCGTAGTGGGCCTGCATGGCGGTCTTGCCGGGCGGGCTCAGGAAGACGAAGGACTCCAGGCCGCCGCGGAAATGCGGCTGCATGCCCTGGACGAGGGTGCGGATCCGCGGGTGCCAGTGCTCGGCCTGGTTGAACTTGAAGGTCGCGCCGGCCTCCCAGTCCTTGTGGATCTGCTCGGGCCGGATGAAGCCGGTGAGCTCGTGCCCGACCACGCGCCGCTTGGTGGACATGTCGCTGATCGCGGTGCGCACGCCCTCGTTGAACACGGTGAAGTAGGGGCGGGACAGCAGGCCGCACTCGACCTCGTCCCACATCTCCTGCTCGGAGATCAGGCCGGACAGGTCCGTCTGTGCGCGCAGTACGACGGGCTGGTTCGCCCAGTGGTCCCGGAAGAACACGGCGGGGTCGCCGACCAGATGGTCCAGGAGCGTGGGGGTGTGGGTCTCGATCCGGGTCTGGGCCTGGGGCTGGGCCTGGGCCTGGGCCTGGGCCTGGGCCTGGGCCTGGGCCGGAGTATCGGTCGTGAGAGTCATCAGCCGATCGCCTCCCGCATCGTGTCCACCGCCGTGCGCGACCACCGCGCGCCGTCCAGGGTCTTGGCCTGCTCGTACAGAGCCGTGCGCACCGCGCTCGTCCGCTCGTCCAGCGGGCGCTGGTGGAAGTGGTGCACGAGCTCCGGCTCGTCCTCCAGGAAGCGCTGCAGGAGCGCCTCGACGAGGTTCTCCGGGGTCGGGTCGGTGAGCGTGAACGTCAGGTGCAGCGACGGGCCGTCCACCGCGACCGCGTCGTGCGGCCAGCCGTGCGGGAGGTAGAGCACGTCGCCGGGCTCCATCGTGAACACGTGGGTGGGGCGGGACGCGTCGACGTCCAGTCCCGCGCCGGCGCCGACCTGGTCGGGCTCGGCGTACAGGTGCCACTCCTTGCGGCCCTCCAGCTGGATGGCGACCACGTGGGCGGCGTCGCGGTGCGGCAGCATGCCGCGCGACTCGTCGGGCGTCCAGAAGACGTACGAGTTCGCCGCGACGGGCAGGAACTCCTCCAGCCCGCGGGCGATGTCGCGGGTCTGCCGGTGCCAGTCCTGGAGCTGGTTGAGCTTGAGGGTCGCGCCGCGCTCCATGTGGCGGCGGACGGCGACCGGGTCGGGGAAACCGTCCCGCTTCTGACCGATGACGTCGCGCACCGACGTGTACGAGGTGACGGGGGGAACTTCGCCGTGCTTCAGCAGCGTGAAGTACGGCCACTTCAGCAGGCTCGCGTCGAGCCAGCGCTCGATGTCGGCGGAGCCGAGGAGATCCGACACGTCCACGGCGTTCTTGAGGATGCGGTGCGAGACGCCCCAGGCGTCTTCCAGCAGCCTGTCGCGGAGCGTGGCAGTCAGGGAAGCGGCTGCGGTCATGCGGGGAGCCAGCCTTTCGGTCGGGAGGAGCCTTCGGGACCAGAGGCGCCCGGGAGCGGGAAGCTCCCGGGCGGCCTTCTTATCTGCTACCTGCTACCTGCCGAGCGATCAGGCCTCGTTGATCTGGCTGAGGACCATCATCGGGGCGTCGTACGCCTCGTCGTTGCTGAGGACCGCGGCCTTGGCCGGGTCGATGACACCCTCACCGGCGAGGCGGGCCTCGGTCGGGTTGGCGACGAGCTCGGTGTCGTTCAGGTTGTTGAGGACGTCACGCAGGGCCATGGGAGTACCTCCTTGGTGCGCCACTGCGACTCAGTGGCGTCTGTTAACAGCATGTTCATGCGGACTTGATGGACCCTTAGGCGCCGCTGGAGTACGACCAAAGCCGCCCCGCACCCGCGCCACGAAACCCACAGGCCCCCGCCACGGGTCGCCCTGCACACGAGGCCGGCCGAGATACTGGAGGCCATGACGAACACCCCTGCCACACCCGCCCCGTTCTCACGGATCAAGATCCGGACCGGGGCGCTGGTCTTCTGCGGCGACGACGTCGCCCTCATCCGCCGAGACCGCGCCGGCTCCACCCACTACACCCCGCCCGGCGGCAACGTCGAAGACGGTGAAGACCTCGTCGCCGCACTGCGCCGCGAGCTCGCCGAGGAACTGGGCCTGGACACCGCACTGGCCGACGGTGGCGAACTGCTGTGGGTAGGCGACCAGCGCGTCACCCGGCCCGGTCCCACCCCGCCCCCGCGCAAGCTCCACCTGATCTACCGCTTCCACATCAGCCCCGATGTCCGGGCGACCCTCGCCGAGCAGGAACTGGACGAGCTCCCCGACGGCAGCCACGAGGTCGGCGTGATCGAGTGGATCGACTACCGCAAGACGGCCGAGCTGCCGATCTTCCCGCCCATCGGCCCCGCACTCGCAACTCTCACCGACCCCCGCGCCACAGTCGCAGATGCGGCCCTGGGCGCTGTCACCGACGCGAATTACACCTGGGTCTGACCTCCGATTCGCCGAGCAGCGGCATCCCCGCCGTATCCCGGCGGGGCGCCGGGCTCCCGCCTCTGCGTCTAGCAGTTGCCCCAACTGTTGGAGCTCCCGAGGTGGGCGTGGGCCGAGTCGCTGGGGGAGGACGTGCCGACCCTGATGACCTTGACGCTGCCCAAGTTGCCCTCGTACTGCCAGACGCAGGCGTTCAGGCCCGATGTGCCGTGGTTGTACCAGGACGAGTCGTGGTTGTTGATCGCCCAGGCCGCCCACGAGGAGTTCGTGCCGGAAAACTTGTACATGTTGCCCTGGTAGTTGATCTGGTCCCACACACACAGGTAGCCGCTCGGACAGTCAGCGGTGCCGGGAGTCGCTGCGGAGGCGCTGGAGACGGGGCCGGCGATGGTCAGCGCGGCGGCGAATCCCGCGGTCAGGATGGACACGAGGGTGCGGCGCATCGATGCTCCTCAAGTAGGGGTTTGCGCGTTCGGTCGTGCCCCAGGAACCTATTGCTCGGCCACGTTTTGCCACAGAGAGATCACAGAAGGTGGCAAATTCCGTTCAGGCATCGGCCCAAGGCGCCGTCTTGCCTCATCGCCCGCCGTCTGAGTGCAAGCACACGACGGCCGCCGCACCCCGATGGGGTGAGGCGGCCGTCTGCGGTGCTCGTGTTACTGGAAGATCTCCTCGCCGTCGAGGATGTCGAACAGTTCTTCCGCCGTGGCGGCGCTCAGGTCTTCTTCGGGGGACTCGGTGCCGAAGAGGAGTTCGCGGAGGTGGGTGGCGAGCTTGAGGGGGGACGGGTAGTCGAAGATCAGTGTGGGTGTCAGGCGGGAGCCGGTGAGGGCGCCCAGGCGGTTGCGGAGTTCCAGGGCCGTCAGTGAGTCGAAGCCGAGGTCCAGGAAGCCGCGGTCCGCGCGGACCGCGTCCTGGCCGGCGTGGCCGAGTACGGCTGCGGCGTGCGCCCGTACGACGTCCAGCAGTTCCTGTTCGCGCTCCTTGGCGGGGAGGGCGGACAGGCGCTCGACGAGGGCCGCGGGGTCGGTGCCGCGGTCGGCGGTCCGGGTCGTGGAGCGGGTGGGCTGGGGGATCAGGCCTCTGAGGAGCGCCGGGAGGTCGTCCGCGCGGGAGCGGAGCGTGGCCGTGTCCACGCGGAGGGGGACCAGGGCCGGGCGGCCCTTCGTGTGGGCCGAGGTGAAGAGCTGCAGGGCCTCTTCGACCTCCAGGGCCGGGAGGCCGCGTGCCGCCATCAGGCGGATGTCCTCCTCGATGGACTCGGTGAGGCCCGTCCTGGCGGCCCAGAGTCCGTACGCCAGCGACTGGGCCGCGAGGCCCTGGGCGTGGCGGTGGGCGGCGAGGGCGTCGAGGAAGGTGTTCGCCGCCGCGTAGTTGGCCTGGCCGGCGGCCAGGGTGAGGCCGCCCGCCGAGGAGATCAGCGTGAACAGGGCCAGATCCAGGTGCTCGGTCTGCTCGTGGAGGTGCCAGGCCGCGTCGGCCTTCGGCGCCAGGACGGCGTCGAGGCGCTCGGCGTCCATCGTGGCGATCAGGCCGTTGTCGCCCGTGCCGGCCGCGTGGACCACGCCGGTCAGCGGGTGCGCGGCGGGGATTCCGGCGAGCAGGGCCGCGACCGCCTCCGGGTCGGAGACGTCGCATGCGGTGACGGTGACCTGAGCCCCCAGCTCGGAGAGTTCCTCGGCCAGTTCGGCCGCGCCCTCCGCGTCGGGGCCGCGCCGGGAGGTCAGGACGAGGTGGCCCGCGCCGTGCTCGGTGACCAGGTGGCGGGCCAGGTGGGCGCCGATGCCGCCGGTGCCGCCCGTGATCAGGACCGTGCCCTCCGGGTCGAGGGCCGGTGTGTCGGTGGCCGCGTCCGTGACCGGGGTCAGGCGCGGGATCAGGAGGTCTGCCCCGCGTACGGCGCTCTCCGGCTCGGCCGAGGCGATGACGGCCGCCAGGCCGTCGAAGCCGGTGCCGCCCGCCGGGAGGTCGGTGAGCTGGATGCGGCCCGGGTTCTCCGCCTGGGCGGCGCGTACGAGACCCCACACCGGGGCCTGCACCACGTCGACGCTCTCCCCGGTGTCGGCGGCCACCGCACCGCGGGTCGCCACGACCAGCGTGGACTGCTCGAACCGCGGGTCGGCCAGCCACTCCTGGACGGCGGTGAGGGTGTGGCCCACCGCCGAGCGCACGGCCTCCGGAACCGGTCCATCGAACTGCGGGACCGGGAAGAGCACCGCGCCCGATACCGGGCCCGCGGGCACCTCGTCCCACACCTGGAACTCCGCGCCGGCCGCCGGCGCCGCCAGCGGACGCCAGCCGATCTCGAACAGGGTGTCCGGCTGTCCGCCGCCGAGCTGCTCCGGCGAGACCGGACGGAACGTCAGCGAGCCGATGGAGGCCACCGGCGCGCCGCTGCGGTCCGCGAGGTCCAGCGACAGGTTGTTCTCCCCGTGCCTGGTGATCCGCACCCGCAGCGAAGTGGCGCCGACCGCGTGCAGGGACACGTCCGACCAGGAGAAGGGCAGCTCCGTCTGCTCCTCGCCGGTGACGCCCTCGCCGACCCCGAGCGCGTGCATCGTGGCGTCGAGGAGGGCCGGGTGGATGCCGAAGAGCGCGGCTTCGTCGTGCGCCTCCTCGGGCAGTTCGATCTCGGCGTACACCGAGTCGCCTTCGCGCCAGGCGGCCTTGAGCCCCTGGAACACCGGCCCGTAGTCGTAGCCCTGCTGGAAGAGGAGCTCGTACGCATCGCTCACGCGCACCTCGTCCGCACCGGCCGGCGGCCAAGTGCCGAGGTCGGCGCCGACGGAGGCGGCGGCGGGCGCGGTACCGAGCAGGCCCTCGGCGTGCAGCAGCCACGGGGTGTCGGGCAGGGCGTCCTGGTGCCGCGAGTGGATGCGGATCGTACGGCGGCCCAGGTCGTCGGGGCCGACGGAGACCTGGAGGGCGACCCCGCCGCGCTCCGGCAGCACGAGCGGGGCCTGGAGGATGAGCTCCTCCAGCGCCGGGTAGCCGACCTGCTCACCGGCGTGCAAGGCGAGTTCGACGAAGCCGGTGCCGGGCAGCAGTACGGTGCCCAGCACGTCGTGGTCGGCCAGCCAGGCGTGGGTGTCGACGGAGAGGCGGCCCGTGAAGGTCACCCCGTCCGCGTCCGGGGAGGCGATGACCGCGCCGAGCAGCGGGTGGCCGGCGGGGGTCAGACCGAAGGCGGAGGCGTCGCCGCCGAGCGGGTTCTCGATGATCCAGTACCGCTCCCGCTGGAACGGGTACGTGGGCAGGGCCACGGGCCGGGCGGCGGTGCCCTGGTAGAAGGCGGCCCAGTCGATCCGGGCGCCCGCGGTGTGCAGGTGCGCCAGGGCGGTCAGCAGGGTGCGGGACTCGGGACGGTTCTTGCGTACGGTCGGCTCGATGATCGCGTCGTCCGTGTCGAGCGTCGTCCGGGTGAGCGCGGTCAGGATCGCGTCGGGGCCCAGCTCGATGAACCGGTTGACGCCCTTCGCCGCCAGGGTCCGGACGGCGTCGGTGAAGCGGACCGCCTCGCGGACGTGGCGCACCCAGTAGGCGGGCGAGGCCAGATCGGCGTCCGTGGCGAGCCGGCCGGTCACGTTCGAGACGATGGGGATCAGCGCCGGTTGGTACGCCACGCTCTGCGATACCAGGTGGAACTCGGCCAGGGCCGGCTCGACCAGCGGGGAGTGGAAGGCGTGCGAGACGCGCAGCCGGGTCGTCTTGCGGCCCCGCCCGCCGAACTCCTCGGTGATCGCCTCGACGGCGTCCTCGGCGCCGGAGACCACGATGGAGCGGGGGCTGTTGATGGCCGCGATCCCGACCACGTCCGAGACGTACGGGAGGACTTCCTCCTCCGTGGCTTCGATCGCGGCCATGGCTCCGCCGGCGGGCAGCGCCTGCATCAGGCGGCCGCGTGCGGTGACCAGGCGGGCGGCGTCCTCCAGGGAGAGCACCCCGGCCACGTGGGCCGCGGTGATCTCACCGATGGAGTGCCCGGCCAGGAAGTCCGGACGCACGCCCCAGGACTCCACAAGCCGGAACAGCGCGGTCTCGATGGCGAAGAGCGCGGGCTGGGTGTAAGCGGTGCTGTTCAGCAGCTCCTCGTCCTCACCCCAGATCACCTCGTACAGCGGGGTGTCGAGGTACGTGTCCACCGCGGCCACGACCTCGTCGAAGGCGCGGGCGAACACCGGGAAGGCGGAGTGCAGTTCGCGGCCCATGCCCAGGCGCTGCGCGCCCTGGCCGGTGAACAGGAAGGCCGTGCGGCCGTCGCGGACCTGGCCCTCCACCACGCCCGCGTCGGCGATCGTGCCCTCGGCGAGGGCCGACAGGCCGGCGAGGAGTTCCTCGCGGTCGGCGCCGACGACGACCGCGCGGTGCTCGTGCGGGGTCCGGGTGGTCGCGGCGGAGTAGCCGAGGTCGGTGAGCGGGAGTTCCTCGTCCGCGCCGAAGCGGGCGTGGAGCTGCGCGGCCTGGTCGGTCAGGGCCTGCGCGGAGCGGCCCGACAGGACGACCGGGACCAGCGGCAGTTCGCGGGCTCCGCCGTCGGTCTCGGGGGCCTGCGCGGCGGGGGCCTCCTCCAGGATGACGTGGACGTTCGTACCGCTCAGGCCGAACGAGGACACGCCCGCGCGGCGCGGGCGCTCGCCCGCCGGCCAGTCGACGGCCTCGGTCAGCAGCTGGACGTTGCCCGACTCCCAGTCCACGTGCGGGGTCGGCTCGTCCAGGTGGAGGACCTTGGGCAGCAGGCCGTGGCGCAGCGCCTGGACCATCTTGATGACGCCGCCGACGCCGGCCGCGGCCTGTGTGTGGGCCAGGTTGGACTTGAGCGAGCCCAGGTAGAGCGGCTTGTCGCCGGCGGGCCGGCGGCCGTACGTGGCCAGTACGGCCTGTGCCTCGATCGGGTCGCCCAGCGTGGTGCCGGTGCCGTGGGCTTCGACGGCGTCGACGTCGGCGATGGTCAGGCCGGCGTTTTCCAGGGCGCTGCGGATGACGCGCTGCTGGGAGGGGCCGTTGGGGGCGGTCATGCTGCTGGAGGCGCCGTCCTGGTTGACGGCGCTGCCGCGGATGACGGCGAGGACCTCGTGCCCGTTGCGGCGGGCGTCGGAGAGCCGTTCCAGGACGATGACGCCGACGCCCTCGGAGCAGCCGGTGCCGTCGGCATCGGCCGAGAAGGACTTGCAGCGGCCGTCGGCGGCCATACCGCGCTGGTGGCTGAAGTAGAGGAACATGTCCGGCTCGGTCATCACGGTGACCCCGCCGGCCAGGGCGAGCGTCGACTCGCCCGAGCGCAGCGACTGGGCCGCCAGGTGCATGGCGACCAGCGAGGAGGAGCAGGCCGTGTCGATCGTCAGGGCCGGGCCCTCCAGACCCAGGCTGAACGCCACCCGGCCGGTGACCAGGCTGCCGTCGCTCGTACCGGGACCGTAGTCGTGGTACATCACGCCGCCGAACACGCCCGTCTTGCTCTTGCGGAGCGTGTGCGGGGCGATGCCGGCGCTCTCGATGGCCTCCCAGGAGGACTCCAGCAGCAGCCGCTGCTGCGGGTCGAGGGTCAGGGCCTCGCGCGGGGAGATCCCGAAGAGGCCCGCGTCGAAGTCGCCGGCGTCGTAGAGGAAGCCGCCCTCGCGGGTGATCGTCCTGCCGAGCTTGCCCGGCTCGGGGTCGTACAGGGCGTCGGTGTTCCAGCCGCGGTCCTCGGGGAACGCGGAGACGCCGTCGCGGCCCTCGGCCACGAGCCGCCACAGGTCGTCGGGGGAGTTGACGCCGCCGGGGTACCGGCAGGCCATGCCCACGATCGCGATCGGCTCGCAGGCCCGGTCGGCCTCCTCGGCGAGCTCGCTGTTCTCCCGCTTCAGGCGCTCGTTGTCCAGCATGGACTGTCTGAGAGCGGTGACGAGTTGTTCCACTGATGCTTCCACGATGACCTCAGCCCTCGTTCGAATTCGGTTCGGCGGACGCAAGCGCGGCGCGCACCAGGTCGTCGATGTTCATGCTCTTGATCTCTTCGCTCCGGTCGGCGGTCTGCGGGGCGGCAGGGGCGCCGGGCGTGCCGGGCGCGGCCGGTGCGGCCGCGGCCCCCTGCTGCTCCACCGGACCGGCGAGCCTGAGCAGCGCGTCCAGGAGGCCCGCCTCGCGCAGTGCGGTGACGGGGATCGAGGCGAGCGCCTCTCGGATGGAGTGGTCGTCCTGGGCGGCGGCCGCCGCAGGCTCGGGCTCCGCGACGTCCTCGATGGCCGGGAGGATCTCCTCCAGGAGGAACTCGGCCATCACGACGGGGCTCGGGTAGTCGAACATCATGGTCGCCGGCAGGCGCATCCCGGTCGCGGTCTGGAGCCGGTTGCGCAGGTCGATCGCGGCCAGCGAGTCGAGCCCCAGGTCCGTGAAGCCCTTGTTGACGTCGATGGTGTCGGGGTCGCTGTGGCTGACGGCCGCCACCTGGGCCCGGATCAGGTCCAGGACCGCCGGCTCCCGGTCGGCGGGCCGCATCCGGGCCAGCCGCTCCTCCAGGGACAGCGAGCCGGCCGATGCGGCGGCCGCGGCCGCCACGGCCGGGGCCCGTACGTCCTGGCGCTGCTGCGGCGCCGGCTCGGCCTTCAGCACGTCCCGCAGGAGCACCGGGGCCGCGCCGGGGTTCGCGCCGCGGCCCGCGTTGTCGACGCGGATCGGGGCGATCATCACCTCGTCGAGGGTCATCGCCTCGTCGAAGAGCTGCAGCCCCTCCGCGGTCGGCAGCGCCGGCAGGCCCAGCGACCTCATCCGGCCGAGGTCGGAGTCGGTGACCCCGCCGCCCAGTCCGGTCTTCGTCTCCCACAGGCCGAACGCCAGCGAGGTGGCGGGCAGTCCGAGCGAGCGGCGGTGGGCGGAGAGTCCGTCCAGGAAGCGGTTGGCCGCCGCGTAGTTGCCCTGCCCGGCGCCGACGACGAGTCCGGCGCAGGAGGAGAAGAGGACGAAGGCCGTCAGGTCCAGGCCGAGCGTCGCCTCGTGCAGGTGCCAGGCGGCGTCCGCCTTCGGCCGCAGTACGGCGTCGACCTGCCGCGCCGTCAGCTGCGCGGTCAGCGCGTTGTCCATCAGCGCCGCCGCGTGCACGACCGCGGTCAGCGGCTGCTCGGCGTCCACGCCGGCCAGCAGCGCGTCCACGGCGCCGCGGTCCGACACGTCGCAGGCGACGACCGAGACCGTTGCCCCGAGCCCGCTCAGCTCGGCGCTCAGTTCCTCGGCGCCCGGTGCGTCCGGGCCGCGGCGGCTGGTCAGCAGCAGGTGGCGTACGCCGTGCTCCGCCACCAGGTGGCGGGCGGTGATGGCGCCGAGGCCGCTCGTACCGCCGGTGATCAGTACGGTGCCCTCCGCCGACCAGGGCAGATCGGAGGCGACCTGGCTGGAGGCGATCCGGGCCAGGCGCGGGACCTTGACCTCGCTGCCGCGTACGGCCGCTTCCGGTTCCCCGGTCGCCACGATCGCGGGCAGCACCTGGTGGGCGGCGGCCGAGCCGTCGGTGTCCACCAGCAGGAAGCGTCCCGGGTTCTCCTCCTCCGCCGAGCGCAGCAGGCCCCATACGGGCGCCTGCGCCAGGTCGACGGTGTCGGTGTCCTTCGCCCGGACCGCGCCGCGGGTGACCACGGCGAGGCGGGAGCGGCCGAAGTGGGGCTCCTCCAGCCAGGCCTGCAGGACGTCGAGGACGGCGCCGGTCACGGACCGGACCGCGTCCGGGACCTCGCCCTCGCCGGCCGGTACGGGCAGCAGGACCACCTCGGGCAGCTCCGCGCCGCCGTCGAGCGCCGCGGCGAGCGCCCCGAGATCGGGGTACGCGGCCAGGCCCTCGCCGAAGGCGTGGTCGGAGCCGCCGAGGACCGCCCAGCGGTCGGCGACCGCCGAGGCGCTGGCGCCCAGCGGCAGCTGGTTCCACACCAGGTGGAACATCGACGAGCGCTCGCCCTGGCCGGCGGCCGCGGCGGCGTTGACCCGGGCCGCCGTGACCGGGCGGACCACCAGGGAGTCGATGGTCGCGACCGGTGTGCCGCGCAGGTCGGACAGTTCGATCCGGACGGCGTCCGAACCCTGCGACTTGTGCGATTCCACTGCCGTGATCCGGCCCCGCAGCTGCGAGGAACCGGCCGCGTGCAGGGTCACTCCGGACCAGGCGAACGGGAGCTGGGTGCCTCCGACGTCCTGCGGGCTGCGCCCGTCCATGAAGTCCGTCGCGCTCAGCGAGCCGTCGAGGATCGACGGGTGGATGCGGTACTCGTGGCCCACCGCCAGGTTGTCCTCGGGCAGCGACACCTCGACGAAGGTCTCCTTGCCGCGCGTCCAGATCCCGCGCAGGCAGCGGAACATGGGCCCGTATCCGTAGCCCTGGCCGGTGAGGTAGTCGTACACCCCGGAGATGTCGACCTCCTCGGCGCCCTCGGGCGGCCAGACCCCGGTCCCGACCCCGAACGACTCGGGGGCCGGCGGGTGCTGGGCCCCGGGAGCCAGGACACCGCTCGCGTGCCGCGTCCACGGCGTGTCCGCCGGGCCGTCGTCGGGACGCGAGTACACCGCGAGCGAGCGTCGGCCGCTGGCGTCGGCCGCGTCGACGGTGACCTGGACGGCCAGGCCGCCGCCGTCCTCGCGCATCGGCATCAGCGCCTCGATGGTGAGCTCGTCGATGACGTCGCAGCCGACCTCCTCACCGGCGCGGATGGCGAGTTCGACGTATCCGGTGCCGGGCAGGAGCACGGTCCCGAGGACGTCGTGGTCGGCCAGCCAGGCGTGGGTCTTCACCGACAGGCGGCCGGTCAGCACCACGCCTCCGGCCTCCGGAGAGACCACCACCGCGCTCAGCAGCGGGTGCTGAGCCGGCTGCTGGCCCAGGCTCGTGACATCGCCGGCCGGGGCCGAAGCGGGGGCGTCGAGCCAGTACGGACGGCGCTCGAAGGCGTACGTCGGCAGCTCGACCGGCCGCGCGCCGGACCCGGCGTGCACGGCCGTCCAGTCGACGGCCGTACCGGTGGCGTGGAGCCGGGCGAGGGCGGTCAGCAGGGTGCGCGCCTCGGGCCGGTTCTTGCGTACGGTCGGCTCGATGACGGCGTCCGCGCCGTCGAGGGTGTTCTGGGCGAGGGCGGTGAGGATCGCGTCGGGGCCGAGCTCCAGGAAGGTCTGGACGCCCTTGGCGGCGAGGTGCTGGACGGTGTCGGAGAAGCGGACCGCCTCGCGCAGGTGGCGGCTCCAGTAGTCCGGGGTGCCCCAGTCCTCGCTGATCGCGCCGTGGACCCCGGCCACGACCGGGATCTGCGGCTCGTGCCGGGTCACGGACTCGGCCACGAGGTGGAACTCGGCGAGCGCCGGGTCCATCAGCGGGGAGTGGAAGGCGTGCGAGACCCGGAGCCGGGTGCTCTTGCGGCCCTGCTCGGTGAAGGCGGCCCGGATCGCCTCGACGGCCTCCTCCGTACCGGAGACCACGATCGAGCGCGGGCTGTTGATCGCCGCGATGCCGACCTCGTCGCCCAGGTACGGGAGGACCTCGGGCTCCGTGGCTTCGATCGCGGCCATGGCTCCGCCGGCGGGCAGCGCCTGCATCAGGCGGCCGCGCGCGGTGACCAGGCGGGCCGCGTCCTCCAGGGAGAGGACCCCGGCCGCGTGCGCGGCCGTGATCTCGCCGATGGAGTGCCCGGCCAGGAAGTCCGGCCGCACGCCCCAGGATTCGACCAGCCGGAACAGGGCGGTCTCGATGGCGAAGAGGGCCGGCTGGGTGTAGGCGGTGCTGTTGAGCAGCGTCTCGTCCGAGCCCCACACCACCTCGTACAGCGGGGTGTCGAGGTGCTCGTCCACGGCCGCGACCACGGCGTCCAGAGCCTGTGCGAACACCGGGAACGCGGCGTGCAGTTCACGGCCCATGCCCAGGCGCTGCGCACCCTGGCCCGTGAACAGGAACGCGGTCGCGCCGTCCGCGCGGCTGCCGGTGACGGTGTCCGCGGACTCCACGCCCTCGGCCAGCTTCGCCAGCTCCCGCAGCGCGCCCTCGCGGTCCTCGGCGAGGACCACCGCACGGTGGTCCAGCGCCGCCCGGGACGCCACCAGCGAGTAGCCGATGTCGGCCAGGGACTGCTCCGGGTGGGCCTCCAGGTGGGCGCGCAGCGCCTCGGCCTGCCGGGGCAGGGCCTTCGCGCTCTTCGCCGACACGGCCAGGGTGGCCGGTGCACCGGCCGCGGGTGTGACCGCCACCGGCTCCGGCTCCTGCTCCTGATCCGCCGCACCCTGCGGGGCCTCTTCGAGGATGACGTGGGCGTTCGTACCGCTCAGGCCGAAGGAGGAGACACCCGCACGGCGCGGGCGCCCGCCCGCCGGCCACTCGACCGGCTCGGTCAGCAGCCTGACGTTGCCCTCGGTCCAGTCGACCTGCGGCGAGGGCTCGTCCACGTGCAGCGTCTTCGGCAGCACGCCGTGGCGCAGCGCCTCCACCATCTTGATCACACCGCTGACACCGGCCGCCGCCTGCGCGTGGCCGATGTTCGACTTGATCGAGCCGAGCCACAGCGGCTTGTCCTCGTCGCGGCCCTGCCCGTACGTGGCGAGCAGCGCCTGCGCCTCGATCGGGTCGCCGAGGCGGGTGCCCGTACCGTGGCCCTCGACGGCGTCCACATCGGCCGTGGTGAGACCGGCCGCGGCCAGCGCCTGCTGGATGACCCGCTGCTGGGACGGCCCGTTGGGGGCGGTGAGGCCGTTGGAGGCGCCGTCCTGGTTGATGGCGCTGCCCCGGATCACGGCGAGCACCGGGTGGCCGAGCCGCTCCGCGTCGGAGAGGCGCTCGACGAGGAGCAGGCCGATGCCCTCCGCCCAGCCGGTGCCGTCGGCGGCCCCGGCGAAGGCCTTGGAGCGGCCGTCGGCGGCGAGTCCGCGCTGCTGGCTGAAGTCGACGAACAGGTCAGGCGTCGGCATGACGGTCACACCGCCGGCCAGCGCCATCGTGATCTCGCCGGAGCGCAGCGCCTGGCAGGCCATGTGCAGGCTGACCAGCGAGGAGGAGCACGCGGTGTCGACGGTGACGGCCGGGCCCTCCAGGCCGAGGGTGTACGCGACGCGGCCCGAGGCGATGGAGCCCGCGCTGCCGTTGCCGAGGTAGCCCGCGAGGTCTTCGGGGACGTCCGTCAGACGGCTGCCGTACTCGTGGTACATGATGCCCGCATACACGCCGGTCCGGCTGCCGCGCAGGGTCTGCGGGTCGATGCCGGCCCGCTCGAAGGTCTCCCACGCGGCTTCCAGCAGCAGGCGCTGCTGCGGGTCCATCGCGAGGGCCTCGCGCGGCATGATGCCGAAGAACTCCGCGTCGAACTCGGCGGCGTCGTAGAGGAATCCGCCGTCCTTGGCGTACGTCTTGCCGGGCGTGCCGGGCTCGGGGTCGTAGATGGCGTCTGCGTCCCAGCCGCGGTCGGTCGGGAACGCCCCGACGGCGTCCCGGCCTTCGGCGACCAGGTCCCACAGGTCCTCGGCGGACCGTACGCCGCCGGGGAAGCGGCAGCTGATCGAGACGATCGCGATCGGGTCCGAGTCGGTGGGGGTGGTGGCGCGCGGCGCGGCGGCGGCGGCCGGGGCCGCCTTGGTGGTGGTGGCCGACAGCTTGTCCACCACGAAGCCCGCGACCGCCCGGGAGTTGGGGTAGTCGAAGACCAGCGTGGCCGGCAGCCGCAGACCGGTGGCGGCCTGGAGCAGATTGCGCAGCTCGACGGCGGCCAGCGAGTCGAAGCCCTGCTCGCGGAAGGCCGTCTCCGGGCCGATCGCGTCCGGGGACGGGTGGCCGAGCACCGCCGCCACCTGCGTACGGACGAGTTCGAGGACGATCCGGTCGCGCTCCTGGGCGGAGGCCCCGGCGAGGCGGCGCTCCAGCTCGGAGGTTTCCGGGCTCTGCGCCTGCACGGTCCGGCGGACCGGGCCGCGCACCTTGCCGCGCAGCAGCGCGGGCAGGTCCTCGCCGCGGGCGGCGAGCGCCGCCGCGTCGGTCTTGAGCGGCAGGACCACGGCGTCGAACCCGGCGACGGCGGCGTCGAAGAGGGCGAGGCCCTCCGCGACGGTCAGCGCCGGCAGGCCCAGCCGCTTCATGCGCTCCAGGTCGGCGTCGGTGAGGTCGCCGCCGAGACCGGTGCTGATCTCCCACATGCCGAACGCGGGCGCCGTGGCCGGCAGCCCCGCGGCCCGGCGGTGGGCGGCGAGCGCGTCCAGGAAGGAGTTGGCCGCGGCGTAGTCGGCCTGGCCGGCGGCCAGGACCGAGCCGCCGGCGGAGGAGAAGAGGACGAACGCCTTCAGGTCGGCGTCCCGGGTCAGCTCGTGCAGGTTCCACGCGCCGTCGGTCTTGGGCCGCAGTACGGACTCGAAGCCCTCGGCGGTCAGCGAGCCGACGAGCCCGCCGCCCGCGACGGCGGCGGCGTGCACCACCCCGCTCAGCGGGTGGGCCGCGTCGATCCCGGCCAGCACGCCGGCGAGCGACTGCCGGTCCGTCACGTCGCAGGCCGCCACCGAGGCGTGGGCTCCCAGCTCCGCGAGCTCGGCGACGATCGCCGAGGCGTTCGGCGCTTCGAGGCCGCGGCGGCTGGTCAGGAGCAGGTGGCGCACCCCGTGCTCGGTGACCAGGTGGCGGGCCACCAGCGCGCCGAGGCCGCTGGTACCGCCGGTGATCAGCACGGTGCCGGTCGTACCCCACGGGGAGACGGGGGCGGGGGAGGGGATCCGGGCCAGGCGCGGCAGGCGCACCTCGCCGGAGCGCACCGCCGTCTCGGACTCGCCGGAGGCCACCGCGGTGGCCACGTCGGCGCCCGGATCGCGGGTTCCGGCGGCCACGTCGACCAGCACGAACCGGCCGGGGTTCTCGGCCTCGGCCGCCCGGACCAGACCCCAGACGGCGGCCTGCGCCGGATCGGCGTCCTCGCCGGCCAGTACGGAGACACCGCCGCGGGTGACCACGGCGAGGCGGGTGGCCGCGGACTCCGGATCGGCCAGCCATTCCTGGACCTTCGCGAGCACCTCAGGCACCACCGCACGCACCCGGGCCGCGGCGTCCGCGCCGGCCGGTACGGGGGAGAAGTACACGGCGGCCTCTGCCGCTTCGGCCCCGCCCGGCGCCGTACGCAGCCACTCGACGCGGTGCAGGGCGGCGGACGCACCACCGGAGGCGGCGGCCAGCTGGGCCTCGGAAACCGGGCGCGACACCAGCGACTCCACGGTCGCCACGGGCGCACCCGTCTCGTCGGCGACCATGATCGCCGAGACCTCGTCCCCGCGCACCCGGCGGATGTGCACCCGCAGCACGGACGTACCGGCCGCGTGCAGGGTGACCCCGTTCCAGGAGAACGGCAGCAGCGTCGCACCTTCGGCAGCGCCGTCGCCACCGAGCAGGTCCGCGTGCATCGCGGCGTCGAGGAGCGCCGGGTGGAGCCCGAAGAGGGCCGCGTCGCCGTGCGCCGTCTCGGGCAGCGCCACCTCGGCGAACACGTCGTCGCCCTGGACCCAGGCGGCCTTCAGGCCCTGGAACACCGGGCCGTACGCGTACCCGCGCTCCAGCAGCCGGTCGTACGCGCCGTTGACGTCGAGCGGGGTCGCACCGGCCGGCGGCCACTGGGACAGGTCGAACGAGGGAGCCGGGGCCCCCGGAACCACCGTGCCGTAGGCGTGGCGGGTCCACGGGGCGTCCGGGGCGGAGCCGCGGGAGTGGATGCCGATCGACCGGGCGCCCGAGGAGTCCGGGGCGCCGACCCGCACCTGGAGGGCAACGCCCCCGCGGGCGGGCACGATCAGCGGTGCTTCGAGGAGCAGCTCCTCGATCCGGTCGCAGCCGACCTGGTCGCCGGCCCGGACGGCCAGCTCGACGAAGCCGGTGCCCGGCAGCAGGATCGAGCCGAGGACGTCGTGGTCGGCCAGCCACGGCTGGGTGTCCACCGACAGGCGTCCGGTCAGGACGACCTCGCCGGAGTCGGCCGCGGGGAGCGCGGCGCTGAGCAGCGGGTGCCCGACCGGTTCGAGGCCGGCGGAGCCGAGCCCGGCGCCGCCGCCGGCGGCCGCCCCCTCCAGCCAGTACCGCTGGTGCTGGAAGGCGTACGTCGGCAGCTCGGACCAGCGGTCCTCGGCGGTCCGGTAGAAGGCCGTCCAGTCGATGGGCGCCCCGGTGGTGTGGAGCTGCGCGAGGGCGGTGAGGAGGGAGTGCGCCTCGGGGCGGTTCTTGCGCAGCACCGGCTCGACGACGGGGGAGTCGGCGTCGGCGTCCGCGTCCAGGGTCGTACGGGTGAGGGCCGTCAGGACGGCGTCGGGGCCGAGTTCGAGGAACCGGCTGACGCCCTTGGCGTGCAGGCGCTGGACGGTGTCGGAGAAGCGGACGGCTTCGCGGAGGTGGCGGGTCCAGTAGTCGGGGGTGCCCCAGTTCTCGTTGAGCTCGCCGTGGACCCCGGCGACGACCGGGATCCGGGCGGGCTCGTACGTCATGCTCTCGGCGACGGCCCGGAACTCGGCGAGGGCCGGGTCCATGAGCGGGGAGTGGAAGGCGTGCGAGACGCGGAGCCGGGTGGTCTTGCGGCCCTGCTCGGTGAAGTGCGCCTGGATCGCCTCTACGGCGTCCTCGGCACCCGACACCACGATGGAGCGGGGGCTGTTGATGGCCGCGATGCCGACCACGTCGGAGACGTACGGGAGGATCTCCTCCTCCGTGGCTTCGATCGCGGCCATGGCTCCGCCGGAGGGCAGTGCCTGCATCAGGCGGCCGCGCGCGGTGACCAGGCGGGCGGCGTCCTCAAGCGACAGCACCCCGGCCGCGTGCGCGGCCGAGATCTCGCCGATGGAGTGCCCCGCCAGGAAGTCGGGCCGCACACCCCAGGACTCCACCAGCCGGAAGAGAGCCGTCTCGATCGCGAACAGCGCGGGCTGCGTGAACGCGGTGCTGTTCAACAGCGCCTCGTCCTCGCCCCACATCACCTCGTACAGCGGGGTGTCCAAGTGCTCGTCCAGCGCCCCGACCACAGCATCCAGAGCCCGCGCGAACACCGGGAACGCCGCGTGCAGTTCACGGCCCATGCCCAGGCGCTGCGCGCCCTGGCCGGTGAACAGGAAGGCCGACTTGCCCTCCCGTACGACGCCCTGCACCACACCGGCGGACGTACCGCCCTCGGCCAGGGCCGTCAGGCCGGCCAGCAGCTCTGCGCGGTTCTCGCCGAGGACGACGGCCCGCTCGTTCAGCCGGGCGCGCCGGGTGGCCAGCGCGCGGCCGGTGACCGCGAGGTCCGCGTCGTCGTCCAGGGTCTCCAGATGCGCGACCAGCCGCGCCGCCTGCGCGCGCAGCGCCTGCGCCGTACGGCCCGACACCACCCACGGCACCGGACCGCCGAAGGACTCGGTGGACTCCGTGGCGGCCTCGGCCGGAGCCGCCACCGGCGGCTCCTCAAGGATGAGGTGGGCGTTCGTACCGCTGATGCCGAAGGAGGAGATGCCCGCGCGGCGCGGGCGCTCGCCCGCCGGCCACTCGACCGCGTCGGTCAGCAGCTCCACCGCGCCCGCGTCCCAGGCGACCTGGGGGGAGGGCTCGTCGGCGAACAGGGTCCTCGGCAGGACGCCGTGCTCCATCGCCTGGAGCATCTTGATGACGCCCGCGACACCGGCGGCGGCCTGCGTGTGCCCGATGTTGGACTTGATCGAGCCGAGCAGCAGCGGCCGGCCGTCCTCCGGGCGCTCCTGGCCGTACGTGTCCAGCAGGGCCTGCGCCTCGATGGGGTCGCCCAGCGTGGTGCCGGTGCCGTGGCCCTCGACGACGTCGACGTCGGCGGCGGTCAGGCCGCCGTCCTGGAGGGCGCGGCGGATGACGCGCTGCTGCGAAGGGCCGTTGGGGGCGGTCAGGCCGTTGGACGCGCCGTCCGAGTTCACGGCGGAGCCGCGCAGGACGCCGAGGATCCGGTGGCCGTTGCGCTCGGCGTCGGAGAGGCGCTCCAGGAGCACCAGGCCGACGCCCTCGCCCCAGCCCGTGCCGTCGGCGCCGCTGCCGAAGGACTTGCACCGGCCGTCGGCGGCCAGACCGCCCTGCCGGCTCATGTCGATGAAGGTGTCCGGCGTGGACATGACGGTCACACCGCCCGCGAGCGCCAGCCCGCAGTCGCCGCGCCGCAGCGCCTGCGCCGCCCAGTGCATGGCCACCAGCGACGAGGAGCACGCCGTGTCCACGGTGACCGCGGGGCCTTCGAGGCCGAGCGCGTACGCGACCCGGCCCGAGACCACGCTCGCCAGGCTGCCGTTGCCGTGGTAGCCGGCGAGCTGCTCGGGCAGCGGGCCCAGGCGCAGGCCCCAGTCGTGGTACATCACGCCGGCGAACACGCCGGTGTCGCTGCCGCGCAGGGCGTGCGGGTCGATGCCGGCCCGCTCGAACGTCTCCCAGGAGACTTCGAGGAGCAGCCGCTGCTGCGGGTCCATGGCCTGCGCCTCGCGAGGGCTGATCCCGAAGAACTCGGCGTCGAACTCGGCCGCGTCGTAGAGGAATCCGCCCTTGTCGCTGAGGCTCTTGCCGGGTTTGCCCGGCTCCGGGTCGTGGATGTCGGAGTCCCAGCCGCGGTCGGTCGGGAACGCACCGACGGCGTCGACCCCGCCCTGGACCAGCTGCCACAGGTCGTCCGGCGTCGAGACGCCGCCCGGGTAGCGGCAGGCCATGCCGACGACCACGATCGGGTCGTCGTCGGCCGCCGCGAGCGCGGTGACGGGCGCCGTACGGCGGGCCTCCTTGCCCGGGTCGCCCAGCTTGTCCGCCAGGTGGTCGGCGAGCGCGCTCGGCGACGGGTAGTCGAAGATCAGCGTGGCCGCCAGCGGCAGACTGATGGCGGAGCTGAGCCGGTTGCGCAGTTCGACGGCGGCGAGCGAGTCGAAGCCCATCTCGTTGAAGGCGCGCGTCGGGTTGATCCGGTCGCCGCTCTCGTGGCCGAGGACGGCCGCGACCTGCGTACGGACCAGGTCCAGCAGGGCCTCGCCGCGCTCGGCGCGGGACAGGCCCGACAGCCGGCGGGCCAGGGACTGCTCGACGGGGACGGCGCCGGTGCCCGCGCTGCGGCGGGCGGGGCGGACCAGCCCGCGCAGGACGGACGGGACCTCGGCGGCCCGCGCCTGGAGGGCGCGCAGGTTGAACCGGACGGGTACGACGGCGCCTTCGCCGCCGGTGGCGGTGAGCGCGCCGTCGAGCAGCGCGAGGTTTTCGGCGGGGGACAGCACCTGGAGGCCGAGGCGCTCGATGCGGCGCAGGGCGGCCTCGTCGAGCTGCCCGCCCATGCCGCCGACGCCGGTCCACAGGCCCCAGGCGAGGGAGGTCGCGGGGAGTCCGGCGGCGCGGCGGGTGGCGGCCAGCGCGTCCAGGAAGCCGTTCGCGGCCGCGTAGTTGCCCTGGCCGGCCCCGTCGAGCAGGGTCGCGGTGGACGAGAACAGGACGAAGGCGGACAGGTCCAGATCCTGCGTCAGCTCGTGCAGGTTCCAGGCGCCGTCGGCCTTGGGCCGCAGGACGGTGTCCAGGCGCCCGGCGTCGAGCGAGCCGATGAGACCGTCGTCGATCACACCGGCCGCGTGGACGACGGCGGTGAGCGGCCGGCCGGCGGGGATCGCGGCGAGCAGCGCGGCCACCGCGTCCCGGTCGGACGCGTCGCAGGCGGCGACGGTCACCTCGGCGCCGAGCCCGGTCAGCTCGTCGGCGGTCTCGCGTACGCCGGGGGCGTCCGCGCCCCGGCGGCCGGTCAGCAGCAGGTGGCGTACGCCGTGCTCGGTGACCAGGTGGCGGGCGACGGCGGCGCCGACCCCGCCGGTGCCGCCGGTGATCAGTACGGTGCCCTGCGGGCCCCACGGCGCGGGCTGCGGCTCGGCCGCGGGCAGTGTGGCCAGCCGGGAGACGTACAGCTCGCCGCCCCGGACGGCCGCCTCCGGCTCGTCGAGGGCCCCGGCGATCCGCAGCAGTTCGGCCGGCTCCAGGGAGCCGTCGGAGTCGAGCAGGACGAAGCGGCCCGGGTTCTCGGCCTGCGCGGAGCGCACCAGGCCCCACACGGGCGCCTGGGCCAGGTCGATGTCCTCGCCCGGGGTGACGGCGACCGCCCCGCGGGTGAGGACGACGAGGCGGCCGGCGGCCGACTCCTCGTCGTCCAACCACTGCTGGAGCGCGGTCAGGACGTCCCCGGCGACGGCGCGCACCTGCGCGGGGACCTCGCCCGCGGCGCCCTGGAGGGCGTGGTGGGCGACGGCGGCCGGCGCGTCCTGCGTGTCCGCGGGCAGCGGCCGGGAGGTCCAGCGCAGGTGGAAGAGCGCGTCGTGGGCCTGGGGGCGCAGCTGCTCGGCGGTGACGGGGCGGACCGTGAACGACTCGACGGAGGCGACGGGCAGGCCGTCGGCTCCCGCCAGGTCGAGCGCGACGGAGTCGGCGCCGGTCGCGGTGATCCGTACCCGCAGCGCGGCGGCGCCGGCCGCGGACAGGGAGACCCCCGACCAGGCGAACGGC
This sequence comes from Streptomyces sp. NBC_01006, assembly GCF_045162725.1. Lineage (NCBI taxonomy): Bacteria > Bacillati > Actinomycetota > Actinomycetes > Kitasatosporales > Streptomycetaceae > Streptomyces > Streptomyces sp. NBC_01006. The sequence goes on along the minus strand of NZ_CP108701.1, from coordinate 415,257 downwards.
AGCCGCGGGCCGTCGGCGACGGGCTCGGGGGAGGCGAAGTCGGTGGCCTGCAGGACGGCGTCGAGCAGCGCCGGGTGCAGCCCGAACGCGGAGGCCTGGTCCACGACGTGGGCCGGCAGTGCGACCTCGGCGTAGGCCACGCCCTCGGCGCCCTGCCAGACGGCCTTCAGGCCGTGGAACGCGGGGCCGTAGCCGTACCCCTGGGCGGCCATGTCCTCGTACAGGCGCGTGGTGTCGACGGCGCGGGCGCCGCGCGGCGGCCACACGGAGGCGTCGAAGGGCTCGGCGGCGGCGGCCGGGGCGGCGGTCAGCACACCCGAGGCGTTGCGGGTCCACGGCGCGTCGGCGGGGGCGTCCTCGTCGCGGGAGTAGAAGGCGATCGGGCGGCGGCCGTCCTCGGCGGCGGCGTCGACCACGATCTGCAGGGCCACCGCGCCCGTGGCGGGCAGCAGCAGCGGAGCCTCCATGATCAGCTCGTCGACCCGCTCGCAGCCCGTCTCCTCGCCCGCGCGCAGCGCGAGTTCGACGAAGGCGGTGCCCGGGAGCAGCGTGCTGCCGGCGATGACGTGGTCGGCCAGCCACGCCTGCGAGCGCGGCGAGACCCGCCCGGTCAGCACCGAGGCGCCGGTGTCGGCGAGGGAGACGACCGCGCCCAGCAGCGGGTGGTCGGCGGCCACCTGGCCGAGCCCGGCGGCGTCGCCGCGCGAGAGCGGCGCGGCCAGCCAGAAGCGCTCGCGCTGGAAGGCGTACGTCGGCAGCTCGACGCGGCGCGCGCCGCTGCCCGCGTAGTACGCCTCCCAGTCCACCCGCGCACCGCGGGCGTGTGCGGTGGCCAGTGCGGCCGACAGCTGGCGCAGGTCGTCGTGGCCGCGGCGCAGCGCGGAGACGAACACCGGGGCGCCGCCAGGGCCTTCGAGGCCTTCGAGGCAGTCGCGGCCCAGGCCCGACAGGACCGGGTCGGGGCCGATCTCCAGATACGTGGTGGCGCCGAGTTCGGCGAGCGCCCGTACCCCGTCGGCGAAGCGGACTGCCTCGCGGACGTGCCGGACCCAGTACTCCGGCGAGCACAGCTCGGCGGCGGTCGCGGCGCGCCCGGTCAGCGTCGAGACCAGGGGGATGCGCGGGGCGCAGTAGTCCAGGATCTCGGCGATGCGGCGGAACTCGGCCAGCATCGGCTCCATGAGCGGCGAGTGGAAGGCGTGGCTCACCCGCAGCCGCTTGGTGCGGTGCCCGTCGGCCTCCAGCCGGGCGGCGACCTCGGCGACGGCCTCGGCCTCGCCCGATATGACCACGGACGCCGGGCCGTTGACGGCGGCGATCGCCACCCGGTCGGCGAGGGCCGCGAGCAGCGGGGCGACGGTCTCCTCGGAGGCCGTCACCGCCACCATGGCGCCGCCCTTGGGCAGTTCTTGCATCAGGCGGCCGCGCGCGGCCACCAGAGTCGCCGCGTCGTCCAGGGACAGCACGCCCGCGACGTGCGCTGCGGCCAGCTCGCCGATCGAGTGGCCCGCTACGTAGTCGGGGCGCACGCCCCAGGACTCCAGCAGCCGGAACAGGGCCACCTCGACGGCGAAGAGGGTCGCCTGCGCGTACACCGTCTCGTCGAGCAGGGCGCTGTCGGCGCTGTCCTCGGCGGCGAACAGGATCTCGTGCAGCGGCCGGTCCAGCTGGAGGTCGAGGTGGCCGATCGCCTCGTCCAGGGCGGCGGCGAACACCGGCTGGGTGTCGTACAGGGCGCGGCCCATGGCGGCACGCTGGCTGCCCTGACCGGTGAAGAGGAAGGCGAGGCGGCCGGCGTCGGCGGTGCCCGGGAAGACGTACGGGGACTCCTGGCCCTCGGCCAGGGCCCGCAGGCCCGCCAGTACGGCGTCCCGGTCGTCGGCGGCCACCACGGCGCGGTGGGCGAGGCGGGCGCGGGTCGTGGCGAGGGAGTAGCCGAGGTCGGCCGCGGCCGGGGCGTCCTCCTGCTCGGCGTGGGCCAGCAGGCGGGCCGCCTGGGCGCGCAGCGCGGTCCCGCTCGCGGCGGAGACCGGCAGCAGCACGGGGCCGGCCTTCGGCGCGACCTCGGGGGCGGGGGCGGGGGCCTCGGCTGCGGGCGGCTCCTCGATGATGACGTGCGCGTTGGTGCCGCTGACGCCGAACGAGGAGACGCCGGCGCGGCGGGGCTCCTCGCCCTTGGGCCAGGCGCGGGACTCGGTCAGCAGGCGGACCTCGCCCGCCGACCAGTCGACGTTGGGGGTGGGCTCGTCCACGTGCAGGGTGCGGGGCAGCTCGTCGTGCCGCATCGCCATCAGCATCTTGATGACGCCGGCCGAACCGGCCGCCGCCTGGGTGTGCCCGATGTTCGACTTGGCGGAGCCGAGCCACACCGGCCGGTCCTCGGGGCGGCCCTTGCCGTACGTGGCGATCAGGGCCTGCGCCTCGATCGGGTCGCCGAGGGTGGTGCCCGTACCGTGCGCCTCGACCGCGTCTACCTGCCCGCCGGTCAGGCCGGCGTTGGCGAGGGCCTGGCGGATGACCTGCTGCTGGGCGCGGCCGCTGGGCGCGGTCAGGCCGTTGGAGGCGCCGTCCTGGTTGAGGGCGGAGCCGCGGATGACGCCGACGACCGGGTGGCCGTTCTTCTGCGCGTCGGACAGCCGCTCCAGGACGAACACGCCGACGCCCTCGGCGAAGGCGGTGCCGTCGGCGGCGGCCGCGAAGGCCTTGACCGTACCGTCGGGCGAGAGGCCGCGCTGGCGGCTGAAGGCGGTGAAGGTGCCGGGGCTGCCCATGACGGCCACACCGCCGGCCAGCGCGAGCGTGCACTCGCCGCGCTGGAGCGACTGGACCGCCAGGTGCATGCCGACGAGGGAGCCGGAGCAGGCGGTGTCGACGGTGAGGGCCGGACCGGCGAGCCCGAGGACGTACGAGACGCGGCCGGAGATGACGCTGGGGGCGTTGCCGCTCAGCAGGTAGCCGTCGAGGCCGTCCGGGGCCTCGTGCAGCCGCATCGCGTACTCCTGCGGCTCGGCGGCGATGAACACGCCCGCCTCGGTGCCGCGCAGCGTCGCGGGGTCGATGCCGGCCCGCTCGACGGCCTCCCACACGCTCTCCAGCACCAGCCGCTGCTGCGGGTCCATCGCGAGGGCCTCGCGCGGGCTGATCCCGAAGAAGTCCGCGTCGAACTCGGCCGCGTCGGGCAGGAACCCGCCGTGGCGCACGTACGTGGTGCCGGGCGTCGACGGGTCGTCGGAGAACAGCGCCTCCAGGTCCCAGCCGCGGTCGGCGGGGAACTCGTCCCGTACGTGCTCGCCGTTGCTGACCAGCCGCCACAGGTCCTCCGGGGAGGCGACCCCGCCGGGGTAGCGGCAGCCGATGCCGACGATGGCGATGGGTTCGTCCGACACGGCCACGGCGCGCACCGGCGCCTCGGGGCGGTCGGCCAGGCCCAGGACCTCGGTGCGCAGGTGCGCGGCGAGTTCGGCCGGCGAGGGGTGGTCGAAGGCGACGGTCGGCGGCAGCGCCAGGCCGGTGGCCGCGTTCAGCCGCACCTGGAGCTCCAGCAGCGCGACGGAGTCCAGGCCAAGGTCCTTGAAGGAGCGGTCGGGGTCGACCGACACGGGCAGGCCGGCCCCCGCGAGCGCCTCCGGGGCGTCGGCGTACTTCGCCCGCAGCACGGCGAGCGCGTGATCGCGTACGAGGTCGAGCAGGACGTGGGTCTGTTCGGTCGTCGGAAGCGCCTCGAGGTCACGCACGAGCGCGGACTCCGTCGCCGCGTCCGCCGCGGTGTGACCGGTCGGCACACCGTCGGTGCCGGAGACAAAGTTTCCGGGCTCAGTCATCTAGCACTCCACACACTCGTTGTCCGCAGCGGACGGAAGGACGTAAAGACGTGACGTAAAGACGTTCGTAAGGACGGACCTGGGGCTCCGGCGGGGCGGAGCGACGACAAGTCGCCGTCCGCCCGGAGACGACGGGTGTCTCCGGGCGGACGGGCGGGGTCACTCGGCCGTGGCCACCGCGTGCTCGACGAGGGTCAGGGCCTGCACCGGGCAGGCCTCGATGGAATCCAGGATCTGGTCGCGCAGCGACTCGCCGGGCTCGTCGACGACGAGGACGGCCTGGCCGTCCTCGTTCTGGTCGAAGACGTCCGGACCCGAGAGCACACAGGCCCCACAGGCGACGCAGACGTCCTTGTCGATAATGACCTGCAGCATCTTCGTCCTCTCCGTTACCAGGTGACCGGCAGCTCGTGCAGGCCGTCGATGAGGGCCTTTTCCTTGAAGGGGAGCTCTTCGACCGGCTTGGCCAGACGGAGCCCCGGGATGCGGCGCAGCAGCGTGGTGAAGACGACCTCCATCTGCATGCGGACCAGGACCTGGCCCGCGCAGCGGTGGTGGCCGTAGCCGAACGCGATGTTCTGCGCGGCCTCCTTGCGGTGGAAGTCGAGGGTGTTCGGGTCCGCGAACACGCTCGGGTCGTGGTTGGCCGCGGTCAGCGAGCAGATGACGCCCTCGCCCTTGCGGATCAGCCGGCCGCCGATCTCCGCGTCCTCCTTCGCGACGCGGACGGTGCCGTGGTCGGCGACGCTGGAGAAGCGCATCAGCTCGTCGACCGCCTGGCCGGCGAGCTGCGGGTTCTCGCGCAGGACCGCCGCCTGCTCGGGGTGGCTGAGCAGCACCAGGACGGCCATCGTCATGCCGTTCATGGTGCTCTCGTGGCCGCCCGCGATCATCGTGCGGACGAGGGCGCTGATGTCGGTGGGGCCGAGGTCGCCGCCGCGCTCCTGGTTGCGCAGGATCAGGCTGCTGATCAGGTCGTCCGCGGGCTTCTCCGTGCGCTCGGCGATCAGCCGGTGCAGCAGGATCTCGACCTCGGTGTTGGCGGCGGCGTGCTCCTCCGGGGTGCCCTGGGTCACCAGCGAGGTGATCCAGCGGTAGAAGAGGTCCGTCTGGTCGCGCGGCACGTCCAGCAGTTCCGTCATCGCGACGGACGGCAGCGGCATCGTCAGCGCGGAGATGATGTCCACCGGGCCGCCCTGGGCGAGCATCGCGTCGATGAGCTCGTCGACGATCTCCTGGGTGCGGGGCCGCATGGCCTCGACCTTCTTGGCGGTCATCTCCGGCATCAGCATCATGCGGTGCTGCGTGTGGACCGGCGGGTCCATGTGGAAGAGGGTGCGCTGCACGATGCCCTGCTCCAGCAGCTCCAGGGGGAAGCCGAACTGGAGCGGGTAGCCGGGGTCGGCGATGTCCGACTCGAAACGCGGGTCGCGCAGCATCTGCTGCATGTCCTCGTACCGGGTCAGCAGCCAGGCCTCGCGGCCGTTGAACGTCAGCTTCACGCGGGAGACGGGCTCCGTCTCGCGCAGCACGGCGTAATCCGGAGCCGGCTGCATCGGACAGCCGGTGCGCGGCAGCGGAAACGCGCGGACCGTCGTCTCCGAAGGCGCAGTGGTGAGTTCCGTCATGGGTCCCTCTCTCATCCGCCCCGCACCTGGTGTGCGGTCACGGCCTGGATCGATCGCGTGGGTCGTGGTCGGGGCTCGGGCTCAGCGGGTGGCAGTGGGAGGGCGCACGCACAGCTGCGTCACCGCACGACGGAAAACACCTGCGCATTCCTCCCCACACTCCGTCCGGGGGGACCCCCAACCGGAGTTCACCCCATTCAGGCTGCTGTTCTTCATCCCTGCTGAAAACCCCTAAGCCGCCGCGCCCCTGGTCGGAATGGCGGGGGCCCGGCGAAATTAGGGGTGGTGAAGGGTGGTCACAGGGGGCGGCGGCAATGGCGGCCGGTGCCCGCCCGCCGTTTCGATGGGGTGAGGCCTCGGGATACCGCCCGGTCTCGGGATACCGCCCGGTCGCCGGGAAGGGAAGTCGAGGAGTCATGACGGAAACGCTGCAGGGCACCAGTGCATGGATCCGGCGGTTCGAGCCCTCGCCGGACGCCCCACACCGCCTCGTCTGCTTCCCGCACGCGGGCGGCGCCGCCACGTTCTGGTTCCCGATGGCCCGGGCGCTCGCCCCCGAGGTGGACGTGCTCGCGGTGCAGTACCCCGGGCGCCAGGACCGCCGCAGCGAGCCCTGCATCGAGGACATCGAGACGCTCGCCGCACACGCCGCCGAGGAGGTCCTGGCCTGGTCGGACCGGCCCGTGACCCTGTTCGGGCACAGCATGGGGGCCATGGTCGCCTTCGAGACCGCCCGCCGTCTGGAGGAGCGGGGCCGGCCGCCGGCCGGCCTCGTCGTCTCCGGCATGCGGGCCCCGTCCCGGGCCCGCGGGGGGTCGAGTCAGGCCGAGACCGCCGAGGAACTCGTCGCCGGCATCCTGCGCCTGCAGGGCACCGACGCGGCCGTCCTGGACGATCCGGAGCTCGTCCGCATGATCCTTCCCACCATCCGCAGCGACTACAAGGCCGCCGAGAGCTACCGCTGGCGCCCCGGCCCGCCGCTCGGTACGCCGATCGCCGTACTGACCGGGACCGAGGACCCGCACGTGAGCACGGACGAGGCGGCGGCCTGGCGCGAACACACCGCCGGGCCGTTCAGCCTCACCGTCTTCACCGGGGGCCACTTCTTCCTGAACGAACACGCCGACGACGTCCGGAAGGTCGTTACCGACCACATTGCCCGGTCGTTCCAAGCGAACTCAGTCTGAATTCAAGCGACATCTGAAAAGAAGGATGTCCTGTCTCCCTCGGGTATTTTCCAGCCGGTTCACGGGGGGACGACCCGAGCCACAACTCAAGGCAGGAGTGGGGCGTTGGCCAGCCTCTCGTATTCGATACGCGAAGAATCCGGAACAGCCGGAACAGCCGGAATTGCTCCCGGACACGGACCGTCCCAGAAGGAAACCGTCCACGGGCTGCTGGACGCCGCCGCCGCGGCGGCGCCGGACGCCCCCGCCATCCGCGACGCCGCGGGTGCCTGGACCTACCGCGAGCTCGACGAGTACAGCCAGGCCTTCGCGGCCTGGCTGGGCAGCCGCGGCATCGGCGTCGGCGACCCGGTCGTGCTCCAGCTGCCGACCAGCCGCGAGCTGGCCGCCATGTTCTACGGAGCCTCCCGGGCCGGAGCGGTGTTCGTACCGCTCAACCCCACCATGAAGCCGTACCACCTGCGCCAGGTCAGTGAGAACGCCGGGCCCAAGCTGGCCATCGGCGACGCCGCGACCGGCGCGGGCCTCCAGGAGGCCGTCGGCGCGGTGCACCGGCTCGCCGACGTGTGGGCCGAGGTCGAGGAACTGCGCACGCAAGGCGCCCGCACCACCTCCGAGGTACGCCCCGACGACGTGGCGACCCTCATCTACACCTCCGGCAGCACCGCCGCCCCCAAGGGCGTCGTCTGCCCGCACGCCCAGGTGGCGTTCGCCTCCCGGGGCCTGGTCGAGGCACTGGGGTACCGGTCGGACGACATCGTCTTCTGCCGATTCCCGATGTCCTGGGACTACGGCCTCTACAAGGTCGTCATGACCTGCATCGCCCGCTGCGAGATCGTCCTCGCCGACCAGGACTCCGACCTCACGCTGGTGCGCCGCATGCGCGAGACCGGCGCGACCGTGGTCCCGATCGTCCCCTCCTTCGCCACCATGATCGTCAGCCTGGCGAAGCGGGACACCGAGCCGCAGGCCCCGGTCCGGATGTTCACCAACACCGGCGCCGCCCTGCCGCCCGCCACCATCGACGCACTGCGCGAGCACTTCCCCGGAGCCCGCGTGGTGCGCCAGTACGGCCAGACCGAAGCCAAGCGCATCACCGTCATGCCGCCCGAGGAGGACCGGATGCGCCCCGGCGCCGTCGGCCTCCCGCTGCCCGGCACCCGCGTGCTGATCGTCGACGCGGACGGCAACGAGCTGCCCGCCGGCGAGGTCGGCGAGATCGTCGCCGTCGGCCCGCACGTCATGCCCGGCTACTGGAACAGCCCCGAGATCACCGCCGACACCTTCCGCACCGACCCCGCCAGCGGGCAGCGCAGCCTGCACACCGGGGACTACGGCCACCTCGACGCCGACGGCTACCTCTACTTCGAGGGCCGCCGCGACGACATGTTCAAGCGCAAGGGCCTGCGCATGAGCACCCTCGAAATCGAGGGCGCCGCCATGGACATCCCCGGAGTGCGCGCCGCCGCGGCCCTGGCGCCCGGCGAAAAGCACGACCTCGCCCTCTTCGTCGAGGGCGACCTGACCCCCGCCGAGGTGCGGAGGGGCGTGGCCCAGCGCCTGGAGCCCGCCAAGGTCCCGGCGATCGTCCGCGTGCTGAGCGAGTTCCCGCTCACCCAGCACGGCAAGAACGCCCGCAAAGAGCTGGCCCTGCTGCTCGAAGGAAGTGGAAAGTGAGTTTCCCGTCCATGGAGCCGACCGAGCTCGCCCGCCAGTACGGCACACCCCTGTACGTCTACGACCTCGACCGCGCCCGCGCCGCCCGCCGGGACCTGTTCGGCTGGCTGCCCGAGAGCTTCGAGGTGTTCTACGCCTTCAAGGCCAACCCGCACGTCGACCTCGTACGGGCCCTGCGCGACGGCGAGGGCCCCGCCTGCAAGGCCGAGATCAGCTCCACCGGTGAGCTCGCCGCCGCCCTCGAAGCCGGCTACCCGGGCTCCGACATCCTCTACACCGGGCCCGGCAAGACCCCCGAGGAGCTGTACGAGGCCATCGCGGCCGGCGTGTGCACCTTCTCCGCCGAGTCCCTGAGCGACCTGGAGCACATCGGCGGCGCCGCCCTCGAACACGACACCGTCGCCGACTGCCTGCTGCGCATCAACAGCGCCTCCGCCAGCGCCACCACCAGCATCCGGATGACCGGCGCCCCCACCCAGTTCGGCATCGACAGCGAGACCGTCGCGGACCTCGCCGAACAGTTGCGCTCGGTGCCCGGTACCCGGATCGCCGGACTCCACCTCTTCTCCCAGAGCAACGCCGCCGACGAGGAATCCCTCATCGGCGAACTCACCCACACCATCCGCGTGGCCGCCGCGATCCAGGACGACCTGGGCGTCCCGCTGCGCCTGCTCGACATCGGCGGCGGCTTCTCCGTCCCGTACGCGCAGCACGGCGAGCGGGCCCGCTACCCCAAGCTCCGCACCGAGCTGGAGGCCTCGCTCGACCTGCACTTCCCGCAGTGGCGCGAAGGCGCGCCGCGGCTCGCCGTCGAGTCCGGCCGCTACCTCTCCGGCGACAGCGGCACCCTGGTGGCCCGCGTCAGCAACGTCAAGATCAGCCGGGGCAAGAAGTTCGTCATCCTCGACGCCGGCATCAACACCTTCGGCGGGATGTCCGGCCTCGGCCGGCTGCTGCCGGTGTCCGTGCAGGTCGAGGCGGGCGAGGAGACCGAGAAGGCGAGCCTGGTCGGCCCGCTGTGCACCCCCGGCGACGTCCTGGGCCGCGGCATCGACCTGCCCCCGCTGGACGAGGGCGACCTCGTACGCATCCCCAACGCCGGTGCGTACGGGCCCACGTCGAGCCTCCTGATGTTCCTCGGGCGCCCGGCCCCGACCGAGGTCGCCGTCTCCGGCGGCAAGGTCGTCTCCGTCTCCCGCATCGAACACGTACGCACCTACCGGAGTGTGGAGGGCGATGATGCATGACCTGTCCGCCAGAGGCACGGAGTCGTTCGTCGAGCGGTCGAAGGGAACCGTGATCGTCACCACCCTGGCCTCCGACTCCCACACCTGGAACCTCGTTTTCCTCCAGCTGCTCATCGAGGAGTGCGGGTACGACGTGGTCAACCTCGGCCCGTGCGTCCCCGACGAGCTGCTCGTCTCCGAATGCCGCGACCGCAATCCCGAGATGATCGTGATCAGCAGCGTCAACGGCCACGGCTACCAGGACGGGATGCGGGTCATCGGCCGGCTCCGGGACGCCGCCCCGCTGGCCGCGACGCCCATCGTCATCGGCGGCAAGCTCGGCACCGACGGAGGCGAGGGCGCCAGCCGCACCCACGAGCTGATGGCCGCCGGCTTCGACGCCGTGTTCGAGGACGGCCAGGACCCGATCGCCGCGTTCCACGCCTTCCTCGCCACCCTGCCGTCGGAGCCCCGGCGGGCCGTGGATGCCGCGGACCACGCCCGGGTCTCCGCATGAGCGAACTCACCGCCGTCCGCGAAGGGCGGCCCGCCGGCCCGGCCCCCGTCGACTTCGGGGAGTTCGTCCGCAGGGAGGGCGGCAACGGCCGCCTGGTCGTCCAGCCCCGCATGGGATTCGGGGACCCCGGCCGGATGCGCACCGGGCTCGTCGCCACCAAGGCCGCCGGCGCCGCCACCGTAGGCACCCTCACCCTCGACAGCTACACCCGCGTCGGCAACCTGGAGGCCGTCGAGACCGCCCTGCGCGACGGCATCGACCTCAACGGGTACCCGGTCGTCAGCCACCCGCCCGAAACCACCGCCGCCGTGCTGGACGGCGTACGCGACACGGGATTCCCCGTCCAGGTCCGGCACGGCTCCGCCACACCCATCGACATCTTCCGGGCGATGATGCGGCTGAACCTCAACGCCACCGAGGGCGGGCCGGTCTCGTACTGCCTGCCCTACGGGCGCACCCCGCTCGCCGACGCCATCCGCAACTGGGAGGACTGCTGCGACCTGTATGTGCGCATGCAGGACGTCGGCATCGAACCCCACCTGGAGACCTTCGGCGGCTGCATGATGGGCCAGCTCTGCCCGCCCAGCCAGCTCGTCGCCATCAGCTTCCTCGAAGCGATGTTCTTCGCCCAGCGCGGCCTGCGCTCCATCTCCATGAGCTACGCCCAGCAGACCGACCCCGTCCAGGACCGGGAGGCCGTCACCGCGCTGCGCCGGCTCAGCGCCGAGCTGCTGCCCGTCGACAACTGGCACGTCGTCATCTACGCCTACATGGGCGTCTATCCGGAGACGGATCACGGCGCGTACGGGCTCCTCGCCAGCGCCGCCCGACTCGCCGTCACCACCGGCGCGGAACGGCTCATCGTCAAGACGGCCGCCGAGGCCCGCCGCATCCCGACCATCGCGGAGAACGTCCAGGCCCTCGAATACGCCAGCAACACCGCGCTGCGCACCGGCCGCGGACCCGACGACACCTTCACCGACTCCCCGACCTACCAGGAGGCGCGGGCCCTGGTCGACGCCGTCCTGAACCTCGACGACGACCTGGGGCGGGCCCTGCTCAAGGCGTTCCGCCACGGCTACCTCGACGTCCCGTACTGCGTGCACCCCGACAACGCGGGCCGCGCGCGCAGCTACATCGACTCCGGCGGCCGGCTGTGCTGGGCCGACACCGGCAAGCTCCCGATCGCCGGGATCGCGGAGCGCGGGCCCTCGCGGAAGATCGGCTCGGCCGACCTGATGAACGACCTCTTCCATGTCCGGTGCAAGTTCGACGCAGGCCCCCGCGAGCTCGACCCCGTCACCGCGGAGCTGATCCGCGGCCAGGCGGCGGTCGGGTCACGGACGAAGGAGTACACCGCATGACCACACAGACCACCTCCGCCCCCGTGGAGACCGGCGCCTGGGTGCGCCGCTTCCACCCCGGCGGCCAGGACGCCGCGCACCGGCTGATCTGCTTCCCCCACGCGGGCGGCTCGGCGTCCTTCTTCTTCCCGGTCTCCCGGGCGCTGACGCCGGGTGCGGACGTGCTGGCGATCCAGTACCCGGGCCGCCAGGACCGCCGCCACGAGCCCTGCCTCGACTCGATCGGGGAGCTCGCGGACGCCCTCGCCGAGCAGGTGCGCCCGTGGTGCGACCGGCCCGTCACCTTCTTCGGGCACAGCATGGGCGCGACCCTCGCCTTCGAGGTCGCCCGGCGCCTGGAGGCCGAGGGCACCGTGCTGCACGGACTGTTCGCCTCCGGCCGCCGCGCCCCGTCCACCGTGCGCGACGAGCGCGTACACCTGCGCGACGACGAGGGCCTGCTCGCGGACATCACCCGGCTCGCCGGCACCGACACCGCGGTACTCGGCGACCCGGAGATCGTCCGCATGATCCTGCCGGCGATCCGCGCCGACTACCGGGCCGCCGAGACCTACCGGTACCAGCCCGGGACGCCGCTGACCTGCCCGCTCTTCGTCCTGACCGGCGACAGCGACCCGCACGTGACGCCCGAGGAGGCACGCGCCTGGGAGGGGCACACCACCGGCCCGTACGCGCTGCGCACGTACCCCGGCGGCCACTTCTACCTCAACTCCCAGGCGGGCGCCGTCCTGGGGGAGATCTCCGCGCACCTGGGCTGACCGGCCCCGGGCCGGGAAGGGCTCCCGCCGAACCGGCGGGAGCCTTTCCCGCATTCCGGCGGGGGTGCGGGAAAACGGCCTGGTGACGCATACCATGTCAGGGATGCGTGCGTGATACGCATTGCATCTCCGGATCTCTCGAAGAGGACGAATGAAGGCGGGACGCTCCATGACCAGTAACGAGGGCAGCGGCCTGCCGGGCAGCATCGACGTGCTGTGGGAGCTGCGCAGCCGGGAACAGCGCGGAGCACGCGCTGGCCTGAGCGCGGCACGCATCGTCACGGCGGCGATCGAGTACGCGGACCAGTTCGGGCTGGGTTCCCTGTCGATGGCTCGGGTGGCCGAGCGGCTCGACTTCGCGACGATGTCCCTGTACCGGCACGTGTCGAGCAAGGACGAACTCCACTCGCTCATGGTCGACATGGCGTACGGCAAGCCGCCGCTGCTCGAAGGCAGCGACAAGGACTGGCGCGGCGGCCTGGAGCTGTGGGCCCGCGCGTTCCTGGAGATCTTCCGGCGCCACCCGTGGATGCTGCAGGTCCCGGTCAGCGGGCCGCCGCTGGAGCCGGGCCAGATGAGCTGGCTCGAATGCGGGCTGCGCACCCTCGGCCGCACCGGGCTCTCGCCGAACGAGAAGCTCTCGGTGATGCTGCTGATGGTCGGCTACGTACGCAACAACGCTCAGGTGTCCATGCCGCTGACCAGCCAGGACCAGAGCGAGGAGGAGCTCATGGCCAACTACGGCCGGGCCATGGACAAGTTCGTCGACGCGGAGACCTTCCCCGCGGTCCGCGAACTGATCGAGGCCGGCACCTTCCAGGAGACGGACGACGACTTCACCTTCGGCCTGGAACGAGTGCTGGACGGCATCGAGGTCCTGATCCGCAAAAACACCGGCGAAAACCCCCTGGCCTGACCCCACGGCTGCCGCCGCCGGCGGAGGGCGTTCACCGAGGCCCCGCCGTCCTGCATGGGGTCGTGACGCCCGAGTGGTTCCAGCGGGTGGCGAACGAGGGAAGCGGGGCCAGCGGACGTGTGTGGACCACGGTCCTCACATGAGGGTGCGAGGTTGAGCGGCCTGGGAGAACGGTCTTGAAAACCGTCGTGGCAGCGATGTCACCGTGGGTTCAAATCCCACACCCACCGCACCAGGTCAGACAACGCGCTGATCAGAAGGGGTGTCCCGACCAGGGGCACCCCTTCGTCATGTGGTCCTGTCTCACCCTAGCCCGCCCGTGTACCGCTTTGGATCATGGTGTGTGGACCAGGCGTGGACCAATCAAGCAGCCTGCGACAAAGCGGTCAGGCAGCAGAAAGACCTCGTGATTTACGCGCCGACCCGGTATGAAGGCTCAACGAGCAAGCATCAGCGGGGGAGCGTGGAGTGGGCGGAGCCAAGAAGGATGACAAGCGGTTTGTGCTTCAGGGCGCTGGCCCGGCGCAGAGCGACACGCTGGTCCACTTCACCAGCCGCGGTGAGAACGCAAGCTTCACGCCTAAGGTGCCTGAGAAGTTCCGTCAGATGACGGCCCAGGAGCGGCTGGACTCCATCCTCGGCTCAGGCCGGCTCTATGGGTATCCCTCGTTTGGCGCGCAGCAGACGTGCGTCTGTTTCTCTGAGAGCCCGCAAGATCATCTTGCCCATCTAATCGCCGATCGAGGGTTCGGCCCCTGGGGCGTAGTTGTCACCCGGGTTGGTGTACTCAGCCACGACGGTGGAGCCGTCGCCTATGTAACGGATGACGTGTACAAGCGGTTCGTTGATGCTGGTCTTGGGCCCATCGCGACGGGATACCGAAACGGGTACACCGGTGAACAGGCGTACCCCAACGATCCCGCTGCTATCCCCGTGACGGAACTTCCGGAGATGTGGCGCGAGAGTGACGTGTGGGTTTGGAATCGTGAAGCGCGATCGATGGATAAATATCCGGCTGGCGTCCTTGTCTGAGGGTGATTGACACCTTTTGGGAAACGAAAGTCGCCTACCGTCCGTGAGGGATGGTAGGCGACTTTCAGTGTAGAACGTCTCTTTGTTTAAAGAGGGCGGCGATTCTGCGTTCCTTTATTCGACACCTATGCTGCGTACATAGCGCTCGTTTGGATCGGTCGATTTTCTCGTGTGATCCTGCCAGTAGCGCCAGCGCTTTGAAAGGTATGTGCGCCGCGCTTCGCTCATCATGGCGGACCGTGCCAGAGCGCCGTCAGGGTCTCCTAGTAGCAAGGCCCCCGCGCCGACGAAAGCGCTCGTCCCGTAGACAGGTGAGAAGGCAAAAAGTTCAGGCCCCTGCGACGTCATGGTCAAGGTCATCGACCTGGAATGGTCGTAGCGGGGGCGCAGGGCGTCGAACGTCATGAACGTTTCGTTGCCGCCTCGCTGTTGATCCCGTTTGTATCTCAAGGCGTTTGGGTTCCCATGACCTCCGCCCACCTTGAACTCTGACTCGCGCCCGTAGATCAACACGTACTGTGGCTCCAGCGGTCGGTCGAGGTAGCGATCCCCGAGGAAAAGGAACTTCTCGCGAAATAGTGCTTGGTTCCCTTCACGCGCGAACCAAGAGCACCAGTCGTTGAGTTGGTCCCGAGCCTCGGTGAACTCGCTGGTTGGTCGACCGTTCTGTTTAAACCAGCGCTTTGAGGGCGAGGTGGTGCGGGCGTCAGGCAGTGACCTCCGACGGGGCTGTGAACGGCGGGCGGATACCGGTCAGCTCTTCGGCGCGGTCCAGGAGGAGTGGTGCGAGCTTCGGGTAGGAGCCGTGTGCCACGGCTTGGAGCATTTTCGCGAGCGCGGCCAGTTCGCCGATGCGGCCGGCGGGAGTGTTGAGGTCCTCAGCGGGGGACCGGTGGAAGTTGGTTGACGGTACGCGGAGCCTGATCGCGTGCGCGGAAGCCGAAGCTGGCGAGGATGACGCGCTCTCCGACGCCGAGGGGCGTCCGGCCGTGTGGCGTGAGCGCTCCATCGAACACGACACAGTCTCCTGGTGCGAGATCGCATTCGCGGTAGCCGTCGGCGTTGATGAAGACGGTGCAGCTCACCGCGGCGGCTGCGGTGAGGCGATCGTGCTTGAGGCACAGGATCAGGTTGGCCTCCCCGAAGCCGAATTCGTCAAGGTGGAAGTCAAGGAACTGCCCCTCCTCCAGGTAGGCGATGTAGACGCCGTTGTGAGGCTGATCGACCTCCAGGCCGGTAGACCGCGCCACGACAGCGGCGAGATCGACTTGTCCCGCGAATCGGTTCGCCGCCTCGCCGACGGCCGCGTTCCACTTGCCGTTGTGCAGGTATCCGTCAGTGGCCAGGGCCTTCTCGGCCTCCTCCGCCATGCCGACGAGCAACTCGACGGGGAACGACTGATCACGCAGGTGGTGGGGGTGCACCCGCTCGTGCGCGGTGAGATCGCGTACGGCGTCCCGTAGAGCTGGAAACCCTTCCTCCCACCGGGCCGACGTCCAAACTGTGGTGCGGGATTGGAGCCATGAGGTCCATCGCCTGCTCCACTGTGCCGCTTCTGCGGCACCATCCTCTGATGCGGGCGTATCAGCGCTTGCGTGGCTGATCAGCAGTTCGACGCGGTCGACTGCGGCCTGGGTGGATTCGATCAGCCCGGCGTCGCCCTTGGCGGTCCGCAGCCTCAGGGCTTCCTGAAGGTGGGCGCGGGCCGGCATGAGGCTGCCCTGTTCCATGAGGTACTTGCCGAGGTGCTGAAGGGCGAAGTCCACGAGTTCCGGGTGCTGGCCTCGGGCGCCGTCCAAGGCCCTGCGGTAGAACACGTCAGCGTTCTCCGCCTCACCGCCGTAGCGGTACGCGTCGCCGAGGTTGAGCTGGGTGGCGATGACAGCCCGAGAGTTGCCATTGGCTTCTGCCAGGTCGAGCGCCTGCCGCAGGAACACGCGTGCGTCGTCGTGGTGGCCCAGGCTCAGCAGGCCGATGCCGGTCCACCGGGCCAGGACGCGGGCCCTATCGATGTCCGCACCTTCGGGGAGCGCCTGCAGTTCCTCGCGGATCTTCTCTACGGCGGTGGTCAACTGGTCGTGGTCGGTGGGGACCATGCGCAGGTCTTCACCCTGTGTGATGAGGTGCTGGAGCACTCATCTCTCCCTTGTTCGGTTCCCGCTCCGGTCGCCGGTGCTAGAGCTGGTCGGTTTGGGAACGCAGGTTGGCCAGCAGTTCCCTACCATGCACGGTGAAGTGCTCATCCAGGAGTTCGAGCTGCTCCATGAGGTAGCGGACGGCTGGCATGCCCTCGTCGTAGGCGGCTTGGAAGCTCGCACGCTCGTTGGTGGTCAGGTCATCGCGGTCGAGTTCGATCCGACGAAAACGCAGCAGGTAGTTGTATACGCAGGTCGCGTGGAAGGCCCGGTCCACCTCCCAGAACTGGTTGCGGGCCACCCCCTGGGTAGCGCGCCACGCGATCTCGATCTTGGGGGAGGTCTTCGAGGAGTACCCGTCGGCGAAGACCTGGTGCTGGAGGACGTGGAAGCTGACCGACTGGTGGACCGCCTCGTGCAGGAGGTTCTCCGCCAGGAAGAGGTGGGACGGTTCCGAACTGACGGTGTTCGGCGGGATGTGGTGCCGCGCCTTCTCGGAGAACGCGATGACGTAGGGCAGCGCCGGATCGCTGGAACTGGTCAGAGATGAGGCGCGGACACCGGGCTTGAGGCCCACCCACAGAAGCCCCCGGACAAACTCGCGTACGCGGGCGAAGCCATCGGGGTGAGCCGCGGCCAGTCGCTCCAACGCCTGGGTCAGCGCGGCACGGCGCCCGTCGGTGTGTTCGATGATCTCGTAGTCCACCAGGCTGATCTCGCGGGCGATCTGTTCGGGCAGCTCGGCGTCGAACCAGTCGAAGGTGGCTCCGGACACGTGCACGCGGTCGCTGCTCAGGGCGCGGGCGTGCTCGGCGTAGGGGGTGCCGGACTTCATGAGGTGTTCCATCAGGGCGAACGGCAGAGCCCACTCGGCGCCCTCTTCGCGCAGACGGATCAGCGCCTGTTCCTTCCGGTCCAGGTCGAAGAAGGAGCCGGACTCTACACGGGTGGAGATGGTGGTCTGCAATGTGGACTCCTCTTGGCTGAGATGTGCGGATGTCGGATCAAGCAGTGGCGCGGTTAGCGGCGGGCCGGCCCAGGATGAAAACCCGAGCCGGCCCGCCATGCCGTCAACCAGGCGGCATCAGTTCAGGACCCGAGATCAGATCTCGGTTCCCTGCGGCACGAAGTCGCCGTCCGGGACCGAGTGGTCCAGACGTCGCGTCAGGTTGTCGATCTGGGGAGTGCTGGTCATGGTGGTGCTCCTCTCACGATGGGCGAGTGGTGCGACCCTCCCGGCGGGAGGGCGTAGTTCCCCCGCCCGTGCCGAAGCCTGCGAGATCTGGCCGGGCGAGGAGTCTGTGAGTCAGTGGCTGGAGTGGCCCGCCCCGGCGAGCGCGAAGACCAGGGCGCTGACGGCGAGCACGTAGAGCGCGGTGGCGAGCTGCTGGCGCCACCCCCACGGGTCCCGCGGTAAGTGGCTCCGGTCGGTCATCGGGCGTCTGCCTGGCGGAGTGCCTGGTGGCTGGGGACGATCCATTCGACGCCGCCCCCTTCGGGGCGCAGGAAGATCGCTTCGGGGAGGACGCGACGGGTTTGGGGGTCCTCCCACTCGCCGATGAACTGGACGATCCCCTCTGCCTCCTTGGCCGGGTCCAGGACTCGGGCACCCTCGTGCAGCCAGGACGGGACGTCCTTGCGCTCGCTCACTCCGTACCGTCCATGCCAGCCCGGTCGTGCTGGTCGTCCGCAAGGTCGATGCGGGCGTGGACGGCACCGAGCCTGCGCCAGCCGTGTGTCGCTCGCGCCATCAGGGCCGGGGACGGCTGGCCGTACGCCTCAGTGACGTCGGCCGGGGCGGCGAAGGCGTCCCAGGGAATGCGCGGCTTGGGCTGGTCTTCGAGCTGCCGGACAAGGGGCGTTCGGTGAGGGAGAGGCTCGGTCATGGCGCGCTCCTTCGAGGAGGGGCGGCAGCCAGCCCCAGAAGGGGGACAACGGAGACGGACTGCCTGCGGGGCCTCTACAGAGTGAGAGCATCGTTGCAGTGAGTGAAGAGCGGGGGCGTAGCACTACCTGGATCCGCACAGGGTCCGACTGCTACGCCCGGTAGCACTTACGCGAGGGTGGCGCCGATGATCTTTGCGATCTTCCGGGACCGAGAGGTGGTGGCGTACCCGGCCCGTTGGGCGATGACGCCGGGGAGGGTCTGGTGGCGTACCCATTCCGGGTGGTCTTTGCACACCGTCAGCAGCGTGTCCAGGCACGTGTCGTACTGCCCGGTCGTGCACTGGGCGAGGGCGATGTCGAGCTGGAGCCGGTTCTGTGCGGCCTGGTGCAGTGCGGACCAGTCGTGTACCGCCTCGGCGAGGTCCAGGGCCTTTCCGGCCTTGCCGGTGGACACAGCGATCCCAATGGCCTGCGCGGTGACGGCGGCGGGGCCGAACGCGGTGCCGTTGACCATGACGTCACGGCCCAGCCTGGCGGCGACGGCGGACCCCTGGGACAGCAGATCCTCGGCGGTGGTGTTGTCTCCCTGGCGGGCCGCGACGACGGCCGCGAAGGTCACGTGCCATCCGTAGGTGGCGAGGTGTACAGGGTCACGGTCGCCATAAGTGGGCTCGATGCTGGTGTAGGAGATGGCCGCGGTGTGTTCGGCGTCATCGAGCCGGGCGTCCCGCAGATAGACCCACGAGCGCCCGGAGGCGACGGAGGCTTCCCGTACAGGATCCCCGGCCTGGCGGGCCTGGTCGGCGGCGTGGCCGATGGCGGCGTACGCGAGATCACGGGCTCCTTGCTGGTTGGCGACGTAGGCGGAGAGACGGTACGCGTCGGCGAGGACTCCCCGCGCGGTCATCCGGCGATCCGGCGCGGCGTCTGCGAGGGCCGTTGCTGCGTCTCGGACGCAGGATGCGGCGAACCGTCCGGCGACGCCGATCCGGCCGGCGCGGTAGGCGTCCCATCCCGCTGTGAGATCGGCGGCGAAGTCGACGGGTTCCCTGTCGGTTCCGATCCCTGCTGCGGTGTCATGGACGGTGCGTGACAGTTCGCGCAGGGTGGTCCGGTCGTCTGCGAGCATCGCCCTCCGGGGAGCCTGCTGACCCACGATCACGGAGACGTCCGCGCCCAGGGCGTGAGCGAGCCGGAGGAGGGTGGGCAGGGAGATCTGTCCCCGGTCCTGCTCGGCTTTGCGGATGGTGGCGATGGACAGGCCAGCGGTCTCGGCTAGTTCTTCCTGAGTGACTGATCCGCGAAGCAGCTTGATCCGCTGGCCGGTGGTGTGCTCGTTCCACTTCATAGCGTCCCCTTCGTCTACTGGGACGGTACCGCTGACCGGGAGCGGCTGGGATTTACTCCCCAGGCCCGCGCGAACGGACTGCCGGTTGAGGTTGTCTGACCCAAGGGTGCCGCCAGGAAGGTGTGAGCCTTTCCGCCCCGCAGCCCCTGTCTCAGGTAGCGGGGCTGAGTCGTACAGCCCCTCGGATAGTCTTCACTCGCAGGGCTACGTACCGCCCGAAACCAAAAGCAGCGGGGCTCTGTCATGTTCCGCGGAAGCTGCTACGTGCCGGCGGCCCTTCCTGCCACGCGACCCGAAGTCTGAAACTGCGCAGCCCATCGCCAGTGGACCAGGTGTGGACCAGTGGCAATGGTGAGGGGCCGAGGGGCCATAGAACGCGCAGGTCAGCCATGAGGTGGCAGCGTTCGGCAGCACCCTCCTGAAAACCGTCGTGGCCGAAAGCGGGCTACCCATTGTGCCGACGCTCCGGCGCGTTTCCTTGCCCGTCCGTACGCAGCGGACCGTCTTGACCACGGCCCCCACTACGCCGGTGTGGTGTGGCTGAAGCCAAGGGAGGCCAGTCCTTCGGCTTGGCACAGGCTGTCGGATGGGCCTCCGACCTCGGTCTGGAGGATTTGGTAGGCAGCGCCGTGGGACTGGCCCCAGTGCATCGCGGCCCGCCACAGGGCCCGGCCCAGCCCCCGACCTCGCGCCTCGGGTAGTACGGCGAAGTACTGGGGCAGCAACTGGGGCTGTCCGATCGCGTCGTAACGTACTTCCATGGGGCCGATCGCGCCCAAGATCCGGGCGTCGACCGCGGCGGTGAGGATCGGGCCGCATCGGCCGGCCTGCATCTGGGCGTGGAGGAAGGCCAGGCCGTCAGCGGCCATGGCCGTGGCGAAGGGTGCGAAGGTCTCCTGCACGGCGGTCGGCCAGACCGTCACGGGGCGGACCGGGCCGCCGGGCTCGGGGCAGGCGCGAGTGGTGAAGTCCTGGAGTTGGATGCGGGTGCCGCGCGGGGAATCGGTCTTGGGGCCGAGCGGGCGCACGACTCGGCCGTTGACCGCGTCGTGCACGGCGGCGAGTTTGGCGGCCAGCTCTCCTGCCTCGTCCACGACACTGCCGCAGTGCCCATAGGCGAACACTTTGACGGTGCCGCGTCCGCGCCGGTTCAGGGTGGGGATGAGGGTGTGATCCGGCTGGTGCACCACATCGTCGCGGAGGACCGTCTCGTCCTTTTCCCCGCCCCAGCGTCGGTCCTTGTCGTAGGGGAGGAAGTCCCCGCTGGCGGCCACTCGCAAAGTGTCTTCGAAGATGTCGACGGTCAGGACGTCGGGGTGGACGGGACCGAGCGTCGGCACGATCGGCGCGGTCAATACAGGCTGGAGCCAGTCCCAACGGAAGAGCATGAGCGGCACCCTAGCGGTCGGCCGGTAAGGGCTCAGGCCCCGACGCGAATACGCCAGGGCCTGAGCGGAACCGACTGGATCCGTCGGTCAGTGGGGGTTGTCGTCGCCGGCGTCGCAGGAGCATTCTGCGCTCTCCACGATGTCGTCCAGGTCCAGGACGGCGGTCACCGCGAGGGCGGCTACGGGCGGCGCAGCGCGGCGCGCCGAGGGCGGCGGGCCCGGCAGAAGGTCCACCAGTACGGGCGGGGTCATGATGCGTTCTCCTCGTCGCCGTGTTGGCAGTAGCTGTGCAGCGGCGCAGCCTGCCGCCTCCCGCAGGATCTCCCCGACGGCTCGTGGGCCGAGCGATGGATCTCCTTCCAATGCCAGCAGCCCGGCAGCACGGTGAGCAAGTCACCGTTCAGCGAACCGCTTCGTCCATCAGGACGTAGAGGAGGCCGACCAGGGAGCCGCTGCTGACGATCTCGCGGCGGTCGATCATGCCCCGGATGTTCGCCAGCGGGATCCACTCGACCCGGTCCGACTCGTTCTTCTCGGTCGGCGGACCGTCGTACGTTGCACTGTCCGCGCGGAACAGGTGGTGCTGGGAGTCCGTGATGCCGTTCGCCGGTTCGGCGTAGATCAGCGGCTTCATCGGGCCGGGACGCCAGCCGGTCTCTTCGAGGACTTCACGGGCGGCAGCCTCGCCGGGGGTCTCGTCCGCTTCCACCAGGCCCATCGGTAGCTCCCAGGCCCACGCGTCCGTGATGAAGCGGTGGCGCCACATCATCAGGACCTCTTGGCGGTCGTTGAGCACGGCGGCCACGGCCAGGTGGCGGAGCTTGACGACGTGGTGTTCCCAGCGGTTCCCGTCCGGCGTCTCGACGTCGGTGAGCCACAGGTTCACCCACTTGTTCTCGTAGATCGGACGTTCCCCGTGGATCTTCCACTGCATCGCTGCGGCCCCTCTCGATCGGCCTCCAGCATCGCAGAGCCGTTACGGGGTAGTGCCTCAGTTCGGAAAATCGCGTCAGGGTGACGAAATGGGAGTGTTGGTCGCCGAGCGGGGGCGCAAAGACGTCCGCCCCGGCCACCGGGAGGTGGTCGGGGCGGACGTCTTTCGGGCTCTTCGGTGCCTGTCGGCGGATCAGTGATAGGCGACCGAAGAGTGCGGTGCGGCGGCGGGGGTGGAAGCCGCACCTGCGGTGGTCGGGATGTGCTGGGGCTCCTGCGACTGCGCGGCCTCGAGCGAGCCGGGCAGCGCCGCCTCGATCGGGGTCTTGCGGAGCAGGAGGGCGGCGATCAGGGCGGTGAGGAGCATCAGGCCCGCACCGACGAGCGAGGCCACCTGGAGGCCGTGCGTGAAGGCCTCCCGGCTCGCGTCGATCACCTGGGCGCCGATCTGCTGCGACTGGTGGGCGGCCACGTCGGCCGCACCGCCGATGGTGCTGCGCAGCGAGTCGAGCGCCGAGCCGCTGACGCCCTCGGGGCTGATCTTGGCCATGTCGTCGCGGTAGACGGCGGAGCCGATGGAGCCGAGCGAGGCGAAGCCGAAGGCGATGCCGAACTCGGTGAAGGTCTCGGAGGTCGCCACCGAGGAACCGGCCTGCTCCGGCGGGGCCGAGGTGACCACGATTTCGGCGGCCAGCGTCTTCGACGCCACCATGCCGCCGGCCAGCAGGCCGACGCCGACGAGGACGACCGCGATGTTGGAGTCGACCTCGACCATGGTCAGGACGCCGAAGCCGGCGGCCATGATGACCAGGGCGGAGCCGATGAGGACGGCCGGGCGGACCTTGCGGCCGAGCGAGGCCGACAGGGCGACCGCGACACCGATGGCGGGCATCGGGGCCAGCGACCACAGCGAGGCCGTGAGCGGGGAGTAGCCGAGCACCAGCTGGAGGTACTGGTTGGTCAGGACGCTGCTGCCCATGAGGGCGAACGCCACCATCAGGTTGACGATGACCGCGCCGCTGAAGCCGCCGCTGCGGAACAGCGAGATGTTGATCATCGGATTGGCGGTGGTCTTCTGGCGGATCACGAAGGCGACGACCAGGAGGGCGCCGACCGCGGCCCAGACGGCCGCGCTCTGGCTGTAGCCCTCGATGACGAGCTCCTTGAACCCGTAGATCAGCGCCATGACGCCGGCCAGGGAGAGCACGGTGCTCAGCAGGTCGAGCTTGCCGCGGTTCGGGTCGCGGTACTCGGGCAGCAGGAACGGGGCCGAGAGCAGGACCAGGATCATCACCGGGGTGTTGATCAGGAAGACCGAGCCCCACCAGAAGTTGTTCAGCAGGAGGCCGCCGACGATCGGGCCGATGGCGGCACCCGAGGTGAGCGTGCCACCCCAGGCCGCGATGGCCGTCTTGCGCTCCTTGGAGTCGTGGAACATGTTGCGGATCAGCGCCAGCGACGTCGGCGTCAGGGTCGACGCGGCGAGGCCGAGCAGCGCCCGCGAGGCGATGAGCATCTCAGGGCTGGTGGAGAAAGCGGCGAGGGCGGAGGCCACGCCGAACAGGGCGGCACCGATCAGCAGCAGCTTGCGGCGGCCGATGCGGTCGCCCAGCCAGCCGACGGTGACCAGGGTGCCGGCCAGGACGAAGCTGTAGATGTCCATGATCCACAGCAGCTGCGAGGCCGTGGGCGAGATGTCCTCGCTCAGCGGCGCGATCGCGAATCCCAGCACGGATACATCGACAGAGACCAGCAGGGTGACCAGGACGATCACTCCTAGGCCGATCCACTCCTTCGTTCCTGCCTTGGGCTTCAGTTCCGTCATGGCAATCGTCCATATCCTCTCGGCGTACGCGGCACGCAGAGCGTATCAGGTACGCACACGCGTGTCACGTACTCGTTGGGGGGTGGAGGGGTCGGTGGGGAGTTGCGCCGCGAACGGTGGGGGCGGGAACGGGTCCTGCGTGGAGCGGCGGAAGACAGCATGAGCGCCGTGGGGTGCGGTACCCCAGGCGCTCGTAGGAATTGATATGTGTTGAGATACGGCTCGATTTGCCGTGCGGAAAGCGGATCGTCGGTACGGAGGCTAACGCCGGGCCTTTGTGAGGCATTCTGTATCCCTGATAGCGAGCGTATTTCCGGGTGGACGATTCGCCTGACTGTCGTCAGAGTTTCCGTACTGAACGCTAACGGAGCGATTTGCCCCGGAGCCACCCCTATCCACCCCTAACCCGACCCCTGGTATGTCGTTGCCCGCGCCAAGGGGTCCGGCCGGCGGCGCGGCGCCCCGGAGGGCCGGTCCCCGCCGGGGAGGGGTGGGACGGCTGTGATCCTAGGGGGCCCGCGGCCGTGCTCAGGGGTGGGCGGACCGCCCTTCACCGAAGTAATTTTCGAGAGATCTCAGTCCGTCGCGAGTTTGTGGAACGTACGTGCCGACTCGGCGCAGGGTCGGAATTCCTGCCCCCGAGTGCACGGAAAAACGCAGCTCGCCTCGGCGCCGTCGAATGGCATAGGAGGGTGTGCTCGGTGAGCAACGAGGAGAAGCTTCTCGGGTACCTACGCCGGGCTACCACCGATTTGCGTGAGGCCCGCAAAAGGCTCGCCGCGGCGGAGCGCAGGTCATCGGGTGAACCGATCGCGGTCGTGGGCATGGCCTGCCGGTACCCGGGCGGTGTCACCTCCCCGGACGACCTGTGGCGGCTCGTGGCCGAGGGCCGCGACGGCGTCTCCGCGTTCCCCGAGGACCGCGGCTGGAACACCGACGCCCTGTACGACCCCGAGCCGGGCAAGCCCGGGCGGACCATCACCCGCGAGGGCGGCTTCCTCCACGACGCCGGCGACTTCGACGCGGGCCTCTTCGGGATCTCCCCGCGCGAGGCCCTGGCGCTCGACCCCCAGCAGCGGCTGCTGCTGGAGACGTCGTGGGAGGCCATCGAGAACGCGGGCATCGCCCCGCACACCCTCCGCGGCACGAAGACCGGTGTCTTCGGCGGCGTCATGTACCACGACTACGCGCTGGGCACGGAAGCCGCGGCGACCACCGGCGGCAGCCTGGTCACCGGCCGCGTGGCGTTCAGCCTCGGCCTGGAGGGCCCGGCCGTCACCATCGACACGGCCTGCTCCTCCTCCCTCGTCGCCCTGCACCTCGCCGCGCAGTCCCTGAACTCCGGCGAGTCCACGCTCGCCCTGGCCGGCGGGGTCACCGTGATGACCGAGCCGGACATGTTCCTCTACTTCAGCCACCAGCGCGGTATGGCCGCCGACGGCCGCTGCAAGCCCTTCGCCTCGAACGCGGACGGCACCGGCTGCTCGGAGGGCGTCGGCGTCATCGTCCTGGAACGGCTCTCCGACGCCCGCCGCAACGGGCACGAGGTCCTGGCCGTCATCCGCGGCAGCGCCGTCAACCAGGACGGCGCCTCCAGCAGCATGACCGCCCCCAACGGCCCCTCCCAGCAGCGCGTCATCCGCAGCGCCCTGGAAAACGCCGGCCTGACCATCGCCGACGTCGACGCCGTCGAAGCCCACGGCACCGGCACCCGCCTCGGCGACCCCATCGAGGCGCAGGCGCTGCTCGCCACGTACGGCCAGGGCCGCGACGAGGACAAGCCGCTGTGGCTCGGCTCCCTCAAGTCCAACCTCGCGCACACGCAGGCCGCGGCCGGCGTCGGCGGCGTCATCAAGATGGTCCAGGCACTGCGCCACGGCCTGCTGCCCAAGACCCTGTACGCCGAGGACCCGACCCCGCACGTCGACTGGACGGCGGGCAACGTCAAGCTGCTCACAGAGCCGGTCGCCTGGCCGGCGGGCGAGCGCCCGCGCCGCGCCGGTATCTCCTCCTTCGGCCTCAGCGGCACGAACGCCCACGTCATCGTCGAGGAGGCCCCGGCCGCCGAGGCGGCGCAGGCCCAGGAGGAGATCCGTACCCTCCCGCTGGTCCCCGTCGCCCTGTCGGGCCGTTCGGCGAAGGCCCTGGCCGAGCAGGCCGGGCGGCTGCACGCCCACGTCACCGGGCACGCGGACGTGTCCCTCACCGACCTCGGGTTCTCGGCGGCGACCACCCGGACCGCGCACGAGCACCGCGCGGTCGTCGTCGGCGCGGACCGCGAGGAACTCCTCGCCGGCATGTCGGCCCTGGCCGAGGGCTCGGCGGCGCCGGGTGCGGTGCAGGGCGTCGTACGGGAGGGCCGCTCGGCCTTCCTGTTCACGGGCCAGGGCGCCCAGCGCCTGGGTATGGGGCGTGAACTGCACGCCGCGTTCCCGGTGTTCGCCGCTGCCCTCGACGCCGTGGTCGCGGCCGTGGACGAGCACCTCGACACCCCGCTGTACGAGGTGATGTGGGGTGAGGACGAGACGCTGCTCAACAGCACCGCCTACACCCAGCCCGCGCTGTTCGCGATCGAGACCGCCCTGTTCCGGCTGGTCGAATCGTGGGGCGTCCGGGCCGACTTCCTGGCGGGGCACTCCATCGGCGAGATCTCGGCCGCCCACGCGGCCGGGGTCCTCTCCCTGGAGGACGCCGCCCGCCTGGTCACCGCGCGCGGCCGCCTGATGCAGGCGCTGCCCGCCGGCGGAGCCATGGCGGCGATCCAGGCGACGGAGGAGGAGATCCTCCCGCACCTGACCGACGCCGTCGGCATCGCGGCGATCAACAGCCCGCGCTCCATCGTGGTGTCGGGTACGGAGGACGCCGTAGAGGCGATCCAGGGGCACTTCACCCAGCTGGGCCGCAAGACGACCCGGCTCCGTGTCTCGCACGCCTTCCACTCCCCGCTCATGGACCCGGCCCTCGCCGAGTTCCGTGCGGTCGCCGAGTCCGTGACCTACGCGCCCGCGCAGATCCCGGTCGTCGCCGGGGTCCACGGCGCGATCAGCGAGGACTGGGGCACCCCCGACTACTGGACCCGCCACCTCCGCGAAGCCGTCCGCTTCTCCGACACCGTCCAGCACCTGCACTCCAAGGGCGTCCAGACGTTCGTCGAGCTGGGCCCCGACGCGATCCTCACCGCGCTCACCCAGAACACCCTGGACGGCGAAGACGCCGTCGTCGAGCCCGCGGTACGCAAGAACCGGCCCGAGGCACGCACCCTGCTGGCCGCCCTCGCCCGGCTCCACGCCACCGGCACCCCCGTCGATTGGACCGCCTTCTACGCCGGGACCGGCGCGCAGGCGGTCGCGCTGCCGACGTACGCCTTCCAGCGCGAGCGGTACTGGATGATCGCCGACCTCGCGGGCGGCGGCGACGCCACCGCCTTCGGCCTGGCGCCCGCCGACCACCCGCTGCTCGGCGCGGTCATCTCCTCGCCCGACTCGGACGGGCTGACCTTCAGCGGCCGCCTCGGCGTCGACACCCAGCCCTGGCTGGCCGACCACGACGTCCTCGGCTCGATCCTGCTGCCCGGCACCGGCTTCGTCGAACTCGCCCTGCACGCCGGTGAGCACGTCGGCCACGCCACCCTGGAGGAGCTCATCCTCCAGGCCCCGCTCGTCCTGCCCGAGCACGGCGGCGTCGCCCTCCAGGTCACGGTCGCCGGCCCGGACGAGCTGGGCCGCCGGCCCGTGCTCATCCACTCCCGGCCCCAGGACTCCCTGCCCGACACCCCCTGGCTGCTGCACGCACAGGGCCTGCTCGCCGAGGCTCCCGCCGCGTCCGGCGCGGACCTCACCGCGTGGCCGCCCGCCGGCGCCGCCGAGGTGGCCGTGGGCGAGGCGTACGAACTGCTCCAGGAGCGCGGCTACCACTACGGGCCGGTGTTCCAGGGCCTCAAGGCCGCCTGGCGCCAGGGCGACTCGGTGTACGCCGAGATCGAACTGCCCGAGCAGGCGCACGAGGACGCCGCCCGCTTCGGCATCCACCCCGCCCTCCTCGACGCGGCCCTGCACGGCTCGCTGCTCGACGACGGCCAGGGCGGATCCGACTCCGGTGTGCTGCTGCCGTTCGCCTGGCGGGGCGTGCGCTTCCACGCCGTCGGCGCGACCCGGCTGCGCGTGCGCATCGCCCCCTCCGGCCCGGACGCCATCACCCTCGACGGCGCCGACGCCGACGGCCTCCCCGTCTTCTCCGTCGAGTCGCTGGTCTCCCGGGCCGCCGCCCCGGTTGCGGCCGAGACCGCCGGGCAGGCCCCGGGCGGCGCCCTGTTCGCCGTCGAACTCCAGCCGCTGCCCGTCCGGTCCGCCGCTCCCGCCCCGCTGACCTGGGGCCTGTGGGAGGCGGACGACCGCACCCGGCCCGCGCAGGACGTACTGGTCCTGGAGGGCTCCGATGCTCGCGGCACGGCCGGGGACACCGCCGCGCAGGTGCACGCGGCCACGGCCCGGGCCCTGGCCCGCGTACAGGAGTGGCTCGCGGACGAGCGGTTCGCCGAATCCCGCCTGCTCGTCGTCACCCGCGGCGCGGTCGCCGCGCCCGGGGAGGGCGTCACGGAGGGCCTCACGGACCTGGCCGGTGCTGCGGTCCGCGGTCTGATGCGCTCGGCCCAGGCCGAGAACCCCGGCCGGATCGTCCTGGCCGACCTCGAACCCGGCTCCGCGGGACTCACGGTGGAGCCCACCGTACTGCTGGCCGCCGCCGAGCCCGAGATCGTCGTACGGGGCGGCGCGCTCCACGCCCCGCGCCTGGTCCGCGCCACGGCCGGGGCCACGACGGGGGAGGCGATCCGCTTCGACGCCCCCGGCCCCGTCCTGCTCGCCGGCGGCACCGGCACGCTGGGCCGCCTGGTGGCCCGCCACCTCGTGGCCGAGCACGGCGTACGCGAGCTCCTGCTGGTCGGCCGCCGCGGCCCCGAGGCCCCCGGCGCCGCCGCCCTGCACGCCGAACTCACCGGCCTCGGCGCCGAGGTCACCCTCGCCGCATGCGACCTCGCCGACCCGGACCAGGCGCGCGAGCTGCTCGCCCGCCACCGGGTGTCCGCGGTGATCCACCTCGCCGGCGTCCTCGGCGACGTCACCATCGGCTCGCTCACCCCCGAGCTGCTGGCGGAGGCGCTGCGCCCCAAGGTCGACGCCGCGTGGAACCTCCACGAGCTGACCCGGGGCCAGGACCTGTCCGCCTTCGTGCTGTTCTCCTCGGTCGCCGGCGTCCTCGGCAACCCGGGCCAGGGCAACTACGCCGCCGGCAACGCCTTCCTCGACGCCCTCGCCGCCCACCGCCGGGCCGAGGGGCTGCCCGGCCAGTCGCTCGCGTGGGGCCTGTGGGCCACCGAGGGCGACGGCGGCTCCGTCAGCGGCGACGGCATGGCGGAGGAGCTCAGCGGCACCGACCTCCAGCGCATGCGCCGCTCCGGCATCGGAGCGCTGTCCGCCGCCGACGGCCTCGCCCTCTTCGAAGCCGCCACCACCTCGGCCGACGCCGTCCTGCTGCCGCTCGCCCTGGACCTCGCCGCCCTGCGCGCGGCCGAGGACCTGCCCGCGCAGTTCTCCGCCCTGGTCCGCCGGCGCGCCCGCGCCGCGACCCGTACCGGCGGCGCCCGCAGCGCCACCCGCGGCCAGGAGCTCGCCGCACTGCCGGAGAAGGAGCGCCGCCGCGCCCTGCTGGACCTCGTACGCGGCCAGGTGGCCTCGATCCTGGGGCACTCCACCACGGCCGAGGTCGGACCGGAGCGCGCCTTCAACGAGCTGGGCTTCGACTCCCTCACCGCACTGGAACTGCGCAACCAGCTCACCACCGCGACCGGACTGCGGCTGACCCCGACGCTCGTCTTCGACCACCCGAACGCCCAGGCGGTCGCCGAGCACCTGGACACCCTCCTCGCCGGATCCGCGGCCACCGCCACGGCCGCGACCGCCACGGGCGGCACGGCGGCCGATGACGAAGACCCGATCGTGATCGTCGGCATGGCCTGTCGCTACCCGGGCGGCGTCCGCTCCCCGGAGGAGCTGTGGCGCCTCGTCGAGGACGAGGTCGACGCCATCACCGAGTTCCCCGTCAACCGCGGCTGGGACATCGAGGGGCTGTACGACCCCGAGCCGGGCACCCCCGGCAAGGTGTACGTGCGCCACGGCGGCTTCCTCCACGACGCCGACGAGTTCGACCCCGCCTTCTTCGGCATGAGCCCCAACGACGCCCTGACCACGGACCCGCAGCACCGGCTGCTGCTGGAGGTCGCGTACGAGGCGCTGGAGCGCGCGGCGATCGACCAGGCCTCGCTGAAGGGCACCTCGACCGGTGTGTTCGCCGGGATCATGTACCACGACTACACGGGCAACAGCGCCGCCGGATCGCTCGGCTCGGGCCGCGTCTCCTACACGTTCGGCCTCGAAGGCCCGTCCGTGACGGTGGACACCGCCTGCTCCTCGTCGCTGGTCGCCCTGCACCTCGCGGCGCAGGCCGTGCGGTCCGGGGAATGCCCGCTCGCGCTCGTCGGCGGCGTGACCGTGATGTCGTCCACGGAGACCTTCGTGGAGTTCTCGCGGCAGCGCGGCCTGTCCAAGGACGGCCGGTGCAAGTCGTTCTCCGCGGCGGCCGACGGCGCCGCCTGGTCCGAGGGCGTCGGCGTCCTCGTGATCGAGCGGCTGTCGGACGCCCGGCGGCGCGGGCACCGGGTGCTCGCCGTGCTGCGCGGCAGCGCCGTCAACCAGGACGGCGCGAGCAACGGCCTGATGGCGCCGAACGGCCCCTCCCAGCAGCGGGTCATCCGCCAGGCCCTGGCCAACGCGGGCCTGTCGACCGCCGATGTCGACCTCGTCGAGGCGCACGGTACGGGCACCACCCTCGGCGACCCGATCGAGGCCCAGGCGCTGCTCGCGACGTACGGGCAGGACCGCGGTGACGCGGAGCCGCTGTGGCTGGGGTCCATCAAGTCGAACATCGGGCACACGCAGGCCGCCGCCGGTGTCGCCGGGGTCATCAAGATGGTGCAGGCGCTGCAGAGCGGCATCATGCCGAAGTCCCTGCACCTGGACGCGCCGTCGGCCCAGGTCGACTGGGAGGCGGGCGCGGTCCGGCTGCTCGACGAGGCCCGCAAGTGGCCCGTATCGGACCGCCCGCGCCGCGCCGGCGTCTCCTCCTTCGGCATCAGCGGCACGAACGCCCACGTCATCCTGGAGGCGCCGGAGCGCCCGGACCTCCCGGAGCGCCCGGACCTCCCGGACCCGGCGGCCGCGCCGGGCTCCGCGGAGCCCGCCGGCGCCGATGCGGCCGCCCCGGCGCGGGTCGTGCCGTGGTTGCTGTCCGCCCGTGACCCGGAGGGTCTCGCGCGGCAGGCCGGGCAGCTGCAGAGCCACCTCGACACCCTGCCCGCCGCCGAACTGCGTGACGTCGGCTTCTCCCTGGCGACCACCCGGGCGCCCATGGAGCACCGGGCCGCGCTGATCGCGAGCGACCCCGCGCAGGCCCGCACGGCGCTGGCCGCGCTCGCGTCCGGGGCGCCCGCCGCGGCGGCCTCCGTACGGGCCGCCACCGGCGGTCTCACCGCCTTCCTCTTCTCCGGCCAGGGCGCCCAGCGTCCCGGCATGGGGCGTGAACTGCACGCCGCCTTCCCGGTGTTCGCCGAGGCCTTCGACGCCGCCGTCGCGGAGCTAGACCGGCACCTGGACCGGCCGCTGCGCGAGGTCGTCTGGGGCGAGGACGCGGACGAACTCAGCCGCACCCTCTACACCCAGAGCGGCCTGTTCGCCTTCGAGACCGCCCTGTTCCGGCTGCTGGAGTCCTGGGGCGTCCGCCCGGACCTCCTCGCCGGCCACTCCATCGGCGAACTGGTCGCCGCCCACGTCAGCGGCGTGCTGTCGCTGGCCGACGCGGCCGAGCTGGTCGCCGCCCGCGGCCGGCTGATGCAGGCCCTGCCGGCCGGCGGAGCCATGCTGGCCGTCCAGGCCTCCGAGGACGAGGTGCTGCCGCTGCTGACCGACGCCGTGAGCATCGGCGCGGTCAACGGACCGCAGTCCGTGGTCGTCTCCGGCGCCGAGGACGAAGTCCTGGCGATCCAGGAGCACTTCACGGCCCAGGGCCGCAAGACCTCCCGGCTGCGCGTCTCCCACGCCTTCCACTCCCCGCTGATGGAGCCGATGCTCGCCGAGTTCGGCGCCGTCGCGGCCGGGATCTCTCCGGCCGAGCCCCGGATCCCGCTCGTCTCGAACGTGACCGGCCGGATCATGAGCGCCGAGGAGATCGCCGACCCGCAGTACTGGGTCCGACACGTCCGCCGGGCCGTCCGCTTCTCCGACGGCGTACGCGCCCTCGCCGAGGCCGGAGCCACCGCCTTCGTCGAGGTCGGCCCCGACGCCGTCCTCGCGGGCCTCGGCCCCGCCTGCCTCATCGACGGCGACTCCGACTCCGGCACCGACGCCGGCACCGGCAACACCCCGGTGTTCCTGGCGCTGTCGCGGCGCGAACGCGACGAGGAGCACACCCTCGTGGCCGCCCTCGCGCAGGCGCACAACCACGGCGTCGACGTCGACTGGAACGGCTTCTTCGCCGGCAGCGGCGCCCAGCGCGTCGAGCTGCCGACGTACGCCTTCCGCCGCGACCGCTTCTGGGCGCTCGACGAGCGCCGCGGCGGGGACGCCGGCTCGCTCGGCCTCGACGCCGTGGACCACCCGCTGCTCAGCGCGGTCGTCCCCGCGCCCGCCACCGGCGGGGCCACCTTCACCGGCCGCCCCGCCCGCTCCGCCCAGCCCTGGCTGGAGGACCACGACCTGCTCGGTACGGTCGTCCTCCCGGCCACCGGCTTCGTGGAACTGGCCCTGCGCGCCGGAGCCGAGTTCGGCTGCGACCGGCTCGCCGGCCTGACCCTGCACGCCCCGCTGCCACTGCCCGAGCAGGGCGGCGCCCCCCTCCACGTGGTGGTGGGCGCGCCCGGCGAGGACTCCCTGCGCCTGGTGAGCGTGTACTCCCGGTCCGGGGACGGCGAGGGCGCCGAGGACACCGCCTGGACCCTGCACGCCGAAGGCACCCTCGCCCAGGGCGCCTCCGCCTCTGCCTCCGCCTCCGCTCCCGCCGACCTGTCGGCCTGGCCGCCCGCGGGCGCCGCGCCCGTCGCGGTGGCCGACGCGTACGAGCGGCTGCTCGCCCGCGGTTACGGGTACGGCCCCGTCTTCCAGGGCCTGCACGCGGCCTGGCGGCGAGGCGGCGAACTGTTCGCCGAGATCGCGCTGCCCGCCGACGCGGGCTCCGGCGAGGGCGCGGCCGACCGGTTCACCGTCCACCCCGCCCTGCTCGACGCGGCCCTGCACCTCGACCGCCTCGACCGCCTCGACCAGCTCGACACCGAGGCTCCGGCCCCGCTGGCCACCGCCTCCTGGACCGACCTCCAGGTGCACCGGACCGGCGCCGCGACCCTGCGCGTGCGCATCACCCGGGACGCGCAGGGCACGCTCGCCCTCGAAGCGGCCGACGAGGAGGGCCGTCCCGTCCTGTCGGCGGGCGCGATCACCCAGCGCACCGTCTCGGCGGAGGAGCTGCGCACCGGCGAACAGCCCGGCGCCCTCTACCGGCTGACCTGGAGCCAGGCCCCCGCCGGCGGCTCCCCGGCGCAGGACGCACCCGTCCTCTTCGAGTGCCCCGTACCCGAGGGGGCCGCCGACGCCGACGCGGCCGCCCGCGCTCGTACGGTGGCCGGGGCGACCCTGGCCCGGCTCGCGCAGTGGCTCGACGAGGAGCAGGCGTCCGCCGCGCCCCTGACCGTCGTCACCCGCGGCGCCGTCGCGGTCCGCGAGGACGAAGGCGCCGATCTCGCGCAGGCCCCGGTCTGGGGTCTGGTACGGGCCGCCCAGAGCGAGCACCCCGGCCGGTTCGTGCTGGCCGACCTCGACGACACCGAGGCCTCCCGGCAGGCGCTGGCCGCCGCCCTCGGCGCCGGGCTCACCGAGTTCGCGATCCGGGCCGGCACGGTCCTCGTACCCCGGCTGGTCAAGGCCGCCGCCCCGCAGGGGGAGGCGCCGTCCCTGGCGGCCGGCACGGTCCTGGTCACCGGCGCCGGGTCCGCCGCCGGCGCCGCCGTGGCCCGCCGGCTGGTGACCGAGTACGGAGCCACCCGCCTGCTGCTCACCCGTACGGAGAGCGCCGCCGGACCCGACGGCCTCGATGGCCTCGACGACCTCGCCGGTCTCGCCGACCTCGGCGCCGAGACCGTGGTGGCCGACTGCGACCCCGCCGACCGCTCCGCCCTCGCCGCGCTGCTGGCCGACGTACCCGCCGGGCACCCGCTCGTCGCGGTCGTCCACGCCGACCTCCCGGCCGGCGCCGCCCGCTTCGACGCGCAGGCCGGGGACGCACTGGACGCAGCCCTGCGGCGCAGCGCCGACGCGGCCTGGAACCTGCACGAGCTCACCCGCGACGACCGCCTCGCGGCCTTCCTGCTGCTGTCCTCCTCCGCCGGGCTGATGCACGGCGCCGGACAGGGCGCCCGGGCCGCCGCGGCCGGCTTCCTCACCGCGCTGGCCCGCCACCGCCACACCCTCGGACTCGCCGCCACCACCCTCGCCTTCGGGCCGTGGGAAGCCGCAGCCGAGCACGCGGACCAGAGGGATCTGCTGGCCTCGCTCGGACTTCCCGCCCTGGGCGCCGAGCGCGGACTGGCCCTGCTCGACGAGGCGCTGCGCACCGCCGAGGCGGACCTGACCGCCCTCTGCCTGGACCGCGGCACCCTCCGCGCGGCCACCGGCCGGGTACCGGCCGTCCTGGCCGGCTTCGTACGCACCCCGGCCGGCCGGTCGGGCCGCGGCGGCGCCGACGAGGCCGACCAGCTGCGGCGCCGGCTGACCGGCCTGGACGCGGAGGAGCGGGAGCGGCTGCTCCTGGAGCTGGTGCGCTCGCAGGTGGCGGGACTGCTCGGCCACGCCTCGGCCGACGCCGTCGCCGCCGACCAGTCCTTCCAGGAGCTCGGCTTCGACTCGCTGGCCGTGGTCGAACTGCGCAGCCGCCTCGGTACGGCCACCGCACTGGCCCTCCCGGCGAGCCTCGCGTTCGACTTCCCGACCTCGCGGGCCGTCGCCGGCTACCTGGCCACCGCCGTGCAGCCCGAGGACAACGACGGGACGCAGGCCGTCGCCGAGGTGCTGGACCAGCTGGACGCGGCCCTCGCGGCCGTCGCCCGGGGCGCCGCCGACCCCGCCCGGATCACCGCACGGCTCGAAGCGGTACTGCGCCGCTGGCAGGACACCCGCACCACCGAACCGGCCGACCGGGAGCAGGACTTCCAGGCGGTCACCGACGACGAATTGTTCGAGGCACTGGACCGGGAGCTCGGGCTCTGACCCGCCGCGACAACGACCCCGACCGCCGCGATCCACAGTTGGCTTCAGATTGGTTGACTTCAGATGCCTGACCAGGACAAACTCCGCGACTATCTCAAGCGCGCCACCGCCGACCTGCAGAGCGCCAAGAGGCGCCTGCGCGAGGCCGAGGCCCGCGAGCACGAGCCGATCGCGATCGTCGGGATGAGCTGCCGCTACCCCGGCGGGATCGGTTCCCCCGAGGACCTGTGGGACCTGGTGGCCTCCGGCGGAGACGGGATCACCGGCTTCCCCCTCAACCGGGGCTGGGACGTCGACGGGCTGTACGACCCGGAGCCGGGCACGCCCGGCAAGTCGTACGCCCGCGAAGGCGGGTTCCTGCACGACGCCGACCGGTTCGACGCAGACTTCTTCAAGATCAGCCCCAAGGAGGCGCGGGAGACCGACCCCCAGCAGCGCCTGCTGCTGGAGACCTCCTGGGAGGCGCTGGAGCGCGCCACCATCGACCCGCACTCGCTGCGCGGCAGCCGCACCGGCGTGTACGCGGGCGTCGTCTACCACGACTACCCCTCCGACGGCGGGATCGGCGGCCTCGGCTCCATCGCCTCCGGCCGGATCTCCTACACCCTCGGCCTGGAGGGCCCCGCGGTCACCGTCGACACGGCCTGTTCCTCCTCGCTGGTCGCCCTGCACTGGGCGGTCAAGGCCCTGCGCGCCGGCGAGTGCGGCCTGGCGCTGGCCGGCGGTGTGACCGTGATGGCGACTCCGACCTCCTTCGTCGGCTTCAGCCAGGAGCGCGGCCTCGCCCCCAACGGCCGCTGCAAGTCCTTCGCCGCGGCCGCCGACGGCACCGGCTGGGGCGAGGGCGCCGGCATGCTCGTCGTCGAACGGCTCTCCGACGCCCGCAGGAACGGCCACCCGGTGCTCGCCGTCATCCGCGGCAGCGCCATCAACCAGGACGGCGCCTCCAACGGCATCACCGCCCCCAACGGCCCTTCCCAGCAGCGGCTGATCGAGCAGACGCTGGCCGGCGCGCAGCTCACCGCCGACCAGGTCGACGCGGTCGAGGCGCACGGTACGGGCACCACCCTCGGCGACCCGATCGAGGCGCAGGCGCTGCTCGCCACGTACGGCAAGGGCCGCCCCGCGGACCGGCCGCTGTGGCTGGGCTCGATCAAGTCGAACATCGGGCACGCGCAGGCCGCGGCCGGGGTCGGCGGCATCATCAAGATGGTCGAGGCGATCCGCCACGGCGTCCTGCCCAAGACCCTGCACGTGGACGAGCCGAGCCCCAAGGTGGACTGGTCGGCGGGGAACATCCGGCTGCTCACCGAAGCCGTCGCCTGGCCCGAGACCGGGGAGCCGCGGCGCGCCGCCGTCTCCGCGTTCGGCCTCAGCGGCACCAACGCTCACGTCATCATCGAGGCCGCGCCCGCCGAGGAAGCCGCGGAGGCCGAAGCCGCCGCGCCGGACGCCGCGGCCCCCGACGCCCCCGACGCCGCTGCCCCCGCGGTGCTCCCGCTGTCGGCGAAGACCGCCGACGCGCTGCGCGCCCAGGCCGCCAACCTGCTGGACCACCTGTCCTCCCTCGACGCCGCCGGGGACGAGGCGCCCGTACGCGACCTCGGCCACTCGCTGGCCACCACCCGCGCCGCGCTGGAGCACCGTGCCGTCCTCCTCGCCGCCGACCGCGAGGAGCTCGTACGGGGCCTTGCGGCCCTCGCCAAGGGCGACACCCCGGGCGACGCGGCCCGCGCCGTCGCCGAACCCGACGTCCGCACCGCCTTCCTCTTCTCCGGGCAGGGGGCCCAGCGCCTGGGCATGGGCCGCGAACTGCACGCCGCCTTCCCCGTCTTCGCCGAGGCCCTCGATGAGGCCGCCGCCGCACTCGACGCGCACCTCGACACCCCGCTGAAGGACGTGATGTGGGGTGAGGACGAGGAAGCACTGAACCGCACCGGCTACGCCCAGCCCGCGCTCTTCGCCGTCGAGACCGCCCTGTTCCGGCTCGTCCGCTCCTGGGGCCTGCGCCCGGACCAGCTGGCCGGCCACTCCATCGGCGAGATCACCGCGGCCCACGCCGCCGGCGTCCTCGACCTCGCCGACGCCGCCCGTCTCGTCACCGCGCGCGGCCGCCTGATGCAGGCCCTGCCCGCGGGGGGCGCGATGGCCGCGATCCAGGCCACCGAGGAGGAGGTCCGCCCCCACCTCACCGACGGCGTGGGCATCGCCGCGATCAACGGCCCGCGCTCGGTGGTGGTCTCCGGCGAACAGGACACCGTCCGCGCCATCGCCGCCCACTTCGGGCAGGAGGGCCGCAAGACCAAGGAGCTACGGGTCTCGCACGCCTTCCACTCCCCGCTCATGGACCCCATGCTGGAGGAGTTCCGCGCCGTCGCCCAGAGCGTGACCTTCAGCGAGGCCCGGATCCCCGTCGTGTCGAACCTGACCGGCCGCCCGGCCGGGCCCGGCGAGCTCCAGAGCGCCGACTACTGGGTCCGCCACGTCCGCGAGGCCGTCCGCTTCTCCGACGCCCTGCGCTCCCTCGAAGCCGACGGCGTCCGCATCCTGCTCGAACTGGGCCCGGACGCCGCGCTCACCCCGATGGCCGCCGACTCGCTCACGGACGGGGCCGGCGCCGTCATCGCGCCCGCCCTGCGCCGCGGCCGCGACGAGGAGCGCACGCTCCTGGCCGCCGTGGCCCAGGCGTTCGCCCGCGGGGCGGCCCTGGACTGGCCGGCCCTGTTCGCCGCCCGCCCGGCCGCCCGCCCGGCCCGCCGGCTGGCGCTGCCGACCTACGCCTTCCAGCACCGCAGCTTCTGGGCCGACACCGTCCCGGCCACCCCGGGACTGCTCGCCGCCGGGCAGGGCGCCGCCGGCGGCGCGGCCGACCCGGCCGACACCGCCTTCTGGGACTCCGTCGAGCACGCCGACGTCGACACGCTCGCCGACCGGCTGGAGATCGCCGCCGAGCCGCTGAACGAGGTGCTGCCCGCCCTCTCGAAGTGGCGCCGCCGCCACCGCGACGCGTACACGCTCGACTCCTGGCGCTACCGCGTCGTCTGGCAGCCCGCCCCCGAGGCCCTGCCCGCCCCGGCCCTGACCGGCACCTGGCTCGTCGCCGTGACCCCCGGGACCGCCGCCGACCCGCGGGTCCTGGCCGTGCTCGCGGCCCTCGCCGACAGCGGCGCCGCTCCCGAGACCGTCGAGGTCGACGGGGAGGACCGCGCCGCGCTCAGCGAGACGCTCCGTACGCGCATCGCCGCCGGGGTGCTCTCGCTGCTCTCCCTCGACGAGCGGACCCACCCCGGACACCCCGGCCTCTCCCGGGGCCTGGCCGCCACCATCACCCTGGTGCAGGCGCACGGCGACGCCGGCCTCACCGCCCCGCTGTGGCTCGCCACCGCCGAGGCGGCCGCGGTCGCCGGCTCCC
This sequence comes from Streptomyces sp. NBC_01006, assembly GCF_045162725.1. Classification (NCBI taxonomy): domain Bacteria; kingdom Bacillati; phylum Actinomycetota; class Actinomycetes; order Kitasatosporales; family Streptomycetaceae; genus Streptomyces; species Streptomyces sp. NBC_01006. The sequence goes on along the minus strand of NZ_CP108701.1, from coordinate 376,840 downwards.
ACGAGGTCGCGGCCGTCACCCAGACCCCGCTGTGGGGCCTGGCCGGCGCCCTCGCCCTCGACCTCCCGCAGACCTGGGGCGGCATCGTCGACCTGCCCGCCGCCGTCGACGCCGCGGCGGCCCGGCAGCTCTGCTCCCTGCTCACCGGCGCCTCCGGCGAGGACGCCGCCGCGATCCGGCCGCAGGGCGTCTTCGTACGCCGCCTCGTCCGCGCCCCCCTCGCCGGCCAGGAGCCCCGCCGCACCTGGCAGCCCCGCGGCACCGTGCTCATCACGGGCGGCACCGGCGGCCTCGGCGCCCACGTGGCCCGTACGTTCGCCGCCGAGGGCGCCGAACACCTGCTGCTCACCAGCCGCCGCGGCCGCGCCGCGGCCGGAATGGACGAGCTGGAGGCCGAACTGACCGCCCTCGGCGCCCGCGTGAGCATCGAGGCCTGCGACGTCACCGACCGCGCCTCCCTGACCCGCGTCCTGGACTCCGTACCCGAGGACCAGCCGCTCACCGCCGTCGTCCACGCGGCCGGCGCGATGCAGCGCATCGCCCCGCTCGCCGACCTCTCCCTCGAAGAGTTCGCCGAGGTCGGCCACGCCAAGGTCGCCGGAGCCGTCCTCCTCGACGAACTGCTCGCCGACCAAGCGCTGGACGCCTTCGTCCTCTTCTCCTCCGGCGCGGCCGTGTGGGGCAGCGCAGGCCAGAGCGCCTACGCCGCCGCCAACGCCCACCTCGACGGCCTCGCCCACCGTCGCCGCGCCCAGGGCCGTACGGTGACCTCCGTCGCCTGGAGCTCGTGGGACGGCGGCATGGTCGACGCCGAACTGGGCGCCATGATGCGCCGGATCGGCGCCCCCGCCATGCGGCCCTCCATCGCCGTCGGCGCCCTGCGCCAGGTCATCGAGCACGACGAGAGCCACCTGGTGGTAGCCGAGTTCGACTGGGAGCGCTTCGTCCCCACGTACACCCTGGCCCGGCCCCGCCCGCTGCTGAACGCCCTGCCCGAGGTACGCGACATCCTCGCCGGGGCCGCCGACGGCGCGGCGGCGGGCGGCGGATCCGTACTGGTGGCCTCGCTGGCCGGCAAGCCGGAGGCGGAGCAGACCCGCGCCCTGCTGGACCTGGTCCGCGGCAAGGTCGCGGCCCTGCTCGGCTACGACTCCCCCGCGGAGCTGGAGCCGACCCGCGCCTTCGAGGACCTCGGCTTCGACTCCGTCGCCGCCGTCGAACTGCGGGCCCGCCTGAACGAGGCGACCGGCGCGAACCTCCCGAGCACGATGGTGTTCGACTACGCGACCCCCGCCGCGCTCGCCGCCTTCCTGCGCACCGAGCTGCTCCAGGACGGCGACGGCGGCCCGGCCGACGTGCTCACCGAGCTGGACCGCTTCGAGGAACTCGCCGCATCCCTCGACATCGAGCAGATCCGCTCCAGCCGGATCACCTCGCGGCTGCAGGCCCTGGTCGGCAGGCTCACCGACCTCCAGGGAACCGGCGAGATGGTCCGCGACCAGCTCGAATCCGCCTCGGCGGACGACGTCTTCGCCTTCATCGACAGAGAACTCGGCCTGGCCTGACCGAGCCCCCGAGCACGTTGCCGACACATTCATCAAAAGGACTCGGTGAGACCCGACATGGCAAATGACGAGAAGATCCTCGACTACCTGAAGAAAGTCACGGCCGATCTGCACCAGACCCGGCAGCGGCTCCAGGACGTCGAGGCTCAGACGCGGGAGCCGATCGCGATCGTGGCCATGAGCTGCCGCTTCCCCGGCGGGATCACCACGCCGGAAGAGCTGTGGCAGCTGGTGGCCGAGGGCCGCGACGCCGTGGCGGGCATGCCCACCGACCGCGGCTGGGACCTTGAGGCCCTGATGGACCCGAACCCCGACGCCCCCGGGTCGAGCTACGTCCACCAGGGCGGCTTCCTGGAGAACGCCGGCATGTTCGACCCCGGGTTCTTCGGGCTCAGCCCGCTGGAGGCCGAGGGCACCGACCCGCAGCAGCGCCTCACCCTCGAAGTGGCCTGGGAGGCCTTCGAGCGCGCCGGCATCGACCCGGAGACCCTGCGGGGCAGCCAGGTCGGCGTCTACATGGGCTCGGGCATCCAGGATTACGGAGACTACGAGGAAGGCGTTCCGGAGGCCGTCGAGGCGTTCATGGCGACCTCCCGCGCCTCGTCCGTCATCTCCGGCCGCGTCTCCTACACCCTGGGCCTGGAAGGCCCCGCCTTCACCGTCGACACCGCCTGCTCCTCCTCCCTGGTGGCCATCCACCTCGCCGCGCAGGCGCTGCGCCAGAACGAGTGCAAGCTGGCCCTGGCCGGCGGTGTGATGATCATGTCGACGGCGTCCCCGTTCGTCGCGTTCAGCAAGCAGAAGGGCCTGTCGCCCGACGGCCGCTGCAAGGCGTTCTCCGACGCGGCCGACGGCACCGGCTGGGCCGAGGGCGCCGCCGTCATCCTCCTGGAGCGCCTCTCCGACGCCCGCCGCAACGGGCACGAGGTCCTCGCGGTGATCCAGGGCTCCGCGATCAACCAGGACGGCGCCTCGAACGGGCTGACCGCGCCCAACGGCCCCGCCCAGCAGAAGGTGATCCGCCAGGCCCTGGCCAACGCCGAGATCCCCGGCGCCCACGTCGACCTCGTCGAGGCCCACGGCACCGGCACCACCCTCGGCGACCCCATCGAGGCGCAGGCCCTGCTCGCCACCTACGGCCAGGACCACACCGCCCAGCGGCCGCTGCGGCTCGGCTCGTTCAAGTCGAACATCGGCCACGCCCAGGGCGCGGCCGGCGTCGGCGGCGTCATCAAGACCGTCATGGCGATCCGCAACGGCCTGATGCCGCGCACCCTGCACGTCTCCGAGCCGTCCAGCCACGTCGACTGGAACGCCGGCCACGTCGAGCTGCTGACCGAGGCCCTGCCCTGGCCGAAGGCCGAGGACCACGCCCGCACCGCAGGCGTCTCCGCGTTCGGCCTGAGCGGCACCAACGCCCACGTCATCATCCAGGAGGCGCCGGAGCCGGCCGCTCCTGAAGAGGTTTCCGAGACCCCCGCGGTCCCGTCCGTCGCCTCCCCGGTCCTGCCGTACGTGGTCTCCGCGCGCGGCGCCCAGGCCCTGCGCGGACAGGCCGCCAAGCTGGCCGCCTTCGTTCGCGAGCGCGCCGCCGACCGGAACGCCGCCGAGGACCCGCGCGACATCGGCCACGCCCTGATCACCCGCCGCACCGCCTTCGACCACCGCGCCGTCGTCCTCGGCGGCGACCGGGACGCCCTGCTGGCCGGGCTCGACACCCTCGCCGACGGCGGCAAGGCACCGCACCTGGTCCGCGGCACCGCCTCCGGCTCCCCGCAGGTCGCCTTCGTCTTCCCCGGCCAGGGCTCGCAGTGGATCGGCATGGCCGTCGAACTCCTCGACTCCTCCCCGGTGTTCGCCGAGCGGATGCGGGCGTGCGCCGAAGCCCTCGCCCTGTTCACCGACTGGGACCTGCTCGACGTCGTACGCGGTGAGCCCGGCGCCCCCACGTACGACGAGGTCGACGTCGTCCAGCCGGTGCTGTGGGCCGTCATGGTCTCGCTCGCCGAGCTGTGGCGCTCCTTCGGCGTCGAACCGGCCGCCGTCGTCGGCCACTCCCAGGGCGAGATCGCGGCGGCCACCGTCGCCGGCGCCCTGTCCCTGGAGGACGGCGCCCGCGTCGTCGCCCTCCGCAGCAAGATCATCCGGTCCGGGCTGGCCGGCCGCGGCGGCATGATGTCCGTACGCCTGCCCTCCGCCGAGGTCCGCGAGCTCATCGCCCGCTGGGACGGCCGCCTCCAGCTCGCCGTCGTCAACAGCCCCACCTCCGTCGTCGTCTGCGGCCACCCCGACGACCTCGACGCGCTGTACGCCCACCTGGAGGCGGACGGGGTCCAGGCCCGCAAGATCCCCGTGGACTACGCCTCGCACTCCGTCTTCGTCGAGGAGATCCGCGACGAGGTCCGCGAAGCCCTCTCCGGCGTGACCCCCCGCTCCGCCGACGTCTCCTTCTACTCCACCGTCGTCGGCGCCCCCGTCGACACCGCCACCCTCGACGCCGACTACTGGTACCGCAACCTGCGCCAGACCGTCCTCTTCGAGGAGACCACCCGCGCCCTCCTCGACGACGGCTTCACCGTCTTCGTCGAGGCCAGCCCCCACCCCGGCCTGCTCGTCGGCCTCGCCGAGACCGTCTCCGCCGTCGGCGTCAGCGCCGCGCCCGTCGGCTCGCTGCGCCGCGGCGAAGGCGGCATCGAGCGGTTCGCCACCTCGCTGGCCGAGGCCTGGGTGGCGGGCGCGCCCGTCGACTGGAGCCTCTTCCACGGCGCCGCCCCCGCCCGCCCCGTCGACCTGCCGACGTACGCCTTCCAGCGCGAGCACTACTGGGCGCCGGCCCCCGCCGCCGCGGGCGACGTCGAGGCCGCCGGCCTCGATCCGGCCGGCCACCCGCTGCTCGGCGCCGTCGTCACCTCGCCCGACAGCGAGGGCCTCACGCTGACCGGCCGCCTCTCCACCGCCACCCACGGCTGGCTCGCCGACCACCGGGTCGGCGACCAGGTCTTCTTCCCCGGCACCGGCTTCGTCGAACTGGCCGTCCTGGCCGGTGACCGGGCCGGCTGCACCACCGTCGAGGAACTGACCCTGGAGGCCCCGCTGGTGCTGCCCGCGCGCGGCGGAGTCGCCGTACGGGTCACCGTCGACGCCCCCGACCCGGCCGGCCGCCGGGCCGTGACCGTCCATTCGCGCGGCGAGGACACCGGCCTGTCCTGGACCCGGCACGCGGTCGGCACCCTCGGCCGCACCGCCGCCCCCGCCCGCCCCTTCGACACCACCGCGTGGCCGCCCGCCGGCGCCGAGCCCGTCGACCTCGACGGGTTCTACGAGAACGTCGCCGCGGAGGGCCTGAACTACGGGCCCGTGTTCCGGGGCCTGGCCGCCGCCTGGCGCCTGGGCGAGGACGTGTACGCCGAGGCCGCCCTGCCCGACGCCGCCGACGGCTCCGCGTACGGACTGCACCCGGCGCTGCTCGACGCGGCCCTGCACACCGTCGCGCTGACCGGCGTCACCGGAGACCAGGCGGCCCTGCCGTTCGCCTGGTCCGGGGTCACCCTCTCCGCCGAGGGCGCCGCCGCCGTCCGCGTCCGGGTCAGCGCACTCGGCGACGGCGAGGTCGCCGTCGACCTCGCCGACTCCGCCGGGCAGCCCGTCGCCTCGGTGGACTCCCTCGTCCTGCGGCCGCTCACCGACGACCGGCTCGCCCAGGAGCGCTCCCTCACCCGGGACGCCCTGTTCCGCATCGACTGGCAGGCCCTCCCGGCGGCCGCCGCCGAAGCCTCGCTCACGACGTGGGATGCGGCGCGGTCCGAGGCGGCACGGTCCGACGGCGGCGAACCCGCCGACGTGGTCCTGTGGGACGCCCCCGCCGGCACCGGCGCCGAGGCAGCCCGCACCGCCGCGCACGCCGCCCTCGCCGTCACCCAGGAGTGGCTCGCCGACGAGCGGTACGCCGGATCGGTCCTCGTCGTCCGCACCCGCGGCGCCGTCGCCGCCCGCACCGGCGAGGACGTCACCGACCTGGCCGGCGCCACCATATGGGGCCTGGTCAAGTCGGCCCAGTCCGAGAACCCCGGCCGCATCGTCCTCGCCGACGCGGCCACCGAAGCCGACGTCCTGACCGCGTACGCCGCCGGCGAGTCCCAGATCGCCGTCCGCGACGGCATCGCGTACGCCCCGCGCCTGGTCCGCTCCGCCGCCGGCGGCGACGACGAAGCCCCCGCGTTCGCCGCCGACGGTACGGTCCTGCTCACCGGCGGCACCGGCATGCTGGGCCGGCTCTTCGCCCGCCACCTGATCACCGAGCAGGGCGTCGGCCGCCTGCTGCTGACGAGCCGCCGCGGCTCCGAGGCCGAGGGCGCCGCCGAACTCGCAGCCGAGCTCACGGAGCTGGGCGCCCACGTCGAGATCGCCGCCTGCGACGCCGCCGACCGGGGCGCCCTCGCCGCCCTCCTGGCCGCCGTACCCGCCGAGCACCCCCTCACCGGGGTCATCCACCTCGCCGGCGTACTCGACGACGGCATCCTCGGCTCGCTCACCCCCGAGCGCCTCGACGCCGTGCTGCGCCCCAAGGTCGACGCGGCCCTCAACCTGCACGAGCTCACCGCCGACGCCGACCTCGCGGCCTTCGTCCTCTTCTCCTCCGTCGCCGGAATCTTCGGCAACCCCGGCCAGGCCAACTACGCGGCCGCCAACGCCTTCCTGGACGGCCTCGCCGCCCACCGCCAGGCCCACGGCCTGCCCGCCCAGTCCCTCGCCTGGGGCTTCTGGGGCGAGGCCAGCGGTATGACCGGCGCCCTCACGGACGCCGAGCGCTCCCGCATCTCGCAGGGCGGCGTCTACCCGATCTCCTCCGAAGAGGGCGTCGCCCTCTTCGACGCCGCACGCGCCGCGGGCGACGCCACGCTGGTCCCCGTCAAGCTGGACCTCGGCGCGATCCGCGCCCAGGGCGCGAGCGCCCGCGAGGTGTTCCGCTCCCTCGCCCCGGTCACCGCCCGCCGCAAGGCCGGAGGGAAGATCGAGGCCGGCGCCCTCCAGCAGCGGCTGGCCTCCCTCCCCGAAGCCGACCGCGAGGAGGTCCTCGTCGAGCTGGTGCTGCGCCAGGTCGCCGACGTACTGGGCTTCAGCTCCACCCAGGCCATCGAGCCGGAACGGGCGTTCAAGGAGCTCGGCTTCGACTCCCTGCGCGCCGTCGAGTTCCGCAACGGCCTCGCCGAGGCCACCGGCCTGCGCCTGCCCGCCACCGTCGTCTTCGACTACCCCAACCCCCTGACCCTCGCCCGCCACCTGCTCACCGAAGTGTCCGGACTGCCGGCCGCCGCGCAGCCCGCCACCCGCAAGGCCGCGGCCCGGGCCGCCGACGACGACCTCATCGCCATCGTCGGCATGGCCTGCCGCTACCCCGGCGGCATCACCTCGCCCGCCGGCCTGTGGCAGGCCGTCGCCGACGGCGTCGACGCGATCTCCGACTTCCCGCGGGACCGCGGCTGGGACTTGGCCCGCATCTACGACCCGACCGGCGCCCGCCCCGACACCAGCTACGTCGCCCAGGGCGGATTCCTCCACGACGCGGGCGACTTCGACCCCGACTTCTTCGGGATCAGCCCCAACGAGGCGCTCATCATGGACCCGCAGCAGCGCCTGCTGCTGGAGGCGTCCTGGGAGGCGTTCGAGGACGCCGGCATCGACCCGCGCACCCTCAAGGGCAGCAGGACCGGCGTCTACTCCGGGATGATGTACCACGACTACGCGCACAACGCGTCCACGGGCGGCATCGCCTCGGGCCGGGTCTCCTACGTCCTCGGCGTCGAAGGCCCGTCCATGACGGTCGACACCGCCTGCTCCTCCTCCCTCGTCTCCCTGCACCTGGCCATCCAGGCGCTGCGCTCCGGCGAGTGCACCCTCGCCCTGGCCGGCGGCGTCACCGTGATGTCCGACCCCGAGGTCTTCGTCGAGTTCAGCCGCCAGAAGGGCATGGCCAAGGACGGCCGCTGCAAGTCCTTCGCGGGCGCCGCCGACGGCGCCGCCTGGTCCGAGGGCGTCGGCGTCCTCGTCGTCGAGCGGCTCTCGGACGCCCGCGCCAACGGCCACCGGGTCCTGGCCGTCGTACGCGGCTCCGCCGTCAACCAGGACGGCGCCTCCAACGGGCTCACCGCCCCCAACGGCCCCTCGCAGCAGCGGGTCATCCGCACCGCCCTGGAGAGCGCCGGACTGACCACGGCCGACGTCGACGTCGTCGAGGCCCACGGCACCGGCACCACCCTCGGCGACCCGATCGAGGCCCAGGCCGTCCTCGCCACCTACGGCCAGGACCGCGACGAGGACAAGCCGCTGTGGCTCGGCTCCCTCAAGTCGAACATCGGACACGCCCAGGCCGCAGCCGGCGTCGGCGGCGTCATCAAGATGGTGCAGGCCCTGCGCCACGGCCTGATGCCGAAGACCCTGCACGTCGACGAGCCCACCCCGGTCGTCGACTGGGAGGCGGGCAACGTCAAGCTGCTCACCGAGCCGGTCGCCTGGCCCGCCCGGGCCGGCCGCCCGCGCCGCGCCGGCATCTCCTCCTTCGGCCTCAGCGGCACCAACGCCCACGTCATCCTCGAAGAGGCCCCCGCCCCCGCCGCGACGGCCCCGGCCGGCGGGCACCGCGAACTGCCGCTCGTACCGGTCGTGCTGTCGGCCCGCAGCCCGCAGGCCCTCACCGAGCAGGCCGAGCGCCTCCACGCCCACGTCACCGAGGACACTGAGCTCTCGTCGGCCGCCCTGACCGACCTGGCCTACTCGGCCGCCACCTCCCGCACCCCGCACGAGCACCGCGCCGCGGTGGTCGCCGAGAGCCGCGAGGAGCTGCTGGCCGGACTGTCCGCGCTGGCCGAGGGCGCGCCCGCCACCGTCCTCACCGGCGTCGGCGTGGTCCGGGGCGCCGTACGGGACGGCAAGCCGGCCTTCCTGTTCACCGGCCAGGGCGCCCAGCGCCCGGGCATGGGCCGTGAACTGCACGCCGCCTTCCCGGTGTTCGCCCGCGCCCTGGACGAGGTGGTCGCCGCACTCGACGCCTACCTCGACACCCCGCTGTACGAGGTGATGTGGGGCGAGTCCGCCGAGGACGAGGCGCTGCTGAACAGCACCGCCTACACCCAGCCCGCGCTCTTCGCGATCGAGACGGCGCTGTTCCGGCTCGTCGAGTCCTGGGGCGTCCGCCCGGCCTTCCTGGCCGGCCACTCCATCGGCGAGATCACCGCGGCCCACGCGGCCGGGGTCCTGTCCCTGCAGGACGCGGCCCGCCTCGTCGCCGCCCGCGGCCGCCTGATGCAGGCCCTGCCCGAGGGCGGCGCCATGGCCGCCATCGAGGCCGCGGAGGAGGAGGTCCTGCCGCACCTGGGCGACACGGTCGGGATCGCCGCGATCAACAGCCCGCGCTCGATCGTGGTCTCCGGCGAGGAGGACGCGGTCGACGCGATCACCGCCGTCTTCACCGCGCTCGGCCGCAAGACCACCCGCCTCCGCGTCTCGCACGCCTTCCACTCGCCGCTCATGGACCCGGTCCTCGCCGAGTTCCACCTGGTCGCCGAGAACGTGACCTACCACCAGCCGAAGATCCCGGTGGTCTCCGGCGTCCACGGCGAGATCAGCGAGGACTGGGGCACCCCGGACTACTGGACCCGCCACCTGCGCGAGGCCGTCCGCTTCTCCGACACCGTCCGCCACCTGCACGGCCAGGGCGTCACCCGCTTCATCGAGCTCGGCCCCGACGCCGTCCTGACCGCCCTGACCCGTACGACCCTCGACGGCGAGGAGGTCGTCGTCGAGCCGGTCCTGCGCAAGAACCGCCCCGAGTCGCGCACCCTGCTCACCGCGCTGGCCCACCTGCACGCCTCGGGCACGCGGATCGACTGGCAGGCGTACTACGGCGCCACCGCGGCCCGCCGCGTCGACCTGCCGACGTACGCCTTCCAGCGCCGGCGGTTCTGGATCCTGGACGGCCAGGGCGGCGGCGACGCCACCTCGCTGGGCCTCTCGACCGTCGACCACCCCCTGCTCGGCGCGGTGATCTCCACGCCCGAGACGGACGGGATCGTGCTCACGGGCCGCCTCGCCGTCTCCGCCCAGCCCTGGCTGGCCGACCACAAGGTCGGCGAGACCGTACTCTTCCCCGGCACCGGATTCATCGAGCTGGCCGTCCAGGCGGGCGACCGGATCGGCTGCCCGGCCGTGGACGAACTGACGCTGGAGGCCCCGCTGGTGCTCCCGCAGCACGGCGGAGTCGCGGTACGGGTCGCGGTCGGCGCCCCCGACGAGGCGGGCCGGCGCCCGGTGACCTTCCACTCGCGCGGCGAGGACGAGGACCTGCCCTGGGTCCGGCACGCGGTGGGCACGCTCGGCGCGGCCGCCGCCGAGCCCGTACGCCCCTTCGACGCGACGGACTGGCCGCCCGCCGGCGCCGAACCGGTCGACCTCGACGGGTTCTACGCCGACGTGGCCGAGGCGGGCCTGGCCTACGGGCCCGTGTTCCAGGGCATGCGGGCCGCCTGGCGCTCCGGCGACGACGTGTACGCCGAGGTCGCGCTGCCCGACGGCGTGGAACCGGACGGATACGGCCTCCACCCCGCGCTGCTCGACGCGGCACTGCACCCGGTCGCCCTCTCCGGCGTGACCGGCGGAGAGGCCGCCCTGCCGTTCGCCCTCTCCGGGGTCTCGCTCGCCGCGGAGGGAGCCGCCGCCCTGCGCGTACGGGTCTCCGCCCGCGGCGAGGGCTCGGTCTCGGTCGACCTCGCGGACGCCTCCGGGGTCCCCGTGGCCTCGCTCGCCTCGCTGATGCTGCGCCCGCTGGCACCCGACCAGCTGGGCGCGGAGGGCCGCTCGGTGGTCCGGGACGCACTGTTCCGGATCGACTGGCAGCCGCAGACACAGCCGCAGCCGCAGGCCGCGGCGGCCGACGGCCGGTCCGTGGCCGCATGGCAGTCCCTCGGCGACGGCCCGCTCGCGGACACCGTCGTCTGGGACGCGCCCGCCGGTGTGGGCGCCGCCGCCGTGCACACCGCCGTCGGCCAGGCCCTGGAGGTCCTCCAGCAGTGGCTGGCCGACGAGGCCTTCGAGGGCTCGACGCTCGTCGTCCGGACCCGCGGCGCGGTCGCGGTGGCGGACGAGGAGGTGAGCGACCTCGCCGGCGCCGCCGTCTGGGGCCTGGTGAAGACCGCCCAGTCGGAGAACCCCGGCCGCCTGGTCCTCCTCGACACGGACGCCACGGATGCCGCGGACTTCGCGGACGCCGCCCTCGCGGTGGCCTCCGGCGAACCGCAGGCCGCGCTGCGGTCCGCAGCCGTCCACGCCCCGCGCCTCGTACGGGCGGCGGCGGAGGCCGACACCGCCGCCGGGCCCGCAGAGTTCGCCGCCGACGGCACGGTGCTGATCACCGGCGGTACGGGCATGCTGGGCCGCCTGTTCGCCCGGCACCTGATCACCGAACGCGGTGTGCGCCGCCTGCTGCTGACGAGCCGTCGCGGCCCGGCGGCCGAGGGCGCGGCCGAACTCGTCGCGGAACTCGGATCGCTCGGCGCCGAGGTGGAGATCGCAGCGTGCGACACCTCCGACCGCGAGGCCCTCGCCGCACTCCTCGCGGCCGTCCCGGCCGCCCACCCGCTCACGGGCGTCATCCACATGGCCGGCGTCCTGGACGACGGCATCCTCGGCTCGCTGACGCCCGAGCGCGTGACCGCGGTCCTTCGGCCCAAGGTCGACGCCGCCCTGCACCTGCACGAGCTGACCGCGGGCCTGGACCTGGCCGCGTTCATCCTCTTCTCCTCGGTCGCCGGCGTCCTCGGCAACCCGGGCCAGGCCAACTACGCGGCCGCCAACGCCTTCCTCGACGCCCTCGCGACGTACCGCCGCGCCCAGGGACTGCCCGCCCAGGCCCTCGCCTGGGGACCGTGGGCGGCCGAGGAGGCCGGCGGCGGCATGGCCGGCGAGCTGGCCGCCGCCGACAGCGGCCGTATGAGCCGGATCGGCATCGAGACGCTGTCGGGCAGCGCGGGCACCGAGGTGTTCGACGCGGCCCACGCCCTCGGCGCACCCGCGCTCGTGACGATCCTGCTGAACACGAAGGCGATGCGGAGCGCATCCGACCTCCCGGACCTGTTCCGGAGCCTGGTGCCCGCCCGCTCCCGCCGCCGCGCGGACTCCGGCTCCACGGTCGACGTGGCGGCGTTCCGCCGCCGGATGGCCGGCCTGTCGGAGGCCGCCCGTACCGACGAGCTCGTCGATCTCGTACGGGCCCACGCGGCCGCGATCCTCGGCCACGCGGGAGCGACGTCCATCGGCAAGAGCCGCGAGTTCAAGGAGCTCGGATTCGATTCGCTGTCCGCGGTCGAATTCCGCAACAGCCTCGCCGAGGCCACCGGACTGCGACTGCCGGCCACGCTCGTCTTCGACTACCCCAACTCCCAGGCCCTCGCCGAGTACTTCGCCGAGGAGCTCAGGCCGAAGGACGGCGGTGACGGGACCGGCGACGCGGCCGACCCCGACTCCGACGAGGGCAGGATCCGCCGCCTGCTCCAGACGGTCCCCATGGCCCGTCTGCGCGAGCTGGGCCTGGTGGACACGCTCCTCGAACTCGCCGACGGACGAACGCACACCACGGAGTCCAAGGCGGTCGCCGCGGAGGAAGAGGCGATCGACGACATGGACGCCGAGAGTCTGATCAACATGGCGCTCGACGGTCTCGGGCTGGACGACGCGATACAGGGAATGTGAGAAGCCGATGTCCGATTCTGACCAGAAGCTGCTCGACGCACTCCGGGCGTCCATGAAGGAGACCGCCCGGCTGCGGACGCAGAACCGCAACCTGTCGGCCGCCGCGCGCGAGCCGATCGCCATCGTCGCCATGAGCTGCCGTTTCCCGGGCGGGGTCGATTCCCCCGAAAGCCTGTGGCAGCTCGTCGACGAGGGACGCGACGGCGTCTCGGAGTTCCCGCTCAACCGCGGCTGGGACGTCGAGGGCCTGTACGACCCCGAGGGCGAGCGCCCCAACACCACGTACGTCAACAAGGGCGGGTTCCTGCACGACGCGGACCGCTTCGACCCCGCCCTCTTCTCGATCAGCCCCAACGAGGCGCTGATCATGGACCCGCAGCAGCGCCTGCTGCTGGAGGCCTCCTGGGAGGTCTTCGAGCGGGCCGGCATCGACCCGCAGACCCTCAAGGGCAGCAGGACCGGCGTCTACTCCGGGATGATGTACCACGACTACGCGTACAACAGCGCGACGGGCTCCATCGCCTCGGGCCGCGTCTCGTACGCCTTCGGCTTCGAGGGCCCGTCCGTGACCCTCGACACGGCCTGCTCCTCCTCGCTCGTCGCCATGCACCTCGCGGCGCAGGCCCTGCGGGCGGGGGAGTGCACCCTCGCCCTGGCCGGCGGCGTCGCCGTCATGTCCACCCCCGAGGTCTTCGTCGAGTTCAGCCGCCAGCGCGGCCTCGCCAAGGACGGCCGCTGCAAGTCCTTCGCCGCCGCCACCGACGGCACCGGCTGGTCGGAGGGCGTCGGCGTGCTCCTGCTGGAGCGCCTCTCCGACGCCCGCCGGGGCGGCCATCAGGTCCTGGCCGTCCTGCGCGGCTCCGCCATCAACCAGGACGGCGCCAGCAACGGCCTCACCGCCCCCAACGGCCCTTCGCAGCGCCGCGTGATCCGCAGCGCGCTGGAGAACGCAGGCCTCACGACGGCCGACGTCGACGTCGTGGAGGCCCACGGCACGGGCACCACCCTCGGCGACCCCATCGAGGCGCAGGCGCTGCTGGCCACCTACGGTCAGGACCGCGACGAGGACAAGCCGCTGTGGCTCGGTTCCCTCAAGTCCAACCTCGGCCACACCCAGGCCGCGGCCGGCGTCGCCGGCGTGATCAAGATGGTGCAGGCGATGCACCACGGCGTCCTGCCCAAGACCCTCCACATCGACGAGCCCACCCCGCACGTCGACTGGACGGCGGGCAACGTCAAGCTGCTCACCGAGCCGGTCGCCTGGCCGGCGGGCGAGCGCCCGCGCCGCGCCGGCATCTCCTCCTTCGGCCTCAGCGGCACCAACGCGCACGTGATCGTCGAGGAGGCGCCCGCACCGGCCGAGACCGAGGCCGGGGCGGAGACCGAGCCGCGGGACGCGGCCCCCGGGTTCGTGCCGGGGCTGATCCCCTGGGCGCTGACCGGCCGTACGGCGCAGGCGCTGCGCGCGCAGGCGGCGCGGCTGGTCGCGCATCTGGAGACCCTGGACGACGACGCGGACCTCGCGGTCACCGGCCGCGCGCTGGCCACCCGGCGCGCCCGGCTGAACGAGCGGGCCGTCGTCCTCGGCGAGAACCGCGCAGAGCTGCTGGCCGGCCTGACGGCCCTGGCCGAGGGCGGTACGTCCGCCGGTGTGGTGCAGGGCGTCGTACGGGAGGGCAAGTCGGCCTTCCTGTTCACCGGCCAGGGCGCGCAGCGACTGGGCATGGGCCGTGAACTGCACGCGGCGTTCCCGGTGTTCGCGCGGGCTCTGGATGCTGTGGTCGGGGCGCTGGACGAGCACTTGGACACCCCGCTGTACGAGGTGATGTGGGGCGAGGACGAGGCACTGCTCAACAGCACCGCGTTCACGCAGCCCGCGCTGTTCGCGATCGAGACGGCTCTCTTCCGGCTGGTGGAGTCCTGGGGTGTGCGGCCCGACTTCCTGGCGGGGCACTCCATCGGCGAGATCTCGGCCGCGCACGCGGCCGGGGTCCTCTCCCTGGAGGACGCCGCCCGCCTGGTCACCGCGCGCGGCCGCCTGATGCAGGCGCTGCCCGCCGGCGGAGCCATGGCCGCGATCGAAGCCACGGAGGGGGAAGTCCTTCCGTACGTCTCGGATGCCGTGGGCATCGCGGCGATCAACAGCCCGCGCTCGATCGTGGTGTCGGGTACGGAGGACGCCGTAGAGGCGATCCAGGCGCGGTTCGCGGAGCAGGGCCGCAAGACCACCCGGCTCCGCGTCTCGCACGCCTTCCACTCACCGCTCATGGACCCGGCCCTCGCCGAGTTCCGGGCCGTCGCCGAGTCCGTGACGTACCACCCCGCCGCGATCCCGGTGGTCTCGGGAGTACACGGCGAGCTCAACGAGGACTGGGGGACCCCGGAGTACTGGACCCGTCACCTGCGCGAGGCGGTCCGCTTCGCCGACACCGTCCAGTACCTCCAGGGCCGCGGTGTCGAGACGTACGTGGAGCTCGGACCGGACGCGATCCTGACCGCCCTGGCGAGCGCGACCGTCGGCGATGTCGAGGGCACCGCCTTCATCTCCTCCTGCCGCCGCCAGAGGCCCGAAGCCCGCGAGCTGCTCGCGGCCGTCGGCCGCACCCACAACCAGGGCATCTCCGTCGACTGGGCCGCCTACTTCGGCGCCACCGAGGACCGCTGGGCCGATCTGCCGACGTACGCCTTCCAGCAGCAGCGCTACTGGCTGGAGGCCACGACCGGCGAAGGCGTCGGCCTCGGTGCCGCGGGTCTGGAGACGGTCGGGCACCCGCTGCTGAGCGCCGCGATCGCCTCCGCCGACTCCGGCGAGGTCGTCCTGACCGGGCGGCTCTCGGTCGACAGCCAGCCCTGGCTGGCCGACCACGACGTCCTCGGCAGCATCCTCTTCCCGGGCACCGGCTTCGTCGAGCTCGCCATCCGCGCCGGCGATCAGGTCGGCTGCGACGCGGTCGAGGAACTCACCCTGCACGCCCCGCTGATCCTGCCCGAGCGCGGCGGAGCCGCCGTACAGGTCTGGCTCGGCGCCGACGACGGATCCGGGCGCCGTACGGTGACCATCCACTCGCGCGACGAGAACGCCGCCGAGCCGGTCTGGACGCGGCACGCGGAAGGCACCCTGGCCAGCGGCTCGGCCGTACCGGCCGCCGGTCTGACCGAGTGGCCGCCGGCCGGTGCCACCCCGACGACGGTGGACGGTGCGTACGAGCTCCTGCTGGAGCGCGGCTACCACTACGGGCCCGTGTTCCAGGGCCTCAAGGCCGCGTGGACGTCCGGCGAATCGCTCTACGCGGAGGTCTCCCTCCCCGAGCACGCGCACGCCGACGCCGCGCGGTACGGCCTGCACCCGGCCCTCCTCGACGCCGCCATGCACGTGGCGCTGATCGACGACGGGTCGAGCACCGACGAGTCGACGGTCCTGCCGTTCTCCTGGAACGACGTCGCCCTGCACGCGGGAGGCGCCGCGGCGCTGCGCGTGTGCATCGCCCCCTCCGGCCCCAACACGGTGACCGTGACGGTGGCCGACGCCGAGGGGCAGCCGGTCCTGACGGTGGGCTCGCTGGTGTCGCGCCCGGTGTCGCAGGAGCAGTTGAGTGCGGGCCGGCCGGATTCGCTGTTCGAGATCGCCTGGCGTCCGCTGGCGGCCCCTTCGGATGCGGCCGTTGAGCAGCATGTGTGGGGTGAGCTGCCGGAGGGCGAGCTGTCGGGTGCGGTGGTGTTCCACGTCCCGGGCGCGGAGGGTTCGCTGCCCGAGGCGGTGCGTTCCGCTACCGCTGGGACGCTGGCGGTCGTACAGGAGTGGCTGGCCGAGGAGCGCTTCGCTGAGACGACGTTGGTCGTCGCGACGCGTGGTGCGGTGGTCGTGGATGCGGCCTCTGATGTCATCGATCTGGCTCAGGCGCCCGTGTGGGGTCTGGTGCGTGCCGCGCAGGCGGAGAACCCGGGCCGTATCCAGCTCACCGACCTCACGGCGGTCACCGACGGACTTGCGGCTGTCATCGCCTCCGGCGAGCCGGAGAGCGCGGTTCGCGCCGACGGCATCCGCATCCCGCGCCTGACGGCGGTGACAACGCCGGAGTCGGCGCAGGGCCCGATCGCCCTCGATCCGGCGGGCACGGTCCTGATCACCGGCGGCACCGGCGGTATCGGCGCCCACCTGGCCCGGCACCTGGTCACCGAGCACGGTGCCCGCCACCTCGTCCTGACCAGCCGGCGCGGCCCCGACGCGGAAGGCGCGGCCGAACTGGCCGCCGAGCTATCCGAGTCGGGCGCCCAGGTCACGATCACGGCGTGCGACGTGGCCGACCCGGCCAACATCACCGCCCTCCTGGCCTCGATCCCGGCCGAGCACCCGCTGACCGGCATCGTCCACGCCGCGGGCACGGGCGACAACGGCCTCATCGCGACGATGGACCCCGAGCGCCTCGACCGGGTCCTCGCCCCCAAGGCCGACGCGGCCTGGCACCTCCACGAGCAGACCAAGCACCTGGACCTGCCGCTCTTCGCCCTCATCTCCTCCGCCGGCGGCCTCACCATGGCGGCCGGACAGGCGAACTACGCCGCCGCCAACACCTTCCTGGACGCGCTGGCGACCCACCGCCACGCCCAGGGCCTCGCGGCCCAGTCGCTGGCCTACGGCCTGTGGGCGAGCACGGGCATGGGCCAGTACATCACCGACACCGACGTGAAACGCATGGAGCGCCAGGGCCTGCCCCCGCTCCAGCCCGAGGAGGCCCTCGCCCTCTTCGACGCCGCGTACGCCTCCGGCCGGCCCGCCACCGTCCCGCTCCACGTCAACCGCACCGCCCTGGCCGCCCGTACCGACGAACTGCCCGCGCTCCTGCGCTCCGCCACCCCCACCCCGCAGCGCCGCAACGTCCGCGCGAGTGCGAGCGGTGGGGGAGCGGGCGCCGCCCACGAGCTCGCGGCGCGTCTCGCCGGGAAGACCGAGGAGGAGCGCGAGCGCGCCCTGCTCGAACTGGCGCGGACGCACGTGGCCGCCGTACTGGGCCACGAGTCGGCCGACGCCATCGAACCCGACCGGGCCTTCCAGGAGCTCGGCTTCGACTCCCTCAGCGCCGTGGAACTGCGCAACCAGCTGAAGGCGGCCACCGGGCTCCGGCTCCCCGCCACCCTCGTCTTCGACTACCCGAACGCGCGCGCCGTCGCCCAGTACATCGGCGAGTCCATCGGCGGAGCGGCGCAGGGCGCGGCCACCCGTCCGACGGCCGTCGCCCGCACGCGGGCGGACGACGACGACCAGATCGCGATCGTCGCGATGAGCTGCCGCCTCCCCGGCGGGGTCACCTCCCCCGAGGAGCTGTGGCAGCTCGTCGTGGAGGGCCGGGACGCCGTCTCCGGCTTCCCCCTCGACCGCGGCTGGGACGTCGAGAACGTGTACGACCCGGAGCCGGGCGTGCCGGGGAAGACGTACGCCAACGAGGGCGGCTTCCTCTACCGGGCGGGCGACTTCGACCCGCACTTCTTCGGGATCAGCCCTAACGAGGCGCTGATCATGGACCCCCAGCAGCGGCAGCTCCTGGAGGTCTCGTGGGAGGCCATCGAGCGGGCCGGCATCAACCCGCACACCCTCAAGGGCAGCAGGACCGGCGTCTTCGCGGGCGTCATGTACCACGACTACGGGCAGGGCACCGAGGCCGCCGCCACCACCGGCGGCAGCCTGATCTCGGGCCGCGTCTCGTACACCCTGGGCCTCGAAGGCCCGTCCATGACCGTGGACACGGCCTGCTCCTCGTCCCTCGTCTCGCTGCACCTGGCCACCCAGTCTCTGCGCTCCGGCGAGTGCTCGATGGCGCTCGTCGGCGGTGTCGCGGTGATGGCGAGCCCCGACATGTTCGTCGAGTTCAGCCGTCAGCGCGGGCTCGCCGCCGACGGCCGCTGCAAGTCCTTCGCGGGCGCCGCCGACGGCGCCGCCTGGTCGGAGGGCGTCGGCGTCCTCGTCATCGAGCGGCTCTCCGACGCCCGCCGCAACGGCCACCCCGTGCTCGCGGTGATCCGGAGCTCCGCCGTCAACCAGGACGGCGCGTCGAACGGCATGACCGCGCCCAACGGCCCCTCGCAGCAGCGGGTGATCCAGAGCGCGCTGGAGAAGGCCGGGCTGACCACGGCCGATGTCGACGTGGTCGAGGCCCACGGCACGGGCACCAAGCTGGGCGACCCGATCGAGGCCCAGGCCGTCCTCGCCACGTACGGCCAGGGCCGCGACGAGGACAAGCCGCTGTGGCTCGGCTCGCTGAAGTCGAACATCGCGCACACGCAGGCCGCGGCCGGTGTCGCCGCCGTCATCAAGATGGTCCAGGCCCTGCGCCACGGGCTGATGCCGAAGACCCTGCACGTCGACGAGCCCACCCCGCACGTCGACTGGTCCGAGGGCAACGTCAAGCTGCTCACCGAGGCCGTCGAATGGCCGGCGGGCGAGCGGCTGCGACGCGCGGGCATCTCCTCGTTCGGGCTGAGCGGTACGAACGCCCACGTGATCCTGGAGGAGGCCCCGGCGGCCGCGGAGGCCGGTACGGACGAGGCTCCGACGGGTGACGCCCGCGAGTTGCCCGTCGTACCGGTGGTGCTGTCGGCCCGGTCCCCCGAGGCCTTGGCCGGCCAGGCGGAGCGGCTGCGGGCGCACCTCGCCGACCGCGAGGACGTCTCGCCGACCGACCTCGCCTTCTCGACGGCGACCTCGCGCACGCCGCACGAGTACCGGGCCGCGGTGGTCGGCGCGGACCGCGAGGAGATCCTCGCCGGGCTGGCGGCGCTGGCGGAGGGCTCGGAGGCGGGCACGGTCCAGGGCCTGGTACGGGAGGGCAAGTCGGCCTTCCTGTTCACGGGTCAGGGTGCGCAGCGGCTGGGGATGGGGCGTGAACTGCACGCGGCGTTCCCGGTGTTCGCACAGGCTCTGGATGCTGTGGTCGGGGCGCTGGACGAGCACTTGGACACGCCGCTGTACGAGGTGATGTGGGGTGAGGACGAGGCGCTGCTGAACAGCACCGCGTTCACGCAGCCGGCCCTCTTTGCCATCGAGACCGCGCTGTTCCGGCTGGTGGAGTCCTGGGGTGTGCGGCCCGACTTCCTGGCGGGGCACTCCATCGGTGAGATCACCGCGGCCCATGTGGCGGGCGTGCTCTCGCTGGAGGACGCGGCCCGTCTCGTGGCCGCCCGGGGCCGTCTGATGCAGGCGCTGCCCGCCGGTGGCGCGATGGCGGCGATCCAGGCGGCGGAGGAGGAAGTCCTTCCGTACGTCTCGGATGCCGTGGGCATCGCGGCGATCAACAGCCCGCGCTCGATCGTGGTGTCGGGTACGGAGGACGCCGTAGAGGCGATCCAGGCGCGGTTCACCGAGCAGGGCCGCAAGACCACCCGACTCCGCGTCTCGCACGCCTTCCACTCACCGCTCATGGACCCGGCCCTCGCCGAGTTCCGGGCCGTCGCCGAGTCCGTGACGTACGAGCCCGCCCGGATCCCGGTCGTCGCCGGGGTCCACGGCGAGCTCAACGAGGACTGGGGGACCCCGGAGTACTGGACCCGCCACCTCCGCGAAGCCGTCCGCTTCTCCGACACGGTGCAGCACCTGCACGCCAAGGGCGTCAGGCGGTTCCTCGAACTCGGCCCAGACGCCATCCTGACCGCGCTCACCCAGGTCTCCCTGGACGGGCAGGCCACCGTCATCGAGCCCGTCCTGCGCAGGAACCGCCCCGAGGTCCGGAGCCTCCTGACCGCACTGGCCCACCTGCACACCGCGGGCACGCGCATCGACTGGACCGCCTTCTACGCCGGCACCGGCGCGCAGCGCGTCGACCTGCCGACGTACGCCTTCCAGCACGAGCGGTACTGGCTGGAGGCCACGCCGGCCACCGACGTGGCCCACCACGGCCAGACCTCGGTGGGCCACCCGCTGCTCAGCGCGGCCATCACCCTGGCCGGGTCCGACGAGGCGGTGCTGACCGGCCGCCTCGCTGCGGCCACGCACGCCTGGGTCGCCGACCACGACGTACTGGGCAGCGTGCTGCTGCCGGGCACCGGCTTCGTCGAGCTGGCGCTCCAGGCGGGCGACCAGGTCGGCTGCCCCGTCCTGGAGGAACTCACCCTCCAGGCCCCGCTCGTACTGCCCCGGCACGGCGGCGTCGCCCTCCAGGTGTCGGTCGGCGCGCCCGACGACACGGGCCGCCGGACCGTACGGGTCCACTCGCGCCACGAGGACGCACCGGCCGACACCCCCTGGCTGCTGCACGCCGACGGTCTGCTCGGCACCCGCCCGGCCGTCGCGGGCACGGACCTCACCGTCTGGCCGCCCACCGGCGCCACCGCGGTGGACGTGAGCGAGACGTATGAGCTGCTCCAGGGCCGCGGCTACCACTACGGCCCGGTGTTCCAGGGCCTCACCGCCGCGTGGACGTCCGGCGAGGACATCTTCGCCGAGATCGAACTGGCCGAGCAGGCGCACGGCGACGCCGAGAGCTTCGGGGTCCACCCGGCCCTCCTCGACGCCACGATGCACGCACTGGGCATCGGCGGTTCGGACGCGGACGACTCGTCCGGTGAGGGCGCGCAACCGCTGCTGCCCTTCTTCTGGGAGGACGTGTCCCTGTACGCGGTCGGCGCCACGGCGCTGCGCGTACGGATCTCCTGGACGTCCGAGAACACCATGTCCCTGGACGCGGCCGATGCGGCCGGTGCCCCGGTGCTGTCGGTGAAGAGCCTGACCTTCCGCCCGGTGTCGCAGGAGCAGTTGGGCGCGGGCCGGCCGGATTCGCTGTTCGAGATCGCCTGGCGTCCGCTGGCGGCCCCTTCGGATGCGGCCGCTGAGCAGCATGTGTGGGGTGAGCTGCCGGAGGGCGAGCTGTCGGGTGCGGTGGTGTTCCACGTCCCGGGTACGGGGGGTTCGCTGCCCGAGGCGGTGCGTTCCGCTACCGCTGGGACGCTGGCGGTCGTACAGGAGTGGCTGGCCGAGGAGCGCTTCGCTGAGACGACGTTGGTCGTCGCGACGCGTGGTGCGGTGGTCGTGGATGCGGCCTCTGATGTCATCGATCTGGCTCAGGCGCCCGTGTGGGGTCTGGTGCGTGCCGCGCAGGCGGAGAACCCGGGCCGTATCCAGCTCACCGACCTCACGGCGGTCACCGACGGACTTGCGGCTGTCATCGCCTCCGGCGAGCCGGAGAGCGCGGTTCGCGCCGACGGCATCCGCATCCCGCGCCTCGCCCCGGTCACCGCGACCGCCGAGGCCTCCGTGGCCCTCGATCCGGCGGGCACGGTCCTGATCACCGGCGGCACCGGCGGTATCGGCGCCCACCTGGCCCGGCACCTGGTCACCGAGCACGGTGCCCGCCACCTCGTTCTGACCAGCCGGCGCGGCCCCGACGCGGAGGGCGCGGTCGAACTGGCCGAGGAAATCTCCCAGTTGGGCGCCGAGATCACCCTCACGGCCTGCGATGTGGCCGACCCGGCCAACATCACCAGGCTGCTCGCCTCGATCCCGGCCGAGCACCCGCTGACCGGCATCGTCCACGCCGCGGGCACCGGGGACAACGGTCTCATCGCGACGATGGACCCCGAGCGCCTCGACCGGGTCCTCGCCCCCAAGGCCGACGCGGCCTGGCACCTCCACGAGCAGACCAAGCACCTTGACCTGCCCCTGTTCGCCCTCATCTCCTCCGCCGGCGGCCTCACCATGGCGGCCGGACAGGCGAACTACGCCGCCGCGAACACCTTCCTCGACGCCCTCGCCACGTACCGCCACGCCCAGGGCCTCGCCGCCCAGTCGCTGGCGTACGGGCTCTGGGCGGGCACCGGCCTCGGCCAGTACGTCTCCGAGACCGATGTGAAGCGCATGGAGCGGCAGGGCCTGCCCCCGCTCCAGCCCGAGGAGGCCCTCGCCCTCTTCGACGCGGCCTGCGCCTCCGGCCGGCCCGCCACCGTCCCGCTCCACGTCAACCGCACCGCCCTCCAGGCGCGTGCCGACCGGCTGCCCGCACTCCTGCGGCCGGCCACCGCCCCCGCCCAGCGCCGCACGGCCGGGGCCAAGAACACCGAGACGGAGCTCATCTGGCTCCGGATCGGCCAGGCGCCGCAGGCCGAGCAGGAAGCGGCCCTGCGCGAGCTCGTGCAGCGTCGAGCCGCCCACCTCCTGGGCCACGCCAACCCCACCGCCATCGACGTCGAGCGGGGCTTCCTGGAGTCCGGGTTCGACTCGCTCAGCGCGATGGAGCTGCGCAACGCCCTCATGAAGGACACCGGGCTCCGGCTGTCCCCGATGGTGGTGTTCGACAGCCACAGCCCGGCCCAGCTCGCCAAGGTGCTGCTGGCCGAGTACGCCGAGCAGGGCATCCGTACGACGGCCCCCGAGGCCACCGCCCCCGGCGACCCCGCCGCGTCGCCCCGCCCGGCCCGGGGCGCGGGGGAGACCCTGCGCGACCTGTTCCACGGCGCCGTGGTCGCCGGCCACGCCGACAAGGGCTTCGACCTGCTGCGCGCGGCGGCGGCCGTCCGGCCGTCCTTCGCGACGGCGGCCGAGCTGGAGCGCGTACCGGCCGCGGCGCGGCTCGCCGACGGTGCGGAAGGCCCGCACCTGATCTTCGTCAACACGCCGATGGCGACGGGCGGCGCGTACCAGCACGCGCGGCTCGTCTCCCACCTCCAGGGCAAGCGGAAGGTCTCCGCCCTGCCCATCCTCGGCTTCGACGCGAGCGAGAGCCTTCCCGCCACCCCCCAGGCGGCGGTGGAGGGTCTGGCCCGTACCGTCCTGGAGGCCGCGGGCGACGAGCCGTTCGTACTGATCGGCTACTCCTCCGGCGGCACCCTGGCCTACGCGACCGCCGGGCACCTGGAGCGCGCGTACGGGATCCGCCCGCACGGCGTGGTCCTGCTCGACACGTACAACGTCCACGACGGCGAGAGCGAGGGCGTCCCGATGGACGGCCTGGCGCTCGGCATGTTCGACAAGGAAGCGGCGTTCGGGGAGTTCGACACCACCCGGCTCTCGGCCATGGGGCGCTGGGTGGAACTCGTACCGAACCTGCCGCTCGACTCCGTCGCCGCGCCCGTCCTGTTCGTCCAGTGCACGCAGTCCTTCGTACCGGACGGCGACGACCCCTCGCCCGAGCTCACCCAGGGCAAGGCCGAGCCCTGGGAGCCCGCCCACACGCTGCGCCCCGTCGCCGCGAACCACTTCACGATCGTCGAGGAGCGCGCGGACGACACCGCCCGCGTGCTTGAGGAATGGCTCGTCTCCGATGCCCTCGACGCCGCACAGACCGCCCACCCGACCACCACCCAGAAAGCGATGTGAGACGACGGTGGCACTCAAACCCAAAGGCACCGTGCCCTTCGGCCCGTACGAGACCTGGTACCAGGTCACCGGTGACCTCCAGTCGGAGCAGCCCGCGCTCGTCGTCGTCCACGGCGGGCCCGGCAGCACCCACGACTACCTCAAGAACCTGAAGGAGCTGGCGGCGCACACCGGCCCGGTCGTCCTGTACGACCAGCTCGGCAACGGCGGCTCCACCCACCTGCCCGAGAAGGGGGCCGACTTCTGGACCCCGGAGCTGTTCGCCGACGAGCTCGCGAACCTGGTCACGCAGCTCGGCATCGCCGACAACTACGTCCTGTTCGGGCAGTCCTGGGGCGGTCTCCTCGTCACCAAGTTCGCGGCCGCCCGCCCGGCCGGCCTGCGCGGCCTCGTCATCGCCAACGCCCCCGCCTCCTACCCGCTGTGGCTGGAGGAGGCGCAGCGGCTGCGCGCGGACCTGCCGCCCGGCGTCAACGAGACGCTGCTGCGCCACGAGGCCGCGGGCACCACGGACAGCGACGAGTACCACAACGCGATGCGCCCCTTCTACGAGAAGCACGTGTGCCGGCTCAAGCCGTGGCCGCGGGACTACCTGGCCTCGTTCTACGAGGTCTACAACGACCCGACGGTGTACTACGCGATGAACGGCCCGAGCGAGTTCCACGTCAACGGCACCCTCAAGGACTGGTCGGTCATCGACTACTGCCCGCAGGTGGACGTGCCGACGCTGCTGATCTCCGGGCGCCACGACGAGGCCACCCCGGCGACGGTCCAGCCCTTCCAGGACCTGATCCCCGACGTCCGGTGGGTGATCTTCGAGGAGTCCAGCCACCTCCCGCACCTGGAGGAGCCGGAGCTGTTCCAGCAGGTGATGAAGGAGTTCCTCGGCTCGCTGGCGGGCGCGAAGGAGAAGGAGAAGGTGGTGGTGGGCCATGGAGTCAACTGACCGTACGGGCAGCGCCCTGGTCTTCCCCGGCATGGGCCCCGTCCCGTTCGCCGAGGTCGCCAAGTTCATGCTGGTCAACCCGTTCGCCCGCAAGCTCTTCGCGGAGGCGGACGAGGTCCTCGGTTACTCGCTCTTCGAGCGGTTCAAGGAGGCCGAGGGCGACTACTCCGAGTACGCCCAGGTGGCGTTCCTCGTGAACTGCCTCGCCCTCGCCCAGTGGGTGGAGCACGAGTTCGAGGAGCAGCCGGCCTTCTGCACCGGCCTGAGCTTCGGCGAGAAGGCCGCCGCCGTGCACTCCGGGGCGCTGTCGTTCGCCGACGGCGTCCGCTTCACGGCACGTTTCGCCCACACGCTCGACGCGTACTTCGCCGAGGAGCACCCGGAGGAGGTCGCCACCCAGTCCTTCGCCCGGACCCCGCGCGCCCGGCTGGACGAGGTACGGGCCGAGCTGACCGAGCAGGGCGAGTGGCACGACATCACGTGTGTCGTGGACGAGGACTTCGCGATGCTCACCCTGCGCAAGTCCCGGCTGGAGTGGCTCCAGCAGCGGCTGCGGGCGCTGGGCGGCATGCCGCTGTACGTCATGGAGCCGCCGCTGCACTCGCCCGCGTTCGGCGGGCTGCGCCGGCGGGTCGAGGAGGAGGTCCTGGCGGGGCTCTCGTTCCGTGACCCGCACCTGCCGGTCGTGGCCGACCAGGACGGGGCGGTGCTCACGACGGGCGAGCAGGTACGGAACCTGCTGCTGGACGGGTGCGTCCGGCCGGTCGACTGGCCGGACGTGCTCGGCTCGCTGCGCGACAAGGGCGTCGGAACCCTCTACGTGGCCGGGCAGGACGCCCTGTTCGGCCGGGTGGGGGCGGCGACCCGCAACTTCAAGGTCGTACCCGTCAACCCGCGGCTGGCCATGCGGCCGCGCCGCCGGACCGCGACCGCCGCCTGAGGGCGGCGGCCGCGGCCGCGGCGGCGCGGGCCTTGGCCGCCGGTCAGCGGTTGGCTGCCTCGGACATCTTGCCGATCTGCTCCCACAGCACCGCGGGGGTGGCGAAGGTGTCCAGGGACAGCGCCTCGTCCACGAACCGGACGTCGTACGCCTGCTCCAGGGAGCCCAGGAGCTCGACCACGCCGAGGGAGTCCAGCCCCACGGCCCGCAGATCGGTGTCGGCCTCAAGCGGCTCGTCCGCACTGAGGAACGGCAGGTACTCCCGCAGAAGTTCCTCGAAATTGTTGTCCCAGCCCTTGTCCCAGCCCATGGTGACCCCAGTCTTTTCCGCTGCCGTGTCGGTCGTCGTTTCGACGTTTCCCAAGCACGTGACGCTAGGACCGCCGAACACGCCGCCGGAACCCCGGCCGGACCCCTAACCCGCGAAGAACGCACGCACACATCTCTTTCGGATCCTTCGGAGTGATCATGTCTGACACCAAGCGCCAGGCCTTGTACGAGCGCTTCCGCCGCGGGCTGGCCCTGTCCCCCGACCGCCCGGCGCTGCGGATCGGCGCCGAGTCGTACACGTACCGGGAGCTGCACGAGCAGGCCCTCACCTGGGCCGGCTCCCTCGGCTCCGCCAAGGTCGTCGGCGTCCTCGCGGGCAAGAGCGTGACCGCGTACGCCGGCATCCTCGGCGGGCTCTACGCGGGCGCCACCGTCGTCCCCCTCCACCCGGACTTCCCCGCAGTCCGCACGGGCCGCATGCTCGAACTCTCCGCCGCGGCGGCCCTGATCGTCGACGCCCAGGGCCGCGCGGCGCTCGGCGACATCGCGATCCCGCTGGTGGACCCGGACCCGGCGAAGGCGCTCACCGAGCCCCGCGAGGTGGAGGCGGCCGACACGGCGTACATGCTGTTCACGTCGGGCTCCACGGGCCGCCCCAAGGGCGTGCCGATCAGCCACGGCAGCACGCACCACTACTTCGAGCTCCTCGACGCCCGCTACGGCTTCACCCCGGACGACGTCTTCACGCAGACCTTCGACCTGAACTTCGACTGCGGCATGTTCGACCTGTTCTGCGCCTGGGGCGCGGGCGGCGTCGTCGACGTCGTACCGCCGAGCGCCTACCTGGACATGCCGGCCCACCTCGAAAAGCGCGGGATCACCGTCTGGTTCTCCACCCCCAGCGCCATCGGCCTGGTCCGCCGCATGGGCGGCCTGAAGCCGGGGTCCATGCCGACCCTCCGCTGGAGCTTCTTCGCCGGGGAGGCGCTGCGCGTCCAGGACGCCGCCGACTGGCAGGCCGCGGCGCCCGCGTCCACCCTGGAGAACATCTACGGGCCGACGGAGCTCACCGTCACCATCACCGGGTACCGCTGGGACCCGCAGACCTCGCCCGGCCAGGCGGTCAACGGCCTGGTCCCGATCGGCGCCGTCCACGCGGGCCACGACCACGTCCTCCTGGACGAGGAGGGCGCCGAGACCGGGACCGAGGGCGAACTGCTGATCACGGGCCCGCAGATGGCCACCGGCTACCTCGACCCGCAGGACGACGCCGGCCGCTTCGTCGAGCGCGACGGCCGCGTCTGGTACCGCACGGGCGACCGGGTCCGCCGGCTGCCCGGCGGCGACCTGATCTACCTCGGCCGGCTGGACTCCCAGGTCCAGGTCCAGGGCTGGCGGGTCGAGCTCGCCGAGGTCGACCACGCCCTGCGCGCCTGCGAGGGCGTGGAGGACGTGGTCACGGTCGCCCGCCCCGTGGACGGCAGCACCGAACTCGTCGTCTTCTACACCGGCGAGGTCCGCCCGGCGGCCGAACTGGCCCGCAGCCTGCGCGAGGTCCTCCCGCACGGCATGCTCCCCCGCCGCTTCGAACACGTCCCGGAGTTCCCCCTGAACTCCAACCGCAAGGTGGACCGCCCGATCCTCGCGGCCCGAGCCGAATCCCTCCTCACCCCCCGCCGCCGCGCCGCCTGACACCCCCGCCTCCGCCGAACGGCCCCACCGCCCCCCCGGTGGGGCCGTTCGCATGCCGGTGATGGCTTCGCCGCTAGGGTGGCAGGGCACGTGACGCCCCGGAGGAGCAGACCAGAGGATGATCACCCAGATTCGGGATGAGCCGGGCCACACGCTCGGCATCACCGTCGGAACACTGATCGCCTCTCAGGACGGCCCGCTCCCGGTCCGTATCCGCCTGCGGGTGGGCCGTACGCCGGGCGGGCAGGTGGGAGTGCTGGCGAGGAGCGCCATCTGGGTCAGCAGCCTCGACGAACCCGGGTGGATGGCGAACGTGGGGCTGGGCGAGGAGGCGCAGGCCACCGTCGCGCGTGCGCGCTCGGCCTTCCTCGCCCGAACGGACGGCGTGGAGTACCTGGC
The DNA here is from genome assembly GCF_045162725.1 of Streptomyces sp. NBC_01006. Classification (NCBI taxonomy): domain Bacteria; kingdom Bacillati; phylum Actinomycetota; class Actinomycetes; order Kitasatosporales; family Streptomycetaceae; genus Streptomyces; species Streptomyces sp. NBC_01006. The sequence continues at coordinate 348,989 of NZ_CP108701.1, read as the reverse complement.
CTTCAAGGGAAACATCGGCCCCGCTTGGGATCCGCAGGCTCTGAAGGAGTTCGAAGGCGAAGCGGAAGAGGGCGGTGAAAGGTACGCCGAGGACTTCGCGGTGGCGCCGGGCGCCGAGCTGCGCGCCCTCGTGGCCCGTGAGTGCGCCTCCTGGTTCCCCTTCGTCCTCGATCCGGAGGCGCTGCGCACACCCACGGCCGCGCTCGCGACCGGCAGGACCACCCCGGACGGCGGCAACCTGGCGGCGGTCCTGCACCGCATCGAGGACGAGTCGCCGGGCAACTGGAGGCGGTTCGTCGCCGACTTGGCCGCGCTCGTCGACGGGGTACAGGACATCCGGCCGCTGTACGACCGGCGCCGGGAGGAATACGACTTCGAGGTGGAGTTCGGCAACACGGGCTGGATCAGCCCGCCGGCCCTCTCCGACGGCACCCTGCGGATGGTGGCCCTGCTCGCCGCTGCGGCCGACCCGGTCTGGCCGGGCGGGATGTACGTGGAGGAGATCGAGAACGGGATGCATCCCGAGCACGTCGCCGATCTCGTACGCAGGCTCAGGCGCGGCGCCGGCGTGACACCGGACGCGCCCCCCTCCCGCCCGTACCGGCAGCTCATCGCCACCACGCACTCCTCGGCCCTGCTGGCAGCCCTGCGTGACGACCTCTCCGGCAGCCTCGTCTTCATGGAACAGGCCGACCGGGTCGATCCGCAGGAGCAGAGCGTCGTCCGCACGACCGTGGCCCGCCCGCTCCGTGCCTTCGACCCGGAGCGGGATCCCGGCGAGACGGTCTCCCCGGAGCACGTGGAGAGGCTGCTGAGGAACCTGGGGCGGAGGGCGTCGTCGTGACGTACAAGTACCGGCCGCTGAAACCCGGGCTACTGCGACGTGGTCTTCGTCCACGGCGACGAGGACGCCCACGACGAGCGCCTCAAGCTGGTCTCCGAGCTGGAGCAGCGACGGGAACTGGCCCCGCGGGCCGGGGTGTCGGTTCCTCTCGTTCCGGTGCTGATGACCGAGTCGTGGATGCCGGCGGACCGCAAGGCCCTGGAACAGCTCGTCGGCGCCGAACCCCTGAAGGTCTACCCGTACACCGCGCCCTCCGCGCTGGAGGGCCACGTCACGATGAAGGGCAGCAAGGAGAAGCGCAACCCCAAACAGGTCTGGAAGGCCCTCCTCGGCCCGGACGCCCGCGAGGTGCTGAGCGACGGCGCGGAACTACTCGTACGCCGCACGAACCTCGACGTCCTCGACCAGCTCCCCTCGTACCGCAAGTGGTGCGAGGCCACCGCACGGGCGCTCCGAACCCTGAACTTCCTGTAGGGAACCGGCCCCGGTACCGCACCAAGCGAGAGCCTCCCACTGTCCGTACGTAGCTGCGTCCGGACCGCCGAGAACAACCGGCCGGGTGTAAGAACGGCGTGCCGGAGCTCCTGGCGCGCATGTCGCCGCGCGGCCGCGCGGCGAACCGTATCCGCGCGGCAGCGGAGCCCTCGTGACCAGCAAGAACACCGCTGAGAAACGGCCTAGCGGCGGACCGATCGCCAGATGTGTTCGGGCAGCGCGTCGGCAGCTTCTTCCAGATCCAGGTCCCCCACGGTGAGCCAGCGGCGGACGACGCCGATGACCGGCCCCAGGACGAGGGATTCGATCATGGGGGCGGAGAGTTTGGCGAGTTCGCCGGATTCCTGGTGCGCGTGGATCCAGAGGGAGATCGGTGTCAGCCGAGCCTCCTGGGAGTCCCGGATCTCCCGCGCGTGGGCCATGCCCTCACGATCCGCGGTGACGGAGTGCAAGAGACGGGCTGAGTCCGGCTGGGCTTGCACGAAGTCCAAGTAGGCCAGGACAACGGCTTGGATGCCGGAACGGGCGTCGGCTGCCTGGATCAACGCTGTCACCAGCGTCTTCAGGAGTTGCTCCAACGAGCGGTGCGCGAGTGCGGCGACCACGCCGTCGAGGCTGCCGAAGTGGTGGTAGATGCTTCCGGAACTGACCCCGCTGGCTTTGGTGATGGTGCCGAGCGTGAGACCGGCTTCGCCTGACGAGGCATAGAGGTGCAGCGCTGCGTCCAGGACCTGTTCGACGGTGGCTTCGCCGCGTTGTTGCTTCGGGCTCATCGAACAGCGTCCTTGATCTCGTACCGGTTGATCTCCGTGTTCCTCGTCGCGTACAGCCTAGGACACTTTTTCCAAATTTTTTTCTAGAAATACTTCCAGTTCTGGAGGTGGGGTCCCACACTGGACTTTGTGCCGGACGCAAGTACATCTGTGATGCAGAGCCGCCGCGTGGCAACGGATGCGATCGCCAGTGCGGTGCATCCGCTTGACCGGTACCCGAACGCAGTCGCCGCGGCCGCGCCGACGAGGCGGCAGCGGACCGGCCGGTGGATCGGTCACGTCGGATCGTCTGTGCGGTCACGCGAGGGCGCTCCGACTCAAGGCATCAGCTGCAGGGCATCCGGGGGTTGTCGATGGGTGTACGAAGGTTGGACCGGCTCGACACACACGGTGAGTTACCCGGCCGGATGTGCGGGAGCCGCGGCCAAGGGATCGGGCGCAGGAACAGGTTCACGCTGCGGTACGGACGGCGTGACGCCCTCCGTGCGGTGCTGCCCCCTGCCCGAGCGCGTGGCGGCGGCGTTCTGAAGGCTGCCGGCCTCCTGGCTGCCCATGCTCCGCCACGCCGGCCCGGGCTTCCCGGCACTTCCCGGAGCCCTTCGCGGGCAGCCAGGTGAAGCCGGGGCACATCAGCCGCCGGACACTGCTGCGGATGGGCCTCGGAGCGGGCGCCGCGGTCACCACCGCTGGCTGCAGCAGCAGCGGCGGCGGCGGAAGTGGCGGCAGCAGTCCCGGTGGCAGCGGTAGCAGCGGTGCGGCCCGACCGCCGCATACGTGGCGGCACGCCACTGGCAGCTGGGTCTATTCGTCACCAGTGGTCGCCGACGGCGTGGTGTACATCGGCAGCTACGACCACAACCTGTACGCGTTGGACGCGGGTACCGGCGCCCGCCGATGGGCCTTCAGCACCGGCGACACCGTGCAATCGTCGGCTGCGGTCGCCGACGGGGTGGTGTACGTCGGCAGCATGGACGGGAATGTGTACGCCCTCGACGCCGCCACCGGCTCCAGAAAGTGGGTCTTCCCCACCGGGAAATACGTCACCGCGTCTCCAGCGGTGGTCGACGGGGTGGTGTACATCGGGGGCCGCGACGAGAACCTGTACGCGCTGGACGCTGCCACCGGAAGCCAGAAGTGGGCCTTCCCCACCGGGGGATGGGTCAGCGGGACCCCCGCGGTCGTCGATGGGGCGGTGTACATCGGTGGGGGCAGGGAGGTGTACGCCTTGGACGCCTCAACCGGCACCAAGAAGTGGAGCTTCAGGACGCGTGGCGAGGCCTCGTTCTCGCAGGCCGTGGTGGCCGGGGTGGTGTACGCCAGCAGCATCGACAAGAACGTGTACGCCATTGATGCTGCCACCGGCACCAAGAAGTGGGCGTTCACCACCGGGGACGAGGTCCGATCCTCCCCGACCGCCGTCGGCGGACTCGTGTACGTCGGCAGCCAGGACGGGAACGTGTACGCCCTCGACGCGGCCACCGGCGCGGGACCGGCGCTGCCCTCTCCGACCGACGCCACGCCGGACGAGGCACCCACGGCCTGGACCTGACGCGATCTCACGGCGAGCGGCCGACGAAGACACTCATACGATCACATCGGAATCTCGGGGGACTCCATGGCTACGCCTCCACCCACTCCACCGACACCTCCCGGCTCCGGTACACCGGACTGCTCAGAAGGAAGCCCTGCACCGGTCCCGGCCACGCCGGGCGATCCGATCCACAACGGGGCTCCGACGGCGGCGTCGGAGGAGCCCGCACCCCCGCCCGGCCCGACCGCCTGGCACGCGTTGGCCGATGACCGCCTGCCGGGGTTCTGGGGGCTCCCGCCGAAGCACCGGGCGCTGTACGCGGCGGTCGCGGCTGCCGTGATCGTGGGAGGGATCCTGTTCGGGTACTACGCGAACTTCGGCCTGGATCAAGCCACGTCGACCGACCGGGCCCGTGCGGACAAGAACGCGGAGAAGGCCGTCGACCGCGAGCAGCCCGCCTTCGTCTCCACCATCACGCCGCCCGACTATGAACAAGAGGGGTTCGATCCGATCATCTTCGTCCTGGACAGGCCACTGACCGCAGGCGAGCAGGCCACCCTCACAAGCCTCAAGGGAGGGCAGCCGAAGGAAGTCTGGGCGTTCATGAAATCTCTCGGCGGGCGGATCGTCCAGTATCCCCCGGTCCTTCAGAAGCCCTTGGCGGGCGGCCACCAGTCTCCCCGGGGCATCCATGCCCAGACGTTCAACCTGAACCTGAACAGCGACCGTGACGCCGGACTCACCATCAACAGCATGACCGCGGTCAAGGACACGTGCACCGCACCGACGGCGCGGACGGTGGTCAACATCCCCCCGGCCGGCTCCAACGTCCGCCCGGGCCTTCTGTGGGACATGCCCGGCGGACTGGCGGACAAGCCGGAGGGGCCGTACGCCCTCGACGAGGGTGACGACCAGGGCCAGCTGTACTTCCGCCACAACGCCATCGACCTGGGCAACGGCCAGTCGAACATGGCCCTGCGGATCCAGTCCCTGGTCACCGATCAGACGTGCAAGTGGCACATCAACGCCTCGTATACCGATACCACCGGGCAGCACGACCAGCGCATCCCGGCGGGCGCGGCCACCTTCACCACGGAGGCGGTGCCGTCGAACCCGGTCCAGTACTTCGAGAACGTCATCTCCGAAGGCTGGGGTTGCATCGGTGAGATGAGCCAGCAGGGCTGCACCGCCACGAAGACTCTGGAGCGCGTACGACCCGGTAAGGGCAACTGAACCAGTGACGCCCCGTCGCCGGAGGTACACGGCGCTGCTTCCTGAACGTCCTCCAGGGGCCTGCTCCGCTGCGTAGACCACAACTACAACGATGGGATGTCTCCATGAGTGACCACTCAGGGGCGGCGGATCCGCGCCGGCCGGGTCGTATGCGCCGACGGGCTTTCCTGGCCGCCGGCGTGGGGGCGGCCGCAGCCGTGGCGGTCCCCTTGGGAATCCGGCTCGGCTCCGGCTCAAGCAGCGGGGGAGACGGGGGCGGGCCGACGGGAGGGGTACCTGCCAGGGGAGGACCCGCCGGTGTGGAGCTCACGCCGACGGTGACGATCGAGGTCGGCGCGGACAACCTGAGCCCTTACCTCGCGTACAGCCCCGACGGGAAACTGTTGGCCGTTGCTCTCAAGAAGAACGTCACGCTGTTAGACGCAGTATCCGGGGCACACATCGCCGCACTGACAGCGAAGGACCTGATGATGACCCAGGATCTCGCCTTCGCGGGCGGCCTGCTCGCTCTTGGCTATGCCAAGCCACCGACTTGGGAAAACCACATAGCGTCGGACGTCGGCGGGATCACGGTCTGGGACGTCGCCACGCAGCAGGAGGTCGCAGCGATCAACTCACCCTCCGAAGGCCTGCTCTTGGACGGCATGTCGGCGGTGGCGTTCAGCCCGGACGGCAGGCTGGTGGCCGGTGCCCGGAGCGCGAGCGACGGCATCGGCAAGGTCCCCGTGTGGGACGTACGTTCAGGTGCACATGTCAAGGACGTGCTGGTCGGAGCAGGCGAGGGCACCCGAACAAGCAGCGTGCGGAGTGTCGCCTTCAGCCCGGACGGGAAGATCCTGGCCGCGGGACACGGCACGGTGCTCAAGGGCGGTGTGACCCTGTTCGACACCTCCTCCTGGTCGCAGATCGCTGCTCTGCCAGTGGAGGTCGAGACCGCCTTCGGGGTGATCGACCTCGTCTTCACCCCGGACGGCAAGAGCCTGATCGGGGCCTCCGGAACAATCTCAGTCTGGGACGTCGCCTCGCACAAGCTCACCGCCACCATCGGGACCGGGGCCGGTGACTACGAGAGCCTGGCAATGAGCCCGGACGGTTCCTTCGTTGCCGCACCCAGCGGCAGCTCCGAGGCCGGGGGCATCACGCTGTGGGCCCTGCCGTCCGGCAAGGAAATCATCTCCGTGCCGACCGGCCGCAAGCACGCCGCCGACATCGCCTTGCACCCGGACGGCCGCACACTCGCCACCTCTGCCTCCGACGGCAAGACGTACTCCACCGTGCAACTGTGGAAGATCAAGCAACGGACCGCATGACCGCGCCAGGCCCGCGCCGAGCACGGCCCGTGCGAATGCTCGGCCCCCATCACGTCGGGTACCGGGCCGCATGCCCGAGTACCTGGCGAGGGGGGCACCGACTGGGGTTTCCAGTAGCGTCGATCCGTGATCGCCCTCGATGCCCTCGTCCGCCTCTGCCCGCCACCCGCCGATCCGCTGCCGGCGGTTGACTGGGCGCAGGCCGAACGTGCCCTGGGTGTGGCTCTGCCCGCCGACTACAAGCAGCTCGTCGAGACGTACGGGGACGGCATCTTCGACGGGACGATCTGGCTGCTCGTCCCCGACTCCGCCTACAGCGAATGCGACCTTCACGCGCAGACCGTGGAGCGGGACGAGATCTTGGCCGACCTTTGGGAGTTCGAGGCGAAGCCCGCCGCCCTGCTGGAGATGGGGGCGCGGGTCGTGCCGTGGGCGTTCGAGGAGGGTACGGGGGCGTTCCTGTACTGGCTGGCGCGGCCCGGGCAGCATCCCGACGAGTGGACCGTGCTCTACAACGAGGGGCGCGGCCCGCTGTGGGAGCACCACGACATGGGGTGCTCGGCATTCCTGGTGGCGGTGCTCACGGGAACGGCGGACACGGAGTACTTCGGCCACTTCTACGAAGTGCTCAAGCCAACGGAGCACCGCTTCGCGACGGCCGACCACACCCTCGGAGCGTCCCGCCGCTGACGCCGTCCGGCCCCTCAGGGCGGAGCCGTAGCGCAGAGGTCGTCGCGCGCGGTCTCCAAAATCGCGAGGACGCTGGTTCGAATCCATCCGTACGGACCCTGGTTGCCGGGGTCGAGGTTCTGGGTCCTCGCTCCGACTCGCTGTGCCAAGTTGGCTCTACCTTCAAGCGACAGGCATGGCTCTCAAGCGGAGCGGGGTGTAGGCGCGGGCGTCCGTGTTCCACGTGGTGGTGCCCCACACGGTGCTGCGCGTACGCCAAGCGATCTCGCCCGTCTCGTCGACGAGCTCCTGCGGGGTGCCGATCAGGTCGGTGACGATGGCGAAGAACCGGCTGTCGATCTCCCGCCCGTCCGCCGAAACCAGCCGTTCGGACTGAGCCAGTGGCTGGGGGCCCTCATGGTCCCAGGTCAGGGTGGCCGAGTGCGGCTGTTGCGGGCTGGTCGTCGTCTGCTCGCAGGGCGGTGGTCAATGGGAGGGAGGCCTCCAATGCCGCGGGGCGATTCGCTTCGTTCATGATGGGGCTCGTGAATCCCCGTGACCTCGATCTCGTCATTGCCGCTGTCCATGCTGTCGGGCCGTGCCCGCCAGGTGAGGAGGCCGATTGGACCGACCGCGTCCGTGACCGTGCCGTGAGTCTTTACGTCCTGGGGGACACGGTGGGGCAGGACATTGCCCGGCTGGATGCGGCGAAGCAGTTCACGGCGACGCTGCTGGATGTGCGGGTGGAGGCATCCAGTAAGCGCGGTGTGCTGGTGTTGCGGAACACCTCGGGGGAACTGGAGCAGCCGATCCGCACGGACCGCGGTGATTCCGAGGCGGGGCGGGCGATGATCGAGCGGGCTCGGGCTCTGATCGGCCACCGGGTACGGGTGTACCGCCTCAATGAGCGGATGGCATCGAATCCGAAACTTGAGGTGCGCATCGTGGTCCACCTGGCCGACTTCGGCCTCGACACCGACCCGGTCCACGAGAACAGCGCGAAGCAGAACGTCCTCGCGGCCGCCGAGGGCGACACGGCCGTCGCCCAGCGGGCATGGTCGGAGGCGGGCCTCCCGGAAGCCGGTGCCGTGTCCGTATGCCAGCTGGCCGACGCGCTGGCATGTCTCCCGCAGGCTGATGGAGAGCCGGATATGCGACGTTTCGCCTGAAAGGTCGCGATCGGAGAAAGTGCTCCAGAATGCGTCGTGGCGCGCCTGAACTTGCTGCTCAGCAAGCCTGCTCCCCGCGCACGCGGGGATGACCCCGATGCCAGGCCAACCGGCTCGACGCCTCCATGGCGCACTTCCGAAGCCCGCGCAGCACGCCGAAGTCCGGTTTCCCGACTGGCACATGAACTGGCGTGGACTAGCGCACGAGTTCGGGATCTGTTGGGTGTCCAAGAGCAGAGGCCGGTGCTCCGCCTCGTCCAGTAGCGGTTGCCGCCGACCTGAGCAGCCGAGGGATGGCTTCTGCTGCCCCGTCGTCACAGCTTTCCAGTATCAACACGGTGCTGTCCCGGCACCTCATGTGAACGGCACCGGGTCCTACTCATCTCAGGGCCGACCCCGGTGGCTTGCCGACGTGCTCGAAGGATCAGAGTGTCGCGTCGTCACCGAGGGCGCCGGCACTGATGGCGCCGCGAAGGACGTGGGCGATCTCCTCGGGCTTGAGGTCGATGCTGCCGAGCCCCTCCACGGTCAGCGGGATCTCCTCCAGCGCGTATTCGCCGCGTCCCTCGGCGCTGAACTCGGGGCCGGTCCGGTCCTCGAAGGACCACGTCGCGATGCGGGCGAGGTAGAAGAACTGACACTCGTCGTCGGACTCCATCGTGTGCAGGAGGCGGATGATGTCGGCCTTCCCCGCGATCTCCTCGTGGATCTCCCGGTGGAGAGCGGCCTCCCGGGATTTGTCGCTCTCCTCGACCCCGCCGCCGGGCAGCACCCAGTACATGGGGATTCCGGGCTTGGTACGGCGGATGACCAGCATCTTGTCGTCCACGGTGACGAGGACGGCTCGGACTCGTTCGATCATTTCGTTCTGTCTCCTTGCTTGTTGACGGTCTCAGTGCAGCAGCCAGCCACTCCATGAGGGGGCACTTCCGACATGAGGACCGACGTCTCGGAGCACCGTCGACTTTCAGGGTTGTCTCAATTGCCGGATTCGGTGAAAGTGCGCGATGAAGGCATGCCACTCACATAGAGTCCCAGGCCAGAGAGCCTGCTCCCCGCACACGCGGGGATGACACTGCCCTCGACACGTACGTCAACGACGTCCGCCGTGGTTTCAGGCGATCGGGCTCAGCGGCAGAGTTCCATGATGGTGTCGTCGAAGTCGGGGAACTCCCGTGTGGCCTGCTCGATCACGGTGGCTGCCGGCGCACGGCGCTCAGGTGCGAACTGTTCGGCGATGGCCGTCAGCGCACGATTGGGGTGCGGGCCCCAGTCGGGCTTGCGGTCGTACGACGTGGCTGCTTCCCATGGGCCGAACCCGTCGGCCAGGAGCCACAGGAAGGCGCCTAGATTGCGGGCGACAACGCCGGTCTCCCCTTCGGAGCCGAGGAAGACGACCGGCTGCTCGACCAGCACCCGGTCCGGGTGCATCAGCCAGAGTGCGGCGTATCCGCCAGTTCCGTCCTGGCCGAACACGCGGAAGCGGTCGCCGTTCAGCTCGCGGTTGCCGGTCCACGCTCGGAACCATTCGGTCGTCTCGTCGGCGGACAGGAAGGCCTCGAAGGGCTCGAAGTCGACACCGTCCTCGCCCATGGAATCGAGCCGGACCGCCATGGCAGCGGCAAGCGGGGCGGGCAATCCACGGTCCTCGTTCGTGATCACGCGAGCAGATTAGCCAGCGGATCAGATCTCGTGCGGCGGACGGCCTACCAACCCGCTCCGCGGCCGCGACGATCGGACATTCCGTATCAGGCTGACGCCACGTCACCGGCACGGCGGGCTTCCGTCGTCGGCGGACAGGCGGACAGGCGGACAGGCGGACAGGCGGACAGGCGGAGTGCGGGTTCGGTGATCGGCCCGGCTGACGGCCTGCACGAAGGGGTGCCCGAACAGCGGATCCCTCGTGGAAGCGGAGGATCCGCAAGTTTCCGGTCTCTGCGGCGAGCCGTTGCCGAGCACCGCGACACGCTGAGCCGGAACCGCCCTCTTGACATCTCACGCACGCAATTCGTCGTACACGCGTACGTATCTCCGGGCTACTGTCCCCCCCTTCCGACCCGTAGAAGGGACAGCCGCTGTGCGCCAAAGTGCCGCCGGCAACACCGTGTTACGAATCGCGACCACCATCGCTGCCACGCTCGCCGCCGTCGTCGGATCGACAGCCTCGGCCTCTGCCCAGCCGACCGCTGATGCCCGGCCCGCCTCGATCGCCAGGCCGCTGACACCCGATGGGAACGCTGACCGCAAGCCGGAGCCGAAGCCCGGGAGCGGTCCCGTCTCACTGACGGCTTCCAGCCGGGACAAGTGCTCGACGCCCGCTTCCGACGGCCGCCACGGCTGTGTCGAAGTCACAACCGCGGATACACCGCCGGCTGGCGCCCTGTGGCGATCACCCGGTCTCGCAGCCGGAGTCACGCCGCCGCAGTGGTGCGACCAGGCGTACAACCAGGTGTGGGGCACCCGCACGCAGGCCTGTATATGGTCGACGGTCACCTACACCACCTACCTCGTCACCAACGGGCAGCGCACGACGACCGGCCAGGCCAACATCACGGTGATGCAGTACAACTACACCGACACCGGGCTGAGCCGCTACGCGCACCAGATCGACACGTCGATGTACAGCGGCTGGGGGGACGCGACGAAGGCGACGATCGACGGCCAGGCGACACTGACGGGGCCCTGTACGCGCAACAGCGCCACCTTCCCCGCCAAGCCCCTTTCGCCCGTCAACAGCTGGAACACCGGCGAGTCCTTCTGGGACAGCGCGATCACAGGTCCGGCGGCGAAGGGCAAGTGCAAGACGCAGTGGTACCTCACCTTCAACAACCCGGGCTATGACCCTGCCGTTGTCGACTACTCGATGAACGAAGGCCGCTGCGACAACGCCACAGCCGGCCGGCCGGGCATCGGATGCGTCATCCCGTGGGCCGCCTCCAACCTCGTATACACGCGCACCGCGACTCCTGAGCTTGCCGGCCACGTGGCCAAGGCCCAGGCCACCGGCCTGCCGTCGCGGCTCACCCGGACCGAGGACCAGACCGTCATCGACTCCAACCGCACCAAGGCCTGCGGGTCCGCTCCGAGCGTCCCAGGAAAGTCCTGCGACGAGTACCCGATCGCCTCCTCGCAGCAGGGGTTGAACGCCGGAGGGACGCGGCGGACCCATCCGGGCTGCGGGTTCACCGGCGTTCCGGCGGGGACAGGTCCGGTCGGCGTCAGCGTGTGCATGATCGCTGTAGCCGACAACAATTCCCAGGGCGGAACCAACACACAGTTCTTCCGCCGGGAACGCGTCCTGCAGGACGATCCGTTCAACGTGGTCGTCCAGTAGGTGGCCAGGCCGGAGCCGGCCCACCCGGGAGCGTCGCCGTTGCGCGGTGGCCGAGCCGGTGGTTACCTCGCCTGGCGGGGGCGGCGCCGTACGACGTGAGGAGCGGTGATGACGAACCACCAGGCCCAAGTCTTCATCAACGAGGGCACCTTCGGGATCTTCGACCACGGCGAGGTACCCATCGAGAGCGCCGACTGGTCTGGGGACCTGATCGCCCCGATGTCCGCGGGGGCCATGGTACGGACAGGCATCAACACCGGAAACGTGCACGTGGAGGTCCGGACGAGCGCGGCGCCGAACGCGTCGGGGGAATGGGAGGAGCAAGCGACGGCACTGGTCTGGTCGCCCGCCGGCAGCCTGCGTGTCGAATCGGTCGTCGACGGGCCGAGGTCAGACCTTCCGATCCTGTCGACCTCTGGTCCAGGGTGGTACGAGCTGGAGGTCAAGGCTCGCGGTCGCCGACAGAATCCCGACGCTTCTCTCCCCGAATCCGCCGAGGCATACCTGGTCACAGTTCGTGCTGCCCCTGACATGACGGCTCCGGCGCCCCTCAGCACGTCGACCCTGCCAGACTCCGACGAGGAGGCCCGACGGCGACGGCTCCTCCAAGGATGACGGGAACAGAAACGGCGCTGCCCTGCCCCGCCTCTCACCGGAGGGGCAGGGCAGCACCGTCTGACCTGTCGTTGTCCGAGGACGTCGAACGGGCAGGAGCCCTCCGCCCTGCCACCCGGCCGCACCCACCGCAGACAAGGACCGGGGCGGCACGTCCCCGCGGGGCGGGCCTTCGTCAGTCTTCCTCGTCGCCCCGCCTCGTCACAGGCAGCCGCAGCCTGTGCCGTAGACGAGCAGGAAGAGGGCCGTCCCGGCGACGAGGGTGAAGCCGGCCGTGGTCAGGGCTGCGAGGCCCCGCCGGGCCCCTTTGGCGGGGCGTCGGTGGGTGCGCCAGGCGCCGTGGGCCAGGAAGAGGCTTGCCAGTCCGGCCGCCGCGAGCGTCGGCTGGCGCTGCTCGGACCAGGCAGCTGACACCCACATCGTCCGCCTCACCGGCGGCACGCTCGACATCAGACTCAAGCCGCCGACCTGGGGCAGCCAGTCCGTCTACCTCGAGACGATGGACGACGCCGGGAACGTCTCCAAGTCGGCCCGCCTGGACTACTACGCCCAGCCCTCCATCGCCCCCGCCTCGTTTGGCGACATCGACGCCGACGGCAAGCCGGACGTCCTGGTCCCGGACGCCGACGGCAACCTGCGCAAGCCCGGCTCCGACCCCTGGGACACTCCCAGCGCCCACCGCTTGGCCTCCCCCGACGGCAGCGACAGCTGGGCGGGCATCCAGTACACCCACCGAGGGACGCTGGGCTCCCAGCAGGTCGACGACCTGCTGGCGCACGCCCCGGGCGGCTACGGGCTGTACCGCTTCCGGAACTACGGAGCCGGCCGGTTCACCGAGCAGGCACCGATCGGCCTCAGCAAGCCCCGCACCTGCCGGAACACCGCGGGGGAGGCCATCGACTGTGCGCAGCACGGTTTCGCCGACGACTGGTCCCAGGTCACGCAGATCGCGGCGTACGGCTCGACCCGGGGCGACACGGCGGTCCATGGGATCCTGCCGGACACCTCCGTACTGTCCGTCGAGAACGGCCCCCTGTGGCTGACCCAGCGTGACGGCAACCAACTGGCCTGGGAGTCCACCCTCCTCTCGCCCAACGACGACAGGTGGGCCGCGTACGAGCTGCTCACCCCCCGGCCCCGCGCAGGGCACCGCGTTCCCGACCCTGTGGGCCCGCTCCACGGCGGACGGCACTATCCGCGCCTTCTCCGTCACCGGAACCGCCGACGCGCCGGACTTCTCCGCCTTCACTGACCCGACGGCGGGACCTGCCCTGACCACCATCTCCGTTGCCGCGCACCCGCGGATCGGCTCGGACGGTGACCTCACCGGTGACGGCCTGCCCGATCTGTGGTCCGCCGACGCCCCCGGCACGTTCACCGTCTTCCCGGGGACGGGCACGACCGCCCCCCACCCCACGGTGACGGGCTTCGCCCCGGCCGCCTGACCGGTGCAGGGCCTCCGGGGCAGAACATGCGCCGGAGGCTCGAGCGGCTGGCTCGATACCCCAAGGCTCTTTCAGTAAGTAGGGAAACATGGGAAAGCACGCCGTGTCCGAGATGGCGCGGGGATCCGCAGCGCTGGAGCTGGGGTCGCTGAGGTACGCCATCGGCGGGCGCACGCTGTTCGAGGGCCTCGATCTTCGGCTGCCGGTGGGGGAGTCCGTCGCCGTGATCGGCCCCAGTGCCCGTCCGCAAGTGGGTGTTCGGCAGGCTGAAAGCGCAGGTCATGGGCCATTCAGGCCTCTTGAAGGCCTGGACTCGGGAAGCCGGGAATGATCCAATAGGGGATGACATCGTTTTGGGTGGGTAAGGGCGTACGTCTGCGCGGTATCGAGCCCGATGACGCGGCTGCGTTCGCGCGTTTCGCGGAGGACGAGGAAGGCCTGGGAGACCTGGTCAGCCCGCCTCGGTCCGTCGAGGGATACCGCGCCTGGGCCAATGAACAGGCGATTGGCAAGCGGGACAGCGACCGCTTCCAGCTGGCGGTCGAAGCCGTCGGTACGGGGGAGATAGTTGGTGCCGTCGGCTCGCATCAGGCTGACGCGCGTTCGGGCTGGTTCGAGTACGGGATCACGATCGGCGCTGAGCACCGCCGCAAGGGTTATGCGGCAGAAGCCGCGGTGCTGCTGCTTCGCTTCATGTTCGCCGAGCACCGGTACCACAAGTGCCAGGTGCGGATCTTCGCGCACAACGAAGCCTCCCTGGCTCTCCATCGTCGGCTCGGCTTCGTGGAGGAAGGCCGGCTGCGTGAGCTCGTGTACCTCTCCGGCCGGCACCACGATGTCGTGATGATGGGCCTGCTGGCCGACGAGTTCGCCCAGCTGCACTCGATGACCACCTGACGGGCAGACACGGCTCTCCACCACGCATTGGCGGCAGCGGCCGCCTTCCCGGCTTCGGGAGGGCGGCCGCTGCGTGGGTTCCGGTGGTCCCTTCTACGGGGCGGGGGCGGGGAGAGGGGCCGTGCCGAGGGTGGGGATGGTCCAGCGCTGGGCGGGGCTGCTGTTGCAGTCGAACAGCCAGAGCTGGGTTCCGGGACGGGTGTCGAGGTTGCCGAGGTCGATGCAGCGGCCGGAGACCGGGTTGTAGATGCTGTTGTCGGCTCGGGGGAGGAACCGCTGGCTCGGGGCGCTGGTGTCGCAGACCTGGAGTTCGATGAGCGTCGTATTCGCGGTGCCTGCGTTCACCGCGCCGAGGCACATGCCGTTGGTTCGGATGGTTCCGTCGGCCCGGATTTGGAACTTCTGTGCGTCGCTGGCGTTGCAGGCGGCGATCTGGATCTTGTTGCCGGGGTTGGGGCGGTTGAAGTCGTTGTCGACGCAGTTGGTGGCCGAAGCGGACAGCGCGATCGGGCCGGCGGCGCCAGGGGCGGTGGGGGCGACGGCATAGGGGTGGACAGCGAAGTCGCTGATACCGCCGTCAAGGACGTCCCGAATGGTTCCGTCGGCCTTGAACCGGCCAAGGACGAGGGGTCCGCTGGGGGAAGGGCTCGTAGTGGCCCGGTGCGCTCCAGTGCCGGCGAGTACGCCGTTGACGTAGAGGCTCATGAGGCCGGTGTCCGCGTTGTAGACGGCCGTCAGACGGGTCCACGTACCTGGGATGAACCGGGCCGCGTCGTTGGCGATGTTGGTGTAGTCGAAGGGCCATCCGTCGGCGTCGGCATGGGCCAGGGCGAAGCGCCAGTTCGAGGAGTCGTCGGCGTACAAGATGAAGGAGCTGGTCCGATTGCCGTCCTGGCTGGCGACGACCTTCCCCTGCGCGCCAGCCTTGGCCCACGTGCTGATGGTGAAGCTCTTCCTGGTGTCGACGGCCGGTCGGGCGGTGGTGATGGTCGCCTCGGATTCCGAGCCGAGGAACCTCGCGTACTTGGTGGCGCGTCCGCCGATCGTGTCGTCCTGGTAGGTGATGCCGACCGTAGTGGCATCGTTCTTGCCGACCGTATCGGGGGTGGTTGTGCCGGTCTGCCCGGTCAGCGGCCACTGGCCCGTGGGGATGTTGAGATTGCCCAGCGCTACGGCGGCTGTGCCGACTCCACTGGCCAGCGGGTAGACGGGGCCCGTGCCTCCGGTCATGCTGCCGGCGCCGTTGAAGGCGACGAGCTGCCGATTGGTGTCGACGGCCCACAGGTCGGGAATGCCGTCCCCGTTCAGGTCACCGTCGGAGCCGACACGGGGGTAGGCCTTCGGTTCGACCCTGCCGGAGATCAGGCCCGCGGCCGGGTCGGTGAAGCCGGTGAGGTCGGGTGCCTGCGCAGTGCCCTTGACGGAGAAGGCGTGCAGCGTGCCGTCGGTCTTGGAACGGGCCCACAGGGTGGGGAAGTCGGTTCCCTGGGCGCGGCCGGGGGTGATCAGGTCGTAGCCGTCCCACCGGGTGTCGTTGGCGGACAGGAGGATGGCTTGCGGCTTGAGGGTGTCGGTGGTGTTGGCATAAGCCAGCCAGAGCCTCCCGCTCTCGATGAACAGCAGAGAAGTACGGGGCAGGGCATTCGGTTTGGCGTCGGAGTCACCGGTGACGGATCCGAAGGCAGCGATCTGGGTGACCTTGGACCAGTCGGAGCCGTAGCTGTGGGCCGAGCAATCGAGGGTGGCGGAGGCGGGCGTGGCACAGCCGGACGGCTTGTCCACGGCAACGGGGGCCTGGCTGTCGAACCGGCCGCTGACGGAGTTGTTGCGGTAGATGAGAAGCGATGGGTCCTCAGGCGCATGGGCGAACAAATCGTCCACCGTCTTTGAACCCAGGCTGCCACGGTGGCTGGTCTGGATGGTGTTCCAGCCGTTGGTACCTGGAGCGGATTCGACGTCGGCCTTGGAAGCCGCAGCCGGGTCGGCGCCGGCACTGATCACGCGCAGCGCGCCCGTGCTGTCGGGCAGGAGGACGTCTGCCTTCCGGTCGCCGGTGATGTCACCGAAGATCGGTTTCGGGCTGTTTGGGTTGGACGGAACGTAGAAGCTGTAAACGACGGGCTGGGACAGGTTGCCCGCGTTGTCCTGGGTCTGTACGTAGAGGTGGTTGGTGCCCCAGCTCTGAGGAGTGACCTTGATGTCGGCCTTGCCGTCGGTGAACTTGGCCGTGTCCGTGTCGGTGCACTTCCAGTTTCCGGCCAAGGCCCTGACGGGGTCGGTGGTCCAGCGCGCGCAGGCCAGGCCCGAGGTGCGGCCGCCGGCTGCCGGTGCGGGGTCGGTGCCGGTGAGGGTGAAGGTGCCTTCGTCGCCTGTCTGCTTGGGGTGGGCACCGATGGTGCCGGAGGCGGGGAAGTCGGGGGAGCTGACCGCGGCGGTGGGCGGCGTGCGGTCGACGCGCAGGAAGCACCACTCGGTGGGCGCGCTCGTCAGCGTGCCGTCCGTGGTGCGTGCCGCCCAGCCGTACTGGTGCCCGTCGGTCAGCGGGCCGATGTCGACCGTTGCGTCTCCGTAGTCGCCGTTCCAGCCGGTCTGGGGGGTCTCGGTCTTGCCGTTGGCGTCGTCGTCCCAGTACTGGAACGTCGTCTGGAGCTGTCGCTTGGTGGCCGAGTACGTTTGGGTGGTGAGGGTGACGTTGTTGTTGGCCCCGACCCAGCCCGGGTTGTCCCACGGGTTCGCCGTGCCGGGCGTGCGGCAGTCGGCGTACGAAGCCGAGCTCGCGAATCCGGGTGTCGGGCGGGTACGCGGCCACCAGACGGTCGGCGTGATGTCGTACTCGACGACGATGTGCGGGGTGTTCTCGTACCGCTGCCGGTAGTACTTGTTGTACTCGTCGTCGGGGGCGAGGCCGAGGGTGATGGTGGGCCACTGGTACCGGGCGGCGTTCTTCACCAGGTCCGTGACGGTGAAGTCGATCTGGCCGGTGCCCGACATGCTGGTGTGCCCGACCTGGCCGCAGCCCTGCATCGTGGAGCCGGTGCCGCAAGGCTGCCGGTTCCAACTGGTCGGGTTGCCGATGGCGTTGGTGGAGTACAGGCCCATCGGGGTCGGTGTGCTGGGGCTGGACGAGGAGATCACGGTCGCGGAGAACGTCGCGTTGATGATCTCGGTGTTGTAGAGCCTTGAGTCGACGCCGATCTGGAAGTAGGCGCGGGTGCGGCCGATTCCGGTGCAGGGCGGGTTGCCGATGTTGTACCCGCAGTAGCCGGTGGCCGGCTTGTCCTGGCCGTACTCGGTGCCGTTGAACTCATTGGTGTCCGGGTAGGCCTCCTGGACCTGGGCCCAGGCCTGGTTGGTGTTGTCGAGGACGGGGTTGATGCCCGGATCGATATACCAGGGGCCGGTGCCCTTGCCCAGCAGCTCGGCATCGGGAACGAGCTCGATCCCCTTCGCGTCAGCCGTCGTCTTGACCGGCTTCACGGCGGCGCCCGCACCCGGACCGTCCGCTGTGGAAGCGGCGGGCGGATCATCCGAGGCAGGGCCGGATTGCGGGGCACCGGCCGACTTGCTCGACTGCTGGGCGCCTGCGGACGCGGAGGCGGAGGCGGCCGAGTCCCACATGAAGGCGGTGGGGCTGGTGAAGCGGGTCCGGCCGCTGGCGTCCTTGATGTCGAGGTTGCCGGCGTTGTCGCCGACGACGGTCAGCCCGTCGGCCTCGACGTCGAGACGCAGCTTCCTGACCGCCGGGTTCGCGGCGGCCTGCGGGGTGCGGACGATCAGGACCTGGCTCCAGCCGCCTTGCCGGTCGGCGCTCAGTCGCAGGTCCACGTCCGGAAGGACGTTGCGGTAGAGGGCGCTGTCCCCGGTGAGCGCGGGCTTGGGGAGCGGGAACGGCGGCTTGAAGGCCAGTTTCCGGCCATCGGCCGTGGCCATGGAGACCATGGGACCGCTGCCGCCACCGGAGAAGCTGAGCTTCGAGGAGACCGCGGCCGGTACGATCGCGCCGTCGGCGGCGGCATGGAGCGTGGCATCGAGCGGGCGCCACTGCCCGTCCGCGCCCTTGAGTCGCTCCGGCACGGCAGAGGTGTCCGTGGTCAGCGTGCCGCCCGGGTTGGCAAAGGTCTGCGAGCCCGCGGTGGTCAGGTCGGCGATGGCCACCCGCTTGCCGCTGCTCTTGGCCTCGGCGAGGGCCTTGGTGATGGCCGATTCCTGCGCGCTCGGCGCCGGTTTGGGCGTAGGAGCGGGCCAGGCGTTCTGCCCTGGTCCGTGACCGCGGGCGCCACCGTCGGCGGCTGCGGGCGGAGCCGCGATCAGGCCGGCTCCGAGCGAGAGCACGGCCGCCCCGGTGACGGGCAGCATCGAGACGCGCAAGGCCCGCCACCGACCGCGGTCCCCCGGCCTTGGTTTCCGCAATGCTGAAAATGACGATCTCACGTGATGGCCCCCCTGAGCTGTGAGATGGACAGAAGTCAGCGGCACCATCCCTTCACGTCTGCAACTCTGTCAAAGGTTTATGAAGTTTCGGTGTCCGATTTGGGACACAAAAGACCAAGGTGTGCCGCAAGTGACATGAGTCACGCGTGAGGAATATGAGACTCCGCTGATAAATCGAACACATCCTTCGTAAAGTGCGCTTGTTCTGGACCCTGCCGGTCCGGAGTTCGTGCTTTCTGTGTCCTGTGGGGGGATTTGGTTGTCTCGTAGAAATGGTTCCGCCGCGCGCTCGCGCACCAGACGATCGCGCGTCGCGGTCGTCGCCGCGCTCTCAGTTCTCTTCTCCGGTCTGGGCCTTCCCGCCGTTGAGGCCGCAGACAAACCGCCAAAGGTGTGGGTTCCACCCAATACGCCGCTGCCGGATGTCAAACCCGTCAAGGGGGCGAACGCGAAAGCTCCGGCCAAGCAGGCATTAGCTGGCCGGAAATGGACCCCGGATTCGAACGCCAAGATTCCATCGGGCTCGGCGAGCGTCGCCTTAGGCCTCAAGGAAACGGCCCGCGGTGCCACAGGGGCCGGAGCCGTTCAGGCCGGTAAACTCCCTGTCTGGATTGCGCCCGTGAATGGCGTGAATCGCTCGGCGAATGTGTCAACTCTCGCCGTCGGGGGTTCGGACGCCAATCCCAGCCACGACAGCGCACTGCGCGTCGAGGTGAAGGACGCAGCCAAGGCCCGTGCCGCCGGAGTCAACGGCGCGCTCGTCGCCCTCAGCGGTGCCTCAGGGGCGGGCCCCTCGGGGAAGGTGGAAGTCGGTCTCGACGTCTCCGCATGGGCCAAGGCCGCCGGAGCCAACTGGGCCGACCGCGCCCGTCTGGTGCAGCTGCCCACGTGTGCCCTGATCACCCCGGGCGCCCCCGGCTGCACGACCCGTACGCCCCTGGCCTCGCACCGGGACGCCTCCGGGCGCCTGGTCGCGGAGGTGGACGCGCCCAAGAGCCCCGCGGCACTCACCTCTGCGCCGAAGGCGCAGCCCGGCGCGGCGGCCAAGCCGGCAGCGCCGCAAGCCCCGCAGATGCTCGCCGCCCAGGACGTGGCGATCGCGATGGAGGCGGGCCCCAACGGCTCCGGCGGCGACTACAGCGCCACCCCGCTCCTGCCCTCGGCCTCCTGGCAGGCCGGGGCGAACGCCGCCAACTTCACCTACGGCTACACCGTCGAGGTGCCCAACGGCATCGCCGGCGCGGGCCCGGGCATCTCGCTCGGCTACGACTCGTCCTCCGTCGACGGCCGTACCGCGTCGACCAACGCCCAGGCCGGCCTGTTCGGCGAGGGCTGGGAGTGGCACCCCGGCTCGATCTCCCGCTCGTACAAGGGGTGCAAGGACGCGGGCATCAAGGACTCGGGCGACGAGTGCTGGGCCGGCGACATCCTGTCCCTGAACCTGGCGGGCCACGCCGGCCAGATCGTCCGCGACGACACCAGCTGCGTCTACCGCCTCCAGGGCGACGACGGCACGAAGATCGAGCGCCTGACCGGCCAGCGGAACTCCGCCTGGAAGGGCGAGGGCTTCAAGGTCACCACGACCGACGGCACCCAGTACTACTTCGGCTCCAACCGCCTGCCCGGCGGTGACGGCACCGACCCCGAGGCCAAGTCGGTCTCCACGGTCCCGGTCTACTTCAACAGCGGCCAGGACAAGTGCCTCGGCGCGCAGACCCCGGCCAACGGCACGTGGCAGCAGCTGGGCTGGCAGTGGAACCTCGACTACGTCGTGGACCCGCACCAGAACCTGGTCTCCTACCGCTACGAGCAGGAGGACAACTACTACGGGCGCGGCGGCGGCCAGAACAACGGCACCGGCACCAACACGCTCTACCAGCGTGGCAGCTACCCCACCTGGATCGGCTACGGCCAGCGCCTGCCCGAGCAGATCGCCGCGAAGGGCGCGGCCAAGCCCGCCGCCCAGGTGTGGCTGCGCGGCGCCGAGCGCTGCTTCCCCGGCGGCGCCATCACCTGTGACCCGGCACAACGCACCAAGGCCAATGCGAAGTCCTGGCCCGACACCCCAGTCGATCAGGAGTGCGCGGCCACCGGCCAGTGCCTGAACCTGTCGCCCACCTACTTCTCCGCCAAGCGGGTCAAGCAGATCGACACCGAGGTCCTGGCCGGTACGGACTACCGCCGTGTCGACTCGTACATCCTCAACCAGTCGTTCCAGGACCCGGGCGACGGCACTTCCCCGACGCTGTGGCTCGACTCGATCGTGCGCAAGGCGTCCAACGGCCAGCCCGAGAAGGAACTGCCCGCGGTCTCCTTCGAGCCGCTGCAGATCCCCAACCGCGTCGACGGTGTCGTACGACGCCCGAACGGTACGGACGCCTCGGCGCCCCGCTACTACCGCCCCCGCATCCAGAAGATCACCACCGAGACCGGTGGCCTGATCAACGTGGTCTACAAGGCACCGGAGTGCTCCCGGGTCAAGGGCACCATGCCGTCCTCCGAGGACGGCAACACGATGCCCTGCATGCCGGTCAAGTGGTACCTGCCCAAGCAGTCCTTCGAGGACCCGGTCAACGACTGGTTCAACAAGATCGTCGTCCAGTCCGTCACTCAGCAGGACATGGTCGCCGGCCAGGTCACCACGGTGACGGACTACGAGTACGGCGGCGGCATCGCGTGGCACCGCAACGACTCCGAGTTCGCCGACCCCAAGACCCGTACGTGGGACCAGTTCCGCGGCTTCGCCACCGTCACCACCCGCACCGGCAACGGCAACGCGGCCGAGGCCCCGCGCACCAAGAGCGTGGCCACCTACCTGCGCGGCATGGACGGCGACGTCCTCGCCAACGGCACCAAGCGCAGCGTCACCGTCGACGACGCGCAGGGCGGCCACATCAAGGACGAGGACGTCCTGTCCGGACGGGTCCGCCAGACGCAGACCTACGACCGGGACGGCGACGGCGGAACCGTCGTGGCCGACGAGGTCACCACCCCCTGGCTCGGCAAGAACTTCACCGCGACCCGCGCCCAGTCCGGCGACCTGCCCGCCATCACCGCCCGCGCCCAGAACACGGCGCAGATCACCAGCCGCGCCAAGCTGGCTGACGGAACCTGGCGCGTCAGCGAGCGCACCTCGGAGTACGACGAAACCCTCCTCTCCCGCCCGACCAAGGTCGACGACAAGAGCGACCTGGCGCGCCCCGACCAGCGCCTGTGCACCACGTTCGACTACGCCACCGGCCCCGGCGGCGCCCTCACCCAGCTGGCCTCCCGCACCCTGGTCCTCTCGGGCGCCTGCGGGCAGACCCCCACGGCCGCGAGCACGGTCGGCGACACCCTCACAGCCTTCGACGGCCTGCCCGCCGGGCAAACCGGCGCCACGGGTGACCAGACCGGCACCTCGGTCCTGGAAAAATACGACGCCGCGGGCAAGGCGGTCTACCGCCTCAACTCCGCCGCGACGTATGACGCGTACGGGCGCGTCACGAGCAACACCAACAAGACCCGCAAGGACGCCGCCCACTCCGACGGCGCGGTGACCACCACGGAGTACAAGCCGGCCACCGGCTCCGTACCGACCGAGGTCACCCACACCAACCCGCTCGGCTGGAAGACGGTCACCACCCTCGACATCGGCCGCTCGCTGCCGCTGAAGACCACGGACGAGAACAAGCACGTCGCCGAACGCGAGTACGACCCCTTCGGTCGAGTCACTTCCATCTGGCAGCCCGGCCAGGAACGCGCGAAGGGCGCCGTGCCCGTACGCAAGTTCTCGTACGCGATGAACGGCACGAACGCGCCGTCCACCGTCCTGAGCCAGGCGCTCGTGGGAACGAGGCAGCTCTATAGCGCCAGCTACACGATTTACGATGGTCTCGGCCGTGTCCGCCAGACGCAGGCAAACACGGCGTCAGGCTCCCGTGGCCGCCTGATCACCGATGCCCTGTTCGACTCCCACGGCCGTCAGGTCAAGACCAGCGGCCAGTACTACAACGACGAAGGCGCCCCCTCGGGCACGCTGTTCCTGCCCAACGGGGGCGTCAACCCCGACAGCAAGATCCCTGCCCAGAGCATTTCCGTCTTCGACGGTCTGGGCCGTCCCACGGCCTCCGTTTTCCAGTCGTACGGCGTGGAACAGTGGCGCTCCAAGACCGAGTACCCCGGTGTTGACGAGACCCGCACCATCCCGCCGAACGGCGGCTACGCCACCGCGACCATCACCAACGGCACCACCTCGCTGCTGCGCCAGTACAAGGCCAACACCCCTACGGGCGCATACGACGAAACGACCTACGAGACCAACGCGCAGGGCAAGGAACTCAGGCGCAAGGACCCCACGGGCAACGAGTGGACCTTCGCCTACGACCTGCTCGGCCGAACGGTGAAGACCACCGACCCGGACTCCGGGACCAGTACCACGGTCTACGACGACGACAAGAACCTCACCACCGTCACCGACAGCAGGAACAAGAGCGCCACTACCGTTACCGACCTCCTCGGCCGCACCACCGCGACCTACGAGGGCAAGGCCGTCGACCCCGCCAAACAGGTCGGCGCCTTCACCTACGACTCCAAGGCCCTGGGTAAGCCCTCCACGAGCACCCGCTACGTTGGCGGAGCCGGCGGCAGCGCGTACGTCTCCGAGGTCACGGGGTACGACGGCGGCTACCGCCCCCTTGGCACCAAGACGACGATCCCGGCGGCTGAGAAGGGCCTGGCCGGCGTCTACGAGACCACGAACACTTACGACTCGTACGGTCAGCCGAAGCAATCGGTCTTGCCCGCCATTCCCAAGGCCGGTCTCGGCGCCGAGACCCTGACCATCGGAACTGACGAGGCCGGCAACCTCTCGTCGCTCGACGGAAGCATCGCCGGGAACTGGACTCCGTACATCGCGCAGGCGTTCTTCGACCCCTACGGGCAGGCGGTACGGACCACAGTGGGCGAGAGCGCCCTGCAGATCGTCTCGACCGTCGATTACGACATTGCGACCGGCCGCCCGATCCGCTCCACGCTCGACAAGCAGACTGCGGCCACCGCCAGCGTCGACGTCGTCGACTACACCTACAACCAGGTCGGGCAGCTGACCTCCGTCGGGAACACGCAGGACGGGGCCACCCGCGACCTGCAGTGCTTCACCCACGACTACCTAGGCAGGCTGACCCAGGCCTGGACCGACACCGGTACCCAGACCACCGCCCCGCAGTCGAACATCCGCGGCCTCGGAGGCTGCACCAATACCAATGGCCCGGCCGTCGATGGCGCCGGCAAGCCCAGCGTGGGCGGCCCGGCCCCGTACTGGCAGCAGTACGAGTACGACCTCCTCGGCAACCGCACGAAGCTGGTCAAGAAGGACGCCACTGGAAACGCCGCCAAGGACACCACGGTCACCCAGACCTTCGGCGGCCGCCAGAACACCCCCTCCACCGACCCGAAGACGGGTGGCGGCACGGGCGGCCCGCACGCCCTGATGACCTCCACCGAGACCGGCCCGTCCGGCACGAAGGTCACGTCGTACACGTACGACGCGGGCGGCAACACAGCCTCCATCACCAGCACGCCCGGCACCAAGACGCTGACCTGGAACGACCAGGGCAAGCTCGACAAGATCACAGGTACCGGTGAGAGCGCCGGCACCAGCTACCTGTACGACACGGGCGGCAACCAGCTCATCCGCCGTGATCCGGGCAGCACCACGCTCAACCTCGGCACCGACCAGATCACCCTGGACACCGCCACCGGCAAGGTCTCCAACGTCCGCACCTACGCGGCCCCCGGCGGCCTGTCCATCACCCGTACCACCACCGGCGGCGTATCCACCCTCACCTACCAGAGCTCGGACCACCACGGCACGGGTGGCGTGCAGTTCAACGCCACGGACCTGGCCCAGGTCCGCCGCGCCTCGGACCCGTTCGGCAACGACCGCGGTGCCCAGCCGGCCCCGGGCTCATGGGCGGGCGACAAGGGCTTCGTAGGCGGCACCAAGGAGAAGTCCACCGGCTTTACCCTCCTCGGCGCCCGCGAATACGACCCTACGACGGGCCGCTTCCTCAGTCCGGACCCGATCATCGACGCCGGCGACCCGCAGCAGTGGAACGCCTACGCGTACTCCAACAACGATCCGATCAACAAGACGGACCCCAGCGGTCTGGCCTGGGAGTGCGGACGGGGTGAGACGGGTTGCGGACACACGCCCACCGGCGAAACCCCCGTGTTCGATGATCCTCCGACCGATGAGACTGAAACGAGTCTGAACAACGCCACTAACAAGGTCACCGAAGCGAAGAGGAAGCGCGACAAGCTCATCAGTGAAGTCGTCGACATGGTCGGCGACCTGATCGGATACAACGACGCCCGGGACTGCTTCACCAAGGGCGACGCGATGGCCTGCATCAACACGGCCCTCAACTTCGTCCCCTGGGGCAAGCTCTTCAAGGCCATCAAGATCGGCATCAAGGCTTTCAAGATCTACAAGGAGATCAACAAGTCCTACGACGCCATCCATGAGGCAGAACGCGGCGCAGCCCGCGCGGCCGAGGCGGTGGCCAAGTCCAAGAAGGCAGCCAAGGAAGCGCGCGAGGCCGAAGCAAAGGCCGCCGAATCAGCATCGGAGAAAGCCGGCAAGGAGACGGCCACCGACAGCGCGGGCACGGAAGGCAAAGCCACCAGAGAGACTTCCGACGCCGAGGCGAGCGCCGGCTCCAGCGAATCCCACAGCAGCGGCGGCTCGGAGTCGGGCGGCTCCTGCAAGGTCAAGACGAACAGCTTCCCCACCGGCACCCGCGTCCAGATGGCCGACGGCACGACCAAGGAGATCCAGGACGTCCGCGTCGGCGACACCGTCCTCGCCACTGACCCGCAGACCGGCGAGACCCGTCCCCAGCAGGTGACGGCCACCATCACCACCCCGGACGACAAGGAATTCACGGACCTCACCCTCACCGACGAGTCCAACCCCCGCGCCCCGCCCGTCCAGCTCACCTCCACCTCCCACCACCCGCACTGGAACGAGACCCGCCACCAGTGGGTCGACGCGGGTGAATTCACCCAGGGCGACCAACTCCGCCGCCCCGACGGCACCACGCTCACGGTCAAGTCCAAGCGCAACTACCCCTACGCAGTCACCACCCACAACCTCACCGTCAACGACTTCCACACGTACTATGTGCTCGCAGGCGCGACGCCGGTCCTCGTACACAATTGCGGGGATGGCGACGAGGCGGTAAAGCTGTATCGGTCCCCGCAGAAGGGGAATCGCGATTCAGAGGCGGGTGGACTGAACGCGGAAAATCACCGAGCAACTGACTTGAACGGGCGCAATTTCGCCTACCTGGGGAATTCTCACTCAGTGGTTCGGCAATATGCTGGCCAGGGCGTGTATGAAGACGGGTATCACGTGTTCACGATGAAGCCCGGATTCCTCGATGAATTCCACCCAAGCGTCTACCGACGATTCCATGACGATGACGGTGGGCTTCAATGGATCATCGAGGATATGGATTTCGATGATTTCAATTCCTTCATCGATCACGACAAGACTGAATGGGTACCCTGGAAGAAAGGCGTCCATTTCTGAGGGAGGATTCCATGGCAGATCATGACCGGATGTGGCAGCTCAGCGGGCTTCGGCAGTTCCAAGTAGTGCGCTGTGTCGTCACGGGACATCGAGGTCGTTTCGGCGTAGAAGTCTCAGTCATTGATCCTGAATCAAACGTTCCGGCGTTCATCGATTTCGTCATGTTGAGTGATGGCGATCAGCATCCGACGCCGGAAGACTTCCCTCCAGTGGGTAACCTTCTTGACGCCGTGACACTGGATTTTATGCCGGGAGGCGAACTGCGCCTTTCAGCCCGCCCGTCTTCGCTTGCGCGGCAACGAGAGCGCAATGCGGGGATCTGAAATGGGTTCGAAGTGACACCCTGTCGTGGTGACATTGTGTCGGGGTGCCCCTGAACGGATTCCCTGACGGCTTGGCGTCGATGAAGCTAGGGAATAGAAAAACTGCTGGGGAGTGTGTCCGTGCACTTCCCAGCAGTTTTTGTTGTATGGGCATTGGGGGCTTTGACGGCAACGGTGACGGCAACGTCAGCGGACGGCTGTCGGGACAGGTGAGCCGTCGGGCCGACCGAGGGCGTTGCTGAGGGTGTTGATGGCTTGGCGTTGGAGGCGGAGTCGGACGTGAGCGTAGACGTCGGCGGTGACGCCGATGTGGGCATGGCCTAGGAGCTCCTTGATCACGACAAGGTCGACGCCCTGTTCCAGGAGCAGGGTGGCGGTCGAGTGTCGTAGGTCGTGGAACCGGATGGTGCGCAGTCCTGCCCGGTTGAGGAGGCCGCGGAAGCGGCGGGTGAGGTTGGCGGGGTCGAGGGGGCCGCCGGTTGGGGTGGTGAAGACGAGGCCGCTTTCCGTCCAGCCCGTTCCGAGGACCGCGCGTTCCTTCTCTTGGCGTTCCCGGTGGCTCTTCAGTGACTGGACGCACCCTGTGGGCAAGGCGATGCGGCGTTCGGAGGCGCGGGTCTTTGTCGGCAGTGCGGTCAGGCCGCCTGTGCGGGTGCGCTGGAGGGATCGGCTGATGCTGGCGGCGCCTGTGTCAAAGTCGAGGTCTTCCCAGTGAAGTCCGAGGAGTTCGCCTTTGCGGAGTCCGGTGCGTAGGGCGAGTTCGTATAGCGCGTGTAGCCTGTCGCCGCCCGCCGCATGGAGGAGCTGTCGGGCCTCGGCTGCGGTGAGGGGCTGGAAGCGTCTCGGGCGGGGTGCGGTGGTCTTGACGTTGCGGGCGACGTTGCGGGGCAGCTCGTCCTCGCGGACGGCGTGCTCCAGAGCGGACTTCAGGACCGAATGCACGTAGGTCACGGTCAGCGGTGACAGCACCTTGCCGCAGCACTGGCCGATGGTGCAGCAGCGTTTCCGGACGGTGTCCAGCCCCTGGGCGCAGCACTGGCAGGTGGTGCGGAGCCCGTCGAGGAAGGTCCGCACGTCCCGTGTGGTCAGTCGGGCGAGCCTCTTCCGGCCAAGCCCAGGGATCAGGTAGAGGCGGATGCAGGTGCCGTATCGAGTGTGCGTGTTCTCGCGGAGCCGATGGACAGCGACGCTGCCGAGCCAGTACGCGAGGTACACGCCCACGGTGCTGACCGCTGTCGCGACGGGGAGGCCGCGGTTGCTGTCGGTGATCTTCTCGGCGAGTTTGTCGGCGGCGTCCTTGCGGGTAGTGCCGTAGACGCGGACGCGTTTACGGCTGCCGTCGGCGGCCAGTACGTAGCCGGCGGCTTCCCAGCGGCCGTCCTTGCGCTGGTAGATGGTGCCTTCGCCGTTCGCGCGGGCCTTCTTGCGGGGAGCGGTCATCAGGCCGCCTCTTCCAGATGGCGCAGGATGTAGTCGTCCAGGGCGTGGGCGGGGACGCGGCGGGCGCGGCCGATGGTCAGCGAGGCCAGGCTCCGGGTGCGGATCAGGTCGTAGAGCGCGGAGCGTCCGATCTTGAGTCGGGCCATTACTTCGGGCACGGTGAGGAGTTCGTCATCACGCACGGGCCGTCACCGCCTGGGGTTGGGTGCCGCCGACGAGGCGGGCGAGTCGTTCGAGGTCGGGTGTGAGGCCGGTGCCGTCGAAGGCCCAGTGGGCGAGTACGAGAGTGGTTGCCTCGGGTGTGGGAGTGTGGCGGCGGTGCCAGACGGCGCGGGCCTCGCGGAGTGCGCCGAGGGTGGTGGAGTAGGTGCGGGTCTTGGTGGAGAAGTGGCCGCGGAAGCCGAGCATGTGAGCCCAGGCCCGCAGTTTCAGGTGTTCGAGGTCGCGGCGGGCGCCGAGGGTCCAGGCGGTGCGGATCATGCGGGCCGCGTGGTCGGGAATGGTTTCCTGGCCGAGTTCGGCGATCAGCTTCAGGCGATGGTCGAGGGTGCCGGCCGCGCTTTCGGCACCCTTGGTGGCGTACTTCGCCACGTACCCGGCGACCTTGCCCTCGGTGATGGTGGTGCCGTCCTGGAAGGCGGCGGAGCGGATGATCTTGACGTCCAACTCCTTGCCGAAGCCGAAGGAGTAGGTCCGGCCGTCGATCTCCGGCCCGTCGACGTGGGAGCGGGCGGCGGCAGTGTGGACGGCATCGGCCAACATCTCGGGCGTGGCCCACCCGGGTGGCGGGGTGTGGCCGCCTCCGGGACTGTCGAGGCGGATCACAGCGTGGAAGTGGATCAGTCCACGTCGCTGGTACTCGGCGACCTTGGCGTACGAGACGCGGGCGACCTTGGGGAGCAGGCGCTGAGGGATTCCGGCTACAGCGGCGATGGTGCGGCGCAAGTGGAGCATGAAGCGGGCCCACAGGGCAGGTGCGTGGGCGTTCCAGAGGACGGCGCCCTTGTAGTCGTACCGGTTCGGGTCGAGTGGGGTGCCGAGGGCCGGGTCGTCCTTGGCGTGAGTGCGCCCGCAGCGGCAGCAGGCCGAACTGCTGGAGCGCCGGCCGTGGACCGGGCCGTACGAGGGTGCAGTGAGGGTGGCGAAAACCCGCGGGTGGGAGGCGACCTGCTCGGGGATCTTCTTGCCACCGCGGAGCCCCGCGGCGATGAGTTGGTAGGTGTCCTGGCGGTAGAGCTCGGCGCAGGAGGCGCAGCGGGTGGTGCGGCGGTTGCCGCAGCGGACCAGGAGGTGCCCGGCGGGCATCTTCGCGGAGTCCAGGCGCCACAGGATCTCGCCGGTGGTGGTGTTGATCTCGGTGCGGTGGCCTTCGAGTCGGATGGGCTGGGCGCAGCCGCCGAGGGAGGAGAGCTGCCGGACGAGGCCCGGCAGGTCCCGGTAAGAGGTGAGCGCCACCAGATCGGCGGTGGTCGGTTCGGGCCGGGGGATTGTGGCGGTGCGGTCGTGCGATGGCATGCTGGCAGGACCTCTCTGCGTTCCGGCACACGCGTGTGCCGTGGATGAAGGGGGGAAAGGCCCCGGCAGGGGCGAGGGTTTGGCGACTACACGCCTCTGCCGGGGATCACTGCGATATGGGACCGGGGCGGTCCCGGTCTTGGCTGCTCGGGTGGATGGCCGACGCGGGTCACGCGGCCTTGCCGAGGTCGATGTGGTCGGGGAGTTCGCGGACCTGGAGGCCGTCTGCGCACATCAGGTCGTTGATCTGCCAGCAGGCTTCGGTGGGCAGGTAGACGGAGCGGAGCCGGGCCGGGGTGCGCATGTCGCCGACGGAGGCGATCGAGACACCGGGCGGCATTTCCCGGTCGGCGGCGGTGATGTCGAGTTCTCGGCCGTCCGGGAAGAGGTGCAGGAAGTCTTCCGTGGTGTCGACGCGGTGGCAGATCCGGGTGGACAGGTTGGTGCGTACGGCGGTGGTGAGCACGTCGGCGGACGGCTTTTGGGTGAGGAGCCACAGTCGGATTCCGAACTTGGCGCCCTGGCTGGCGATGGCCATCAGTTCGGCCTCGAAGCGCTCGCGGGCCTTGCGGTCCGGGTGCCGGGTGTAGTTCGCCACCTCGTCGATCGCCAAGACGATCAGCGGCAGTTCGGGGCTGAAGTCGGTGATGCGATCGGTGCGGCCGGACCAGAACAGCCGTTCCCGCCGCTGCATCTCTTCCCGCACCCAGCGCAGGATCTCCGCCGGCTCATCCGGGTGGATCGAGTCGGAGACCTTATAAGCGGTACGCCACCAGGGGGCAACGGCCCCCAGGTTGGGGTCGATCACGATCAGACGCACGTCCCGCATCAGGGACGCGTAGGCGAGCAGGGTATTCACGGTGATCGACTTGCCCGAGCGGGTGACCCCGGCGACCAGAGCGTGCGCGGAGAGGGCGAGATTGAGCACGATGGGCGTGCCGTCCTCGTTCCACCCCAGCAACACGTCATCTGTGGAGACGAACTGCCCCGGACGGCAGACCGGGGAGCCGTCAGGTCCGAGCAGCGGTGAGCGGATCACGGCCTCCAGTGGTTCACGCCGGAAGCCGCGAGCCACGATCACCCCAGGCTTGGGCTGGAAGATCCGGATGCGCCTCATCCCCCACGCGTCGCGCAGGCCTTCGTTGGCGTCCTGCCAGGCGCTCAGCCCGACCTGCGGGAGGGCATCTGCGGTGACGGTGACGCCGAACGGGTCGGCCTGGGTGTGCAGGCGCGGCGCCAGCACCCTCGGCTTCGCGGGCGTCTCCTGTGGGCTCAGCTGCTGGGGCACGGTGGGCGTGGCGTCTTTGACCGCCAGGCCCAGCATCGGGGCCAGTCGGTTCCAGCCCCACCGGATCCGTCGCGCCTGACGGAGGCTGATACGGGT
This sequence comes from Streptomyces sp. NBC_01006, assembly GCF_045162725.1. Lineage (NCBI taxonomy): Bacteria > Bacillati > Actinomycetota > Actinomycetes > Kitasatosporales > Streptomycetaceae > Streptomyces > Streptomyces sp. NBC_01006. The sequence goes on along the minus strand of NZ_CP108701.1, from coordinate 318,005 downwards.
CTCCCCGTCGGCCCGGTACCAGCGCCCGAAGCGGAACCCGGTCCACGCGAGCAGGCCCAGCAAACCGAGACAGGCGACCAGGAGCACCCCGGTGCTGAGTGCATTCGCAATCGGCATCAGGCGGCCGTCTTGACGGTGACGGCGTCCGCGCGCAGCGAGATGCCGTGCCGGTCCTTGCCGTTGATCTCGTTCTCCCAGGCCGAGGCGACGAGCCCGGTGAAGACGACCGGCATGCCGACCTTCAGGCCCTTACCCAGACCGGGCTCCGGCACCTTCACGGTGATCACTTCGGCGCGCCCGTTGAACGCGAACATCACGTCCACCTGGTGCAGCTGGGCTCCGGTGCCCCGGTCGATGGCAGCCTCCCGGCCTTCGCGGTCCTTGAACTGCGGGCGGGGCTCGGAGGCCAGGATCTCCAGCGCCTGGGACTGGTCGATGGGCATGGTCTTCACGGCAAACCTCCAGATGAGAGGGGGTGAATCACCCTTGTGGGTGATCGCATGCCGCAACCATACATTCATTCCATCCGAAGTCCATCCCTATTGAATTCCATCCGTTCCTGAAGTGGTCCATCCATAGGGCGGCTACCCTGGCACCGTGGGTGGCTGAGCTGGAGAAACACAGAGGCGACGGCCCGCCTGCGGCCTGTGGGACTCGGAACCGGATCAGGGGTGGACATGCCTCGTGTTGACGACGCGCGCTTGACGTTCGAGCGCATCGCGGACGACCTGCGGCAGCAGATCCGGGAGGAGAAGCTGCGGCCGGGCCAGCTGCTGCCGACCCAGAGCCAGCTCATGCAGGAGTACAAGGCGTCGAGCCTGACCGTGCAGAAGGCCATCCGGCTCCTGCGCAACGAAGGTTGGGTCATCGCCCGCCAGGGGCGCGGCACGTTCGTGACCCGGTCGGCCGACTTCGAGGAAGCCTTCGAGGATGTCGCCAGCGATCTCCAGCAGCAGATCTACACCGGCACACTGGCCCCCGGAGCCAAACTTCCCGCCCGGGAGGTCCTGGCCGACCACTACTCGGTGCCGCTGAACGTGGTCACCAACGCCATCGCCCTTCTGGCGGGCAACTTCCTCCTGCGCTACGCGGGCGAGGTACCCGGCGAGGACGTCTACGTACGGGACTGGGACGACCACGGCTTCGCCACGCAGCTCATCCATGGCCGGCTCGTCAGGAAGATCAGGGACGGATCACTGCCCAGGGGCTCAACGGTGACCGTGAACGAAGTGGTCGACATGATCGGCGGCGACGCGGAAGCCGCAGATCAGGCCCTGACCTTCCTCGCCCTGGAGGGCCGGGTGAAGAAGGTCCACCGAACGAGCGGGCCGCGCCAGGGGAGTGCGTACGCCATTGTGGGCGGCGAGTTCGGGACCGAGCTGCCCGTTACCGTGCAGCCGGTGGGCGAGGCCTCTGAGGAGCTGGGGGTTCCAGACCGGGAGTTTCCCTCGGGAGCCGGGCTCGCGGACCTGGCCCACAAGCTTCAACTAGCCCTGGAGCAGATCGAAGAGTTGCAAGAACGCGTCGAGCGACTGGAGCGCAGCAACGCCGATTGAGGTGTGGAAGTGACGGAGCGTCCCGGGGAGTTTTGAATCTCCGGGGACGCTCCACGTTCATGGCTCAGGGCTGGTACTCGTAGCCGATGGTGAACCGGGGCGGCAGGCACCATTCCCCGTACTCGATGATCCCTTCCGAGTCCGACCACCTGTGGGCACCGGCCAGGATGGGTGAGCCGACGGGCAGCCCCAGCGCGCTGGCCTCGCGCGCGTCGGCGGGGCGGGCGTGCATGTCATCACGGGCATGGGTGATCGTGCGCCCGGTGGCTTCGAGCACGCGCGAGGACAGTCCGTGATTGCGGCCCGGGGCGGTGTTCAGCAGATCGGGGACCAACGCGGCGAACGGCGCCGGATACCAGGTCACCGCGAACACGGTCCGCGTCTTGCCGCGGCCGGCCAGCCACTCGCGCCGTACGACCTGGTCTCCGGGCTCCAGATCGAAGATCTCGGCCACGTACAGCGGCGGGGCGATCAGCTCAGCGGCCGTCACGCGGCTCGTCTCTCCCTCGGCCAGGAACGACTTCACCCGCTGGACCCTGGCCAGCCGGTCCCGCGCCGACAGGGTCCACCTCGGGTCATCGGCGACGAACGTACCCCTGGGGGTGGTGCGGATGAAGTTCTCGACCTGGAGGGCTTGCAGAGCACGGGACACGGTGGCGGCTGCGGCCTGCCACTGTCCGGCGATCTCCCGGTTGGTCGGCAGCTTGGCACCTGGTGCGAGCTCGCCCGACAGGATGCGCTCTCGGAAGTGATCAGCGATCTTCGTGAACGTCTTGGGACTGGGCATAAGGAGTGCCCCTCCATTGAGTTGACGTGCTGTCAGTGAGGGCACACTAGTGCACTACGAACCGTAGCGGGAGTGCTTCGGCCACTCGAATACTGAACTAGAGCACCGACCTGTCAACAGGTCAGCCATGTGACGTTCGAAGGGTGGCGACGCACCATGAGTGAGCCGACCAGGTACTCGACTGCGCCTGTTGAACTACCGCTGCGACTGGAGCCGGACCCGGATCCCGTCGAGGGCTGTGCGGGCTGCACCGAACTGGCCAACGTACGCGACCGCGCAGGCGTGGTCGGCGACATGACGACCGTGACCGACTGCAACGTCTACATGCGACGCCACCCCGAAGGCCACCAGTGACCACCCGAGCCGTGTACCGGCACGTACCCCACACCATCCGGCACGTCCCCGAGGGCGGCATCACCTACGAAGCGTTCTGCGTCACCGCAGGCTGCGACGCCGAATCCGGCCCGCACGACGAACAAAAGACCGCACAAGACTGGGCCCTTCGCCACACCGGACGCACCGGCCACGACCTCTTCAGACGCATCTTCACCGACCACGCGAAAGTGACCCGAGCCGAGTAGACGCAGCTACGGCAGCACCACCCGAGGCCACACCAGCCAAGCCAACGCCCGAGGCCGCATCCCCAGCACCAGCCCCAACCGATGGCCACGGCGTACCGCCGAAAGCGGGATGCGTCCAAACTTTCTATACGTCTTCAAGGCGACCCGCTGGCGCGGGTCGCGCGCGGCACGGCCGCCCACCCGGCCCGCTCTCGGCTCCGCCACCGCGGGCCGGCCAGCGACCAGGCCGCGCAAAGACAGCGCAGCATTGCGCCGGAAGCGCGGAGAAGTCGGGACGCGTCCGCACGACGAGCGCGAGGCCGACGGCGAGGCAGCGGCGAGGAGTCGGCTGGGGCGCAGCTCGTGGGTGGGTCGGTCGGCTCCGTGGGCTTTACCCACCTGTTCGGGCCGGGGCCCGCGTCGGGCAAGGCCAGGGGGCCACTCGTTCAAATTCCGGGCAGCTCCAAAGCCTGCCCGAGTTGCCGGCCAGCGTACGGCCCCCTGACCATGCCCGACCCCAACCCGAACAGGACACCGGCCAAAGCCCACTCCGCCGCCCTCACGTACGTAGCCGTCTGACGGCAACGCCGACGGCAACAGGGGCGCACAACAGGGCACTTCCACGCACACCCACGGACTGGCCAAATTCCGCCGACCTGCGAAAACGCAGATGGCAGCGCCTCAGCACGCACACGTACTATGTGCTGGCGGGCTCGACGCCGGTCCTGGTCCATAACTGTGATGGCGTGGCAACGGTCCATTTGGATCCGGAGAAGCAACACGCCTTGATCACCGTGCAGTCGCATGATGGTGAAGTTCTGCACACTGAGCAGTGGGGTGGGGTTGACGTGGCCACCAATGGAGTTAGGGAATTCAACCCTGCGATCCTTTCACCCGTCACCATCAACGTGCGAGTGGAGCTACCGCGAGTTCAAGGTGCCTTGGCCTACATCGAAAGGCAGTTCAGTCGGTCCGCCGAAGGTACCTACCCGCCGTACAGCCTCGGCAGGCAGAGCTGTGTAACCTACTGCATGAACGTACTCGAGGCTGGCGGAATCGAAGGGCTTCCTAAGACTACGAAGCGCGCGACAGAGTGGCTCCTCGAACATCACGGGTGAAGAAAGGAGCGGAGTGTCACTACCGCCGAGCTGGGGATGGTTGGATGGAATTCCAGACGAATGGGACCCTCCTGAGGAACTGCTAACCCCATCCAGCTCCATCGAAAACAATCTGGCTATCAAGATCCTTTCGTCCGAACTCATCGGAGCTAAGATCTCAGAATGGACAGGTCGCTTCGTTGTGGAGCAATCGCTCCTTTCAGTGTGGCTTCACGAAGCCAAGCAGGGCGATGCGGAGATGGCTGTGCGCCTTTCAGGGGAAGCGCTTGAGCAGACGCGTCTCGTCTTTGAGGCGTGGAAGCCGCTCGAAATGCTTCTGTCTCCGCGCGGTGCGCGTCCTGAAGGCCGTAATGAGGTTCGGCAGCAAGCTGCCAGATTGGTGGACACACTTCGGCAGTCTGTTGATGCGCTGAGAGCCATGCGTGGTGTTACCTCTTGATTTTCGGCAAACGAGCTGGAGGCGCTGGAAGGGAGCACCGTTTGATGACTTGACGGCAGTCCTGACGGCAACACTGGTGGCGCTGCACACGCCTGGGGTGACGGGACGTGGACCGCACCCAGGCGTCTGAGCCAGGCGAGCAATCACATCTGCTGCCCAACCAACGGCCCTGGCCTACCGCCGGGGCCGTTGGCGCGTCCAAACTTTCTTTACGTCTTCAAGGCGGCCCGCTGACGCGGCCCGCTGACGCGGCCCGCTGACGCGGCCCGCTGACGCGGCCCGCTGACGCGGCCCGCTGACGCGGCCCGCTGACGCGGCCCGCTGACGCGGCCCGCTGACGCGGCCCGCTGACGCGGCCCGCTGACGCGGCCCGCGCGCGCCCTGCCCGGCGGGGCCGCCGCCCGCTCCTGTCTCCGCCCCGCTGCCGGCCGCCCCGCCGGCCCGGGCGCGCAACAGCCAGCAACAGGCACTGTTCTGGGGCTCTGCCCCAGGCCCCGGCCCTCTCTCCGAGGGACGGGAGGCCCGAGTACAGGTGCGAGTTCGTCGTGGTGAGTGGTCGCAGGTCGCGGGAGGGGTCCCTCGTCGCCCGGTCACCGGAGGCGTACCAGGAACCCCCGGGGGCCGCCAAGGCCAAGCGCAAGCGTCACGAGGTGAGCCTTGGCGGCCCCCGGAGAACCCTGGTACGGCGAAGCTGCCCGACCGACGAGGGACCTCTCCCGCTCAGGCCCGGATCTTGCCGGTGACCGGCGGCGCGCGATTCCGGCCGACCACAGGCGCCCAACCCCGTACACAGCGGTGAGTTACCGCTCCAGGCGGGTATCTGCCGGATAAGCCCCCGGTTGATACGCCCTTCCGGCGTACCGTGGCGCTGGAGGTGGTGAGCTGATGACTACGGAACTGGCTGACAACGTCCGTAAGTACCGGCGTCGGTCCGGGATGAGCCAGGAAGGACTGGCTCACGTCGCAGGCGTCTCGCCTGGCACGGTACGCAAGGTCGAGCAGGGCGGAACGGTCCGCATGGAAACCCTTCATGTCCTGGCCCGCGCTCTGAGCGTGACCACCGCCGCATTGATGGCGTCCGACGCCCCCGAACCCGTGGGCCGCATGGAGGAGCCGAACCGGGTCAACCTGATCCAGCTTCGCGCCGTGCTCACCCCAGCTGTCGGGCTCGTAGACCAAGACGCCGAGGTGCTGGGCGAAGAACCCAACCTGCGTGCCTTCAGCCGGACTGTGGGAGACGCACGGGTCCTGTACTTCTCCGACAGTTACAAGAGCGTCGCCGCTCAACTGCCGGACCTGCTGCGCGACGCGGCAAGGGCCGTTGCCTACTACGACAGCGGCGACGAGCACCAGCAGGCCCTACTGGCCCGCGCCGAGGCACTGCGTCTGGCCGGCACTTACCTCACCCAGGTCCGGCAGTACGACATCGCCTACACCGCCCTGGCCGGCGCGATCGCGGATGCCCGCCGGGCCGGGGACATGCTCGCGGCAGGCTCGGGAGTCGGCGGTATGTGCTGGCTCCTGGTGCGGCAGGGCCGGCTGGACGAGGCGGAGCGGATCGCAACCCAGAGCATGGACGCCGTGGAACCGAAGATCACCGGAGCCGAACCGGACCACTACGCGGTGTGGGGCGGATTGGCAATGGAGGCCGCAGCCGCAGCCGCCCGCAACAACCGCCCGGACGAGGCCAAGGAATACCGGAAGGCCGCCCGCGTGGCGGCAGCCGCCGTCGGTACGTCGCACCGCAACGTCTCGCGGCACTGGTCCGTCTTTGGGCCTGTCACAGCGGCGATGAAGGCCCTTGAAGACTCCATGGTCGTAGGCGACGCGCGCGCCGTGGTGCGCAAGGCCGGCGAACAGGAGGAGTTGTCACCCAAGGCGTGGAAGCGCCTGGGCAGGCCCAGCACGAACGACGGGAACCGCTTCACCCTCGACGTGGCCCGTGCCCACACACGCACAGGCGACCTGTCGGCCGCCATGGATGAACTGACCCGCGCCCGGGAGGCGGCCCCGGAGTGGATGCGGCACCAGAACATGGCCGCCGAGACCATGCAGGAGATCCTGGGCAAGCGCAAGCGCACCCTCACGACGGAGATGCGAGAGATGGCCGACTACCTGGGCGTCGCCGGATAGCTACCACGCAACGCGATACTTCCGACACGATGCGTCGCCAACTGGCATGCCTCGGCGATGGAGTGACAGACAGTCGGCCCCTACGGTCGCCGTATTCGATTCGGCGACCCAGGTGGGGGTTCACGGTGAGCACATCCAGGACCGACGCGGACCGTATGCGCCGACGGGAGTTGCACGACGCAGCGGCAGGCGTGACCGGTCCCCGGTTACTGCCATGGACCACTCAGGACGGGAATCCCTGCTACCTCAGTACCGACGGCAGGGGCTACCTCTCCTCACTCGCGGACAGCATCGAAGAGGTACAGCTCGACATGGGCGAGGAACTCCTGGAGTACGCCCGCGGAGTCGTGGCTCCCGGAGCCCAGATGCTCTCGGCCGCCGAGTACCGGTGGCTCGCCTGTCGGCTGACCGAAGCCCTCACAGACGCGCTCCGGGTGGCGGAGTCGCGTGGACAGCGCATCGCGGACCCGCAGGAACGGGCGACCGGCCATGCCTGACGCCACCAGCACCGAGGCTCCGGCGCGCAGACGTTACCGCTTCCGCGAGTACCACGTGACCACCGTCGTGGACCCCATGACCCTGCCCGCCTTCGAGGCCGTCTGCGTCACCGGAGAAGACCACGGCTGCGGCACCACCTCCGGCGAGGTGCACACCGAGGACGAGTTGACCCGCTGGATCTCCGAGCACTGCGCCCAGACCGGCCACGACTTCTACCAACGCACCACCCGCGCCACCCTCCGCGCCGAACCCGGCGCCTGGCAGTGAACGCCCCCGCCGTCGGCACCGTTGACGGCAGTAGCGACGGCAACAACCACGGATCTCCCCGCACAACCACGGACGCCAGCGAAACCTTGAACCGCCTCTCACCTGCATAAACACAGGTGAGAGGGCCCTGGCCAGCACACGTACTATGTGCTGGCAGGCGCCACTCCGGTCCTCGTTCACAATTGCGATACGGTTTATCGCGGCGATTCGCGATCACCTATTGAGGTCGAAGAGGCTGGTGGTTTCATGCCCCACGACCCGGACGCGGGCACAACTCTCGGGGATTACGCAGAGAACAATACTCACAGCCGTTACGTCGGGACATCTAGGCACAATCAGACTGCTACCGAATTCCCCCAGGGAAGCCGGAGTGGTTACGTCTACGAAATTCGTGGGGCGCCAGGTGGAATCGACGTCAATGCGAGAATGGGCGGCATGAACCCGAACGCCCACGAGGCAGAAGTAGCTTTCGACGGCGGAATTCCGTGGGAGCATGTCACTCGGGTCTGGAAGAAGGACGAGTGGGGCGAGATCGACTTCGACTTCGATGAGCCAATTTGGCAGAGGTAGCAGCCCATCCCGGTCGATTGGGGAAGAACTTGAAAGATTCAGAGGCCCAGAGGCGACTGCTGCGCTACGGCCGTGACATCACTCTCGGCGATGTCACGCGTCTGGAATCGTTCCTCAAGGCGCGAACTGCGCGACTTGCCCAGGCGGAGCGTGGAACCGACGAGCGGCAAATGGCGCGCGCCGTCAGAACTACCCTGCATCACCTAGTCGTCACGCTTCAGCATTCTCTATCTTTTTCGGATGGGGGCAATGAAGCCCAACCGATGGCGCGCTTGCAGGTCCACGTTTCATGGAATGCCTTGTGGGCTCTGGTCTCTTCATGGCAATGGCATGAAGAGTACGATCAAGAGCGATGGCGGTCCGTCAAATATTGGGATGAGGGCCAAAGGGAAGAATTCGAAAACCGCCTGGCTGGTGAATTCTCCAAGAGTCGGCGCCGCGACGCCTCCGAGAGTGATGGTCAATAGACCCTGAAGGCGCCACAGGTTTTTAGCTGATAAACCGTGCAAATTTTCCTCTGCTCTGACCAGGGGTTAATTTCAGAAGCCCCGCCGGGTCCGATTCCGGCGGGGCTTCGCGCGCTTGACGGCAGTAGCTGACGGCAACGTCAGCGGACGGCCAGTGCGCAAGACGGTAGGTCGCCGTTGGCATCTGGACCTATCGTCTCGGTGGAGTGGTGGAGCGTGCGGCCCAGGAGGTCGATGGCGTCCCGCTGGATCCGGAGCCTGACGTGGGCGTAGACGGTGGCTGTGACGCCAATGTGGGCGTGGCCTAGGAGTTCTTTGACCACGATGAGCTCGACGCCTTGCTCCAGGAGCAGGGTGGCGGTGGAGTGCCGTAGGTCGTGGAAGCGGATGCGGCGGAGCCTGGCCCGGTCGAGGAGGGCACGGAAGTGGCGATTGAGGTTCGCGGGATCGATCGGCCCTCCAGCTGGCGTTGCGAAGACGAGACTGCTGCCCTTCCAGCCCTCCGCTGCTTCCTCACGTTCTGCTTCCTGAGCTTCACGGTGTTCTTTCAACGAGTGGATGCACTCGCTGGGGAGGGCGATGCGCCGTTCGGATGCGCGGGTTTTGGTGGGCAGGGTGGTCAGCCCGCCGGTCTGGGTGCGCTGAAGTGTGCGGCGGATGCTGGCAGTGCCGACACTGAGGTCGAGGTCTTCCCACTGAAGGCCAAGAAGTTCGCCCTTGCGGAGGCCGGTACGGAGGGCGAGTTCGTACAGTAATCGGTTCGAGATCGACGCGAATCTGTGGTGGGGCGGCTACAAGTAATGGAGAGTGACGGACGCAGGTCGTAGACGAGAGACTGCCGTACTCGTCGGTGTGGTGCTGTTGACATTGGGTGTCGCAGGGTGCAGTCCGGCGCCTGCGCCAACTGTGGCGGTCGAGCGCACTGAGGCGGGGGTATCCAGATGCTCATCGCGCCGTGCGATGACTATGACGTCAACACGATCTCGTTGCTGTGGAAGAACGGTCCCCCTGACAGCCTCAACGCCTGGCGCATCAGCGGCCCGTGGGACGCGGGCTCGCCTGGCTCGATGGAGTTGCTCTCTCCGCCGCCTGCGGGCTGGACCACCGACGAGCAGACGCTGACCGAACCGAACAGCGCGGGCAGATACACGGCCGTGGCGTACGGCGACGTCCACGGGCGCCGCCTGGACGGCCACGTGACGTTCAAAGCGAAGGATCTGGAGGCGCTTTCCGCCGGGAAGGTGATCACCGGGTTCGACGGGGACCAGATCGTGAGTCGGGAGAAGTTCCTCAAGGGCGGCCCCGACCGCTGCAAGCCCTCAGGGTACGGTCCCTATCCCCGCGACCGCCCGACCACGTTCATGGTGTCTCTTCCCGTGCGCTGCGGCGTGCGGCCTGGACTTTGTGCCAGGGGATTTTGGAGCGGGACTGGGCGCGGTCGAGGTATTCGCGCTTTACCGTCGCCGAGCCGGGCTTCCAGCGGCCCTGGTGGGTGGGGTCGCCGCCGGCGTCCGCGATTTCCTGGGCGCCGCCTCGGCGCAAGCCGTGTGAGGTGATCAGGTGCCAGCCGGGCAGCCGGGCCAGGTAGGCGCGGTGGCGGATCCAGTCGCTGAGGGCGTCACCCGTCACGTATTCGCCCCGGGCGGTCGCGGCCGCCCGGTTCTGGAGGCGGCCCTTTGAGGTGAGGGCGCGTATGAGCGGGCCCCAGTGGATGCCCATCCGGTGGAGGCAGCTCAGCCAGTCCCGTACGGCCGACACCGGATCGTAGAGGGGAGAGTCGGCCGGGTCGGCCGGGATGAACGTGCTTTCTCCCTTTCCCTCTTGGTCGGTCTTGGAGTAGGCGATCCAGAGGTCGACCCCGGTGTCCTCGACCTCGACGTCGTCGATGTCCAGGTCGGCCAGCTCGATGCGGCGGTTGAGGGCGCCGCGGCCCACCAGCAGCGCGCACCGGTCCCGCAGCCCGGCCGGTGTGCGCAGGTCACAGGTGTCGACCATGGCGCGCAGCATCGGCTCGGTGATGGCCGGGGCCCTGCGGACACGGTTCCGCTTGCCCCATTCCTTGCGGTACTCGGCCAGCATTCCGCGGGCCTCGGTGGTTCCGGGCCGCTGGTCCTCCGGCATCCACGTACGGACGCCCGACATGTACGTCCGGATCGTGTTCGGAGCCATCTCGCGGGCGATCAGGCCGGCGACCCACTCCACGTACGTCGCCGTTGTGCACGGCTGCGCGATCCGGCCCATCGCCTCGCACCATTCGGCGAAGTTCCTGCGCTGGCTGCTGTAGTTGCGGTTGGTGTTGGCCGGCGCGGCCTTGTTCTTCAGGCGCTCCACCGTGGCCGGGGACACCTCGAAGTCCCGGCGCGTGTACGTCGGGGGCGTCGGCCTCGGTGGGCACCGCCGCGCCCGGGTGGAGGATGGTGTGCCGGTCGAGCAGGGGGCGAGGCGCTGCTGCGGGTGGGACGGTGGCGGGCAGCAGTGCGTCGTCGACGAGCTCGGCCTCAAGCACCTCGGCCTCCTCGGCCGGCATCTCTCCCGTCGACCCCTGATACCCGGTCATGAGCCTCTCCCCTGACGATCGTTCCTGGACAACCACCCTTGTATAAGGGAATTTATACGAGGGTGGGGGAGGTGAGTTGCCGCGCGACCCACGGGTAGGGGGGCCTTGGGACTGGTAGGCCCGCATGTTCAGGAGTCGCGTATTCGCCGTAGCCGCCGGTCGATCGACACCCTGTGTCAGTGCTCTGCGGCATGATTGCCGCCATGGACACCGAGATACTTGTGGACGTCTGGCAGCGGCTTCTCGCTGACCCTCGCAAGTCGTGGGTGCTGTTCGAGCATGGCACTTGTGTCGTGCTGACCGCTCCGGAAGGGGAGCTTGCTGAACAGGCGACCGAGATCCTGAAGAAGTTCGGCCCTGCGCATGCCGGATCTTCGGCAGGAGACTTTGGGGTGATCGACCCCAAGGACGTCGAGGGATGGGTCGTCACCGGGCATCACAACGACGTCCTTACCTATGTCGGCCCCTATGAGCCTCAGGATCAGTCGCAGATCAGTGTCGGCCTTTTCGGACGTTCCAAGCGCCACCGGGACGGCACCGAGCTCCACGTCGTCCATGTTGAGGACAAACGAGGCTCAGCGGACCCAGCCTGAGTACCGCGCTTCATCGCTGGTGGTCGCCGGGGGCGTATCGACTCCATGTTCCTCCGGCTTCGGTGACCAGACGGGTGGCGGTCTTGTCGTGGTAGCCGAGCGCCTTCGCGATGACGGGAGCCGGGGCCTGGAGGACGAGCTGGCGGATCGCGGAGGCCCTACCGCGGTGCGACGGAACGCCGAGCTCAGGCAGATGGACCTGGAGGCTGACCGGGTTCATCGGTTGTCCGGGCTGACGGCCGGGAAGAGCCACTGTGCGCTTCTGCTGCTGGCGTAGGGCAGGTGCTGGCGGGACCGGATGTAGGCCCGCATCAGGTCGCCGACGGGCTCCGGCAGCGGGGACGCTCCCAGTTGGACGGTGACGGTGATCCCGTCGTCGGTGATGTCATCGACGGCAAGGCGGACGATGAGGCTGACGGGTTGCGCATAGAGGAGAACGAGGGTAAGGGCGACCCGGCTCCGCAGGGGCAGGGAGTCGTCATTGAGGACACGCCCCCCGAGACGGCCAAGACCGTCTGTGACCGTACGTACTGCTCCCCGCACCCGCGGGGACGACCTCCCCGGCCTTGCGCTGCGACGCGGCGTAGCGTGCTCCCTGCACCCTCGGGGATGGCCCCGCGGGCGATCAGTCGGTGACCCCGGCGGCCGTCTGTTCTCCGCGCCTGCGGGGATGACCCAAGGCCGACGCCGCCCAGCCGAACGGGCTGTTCGCGGGATGGCTGTATGGGCTGTGGCAGATCAACATGCTCGGTTCGCTCCCGCGTAACACGGCCTCGGGGAAAATCGGTACAGCGGTTATCGGTGAGAACGATCACGGTCTGGGCGGCACGAGGGTGCTGACCCGGTTCTCGTACTCGCGGCGGGCCTGGCGCTGGGCCGGGACCGCCGGGACGCCCTGGGCACCGTCGAGTGGCTGGCAGCGGGCGAGGAGCCTGCGGTGCACGGCGGGGGCGGCGGTGACGCGCAGGGTGCAACCCTGGCCGCGCCGCATGGTCACCCCCTGGTCGAGCGCTGCCCGTTCGGCGGCTTCCAGCTCGGCGGCGTGGAGGAAGTCGGTGACCTTGCCCGGCATGTCGAGGGTGACCGGCAGCTTCGGGGCAGGGCCGGCCTCCTGCTCGATGGCGGTGTGGTCGGGCATGAGTTCGGCGACGGCCGTGCGGATGGCACCGCGACTGACGCCGTGGTCGCGGGCGAGGGCGGCAATTGAGCGGCCCTCCAGGTACGCGGTGCGCACGTCGGCGGTCTTGCCGGCCGGGACGGCGGGGCGGCGTCCGCCCTTGTTGCCCTTGGCCTCGGCGGTGCGTAGGCCGTCGTAGGTCAGCTCGCTCTGGAGGTCGCGCTGGAGTTCGCCGGCGGCGGCGAGGGTCTGCACCATGAACTTCACTGTGGACAGCAGCTCGCCGGTGCGCGGGTGGCGGCCGGTGAGGTCCATGGCGGAGAACGCGCCGTCGTGGATACGCAGGGCGAGGCGGTCGCGGTGGAGGACGTCGAGGATGTGTCCGGTGCCGCGTACGAGGCGGAACATCTCGGAGATGTGCACGGTGTCGCCCGGCCGTGCGTAGTCGAGGAGCGCGCGGAACTTCGGGCGCTGGAAGGGGTGGAGGCGGCTGGAGGTGCCCGGGTCCTCCTCGAAGACGACGGGGTCCTCGATGCCGGTCTCGTCCAGGACGAGGTCCTGGCGGGCGGTGGACTGCTGGTCGGTCGAGACTCGCTTGTAGACCAGGTTCGCCACCGAAGGGTCCCTTCCATACGGAGGATCGGACCCTATCTGTCGTCAAACCCTGCCAGCAATCACCATCGGATCTGATTGGATTCGCGCCGCCGAGAACCCCCGGATTGCACGGGTTCATCGGACGCGTCGGGCGCCTGTCGTCAAACGATCGTTTGACGACAGAACCTTCGGGGTGGAGCGCTCCTCGTCCGGTCCCGTGGCGCAACCAAAGCACGCGATCTTGGTGCGACTGCTGCTGGATCAGCGGCCGCTGTTAGCCTGCCGTCCATGATCAAGGGCAGCCTGGCAGGCCGAATAGGCCGCTTAGTGGGGGACAGCAGGCCGGAGCGCGTGCTGATTGCCGCCAGTTTCGTCAACCGAGTCGGCAATGGTCTGTTCAACGCGGCGTCGGCGCTCTATTTCACGTTGGTCGTGGGCCTGCCTGCGGTGCAGGTCGGCGCCGCGCTCACCATCGCCGGAGTGATCGGCCTGTGCGCGGGGATACCAGGCGGGCATCTGGCCGACCGGCGCGGGGCGCGCACGATCATGATGTCGGCCCTCGCGGTCCAGGCGGTGTCGATGGCGGCCCTCGTCCTCGTCGAGAGCTGGGCCGTGCTCACGGTCATCGCGACGGTCGACCAGGTCGCCGCGGCGGTCGGCGGGGCGGCGTCGGGCGCTCTGGTGGTCCGGGTCGGGGGTGATCGCCCGGCCCTGTTCCGGGCGAAGCTGCGGACGTTCGTCAACTTGGGCGTCGTCCTGGGAACAGTGGGTGCGGGGCTGGCGCTGGCCGCGGACACACGCGGCGCCTATGTCACGCTGATCCTCGGTAACGCGGCGAGCTTCGCCCTGTGCGCGGTGCTTCTGCTCCTGCTGCCCCGCTATCCGGTACTGGCAGCACCGCCGCAACAGCGGCGCTGGCTCGTCCTCACGGATCGTCCCTTCCTGGCGTTCACCGCCCTCTACGGGGCCATGGGACTGCAGTACCCGGTGGTCTCGCTGCTCCTGCCGATCTGGATCTCCGAGCACACCGAGGCGCCGCGCTGGACGGTGGCCGCGCTGTTCGCCGTCAACTCCCTCTTCTGTGTGTTGATGCAGACCAGGATCGGCTCGCGTATCGAGACCCCGCGCGACGGCGGCCGGGCGTTTCGCACGGCGGGGCTGCTCTTCCTCGTCAGCTGCCCGATGATGGCGCTGGCGGCGTACACCCCGGTCTGGGCCGCGGCAGGACTGGTCCTGACCGCGATCTTCGTCCACAGCCTGGGAGAGGTCTGGGAGTCGTCGGCGGGCTTCGCCCTGGGCTTCGGACTTGCCCCCGACCACGCCCAGGGCCAGTACCAAGGTGTCCTCGGTCTCGGCTTCAGCGCGGGCCAGGCTCTCGCCCCCGCGATCCTCACCACGGTGGTGCTCGGCCTCGGCACGAAAGGCTGGCTGCTGCTGGCGGTGTTCTTCGCGGCAGTGGGCGCTGTCGGCCCATCTCTTGCCCGCTGGGGCACGCGGACCCGGCCGCAGCCAGGCGTTGCCGCGGAAGCGACGGGATGACCGGCGAGTAGGTGTCAGAAGCCTTCTTCCTCGTCGTCCCCTTCCAGCTCCGGCGCGTCCGGGTCGCGCAGCGGGCGCAGGGCGCCGGCGGCCGGGACGCTTGCGGTGAAGCTGTAGCGGCCGAGAAGGTTCAGGTTGCGGTGCTTGAGCGGGGAGAGCCGGGCGATGTCCTCGTCGCGGAGCTCGTGGCCCTCGGCGCGGAGCTGGGCGACGGCGGCGTCGATGTACTTCGTCGTCCAGAGGACGATGGCGTTGAGGACCAGGCCGAGCGCGCCGAGCTGGTCCTCCATCCCGTCGCGGTACGCCTGGTGGATGGTGCCGCGCTTGCCGTTGCACACGTCCCGGGCGAGCTTGTGGCGGGACTCCTGCACGGTGAGCTGCCGGTTCATCTGCCGCCGGTAGGTGTCGTCCACCGGGTCGACCACGCGCAGCAGGTGCTCGGTCTTCGCGATCCGCCCGTACTCGGCGAACGCCTGCCCCAGCGGGACCGGGCGGTTCTCCCGTCCGAGCATCCGCAGCAGGTCGTGGGCGCGGACCTGGCTGGTGACCAGGGAGCCGGCGACCCGCAGCATGTCCGGCCAGTGCGTGATCACCTTGTTCAGGCTGACCCGGTTGCGGGCTAGGTCCTTCAGCACCCCGTACGTCCCTGTCTCGACCCCGGGCATCGTCGCGTGCCAGAACGGCTGGTCGTCCAAGTCGCGGAACCGCGGGCTGAAGTTGTAGCCGAGGATCTGGAACAGGCCGAAGACCATGTCGGAGTACGAGGCGTTGTCGGTGGCCACCATCTCCGGCTTCACCCCGCCGTCAAGGTTCAGCAGGGCGTCCAGGATGTGCAGGGAGTCACGCGGGGTGCCAGGCACGACCATCTGCTCGATGCCCGCAACCTGATTATTTACGGCATTTAGTCATGCAATACCCCTTTTGAAACCGAAGTACTTCGGCGACGGAGCCGCGCTGATGGTGCGGACGGGAACGACGAACCGGAGCCCGTCGACCGACGCCAGCAACCCCTCACCCCAGAGCCGGACGATCGGCACTCTCGCCTGGGCGTCGATCAGCAAGGCGTTCGCCGCGGCGATCGTGTCGGCCCGCAGGTAGTACTGGTCGACGTGCACGAGCCGGGCCCGCGTGAGCGCCTCGTGGCCCGGGTTCACCACCGGGGTCAGGCCGATGTTGCACGCTTCCGAGACCAGCAGCGCGACCACCGAGGTGGTCAGGTCCTTCATCCGGGTCGTGCCGTCGCCGAGGTGGACGAAAGCGTCCGGGAAGCCGGTCCAGGCGTGCACCTCGAAGAGCAAGTCCGGCAGGTCGACCTTCGGGAGCATCTTCTCGACCCGGCCGCGCAGCCAGGCCAGGGACTTCGGCTCGCCGAGCGCGCCGAGCTTGTTCACGTTCAGCTTCGCCCGGCCGCTCTCGGTCGTCTCGATGCTGACCTTCGCGGCCGGGCCCCGTTTCTGCGAGGCGTTCCGCGAGCTGCTTCCACCCGGCGTCCAGGCCCCGGACGAGCTCGGCCAGGTGCTCCTGGACCGGCATGTCCAGGCTCAGCCCTGCCAGGACGTCCTCACGCACGGCCTCCCACTCCGGGCCGTCCAGCAGCCGGGACCGCGGGTCGGACCAGCCGGGCAGCGCCGGATCCGCCCGCCGGGCGGCGCCCGCCACCGTGGTGTGCAGCCGCTTCTCCGCGGCAGCCCGCGCCTCGGACACCTGCCGGGCCAGCACGCTCACCCCCCGGCAGCAGCACCCGATGACGGCGCAGCCAGCCCACCGCCTGGTTGAACAGCGCCACCGGCCCCTCGGCGTGCGTCCACGCCCGCCCGTGCAGGAACGTACGGAACCGCCGGCCCCACTCGGCGTCCTCGTACAGGTGGTAGCCGTACGCGTCCCGGATCTCCCACGCATGGTCGTACAACGTCTGCCGACCCTCGGTGTACCGCTTCACGCACGACGGGTCCTCGATCCCGAGCTGCGCAGCCAGATGATCCACCACCGGCCACGGCACCGCCAGCGGGTCCTCCAGGAACAGCCCGATGTACCGCACCGTGCACATCTGGAGCGCGAGCCCGAGCTGATGGTGGTTCGTACGCCGCAGCGCGATCAGATCCCGGTCGACGTCGTCCAGGAAGAAGAACCGCTCCAGCTCGGGCCTCGTCGGCTCCTCGGCGAACTTTCCGTACGCCTCGGCCTCTATCTGTACGCGGTCTTGAGGTGTCAGCGACGTACGGCACGTGGCTCGGGAGGTGGCATCTGGACCTGTGGCTGACACTTCGTCGTGACCGTTGTCCGTGACGGTCGTTGCTCCATCCGTGGAACCAATGGGTGGGGAGGCCGGGGATGTACGTGCGACGGGTCGTCGGGACGGGGATGCGTAATGAGACGTACACCGTCGTGGACGGCGAAGGACGGGTCGTCGAGATCGTGGACGACTACCTCGCCCTGTGCACCGACCGAGAGCACTCGCCCAACACCCTCCGGGCCCGTGCCTTCGACCTGAAGGTGTGGCTGGTCTTCCTCCAACTCCTGGAGGTCGATCTGCTGACCGCGTCTCCGGAGCACGTGGACCAGTTCGCCGGTTGGCTGCGACGCCCGGTCCAGCCGGGACGGCTACGGTCGGCGGACGCCGATGGTCCTGCCCGGGAGCCGTCCACGGTGAACCGCGCGCTGAACAGCGTCTACATGTTCTACGAGTTCCTCGCGCGCCGCGGTGTCGGCATGGGAGCCCAGCTGACGCACCGCCGAGCGACATCGACCGGCGACCACGGCGGGTTCCTCGCCGGCATCGCGGAGCGGCAGGTCACCCGTCGGCCGACACGGCTGAAGCAGGTCAAGCGGAGGCCCGGAACGCTGACGGACGCCGAGGTGCAGAAGATCCTCGACGCCTCCGAGCGGCTGAGGGACCGGCTGCTGATGGCTTTGATGTTCGAGACGGGCTGCCGGATCGGGCAGGCGCTTGGCCTGCGGCACGAGGACATCAACACGGACCGGCGGACGCTGACACTACGGCCTCGGGAGGACAACGCCAACCGCGCACGCGGCAAGAGCCACGACCCGAAGGAGATCCCCGTCCGGCAGACGCTGCTCGACCTCTACACGGACTACCTGTTCGCCGAGTACGGCGAATTGGACTGCGACTACGTGTTCGTGAACCTGTGGAACGGCACCATCGGCACGCCGATGGGGTACTGGGCGGCGATGAGCCTGGTCAAGCGGCTGCGACGACGCACAGGAGTCGACTTTCACCCCCATCTGTTCCGTCACACTCACGCGACCGCGCTTCTACGGGCGGGCGTGCGGCTGGAAGTGGCGAGTGAGCTACTCACGCACCGCTCGGTCCACACCACGGCGGACACCTACGGCCACCTGGACGCGGACGACCTGGCCGACGAGCTGGACCGGGTCGGCTTCAGGGGCTCGTGGTGAGCGCCGACGGCCGCCTGGCCGCCGTCGTCCCGTTCCCTGCAGATCCGCGGACCGCGGCCCTGCTCCGCGTGGTGCGGCCGGAGTTCCGAGTCAAGCGCTTCGTGCCGCCCGCCGGGCACTTCCTGGCCCCGACCCCGTGCGTGATCACCACATGCTTGAGGAAGAACGCCTCGCACGGGTTGTGCGCCGCGCACGACGCAGCCTGGCGGAAGGCCGGCCGGCCCGAGCGGGAGGCGTGGACAGCGGACCCGGCGAACTGGCCGGCCGGGCTGAGCCTGGACGTGGCCTCGTGCCTGGTCAGTGAATGCCTGCACTCCGGCGGCCTGTCGGGCCTGTGTGACCTGCACCTGGCCGACCTCAACGGTCTGCACTCGCGGGGCCAGCGCATCAGCGTCCGCGAGTATGCCGACGTGGCGCCGGAACTCTCCCGTCCAGCGGCTGGGCGGTGCGGCTTCCCGGACTGCGGCTACGAGATCAGCCGCAACGGTTTGTGCGACGGGCACCACTACCGCTGGACGAAGGTCGGGCGGCCTCCGCTGGCCGCGCTGTCCGCCGAGCTGACGCTCCGCAACGTCCCCAGCTTCTCCGTCGCGGGCCTACCGCCGCTGGCGGCGCTGGAGTTCCAGTACCTGCTCCAGCTCCGCACCGACCAGCGCCGCTCCAAGGTGATCCCCAGCTCTTGGGACCGCGCGATCAACACCGTCATCGCCGAGGGCGTGTCCTCAGTGCGGGACCGTACCGCCCACCACTGGCGTTGCCTGTCGCTGAACTACACCACCGTCCCTCAGCTCTTCACCGATCTGCTGGAAGCCCTCGGCGACCTCGATGGACCAGCGGAGGAGTGGGACAGGGACGTGTGGCGCCCCGAACGGCTCGGCTACAGCATCGAGGAGCGGCAGCGCGTCGCCCCGCTGGACTTCACCGGAATCACCCAGACCTGGCTGAGGCAGACGGTCAAGCGCTACCTGCGGGTGCGGCTCGCGCGCACGGAACTGCGGTCGGCCGCGCGCAACCTCCACGACTTCGTGCTCTTCTCCCGGTTCATCGCGGAGGCCCGCCCGGACCGGCAGAACGACCCGGCGGTGCTGGACCGGCCGTTGCTGGAGTCCTATATCGGCTGGGTCGGCCGCAGGACGGTGGAGCAGAAGGGACCGTATTTTGGCCAGCCAGTGTCCCCGGGGAGCCGCAGCCGCTTGCTGTCGGCGGTCTCCACCATGCTCGAAACGTGGCGCCGCTACGACTGGCAGCCCACGCTGCCAGCCGACGCCCGGATCCACCCGGACGAATACCCGCGGCCGCGCGGGCTGAAGGCCAACTTCATCGACGAGCACCTGATGGAGCAGATCGAGTCCGAGGAGAATCTGGCCCTGCTCGACCCCGAGACCCGCACACTGGTGATGATCTGCCGCGACGAGGGCCTGCGCATCAGCGAAGCACTCACCCTGAAGACCGACTGCCTGAAGAAGACCCCGTCGGGCCGCTGGGCCCTGGTCCACTACAAGAGCAAGGACAAGAGCTTCAGGGCCATCCCCGCCTCCCGCGTGGTGGTGGACGCGATCCGGGAACAGCACGGCCGGGTCCGGGAACGGTTCGGCGGCGCCTGCCAGTGGCTGTTCCCCAAGGTCAGCGGGAACCCGGACGGAAAGTATCCGATGCCCTACGGCACCGTCGACACCCGCTTCGACGCCTGGCTGAAGCGGATTCGCCTCATCGACTCCAACGGCGACGCCGCCGCTGTCAGCTGGCATCAGTTCCGGCACACGCTGGGCACCAGAATGGCGAACGCGGGCGTGTCCGGACGCACCATCCGCGAGGTCCTGGGCCACACCTCCTGGGCCATGCAGGAGCACTACTCGCGCATCGCGGACGACACACTTCGCCGCGAGTACGAGGAGAAGTACGAGGTCCGCTTCAACCTCAAGGGCGAGGCCGTCAAGATCCACCGCGACAGCGACCTGTCTGGTGTCGAGTGGCTCGCAGAGAAGATCGGCCGCCGTCTCCACGCCGTCGCCGGCGGCTGGTGCGGACGGCACATCTCCCGCCCCTGCCCCAAAACCGCGGCCGACGGCTGCTACTTCTGCGACGACTTCCAAAGCGACCGGCAGTTCCTGCCCATCCACCACGACACCCTCGCCCGCACCCGCGAGCTGCAAGCCGGCGCCGCTACCGCCGGCCGTTCCCGCGCTGCTGACGTCAATGCACAGCTGGCCGCCGCAGTCGAGCACCTCATCGCGCGCATCACCAAGCAGGAGAACGACGGAATTGCCCCGGCGTTGGACGACCTTCCCGGCGGCCCAGGCGAAACGGAAGGGGAAGCCGATGCGGGCTGACAATTCGAAGCGTCTGGCCGAGGCCGCACAGCAACGCCGCCTGGGCTGCATCGAGCGTGTCCAAGCTGCCCTGGAGGGGCTGGAGCGCGACGGCGGACCGGTGACCGTCGCCGGCGTTGCCGCGCGGGCAGGGGTCTCCCGGACCTTCCTCTATGACGACGCCCAGGCTCCGCTGCTGGCCAGGTTGCGCGACCTCGCGAGCAAGCAGCCCGCCACGGGACGACCGGCCCTGCCCGATCAGCAGCGGATCACCACCAAGTCGCACGAGACGGTGGTGCGAGCGCTGCGGGACGCCAACCGGAAACTGAACGAGGAGAACGAGCGGCTCCGCAACGAACTCGCCGTGGCCCTCGGACAGCTCCGCGACCTTCGCCGAGGCATCCCCGCTCCACGCGGTTAATGTCCGGTCTCGAGGTACGGCCCGACATCGGCGAACCGGCGGATCCGGTCCTGTTCGGCGGTCTCGTCGGAGGCGTCGAAGTGCCGTACCTGGTTCCACCAGCGGTCATGGTCGTAGCCCTCGCAGTGGTTGAACTCATGGGCCGTACTGCGTAGCCGCTGCCACTCCCGCACGATCGCGGCCCGCTGCCACGTCTGTGGCCGCTCCACCGCGAGGAGCGTGTACAGGAGCCCGGCCGAGTCGCAGACCAGGATGAGCAGAGACCGCATCGCGAAGGACGTCTCACCGGTCTCCCCGACCTCCTCGTACACCCGCCCCAACTGGACATTGAGGAATGTCTCCAAGGCGCGGACGTCGTCGGGCCTGAGGTCTTCGGCGTAGGTGAGGGTGCGCTCGGACGGCGGGGTGGTCATGTAGGTGGGTCCTCCCTTCCCTGCGGTGCCAGCTGGATCAGCTCCGGTGGCGCTGAGCAACTCTACGGAGAGGTGACTGACACTGTCAGCCACATAAAAGACCAGCTCATCCCGCCTGGTGAGCGCAAGAGGTCCAGATAACGGCCTGCTCATCAGTCAGAAATTCCACCGGCACGGGCCGGACGGTAGCCGCCCCTCACCGGCGATCGACGATCTTCCCGCGAACCCCAGCGCAGCGCCGGATCACTGTGCTAGCCGACCATGATCGTTCTCACCGGTACCGCTGTTCCCCGAGGCCGTAACAGGCTCCGGTATCTGCTGCTGCGGCAGTTGAGGAAGGTGAGGTGGACGCCTGGGTTCAGGCGGTCGCGTCCCCTGATCGGGCCGGCCTTGGCAAGGAGGAGGCGGGAGGAGATACGTGCGAAACGGGCCACCCCTGGGCAAGGCGGCGGGGAAGGTCGACCGGCAGACCGAGGCCATGCTGTTGGCCAGGTGTGCCAGGGCGTACGGGACCGGTGGGCAGAGCGGCACGGGCTCTTCTGGCGGCCGAGGATGCCTTGACGGACATGCGGGACCCGGTGCCCACCTAGCCGGTTCTTGCCAGGACGCATCAGGACGTGTTGTGAAGGGAGCAGTCACTTGCTCGCTGCAGCGGGATGTTCCCAGTGGTCCTCGGCTGCAAGGGCAGGGTCCATGCCACCCGGATGCCGTCCAGCAGCGTGCGCGCGCTGTAGGGCGAGATCCCCAGTTCTTGCCGGGCGTCGGCCAGACGCTGAAGGTCACCTTCGCGGCCGAATGCCGCAGCCGAGCGAGTGCGCCTGTCCAGGCCGCTGCTGCTGAAGATGTCGAGGAGAGTCAGCGAGAAGTACGCGTACGCGGAGGCCTCCTCGATGAGCTGGCGAGTGGTATCGACAAGATCGGGGTCGGCCGGGGTGTCCGAGTGGTCGGCCGCTCCGTAGAAGGCGAACCGCTCAAGGGTGGGCCGCAGACTCAGGTCGGAGCACGGACACGGAAGCTGCAGGTCCCTCACCAGCGCACCGAAGGAAGAGAGGATGCCGCTGGTGCTGCGTGTGAACTGGTGCTTGCTCAGCAGAGTCCGGAAGCCGGCCAGTGTCTCGGCCAGCTCTTCCAGGATCAGGTGGCGTGAGATCTCGGTCAGTTCGTCGGACTGCGACTTCTCCTGCATTTCCAGGATCTGCAGGCCGTACCGCAGGAGATCTCGCAGGCCACCGCCCGACAGTGCATGGGCCAGCCCAGCGTACGGGGCTGTGAGTGTCTTTGAGCGGCTGGAGAGAATCGTCCGGGACTCTTCGAGAGTGCTGGGCTGGACATGGAGGATGTCGTCGAGGGAGCTGTCGGTCACGTCCCGGTGGGGCAGCCCGCGCCGCACGAAAGCGGCTCCGACGTCCTCGGCCACCGAGATCAGGTAGTAGACGTCAGGGACACCCAGGATGGCCTTGATCTCGCTGAGGAACGCCAGCGCCTGGGTATCGGAGCCCAGCCGGTCGACCTCGTCGATGGCGATCACCACGGCCTTGCCCGCTCTGGCCTTCTCCGTGGAGATGAGACTCAGGAGGCGCCGGAAGTCATCGACCAGTTCGGGGAAGCTCACCGGTACCGTCGAAAGGGACGATGTGTGGGCGGTGCCCAAGGTCAGGACCTGCGCGGCGCTGGAGCTGAGGGCGTTCGATGACGACTGCACGGTCTGCAGGCGGTAGAGGTAGTCCTGGCAGCGCACGACAAGAGGTGACTCGGCCGGGCCGGGCTTCCACAGCCCGATCCTGAGCAGCAGCGCCGCAACGACGAGGGCGGCGAGCCGCAGAGGATTCGCGGGATTAGCCAGGAGGGCCTGGAACTGGTCGTTGCGCAGCAGCAGGACGAGGAACAGGCCGCCTACGAGGTAGGTGAGAGGGCGGAAGACGCCTCTGGCCGAGATCTCGTAGGAACCGATCGAGAGTTCCCCCTCCGACTCCTTGGCCGTGCGGCAGCCCTCACACGCGACCAGGAGCACGAATAAAACGATCAAGGTGCGGATGTCCACCTGCTCGAGCTGGAAGAAGATCTCTTTGTCGGTGGCCAGGTCACGGGCGACTGCCGCAACCAGCAGGAAGCCCAACAATCCGGCGAACACCAGCGGGATCTGGAACAGCACACGGACGACGCCGGCCCTCCTCCGTCCTCGCCACCACAACAACCCAACCACGGCAACCAGCATGCTGCTGGTGACCGAATGTCCCTGCCACATCTGGACAACGCCGCGGCTGACTCTCTCAGAGAAGACGCTGACGAGATGAGCCCCCGCAGGCAGGTTGTTGCTGTACAGCGCACGCACTGATGCTGCCGAACCCAGCACCACGAGCGCCGCGGCCGGCACCGCGAACAGCGCCCACCGCCCCACACGTTTCCCAACCGCCCGCAGCCTCCGGCCCAGCCGCTCGAAGGGCGAAAGCCGTGTGAATTCGGGAACCGGCTTACCGCTGTCCCGGACATACGTTTGGCACAGGCGTACCGACAACGACACCAGGAAGTCATGCGGGGTATACGAGGCCGGCGCCTGGGCCATGACCCCGAAATCCGCCGCCCGCACGGCGCTTTCCAGCAGGGTGGTCTTCCCCGAACCCCGCGGACCGCAGACAGCGATGGTCCCGCCCTCAATCTGCTGCAGCTTCCGCTTCAACTGCAGCAGCGCGGCATTCTCCACCACATAGTGGGCAGCCCGCGGGGTACGCAGACCATCCTCATGACCGTCACGGACGAGCAGGGAATCCGGATCCTCTCCCAGCATTTCCCGGATCACCGCAACGGCCGCAGGCCCCGTCCCCTCCCGCTGCAGGAGCTCCGCCCACTCGATCGCGCACATCCCCGCACCGAAGCGGTACGCCAACCAGCGGAACTTCGCGGTCGCTGCCCGCAGGCACTGCCGCAGGTTCGACCACACCGTGCCGCCCCGAACGTGCAGCCAGGTGACAACCCCCGCCGCAGCTGCAAGGAGCAACAGCGGAATCAGCGGACCCCAGATCAGGAGCAGGAAGAGGAGACCGCCCGCCGGCAGCAGGCAGACCGGCCGCCAATCCCACTCCGCCTCGTCCACGGCCTGCCCATAGGCGACCGCAGCCTCGGCTAACTCGCCACACGCCCTGTCAAAACGGGCCCGACTTCCGAGCACGTCATCACACAGGCCGATCGCCCGCTCGCGATACGGCTCCGTGCACATACGCGCCAAGACCGCGGAGCGACTGACCCCTTCACGCCTCCCCAGAAGACGAGCAGCCTCCCGCTCAGCCAGAGAAGCACCCGCACACCGGAAAAAGACGCCTTCCGGATCCGGCACAAAGAAGAAATGCTCAGCCCTCGCATACCAGATCTCCAGCTGCGACTCCAACGTACGCATCGCCCGGCCTCCCCCCCCAGTGAAAGAACCAGCGGATGCTACGCCCTGACCATTCGGCCCACGCCGACCAGGCCAGAAACAACTGGCCCGCAACCGATACCTGGCGAGAACACAACGCTTCGGAAAGGTCTCTCTCCCCCCGAACCTGGATCCGGAACGATGACCCGATGGTTGACCTTCCGACCGTCCCCGGCCGCGCGTCGTCGGCCTTTCCCCCGCAGGTACCCCGCCCCGCCGAGAACGCCTGCAGCGCTGCCGCAGCGGTCGGCCCGGGGGCCGCCGCGCCGACCGCACGGCAGAGCCAGTCCCCGAAGCCGTACGTGCTGCGGGGGGACGCCGTCCGCGCGGCCGGGGAGGTCACCTCCCGGTTCCAGGCCTGGTTCGCCAGCCCCATGGGCCAGGAGGCCAAGGCTTCCGGCCATCGCAGGGTGCTCGAACTGAGGGCGGCCTGGAAGCAGGTACCGCCCCACGACGCCGATCCCGTCAAGGCAGTCGCCCCGTGCACGTCGAGCGCCTTCTAATGACAATGTTGGAGTTGTGATTAAGGCGGGCGGCGTGCACACTCCCTACATGAGCGACACGCCACGCGCCCGCGCCCGTCAGGCTGAACTCACTGCCGCGCACAAACGCGAACTCAGCGAAGGACAGACCGCCATCGACAACGCGCTCGAAGAGGTCGAGCGGCGGCGGAAGGCCTACGCGAAGTCCGCGGGTAGCATCGCCGACGAGCTCGGCCGGGGAGGGATCTCCGCCCTCGCCCGCCATCTGGACGTCTCCGCCCAGTACGTCTCGACGCTGATCGCGTCCGTCAAGGAAGCCCCGGCCGGCACTGAGAGGAGTGCAGCCGCATGAGCCAGCCCGCCCACGAACCCACGGTCGTACCCCAGCCGCCCGTGCAGGCCGAGGCGATCCGCATCGTGCTCGCCCAGGTCGCCCCCCACCTGCTTCCACAGTTCGACCAGGACCGGGCCGCCGCCACCGCCCGAGCCCGCGCCGAGACGTCGCCGACGCCGCTGCGGGTGTTCGCCGAAGCGTGGGCCGTCGAGGTCGCCATCGCCCGGCACCCCGAGACCGTCGCACGATTGCGGGAACTGGAGGCGGCCGCCGTCGAGGAGACCGACCTACGGGCCGCCATGGAGATCTCCGCCGAGATCAGCGGCATCCGCCGGGCCGCGGCCGCCGAGGCCGGCGTCGGCGGGGCTGCCCGGTGAGCGACGAGTGGATGTGGGACTACGCGTTCCAGGCCGAGGATCAGGCGAGCTTCCCCAAACTGGTCCTCGATGAGGTGAAGGCCCTCGCCGAGCAGATCGTCGACCTGGCCAACCTCGGCATCAACCCGGCCGGCTTGGAGAACCCACCCCCGGCACCGCCCGTCGGCACGTCCTGCCGTGCGGAGGCTGGTTCGAGACCCAGGCCCTTCCCCGGGTACGGCCACGCATGATCTTCGTCGTCCTGGTCGCGCCGCCCCCGCACCTGCTCTGACCGCCAGCACCCAGGAGAGCCGACGAACCGCTCCCTCGACGCACTCGTACTCTGTCATCCTCGGTGGCAGCCAAGCAGCTACGGACTGCGTCCTGAGACGGGGCGCTGTGGCGGATCATCCCCACGGGTGGACCCAGTCGTTCCATTCGATGTCCTCCGCCCCGTGCTTGCCGGATCCCCGGTCGGCCGCCATCTGCTTGACCGACGGGTTGAACAGTCCGGCGGCGATGAGATCGTCCCTGTGGGCGGTCCACAGCTGCGCGCGGGCGTCAGGGCTGAGTGACTGCCACAGTCTGCGCAGTTCGGCCTGCTGGGCCGGCTTGGCGTCCTTGCCCAGGGCGGCCAGCTTCATCGCCCGCGGCAGCTGGTCCTGGTCGAGCGAGGTGTACTCGGCGTGCCCGGCGTTGTACGGGTCGGCGCCGTGCGAGGCGCGCAGCGCCCGGGTTGCGGCGGCGTCCACATCGGCCGCATGGCTGACCAGGCCGGTGAGCGTGTCGGCGTACCAGCGGATCATGTCCTGGGTTCGCTGGTTGGGGCCCTTCGCATCGCAGATGGATGATTCCACCCTGACCTTGCCACCGCCGCCGTCGGACACCAGCAGCCCCGGGTCCGGCTCGGGCGTGTGCGCGGGGTCGCCCCGCCTCGCCTCGTCGGCCAGTGCCTTCGCCTGCTTCTGGATCTGTGTCAGCTCGGCGTGTGCATCGGCGAGGACCAGGTGGATGCTCTTGGCCTCACGCTGGAGGTCGTCCACCTCCTTCGCGGCGCTGCGGACGAATTCCCGGGTGACGGTGGCGTTGACCCCCTCCCACCGCGCTGCCTCGGACTTCTTCACCAGGCCGTCGCGCACGGTGCCGTGCAGCTTCGCGAGTTCCTCGGCGGCCGTCTTCCACTCCGTCACCGCCTCGTTGAGCTTGCCCAGGTCGAGGGTGATGAGGTCGGTCCAGGTGAGGGTCACTTCACGTACCTCTGTATCTCGGAGACCGACAGCGCGGAACCGTCCGCGGTGGCGCATGCCGGCGGCAATGGCCTCGTCGTCGTTCGCGTGGGCCTTCTTGGAGAAGTCGAGGTGGTTGGAGATGTGCGCGTACATCTGCAGCACCGTCTTGACCTGTGAGTCCCAGGTGGAGAGCGTCGCTGACGGCTCCGACCCCATGGCCAGGTTCCTGGTGGAGCATTCGGTAGCGGCACGGGCGGTCGCGCCGGTGCCGGCGATGTCCGCCTTGGCACGCAGTTGGCCGTGGATGAGGAACGCCTCGTGCCCGACGGCGCCCAGGTCGTCCTGCGTGACGACCAGGTCGTAGGAGGAGCCGCCTGCCGCCGCGGTCCTCTGGGCATCCGCCCATTCCTCGTCGAACGTCACCGGCCCCCTCCGTAGCTGCACGACACGGAAGGGATTCACCCTAACAAGCGTTACATCAGCAGGCGTTCAGTGCATCCGGCCCAGCTCAGCGACGACGGTCTTGCCCACGCGATCCCGGTCATGCACTTCCCAGCGGGCCGCCACGGCCTGTACGAGGAGCAGGCACCGGCCGGTGTCGGCGAGCGGCGGGGGCACCGGGCCCGCGCCGGGAAGCGGGCGCTCACCCCGGGTGTCGAAAACCTCGATCCGCCCGCAGCGCAAATGCGCCGCGTCCTGGATCGGCTGCATCGGACAAATAAGAGCAAGATGCCAAACGGCACGACGAGCAGGTGGCGGCGCGGGCCGATCGCGTGCTGCATCTCACCTTGGGCCGCCGTAGGGGCCGCTCCGGTGCCCTCGTCTCCGGACGCTGGGCGGCGGCCTGGCCCGGCGCGACGGTTCGGCTCACCGCCGGGGTCGTCATCGCGTTCGTCCTCGTCGGACAGACCCAGTTGTGGGTGACCCGCAACACCGGTCCGGCGGTGCAGGCGCAGCAGACGGTCAAGCGCGTCGGGACCAGCGCCGTCCTGGTGGAGCTCCGTGACGACAAGCCGGTACCGCCCGCATTCCTGGCAGAACTCCCACCAGGCGTACAAGCCCTGCGACTGGCCGTCGACCATGCGAAGGGGACCGCCGAACTCAACGGCCCCTGCGAAGCGCTGCAACGGCTCGCGCTTCCCTGCACGCAGGAGCCTACGCCGGTCGAGTTGCGGAACGCGGACGTGCGGGTCAAGGAGCTCTACAGCTGGGACACGCCGGGCCAGGGACTCTTCGCCCGGCAGACGGAGACCCCGAAGAGAGCCGTCATCGTGACCGCCAAGGGCTGTGGGTGCTGCTGTTCGGCGCGTTCGCCGTCATCGTGATCGCAGTGTCCATCGTGGTCTCGAACCTTGCCGAATTCGTCCGTTCAGCCGCCAGATCACTGCGCTGAGCGTGCTCTCCGGCAACCGGACCATCTACCTCAGCACCGCGTTCTTCACCCTGTTCCTACCGCTCGCGGCCGCGTCCCTGATCGGCCTGGCCACGCACTACTGGCTGGCCACGCCCATGACGGCCGGCCCCTACTGCGACGGCGCAACCCACTCCTGGCCGGTCCTGACCCTCGTACTCGCCACCACGCTCGCCATGGCGCTGCTCGTATGGCTATGGGGCGCCTACGGCGCGGTACGACTGACACACCGCTGGCGCCCGACAGCCGACTGACCACGGACGCGACAGGGTCCTGTCGTGCACGGCCGTGCCACCCAGCCATCGCCTCTAACCACCCGGCGAAGTTCCTGCGTTGGCTGCTGCAACTGCGTGGGTGTTGGCCGGTACGGCGTTGTTCTTCAGGCGCTCCGCAGTGGCCGGGGACACCTCGAAGTCCCGGCAGCGGGGCGGCGCTGCCGGGGGTGGGGGTCAGGCTGGGGTGGGGTGGGGGAGGGGGGAGAGGCCTGTGGGGAGGTCGCCTCGGGAGGTGATCTGGAGTTTGCGGTAGACGCGGGTCAGGTGCTGTTCGACCGTGCTGACCGTCAGGTAGAGCTTCGCCGAGATCTCCCGGTTCGTGAGGCCCTGGGCCGCCAGCGTGGCGACCCGCTGTTCCGAGCTGCTCAGCTTTGCCGTGGTGCCGGCCGCCGGCGTCGCCTCCGACGGGGCGCGGTCGCGCGCCGCCGGGGTGGTCAGGGGGGCGTCGGGGAGGATCTCCCGGCACAGGGCCGTGGCCTCCGCCTCCTTCGCCAGGTTCCACGCCGAGCGGATCATCGCGCTGCCCTTCGCAGGCGAACCGTCCGCCTGCAGCGCCCGCCCCAGCTCCGCCATCGCCCGCGCCGCCTCCACCCGGTCCCCGGAGCGGTGCAGTGCCTCGACCGCCTGCCCCAGGACGGCCGTACGCCGCTTGGGGTCGCCGGTCAGCGCCTTGATGCGGAGCGAGACGCCCCGTACGTACGGCCGCTGCGCATCCGGCAGGGTCAGCTGCTGGAGCGCGAGCTGCTCGGCCCGCGTCCCCTCGCCCAGCCTCAGCAGCGCCTCCGCCGCATCGGTGCGCCACGGCAGGAACGCCGGTCGGTCCACCCGGCCGGCCTCCATCAGCCGCCCGACTTCCAGGAAGTCGGCGAGCGCCGCGTGCGGCTGGTTGACCGCCAGCCGGTACAGGCCGCGGGCCCGCAGGAACGCCAGCCCGTGCAGACCGGTGAGCAGCCCCTTCGGCACCTGCCGGTCGGCGAGCCGGGAGGCCTCCGTGAACCGGCCCATCGCCGTGCACGCCCTGATCAGCACCGCCGCCGGCGAGCACGGGAAGCTCCCGCCGCGCTCCGGCAGCGCCTCCAGCGCCGCCGTCGCGTGCGCGTGCGCACCCCGCAGATCGCCCATCCGCAGCAGCGCCTCGGCGTGCAGCGCGGCGAACACCGCGCTCCAGCCCGGCGCCTGGCAGCGCCGGGCCTCCTCCAGCAGGTTCCGGCTCCACGGCACGGCCCGCTCGGGATGCTCCGAGCAGATCAGCGACCGTACGGCCTGGGCGAGCGGAGCCACCGTGGCATCCGTCAGCCGGGCCGACTGCAGCAGCCGCTCGCCCACCGCGGCCGTGGCGTCGACCAGCGTGTCCAGCGCGGAGGCGGCCGGCTCGCCGAGGGCAGCCGGCAGCAGGGCGGCGGCCTCGGCGAACTGCCCCTGCGCGAGCAGCAGCCCGGCCAGCGGCTGCACCTGCTCGGCGTCCAGCAGACCGGCCCGCGCCGCCTCCAGCAGCTCGCCCAACTGCCGCTCCGCGGCGGCGGGATCGAAGCGGGCCGTGATCTGCGCGAGCCGTACCCGGATCCCGCGCTCCACGTGTTCGTCGCCCCGCGCCCGCGCGGCGAGCTCCAGCAGCCGCGCCGCCTCGCGCGCGTCGCCCCGTACGAGGAGTTCCTCGGCCGCGTCCCGCAGTACGGCGACCTCTGCCGGACCGCAGTCCAGGGGCCGGCCCTCGGCGCAGGCGGCCAGCAGGTGCTCGGCCACGGCGAGTACCGGCCCGCGGTCCTCGCCCAGCACTCGGGCGGCCTCGCGGTGCAGCGCGGTCAGGGTCTGCGGATCGCACTCCTCCAGGGCCGCGGCGCGCGCCGCGGGGTGGCGGAAGCGCAGGCCCTCCAGCAGGCCCGAGGCCTCCAGCGCGGCCAGCCCGCGCCGGGCCGCCGCCGTGTCGAGGCCGGTCAGCCGGGTGACCCGGGCGGCGGTCGCCTGCTCGCCGAGCAGCGCCGCCGCACGGGCCAGCGCCAGCCCGTCCGGGCCGCTGCGGCGCAGGCACGTCGCGACGGCCTGGGCGAACGGCCCGCCGGGCTCGGGGCAGGGGAACGAGGGGGCGGGGAACAACGGGGCGCAGGGGCCGGTGGCGGCCGACTCGGGCGCCTCCCGGCCGGCCGCCTCCTCGACGAGCGCGCGCAGCAGCAGTGGATTGCCGCCGCTGATCCGGTGCAGCTCAGCGGTCTCCGCGGCGTGCGCCGATGGCTCCTGCCGGCCCCGTACGAGGGCCACCTCGGCCGCGGTCAGCCGCTCCAGCCGCATCCGCCGGAAGTGCGGCTGACGCATCAGCTCGGTGGTGAACGCCGGGTCCTGCGCCGGGGCGTGCACCGCGCCGGCGACCACGACGAGGACCGGGGCGGTGCGCGCGTGCCGGGCCAGGTACTGCACGTACTGCAACGACTCGCGGTCGGCGTACTGGACGTCGTCGACGCAGAGCACGACCGGGCAGTCCAGGCTCAGTTCGCGCAGCTCCGCGCAGAACGCCTGCATCGCCTCGACGCGCGAGGGCGCCCCGGGGCCCTCGGACGGCCTCGGCAGGGCGAAGACCTGCTCGCTGTTGACGAGCTGGCGCAGCACGCCGAGCGGCACCTGCTGCTCCTCCGGCGCGCCGACCGCGTACAGGACCAGCGCGCCGGACGCCGCGGCCCGCTCGGCGACGAGATCGACGAGCGCGCTCTTGCCGCATCCCGTGCCGGCTTCGATCAGGACGATCCGGGACTGCCCCGCGACGCAGTCCGCGAGTGCCGTCTCCAGGAGGTCGATTCCGGCTTCCCTGCCCGTCAATGTCATAGCCGCCCCCGCGATCCGTCGGTCCACCCACCCCTGACCCAGGACAGGATGGAGCCCGCGCGCTACAGAGCAGGTCGAGGAGAAGCGGAGGTCGGGACGGAAACCGGCCAGGACGGCGGGCGGGGGCGCGTCAGGGCGCCGGCTGTACGCAGAGCAGACCGGCGTCGCGCATTTCCTCGACCCATATGTCGAGATCGGCCCGCGCGTTTTCCGGTGCGGTGTTCCACAATTCGGCGAGCATGTCGGCGGCGATTCCCGCATCGCCGTCGTGGCGGCGCAGCACAATCCACATGGCGGTCCCCACCGGGCCGCACCGGAATCGCCCCGAACCGGCGGCGGGACCGGCGCAGGCACCGGGACCGGGACCAGCACCGGAACCCGTCGCGTACGCGGCGTGGAGCTCCAGACAGCCGTCCTCGTCCACGGAGGCGGCGACCACACCAGGCGTCGGTCGGACGCGCACGGCCACCTCCACTGCCGGATCCGAGAACTGCGAGAAATGTCGGCACCAGCCGATCGAGGACACCTCAAGCTATGGGCGAACGCCCTCCGGATCCATGGCAGCCGCCGCACTCTGGGGTGGTGGCTTCCGCCGACCCCCTACGGAGGGGTGAAGGCGCCCGGGCGGAGATAGGGGGAGCGAACCGGCGCGGGACCGGCGGATCCGGCGAAATACCGTCCCTATTCCGGCAGAAAAGGCCGTACGCATGCGGCATCCGCCCGGGCGGTCAGCTGCGCATCACCCGAAATCGCCGGCCCAAACCGGATCGCGGGCGCTTGGCCGAATTGTGTGCGGGCTGCCGGTCGAAAGGGGAGTCGAAAAACCGGGTGCCCGGAATTGGGCCCCGCCCCCCGTCCCGCCCCGACCGTTTCTCCACCCGTAATCCAGCCGTCCTCAAGCGACCCTGGACCGGGCGGCGAGCCCGTCCGCGCCGAGGAGCGAGAGCCGGTGCGGCGGCTCAACGGGCGGTCGAGTCTGACGCGATCGCGGTTCGCGAGGCTGACCCCTGCCCTGCTCATCCTCGGAGGTACCAGGTGAATCCGCCCACGCCCGTCATCACCGACGCCGTCCCCAGCCAGAGCGGGACGGGGTCCAAGGAAGGGCCCATGGAAGGCCAAGGACCCAAGGAAGGCCAAGGGCCCAAGGAAGTGCGCCGCCTGGACCGGGTGATCATCCGTTTCGCGGGTGACTCGGGGGACGGCATGCAGCTCACGGGTGACCGGTTCACCTCGGAGACGGCTTCCTTCGGGAACGACCTCTCCACGCTGCCGAACTTTCCGGCCGAGATCCGCGCCCCCGCCGGCACCCTGCCGGGTGTGTCGTCGTTCCAGCTGCATTTCGCCGATCACGACATCCTGACGCCGGGCGACGCCCCGAACGTACTGGTCGCGATGAATCCGGCCGCGCTGAAGGCGAACATCGCGGACGTCCCGCGCGGCGCCGAGATCATCGTCAACACCGACGAGTTCACCGAGCGCAGCATGGCCCGCATCGGCTACGCGACGTCCCCGCTGGAGGACGGCTCCCTCGACGCCTACCAGCTGCACCCGGTGCCGCTGACGTCCCTGACGATCGAGGCGCTGAAGGACTTCGGGCTCTCCCGCATGGAGGCGGGCCGCAGCAAGAACATGTTCGCGCTGGGGCTGCTGAGCTGGATGTACCACCGCCCGACGGAGGGTACGGAGGCGTTCCTGCGGCAGAAGTTCGCGAAGAAGCCGAACATCGCCGAGGCGAACGTGGCGGCCTTCCGGGCGGGCTGGAACTTCGGCGAGACGACCGAGGACTTCGCGGTCTCGTACGAGGTGGCCCCGGCGACCCGGGCCTTCCCGGCGGGCACGTACCGGAACATCTCCGGGAACCTGGCCCTGTCGTACGGGCTGATCGCGGCGAGCCGGCAGGCGGACCTGCCGCTGTACCTCGGTGCGTACCCGATCACCCCGGCGTCGGACATCCTGCACGAGCTGAGCAAGCACAAGAACTTCGGCGTACGGACCTTCCAGGCCGAGGACGAGATCGCGGGCATCGGCGCGGCGCTCGGCGCGGCCTTCGGCGGCGCACTCGGCGTGACGACGACCTCGGGCCCCGGTGTGGCCCTGAAGTCGGAGACGATCGGACTGGCGGTATCCCTGGAGCTGCCGCTGCTGATCCTCGACATCCAGCGCGGTGGCCCGTCGACGGGTCTGCCGACGAAGACGGAGCAGGCGGACCTGCTCCAGGCGATGTACGGGCGCAACGGCGAGGCCCCGGTGCCGGTGGTGGCGCCCAGGACCCCGGCGGACTGCTTCGACGCCGCCCTCGAAGCGGCGCGGATCGCGTTGACGTACCGGACCCCGGTCTTCCTGTTGTCCGACGGGTACCTCGCGAACGGGTCGGAGCCCTGGCGGATCCCGGACGTGGAGGAACTTCCGGACCTGCGCGTCCGGTTCCAGACGACCACGAACCACGTACTGGCGGACGGCACCGAGGTGTTCTGGCCGTTCAAGCGCGACCCGCAGACGCTGGCCCGCCCGTGGGCGGTACCGGGCACGCCCGGACTCGAACACCGCATCGGCGGCATCGAGAAGCAGGACGGCACCGGCAACATCTCGTACGACCCCGCCAACCACGACTTCATGGTCCGCACCCGCCAGGCCAAGATCGACGGGATCCGGGTCCCCGACCTGGAGGTCGACGACCCGGACGGCGCCCGCACCCTGGTCCTCGGCTGGGGCT
The DNA here is from genome assembly GCF_045162725.1 of Streptomyces sp. NBC_01006. Lineage (NCBI taxonomy): Bacteria > Bacillati > Actinomycetota > Actinomycetes > Kitasatosporales > Streptomycetaceae > Streptomyces > Streptomyces sp. NBC_01006. The sequence continues at coordinate 283,627 of NZ_CP108701.1, read as the reverse complement.
CCACGTACGGCCCCATCACCGCCGCCGTCCGCGAGCTCCGCACGGTCGGAGAGGCCATCGCACAGGCCCACCTGCGCCACCTCAACCCCTTCCCGAAGAACCTCGGCGAGGTCCTCAGGCGATACGAGCGCGTGGTCGTCCCCGAGATGAACATGGGCCAGCTCGCCCGGCTCCTGCGCGCCGACTTCCTCGTCGACGTCATCTCCTTCACCCAGATCAACGGCATGCCGTTCAAGGCCGGACAGCTGGCCGACGCCATTCAGGAGGCGAACCGTGGCCAGTGAGCTCCTCAACCTCGTGCCGAAGGCCGAGGCCAAGCAGTCGATGAAGGACTTCCGCTCCGACCAGGAGATCCGCTGGTGCCCCGGCTGCGGTGACTACTCGGTGCTCGCTGCCGTGCAGGGCTTCATGCCCGAGCTCGGGCTGGCGAAGGAGAACATCGTCTTCATCTCGGGGATCGGCTGCTCCTCGCGTTTCCCGTACTACATGAACACGTACGGGATGCACTCGATCCACGGCCGCGCCCCGGCCATCGCCACGGGTCTGGCCACCTCGCGCCGCGACCTGTCGGTGTGGGTGGTCACCGGAGACGGCGACGCGCTGTCCATCGGCGGGAACCACCTGATCCACGCCCTGCGCCGCAACGTCAACCTCAAGATCCTGCTCTTCAACAACCGGATCTACGGACTGACCAAGGGCCAGTACTCGCCCACCAGCGAGGTCGGCAAGATCACCAAATCCACCCCGATGGGCTCGCTCGACGCGCCCTTCAACCCGGTCTCGCTGGCGCTGGGCGCGGAGGCCACCTTCGTCGCCCGGACCGTCGACTCCGACCGCAAACACCTCACCGAGGTACTGCGCGCGGCGGCCGACCACCAGGGCACGGCGCTCGTGGAGATCTACCAGAACTGCAGCATCTTCAACGACGGCGCCTTCGAGGTGCTGAAGGACAAGCACACCGCCCAGGAGGCCGTGATCCGGCTGGAGCACGGGCAGCCGATCCGCTTCGGCGCCGACGGGAACAAGGGCGTCGTACGCAACCAGGCCACCGGGGACCTGGACGTCGTGGACGTCACGCCGGAGAACGAATCGGCGATCCTCGTCCACGACGCCCACGCCAAGTCCCCGACCACGGCCTTCGCGCTCTCGCGCCTCGCCGACGCGGACACCCTCCACCGGACCCCCATGGGAGTCTTCCGCGACGTCGAACGCCCCGTCTACGACACGCTGATGGCGCAGCAGCTCCAGGCGGCCGTCGACAGCAAGGGCAAGGGCGACCTCGCCGGCGTCATGGCCGGCAGCGACACGTGGACGGTAGTCGCCTGAGCGACGTGTGTCAGTGGGCCGCCTGGGACAACCTGCCCAGCGCGGCCCACAGCACTTCCGGCGTGGCGAAGGTCTCGGGGCTGAGCGCGTCGTCGACGAACCGGACGCCGTACGCACTCTCCAGCGACCCCAGCAGCTCGACCGTCCCGAGGGAGTCCAGGCCCGCGTCCCGCAGGCTGGTGTCGGGGGCGAGCGGCTCGCCCTCCGAGAGGAACGGCAGGTACTCGCGCAGCAGTTCCTCGAATCGCCGGTCCCAGGCGGCCATGGTGGACTCCCCGTCTCTCGCGTGGTGGGCAAGTGACGCTACGAGGGCCCGGCCGCCCCGAGGTACCCCTGTCTCCCCCTAAAACTCCGGCGGACAGCGAGCGGGGCATGGCACCGCGAAGGCCCCGTCCGGCCGGGCGGCGCCCTGCCGGGGTCCTTATCGGCGGAAGTGGGCGCGGTGTTCGTGCAGGAAGGTGTCGAGGGTGCGGGGCGGGCGGCCGAGGATGTCGTTGACGGTGGTGGTGGGGGTCTCGGGTCGGGTCATGGCGAGTTGCTGGATCTCCGTCACGTGGTCGGCGAGCCAGGTGGGCATGTGGGCGCTGTGGGTCAGGTTGTCGCGCAGTTCGTCCGGGGTGAGGTTGACGTAGCGGATCCGATTCCCGGTCAGGTCGGTCAGCCGTGAGGCGAGTTCGGGGTAGGCGACGGCTTCGGGTCCGGTCAGGGTGTAGGTGCCTCCGGCTATGTCGGATCTGGTGAGGGCGGCTGCGGCGACGTCGCCGATGTCGCGGCAGTCGATGTAGTTGCAGGGCGCGTCGCCCGTCGTGCCGAGGATGACGCCCTGGGCGACGGTGGGGGCCAGGCGCAGGAGGTTCTGCATGAACGCGTAAGGGCGCAGGATGGTGTGGGCGAGGCCGCCGGTGCGCAAGTGTTCCTCGATGGCGTGGTGTCCGCGGGAGATGGCGACCGGGGAATCGGGTTCGGCGGCGGGTGCGGAGATCTTGACGATGTGCCCGATGCCGGTATCGGCGGCGATGTCGATGACGCGGGTTTCGAGTTCGACCTGTGCGGGGCTGTTGGCCATGGCGAGGAAGAGCTGGTCGGCGCCCTTGAAGGCGGTGCGCAGGGAGTGGGGGTCGGTGGCGTCGGCGTACTGAACCTCGACGGGCGGTCGGTGTGCGCCGGTCGTGCCGGGGATCGGCCTCTGCGGGGTGCGGGTCAGTGCGCGGACGGGTGCGCCGAGCGCGAGGAGGCTGTGGAGCAGGGCGTTCCCGGTTGCTCCGGTCGCTCCCATGACGACGATCACGGTGTGCTCATTCCTTGGTGACTTCCCTGCGGCAGATACCGCGGGGTGGGTGGACCCGGTGCCGGGGTGGGCTATGCCCGGGATGCTGTGGTGGTGGTGCTGGTGGTGCTGCGCCAGCGCAGGGTGACGATGGTGGTGGCGAGCGCTGCGGAGACGGGCAGGTCGATGCGCAGGCGCTCCAGCCACGGGGTGGCGGGGATCGGGCTGTGGGCGGGTAGCCATTGGGCGGTGAACCATCCCAGCAGGGCCGCCGCGCCGGCGGCGGTGATGACGAGTGCGGCGGTCAGGGCGACGCGCGGCGTGGTGGTGGTCCACCGTCGGGGCTGCCCGCCGTGCCGCAGCCAGCTGCCGACCAGGAACGCCACCACGGCGGAGGTGCCCGCGATGGAGGTGCAGGCGGCCATGGCCAGGTCCTGCTGCCCGGTGATGACTCCGGCGGTACCCGCCATCAGCGCGGGGGCGGCGTAGGCGGTCAGCACCTCGCGCCACAGGGTGAACGGCCGGGATGGCCGGGACGGCCGGGGGGCTGCCGGGTTTCGATTCGTTCTGTTCGTTCTGTTCGCTCTGTCCTTCGTTGCGGGCATGCTGGCCTCTTTCTCGTTCGTGTGAGGGAAGCGAGGGTTGCGGCGGCGGGGTGGGGCGTCAGGCCTACTCCGCCAATGTAATTAGGTGGCTAACTATCACTTCGTAAAAAGAGGCCCTACCCGGAGGGCGGGGCCAAGTCGGCTGAGAGGCGGGTCAGTCGGCGGCCAGGGCCGCGCTGCCGCGCACGACGCGGGCGAGCAGGTCCAGGAACACCGCACGCTCCTCGACGGAAAGCCCGCTCACCATCGCCTCAAGCCGCCCGAAATGCTCGGACGCCATGTCGCGCAGCCGCTGCGCGCCGCGCGCGGTCAAAATGGCCACCGTGCCCCGGCCGTCCTCCGTGGACGGACGGCGGGCGATCAGGCCCTCGCGCTCAAGGCCGTCCAGCAGGCCGGTGACCGTGGCCCTGGAGACACCGAGGTCGACTGCGAGGTGCGAGGGGGATTTCTCCCCGCCGTGGTCTTCGAGGTCGGCGAGCAGGCGGTAGCGCCCCGTCGACAGGCCGAACCTGGCGAAGTGCGCCTCGGCCGCCCGGCCGACCCTCGCGCCCGCTGAGATCAGCCGCACCGCGACCAGCACCGCCTGCGGGTCGACCTCCAGGCCGTAGTGCTCGACCTGCCGCCTGGCCTGGTCCAGCGTGGGTGCCTCGCCGTCGATGCCGTCCCTCGTCATGCAGATAATATGGCGGCTAATCACTTGGACTGTCAAGAGACCGGAGAACAGCGAACAGAGAACAGGGCCTCAGCTCAGAGCGCCGTCCGGCTGACGGGTGCCAGGTCCATCGGCAGATCGCCGCGCGAGCTGATCCGGAGCTTGCGGTAGACCCGGGTGAGGTGCTGTTCGACGGTGCTCACCGTCAGGAAGAGCTTCGCGGAGATCTCCCGGTTGGTCAGTCCCTGGGCCGCCAGTGTCGCCACGCGCTGCTCCGAACCGCTCAGCTTGGCGCCGCCGGACGCCGTTTGACCGCCCGCCTGCGCCCGGTCGCGTACGGGCGGGGTGAGGGGTGCGTCCGGGAGGATCTCCCGGCACAGGGCGACGGCCTCGCTGTCCTTGGCGAGGTTCCAGGCGTTGCGGACCATGGTGTTGCCCTTGGAGGAGCCCTCGGACTGGAGCGCACGGCCGAGGTCGGCCATCGCACGGGCCGTCTCGACGCGGTCGCCGGAGCGGTGCAGCTCCTCGACGGCCTGGCCCAGCAGGGCGGTCCGCCGGCGGGGTTCGCCGGTGTGGGCGCGCAGGCGCAGGGAGAGGCCGCGTACCCAGGGGCGCCGCGCGTCGGGGTGGGCGAGCTGGTCGAGGACGAGCTGTTCGGCCTGCCGGGCCTCGCCGAGCAGCAGCAGGGCCTCGGCGGCGTCGGTGCGCCAGGGGAGGTGGGCGGGGCGGTCGATGCCCCAGGCCGCCATGAGGCGGCCGGTTTCGAGGAAGTCGGCGAGGGCGGCGTGGGGCTGGTTGACGGCGAGGCGGTGCAGGCCGCGGGCGCGCAGGTACGCGAGCCCGTGCAGGCTGGCCGGCAGCCGCGGCGGCAGCTGCCGGTCCGCGAGCCGGGAGGCCTCGGTGAACCGGCCCATGGCGCTGCCGGCTCGTATCAGCACGGCCGTCGGGGCGCAGTGGAACGCACTGCCGGTGCGGTCGGGGAGGGCCTGGAGGGCGGCGGTGGCGTGGGCGTGGGCCCCGGTGAGGTCGCCGAGCCGCAGCAGGGCCTCGGCGTGGAGGGTGCCGAAGAGCGAGACCCAGCCGGGCGCGTGCGCCCGCTCCGCCTCCTCCAGCAGCCTGCGGCTCCAGGAGACGGCGCGGTCGGGCTGGTCGGAGGCGGTCAGCGACCGGACGGCCTGGGCGAGTGGGGTGGCGGTGGCATCGGCGAGCCGGGTCCCCTGCAACAGCCGCTCGCTGACGGCCCGGGGCGTGTCGAGGTCACTGTCGAATGCCGAGCCGCTGCCGCTGCCGCTGCCGCTGCCGCTGCCGCTGCCGCTGCCGCTGCCGCTGCCGCTGCCGCTGCCTCCGCCTCCGCCGGGTAGGAGACCCGGGATCTCCCCGACCCGCCCCTGCGAGTACAACAGCCCGACGAGCAGCCGGGCGTGCTCGGTGTTCCTGACCAGGTCGACGCCGGTGGGTTCGGCGGGGTCGGTGCGCCCCGGGCGGTCGGCGTGCCCGGTGTCCCGGGTGCTCCCGGCAGCCCCGATGTCCGCGGGGCGGCCGGGGTGTCCGAGCGGCGTGGCGTGCGGGTCGTTCGGGGTGTGGGCGGGGGCTTCGGCCCGGTGGGCTGCCAGCAGCGCGGTGAGTTGGCGCTCGGCCGCACCCGGGTCGAAGCGGGCCGCGACCTGGGCCAGGCGGAGCCGGATCCCGTGGCAGGTGTGCGCGTCGGCGCCGGCCTGGAGGGCGAGTTCGAGGAGCCGGGTGGCGGCGCGGGCGTGGCCCTGTGCGAGCAGTTCCTCGGCGGCTTCGCGCAGCACCTCTACGTCGGCGGGGTCGCTGGAGGCGTGGTTGGTGGTGGCGGCCAGCAGGTGCTCGGCGACGGTGGTGGCGGGGGCGCCGTCCTCGCGCAGCAGCCGGGCAGCCCGGCGGTGCAGGTCGGCGCGGATGCCGGGGGTGGTGTCCTCCAGTACGGCGGCCCGCGCGGCGGGGTGCCGGAACCGGACGCCGTCCGGGCGGCCCGCGCCGTCGGGTCGGCCCGCCGCCTCGGGCAGCCCCGAAGCCTCGGTCCACCACGAGGCTTCCGGCAGGACCGAGGCCTCCGGCAGGCCCGAAGCTTCCAGCAGGCCGGTGCCCGCGTACTGGCCTGCGGCCTCGTACCGGCTCGGGGCCTGATACCAACCCTGGCCTTCGTGTCGGCCCGAGGCGTCCGGCGAACCCGAAGCCGCCAGTAGGCCAGAGGCCTCGTACTGCCCTGCGGCCGCATACCGCCCCGGGGCTTCCGGCTGGGCCGAAGCCACCAGGAGGCCCGAGGCATCCAGCGCGGCCAGGGCTCGCCGGGTGCCCGCCGCCGATCCGCCCAGGAGGCGTACGACCCGTTCCGGGGTGGCCTGTTCCCCGAGTACTGCTGCGGTACGGGCCGCTGCGAGGGCGGTGGGCCCGGTCCGGTGCAGGCAGGCCGCGACGGCCTGGCCGTACGGGCCGCCCGGCTCGGGCGCGGGGGACTGCCCGGCGCCGGTCTCCTCGACGAGGGCGCGGAGCAACAGGGGGTTGCCCCCGCTGATGCGGTACAGGTCGCCAACGGGCAGGAGCCCGCCGGTCGGGAGGGGCCCGCCCGTTGGCGTGAGTTCGCCGGGCCGTGCGAGGCCGGCCGTCGGGCGGAGGGTGGCGAGGGTTGTGGCGACCTCGGTGGGGGTGAGGCGGTCCAGGCGGAGGCGGGCGAAGTGCGGCTGGCGCATCAGCTCGGTGGTGAAGACCGGGTCGAGGTCTTCGGCGTGCGGAGTGCCGGTCAGTACGGTCAGTACGGCGGCCGTGCGGGCGTGCCGGGCCAGGTACTGGAGGTACTGGAGGGACGCGCCGTCGGCGTGCTGGATGTCGTCGACGACGAGCACGACGGGGCGCTGCGCGCTCAGCTCCCGCAGCCGCGCACAGAAGGCCTGCATGGCCTCCACCCGCGCGGGCGGCGCGCCCGAACCGTCGGCGGCGGGCACGGGCAGGGGCAGGGCGAAGCCCTCCTCGCCGTGTGCCAGTTGCCGCAGCACACCCAGGGCCACGTGGCGCTCCTCCGGGGAGGCGACCGCAGTCAGCACCAACGCCCCGGCCCGGCACGCCCGTTCGGCGGCTGCGTCCGCCAGCGCGCTCTTGCCGCAGCCCGTGGCGCCCTCGGCCAGAACGATCCGCGCGCCCCCTTCGGCGCACTCCGCGAGCGCCGTGTCCAGCGCTCCGATCACCGCGTCCCTGCCCACCAGCGTCACACGTGCCCCCGTCATCGAAACTCCACCCCTCACCCCGGTCAGGGTCGAAGCCGCGCCTACAGGGGTGGTCGAGCGCAGACGGAGCAAAAAGACCCCGGGCCGCCCGGGGTGGTCCAAGGGCTTGCGTTGGGGCTCGCGTTCCGGATCGGGCCACGCCGCGGCGTCCCGCACCCCGCACCTCGCCCCCCGGCACGCCGATCCAGCCCGATCCGGAGACGGACCCTGACCCGCCGGCCCTGCGGCAGCCAGTCACCGCCCCGGCGGCGCCAGCGGCACGCCCCGCTTCCCGAACAGGCCCGATCCGCGAGGCGCCCCCCTGGGGTCGAAGCTGCCGCAGGCCTTGCATGGGACGCGCGTTCGGAGTGTGCACGTGCATCCGGTGATCGGGCTCCGCTCCGCGTTGCCATGTCCGGCGCGCCGTAGGCGCTGCCCGTCGGCATCCGAGTGAGCCGCTCTCCGCGCGGGCCGCCCCTGAGGAGCCGGAGCGGCCGGTCATCGGGCGGCGTCCCGCCTTGCGATGCACGGCACCGGACGCCGCTCCCTGATCCGGCCTGATCCGGCCTGACCCGGCCTGATCCGTAAGACACCCCCTATCTGAGGGGCTCCCCGATCCGGCGCCCGCCGCGGGAGGTGCCGGGGGGGGGAGGCGGTACCGATTGTTCCGCGGTGCTGTCTGTGGTGCTTCTCAAGCGGACTTCGAGGATTCCTCGACCCGGCGCGCCGAGCGTGACAGCGCCACGTCACCGCCGCCGCCAGCGGGAACACATGCCACGAGAGGGCGATGCCGATGCCGATGCCGATGGAAGATCCCCGATGCGACACGGCGCAGCGCATCACGGCGCCCGTCCACGTCACCGGCCCCGCCGGGCCCTGGGATGCCGTACGGGAGGGCATGGCGCGGCGGGGCAACGCCTCCGTCCACACAACCTGGGGCGAATGGCTCACCGCCGCCCTCGCGGAGCCCGCCCTGCGGCCCCTCCTCGGCCGGGACTGGCAGCGCTACCGCCACACCACCGACCCGACCATCCGCTTCCGCTTCGTCGCCTCCCGGCTCGCCGTCCGGTACACGGCCGCCGCCGCCCTCGGGACCGACCCCGCCAAGCTGGACCTCTCGTACAAGCCGGGCGGGCGCCCGTACCTGCGCGGCCTGGACCAGATCGACCTGAGCCTCACCCACACCGACGACCTCATCGCGGTCGGCATCAGCCGCAACGGCCGCATCGGCATCGACACCGAACCCGCCGACCGCAGGCTGGCGTTCTCCCTGCTCCAGAACCAGGTGTGCACCGAGGCCGAGCGCGCCGCGCTCGCCGCCCTCCCCGAGGCGGAGCAGACCGCCGGCATGCTGCGCCTGTGGACGCTGAAGGAGGCGTACACGAAGGCCCTCGGCCAGGGCCTGCGGATGGGCTTCTCCGAGTTCGGCTTCGCCGCGGGCGGTACGGGTGACACCGGCCTGCTCGCCCCCGACGGCACTCCCGCCGCCCACGGCGAATGGGCCTTCGGTACCTACCCCGTCCTCGGCCGCTACCTCGTCAGCGTCGCCTGCCACGACGCCGGACTCGATCCGTCCCGCGACACCGCCGTGTCCACCATGCTGGACGAGGGGTTCGTCGCGATGGTCTCCGGGCTGCTGGACCCCGTCTGACCTCCCGTCACGTGCCCCGGCCCGGGAGCTCGACCCGCTCCCGGGCCGGAGTCAAGCCAAGCTGTAGCGCCCACGGTGAAGCTGGGCGACGCGACACCGGCCGGACCCGGTGCCTCTGTGTCGAAAGGGCCCGTATGAGCATCGTCGAGGAAAGACCACTGGAGACCGTACTCGCGCCGGACTCCCGACCCGCTGCGGACTCCCGACCCGCGGCTGCGATCTCCCCGCGCCGGGAGGAGACCCGCTTCGCCTCCCTGCGCGAGCGCACCGCGGAACTGCACGCCGTACGGGCGCTGGCCGAGGCCGGCCCGAGCGAACGCGCCACCGCGGCCCAGCACTCGAAGGGCAAGCTGACCGCCCGCGAGCGGATCGAACTGCTCTTCGACGAAGGAACGTTCAACGAAGTCGAGCAGCTCCGCAAGCACCGCGCCACCGGCTTCGGCCTGGAGGACAAGAAGCCGCACACGGACGGGGTGGTCACCGGCTGGGGCAAGGTCCACGGCCGCACCGTCTTCGCGTACGCCCACGACTTCCGCATCTTCGGCGGCGCGCTGGGCGAGGCCCACGCCGAGAAGATCCACAAGCTGATGGACCTGGCCGAGGCGGCCGGCGCCCCGATCGTGGGCCTGTGCGACGGAGCGGGCGCCCGCATCCAGGAGGGCGTCACCGCGCTCGCCGGCTACGGCGGCATCTTCCAGCGCAACGTCCGCAACTCGGGCGTCATCCCGCAGATCTCCGTGATCCTGGGCCCGTGCGCCGGCGGCGCCGCGTACTCGCCCGCCCTCACGGACTTCGTCTTCATGGTGCGCGGCACCTCGCAGATGTTCATCACCGGCCCGGACGTCGTCCAGGCCGTCACCGGCGAGGCCGTCACGATGGAGCACCTCGGCGGGGCCGACAGCCACGCCGGCGCCTCGGGCGTGGCGGCGTTCGCGTACGACGACGAGCAGAGCTGCCTGGAGGACGTACGCCACCTCCTCTCCCTGCTGCCCTCCAACAACCGGGAACTCGCCCCCGCCGGCGACCTGGAGGACCCGGTGGACCGGCGCTGCGAGAGCCTGCTGGACCTGGTCCCGGCCAAGCCCACCCAGGGCTACGACATCCGCGACCTCATCGAGGAGGTCGCCGACCACGGGGATTACTTCGAGGTCCACGCCCAGTGGGCCCAGAACGTCGTCTGCGCCCTGACCCGCCTCGGCGGCCACGTCGTCGGCATCGTCGCCAACCAGCCGGCCCACCTCGCGGGCGTCCTGGACATCCAGGCCTCCGAGAAGGCGGCGCGTTTCGTCCAGTTCTGCGACTCGTTCAGCATCCCGCTGGTCACGCTGATCGACGTACCCGGCTTCCTGCCGGGCGTCGACCAGGAGCACAACGGGATCATCCGGCACGGCGCGAAGCTGCTGTACGCGTACTGCAACGCGACCGTCCCGCGGATCAGCCTGATCCTGCGCAAGGCCTACGGCGGCGCCTACATCGTCATGGACTCCCGGTCCATCGGCGCGGACGTCGCCCTGGCCTGGCCCTCGAACGAGATCGCGGTGATGGGCGCGGAGGGTGCGGCGAACGTCATCTTCCGGCGCGAGATCAACGCCTCGGACGATCCCGACGCCACGCGCGCGCAGAAGATCAAGGAGTACCAGACCGAGCTGATGCACCCGTACTACGCGGCCGAACGCGGCCTCGTGGACGACGTCATCGACCCGGCCGAGACGCGCGCGCGGCTCATCTCCACGCTCGACATGCTGCGTACGAAGCACACGCAGCAGCCGAGCCGCAAGCACGGGAACGTCCCCCTGTGACCGCTCCCACGCCGGCTCCGGGCCCCACCCCGGACGCCGCCGGCGACACGTCCGCCCTCGCCCTCGCGGCCTCGATCCGCATCACCAGGGGCAACCCGACCGCGGAGGAGGTCGCGGCCCTGGCCGTGCTCCTCACCGCCCGTATCCGGCTCCAGAACGAGGCGCAGGCCTCACAGACGGAGGCCCAGGTGTACAAGCTGCCCCTGCGCCCCCGACCGTCCTTCATAGCGCCGGGCGCCTGGGCCTCGTAGGCCCTCACCCAACCGCCCGCCCCCCACACGAAGGACGATCCCGCACGCCGCCCGGCCACCCCCCCCAGGCCGGGCGGTCAGCGGCGTGCCCGCCCCCTGACGGCAGGTCGGGGGGCGGGCGGTGTGGGCCGGGCGCGGGCCGTGTCAGACCAGTCGGCGCGGGGGCGGGGAGACGTGGAAGACGAAGGACAGGGCCTCCACCGTCGAGCGGGCGGCCGCCAGTGCCTCCTCCGCCGTCGGGGCCGCGCCGCGGGCGCGGGCGATGCGGGTGAAGGACCCGGCGAGGCCGGTGAGTTCCGAGCCCTCGGGCAGCAGGACGGTGACGTTCGGGTCGGTCAGACCCGGGTCCCCGTCCGCCAGGCCCATGAAGGTGCCCGTGACCTCCGGGGCGGTGTACCAGATGGCCTCGCAGCGCGGGGCGCGCCCGGATTCCAGGACGGCGCGGATGTCCGGCAGGACCTTGAGGCCGGCGGCCTGGCGGGCCTGGAACTCGATCATGTCCACACCGGTGGCGTCCTTGGCCAGGTTGAAGATCTCGTCGCCGCCCACCCGCAGATGGGTCTCGATGATCCGCGGGCCGTCGCCGGTGAGGACGATCTCGGTGTGCGTCGGTCCGAACTCGACGCCGAGGGCGTCCAGGACGCGCATCACGTGCCCGCCGATCGCCTCCTGCGCGGCGGCGTCCAGCGGGGCCGGCAGGACATGGCCGAGTTCGACCATGTCCCGCGGGTCGGAGTACTTCCGGGTGATCGCGACGATCACGTGCTCGGCGGCCTCCGAGAAGGCCTCGACGCTGTACTGCGGACCCGTGTGGTACTGCTCCGCGAGCACGCCCAGGCGGGCGATCCCGGGGAAGTCGCCGGTCGCCGTACGGTAGGCCGCCGACGCCTCCTGAGGGGTGTTCACGAGGGTGACCCCGAAGCTGGCCGTACCCGCCGTCGGCTTGACGATGAACGGGTACCCGGCCGCCTCGCCGAACGCGAGCAGGTCCGCTTCGCCGTACGCGCGTGCCGCCTTCGTGTCCTCCACGCCCGTCTCGCGCAGCCGCTCCCGCATCGCGTGCTTGTCCTGCACCAGGCGGACCGTTTCCGGGCTGTGCGTGGCGATGCCCAGGGCCGCGCCCACCGCGGCCGCACGGTCCTGGTCGTGCTCCCAGAACGTGGTGATCCGGGTGACCGGCCGGATCGCGTGGACGGTGCGGGCCAGCGCGACGACCTCGTCGAGCGGGGCGTCCTGGCGCACCGCGAGCACGCGCACGTAGTGGCCGGAATCGGTGATCCGGGCCAGGTGCTCGGGGCGGCAGACGACCGAGATGGCGGCGTCCGGGTCCAGTTCCAGCAGCCGTGCCGCGAAGTCCAGGCGGGGGCCGACCGCGAACATCAGGTAGTGGTCGCCGGCCTGGGCTTCGGCGTGGGTGCCGACCTGGGCTTCGGCGTGGGCGAGGTCAGGCATGGGACACGACCCTTTCGGGGGTGGGAGTCGGGGAGGGCGCGGCGGCGGTGAAGGGCCGGGCGGCCACGGAGAAGGCCGCCGTGGCGGCGAGGAAGAGCACGGCGACGACCAGCCAGCCGACCGGGCCGGCCGGCAGCACGTACGCCGTCATCAGGAACGGGCCGACGATCAGCTGGGCGCTCATGCCCATGCTGAACACCGACAAGTACTGCGGGCGCGAGCGGGCCGGGGCCATCTCGTACGAGAGCTCCCAGGCGGCCACGGCGTGCAGGTTCTCGCCGACGGTGAGCGCGACCACGGCGAGCAGTACGGCCACCAGCGCGACGACGAGGCCCCCGCCGTCCGCCGCGGCGAACAGGGCACAGGAGAGCACCAGCGGGGCGCAGGCCCAGCGCAGCAGCCGCAGGGCCTTCGAGGCGCCCTGGGCGAACCGGGCCACGTACACCTGGAGGACCACCGTCAGCACCGTGTTGACGGCGAGGACCACGGAACTGGCCCCCTCGGGCAGTCCGGCCCGCTCGGTCATCCAGAGCGGTACGAGGATGAACAGGATCGAGTCGTTCAGCAGCAGCACGGAGTTGGCGAGCGTGGCCGTCAGGAACCGGCGGTCCCGGTACGGCGAGCCCGCCGCGGTGGTTCCCGCGCGCGGGTCCGGACAGTGGGGTTCCGGGCCCGAAAGGACCGGCCCCGGAACCGGCTTCACATCCGGCTCCGTCACGGCGGACGACCCCGAGGCCGACCCCGCCGCCGGGCGCGCCCCCGCCGTGCGGATCAGGAGCGCCACCGCCACGAACGCCGCGCCGTTGAAGGCGAAGAGCGCGGTGAACGCGGCCCGCGAGTGCGCCGCCTGCACGACGGCCGCGAGGAGGAAGCCCACGGTCATCCCGACGTTGCTCACGGCCCGCAGCGAAGCCATGGTCCTGGTCCGCTGGGCCGGCGACTCCAGCTCGCCCACCACCACCTGGAGCAGCGGCATCGCCGCGCGCGTGGCCACCGTGATCAGGCAGGTGACGGCGAAGTAGCCGGCGTACCCGTCGACGAAGGCGTACGCGGTGAAGCCCGCCGCCCGCGCCAGGGTCAGCCCCACGTAGACGGGCAGTGCCCCGAGCCGCCCGGCCAGCGCCCCGAAGGGCGCCGGGGCGAGCAGGCCCAGCACGTTGGCCGCGGTGAGCGCGCCGCCCACCGCCACCGCCGGGATCCCGACGAGGCCCACGAAGTAGAGGGTGGCGGCCGCCAGGAACATCCCGACGGCGATGGCGTCCACGGCCGCGCCGTACGCGATGGTCCGGCCGGCCCGGGAAGCCGGGAACAGGTCAGCGGACTTCATGCGGCAACCCCTGGGCGAGCACCGCGAGCGGGGGCCGCGGGATCAGGTAGAAGTGGTCGCCCGGCACGGTGTGGTGGCGGAACGCCCCCTCGGTCACGGCCGCCCAGGCCGCCGCGTGCGCCTCGCCCACCTGGGGGTCCGCGTCGCCCGCGACGGCGGTGACCGGGCAGGTCAGCAGCGGCCCGGGCCGGTGCTCGTAGGCGTCGAACATCCTGAAGTCCCCGCACACGTACGGCAGGACCAGCTCGCGGAAGTCCGGGTCGGACAGCAGCTCGGCGTCGGTGCCGCCCAGCGCCACGAGGGCGTCCGCGATGGCCTCGTCGTCCATGTCCGCCGTGCCGGCCCCGTCGGGGCCGTCGTCGGCGGGGTGCGCCAGGTGCGGGGCCCGGGCGCCGGAGGCGTAGAGGTGGGCCACCGGCCGGCCGGCCGCCTGGAGCCTTCGTGCGGTCTCGTAGGCGACGACCGCGCCCATGCTGTGGCCGAGGAAGGCCACGGGCCGGTCGTCCCGCAGGGCCAGCAGGGCGTCCGCGATGTCGTCGGCCAGCCGGTGCAGGTCGGTGTGGAGCGGCTCGTCGAGCCGGGCCGCGCGGCCCGGGTAACAGACCGCGTGGACCTCGTACCCGGGCAGCTGCCGGGCCCAGTCGTGGAAGAAGGAGGCCGAGCCGCCGGCGTGCGGGAAGCAGACGAGGCGATGGGTCGCCTCCGGGCGCACGGCGGGGCATTTCAGCCAGGTCGTCGTCGTCATCGTCATCGTCGCTCTCCTGCCGTGATCAGCGATTCCACGAGGGCCGTCTGCTGGGCCAGCGTCGGGCCGGTGATCAGCGCGCGGACCGGGACGCGGACCCCGAGGTCGTCGCCGAGCCGCCGGGCGAGGCGGACCACCAGCAGCGAGTCCCCTCCGAGGTCGAAGAAGTCCGACTCGGGCGACAGTTCGGGCCGGCCGAGCAGCTCGGTCCACCGGGCCGACACCGCCTCGCCGGGCGTCGCGGGAGTGGGAGCCGAGGGAGCCGGGGGAGCCGGGGGAGTCGCGGGAGTCGCGGGAGTCGCCGACGCGGCCGGCGCGGCCGGCGCGGCCGCGGCCGTCCTCCCCACCCCGCCGCCCGGTCCGGACACCGTCCGGGCGGCCGGGTGCGCCGCCCCGGTCCGGGCCGCGGGCGCCACCAGCCGCGGCCCCGCGAAGGCGTGGCCGGGAAGGTGTACGGGGCGTCCCGGCCCCGCCAGTGCCACCGCGTCGAGCGGCAGTCCGGCGCTCCACAGGCCGGCCAGCGCCACCAGCGTCTCCTCGCCGGGCCGGTCCGTGCGCCCCGCCGCGAGGGCCACCGCGGTCAGCCCCGCGGCCTCCGCCATACCGCTCAGCGCCCTGCCGGGGCCGACCTCGATCGCCACCGCGTCCGGGTGGGCCTCGGCGATCGCCGCCAGTCCGGCCGCGAACCGTACGGTGCTGCGCGCCTGTTCGGCGAACGACCCGGCCTCGACCTCGCTGCCGGCCGCCACCAGGGTTCCGGTGACATTGGACAGGTACGGCAGCCGCGGGCGCCCCAGGGCCACCTCCGCCACGGCCCTCCCGAGCTCCCGGACGGCCGGATCGATCATCGAGGTGTGGAAGGCGTGGCTGGTCTGCAGCCGCCGGGTGCGCTCCCGGTCGCCGAGCCAGGCCCGGAAGGCGTCCACCGCGTCGGCGGGCCCGGCCAGGACCGAGCTGTCGGCCGTGTTCACGGCGGCGAGCTCCAGCAGGGGCCCGCCCGCCGCGGCGAACTCCCGGGCCAGCTCCCGTGCCTCCGCCTCGCCCACGGCGAGGGACAGCATCGCGCCGGGCGGACAGGCCTGCATGGCCCGGCCGCGCAGCGCCACCAGCGCCGCGGCGTCGCCGAGCGGCAGTACGCCCGCCAGCGCGGCCGCGGTCAGCTCGCCGAGGCTGTGCCCGGCCAGGGCGACCGGGGCGAGGCCGAGCCCGGTCAGGGCGGTGGCCGCCGCGTACTCCACGCAGAACAGGGCGGGCTGGGCCAGCTCGGTCCGCGCCAGCTCCCCTGCGGGGAACGCGGGATCGAACAGCGCGGGGCGCAGCCGCGCCACCAGGGCCGGTTCGAAGTGCGCCAGGCACCCCTCCAGCGCGGCGCCGAACCCGGGCAGCGCGTCCTGGAACGGCAGGGCCATGCCGGGGCGCTGGCTGCCCTGACCGGGCAGCAGGAACACCACGGGGGCCGGCCTGCCCGCGTACGAGGGGGAGTCGGCGGCCGCGCGCAGGCGGTCGGCGAGTTCCCGGTGGGTACGCCCGGCGACGGCCGTGCGGTGGGGCAGCCGGGCCCGCCCGGCGGCCAGGGTGTGGGCGATGTCGCCGACGGCCGTGGAGTCCAGGGCGGGCAGCCGGTCGGCGAGGAGCCGTGCGGTACGCGCCAGGGCCTCGGGCCCGCCGGCCGACAGCATCAGCACCCGGTCCTGCGGGCCGCCGTCCGCGGGCTGCGGCGTCCGGGGCCGTACGGGGGGCTGCTCGACGACGACATGGGCGTTGGTCCCGCCGATGCCGAAGGAGCTGACGCCGGCCCGGCGCGGGCCGGGGCCCGCCCAGTCGAGCAGACCGGTGGGCACGTACAGGGGCGAACCGTCGGTCTCCAGCAGCGGGTTGAGGCTGCTGAATCCGGCCACCGGCGGGATCCGGCCCTCGCGTACCACCAGCAGCGTCTTGATCAGCGAGACCAGCCCGGAGGCCGCGTCGAGGTGGCCGATGTTGGCCTTCACCGCCCCGACGGCGATCCGGCCCGGCTCGGCGCCCAGGCCGCGCAGGACGGAGGAGGCGGCCGACCACTCGATGGGGTCGCCGACCCGGGTGCCGGTGGCGTGCGCCTCCAGGTAGCCCAGGGTGTCGGCGCCGATGTCCGCGGCCGCGAGGGCGGACCGGATGACGGCCTCCTGCCCGGCGGCGGAGGGGGCCTGGTAACCGGCCTTGGCGGAGCCGTCGTTGTTGACGGCGCTGCCGATGATCAGTCCGTACGGGTCGGCGCCGTCGGCCAGGGCCTCCTCGGCCGGACGGAGGACCACGGCCACCACCCCGGAGCCCGCCAGCGCGCCGTCGGCCGAGGCGTCGAAGGGCCGGCACTCGCCGGAGGCGGAGAGGATGCCGCCGGGCAGGTGCACGTGGCCGGCCTGCGGGAAGTCGACGGCGGCCGCGACGACCACGGCCTGCTCGCACTCGCCGGCCAGCAGGGCCTGTACGGCGAGGTGCACGGCGACCAGCGAGGAGGAGCACGCGGTCAGCACGCTCATCGCCGGGCCGGTCAGCCCGAGCCGGTAGGCGATCCGGGTGGCCATGTAGTCCGGCTCGTTGGCGCGCAGGGCCTCCTCGATGCCCGCCGCGTCCAGCGTGTTGGAGGTGAGCATGGCGCGCAGGTACGCGCTGCTGCTCGCGCTGGCGTACACGCCGGTGGTCCGGGATTCCGTCAGCGGATCGCAGCCCGCGTCCTCCAGGGCCGTCCAGGCGGCCTCCAGCATCAGCCGGTGCTGGGGGTCCATGAGTTCGCCCTCGCGGGGGCTGATGCCGAAGAGCTCGTGGTCGAACCGGTCGGCGTCCTCCAGCAGGCCCCGTACGGGAACGTAGTCGGGGTCGTCCAGGACGCTCGCCGGCTCGCCGTCGGCCAGGAGCCGTTCGCGGTCCAGGCGCGAGGTGAGGATCTCGCCGCGCAGCAGGGCCTGCCACCAGGAGCCGATGTCGCCGGCGCCGGGGAAGCGGCCGGCCATGCCGGTGACGGCGATGTCCAGGGACCGGTCCCGGTCGTCGTCCCCGGGGGCGCCGGGGAACTCGGAAGGTGCCGTCGGTGCGGTCATCGGGTGGCTCCCTGCAGGGCACGGCGCTGGCGGGCGCGGGCGGCGCGCTCGCGGCGGGCCCGCTCGGCGCGGCCGTCGGCCGGAGCGGCCGCGGCGGCGTCCGCCCCGCCGCCGGCCCGTACGAGCTCGGCCTGGGCGTCGACCGTGGAGCAGCGGAACAGCTCGACGACGGAGGGCCGTACGCCGGTATGGCGGCCCAGCGCCTCCTGGAGCCGCATGATGAGCAGCGAATGCCCGCCCAGGTCGAAGAAGTTGACACCGGTGGGCACAGAGGAGATCTCAAGAACCTCCGCCCACGCGGCCGAGACCTGCGCGACCGTATCGCCGCCGCTGTTAACGGCGTTAACGCCATTAACGCCGTTAACGTTGACGCCGTCGGCGGCCGGAGCCGGCGCCGCGTGCTCGCCGGGTACGCCCCCGAGGACCGCCTCCTGCGCGGCCTGTGCCTCCTGCTCCGGGAGCGTGGCGAGCGCCGCCCGGTCCGCCTTGCCGTTGACGGTCACCGGAAAGGCGTCCACCGCCCGCAGCCGGGCCGGCACCGCCGCCGCGGGCAGCACCCGGGCCAGCCGCTCCCGTACCGAGTCCAGGGCCGCGGGATCGCTCGTGACCACGAACCCGGTCAGCCGGGTCCCGGCCGCGTCCGCGACGGCGACCGCGTCGCGGATGCCGGGGCAGGACCGCAGCGCCGACTCGACCGCGCCCAGCTCGACCCGGTGCCCGCGGATCTTGACCTGGTTGTCGCGGCGCCCGAGGAACTCCAGGGTGCCCGTCCCGGACCAGCGGACCAGGTCGCCCGTCCGGTACATCCGGGCGTCGCCGCCCGCGAACGGGTCCGGGACGAAGGACTTCGCGGTGGCCTGCGGCTGCCCGAAGTAGCCGCGGGAGACACCGGCTCCGCCGATGTGCAGCTCACCGGTGACGCCGGGCGGCACCAGCCGGCCCGCCCGGTCCAGTACGTACAGCAGGGCGCCGGGCACGGGACCGCCGATGTCGACCGGG
Source organism: Streptomyces sp. NBC_01006 (assembly GCF_045162725.1). Lineage (NCBI taxonomy): Bacteria > Bacillati > Actinomycetota > Actinomycetes > Kitasatosporales > Streptomycetaceae > Streptomyces > Streptomyces sp. NBC_01006. Next base: position 265,255 of record NZ_CP108701.1, on the reverse strand, counting down.
CCGGCCGCCTCGAAGCGCCGGTAACTCGCCCACACGGTCGCCTCGGTGGGCCCGTACTCGTTCACGAGGGCGGTGGCTCCGAGCAGTCCGGCATGCCGGCGCAGCAGGTCCTCCGAGAGCGCCTCGCCGGCCGTGATCACCGTGGTCAGACCGGCGGGCAGCCGGCCCAGCCGCTCGGCCGCCGTCAGGATCGCGTCGTACAGGGACGGTACGCACAGCAGGTGCGTCACCGCGTGCCGCTCGATCAGCCCGAGCAGCGCCTCAGGGTCGCGGTACTCGTCGGGGCCCGCCACCACCAGCTGCCCGCCCGCGGTCAGCGTGCCCCACAGACCGGCGACGGAGGAGTCGAAGGCGAGCGGGGAGAGCAGCAGGAAGACGGGCCGGTCCGGGTAGACCTCGCGGCGGGCGAGGGTGGAGGCGGCCAGCTGGGCGTGCTCCACCACCACGCCCTTGGGGGTACCGGTGCTCCCCGAGGTGTAGATGAGGTACGCGGGGTCCTCGGGGCGGGTCTTCACCACCGGGAGCACCTCGCCCGCAGGCTTGCCCGCCACCACGCCCTCGCCCGGCTCGCGCAGGGCATCCTCGTCGGCGGCGACGACGGTGAGACCGGGTTCCGTGATCCGCTGCCCGAGCTCCCCGGTGACCAGGACCGCGGCGACCCCGGCATCGGCGAGCACCGCCGCGATCCGCGCGTCCGGGTTGGCCGGATCGACGGGGACGTACGCGGCGCCCGCGCGCAGCGCGCCGAGCACCGCCGCGACCATGGCGACGGAGCGGTCGGCCAGTACGGCGACCCGGTCGCCCGGGGCGACGCCGGCCGCGGCCAGCCGGGCGGCGATCCGGCCCGCCCAGGCCTCCAGTTCGCCTCGGTCGGCCCGGTCGTCGCCGCAGACCACCGCGGTCCGGCCGGGCTCGGTGCGGGCCAGTGCGGAGACCCGCTCGTGCACCGGCTCGCGGCCCTCGGCCGGCAGTGCGCGGCCCTGCCCGAGCGCCAGCAGCTCCCGCTGCTCGTCCTCCTCCAGCAGCGGCAGCGTGCCGACGGCCGGAGCCTGTTCGCCGGTCAGCCCGCGCAGGACCGTGCGCAGCTGGGCGAGCAGCCGCAGGACGCCCGAAGCGGAGTACCGCTCCTCGCTGTACCGCGCGACGAGTTCGGCCGCGCCATTGGCCGGGTCGGTGTCCCACAGGGCGACGGAGATCTCCAGCGCCCCCGACAGCGCGGCCGGGGCGGCGCCGTGCCGGAACTCGACCAGGTGGTCGGGGACCGGGCCGTCCGCCCCGTCGGCCCACAGGGAGATCGACCGCTCCAGCGACCGGTCGGTGGCCGCGAGGAGCTCGGCCGGGGCCGCCTCGTCCCGTACCTCCAGTACGACGGGCACCCGCAGCGCCCCGGCCACCGCCCGGTCCGTGCCGGTCCGCCGGGTGAGCGTCACGGCGAGGGCGGCGAGGCCCACGGTCAGCGGGGTGACCCGGTGTGCGCGGGCCGCGCGCCCGACCGCCGCGCGCAGGGCGGCGTCAAGGGGCAGCCGCACCAGCGCGGATCGCCCGCCGGGGGCTGGACGGGCCCCGCCGACGCCCAGCGGGCGATCGGTGGTGGCGGCGCGGACCTCGTCGGCCCACTGCCGGAACTCCTCGGTGCTGCGGTGGGCCAGGGGCTGGCCGGCCCGGGCGGCGGACGGCGTTGACATCGGTACTCCTTCGGTGACGGTCGGTGCGCGGGGCGGCGGGGGTCAGTCGGCCAGCGTCATCGTCAGGTGGATGCGGTCGGTGCCACCGGCGTTGTACGCGGAGTGGTGGCGCAGGGTGTTGAGGATGTGGACCCGGCCGTCGGTCGGCACGTGGTAGGTGTGGCCGCTGCGGAACAGCAGGCGGCTGTCCTCGTTGGTCGTGAGCGCCACGTGCGCGACGCGCGAGTGGTCGGTGTGCATGTGGTAGATCTCGCCCGGGTGCAGGGTGACCAGGCGCATCCGGCCGGGGCGGAACGGCAGACTCTTGTAGAGCTCGTGGAAGTAGGTGTCCTTCAGCTCCTCGTTGAAGAACGCGAAATCGCCCTCCTCGAAGTTCTTGAGGCCGGTCCGCTGGTCGAACTGGCCGTTGCCCGCGTCGCGCCACGGGTCCTCGGCGCCGGCGCGGTGGGTCAGACCCAGGCGGCGCAGGCGGTCCTCCGGCTTGCCGGACGGGGCGTCGGGGAGGAGGTCGAGGTACTGCTGGTAGGCCTTCTGGAGCTCGTCGTGGTCGAGCGTGAGCCCGGGGACGATCTCGACGAGCTCGGGGTCGATGACGCTGAGGGTCGGGGTGGCCATGGTGATCTCCTGAAAGGTGCAGAAAGGGGAAGAAGGAATGACGAAGGAAGGGGAGAAGAAGAAGGGGCAGCGGGCGTCCGGCGCGGACGGTTCAGACGACCGGGCCCTCGTAGGTCCGGGCCTGCGGAGCGGTCCGTACGGCCCAGGCGACGAGCGGGCGGGCGGCCCAGCCGACGGCGAGGAACACGACCGCCAGCAGCAGCCAGCCCGGGCGCCCCAGGCCGAAGGCCAGGGTGCCGAGCACGGCGGGGGCGAGCGCCTCCGCGAGGCCGCCGCCGAGACCGAACACGCCGGAGTACTGGCCCTGGGCGTGCGGGGCGGCGAGCCCGAAGGAGTACTCCATCGCGGCGGCCGCGTGCCACAGCTCACCGAGCGTGTAGACGGCGGTGGCCGCCAGCAGGAGCGCGGCGGAGGCCCAGGCGGGCAGATCGCCGGCCGCCATCATCAGGACCAGCCCGGCGGCGACCGCGCCGCCCGCCCAGCGCATCCGGGTGCCGGCCGACGCCGGGTCGCTGACGTTCTTGCTGACCGCGACCTGGAGGGTGATGACCAGGACGGTGTTGAGGACGAGCACCCCGGAGACCATCCAGCGGGGGGCCTCGGTGTGCTCGACGATCCACAGCGGGAGCAGGAAGGTCGGCACCGCGAAGTGCAGGGACATGAGGGAGTTGAGCAAGGTGGCCGCGAGGTACGGCCGGTCCCGCAGGGCCTCCCAGCGGCCGCTGAGCGGCGGCGCCTCCACGGGGGCGAGCCGGGGCAGCCACAGGAGCGCGAGGGCGCAGCCCACGAAGGCGAGGGCCCGGCCGGTGACCAGGCTCAGGTAGGCCGGCGCGGTGTCGAGCTGGATGGCCACCCCCGCGGCCAGCGCCCCGAGCGAGATGCCCAGGTTGGTCCCGGCCCGAAGATAGGCGCGGAAGCCGGCCGGGTCCTCGCCGCCGAAGCCCCGTACCAGCGGCGCCCGGCTGGACTTGTCGGCCGCGAACACCACCCCGGTCAGAACCGAGATGAGCAGGAAGGACCAGAAGGCGTCGACCAGCAGGAAGCAGCCCATGAAGACCGCGCCCGAGAGCATCACGGCGATCTGTGTCTCCCGGGCGCCCCAGCGGTCCGCGATCCGGCCGCCGAAGACACCGGCCACCAGGCCGACCATCGCTCCGGCGAAGAGCCCGAACGCCACCTGGGACATGGGGAGGTGGACGACGCGGGTGAAGTACAGGGCGCTGGACGACATGAACATCCCGCTGCCGAACGCGTTGACGAAGGTCGCCCCGGCCAGGGTCCGGCGGGGACCGGGCTCCGGCAGGAGCCGCGCGAGCGGCCCCCGCCGGGGCGCCGCCCCGTCGGCCTGCGGGCCCCGGGCGGGTGCGGTCACGGCCACAGCGGGTCCCGGAAGTCCGCCTCGGGCCGCAGCTCGCGGCCCCAGGCGCGGATCTCGCGGCCGGTGACGCCCTGCGGGGCGATCACCAGGCGCTCGTCGAACCAGGCACCCACCTCGGCGAACCGGGCGTGCAGCTGCTCCTCGTCCTGCGCCGACACGAGCACCTGTCCCACGCGGTGGTTGGTGTTGTCGATGTCGCCGAGGAAGCGCTCGCCGGCCGGGAACTCCACCCGGGCGAACTCCACACCCGGCAGGGCGCGCAGCTCGGCGGGGGAGGGGCAGGAGAACATGATGCCGGCCCGGCCCTTGAGGTAGCTGGTGCCGAAGATCCCGGGACGGCGCTCGACCGCGGTCGAGGGGGTCCGGCCGAGCGCGCCCAGCAGCGCCGCCTCGCCCAGGTGGATGCCGAACTTGGCCTGGATCTGCTCGTGGATCAGCCCGCCGCCGCGGCGTGCCGCGCACTCGCTGAAGGTCAGCCGCCCGGTCCCGGGATCGTGGAAGAGCTCCATGTGGAAGACGCCGTCGCGCAGGCCGAGGGCCTCAAGGGCCCGCCGTACCACCGGTTCGCCCCGGTCGTAGGCCCAGGTGTCGTCCTTGGGGTCGAAGTGCCACATCGAGAGCGGGGTCTGCTCGTCGATCATGGTCAGGCAGGGCGCCCCGTAGCGGCCGACGGCCAGGAAGAGCAGCTCGCCGTCGTACACGAAGCCGTCCGCGATCCACTCCTCGCCGCCGACGTACTCCTCCAGGACGAAGGTGCGCTGCGCCGTGCGGTCCGCGCGGTAGCGGCGGCTGAGGGCGCGCAGCCCCTCCGCGCTGTCGACGACCGCGGTGCGGGCGGTCGCCGCGCCGGCGACCGGCTTGAGCACCGCCTTGTCGTACTCCCAGGCGACGCCCGAGACGTCGTGGACGTCGTCGATGACGGTCACCCGGGCGGTCGGTATGCCGGCCGCCGCCACCTTGCGCTTCTGGAGCGACTTGTCGCGGAAGTGCACGGCGGTGACCGGGTCGATGGCGCGGCAGCCGAGCTGGGCCGCGAGCACGCCGGCGGTGACCAGCGCCCATTCGTCGGAGGTGTGGACGGCGTCGAAGCGGTGCTCGCCCAGTCCGGCCCGGTGCAGGGCCATCAGGATGGCCTCGGGGCTCTTGTGGTCGTCGACGAGGAGGACGGTGAGCTCCTCGGGGACCTCGGCGAGTCCGTGGTCGTACCCGGCGGCGCCCCGTACGACCACCGTGTCGATGCCGCCGCGTACGCAGGCCTGCATGACGTACTTGTCGGTGCCCAGCAGCAGCACGCTGGGGCGCCGCGCGTCCTCGGCGATCGTGTAGACCTCGTCCTTCAGGGTCTGGATGGTGCGCCGGTCGGCCCGGATCCGCTCCATGTCGTCCGCCGTCAGAAAGATCCGCAGCGGGCTGGTGAGCAGGTCCGCAGTGGGGCTGATGCGCTTGCCGGGGCCGAGTTTGACCCCGACGAGGTGGACGCTGGGCAGGGCCTCGATCCGCTCGACCGCCTCCCGGTCCACGGACTCGACCAGGCCGCTCCGCTCGGTGCGGGTGCTGTGGACGGCGGCCGCGGCGCGGGGGGAGTAGACCTGGCCGGCGTACCGCTGGGTGAACTCCCCCGGGCATGCGTAGGCCAGGGCGGTCAGGTCGGCCTGGTTGGCGCCCAGGCACACGTCGTGGAAGCCCGGGTTCATATTGCCGTTGAGGCGGGCGCCGATCTCGACCAGGGCCGGGCCCTGCGGGGTCATGATGACCTCGGCGTGGGCGGGGCCGTGCTCGATGCCGAGGGCCTGGAGCACCGTGTCGACGTACGCGATCAGCTCGGGGACCGGGTGGGCGTCGGGGGCGAGCAGGACGTCGAGGTCGTAGATGTTCTTGCCGCTGGGCAGGATCTCCTTCTCGTACTCCCACACCCCGCAGACGTACCGCTGTCCGGCGACGCTGACGGTGTCGACGATGTACTCGGTGCCCTCCAGGAAGGACTGCACGAGCGCCTCGGAGTTGCGCCGGTCGAAGATGTCGGTCGAGTCCAGCACCGCGCGGGCGGCCGCGAGGACCTCGGCCGCGGTGTGGCAGCGGTAGACGTGGTCGGTGGAGGCCGAGCTCAGCGGCTTGACGATCACCGGGTACGTGCCCGCCCGCTCGGCCCAGTCGGCGAGGGCCTGCGGGTCACCGCTCTTGTACTGGTCCGCGCAGCGCACTCCGCCGCGGCGCAGGGCCTCGATCATCTCGTACTTGTCGCGCCGGGCGGCGGAGAGCGCCGTCCCGTTGGTGGCCAGGCCCAGGGCCTCGCTGAGCGCGTCGGCGAGCGGGACACCGGGCTCCTGGCCCGCCAGGACGGCCACCGGGCCCAGTGCCCGCAGCGCCTCGACGGTCCTCTCGAAGGCGGCGGCGTCCGGGCAGGAGAACTGCTGCCGGTAGGCGCCGGAATCCGGCTGGAGCATGGTCGACATCGGTTCGGCGGAGCTGTACACGTGCACCACGTCGACGCCGAGCCGGGCGAAGGCCGGGGGCAGGAAGGTCCCGGTCGAGTATCCGTCGACGATCACTGCGGTCTTGACCGGGTGGGCCGGAGGCGAGTCGGAAGCCATCGGGTCCTTCACTCTCTGGAGCGGTGTGCGAGGTATGAGGGGCGGCCGGCGAGCCGGCCGGGGATGCCGGCGCGCTCGGGGGCGGGGTCAGGGGCGCGGTTACGGGCGCGGGGACGGCCAGCCGATGTCGCCGCGGGCGACGTTCGACGACACCACGGCGGCGGGCCAGCCGATGTCGCCGGCGACGACGTTGCTCTTCGGCGGCGACGGCCAGCCGATGTCGGCGAGGGAGTTTCCGGCCGCTCCCGTGACGGCGAGCAGGGCGACGAAGGCGATGGCGCCCGCGGCGACGCGAACCCGGATGGCACGGATGAAGGAACGCAAAACGACTCCTTGGCAGAGGAAAAGTAGGAGGTCCGCGGCGTGGTCGTGACTGCCGCGATGACGATGAAGCTAGTGCAGGTACCCACGCCTTGGCAAGATGTTGCCAAGTGATTGGCAATTCAGGTACTGGCCGGATTCTGATGTCCGCGGTTTCCCCTGTCCGCCCATTGGGCAAGAATTTGCCCGGCCGTCCCGTTACGGGCTAGCCTCGCCTTGTCTGCAGCGGAACCCCTCCCGCCGCATGGAGAGCGACGGGACCACCCGCCCCGCCCGCGGCCCCCCCCAAGTCCCCTGTCCGTCCGATCCCTGGGGTTGATCACGTGTTGGAACAGCCGTTGTTCGGCCGCCGGCTCAAGCAGCTCCGGACCGAGCGGGGGCTCTCGCAGGCCGCCCTGGCCGGCGAGGGCATGTCCACCGGTTACCTGTCGAGGCTGGAGTCCGGCGCCCGGCAGCCCACGGCCCGTGCCGTGGAGCACTTGTCCGCGCAACTCGGAGTCGACGCCTCGGCGTTCGCCGAGGCCGTCACGGACTCGCTGACGCGGTCCCTGGCCATAGCGGCCTCGGCCGACTCCGACGAGAACCTGGTGGAGGTCCAGCGCGCGCTCGACGCGGGCGGCGGACAGGATCCGCTGCTGCGCTGGCAGGCCCTGTGGATGGTCGCCCAGTGGCGCCGCCGCCGGGGTGAGCACAAGCAGGAGGGGGAGGCGCTGGAGGAGCTGGTCCGGCTCGGCGACGAACTCGGCCTGCCCGAACTGCGCTCCCGCAGCCTGACCCAGCTGGCGCGCTGCCTGCGCGCGTGCGGCGAGATCCCCCGGGCCGCCGAGGCCGCCTCGGAGGCCCACCGGCTGGCCCGCGAACACCGGCTCCCGGTCGCCGACGTGGCCGCCAGCCTGCTCGCGCTGGTCTCCGTCGAGTCCGAGGCGGGCCGCCTCTCGGAGGCCCGCGCCCACGCGGACGAGCTGACCGCCCTCACCGAGGGCCGCACCGACACCCTGTGGGCCGAGGCGCTGTGGACGGCCGCCGCCGTCCGGGTCCGGCAGGGCGATCTCACCAGCGCCCAGAAGCTCCTGGACCGGGCCCTGGCCGGGTTCGGCAGCGCCGAGAACCTGTCGCTGTGGACGCGATTGAGGGTCGCGGCCGCCCGGCTGCACCTGCAGAAGGCCCCGCCGGAACTCGACGTCGCCGAGAGCTACGTCGAACAGGCCGAGACGAGCCTCGCCTTCGTGGGCATCCCGGCGCTGGGACAGGAGGTGAACGCCCTCAAGGCAGAGATCGCCTTCGAGGGCGGGCGGTTCGCCGACGCCCGCACCCTGCTGGACCGGGTGCGCGGCGCCGACCCGAACATGACGTACCGCAACCGGGTCCGGCTGGACATCCTGGACAGCCGGCTGCTGATCATCGAGGGCGACGAGGAGGAGGGGCTGGAGCGGATGCGGCGCCTCGCCGAACAGGCCCAGGCGGCCTCCAACATCGACCTCGCCGCGGACATCTGGCGGCTGCTGGCCGAGACCCTCGCCCGGTCGCGCGGAACCTCCCGGTCCTGACGGCTGCGGCGCGCACCGCGCACCGCGCAGCCGAAGGGGGTGTCGTACGGGCCCCGCCCGTACGACACCCCCTTCGCGTATGCCGCGTACCGCCTCAGCCGAGCCGCCGCCCGGCGGCCAGGCCCGCGCCCGCCAGCGCCAGGAAGCCGCCGCAGCCGAGGACCATCCCGCCCCAGCCGTGGGCCGCGTACAGCGCCGTGCCGGTGAACGACCCCGCCGCGCCGCCCGCGAAACTGGCCAGCATGAACAGCGTGTTGAGCCGCGCCCGGATCCCCTCGTCCAGCCGGAAGATGCGCACCTGATTGGCGATCTGCCAGCAGCTGCCGCCGTAGACCAGCAGGTTGGAGCCGACGACCAGGGCGGCCGTCGAGCGGTCGCCGAAGAGGCCGAGGACCAGGAAGGCGGCGCACACGCAGGCGAACGCCACCAGGTTGACGTGGCGGGGGCCGCGCCGGTCGCTGAGCCGGCCCGCCGAGTACGACAGCAGCGCCGCCGGCAGGCTGAACAGGCCGAACAGACCCGCCCAGGCGACCCCCTTGTCGAAGGGCGGACCGGCGAGGTGGAAGGCGAGCGTGGCCCAGAACGCGCTGAACGCCGCGAAGACCGTCGCCCCGAGGAACGCCGACAGCCGCAGCTCCGGATGGGCCGTCACCAGCCGCGGCAGTGAGGCGATCAGCCGCCGGTAGGGCACCGCGCCGCCGGCCGCCCGCTCGGGCAGCAGCCTCGGCAGGAAGAACACCAGCGAGCCGGTGAGCGCCGCCGCCGCGAAGTAGGCGGTGCGCCAGTCGCCGCTGAGGCCCACGACCGCCCCGGAGAGCGTGCGCGAGAGCGTCGAGCCCAGGGTCAGCCCGATGCCGATCATGCCGAGGGCGCGGCCGCTGTGGCCCGGGCCCGCCATCGAGGCCGCCGTCGGCATGATCACCTGCGGCAGCACGGTGGTGGTGGACAGGGCCACCGTCGCGGCCGTCAGCGTGGCCAGCCCGGGGGAGAGGGCCGCCGCCAGCAGCCCGGCCGTGGTCAGCAGGAGCAGCACCGTGGTCAGCCGGCGCAGCCGGGCCCCGTCCGCGAGCGGGACGACCAGGCCGATGCCCAGTGCGTACCCGACCTGGGCGGCGGTGGCCACCAGGCCCGCGGCCGATCCCGAGATGCCGAGACCGGTGGCGATGGCGTCCAACAGCGGCTGCGGGAAGTAGATGTTCGCGACGGTGAGGGCGCCCGCGGTCGCGAGCGCCACCGCGGTGCCGCGGCTCAGGCCCGGTCGGGATGGTGTGTCGAGTGCTGTGACGGTCATGGCCGTCCCTCCGCGTACGGGATCAGTGGATGGTGCCGGAACGATATTGCCAGCTAGGCAACCCGTGTGGCAATCTCTTGCCAATCCCTGGAAACAACCCCGGCCCAACCGGTTGTGTGGGTCTTCTGAGCACAAGGTGGAGAACATGAGGAGCGCTCAAAAGCGCCCGGTGGCGGTGCTGGTGGACGCGTACACCAGCGGCAACCACTTGCCCCCGGCGTTTGCCAAGCTGGATGTCGACGTCGTGCACGTGCAGAGCACGCCCGAGCTGATGACCTCGATGCGGCTGCCCGATCTCACCGCATACCGGGCAGCGGTCCCGTACGGCACCCCGGCCGAAACCGCCGACCGGCTAAGGGAGTTCGACCCGGTCTGCGTGGTCGCCGGCCAGGAGCCCGGAGTGGAGCTCGCCGACGAACTGTCCGAGCTGCTGGGCCTGCCGACCAACGGCACGGCGCTCTCCCGCGCCCGCCGCGACAAGTACGAGATGATCGAGACCCTGCGCCGGGCCGGAGTCCGCTGCGCCGACCAGCTCAAGAGCGGCAGCGCCGAGGAGCTCGTCGACTGGGCCGAGCGGCGCGGCGAGTACCCGGTGGTCGTCAAGCCGCTGTCCTCCGCCGCCACCGACGGGGTGGCCGTCTGCCGCGGTCCCGAAGAGGTGCGCAAGGCCGCCGAAGCCGTCCTGGGCACCGTCAACATCTTCGGCGAGCGCAACGACGAGGTCCTCGTCCAGTCCTTCCTCCAGGGCGAGGAGTACATGGTCGACTTCGTCTCGTACGCGGGGCAGCGCGGCTCGTGCGGCATCTGGCAGTACCACAAGCGCCTCGACGGCACCCACCGGATCTACGACCGCGACTCCATCACCACGCCCGGGTCGAGCCCCGAGCCGGAGATCACCGCCTACATGCACGAGGTGCTCGACGCCCTCGGCATCCAGTACGGACCGACCCACGCCGAGGTCATCGTCACCCCGCAGGGGCCGGCCCTGGTCGAGATCGGCGCCCGCCTCTCCGGCGGCGTCCTGCCCGACTTCCACGACCTCTGCGTGGGCGTCAACCAGGCCGACCTCACCGCCCTCGCCTACGCCCGGCCGCAGGAGTTCCTCGACCGGTACGCCGGCCGCCCCTACCGCAAACTGACCGAGGCCAGCCAGATCTTCGCCGCGACCACCCTCGACGGCGTCGTCGACAGCCTCGACCAGGACGTCCTCGCGCAGATCCAGGCGCTGGAATCCGTCCACCTGGCGATCCCCAAGCTCGCCCCGGGCAGCCGCATCCGCCCCACGGTCGACCTCTACACCGCCACCCTCGTGGTGTGGACCCGCCACGACTCGACCGAGGTCCTCGAACGGGACTACGCCCGCATCCAGGAGCTCGCGGAGCGCGTGTACCTCCTGCGCGAGGACGCGAAGGCGGCCGCATGAACACCGCATCCGAAGCCCCCGGGCTGCTGCTGATCGGCGGCGGCGGGGCGATGACCCTCAGCGTCGACGTCGCCGTACGGGCACTGGAGCAGGCACGCTCCCGGGGACTGGGCACCCACGTGACCAACCTCGCCGACACCCTCGCCGCGACCCCCGAGGTCACGGCCGCCGCCGACGGCGCCACCGCCGTCGACTTCACCCGCCCCGGCGAGACCGCCGACTGGGCCGCCGCCCGCGCCGCATCCGGCGACACCCCCGCCGTCGTGTTCGGCGTACGGGAGATGGCCCAGGTCGCCGTCGCCGAGACCGCGGAGCGGCTGGGCCTGCCCGGCAACCCGCCCGCCGCGGTCCGCCGGATCCGCACCAAGGACGCCTGCCGCGAGGCCCTCGCCGCCGCCGGATTCCGCCAGCCCGCCGTGCGCCTGTGCCACGGCGAGGCCGACGCCCTCGCCTTCCTCGCCGCGACGCCCGGGCCCTGGGTGGTCAAGCCGCGCGACGGCGCGGACAGCGCCGGAGTGCGCAAGGTCACCGGCCCCGCCGACCTGCGGGCCGCGCTCGACCGGCTGCCCGACCCCGAAGCCCCGTTCCTCGTCGAGGAGTTCGTCCAGGGCGAGGAGTTCAGCGTCGAGGGGATCTTCCTCGGCGGCGCCCCCCGCGTCCTCGCCGTCACGGCGAAGGAGAAGCTGGCGCCCCCGTACTTCGTCGAGATCGGCCACGTACTGCCCGCCGCCCTCCCCCAGGACACGCGCCGGGCGATCGAGGACACGGTCCGCGCCGCGCTCACCGCCCTCGACCTGCGCTTCGGACTGTTCCACGTCGAACTGTGGCTGACCGCCGAGGGAATCGTGCTCGGCGAGGTGCACGCCCGCATCGGCGGCGGCTGGATCCACCGGATGCTGCCGCACGCCCGAGCAGGCCTGGAGCCGTACGGGGCCGTCTACGACGACGCGCTCGGCCGGAGCGTGGAGCTGCCGGCCCTCACCCGGGCCGCGGCGACCCGCTACTTCGCCCCGCCCGCCGGCCGGGTCACCGCCGTCGAGGGCTGGGCGGAGGTGGCCGCGCACCCGGCCGTACTGCACGCCGAACTCCGCCTCGCGCCCGGCGACACCGTCTCCGGCTTCCGCAGCGGAGGGGACCGGGTGGGCGCCGTGGTCGTCGGGGCGGACACCCCCGAGGAGGCCCGGGAACTCGCCCGCGCACTCGTCGACTCCGTCCGGATCACCGTCGAACCGCCCGCACCGGCGCCCGAGGTGGCCGTCACCGTGGAGCCGAGGCGGCTGACCAGCTCCTTCCAGATCTCCCACATGACCATCGAGACGGTAGACATCGTCCGCCTGCGGCTGCTGTCCGCCGACGGCGGCGAGGGCGAGGGCGGGGACGATGGCGAGGGCGAGATCGCCGCCGACCTCGGCTACGGACAGGACGGCCGGGCCATCGCCGCCGAGGCCGAGGCACTGGCCCGCACCCTGGCCGGCGAGTGCACCGCGACCGGCGACCCGGTGGAGCCGATCCGCACCCGCCTGGCGAAGGCGGCGGCCGACGGGGTCAGCGCGCCCGCCCGGATGCTCGTCGAGATGGCGTTCCTGGACCGCGCCGCCCGCCGGTCCGGGGTACCGGTGTGGCAGCTCCTCGGACTGCCCGAGCCCGGCCGCATCCGGCTCCTGCACACCGTGCCCATCGGCGAGGAGATCCCCCGCGACGGCCGGCCGCTCAAGATCAAGCTCGGCGGACCCGACGACGAGGCGGTACTGCGCTCCCTGCTCGGGGTCGACGCCCCGCTGATCCTCGACGCCAACCGCGGTTGGGACCGGGCCGACTGGGAGCGGCTGCGCCCCCTGGTGAGCGAACTCGCCCCGACGGTCCTGGAGGACCCGGTCCGCGATCCCGCGCTGCTCCCCGAGATCCGCGCCGCGCTGCCCGCGACCGCCGTCCTCCTCGACGAGGGCATCGCCACCCCGGCCGACGCCGAGTTCGCCGTCCGCGTGGCCGGCGGCCTCAACGTCAAGCCGATGCGCTTCGGCGGACTGCTGCCCGCCCTCACCGCGCTGACCGCCGCGACCGGGCAGGGCGCCGCCCGCATGCTGGGCTGCTTCCTGGAGCCGCCGCGCGCCATCGCGTACGCCGCGCAGCTCGCGGGGCTGTGCGACTGGTCCGACCTGGACGGGCACTTCTGGGTGAGCGACGACCCGGCCGTGGCGGAGTACGGGCTCGACAGCAGCGCCCCGGGCATCCCCCGGATCGCGTACGGACAGGGCGGCGCGGCATGACCGCCGCAAGGCAGCCGCTCCCGTACGGAAGCTGGCCCTCCCCGGTCGCCCCCGAGGACGCCGCCCGCGGTGACGCCCTGCTCGAATGGGTCGGCTTCCTCGGCGCCGACGTGTGCTGGACCGAGGTGCTCCCCGAACAGGACGGCCGCAGCGCGCTGATGCGCCGTACGCCCGGGGGAGTGCGGGAAGTGCTGGCGCCCGGCTGGGACGTGCGCACCAGGGTCATCGAGTACGGCGGCCGCCCGTGGCTGGCCCTGGGCGACCGGGCCGAGGACGGCATCGTCTTCACGCACGGCCCCGACCAGCGGGTCTACCGCTGGCAGCCGGGCGGCGACCCGGTGCCGCTCAGCCCCGCCGGGGCCTGGCCGGGCGAACTGCGCTACGCCGACTTCGCCGTCCGCGGCGCCGAGGTGTGGTGCATGCGCGAGACGGTCGGCGACGAACGGGCCGTGGAGGCCGTACGCCACCTGGTGGCGCTGCCGCTCGACGGCCGCGCCGCCACGGACCCCGGCGCCGTACGCGAACTGGCCGCCACCCACCACTTCATGACCGGCCCGCGCATCGAGCCGGGCGGGGACCGGGTGGCCTGGCTGGGCTGGGACCACCCCGACATGCCCTGGGACACCACCGACCTGATGGTCGCCGAGATCCGGGCCGACGCCACCCTCGCCCGGGCGCTGCCGCTCATGGGCGGCCGCGGGGAGTCGGTCACCCAGACCGAATGGGCCGCCGACGGATCCGGCACCCTCTACGCCGTCAGCGACCCCGACGGCTGGTGGAACGTCCACGCGATCCCCCCGGACGGCAGGCCCCGCAACCTCTGCCCGCGCCCGGAGGAGTTCGGCGAGGCGCTGTGGCGGATCGGCCTGCGCTGGTGCCTTCCCCTGCTGGACGGCCGGCTCGCCGTCGTCCACGGAGTGGGCGAGCGCAGGCTCGGCATCCTCACCGCCGACGGCACCCTGACGGACTTCGAGGGCCCGGCCACCGAATGGCACTTCGCCGCGACCGACGGCCGCCGCATCGCCGCGGTGGTCTCCTCGCCCGGACAGCGCCGCACCGTGGTGCTCGCCGACCCGGCCGACGGGAGCGTCGACACCGTCCGCGCCCCGTCCGGCGGCGCGCTCGACGCCTACGCCACGACCCCGTACCGGCGCACCTACCGGGGGCCCGACGGCGAGGACGTCCACGCGCACGTCCACCCGCCGTACCACCCCGGCTTCACCGGGCCCGACGGCGAACTGCCGCCCTGGCTGGTCTTCGTGCACGGCGGCCCCACCAGCCGCAGCCACCTGGTCCTCAACCAGGAGATCAGCTACTTCACCAGCCGCGGCATCGGAGTGCTCGACGTGCAGTACGGCGGCTCCACCGGCTACGGCCGCGCCTACCGGGAACGGCTGCGCCACAGCTGGGGGCTGACCGACGTCGACGACTGCGCCACCGCCATCCGGGGCCTGATCACCGAAGGGCTCGCCGATCCCGGACGGATCGCGATCCGCGGCGGCAGCGCCGGCGGCTGGACGGCCGTCGCCTCGCTCGTCGCCGAACCGGACCTCTACCGGGCGGCCGGGATCTACTACCCGGTGCTCGACCCGGTCAGCTGGCGCGCCAAGGGCGGCACCCACGACTTCGAGTCCCGTTACCTGGACGGCCTGATCGGGCCCTGGCCGGAGGCCGCCGACCGGTACGAGAAGCAGTCCCCGCTGTCCGGCGCCGAGTCCATCCGTACCCCCTTCGTACTGCTGCAAGGGCTCGACGACACCGTCTGCCCGCCCGCGCAGGCGCAGCGGCTGCTCCAGCGGATCGACCCGACCCGCGCCCCCCACCGCTATCTGACCTTCGAAGGCGAGGGCCACGGCTTCCGGCGTTCCGCCACCGTCGCCGACTCGCTGCGGGCCGAGCTGCGGCTCTACGGGCAGGCACTCGGCTTCTCACCCGCGCACTGAGCGCGCTCTCCACGAACGAACAGAGGCATCCGCATGTCCGCATTCGAACAGTTGAACTTCGACCGGCTCGCGCCAGGCGTCCGCAAGGAGCTCCGCGCCCTGCGCACCCTGGACAACCACCACGGTCCGCTCGCCATCCTCTTCGAGTACGCGCTGATCGCCGCCTCCGTGGCGCTGTGCGTCGGGGTCTCCTACTGGTTCTACCCGCTGGCCCTGCTCGTCATCGGCTCCGTCCAGCGTTTCCTCGCCCACTTCCTGCACGAGTCCAGCCACAAGGTCCTGGCCAAGAACAAGGCCCTCAACCTGTTCGGCGGCTCCGTCCTCGCGGGCTACCTCGTGTGGCACCTCTACGGCCCCTACCGCAGCTCCCACGTGGGCAACCACCACCGCAACCTCGGCGACGAGCAGAACGACCCCGACTACTCCTTCCACATCGAGTGCGGGCTCTACGACACCGAGCGCTCGGACCGGCACTTCTTCCTCAAGGAGGTCATCCTCTCCGCGCTCGGCCTGCGCACCTTCGCCTACCTCGGCTACATAGCCCGCGAGCGGGTCTTCTGCGACAGCTCCCAGATCACGGTCTCCGTGCCGGTCCCGCTGCGGACCGAGCGGATCGTCTTCCTCGGCCAGTGGGCCGCGATCTTCGGTGCCTGCGCCTGGCTCGGAGTCCTGCCCCAGCTGCTGCTGTTCTGGTTCGTGCCGCTGTTCACCACCAACGTGGCGATCGGCTGGCTGGCCGAACTCTCCGAGCACTACCCCATGCCGGAGAGCGAGAACAAGCAGGTCCTGCTCACCCGCAACCGCCACGGCATCTTCCTGGAACGGTTCCTGATCAGCCGTCACAACGACCGCTACCACCTCGTGCACCACATGAACGCGGGCATCCCGTTCTGGAACCTGGGCCGCGCCCACGAGGTCCTGCTCGCCGACCCCGGCTACGCGGCCTGGGACGGCCTGTGGGCCGGCGCCTTCACCCGTCCCCGCTCCCGCCGCGACAAGGAGACCGTGATCAGCTACGCGGCCAAGTACCGCGTCTGGCGGCAGGCCGGCGGCGACCCCGCCGCGGCCGGGCCCAGCTTCGCCCAGCTGATGATGCTCGCCGGCCGGGCCGGAACCCCCGTGGACCCCGCCTCCCTGGTTCCCGCCCCGGACACGCTCTCCTCCACCGACGCCTATACCTCCCCCACCTCCCGTACCGAAGAGAAGATCAAGGTGCTGTCATGACCTCCGCCATGTCCCAGCGCGCACTGCACCAGGCCGCAGGCCAGGGCCTGCGCATCCTGGCCGCCGACGAACGCTGCCGCGACGCCTTCACCACTCCCGGCTCCGTCCTCCAGGACGTGCTCTCGCCGGCCGCGCGGCGCTACGTACTGGCCCCCGGCCGCGAGGAGTTCCTCGGCCACCTCCGGACGCTTCGGGACAAGTCCTATCGGATCGCCGTGGAGTTCGTCGGCGAGGAGAACTCCGACCCCGCCGAGATCGAGCGGGTCGTCGACGAGTACCTCGCCGTCCTGGAGCACGAGCCGGTCCCCGGACAGCTCGGCTTCGACCTCTCGAACCTGGGCCTGACCGTGTCCCGCGAACTCGCGGTCAAGAACACCGCCCGGATCACCGACGCCGCCGCCGCCCGCGGCGCCGAGGTCGTCCTCAGCATGGAGCGCGCACCCGCCGTGGACGAGGTCCTCGGCGCCTACCGCGAACTCGCCGCCGACCACGCCAACCTCGGCGTCACCCTCCAGGCCTACCTGCACCGCACCGCGGCGGACCTCGACTCCCTCCCCCTGGAGGGCCGGAAGATCCGCCTGGTCAAGGGCGCCTTCAACGAGCCCACCGGGACCGCCCTGGGCCGGGGCCCCGCCCTCGACCAGCGCTACCTGGAGCTGGCCGGGGAACTCGTCGACCGCGGCGCCCGGCTGAGCCTGGCCACGCAGGACCCCGCGGTCCTCGCCGAGGCGGCGGAGCGCGGCCTGCTGGAGCGCGTCACCGAGATCGAGATGCTGCACGGGGTGCGCCCCGAGCTGCTGCGCACGTACCGCGAAGCCGGCCACGCCTGCCGCATCTACGCCACCTACGGCGAGAACTGGTGGCTGCACCTCCTGCACCGGCTGGCCGAGCACCCGCCGATGGTGCTGACCGCGCTCGCCGACATCGCCGAGCGCCACCACGACCGCGGCCACACCGTGGGCGCCGGCTACTGACCGCGCCGCAGCGCGCCCTTACCCGAACGAGCAGAGGCAGAGCAGTGGGAAACATGATTCACCTGAACACGGCCGGCGCCGGCCTGGTACCCGCGGAGGTCCGGCGGACCATGGCGGAGGTCCTCGACCGTGAAGCCGCACACGGCTGCTACGAGACCGAGGAGTACTACTCCCCGATCGTGGGCGACGAGGTCTACCGGCGGATCGCCCGCGTGCTCGACGCCCCTGCCCAGGACGTGGCGCTCTTCGACAGCGCCACCCGCGCCTGGTGCGCCGTGGTGCCCAGGCTGCGCCTCGGCCCCGCCGACCGGGTCTGGGTCACCCCGTACGAGTACGCCGGCAACCTCATCTCCCTGTTCAACCTGCGCGACCGCACCGGCTGCCGCATCGAGGTCGTCCCCACCCTCCCGGGCGGAGACCTCGACCTCGACTGGATGGCCGCGAACATCTCCGACGACGTGGCCCTGGTCTCGGTGACGCACATCCCGTCCGGCTGCGGCATCGTCAACCCCGTCGAGGAGATCGGCCGGCTGCTCGCCCCCTACCGCTGCTTCTACGCCGTCGACGCCTGCCAGTCCATCGGCCAGATCCCGGTGAGCGCCCGCCGCATCGGCTGCCAGCTGCTCACCGGCGCCGGCCGCAAGTTCCTGCGCGGCCCGCGCGGCACCGCCTTCGCGTACATCGCCCCGGAACTGCGCGCCGCCCTCGACACGGACTTCCACGATCTGCACGTGGCCCAGGTCGATTCGCCCACCGGCTACCGCGTCGACGACCACAGCGCCCGCTCCCTGGAGCTCGCCGAGCGCGGCACCGCCGCCACGGCCGGGTTCAACACCGCCCTCACCCTCTTCGAGGAAGGCACCCCGTTCGACCACAAGGAGGTGTTCCAGGCGCTGCGCGCCACCGTGGAGGCCACCCCGGGCACCGAGCTGATCGCCCCGGGCACCCGGCAGTCGGGCATCGTCTCGTTCCGCCACGACCGGGTCCCGGCCGAGGTGATCCGGGCCCGGCTCGCCGAGCAGCGCATCAACGTCTGGAAGATCGTCGGCCACCACACGCCGATCTTCATGGCGGAGCGCGGCGTGGAGACCGCCGTACGGGCCTCGGTCCACTACTACAACACCCTCGACGAGATCGAGGTGTTCGGGCGGGCCCTGCACGCGGCCGTCGGAGCCGGGGCATGAGCGGCCACCGCCCGCAGACCCTGCACACGGCGGTCGCCCTGCGGGCCGCCGAGCGCCCGGACGCCACCGCCGTCATCCACGGCGCACGCCGCGTCGGATACCGGGAACTGGACGCCGCCGCCGACGCCTGGGCCGCCGAGCTCGGCGCGCACTGCGTCGCCGAAGGCGACCTGGTGCCCGTACTGCTGCCCCGGGGCATCGAGCTGATCACCGCGGTCCTCGCGATCCTCAAGCTCGGCGCCGCCTACGCCCTCCTCGACCCCGCCTGGCCCGACCGGCGGATCCGGGAGGTGGCCGCCGAACTCGACGCGCCGCTGATCATCGGCGACAGCGCCGCCGGTGCCTGCGCCGGACTGCCGTCCTGGAACCCGCCCCCCGCCGGTCAAGTCCCGCGTCCGCCCGCCGGGTTCCGGCCCGCCGACACCGACCCCTCCGCCCCGGCCTGCGTGTTCTTCACCTCCGGGACCACCGGCCGGCCCAAGGGCGTGCTGACCCCCCACCGCGCCACCGCACGCCTGCTGCGCCCCGGCACCTTCGCCCGCTTCGGCACGGGCACGGTGATCCCGCTGGCCGCGGCCCTGCCCTGGGACGCGTTCTCCCTCGAACTGTGGGGCGCGCTGCTCGGCGGCGGCACCTCGCTCGTCGTCGACGAGCCGTACCTGTCGGGCCAGGCGATCCGCGAGGCGGTCACCGTGCACGGCGTCGACACCCTCTGGCTCACCAGCAGTCTGCTGAACATGACCGTGGACGAGGACCCGGACGCCTTCCGCGGACTGGCCCAGGTGATGACCGGAGGCGAACGGCTCTCCGTACCGCACGTGCGCGCCTTCCTGCGCCGGCACCCCTCGATCGCCCTGATCAACGGCTACGGACCGGTGGAGAGCACCGTGTTCGCCACCACGCACCGCATCACCGAGGCCGACTGCGAACTGCCCGGCGGGATCCCCGTCGGCCGCCCCGTCCCCGGCACCGCGGTCCACCTCGTCGACGGGGAGATCTGCGTCTCCGGCGACGGGCTGGCGCTGCGCTACCTCGGCGACGACCGGCTCACGGAGGAGAAGTTCCCCCACATCGTCCTCGCGGACGGCTCCGTGACCCGCGTCTATCGCACGGGGGACCTCGGCCGCCTCGACGAGGACGGCGTACTGCACTACCTGGGCCGGGCCGACCGGCAGGTGAAGATCCGCGGCCACCGGATCGAACCCGCCGAGGTCGAACGGCAGATCGAGGCGGTATTGCCCGGCGTGCGCGCCTGCCGCGTCGTGCCCCGCCGGGACGCCGCGGGCACCGCTGAGGCCCTGCTGGCCTTCTGCGTGCCCGCGCGACCGGGCGACACGCTGGCCGGCGCCGAGGAGGTGCTGCGCGGAGCGCTCGTGTCCTACCAGCGCCCCGAGGCGGTGATCACCCTCGCGGCCTTCCCGCTGACCGGCAACGGCAAGCTCGACGAACGGGCGCTGCTGGAGTCCGCCGGGGCAGCGGGCGCGCCGGCCCCGCCCCCGACGGCCCCGGCCGGTGCGCCCGGGCCGGCGGTGGACGAGCACCCGCTGGTGGCACTGGCCGCCGGCGTGTTCGCCGCGGTACTGGGCCTGCCCTCCGTACCCCCGCACGTCCCCTTCGCCGACCTCGGCGGGACCTCGCTGGCGGCCGGGCGGGTCTGCGCACGCCTGGCCGCCGAACTCGACCGGCCCGTACCCGTGTCGCGGCTGTACGCCCACCCGAGCGCCCGCGCGCTGGGCGAGTGGCTCGCCGCAGGCCCCGCCGAGGCCGCCGCGGCCCCCGCCGCAGCCGGATCCGACGTACCGCTCACGCCCATGCAGACCGGCTACCTCACCCAGCACCTCCTCCACCCCGAGGACCGGTCGGCCCACTGCCTGCTGCTCTTCGAGATCGACGGCGCACTGGACGAGGACGCCCTAGAATCGGCGATCGAGGCCGTGCACGAACGCCACGAGACACTGCGCACCGCCTATCTCGCCGACCCCCGACCGGTGGCCCGGCCCTGCGACTTCCCGGCTCCCGTCCTGGAAATCCTGGAGACGTGCCCCGACACCGGCACGGCCGTCGAGCTCCTGGGCGAGATCCTCGGCGACCCCCTCGAACTCACCGACGGGGAGGTGTGGCGCACCGCCCTGGTGCCGCTGGAGGGCGGCACCCGCCGGGTGTTCGGCTGCGTCGTGCACCACATCGCCTTCGACGGCTGGTCCGAATCGGTCCTCGGCGCCGACCTCGCGGCCGCCTACGACGCGGCCCGCCGGGCCACCGACCCCGCGCTCCCCGTCGCCCTGCCCGCCGCGCTCCCCGTCGCCGAGGCGGCCCGGCTGCGCGCCGAGCGGCTCGCCCAGACCGACCCGGACCGTCAGCTCGCCGCCCTCGCGGCCGAGTTGCGCGACGTACCCGAACTGCGCTGGCCCGCGGCCCCCGTACCGGGCCCCGCACCCGACGGCGCCACGGCCCGCGCCGAACTGCTCCTCGACGCGGACGCCGGCTCCCGCCTGGACGCGGCCGCCGCCCTCGCCGGTACGACCCGGTACGCCGTCCTGCTCGCGCTCTACGGCCGGCTGCTCGCCGGGGTCACCGGCGGGCGCGACTTCGCCGTCGGCGTGCCCGTGGCCCAGCGCGACGACACCAGGCTCCACGACGTCGTCGGCTGCCACATCGAGATGGCCTGCCTGCGGCTGCGCGGTCCGGTCCTCGACGGCGGCCCGGCCGCCGTCGCCGAGGCCGGGCGGATCCTCCGCGAGGCCTTCGGCGCCCAGGACGTGTCCTTCCACGCCCTCGTACGCCACCTCAACCCGCCGCGCACGGGCCGGCCCCCGCTCTTCCAGACGCTGCTCGTACTCCAGGACAACGCCCCGGCCGAGCTGCCTCTGGCAGGCCTGGGCACCAGGCTCCTGCGCCCGCCCTACCTGGACCTCCCGCTCGAAGTCCACACCGAGATCTGGCCCCGCCCCGACGGGCGGCTGCGGCTCGCGGTCAGCCACCGCACCGCCGCGGTGCCGCAGACCGTCGCCCGCGAACTCCTCAAGGGCCTCGCCGACCTCGTCCACACCCTGCCGCTGCCCGAAGGAGACCCCCGATGACCCTGCTCGCACCCGAGACCGTCAACCTCGTCGACCCCGAGCTCTACGCCACCGGCGACCCGTACCCCGTCTTCCGCTGGATGCGCGACAACGACCCGGTGCGCTGGCACGGCGCCACCGAGTACCCCGGCTTCTGGTCGGTGACCCGGTACGACGACATCCGCACCGTCTACGGTGACGCCCGCGTCTTCAGCTCCGCCCAGGGCATCCTGCTGCGGCCCCAGGGCCACGGCCAGGACCCCGGCGGCGGCCGCACCCTGGCCCTGACCGACCCGCCGCACCACAAGGCGCTGCGCACCCTCGTGGCCGACTGGTTCACCACCCGCTCGGTGCGGGCGCTGGAGGATGCGATGCGCGAGGCGGTCCGGGCGGTGCTGGCCCGCGCCGTCGCCCTCGGCGAGTGCGACTTCGTCACCGACATCGCGGCGCGGCTGCCGCTCTACGTCATCTGCCGGCTCATGGGAGTGCCCGAGCACGAGCAGGAGATGCTCTTCTCGCTCACCAGCCAGGCCTTCGGCGCGGGCGAGCCCGAGACCCGCAGCATCGCCCACCAGCAGATCATGGCCTACTTCGTGGAGCTCATGTACCGGCGGATGGACGAGCCCGCGGACGACCTCGTGAGCGCCCTGGTCAACGGCGAGGTCGACGGCGAAATGCTCACCGAGGAGGACATCCTCCTCAACTGCGACAACCTCCTCGTGGGCGGTACGGAGAACGTCCGCCTCGCGGTCGCCGGCGGTATGCAGACCTTCCTGGACCGCCCGGCCGACTGGGAACGCCTGCGCTCCGACCGGAGCCTGATGCCCACGGCGGTCGAGGAGGTCCTGCGCTGGACCTCGACCGCCACCCACATCATGCGGACCGTCACCGAACCCGTGATGCTGCGCGAGCGCCAGCTCGAACCGGGCGACCGCGTCGTGATGTGGACGCCTTCCGCCAACCGGGACGAGCGCTACTTCGAGAACCCGGACGCCTTCGACATCGCGCGCCGCCCCAACCGGCACCTCGCCCTGGGGGCCGGCGAGCACTTCTGCCTGGGCGCGATGATGACCCGTACGGAGATGCGGATCCTGTTCACGGAACTCCTGGACTCCGTGCACTCCATCGAACAGACCGGGCCCGCCGTACCGCTGCGCTCCATCGTCGTCAACGGACTGGAGAGCCTCCCGGTGAGGATCACCGCGAAGTGAGCCTCCTGACGATCCTGGCCCTCACACCCCCGCAGCCCCCGCAGCCCCCGGCGCCGCGCGGCGGTCCCGCCTTCCTGCGCCGCCTCGTCAGTCGAGGACCGCGGTGGCTTCGATCTCGACCAGGTGCTCGGGTACGTCCAGGGCCGCGACGCCCAGCAGCGAGGCCGGCGGTACGGGGGTGACGCCGAGCTTCGCGGTCGCCCGGTCGATCCCCTCCAGCAGGAGCGGCATCTTGTCCGGGGTCCAGTCGACGACGTACACGGTCAGCTTCGCCACGTCGTCGAACGAGCCGCCGGCCGCGGCCAGGGCGGTGGCGACGTTGAGGTAGGCCTGCTCGACCTGGGTGGCGAGGTCGTCCCCCTCCCAGGCGACCTGCCCGGCGATGAAGACGAGCTTCGAGCCGGACGCGACCGACACCTGCCGGTAGACGGGGATCTCGGGCAGTCCGGCGGGGTTCAGCAGGGTGATGGCCATGGTGCACAGCCTCCGTGTCGTGATCTCTTGTGGTTACTCAGGAACCGTAGGAGAGTGGTCGCTGACATGGAAGAACGCACTTTTTGGTGACTGGGGAACCTGATGGTGACCAAGCAGTTCAGCGACGGTGTACGCGACGAGGCGGACCTGCGGCGCGCCGATTCACTGGGGCGGGAGATCTTCTCCGACGTCGCCAACAAGTGGGCGCTCCTGATCATCGAGGCCCTCGGTGACGACACCCTGCGCTTCAGCGAGCTGCGGAGCGAGGTCGAGGGCATCAGCCACAAGATGCTCACCCAGAACCTGCGCATGCTGGAGCGCTACGGACTGCTGGAGCGCACCGCGTACCCCACCGTGCCGCCGCGGGTCGAGTACACGCTGACCGAGCCGGGCAGGGCGCTGCGCAAGACGATCGACGGCTTGTGCGACTGGACCCACCGGTACTTCGGCGAGATCGAGGCATCCTGCCGCCGCTTCGACGCCTGACGTCTGACGCCTGATATCCGGCGTCAGGAGGCGTGGTGGTCGGCGATGGCCTCGGCCGCCGCCCGGTGGGCGACACGGGCCAGGACGGGGTTCGTCACCCGGTAGTAGTGCTCCGCGGTGACCCCGAAGCGCAGCGCCCAGCCGCGGCCGCGGGCCCAGGTCGCGTCGTCCACGCCCGCCGCCTCGCGGAACACCTCGCGGGTGTCGGCGGTCAGCAGGGTCCAGGCCGCCATCACATCGCACGCGGGGTCGCCCACGCCCACCCCGCCGAAGTCGATCACGGCGCTGAGCCGGCCCTGGTGGCCGAGGAGGTTTCCGGGCAGTAGGTCGCCGTGCAGCCATACGGGCGCGCCCTGCCACTGCGGTGCCCTTACGGCCGCCTCCCACGCGGCGGTCGCGGCCTCGGCGTCGTGCGTGCCGTCGGCGCCCAGGTCCCGTATCGCCGCGCGGACACCCTCGTCGGCCCTGCCCACCGGCCCGCCCCGGAACGACGCCGGCGCACCGGCGGTGTCGACGCGGTGGAGCGCCGCGACGAAACGCCCCAACCCGGCGGCCGCGTCACGCAGTCCGCGTTCGGCGAGGGGCTCGTCGTACAGGTTCTCGCCGTCGAGCCACCGGTACACCGACCAGGCGAACGCGTAGCCCTCGCCCGGGGTCCCGTGCCCCAGCGGTACGGGCACGTCCAGCGGCAAGTGGGGCGCGAGGTGCGGCAGCCACCGCTGCTCCTTGCCGACCTGGCCTTCGGCGCCGGGGATGCGCGGCAGCCGTACGGTCATGTCCTCGCCCAGCCGGTACATGGCGTTGTCCGTACCGGCCGACCGCACCTTCCGTACGGGCAGCCGAGCCCACTGCGGGAACTGCGCCGCGACCAGCCGCTCGACGAGCGACTCGTCGATGTCGACCTCGTCGGCATGCATCTTCGTATCGGGCATGGACGGGAACGTATCCGCCGCTTACGTGGCCGTGCCAAGGGTTTTTCTCGGTCAGGGCAGGGAAGTCGGAGGTCGGAGGTCGCAAGGTTGCATCAGATCGGATACATCTGTCCTGATGTACGGTCGGGCGCATGAACGCAGTGCAGCTCTTCCTGCTGGGCCGGACGCTGATGAAGATCGGCGAAGAGGCCATCCCGGCCGGCGGAGTCGGCAAGCGCACGACGAGCACGCGATCGGTCCTGATCGTGATGCTCGACGTGTACGCCCACCCCGACACCACCGTCGGCGAGATCGCCGTCCGCTCGGGCCTGCCGCAGAGCGCGGTGTCCGCCTGCGTGGCCCGGCTGCGCGAGACCGGCTCCGTGGTCACCGCCACCGACCCCCGCGACCGGCGGCGCACGCTCCTGCGGCGCAACCCCGAGCTCTCCGACCGGCGGGCCGAGGTCGCCTCCGCCTCCGTCGACGGCGCCCTGTCCGCCGCGCTCGGCACCAGCGACCCCGCCGAACTCGCCGAGGTCGTCGCCTTGTTGGACGCCCTCGCGCAGCGCCTCTCGCCCGAGGTGCTGGCCCGCCTGACCCCGGACGCCCCGGCCGTCTAGGCGGCTGAGGTGTCGGCCGCCTGCGTGGCTCCCGCGCCGGGAGTCGTGGCCGTACGTACGGGCTCGGGCTCCGGTGCCGGCTTCTTCGTGTGGTTGCGTACCAGCAGGCACAGCAGCACCGCGATCCCCAGGGCCGCGATCGGCAGGGCCGCCGTCACGTGCAGGGTGGCGACGAAGGCGTCCGCGTACGCCTTGCCCGCGGCGAGTTCCGCGGCCAGCCGCCCCTGGAGCAGCGCCCCGACCGAGGCCGCCCCGATGACCGAGCCGATCTGACGGATCGTGTTGTTCACCCCGGACGCCGCACCGGCCAGTGTGCTGAAGAACCCCAGTGACACGGTCACCAGGGCCGCCCAGGGATTGCCGGCCCACTTCTGCATGTCGTCCCCCACCCCTCCGTCCGCGCCCCGGCAGGTTCCGGCGGCCACGGCACGAAGGTAATCCATCTTTCTTGATGCATCAAGAAAGATGCATCGAAATTGATGCGTTAAGTAGGCCAATGGCGGCGGATTGGCCTGTGACCCGTCCCCACTCAACTGAGAGGCTGGCCCCCAGGTCCCTCGAACGTCATGCTCAGGAGGTTGTGATGCAGGTAGCGGTGGTCACTTTCGACGGGTTCAACGAGCTCGACAGCTTCATCGCGTCGGCCCTGATCAACCGGTGCCGCAAGGACGGCCTGGAGGCCTTCATCACCACGCCCACGCCCGTGGTGACCTCGATGAACGGCGTCGAGGTCACCGGCCAGCGCCCCATGGACTTCATTCCCGAGGCCGACGTCGTACTGATCGGCAGCGGGGTGAAAACGCGCGACGTGGTCGCCGACGACCGGCTGCTCGCCATGCTGCCCCTGGACCCGGCGCGGCAGCTGATCGGCTCGCAGTGCTCCGGCGCGCTGGTCCTCGCCCGGCTCGGGCTGCTGGGCGGGATGCCGGCGTGCGCGGATCTGACGAGCCGGCCGTACGTCGAGGCCTGCGGCGTCACCGTGCTGGACGCGCCGTTCCACTCCGAGGGCAACATCGCCACGGCGGGCGGCTGCCTGGCGTCGCAGTACCTCGCCGCGTGGGTGATCACCCGTACGCTCGGCGAGGAAGCCGCGCGAGGCGCCATCGGCTACGCGGCCCCGGTGGGCGAGCAGGACGAGACGGTGGACCGCGCACTGCGCGCCATCCGCGCGCCCGAGTCCGTACTGCGCTGACCCCTCAGGACCGCGCTGCCACCCTCAGGCGCGGCCCGCGGAGGCGGCGAGCCAGAACCAGACCCACTTGCCGGCCCCGTCCGTGGCGACGCCCCAGGACTGGCTGAGGGCGGCGATCAGCCCGAGCCCCCGCCCGGACTCGCGCCTCGCGCAGCCCGCGGCGGCAGGGTTCGCGGGGCCGAGGTGGGGGGTGTCGTCGCGCAGGGCGCACAGCAGCCGCTCGGTCCCCGGTTCGACCGCGACCACCATGCGGATCCGGGTGCTCACGGTGTGCCGGACCGCGTTGCCGACGGCCTCGGTCACGAGGAGGCGGGCGTCGTCCGCCAGGTCGCTGCCGATGGCGGCTTCGGACAGGGCCCGCCGGGCCGAGCGGGCGGCCTCGGGCGTGGCGGGCAGGGTGATGTCAACGCGGTGAGCAGGCACGACGGCCTCCGATCCCAGCAGGTCCCCCCTGCGGTCCTTCCACGCTAGGTTCGCCGTCGTCCTGGTCACACCGCCCGGACGGCCGATCCCGGCCGCCCGCGGCTCCTCCCTTCGGTCAGGGGGTTGTGCCAGGTCGTGCCGGGGAGCCGGACCGTGACCAGGAGACCGCCGGCGGTACGGGCGGGGGCGCGTTGTGGTTCATAGCGTCATTGCAGACGCAGGGCCGTTGCGGCGGTGTATGCGCTTTTCGATACGCCCGTGACAACCGTCGGGGCCGTTGCCGGGGCGCCGGTGAGGGCCGGGCGGACCTTGGTGAGGAGGAGGCCGAGGAAGCGGTCCGGGTGGCGGAAGGCCGCGAAGTGGCCGGCGTCCTCGATGAGGGCGAACTCCTTGACGGGGGCCGCGACCTCGTCGAAGAAGCGGCGGGCCGGACCGACCGGCGTGATGACGTCCTGGGCGCCCTGGAAGACGAAGAACGGCAGCCGGAAGTCGACGCCCTCGGCCCGCTCGTCGATGGCGACGGACTCCGGCCCGAGGTGCTCGGAGAAGGCCATGGCCTTCATGTGGGTGCGCAGTTCGCCCAGGCCGTGCCGGGGCGAGGTGAGCAGGGAGCCGAGCACCACCTTCTTGACGGTGTCGAGCGTCAGCGGGTCGGAGCCGACGGTCAGCTTGTTGTACTGCGCCCACTGCTCGGTGGCCCAGGCCGCACGGTCGGGGCCCATCGCGGTGGCGGCGGCCAGCTCCTTGCGGCTGTCGGCCGCGGTCAGCCGGTCCAGCAGGCCGTCGTAGGCGGTGCGGTCGCGCCCGCCGGCGTTGATGTTCTGGTCGGTGCCGACGTACGCGGAGTACAGCTCGGGGTGGCGGCGGGCCAGCCGGAGGCCGATGACCGAGCCGAATGACATCGCGAGCAGGACGACCCGGTCCACGCCGAGGCGGCCGCGGATGTGGCGGGTCACCTCCAGGGCGTCGGACTCCAGCCGCTCCAGGGTGAGTTCACCCCGGCCCTCGGGGCCCGAGCGGCCGAAGGTCTTGCCGGCGCCGCGCATGTCCCAGCGGACGAGGGTGAAGTGGCGCTCCCAGCCGCGGGTGCGGGGGGCGTACGGCAGGTTCGTGGCGCCGGGGCCGCCGTGCAGCTCAAGGATGACCGGGTTGGACAGGTCGTCTCCGCGCACGGAGATCCACTGGTCGATGCCG
This sequence comes from Streptomyces sp. NBC_01006, assembly GCF_045162725.1. Classification (NCBI taxonomy): domain Bacteria; kingdom Bacillati; phylum Actinomycetota; class Actinomycetes; order Kitasatosporales; family Streptomycetaceae; genus Streptomyces; species Streptomyces sp. NBC_01006. Next base: position 237,242 of record NZ_CP108701.1, on the reverse strand, counting down.
CCGATTCGGACGAAGCCGGCCTCGTCGATGCCGTGGGGCGTGGTGATGCGCAGCCGCCGCGCGTGAGCGGCGCGCCGCAGCCCGCGGTAGCCGGCCAGGGCGGGGGCGGTGAGGAGGGCGGCGGCGGAAGCGGCGATGAGGGCGACGTCGACCATGACTGTTACTTCCTTAAACTGTTTACTACATCATCAGTTAGTGGGTTTAAGGTATATACAGTTGTTGGGCGGCGTCAACACCCGGGCGCCGACCGCCATGACGGCACCGAGATGCGAACGAGGGATGCGGGATGGCCAAGGCACGCGAGGACAAGGCGCGCGATCTGCGCGCGGGCATGGCGCTGCTGTGGGGTGAGCAGGAGCAGCCCAGCCGGGGCCCCAAGCCCAGCCTCACCCCGTCCCGCATCGCCGCCGCGGCCGTGGCGCTGGCGGACGCGGAGGGGCTGGAGGCCGTGTCGATGACCAAGGTCGGCGCGGAGTTCGGCGTCTCGGCGATGGCGCTCTACCGCTACGTGCCCGGCAAGGCCGAGCTCGTGGAGCTGATGGTCGAGGCCGTTCTGGCCGAACGCCCCGACGTGGCGGACGCGGGTTCCTGCTGGCGGCCCCGGCTGACGGCCTGGGCCCACCGGATGCTCGCGGTGTACGAGGCCCACCCGTGGCTGCTGGTCGCCACCGCGATGCGGCGCCGCCTGATGGGGCCGAACCAGCTCGGCTGGCTGGACGAGGCGCACGCGGCGCTGGAGCGGACCGGGCTGACCGCGGCCGAACGCCACCAGGTCTTCCTCCTGGTGGTCGGCCATGTACGGGCCCTCGCCCAGCAGTCGGCCGACTTCGACGCCGAGCACGCCCGGGAGTTCGGGCGGCTGACCGGCGAACTGCTCGACCGGCACGCCGCCCGCTTCCCGGCCCTGACCAGGGCGATCGCCGACGGCGCGTTCGCCCCGCCGCCCGCCGCCGACCCGCTCGCCTTCGGACTGGACCGGATCCTGGACGGCGTACAGGTCCTCATTGACGAGGACTAGCGAGGACTAGGCGAACGGGCCCTCGGTCGTGAAGCGGCGCAGGTCGTGGGCGAAGCGTTCGGCCTCGCCCGGCGGCCACGAGGACAGGCTCGCCGTGATGTGGGCGGCCAGCCGGGCCCGCAGTTCCGCCACCGCGGCCCGGCCCTGCTCGGTGAGGACGAGCAGGTGCGCGCGCCCGTCGGCGGGGTCCGGCTCGCGGCGGATGAGGCCGGCGGCCTCCAGCCGGGAGGCGCGGCGGGTGACGCCGGAACGGTCGACTCCGACGTCGGGAGCCAGATCGGCGGCGCTGCGGGGACCGGTCCGGGCCAGCGCGCTGAGTACCGGGTACGTCAGCTCGTCCAGCCCCTCGCCCATGTCCTCGGTGAGCCGCCGGTGCAGCTGCGTGCGCGTGGTGCGCCTGAGCAGGATGCCCAGCGCGTCCGCGATCTCATGACCTGCTTCGTTCTCCACGCCACAAGAATAGCGTGCGCCGCACACGCTGTTGATGTTACAGTGATGGAGATGCGTGCGAATCGCACGCACTTCTCCTTCGCTCTTTCGTCCCGTGAGGAAATCCCATGACGCGCACCGGTATCAAGGCCGCCCTCAACGACCTGCTCTTCAATCGCGACATCACCGTCGAGGAGGCCGCCGACCGCTACTTCACCCCGGAGTACCGCCAGCGCACGGACGGGGAGTGGGCCGACCGCGCCGGGTTCATCGAGCACATCACCCACGTGCGCGGCCTGGTGGCCGACGGCCATGTCGAGGTGCACGAGGAGCTGTACGACGGCAGCAAGTACGCCGACCGGCACACCGCCCACATCACGAAGAAGGACGGCTCGACCGTGGCCATGGAGGTCTACGTGTTCGCGGACCTCGCGCCCGACGGCCGGTTCGACCGCATCGAGGAGACCACCTTGATGCTCGAAGGCTCCGCCGCCGACCGCAACATGGGCAGCGCCCGCTAGCGGGTGCCCCTGGCGGTCAGGGCGCGGATGGCGGTCTCCTGGGAGTAGGCGAGCAGGCCGATCGTCATCGCGCTCATGACGAGGGCGAAGAGCACGTGGCCCAGGGTCGAGGTCACGGCCAGACCCAGGGCGCTCAGGGCGAAGTGGCTGCCGACCCGCAGGGCGATGAGCGCGAACGCGACCTTGCGCGTCTCCTTGCCGCGCCACAGCGCCTTGGCGAGCTTGATCCGCCTGCGCATCATCGTCAGCGAGACGATGATGTTCACGGCCAGCAGGACCAGCAGTACGGGCCAGACCGAGGGGAAGGCCTTCAGGATGTCGAAGGCGGCCGCGAGCACCCCTTCGAAGCCGAAGAACCAGAGCGGGAGCCGGTAGTCGGCCGGTGTCATGGCGCTCGTGTCGATCGCCTCGGCCGGTGCGCTCCCGTTCTTCTTCTTCAGGATGTTCATGCCGCTGCCCCCGTGGTCGGTGTGATGATCGCTATTTTTCCGGGGGAGGGGTCTCGGGGGCAGGGCTCCAGGTCACCTGTGCCGTATGACAGCTGTCATGTGCCGCCCCGCCGCGCCCGGGTGACGGTGTGATGGGATACGCCGTATGGGTCTCACCGGTGAAGGAAACCAGTCGCCGACGGGGATGCCCGTACCGCCCTTCGACCCCGAACTGGCCGTCGCCCTCGCGGCCTTGGACGCGAGGGCGCGCGAGCCGATCACCCCGGCCAACCTCGCCGCCCGGCAGGAGCGGGACGCCACGTCCCGGCCCCGGCCCGCGGCCGAGGACCTTCGCGCCGAAGGCCGTTTCGAGGTGAGCGAGTTCCAGGTCCCCGGGCCACCGGACGGCCCCGCCGTCACGCTCGTCAGCGCCCGTCCGGCCGGGCTCGCGGGGCGGCCGCTGCCCCTCCTCTACTACGTGCACGGCGGCGGCATGGTCATGGGCAACGCCTGGTCCGTGCTCCCGCGGATCCTCCGCGAGTGGGCCCTCCCCCTGGAACTGGCCGTCATCTCCGTCGAGTGCCGCGCCTCGCCGCGTTCTCGTCGGTCGCCGACACTCCGCGTCGACTCCCTCCTCGGCCTTGCGATGCACGGCACCAGACGCCGCTCCCTGATCCGGCCTGATCCGTAAGACACCCCCTCGCCCTCCTGACCCGCGACCGCGGCGGTCCCGTCCCCCTCGGTCAACTGCTGCTCTGCCCCATGCTCGACGACCGCGGCACCACCTTCTCCAGCCACCAGATGACCGGCCTCGGCGTCTGGGACCTCACGTCCAACACCACCGGCTGGAAGGCCCTGCTGGGCGACCGCCACGGCGCCGCCGACCTGCCGCCCTACGCGGCCCCCGCCCGCGCCGCGGACCTGTCCGGACTCCCGCCGGCCTTCATCGAGGTCGGGTCGGCCGAGATCTACCGCGACGAGGACGTGGCGTACGCGAACGCCATCTGGCAGGCTGGCGGCCACGCCGAACTCCACGTCTGGCCCGGCGCGTACCACGGCTTCGACGGCCTGGCCCCCGAGGCCGCCCTCACCCGGGCCGCCCGCGAAACCCGCACCCGCTGGCTCCACCGCCTCCTCACCGCACCCGCCGCCCCGGGGTAGGTCCAGGCGTCACCCCAACGGCCGAGCCCGGGGCGCTCCCGAGGTGCCCGCGCGCCACCTGGCGGCAATGCTGGAGCCGCTGCCCGTTCACAGGAAGGGGTACTGCCGTGCCACCGAGGATCGAGCACACAAGACCCCGCCACGGGTACACCCACGTGCACGTCACCCTGACGCAGGACCCGCCCGCCACGCGGCAGGGTGGTGGCGGCGACGTCGCCTTCGCCTTCAGCATTCCGCACGGCTCGGAAGACGTTTCCGTGATGCTGCCGTCCGGAAACGCACGGGCCCGTCCGGTCGACGAACTGCTCGGCTGCGCCCTCGACGCCCCGCGCGAGAGCGTCGATCGCCTCCTGGCGAGCGACGACGTCCACGCGGTGAGGCTGGGCCGGGCCGTGCGAGCCGTCCAGCACGCACTGCACACCGAAGGGAACACCGCCGGCTCGCCGCCCGCGGAACCCTCCGGCCCCGCCGCCATCGACCCGGTGACCCACGACCCCGCCTGGTGAGCCTCCGCCCCCGGGGGCCGGGCCCTGCCGGCCTAGGAAGGACACGTCATGGGCAGCACGGCAAGGGTCCTGGTCACCGACCTCGACGGCACGCTCCTGGCGGGCGACGAGGACAGCCGGCGCCATCTGCGCCACGCGCTGGACCGGCATCCCGACATCACCGTGGTCTACGCGACGGGTCGCAGCCTCGCCTCCGTCCGGACCGTGCTCACCGAGGACCCCTTCGCACCCTGGCCGCGGTGGATCATCGCCGACGTCGGCGCGAGCATCATCGACACCACCGACATGTCCCATGCCGAGTCCCTCGAAGGACCGCTGCGCACCGGATGGCCCGGGCACCGCCACGTCCGGCGGGCACTGCGCCGGTTCCCGCAGCTCGTACACCAGGACGCCGTGGCACAGCAGGGCCGGTGCTCCTACTACCTGGCCGCCGAGCACCTCTCGGACGAGATCACGGCGGCCGTCGAGCGGATGGGCTGCTCCTGGACGTACTCCGCGGACCGGTACTTCGACGTGCTCCCGCCCCGCGCCGGCAAGGGCCCGGCCCTGCGGGCGCTCATGCGCCGCCTGCACTGGCCGCGCGCACACCTGCTCGTGGCCGGGGACTCCCTCAACGACCTGTCGCTCTTCCGCCTCGGCACGCACGGCGTCGTCGTCGGCAACGCCGAGCCCGCGCTGGTCGCCCAGGTGGCCGGGGACCCGCTGGTCCACCACCCGGCACTCGACGGCGCCGCCGCCGTACTGCACGTACTGGAACGGCTCGGCTGGGTGCGGCTGCGGCGCCCCCGGCGCGTGGTGATCGGATACCACCGTCCGCCGTGGCAGCGGTACGAGGGACACTGGCGGCCGCCGGCCAGCCCCAACGGCATCCTCCCGACCCTGGTGTCCGCCCTCGGGGCCGACCCCGGCGGGCGGCTGGACGCCGTATGGGCCGCCGCCACGACCGAGGACGCCGCCACGGCGGCCACGGTCCCACCGGGGCTGCCCCTGACCCTCCTGCCGCTGCCGGCCGGCCAGTGGGCCGGGTACTTCCACCGGGCCTGCAAGGAGACGCTGTGGCCCGCCCTGACCTCGCAGCCGCACCTCATCCGGCACGACCCGGCCGACTGGGCGGACTACGAGGCCGTCAACTCCGCCTTCGCGCAGCACGTCAGCGTCCACGCGGCGTACGGCGGAACGGTCTGGCTGCACGACTACAACCTCTGGCTCGTCCCCGGCCTGCTCAAGCGGGACCGGCCGGATCTGACGGTCGGCCTGTTCCACCACACGCCCTTCCCCGACCCGCGGACGTTCCGGCGCCTGCCCGCGGCGGCGCAGCTGTGCGCGTCGCTCGGACAGCTGGACTGGGCCGGGTTCCACACCGACGCGTTCGCCGAGAACTTCCGCACCCTGCTGAGCGGCGCGGCCGCCTCCCGCGTACCGCGCACCGGTGTGCACCCCCTGGGCATCGACCGCCGGGCCGTCGCCTCCCTCGCCCGGTCCCGCGCCGCCGGCACGGCCACGACCGGCGGCCGGGACGACGGCCCGGTGATCCTCTCGGTGGAGCGGCTCGACTACGCCAAGGCCCCCGTACACAAGATCCACGCCCTCGCGGAACTCCTCGACCGGCAGCCGGAACTGCGCGGACGGCTGCGCTACCGCCTCGTCTGCCCGCCGCCCGAGCCGGGCATCCGCGCGTACGACACCACCCGCAGCCGGCTCGAACGGGCCATCGGGGAACTCAACAGGCGCCAGCGGAAGGCCGGTTGGGAGCCGGTCGAGTACATCTCCCGGGGGCTGCCCTTCGAGGAGGTCGTCGACCACTACCTGGCGGCCGACGTCTTCTGGGTGAGCTCCCTGGCCGACGGCATGAACCTCACGGCCCAGGAGTTCCTCACGGTCCAGGCGGCGACCGGCCGCTCCGGCGTGCTGATCCTCTCCCGCCACGCCGGCGCCGCCGCCTACGTGGAGGGCCACGCCCTCCTCACCGACCCGTACTCCCCGCACGACATGGTGGAGAAGCTGCGCACCGCCCTGGCGATGTCCCCCGCGGAGCGCCGGGCACACACCGCCCGCCTCGCCGCCCTCCTGGCCACCCCGCCGCCCGCCGAGTGGGCGCGCGACGTCATCGCGGCGATCGAGGGGGTGCCAGCCCGTCCAGGGTGAGGTCCAGCAGGCGTTCGGCCTGCTCCCGCTGTTCGGGCTTGGCCGAGGTGAGGGCGATCCCGGCGAGGGCGGCGAACAGGTCCGTCGCGCTGATGTCGGTCCGGATCGCCCCGGCATCGGCGCACGCGTCCATGAGCGCGGCGATGGCGCTCTGGATCATGTCGTGGCTGTGGGCGTACGGGTTGCTCCCCGAAGCGGCGATGGCGCGCAGGGCGTCGGCCATGCCGAGTTTGGCCGTGGCGTAGTCCATGAAGAGACGGGTCCACGCGCGCAGCGCCTCGTACGGGGGCTGCGCTGCCAGCAGCCCGGGGACGACGTCGCGCAGCTGGGCCACTTCGTTGCGGTAGGCCGCCTCGACGAGCGCCTCGCGGGTGGGGAAGTTGCGGTACAGGGTCGCGGTGCCCACGCCCGCTTCCCTGGCGATGCGTTCGAGGTGCGCGTCCAGTCCCTCCTCGGTGAACACCCGTACCGCGGCAGCCAGGATCTTGTCCCTGTTGCGTTGCGCGTCGGCTCTCAACGGGCGTGCTGCGTCCGGGGTCATCGGCGGCCGCCGTCCTCTCTCCCGCTCGGTCCGTTTGCTAAGTGGAGGCGCCCCCAGTTAGCCTTCGATAAGTGGTGGCGCCTCCACTTGACTCTAGGGCATGCCCTGGCCTGCCCGTACTCCTCCTCCTGGAAGGACTGCCGCTCATGTCGGGAATCGAAGGCAAGGTCGTGGCGATCACGGGCGCCGGCAGCGGTATCGGCGAGGCGACCGCCCTGCTGCTCGCCGAACGCGGCGCCAAGGTCGTCCTCGGGGCGCGCCGCTCGGAGCGGCTCGAAGCGCTGGCCGCACGCATCGAACAGGCCGGCGGCGAAGCCGCGTGGACGCGCACCGACGTCACGGTGCGCGAGGACCTGACCGGGCTCGTCGAAGTGGCGCGCGCCCGGTTCGGCAGGCTCGACGTCCTCGTCAGCAATGCCGGAATCGGCCTGATCTCCCCCCTGGACGAGCTCCGCGTAGAGGACTGGGAGAAGATGATCGACGTCAACCTCAAGGGCGTGCTGTACGGGATCGCCGCCGCGCTGCCGGTCTTCCGGGAGCAGGGCACCGGGCACTTCGTCAACACGGTCTCCGTGTCCGGACTGCGCGTCACTCCGCTCCAGGCGGTGTACGCCGCCACCAAGAACGCCGTACGCACCCTCTCCGAGGGCCTGCGCCAGGAGGCCGGTGACAGCCTGCGCGTGACGGTCGTCTCGCCGGGTTTCACGCGTACGGACTTCCCGGACTCCATGGCACCGGAGATGCGGACGCAGATCCGCGACCGCATGGACGCGATCGCGATCCCGCCGGACGCCATCGCGCGCGCCATCGCCTTCGCCGTCGAGCAGCCGGGCAACGTGGACGTGGGCGACATCGTCGTCCGCCCCACCGCGCAGGCTTAGAGCCTGTCGACGACGATGTTCAACACATCCCGGGCCGATGAAAGAAGCGTGGAATCAACGGAGTTGGCGTAGCCGCCGTCGGCCCACACCAGACTGACCGGGCGGAAGTCGGCAGTGGGCCGCGCCAGGACGTCGCGGCCTCCGGCCCGGCCCTGCACGGACGCGGAGGTGACGGCGATGACCAGCATCAGGCCCATCGTGTCCACGATCACGTGTCTCTTCCGCCCTGTCGTTCGCTCCGAGGCCGGAGCGAACATGGCAGGGGGACCGGGGACCGGGGGCCTCCTCCCGCCGAGGCATCATCCCGAAGGCTGACTCAAGGCTCCCCCGTGCAGACGGCGGTACCAACTCGGGGATGACGACCAGCCGCCGAGGACCGAAGAGGCTGATGCCATGACAGCGATCGACGGCCCTCACCCGACCACGACTGCGCACGGCACCGAACGGCCGGTCCCTCCATGGGCTTCCATCACCGCCCATGCGATCCCTTTGCTGCTGCTGCCCCAGTGCCTGTGGCGGCTGCCGTTCGCCTTCGGCTTCGAGATGGGGCTGGACGTGGACGGGGCGATGCCGTCGTCGTTGTGGGTGTCCGTCCCCTACGTCTTCGGGCTCAGCCTGATCACGGAGGGGTTGGCGCTGCTGTCCTTCGGATTGGTGCGGGGATGGGGCGAGGTCGCCCCCGCATGGCTGCCGTTCATCGGCGGGAAGCGGATCGCTCCCTTTGCGGCGATCATCCCCGCCACCCTCGGCGGCCTGGGCGCGACCGCGTTCTGGGCACCCGTGCTGCTGAGCTGGTTAGGTGTGGGTGACGCCGCCGGGTTCAGCAGTGGCGGCTGGCAGACACTGGCCCGCATCTGCATCGCCCCCGGGATGCTGTGGGGTCCGCTCGTACTGGTGCTGACCTACGCCTACTACACGCGCCGCTGCCGCCCGGCCAAGCACCATGGGCACAGCGGCGGCTGCGTGGCTGCCTGAGCGTACGTCACGAGGTCCGGACGGGCGTCGCGGTGATGCCTGTCCGGACCTCGCCGCATGCTGGACGGCGTTGGATGCCACATTGGTGCCGCGGAGTCGGATGCGAGCGGATGGCGACGCTCAGAGCCTCTCTGGTGGCTGATCATGCGTGAAGGGTGACGGTCGCGATCTGCCCTCCGGGCATGGTGACGGCCCCCGGAATGATCACGTGGTGTGTGCCAGTGCGACAACTCCGAGGCCATGATCAAGGTAGCGATGATCCGCCTGATGCTCGTCCGGCTCGCCGGGCAGGGAGGAACGTCAGGTGGCGAAGGTGGCCACCGGTTCCAGGCCGTAGGTGCGGGCGTAGCCGTTCTCGATGCCCACGAGCAGGTCCACCACCTCGAAGTAGCGGTCCCAGAAGGGGGTTTCGCGCAGCGCGTCGATCAGCAGCCGGTAGGCGTCGTGGTCGTCCGCCTCCCAGACCCAGACGTCGGTGACCCGCGCCGAGTAGAACTCCGTGTCGTAGAAGCGGGAGCGGACGCCGCGGGTGCGGGCCTCGATCACCGGGGCGACGTGGGTGGTGAAGGCCTCGACGCGTTCGGCCACGGTCATCGCCAGCCACTCGGGCGTGGTTTTGACCAGCATGAACGCAGTGACGGGCGGCTCGGTTCGGTCAGTGGGCATCGGTTGCCTCCGAGGTGGCGAGGACGGCGGGCCCCAGGGTCTGCGCGCACCACTGCGCGAATCCGGTGGCCGGACCCGCCTGCGGCGAGCGGACGACGCCCGCGTCCAGGCCCTGGTCCTTGGCGCGCTTCATGTCGACCATGCCCTCGACGAACGCCTCGCCCAGGCCGTAGCCGAGCAGGGCAGAACGCAGCTCGTCGAGCGGCTGGCGCTGGTAGCGGACCGGACGGCCCAGCTCCTCGGTCATGATGCGGGCCAGGTCGTTGGGCGACAGGTCCTGCGGGCCGAGCACCGGAACACTGCCGGCGCCGGTCCAGGAGCGGTCCAGCAGCAGCCCGGCCGCCGCCGCGGCGATGTCGGCGGTGGCCACCAGCGGGGCCTTGCGGTCCGCGGCGACGGTGTCGGTGAAGACGCCGTCCTCGCGGATCGAGTCGGCGTCCTCCAGCAGGTTCTCGAAGAAGGACGGGTTGGCCAGGGCGCGGTAGGCGACGCCGGAGCCGGCGATCAGGTCGTCCATGGCCAGGGAGGCGGTGACCAGCCCGGCCCGGTCGGCGAGCGGGGTGCCGCGGCCGAGGGCCGAGACGCCGACGACGTGGCCGACGCCGTGGGCGGCGAACGCCCGCGCGGCCGGGCGGGTGAAGCCGCTGTACGCCTCGTCCGGCGTGACCGAGACGTCCGGCGGCACCAGCCAGAAAACGGCGTCGGCCCCGGTGCAGGCCCGCTCGACGGTCGCGGCGTCGCCGTGTGAGCCGGTGACCACCTCGACCCGTCCGCGCACGGCCTCGGGGAGCCGCGCGGGATCGCGGACCACGACGCGCAACTCCTCTCCGTGTGCGGGCGCGGCCTCGACCAGCAGTGACAGCAGCCGCCGGCCGATGTTCCCGGTGGGGGCGGTAATGACGATCATGAAACCCTCGCGGTTCTTGTTGGATCTGTACGCCCCCTCATCGTGCAGACGCCCACATCATTGCCACAATGGGAACTTCAGCATCCAATCATTGCCTGAAACGGAATAATTCCGGTGAGCAGCCCAGCCCCGAACCTCGACGCCAACCTCGCCGTCGCCCTCGACGCCCTGCTGAGCGAGCAGAGCGTCACCCGTGCCGCCGCGCGGCTGCACACCTCCCCCGCGGCGATGAGCCGCACCCTGGCCCGGCTGCGCCGGGTGCTCCAGGACCCGCTGCTGGTACGGGCCGGACAGGCGATGGTCCCCACACCCCGCGCCGAGGCGCTGCGGGACGAGGCCGCCGCGGTGGTGCGCCGGCTGGAGGCGTTGCTCACCCCGAGCGGCGGGGTCGACCCCGCCGCCCTGCGGCGCACCTTCACCGTCCAGGCCTCGGACCTGGTCGGCGCGGCGCTGGCGCCGGGTCTGCTCGGGCTGGCCCGCCGCCGGGCGCCGGGCGTCTCGCTGCGGGTGCTGGCCGAGGAAGGGGAGGCGGGCCCCGCGCTGCGCGAGGGGCGGGTCGATCTGGAGATCGGGGTCATCGACCACGTCGACCCGGAGACCCGGGTCGAGGAGCTGATCACGCTGCGGATGGCGGCCGGTGTCAGGGCCGGGCACCCGCTCGCCGACGGCACCCTGACGCCCGCCAGGCTGGCCGCGGCCGAGCATGTGGCGGTCAGCCGCCGGGGACGTTTCACCGGTCCGCTGGACGCGGCCCTGGCCGAGCAGGGGCTCAGCCGGCGGGTCGGCGCCGTCCTGCCCGGGCATCTGGCGGCGATGGCGCTGGCCGCGGTCGGCGACGTGGTCTGCCTGGTGCCGACGGCCCTGCCGGGCGAGCCCCCTTCACCCCTCAGCGACGCGGCGCACGCGCTGGGACTGCGCCTGCTGGACATCCCGCTGCCGCTGCCGCCACTGACGATCGGCATGGCCTGGCACCCCCGCCACACCGCCGACGGAGCCCACCAGTGGCTGCGTGGCGCCGTGCGCCGGGTGCTGCGTCCGGCCCGGGAGGACTAGCCAGCCCACGGCGCGGGTCCGCGCAGGTCACCCGCATGCGCGCCGGATGGGGGCGTGCCACCCTGTTCGCAGGCCTCGGGAGATGGCAGCCGCGACGAACGGAGCGTGCTGTGGGACGTCCGATACGTGTCGCGGCGCTGCGGCGCCGGGCGGCCGCCGCCTGCGGCGCCCTGCTGCTGGTCGCCCTCGCCTCGGGCGCGGGCACGGCTCCCTCCCCGACCCCGATCCCGACCCCCTCCCCGGCCGCGCTCGATCCGCGCATCGCCGAGATCATGCGCAAACCCGAGTACCGGCACGCCCAGTGGGGGCTCCTGCAGACCCGGCCCGACGACGGGCGGGTGCTGCACAGCCTCTACCCCGGCCAGTTCTTCATCCCGGGCTCCACGGCGAAGCTCTTCGCCGTCTCCGGCACCTGGCGCACCCTCGGCACCGACCACCGCTTCGTCACCCCCGTCTACGCCGTCGGCCGGCGCACCGGCGCCACGCTGACCGGCGACCTCGACCTCGTCGCCCAGGGCGACCTCACCCTCGGCGGCCGTACGCGCCCCGACGGCACCGTCGCGTACACCGACCTCGACCACACCTACGCCAACGACTTCCCCGGCGCGACCCTCACCCCCGAGAACCCCCTCGCCGGCATCGACGAACTGGCCCGGCAGGTCCGCGACTCCGGCATCACCCGCGTCGACGGCGACGTCATAGTCGACAGCCGCCTCTTCGCCCCCGACCCGGTCCTCGACCCCACCCCGACCCCCCTGATCATCAACGACAACCTCATCGACCTGCTGACCACGCCCGCAGACCGGGCGGGCGCCGACGCCCGGCTGGACTGGCGGCCGAAGGTCGCCCCGTACGCGGTCACCTCCACGGTGAAGACCGTCGCCGCAGGCAAGCCCACGAACGTCACGGTGACCGCCACCGACGGCGGCACCCGGATCCTGCTTTCCGGCACCATCGCCGCGGACGCGAAGCCCCTGCTGCGCACCGCTCCCGTCACCGATCCCGCCGCGTTCGGCCGCAGCGCGCTGATCGAGGCCCTCGCCCGGGCCGGCGTACGGGTCACCGCGGCCCCGACCGGCCCCAACCCGGCCGCCCGGCTGCCGCGCGACTACGACGGCCGCCCGCGGGTGGCGGCGTACACCTCACCCCCGTACGAGCAGTACGCCAAGCTGATCCTCAAGGTCAGCCACAACCTCGGCGCCAACCTCGGCATCTGCCTGATGGCAATCTCCACCGGCAGCACGCAGTGCGAGGACGGCTTCCCGGTGCTCGCCGCCTTCCTGGACCGGGCCGGCGTCGACCGCGAGCAGGTGGAGCTCATGGACGGCCGGGGCGGCAACCCCGCCGACCGGGCCACCCCGCAGGCGCTGGTGCAGATGCTGGCGTACTGGCAGCGCACCCCCGACGCGCGGCGCTTCCGGGAGGCCCTGCCCGTCCTCGGCGTGGACGGCCTGCTCGCCGAGAACTGCCGCAGCTGCCCGGCGCGCGGGAAGGTGTTCGCGAAGACCGGCGCGGCCGTCGGCGGGGACGCCCTCAACGACCGGCTCGCCGTCGGCGCCATCACCATCGCCGGCTACCTCGACAAGGGCGGCGGCCGCTTCGACACCTTCTACGCGGGCGTCAACGGCGCCTCCACGCCGACCGCGAACACCGCCGGCGTCCTCTCCATCGCCAACGACCTCGCCCTGATCGCCGCCTACCTCCAGGAATCTCCCTGACGGGGTCCGGGAGGTGCGGGGCTGTCCTGGCCTTCGGCGCTCTCGTCGAGGAAGCCGCCCGACTGGTGCTGCCACAGCTTCGCGTACGTGCCCTCGCAGGCGAGGAGCTCGTGGTGCGTGCCCTGTTCGACGATGCGGCCGCGGTCGAGGACGACGAGCCGGTCCATGTGCGCCACCGTGCTCAGCCGGTGCGCGACCACGAGGGCGGTCCGCCCCTCCATGAGCCGCCACAGCGCCTCCTGTACGAGGATCTCGCTCTCGGAGTCCAGGGCGCTGGTCGCCTCGTCCAGCAGCAGGATCGGCGCGTCGCGCAGGATCGCCCGGGCCAGCGCGACCCGCTGGCGCTGCCCGCCGGACAGCTTGACCCCGCGCTCGCCGACCATGGTGTCGAGGCCGTCGGGCAGCGCGTCGGCGAACTCCGTGACGTGCGCCGCCTCGGCCGCGCGCCGGATCTCGGCCTCGGTGGCGCCGGGCCGGGCGAACGCGATGTTCTCCCGCAGGGTGCGGTGGAACATCGCCGGGTCCTGCGGCACGTACGCCATCAGGCCGCGCAGGTCGCGCTGGCGCAGCCTGCTGATGTCCCGGCCCCCGATCAGGATCCGGCCCGCGTCGACGTCGGTCATCCGCAGCAGCAGCCGGGTGAGGGTGGTCTTGCCGCCGCCGGAGCGGCCCACGAGCCCGATCTTCGCCCCGCTGGGCACGTCCAGGTCCAGCCCCGCGAAGAGCGGCTCCGCGCCCGCGTGGGCGAAGTCCACCTTCTCGAAGCGGACCTCGCCCGCCCGGCCCGGCTCGGGCACCGGCTCCGGGGACTGCGGGTCGAGTACGGTCGGCGGCGTCAGCAGCAGCTGCGTGAACTGTGCGGCCTCCGTCATCGAGCTCTCCAGGCGGCGGTAGATCTGGTTGAACTCGAACATGATCCGGGTGGCGTTGGAGAAGTACGTGAACGCGACCACGACCGCCTCCACCCCGTGCCCGCTTCCGCCCGCGCCCGAGCCCCCGCCCCCGCTCCCGGCGATCGTGACGGCGATCAGCAGGCCCAGCGCGTTGGTCACCACGGACATCGGCGCGACGACGGTGTCGATGCGCAGGTTGCCGTAGTCCCACGAGCGCAGCGTCAGCGCGCGCGAGTGCGCGACCCGGGACCGGTGCTCGGCGGCCTCGCGCTCCTCCGCGGCGAACGCGCGGACCGTGTCCATGTTCATCAGGCTGTCCGAGACGTGCCCCGACACCCGGGCGATCGCCTCCTCGCGCCGGTCCACGAGCGCCTGGCGGCGCCGTACGAGCGGAAATACGCACGCCCCCGTCACCGCGATCATGGCCAGGAGCGCCACGACGAGCAGCGGTTCGTAGCGCCAGAGCACCACCGACCCGAACAGCAGCGGTACGAACCGGCCCACGACCGAGAAGGTCAGCGCGTCGACGAACTCCTCGAAGCGGGAGGCGAAGCTCAGCACCCGCTTGGTCAGCGACCCGGCGAAGTTGTCGTGGAAGAACGCGGCGTCCTTCGCGAACAGTTCGTCCATGCCGGTGATGTACAGCCGCTCGATGCCGAGGGCGTCGAGCCGGTTCAGACAGTGCAGGCCGAGGCGCCACGCCGCCTCGGAGAGCAGCAGGACACCGGCGAATCCCAGGACGTACGGGAGCGCGGCGCCGAGGCTTGTGCCGCTGCCGGCGGCGTCGTCGGCGATGCGGCCGACGAGCTTGGCGACGACCAGCGGGGCGATGTAGCTGATGCCGATGTTGCCGAGGGCCGGCATCAGCATGGCGGGCGCGGTGAGCCAGCGCATCCGCGCCAACTCCCGCCCGTAGTAGCGGAGTGCGAGGACCACCGGCCCCCTGCCTGGCGGACCCCCTCGTGATGCGGACGCTTTCATGGCCACCTTACGTAGTCGCTCGGTTACGGAGATCGCAGTCTCCCGCGACGCCGTCCGCGCCGTCCAAGCGTTTTCCGTGTGGGTGACAGCCGTCCGCTAGCCGCCCGGGGTGAACGTCACCGGCAGGGTCAGGGGGCCGCGTAGGCCGCCCGGGCGCCAGGGGAGCTCCGTCGGGGGGACCGCGAGGGCGAGGGCGGGCAGGCGGCGCAGGGCGGTACCGATTGCGATCTGACCCTCCAGGCGGGCCAGCGGAGCGCCCAGGCAGTAGTGGATGCCGTGCCCGAACGCCAGGTGGGCGTTGTCCGGACGGGTGATGTCCAGGCGGTCGGGATCCGGGAACCGCCCCGGATCGCGGTCGGCGACGGCCGAGCCGATCAGCACGGTCGCGCCGCGCGGGATGCGCACGCCCGCGATCTCCACGTCCTCCCGCGCGAAGCGGGCGATGCCGGGGCTGACCGGGCCGTCGTAGCGCAGGAACTCCTCGACCGCGCCCGGCAGCAGGCCGGGGTCGGAGCGCAGCAGGTCGAGCTGGCCGGGGTGGGCGAGCAGCATCGCGATGCCACCGCCGATCAGGTTGACCGTGGTGATGTAGCCGGCGGCCAGGAGCAGGAACACCATGGCGACGAGCTCGTCCTCGCTGAGCCGCGCTTCCTCGTCCCGGGCGGTGATGAGGGCGCTGAGCAGATCCTCGCCGGGCTCCGCCCGCTTCGCGCGGATGAGTTCGGTGACGTACGCGCGCATGTGCCGCCACGCCTCGTTCACCACGGCCGGGTCCGGCGGCTCCGCGCCCCGCATGAGCATGCGGTCGGTCCAGTGCTGGAACTCGTGCCGCTCGTCCACCGGTACGCCGAGCAGTTCGCTGATCACCGTGACCGGGAGCGGCAGCGCGAAGTCCGCGACGAGATCGGCACGGCCGGCCGCGACGACCGCGTCCAGCAGCCCGTCGGTGATCGCCTGGATCCGCGGCCGCATCTCGGCCACCCGGTGGGCGGTGAACGCCTTGGAGACCAGGCGGCGCAGCCGCGTGTGGTCGGGCGGATCGCTGCGCAGCATGTTGCCCAGCATCGACTCGCGCTCCGTGTCCGGCAGCTGCCGCAGGAGCCGGGTGTCGGCGGCGTCGCGGATGTCGCTGCTCAGGCGGGAGTCGGACAGGGCCGCGAGCCCGTCCTCGTAGCGGGTGACGAGCCAGGCATCCAGGGCGCCCGCGATGACGACGCGGCGCACCGGGCCGTCCTCGCGCAGCTGCCTGTACAGCGGGAACGGGTCCGCGACGAAGGCCGGGTCGCCGTAGGGGAGGGGGACCGGCTGCTCGCTCACGACACCTCCCGCACCGTGGCGCCGCGACGGAGCGACTCGGCCGGCGGGCGCTCGCGCAGCGCCCCGTACCCGATGAAGTAGGCCGGAACCCGGTTCAGCCACCGCGAGTCGGTGACGAGCTCCGCGAGCCGCTTCGCCCGCCGGGGATGGCCGAACGCGGTGCGGCCGGCCAGCAGCGGCTCGATGACCTGGGCGTGGGCCACGCGTTGCAGGCCCTGGGTCGCCACCGTCGTGGGCATGCGGCGGCGCTGTACGCGGCGTACGTCGTGGAGCCCCACGGTCCCCTCGCGGAGCGGGCGCACGAGGTAGCGGGCCGCGGCCACCGCGTCCTGCACGGCGAGGTTGATCCCGATGCCGAACACCGGTGACATGGCATGGGCGGCGTCGCCGATGCACAGCAGACCCGGCCGGTGCCAGCGGCGCAGCCGGTCCAGCCGTACGTCGAGCAGCTTGACCTCGTCCCACGAGGTGACGGCGTGCGCCCGGTCCGCCAGCCACGGGACGGCGTCCGTGAACTGGGCCATGAAGCGGTCCACGCCCTCGGCGCGGCGCTCGGCATCGGTTCCCTTGGGGATGAGCCCCGCGATCTGCCAGTAGTCGCCGCGGTCGATGAGCGCGCTGAAGAACCGCTCGCCCAGGCCCCCCACGAGCCCGCTGGGGTCGTCCTCGTGGCGCGGCAGCCGGAACCACCAGGCGTCCATCGGGCACGGGAAGCTCTCCAGGCCCAGCTCGGGCAGCACCCTGGCGAAGGACCCGCGGCCGTCGCAGGCCACGGTCAGCGTGGCCCTGAGCTCGCCGGTGGCGCCGTCCGCGGTGCGGTACCGCACGCCCGCGACCCGGCCCCGCTCCATCAGGAAGGACGTCGCCTCGGTGTCCATGCGCAGGCGGAAGGACGGCTCCTTGCCGGCCTCGTCGGCGAGCAGGTCGAGCAGGTCCCACTGCGGCACCATCGCGATGTAGTTGTACTTGCCGTGCAGCGCCCCGATGTTCCCGACCGTGACGAGGGAGCGGTCCGGCCCGATGGGCAGCTGCACCGAGGTCACCCGCCGCTGTGGCAGCTGGGCGAACCGTTCGGCGAGGCCGATGTCGTCCAGCAGCGACAGGGTCGACGGGTGCACGGTGTCGCCGCGGAAATCGCGCAGGAAGTCACCGTGTTTCTCCAGCACGGTGACCTCCACCCCGGCCCGGGCCAGCAGCAGGGCCAGCACCATCCCGGCGGGCCCGCCTCCCACCACACAGCAGGCCGTACGCTCCACGGCAACCACTCCCTTCGCCGGCATCGGGTAAAGCCCCTCAGGACGTATACCGCACCCGTGGCGTGGGACACGTCAACGGCGAAGACGCGCCGCGAAGGAGAGCCGGAGGCCTCAGCGTCCCGGCGTCCGGCGCAGGACCAGCGAGACGAACCCCCAGGTCTCCCGGTAGGTGCGCAGCCATTCGGTGCGCCGGATGTTCGCCGTCTCCAGCACGGAAGAACTGTCCGGATCGTCAGGGTGGTCCAGGGCCCACGACGCCAGCGAACCCCAGTTGGACCACTCGTACGCGTCCAGCTCGGCGCGCGTGCTGACGTGCCCCTCGACGGGCGTCCACCCGTCGGCGACGACCCGGTCCACGGTGGTCGCCAGGTCGGCGAACTCGCCGAGCATGTCGACGGCTTCCGGGGACGGCGTGCGCTCCCAGAACCCGTCGCCGATGACGACGCGGCCGCCGGGCGCCAGGTGCTCGCGCGCCGCCGCCAGGGTGGGGAGCAGCCCGCCGAAGGCGTGCGTGGACCCGACGCTGAGCACCAGGTCGAAGGGGTGCGGAGAAGCGAAGTCCGCGGCGGGCGTCTTGTGGAGGGTCAGGCGGTCTTCGACGCCGAGCTCGCGCGCCGTCTTCCCGGCCAGCGCCAGGGCCTCCTCGGAGATGTCCACGCCCTCGGCGCGTACGAGCGGCCGTGCGGTCAGCGCGCGCAGCAGCCATTCCCCGCTGCCGCACCCGAGGTCGAGCACGCGCTCGTCGCCCCGCGGGAGCCCGCGTTCCAGCAGTCCGCGTACGGAGTCGTCGTCGAGCGGGGCCTTGATCGGATGGTCGGTGTGGGCGATTTCGGAAATCTGTTCACGGTTCATTGGGTGCAGCTTGTCAAACAACACGCCCGGGGCGCACCCCTATTCGGCGGTGCGTCAGGGCGAGGACGGCGCACGCCACGCGGCCATCTGCTCCCCGAAGTTCGGGCAGCTGACGATGTCCGTCCTGCTGCACTGGAGGGCGTGGGTCAGGAGCTGGTGGGCGTGGTCGAGATCGACCAGGCGCTGCTCGATCTCGGCGACCTTCGTACGGATCATCGCCTGCCGGCGCGGCTGGTCCTGCTGGAGCTCGCGGATCTCGGCCAGGGTCAGGCCCGCCTGCTGGCACTTGCGCAGCAGCACGATCCGCTCCGCGGCGCCCGCCGGATAGCGCCGCTGCCCGCTCTGGCGTTCGGGCTGGGGCAGCAGCCCGTGGCGTTCCCAGTACCGGATGGCCGAGGCGGGTACCCCGGTGGCCCCGGCGAGCTGCCCGATCGTCATGCGCACGTCCGAACTCCTCCCTGTCGTTTGACTTGAACCTTAGTTCAAGTTGAAGAGTGGGCCGCGTACGGGACGGCCGCACAACAGCGGCCGCCGGCCACAGCGTTGGGAGACGAAGACATGACCACGGACGTACGCCGGATACCGGACGAGGCCCATCAGCTCGTGGAGGCCTCCCGGAGGCTCTTCGAGGCGGGGGTGATGTCGCATTCCGGCCACGCCAACCTGAGCGTCCGGCTCGACGCCGACCGCTTCATGCTGACGCCCGGCTTCGTCCGCGGTCTGCGGCCCGAGGACCTGGCGACCGTGAGCCTCGACGGGCAGGTCCTCGAAGGGGAACTGCGCTCCGTCAGCATGGAGATCATCGCCATGCACAGCGCCGTCTACCGCGCCCGCCCGCAGGTCGGCGCGGTCATCCACACCCACTCGCCCTCCGCGACGGCCTTCGCCGTGGCCCACCGGCCGCTGCCCTGCCGCACCGAGCCCATGCTGCGGTTCGGCCAGGCCGAGGACGTGCCGGTGGTGCCGTGGGGGCCGCGCGGGTCGGACGTATCGGTACGGGGCGTTGTCGACGCGCTGACGCACAGCCCCACGACCGCCGCGGTCCTGCTGGCCAACCACGGCCTCCTGGTGTTCGGCCCGGACCCCGCGGACACCGCGCACCTCGTGGTGGCCATCGAGGAGAGCGCCGAGGCGGAGCTCGCCGCGGCGGCGATCGGCGGGGCCGTGGACTTCCCCGAGGGCGCGCTGGAGACCGTACGGGCCGCGATCGCGCGGGTGGCGTCGTGACGGCGGCGGACGAGGACCTCGCCCGGCGGGCCGAGGCCGTACGCGACCGCCACCGCGCCACGCTCGGCGCCGTCCCGGCCGGAGTGGAGGCCCGTCTGGACCTGGCCCTGGCCCACGGCCGGCTCCACACGGAGGAGGCGGTCGGCGAGCTGCGGCACATCGTCCTCACGGACAACGCGCTCGGCGGGCGCGTACAGCAGCTCGTCCACTTCGGGCAGCTGCTGGCCCTCGGCCGGGCCGACCCGGCGCGGATCCACGCCCGGGGAGCACTGCACGCCGGAGCCGACGTCGCCGACCTCATCGGCGTCGCCGAGACCGCGCTCCTCACCGCGGGGGTCCCGGCGTACGCACTCGGCATCGAGACCATCGTCGAACTCGCCCACGCCGAAGCCGCCGAGCCGCTCTAGGGCGCGTCGTCAAAGGGGCGTCGGCCGCCCCAAGGGCGAGGCCGGAGGGGCCTGGACGACGACCGCCGAAGGGGACAGGAGGGTACGGTCCACCGGGAGCGCGGGGCCGGTCAGGACGACCAGGTCCGCGCCCAGCAGCGCCCGGTCGCGGGAGGTGGCCGTGGCCAGGACCGTGCCCTGCGCGGCCGCCAGGGCCGCGGCCTCGGGGTGCGGCCAGCGGGCCGGGCCCGGGTGCACCGTGATGTTGCCGAGGCCGGGCACCTCGCGCACCAGCGCCGCGAGGTGGGCCGCCACGGCCGGGCCCGTTCCCAGCACGGTCGCGGAGCTGACGCGCGGCACGAGCAGGGTCCGGGCCGCCGTCGCGCAGACCTGGGCGGCGGCCTCGTACGAGAGGGCGGCCTCGTGCGGGAGGACCGGCGGGACGGTACGGGGCATGCGGACGCCTTCCTGCGAGCGGGGCCGCCTGCCCCGTTCCCCGCAGCGTGCCGCCGCCCACTACCCACCCGCTATCCGCCGACCGCTGCCCCCTGTCCGCCGGCCGCCGGCCAGGCGACGTCGGTCTCGACCGGCCGGCCGTAGGCCACGCCTTCGACGCCCCAGCCGTAGAGTTCCCGGACCTGGCTCATGAACCACTCCGCGCCGGCCCGGGCCGCTTCGAGGCCGCGCTCGGGATCCGCCCACAGGTCGCGTACGCGGTCTTGGACCTGGTCGTCGAGTTCCCAGCCGTCCAGCCGGATCCGTCCTGCCGCATCGAGGCGCAGCGGGGTGCGGCCCTCCAACTGGTCCCACAGGTCCACGGCCTGCTCGGCCGTGGTCCGGAAGCCCTGCTCGCCGAGAACGGTGCGCAGGAAAGCGGTGTAGAGCGCGATGGAGGGGATCGCGCTGGATGCCTGGGTGACGGCGGCGCCGGCCACGACCGTGAAGGCGCGGCCGTCGTGTTCCTTGAGTACGGCCGAGCTGTTCAGGTCGTGGGCGGTCTGCTCCAGGTGCTCCTTGGCCGCGCCGATGGTTCCCTGCCGGTAGACGGGCGCGGTCACCTCTGACCCGACGTACGTGAGGGCTGCGGTGGTGAACCTGTCCGCGAGGAGCCGGCGGGCGGCCAGGGCGCGCACCCACAGGGCCCAGTCGTCCCCGCCCATCACCGCGACCGTCGCTCGCGTCTCGTCCTCGGTTCCGGGTTCGATCCGGGCCCGGGTGACCTTCGGGTCGGTGCCGGAGAAGTCGAGTGCGGGTGCCTCGTAGGCGGCGCCGAGGGGTTTGATCACCGAGTGGTGGACGGTGCCGGTGGCGGGGTCGGTGCGGCGGGGTGCGGCGAGGCTGTAGATGAGGTGGTCGACCGGTCCGTAGTGCTGCTCCAGCAGGTCCATGACCTGCGTCTTGGCGTCCGTGGAGAAGGCGTCGGTGTTCACGAAGCGGATGTCGTGGCCGTCCTCGGCGGCGAGTCGGGCGGCGGCCGCGGTGCGGTACCAGCCCGCTGTCGCCGTGCGGCGCCCGGTGTCGGCGGCCTCGTAGGCGACGCCGATGCCGCGGATGCCGTGCCGGCGCAGTCCGGCCAGGAGGGTGGCGAGCCCGTAGCCGGCGGAGTGTCCCAGGATGAGCGCGACCGGCTTGCGGCCGTCGGTGCGGGCCGGGATCGCCGCCCATGTCCGGCGTACGGTCTGTGCGGCCCCTTCGGGGTGGGAGTTGACGATGAGGAATCCGCGCTGCTTGGGCTCGATCTGGCGAGGGCTCACGATGCGTCCGTTCCGCTGGGGGCCGAGGGACGGGCGAGGAGAGCGCGCAGGTCCGCGACCGTGTGGAGGCGACCGGTCTCCTCGTCCGGGATGACGACGGACAGCCGCTCCGCGAGGTCGGTCACCAGCTCGGCCGGGGCCGGGCCGGCGGTGCCGAGCTCCGGACGGCCGTCATCAGTGATCGTATCGATGGCTCCGTCAGCAGCTCGTGACAAGGTGTCACGCAGAATGCGGTCGGTCGTTGTGCTGTTCGGCATTGACACCGCCTCACTCTTGATCAGGCCCGAGGGCAGGATGTGGGTGCCGACCAGCGTGGGGAAGCCCTCCTCAGCCCGCGGAGCCCCGTACCAGGAGTTGCTTGCCCGCGAGTTCGGAGCGGAGGCGGGCCGCGGCCGGGGTGGGGTCGGGGGACAGCAGCTCTTCGGCCGCGGAGGCCTCGGCCAGGGCCGCCGACGGGTCGCCGGCGGCCGCGTACGCGTCGAAGAGGGCGCTGGCCGCGCGGCCCTGCCAGACCCGGGAGCCGCCCAGGGCGCCGAACACCTCCCGCGCCGCCGCCAGATGGGCCACCGCCGCCTCGGGGGCCCCGTCCTCCAGGGCCGCCCGGCCCAGGGCGAGTGAGATCCGTCCCTCCGCCGCCCGGTCGCCGGTGCGCCGGGCCAGCGCCAGGGCCTGGAGCAGCGCCCCCTCGGCGGCCTCGGCGCGGCCCGCGCGCAGGTGCACCAGGCCCAGGCCCAGCAGCGTGTGCGCCTCGCCGGTGCGGTTGCGGGCCGCCCGGTCCATCCGCAGCGCCCAGTTGAAGGCCTGGGCGGCGAGCTCGCCCTCCCCGGTGTGCAGGTACAGGGCGCCCAGCCCGCGCACCGTCTCCGCCTCGGCCCGCGGCGAGCCCGTCTCCCGGCTCAGGCCCAGCGCCCGGGTCAGCAGCTCCCGCGCCTCCTCGGGCCGCTCCTGCTCCAGCCGGGCGGCGGCCTCCCCGGCCAGCGCGAGCGCCTCGCCCGCCCGGTCCCCGGCCTCCCGCAGCAGCACCGCGGCCGCTGCGTGGCCCTCGGCCGCCGCCGCGTGGTCGCCCCGTACGGCGTCCGCGCGCGCGCAGAGCCACCGTACGAGGGCCGACCCGTGCCGGTCGTTCCGTACGCGGAAGACCTCCGCGGCCGCGGCCAGCAGCGGCCCCGCCTCCGCGGCCCGGTGCCGGAACAGGTGCAGCGCGGCCAGACTCGTACGCGCCGCGGCCGCGCCCCGCGCGTCCCCGGCCTCCTCGCAGGCGGCCAGGGCGAGTTCGCCGCACTCGCGCCAGTCCTCGGTGTGCGCGCGGATCTCGAAGTGCCCCGCGCAGGCGACCGCCAGCTCCCACGCCACCTCGTGCAGGCCGCAACCGGCGGCCCGGCGCACCGCCGCCACCAGCGCGTCGTGCTCCCGCTCCCACCACCGGCCGGGCGCGGCCAGGACCTCGTCCGCCGCGGCGGCGGGCAGGGAGTACGGCGCTGACGGGGCGCCGCCGTGCAGTACGAGGAAGTCCCCGCCGTGCTCCTGCCGGTGGGCCTGCGCGGCCAGCGACAGCCAGGTCTCCAGCACCCGGCGCACCGCGTCCGCCGACTCCTGCGCGCTCTCCGCCGCCAGCAGCTGCTCGCGGGCGAAGACGCGGATCAGGCCGTGGAAGCGGTAGCGGGCCGTGGTGCAGGACCCCGTGCCGGTACCGGTGCCACCACCGTCCCCGTCCCCGTCGCCGCCGGGTACGAGGTCCAGCAGCTGGGAGTGGACCAGCTCCTCCACCGCGTCCTCGGCCCCGGCCGGATCCGTGCCGAGCAGCGCGGCCGCCGCCCAGCCCGGGAACTCGGCCGCGTCCAGCAGCGTCAGCAGCCGCAGCAGCCGGGCCGGCTCCGGATCCAGCGCCCGGTAGGCCAGCGTGATGTGCGAGCGCAGCTCCATCCCGCAGTACGAGAACTCGTCGAGCCGGCCCGCCTCGTCGCGGAAGCGCCGTACGAGCCGGTCGAGCGTCCAGTGCGGCCGGCAGGCCAGCCGCGCCCCCACCACCCGCAGCGCCAGCGGCAGCCCGCCGCAGAACTCGGCCAGCTCCAGGGCCGCCGGGAGCTGGCCCGCGATCCGCTCGGCGCCCGCGATCCGGGTGAGCAGCTCCACCGAGTGCGCCTCGTCGAGGACGTCGAGGCGGATCTGCCGGATGCCGGGCAGGCCGGTCAGCGGGTAGCGGCCCGTGACGAGCACCGCCGAACGGGCGTCGCCCGGCAGGAGTTCGCGGACCGCGGCCTCGTCGGCCACGTCGTCCAGCACGATCAGCACCTGCCGCCCC
The DNA here is from genome assembly GCF_045162725.1 of Streptomyces sp. NBC_01006. Lineage (NCBI taxonomy): Bacteria > Bacillati > Actinomycetota > Actinomycetes > Kitasatosporales > Streptomycetaceae > Streptomyces > Streptomyces sp. NBC_01006. Next base: position 213,325 of record NZ_CP108701.1, on the reverse strand, counting down.
GCCAGCAGGCTGCGGTACAGGGCCTGGCGCTCGCCGCGGCCCTCGGGGACCGCGTGCGCGGGCACGCCGAGGGCGCGCAGGAACCCGGCCAGCACCCCGGCGAGCGCGTCGCCGCCGGCGTCGCCCCCGCCGCCGCCCCCGTCCCCGTCGGCCAGCGCGGCGTACAGGCGCCCGTCGGGGAACCGCTCGCGCAGCCGGTGCGCCGCGTGCACGGCCAGGCTCGACTTGCCGACGCCGTCCTTGCCGCAGATCCCGGCGATGCGAACGGGCTCACCCGTACCGCCCGAGACCCTGTCCGCGCCCCCGAGGAACTCCGTGAGCCCGGCCAGGTACTCCCCACGGCCCGTGAAGTCGGGCAGGTCGGACGGGAGTTGTTCGGGTCGTACGGGGCCTGCGGCCGAAGCCGGTGCGGGCTGCGCCACGGCCCCGCCCCCCGACGGGCCGACCGGGGCGGCCGCGTCCAGGGAGGGGTCCCGGTTCAGGACGGCCGCCTCCAGGTCCTGGAGGGCGCGGCCCGGCTCGATGCCCAGCTCCGCGGCGAACACGGCACGCAGCCTGCGGTACACCTCCAGGGCCTCCGCCTGCCGGCCCGACCGGTACAGCGCCAGCATCAGGCTCGCGTGCAGCCCCTCGCGCAGCGGCTCGGCCGCCGCCAGCGCGAACAGCTCGCCCGTCATCTCGGCGTGCCGGCCCAGCGCCAGGTCCAGGCGGGCCAGTTCCTCCAGGGCCGTCAGCCGCTGCTCGTCGAGCAGGGTCGCGCCCCGGCGCACCGGATCGCTGTCCAGGCCCAGCAGGGCCGGGCCCCGCCACAGGGCGAGCGCCTCGCGCAGGTGCCGCGCCGCCTCGGCCCGGTCGCCGGCGGCCGCGTACCAGCGGGCCCGCGCGAGCAGCCGGGCGAACCGGTGCGCGTCCAGCTCCTCGTCCGCCACCCGCAGCCGGTAGCCGGCCGCGGTCGTCTCGATCGCGTCGGGGCGCCCGGCCCGGGCGCACGCCTTGCGCAGCGCGGAGACCGCCGACTGGACCTGGGTCCGCGCCGTCTCCGGCGGGGACTCGCCCCAGATGGCGTCGACGAGCAGTTCCTGCGGGGCGACCTGGTTCGCGTGCAGGGCCAGCGCCGCGAGGACGATCTGTTGGCGGGGTCCGCCGAGGGGGCGCGGTGCGCCGTCCTGTGTGAGCTCCAGCGGACCCAGAAGGCCGATGTTCATCTGCGAATCCCCCATTCCCGGCGGCCCGTTGGTCCGGGGGCGGCCGCGGGCAGGCTATGGGCCGCCGGGCGGGCCCTGCCAGGGGTCACGGTGCGGCGTTGGCGATGCGTGGGATCGGCCGTGTCGATGCCCGTGTCGATGCCCGTGCCGATGGCCGCGCCGGTCGGCCGCGGCGAGGGGATGCGCCGATCGGTCCGGGCAGCGGCCCTGACCGGGCCCGATCGGGTTCTCCGATGGGAGGGTTCGCCACCCTCCATCGGACGTCCGTTGTGGCGGCGAGCTCCGCTGAACAAGGCTGACCTGACATTCCGCACCGCAAATCACCGGAGGTTGGACCGTGTTCCAGGACGACGACGAGGGCCGGTACGACGTCGTGATCAACGACGAGGAGCAGTACTCGATCTGGCCGCAGATCCGCGAGATCCCGGCGGGCTGGCGCGCCACCGGGTTCAGCGGGTCGAAGGAGGCATGCGTGGCCCACGTGGACGAGGTCTGGACGGACATGCGGCCGCTCAGCCTGCGTCAGGCCATGGCGCAGGACGCCGGGGCCGCCGCCGGAGCGGGGCCTCGGTGACCACAGGCTCGATACGCCCGCTGATCGGCCGTGGGGAGGAGCTCGCGGCCGTCCGCCGGCGGTTCGCCGCCCTCGGCGACGGCCCGGCCCTCGTCGGTATCGCGGGGGATCCGGGCCTGGGCACCACGCGGCTCCTCGCCGAGATCGCCGCGTGGGCCGCCCGGGCGGGCGCCCACGTGTGCAGCACGAACCCGGAGGCCCTCCCACAGGCCCTCTCGGCCCTGCCGGCCCTGACCGCCGCGCCCGCCGTCGTCATCGTCGACGACGTGCACCGGTGCGGCGAGGCCGCCCGGGAGGCGCTGACCGGGTTGCTGGAGACGCCGCGCGACGGCGTGCTGCTCGTACTCGGCTACCGGCCGCGGCAGTGCCCGCCCGCTCTGCTCGCCGCGCTGACCGCGGCGCACCCCGGCCGGCATGCCGAGCACCTCGACCTCGTCCCGCTGGACCGGGCCGGCGCCGAGGAGTTCGCCGGGGCCGGGCTGTGCGCCCGCCACCGGGCCACCCTGCACCAGGACGGCGGCGGCAACCCCCGCCTGCTCGCCCTGCTCGCCGCCTCCTGCGAAGGCCCCGGCGCCTGCCCCGGCGAGGCCCCCGGGGACGCCCCCGGAGTACGCCCCTTCGCCGCCCGCGCCGCGGCCCCGCTGCTCGCCGAGGTGGCCGCGCTCGGCCCGCACGCCCGCCTGGTCGCGCACGCCGCCGCCGTGCTCGGCGAGCCCGCCGAGCCCGACGCCCTCGCCGAGGTCGCCGAACTCGACCGCGCCGCCGTCCTCGCCGCCGTCGACGAGCTCCTCGCCGCGGACGTGCTGCGCAGCGGCGCCGTCCCCGGCCACGTCGAGTTCCGCCACCCCCTGCTGGCCCGGCTCGTGCACACCGCCGTGCCCGGCGGCTGGCGGCTCGGCGCGCACCGCCGCGCCCGTACGCACCACCGGAACCACGGCCGCCCGGCAGTCCGCCGCGCCCGCCACGCCGAGCAGGCCTGCCGGCCCGGGGACGAGCCCGGTGCGACCGAACTCGTCGCCGCGGCCGACGAGGTGCTCGCCTCGGCCCCCGCCACCGCCGCCGCCTGGTACACCGCCGCCGCCCGGCTGCTGCCCGCCGCCCCCGCGCACCGGGCCCGCCGCCGCGAGCTGCTCGCCGCCGCGGCCACCGCCGCCGTCCGCAGCGGCCGCAGCGACCTGGCCCGCGCCGCCCTCGCCACCCGCGAGGAGCTCCTCGACGGGAGCGAGCACGCCCTCGGAGGAGCGGACGCCGCCGAACCGCGCGCCCGCCTCGCCGAACTGGCCGGGGACCTCCCGCAGGCCCGCGAGATCCGCCACGCCGCGCTCGCCGAGCTCGCCGCGCCCCCGGCGGCGGCGACCCGCGCCGCGCCGCCGCCCTGTGGACCGCCCTCGCGGCCACGGCCGGCGCCGACCGCCCCGCGCAGGCCGCCGCCTGGGCCGAGGAGGCCGTACGGGCCACCGCCGCGCACGCCGCCGACGAGGCCCTCCACGCCCACGCCCTCGCCGTCCGCGGCACCCTGCACCTGGCCGCGGGGGAGGCCTCCGCCGCCCTGCGCGACGCCCGCGCCGCGGCCCGGATCGCCGACACCCTCACCGACCGCGCCCTCGCCCCGCGCCTCGGCGCCCTGGACTGCCTGGCCCGCCTGGAGACCGAACTGGAGCAGTACGGCCCCGCCGTACGGCACTTCACCCGCGGCCTCGACACCGCCCGCTCCACCGGCCAGTGGCCGGCCGCCACCGCGCTCGCCGCCGGCCTGGCCGCCCTGCTGCTGCGCCAGGGCCGCTTCCCGCAGGCCGCCGCCCGCGCCGAAGAAGCCGTACGCTGCTCCGAACTGGCGGGCGGTCAGGAGCCGCGCGCGCTGGCGCTGTGCGTGCGCGCCCAGGTCGCCCTGGAGGTCCACACCCCCGAGACTGCCGTCGCGGTGGCCCGGGCCGCCTGCACGCTGGCCGCCGCCGACGGGGCCTGGTGGCACCGCTCCCGGCTGGTGCTGGCCGCCGCCGAACTCGCCGCCGGGGACGCCCTCGGCGCCCTGGAGACCCTCGCGGGCGCCGAACTGGCCGACCCGCACTCCGCGCCCCTGCCCGCCGCCGAGCGGCTCGCGCTCGCCGAGACCCTGTGCGGGGCCCGGCTCGCGGTAGGCCGCGTCGACGCCGCGAAGACCGCCGCGGACCAGGCCCGCGAACTCGCCGCGCGGACCGGCCTCGCGGGGCTCCGCGTCCAGGCGCTGCTGCTGGCGGCGGCCCTCGCCGACGGCCCCGCCGAGGCGCTCGTCCCGGCCGAGGAGGCCCTCTCCGCGGCCGCCGCCTGCGGGCACGCCGCCGACGAGGGCTGGGCCCGCGTGGCCCTGGCCCGGGCCCGGATGCGGCTCGGCGAGCCGGAACAGGCCGACCGCCACCTGACCGCCGCCGCGTACACGGCCACCGCCTGCTCGGCGGCCCGGCTCGGCCGGGAGGTCGCCGCCGCCACCGCCGAGGCCGCCGTGGCCGCCGCCCCCGCCGAGGAGGCGTACATGCTCAGCCAGCGCGAGTACGAGATCTCCCAACTGGTCAGCCAGGGCTGCACCAACCGGCAGATCGCCCGCACCCTCGGGGTCAGCCACAAGACGGTGGAGACCCACCTGGGCCGGATCTTCGCCAAGCTGGAGGTCTCCTCACGCGCGGAGATCGCCAACATGATCGGCCGCAATACCGTGGTCGCCCGCCCAAGGGCCCGCGCCAAGTCCCTCGCCGGGGCATCCTGAGACCATCCGGGTGATCGGCCGGCCGGCCGGTCCCACCCCCAACTGCCCACGGAGAACCACGATGTACCCCAGCATCCGCACGATCACCTTCGACTGCACCGGCGACCCGTACGACCTCGGCCTGTTCTGGAGCGGCCTGCTGGGCCGCCCGCTGGCCGACGACGACAAGCCGGGCGACCCCGAGGCGGTCATCGAGGACCCGGAGGGCGGCCCCACCCTGCTGTTCGTACGGGTCCCCGAGGGCAAGGCGGCCAAGAACCGCATCCACCTCGACCTCAAGCCGCACGGCCGCACCCGCGAGGAGGAGGTGGCCCGGGTACAGGCGCTCGGCGCCCGCCTGGTCGCCGACCGGACCCGCCCCGACGGCAGCGGCTGGGTCACCCTCGCGGACCCCGAGGGCAACGAGTTCTGCGTGGAGCGCGGGGAACTCGGGTGACGGCGCACGCCACTTCGACCGGCGGCGCCGACGGATCGCGCTGGCTCAAGCGCCTCACCGTCCCCGAGGCCCCGGCTCCGCGGCCCGCCCGCGCCCGCATCGTCTGCCTGCCGCACGCCGGCGGCGGCGCGAGCGCCTACCAGGGCTGGGCCCGCCACCTCCCGGCCGCGGTCGAACTGCTCGCCGTGCAGTACCCCGGCCGCCAGGACCGGCTGGCCGAGCCGTGCAGCGAGACGATGGAGGAGAGCGCCGGCGCAGCCGCCGCGGCCCTCGCCGCACTGCCCGTACTGCCCACCGTCGTCTTCGGCCACAGCATGGGCGCGCTCGTGGCGTACGAGACCACCATCCGGCTCGCCCGGTACGCCCCGCACGCCGCCCCCGTGCACCTGTTCGTCTCGGGGACGGCCGCTCCGCACCGCGACCGCGAGAAGCTGCCCGCGCTGGACGACGACTCGCTGGTCGCGTACACCCGCCGGCAGGGCGGCGCCGAGCCCGAGGTGTACGAGATACCCGAGCTGCGGGAGCTGCTCCTGCCGTCGCTGCGCGCCGACTTCCGGCTGCTGACCGACTACGTGCCGGTCCGCGAGCCCGCACGCACCGGTGTCCCGGTCACCGCGTTCGGCGGCGACCGGGACTCGGGCTGCCCGCCCGGGGAGCTGGCGACCTGGGGGGAGCTGACCACGGCGGAGTTCGGCACCCGGGTGTTCCCCGGGGGCCACTTCTACCTCCAGGGGCGCGAGGAACAGCTGGTGGCCCTGGTGGCGGGGGCCCTCGGCGCGGGGGTCAGCGGCGTCAGCAGGCCGGCTCCGTAGCCATGCAGGCCGTCAGCGTGGTCCCGTCGTCCGGGTCGATCAGCAGGAACGACCCGGTACGGCGGGAGCGCGCGTACGCGTCGAGGGCGAGCGGCTCGGCCGTGCGGATCACGACCTGGCCGATGTCGTTGGCCCGCAGCTCCTCGACGGCCGTACGGCGGGCCGGGTCGTCCAGGGCCAGCCGGGACGGGATCGCCTTCACGACCGCCTTGACCGTACGGGTGGTGTGTTTGACCAGTACCCGGTCGCCCACCCGCAGCGGCCGGTCCGCGACGTGGCAGACGGTGGCCGCGAGGTCGCGGGTCACCGGCGGGGCGCAGTCGGCCGGGGCGATCATGTCCCCACGGGAGACGTCGATGTCGTCCGCCAGCCGCACCGTCACCGACTGCGGGGCCCACGCCGCCTCGGCGGGGCCGCCGAGCGTGTCGATGGCCTCGATGGTGGTGGTGAGCCGGGACGGCAGGACGGTCACCGGGGCTCCGACGCGCAGCACGCCGGAGGCGATCTGGCCCGCGTAGCCGCGGTAGTCGCGGTGCTCGGCGCTCTGCGGGCGGATCACGTACTGCACCGGGAGCCGGGCCGGCGCCCCCTGCGGGTCGTGGTCCACGGGGACCGTCTCCAGGTGCTCCAGGATGGTCGGGCCGCCGTACCAGTCCATGTGCGGGGAGGGCTCGACCACGTTGTCCCCGGCCAGCGCGGAGACCGGGATGGCGGTGACCTCGGGGACGCCGAGCCCGCGGGCGTAGTCGGCGAACTCCGCGGCGATGGCGGCGAAGACGGACTCGTCGTAGCCGACCAGGTCCATCTTGTTCACCGCGAGCACCAGGTGCGGGACCCGCAGCAGGGCCGCGACCGCCGTGTGCCGGCGGGTCTGCTCGATGACGCCGTTGCGGGCGTCGACGAGGACCACGGCGAGGTCGGCGGTGGAGGCGCCGGTGACCATGTTGCGGGTGTACTGCACGTGGCCGGGGGTGTCGGCGAGGATGAACCGGCGCCGGGCGGTGGCGAAGTAGCGGTACGCGACGTCGATGGTGATGCCCTGCTCGCGCTCGGCGCGCAGGCCGTCGGTCAGCAGCGCGAGGTCGGGGGCGTCCTGGCCGCGGCCGCGGGAGGCCTGCTCCACCGCCTCCAGCTGGTCGGCGAGGACCGACTTGGAGTCGTAGAGCAGCCGCCCGACCAGGGTGGACTTGCCGTCGTCCACGGAGCCCGCGGTGGCGAAGCGCAGCAGCGTCGTCGTCGAAGCGTCGGTGAACTGCTCGGTGGTGGAGGTCATGGCTAGAAGTACCCTTCGCGCTTGCGGTCTTCCATCGCGGCCTCGGACATCTTGTCGTCGGCGCGGGTCGCGCCCCGCTCGGTGAGCCGGGAGGCGGCGATCTCGGTGATGACCTGGTCGATGGTGGCGGCGTCGGAGTCGACGGCGCCGGTGCAGGACATGTCGCCCACGGTGCGGTAGCGGACGAGGCGCCTGTGGGTGCTCTCGCCGTCCTTCGGCCCGCCCCAGTCGCCGGCGGTCAGCCACATGCCGCTCCGCTGGAAGACCTCGCGTTCGTGGGCGAAGTAGATCTGGGGCAGTTCGATGTTCTCGCGGGCGATGTACTGCCAGACGTCCAGTTCGGTCCAGTTGGAGAGCGGGAAGACGCGGACGTGCTCGCCGGGTGCGTGGCGGCCGTTGTAGAGCTGCCACAGTTCGGGGCGCTGGCGGCGGGGGTCCCACTGGGAGAACTCGTCGCGCAGGGAGAAGACGCGTTCCTTGGCGCGGGCCTTCTCCTCGTCGCGGCGCCCGCCGCCGAAGACGGCGTCGAACTTCAGGCGCTGGATCGCCTCCGTGAGCGGGACGGTCTGGAGCGGGTTGCGGACCCCGTCGGGGCGTTCGCGGAGCTTGCCGGCGTCGATGTACTCCTGGACGGAGGCCACGTGCAGGCGCAGGTTGTGCCGGGCCACGGCGCGGTCGCGGTAGTCGAGGACCTCGGGGAAGTTGTGCCCGGTGTCGACGTGCAGCAGCGTGAAGGGCACCGGCGCGGGCGCGAAGGCCTTGAGCGCCAGGTGCAGCATGACGATGGAGTCCTTGCCGCCGGAGAAGAGGATCACCGGCCTCTCGAACTCGCCCGCCACCTCACGGAAGATGTGCACGGCCTCCGATTCGAGGGCGTCGAGATGGCTCAGCGCGAAGAGCGAGCCGGCCGCCTCCGCGGCCCGGACGGTCGCCGTCATGCCAGACCCCTTTCGGTGAGCAGTGCGTGCAGGGCCGAGGCCGACTCCCGGACGGTCTGGGTGTGGGACTCGATGCGCAGGTCCGGGGCGCGCGGGGCTTCGTACGGGTCGTCGACGCCGGTCAGACCGGAGATCTCGCCCGCCGCCTGCTTGGCGTACAGGCCCTTCACGTCGCGTACGGAGCACACCTCGACCGGGGTGGCCACGTGCACCTCCAGGTAGGGGGTCGCTGCGGCGCGGTGCCGGGCCCGGACGGCCTCGCGGCTGTCGGTGAACGGCGCGATCACCGGGACCAGGACGAGCACCCCGTTGCGGGCCAGCACCTCGGCGACCATGCCGATCCGCTGCACGTTGGTGTTGCGGTCGTCCCGGGAGAAACCGAGGTCGGCGGAGAGGAACTTGCGGATCTGGTCCCCGTCGAGGACCTCCACCCGCCGGTGCTCCCGGCGCAGCCGCCCGGCCAGTTCCTCGGCGATCGTCGTCTTGCCGGCGCTCGGCAGCCCGGTCAGCCACACGGTGGCCCCCGGCCAGCAGGTGCACAGCCGGGCCTCGGGCCGAGGCCGGGCCTCGGGCTGAGGCCGGGCGCCGGGTTGCGGCGGGGCCGCGGGGAGGGTTGTCACGATTGTCATCGGTCTGCTCACGCTCCTTCGGGGCGGAGGGTCAGGCGGTCCTTCGTCGCGGCGGTGACCGCGGACCGGGTCGAGGGCCAGGGGAGGGTCTCGCCCCTGCGCCACAGCTCCGTCTGGTCGTCGTAGTGGTCGTTGAAGGCGTGTCCGGAGGCGCCGGTCAGGTTGATCCAGCGCGAGGCGTCGAAGTCGGCGAAGTCCACGACCATCCGCATCGAGGGCACCCAGTTCACCTCGTAGCCCTTGGAGGCGTCCCAGCCGGTCGCGTCGACCGTCGCCGAACCGCCGCCGACCTCCACCGGCTCGTGGTTCAGCAGCCACTGCACGGGCGCGGGCCCGCCCGTGCCCAGGGTGTCGTTGCGCAGGGTCAGGGTGTGCAGGGCGCCCCACCGCCACTTCGCCGGGTCGGCGCCGAGCCGGCCGGACAGCTCCTTGGCGGCGTCGTCCAGGGCGGCCCGCAGCACGTCGTCACGGGTGCGCAGGCCGCGCGGGTCCTTGGCGTTGCGCCACCAGGGGTCGTCCGGCGAGGACAGCAGCTTGCGGACGACGTCGTACCAGAGGCCGCCGCCGTCGACGTGCAGCTGGGCCTTGTTGCCGTCGAGTTCGTCGTAGAACGTCAGCTTCAGCAGGTTGCTCCACACCGCGTTGAAGTACGCGGCCGGCGCCGAGTCCGCGCCCTGCCCGAAGTCCCAGCCGCGCAGCAGGTCCTGGGCGGCGCGGGCGTCCTTGCCGGGGGTGACCGCCAGCAGGTACGGGGTCAGGGCGGCCGCGTTCTCGTTGTGGTCGTCGAGCTGGATCCGCTGCATGGCGGCGGCGTCCAGCTTGCCCGCCTTCTCGATCAGCTGCGCGATCCGCTCGCTGCGGTAGCCGTCGCCCCAGTTGCGGGTCAGGTCGTACGGGTACTGCGGGCCGGCCGCCGCGTTGTTCGCGGTGACGATGTAGCCCGACGCCGGGTCGAAGGAGCGCGGCAGCGCGTCGAAGGGAACGAAGCCCTGCCAGTCGTACTCGCCGGTCCAGCCGGGCACCGGCCAGCGGCCCTCGCCCTTGCCGCGCACCGGGATCCGGCCGGGTGCCTGGTAGCCGATGTGGCCCTGGCGGTCGGCGTAGACCAGGTTCTGGGCGGGGGAGGAGAACAGCGCCGCCGCGGCCCGGAAGGAGTCCCAGTCCTTGGCGGTGTCCAGCTGGAACACCGCGTCCATGGTGCGGCCCGGGTCCAGGGCGCTCCACCGCATGGCGACCGCGTACTCGGCGCCGCCGCCGCTCTCGCGCTCGACGCCGGGGATCCGGCCCTCGGTGGCGAGCGTCTTCGCCTTGGGGAAGGCGTCGGAGATGACGGGGCCGTGGACGGTGGAGCGGACGGTGATGCTGCGGTCCGGGCCGCCCGCGACCTTCAGGACCTCCTGCCGGGTCTCCAGCGGCCGCTGCTCGCCCTTGTAGGCGTACGTGGAGGCGGTGATGCGCTCCACGAACAGGTCGGTGTCGGCGGGGGCCAGGTTGGTCACGCCCCAGCCGATGTCGCCGTTGTGGCCGACGATCACCCCGGGCATCCCGGCGAAGCCGAAGCCCGACACGTCGTACGGGCAGGCCGGGCCGGTCGTGGTGCAGTGCAGGCCGCCCTGGTACCAGACGCCCGGCACGGACGGGGACAGGTGCGGGTCGTTCGCGAGCAGCGGCTTGCCGGTCGTCGTGCGGCTGCCGGCCACCACCCACGAGTTGGAGCCGATGCCCGAACCGCGCGGCCCGAGCACCTTGTCGACTCCGGCGAGGGCGTCGGAGGCTCCCGCCATCGGCCCGTACGCGGCCGCCGCGGTGGCCGTGCCCGTCGCGGCCGCCGGACCGGTCGGCGCCTCGGGCACGGTGCCCTGGCTGTCGCCGGGGGAGACGATCGGCCGCCAGCGGGAGAAGTCGTACGTCGGGAAGAGGGAGTCGACCTGGGCGTCGGTCAGGGTCGCGGCCAGCAGTGCGTGCCGCACCTGGTCCGAGAGGGTGGCGTTGAGGTTCCAGGCCATGGCCTTGAGCCAGGACACCGAGTCCGCGGGCGTCCACGGCGCCGGGCTGTAGTCCAGACCGCCCAGCTTCAGCAGCGGGTACTCCACCCCCAGGTCCGCGCCCTCGTGGCCGGCGAGGTAGGAGTTCACCCCGGCCGCGTACGCGTCGAGGTTGGCCCGCGACTGCGGGTCCAGCAGGGCGACCTCCTGCTCGGCCACCCGCCGCCAGCCCATCGTGCGGATCAGGGAGTCGGTCTCCACCTGGCTCTCGCCGAACAGCTCGGCGAGGCTGCCGGAGGTGATGTGCCGGCGGACGTCCATCTCCCAGAACCGGTCCTGGGCGTGCACGAACCCCTGCGCGAGGAACAGGTCGTGCGGGTCGCCCGCGTAGATCTGGGGGACGCCCGAGGCGTCCCGGGCCACCGTCACCGGCCCGTGCAGGCCGGGCACCGACAGCTCGCCCGACACCTGCGGGTACGAGGCCCGCACCATCCGGGTCGCCGCCAGACCGGCCACGCAGGCCATCGTCACCAGCAGCACCGCCAGGCACCAGGCGGTCACCCGCACCCTGCGCCACCGGCGCGAGCCCCGCCGCGGCGCGGCCCGCACCTCATCGGGCCCGCCCTCCGGCGGCCCGTCCTCCCGAGGGGTGCCGCCGGGGTCCTCCCCACCCGGCGCGCCGGGCCGGGTCAGCGGATCCATCACATCGCTCATGTCTTCCGTTCCCATGCTCGGCGGAACTCTGCGCTCCCGACGGTCGCAGTCGCACCGCCCGGGCATAAGCCGGGGAATCTCCCGACAGTCGTTCCGCTATTCGTTCGCTACTGGCCGGCCGTCGGCCCGGGGAGCGGCCCGGCAGCGGGCCGATAGCGGGCCGGGAGCGGCCCGCGGTTGAGTGGGGCACCCGGGGACGCCGCAGCGGCGGACCCGGCGCACATCACCCTTGGTTTTTCCGGACACGAAGGCGGGGACATGCCGGCGACAGCGCTCTGGGCGGCACCACGATCACGTTCGACCGCGTTCTTCCGGTCGATGCTCCAGCACGGCGACATCACCGCCCTGCACGAGCCGTTCTGCAACGTCGCGGACTTCGGGGAGACCGAGGTCGAGGGCGCCGCCGTCCGCTCCGAACGCGAGCTGATCGACGCGATCGGCGAACTCGCCCGCCACCGGCCGGTGTTCTTCAAGGACACCACCGACCACCGCTACGCCGAGGTCCTCGCCGACAAGGAGTTCCTCGCCGGGACCCGGCACACCTTCCTGCTGCGCCGTCCCGAGGAGATCGTCTCCTCCTTCTACGCCCTCCAGCCCGACATGGAGCTCTCGGACGTCGGCATCGAGGGCCTGCACGAGATGTACCTGGCCGTCCTCGCCGCCGGGGGCGAGCCGCCCGTGGTCGTCGACTCCGACGACCTGGTGGAGCGGCCCGCCGCCACGATGGCCGCGTACTGCGCCGCCGTCGGCATCCCCTTCCGGCCCGAGACGCTCAGCTGGGACGCCACCGCCCGCGGCGAATGGCAGCGCACCGACCGCTGGCACGTCGCCGTCGCCAACAGCACCGGGTTCTCCAAGAGCCGCACCGCCTACCGGCACACCGCGGAGAACAACCCGGAGCTCGCGCGGTTCGCCGCGCACCACCGGCCGTTCTACGAGTTCCTGTGGGACGCCCGGCTGCGGGTCGGCCAGGAGGCCCCCGCTCTCTGAGCGCCCCGCAGCCGACAGGGCCCGGCCCGCACACCGCGGGCCGGGCCTCCTCGGGTCAGAGCGCGGCGGCCAGTGCGCGCCGGTCCACCTTGGCGTTGGGGGTCAGCGGGATCTCCTCCAGGACGACCACCCGCCCCGGCAGCATGTACACCGGCAGCACCGCGCGCAGGTGCGCGTGGACCTCCGCGAGCGAAGGGGTGTCCGTACCGGTGACGAAGGCCGTCAGCACGCCCTCGCCCCCCTCCTGCGGCCGCACCAGGTCCACCACCGCGTCCTTGACCCGCGGATGCTTCAGCAGGACCTCCTCGATCTCGCCGGGCTCGATCCGGTGCCCGTGCAGCTTGATCTGGGTGTCGATCCGCCCCGCGAACTCCAGGCCGTCGTCCCCCACCGTCCAGCGGACCAGGTCGCCCGTCCGGTACAGCCGGGCGCCGTGTCCGCCGAAGGGATCCGGTACGAACTTCAGCGCCGTCAGCCCCGGCCGGTTCAGGTAGCCCCGCGCCAGGCACACGCCGCCGATCAGCAGCTCCCCGAACCCGCCCGGCGGCCGCTCCGCCCCGTCCGGGCCCACCACGTGCGCCTCCAGGTTCGGCATCGCCTCCCCGATCAGGGGCTTGGGCCGGCCCAGCCGCGGATCATGGCGCTGCTCGGTACAGGCCACGGTCGCCTCGGTGGGCCCGTACTGGTTGTTGACGATCCGCGTCGGCGAGGACCAGCGGTCCGCCTGGAAGCGGCTCAGCTGCTCCCCGCCCACGTTGAGCACCCGCAGTTCGGGCAGCTGCTCGGGGTCCAGCAGGGGCAGGATCGCCGTGGTGAACACCCCGATCGTGACGCCCTCGTCGCGCATCAGGGCGCCCAGCGCCCGCGGGTCGAGCAGGGTCAGCGCCGAACCCTGCACCAGGCAGGAGCCCGTGGTCAGCGCCCCGAAGATCTCCAGGACGCTCACGTCGAAGCAGGGCGTGGTCAGCTGCAGCCAGCGGTCGCCCGGACCGATCGTGAACTGCCGCGCCATGTGCGAGGTCAGGTTGACCACGCCCCGGTGCGGCAGCAGGGTCCCCTTGGGGCGGCCCGTCGACCCCGAGGTGTAGATGACGTACGCCAGCTGGTCCGGGTGCGCCGGCAGCTCCGGGTCGGCCGCGGACAGCCCGGTCAGCATCTCCGCCGTGAACGGGTCGTCGAGGCAGACCGCAGCCGCCTCCTCGGGGACCTGCCCGGCCAGGGCGGTCGTGGTGACGACCATCTCGCAGCCCGCGTCCCCCATCAGGTAGCCCAGCCGCTCCACGGGCTGCGCCGGGTCCATCGGCAGGTACGCCCCGCCCGCCTTGAGGATCGCGAGCATCGCCAACGGCAGCTGCGGGCCGCGCTCCATGAGCACGCCCACGACCGACTCCCGGCCCACGCCCATCCGGCGCAGGTGCGCCGCCAGCCGGTTGGCCCGCCCGTTCAGCTCCCCGTAACTCCACTGCTCGCCCTCGAAGCGCAGCGCGGGCGCCTCGGGGATCCGCCGCGCCCAGTCCTGCACGAGCTCGTGCAGGCATGCCTGTCCGATCATTACCGACCGCCTCCAGCGTCCGTGTCCGCCGGCCCGGATCCGTCCCGGCCGGCCAGCAGTTCCTCCACCTCGTCCTCGCTGAGCTCGCCGATCTCCAGGGCCAGGCGCGCGATCGCCCCGACGTCCACGCCCTGGTCCCGGCCGGCCGCCTCCACGAGGGCCGCCTGGCTCTCCACGTCGGTGGCCGCGAAGACCTCCCGCAGCGGGATCTCCACCCCGAACACCTCCGCGGTCAGCGCGGCGATCCGGGTCGCGGCCAGCGAGTAGCCGCCCAGCTCGAAGAAGTCGTCCCGTACGCCCACCCCGTCGACGTGGAGCACGCTGCCCCACACCTCGGCCAGCAGCGACTCCACCGGGGTACGGGGGGCCAGCCGCCCGGTGTCCAGGGCCGGCCGGGCGCTGCCGACGGGCGGCAGGGCCCCCCGGTCGGCCTTGCCGCTGACCGCGAGCGGCAGGCGCTCCAGCGCCACGAAGTGCGCGGGCACCATGTGTTCGGGCAGGGTCCGGCGCAGCTGCTCCCGCAACCCGCCCACCGGCAGTTCCGCGGCGCCGTCCGGTACGTAGTAGGCGGCGAGGGTGGTGTCGCCGGTCTCCCGGACCGCCTTGACGACCGCCTCCCGGATCCCGGGCAGGGCCGCCAGGGCCGCCTCGACCTCGCCGAGTTCGATGCGGAACCCGCGGACCTTGACCTGGTCGTCGATGCGGCCGAGGTAGTCCAGGCCGCCGCCGGCCGTCCAGCGGGCCAGGTCCCCGGTGCGGTACATCCGCTGCCCGGGCTCCCCGAAGGGGTCGGGCAGGAACGCGGACGCGGTCAGCGCGGGCCGCCCGTGGTAGCCGCGGGCCAGCCCGGCGCCCGCCACGTACAGCTCGCCCGCCACCCCGACCGGCACCGGCCGCAGCGCGCGGTCCAGTACGTACGCGCGGGAGTTGGCCATGGGCCGGCCGATCGGGACCGGGCCCGGGGCCAGCACCTCGCCGGGGCCCACCTGGAGGGCCACGCAGCCCACGGTGGCCTCGGTGGGGCCGTACTCGTTGGTGACCACCGCGCCGGGGAAGCGCGTACGCCACTGGTCCAGGACCTCCGAGGTCAGCATCTCGCCGCCGATGACCAGGTCCCCGGTGGGCGAGTACGCCTCGGGCAGCCCCAGCAGGATCGGCAGGTGGCTCGGGGTGACCTTCAGCAGGGACAGCCGGCCCTCCCCGCCCGGCAGTTCGTCGGTGCGGCCGTCGAGCCCGCCCAGCACGATCCGGCCGCCCGCGGTCAGCGGCCCCAGCAGGGTGGTCACCGACAGGTCGACGGAGACCGGCGAGTGCAGCAGCGCCGAACCGGCCAGGCCCGGGTAGTCCCGGCGGCAGGCGGCCAGGTAGTCGGCGAGCGCGCGGTGGCTGATCAGGACGCCCTTGGGCCTGCCCGTCGAGCCGGAGGTGTAGATGGCGTACGCCAGGTGGTCGGGGCGCAGCGGGGCCCGCCGGTCGGCGTCGGTGACGTCGCCGGCGGCGCAGCGGGCCAGCGCGGCCAGGGTGTCGGGCGCGTCCAGGTCGAGGCGCTCGGCCGCGCCCGTCGCCGCCGCGGGGACGGCCGTGGTGGTGACCACGGCCGACGGCGCCGCGTCGGAGAGCAGGTACGCGATCCGGTCGGGCGGCAGCACCGGGTCCACCGGGACGTACGCGGCACCGGACTTGAGGACGGCCAGCACGGCCGTCACCGTCTCGGCCGAGCGCGGCAGCATCAGCGCCACCGTCCGCTCGGGGCCCGCGCCCCGCTCGATCAGCAGCCGGGCCAGCCGGTTCGCGGCCTCGTTCAGCTCCCTGTACGTGAGGGTGCCCGCGTCGCCGACCACGGCCGGGGCCTGCGGGTGGGCGGCCGCCCGGGCCTCGACCAGGGCCGGGGTGAGCTCCGCGGGGACCTCGGCGGCGGTCCGGTTCCACTCGGTGAGCAGGGTGTGCTCGTCCTCGGGGCGCAGCAGCGGCAGCTCCCCGATCCGGTCCCCCGGGCGGGCCGCGGCCGCCGCCAGGAGGGTCTCGTACTGGGTCCACATACGGGCGACGGTGGCCTCGTCGAAGAGGTCGGTGCTGTAGTCGACGACCCCCTCGAAGCACTCCCCGGAGTCCCACAGCTGCACGTTGAGGTCCAGGTGGGTGGCCTTGCGGCGGACCGGGACGGTCGACAGCTCCAGACCGTCCAGCGCCACGTCCGGCAGCGGCGCGCTCTGCAGCAGGAACATCACCTGCGCCAGCGGCTGATGGCTCAGGTCCCGCTTGGGCGCGAGTTCCTCCACGAGCCGGTCGAAGGGCAGGTCCTGGTGCTGCAGGCCGTCCAGTACGGTCTCGCCCACCTGCGCGGCCAGTTCGGCGAAGCTGGGGTCGCCGGCCAGCGAGGCCCGCAGCAGCAGCACGTTGATGAAGCAGCCGACGACCTGCTCCACCTGCGGGGTGCGGTTGGCGACCCCGCTGCTGACGGTGATGTCCTCGCCGCCGGTCCAGCGGCCCACCGCCGCGTGGAAGGCGGCCAGCAGGGCGGTGAACGGGGTGACCCCGAGGGTACGGGCGGCCTGCCGTACGGCGGCCGAGGTCCGCGGGGACAGCCGTACCGGCAGGGTCGCCCCGCGGAAGGACTGCACAGGGGGCCGCGGCCGGTCGGCGGGCAGCTCCAGCACCGGCTGCATCCCGGCGAGCCGCTCGCGCCAGTAGCCGAGCAGCTCCTCGGTCCGCTCCGCGTCGAGCTGCTCGCGGTGCCAGGCCGCGTAGTCGACGTACTGCACCTCCGGCTCGGGCAGCTGAGGCCGCCCGCCGGTCCGCAGCACCGGGTACGCCGCGGCCAGTTCGCCGACGAAGATCCCGCAGGACCAGCTGTCGGAGACCAGGTGGTGCATGGTGACGGCCAGGACGTGGTCCTCGGCGGCCAGCCGCAGCAGCTCGACGCGCAGCAGCCGTCCCGTGAGGTCGAAGGGGCGAGCGGCCGCCCCGGCCACCAGGGCGGCCAGCTCCTCGGGGTCGGCCGCGGCCGCGTGGCCGGTCAGGTCCCGTACGGGCACCTCGACGAGGTGGTCCTCCTCCACGATCTGGCCGAGGACCCCGTCGACCGTGCGGAAGACGGTGCGCAGCGACTCGTGGCGGCGCACCACCTCCCGGACGGCGCCGGTCAGGGCCGCGGTGTCGAGCGGTCCGCGCAGCCGCACCGCGAAGGGCACGTGATAGGCGGAGCCGCCCGGGTACAGCTGCTCGATGATCATGATCCGCTGCTGGGCGTGCGTCGCCGGGAACATGATCTGCTCGGGGTGCATCAGGGCCATCGGATTCTCCACGTACGTCATGAGCCGCTCTGGCTGCCGATCCGGCGTGCGGCCCGCAGGGCCCGCAACGCGTCCTTGCCCCCGCCCGGCGCCGCTCCCGGCGCGACGAGGCCGACCTGGCGGGTGCGGTCGATCCGGGTGATCCGGCCCGCCCCGCCGCCCGGCTGCGGCGGCCCGTCCGCCGTCGCGAGGGCGTCCACGGCCGCCGCCAGGTGCTCCAGCGTCGGCGTCTCGAACATCACCCGCAACGGCAGCTGCGCCCCCAGCGACTCCCGCACCCGCACCGCGAAACGGGACATCAGCAGGGAGTGGGCGCCGTGGTCGAAGAGGTTGTCCGTGCGGCCGATCGCCCCGGTGCCGAGCAGCTCGGCGAGGATCCCCGCCAGCTCCCGCTCGGTCGCCGTGACCGGCTCCGCGCGGGGCCCGTCCTGCTCCGCCGCGGGCGGCTTGAGCGCCGCCCGGTCCACCTTGCCGCTGGTGTTCAGCGGGAAGCCGTCCACCCACACGAACCGGGCGGGCACCATGTACGCGGGCAGCACCCGCGCCAGCTCCTCGCGCAGGGCGCGGGAGGTTTCGCGTTCGTCGAAGTCCGCTGCCCGTGCGTCCCGGCCCGAGCGGACGTACGCGACCAGCAGCGCCGGGGCGTCCGGCGCGGGCCGGTGCACCACGGCCACGCCCTGGCTCAGCTCCGGCAGCCGGCTCAGCGCCGCGTCGATCTCGCCCAGTTCGATCCGGTGGCCGTTGACCTTGACCTGGTTGTCGACCCGCCCCAGCAGCTCGGTCCGGCCGTCCGCGGTGGTCCGCGCCAGGTCCCCGGTCCGGTACAGGCGGGCGCCCGGGGTGTCCCCGTACGGGTCCGGTACGAACGCCGCCGCCGTCAGGCCCGGCCGGCCCAGGTAGCCGCGGGCCAGCCCGGCGCCGCCGATCAGCAGCTCGCCGGCCGCGCCGGCGGGTACCGGCTCCAGCGCCGCGTCGAGCACGTACACCTGCGTGTTGGCGACGGGCGCGCCCAGCGGGGTGGCGGCCCCGGGCACCGCGGTGACCTGCGTACCGGTCGACCACACGGTGGTCTCGGTCGGCCCGTACAGGTTCCACAGGGTGCCCGCAGCGAACGACAGCAGCGTGCGGGCCAGCCCGGGGGAGAGGGCCTCGCCGCCGCTGGCCATCGCCAGGCCCGGGGTGCCGGTCCAGCCCGCCTCGCACAGCAGCCGCCAGGTCGCGGGGGTGGCCTGCATCATCGAGAAGGCGCCGGACTCCAGCCGCACCCGCAGCTGCTCCCCGGCGGCCGCGATCCGGCGCGGCACGATGTGGGAGCAGCCGCCGGTGATCAGCGGGAGGTAGGCCTCCAGGGCGGAGATGTCGAAGGAGAACGTGGTCACGGCCAGCAGCCGGCCGCCCTCGGCGGGCCCCAGCAGCCGGACCATCGCGGCGAGGAAGTTGGCCAGGGCGCCGTGCGGGACCTGCACCCCCTTGGGGCGGCCGGTCGAGCCGGAGGTGTAGAGCAGGTACGCCGCCTGGTCGGGGCGTACGGAGACGGCGGGGGAGGAGGCGGGCAGCGCGGCCAACTCCCCGGCGAGCTCGTCGAGGACCAGCCGGACCGGGCCGGCCGCGGCGCCGTCGGCGCCGCCGGCCGCAGCGGCCGTGTCCACGGACGAGTCGGTGATCACGATCCGGGCGCCGCTGTCGGCCAGCAGGTACGCGATCCGCTCGGCCGGCAGGTGCGGGTCGACCGGCAGATAACTGCCGCCCGCCCGCAGCACCGCGAGCATCGCCACGACCATCGTCTCGTCGTGCGGCAGCCGCACGGCCACGGTCTCCTCGGCCCGCAGCCCCCGCACCAGCAGCAGCCGGGCGAGCCGGTTCACGGCCGCGTCCAGCTCCCGGTAGCTCAGCGTCCGGGTGTCGCGCACCCGGTCCGCGTCCGGGGCCGGCCCGGCCGGGCCGAGCGCGTACTCGGCGTCGTCGAAGGCCAGGGCGGGCGCGTCGGGCGTCCGGGCGGCCTGCGCGGCCACCAGCTCGTGCACAGGGATGTCCGAAGTCCCGGGCACGGCGGTGTCGCCCAGGCCCTGCAGGACGGCGGCCCGCTCGGCGGCGGGCATCAGCGGCAGCAGGGCGGCGGGGCGCTCCGGGTCCGCGGCGACGGCGTCCAGCAGGGCGCACAGCCCGGCGGCCATCCGCTCGGCCGTGGCGTCCTCGAACAGGGCGCGGTCGAACTGGAGCAGCCCGCTGAGCGTGCCGTCCACCTCGGCGAAGGTCAGCTGGAGGTCCATCTGGGCGTGCGGCTGGTCCAGCGGCACCGGCCGCATCTCCAGACCGCCCAGATCGAACCGGGAGGCCGGATCGCCCAGGACGAACGCCGCCAGGGGGCCCGACTGGAGCGTGAAGAGCGCCTGCACCAGCGGGGTGCGGCTCGTGTCGCGCGCCACCCGGCTCCGCTCGACCAGCAGCGACAGCGGCATCGCGCTGTGCCCCAGGGCGGCCGGTACGCTCCGCGCTGCCCGCCGCAGCAGGGCGGTGAACGACTCGCCCGGCACCAGGTCGGCGCGCAGTACCGCGGTGTTGAGGAACGGTCCGACCACCTCCGCCGTGTCGGCGTGCTCCCGGCCGTGTACGGGGGAGCCCACGAGCAGACTCGCCTGCCCGGCCGTGCGGCCCAGCATCAGCTGGTACGCGCACAGCAGGACGGTGTAGAGGGTGGTCCCCTCGGCGCGGGCGAGGGCGCCCAGCGCGGCGGCGGTCCCCGGCTCCAGCCGGAAGCGCCGCGCCCCGGCCGGGGCGCGCCGGCGGGCCGGGCGGACGTGGTCGGAGGGCAGTTCCAGTACGGTCGGGGCGCCCGCCAGCTCGCGCTGCCAGAACTCCCACAGCCGCTCGCCCTCCGACCCGGCGAGCCGTCCCGCCTGGCGGCGTACGGCCGCGCCGAACCCGGGCACGGCCCGCGCGTCGGGGGCGGGCCCGCCGGTCTCGGCCCGGTAGTGCGCGCCGAGCTCCCGCAGCAGGATCTCCAGGGACCACAGGTCGGACACCAGGTGGTGCAGGGAGACGACCAGCCGGTGCCGGCCGGGCCCGCACCGCAGCAGGGACACCCGCAGCAGCGGGCCCGCCTCCACGTCGAAGGGCCGGTAGGCGAGCGCGGTCAGCTCGGCCCGCATCCGCTCCGCGGGCCACGCGCTCGCGTCGGTTTCGGTGAACTCCGGCTCCAGTACGGCGTGGACGCGCTGTACGGGACCGTCGCCGACCTCGGGGAAGGTGGTGCGCAGGGCCGCGTGGCGGCGTACGACGGCGGCCAGCGCGCGGCGCAGCGCCGCCGGGTCCACCTCGCCGGACAGTTCGGCGGCGGCGGCGAGGTGGTAGGCGGAGCTGTCCGGGTCCATCCGGTGCATGAACCACATGGCCCGCTGCCCGTGCGAGAGTTCGCCGTCCCCGGGCGGGGTGTCGGCGAGCGGCGCGGGCGCCGCGCCCGACGCCTCGGCGCCGGCGACGGCGATGGCGTCGGCCAGTTCGGCCAGGGTCAGCGAGAAGGCCTCTTCCGGGCCGAGTTCCAGCCCGAACTCCCGCTGCAGCCGGTGCAGGAGCCGTACGGAGTCCAGCGAGTCCAGGCCCAGGGCCGCCGGGGAGGCGTCCGCGGGCACCTCCTCGGGCCGGGTCCGCAGCAGTACGGCCGCGACCCGCCGCAGGTGGGCCAGGACCGCCTCGCGATCGCCGGCGGCCGGTACGGGCAGGTCCGCGGCCGCGTCCCCGGCAGCGGCGGCCGGCTGCTCCTCGTCGGCGTGGACCGCCGTCACCAGCAGCTCTCCCGCCAGATAGGCGGCGCGGCAGGCGTGCCGGGCCACCTTGCCGCTGGAGGTCCGCGGCAGCGAGGCCGTACGGATCAGGACCACGGCGTGCGGGCGCACCTCGTGCTGCTCGGCGACCCTGGCCTGCACGGTGCGGGCCAGCTCCGCCGGGTCCGCCAGCCCGTGGCCGTGGATCAACTCCTGGACGACGACCAGCTGCTCGGCGCCGTCGGCGCCGGTGACGGAGAAGGCGGCGCCGCCGTTGCCGCGCAGCGCGGGCGAGCAGCGCTCGGCGGTCAGCTCGATGTCCTGCGGGTAGTGGTTGCGGCCGCGGACGATGATCAGGTCCTTGCGGCGGCCGGTCACGTACAGCTCGCGTGCGTCGCCGTCGCCGTCGCCGTCGCCCGAGAGGAAGCCGAGGTCGCCGGTGCGCAGGAAGCCGGTGCCGTCACCGCCCTCGACGAGCGCGCCGAAGGTGTCGGCGACGGCGTCGGTGCGGTTGAAGTAGCCGCGCGCCACGCTCGGGCCGGCCACCCACACCTCGCCGACCTCCCCGTCGGCCACGGGCAGCCGGGTCTCGGGGTCGACGAT
Organism: Streptomyces sp. NBC_01006; assembly: GCF_045162725.1. Taxonomy (NCBI): domain Bacteria; kingdom Bacillati; phylum Actinomycetota; class Actinomycetes; order Kitasatosporales; family Streptomycetaceae; genus Streptomyces; species Streptomyces sp. NBC_01006. The sequence continues at coordinate 191,820 of NZ_CP108701.1, read as the reverse complement.
CTCCAGCCGCTGTTCGGGCGGCAGCACCCCGGAGGCGACCAGTTCGCCGGCCACGCCGGAGCCCGCGGGCGGCTCGCAGGTGCGGAAGCCGGTGCCCGCGGGCCCGCCCGTCACCAGCAGGGAGCCCTCGGCCAGCCCGTAGCAGGGCAGGAAGGCCTCGGGGCGGAAGCCGGAGACGGCGAAGGCCTCGGCGAAGCGGTGCAGCGAGGCCGGGCGGACGGGCTCGGCCCCGTTGTACGCCACCTGCCAGGACGACAGGTCCAGGGCGGCCCGCTGCTCCTCGGTGGTGCGCTCGACGGCCAGGTCGTACGCGAAGTTGGGGCCGCCGGTGACGGTCGCCTGCTCCTCGGCGACCACGCCCAGCCAGCGCAGCGGGTCGCGGGCGAAGGTGCTCGGCGCCATCAGCGACATCGTGCCGCCCGCGCGGACGGTCCCCATGACCGAGCCGATCAGGCCCATGTCGTGGTACATCGGCAGCCACGACACCCCGCGCATCCCGGTGTCCAGCCCGAACACCCGGGCGATCATCGCGGTGTTGTGCAGCAGGTTGCCGTGGCTGAGGACGACGCCGCGGGGCGTCGAGGTGGAGCCGGAGGTGTACTGGAGGAAGGCCGTGGCGTCCTCGCCGATCCGCGGGGCCCGCCAGGCCGGCGCGTCCTCGGCGCTCATCGCGTCGGTCGCCACCAGCCGCAGCGGCGGCACCCCGTCGGCGGAGGCCAGGCGCGGGGCGAGCCGGTCGCGGATCACCGCCGTCGTCAGGGCCACCTCCGCGCCGCTGTCGCGCACGATCGCGGCGAGCCGCTCGGTGGAGCGGGCGTTGCGGCTCGGCGGGTAAGCGGGGACCGCGACGACCCCCGCGTACAGGCAGCCGAAGAAGGCGGCCACGTAGTCCAGTCCGGCGGGGAACAGCAGGACGGCACTGCGCCCGCCCAGCCCGAGGTCCGCCAGGTGCGCCGCGACGGCCCGGGCCCGGGCGTCGAGCCCGGCCCAGTCGAGCACCTCGGGCTCGCCCGGCTCCTCGGAGTGGAAGCGGAAGGCCGTCGCGTGCGGGCGCTCCTGTGCCGTACCGGAAAGTACGTCTCGCCAGTTCATGTAATGACCTCACCTCGATCACACCGTGGTCAACGGTGCACACCTTGGCGCAGTCGCCGGTCCCGCCTCGATCGGGGCTTTCCCCGACTGCCCCGTGCGCGTAGGGGCTGTGAGAGTCCGTCAGGGTGCCCGTACCCCGGACTCCCGCAGCCCGCCGAGGAACGCCGAAGAACGCCGAAGAACGCCGAAGAACGCCGACAACGCCGAGAACCTGGGGAAGGTCACCCATGACGAGTACCGAGCCACGCACCGAGCCCGGCCCCGGGGCGGTCCGCCCCCGCCATCCGCTGCGCACCACCCGCGACTACCGGGCCCTGTGGGCGGGGGACGCCGTCTCCCAGTTCGGCTCCAAGATCACGGAGTTCGTACTGCCGCTGCTGATGGTCACCGGCCTGCACGCGAGCGGCACCCAGGTCGGCCTGCTCCAGACCCTCTACATGGCGCCGTTCTTCCTGCTGCCGCTGTTCGCCGGGGTCTGGCTGGACCGCCGCCCCGCCCGCCCCGTGATGATCGCCGCCGACCTCGCCCGCTTCGCGCTCGTCCTGGCCGTCCCCGTCCTCGCGCTGCTCGGCGGGCTCGCGCTGTGGCACGTGTGGCTGATCGCCCTGCTTGGCGGCTCCCTGAGCGCGGTGTACGACATCGCCGCCACCGCCTACCTGCCACGACTGCTGCCCGCCGCCCAGCTCCCGGCCGCCAACAGCCTGGTGACGGCCAACCAGGCCGTCGGCGGCACCGCCGGGCCCGGCCTCGCCGGCTGGCTCGCCGCGCTCTTCGGCCCCGCCGCCACCCTCGTCTTCGACGCCCTGTCCTACCTGGCCTCCGCCAGCGCCCTGATGCTCGTACGCCACCGCGAGAAGACCGTCCGCTCCGCCGCCCCGCGCGACCTGCGCCGGGAACTGGGGGAGGGGCTGCGCTCGGTCCTCGACAACCCGCCGCTGCGCGCCGTCGCCGTCCACGCCGGCATCTACAACGCGGGCATCGCCCTGCTCAACCTGGCCTTCCTGATGCGCTTCGTCCGCGAACTCGGCCACGACAGCGCCGACTTCGGGCTCGTCATGGTCGCCGGCGGGCTCGGCGCCGTGGCCGGGGCGCTCACCGCCCCGCCGCTGCTGCGCCGCCTCGGCTTCGGCCCGGCCTTCCTGACCGTGCTGGCCTTCTCGACCACGCCCTACCTGCTGCTGCTCACCGCCGACGGCGGCGGCGCCGACCTGCCCGTGAGCGCCCTCGCCTACCTGCTGGGCACCGGAGGGGCCTCCGCGGGCAGCGTGATCGCGGTGACCATGCGGCAGCGGCTGACCGCCCCGCACCTGTACGCCCGGATGACCGCCACCTACCGGCTCATCAGCTTCGGGATGCTCACACTGGGCACCACCTGCGCCGGGTTGCTCACCCAGTACGCGGGGGCCCGTACCGCCCTCGCCGTCGCACCGGTCCTGCTGCTGCTCTCGGTCGCGCCGATCGCCGGACGATCCGTACGCACGCTGCGCGCCATCCCGGAGCGGCCAGCCGTGGATCAGGCCGCGGATCAGGCCGCGGAGGAGGCTTCCGACTCCTGAGCGCGGTGCACGGAGTCGAACACGGGGATCTTCCGCACCTCGCCGAGGTAGGGGGTCCCCTCCGTGTATCCGGTGCCGCTGCGGTTGCCCAGCATCCGTACGGCGAGCCGGTAGTGGGTCTGGCGCCAGCGGCGCAGCGCGGAGGCGAACTCCTCCATCGCGGCGGCGGCCGGGAGCACGCAGCCGCGGCCGGCGCGCGGCCCGGCCAGGGCGTCCGCGTACGCGTCGTCCAGGGTCCGCTGCCCGGCCAGCACCTGTTCGCGGACCTCGGGCACGGAGCGGTAGGCGTGCGAGTGGAGCCGCTCGGCGTCCGGGGTCCGGCACAGGGACTCCACCAGCTTGTACGAGCGCGACTGGATGGCGCTCGCCCCCTCGGTGAACTCCCGGAACACCCGGAAGGCCTCGGCCTGCATGGTGGCGAGCAGCGAGAACAGCGGCGCGGACTCCGTCAGGGCGGTCGCCGCGCGGCGCAGCCGGTCCGCGGCGGCCGGCCCGCGGCCCGCGTCGAGGGCCTCGATCGCCGCCCGCAACTCGGCCGCCAGCAGGGTGAAGGTGGCCTCGAAGGCCTGGAGCACGCGGATGAACAGGTACTCGTCGTGCGTGACGTGCACCGGCAGCATGCTCAGGTCCAGCACCAGCCGCTCCCGAGCCGTCATGGACGCGTCGGCCGTCTCCCACAGCCGGCGCGCCGCCTTCTCGGGCTCATCGCCCGGTACGGGGCCGGGCAGCCCGAGGCGGGCCAGCGCCGGCGCGGCCACCCGCAGCGCCAGCCGGTGGCGCTTGCCGACCAGCAGCGGGGACGGGCGCAGCTCCGGCAGGAGAGCGCTCTCCCCGGCCACGGCGGCCAGTTCGAAGCGGGCGAGGTCGCCCAGGAGGTGTACGACGAGCCGGTCGCGGTGCCCGCGTATCTCCTCGGGACCGGCTCCGGCGGGCGGGGCCAGCAGGGACAGCGCGGTGTAGGTGGGGTAGTCGTAGCGGCCGTCGTACTTGTCGAGGGCGGTGTCCAGGAACCGGTCCAGCACCTCGCGCGCGGCCTCCTGGCCGGCCCCGGCCGGGGCGGGCGCGGCGGTCAGCTCCCCGCGCGCCCGGTCGAGCAGCGCCAGCAGCGAGTCGGAGACGAAGTGCTTGCCGCCCTCCCGGTAGGCCGCGACCACGCCGGCGTAGGGGAAACGGTCCGGCTCGGGCGCTGCGAGCCAGTCGGTGAGCGCTTTCATTTGCGGTCTTTCTCCTCGGGAAGGGGGGCCGCCGGGCAGGGAGCCGCCGGGGGCGCGGTCGGGGCGGCGTCGCCCATCGGGCCGGTGCGGGTGAGCTCGGTGCGCACGAGCCACAGGCGGGGGAAGAACTGGTGGCCGATCAGCTTGGTCAGCACGCCGATGGGGATGCCCTTGGTGCCCAGGACGTCCTCGCCCAGCAGGCGGAGCGCCATCTTGCAGTGCTCCACCCGCCACAGGGAGATCCCCTCGTCCCAGCCGATCAGGGCCTCGGCGAGGCGGTGCACGGGCGTGTCGGGCTGCGTGCGGTAGACCTCGGCGAGGTCGACGCCCCGCTCCTCGACGGCGCGGTCGAAGGCCTCGCCGAGCACTGCGGTGGCGCGCCGGGCGGCCGCCCAGCCGGGGGACTCGAAGCCGGAGCCGTGGCCCAGGACGGTGCGGATGGTCTGGAAGTCCCAGGGGGAGAGCCGGCGCATCATCTCCAGCTGGTCGGTGGCCAGCCGGACGCCGAGCCGGGCCCGCTCCAGCAGCCGTACGGCCGTGTCGAAGGAGCCCTCGCCGATCAGCCGGGTGCTGTCGGTGAGTTCCTGGCAGGCGAGCTTGAGCCACAGCTCGGTGGACTGGTGCACCACCTGGAAGAGCAGCTCGTCGCGGTGGATGACCTCCTCCGGGCGGCGCTGGAGGGACAGCAGGGTGTCGGTCCGCATGTAGCGGGCGTAGTCCGTGTCCCCCGTGCCGGGCAGCACCGGTACGGAGTAGTCCTTGCCGGCGGGTGCGCTGTGCGCCCCGGCGGCGGTGGTCTGGGTGGTCACGGGGTGGGTCTCTCCTGTCAGGCGGCCGCGGGAGCGGCGGTGGTGCGGTGCCCGGCCGCCGCGGCGGCGGCCTCGGTGTGGGCGATGACCTCGCGGATGGTGTGCTGGCCGAGCATCCGGTCCAGGGGAAGTTCCAACCCCTGCTCCCGGGCGGCGGTCACGATCCGTACGGCCCGCATCGAGTTCCCGCCCAGGGCGTAGAACTCGTCGTGGACCCCGACCTCGGAGACCTCCAGCACCTCGCGCCACAGCGCGACCAGCAGGTGCTCGCCGGGGGTCTGCGGCTTCCCGCCGCCCGCCGGGACGGCCGTACGGACTTCCTCGTACGCCTCGTACGCCTCGTACGCCTCGACGGGCGCGGCCGCGCGGGCGTCCGCCACCGGGCAGGGCAGCGCCGACAGAGCGGTGCCGGGAGCCGCGGAGGCGGCCCGCAGCACCGAGGACAGCGAGCGCGCCACCAGGGCGGCCGTTTCGGCGGTGAAGAGGTCCGCGGACAGGGACACGTGCCCGGTCACCGCGTCGCCCTGCTCCACCAGGTCCGCGACCGCGTCGAACTGCAGCGCGGTGTCGGGGAGTTCGAATGGTTCCAGCGTCACGCCGGTGATCGCGGCCAGGACCGGCGGTACGGACTGCTGCACGTTCAGCAGCGTCTGCGCGAGCGGCAGCCGGCCGGCCCGCCGGTCCGGGTGCGCCCGCTCCACCATCAGCTCGAACGGCACGTCGGCCCGGGAGTACGCCTCCACACACCGGTCCCGGACCTGGGCAAGCAGCTCGCCGAAGGACGGGTCCCCGGACAGGTCGACGCGGATCGGCAGGGTGTTCACGAAGAACCCGACCAGCGGTTCGAGGTCCACCTCGGGCCGCCCGGCCACGGGCAGGCCCACCACCAGGTCGTTCTGTCCGCTCCACCGCGACAGCACCACCGCGTACGCGGCCAGCGCGACCATGGAGGCGGTCACTCCGCCGCCGGGGGCGGTCAGCCGCAGCTGGCGCACCACCGGCGCCGCCGCCTTCACCGGCGCCGACACCGCCGACCACGCCCGTACGGCGGGGCGCGGCAGGTCCGCGGGCAGCCGCAGCTCGCGCACCCCGGCGAGCCGCTCGCCCCAGTAGGCCAGCTGCTCCTCCAGGGCGCCGGAGGCCACCTGCTCGCGCAGCCAGACGGCGTAGTCCGCGTACTGGAGCGGCAGTTCCTCCAGCGGGTGCGCGGTGCCGTGCAGGCAGGGCTCGTACAGGGCCGTCAGCTCGCGCAGCAGCACGCCCAGCGACATGCCGTCGCAGACGCTGTGGTGGACCAGCGCCAGCAGTACGTGGTCCTCGTCGGACAGCCGCAGCAGCGAGCAGCGCAGCAGCGGGCCGGCGGCCAGGTCGAAGGGCTCCCGGCTGAGCTCCGCGGCCAGGGCCACGGCCGCCTCCGGGCCGCCGGGCACCTCCACGACGGGCAGGGCCACCGGGCCGGGGGCGAGCACCACCTGCGCGATGTCGTTGCCGTCCAGCCGCAGCACGCTGCGCAGCACCTCGTGCCGGGCGACCACCTCGGTCAGGGCGCGCTCCAGCGCCCCGTGGTCCAGCGGGCCGCGCAGCCGCAGGGCGGCGCGCATCGTGTAGAGCGCGGTCCCGCTGCCCGCCTGCTCCAGCAGCCACATCCGCTTCTGCCCGAACGAGGCGGGCAGGGCGAACAGTTCCTCACGTGTCTCGGTCTCGGTCGTCTCGGTGTCGGTCATTTAAGGACTCACTCCGCAATCGAAGGGGCGGGTACGCGGTAGGCGGACCGGTCGATGCGCCGCAGGGCCGGTGCGGACGCCGGACGGCGCCCGGCCGCGGCCAGGGCCTCGGCCGTCGCGCGCACCGTCGGCGCCGCGAACAGCCGGCCCAGCGGCAGCTCCACCCCGTACCGCGCCCGTATCCGGGCGAGCAGCTGGGTGGCGAGCAGCGAATGCCCGCCGAGGTCGAAGAAGTTGTCGGTGGCGCCGACGGCGGGGACGCCCAGCACCTGCGCCCAGATCGCGCACAGCTCGCTCTCCACGGGCGTCGCGGGCAGGGCCCGGCCGGCGTCGGGGGCGGCGGGCTCCGGGTCCGGCAGCCGGCGCCGGTCGAGCTTGCCGTTCGGGCCGAGCGGCCACTCGGCGACGGCGGCGAAGGCCGTGGGCACCATGTGGGCCGGCAGCAGCTCCCGCAGGTGGGCGCGCAGGACGGCGGCCAGCCCGTTCGCGTCCGGTGCGTCCGGGCCCTCGGCGGGGCGGACGTGCGCCACCAGCACCGGGGTTCCGGAGCTGCCGGTGCGCACCGAGACCACCGCCGAGTCCACGCCCGGGTGGGTGCGCAGCGCCTCCTCGATCTCGCCCGGCTCGATGCGCATCCCGCGCAGCTTGACCTGGTGGTCGATCCGGCCCAGGTACTGCAGGGTGCCGTCCGCCCGCCACCGGCACAGGTCGCCGGTGCGGTAGAGCCGGGCCCCGGGCGCGCCGAAGGGGTCCGGTACGAACCGCTGCGCGGTCAGCCCGGGCCGGCGCCAGTAGCCGCGGCCCACGGCCGGGCCGCCCAGGAGCAGTTCGCCGGCCACGCCGACGGGGACGGGCCGGCCCGCGCGGTCGACGACGTACACGTGCGCGCCGTCGATGGGGCGGCCGATCGGCACCCGGCTGCCGTACCCCTCGGCGCAGGGGTACCAGGTCACGTCCACGGCGGCCTCGGTGGGCCCGTACAGGTTGAACACCCCGGTGTCCGGCAGCAGTCCGGCGCATTCGGTGACCAGCGCGGCGGGCAGTTCCTCGCCGCTGCACACGATGCGGCGCAGGGTGTCGCGTACGGCGGGCAGCCGGCCGGCGGTGGTGAAAGCGGCCAGCATCGAGGGGACGAAGTGCACGGTGGTGATCGCGGCCGAGGCGATCAGGTCGCAGAGGTACTCGGGGTCCTGGTGGCCGCCGGGCCGGGCGAGCACGCACCGGCCGCCCACCATCAGCGGCCAGAACAGCTCCCACACGGAGACGTCGAAGCCGATGGGTGTCTTCTGGAGCACGCCCTCGCCCTCGGCGAGCCCGAACGCCCGGTGCATCCACAGCAGCCGGTTGACGACGGCGCCGTGCTCGTTCATGGCCCCCTTGGGCCGTCCCGTGGACCCCGAGGTGAAGATCACGTACGCGAGGTCGCGGGCCCCGGCGCCGGCCTGTGGGCGGTGCGCCGGACGGGCGGCGACCGCAGCCGCGTCCCGCCGCACGCACAGCACCCGCGCCCCCGCGGCTGTGGCCGCGGCCGTCAGCTCCGCGGGTACGGCGTCCGTGTCGGTGACGAGGACCCGGGCCCCGGCGTCCTCCAGCATCATCTCGATCCGGGCCGCCGGGTAGCCGGCGTCCAGTGGCAGGTAGGCGCCGCCGGACTTGAGCACCGCGAGCAGCGCCACCATCAGGTCCAGGCCGCGCGGCAGCGCCACCCCGACGAGCGCGCCCGGGCCGGCGCCGCGCGCCCGCAGCTCCCAGGCCAGCCGGTTGGCCCGCTCGTCGAGTTCGGCGTAGCTGAGCCGCTCCTCGCCGTACTGGACGGCGGTGGCCCGCGGCGTGCGGTCGGCCTGGGCCTCGATGTGCCCGTGCACGGTGGCGGTGTCCGTCGGTACGGCGGGCACGCCCGCCCCGCTCCACCGCTCCAGCAGCCCGGCGCGGTCCGCCGCCGTCATGACCGGCAGCTCCGACAGGGCGGCGGCGGCCCGCGCGGGCCCGGCCTCCTCCAGCACCAGCCGCAGCGCGGTCGCGATCCGCTCCACGGTGGCCGGGTCGAACAGCTCGGTGCTGTACTCGACGAGCCCGTCGAAGCCGCCGTCGGCGCGCGGGGAGAGGTCCACGGCCAGGTCGAACTTGGCGGTGCCGGTGTCCAGCCGGACCGGCAGCATCTCCAGGCCGCCCACCACGACCGGTTCCTGGGCCTGCTCGTCGGACTGGAACAGGTAGCGCACCAGCGGGGTGCGGCCGCCCGCGTCCCGCTGCGGGCGCAGCTCCTCGACCAGGTGGTCGAAGGGCACCTCCGCGTTGGCCCGCGCGTCCAGCACCTCGCCGTGCATCCGCCCGACGAGCTCCTCCAGCGAGGGGTCGCCCGACAGGTCGATGCGCACCGGCAGGGTGTTGACGAAGAACCCGGCCAGCGCGGCCGTCTCGGCCCGGCCGCGGCCCGCCACCGGCGTGCCCACCACGAGGTCGTCCTGGCCGGTGAAGCGGGCGAGGACAGCGGCGAACGCGGCCATCGCCACGGTGAAGGGCGTGGTGCGCAGCCGGTCGGCGAGCGCGCCGATCCGGGCCCCGGCCGCCGCGCCCACCTCGAAGCGGGCGTGCGCCCCGGAGAAGTCGGAACGGGCCGGCCGGGGCCGGTCCGTGGCCAGGTCGGCGAGGACGGCCCCGTCGAGCCGCCCCCGCCAGTGCTCAAGCTGCGCGGCCGCCGCCGGGGAGGAAAGCCACTGCGACTGCCACAGCGCGTAGTCGGCGTACTGGACCGGCAGCTCGGGCAGCCGCGGCTCGCGCCCCTCGGCCTGCGCCCCGTACAGCTCGACCAGTTCGCGGATCAGCACCTGGAGCGACCAGCCGTCGGACACGGCGTGGTGCATGGCAAGGACAAGCAGCCGGGCATCGCCGGCGCCGTGCAGCAGGGTGCAGCGCAGCAGCGGTCCGGCGGCGAGGTCGAAGGGCTCGGCGGCGATCCGCCCGGCCCGCCGTACGAGCTCCTCCCCGGCCTCGCCGGGGGCATCCACCGTGCGGACGGCGACGGGCGTGGCGGGCAGGACCACCGCCTGTACGCCGCCTTCGCCATCGGCGCGCAGGACGCTGCGCAGCACCTCGTGCCGCTCGGTGATCCGGGTCAGCGCCCGCTCCAGCGCCGGCTGGTCGAGGCGGCCGCGCAGCCACACGCCGCAGGCGATGGTGTACGCGGCGCTGCCCGGCTGGAGCTGGTCGAAGAACCACAGCCGGCGCTGCCCGGAGGACGGGGCGGCGGGGGCGGCCGGGTCGGGCCGGCGCGTGATGCCGCCGGGCGCGGAGCCGAGGCCGCGCCCGCGGCGCAGCTGCGCGAGCAGCGCGGCGCGCTGCGGGGAGAGGAACTCGGAGGACATGGCGTCACTGGCCTTCGTCGTCAGGGGACCGGCGGTTCAGGGGTAGGTGCGCAGCAGTTCGGTCAGGCAGCGGGTGCCGAACTCCAGGGCGGTCACGGGGATCCGCTCGTCGGCGCAGTGCAGCAGTCGGCGGTGCGGGGCCCCGGCGGGGAGCAGGAGCGGCAGCCAGCCGTAGCAGCGGATGCCCAGGCGGGCGAAGACGGTGGCGTCGGTGGTGGCCGGGCTCATCACCGGCAGCGGCACGGCCTCGGGGTCGGCCTCGCGCAAGATCGCCTCCAGCCGGTCGTAGAACGGCCCGAACTCGGGCTCCGCGATCAGCTCGGGGCGGACCCGGGGGTCCTCGTGCAGCAGCTCGATCCCGATCGCGTCGGCGTCCTCGCCATCCCCGCCGATCAGGGCGCGGATCTCGGCGACCAGGTCGGCCACCTCGAACTCCCCGGGCAGGATCCGCCCGTCGACGTCGACGGTGATCTCCGCCGGCATCATGTTGATCTTGTGTCCGGTGCGCACCACCGTCGGGTTGACGGTGTGCCGCAGCACCGAGTCGAGCTGGAGCGCCTCGTTCAGCGGCAGTCCCGCCGGCGGCGCGTCGCCCCCGCGGTCCTCCCGCAGCCGGGTCACCGCCCCGGCCAGCGGCTCCGGCAGCGCCCCGGCCAGCGCGGCCAGCATCCGGTCGGCGGCCGGCATCTGATGGCGCGGCAGCCGGGCCCCGCTCAGCGCGGTCAGCACCGCGCCGAGGCGGGCCGTCGGATTGCCCGGCGCGGCCAGCCGCGAGGCGTGCCCGCCGGGCCCGCGCAGGGTCAGCCGCAGCCAGCCCGGCCGCTTCTCGGCCACCACTACCGGGTGGAAGCGGATCCCGGCCAGCTCGATCCCGGCCCCGCCCTCCTCGCCGATGGCGTACCGCACCCCCTCGAACAGCTCGGGGTACTGCTCGACCAGGAAGGCGGCGCCCGCCCCGCTGCCGTCCTCCTCGTCGGCGACGACCGCGAGGACCACATCCCCCGCGGGCCGCTCCCCGGCCGCGCGCAGCCGGAAGAGCGCGGACAGCATCATGGCGAGGCCGCCCTTCATGTCGATCGCGCCGCGGCCCCACACCTCCCCGTCCACGAGGCGGCCCTCGAACGGCGGGTGCGTCCACTCCTGGCCCGTCACCGGCACCACGTCGGAGTGCGCGTGCAGCAGCAGCGGCGGGGCCTCGCCCCGGCCGGGGAAGCGCACCACCAGGTTGGTGCGCTCGGCGCTGGGGCCGACCACCTTGTAGTCCGTGATCCCCTCGGCGATCAGCAGCCGTTCGAGGTGGGCGACCAGGCGGCCCTCGTCGCCGGGCGGGTTGACGGTCTCGATCCGGATCAGGTCCCGCAGCAGCGGCACCGGGTCCAGGAGGTGGGAGTCGTGCATGGGGCGGCCTTTCGGATCAGCGGGGGTTCGGGGTGGGTGCAGGGGGCGCCGCCTCCCGCAGCAGCTCGGTGCCCGTGCCCAGCCACTGGGAGTCCACGGCGGCGCGGCGCAGGAACAGCTGGGCGTCGCAGGCCTCCGTCATGCCGTACGCGCCGTGCAGGTGCACCGACTCGGCGGCCGCCCGCCGGGCCAGATCGCCCGCCAGGTACAGCACTTGCGCGCCGGTGCGGCGTACGTCCTGCCCACGGTCGGCGGCCGTGGCCCCCGAGCGGGCGAAGGCCAGTACGGTCGCCGCCTCCGCGGCCAGCGCGGCCAGCCGGTGGGCGGGCGCCTGCCGGCGGGCCAGCGGCTGCCCGAAGGCCTGCCGGGACCTCAGCCGCTCCGCGGCCAGCTCCACCGCGGCCCGCGCGGCTCCCGCCAGCGCGGCGGCCTGCCGGATCCGGGCCGCGGCCAGCACGGCCGGCCAGGCCGCGCCCACCGGGTGGAGCGCCCCGGACACCGCGGCCCGGTCCAGGTCCACCGCGTACAGGTCCCCGCGGCCGATGTCGTCGCGGCGGGTCAGGCGCACCCCGGGCTGTTCGCGCGGTACGAGGGCCAGTACGGGCTCCTCGTCGGGCCCGGTACCGACCACCGCCAGGTGGCCGCAGTCGGCCGCGAAGGCGGTGAAGGGCCGGCGGCCGGTGACCGCGTACCCGTCCCCCTCCCGGTGCACGGTGAGCGGGCCGGGCCGGGCGGGCCCGGTCAGCCCGTCCTCGCGGGCCGCGAGAGCCAGACGCTCCGCGCCGCGGGCGACCTGCTCCAGCAGCGGTCCGTACGCCGGATCCCCGGTGGCGGCCAGCAGCGCGGCCGCCGTCACGGTGTCCGCGTACGGGCTCTGGTACAGGGCCGCGCCCATCAGCTCGGCGACGGCGGCCCGTTCGTCCTCCGTGTGCGGGCCGAAGGCGCCCAGCTCGGCCAGGGTGGCCCACACGGCGTCCCGGGTGCCCGCGTCCTCCTCCCCGAGCCGGGCCGCCGGCCCGGCGGCGGCGCCGCGCGGCCGCTCCCCGAGCCGGCGCAGCACGGGCGCCAGCTCCAGCCCGAACAGTTCCCTCAGCTCGTCGAGCACGGCCGTCGTCACAGCAGCCCCAAACCGTTGGTGGCGATGAGAGTGAGCATGACCTCGGAGGTCCCGGAGGCCAGCCGGTGCGAGGGGCCCATCCGCAGCCCCGCCTCCAGCACCCCGCCGTCCGGCGCGGCGCCGTCCCAGGCGGTGAGGACCGCCTCCAGCCCGCAGACCTCCAGGCCGAGGTCGAGCACCGGCCGGATCTGCTCGGTGACGTACCACTTGGCCATCGCCGAGCCGACCGGGTCCGGGCGGCCCGCGCCGAGGTTGCGCACCTGCTGCCAGGCCATGGCGTGCCCGGCGCGCAGCCGGGCGTCGAGCGCGGCGAGCGGCAGCGCGTACGCCGGGTCCGCCAGCCGGCCGGCGGCCGCGGCCCGCTCGGTCACCAGGTCCAGCAGGCGACGGGCCTTGGCGTGGAAGTCGACCCCGGTGCGCTCCAGTTGGAGCAGCTCGTTCATCAGGGCCCAGCCGTTGTCGACCTCGCCGAGGACGTCGGCCTCCGTGAGGCGCACCCCGTCGATGACGACCAGGTTGAACCGGTCGTTGCACAGCGTCGCAACGGGCTCCACGTGCACGCCGGGGGAGCGCAGCGGCAGCAGGAAGAGGGTGATGCCGTGCATCGCCACCGGTGACTCGGTGGTGCGGGCCGCGCACAGCGCCACTTCGCCGTACTGCGACTTCATGTTGTAGACCTTCTGGCCGTACAGCCGCCAGCCGTCGCCGTCGCGGCGCGCGGTGGTGCGCAGCCCCGACAGGTCGGATCCGGCGTCCGGCTCGGTGAAGAGCACGGTGGCGATCTCCTCGCCGGCGGCCAGCGCCGGCAGGTGCCGCTTCTTCTGCTCCTCGGTGCCGACCTCCAGCAGGAACCGCCCGACGATGTCGATGCTGAGGACGTGCACGTCGTCGGGGATCCCGGCGAGCGTCATCTCCTCGGTGACGATCGCCGCCTCGGCGGCGCCCAGGCCCGCCCCGCCGTACTCCTGCGGCCAGTTCGGGGCCAGCCAGCCCCGCTCGCCCAGCCAGCGGTGCACCGGCAGGTGCGTGGCCTCGGTGTCCGGCGGGTACGCGGCGATCTCGGCGGCCAGGGCGCGTACGCGCTCCTCGGCCAGCAGGGCGCGCACCTGCCCGCGGAACTCCTCCTCGGCGGGGGTGAGGGCGCCCGGGTGTCCGCCGGTCACAGCGCACCGCCCTGACCGGCTCCGGCGGCTCCCGCCGCTTCGGCCGCTTCGGCGCGCTCCAGCAGGGCCAGCAGCTCGGCATCGTCGGCCGAGGCCAGCTCCCGCTCCTCGACCAGGTCGGCGAGCTGCCCGAGGGTGCTGTTGACGAACAGGTCGCGCAGTTCCAGCTCCACCCCGAAGCGCTCCCGGACCCGTGCCGCGAACTGGGTGATCTTGAGCGAGTTGCCGCCGACGGCGAAGAAGCCGTCGTGGGTGCTGAAGCCGCCCCGGCCCAGGATCTCCTCCCAGATGCCCGCCAGCGCGAGCTGCGTGGGCGTCGAGGGGGCCTCGAACTCCACCGCGGCCGCGGCCTGTTCGGGCTCCGGCAGCCGGGCCCGGTCCAGCTTCCCGCTCGCCGCCCGCGGCAGCTCGGCGAGGACCGCGAAGAGCGCGGGCACCAGGTGCGCGGGCAGCCGTCCGCCGAGGCGGCGGCGCAGCTCCCCCTCGTCCGGCGCGGCCGTACCCGGGACGGGGACCACGTACGCCACCAGCCGCGCGTCGGCGCCCTCGCCGTGGGCCACGACGACCGCCTCGGCGATCTCCGGCTCCGCGGTCAGCGCCTGCTCGATCTCGCCGGGCTCGATGCGCAACCCGCGGATCTTGACCTGCTGGTCGACGCGGCCGCGGAACTCCAGGTTCCCGTCGGCCCGGCGGACCACGAGGTCGCCGGTGCGGTAGAGCCGCCCGGGGTCCGTGCCGCCGTCCCCGCCGTCGCCGCCGTCCCCGTACGGGTCCGGTACGAACTTCTGCCCGGTCAGCTCCGGGCTGTTCAGGTAGCCGCGGGCCACCCCGACGCCGCCGACGAGCAGCTCGCCCGGCACCCCGACGGGCACCAGGGCGCCGAACCGGTCCACCACGTGCGCCGTGTAGTTGGCGAGCGGGGTGCCGATGGGCGGCATCGAGTCGTGCACCGTCCGCGGGCACGCGTAGTCGATGCAGGCGACCGTGGCCTCGGTGGGCCCGTAGCCGTTGTGGAACTCGCGCCCGCCGGTGTTCCAGCGGTTGACCAGCTCGCCGGGGAAGGCCTCCAGGCCGACGAAGAGCATCCGCAGCTCCGGCAGCGCCGCCGGGTCGAGTGCCCCGAGCACCGCCGGCGGCAGGTCCGCCACCGTGACGTGCTCGTCCCGCATCAGGGCGGTCAGCCGGTCGGGGTCCAGCAGCGTCTCGCGCGGCGCCTGCACCAGGGCGGCGCCGCTGGTCAGCGCGGAGAAGAAGTCGAAGAGGCTGACGTCGTAGGACGGGTTGGCGAACTGCAGCACCCGGTCCCCGGGTCCCATCCGGAACAGTTCCGTGATGGCCCGGGCGAAGTTGACGATCGAGCGGTGCTCCACCTGCACGCCCTTGGGGCGCCCGGTCGAGCCCGAGGTGAAGATCACGTACGCGAGGTTCTCCGGACCCGCCGAGGCCGGCAGCCGGCCGGGCGCGGGCCCGTCGGCGAGCGCCGGATCGTCGGCGAGCACGGCGGTGACCGAGGCCGGCAGCTCCCCGGCCAGATCGGCCGTGGTGACGGCGGTACGGGCGCCGGCCTCCTCCAGCAGCAGCTCCCAGCGGGCGGCCGGGTGGTCCGGGTCGAGCGGCAGGTAGCCGCCGCCCGCCTTGTGCACGGCGAGGAAGGCCACAGGCAGCGCCGGGCCGCGCCGCGCGAGCACGCCCACCACCGACTCGGGCCCGACCCCCTGCGCGCGCAGCGCGTGGGCGAGGCGGTCGGCCCGCTCGTCGAGCTCCCGGTAGGTCAGCGCCGCGCCCTCGTACACCACGGCCACCGCGTCCGGGTGGGCGTCGGCCACGGACTCGACGAGCTGGTGCAGGCACAGCTCCTCCGTGCCGTACGTGCGCGCGGTGTCGTTCCAGCCGCGGACCAGCTGCCGGTGCTCCGCGTCCGTCAGCAGCGGCAGCTCGCTCAGGCGCAGTTCAGGGTCGTCGGTGACGGCGCGCAGCAGCCGGGCGTAGTGCCCGAACAGCCGCTCGATCCGGTCCGTGTCGAACAGCTCGGTGGAGTACTCGGCCCACAGCCGCAGGCCCTGTCCCGGCACCTCGGTCAGCTGCACGGCCAGGTCGAAGCGGGCGGTGCCCGGGTCGGCCGGGTACGGCTCGGCGGACAGCCCGCCCGCCTCGGCCTCGGCGGCCGCCGCGTGCTGGAGGGTGAAGCAGGTCTGGAAGAGCGGGTTGCGGCTCGGGTCGCGCTCGGGGGCCAGCTCGTCCACCAGGGTGCCGAAGGGCAGGTCCTGGTGGAAGTGGGCGCCCATCACGGTCTCGCCGGTGCGCCGCAGCAGCTCGCGGAAGGTCGGGTCGCCCTCCGTGGAGGTGCGCAGGACCAGCGTGTTGGAGAAGAAGCCGATGAGGTTCTCGATCTCCGGCCGGGTGCGGCCCGAGAACACCGAGCCGAGGACGATGTCGTCCTGGCCGGTGTAGCGGGACATCAGCGCGGTGAACGCGGCGAGCACCACCGTCAGCAGGGTGGCCCGCTCGGCCAGGGCGGTGCGGTGCAGTCCGCGCAGCAGCTCGTCCGGCAGCATCTCGGTCAGCGTGGCGCCGTCGCGGGTGGGGTCCGCGGGCCGGGGCCGGTCGGCGGGGAAGTCGAGGGTCGCGGCCCCCGCCAGCCGCTCCCGCCAGTACGCGAGCTGCTTGTCCAGCACCTCGCCGGTCAGGTGGCCGCGCTGCCACACCGCGAAGTCGGCGTACTGCACGGGCAGTTCGGGCAGTACGGGGGCGGACCCGGCCGCCTCGGCCCGGTAGAGGGCGACGAGCTCGCGGGTCAGGATGTCCGTGGACCAGCCGTCGGTGGCGATGTGGTGCATGGCCAGGACCAGGACGTGCTCCTGCGGCCCGAGCCGGACCAGCGACACCCGCAGCGCGTGCTCGGCGGCCAGGTCGAAGGAGTGCCGGATCTCGGCCCGTACGTGGGCCTCGACCGCGGCCTCCTGCTCCGCGCCGGCGAGCGCGCCGAGGTCGGTGACGGGCAGCGCGACCTCGGCGGGGGCCGGATCGACGTGCTGGTAGGCCACCCCGTTCAGCTCCGGGTAGCGGGTGCGCAGGATCTCGTGCCGCCCCACCAGGGCGGTCAGCGCCCGCCGGAACGCCGGCAGGTCCAGCGGCGCCCGCAGGCGCAGCACGGACGGCGCGTTGTAGACCGGCCTGCCCTGGGACCACTGGTTCAGGAACCACAGCCGCTGCTGGGTGAACGACAGCGGCAGGGCCCGGTCCCGGGCCGCCGGGGTGATCGAGGTGCTCGTCGCCCGCACCGTGGTCCGCTGGCGCTCGCGCAGCGCCAGCAGCGCCTTGCGGGTGTCGGCGAGGCTGCGCGCACCCGCGCCGGCCGCCGCCGTTCCCGTACCGGCCGTCGGCCCTGCGCTCGTTCCGGTCGTCGTCTCGACCATCGCCGTCAGCTCCCCGTCGTCGTCAGCGGCGCGGCGCCGCCCGTCTCGTGTACGGCGGCCAGCCGTACGGTGGTCCCCGCGCCGCCGAGCGCGACGGAGACCGGGTGCTTCACCCGGCCGTCGGCCACCACCACCTCGGCCACGGAGCCCAGCAGGGCCTCCCGGGCCGCCTGCAGCTTGGCCTTCATGCCGCCCACGGCCGCGTCCCCGACGGGCCCCTCGGCCGGCACCCGGTACTCGGGCAGCAGCGAGGACTCGTCGCGGTGGTCGGCCAGTACGCCCGGCGCCCCCGTCAGCAGCACCAGCCGCTCGGCGCCCAGGGCCGCGGCGACCGCGGCGGCGGTGCGGTCGGCGTCCACGTTGACCGCGGTGCCGTCCTCGGCGAGGGCCGGCGGCGAGAGCACGGGCACGATGCCGTGCTCCAGCAGCAGGGTCAGCAGGGTCGGATCCACGCTCCGGATCCGGCCGTTGTGGTCGTCGCGGATCATGACGGTGCGGCCGTCGAGCACCGCGCGGTGCGCGGCGGTCCGCCGGGCCCGGACCGTGCCCCCGTCCAGGCCGGTCAGCCCGACGGCGCGGGCGCCGTAGCGGCCCAGCGCCGCCACCAGGGCGGGCTTGACCTTGCCGGCGAGCGCCAGCTGGAGGACCTCCAGGGTGGCGGGGTCGGTGTAGCGGCTGGAGGAGCCGCTGGGCGTGGTCAGCCGGCGCTGGGGGACACCGAGCCGCTCCGCCAGCAGGTCGACCTCGGCGGCCCCGCCGTGCACCAGCACGACACGGCGGCCCGCGGCGGCCAGGGAGGCGATGTCGGCGCACATCGCCTCCCGGTCGATCGCCGGGCTGCCACCGCATTTGACGACGGTGACGGGGTGAATCATGTGTCGCTGCCTCTCGGATCGGAACGGGGCCGGCCGCGTCGGCCGGGCGGGCGGGGGCCCGGCGCCGCCGGGGGAGTCCCGCCGGCGCCGGTGCGGGCGTACGGGCCTCGTACAGGGCCCGGCACGGTCTAGATCGGGTGCAGTCCCGGGAAGCCCAGGGCGGTCCGCTCGTCCCAGCCCATGCGGATGTTCATGCTCTGCACGGCGTTGCCCGCGCCGCCCTTGACGAGGTTGTCCAGCGCCCCGATCACCAGCAGCTGGCGGCTCGGCGCGTCGTAGGCGAAGCCGACGTCGCAGTAGTTGGAGCCGAGCAGCAGCTTCGGCTCCGGGAACCGGTAGTTGCCGCGTTTCTGCGCGACGACGCGGACGAAGGGCTCCCCCGCGTACGCCGTGCGGTAGGCGGCGCGGATCGCCGCCTCCGTGACCCCCGGCTGCGCGGTCGCCCGGATGACGACCTGCACACCGCGGACGGCGTCCACACCGGTGGCCGTCATCAGCGCGTCCAGGCCGGTGGCCTGGCTGATCTCGGCCTGGTGGCGGTGATTGAGCGGGGCGAACACCCGCAGCACGTTGCTGCGCTCGGAGTGCAGGTTCATCTCGCCCGCCGAGGCGCCCGAACCGCTGGAGCCCACCCGGCCGTCCACGGTGACCCGGGACTCGATCAGGCCCGCCGCGGCCAGCGGGTTCAGCGCCAGGATCGACGCGCTCGCCATGCAGCCGGGCACGCTCACCAGGTCGGCGGTGCGCAGGCTCTCGCGGTGCAACTCGGGCAGGCCGCTCACGGCGTCCGCGAGCAGCTCCGGCACCGGGTGCTCCCGGCCGTAGTGCCTGCGGTACAGCGCGGGGTCCTTCAGCCGCAGGTCGGCACTGAGGTCGAAGACCACCTTGCCGCGGGCGGCGAGTTCGGCCCGCCCGGCGGGGTCGTCCAGGCTGGACGCGGTGAAGAAGAGGACGTCGCACTCGGGCAGTTGCTCCGGCGCGACATAGCTGAGGTCGGTCAGACCCCGGAGGTTGGGGTGGCTGCCGTCGACCCGCCTGCCGGACAGGCGGGTCGAGGTGGCGGCCACGACCTCGACCTCGGGGTGGCCGAGCAGCATCCGGAGCAGTTCGCCCCCGATGTACCCGGCCCCACCGACGATCCCGGCGCGGATCACCGCATTTCTCCTTCGAGGCTCACAGGCGCGGAGCGCCGGTGTTCTCTGCACATCTGGCCTGACCTGCACCTTCTCTGGTTGTCAGTGAGGACTGTTACGTTGCGGTCGTGACGACGACCAAGTTGGCCGACGACGTGACCGGGATCGCCCGGTACACGTACCGGCTTCGGGTGTCGTCCACCGCGCTTGCCCGGCTTGAAGCCGAGTGGGCGCGCTGCCGGTGGGTGTGGAACGAGTGCGTGGCGCTGTCCCGCAAGGTTCACGTCCTCAACAAGAACGCCACGGAGAAGATCACGTGTGGGCCGACGCAGCTCGACAGGATGCTGACGGAAGCCCGCCGGTCGATGGGCTGGCTGCGTGAGGGTGCTTCGGTGCCGCAGCAGCAGATCATCCGGGACTTCGCGAAGTCGAGGGCGAAGGCTCTGAAGGACAGCAAGGCCGGGTTGCCGATGCGGCAGCGGGCCGGGATGCCCCGCGTCAAGCGCAAGCGCGAGGCCGCCCCGTCGCTGAACTACACTCGGCGCGGGTTCTCCATCAAGGACCGCCGTCTCCACCTGGCGGGCGGGATCGTGCTGACCGTGGTGTGGTCGCGGGAGCTGCCGTCCGATCCCACGTCGGTGCGCGTGTACCGGGACAACCTCGGCCACTGGTACGCCTCCTTCGTGGTGGCAGCCGCCATCGAGCCGCTGCCGGGGACCGGAGCGGTGATCGGTGTGGACTGGGGCGTGAAGGAGACCGCGACCACCACCTCCGGCGCCCACGACCTCCCGCACTCCGAGCACGGGAAGAAGACCGCCCCCAAGCTCGCCCGCTACCAGCGGATGATGTCCCGCCGTCGCACCCCGAAGAACCGGCCCGACACCGCTGCCTACCGCAAGGCCCGCAAGGCTGCGGCGAAGGTGTCGAAGAAGATCGCCCGGCAGCGCCAGGACACCGCCCGCAAGTGGGCCAAGACGGTCGCCAGGGACTTCGACCACATCGCGGTCGAGGACTTCAAGCCGAAGTTCCTCAGCCGCACCACGATGGCCCGCAAGGCGGCGGACGCCGCGATCGGTACCGTCAAGACGGCCCTGATCGAGATGGGCCGCAAGCACGGCCGGACCATCCACCTGGTCCACCCCGCGCACACCACCATGGACTGCGCGCAGTGCGGAGCGAGAGCCAAGCACGCACTACCTCTTTCCGAGAGAACGTATACGTGCACCGCGTGCGGAGCGGTGTCCCCCAGGGATAAGAACTCCGCTCGCGTGATGCTCGTCCGGGCTGGTCTCAACCCGGCTGGTGCTGATCTTGTAAGACCTGCCCCTGCCAGGGGCTGGGCAAAGTGAGCCAGGAATCCCCGTCCTTCATGACGGGGAGGTTTCAACTACTCACCCCAGTCCTCTTCGGCCTCGGGGGCCAGGGCCATGATCAGCGGTTCGCGCGAAACGATTTCGAGTTCCGCCATGCATTCCGCACACTCGACGATTTCGTTGAGTTCCACCTCGGGAGCGACGGAGACGTCTCCGGTGCATTCCGGGCATGCTTCCTTGAGCAAGACAGCATTCCTTTCCATGCGGTATTCGGCATGTTTTCCGCGGGCGTTTCCACCGCAGGTCGAGCCTGCCGGGTGGGGTCCCGCGCAGTCAGTCGGGGATAACCCCTACGCGCCCCGAAGGGCGTGCCCGCGGGCTTCGAGACGGCTCTGGAGTCCCTCCAGGGCCCGGTCGTACGCATCGAGCAGCGCGGCCGTGCGGCGCAGCAGCCCCGGCACCGCCGCGGCCCGGTCCGGGCCCGCCGTGGCCACCGCGATGCGCAGGGCGGACCAGTGGTGGGCCACCCGGTCCACCTCGCGGGCCAGCTCGGCCAGCCGCAGCTCGCCGAAGCGCCGCCCGGCCTCGCGCAGGAACTCGGCGTGCAGCCCGGTCACCGCGAGGACGGGGCCGATGACGACGAAGACCTCGTCCCCGACGGCCGGGTCCTCGGGCAGCCGGTCGAAGGCCTCCGTCAGGAAGGTGCGCAGCCCCGCGAGCCCGCGCAGGTGCCCCGAGGCGGCGTCGGCGGCGGCCGGCTCCGCCCGCAGCGCGCGCAGGTTCGCGGCGGTCACCCGGTCCACGAACTCCGGGTCGAAGGCCGGCTGGTCCTGCCCGATCCGCAGCTCCAGCCAGCGGTTGCCGATCGGGTTCGCGGTGAAGAACAGGTCCCGGTCGTGGTGGACCGGGTTGCCGGAGTCCCGGGCGGCGCCCAGCGCGGCCAGCGGGATGGTCCCCTGGAAGGCGGGCGGCACCGGGTCGGCCACGAACACGTCGCCGGTGGTGTCGTCGAAGCCGTACAGCACCATCAGGTGGTTGGTGTGCACGTCGCGGTAGGCCGGCCGGAACGGCAGGTGGAAGTTGTCGGCGGCCACCGCCACCGGGGTGCCCGCCGCCAGCGCGGCCCGCACCTGCTCCCAGCCCTCGCGGGCGTCGGCCGGCTCGTGCCAGCGCGAGTGCACGTCGTGGAAGGGGGCGAGCCCGCCGAAGAGGTCCTCGGCCGCGCCCGGGAAGTAGTACTCCTCGCGGCGGATGTCGCCCGCCGGGTAGTCGAAGCCCCAGCCGGCGCCCAGCGCCTGCACCGGGTCCAGGCCGTGGAAGCCCAGCAGGACCCCGGCCGTCGTGTGCAGGCAGTGCGACAGCTCGTGCCGCCAGTAGCCGACGGGTCCCAGTTCAACTCGCAAGACGGCTCTCCTCGTCCGCTGTGACGGTCATCGCGAAGACGTGCATCGCCGGGTTGTCCGGCAGCCGCACCGCGGCCAGCGGCGCGGGCACGCGCACCGGCACCCGCTGCTGCCAGATCGACGGCGCGTGGTGCAGGTGGGTGTGGCGGGGGTAGCGCATGCTGCCGGTGACGAAGGCCCTCGGCTCGCCGAAGTACGCGGTGGTCTGCGGCCAGAAGTCGCTCATCCGCAGCCACTCCCGGCGCACCGTGCCGTCCGCGTAGTGCAGTTCGACCTCGTCCTCGGTGCGCCGCTCGGCCGCGCCGACCAGGCCGATCCAGTCCCAGCGGCCGCCCGGCAGCTCCACCAGCTGCCCGCGGCAGCGGACGTTGTCCCCGGCGGCGCTCCGGCGGGCCGGGAACTCGAAGACGGCCCCCACGAGGTCCACCAGGGAGCCGGGCTCCGGCAGTTCCTCCGCCGGAAACGTATTGCGCCAGATATTGAACCCGTAGTCGCCGGGGGTGTCCGGCGGCTGTATTCCGCGATTGTTGAAATGCACGGACAGATTGACGACGGTGTTTCCCAATCCCATCACATCCACTATGTTGCGGCTGTGCTCACCACAGAAAAGGCGGCCACTGCCGTCGATATCCAGATCCGATTCCTTGACTCTGTTTCCGCCGCCCCGGAAGGCCTCTGCGAGCAGGTGGCGGCGGTCACCGCGGCCGCGTACGCGGCGGGCGACCTCGTCCCCGGCCTCCCCGTCGCCGACGGCGCCCGCGAACGGGCCGAAGACGTACGGGAGGACCTCGCCGCGGGCCGCGGACTGTGGGTCGCCTCCCTCGGCGGCGAGACCGCCGGATCGGTGCGGGCCGTGGTCCGCCCCGACGGGGACTGGGAGGTGCGCCGGCTGGCCGTCTCCCCCCGGGTGCGCCACGCCGGGCTCGGCCGGCTGCTGCTGCGCCGCCTGGAAGCCGCGGCCGCGGCCGCCGGCGCCCGGCAGGTGGTGCTCGACGCCGTGGTGGAGCGGGGCAACCCGGCCTTCTACGCCCGGGTCGGCTTCCGTACGGTCCGTCACTTCGGCGCCGCCGACAAGCCGCTGTCCGAGGTGCACATGGTGCGCGATCCGCGCGCCCCGCAGGAGCCCGGACCGCCCTACGCCCCCGGCGGGGACGGCTGGGCGGTGTCCTGGTGGGCCGGTCCGTGCGGCACCCGCTGCCGCACCGGGGCGCCGCTGCCCGCCGCCCCGCAGGAGGCGCTGCTCGGCATCGACTTCCTGCCCGGCGCCACGGCGTCCCAACGGACCGCTGTGGAAGGGGTGTTGGCCGCCGCGGCGGACCGGCGCACCGAGGGCGGGCTGTTCTTCGCCCGTCCCGCCGCGCGGATCGCGGCGTTCGCCCAGCCCCGGCTGGTCCACGCCGGCCTGCTGGCCTGGTGGCGCAGCCCGGCGGCCCGCGCCGCCCGCACCCCGCGCCCCTGAACGGCGGCCCGGCGGCTCGCGGCGGGGCCGCTCGCGGCGAGCCCGCTCGTCACGGGGCTGCTCATCGCGGGGCTGCTCATCGCGGGGCGGCGGCCAGCCGGGCCGCCGCCGCGGCGATCTCCGCCGGGCTGATGCCGGCCAGCTCCAGCAACTGCCGCTCGTCGGCGACGTGGTCGAAGAACCGGTCCGGCACCCCGATCCGGTGCACCCGGCACGGCGCCTCCTGCGTCACCACCTCGCAGACCGCGGCCCCCAGGCCGCCCGCCACCAGGTGGTCCTCCACCGTGACGATCCCGCCGGTCTCCCGCGCCGCCGCGAGCACGGCCCCGCGGTCCAGCGGCTTGATCGTGTGCATGTTGAGCACCCGGGCGAGGACGCCCCGCCCGGCCAGCTCCCGCGCCGCCTCCAGCGCCATCGACACCGGGTACGGGCCCGTCGCCACGATGGTGACGTCCGTACCGGCGCGCAGCTCGCGCGCCTTGCCGACGGTGAACTCGTACGGCTCCGCGTGCACCAGCGGCGTCGCCGCCCGGCCCAGCCTCAGGAACAGCGGCCCCGGCAGGTCCGCCGTGGCGCGCACCGCGTACTCCGCCTCCACCGCGTCCGCCGGCACCACCACGGTCAGGTTCGGCAGCGTCCGCAGGATCGCCAGGTCCTCCACCGCGTGGTGCGTGGGCCCGTAGTGCCCGGCCGACAGCCCGGCGTGGGTCGCCACGATCCGTACGGGCAGGTTGTTCCCGGCGACGTCGATCTTCACCTGCTCGCAGGCGCGGGCCGCCGCGAACCCCGACAGGGTGTTCGCGTACGGCAGCAGACCGGTCGCCGCCAGTCCCGCCGAGACACCCATCAGGTTGGCCTCGGCGATGCCCACGTTGACGTACTGCCGCGGCAGCTCCTCGCCGAACAGCGTCTCCAGGCCGCCCATGTCGGAGTCCACGCAGATGATCCGCGGGTCGGTCCGGGCCAGCTCCAGCAGCGTCCGGCGGTACACCTCGCGCGCGGGGACCGCGTACCGCTCCTCCCAGGTCGGCTCGGCGGACTCGGCGGGCTCGGCGACTGCGACCGCTTCCGCTGCGGTCTCCGGCATCGTGGCGGTCATCGTGCCCTCCTCGCGTTCAGGCCGGTCAGGGCCCGCTGGAACAGCCGAGGCGTCAGCTGCACCGAATGGGACTTCTTCTTGCCCTCGAACAGGGGCACCCCGCGGCCCTTGACCGTCCGCGCCAGCACCACCGTCGGCCGCCCGCCGGTGTCCGGCAGGGCCGCGAACACCTCGCGCAGCGCGCCCAGGTCGTGGCCGTCCACCTCCGCCACCGCCCAGCCGAAGCTGCGCCAGCGGTCGCCCAGCGGCTCCAGGCTCACGCACTCCTCCGTGGAGCCGGAGATCTGCAGCCCGTTGCGGTCGACGACCGCGACCAGGTTGTCGAGCCCGTGGTGGCCCGCGTTCATCGCGGCCTCCCACACCGAGCCCTCCTGGAGCTCGCCGTCGCCCAGCAGGGCGAAGGCCCGCCCCGGCCGGCCCTGGCGGCGCAGCCCCAGCGCGACCCCCGAGGCCAGCGACAGGCCGTGGCCGAGCGAGCCGGTCGGGAACTCCACCCCGGGCAGCCGGCGCAGCGGGTGCCCGGCGAGCCGGCTCCCCGGCGCGCCGTACGTCGCCAGTTCGGCCCGGTCGATGAAACCGCGCTGGGCCAGCACCGCGTACAGGGCGGCGCTCGCGTGGCCCTTGCTGAGCACGAACCAGTCCCGGTCCGCCCAGTCGGGCTGCTCCGGCCGCAGCCGCAGCACCTCGTGGTAAAGGACGGTCAGGACGTCGGCCGCCGAGAGGCTGCCGCCGACATGGGTGCCGTGCGCGGTGGTGCCCATCCGCAGGACGAGCTCGCGCACCTCGTGCGCCAGGTCCGCCAGGTCCGCCGGAGCGGCAGGGCCAGCGGGTCCGACCGCCGTCGCGGGCGGGTCGAGCAGGGTGCTCACGCGCTCTCCTCAGGGGTGTTGACCGCGGCGTGCCACGGCGGGCGGTACTCCATGGCCCGCGCCAACGGCAGCAGGTCCTCGATCCGGTCCCAGACCTTCTCGAAGGCCTGCGCGCATCGGTCGAGGACCGGGCCCGCCGCCGGGTTGAGGTGGATCCGCTGGATCGTCAGCGAGTCCTCGATCACGGCCAGCGAGACCGGGAACTCGGAGATGTCGTGGCGCGGCCGCGCCGCCCCCTCGATCCGCCACGGGTAGCCGCCGAAGCCGGACAGCTCCCGGAAGGCCCGCTGCCCCGGCAGCGGCACCACCTGGTACGGGGCCACCGGCACGCCCTCCGCCTTCAGCGCCCGCTGGAGCACCGCGCGCAGCGCCCCGTCGGAGACTTCGGGGTGGCCCAGGCCCGCCGCCGAGAACCGCAGCCGCAGGATGTGCCAGGCGTGCGTGCGGTCGGCGGGGACCTGCGGGGCGAGCAGCCCCGGCAGCCGGCCGATCCGGTCCAGGAAGGACTCCACGTTCTTGGCGCGCAGCGCGTGGTATTCGTCGAGCCGGGCCAACTGGCGCCGGGTGAAGGCGGCCTGCACCGCGCTCAGCTTCTCGTTGCCGGCCAGCACCCGCGAGATGTAGTCGCGGTCCTTGCCGGCCCGCAGGTCCTCGCCGAACTGGCGGCGCAGCACGATCCGCTCGTACAGCTCCTCGTCGTCGGTGGTGATCAGCCCGCCCTCGCCGCAGGTCGGCAGGTTCTTGACCACGTTGAGGCTGGTGGCGTTCACATCGCCGATCGAGCCGGCCCGGCGGCCCTGGTACTCGGCGCCCTGGGCCTGCGCGGCGTCCTCGATCAGCTTCAGCCCGCGGCTGTCGGCGAGTGCCCGCAGCGCCGTCATGTCGGCGGGCAGGCCGTGCAGGTGCACCACGACGATCGCCCGGGTCCGCTCGGTGACCGCCGCTGCGGCCGCCTGCGGGTCCATGGTGAAGGTGACCGGGTCCACGTCGACGAAGACGGGCACCAGCAGCCGCTGCACCACCGGGATCGCGGTCCCGATGAAGGTCAGCGCGGGCACCAGCACCTCGGAGCCCGGCTCCAGGTCGAGCGCGGCCAGCGCCAGCTCCAGCGCCGCCGTCCCGTTGGAGACGGCCGCGCAGTAGCGGGTCCCGGTGTACGCGGCCCAGTCGCGCTGGAGCGCGGACACCTCGCCGCGCCCCGCGTCGTTGGAGGTGAACAGACCGCCGTCCAGCACCCCGCGGACCGCGGCGTGCTCCTCCTCGGTGATCACCGGCCAGCCGGTGAGCTCCTTGCCCATGTCCTGCCGGCGCAGCGTCTTGGCGCCGCCGAACATCGCCAGTGTGCCGCTCATGTCGTCACCAGACCGCTCTCGTGGGGATCGGGCAGGCCGGCCGGAGCCGGTGCCACGGTGGTCAGCGCGAGGAGTACGAGCCCCTCCCGCTCGGGCAGCCGTACGCGCTCCAGCTCGTCGCGGCGGGTCACCGGCACGCGCAGCCGTACGGCCGCGCCCGCCGGGATCTCGGCGCTCTCGGGGTCGGTTCCCCCGGCGAAGTGCAGCCACAGCGTCGCCTCGGCCGCCGCGGCGGCGCGTACCTCCAGGTGCAGCCAGTCGTAGCGGCCGCGGGGCACCTCCAGCACCCGGCCGTCGAAGGGCACCGGGCCGGCCAGCGGTACGGCGGCCAGGCGGCCGGGCGCGCCGCTCACTGCGCGTCCCAGACGGCGAGCCGGGCCATGACGTAGTCCACGTACGCGCCCACCAGGTCGGTGCCCAGGACCTCGATCGCCCCGTGGAACTCGGGGGTGTGGTTGACCTCGTTGACGACCATCCGGCCGTCCTTGTGCTCGATGACGTCGACGCCGAGGACGCCCTCGCCGATCGCCTCGGCGGTCGCGGTCAGCAGCTTGACCAGGTCGTCGGTGAGGGGGCACACCTCGGTGCGGCCGCCGAGCGCGGTGTTGGTGCGCCAGTTCTCGGAGATCTTGTAGATCGCGCCGACCACCTCGCCGCCGAAGACGTACGCCTTGATGTCGCGGCCGGGCTTGTCGATGTACTCCTGGACGTACGTGATCTGGTGGTGCGGGCCGGGCAGCGCCGCTCGGTGCTCGAAGATCGCCTCGGCGCCCTCGTGGTCGTGCAGCCGGGCGCCCATCCGGCCCCAGGAGCCGGTCAGCGGCTTGACCACCGCGGGGTAGCCGAAGGCGTCCAGCGCGTCCAGCGCCGAGTCCGGGACCAGCCCGACCATCGCGCGCGGGGTGGGCAGTCCGCCCTCCCGCAGGGCGAGGGTGGTCAGCAGCTTGTCCCCGCAGAGGTTGATGATCCGCGAGCTGTTGAGCACCGGCACGCCCAGGTGCTCCAGCAGCCGGCTCGCGTACGCGTTGCGGGTGTGCGAGATCTCCCGGCTGAGCGCGCCCCGGTAGGGCAGTGCGCCCGGCCCGTCGAGCTGGAACGTCAGGCGCCGGGTGTCGAGCTGTTCGAACTCGATGTCCCGCTTGCGCAGTTCGGCCAGGAGCAGGCGCTCCTCCAGCCGTACGCGCGAGGTCAGTACCGCCAGCGGTCGTCGTGCTGTGTTCACGGCGTGCCGCCTCCCATTCCGTTGAGGGCACCGGTCGTGGTGCCGAGGGCCACCGACTGCGCCAGCCGCGGCAGCGCCGCCGTCAGGACGTCGATGGCAGTGAGGTATTCCGGCAGAGCGATGTGCTCGTCCTCGGTGTGGCAGTAGCGGGAGTCGCCGGGACCGTACGCGGCCGTCGGCACCCCCCAGACCGGACCCACCACGTTCCAGTCGGCGGTGCCCAGCTTCAGCTTCGGTACCGGCCGGGCGCCCGTCTGCCGGATCGCGGCCGACAGGGCCTTGACCACCGGGTCGGTGCGCGAGGACCGCACCGCCTCGACGTGTTCGACGACGGTGATCCGCCGTCCGCCCGCCAGTTCGCCGAGCGCGGCCCGGAAGGCGGCCGCGTCGAAGTGCACCGGCACCCGGCACGACACCTCGATCCAGGCCTCCTCCAGGCCGCCGCCCATGGCGACGACCGAGGGGAGCGCCTGGTCGAACAGCGCGCTCGCGGTCCCGGGCCCGTAGCGGCGCAGGAGCCACTCCCGTACGCCGAACCAGAAGTCCGCGACGATCTCCGCGGCCGTCGCCTCGGGCGAACTGGTGTGCGCGGCCGGCTGCTCGGCGGTCATCCGGAACCGGAAGACGCCTTTGTAGCCGATGCCCACGCAGGTGGCGCCGCTCGGCTCGCCGATGACCACGGCGTCCGGGCGCATCAGGCCGGCCAGGTGGCGGGCGCCGGCCGAGGTGCGCTCCTCGTCCACCGCGCCGACCACCGTGATCCGCGCGTCGGTGGTGTCCGCGAGGCGGGCCGCCGCGCAGACCATCGCCGCGAGCGGCCCCTTCGCGTCGACCGTGCCGCGCCCGTACAGGACGTCGCCCGACAGCCGGATCGGCACCTCGCCCGGCACGGTGTCCATGTGGCCCAGCAGCAGCAGGTGCGGCCCGTCCACCGGACCGACCGAGCCGTGTACGTTGCCGGCCGCGTCGACGTGCGTGTCGAAGCCGAGCCGGTCCATCGACGCGGCCAGGAAGGCCCCGGCCGCGGCCTCGGTGCCCGAGACGGAGGGGATGTCGACGAGCGAGCGCAGCAGCGCGGTCTCGCCGGTACGGTCCATGGCGCTCACGCCCGCGTCACCCGCCGGCCGGGTCTGCCGGGGCGGCCGGGACGGCCGGGTTGAGGTCCACCAGCAGCATGTCGCGCACCGCCGTACCGCCCAGCGGGCTGATCGGGGACACCTCGTGCGTCACCCGGGCGTCGTCGACGAACATCGAGTCCAGCGGGTCGAGCAGGGTCAGCCGGACCGGCTCGCCGCCCTCGGGGTGCACCGTCGAGAGCCCGCCGCCGCACCGGTCCCGGCGCAGCAGGTGCATCCCGACGTACGCGTGCCCGTCGCGGTGGCGGCCCTCCGGGGTCGGCTCGCCCTCGCCGCCCGGCTCGGCCAGGATGCGGATCAGGTGAATGCCGACCTCCCAGGAGGTGGTGCCGCTCAGCTGCGCGGCCGCCCGGGCGTCCAGCCCCACGAGCGCGAGCATGCCCTCGTGCAGCAGCACCTCGGGGGCGATCGGCGCGAACACCCGGTCCTGCCCCCGCCACATGTGGATCACGTCCTGGCGGAACGAGGCGTGCGGCAGCGGCGCGAACGACGCCGTGCCGTCCGCCTCCACCTCCACCCGCAGCCGCCCGTAGCGCCGCAGCCGGAACAGTTTCCCGCCGGGGATGCCGGTGTCCAGCTCCAGGTCCTCCCAGGCCGCGCGGAAGTCCTCCAGGGCGTCCGCGGGCAGCAGGTGCCGGATCCGGTCGCGGCGCAGGCAGGTGAAGCCGGCCCGGGCCGTCTCCCGGGCCAGGCCGTCGGCGCAGTCGCCGGCCGGCGGTCGGGTCCGGACTGCCTCGTCCGGCGCGGTCACTCCCGTACTTGTCACGATCGCCCCTTCAGCAATGATGCGTATGACCGGCGATCACGCTGCCGGTCCGGGCCGCACCGAAGGAGTCCGGATTTCCCCCGACTCCACTCGCGCGCCCGTCCCGGGGAGGCTTCGGGCCAGACACACACGTCGACGAGGAGCCCCGGCATGCCGCGAAACGTCAACGACCGACTGGCACAGCTCACCCCGCAGCAGCGCGCCGCGCTGTTGGGGGAGCTGCGCGCCAACCGTGAGCCGCGGCAGGGCAGCGACCGCATCGCCGCCGCCGGCCGCGACGAGCCGCTGCCGCTGTCGTCCGTACAGCAGAGCCTGTGGTTCCTCGACCAGTGGTCCGACGGGCTGGCCTTCTACAACACCCCGCTCGCGCTGCGCCTGCGCGGCCCCCTCGACGTGCCCCTGCTGCGCTCCGCCCTGAGCACCGTCGTCGCCCGGCACGAGACCCTGCGCACCCGCTACCTCGCCACCCCCGACGGCCCCCGCCAGATCGTCGACGCGCCCGCGCCCGCCACCCTGGAGCTGCTCGACCTCTCCGCGCTGCCCGCCGCCGAACGCGAGGCGCGCACCCGCGAGACCGCCTCCCGCGAGGCCCGCCGCCGCATCGACCTGTCGGCCGGCCCGATGCTGCGCGCCACCCTCGCCAAGCAGGGCCCCGACGAGCACGTCCTGGTGCTGTCCATGCACCACATCGCCACCGACGGCTGGTCCACCACCCGCATGGTGCAGGAGCTCACCGAGTGCTACCTGGCCGGGCGGGCCGGCCGCGCCCCCGTCCTGCCCGAACTGCCCATCCAGTACGCCGACTACGCCGTCTGGCAGCGCGACCGGCTGGCCGGCGAGGCCGGCGCCCGCTCCCTGGCGTACTGGCGCGAGCGCCTGGACGGGCTGCCCGCCCTCCAGTTCCCCGCCGACCGGCCGCGCCCCGCCGACCCCAAGTGGACCGGCGCCGAGGTGAGCGCGTACCTGGAACCCGCGCTCCACCGCGACCTGGAGGCCCTCGCCCGCAGCGAGCGCACCCGGCTGCTGCCGGTGGCCGTCGCCGGACTCGCCGCCCTGATGTCCCGCTACACCGGCCAGGAAGACATCGCCCTCGGCTCCGTCTTCTCCGGCCGCACCCGCACCGAGTTCGAGCCGCTCATCGGCTACTTCGCCAACACCGTCGTGCTGCGCACCTCCACCGCGGGCGACCCCACCTTCCGCGAGCTGCTGGCCCGTACGGGCGACGCCGTATCCGACGCGCACAAGCACCAGGAGCTCCCCTTCGACCAGCTCGTCGGCGAACTGCGGCCCGAGCGCGACCAGAGCCGCAACCCCCTCTTCCAGCACGCGATCTACCAGCTGGGCACCCCGGTGGAGACCGTCCGCATGGGGGACATCGAACTCACCGGCCTGCCGCTGCACATGGGCACCACCAAGTTCGACTGGACGATCGGCCTCTCCGAGCGCTCCACCGGCGGCGTCGACCTGATGACCGAGTACGCCACCGAGCTCCACGACGGCGACCGCATCGAGCGGATGCTCGGCCACTACCGCCGGGTCCTGGAGAGCGCCGTCTCCCGGCCCGACGCCCACCTCTCCGAGCTCGCCGTCCTCACCCCCGCCGAGCACGAGCGGATCCTGGTCCGCTGGAACGACACCGCCGTCCCCGTCGAGACCGCCGGCGGGGTGCCCGCCGCCTTCGCCGCCCAGGTCGCCCGCACCCCCGGGGCCACGGCGGTCGTCCACCGGGGCGCCGCCCTGGACTACGCGGCCCTGGACCGGCGCGCCAACCGGATCGCCCACCGCCTGCGCGCACTCGGCGCCGGCCCCGGCACCCTGGTCGGCGTCTGCCTCTCCCGCGGCCTCGACATGCCCGCGGGCCTCCTCGGCGTCCTCAAGTCCGGCGCGGCCTTCGTCCCCCTCGACCCCGACTACCCGGCGGCCCGCCTCGGCCACGTCCTCGGCGACGCCCGGCCCGCCGCCGTCCTCGTCGACGCGGACAGCGCCGCCCGGCTGACCGCCGCGGCCGCCCTCGCCGAGGGCGCCGAGCCGGCCCTGCTCGACCTGTCCGCCGACGCCCTCGACGACGCCCCCGACACCGACCCCGGCGTCACCGTCGCCCCGCACGACCTCGCGTACGTCACGTACACCTCGGGCTCCACCGGAAAGCCCAAGGGCGTCATGGTCGAGCACGCCCAGCTCCTGAACCTCTTCCGCGGGCTCGACGACCGGGTCGGCGAGCACTCGCCGGGCACCTGGCTCGCCATCAGCAGCATCTCCTTCGACATGTCCGAGGTCGAGATGTTCTGGACGCTGACCCGCGGCTTCAAGGTGGTCGTGGCCTCCGGACGCCCGCACGAGCTGCTGCGCTCGGCCCCCGCCCGGCGCACCCGCCCCATGGAGTTCGGCCTCTTCTACTTCGCCAGCGACTCCGGCGACGACGCCCCCGGCGGCAACCGCTACCGGCTCCTGCTGGAGGGCGCCAAGTTCGCCGACCGCCACGGCTTCTCCGCCGTGTGGACCCCCGAACGGCACTTCCACGCCTTCGGCGGCCTCTACCCGGCCCCCTCCGTCACCGCCGCCGCCCTGGCCATGGTCACCGAGAACATCGCGATCCGCTCCGGCAGCGTGGTCATGCCGCTGCACCACCCGGTGCGGGTCGCCGAGGAGTGGTCCGTCGTCGACAACCTCTCCGGCGGCCGCGTCGGCATGGCCTTCGCCTCCGGCTGGCTCCACGACGACTTCGTCTTCGCCCCCGAGAACTACGAGGACCGCAAGCAGGTCATGATCGACGGCGTGCGGACCGTACGGTCGCTGTGGCGCGGGGAGTCGGCCACGCTGACCGCCGGCAACGGCAAGGACGTCGAGTTCCGCATCCGGCCCCGCCCCGTCCAGGCCGAACTGCCCGTCTGGCTCTCCTCCGGCGGTACCCCCGCCACCTTCAAGGCCGCCGCCGAACAGGGCGCCAACATCCTCACCCACCTGCTCGGCCAGGACCTCGACCAGCTCGCCGAGTCCATCCGGCTCTACCACGACACCTGGCGGGAGAAGTTCGGCACCGAGGGCGGCAAGGTCACCCTCATGCTGCACACCTTCCTCGACGAGGACCGCGACCGGGCCCTGGCCCTGGTCCGCGAGCCGTTCATCGACTACCTGCGCACCTCCCTGGACCTGGTCCGGGTCCTGGGCCAGCGCATGGGCGTGGACGTCGACCCCCGCAACATCGGCGAGGACGACCTCGACGCCCTCCTCGGCCACGCCTTCGACCGGTACGTGCACACCAGCGGCCTGTTCGGCACCCCCGAGGACTGCCTGGAGCTGATCGACAAGCTCTCCGCCATCGGCGTCGACGAACTCGCCTGCCTCGTCGACTTCGGCATCGACGCCGACGACGTACTGGGCGGCCTGGAACACCTCGACCGGCTGCGCGTCCTGGCCAACGCGCCGCTGGGGCAGGCCCGGCAGGAGACCGGGCCGTCCACCGGCCCCGGCCACAACGCCTCCCTGGCCGAGCTGATCGCCGAGCACGGCGTCACCCACCTCCAGTGCACGCCCTCCCTCGCCCAGCTGATGCTCGACGACCCCTCCGGAGCGGCCCGCGAGGCCCTCGGAGCCCTCGACGTCCTGCTGGTCGGCGGCGAGGCCGTGCCCACCGCGCTGGCCCTGCGGCTGCGCGAGGCCACCGGCGCCAGCTTCCACAACATGTACGGGCCCACCGAGACCACCGTCTGGTCCACCGCGGCGGCCATCGACGGCTCCGACACCGAGGCCCCCACCGTCCCCGTCGGCACCCCCATCGCCAACACCGCGGTCTACGTCCTCGACGCGCACGGCGCCCCGCTGCCCGTCGGCGTCCCCGGCGAGCTCCACATCGGCGGCGACGGCGTCTCCCGCGGCTACCACAACCTGCCGGAGCTGACCCGCGAGCGGTTCCTGCCCGACCCGTTCCGGCAGGATCGGACGCCCGGCGCCCGCATGTACCGCACCGGCGACCTCGCCAAGTGGCTGCCCGACGGCCGCCTGGAGTTCCTCGGCCGCGGCGACGACCAGGTCAAGGTCCGCGGCTACCGCGTCGAACTCGGCGAGGTCGAGACGGCCCTGCGCGACCACCCCGGCGTCGGCTCCTGCGTGGTCGCCGCCCGCGGCCCGGCCGGAGCCCAGTACCTGGCCGCCTACCTGGTGGCCGCTCCCGGCCAAGGCGCCCCCGGCGCCGACGCGCTCCGCGCCCACCTGCGCGAGCGGCTGCCCGAGTTCATGGTGCCCGCCCGCTACACCGTGCTGGACGCGCTCCCGCTCAACGCCAACGGCAAGGTGGACCGGTTCAAGCTGCCCGACCCCTCCGCCGCGGCCGCCGACGGCCCCGCCCAGGCCCCCGCCACCCCCACCCAGAAGATCCTCGCCGAGGTGTGGCAGCAGCTCCTGGAGGTCCCCTCGGTCGGGATCCACGACAACTTCTTCGACCTCGGCGGACACTCCATCACCGTCATCCGGGCCGTCGACTTCGCCAACAAGCGCGGCGTGCGCATCACCGCCCGCCAGCTCTTCCAGCACCAGACCGTGGCCGAACTGGCCGCCGTCGCCGACCAGGAGGCCGCCTCGGCTTCCACGGCCGGCGCCGTGCCCGCACCGGGCGGCACCCTCACCCTCCTCAAGTCCGGCTCCGGGCAGCTGCCCCCGCTGTTCTGCGTCCACTCCAGCACCGGAACCTCCGCCTCCTACTTCCCGCTGGCCCAGCACCTCGAAGAGGACCGGACCGTCTACGGCATCGACGCCGCGCCCATCGTCCCCGGAGCCCCCGAGGACTCCCTCGACGAGCTCGCGCAGCGCTACCGCGACGCGATCCGCAAGGTGCAGCCCGAGGGCCCCTACCACCTGCTCGGCTGGTCGCTCGGCGGCGGCATCGCCTGGGCGCTGGCCTCGCTGCTCCAGGCCGAGGGCGCCGAGGTGGCGCTGCTGGCCCTGGTGGACACCCAGCCGCCGGCGCAGCTGCCCGAGCCGCTCGGCCACGCCGAGTCGGTGTGCGCCTTCGCAGACAGCTTCGCCCTGTCCATGGGCCGGCCCCCGCTGCACACCGACCCGGACACCGTCCGCGCCCTGCCGCGGGAGGCCGCGTACGAGGCGGTGCTCGGCCGGCTCACCGAGGCGGGCCTGGTCCGCGACGGGGAGGACGGGGAGATCCTGGCCCGGGCCCGGATGTTCACCGCCATGACCCGGGCGGCCTCCACCTGGCGGGCCACCCCGTACCGCGGGCCCGTGGAACTGCTCGTCGCCGACGACCCGGGCGATCTGGACTGGTTCCGCCGGGGCTGGGAGCGGCACGCCGACGGCCCGGTCCGCACCCGGCTCGTGCCCGGGACCCACTTCACCGTCATGCAGGGCACCGGCGCCAAGGACATCGCCGCCGCGCTCGGCGAACTGCTCCCGGAAAGCCGCCTCGGATGACCGTCATGGAGACGCCGCGGGCCGCGCGGCCCGCACTGGACACCCTGCTGCGGTCGGTCTTCCGCCAGCACGCCGCCGGGGTCGCGGTGATCACCGCCCGCGGGGCGGACGGCCGCCCCCACGGGTTCACCGCGACCTCGCTGATCTCGGTATCCGCCGATCCGCCGGCCCTGGCCTTCGCGATCTCCGGCGGAGCCTCCAGCTGGCCGGCGGTCGCCGCGGCCGAGCACGTCGCGGTGCACCTGCTGGGCGAGGACCAGGCCGCGCTGGCCGCGGTCTTCGCCCGCAGCGGCGCCGACCGGTTCGCCGCGGCCGACTGGTCCACCGGCCCGTACGGGACCCCGGTGCTCTCCGGGGTCCTCGCCTGGCTGGTGTGCCGGGTGAGCGCCCGGGTCCCGGCGGGCGACCACCGCATCGTGGTGGCCGAACTGGTCACGGGGGACCCGGGCCCCGCGGACCGCCTCCCCCTCCTCTACCGCGCGGGCGGCTTCACGGCACTGCGCCCCACCGCCCCCTGACCGCGACCCGGGCCGGTGCGGGTCCCCTCCCGCCCCGGACCGGCGGCCGCCACCCCCGAACGGGAGTTGGAGCCCCCCGGCCGGTACCGGCCAGGGGGCTCCAACTCCCCTTCGGGCTACGGCTCGTACGGGAGCCAGCCGCAGCGGACCGCGCGGACGCCGGCCTCGAACCGGCTCCGCGCTCCGAGCCGCTCCATCAGGACCGTCGCGATCCGGCGGGCGGTACGGTGCGAGACCCCCAGCCGCTTGGCGATCCCCTCGTCCGTGTGCCCCTCGGCCAGCAGCCGCAGCACGGCGGCCTCCTGCCGGCTCAGGTCCTCGTCGCTCCCGCGGGGCGAGGTGGCCTCGCCGAACGGCTGCGCCTGGTCCCACACGCTCTCGAAGAGAGTGCACAGCGCGGTCAGCGTCCCCTGGCCGGTCAGCACCACCGCCCCCGCCAGGCTGTCCTCGCTGTCGAGGGGGATGATCGCGGTCTTGCGGTCCAGGATCGTCATCCGGGTCGGGAGGACGGCCACCGTGCGCACCTGGCCGCCCTGGCCGGTCAGCCAGTTCACGTGCTCCACCGTCGGCGGGCTGTTGCGGACCGCGTCGACGTAGATCGTGCGCATCACCACCCCGCGCTTGAGCAGGCGCTCGTTCAAGGGCCGGGCGGCGGCCATGTTCTCCTCGCTCTGCCCGCCGTCGGGCACGAAGGCC
Organism: Streptomyces sp. NBC_01006; assembly: GCF_045162725.1. NCBI lineage: Bacteria > Bacillati > Actinomycetota > Actinomycetes > Kitasatosporales > Streptomycetaceae > Streptomyces > Streptomyces sp. NBC_01006. Next base: position 155,704 of record NZ_CP108701.1, on the reverse strand, counting down.
ATCACCTCCTGTTCCACCTCGTTGGTGAACCGGGCCAGCCGGGCCCGTATCTGCTCCACCCCGTTGAGGTGCTCGACTCCCGTGTGCGCGGCGGCCGGCTGCAGACCGGCGTACTCCGAGATGAGCTGGGAGGCGGCCGCCCGCGAGGCGGCGATGCGCTGCCGGTGCGCCGCGAACTCCGCCTGCTGGCGGGCCAGCAGGTGTTCCAGCCCCAGCTCGGGGCTGACCGCGCGCGGATGGTCCGGGAAGTCGGCCCGGTCGTGGACCACCAGGCACAGCTCGGCCAGCCGCCCCCAGGCGCGGCGGATGTCCTCTTCGGTCCAGCCCAACCGTTTCGCCAACGCGGTCGCGTCGTCCCCCGGATGGGCGAGCATGGTGCGGTAGACGGATTCTGTGGGCCCGTCCAACCCCAATGACTCAAGCACTGGATCCCCCTGCTGAACAGAGCGGTGGGCTGGTCGCTCCGCCCCGATCATGCCAAACGGCAAGCTGCCGATCGAGGGGATGAAACCACCCGGCGCGGCCCCGCGCCACCGGGATCCCGCCAGTGGACTGAAGGGGCCAGGGCCCAATCAGGCCACCCGGTTTCCCTTCACCTGCACCCACCGCTCGAAGGATGCTTGAGGCACGGCGGAAAACAGCCGCCGCACAACTCGGCACAAGCCCCCCGAACCACGTCAACCGCGGGACGTGAAAGGGGAGTTCGAGAACCTCACCCCGACTCCTGGATGGGACCGCTCATGCTCCGCGCCCGCTTCGCCCCGATCGCCGCCAAGACCGCCGCCCTCGCCCTCGCCGCCCTGTTCGTCCTGCCGGCCGGCGGCGCCGCGACCGCCACGGTCCTGGCCGACGGGCCCATCGCGCCGGCCGCCACCCAGCCGGCCCCCGGCACGGGCACCGGCGGCACCGGCACCGGCACCGGCACGGGCACGGGCGACGACATGGGCTGGGGCTGACCGGACCGCACACCGGGGACCGGCCTCGAACCCGCGGGAGACCACGTGGACATCCGACAGCTGACGACTTTCCACCGGGTGGCGACACTGCTCAGCTTCACGCGGGCGGCCACCGAGCTCAAGTACGCCCAGTCCAGCGTCACCGCGCAGATCAAGGGATTGGAGATCTCCCTGGGCGTCGAGCTCTTCGAACGCCTCCGGGGCAAGATCCAGCTCACCCCGGCCGGTGAGCGCCTGATGCCGTACGCGGAGCAGATCCTCTCCCTCGCCGACGAGGCGCGGGGGGTGACGGCCGGCCTGGGAGACCCCTCCGGGGTCCTGACCATCGGCACCATGGAGAGCCTGATCTCCTACCGGATGCCCCCCGTCCTGGAGTACTTCCACCACCGCTACCCGCTGCTCCAGCTGGTGCTCCGCCCCAGCCTGTGCGCCGAGACCTGCCACTCGCTGCGCCAGGGCTCCTTCGACCTGGGCTTCCTGATGGAGGCCGAGACGGAGCACTCCGGGGTGCAGACCGCCGTACTGGGCTCCGAGCCGCTGGCCGTGGTGGCCGCTCCCGACCACCCCCTGGCGCTGGCCCGCGGCCTGAAGACGCAGGACCTGCGCACGGCCGCCGTCCTCGCCCCCGAGGCCGGCTGCGCCTACCGCGAGCTGTTCGAGGCCGAGCTGAACGACGGCTCGGGGGAGCCGGTCTCCTTCCTGGAGTTCGGCAACATCGAGTCCATCAAGCGGGGCGTGGCCGCGGGCCTCGGCATCAGCCTGCTGCCGACGATGACGGTGGCCGAGGCGGTGGAGAGCGGCCAGCTCGCCGTCCTCGACTGGGAGCCGCCCTTCGAGGTGTTCACCCAGCTCGCCTGGCGGCGCGGCAAGCAGCTGTCGCGGGAGATGCGCCTGTTCGTCGAGCAGACGGTCGCCTTCATGTCCGAGTACTACCGGCCGGCGGCCGCGGCCGCGGCGGCCGCCTGAGGGGGCTCACAGGTGGACGCGGCGGGCGGTCGGCGAGGCGCGGTGGCGGATGGTCCACAGGCTGCGCCGTACGTAGGTGCGCTGGACCCAGCGGTCCAGCCCGTCGTAGCGGGGGGTGAACACCGAACGGGCGTGCACGCCCTTGCGGTTGTTGACCAGCAGGGCCTGGCCGGGCCGCAGCCGCACGGGCTGCGCCACCGAGCGGCAGACCTCCTGGAGCCGCAGCAGCGCCGTGCCCGCCGCGGTGGTCATCGGGCGCACCCCGTTGGCCGCCACGGTGATCTCCGGGAAGGCCGCCGCGCCGCCGATGAGGGGCACCGGGTCGGAGAGCACCTCGCGGCCGCCCGCGTGGGCCCGGGTGTAGCCGCCGGGGGCGTTCAGCCGGAACAGCGGGCTGCGCAGCGTCGTCAGCACGTCGTCGCCCAGGGAGGCCGCGATGTCGCGGGCGTCCGCGTAGTACGTCACGGCCTCGCCGTCGTGGTCCGCGCGCAGGCAGTTCAGCACCAGGAAGTCGGGGTTGGCCAGGTCGTAGCGGCCCGCCGGGTCGTGGACGATGTCGCTGTGGAAGTTCAGGAAGGCCCGCGAACCCTGGTTGGTCTGGGTGTGCTCGCCGCCCGGGACGGGCACCACGTCGTGGACGATCCGGCCGTCCTTCTCGGTGAGCATCCCCACCGGCTCGCCCAGCAGTCCGCTCAGCCCCAGCAGCACCCCCTCGGCGACGAAGGTCCCCTTCGCCGGGCTCGGACCGCCGTCGAGCGGGGTGGGCGGCAGCAGGGCGTCCTGCGGCAGGTTCCCGACCAGCGCGACCCCCGGCGTGTCGGGGTGCCGGCCGAAGTCCAGGAGCCGGCGCAGCAGTTCGGTCGGCAGCTGGGCGAAGACCTGGTGGCAGCGGGCCGTGGCCCAGTCGAGGTCCGCGGCCGGGTCGGCCAGCCGGGCCAGGTCCCGGCCCACCGCCTCGCGCACGGAGTCGGGCAGGTCCCAGACGGCGAGCGCGGAGCCGCTGTCCGGCCGTACGCCCAGGATGTCGGCGACGGTCATGGTCATGTGCATCACACTCCTGCGAGTCTCAGGGGCCGGGCGCGGGAGGCCGGGCCGTTCTCGAACGTGCCGTGCAGCCGCCGCGCGAGGGCCACGGCCCCCTCCGCGTCGGCCGCCAGGTGCGTGGTCGCCACCGGGCCGCGCAGCACCGTCACCGGTACGCCCGCGCCCGACCCGGGGGAAAGGCCCCGGCGGCGGTGGAACTCCGGGAGGTCCAGGAACCCGCCGACGGCCACGACCAGCGGGCCCTCGGCCAGCCGCACGGCGTCCGCGTTCGCCGCGCGCAGCGCCGCGTACGCCCGGTCGGCGGCGGCCTCGCTGCCGTACCGCAGGGCGGCGGAGCGCCGGTTGAGGACGACGGCGGACACCGGTTCGCCCGCCGCGCCCACCCGGGTACCGTGCGCGAACGGCGGCCGTCCGTGCCGCAGTACGAGCTCCACGCCGCACTTGCGGGCCATCTCGACGGCCCGCCGGTGGATCACCTTCGCGCCGTGCAGCGACAGCAGCGAGGCCGTGTCGTACGAGACCAGCGGCAGCAGCCGCGCCCCCGGCACCAGGTGCGGGTCCGCGCTGTAGATGCCGTCCACGTCCGAGTGGATCTCGCACGTGCGCGCGCCGACGGCCGCGGCCACCGCCACCGCCGACAGGTCCGAGCTGTTCTTGCCGAGCCAGGTCGGCCGGCCCCGCGCGTCCACGGCCTGCCCGCCCGGTACGACCACCACCTCGTGGCCGGCCAGGGCCGCGGTCAGCGCCCCCGGGTCCGTGTGGACGAGCCGGGCCCGCGCGAACAACGAGTCCGAGACCAGGCCCAGCTGCTGCCCGGCCAGCACCGCCGAACCGATGCCCGCCCGGTGCAGGGCCGCGGCCAGCAGCTGGGCGCCCGCCGTGTCGGCCAGCGTCAGCAGCCCGGCCAGGGTCTCGTCCTCGGGATGCGGATCGATGCCCAGCAGCCGCTCCCGCAGGGCCTCCGTCTCGCCCGGCCCCGCGCTCACCACCACGGCCAGCGGGCCGCGCTCCTCCCGCAGCCGGCGGCCGACCGCGTCCGCGACGCGCTCGTACCCGTCCGGCCCGGCGAAACTCGACCCGCCGAACTTCAGGACCCGCGCCCCGCTCACAGCGTGCCCCGGGCCAGGAGTTGCTCCGCGATCTGCACCGCGTTCAGCGCCGCGCCCACCCGCAGGTTGTCGGCGACCAGCCACAGCCAGAACCCCCGCGGGTCGTTCGGCGAGACGCGGATCCGGCCCACGTGCACCCGGTCCGGGTCCTCCAGGGCGGCCGGCACCGGAGGCAGGGCCTGCGGTCCGTCGTACACGCTCACCTCGGGCAGCGCGCCGAGCAGCGCGACGAGTTCACCGCGCTCGACCTCACCGGCGCACTCCACCCACACCGACTCCGAGTGCCCGTTGACCACCGGCACCCGTACGCAGGTCGCGGTCACGTCCAGCCCCGGCTGGCCCAGGATCCGCCGCGACTCGTGCAGCAGCTTCTCCTCCTCGCGGGTGAAGCCGCTCTCCAGCACCTCGTCGATCTGCGGCAGCACGTTGAACGCCAGCGAGGGGGTGAACCGCTTCGACAGCGGTTCGGCGCCCGGGTCCTGGAGCGCCAGCGCGCTCGCCTCCTGGAGCTCCTCGATCCCCGAGTGCCCCAGCCCCGACGCCGCCTGGTACGTGCTCACCACGACCCGGCGCAGCCCCCAGCGCCGGCCGACCGCGTCCAGCAGCCGCACCAGCGGGATGGTCGAGCAGTTCGGGTTGGCGACCGTACCGCCGTCCGGCCGCCGGTCCAGCTCCGCCCCGTTGACCTGCGGGACCACCAGCGGGGTCGCCGGGTCCATGCGGAAGGCGCGGGTGTTGTCGATGACGAGGGCGCCAGCGGCCGTGGCGCGCGGCACCCACCGCTCGCTGACCGCCGTACCGGCCGAGAAGAAGGCCAGGTCCACCGAGCCGAAGTCGAACTCCTCCAGGTCCCGCACGGTGTAGTAGCGGCCCGCGACGCACACCTCCCGGCCGGCGGAGCGCGGCGAGGCCACCAGGTACAGCTCGCGGTAGGGCAGCCCCCGCTCCTCGAACAGCTCGACGAGGGTGCCGCCGACCGCGCCGGTCGCCCCGATGATGGCGATGCGGGGCGCTGAGGGGTCGCTGACGAGGGTCACACGAATCTCCGATCTCGATCGTTCAGTACAGGGGAACCGGGTAGTGCAGACCACCACCGGTCCACAGCTCGTTGAGGCCGCGCGGCACGTCCAGCCCGGAGGCCGGGCCGAGCGCGCGCTCGTACACGTCCGCGTAGGTGCCGACGGCGGCCAGGACGCGGGCGGCCCACCGCGGGTCCAGCCCGGCGGCCGGCCCGTGCCGGCCCGCCGCCCCGGCCACCCGCTCCAGGGCCGCGGCGCGGTTCCCGTCCCCGGGCCCGGCCCGCGCCACCTCGTGCTCGGCGGCGAGCAGCAGGTTCACCACCCACCGGCACAGCCGCAGCCAGCCCGGGTCGTCCTCGCGGACCGCGGCGGCCATCGGCTCGCGTGAGATCGTCTCCGCGAGGACCGTGTGCTCCGCGGGTACGGGAAGCAGCGCCCGCTGCCCGGCCAGTGCCACCCGGTCCAGCACCAGCGCGGCGCACCCGCCGTCGGCGTAGCCGGCCAGCGCGGCCGCGGGCGTCGGGTACTCCCGTACGCGGACCGCGAGGCCCCTCGGGCCGTACCAGGCGGCCAGGTTGGCGGCGCTCGTGGTGCCCGCCTGCACCGCGAGCTCGCGGCCCGCCAGAGCGGCCGGGCCGCTGACCCCGTCCGCCGCGCGGACCAGGAAGCCTTCGCCGTCGTAGCAGGTCACCGCGGCGAACAGGACGGGCCAGGCCGCCTCGCGGCCCATCGTCCAGGTGGCGTTGGCCACCGTCAGCTCCGCGCCGCCCGCCGCCAGTACGGCGAGCCGGTCCGCCGGATCGGCGGGCACCCACTCCACCGCGTCGGCGTCGCCCAGCGCGGCCGCGGCCACCGCCCGGGCCACGTCCGTGTCCAGGCCCGACCACACGCCCCGCGCCGAGCGCGCCGACAGCCCCGGCACGCCGCGGCTGACCACCGCGCGCAGCGCCCCGTACGAGCGCACGGCGGCCAGCGTCGGCCCGGCGCCCGCCCCGGAGTCCGCCCGGCCCTTCGCGCCCGCCCGGTCGGCGCTCATGCCGCCGCTCCGTCGCCGAGCCGGCGGCCCAGCACGTCCTCCGCGTCGAAGCGGCGCTCGTTGAAGCCGAGCATGTCCAGCAGCTGCCGGGAGCCGACCGCCGCGTCCGCGGCCGCGGCTGCGCCGCGCCGGGCCCGCCGGGGGAGCGGGACGCGCCCCGGGTCCGCCCAGCGCAGCGCCCCCCAGGGGTCCACCACGGCCCGCGCCCGGTTCGCGTTGTCCGGGTGCAGGCAGTACGGCACGTCCAGCAGCCCCGTCGCGAACGACCGCAGCAGGGCTTCGCCCACCGTCGGCGCCTGCTCCAGCACGCAGTCCACGAGCAGCGCGGCCTCCTCGTACACGCCGAAGAGGCCCGGAACGGCCACCGGCCGCGTACGCGTACGGCCCCGCTCGTCGGCGGCCACGGCCGCGGCGAACTCCAGCGCGGCCACGTTCTCGTCCAGGGTCGGGATCCGGTGCGCCTCCGCGGGCGTCTTGACCACCAGCCGGGCGGCCCCGCCGCGTACCGCGAGGCGCGCGCTCTCCTCCAGGAGCCGGAAGGCGCCCGCCGCCGAGCGCGGGAAGACCCCCATGAACGTGTACAGCACCACGTGCCAGTCAGGGCCGACCGTGCCGTCCGGGCCGCCGTCCAGCCGCTCCGCGGCGAGCCGGTGCAGCGCGGCGAGCGCCTCCAGGTCCTGCCCGGGGTGCGTCTGCTGGGCGTAGCTGAGGGAGAGGGAGCGCACCCCGTGCTCGCGGAAGAACAGCGCCTCCAGCACGCTGAGCGCCACCAGCACCGAGGGCGGGCACAGCTGGCCCAGCATGCCGCCGCCGAAGGTCTCCAGGTGCATCGGCTCCTCGCGCGCCGCGATCAGCTCGCAGCAGTGCGCCCAGGCGCGCACCGAGTCCCGCAGCGGTACCCGGCCGTAGGGCAGGCAGTACGAGACCGGGCCGCCCTCGGTGGCGTCCGCACCGGCCGCGCAGGCCGTCGCCACCAGGCGCCCGGCCAGCGCCGAGCCGTGCCGCACCTGGACCGGGAAGCTCGCCGAAGCCAGCCCCTTCAGTACCTCACGCGTACCTTCCGCCCCGTGGGCCACGAGGGGGAAGCCGTTCAACTCCGCCCCGTAGCGCAGCGCCTCCAGTGCCCGCGCGTACTCCCCGACCCGGGTGTAGCTGTCCACGGTGACGGTGCCCGCCGTGGGCGCCGCGACGTCACGCACCGCACGCAGCCCCTCCCGCATCCGGCGCGCGCCGGCGAAGCCCATCCGCGGCTGCACGACCAGCGACCCGGACTCCCGGGCCCGTCGCACGTGCGCCGCGAACCGGCCCGTGCCGGCGGCGGCGGGCCCGGTCATGCGACCGGCTCCGCGGGCGCGCGCCGACGGGGGCGCAGCTCCCTGAGGAAGTCCGCGAACTCCTCCAGCCCGTGCTCGGAGGCGAAGACAGCGTCGTAGCCCGCCGCCACCAGCGCGTCCACGTGGCCGTCGGCCGCGCCGTCCACGCCGAGCTTGCCGCCGATCACCGCGCGCAGCTCCGTCAGGTCCGGGTGCGCCCGCAGGGTCCGTACGAGCCGGGCGCCGTCCATGTGGCCGTGCCCGTTGACGGTGCTGACCACCAGGGCGTCCGGGCGCTCGCGCAGGCAGGCCTCGACGACCTCGTCGTCGGGCGGGCAGGCGCCGAGGTTGACCACCTCGTGGCCGCGCTCCTCCAGCATCAGCTGGAGGAACACCAGGTTCCAGGTGTGGGCGTCGGACGAGACCCCGGAGACGACGAACTTCCCCGAGCGGCTGCGGTACTTCGGCATGGGACACCCCCGGGTGGCGGATCGGCGCAGGCGGTACACCGATCCTCGTGGCGCTGCCCGCGCCGATTCAACGCGTCGCCGATGGAGAACCGCTATCGCCGCCATCGAAGAATTCGATGTCCGAGGTCAGGGGCGGGGTCCGGACGGGGCCGGGGCCGCGGGGGCGGGCGATCGAAAAGGGCGATCGGAAAGGCCGATCGCCCGCATCGCCATTCCCGCACGTGCCGCGTTGACCCCGCCCCGGCGGCTGAACAAGGGTTTTTCCCGCCGCCCCCGCGCCGCGGACGGCAGTCCCCTTGGAGCGTCAGGCATGAAGATCCTCGTCCTTCACCAGCTGCCGTACCGCAAGGCCGGCTACGACCGGGCCCTCGACCACCGGCGCCACGACGTGACCTACGCGGGACACGCCGACCGGCTGGCCGATCTGCCCGCCGACCTGCCCGCCCGGCGGCTGCCCGTCCCGGCCGACGAGGACTTCGCCGCGGGCGTCATCGCCCGCACCTCACCCGCCGACGGCTACGAAGCGGTGCTGTCCCTCTCCGAGTTCGGCGTCCTCGCCGTCTGCCGGGTCCGCGGCCACCTCGGACTGCCCGGACCCACCCCCGAGCAGGCCGAACTGGCCCACGACAAGGTCCGCATGAAGCAGGCGCTCGCCGGCTCCGGGATCCGCACCCCCCGCTTCGCGGCCGCGCCCGCGCGCGATGCCCTGCTGCCCTGGTCCGGGGCCACCGTCCTCAAGCCGCGCCGCGGCACGTGCAGCGAGGGCGTCCGCGTCTTCCCCGGCGCCCGCCGCGCCCTGGCCGCGCACCGCGCGCTGGCCGAGCCGGCGGCGTACGAGCTGGAGGAGTACGTCGAGGGCGACATCCTGCACACCGACGGCCTCGTCCAGGACGGGGTCCTCGTCCACAGCGTCACCAGCCGGTACGTGGGCAAGCCCGCCGACTACGCCGCGGGCACCCCGCTCGGCTCCCACCAACTGCCCCCCGACGAGCGGTACGAGGACCTCGCCCGCCGCACCGTCGCCGCCCTCGGCATCGACTGCGGCACCGTCCACCTCGAATTCTTCGAGACCCCGCGGGGGGAGCTCGTCTTCCTGGAGGTGGCCAACCGGATGGGCGGAGCCGGGGTCGTCGACGCCCACCTGCGGCACACCGGCATCCACCTGCCCTCCTACGAGATCGCCCTGCGGCTGGGCCTGCCCCGGCCCGCCCCGGACACCCCCAGCGGGCGCTACCACGGCTGGCTCGTCGTCCCCGGACACCACCTGCCCGCCGACCGCCCGCACACCGTGGCCCTCCCCGCGCACCTGCTCGACCACCCCTGCGCCGACCGGATCCACACCCTCCCGCCCGGCACCCCGGCGGCCCGTCACATCACCTACCAGGAGTGGCTCGTACCGCTGGCCGTCGAGGCCTCCCACGCCGACCCGGACGTCCTGCGCGCCTACCTCCACTCCTGCGCCCAAGCCGCCGCAACCCCCTCCGAGGAGGCCGCATGACCGCCCCCGCCGCCCCTGCTCCTCCGGCCACGCCCGCGGTGCCCGCGGCACCCGCCACGCCCATGCCTCCCGGGGCACCTGTCGTGGCCGGGGCGCCTGCGGCGCTTGTGAAACCTGCCGTTGCGGTGGCGCCGGCCGCGCTCACCGCACCTGTGCCACCTGCGGCCGCGCCCGCAGTGGGCGCGTGCGCGGGCGGAGCCGGAGCCGTGCGGGCCGTGCGGTACTACCCGACCGACCTCCTGCTCGCGCTGGAGGAGGCCGACCGGCCCGGATCCGGGCTCGACGAACTGCTCGACGCGCACGGACTGACGGCCCTGCGCCCGCTCTTCGGGGCCGGCGAGGAGTTCGCCGACGGGCTCGACGAGCTCCTCGGCGGCCTCGCCCAGTACCCCTGGCAGCCCCTCACCGACACCAACGACGTCGACGAGCTGCGGCCCGTCGGCACGGTCGTCCTCGACGACCACCGCCCCGGCACCACCCTGCGCGGTCTCCTGCTCGCCTGGGCCACCGGCAACCACGTCACCGTGCGCACCGCGGACCCCGCCTTCTGGCGGGAGCTCACCGCCCTGCTCCACCGCCCCGGACTACCCCTGCCCACCGCCCGCACCGCCCCCGCGGCCGCGCCCGGCGCCACCGCCCGGGACGTCCCCGTCGCTCCGGCCGACGCCCCCGCCCGTGAGGCCTCCGCGGCCGTGGCCGGCACCACCGCCCGCACCACCCCCGCGGCCGCGCCCGGCACCCCGCTGCGCGTACCCGACCTGCTGCCCCTCGCCGCCCCCGCCGGGGCCCCGGCCCGGTACGACGCGCCCGGCTGGGACCCGGCCCTGTACGCCACCACCGACACCGCCGGCCCCGACCCGCTGGAGACGCGGTTCCCGGCCGGCCGGCCGCTGCCCGGGCAGGACGCGTTCACCGCCGGGGTGCTGCGCAGCGACTGCCGCGCCGCCTGGACCGCCGCCCTCAGCCGCCGCACCCGCCTGCACGGCACCACCCTCGCCGCCGCCCGCGCCGCCGAGGACCCCCGCCGCACCGGCCGCCTCGACGCCCGGCTGCGCCACACCGCCGCCCGCGCCCGCAGGTCCCCGTACTACCGCGACCTGCCGCCCGTACGCACCCTGGACGACCTGCCCGGCCTGCCCGTGCTCGACAAGGCCGCCCTCGCCGCGCACTCGCTGCCCGCCGGCCGCGGCTTCGCCAGCGGCGCCCGCCCCACCGGCGAGGTGCTGCGCAGCGGCTCCACCACCGGAACGCCGCGCTACATCGTCTACGCCCGCTCCGACTGGGACAACATGGTCCGCGAGGCCGTCCCGCTCTTCTACGCCATGGGGCTGGAGCCGGGCGACCGCCTGGTCAACACCCTCTTCGGCGGCGACCTCTACGGCGGACTGACCACGACCGTCACCGAGTTCAGCCGGATGCCGCTGGAATGCTGCACCACCGCGCAGGCCGCCACCCCCGAGTCCCTGCTGATGCTCGCCCGCAGCTTCGGCGCCAACGCCGTCATCGGCGTACCGACGCTCATCGTCCCGCTGCTGCGGGAGGCGTACCGGCAGGACCCGCTGCTGCGCATCGAGAAGGTCCTCTACCTCGGCACGGCCATGGGCCGCGCCGACCGCACCTGGCTGCGCGAGCACCTCGGCACCCGCATCGTCTCCAGCGTCCTCGCCGCCAACGACGGCGCCCAGCTCGGCTACCAGTGCGCCGCCCTCGACGGGATGCTCCACCACGTCAACGACGACTACAACTACCTGGAGGTCGTCGACGACCGGGGCCGGCCCCTGCCCGACGGCACCGCGGGGGAGCTGCTGACCACCACCTTCCAGAAGGGCGAGGGACCGCTGATCCGCTACCGCATCGGCGACCGCGGCCGCTTCGTGCACCACGACTGCCCCTGCGGGATCTCCGGCCGCACCCTCGAATACCACGGCCGCTCCGACGGCGTCGTCCGCCTCATGGGCGCCGCCCTGCTGCACGGCGAACTCCTCGACGCCGTATCCGGGTTCGGGGTCAGCGAACTCCAGGCCGAGATCACCTCGCAGGACGGCCGCGACACCCTCACCCTGCGCACCGAGTCCCCCCGCCCGCTGCGCCCCGAGGTCCTGCGCGCCCACCTGGCCGACCGCTTCCCGCTCCTCGCCGGCACCCGGATCTACGAGGACGGCGCCGGCCCGGCCGACTTCCGCGTCGAATGCCACGCCCCCGGCGCCCTCGACCGCCACCCGGTCAGCGGCAAGATCCGCCCCGTCGTGGACCGGCGGGTGGACGCCTGATGCCGGGCGACCGTACGCGCGTACGCACCCCCGCCCCCGACCGCACCGTCCCCACCCTGCTGTCCTCCATCGCCCTCCTGGGCATCGGCATGGGCGTCTACCTGCTCGCCCTCGGGCAGCTCCTGTACGAGCTCACCGGCAGCCCGCAGGCCTTCGCGCTCGCCCTCACCCTCCAGGGCGCCGCCGCCGTCTGCGTCCTGCCCTTCTCCGGGCCCCTCGTCGACGCCCTCGACTCGCGGCGCGTGCACACCGCGTGCAGCCTCGCCCGCGCCGTCACCGTCGCCGGGCTCGCCCTGGCCGGGCTGACCCGGCCGCCGGGCGCGGTGGCGCTGATCGCCGCCGGCGTCGTCCTGCTGGCCTTCGTGGACAACGTCCAGCGCGCAGCCCTGTTCAAGTACACCGCCTGGCACGTCGAGTCCGCCCGGCGGGCCCGGCTCAACGCCCTGATCAACGTGGCCGTCCAGGTGGGGGCGCTGACCGGCATGGCCCTGCTCGGCATGCTGCTCCTGTGGACCTCCCTGGCCGGCGCCCTGCTGGCGGACACCGCCGTCGCCCTGGCCGTCGCCGTCCTCGTACGCGGCCTGCCGGCGACGGCCCCCGAGCCGCGCGGCCCGGCCGCGGGGGTGCTGCGTACGGCGCTGCCGCTGGCCCTGCACGACTGGCGGGCCATGTTCCACCGCTACCGCGGCGACCTCGCCGTCCTCGGCGTGATCGTGCTGTGCGCCGCCGACTTCGTCTTCCAGTCCTGCGTGAGCACCCTGGTCGTCCCGCTGGTGGCGGAGCACTACGGCGGCCGGGGCCAGTACGTCTCCCTGCTGGAGGCGGTCTTCGCCCTCGGCATGATCGCCTCCTCCTTCTTCACCCGGCACACCCAGCGGGCCGCGCTGCTGCCGCTGTGGTGCGCCGTCCAGGCCGCGGCGGCCCTGGCGCTGGGCCTGTCCGCCGCGCCGGCCGTGCACCTGGCGGCCCTGCTCGCGGCCGGCTTCGCCAACCTCTCGGCCCTCACCTGGCTCCTGACGAGCCTCCAGAGCCGCGCGGGCGACGGGGAGAAGGCGAAGATGGCCAGCCTGCGCATGCTGTCGATCGGCCTGGCCACCACCGCGCTGATGCCCCTGATCGGCCACTTCGCCGGGGTCTCCCTCACCGCCGGCTTCGTGGCCACGGCCGCCGTCATGCTGGCCTTCACGGCTCTGGCGACCGCGACCACCGCCCCCCGCCACGCGCCGGGGAAAGCCGAAGCCCAAACCCCCGAACCGGCGACCCGCTGACTACGGGGACCGCAGCTGGTACCAAGTCCGAGAGCCCTGAACCGCCCCATCCATTCCCGAGACGGAAGGACACCCGTCCTCATGCGTACCAGCCTGCGCCGCACCGCCATCACCACCGGATCCATCGCCGCCGCGGTCGTCATCGCCCTGCCCACGAACGCCTTCGCCGTCTCCAAGCTGTCCCAGTCGGCCGCGGCCTCCCAGCTCGGCGCCGCCGGGGTCACCCACTCCTCCTCCGGCGGCTGCACCACCCGCTCGAACGCCACCTGCACCTCGTACGACCAGATCAACCAGGCCACGGTGGACGGACTGAAGACGCTCAAGAGCGCCAGCGGCTGCGCGATCAACGTCACCGGTGGCACCGAGGTCGGCCACGCCTCGGGCACCTACAGCCACTACAACGGCTACAAGGCCGACATCAACCCCAACACCTGCATCACGAACTACATCCACTCCAGCTTCACGAAGATCTCCACCCGCAGCGACGGCGCGGAGCGCTGGCGGTCCTCGGCGGGCAACGTCTACGCCCGCGAGAGCAACCACTTCGACATCACGTACTGCGGCGGCGTCGCGGCCTGCACCGACGCGGCCAGCGCCTGACCCTCCGCCACACCCCCACCCTGAGCGGGCCCGACGGACTCCGTCCCCCGCCCTCCTGCGGCCGGCCCCACCAGGGACCGGCCGCATCGGCATGCCCGCGGCCGGCGCGGCGCCGGCCCGGCCCGGCCGGGCTCGGCCATAGCGTTCACTCTCATCCAATGCAACGCCATGCATAGCTGACGTTGCATTACGTCCATATCCATTGCAATGAAATTGCCGCTCTGACCTGCATAGAGTGTATTTCTACGCAACGAACTCGTTGCGTGATTCCTAAACGCTACGTAGCTTTTCCCTCATCGGAAACAGCAAGCGAGCGCAACAGGAGACCGTCATGCAGAAGTTCGACACCACCGCCCCGATCGCCGTCGTCCTCGACGTCGCGGCGGGACGTGTCCAGGTGATCGCCGCCGACCGGGCCGACGCCGTGGTCGAGGTCCGGCCCGTCGATGCGTCGAAGGGGCGCGATGTGAAGGCGGCGGAGGAGACCACGGTCGCCTACGCCGACGGGGTGCTGCGGATCGAGACCCCGGTGGCGAAGCACCAGATGCTCGGTGCCTCGGGAGAGGTCGAGGTGACCGTCCAACTGCCCGCCGGCTCCAGCGTCGAGGCGAAGGCTGCGGCCGCCGAGTTCCGCGGGGTCGGACGGCTCGGTGACGTCGTCTTGGAGGGCGCGCAGGGCTTGGTCAGGCTCGACGAGACCGCAGGCGCCCGTCTCACCCTCCAGGCCGGCGACATCTCGGTCGGCCGCCTGGGCGGACCGGCGGAGATCAGCACCCAGAAGGGCGACCTCCGCATCAACGAGGCCGTACGCGGCACGGTCGTACTCAGCACCCAGTCGGGTGACATCTCGGTCGGCGCGGCCCGTGGAGTCTCCGCCTCCCTGGACGCCGGCACCGCCTACGGCCGGATCGCCAACGCGCTCAACAACACCGAGGGCCCCGCCGCCGCCCTGAACATCCGGGCGACCACCGCCTACGGCGACATCACCGCCCGCAGCCTCTGACCCGCAACAACCCCCAAAGGAGCACCCCCATCATGACCAACGCGACCTCGACATGGACCGGCATGGTGCCGGTCGACGACACGGCCCTGGCCGTCACCGACACCGGCGGTCCCGGCATCCCCGTGATCTACCTCAACGGCCAGTTCGCCACCCAGGGGTACTGGCGCCGGGTCATCGACGAACTGGGCACGGGCTGGCGGCACATCACCTACGACGAGCGGGCTCGCGGCAAGAAGTCGATGCGTTCCGCGGACTACTCCTTCGAGGCCGCCGTCCGGGACGTCGATGCCGTGCTCGCGGCCAGGGGCGTCGACCGGGCGCTGGTGGTGGGCTGGTCCTACGGGGCGGTCGTCGGGGCGCACTGGGCCGGCCGGAACCCGGACCGTGCCATCGGCGCGGTCCTGGTCGACGGCGCGGCCCCGTACGACTGGCTCGACGACGCCATGGAGCAGCGGATCCGCAAGCTCTTCCGGCGGATCGGCTGGCTCACACCGCTGCTGCGCCCGACGGGCCTGACCCCGCGGATGACCGCCGAGGAGCAGGCGGACAGCAACATCGAGCTCGGCAAGCTCTCCCGCGAGCGCGAACTGGGCCCCGTACTGGACGGCATCACCGTCCCGGTGCGGTACGTCCTCGCCTCGGGAACCTCCTTCGGGAGCAAGGGCGACGAGCAGGAGAAGATCCGCGCGGGCCTCGACCCGATATTCGAGCGAAACCCGAACATCCGGCTTGGCGCGAAGGTCGCCAGCAACCACGGCGCCATCCTGAAGAAGGACTTCCGGGCCATCGCCGAGTCCGTACGCGAGGTCGCCGCCCTCGAACGCGGCGGCCGCTGAAGCCGCCCGGCGGGCCCGTCGATCCCGTTACCTGTTCTCCGCGTCCCTGCGGAAGGCGTCCTGGAACTGGCGCATGAACGCGGTGGTGCCGCCGACGGTCTTCTGCAGCCCGACGCGGGTCTGTACGTCCACGCCGATCGCGATCTGCGTGCCCCTGGTGGGGTTCGCGTTGTGCTGAGCCGTCCAGTACGCGAGCTCGGTCGAGGCGATCGTCTTGTGTGCGTCTTCCGCGCGCGGGTCGTCGCTGCGGATCGCGTACAGCGCTGTCAGCTCGGCCTGCGTGAACACGGTGTGGATGTCCCGGGCTCCGTGTTCGCCCGCCACCGTCTTGATCCCGTCGATGGCGTCGGCGACGCGCGCGCCCACGGTGTCCTCGCCTTCGAGGCCGAGTGCCTTGAGCTCGTCCCGGATGTGCTTCGCGGCCGTCTGGCGCGGAGCACCGGGGGACACCTCGTCGCGGCGCAGTCCGAAGATGCTCGCCGCCGCGCTGAACTGCTTCTTGATCGTCTGCATCCGCTGTACCTGCGGCACACCGTCGGTACGAGCCTCGCCGGCCGCCCGCTGCACCGCGCGGCTCACCGGCACGCCCCCGGACAGCGCGCGGGTGGCGTTCGCCTCGGCCTCGCGCTCGAACCGGTCGGACGGATCGCTGACCCGCAGGCCGTTGCCGTGGTCCGTACCGGCCACCGGCCCCTTGCGCTGCTGGATGACGTGGGTCAGTTCGTGGGCGAGCGTGTGCTTGTCCGCGCCGCCGTCCCCGATGACCACGTGGCTGCCCGAGGTGTACGCGCGGGCGCCCAGATCGGCCGCCGAGGCCCTCGCGGCTCCGCCGGTGTGGATGCGTACGTCGGAGAAGTCGGCGCCGAGCCGCGCCTCCATGTCCGTACGGGTGGCGTCGTCCAGAGGGCGGCCGCCCTCGCGCAGGACGTTGTGGACGGCGGAGCGCTGGACCTGGGGCTGCTCCGTCCCGTGGCCGCAGCCGGCGCCGTGCCGGTGCTGTTCCTGCTCCCCCGAGTGTCCGGCCCGGCGCAGGAATTGGACGACGGCGGCGTTTCCCGCGGTGCCCTGCAGCCCGTGCAGCGAGTGGAGGGGACTCCCGCCGCCGGCCGGGGCTGGGCCCCGGCTCTGGGTACGGCCGCCTTGCCTGGTGCCGGCGTTCTTGTCTCGGTCTCGGTCGGGAGCGTGCATGCGACCCACCCTGTACGAGGCCTGCCGCAGGGGGCCAGGTACGCAAGGGCAGATCGAGATGTCCGAACGGGAACGTGAAGGTGAAAGCCTCCGCAAGCCCTGCGCAAGGAGCGGATGGCTACGGCTGAGTCGTTTCGGGCTTGGTGTGGAGGATCTCGCGGGCCTGGTCCGCGGCGCGGGCGATGCCCTCGGAGACGAAGTCGATGAAGCGGGCGATGTTCTCCAGGCGGGCGGCGGCCGGGGAGTCGGGGCCGAGGACGCTCACGCCCTGCCGGGCGACCTCGCCGAGGTGGGCGGTGGCGCGGGCGCTGGCCATCGTCGACTGGTACATGACGTCGTCGTCGACGACGTAGCGCTCGCGGCGGCGTTCGTCGCGCTCCCGGCGGATGAGGCCCTGGCCTTCGAGGAACGTGATCGCCTTGGAGACGGACGCCGGGCTGACCTGGAGGCTCGCGGCGAGTTCGGAGGCGGTGAGGCTGCCGGCGTCGGTGGTGTAGAGGGCGGCCAGCACCCGGGCCGTCATCTTGGGCAGGCCCGATTGCATGAACACGGTGGCGAACACCTCCTCGTACTCGCGCACCGCCTCGACATCGCGACCGTGGGCGTGCGCCGTCGTCTCCGACCCCCGGGGCGCGGCCTTTCTGCGTCGGTGGGTGCGGCGTTCGGTGGCGCGGTGGGCCAAGTCGGCGCGATAGGCGGTGGGTCCGCCGTTGCGCATGACCTCGCGGGTGACCGTCGAGGTGGGACGGTCGAGGCGTCTGGCGATCTCCGCGTAGGCGAGCCCGTCGGCCACCCCCAGCGCGATCTGCTGGCGTTCCTGCTGGGTGAGCCTGCCTCCCGGCATCGCGATCTCCTTCCATTGGTCCCTGATGGCTCCAGCATAGCGTTCACTTTCCATCCAATGCAACGCGCCAAGGAGCTGACGTTGCGTTAAAATTAGATCCGTTGCAACGATATTGATGCTCTGATCTGCATGGATTGTATTTCTACGCAACGAACTCGTTGCGTGATTCCTAAACGCTACGTAGCTTTTCCCTCATCGGAAACAGCAAGCGAGCGCAACAGGAGACCGTCATGCAGAAGTTCGACACCACCGCCCCGATCGCCGTCGTCCTCGACGTCGCGGCGGGACGTGTCCAGGTGATCGCCGCCGACCGGGCCGACGCCGTGGTCGAGGTCCGGCCCGTCGATGCGTCGAAGGGGCGCGATGTGAAGGCGGCGGAGGAGACCACGGTCGCCTACGCCGACGGGGTGCTGCGGATCGAGACCCCGGTGGCGAAGCACCAGATGCTCGGTGCCTCGGGAGAGGTCGAGGTGACCGTCCAACTGCCCGCCGGCTCCAGCGTCGAGGCGAAGGCTGCGGCCGCCGAGTTCCGCGGGGTCGGACGGCTCGGTGACGTCGTCTTGGAGGGCGCGCAGGGCTTGGTCAGGCTCGATGAGACCGCAGGCGCCCGTCTCACCCTCCAGGCCGGCGACATCTCGGTCGGCCGCCTGGGCGGACCGGCGGAGATCAGCACCCAGAAGGGCGACCTCCGCATCAACGAGGCCGTACGCGGCACGGTCGTACTCAGCACCCAGTCGGGTGACATCTCGGTCGGCGCGGCCCGTGGAGTCTCCGCCTCCCTGGACGCCGGCACCGCCTACGGCCGGATCGCCAACGCGCTCAACAACACCGAGGGCCCCGCCGCCGCCCTGAACATCCGGGCGACCACCGCCTACGGCGACATCACCGCCCGCAGCCTCTGACCCGCAACAACCTCCACAACCCCCGAAGGAGAGCACCATCATGACCAACGTGACCGAGGCGACCGACCGCCCGGAACTGCAGAAGGCCATCGAGGCGTTCGTCGGCGCCGGCTTCGCCGGGATACAGATGCGCGTGCACGACGAGCAGGGCGAGTGGGTCGGCAGCGCCGGGGTGAGTAAGCCGGGCGAGACCGCGAAGCCGCCGACGGACGGGCACTTCTGGGCGGGCAGCGTCGCCAAGCCCTTCACCGCGACCGCGGTGCTCCAGCTGGTGGCCGAGGAGCGGATCGCACTGGACGCCCCGGTGGCCGACCACCTTCCCGAGCTCGGGCTGGACCGGCGGATCACCGTACGGATGCTGCTCCAGCACACCAGCGGGCTGTTCAACTACACCGGCGAGTACTACGAGGACGGCACGTTCGTGCCCGGGATCCCCGCCACGGGCAAGGAGTGGGTCGACAACCGGCTGCGCACCTACCTCCCGCAGGAACTGGTGGCCCTGGCCCTGTCCAAGCAGGCCCGGTTCGAACCGGGGATGGGCTTCAGCTACTCCAACACCAACTACACCCTCGCGGCCCTGCTGATCGAGCAGGTCGCCGGCCGCTCCTACGCCGAGGAGATGCGACGCCGGATCCTGGAGCCGCTCGCGCTGCGGAACACCGTACTGGGCGGCAACAGCCCGGAGCTCCCCGAACCGCACGCCCACGGCTACTACCGCTACCAGGACGCCGACCAGTGGAAGGTGGCCGACGTGACCCGCCAGAACCCCTCCGTGCTGTTCGCCGCCGGTGACGCGATGACGACGACCCGGGACCTCCACACCTTCTTCTCTGCACTGAACAGCGGCAAGCTCCTGCCGGCCCCGCTGATGGCCGAGATGCGCAAGCCGCACGGGGAACTCGGCTACGGCCTCGGCCTGTTCGTCCAGGACCTCGGCCCGGAGCACGGCGGCACCGTCTTCCACCACAACGGCGGCGCCCCCGGCGGCTACGGCGCCCTGATGTACAGCACGCCCGACGGCAGCAAGACCCTCACCGCCGGGCTGACCACCGGTGACGCCGCAGTCGATCCGGCGCAGGCCTTCCCCAAGGCCTTGGACACCCTGGTCAAGCAGGTCTTCACCGCCCCCCGGCCCTCAGCCTGACCCGAGCCGTCCGAGCCGTCCGAGCCGGTCAGCGGGGACGCAGTCCGTCGAAGACCACTTCGAAGATCCGCTCCCGGGCCGCCGGGTCCCCGCCGAGCTGCTCCAGCATCGCGCCGGTACCGACCAGCAGGGCGAGCAGCTCCGGCAGGCGCAGCTCCGGGCGGACCACCCCGGTCTGCTGCGCCGCGGACAGCAGACCGGCCAGCCGGGCCTGGATCTCCTCGGTCGGCTCCCGCAGCGCTGCGTGTACGTCCACACCGGCCGCCGCGAGTGCGTGGGCGAACTCGTTCTTCCCCGCCGACTGTTCCACCACCAGGCGGAAGCAGGAGAAGAAGGCCTCGGCCGGATCGGCCTGCGCCGCCAGCCGTGCGGTCATGGCCGACATCTCCTCCAGCCGGCGCACCATCACCGCCTCCAGCAGCGCCTCCTTGGTCGGGAAGTGCCTGAAGAGCGTGCCGACCCCGACCCCGGCGGCCCGGGCGATCTCCTCGGTCGGCACGCCGACGCCACGGCTGGTGAACACCTCCGTGGCGACATCGAGCACCCTGGCCCGGTTGCGGGCCGCGTCCGCCCGCAGTGGGCGCTCCTGACTGCCACTCATCCCTCTTCTGCCTTCCACGTGTCGGCGGCGGCAGAACCCTCTGGACAACCGGAGTCGCCAGTCCGTATCGTTGAAAGCGGAGCCGCTAGTCCGATTCTAGTGGCTGATCCCGCCGGAGGTTGATCATGCCCAAAACCCTGTCACCCCGAGAGGTCTCCCAGGAGCTGCTGGAGCGCATCGGCGCGGGGCGGTACCCGGAACTGGCCGAGCTCTACGCGGACGACGCCGTGGTGGAGACCGTCTTCGAGCCGGTCGGGCCGCGCCGGGTCGAGGGCCGGGCCGTGATCGAGGAGCGCTTCGCGCAAGTCGCCGCGGGCTCGCCCGTGGAACTGACCCCGGAGAACGTCGTGATACGGCAGACGGACGACCCGGAGGTGGTCGTCGCCGAGTGGGACTACCGGGTGCACCACCGCGTGACGGGTCGGACCTTCACCAGCGCCAACATCCAGGTACTGCGCGTCCGCGACGGCCTGATCGTCGCCAGCCGGGACTTCCACGACCACCTGGCCCTCGTCATGGCCGGCGACCACCTGCCCCAACTGGTCCAGGCACTGGAGACCAAGCAGCACGGATAAGCCCGCCCCCCAGGGCCGTCATCGCGGCGAGGTCCGTTTCCGTGCGGGGGGTTGGGACCTCGGGCCAGAGGAGTTCGTACTCGGTCTGGATCCGGAAGACCTCATCGGCGAACGAGCGCACGACCTCGTCGGTGACCGTGCCCCGCTCCGCGTGCTCGAAGAACTGCTCGCAGGCCTCCACGGCGCCTTCGCACTCGTCGTCGAACTCGAACAGGGCACAGATCGCGTCGACGGCGTGGTCACGCGAGGTCAGATGGCCCATTCCGCAGTCGAGCCCGTCGTCACGAAGGTCGTCGGGGTACGGTGCGCGGTGCCAGGAACCGTCCTCGAACCAGTAGACGCACTCGATCCTTCCCTGCCCCAGCAGGTCGTGCCGCAGCTCCTGGTGCACCCAGCCGGGCGCCCCGGCGAGGAGATCGATCGGCGGCTCGTACCGACCGACCTTGCTGGAGTCGTCCTGTCCGAACAGGACAGCGCGACCGCCGTCGGCCCGGACCAGCACCCATCGGCTGCAAGCGCCGTCGTCGTAGCGCAAGTGGCTCTCGCTGTCGTTCTCGCTGTCGCCGAGCCAGTACCCGTGCCGGAAGCGCTCCTTCTCCTCCTCGGCATTCCAGGTCGCCACGGCAAGCGCGGCCCAGCGCGCCCACAGCACGGCCGCCTCCGGAAGGTCCTCCGGCCGCCCCGGACGATGAATCTTCATGCCCATCTCGTATCCCCCAGTCCTTGCATCCGGCCGTAGACACTATCGGCGCCGGCATGGACGTGAGGATGGCGTCGCGGGATGCTCGTCCCACGAAGGGTGCGCAGTGGCACCGGGCCAGAGGAGAAGAAGCAAGTGATCAGTCGCTGGATCGTCCGTGCCATACCCGCGCTCGTTCTGGCCGGGCTGCTGCTGGGTCCGCAGGCTGCGGCCCAGGCCGCACCGGTGACGGCTCGTCCGCTCGCGGCCGCCGGCGCCGCCGCGCAGCCCGCGTCCCAGGCGGCGCCCGGGCAGCTCCGGAACTCGGCCGTCGGCTCCGTCAGCCTTGTCGACGGGGACAAGAAGAAGGACAAGGGGAAGAGTAAGAGCAAGGCCAAGAAGAAGGGATTCTTCAAGAAGTTGGGGTTCGCCGCCCTCATCGGCACCGTGCTCATCGTTCTGCTCGTCATCGCCATCATCGTCGCGATCGTCTTCGCCGTCCGGCGCCGCCGCCGCAGGGAGGCGTGACCGCCCCTCGCGGGGACTTGCCGCTCTACTCCCGGGAGTTGGCGGATGGGCAGGGGCGTCCTCTGGCGGGCGGAGCGGGCGTACCGGAATCTGGATCACGCCCACTTCCTCTCACCTAGTCCTCTGGGGTGCCATGCCCACGCTGACGATGCCATCCGTTCGGTTCCCGGAAGTCCTCCCGGACGGCTTCGCCGCCACCGGGACCGGGGAGACGGGCGAAGAGCTCGACCGGTTCGCCCACACCAGCGCTCGGCTGCGCCTCGGCACCGACGGGCTCACCACGCCCCTGCTGGAGGCATGGGTCGGCTCCGTGGTCTCGGTCCGCCGGATGAGCCACCGCTTCGTACTGGCCTCGTCGAGCGGGGTGGACCTCTCCCGGAACGTGGTCGTGGCCCGACCCGGCCTGTCCGCGGCTGCCGAACAGTGCCTCACCGACCCGTCGGCGCCGATCGGCCGGATGCTCCAGGCCGCCGGAACCGGCAGGCGGCGCACCATCGTCGAGGTCGGCATGCACACGTGGGGAGGAGAGCCCGCGGCGTACGAGACGTACCCCGCCACCCTGCGCGCCCCCCTCGCCCCGGCGGGCCGGTCGTGAGCGCGCCCCGACGCCACGTACAGGTGGCGATCGTCGGCGCCGGGCCCGCCGGACTGGTACTGGCCAACGTGCTGCACCGGGCCGGTGTCTCGGTCGAGGTCCGGGAACGGGCCGGCCGGGCCGAGGTGGAGCAGCAGGCCCGGGCGGGCCTGATCGAGCACCGGGTGGTGGAGTACCTGCGCGAGCACGGGCTCGCCGATCGGCTGCTGGCCGAGGGCGGCCGGCACGAGTGGTGCGAGTTCGTATGCCTCGGGGAGCGGATCCGCATACCGTACGGGGACCTCTCCGGCGGAGCCGGGCACTGGGTGTATCCGCAGCAGTTCCTGGTGCGCGACCTGATCGCCTCGTTCGAACAGAGCGGTGGCGTGGTGCGGTTCGACTGCCCCGTCCTCGAAGTGGACACCTCGGGCCCCCGCCCGCTCGTCCGCTGCCCGGACGACGTCCTGGAGGCCGAGCACGTCGTGGGCTGCGACGGTCCGCGCAGTACGGTCGCGCAGGCGTTCCCCGCCGACGCGGACGGAACCGTCGAACGGCGGTACCCGTACGACTGGCTGACGGTGCTCGCCGAGGTGGACCGTCCCGTGGACGGCATCCGGTACGCCCTCCACGAGGCGGGTTTCGCCGGGATGATGCCCCGCACGCCCCGGCTGGCACGCTTCTACCTCCAGGTCGCGCCGGAGGCGGACCTCGCGGACTGGACCGAGACGCGCATCCGCGAGCAGCTGTCGCTGCGCCTGCAGCTGCAGGCGGGGGACCCCGAGCTGGGCGCGGTGACCGAGGTCGGCATGCTGCGGCTGCGCGGCCGGGTCCGGGAGCACGTACGGGCCGGCCGGCTGCTGCTGGCCGGGGACGCGGCGCACGTGCTGACGCCCTCGGGAGCCAAGGGGCTCAACCTGGCGGTGGCCGATGTCGCCGACCTAGCCGACAGCCTGCTGCGCTGCCACCGGGACGGCGAGGGCGAGGGCGCCTTGGAGGACTACGACCGGCGCCGCCACCAGGCCGCCTGGACCGCGCAGGAGTTCTCCGACCGGCTGCTGGACCTGCTGCACCTGCCGTCGGGAGACACGGCGGAGTCCGCCTTCGGCCTGCGGCTGCGCCGGGAACGGATCGCCCGCCTGTCCGCTCCGGGCCCCGAGGGCGAGGAGTTCGCCCGTTCCTACGGCGGCGCCGGCCGACTCCACCCCGCTTCCGTACCCGTGGCCTAGGCCCCGCCCTTGGTGTTGCCTGGGCGCAGTCGATCAGGGAGAACCCGGAAGGTCCT
Source organism: Streptomyces sp. NBC_01006 (assembly GCF_045162725.1). Taxonomy (NCBI): domain Bacteria; kingdom Bacillati; phylum Actinomycetota; class Actinomycetes; order Kitasatosporales; family Streptomycetaceae; genus Streptomyces; species Streptomyces sp. NBC_01006. The sequence goes on along the minus strand of NZ_CP108701.1, from coordinate 131,999 downwards.
CACGACATGGCGATGTCCTTTCTTTTGAACGCCCGACAGGGGTGAAATTCAGAACTGATCCCATTTCTCACGGGACGACGAGCCGCAGTCAAATGTCGGCGGACGATCGATGTCAAGGCCGTTGCCAGGGGCTACCGCACCTGGCACCAAGGCTGCGGCGTGCAGAACTCCGCCCTGCCGACCGGAGTTCCGTTCCGTTCGAGACCCTCGGCAGCGCCGCCGATTTCCTCCGTTGCCAAATGTCTCGGGCAACGGGCAACACCTTGATGCGCATATGGGATTGTCGTTCCGCCAATTCCCGCGCGAGACTCGCGTCCGCCCGGTTCCATATCGCGGGAGGCGTCGGGTGAACGGCTTACGATGCCGTCATGTCCGGTCCGGTCGCCGACGCGTACGCCGCCCTCCCCGGTGCCCGGCTGCGGTCCGCCGCGCGACTGGCCCTGTGCGCCGCGGTGTCCTGGTACCTGTGCCTGTGGTGGGGTACGAGCACGGCGCCGGTGCCCGCCGCGCTGCCGGCGGTGCTGATCCTGCGCGAGGACGTGTACGCCTGGCCGCGCCTGGGGTGGGAACGCATGGCCGGGGTGCTCGTGGGCGTCGTGCTGAGCTCGGTCGTGCTGCACTGGCTGCCGGACCCGGCGTGGTCCTTCCCCGCCGTGCTGGTCTCCGGCTGCGCCGGCATGTACCTGATGGGACGGCCCGGCGCGCCCAACCAGCAGGTCCTCATCACGGCGCTCATGGTCTACGCGACCGCCGTTCCCGGATACCCGCTGGCGCGCGTGGAGGAGACCCTCGTCGGCATCGCCGTGGTCGTGCTGCTCGGGCCGCTGCTGTGGCCGCCGGACCCGTACCGGTCGGCCGCGGCGGGGCTGGACGGCTACCGGGCCGACGTACGGGAGTTGCTCGGTGCGATCGCCGGCCGGCTGGAGCGGGGCCTGGCGGCGCCGGAGCCGACGGCGCTGCCCGAGCGGGCGCGGATGTGGCTGCGGCCACAGGCCGCGCAGGACGCGTACGAGCGGGCGGCGACCAGTCGGCTGGTGCCGGGCCGCCGGGCGAGCCGGCTGCCGCCGGACGGGCTCGACGGGCGACTGGCCCTCGCGGTCCGGACCGCCCTCACCCTCCAGTACTTCGGCCAGGAACTGCGCGAACGGTCCCGGACCGACAGCCCGCCCGATGCCCCCGACCCCGCCCTGCTCGGCTTCGCGCCGCTCGTCGGGGCGACAGCCGCCGCCCTGGACGCCGCCCTGCTCGGCGAGGACTTCACGGCGGACCTCGACTGGGCCCGTGCGCTCGACCTGGCCCACCGCGAGGCCCACCCCGCCCGGCACGACGCCGTGCTGCGGGCCGGGCTCCACCTCACCCACGAGGCCCTCGCCGACCACCTCCCGGACCGCGGCCGGGGCCGGGGCCGGGGCCGGGGCCGTACCGGCTGATCTCCCGGTGGATCAGGCGTGCGTGGCGGCGTCCCGTGCACGCGGCCGCGGCGCACCGCCCAGCGGATCCGAAGGACCGAAGGAGGCCCTCCTGAGCGTGAAGTGCACCTGAAGCACTCCGGTCCACACGAGCGCCGAGCCCAGCAGGTGGAGCATCACGACGAGCGAGGGCAGGGCCGTCAGCGACTGCACCAGCCCCACGACGCCCTGCCCCAGGAGCACGGCGAGGAAGGCGCCGGCCTTGCGCCGCGCGGCGCCGAAGCCGTGCTCCCGGGGCAGCGCGGACAGCAGGGCTCCGGCCAGCACCAGGACCGCCGCGGCCAGCACTCCGTGGACGACGGTCACGGCCGTCCAGTCGAAGGGCATGCGCGGCACGTCGGAGGAGTCACCCGCATGCGGTCCGGAACCGGTGGCGAGCGTGCCCACGACGACCAGCAGTGCCGTCACCGCGACCAGGGCCGCCGACAACGACCGCAGCCGCCCGCCCGCGCCACCCGCAGCGCCGTCGACACCGGCACGGGTATCGGCATCGGCGTACGCCGCGTGCCAGGTGTACACCGAGGCGGTGAGCAGCAGGGTGGCGGCGAGGAAGTGCGCGGCGACGATGTACGGGCTCAGCCGCATCCATACGGTGACTCCGCCGACGACCGCGTTCAGCACGACGATCCAGAACTGCGCCCACCCTCCGCGCAGCACCGCGGGCATCGGCTTTTCCTGGAGGCGCGCGGTAATGATGACCCAACCCACCACGGCACACAGCGCCCCGGTCAGGAGCCGGTTCCCGAATTCGATGGCACCGTGCACCCCCATTTCCGCGGTGGGGGCCAGGGTCTCTCCCGTACACATGGGCCAATCGGTGCAGCCGAGCCCGGAGCCGGTGACGCGGACGATTCCCCCGGTCACGATGATCGCGATACTTGCCACGACCGAACCCAGTGCGGCCAGTCTGACGCTCCTCGCTCCGAGCGAGTACCTGCCGGCAAGCCATGAGAGGGGAGTTCGCACGATCAGCCTTCCTTATTTTGCTTTTATGCGCCGTGGCACGGAACCTCAGCGTACGCCGCGCGTTTTCCCGGCCTGACGCGGCGTCGCGCACGGAGGTGAGCGAGAAGAAGGGCCGGAATATGACCGGACGGTCACAGGATCGGGTTCCGGGAACGGAGGGGGCGCGCCGTACATCTAGCCGGTCGGCGAGGCTCCTTCGGGGGCCTCGCTCGACGGTATCGGCAAGATCCGGCCCGCAGCCGCCCCACCGCGTGAGCGTGTGGGGCGGCTGTCGGCCGGGGGTGAGCGGCAAGGCGGGGCAGGAATGAAGGCGGTAGCGGTGGCGGGCGGTTCCCCGGACACCCCGGAGACTCCGGAGACGGCAGGGACCGAGGTACCGGAACCGGATCCCGGTACGCAGGACACGGCCCCCGAGCAGGCAGAGGCCGAGGCACCGCAGGAGCCCGAGGCCGACGGTGCCACGGAGACCGGATCCGACGAGGACGCGCCGGGCGAACCCGAGGCGAAGGCAGAAGCCGAGCCGGAGCCGGAGCCGGAGCCCGAGCCGGAGCCCGAGCCCGAGCCCGAGCCGGAGCCCGAGCCCGAGCCGGAGCCCGAGGCGGAGGCCGACCACGCATCCGAGCCGGAGGCCGAAGCCGGTTCCGAGGCCGAGCCGCCGTCCGGCGAGACCGCTCCCGAGGCCGAAGCACAACCGGACACGGACACGGAGCCGGAGCCGGAGCCCGAGGCGGAGGCCACCGGCGATGCCGAGCCGGAGCCCGAGCCGGAGCCGGAGCCCGAGCCGGAGCCGGAGCCCGAGCCGGAGCCGGAGCCCGAGCCGGAGCCGGAGCCCGAGCCGGAGCCGGAGCCCGAGCCGGAGCCGGAGCCCGAGCCGGAGCCGGAGGCCGACGGCGGGGACGTAGCCGCGTCCGAAGCGGAGGCCACCGGCGATGCCGAGCCCGAGGCCGAGCCCGAGCCCGAGGCGGAGGCCGAGCCCGAGGCCGACCAGGCATCCGAGCCGGCGGCGGTCGCCGAGACCGCTCCCGAGGCCGACGCACAGGCCGACACGGAGGCGGAGCCCGAAGCGGAGGCCGAAACCGAGTCGGACGCCGACGGTGCGCCTGACGACGAAGAGGCCGAGGGGGGCGAGGAGTCCGCGGACGCCGGTCCGGACGAAGACGCGGGCAAGGAGCCCCGACCGGTGCCGTCCTGGGCTCGGGCCGACGTGGCCGACGAGGCCGATGAGGCCGACGAGGCCGACGCGGAGCGGACCAGCCAGTTCGTGGCCCTGAAGGAGCTGGACGCCCCGGCGGCGAAGGCCCCTTGGCCGGAAGCCGTACCGCAGAAGCGGCCCCCGACCCCCGCCCCCGCCAAGACCGCGGCCGAAACGGCGCGGCCGGAGGTCGTCGAGCCCACCCGCGAGGTGCCGCTGCCCCCGCAGCCCCCGCTGGACCTGCTCGCCGAGCTCACCAACACCACGCCCCCGCCCGAGACCCCGCGCCGCACCGCCGTCCGGCGCGTGAAGATCTGGACCCCGATCCTGCTGCTCCTGGCCGGCGCGGCCATCGGCGGGCAGCTGCTGCGCCCGCTGCCCGCCCCCCGGCTCGTCGCGGCCGGGGAAGGGCACACCATCGCCGGGCAGTTCTCCGTACCGTGGCCCGCCAAGGGCCAGGGCGCCGTACGCGTACCCGGTTCCGGCGACATCGGCACCTTCGGCGAGCAGAAGCCCGTCCCCACGGCGAGCGTCGCCAAGGTGATGACGGCCTACGTGATCCTCAAGGGCCACCCGCTGCGCAAGGGCGAGGCCGGGCCCCAGATCGAGGTCGACGCGAAGACCGTGGCCGACGGCACCTCGGAGCACGAGTCCCGGGTCGAGGGACTCGTCGCCGGTACGAAGTTCAGCCAGCAGGACATGCTGAAGATGCTCATGATCCCGTCGGGCAACAACGTGGCCCGGCTGCTGGCCCGCTGGGACGCCGGCACCGACTCCGAGGCGGCCTTCGTCGCGAAGATGAACGCCGCGGCCAAGGAGCTCGGCATGGAGAACACCACGTACACGGACCCCAGCGGTCTGGACGCCGCAACCGTCAGCACCGCCGCCGACCAGCTGAAGCTGGCCGAGGCCGTGATGAAGGACGAGGCGTTCCGTGCGGTGGTCGCTCTGCCGAACGAAGAGATCAAGGGGTTGTCCAAGACGCTCCTCAACAACAACACCCTGCTCTCGGCCAACGGCCTGAGCATCCGCGGCATCAAGACCGGGTCCAGCACCCCCGCGGGCGGGACGCTGGTGTGGGCGGCGTACAAGTCGGTCGGCGACGAGACCCCGCTGATCCTCGGCACGCTCATGGACCAGCACGCGGACGGCCCGGACCTCAATGGCGAGAACAGCCTGAAGCTCGTCCTGGCCAACAGCAAGAAGATCATCGAGGCGGTGCGGCAGGCGCTCGACGCGGCTCCCGTGGTCCGCAAGGGCCAGACGGTCGGCCACGTGGACGACGGCCTCGGCGGCCGTACCCCGCTGGTGGCCACGAAGGACCTGAACGTCATCGGCGTACCGGGCCAGCAGCTGAAGCTCACCCTGCGGCCGGGTGCCTCCGGGACCCCGCACACCGCGAAGGCGGGAACCGAGGTCGGCGTCCTCACGGTCGGCGCCGGGGAGGGAGCGAAGAGCGTCCCGGTCGCGGTCGGGACCGAGCTGGCCGAGCCCTCCTTCACCACCCGGATCACCCGCCTGCGCTAGGCGATGCCCAGGCGGCCGCGCCGACGCCGATGCCCGGTACGGACGTTCCGTACCGGGCATCAGCGCCGCTTCCGGTGGACGAGGGCGGGCAGTACTGGACAGCGATCGACCCCGTGGGGCCTGGAGAGTGGACACCGCCCGGTACGAGCCTGTGAGCCGACCCGTACTCGTACCCGGAGGAACACCAGCCATGACGTCCCGCGCGCTCCGCACCCTGACCGTCCTGACCGCCGCCGCAGCCCTCTGCGTCACCACCTCCACCGCCTACGCCGCCTACGCCGCGCAGGACACCGGCCGGCGCGCGTCGCCGAGGATCGTCACCGACTGGGCCCGTGCCTGGAACGGCACCGAACCCCAGGCGCTCGGCGCCCTGTTCACCGCCGACGGCACCTACACCGACGAAGCCGTGGGCATCACCTTCCACGGCCGGGAGGAGATCGCGGGATGGAAGGCCCGCGCCGACGCCCTGATCGACAACGTCCACGTCACCGTCCGCGCCACCCGCCTCGACGGCGACCGCATCACCGTCCGCTCCGTCTACTCCGGCCACCTCAAGGGCGCACCCAAGCCCTTCGCCGTGCCGATGACCACCCTGCTCGACCTCGACGAGAACCACTGCCGGATCGCATCCGACCAGGACCACTACAGCCTGGCCACCGTCCTCACCCAGTCCGGCCTGCCCGCCGACTGGACCCCGCCCACCACCTGACGCCGGCCGGAGACGATGTGAGGGGGTGCCCGGCGGATCATGGCCGGGCACGGCCCGCCGGACACTCCGGGCTGCGAAAGTGGCCGCCATGGATCGTCTTCCCGCAGACCCGACCGTTCTCCACCCGTTCCCGGACCAGCCGCGCGTGGTGCTGCTGAAGCCGCTGGTGACCTCGCCGCTGATCGAGGTCGGGGAGTACTCCTACTACGACGACCCGGACGACCCGACCGCGTTCGAGACCCGCAACGTCCTCTACCACTACGGGCCGGAGAAACTGGTCATCGGGAAGTTCTGCGCGCTGGGCACCGGGGTGCGGTTCATCATGAACGGCGCCAACCACCGCATGGACGGCCCCTCCACGTTCCCCTTCCCCGTCATGGGCGGCTCCTGGGCCGAGCACTTCGACCTGCTCACCGACCTGCCGGTCAAGGGCGACACCGTCGTCGGCAACGACGTCTGGTTCGGCTACGACACCATGGTCATGCCCGGAGTACGCATCGGACACGGCGCGATCATCGCCTCCGGCGCCGTCGTCGTCGACGACGTCCCGGACTACGGCATCGTCGGCGGCAACCCGGCCGGGCTCATCCGCACCCGCTACGACGACGAAGACATCGCCCGCCTGCTCTCCGTCGCCTGGTGGGACTGGCCCGCAGAACACCTCACCGAACACGTCCGGACCGTCATGTCCGGCACCGTCCGGCAGCTGGAAGAGGCCGCACCCCGGGCCTGAGCCACGTCTACCCCTGCGGGTCCAGGCGGCCGAGCGGCAGCAGGTACTGGATCGGTTCGTCGAGGTCGTCCAGGCCCAGCAGCTCGTGCGCCAGGTCGTCCTGCAGGCCGCCGAGCGGAATCGTGGCCAGCCCGAACGCGCCGGCCGTGAGCTGGAGGGTCTGCGCCAGGTGCCCGGCCTCCAACAGGCCCAGCCGCAGCGCCCGCAGCCCGTAGCGCCGCCGGAGCAGCCCGAGGTCCAGGTGGACCGCCAGCACGGCCGGTGCCTCGTCGATCCCGACGGAGTCCGGGTCCTGCGCCGGGCGCGAGAGGTACGAGGACAACGCCTTGAGCCCGTCCAGGTCCGGCGCCGGTCCGAGGGCGACCAGCGACCGCCGCTCCGGCACGCAGTGGTAGGTACCGGGGGCCAGTCCCGCCACCGAGAGCGCCAGGAGCCGTACCCGGACGCTGTAGAGGGCGCCCGCGCTCGGGTACGGGCGGTGCTGCAGGGTGCGCTCCGCACCGTCGGCCAGCGGCCGCCGGGACACGTGGCTCGGCGCGTGGGCGTGCCACAGCACCCCGCCCAGCTCCTCCGCGGTGAGCGGCCCCCGCAGCGCACCGCGCGCCGAGCTGCGGCGGCGCAGCGCCTCCGCGAGGGACAGCTCCGGCAACGGGGCCGCGGGGAGAGCCCGTTCGGCCTCGGGCCGGTACCCCGACGGCGGGCCGGGCCGCGCGATGCTCCGTACGGCGGTGTCCTGTGCCCGGCCGATCTGGAACTTGCTCTGCTCCAGGTACTGGTAGTCGGCCGCGCGCACCCCGGCCCCGAAGAAGCCGCCCCCGTCGCCCGTCTCCAGCAGGGCGCGCCCCGCGAGCCGGCAGACGGCCCGCTCCTCGTCGGGGGCGACCCCCAGCCGGTTGAACAGCATGTGGAGCTGTGAGGCCCACACCCACAGCCGGCGGTCCGTCCGTACCGGCGCGTCCGGCGCGTCCGCGGCGGGTACGGCGGGTACGGCGGGTACGGCGGTACGCAACCGGGCGTCGGCCGCCCGCACCTGCCGGGTCCACTCCGCGAGCCAGGGATCGGCGTAGCCGTCCTCCAGCCCGGCGCGGACGGTCCGGGCGCGCCGCGCCAGGCTCGTCCGCTGGGCCGCGAACACCGTGTTGACCCGGGTGTGGACGGCGGCTCCGGGCAGCGGCCGCACCTCGGTGGCCCAGCGCCAGGAGGCGGCGTGCCGGCGCAGCCAGCCCGCCGAGTCCAGTTCGTCCAGGCCCAGGGCGTACGCCGTGGTGTGGGCGAGGTCCAGGGCGAGCCGCAGCCGGTCGGCCCGCCCGGGCACGGCGCGCAGGGCGGCGACGGCAGCGCGCGTCGAGTGCGCGAACACCTCCTCGGCCACCGGGAGCGCGGCCGGCCCGCCGTAGCGCTCGGTCTCCGGCTCGTACCGTGCCGCGCGCACCTCCCCGTGCCGGCCGGGGAGGGGGCCGGCGACGGTGTCGGTTCCCGCGGCCAACAGGGCCAGTTCCGCGGCGAGTTCCGCCGCGTCCACCGCCGAGCCGCGGAACCTGATCCGCAGATGGGGTCCGCCCTCGTGGTAGCGGATGAAGAACCAGGCGCCGCCGTCCGGCCCGTACCGGCCGTCCATCAGGGGGGCGAGCGCCTGCGTGACGAAGGCATCGGTGTCCGCACCGTCGGTGTGCAGGGTCAGGTGCAGGCTCTGCCAGCCTCCCGCCGCCACGGGGGACGCGGACGCGGGAGCGGGCGCGTACAGGTCTTCGGTCTCGGTCATCGGATCGTCCTCACGGGAACGGGTGTGGGTACAGGGGGAGTTCGTCGTGGCGCAGCGGACGGGCGGCGCGCCCCAGCCGGTGGGGCACCTCCAGCAGCCGGGGCAGCCCGAGCGTGCGGCGGTTGACGTGGCCGAACGTCATCGGGAGGGTGCCGGGCACGATCACCTTGGCGCAGTGCAGCCCCAGCCGGTCCCGGATCCCGGGCTCGTCCTGCGCGACGACGACCACCTCCAGCCCCTCGGCGCCCAGTCGCTCGACCGTCTCCGTCAGCAGCCGGGTGAGGTCGGCCACCGGCGCGGGAGCGCCCGGCCACCGTTCCTGCCAGGGGACCTCCCGGACGCCGGCGAACAGGAACTCCAGCCGGGGCTCCGCCTCCGGCAGGGTGTTCAGGCCCACGTGGTCGTCGAGGGAGACCACCAGCTCGGGCCGGCGCAGCATGGGGCGGAGCCGCTCCGGGTCGCGCGCCCCGCCCGGACCGGCCGGCCGGTGCACGGCGTCCTGCACGTTGGTGACGACCTCCGCCACCGCCGAGCGGATCGCGGCGCGCGGATCGTGGTGGGCTCCGGCGGCCAGGAAGGCGCGGGGAGCGCCGGGGTGACTCCCCTCGTAGCGGCAGAGCGAGACCACCGCCGGGATGCCGAGGTCGTTGGTGGCGTCCAGCAGGCTCAGCCGGTAACCCATGAGCGCGGCCCGCGAGGCCAGGGCGGTCACCAGCGGGTCGCCGTCGGGCAGGGCGATGCCGGGCAGCGGCGTGCGCGCGTACCACGCCATCAGGAAGGCGTCGCGTTCCGCCACCTCGAACAGCCCGTAGAGCGCGGCCTCCTGGGGGCTGTTGCCGAGCCCGCAGCCGTTCGAGGACTCGTAGAGCACCCGTGCCCGGCCGGGGCCCTGCGCGAGGTCCCAGTAGGCCACGTGCTCGGGCACCGCCCGGGCCCGGCCTTCGGTGAGCGACCAGCCGTACACCCAGTCCAGCTCCAGGTCCGCGTGGTACGGGACGGACCGGGAGGCGGGGTGCCCCCGGTGGGCCGGATCGGGCAGACCGAGCCGGGCGGGGTCCACGGCGGCCTCCGGGCCCAGCTCGGCGAAGGACGCGCGCAGGACGGTACGGCGGCCCAGCGGGCGCATACCGGCCAGCCGCTCCACCCCCTCGAACAGCGCCACCCGCTCGCTGGAGCGGAAGTCGGCGGAGCGCCCGTAGCCCCCGTCGTCGACCAGGCGGCCGTCCGTCACCCAGGCGGTGGTGAGGGCGAAGGCGGAGTCCTCGGTGCGGAACAGGCGGCGCACCGGGCCGAACCGCTCGTCGTACAGCTCGGCCCGCAACCGCTGCGCTCCCGTACGGTCGTTGGGGCCGCGCAGCACCGTAGGGTCGGGCAGCGGCCGCGGCGCGTCCGCGAAGGCGCCCGCCGCGGGGGAGTCGGCCGGCAGCGGGCGGCACACCGGGCAGCCGCCGACCGGGCGGACGTGGTGGGTGGACCAGGTGGCCCGGTGGCCCTGGACGATGTGGACGATGGACGGCGACACCCCCGCCTGCACCTCGGCGTCGGACCCGGGCTCCAGAAGGGCGGCGGCGAGCAGCAGGGCCGCCTCCGCCATGGCCGGCGTACCGGTGCCGCCGAGCGCCAGCCGGGGGCTCTGCCAGGGCACCCTGCCACCCGCGGTGGCCAGTCGCCGGTACTCGACGCACGCCAGGCACACCCGCGCCGCCGGCTCCAGCACGGGGCCGATCACGGTCAGCGCACCGTCCTCGCGCACCGGCACCAGGCGTACGGGATGGGCCAGCGCGTGGCGGCTGAGCCGCTCCGCCAGTTCCAGGGTCCAGGAGGTGAGGTGGACGATGGCGGCGCCGCCGGTGGTCCTCAGCGCCGCCGCCGGATCCAGGACGGGTACGGAGCCGGCGACGGTGGCCACCACTGTCGCCTCCGCAGCCGTCCCGTACCTCTGCTTCGTGGTCGCGCTCATCGTGCTCCTCCCCACCCGGTCAGAACGGTGAACCCGCATGCCCACAGGGCGGCCAGCGCCGGCGGCCCGGTGGATCCGGCCGCTCCGAGGCCGGCCGGATCCGCCCCGTCCGGCTGCCAGGGCTCGGGGTGCACTCCGGTCAGCCGGGCCAGCGCCGCGCACAGCTCCGGCTCCCGCCGGGTGATCCCGGCCAGCCAGCGGTCGGTCCATCCCTCGTCCGTCCAGGCCGCCGGCTCGACTCCCGCAACGGCGAGCGGTGCCTCGGCCCCGCTGAACGCGGCGTGTACGGTCCCGGCCGGACCGTGCTCGGCGGCCATGGCCCGGGTCACCGCGCCGAGCGCGGCCAGGGCCGCGGCGTCGGCGGCCGTCGCCTCCACCGCACGGGCGGCCACTCCCGCGGGGTCCCGTACCACGGCCAGGTAGGCCCGCTCCGCGGTGAACCGGCGCACCGTCATCTCCATCGGAAGTTCCAGATGCCGGGTCAGGACGGTCCACCAGTGGCGGGCTTGCGGATGGTCGCGCCATTCCTCCTCGCCCAGGACGTGGCCGGGGCGGCCGGAGGAACCCGCGGCGGCGAGGGCGGCCCGGCGCAGGGCCCGCCCCAGGGCGTGTCCGGGTCCGGCGCCGACCGCCACCGGGCCCGACACCCCTTCGCCCAGGTGCAGTTCCGCCGCGCGGCACGCCGCCGAGAGCCGGGCCAGGTCCGTCCGCGGAGCTCCGGCCACCAGGGGCCCGGCCACCGAACCGCAGACCGCGAGCGCGGCGGGCAACTGGGGCAGGTCCCCGGGCCGCGGTGCGTCGAGGACTCCCAGGTACGGGTCGGCGAGTGCCCCGATACGACGCAACGCCTCGGCCAGGCTGTCGACCGGGGCGGGGGCGGGGGACGCGGGGTCGGCCGGCCCGGTGACCCAGGGGCGGTAGGACGCGTGCGGCGGCCGGGCCACGGCGACCAGTACGGCGGGACGGTCCGGGAGCAGCTGCGGGTCCTCCTCCCGCCCGGCCGGATCGGGCAGACCGGCCGCGGAGCACAGCAGCCGCTGCGCCGCGGCGCCGGCCAGCAGCGCCGTCAGCGCCGTCGGATCCGCCGGTGCCCCGGCCGTCGCCCCACCGGGTACGGGTACGGATCCGCCGTCCGCGGAGCCGAAGTCGGTAGCGGTGGCGGGGCGCAGGCGTACGGCGATCGACTCGGCGTCCGTACGAGCCCGTTCCGGCTCGGCCGGGGCCGTGACGAAGCCGCCGTCATCGGTACGGACCACGGCCACGGCCACCGGCGGAGTGCCCGCGACCGCCACCACCCGGTCGGAGGGCAGGCCCGTGTCGCGGTACACCCGCGGCGGGGTCCCCGCACGGCCCAGGGCGCCGACCAGCGCCGTGGCGAGCGGCCCGCCGGGATCGGCCGCCGCGACCACGGGCCGGGCGGCGGCCAGGGCTGCGGCCGCCCGTGCGGGCCGGTGCACGGAGGCCCCCAGCCAGGCGGGGGGTTCGGCCGCGGCGACCGGATACTCGGCGAGCAGATCGTGCGCGTGCAGCTGCGCGGTCAGCGCCGCCAGCGCGGCCTCGACCCGCGGATCGGCCGGATCGAGGCGCGCCCGTCCGATCCCCGGGTCGACGTACCCCGCCTCGCCCGCCTCGCCCGGGACGCCTTCGGGCCCTTGGCCGAGCCGCTCGGACAGCAGCTCCCACAGGGCGGGCAGGGCCCTGCTCCCTTCGAGCGTCACGCTCCCGTCCCGGCCGCGCAGGTGCAGACCGTCCCGCAGCCGGGTGACCGCCACCCCGGGCCGCAGCCGCAGTCGCAGGCGCGGTCGTCCGGCGGCGGTCACGGCGTCCCCTCCACGGCGGCGATGACCTCGTCGATACGCGTCTGCCACCGGTGCCCGGTGAGTTCCGGCACGCTGCGTACCACGAGGTGGGCGGCGAGGTAGCGCTCCACGGGCCGGACGTCGCAGATGGTGAGGAGCCGGTACAGCCCGTTCGTACACGCCCGGTGGACCAGGTAGTCGGGGCGGCTCCACATCGTGCCCTGCGGGTCCGAGCGGTGCAGCCGCCGGTGGAAGTCGCTGTACCGGGTCCGCGCCTGCCGGTCCCAGCGCTCGACGGTCGCCGGGTCGCCCAGCGCCGCGGCCCGGCCCAGGTACTCCTCACGCACTCCGGTGAAGTCCGCGCCCGCCCGCAGTCGTTCCTCCGTGATCCGCCAGGCCCGGGCGGACCAGTCGGCCCAGGCCAGCTCCCAGCCGGCCGCACCCCCGCCCGCGATCCGGCCCACGAGCGCGGAGATCCGCCCGCCCGCCGCGTCCCAGCGGCGGTCGAAGGCCGCCCGCATCCGCCCGTCGCCGTCCTCCTGGACGAGGAAGTCCTCCAGGTGGGAGACGTACGAGTAGTGGCCGCCGACCAGTCCTTCGGGGTGCGCGGCCGCATGGGCCGCTAGGGCCGCCACCACGAGTTCGACCCGCGCGGCGGACGTGTCCGAGCGCTCGCCGAGGAAGGCGGCGCCCTCCTGGAGGGCGGGCAGGCCCAGGGCCAGCAGGTCCTCGCGCAGCCGCACCCCGTCCGGGCCGATCAGCGCGGTCAGGGAGGCGAGGTCCACCGGCTCCACCCGCACGGTGTTGTCGGGTACGAGCGGACCGTACGGGGGCGGGATCAGCTCCGCCCGCCCTGCCGCCGCGGCCTGCGCCAGCAGGCGCTCCCCGTCGGCGGCGGCCCGCGACGGGTGCGAGGCCGCGCGGGCGCGCAGCGCGGTGGCGGTGCGCTCGGCCGCGCCGGCCACCGCCTCCGGGTGGCCGCGCAGCCGCAGCCGCAGGTGCGGACCGTGCAGCCAGTGGCGTTCGACGTGGGCGGTCAGCCCTTCCGCGGCGGCCTGTCGGGCGAGGGGCAGGACCGCTTCGCGCAACAGGGGCGCCTTGACCGACTCGTAGTGGTGGACGACCACGTCAAGGGCGGTGGCGGTACGCGAGGCGGGCCGGGCGGTGTCCGGGCCGGTGGCCGGGGCGTTGGCCGGCGCGTTCATGGGGTTCTCCTCGGCGGATGACGGACGGGGTGGGGGCGGGGGCACGCCGGGACGGGCGGCCGGAACGGCGCGGGCGGCACGCGCGGCGCGGGCCGCACGGATCGCACCAGGGCAGGCTCAGCCCGACCGCGCGGTGCCTGCTGCGGGTCGGTAGGTCTCGGCGATGAGCTCCACGGCACGCGCGGGGCGGCTGCGGCCACCGAAGACGGGCAGCGACTCCTCCAGCACCACGCCGCGCGGATGGCGGGCCAGCCAGCCGGAGAGGCAGCGCAGGTGCAGGGCGCTGCCCAGGTCGAGGGCCTGCGGCTTCGGCGCGCGCAGACTCCGTACGAAGTCCTCGGCGGGCCGCCCGGCGGGAGGCTCCGCCGCCGGGTGCAGGAACAACTGCTCCGGCAGTCCCAGCAGGGCCCGCCAACGGGCCGCGGCGGCGCCCGGGATCACGCCGGGGTCGGCCGCGAGGTCGGCGCGGAGCGCGGCCACCACCCCTGCGGGCAGGTGCCAGCGGCGCCGGGCGAGCACCGCGTGGCCGTGGCGCAGCCGGGGGGTCTGCCGCACCTCGCCGCCGGGGACGGCCAGGGTGCGGCGGGGGAGGAGCCGCCGGAAGTCCACGACGCCGCCCGGGTGGTCGCACAGGAACGGCGCGAGGCGCTGCGGCAGCATGACCGGGGCGAGGAAGCCGAGGTAGAGGACGTCGAGGGGTTCGCCGGTGGCCCGCAGCCGAAGACGGAGCTGGTCGCGGTCCCGGTCGTGGACCATCTCCACATCGGCCTCGGCGAGCGCGCTCCGGTACCGGTCGGGGCCGATCTCCTCACCGACCAGCAGCGGATGGAGATTGGCGTTGAAGCCGCCCACCGGCCGGATCTGGGCGGCCCGGGCGCCGTCGCCGAGACCGCGGCGGATCTCGCGGGCCACCACCGCGGCGGCGCCGTGGGGCAGGTCGTCCAGGAAGCGGCTGGTGAAGCGGCCCCAGCCGCCGTAGACGTGGTTGACGCAGAGCAGGCCGCCGGGGTGGGCGCGCTGGACGAACCACGAGTAGCTGAGCGGGCGGGCGGCGGTCCAGCCGGGCAGCCGGGTCGCGAGCCCGCGCACCTCCTCGGCGGGCAGGACGACCTCCTCGGCCCAGCCGCCGGGCGCGGCCGCCGCCGCGTTCCGTACCAGATCGGTGAACTCCTCACGCAGAGCCGCCAGTTCGGCCAGCTCGGGGGAGAGCCCCGGGTCGTCGGACGGCCGTACGGCGAGGCGTGCGGCCTCCTCCCACGCGGCGGCGGTGTCGGCGCCGAACTCCCAGGGCGCCGGGCAGGTCCCGCCGCGCCCGTAGCGGGCGGTGAAGCGGTCCAGCGCGGCCCGCCGCATCAGGTGCCCGAGGTCGAACAGCTCGGCCAGAGCGGTGAGTTCGCCGAGCAGAGCCCGGTCCGCGCCGGTCAGGCGGTCGGCGGGGGTCGCGCGTCCGGCGGCGAGCACGTCCTCGGCGAGTACGTCCTCTCCTTGGACGTCCTCGGCGAGTACGTTCACGGCCAGCACGTCCTCGGAGAGCACGTTCAGCGGGGCGGCATCGGCCGGCACGGGCCGGCCGGCGTCGGCCAGCAGGTGGCGCCAGCGCTCCGCCAGGTCGGCGAGCAGCGCGGGCCGCTCCTGGGCCCGGGCGTTCGCGAACCCGGCGGTGTCGGCGGCGAGCCGGTCGATCCGGTCGGCCAGGGCCGCGTCCTCGGGCCACCGGCGCAACCAGTCGGCCAGCGCACGCAACGGGTGCGGGTGCTGGGGATCGACGGGCTGCACGGGCGCCAGCAGCCCACCGTCGGTGAGCTGACCGAGGAAGCGGCCGACGGCGGGGTCCGTACGGGGGCGGCCGAGAGCCGGACCGAGTCGGGCCGCCAGCTCGTCGAGGGTCGCGGGCGCGGCCGCGAGCGCGTCCAGCGCGGTCAGGGCGGGGCGGGCGGCGAGCTCGATCGTCTCCTCGTGCGTGACGAGGTACCGACCGCCCGCGAAGACCGTGCTGTCCCGCATGTAAACGGCCCGCCCGTCGGCGGTGTGCCGCGCACTGCTGGTCATGCGGTGGGCGAGCGTGCGCCGCCGGCGCGGTTCGTCCAGCAGCGCGGCGACGAGCGCCTCGACGAGCGTGCGGTGCTCCCGCACCACGGACCGCAGCGGCGGTGGCGCCGGTATCCGTACCTGTGCCTGCACCTGTCCCCGTACCGGCTCGGCCGACGGGTCCGGACCGCCGGACCATCCCACGGCGGTGAACCACGACAGCGGACTGGTCTTCGTACTGGCGCGCAGGGCGTGCCGCAGTACGGAGGGCTCCTCCTTGCGAGCCCTGCGCCCGCCTTCGTCCCGGGCGGCCCGGGACACCGCGCGCAACAGGTCGGCGCTGGTGAGTGCGACGGCCCGGGTGAGGCCGGGGGAGCGGCACAGCTGCGCGAGGGCGGAGCGCTCGGCGGTCAGGGCGTCGGGGACGGCCGCGGTCAGATCCGTGAGGAGTCCGTCGCGCAGCGCGCGCAGATTCAGCCAGGCGGCGAGCCGGGGGACCCGTACGGGCAGATCGCCGAGGCGGGCCAGCAGGGCGGGGCGGGGGACGCGGCCGTTGTGCAGCGCCCGGCGCAGCGGGAGCACAACCTGGCGGTGGAACTCCTCGTCGTGCCCGGGCCGGGAGGCGAAGAGGTCGTCGCACAGGGCCGGACGCAGTGCGTCCTCCTGTGCGGTGAGGGCGGTGAGCCGGTCGAGCAGGGTCCGTACCGGCGCGGCCTTCTCCGGCTGCGCGGGATGCGCCGTCACCGTGGTGCGGACCAGCGCGTACGGGGCGGTCCCCGTGGCGGGCGCGAGGTGTTGCGCTGCGGCTGGCTGGGCGGGGTGCGGCAAGGCGGGCTCCCGTGGTGCGGTCTGGGCCGGTGATCTGTCCTGCGGCTCGGGCCGCAGGCCGTGCGGTCGGCCCGGGTGGGCCGACCGCACGGGAGCGGCCTCGTCACGGCCGTCAGACGACGGGCGTCTCCACCTGCGGCTGGGCGCAGGAGGACGAGCCCTGACAGGAGCAGGAGCCCCACGAGGCGCCGTTCTCGGGCAGTGCGGCGGTGTCGCTCAGCGCGGTGACGGTCAGCTCGCTGAGGTCGAGGTCCAGGTCGAGGTCGAGGTCGTTGTACCCGGTGGTGGCAGCGTTTTCGGACATGCGGATTTCCTCTCGCTTCTGGGGGATTGCAGAACCGCGAAGACGGTGTGCCCGGGGCATCCGAATGAGCGTCGCGGTGCACCAAGAGTGTCTGCGCCGTCACGGACCGACGGCAATCGTGGTGTCATGTCGGAACCGTTGGGGGGCAGGGCCTTTGGGTGGCGGGGGGTGCGGAAAGCGGCGTTCGAGGCGCCCGTTTCCTTCGGTTCGCGTTGAAAGTGGCCCGGCCCACACACCATTTCGTGTAGCAAGCCACCACAGAAAGTGACATTCGGGGCCCCGCCCGGTGACCCGCCCCACAGGACCCACGTCACATACGACATGAACTAGTAGCCCCCACCGCCCCCGGCCCCCACCCGAAAACCCCACCCCCACCTGCACGAACGCCGGTGGAACCGCCCCGGGCCGGACAGGCCCCCGCTGCGAGGACGGCTAGTACCAGGGGCCGTTGCCATGGCCCCACCGGCCTGGCTAACTGGTGATGTCGCCACGGCAGCGGGCCTTCGCCCCCCGCCCGACGAACCCCTCTCCACCGCGTGAGTGGCTCACGCATGCCTTCGGCATGCGGCGACCGACCTTGTCCCCGTCGGAAGGCTCATCCGTGTCCCACATCATCCGCCGCATCGCCGCCTCCAAGAAGACCCTCGCCGGCTCCATCGTCGCCCTGGGCGTCGCCGGCTCCATGCTCGCCACGGTCCCCGCCCAGGCGGCCCCCACGAGCGCCAAGGCGATCGCCCAGCAGATGATCAAGGACCCGGCACAGTTCGCGGCCTTCAACAACATCGTTTCCCGCGAGAGCGGCTGGAACCACACCGCCACCAACGCCTCCTCCGGCGCCTACGGCCTGGTCCAGGCCCTCCCCGCCTCGAAGATGGCCTCCGCCGGCGCCGACTGGAAGACCAACCCCGCCACCCAGATCAAGTGGGGCCTGGACTACATGAACTCCCGCTACGGCAGCCCCGTCGGCGCCTGGAACTTCTGGCAGACCCACCACTGGTACTAAGCCACCAGCGGACAGCACGGCAGACGCACGAAAACGCCCGGCCGGGACATCCCGGCCGGGCGCTTTCGCGTGTGCAAGCCCGTCTGACCACCTCACCCGGTCCCGTCACGTGACCAGGCGCAGCCAGGCCGCCGCGAGGGCGGCGTGACCGGCCGGCGTCGGGTGTACCCCGTCCGCGGCCCAGTGCTCGGGCCCGCCCGCCGCCGCGAGCTCGGCGAACATGCCGTCGGAGGCGAGCAGGTGCGCGCCGTACCTGCGGGCGAGCTTGCGCACGACCTGGATCTTCGGGTCCAGGTCGGTGCGCCATTCCTCTCGCTCCTTCTCCCCGATGAGCACGCCCCCGCCACCGGCCTCGACGGTGCCGTGGATCGGCAGGAGGAACGGCTCGATGAGGATCAGCTCCGTGCCCGCCTCGGCGAGGGGCGCGAGCAGGCGGTCGTAGCCCGCTTCGAACTCCTCCGCGGAGATCACGTACCCCTCCGGGTCCATCGTGTGCCAGCCCATGTCGTTGACCCCGGCGAGGATCGACACCACGTCCGGCCGCGCGTCGAGTACGTCCGTCCGCCAGCGGGCTTCGAGGTCCGCCACCTTGTTGCCGCCGATCCCGGTGTTCAGCCAGGTCACGGGCCGGTCCGGATGCCGGAGTCCCCACTCGCCCGCGACCCGCAGCGGGTAGCCGAACCCCAGACCGTCCTCGCTCTCCAGCCGCTGGCAGTCGGTGATCGAATCGCCGGTGAACATCACGGTGCTCCCCGGTCGGACAGTGATCGTCATGTGCGCTCCTCGGATCCCGAACCCCCGGCCGGATGGGCACCCGGCCGGACCCCTCGAAAGGTGTCAGGTCCCACCGACATGGGACCGACGTCGGACCGACACCCCCGACACCCCACCGACGAGTGGCGGATTGTCTGATTTTCGACGGTGTCTCGGGGAACACGGCGTCCCTTGCGGCCAGTTCAGTGAGGGGAACGGGGGTGGGCTCCTGCGGCTTGTCCCCGTGTGTCAGGTCGTAGGCAAGGAGAACAGCTGTGCGTGTACTTTTCACCGGTCCGGCTGCAGCCGGTCATCTGTTTCCGATGATTCCGACTGCGCAGGCTTTGCGTGCTGCTGGTCATGAGGTGTTGTTCGCGGGCGCGCAGCCATTGGACCGGCTGCGCGAGGCGGGTTTCGCGATCGTCGAGATAGGCGACGGCCGCACCATCCGGGAGGTGATGGAGCAGTCCTCCGACGAGAAGATGCGGTACGTCGCCCACGACATGACCCAGGATCAGATTCTGGACAGGGCGGCCCGCGGCTTCGCGCTCTTTTCCCGGCCCACGGTGGACGGCCTGTTGGAGGTCGCCGGCAACTGGGGCGCGGACCTGCTGGTCTACGACTCCTTCCAGGCCTCCGCCCCGCTCGTCGCGGCGAAGCTCAAGATCCCGTCGGTGATCCAGAACTTCGGCGTCACCTCCGGACTGGACATGGTCGGCCGGCTCGCCGCGAACTTCACCGAGGCGTACGAGACGTACGGGGTGGCCGGCCCCGCCGAGCCCACCGCGCTGAACATCGTCCCCGCCTCCCTCGGCGGCGACCCCGGCGGCCTGCGGATGCGCTACCTCCCCTACAACGGCGGCGGCACCGTCCCCGCCGCGCTGCTGCGCCGCGGCGCCCGCCCCCGCGTCACCGTCACCCTGGGCACCGTGCTCACCGAGATGGACGGCGTCCGCGCCATCGTCCGCCTGATCGAGGCCGCCGCCTCGGTGGACGCCGAGTTCCTGCTCGCCGTCGGCGACGCCGACCTCACCGCGCTCGGCACCCTCCCGGACAACGTCCGCCCACTGCCCTGGGTCCCGCTCGCCGAACTGCTGACCACCTCCGACGCGCTCATCCACCACGGCGGATCCGGCACCATGCTCACCGCCCTCCAGGCCGGCCTGCCCCAGCTCCTGCTTCCCCAGGGCGCGGACCACTTCAGCAACGCCGACGCCCTCACCGCCACCGGCGCCGCCCTGCGCTCCACCTCCGACGCCGTCGACACCCCGCTCCTGACCCGCCTCGCCACCGACCCGGCCCTGCGCGAGGCAGCCTCCCGCCTCCAGGCGGAGAACGCCGCCCTCCCGTCCCCGGCCGAAACGGTCCCCGCCCTGGAGGCCCTGGCCGCCTCCTAGGGGTTGTCCTCCAGGGGGGTGTGCGCCCGGGCGTGTGTTCGTACCCGCGCGCCCGGCGCACACCACCGCCCCGCCGCGGACACCGCTCCCGGCCCCGCCGCCACGGGCCGGAAACGTCAAGGGTGATTGTCACTCTATTCCCGCCTACGGATGGCTTGCGTAGGTTCACGGATCTTCGCGTGCTTATGCTGCACGCGCTATGACGGAAAGTCAGAACTCCCGCGCCTTACGGGAATCAGCCGACGTGGTCGTCCTCGGTGCCGGTCCGGCCGGGCTCGTTCTCGGAATCCTGCTGCACGCAGCGGGGATCGACTGCGTCCTCCTCGAACGCGCCTCCCGCACCCATGTCCAGACCCGGGCCCGCGCCGGGTTCCTCGCCCCGAACACCGTAGGGATCCTGGACCGCCACGGTCTCTCCGACGGCCTGCACCGCGACGGCAGCCGCCACGGCACGTGCGAGTTCCGTACGGAGGACGGCCGGTTCCGGCTCGACTACGGAGCCCTCGGCCAGGGCGGGCAGCACCACGTCTACCCGCAGCAGAACCTGGTCACGGACCTCCTGACGCACTACCTCGACCGCGGCGGACGCATCCGCTTCCACACCGAGGCGCTCGCCGTACACGATGCCGACGCCATCGATGGCACAGGCGGCACAGGCGGCACCCGGCCGTACGTCACGACGCGCGAGCCCGACGGCCGTCCCACGCGATGGAATGCCCGCTACGTCGCCGGCTGCGACGGGCGGCACGGGGCGGCCCGCCGCTCCCTGCCGCCGGGCGCCGTCCGCCACCACCACGACCACGGGGTGACCTGGCTCGGCCTGCTCGCCGAGGCCCCGCCGAGCCTCGACGCCGTCGGTTACGCCGTCCACGACCGGGGCTTCGCCGGGCACATGGCCCGCACCCCGGGAGTCACCCGCTACTACCTCCAGTGGCATCGCGGCACCCCCGCCGACGCCTGGCCCGAGCAGCGGATCTGGGACGAGCTGGACCTCCGGATGCGCGCCGCGGACCACGGACCGCTCCACCGGGGCACTCTCCTGGAACGCGGGATCTTCGACCTCACCTGCGACGTGATCGAACCGCTGCGCCACGGCTCGCTGTTCCTGGCGGGCGACGCGGCGAGCCTGCTCGCCCCGGCCGCCGCGAAGGGCGCGAACCTCGCGGTCCTGGAGGCCGAGATCCTGGCCGCAGCCCTGACCGACGCCCTGACCCGGGGCGACACCGCGGGACTCGACGGGTACTCGGACCGGTGCCTGGCGCACATCTGGCGGGCGCAGGAGTTCACCGGGTGGATGACCCGGCTGCTGCACGCGGCTCCCGAAGGGGACCACCGGAGTGCCGGATCGTTCTTCCACGCCGCCCTGCGGCGCTCCCGGCTCGATTCGCTGCGCACCTCGCGCATCCACCAGGACTGGTTCGCCGAGAACTACGTAGGCGTGTGACCGCCGCCCCACCCCACCCTGCTCCACCCCACCCTGCTCCACCCCACCCTGCCGCACCCCACCCTGCTCCGCCCTGCCCTGCCCAGCCCCGTACCGGCCCGAGGACACCCCCACGATGACGACGACGCTCCCCGACGAAACGATGCTGCTCCTGGACGACACGGCCCGCCTGCGCGCGGCAGCCGAGTTCGTCCGCGAGCACGACAGCGCCGCCCTGTTGCCCCTCCTCCTGCCCGGCCTCGACGGACCGGACCTGCGGGCGCTGGCCGGGCACTGCCGGTTCGCCCACGCGGGGCTGCTGCTCTTCCCGCCGGACGCGGACGGCCTGCGGGCCCAGCTCGCCGCATGCGGGCTGGCCGTGGACACCCCCTCCCACCCCAGCGTGGTGGTCCGCGAACGACTTGCCCGCCGCCACCGGCGCGATCCGGCCGAGCTCGACGTCCGCATCCTGCGCCCGCACGTGGACGGCGGCGCCGGAGAGCGCCGCGCGGTCGAGGTGTTCGCCCTGACCGTGCCCCCGCACTCCGGTCTGGAGCGGATCGCCGCGTACGAACGCACCCGCCGGCACGAGGCGCACCTCGCCTTCGAGATCGAGCACTCGGACCCGCTCGCGCTGCGCGGCCTGTGCGCGATCCTCGTCCGCCACGGCGCCCGCCCCGACGGCGGCGGCTACAACCCGCACGAGGACGGCACGGTCCTGTACTTCACCACCCCCGCCGATCCGGCCTGCGGCTACCGGCGGCTGGAACTCTACGTACGCGGCGACCACCGCGCCGCCCTCGCCGCCCACCTGGACCACCCCGACGAGCACCACCACCCCCACGGCACCCCACGGCAGTCCGCCGAAACGCTCCTTCGCCTCCTCACCGGCGCCTGGACCACACAGGCACTCGCCGCCTTCGCCCGGCTGCGCCTGCCCGACGCCATGGACACCCGCACCGCGCACCGCACCGAGGACCTCGCCCGGCTGACCGGCACCCGCCCCCGGAGCCTCGCCACGCTCCTGCGCTACCTGGCCATGCTCGGCGCGGTCGCCCAGGACCACGAGGAGGACGGCTTCCGCCTGACCGAACTCGGCGCCCTGCTGCGCTCGGAGGCGCCCGGGTCGATGCGACCGCTGGCCCTGATGTACGGCGGCCCGTTCTACCGCTCCTTCGGCGAACTCGACCACGCCGTGCGGACCGGACAGCCGGCCTTCGACCACCTCTTCGGCGAGAACCACTTCGACCACTTCGCCCGCGACCCCGAGCTCGCCGCCCTCTTCGACCGGTCCATGGCCGCGAGCTCACGGATGTTCGAGCCGCTCCCGGACCACCCGGTCATCACCGCCGCCGCCCGCAAGTCCACGTCCGCGCCCGCGACCGTCGTCGACGTCGCCGGCGGGAACGGGGAGCTCCTCGGCCGCGTCCTCACCGCGCACCCGCGCCTGCGCGGCGTCCTCCTCGAACGCCCGCACGCCGTCGAAGCCGCCCGCCGCCTGCTCGACGCCGCGGGCTGCGGCGCGCGCTGCGACTACCGCGCCGGCGACTTCGCCGACGTACCGCCCGGCGGCGACGTCTACGTACTCTCCCGGGTCCTGCACGACTGGGACGACGACCGCTGCCGGGAGATCCTGCGCCACTGCGCCCGCGCCATGCCCGCCCACGCGGACCTGCTCGTCGTGGAACGGCTCCTGCCCGCCGACGGTTCCCCCTCGCTGGCCACCGCCTGGGACCTGCACATGCTGTGCAACGTCGGAGGCCGCGAACGCCGCGCCGACCACTACGCACGCCTGCTCGCCGACGCCGGCCTCCAGCTCGTCGGCCACAGCCCGCTGCCCCTGGACGCGCACGTGCTGCACGCCCGCAGGGCGGCCGTCCCGGACCCCACCGCCCGACGGAGCTGAGCCGGGACGACCCCTCGTACCCCGCGAACGACAGGACCCTGCCGTCTACGCCCGATCGTCCCGGCCGCGGCCCGACTCGGCGAATTCCGCCTCCCCGGGGAGAAAGGCGACCGCCGCGGCCGCCGCGAGCATCACGGCCGCGCCCACGTAGAACGCGGCCGACACGGCGGTGGTGACCGAGGCCTTGAGACCCGGGATCAGGTCGGCGGGGATCCCGGCGGGCAGGGGCGCCCCCCGCTGTGTCGCCGCCACCGCCTTCCCGATGGATCGCTCGACCTCGTCGAAGCGGTCCGACGGGATACGGCCGTCCCGTACGAGGATCCGGCTCAGGTGCGCGCCCTCACGATGCGCCACGATCGCCCCCATGACCGCCAGACCCAGCGCCGCGCTGATCTCCCGGGCGGTCTGCAACAGCCCCGCCGCGCCACCGCGCATCCCCCGGGAGGTGGCGTTCAGCGCGGTGACCCAGGCCGGGCTGACGCAGAGCCCCATGCCGATGCCCATCACGCAGTAGAAGGGCACCAGCCAGCCGTAGTTCTGCCGGTGCAGCTCCACCGCCGAACAGAACAGGGCCCCCACGCACAGCACCATGCCGATTCCCAGCGGAACGCGCGGCCCCAGACGGTCGTAGAGCCTTCCACCGAGCGGCGCGAACACCACCGTGGGGAGAGTGAGCGGCAGTACGGCGAGACCCGCCTCGAAGGGAGACATTCCCACGACGTCCTGAAGCCAGATGACTCCGAACACCGCGAATCCCACGAACGCGAAACGCACCGTCGAGATGACCGCCGCCCCCACCGTGAATTCCCTGTTCGCGAACAACCCGAAGGGCATGAGCGGATCCGATTGCCGCCGCTCGCGCACCACCAGGAGCGTCATCAGTACGGCTCCGGTGGCGAGCAACGAGATGACGGCAGCCGAGGACCACCCCCAGGAGCGCGCCTGCATGAGGGGGAGGACCACGCACACCAGACCGCCGATCAACAGGGGCGCGCTCGACCAGTCGACGCGTTCGCGCCGTGGTGGTTTGTTCGTGAGCAGAAGATGCGCAAGGACCAGTGCGGCGATGCCCAGGGGCGGGTTGACGAAGAAGATCGCGCGCCAGGAGAACGCCGTCGTCAGCAGGCCTCCGATCAGCGGAGCCGTGCCGTACAGCACGGTGGAGACGCTGGACGAGATGCCCATCGCCCGGCCCCGCTCCCGGCGTCCGAATTCCTCGATGATGAGTACCTGGGAGGCGGGCCGGAGGATCGCCGCACCGGCTCCCTGGGCCGCGCGCGCGGCGATGAGCCAGACCTCGGACTGGGCCAGCCCCGCCGCGGCCGAGGCCACGACGAACAGGAGGGTTCCGAAGCGGAAGGCGCGTTCGTACCCGAAGACGTCGCCGATGCGTCCGCCGAGCGGGCTCATACAGGCGAAACTGAGCAGATACGCATTGATGATCCACTGCACTCCGGTGGTCGAAGCGCCCAGACTCCGCTGGATGGTGGGAAGGGCGACCAATACCACCAGGGCATCGATGGCGATCATCGACGAGGCGCAGGTCATCACGGCCAGGACCCACCAGCGGTGACGCTCGCCCGTAAACCGCTGTCGCCGCGTCACGAATTCCTTCTTACACGGTTTTGCGGCCGCTCTTCCCGGCGCGCAGGCCGTGTCGTTCCGCTATTGCGGCTTCGGGCCCTTCATCAGCTTGCTGAGCTGCTCCAGCTGGCCTTCCTTCATGCCCCGGACGTAGTCCCAGCCGTTGTGGTCGCCGCCCTGGATCTCGTGGATCGAGACCTTGATCGGGCCCTTGCCGAACTGCTGCTGGAACTTCTCCATCCGGTCGCGGCCGCCCTCCTTGGTGCCGTACTGGAAGAGGACGTCCACCTCGGGGCCCTTGTTGTTGATCAGCTTCGGGGCGAGCTTCTCGGGGTTGTTCGCGTCCATCTCCGCCTGGTGGCCCTTCCAGAGCGGGGAGTCCGGGACGATCTCGCCGCCGTTGGCGATGACGGCCCGGAAGCGGTCCGGCTTCTGCAGGAGCTGCTTGAGGCCGACGAAGGCGCCGGAGGAGTTGCCCATGAAGGCCCAGCCGTCGCGGGATTTGTAGGTCCGGAAGTTGGCCTTCGCGAGATCGGGTACGTCCTCGCCGATCCAGGTGCCCATCTTGGCCTGGCCGGGGATGTCGGAGCCGTCGTAGTAGTACTTGGCGTCCGGGTTGAGGATCGGCATGACCACGATGAAGGGGAGGCTCTTGCCGGCCGCGGCGCCCTCGGAGATGGCCGCGTGGAGGCCCAGCTTCGGCATGGTCGCCCAGTAGTTGTCGGCGTTCCCGTTGCCCCCGGGTAGCGCGATCATGACCGGGAAGGCGCTCTTCGCGTACTCCGGGCGGTCGTACTCCTTGGGCGTCCATACCCAGACGCTGCCCTCGAAACCGGACTTGGCGCCCTTCACCCGGGCCTTGGATATGCGGGTGCCGTCGTCCAGCTTGACCGTCTGCTTGAAGTCGGTGAACGGACCGGCGGGCAGGGACACGTCCGGGTCCGCGCTCGGCGCCGAGGCCTGCTTCCCGCCGCCGGCCCCCGCGTCCTTGCCGTTGTCCGCTCCGGCGGGGGGCTTCGCGTAGCTGACGGCTTCCCCGTTCCCGTCGAACCAGTCCGTCTTCCAGTAGACCAACCCGGCGCCGGCGCCGGCGAGCAGGGCCACGGCCACTGCGGAGCCGATCCACACCTTCTTACGGGATCGCCTGGGCTGCTGCGGCTGCGGGTACTCGTGCACGAACTTCGCTCCGAACAGTGCGGCTGCCCTCGGCCGGGCAGAACGGGTGGGTACTCCTTTTGGGATGCGTTCTCGACCGCCAAGGTTGCAAAAATATGCGAAAAATGTCGTTTAGGATTCAAATGAATGCGTCCGCGCCGCTGTTCAGTGCGACGGGTCCAGGCGGGCGGCTGTGAACTCCTGACACACCCAAAGGCGGACCGAGCGGTTCCGGACAGGTTTTGTGCACCCTGCGTGATGTTCCGGCCGACGATCGCAGTGCCGGGAGGGGCCACGGCGGGGTGTCGGTGACATGCGGTCCATGGGATGCCTGGCTGGTAATCGTCCTGTCTGCACCCTTCAAGGCCTTTTGCGGGACGTGTGCGCCGATCCCTACGCTACGGTAACTTCGCTGTCTGTAACGGGGATGTCCCATGGAGAACGCGAAGTATGAGCACCAACACCAACACCAGCACACTGAATCGCCACAGCCGCTTGGAGGCCCTGGGGGCCCACCTCCCCGAGACCGTGATGACCACCCGGGAGCTGACCGAGGGGATAGCCGCCGTCCGTGACGCGGACCTCCAGCGGATCACCGGAGTCGCCGAGCGCCGGGTGTACGACCCCGATCCGGCAGCCGCCGAGAACTCCTTCTCGATGGCCCTGTCCGCCGCCCGGGACTGCCTGGACGCCTCCCGCTACGAGGCCGCCGACCTCGACGTCGTCATATCGGCCTCGATCACCCGGTTCACGGACGGCGGCCGCTTCACCTTCGAACCGTCCTTCGCCTCGCTGCTCGCCCGCGAGCTGGGCGCACGACCGGCCGTCCAGTTCGACGTGTCCAACGCCTGCGCCGGCATGATGACCGGCGTGTACCTGCTCGACCGCCTGATCCGCTCCGGCGCGGTACGCAACGGCCTGGTCGTCAGCGGTGAGCAGGCCACCGCGGTCGCCGACACGGCGGCCCGCGAGGTCACCGACTCCTACGACCCGCAGTTCGCCTCGCTCTCCGTCGGCGACTCGGCGGCCGCCGTCGTCCTGGACGCCTCCACCGACGAGGCCGACCGGATCCACTACGTGGAACTGATGACCTGCTCGGAGTACTCGCACCTGTGCATGGGCATGCCGAGCGACCGCAGCCAGGGCATCGCCCTCTACACGGACAACAAGAAGATGCACAACCGCGACCGGCTCAAACTGTGGCCGCGGTTCCATCGGGACCTCTTGGCCAAGCAGGGCCGGGAGTTCGCCGACGAGGAATTCGACTACGTCATCCAGCACCAGGTCGGCACCCGTTTCATCGACTACGTGAACCAGACGGCCGAGGCCGAGTTCGGGGCGCCCATGCCGACCTCCCTCGCGGTCGTCGAGCAGTACGGCAACACCGCCACCACTTCCCACTTCCTGACGCTGCGGGAGCACATGCGGGCCGGCACAGCCCGCCCCGGATCCCGGTTCCTCATGGTCCCCGCCGCCTCCGGCGTGGTGACCGGCGCCCTGTCGGCCACGATCACGAACATGGGGGTCTGAGCCATGGGAATGGTCATCGCCGCAGCCCACACCGCCACGCACCACGGCACCGGACCCGCCTCCGCCGTCGAACTAGCGAGCCGTGCCGCCCGCGCCTGCCTGTCGCAGGCGCAGGTCTCCCCGTCGTCCGTCGGCGTCCTCATCAACGTCGGCGTCTACCGGGAGTCCAACACCTTCGAGCCCGCCCTCGCGGCCCTGGTCCAGAAGGAGGTCGGCATCAACCTGGACTACATCGCCGACCCGGCCCCCGCCGCCGGCTTCTCCTTCGACCTCATGAACGGTGCCTGCGGTGTCCTGAGCGCCGTACAGCTCGCCCAGAGCCTCCTCGACACCGGCAGCACCGAACGCGTCCTGATCACCGCCGCCGACGTGCACCCCGGCGGCGACGCCCGCCGCGACCCCGACTACCCGTACGCGGACCTGGCCGGCGCCTTCCTCCTCCAGCGCAGCGCCGACCCCGACGCCGGGTTCGGCCCCGTGTCCGTGTACGCGGGCGACGGGCCCACCGACACCGAGGGGTACCTCGACACCGCGGCCATGGGCAGCGACGGCCGCTCCCGGATCACGGTCCGCCGTACGGAGGGACACGGGGCGCGGCGCAGCGCACTCGCCGCCGCCTGCACCGTCCGGTACGCCCGCGAGCACCGCCTGGACCTGGACCGCACCCTCGTGGTCGGCCCGAGCGTCGGTGAGGACACGCGCGCCGGGGATGCCCCGCGCGCCGAGGCGGACCCGAGCACCGCCGGCGAGCCGCACACCGCCGCCCCGATCCTCGGCTACCTCCAGGCCCTGGCCGCCCCGCGCCCCAAGGACCGCGACCGGCTCCTCATGGTCGCCGCCGGCGCCGGCCCCAGCGCCGCCTGCGCCACCTACCGGCCCGAAGGCTGGTGAAGGCGAAGCCATGACCATGACCACGAGCACCGTTCCCCGTTCCGCGACCGCCGCCGGCCTGGCCGACCGCCTGGAGCGCAACGCCGCCGCCTTCCCGCACAAGCCGGCCGTCATCCACCCCGACGGCCGCGAGCCCGGCGGCGGCCCGCGCTACCGCGAAGTCACCTACGGGGAGTTGCAGGACTCGGTAGAGGAGATCTCCCACGGACTCGCCCGCGCCGGGATCACCCGCGGGACCAAGACCGTACTGATGGCACCGCCCGGCCCGGAACTCTTCGCCCTCGCCTTCGCGCTCTTCCGGCTCGGCGCCGTCCCCGTCGTCGTCGACCCGGGCATGGGCGTGCGCCGGATGCTCCACTGCTACCGCGCCGTCGGCGCCGAGGCGTTCATCGGGCCACCGCTCGCCCACCTCGTACGGGTCCTGGGCCGGCGCACCTTCGGCCGCGTACGCATCCCCGTCACCCTGGGCCGCCACCGGCTGTGGGGCGGCCACACCCTCGCCGCGCTGCGGACCGCCGCAGGCCCGCGTACCCCTGCCGCGGACGTAGGCGGCGACGACCTCCTGATGATCGGGTTCACCACCGGAAGCACCGGCCCCGCCAAGGGAGTCGAGTACACCCACCGCATGGCGCTCTCCATCGCCCGCCAGATCGAGGCCGCCCACGGGCGTACCCGCGACGACACGTCACTGGTGACCCTGCCCTTCTACGGCATCCTCGACCTCGTCTACGGCTCCACCACCGTCCTCGCCCCCCTCGCACCGGCCAAGGTCGCCCAGGCCGACCCCGCCCTGCTCGTGGACGCGCTGAAACGATTTGGCGCGACCACCATGTTCGCCTCGCCCGCCCTGCTGCGGAACCTCGCCGACCACCTCACCACCCTGGGCCGCCCCCTGCCCGACCTGCGCTGCGTCGTCTCCGGCGGCGCGCCCGTCCCCGACTCCGTCGTCGCCGCCCTGCGCACCGTCCTCGACGAGAAGGCGTCCGTCCACGTCACGTACGGGGCCACCGAGGTCCTGCCGATCACCTCGATCGAATCCGAGGAGATCCTCGGCGAGACCTCCGCCGGCAGCGCCCGCGGAGCCGGCACCTGCATCGGCCGCCCCGTCCCCGGCACCCGCGTCCGCATCATCCCCGTCACCGACGGCCCGCGCCCCCACCTCTACCCGGGGACCGCCCTGCCAGCCGGCAGCGTCGGCGAGATCCTCGTCGAGGGCGAGTCCGTCAGCCCCCGCTACCACGGCGCGCCCCACTCCGACGCCCTGCACAAGGTGCACGAAACCCGGCCCGACGCCGCCGAACTCACCTGGCACCGCACCGGCGACCTCGGCTACCTCGACGACCGCGGCCGGCTCTGGTTCTGCGGCCGCACCTCCCAACGGGTGCGCGCCGCCGGCCGGGACCTGCACACCGTGCGCTGCGAGGGCGTCTTCAACGCCCACCCCCTGGTGCGCCGCAGCGCCCTGGTCGGCATCGGCCCGGCCGGCGCCCAGCGCCCCGTCGTCTGCGTGGAGACCGCCGTCCCGGCCGGCGGCCCCGCCTGGCAGGACCTGGCCGCCGAACTGCGCGCCCTCGCCGCCGAACACACCCCCACGCAGGGGCTGGAGGAGTTCCTGCACCACCCCGCCTTCCCCGTCGACATCCGCCACAACGCCAAGATCGGCCGCGAGCAGCTGGCCCGATGGGCCGAGCGGCGCCTCGCCCCGCCCCCGCCCCTCTTCTCCCGGACCCGCGCGGCCCGCCTCGTACCGCTCGCCGGCTGGGCGTACCTCCTCGGAGGCGCGATCTGGGCGGCCGTCGGGGACGTCCCCGACGTACCCCTGCTGCGCTGGCTCTGGTGGGCCGACGCCTTCCTCAGCATCCCGGTGCACGCCGCGCAGATCCCCCTCGCACTGCCACGGGGCAGGGCCGCGGGCCACGGCCGTGTGGCCACCGCCGCACTGACCATGCTCTACGGCGCGACCTGGTGGCGAACCCTGTGAACATCCTGATCACCGGGGCCACCGGCTTCCTCGGCGGCCACCTCGCCGACGCCTGCCTGCGCGACGGCCACCGGGTCCGCGCCCTGGTCCGGCCGGGCAGCGACACCGCCCGCCTGAGCGCCCTCGGTCCGGGACTCGACCTCGTACCCGGCGACCTCGCCGACACCGCCTCGCTGGCCCGCGCGGCCATCGGCTGCGACACCGTGCTGCACAGCGCCGCCCGCGTCGTCGACCACGGCAGCCGCGCCCAGTTCGAGGAGGCCAACGTCACCGGAACGCAGCGGCTGCTGACGGCGACCCGCGCGGCGGGCGCCACCCGCTTCGTCTTCGTCAGCAGCCCGAGCGCGCTGATGCACCTGCGCGAGGGAGACCGGCTCCGGATCGACGAGAGCACCCCGTACCCCACCCGGTTCTTCAACCACTACTGCGCGACGAAGGCCGCCGCCGAGCAGTACGTACTGGCCGCGAACACACCGGACTTCACCACCTGCGCGCTGCGCCCGCGCGGCATCTGGGGCCCGCGCGACCACGCGGGCTTCCTGCCCCGCATGATCGCCTCCATGCGGGCGGGCCGGCTGCCCGACCTGTCCGGCGGCAAACGGGTACGGGTCTCGCTGTGCCACGTCGACAACGCCGTCGACGCCTGCCTGCGCGCGAGCGCCGTCCCCGCCGAACGCGTGGGCGGCAAGGCGTACTTCGTGGCCGACCGCGAGGAGACCGACCTGTGGGCCTTCCTCACCCGCGTCGGCTCCCTCCTCGACTGCCCGCCGCCGCACCCCCGCGTCCCCGTAGCGGCCACCCGCATCCTCGCCGGGGCCGTCGAGGCGGCTTGGCGCCTGCGCCCGTCGGCCGGTACGGGCCCACCACTGAGCCGCTACATGACGGCCCTCCTCACCCGCTCCACCACGTACGACACGGGCGCCGCCCGCCGCGACCTCGGCTACGACCCGCCGCGCGCGCAGGAGGACGGCGTGAGCGGGCTGCTCCGCTGGATCCACGGCATCGGCGGCATCGACGCCTGGGCACACCCGCACGCGTCCACGCGCACCGACGAAGGAACCACCCCAAGATGACACCCCCTCGCATCGCCTACCGACGGCCGGTATCGCCCACCGAACACCTCTACCTCTCCGCCGGGCACGCGCGCGGCGCCATGGCCCTGCGCATCGTCGTCGAAGGGCGCACCGCCCCCGAACCGGCGGCCTTGCGGGCGGCGGTCGCCCGGGCCGCCGAGACCTGCCCCGGCTCCCGCCTGGTACGACGCGGGCCGCTCTGGACCGCCGAGGGCCCCCTGCCCACGATCCGGTACGCCGCTCCCGCCGCCGGCGCCATCGACGTGTCGGACCCGGCCACGGCGGCACTCCTCACGGGCCGCTCGCGCCGCGGCGACCCGCCGGGGTGCGAGGTCCTGGTGATCCCCGGCACCTCTTCCGTCGCCCCGGCCACCCTCGTGTTCAGCACCTCGCACGCCCTGATGGACGGTCACGGCGCCCTGATCTGGGTACGGGAGGTCTTCCGCGCCCTGCGCGGGGAGCCCGGCCGACCCGCCCTCGCCCCGGACACCGACCGAGGCCTGCTGCGCCGCCTCGGCGCCACCGCCCGCCGCCCGGCACTCGCCCCCGCCCACCCGTCCCCCCTGGGCCGCCAGGCCCCGGGCCCGGAGCAAACCCTGTGGCTCCGCCGCACCCTCCCGGGCCACCACCCGGCCCTCACGGCCAGACTGGCCCAGGCCCTGACGGACAGCGCCACGACGGGCGGTGCCCTGACGGGCAGCGCCCGCTCCGGCAAGGCGGCGACGGGCGGCGGCCTTACGGGCGGTGCCCTGACGGCCGGCGCCGTGACGGGCAGCGGCGGCACCGGCGGTGCCCGCTCCGGCAGCGCGGCGCCGCGAGGCGGCGGCACCCGGGTCATGATCCCGGTGGACCTGCGGCGCCACCGCCCCGGTATCGCCTCGACCGGCAACCTCACCCTGCCGGTGTTCCTGGACCTGAGCCCCGGACAGGAGTGGCCGAGGGCACAGGTCACCCTGCTCCGGGCCCTCGCCGAGAACCAGGAGCTCGCCGAGGGCTTCGAGTCGGCCCTCCTCCCACTGCCGCCGACGGCCACTCGCCTCCTGCTGCGGGCCGCCCAGGCAGGCACCGTACGGGCCGACCGCCACCTCGCCTCGGCCGTCGTCTCCCACCTGGGGCGCCTGGACCCGGCCGAGTTCTCCGGCGGGGGCTTCACGGCGACGACCCTGTACGCGCTGCCCGTCCACGCCCCCCTGGTCCCCGTCTCGGTGGCCGCCACCGAGACGGACACCGCCACGGAGCTCACGATGGGCGTCCGCGGCGGCCCCGGCCTGGCCGAACGCGGCACCCGCCTCCTGGACGAAGTCCTGAGCCACCTGCCGACTTCCGCCGCACCGGCACCGGCGCCCGCGTCCGCGGTGCCCGTACCCGCGTCAGTACCTCCGCCCGCGCAGCCCGCCCGCACACCTGGGGAGCCTGCGCCTCCGGCCCCCGCCGCACCGGCACCGCCGCCATCGCCGACGCCCGCGCCGGCCGCGGCACCCGCACCCGGGCCCGTACCGCCCCCCGCCACCGTCGTGCAGTTCTTTCGCGCGCAGGCCGCCCGTACCCCCGCCGCGCCCGCGCTCGACGGCCCCGACGGCGTGGTCACGTACGCCGAACTCGACCGCCGCTCCGATGCCGTGGCCGCCGAACTGCTCCGCCGCGGCATCGGCCGCGAAGACCTCGTCGGCCTGGTCGTCGACCGCACCCCGGCCGGGGTCTGCGCCCTGTGGGGGATCCTCAAGGCGGGTGCCGCCTACGTGCCGCTGGATCCCGCCCACCCCGCCGCGCGGACCGCGGAGATCCTCCGCGCCTGCGGCGCCCGGCTCTGCCTGACCCAGCGCCACCTCGCCGAAGCCCTCAGCGGGCTCGTCCCCTGCCCGCTCCTCCTCGCCGAGGACCTCCTCACCGGCCCGCCGCCCCACCCCGTACCCCCGGCCCCCGCGCCCGAGGACCTCGCGTACGTCATCCACACCTCCGGCTCCACCGGCCGCCCCAAGGGCGTGCAGATCGAACACCGCGGCCTCACGGGCTTCGTCCGCTGGATGACGCAGGTCTGCCGCGTGGACGCCCGGACCCGCTTCGGCTTCGCCTCGTCCTACGGCTTCGACATCTCCTGCTTCCCCCTCTTCCTGCCCCTCCTGGCCGGCGGCACGGTCGTCCTCGCGCCCGACGCGCCCTCGCGCGCCACCCTGCGCCGGCTCGTCACCGACCACCGGGCCGACACCCTCGCCCTCACCCCCTCCCACCTGGCCCTGCTGCCCGACCAGGGCGACGTACGCACCCTGCTGCTCGGCGGCGAACCGCTGACCCCGGCCGCCGTACGCACCGCCCGTACCGCCTTCGGTCCCGACTGCCGCATCATCAACGGCTACGGCCCCACCGAGACGACCGTCGTCTGCCTCGCCCATGTGGTGGACGACGCGCGGCCCACGACCGCCGCCACCCTCCCCATCGGCACCCCTGGCCCCTACGCCCACATCCACCTCGTCACCGAGGACGGCGACCACATCGGCACCGGCCCCCAGGACACCGGCCGTACGGGGGAGATCGTCGTCAGCGGCCCCCAGGTGGCCCGCGGCTACCTCGGCCCGCCGGACGGCAGCCCCTCCCCGTTCGCCGAGCACGAGGACGGCACCCGTACCTACCGCACGGGCGACCTCGGCAGGCGACTGCCCGGCGGGGCGGTCGAGTTCGCAGGGCGCATCGACGGCCAGCTCAAGATCGCCGGGCACCGCATCGAGCCCGCGGAGATCGTCGCCGCGCTCGAAGCCCGGCCCGAGGTGAGCCGCGCCGTCGTGGCCGTCCGCCGCCGCCCGCACACCACGACGCCGGTCCTGTGCGCGTACGTGGTCCCGGGCCCCGGCGGCCCCTACGGCCCGGACGGGGCCCCGGGCCACCCGACGAAGCCGGGAGGCCCGGGCCGTCCGCAGGGCCCGGCGGACCTGAACGCCCCGGGCAGCCCGCACGCCCCAGACCTTCCCGCCCCCGACCTCCCCGCCACCCTCCGCTCCGCGCTCACCGCCCTGCTGCCCGCCGCCATGGTCCCGGCCCACATCATCACGGTGGACGCCATCCCCAGCACGGTCGCCGGCAAGACCGACCTGGACGCCCTGCCCGACCCCTTCGCCTCCGCTCCCGCTCCCGCCCACGACACGGCGGAGCCGGCCACCACCCTCCAGGCACGGGTGGCCGCCCACTGGTCCGCGATCCTCGCCGTGGACCCCGCCCGCCTCTCCGCGGAATCCGACTTCCAGACCCTGGGCGGAGACTCCCTCGCCCTGGTGGAAATGCTCACCGCCGTCTCCGAAGACCTCCTGGAACCCGCCCAGGCCCGCCGCTTCATGGCCGGCCTCGACTGCCTGGTGCGGAACCTGACGCTCGCACAGGTCTGCGCCCACCTCACCGCCGCCCGGGAGGAGCTCCCCGCATGATCTTCGTCGGAGACGGCGCCCTCCTGCGCCGAGCCGTCGCACACGCCGCAGCGCAAGGCCACCCCGTGGACCTCGTCTGCTCGCAGGACCCGCAGGACGCGCCAGGCGGCGCCCCGCACCTCCACCTCCCCACCCCCGCCGACATCAACTGCCACGCCGAGGCCCTCGCGCACGCCTGCACCGACGGCCTCGTCTGGTCCCTCAACAACCGCCGGATATTCCGCGCACCGCTCCTCTCCAGGGGCCTGCGCATCCTCAACATCCACAACGGCCTGCTGCCCCGCCACCGCGGACTGCCCTCCGTGGCCGTCCTCTTCGCCCTGCTGAACGGCGAGCGCGAGTACGGCGCCACCCTCCACGAGGTCGACGCGGGCATCGACACCGGCCGCGTCCTGGCCGTACGCCGCTTCCCGATCGCCCCCGACGCCCGCCACTTCCAGGTCATGCTCCACGGCGTGCGCGCCTGCCAGGCCCTGTTCGAGGAAACCCTGCCGGCGATCGCCGCGGGAGCCCCCCTCCCACCCCCGCCCGCCCCCGCCGGCCCGTCGGCGTACTACGGAACCCGCGCCCTGGCCCGCCTGTCGGCCCACCGCAACCACCCGGCCTACCCCGCCGCCACGGACCTCGGCCCCTTCGCCACCCACGCCCCCGAACTCGCCGCGGCGATCACTCGCGCGACAGGAGAGGACTTGCTGCCTACGGTGTGAGGACCGAGCAACACCCGGGCCGCGAGGAACGACATGCCCGACAGTCCCGTCCCGGCATCCGTCAGCCGACGAACGTCTCGCGGTAGACACTGGGCGGCACCCCGACGTGCGTCTTGAACAACGCCCGGAAATTGGCCGGGGTGCCCAGGCCGCAGTGGCGTGCGACGGCCTCGACGGTGAGATCACCGGATTCGAGGAGTTCGCGTGCGCGGGCCAGCCGGGCGTCGAGCAGCCACCGCATGGGCGGCAGCCCGGTGTCGGTGTGGAAGCGGCGGATCAGGGTCCGGCGGGACAGGCCGGCCCGGCGCGCCAACTGGTCGACGGTGAGCGGCTGGTGCAGGTTGCGCAGGGCCCAGTCGTACAACGCGGCACCGTCGGACGGCTCCGGTCGCACCGGCAGGTCGATGAACGGGCTCTGACCGCCGGTACGGTGCGGCGCGGCCACCAGCAGGCGGGCCTGCTGGTTCGCCAGGCGGAGGCCGTGGTCGCGGCGGATGAGGTGGAGGCACAGGTCCAGGCCGGAGGACACGCCGCCCGAGGTGAGCACCTGGCCCTCGTCGACGTACAGGTCCTCGGGCACGACCGTCACCCGGGGGTACCGCCTCGCCAGCACCTGCGCGTACGCCCAGTGCGTGGTGGCCCGGCGGCCGTCGAGCAGGCCGGCGGCGGCGAGGGCGAACGCACCGGTGCAGATGGACACCATGCGGGTCCCGCGGGCCGCCGCCCCCGCCAGTGCGGCGGTCACCTCGGCGCCGGGCACGTCCGGCTCCAGGTAGCCCGGGACGATCACGGTGTCGGCGGACGCCAGGGCGTCCAGACCGTGCGCGACGGACAGCGCGGGCCCGCCGTGCATCGGGACGGGGCCGGGCCGCTCCGCGCAGACCGTCAGCGTGTACGGGCCGTCCCGCCAGCTCCCGAAGGCCTGCATCGGGATCCCGATGTCCAGCGCGAGGACGTTTTCGAGGGCCACCACGACCACGTGGTGTGCCCCGCCCGATGTCCGACCCGTCATGGCACGATTCTATCGCCTCATGGCATGCGTGCCACTGACGGTCGGGCCCGATACGCGCCTACGGTCGCCTCATGGACACTGAACCCCGCCTCCTGCCGGCGCTCCCGGACACACCGATCGCCCGTGCAGCCATCGAGCTCGTCCGGTCGAGCGAGAGCGAGCCGGTCGCGAACCACAGCATCCGCAGCTACGTGTTCGCCGCACTGCTGGCCGAACACGAAGGGCTGAGGCCCGGCATCGACTTCGACGCCGAACTCCTCTTCCACGCCTGCGTACTGCACGACCTCGGGGCCTCGCCGACGGCCCCGGGCCAGGCGCGCTTCGAGGTCGAAGGCGCCGACATGGCCGCCCGGTTCCTCACCGAGCACGGCTACGGCGCGGACAAGACCGACCCGGTGTGGGAGGCGATCGCCCTGCACACCTCGGAAGGCATCGCCGAGCGCCGTGGCGTGCTGACCTACCTCACCCGCCGGGGCATCGGCGTCGACATCGGCTTCGGCACCGAGTTCGTCACCGACGCCCAGGGCGAGGCGCTCCACGGCCGCTACCCGCGCCTGGACATGACCACTGTCCTGGTCGACGACGTCGTCCGGCAGGCCGCCCGCTCCCCGCAGGCCGGCGCCCACTACACCGTCCCCGGCGAATTCCTCCGCGAACGCGGCGAACCCGGCGCCGTAACCGTCCTCGAACTCGCGGCACGAGCCTCCCGCTGGGGCTCCTGACCCCGACACCACTGCCCGACGGCCCGAGGTCGCCGGTCGGAGTGCACTCCGTCGCCGCCCCGTGCGTCCGGCCGGGACGGGCAACGGTCGCGCCCTAATGTGGGTCCGGAACGATCCGGGCATACCGCCAGGATCCCGGTCTTTCGGAGGCGTCCCACCATGACCGTCGCAATCCCCGAGCTCACCGGGGACTACGTCCTCGACCCCGCCCACACCCGGATCGGCTTCGTCGCCCGCCACGCCATGGTGACCAAGGTCCGCGGCGCGTTTCACGAGTTCGAGGGCACCGCCCACCTGGACGGCGCCGATCCGGCCCGATCCACCGGCCAGGTGGTGATCAAGACCGAGAGCATCGACACCGGCGTCGAGCAGCGCGACCAGCACCTGCGCACCAACGACTTCCTGGACGCTCCCAGCTTCCCCGACATCACCTTCCGCACCACCTCGGTCGAGGCTCGCTCGGATTCCGAATACCGCGTCACCGGCGACCTGACCATCAAGGAGACCACCCGCCCGGTCACCATCGACTTCGAGTACACCGGCAATGCCGTCGACCCCTACGGCAACCTGCGGGTCGGCTTGGAAGGATCGCTGACCATCTCCCGCAAGGATTTCGGCATCACCTGGAACGCGGCCCTGGAAGGCGGCGGAGTCCTGGTCGGCGACAAGGTCGTCCTGGAGTTCGACATCTCCGCGATCAAGCAGGGCTAGGTCGTGTCGTCAAAGTCCCTCCCCCGGCTACCGCTGGGAGGTGCCCCCAGGCCGGCGGGGTCCGGCACGCACGCTCGCCGCGTTGTCGTCGGTCACCGACGTCCCCCAGCTACCGCTGGGAGGTGCCCCCACCGCGTCGATTCCCTCCTCCGCCTTGCGATCGCACGCACCAGACCCCGCCGGCGCCGCCCTTCGGGCGGCCGACGCTACTTTGACGACACTCCCTAGCACCGCCGTGCGCCGCGCGCGGATCCGTACCCGCGCGCGGCGCACGGCTCCCGCAATGAGACCCGCCGTCAGCTCCGGTCGGCGGCGAGGGCCTTGGCCGCCTTGAGGCGGCCAGGGGCCAGCGCATCGGTGGCGCCCGCACCCACGCCCGGGGTGGCGTCCCAGCCCCGGATCTTCGACGCGACCCGCCTCAGCCGGGCGTCGCCCGGGCGGACCGCGATCCCGAAATGGGACTCCTTGGCGGGCGTGGAGTCCCCGCCCCACTGAACCACGCCCTCCAGGTCGGCCAGGATGTCCCTCACCACCACCAGCTCGTGCGGGAAGAGCCCGTCCCGGGCGCCGAGCGGGTAGCGCAGCGCGCGGATCGCCGCGAAGTAGATGACCGTGTCGCGGTTGAAGCCGTAGCCCTCCGCACACGAGTGGGCGTTGAGCGCGTGCGCGAAGCCCTGCTGGTACGTGAAGTCCTGGAGCCGCCGTGCGTTGTCCTGGTAGATCGGGAAGACGCTCAGCCCGGCCGCGAAGACGTCCTGCAGCTCGCCCGGCTTGATCTCCTTGTCGAGGGTGCTGCCGGGCGGGTCGAACAGATAGCGGCCGACCACGCGGTACCCCGCCTGGAAGAGGGCGTCGGCCCGCGCCCGGGTGATCGCGAAGCGGGTGTCGCAGGCCGCTGTCTTGCGGTTCGGGTCTCCGGTCGAGACCAGCAGCTGCGCCCAGGTGGCGTAGTCTCCCACGCCGTCCCGCTGCTCCAGCTCGGAGAAGTGCTGGAACTCCTCGACCCAGTCCTTGAGCTCGGAGTCGAACGTGCTGCGGAACCCGACCTCGACGTTGGCCTTCTCCTTGACGATCGGCGAGTTGAGTGCGCAGGCCCCGGAGAAGAGCTCCACGAAGACGCCGGAGTCACCCGGCTTCACGGTGTGCGCCTTGAGGCCCGCCTGGGTGCCCGGGCCGAACGAGCCGGTCGCCTGGTCGTCGGGGATGCCCAGCTCGTACTGGATGCCCTTCATCAGGGATTTCTGCACGTCGCGCGAGTAGACGCCGTCCGCGGGCCCGATGAAGAAGGAAGGCCGGCTGTAGTAGCGGCTGTTGAGCCAGCGCTGCACGGTGCGGACCCGGTCGGTGCCCCCGGACACCGTGACGTACGCGTCCATGCAGAGCAGCGCCTTGAAGACCTTGGGCTGCACCCACCCGTTGGAGGCGTCGATGCCGGCGTGCTCCTTGAGCTTCATCACCGACTCGCCGACGCCGGGGCCGTAGACGCCGCTGCCGTCGCCGCCCCAATAGCCCTTGCAGAACAGGGCGTGCCCGACGATCTTCTTGATGTTGGCGTTCGGCTCGGGCTCGGCGATGTCTGCGCGCGCCGCGAGCCTGGCGAGTGTGGTGGGGCCGAAGGAGGCGCTGACCGGGGCGATGCCGAGCTCGTGCTGGAGCCCCATCGTCAGCGCGTACATCGTCGACCAGCCGGTCAGCCCGTTCTCTGGGCACCTCACGTAGCCGGGAACCGCTCCGTAGGTGCTGTTGACCCACTGCTGAGCAGCGAGGACTTTTGCGTCCGCCATGACTTCCTGTGCCTTCCGCTCCTGATGAGGACGGAAGGGCTACGGCAGACTGCCGTAGCCCTTCGGGTGCCTGTACCGGCCGGGTATTAGCGGATGGGGCCCGGCGCCTGGGTCAGGCGCAGGCAGCGCGGCTGCCAGTTCTGGCTCCAGTACCACTTGAGGGCGTCCCGGGTGTTCGGCCCGTAGA
Source organism: Streptomyces sp. NBC_01006 (assembly GCF_045162725.1). Classification (NCBI taxonomy): domain Bacteria; kingdom Bacillati; phylum Actinomycetota; class Actinomycetes; order Kitasatosporales; family Streptomycetaceae; genus Streptomyces; species Streptomyces sp. NBC_01006. The sequence continues at coordinate 92,285 of NZ_CP108701.1, read as the reverse complement.
CCCCGTCGGCGGTGACGCCGGCCATCGTCTGCGCCCGCTTGAGGGCCTTGGTGGTGGCGGGGCCGAACTGGCCGTCCTCGTCGAGGTAGGTCACGCCGTCGAAGTAGCACCCGTTCAGGGTCTTCTGGAGTTCGCGGACGCCGTTGCCGGTGTTGCCCGAGCGCAGGCTGCAGAAGTTGCTGCTGGAATCGCTGACCGGAACCCCGGTGGCGTAACCGGCCGCGTCGACGTAGCCGACGCCCTGCGTGCAGACCGGCATCGCGGCGGACGCCGTGGTCACGCTGGTGGTGAGTGCGCTCAGGGTGAGAGCGGCGACGGCGCCGAACGCGGCGAGAGTGCGCTTCATGAGTGGGATCCCCCTTGTGGAGCATGGCCGGATCGAGCGGCCGGATCGAGCGGCCGGATCGTGCCGCTGGAGGGCGGCGAGCCGAAAACTAACACCGTGCTCCCGCCCTCCGCCGCCCCCTCCACGGCTCCTTCCCGGCCTTCTCAACGGGCTGCGGGAAGGCCCGGTGACGTGCCCCACCCGGCCTTCCCGCCCCCGTGAAGGCCGCTTCCCACACCGTCCCAGAGACACCCCGACTCCCGTCCCGTCCTGCCCACCGCACGGATGAGGGCCGGACCTCACCGAGCGGCGAGCATCGGGGTGTACGTGCCGTGCTCCGTCCTCGGCCGGTCCCCGGTCGATCGCCCGCAGGTCGATCGGGGTGCAGGCACCAGCCACCCGCCGCGCCGACGCCCGCAGCCTGTCCCCACAACTGACGGCTGGGCGCGCGCCCGTGCGCCCTACGCGAACCCGCTCGACCGCTCGGCGGAGCGCGAGCGCCGATGGGATGCGACGCGTTCCCGGGTTGCGCATCGTCGGGAGCAGTAGCGGCGTTCCGGGCCGCTGCCCTGGGTGATGAAGACGTTCCGGCAGCTGGGTGAGGCGCAGATCCCGCCGGGCGGGCGCTGGCGGTCCCAGACGAGCACGGTCAGTGCCATGCACGACGAGGCGAGGAGCCACTCGTCCCAGGGCGCGTCGTCGTCGTGGTCGAGGTGGGGATGCCAGGGGGCGCTGCCACCGTGTGAGGTCAGGCGCAGCGGTCCGGTGTGTTCCTGCAGGAGACGGTTGAGGCCGGCTGCGGCGCCATCGGCGTGCTCGGCGGCGAAGACCTGCCGCAGCAAGGCGGCGGCTGCGCGCATTCCGGCGACATCGCGGGTGGTGAGGTCGATGGGGTCCGGCTCACCGTATGCGCGGAGCACATCGGCGACTTCCGCCGGGTCGGGGCAGTCGTCGGCGAGGGCGTTGACCAGGGCTGCGGTCCGCTGAGCCGTGGTCAGCACAGAGTGCCGGGTGGACCAGTCGTCGGTGTTGGTGGACACAGGCGCAATGTAACGCATCTTGCCGAGGTTTGAGTTACCTCCGTAACGTCTCGGCAATGAGAAAGCGTTACCCACTCCGTCTGTATCTCGCCGGAGCAGTGCTGGCTCGTGCCGGGGACGAGATGTCAGGACCGGCGCTGATGCTGGCAGGATTCGCCCTGGCCGGATCGACCATCGAGGCGTCGTCGCTGCTCGCGGGCATCACGATCTCCGCAGCGGTTGGGGGGCCGGTGCTCGGGACGCTCCTCGACAGAGCAGCAGGGCCGGGACGCCTGCTGGCCGGGGCCCTCGTCATGTATGCGGCGGGGCTGGGGACCATTCTCGTGGGCCTCGGTTCGTTGCCGTTCACTGTCACCATCCTGATCGCCGTGGTGACGGGGCTGCTGGGGCCCGCCCTGTCGGGCGGATGGACGGCCCAACTGCCCCGTCTGGTGGACGGCGACGATCTGCCCCGGGCGAACGCGCTCGACTCCATGACGTTCAGCGTGGCGAGTCTGGCCGGTCCGGCTCTCGCCGGCGCAGTGGCGGAGGCGCTGGGGGCGCCGGCAGCCGTGGTGGTCTCCATGATGCTCATCGCCCCGGCACTGCCCGCCGCGTGGATGCTGCCCGCCCGTTCCGACCGAGCGCGGGGTGCTCGGACGACCTCGGTGACCAGCGACCTTGCTGCCGGAATGCGGGTCATCGTCGGAAGACCGGCCTTGGCCCGAGCGACCCTCACCTCGGTCCTCTCCTGTGTCGCTCAGGGCATGCTGACGGCATGCGTCCCGCTCCTCGGCGAGCGCGCCCTGGGCGGAGCCGGCCGCGGCGCGGTGCTGCTCTCGTGTACGGCGGTCTCCGCACTGCTGGCCAACGCCGTACTCGCCCGGTTCCCGCGTTCGGTCGCCCCCGACACGATCATCTGGGCCAGTGCCCTCGTCCAGGCTGTCGCGCTGGCCTTGGCCACGTCGAGTCAACCCATCGTGCTCATCGTGGCCGTACTCATGGCGGGCATCGGTGAAGGCCCCCAACTGGCCGCCTTGTTCGCCATCCGCCACCGGGAGGCCCCAGAACACCTGTGCGGCCAGATCTTCACCACCGGCGCCAGCCTGAAGATCACTGGATTCGCCTCGGGGGCGGCGATCGCCGGAACGGTCGTGATCTGGTCCCTCCCAGCTGCCCTGGCACTCGCAGCCAGTGTGGCGGCCCTCGCGGCCCTGGCGTTCCCCGGCAGCTGGTGGATGGGTGTCCATCGTTCGACTGGCATATGCACACTGCCGGACGCGCGTGCGCATGATCGGGCCGCCCCTCGGTGAAGCTCGTGGCGTCCGGAAGTCGCCGTTGCCACAAAGGGAAAGGCAGCAAACGTCCATGTTGATCGTCCAGCTCGCCCTCGTGTCAGAGACTCAAACCAACCAGATCAGCCCCTCGCAGCTCACCCGGGTGGCCGCTGCCCTGCAGAAGCAGGCGACCCGCGATTTCGGGCCCATCTGGGACGTCAACGCAACCGTGGACGCCTTCGACAGACTTGAGGACGTTCCCGTCGGGTACTGGCCGCTGATCGTGGTCGACGACGTCCCCGACGCGGCCGGGTACCACACGGACGAGAACGGACAGCCGTTCTCCCTGATCGAGTTCGGCGCGAGCTGGTCGCTGACGGCGAGCCACGAGATGCTGGAGATGTGCGCCGACCCGTTCGGGAATCGTCTGGTGGCCGGCAAGTCTCCCCACCCGGACCAGGGCATGGTGGAGTTCCTGGTGGAGGTCTCCGACCCTTCGGAGGCCGAGGAGTTCGGCTACACCATCAACGGCATGCTCGTCTCGGACTTCTTCACGCCGAGATTCTACGACCCGGTCTCCGTCGAGGGTGCCCGCTACAGCTTCGGTGGTCACATCAAGAAGCCCAGGCAGGTGCTGCGCGGCGGATACATCAGCTGGCGCGAGCCGGTCTCGGACGAGTGGTGGCAGCAGACCTGGTTCGAGGGCAACGAACCGACGTTCCGCAGCCTGGGAAGCCTGACCGGCAGCGGCAGCCTCCGCGCGGCCATCGACGCCAAGACCAAGACGGTCAGCCGCCTCGCCTCCAGTGGTCCGGCCTCCAAGCCGTACACCGCCGCGAAGGCACTCACGGCGCGGGCCAAGGAGTCCACCAACGCCCGGGCCGAAGCATGGCGCGTCCAGATCGAGAGCCTGAAGACCTCGAACCCCGCCGCAAAGGCCTGGAAGGGGAAGGGCAAGGGCAAGGGCAAGGGGACGGGGAAGTGAGGGTGGCCGAACCCGCACACCGCCGTCAGCCGCTCCGTCAGGGAGGTCGCCGTGAGCGATGACGCTCAGCAGCGCAAGGCTCGCGCGGACAAACTGCGTCAAAGGTTCCGTCGGCCCGAGCCCGGTTCGCCGGGCCCGGACCCGGCGGACGAGGAGCCGTCGGAGGGGGAGAGTCTGAAAGAAGGCGTCGAGCGCCGCATGCGCGAACTGGACGAAGCCGATCGCGAGGACCACCCACCGCCCTCGGACGACGACAAGTGATCCGGCGCCGGCCCGAGAGCAGCAGAACGAGCAGGCGGCCGGCACACCGAGTACATGGCCAGGCCGCCCGCTCCCAGCGCGAACACCTCGGGGAAGGGCTCCACGGTCAGTCAGGGCGAGCTGACGCTCCGCCTCCAGCGGGCCCGACCCGGCCACCGTCGGAGCGGTGCGCATCGACCCCGGCGACGGCGACGGCCACGCGGCGATCCGCGAGACCTTCCGTGCCGCACACCTACCTGGTCTGTACGAAGGACACCGCGATCCCGGCAGCCCTGCAACGTCGCTTCGTACGCGAGATCGACGCCGTCTCCGACGCGCCGACCACCGTCCTCGAACCCGACAGCTCGCACTCGCCGTTCCTGGCACAGCCGGCCGCCCTCGCAACCGCCATCGCCGGACCCTGCAGGCGCGTCTGACACTTGATCTGCCGTTGCGCCGACGGAGGGAGGCAGCATGACGTGGCTCGTGTGCATATCCGCAGCGTGGGCGCTGCTGCTGATCGGCGCCGTGTTCGACCCACGAGTGCCGCAGCAGCTACTCCGGCCGACGGCGCTTTCCGATCGGCCGTACCGTGCCGGTGCTCTACCTCCCTGAGTCCCCCCGTACGTGTGTCATCGACACGCAGGCGCAACGCTGGTCGAGGGCCACTTTGCTCATGCTACTCACCGGGCTCTTCGTCGATGCATGCGGTGTCTCTCCTGGGCCGCGTTCTTTAGCGTTCTGATTTGCACGGAGGAAGAGGGAACCGTTCACGCACGGATCCGTGTCTCCGAGCACACAGCAAGACGTGTCCGGGCGATCCCGGGTAGATCCTCAGGGGGGATCTTGACTTCATCGCACCGCGGACGCCTGCGTGCCCTGGCCGCCGGGGGCGTACTCGCCCTGGCCACCGGCGCCCTCTCGGCCGCCCCGAGCACCGCCGCCCCGAGCGCCGCCCCGAGCACCGCCGCCCCGCAGCACCCAGCACCCGCCTCCGCCCCGCAACCGGAGTCGGCCTACGCCGCCGCGCCGCGCGGCGAAAATGGGCACCCGACCGTCGCCCTGCCCGGCCGTGCCACGGAACTGGCGCGGGCGGCCGCCGCCAAGCCGCGGCACGACCTCGACGGCGACGGCATCAGCGACATGATCGTCATGGAGTACGACCAGAGCACGGCCGTCTACCTGTCGTCGAACTCGTCCTGGGGCGACTACGCGATCTACAAGACCGACCGCGAGGCCTCCTTCAAGGACCTGCTGCCGGTCGGCGACGTCGGTGGTACGACCAAGGCCGAGCTGCTCTCCCTCTCCTTCGACGGCGTACTCACGCTCTACGAGACCGGCCTGCAAGGTACCTCCGCACCTCTGTGGTCCGGCAGCGGCTGGCAGAAGTACAACCACCTCGTGGCCACCGGCGACGTGACCGGGGACCACCACCCCGACCTGCTGGCCCGCGACCACGCCGGCGACCTGTGGCTGTACACCGGCACCGGAACCGTCAGCAAACCCTTCAACACGCGGGTCAAGGTCGGCTCCGGCTGGGGCATGTACGACCAGATCGTCGGCGCGAGCGACGTCGACGGCGACGGCCTCGGCGACGTCCTCACCCGCACCCTGACCGGCGAGCTGTGGTTCCACAAGGGATCCGGCAGCGCCACCACCCCGCTCAAGCCCCGCGTCAAGGTCGGCACCGGCTGGAACACGTACAACGTGATCAGCGGACCGGACGACGTCGACGGGGACGGCATGAGCGACTTGATCGCCCGCAACCGCGACGGCGTGCAGTACTTCTACAAGTCGATCGGTGGCGGCAAGTTCGCCGCCCCCACCTACTACGGCAGTGGGTGGGAACGGAACAAGTTCATCGTCGGCGCCGGCACCACGCAGCTCTACGGCAAGTCACAGAACCTCATGACCGAGGCCAACAACACCCTCGCCAAGTACTCCGCCTTGGCCAACGGCACCTATCTGACGCCGCCGACCAACGTCGGCACCGAGACGCCCGGCTCCCGCAACACCTACGCCACCGGGCTCAACAGCCACAACCACGCCAGTTACGTGCAGAACATCGGCAGCGACCTGTACATCCGCGGCCTGAAGGTCAGCACGACGTGGAACTACACGCTCATGGTCGGCCCAGGTGACCTCACCGGCGACGGCAAGGGCGACCTGCTCAGCCGCGACTCCGCCGGCGTGCTGTGGCTGCACCCCGGCGACGGCGCGGTGGACACCAAGCTCGGCGCGCGCATCAAGGTCGGCACCGGCTGGAACGCCTACGACGCGCTCGTCGGCGCCGGCGACTACTCCGGCGACGGGCGGCCCGACGTGCTCGCCCGGGACACCAGCGGCCGGATGTTCCTCTACAAGGGCACGGGGACGTCCACCGCGCCGTTCGCCGCCCGGGAGCAGGTCGCCACCGGCTGGAACGTGTACGACACGCTGCTCGTGCCGGGTGACATCGACGGCGACGGCAAGGGCGATGTGCTCGGCCGTCTCCCGAACGGCGACATGTACCTGTACACCTCAACGGGCAACGCCGGCACCGCGACCTTCACCACCCGGGTGCTGTTCGGCAAGGGCTGGAACATCTACAAGAACATGATCTGAGCCCCGCGACCGCCCGGAGACCAGTCCCCAATGAGCGACGACGCGGGCCCGTCCACCGGCACCAGCCGGTGGACAGGCCCGCTTCAGCTGCGCTCCCGCGGCCCGCACGGGCCGGCCGCCAACGCGTCTACGCGGCAGCCGCGGGCGGGTGTTCTCGTTCCTGCTGCTCGAAGGGCAGGGCGCGGCGCGGGGGAAGCTGGAAGGGACACGCCGCTACGAGAACAGTCCGTTCACCGGGCTCTGCTACCCCGTGGTGGGCGACGCGTACCGGGCTCGGGCCTTGCACCTCAACCGCCACGGCCTGTACGCGTGGGACGGCGAGGGGTGGGTGCGGGCCCGGATCCCCACCTGGGACGCGCCCTTCACGGCGCTCAGCCACTTCGCCCTGATGGACTGACCGCCGGCCGACGATCTGCTGCTGGGCGGACCGGGCCCGTTGCCTCGGGCCACATCAGCCACCTGCGCGGCATCGTCGCCGGCGGCGAGGTCGAGGTCCACGACGAGCTGTACGACGGCAACAAGTACGCCGACCGGCACACCTGCCACATCACCAAGAACGACGGCACCACCGTCACCATGGGTCTACGTCTTCGCCGACCTGGCCCCCGACGGCCGCTTCCACCGCATCGAGGAAACCACCCTGATGCTGAGCGGCTCCGAAGCCGACCGGACCATGGGCAGTGCCCGCTGAGTCGGGACTGGGTCTCGATCACCGGATTCCGTGAAAATCGGACTTGCAGGCTCCGTACCCGGCGATAGTCCGCTCGGTCTGCCGACGACGCACCCATGGCGGCCCGCAGCTGCGCGGAAGATGGAGGCAGTCCGGGCGGTCCGGGCGGTCACCGGCCTCGGCCTCTGGAACAGCAAGCTTCTGCTTGACGGCGCGCCCGTAGCGGTAACGCGACCCAACTGGCTCGAAGTGTGAAGGGCCATGGCCTCCTGAGACCTGCCGGGCGAGTTGCCGCCACCCAGCCACGGACTGGTACGCCATTCACACCGGCCGATCGCCATCAGCCCCACAGGTGTCCACCAGGTTCGCGATCAGCGCGGACAGGGCGCCGGCGGGTCGGGGTCCGGGTCGCAGCAATGGGTGGTCAGGTACCGGGCCGGGTCGGTGAGGCTCCAACCGACGACGGCGCCGTTCCGGACGAGCAGCGCCACATCCGGGGCGATGCCGATGCGGGCTTCCACCGGCCTGGACCTCGTCCGCAGGGATCCCGTCCGCAATTACCACGGGCATGACGGGAACGCGGTCGATGCTCTCGCAGTTGGCGGACGTCCATGGCATCCGGAATGCGGCCCCGACGAGCCTCCGGCTGTCCTTGTCGAACCGGAAGACGTCAGGGAAGTCCCACAAGAAATGCCGGCTGCCGAACGCGATGGCTGGCCACCCGATGACACTGCGGTGCCGGCGGTATGGAGGGATCGGCCGTACCGCCAGGACCAGCAGTGCCGTCCTCTGTGCCCCAGCACCGTGGTCCTACAGGTCGGTGTACGGGGGGATGACGCGAATGACCGCGATGAGCTGGAGACGGGGCAGGGGCAGGGCGTAGAACCAGCCGTCGGCGAGGAGGGGGATACGGCGTAGCCCGCCGGCGACGCCGCGGCGGGCTCCTTCGCCGATGTCGGTGACGTCGATGCCGACGTCGGCGAGCGCGACGAGCTCGTCAGCGAGGCGCTCGACCTCGGCGACTACGTGGCCGGGCAGGCCTTGGACGACGTGCTCGGCATCGGGGTCGTACTCCCACCGCCAGCTGCTCAAGACTCCCCGCCATGGTGCAGTCCGGCTTCGGCTGCGGCTTTGTCGAGGATTCGCCCGATCTCAGCGGTGATCATCCGGCCCTCTTCGGGGTCGGTGACGTGCGCGGCCCTCGCTTCGAGGTGCCGCAGCCGGGCGGCGAGGTCGGAGTGCCGCTCGATCGCCACGTGCAGCGCCCACTGCCGTAGGAACCGGCGTACCGGGGCCGAGCTGACCTCGCGGCGGGCCTGGGCGACGGCTGCGGCGCGTTCGGCGTCGAAGGTGGCGACCGCGTCCGGCGCGATCCGTACCAGGGCTGCGCGCAGATCCTCGACGGTGGCGGCGGGCTGCGGGAGGCCGCCGTCGTGGGGGTGCTCGGCGGCGGTGCTCACGCCGCGTCCTTTCGGCTGCCGGTTCCCTGCCGGCGGTAGGCGGCGGTGAGGGTGGAGACGTGCTGGCGTGACCAGCCGACCTGGGCTGCGACGGCGGCCGGCCCGCCCCGCCCGTGCCCGGCTGCGATCCGTCCCGCGGCCTCACTGAGTGCACCGCGGGCCTGTTCAAGGGCAGCCGTGAGCTCCTCTACCGTGCGGAAGAGGTGGTCCAGCTCGTCTGTTTCGCCGGGCGCGAGCGCGACGCGCGTCGCGCCCATGGGGGTCGTCATGGGACCGAGCCTTCCCCACCCGAACCGCAAACGCAAGCGCGCTTGACAAAGCAGCCGCCGGGGCGCGAGGTCTGGAGGGGGGAGTACCGCCGGGCCGGCCAAGCGCCCCAGGGTGGCGGCCAACGAGCACGCCGCCCTCGACGTCGCGGAACGAGGCGGGCGCGTGCGCGCCGATCGGTCCGTCGAGTTCGCAGGTGTTGCTGCACAGCGGACCCCCATGGCACGCCTCCATCCTCGCCCGCCCCCGTATGGGGCCCGGTATGAGGACCCGTCCCGCACCGGAACGGCTGCCGGCGCTCCTCGGCCGCGAGCACATCCGGCGCCCGCGGTCGCCGACTGCCCGGCGGCTTCGCCCGGGTCCCCCGTGCCACCCGACCAGGCACCGGCCCCACACCACCGACATCAGGAATACCCGGGACCCACTCCCGGTTCCAGAGTATGGTTGAATCATCAACAATCTCGGTAAGGGGAGCCATGCAGTTCGGGATCTTCACCGTCGGCGACGTCACGGCCGATCCGACGACCGGGCGCGTGCCCGGCGAGCACGAGCGCATCAAGGCGATGCTCGCCATCGCACAGAAGGCCGAGGAGGTCGGCCTCGACGTCTTCGCCACCGGCGAGCACCACAACCCGCCGTTCGTCCCCTCCTCGCCGACGACGCTGCTCGGCTACGTCGCCGCGCGCACCGAGAACCTGATCCTGTCCACCTCGACCACACTGATCACCACGAACGACCCGGTCAAGATCGCCGAGGACTTCGCGATGCTCCAGCACGTCGCGGACGGCCGCGTCGACGTGATGATGGGCCGCGGCAACACCGGCCCGGTCTACCCCTGGTTCGGCAAGGACATCCGAGACGGCATCGACCTCGCCATCGAGAACTACGCGCTGCTGCGACGCCTGTGGGACGAGGACGTCGTCACGTGGAAGGGCAAGTTCCGTACGCCGCTGCAGTCCTTCACCTCCACCCCCCGCCCGCTGGACGGCGTCGCGCCCTTCGTATGGCACGGCTCCATCCGCTCGCCGGAGATCGCCGAGCAGGCCGCGTACTACGGCGACGGCTTCTTCCACAACAACATCTTCTGGCCCGTCTCCCACACCAAGCAGATGGTCAACCTGTACCGGGAGCGCTACGCCCACTACGGCCACGGCACCCCCGAGCAGGCCGTCGTCGGCCTCGGCGGCCAGGTCTTCATGCGGAAGAACTCCCAGGACGCGGTCCGCGAGTTCCGCCCGTACTTCGACAACGCACCCGTCTACGGCCACGGCCCCTCCCTGGAGGAGTTCACTTCCCAGACCCCCCTGACCGTCGGCTCGCCGCAGCAGGTCATCGAGCGCACCCTCTCCTTCCGGGACTACGCCGGCGACTACCAGCGCCAGCTGTTCCTGATGGACCACGCCGGCCTGCCCCTGAAGACCGTCCTGGAACAGCTCGACCTGCTCGGTGAGGAAGTCGTACCGGTGCTCCGCAAGGAGTTCGCGAGCCTCCGCCCGGCCGGCGTGCCCGACGCCCCGACGCACGCGGCCCGAGTGACGGCGGCCCGCACCCCCGCTCAGCCGCAGGACACCGGGAAGGAGGAGACGCGGGCATGAAGCTCATCGTCGTATCCGCGGGCCTCAGCTCGCCCTCCTCGACCCGCCTGCTCGCCGACCGCCTCACGGCCGCGGCCCTCAGCCACCTGGACGCCGAACCCGAAGTGATCGAACTGCGGGAGCTCGCGACGGAGATCGCCCAGCACTTCGTCACCGGGTTCCCGCCCGCCCGGCTCGCCGCCGCGCTCGACGCGGTGGCCGCCGCGGACGGTCTGATCGCCGTGACCCCGGTCTTCGCGGGCTCCTACAGCGGCCTGTTCAAATCGTTCTTCGACGTCATCGACAAGGACGCCCTCACCGGCAAGCCCGTCCTCCTCGGCGCGACCGGCGGCACGGCCCGGCACTCCCTGGTCACCGAACACGCCCTGCGCCCCCTGTTCACGTACCTGCGCGCTTTCACCCTCCCGACGGCCGTCTACGCGGCGTCCGAGGACTGGGGCGAGGACGGCCTGACCCGGCGCATCGCCCGCGCGGGCGCGGAACTGGCCCGCTTCATGGCCGCCGCAGCGGGCGACACCACCCTGGACGTGGACACCGCCGCCGCGATCGCCCCCCGCTCCCTCACGGGCGCGATCACCTCGGTGGACCCGGCGGACGGCTTCGAAGTGGTCCCGTTCGCACAGCGCCTGGCCGCCCTGCGACCCGAGTAACCGCCCCCGCGGACGAAGCCGCGACACCGCCGCGCACACCCCGCGAGACCGGCCAGGCCCGGGCGGCCGGCCCGTCCGTCACGTGGCGGCGGTCGGCCACCGTGCCCGGGCCCGCTGCCCGGGCGGCAGGTGCTGCAGCGTCGCGACGAACGCCGGCCGGACCGACTCGCCCGTCGTCGCGGCCGCCTACGGAGCGCCACAGGGACAGGGCTCCACCCACAGGACGGAGTCCTGCGGGGGCGCCGGCGGGTTCCGCCGCCGCTCCCGCTCGGGCCAACACACGCTGGTGGCGATGCGGTACACCCACGTACGCAACGCCGAGCGCCCCTCGAAGCCGTCGATGTTCCGCCACGCCCGCACCGGAGACTCCTGCACGGCGTCGCATGTTGCCGCTGTCGAGCACCCCCGCCGAACAGCGAAGACGCTGCTCCCAGGCCTCCGGGTGCGGTGTCCGGCGGTACCGGCGGGACCCGGACGGCGGAACTCGCCGCGAGGACTCGGGCAGCAGCGCGCCCACCGCCCCGGGCAGGGTTACGCGGCCGCCGCCAACGCCGGCCGGCCACCGGCCGCACCCGTAGGCTGCTGCCGGTGACCCGTCATACGCCTCCGTCGCCCCTGGACGTCGAGCACCACTTCCCCGAAGTCGCCCCGCTTCGGAGGCAGACCGTGCGTCTGCATCCGCGTGCGGGGAGTCCGACGCGGCGGGAGAGTTCGGTGGGCGGCCCGCTGCTGTGGCCCGCCGAGGAGTCCTGGCCCGTGTGTCCCGAGCACCACGCGTCGCCGATGGTGCCGGTCGTCCAGGTCTACGCTGCGGATGCCCTGGGCCTCGTGCCGTTCCCCGCTGGATGCGACCTTCTCCAGGTGCTCTGGTGCCCGCGGGATCACGACGACCGATGGGTCGTTCCCGCGGTGCACTGGCGGGACGCCAAGGTGGTCGGGCAGGTCCGAGAGGCGCCGCCGGCGCCCGTCCCGGTCGGGTTCGGACGTGTACCGAAGCCGTGCGTCGTCCATCCGGAGCTGGTCACGGAGTACCCGAGCTGGGACCTCCAGTACGGCCTGTGGGACACGTTGGAGCCGCGTTTCGAGCAGGTGGAGGCAGAGACCGGTTGGGACTACCAGTACCACCTGTCCACCGCGCCCGGGACCAAGCTGGGCGGGTACCCGGGCTGGTGCCAGGACCCGGACTGGCCGGACTGCTCCGGATGCGGCAAGCCGATGGATCACCTGCTGACGGTGGAGAGCACCGAGGCGGATTCGGTGTCCCGGCTGACCTGGACGCCCGTCGAGGACCGAGGCGTCGACTACGAAGGCGCCGACCTGAGGCTGGGCGACCTGGGTGGCGTCTACCTGTTCGAGTGCCGAACGTGCCCCGGCCGCCCGTACGAAGACCGCTTCGACTGCGCCTGAACGCGGGGATGCACAGCGCGCCATCGACGGACGAGGCGGTTCCCCCGCCCCATGTACGGGAACTGGTGCAGTTCCTCGCACTGTGCCGCAGCCAGGGGCCCGGCATCCTGTGGCCCGAGCAGGAACGTGCGGCGCACACGGGCCCCAGGACGCCACGGCCGCCCTGGCGGCAGAAGCCCGTGAGCTCGCACGGCTGACGGGTCTTCGGACGGTCATCGAGCGGCACCGCGCGGACGAGGACGGTGCTCGGCCGCTGTGCGCCGGTTCGTCCGTGCACCTTCTGGTGCAGCAAGAGCACGGGGCCGGGACCTGGCGGCTGCATGCGGGGCCGGGGGCCGAAGAATCCTTCTCCTGCCGCCTGAGGCCCGGCGAAGTGCTCTACATCCCCCCGACCGGAGCTGGCCCGCCGACCTCACCCCTCGCGCGACGCTGCCGGGCGTCCTCCCCGGGGGACCCGCAACCAACCGGTCACGTCAGGTCGACGGACCCCGTGGTGAGCGCGGTGCGTGCCAGCCCGCGCAGCCAGGCGTGGGCGGGGTCGGTGTCGTAGCGCTGATGCCATGACAGGTATACCGGCGCCGACGGCAGTTCGAGCGGGAGGGGGAGTACGGCCAGGCCGAGGTCGGCGACCGCTGCCCGTGTGGTGGCTTCGGGGACGCTGATCAGGAGGTCGGAGCCGCGCGCGAACTCCAGCGCGGCCGCTTCGGTGGGCGCGGTCGCCACCACGCGGCGCGTGAGCCCGAGGGGTGCGAGGGCGTCGTCGAGGGCATTGCCGAGGTTTCCGCGTCGCGAGACGTTGACGTGTTCGGCGGCGGCGTACTGCTCTGCGGTGACGGTCTTCACGCGGGTGAGGGGGTGTCCCCGCCTCACGACGATGACGAGGCGGGTCTCGCCCACCTTCTCGGCACGGATGTCCGGTGCGCCGCCATGATGGGCATTCGCCTCCAGATCGACCTCGCCGCGCCGCAACTCGGGGGTGTCGATGCTCGATTCCGCGACGAAGCGCAACCGCACGCCCGGTGCCTGCCCGCGCACCTCCGCGAGCAGTGCGGGGCCGCTCAAGGCGACCAGTGAATCGTGCCAGCGCAGTGTGAAAGTGCGCTCCAGCGTTGCCAGATCGAGCTCACGGCTCGGCGCGAGCACCCCCTGGACCTGGTGCAGCAGCTCGTGCACCTGCTTCCGTACGGCGATCGCATACGGCGTCGGGGTCATGGTGCGGCCCGTGCGCACCATGATCTGATCCCCGGTCGTGCGCCGGATCCGGCCCAGACTCCGGCTCATCGCGGGGGCGGTGACGTGCAGGCGCGCGGCCGCCCCGGCCACGCTCCCCTCCTCCAGCAGTGCGTCGAACGCGGCGAGCAGATTCAAATCCAGTTGCATGCGAGTAATCCTAGCCGTGCTTGACATGCAGTTGAAGTTAATCAATGGCCTGGATACCTTCGAAACACAAGCGCAAGGCAGACCGCAGACCGCACCACGCAGACCGCCTCACTCGGGCCGACCGGCCTCTCCACCCCCTCATCACCCCTCATCACCCCTCCTCACACCGGAGCACCGCCATGTCCGAATCGCTTCAGACCACCGATGTCGCCGCCGTTGACGCCGACTCGCTCAATCTGCTCGAACTGCTCGACCAGACCGCGATCGCCGTGCGCGAGGCCGGCGCGGCGCTGCGCGAGCGCTTCGGCGACGTGGTCCGCTACCAGACCCGTGAAGAGCTGATGCGCGCGCTCGCCGCGAACGACGACACGGCCCTCGACATCCTGCGCCCCCGCCTCACGGGTCTGCGCCCGGACGCCGGCTGGGTGGAGGACGAACTGGACGGCGGGGCGCTGCCGCCGGGCGAATGGTGGGTGGTGGACCCGGCCGAAGGCAACGTCAACCACCTCCACGCCCTGCCGGACTGGGCGGTGACCGCCACCCTCGTGCGCGAGAACCAGCCGGTACTCACCGTGGTCCACCTGCCGCTGACCGGCGAGACCTACACCGCGCTCGCAGGCGCGGGCGCCCACCTCAATGGCCGTCCGCTACACGTTTCCCGGATCGCGGACCTCGGCCTGAGCATCGTGGCCACCAGCCAGGCCCGGCCGGACGAAGACGAGAAGGTCGTACGGCGCGTCGGCTCCTCGATCACCGCGATGCTCTTCGACGCGCTCGTCGTCCGCACCGCCGTTCCCGCGACCCTGCACCTGGTGAACGTGGCCGCCGGCCGCATCGACGCCTTCTGGCAGTTCGCCGGTGCCCGCGCGGACCTGCTGCCCGGCGCGCTGCTCGTCACCGAAGCGGGCGGACGGATCTCCGACGCCCAGGGCCGTCCCTGGACCCCGCAGAGCGAGAGCTTCCTGGCCGCCGCCCCCGGCGTCCACGCCCAGGCCGCAGCCACGCTCTCACGCTGAACCCGCTCACCACACCCTGCACATACGGAAGGACCAGACCATCATGACCACGATCGCTGTTCTCGGAAACGGCCGCGTCGGCGGCAACCTGTCCGCAGCCCTCACCCGGGCAGGGCATCAGGTGACGGTGGCGAACCGTACGCCGGGCGCCGCCGCCGAGGCCGCCCGGACGGCCCGGATCGTCATCAACGCCACCCCGGGCGCCGGCTCCCTGGAGCGGCTCGTCGCCCTGCGCGGGGAACTGCGCGACAAGATCCTCGTCGACGTCTCCAACGCCACCGTCGACGGACCGGACGGACTGCCCGCCGACCTGATCTACCCCGGCTCGAGCCTCGCCGAGCAACTCCAGGAGGCGCTCCCCGAAACGCGCGTCGTCAAGACGCTCAACACCATGCTCTTCCCGGTGATGACCGCGCCGACCACGCTCACCCAGGCACCCGACGCCTTCCTCTCCGGCGAGGACCCCCAGGCCAAGCAGACCGTCCGAGAACTGCTCGTCACCCTCGGCTGGCGCAAGGAGTGGATCACCGATCTGGGCGGGATCCGGACCGCCCGCGCAACGGAGGCCGCAATACTCTTCGTACCGCACGTGATGAGGTCCAGCGGATTCGCACCCTTCGCGATCTCCATCGCCCGCTGAGGAGTCCGGTTCCCGCTTGCCGCGCGCATGGAACGGCCTGCTGGGGACCCGTGCACCCGAGAAGGGGACGGACACCATGGTGCGACCGAGGATCGTGGTCGTCGGCGCGGGCTTCGCCTGCGGCGCCTGAGTACGCCGCCTGGAGCGGACGCTGTCACCCGGGGAGGCGGAGATCCTGCTGGTCACTCCGTTCTCCAGGTGGCCTCCGGGGTGCTCACCCCCCAGTCGGTGGCGGTGTCGCTGTGCCGCAGCCGCAGCCGCCACCACCGGACCCGGAGCGTGCCCGGCGGGGCCGTGGGCGTCGACACCCGAGCCAAGGTCTGCGTCATCCGGAAGATCACCGGAGAGATGGTGGACCAGCCGTACGACCACCTGGTGCTCGCACCGGGCAGGGTGACCCGTACCTTCGACATCCCAGGCCTGGCGGAGCACGGCCGAGGGATGAAGACGCTGGCCGAGGCGGCCCACCTGCGCGACCACGTGATCGCCCAGCTCGACCTGGCCGACGCCGCCGCACCCGGCTCGTCGGAACGGGCCTCACGCCTCGGCTTCGTCGTGGTGGGCGGCGGCTACGCCGGCACCGAGACGGCCGCCTCCCTGGAGCGGCTCACCACCAACGCCATCGGCCGCTACCCCCGACTGGGCCGGCGCGAGATCAGCTGGCACCTCGTGGACGTGGCCCCCAAGCTGATGCCCGAACTCGGCGACCGGCTGGGCCGGGCCGCCCTCGACGTGCTGCGCCGACGCGGCATCGAGGTCTCGCTCGGTTCCTCCGTCGCCAAGGCCAGCCCCGAGGACGTCACCCTCACCGACGGGAGGGTGCTGCCCTGCCGCACTCTCATCTGGACGGCCGGTGTCGCCGCGAGCCCGCTCATGGCCACGCTGGGCGCCGAAACCGCCAAGAGCGGCCGGCTCGTCGTCGCCGCGGACCTGCGGGTACCGGGAGCGGACGGCGCGTTCGCGCTCGGCGACGTGGCCGCCGCACCCGACCTCGCCGGCGGCGGGGACGACGCGGACCCCGACCGATGGAGCCACTTCCGAAAAACAGACGGCCCAGCTCCGAGTCGGCATCGAGTGGACCAGTGACGGGCGCGTGTCAGCTGTGGTCCATCGGCCCATGTGATGACGACTCCGGTGCCCTCGAAGCTGATCCGGCCACCGCCGAGGGCTTCGGCGGGGGAGCGTTCCTTCAGATTCGATCCGCGAGGTAGGGGTACGGGGTGATCCAGAGGTCGTCGTACTTGGTGAGGACTGCCCGGAGTTCGCGCGTGCTCCGGGGTGTCATGGCCAGGAGTACGCGGTCGAGGAGCGCCCGGCCCTCCAGAGGGTTGCCGCAGCAGTACCAGTGCACGTTGCCCCACTCACATTCGTCCCACAGCCGACGCCTGGGGCCGCGCACGTACTGCTTCCACCGGTCCAGGGCCAAGATGACGTCTCCTGGCTCGAGGTAGCTCCGGGTGTATTCGAGGCGGGCGATCTCTGCCACCGCGCGCCCGGAGAGACCGTCGATGCCCGGCCGTGCAGCCTGTCCCCGGTGCGGCCGCGGAAAGGCGGCCCGGAGGTGTCCCGGCCGTCTACGCGGCATGGACCTTTCTGATGGTCGTCATGCGGCACATGTTGCCATGAAGTGGACCACTGAGCGGCAGACTTTTGTCCGCGGACGAAGTCGGGGCGGGGTCCTCCCGAAGACATGCGCTGCGTCGGTCGCGCGGTCCCGGTGAGTCCCCTTTGCGGAGCCATACGCAGGTTCAGCGGAGGTCGAGCGAGGCCTGGCGTCGGGACAGGGACAGCCTTCGCCCCTCTCGGTCGACTTCGACGACGACGACCGAGACCGCGTCGCCGACTCGGACAGCTTCTTCGGGAGCTTCCACGGGTGTCGATGCCATCTCTCGAAGATGAACCAGCCCTTCGACGCCGTCTGCGACCTGAACGAAAGCGCCGAACGGGACCAGCTTGGTGACCTGCCCCTGCAAGGTCTGCCCTACGGAGATGCTGTCTGCGAGGGTCTGGAAGGGGTCCGGCTGGGTCGCTCGCAGGGACAGCCTGGCTTCCCCGTTCCAGGTGTCGAAGTAGAGGAACGCGCACGAGACGCGTTCCCCGACCCGGACAACGTCCGATACCGCTTCGAACCGCTGCCAGGACAGCTCGGGGATCGAGATGAATCCGACGCCCGGGAAGACCGGGTGTTCGGGGCCCTTGTCCAGCGCTACGAACACGCCGAACCGCTCGATGGCGGCGACCGTGCCGGAAAGGATCTCCCCGGGGCACAGGGATCTCAGGAAGGCCCAAAGTTCGGGGTTCTCGGCGGATGCCATCGACAACCAGGCGACCCTTCGTCCAGATCTACGGAGGCCACCTCAGCTGTGATCCTCTGACCGAGCCGCACGGCAGGGCCGCCGTGCGAATGATATGCACCAACGTGGCCAAGAACCCGCCGAAGCTGCACTCCCCCCTGATCAAGAAGCTCCCACCCCGCATGTCCATACAACCGCACCCGCAGTCGTCCCCTGGGCCGTACCCGCCGCCCGGACCCTGCCGTTGAGCATCGCCATCAGATAGCCCCCCGCTTCGGAGTGGCCGTCCACGATCTCCCAGCCCGCGCGTTCTTCAGCCACATGCCCACCGCCGCGTCCTGGACGTTGGCGTCCAGCGGGGCCAGCAGGCGGCCGTGTTCGGCGGCCCAACGCCGCTCAGGTGGGGTGCACGTCCTGCTGGCGGAGAGCCAGCGAGATCGTTCACGGAATGTGGGGCAGGGACTGCCGGAGAACACAGACGCCTGCGGCCGCCCTGCCAACGCGTCACGCTGAGGAATGCGGGGTGGGGTGGCCGTGCGCGGGCCGCGCCACGGCGGGGTCTATGGGGTCCGGCCCCGGGACGGGGCGGCCTGTCGGCTGTCCGTCATGATGCCGAGTGCCGAGTGCCGAGTGCCGAGTGCCGAGTGCCGAGTGCCGAGTGCCGAGGCCACGGTCACAGATAGTCCTTCGTTCCGAGGACGGCGGGTCCGCTGCCTTCGGGGAGGTGGGCCACGACCAAGGCGAACGCCTCCTCCAGGGTCGCCACCTCACCGAGGACGCCTTCCCCTGCCCGGCCCGTGACCTGGAACCCGCCGGCCGCGAGCGGATACACGAGCGGCACGTCATGCGAGGCGGGGTAGCCGGTGCACCGGCTGAGGTAGAGGATGCCGTGGCTGACCCCGGGGAAGAGCACCCGCAGCCGTGGTTGCGCGTACGCGGCCCGCACCATGGCGGGGTCGATCACGTCTTCCCCGAACCCCAGGAACTCCCGCCACCGTTCCGCGACGATTTCCGCAGCCTTCTCAGAGCCTTTACCGTCCATCATCACGCGAGCTCATCTCGTATGCCTCGGAAAGACAACCCAGTCGGCGTCCTTGTGGCCCAAGTGGGCCCAGATTTGTACTGTTCGAGACCTGGGGCCGTCATGTGTACTGGGCCGTATGCAGGCCGTCGAGAAGTGATCCGGGATGAATCCGTCGCCACCGAGGCGGTGGTCTATTCCCAGATCGAGATCGATCCGCACCGCTCAAGCGGTCCCGATCGCCTCTGTAGGCGTTCCCGACCAGCCGTCCCCCCCACTACGCTCTCATTGCTTGATGCGGGGTACGGGCACGAGGGGCGGGGCATTGGATCTTTCCGACGGGACCGTGATCGCCGGACGCTACCGGTTAGCCGAGCGTCTGGGCGGTGGCGGTATGGGCGAGGTGTGGAGGGCTCGCGATCAAAGGCTACTGGTCGATGTCGCGGCCAAGCGCCTGGTCTTGGACCCGCATGCCACGCGGGAGCAGCGGCGGACCGCCCTGGCCTACGCGGTCAAGGAGTCCCGCCACGCCGCCGCGCTGCGGACGCACCCGAACGTCGCGGCCGTCCACGATGTGATCGAGGACGACGACGGGATCCCGTGGACGGTGATGGATCTGGTTGCTGGACGATCCCTGGCGCAGGCCCTGGCCATCGGCGACCGCTTCGGACCGGACCAGGCCGCACGGATCGGCCGGCAGGTGTTGGAGGCCCTGGATGCCGCACACGCGCAGGGGATCACGCACCGGGATGTGAAGCCGGGGAACATCATGCTGGCCGACGACGGGCGGATCCTGCTTGTTGACTTCGGTATCGCCAGGCATCACTCAGACACCAAGATCACTCAAACGGGCATGGCTGTGGGCACCGTCGAATACATGGCCCCCGAGCGGTTCGACGGTACTGACGGCCCGCCAGGAGACTTGTGGGCGCTGGGCGTGACCCTGTACGAGACGCTCGATGGCATATCGCCATTCCGCCGAAACACGGTGATGGCGACGATCCGGGCAATCGCCATGGACCCTCCAGCCCCATCGGCCTCGGCCGGTTGGCTGGCCGAGCCCATCCTGCGACTGCTGGACAAGGATCCCGGCGCCCGCCCCACCGCCCGACAGACGAAGGTACTGCTGCAGAGCGGCCAAACCGCAGTCACCGTGTCCTCAACACAGACGGCGGTGCAACCACCCACACAACCGGCGAACATCGGAACAATCCCGGCCAGCCGGCCGCCGCTCACCACTGAGCAGAGCGAGCTGCTTGACTGCGCCGTCCGGATCGCCTGCTCCATTAACGGTTCGTTCGAGAGAGCAGCGGCGCTCGGTGAGATAGCCAAGACCGCACCCTGGCTCATCGACGAGATCATCCCGTCGATACCCGCGGACTACCTCGGGCACATGCTGCTGGATGTGGCCGCCGGGGTAGACGACATCGACCTGGCTCGGCGGCTGATCGGCGAAGCCGAGCCGCTCATCATGCTGAGCCCCGATCCTGACGAACGGGCTGCATCCCACCTGAGCCTGGCGCTGCACCTGCTCGGCCCGGATCCCGCGAAGGCGATAGTCCACATCGACGGACTGCTACAGATTCCTCTAAACGCTCAGTGGGGCCTCGATGAGGCCCGAGGCTTTTGGGACTTGGCAGTCCAAGCGGCAGGCATCGCCAGTGACCGAATCGTGCTGCTGCTGGACCGCGTAGAACGCATGTGCCTCGATCACGACTTCCACAGCGACGAGTACGCCGCAATGCACATCGAAGCTCTGGGTGAATTGGCTGGCTCTATGGCCGTCGTCGACCCTGATCGCGCGCGCCGACTCATGGGGCGGGTCGAGTTGGCCGCCCGCGAACTGCCCCCCGACCCCAACTACACGTTCTGGCTGCCTGGACAGTTGGTGGACATCGCCAACGCTGGCCGCGACGCCGACACGTATTGCTCTCGGCGCCTCATCGACCTCGCGGAGCAGACCGCACTGGGCCTGGCCAAAGCGACAGATCGCAATCACGCGCTCGAATCCGTGGCTATCACGACGGCGCGGGTCGACCCCCTGCGGGCGGAGCAGGTCATTGGGCACATCTCCGAGCGCTACATCCAGGCATCGGCGTGGGCAGGAGTGATCAAGGAGGCCGCTGCGGGCCCCGGAAACGCGCTGCACCTGATCGACGCGGCCGAGCAGGCCCTTGTCGGGCCGGTGCAGGCTCGGGAGCAGGTCCCCGCCGAGCCGGTGCAAGCTGAACAGCGCGCCACCCCCAGGTGGTGGCGCTCCCGCAAGACCCGTCAGTATGACGCCGTGGACCTGGTGGAGAACCCGGAGGAGGACGGCAGCGGTGATCTGGTAGAGGTTGCGGTATCTGCGGCGGCGGCAGACCCCATGCGGGCCGAACACCTCGCTTTGCGAATTACCGATCTGATCGCCCGGGTCAACGCTCTGGTCGGCATGGCCAACCAGGCAGCCGCCTCCAAACCCGATCAAGCTCGGCGCTGGCTGGATGCCGCCTATGAGACGGCGCCTCAGATCCGACCCAGTATCTACAGCGAAACCGAAGGCGGCGACCGCATCGAGGCGCTGGGAGCCATCGCCGCGGCAGCCGCCGACATCGACCCGGCACTCGCCGTCAAGGCCGCTGGGCACCTCGTCTCTGCCATTGGCAACGACGAAGTGTTGTGGACGCTGGTGCTGGCCGCCGAGTACCTCGCCGCCGTGGACCCGGCTCAGGCTGTGCGGCTCGTCGGCCTGGCCGAGTCCCGCCGCTCCGAGCCGCCCAATGACCTCCAACGGCTTTCATTGGCCAAGGCCCTGGTCACTGCCTCCGTGGCATCGGCCGCCACAGATCTGCAGCACGCAAAGGGGCTAATCCGTCGTGCCTGGCAGATAGTTCGCCGACCTCCCGAAGTCGAGCAGTATGTCTATCAGGCGTGGGAATCTCTGCAGGTCCTGGCCGGCACAGATCCGCACACCGCCGAGCAACTCGTCGACCAGCTGCCTGGCCCTGACCGGGACCCGTTGCTGGCCGCCGTCGTGGCAGCCCTTGCCGTGACCGATCCCCTTCGTGCCGAAGAGGCGGCCCACCGCATCGCCGACGTCACGCTAGGGACGCGAGCCTTGACGAAGGCCGCTCTGTCGCTCGCCACATACGCGCGGAGGCCAGCGAGTATGTGACCGCCTTTACTGGCGGAGAGCACTTGTTCCGCAGCGGTCGTATTCCTGTCACCTGGGTAGCTACGACCGGAAAGAAGACCGCAAAGTCGCTTGCCTAAGCGGACACCGGCAGGTGGCATGCTGCGTGAGCCATGTAGATGGGGGACGAGTGCAGCAGCTACTGATGGATGACCCAGTAGAGCTCGGCGGCTACCAGCTCCTGGGCCGGCTTGGTCAGGGTGGAATGGGTGTGGTCTACATCGGTCGCGGGCCGGAGGGCGACGTGGTTGCCCTTAAAGTGGTGCGCCCCCAATACGCGAGCGACAGCGAGTTCCGCCGCCGGTTCATGCGCGAAGTTCGCATCGCGCAAGGAATGACGGGACCCGGGCTGGTCAAGATCGTTGCTGCAGACATGGAGGCGGCCCAGCCATGGCTGGCTACCGAATACATCGCGGGCCCCACGCTTGCTGACGCAGTCATCCGGCACGGCCCATTGGAAACGCCAGCTTGGGCAGGTGTGGCTCACCAGCTGGGAACCGCTCTTCACACTGTTCACGAGGCTGGCACGGTCCACCGGGATCTGAAACCTGCCAACGTCCTGCTGTCACGCACGGGTCCACGCCTGATCGACTTTGGAATCGCCCGCACACACAACGACAGTGCCCTAACCAACGTGGGCCAAGCCGTCGGCACGATCGGGTACATGGCACCTGAGTACCTCACTACCGCGACAGCAGACGAGCGGGCTGATCTCTTCGCCTTCGGAGCAGTACTTGCCTATGCTGCGACCGGGCGGCACCCCTTCGGACAGGGACGCTGGGAACAGGTGCAATACCGATCCGTTCACGAGCCGCCAGATCTCGCAGGCCTTTCCCCCCGCATCGCCGACTTGCTGGCAGCACTTCTCGACAAGAATCCGTATCGGCGCCCACCGCTGAGCGCTGCTCTCCGCGAAATCTCTGCCCCTGACCCGGCGCAGCCCTG
This sequence comes from Streptomyces sp. NBC_01006, assembly GCF_045162725.1. Classification (NCBI taxonomy): domain Bacteria; kingdom Bacillati; phylum Actinomycetota; class Actinomycetes; order Kitasatosporales; family Streptomycetaceae; genus Streptomyces; species Streptomyces sp. NBC_01006. The sequence goes on along the minus strand of NZ_CP108701.1, from coordinate 69,318 downwards.
GCTTCCCGCCGCGATCCTCGCTGACATCGCCGCAGCCGCGGAGCACGTACTACGTCTAAAGGTGCCCCAGAACACCCGGCTCATCGACCCACACGCGGAGTCCGCGCACAGGCCCATGTTCCTCGAAGTTGTCCCCGCGCCCCGCCGCCCGCCGCTATGGGGACGGCTGAAAGACGCCTTTAATGGAGTGCCCGTCGATCAGAGCCCCGCCATTCAGGAGCTGCGCCTTAGCCGCGCGGCAGCCACGTCAGGCGGACCCATGGCTTTCCTGGCGAACGTACATGAGACGTGTTCCGCCTGCAGCGGACGGGGAATGACTGCTACGGGGATTTGCCGATCATGCGTGGGCTCCGGTCACCTCCCGGGAACACCGCAGTCACTCACCATCACCTTTGCGCCGGGCATCAGCTCGGGCGCGTTCCTCGTGCTGCCAGGGATGGGATACCCAGACCATGAGGGGAACCGTAGCGACCTGTACCTCTCAGTCCATATCCGCTGAGGGGTGGTACGAAAAACTGGTACGGCGTCCCGCACGTCACTTCGAGAGCCGCGGTCATCCACACCTCCGTGATAACGAGGTCCTGTATTGGCGGAGTGCGCTTGTTCCGTAGGCGCGGTATTCCGGCGCCAAGTCGCCGCAGGAGCCATAGATGTGCGGGTGTGCATGACGAGGCACGTAGGTTGTCGCCGAAGGTGCCCGTTCCAACCTCCGCTTCGCGGACAAGCGCATCGCCGACCTTCGAAGCCCAGCTCTTGGGACAGCAGGAATCGACTGTTGGCCAGATCGAGTGGCCCGATTTGGCTCTTTCGCTCTCCGTAGTCGGTCCGCTTCGCTTGGCACGCGACACCATGCATCACCGCCAACGAGGACGGAACCATCGCATGACCTCAGCCAGCCCCGAAGAATCCGCCGAAGCGACCGCCGGCGAGGGTATCCAGCAGATCCCGATCGTAATGAGCGTGACGGAGCTGCCCGCCGTCGCAGACGCCCGCGACGCGCTGCTGCGGGCCATCGGCCAGGAAGCCCAGAACGCCACGGACAAGTTCCCGGGCCAGGCATCCAAGGCCCTGGAAGAACTCGCCCGGGCCTACGCCCTGGTGACCACCGACACCACGTCTGTCGCCGGCACCACACCCGCCATCCAATCTCGCATGGACGACGCAAGAAGCAGCGTCCACATCACAGCCAACGTCCCCACCCAGCAATTCCACGTGCAGCCCGTCAACCCGGACTTCGGCAAGGACGAGGTACTGAGCTACAACACCGTGAGCGGGACACTGTCTGAGGGCTGACCCTCGTGCCAGGCGGTCCCGCCGGACTCCGCCCGGCGGGACCGCCCAACCCCCACCACGTCACTGACGCCTACGCGACGCATAACCCCAGCTCAGAGGCAACACGGCAAGTTCGACGGTCGGTAAACTGGACGAATGCGCCGAAGCGAAATGACGGAGCGGTCAGATCTGCGTACGGGATGCGATGTAGTCGAACCAGTCGCGTCTGGCGTATCCGGTCCATCGGGTGGCGTTGCTGATGCTGGTTCCGGTGAAATCGGCGAGGACGGATGCCGGCAGGTCGGCGGTCAGGGCGAGGCGGGCGCTGTTGCGGCCGGCACGGGGTGTGATCCCGTGCTGCCGGAGTTTCAGGCTGAGGTAAATAGCTCCGAGGGGGCGCGCGGGCTCCTGCCCGGGGAACAGCCAGGGGATGGTGCTGGCCGTCTGGTCGAGCTGCCAGCGTTCTTGGCATCGGTCTCTTAGCGCGCGGACCAGCCGAGCGACCTTGGGCGGCAGTGGAATCCGATGGCCGTCGAGATTGAGGGCTGCGGATGTTTCGCCGTCTACCAGGTCGTGCACCGTGAGTTCGAGCAGTCTGGTGGGCTGGAGCCCGAACAGAAGCGTTAGCGCGCCGGCCGTGCGGACGTCGATGGGCATGGCGTCGTCGGTCAGACACCGGTGCAGTTGGTCTGCCTGTTCCCCTTCTGTGGTGAAGATGCTGGGTGCGGGAACGGCTGCCAGGGGGATGGTGAGGTCTCCGATGAGGCGGCGACTCCGGGCCCAGGTGATGAACGCTCGCACGTCCCGCCGGTTGGCAGGTCCTTGCTCCAGCCACCCTTCGAGTGCTGACTGCGTGAGCTGCCCGAGGCTGATGCCGGTTTCGTCGAGCCAGCCGAGCAGTTCCAATGCCCGGCGCAGTTTGGATCGCATCACGCTCTCGGTGCTGACTCGCAGGGGCCGGTCCCGGTGTGCCCGCCGGATGCGGTGAAGCAGGTACCAGTGTGTAAAGGGGGTGGCGAGGTGTCGGTGGTGTGCGGGTGCATGGCTCAGAAGAGCGTCTGCCCAGCGGGGCAGGCCCTCCAGGCGTTCATCCCTCACTGGCAATACGGCGGCGGCGACGAGGACGTCGCGGATGTAGCGGGTGGACGGCGTGTTGGGCAGGTCCTCCAGCTGCTGGTGGGTGAGCTGTTCCTCGCAGGCCGCCAGCTGTGACAGGAGGGCAGCAACGCCGCTGCGGGTCAGCCAGTGCAGTACCCGACGTGGGCGTCCGGCAGCCGCGAGAGCCGTGTGCAGGTCTTGCAAAGGGAATGGTGGCGCCATCCGCGCCAAGCGCTGTGCCCAGCTGCTTCGTTGCGAAGCAGCGGGTGCACAGGTGACTGCGGTGAAGCTTGTCGTTCACGCCGCACCGCTGGCACGCATAGGTGAGATCGGTTCCTGCGCAGGGTCCGCAGATGCCGTGGCCTTCGAAGGTGACGCCGATGAGCGGACGGTGCTGTCCGCACTGATGGCAGGCGCTGGGGTGGTTGCGGATCGCCGCGTAGCAGGTCTTACACACCGGGCCCATGGGCCAGCCGGTATGGACTGGGCGGTCGCGAGAGCAGCGAATGCACTTGCGTGTAGGACGGGGATAGCAGCCTTGGCAGAGTGGTTTGCCTGCCCGTTTCTGAGCACAGGGTCGGATCCGTCCGCAGGCGGAGCAGGCAACGGGAGGTGGGCGGTAGCAGGTGGAGCACAGGTCCGGGGTGTCCCGGCCGGCGCGCTTGTTGATGATGCGAATCTCTCCGCATTCTCCGCAAGGGCGCTTGGGCTGCTTATAGCACCGCCGGCAGACGGGGCCGTCTGCCGAGAGGGCCTGAGCAGCGGCCTGGGTTCCGCAGCCGACACATGTGTACTCGGGGCGCTCATGGCATCCCTGGTAGCGGACACTGCCGTCAGGCATACGCCAGCATGCACGACGTACGCGTCCGCACTGTCCACATTCCGTGGCCGCGTGTTTGCCGTAGCAGGTGCCGCAGAGGGGCCCGCTCGGTCCCACGGCGTTGATCCGCATCTGCCGCCCGCAACCCGCACAGGTCTTCGTCGGCCGAACTCGGTAGGAACAGCTCGAACAGCAACGTCCAGCTGCAATGCGGTGCGTGAGGTAGGGCGAGGTCTTTCCGCAGCCGGTGCACGCCGGCAAAGCGACCATCCCGTGCCCGGCTGCCACCAGGGCATGGGCGAGACGCACGAGGGTCGCTGGAGGAGTCGGTCCTGGATTCATCAGGGCGTCTGCGTGCTGCTCGAAATGGCGGGTCAGGCTGACGCAGGAACGGTCTGTGATCTTCGCGTGCTCAAGCACCTCCAGTGCCTGCTCGCTGGTCACTCCCACGAGCTGTGAGGTCAGGTGGGCGACCACCCGGCGACGCGCCTCGTCGGTACGGAGCGGGGCGGTCATGTCGTCCCCGGGCGCCGGACCGTGGTGCGGCGCGTCTGCGGCCTGACCGGCGTCTGCTCGCCGGCGGCCTTGCGTAGCTCGGCGTTGGCGACTTCGACTTGGATCAGATCGTTCGGTTCGCACACGAGGATGTCGCACAGCGCGGCAAGCGTGTCCATGGAGAGTCTCTGCGGGGTCTGGGTCACGAGACGAAAAACCTGCTCGCGCGACAGGTGAACGCCACGTTCGGCCAGCAGTGGGACAAGGTCTGTGGTCTGGAACATGCCTTTCTCCGCCATCCGGATCCTCAGCTGCCAGGCGATGCCCATCTTCCGGATCATGTTTACTGCTCCCAAAGGTCGCCATGCCGGGCCTGCAGCGAGCTCAGCAGGAGCCGGTTTCGGTACTCGTCCGAGACGTGGCTGTAGATGGCCGTGGTGCTGGCGTACGCGTGGCCGACCTGGTCCTGGACGAACTTCTCCGGATAACCGAACTCGATCAGATGCGTCACGTAGCTATGCCGCAGGGAGTGCAGATCCAGCTCCTCCGGCAGGTCGGCTGACCGGCGAGCCGATTCGAAGGCGTCGTTGAGCCGCCGCAAGGACATCCGTCCCCGCCGCTCGGTGATCCAGAACGCCGGATGCTTGCCCGGCAGGAAGGCCGGGCGGACCTCGGTGACGTACTGGTCGAGAACTTCGACGATCCAGTCCATCTCTGGAACGGTCAGAACAGTGCGGCGTTTGGGCGGCCCTCCCTTGGACGCCTTGCCGTAGCGGACGAAGACTGCCCCGAAACGGCCGTAGGCAGTGACCTTCGGATTCCGTCGCAGGTCACACAGGTCCAGGCCGCATGCTTCCTGGCGCCGCAGGCCGTAGGCGTAGACCGCCTTCAAGACCATGGCGTCCCGAAGGGCGGCGAGCGAGCCCTTGCGTCGACGCTTTCGGATCTCTTCGACACGGCCGTCCGCCGCGTCGAAGAGATCCTGCACTTCGTCGTACGTGAGAGGCCGGCGCTCCGCGGCCCCCTCGTATCCACTGGTGTGGGTGACGGTGTTCCATTCGTGCAGGACCTGAACCGGAGCCCGTCCGAAACGTTCCCTGCACGTGGCCGGCCATCCATACCGGGTGTCGGTGACGTAGTCGAAGAACAGCCGTAGATCATTCTGGTAGTTCCGGGCTGTCGACACCGTTAGGGGCCTGCCCGGACGGCGTGTCCGCAGGTGATCGAAGAAGGCCTCCACCTCCCCTGGCGCCCACTGCCACGGGTACTCATTCGTGAAGGCAGCCAGCCTCCGAACCAACAAGATTCTGGGACGGATCGTCGACTCGAAGTTCAGGAATCGCGTGCGCTGCTGTCGCGCCCACCCCTCCAGCATCGCTTCCAGAACCGCAGGTTCTGGATCCAGGTGCACGACTCCGTCAGCCAGGACCAGATGCGCGGCCCCGGGCAGTTCATCAACCACGCTCACGATGCATCTAACGCAACATCGTTGAGTTGGTAACGGGGGCCTGGTCAGGACCGCAGGACCAGACGCCAGCGCAGCGCTAACGTGAACTCCACCTGCAGGTCAGCGACCCGGCCCAACGCGGCGGATGTTGCATCGAATGCAATACGGCAGCCTGGAGGCAGATGTAGAACCGCCTCCCGCATTCGCCGCATGTCTGCCGGGCCGCCATCGCCTGGTCGAGGGACCTCTCCTGTGCGAGCGTCGGCGTCCGTTTGGGCTTCGCCAGGTCGACCCGGAGCAGGTTAACCGCGGGTGGCGTGCGTGCACGACCACTGGGGCCGGGGCGCGCACAGCTTGCAGCGCAGGATCGCGACCGGGCCCTCGTCGCCACCGGGGCTCAGGCCCGTCTCCCGTAACTGGCGCCTGGTGACGAGCCCCTCGGGCAGCGTGCTGCGGTCGTACTCGGGCAGCGCCGCGTCACAACGGGGCACCCGGTTCACCTCGCGGCGGCGGCGCTTCTTCCTCGGGCGCGGCATCACCTGCTCCAGGAGCCGGACAGCCGGTCGGGGTGGTGCGGGTAGCGGAGCCGGGGCGCCGCGGGCGCCGTACTCGATCCACCACTCCGGTTGGGGAGGGGGCAAGGGTGGGCGGCGCCGGTTCATCTCGACGTTCTCGTAGCGGACGGCGGTGATCTTTTCGTCGACGCGGGCGAGCGTGAGCTCGAGCCAGCGGCGTATGACCAGGAGCTGGTCGAGCTGCGGGGGGAGGCAGGAAGGGGGCGTGGCCGGGCACGGGGTCCATGCCATCTCGGTTACGGCCGGATCGTCCGCCGGGCGGGAATTTCGCGGCACGGAGCCGCTCGGATTCCTGAGTTCCCGCAGGCCGCGGTCGACTATGTGGCCGACGTGGTGAAGGTGCCGGCGGAGGACTTGGGGAAGTAGGACCTGTTGTCCCGCTCGGCGTACCCATCACTGCCGGTCCTCCCCCGCGGGTCGGCAGGACCGGCCAGGGTGCGGATGAAGCGCTCGTCCGCCCCAACCCTCCACCCTGCTGGACCAGCTTGTTCCGCCGTTGAGCCGGGCCAATGAGGCGGTCTCGCCACATGCCGCACATGAACTCTTGCCTGGCCGGCTCGGCGGCCGTGTCCTCATGCCCGGTGCGTAGTTGATCACGCGTACGTGATCTTGGAGCGTGGCCGGGAAGCGGTTGATGCGCTCCGCTACGCAGGGTTTCTGCTGTGACACTACGCCGGGACAAGATGCTTGCTGCCGCACTGGCAGGAGGGCGGGCCCTGGGGACTGCTGCCCTGCTTGTCGGTGGGCTTGCGGGCGTTGCTCCTTTCGCCCACGCCGACGGGGCGAATCTGCCGAGCGGCTGTTCTCAGCAGCCGTACGCCGTGGAAGGTGGAGGGGTCGTCATCACGTGCACGGAGGGCTTGGCCAAGGGCAATGAGCTTCAGGGTTCGGGCCGTAAGGACAGGTTCGTCATCACGGGGAATGTCGCCGAAGGGGCCAAGATTGCCGCGGGTGATGGCGGTGCCGAGATCACCGTCAAGGGCAGTGTGGGGGGCACGGTCGACGGCGGGGCGGGCAAGGACACCATCACGGTGAAGGGAGAAGCCCCTGTCCGTGGGTCGGGCGTCCTGCGGGTCGGAACGGGTGACGAGATCACCGTAACGGCGGATTCAGGGGACGCTGCGGCGAACAGCGGAACCATCGAGGCCACCGGCGCGACCGTGAAGGTCGGCGGAGCTGGGCTGGTCGAATTCTCTGATGAGGAGTTGCAGCAGATCGCGGTGCCGGAGGCCATTCGCCCCGCCGCTCTGCCCGCCAACGGCAAGGGGGGCGTCATCAAGGGCGAGAGCAGCAAGATCACGCTGGTCGGCGGCGATGGTCAGGCGGCCAACCTGGGCAGGGTCGACGTTCCCGGAGGCACCGTGATCGCGCGCGGCGGAGCCGGCGCGGACGGCAACGCCTCCGGTGGTGCGATCACCGCAGGCACCGTCGAGGCGACCGGCGGTGACACCGATGCCTTCAGTCCCGGCGGTGTGGGTAACGCGGGCTCCGTCAGCGCGGCCACCGCCAAGGCGACCGGGGGCAGGGGCTACGACGGCAGCGGCGGAGGCGAAGGCACCTCCGGCGGTATCGGCAACACGGGCACCATCACCGCCACCGAGTCCGTGGTGACGGGCGGCGAAGGCGCCCCCGGCGGTATCGGCAACACAGGCACCGTCACCGCCACCGACGCAGCCGTCAGGGGTGGCGCAGGCTCATCCGGCAGGGCCTGGAACGGTCACGACGGCGGGAACGGAAACAGCGGGAAGATCACCGCCACCGGGAAACTCCTGGTCGAGGGAGGAAGCGGCGGTCGCGGCAAGACCGGGGAGGACGGATCCGACGCTTCGAACTCCAACGGGCGGGCTGGTGGTGGCACCCAGGGCGGCAACGGGGGAACGGGCAACAGTGACAAGGGCACCGTCAAGGCAGACGGTCCCGAGGCCACCATCACAGTCGCCGGCGGGGCAGGCGGCCACGGGGGCAACGGCGGCAAGGCCGGCCGAACCGCCAGCGCTGGCAAGGACGCCGCAGGCGCCGGCGGCAACGGCGGCAACGGCGGAACCGGCAACAAGGGCACCGTCACCGTTACCCACGCAAACCAGGCCACCATCACCGGAGGAGCCGCCGGCAGCGCAGGCACGGCCGGCGACGCGTCCGGCATCGGCACGATCAGCGCCGCCAACGGACGCCCCGGCACTCTCGGAGACATCGGCAACACCGCCCGCGAGGAGTAGCCATCGGGTGCTCGTCCGACTGCCCTGACGCTCCACACCCCACCCTCTGCTGGAGACGGCGTACCCAGCCGCCGCTCACAGGCGGGGGACACCCCCTCCGACCCGGCACTGAGCGAACTCCCGCATCCCCCGGCAGTTGGAGAGCAGCAAGTAGCTCCCCGGCCACTTTGCACCGTGGGTCAGAGATAGGAGACCGGGGCCGTCAGCCCCTGTTGGGCCCATTGGACCTAACAGGGGCTGATGCACGCCTGGAGGCCTACGGCGTGGTCGGCTGCGTCTGCATCTCGGCGTCGGCGGCCATCTGGTCGTCGTGGTCCCGGAGCATCCGCAGGACGGTCGCCGGGCTGGGGTGCTGCCCCTTCTGGGAGATCAAGCGCGACGACGGCTCGATGCAGTGGGCCTACAAGGGCAAGCCGCTGTACACCTTCTTCAAGGACAAGAACCCAGGGGACCGCACCGGCGACGGCTTCAAGGACGTCTGGCACACCGTCAAGGAGTAGACCGGCTCCGGTCCGGCACGGTCGCCCATGCGCCGGCTGTCCATCCTGGCGCCGAGCGGTCGGCGCACACCTCCGCCCCGGATCCGCTGAGGGATCCGGGGCGGAGGTGTGTGCCCGCTTCTGTGTCCCAGGTTGTGCTCTCGTGAAGCCGCAGATCAAACGGCCTTTTATGGCGAACGGGTGAGGGCGGCAGCCGCCCGGCGGGCCACGACCGCGTCCCCGGAGGTGAACGGCCGAACGCCGAGGTGCCTGCCGGCATCCGGGCGGGGTTCGCCCTGCGGGAGCAGACCGAGCTCTTGGGCGACGCCGTCGGCCCACCACCCATCCGGGCCCGGGCTGCCCTGCAGTTGGCGGACGACCGGCTCGGTGGCCATGTAGAGGACCCGGCGCTGTGCCTGCCTGCGGTAGACACGACGGCCAAGTTGCCCACGGCGTTCATCAGGTTGATGGCCGCAGGGGCGTCCCGGCCAGGTCTTCCGCCCGGGCCTGCCCGCGGAAGGCCGCGGGCGGCAGGCCGTAGGCCTCGCGGAACGCCCGGCTGAACGCGGACGCGTGCCGGAAGCCCCGCCGGGCGCCGATGACGTGCACGGGCACCTCCTGGTGCAGCGGGTCCACCAGGTCCTGGCGTGCCCGCGCGAGCCGCTGGCCCTGAAGGAAGGCCGCGACCGTCGCCCCGTCCCCCTCCTGCTGGAACACCCGGTGGAGATAGCTGACGGAGATGTGGTGGGCGGCGGCGATCGCGGGGACGTCCAGCAGCGGATCGTCGGCGTTGTCCCGGATGAAGGCCATCACGCGGAGCGCCAAGGCGCGCCGGTGCGTCTCCGGGGTCAAGGACCGGTCCGCTTCGAGGACGCCGGCGAAGAGCGAGGCGACGAGATCGGCCAGTACGCCGCTCAGGCGCGGGCCCTCGGCCGGCCGGTAGGACCGGCTGTCCTTGGTCACCTGGTCGAGGAAGGTGGCCAGCAGGGCCCCCATTCCCTCCCGGGCCGAGATGCGCTTGCCGATGACCCGGCCAGCGGTGTGCGGGGGCAGCGGCAGCAGCGCCTTGGGTACCTCGACCCCGATGATCTCGACGGAATGCGGGCCGGAACTGATCTCGAACGGCCGTGACGTGTCACTGGTGTGGATGTCGAACACACCATGCACCACGGTGTCCTTGCCCAGCGTTACCGCTCCCGCCCCGCGTTTGATCAGCGAGAGGTGGAACGCCTCGGGGTCCGACCTCGCTATCAGCTTCGGTGTGCGCTGGAAAGTCAGGGGACGGCATTCCATCGGATAGACCGTGATCCCGCCGAGCGAGATGACGCGCTGGTTCACCCAGAAGTCGGCGGCGTGCTCACTGCGCATCTCCATGGGCGCATGCGTCTCCGACATCAGGGCCCGCCAGCTCTCGAAACGGTCGGCGGGCGCTAGTTCCGCGCTGCGGAACGTTCTCTCGGGCAGCATGATCATGGGTCTACACCGGCCGTGGCGGCCCGCGCAACAAGAGCCGGGGCCCCGGGGCGCGGGCGGCGGGGCGACTCTCCGTCAAGACACTGTGCACGCCAGGCCAATGCGCGGTGCTCCGGGGCTTGGCAGAGTGGGCGCCGGAGGGTCGGTGAGGGGACGGGAAACCGGAGCCCCCGCCGACGACCGGGGGCCTCTCGCGGTCCTGGCACTGAGCTGACGCCGCCCGAGGACGGGGGTTTCGGGCGGCGTCAGCTCAGTGCCGGGACCAGGCCGTCCAGGCGGTTTCCTTCGGATCACCTCGCTGACCAGATGAAGATGGCGGCGAGGTGGAGTCCGGCGAGGTAGATGGTGGCGGTCTTGTCGTATCTGGTGGCCAGGCCGCGCCATTGCTTGAGCTTGTTGATGCAGTCGATGAACACGACCGGGTAGACGCGGTCGAGCGGGCGGGCCTGCCATTCGGCCATGCCCTCCATCACCGAATCGGTGATCGTGGAGATGGTCTGCTTGGAGACCTCGGCGCCGTAGACCGCGGCCAGATGCGCGGAGATCTCGCCGTGCGTCAGGCCCTTCGCCGACAGCGACAGGACCATCTCGTCGACACCGGTCAGCCGGCGCCGCCGCTTCTTGACGATCTGCGGCTCGAACGCTCCCTCGCGGTCCCGCGGCACGTCGATCTCAACAGGCTGACGTCCGCGACGACCGTCTTCGAGCGCTTTCCGTTCTTCGAGTCGCCGCCGTTCTTCCCGGCCGGATCGTGCCGGTCATAGCCGAGACGGTCGCTCATCTCGCCCTCAAGGGCGGACTCCAACAGCCGCTTCGTCAGCTGCTGAAGCAGCCCACCCTCACCCGTCAGCTGCAAGCCCTCGGCCTGAACCCGGGCCACGAGCTCGTTCAGCAACCGGTTATCCACGCCGCCGTCGCGGCCTCCGCCTCGGACGGTGTGGCTATGTTCTCGCTGGGCACAGGTGCAATCCGCCATGATCGGAGTTACACCGTTTCTTTTACAGTCCCGCCGCCGACTGGTTCCGCAGGCACGACGACCGGCTCCGGCGGAGGGGCAGTCCGGTCCGGGTCCAGCCTGACCTTGTCGGGGTGGACACAGGCCGGGTTGCCGTCGGCGGTGTACCGGTGGCCATCGGCCGCGTTGAACGGGCACTCGCGACTGGGACGGTCATAGGCCACGAATCCTTCGCGAGAGAGCCGTGCCGCCGGACAGATCCCGCAGGCCGGATGGTCGGGGCCGGTCGCAAACGGCGTCGTCATGTCGGAACGGCAGCGCACCGCGCCGCCTGGCCGCAGGCGGCCAGCACCACCGCCGGCCGCGGCTTTTGGGTCGGCATCGGGGTCGCACTCCACGTCGAGCGGCCTGCATAGACCGCCTCGTGCCCCTCCCCCCCCGGTGGGGCACAGGCATCCAGAGCCCTCTGCCGGGTCAGCCCGGCAGAGGTCGTGGTAGCGCGAGGTCCGCTCCGCCGAGGCGGTGCCCGGGCGGCCGGCGGAACTTCTCGCGGACCTCGGTGTACCCGGAGTGCCCGAGCGTGCCCGGCGCGGAGAGACCCTCGCGGTCCCGGCCGGTGTCCAGGCGTGTCCGGTGCGAACCGAGGGCGTTCGGAGGAGCGCTCATCGCCACGCCCACGGTCCGGCGCTTCGGCACCGCCCGCGGCATGCTGCTGTGCAAACTCCTCACCGCCCCGTTGGGACTGCTGACCCCGATGGTTGGGCTCCGATGGTTACCGTTGATCTTCTGCTGATCACACATGGATGGCCGCCTGGCACCTTTTCCGCAGCGGCCGGCCGGCCGCGCACACAGCACCCGGAAGAGGGAATCACCGTGAACACCTCGAAGCGCCTTCGGCTCCTGGCCCTCGGCTTTGTCACCTCTGCCGTGATGGGGATCTCCGGCCCCGCGATGGCCGCCACGACGACCGCGGGCCCGCCCATCCGCGGCGGGCACGAAGTGACCAACCGCTGCTACTCGGATGTCGCGCCGAGCGCCTACGACCGCATCACCAAGCACGCCCGCGACCGTATGGACGAGCGCGGGGTGACCGAGGACGACATCCAGAAGGTTGTCAGGGTCGGTGCCAAGAACGCCGCGTGCCAGCAGAACGGGAACTGGCGCTACACGCTCGGGCTTTCCAGCGGCGGCGAGCTGGTGGTCCTCGTCGGTCTCGGCGACGGCGGCTGGAACGTCGTCACCGTCTTCTGGAAGGGCGAGTAGCAGCAGTCGGCTCGGCGATCGTCCGTGCCTCCACCGGCACGCCGCCGGAGGCACGGTCGCGGCCGGCCGCACGATCTCTGCGGCGGCCAACCCCCGTGGCACGGCGAGTACGAGAACGGCGGTGAAGGGGCATGACCCAGATACGCCAGAAACCCGCCACGAGATGATCTTGAGCGTCTGGCGGGTTCACTGACGGATAGTGGCACCGAGGGTGTTGACGCGGTTCTCGTACTCGCGGCAGGCCTTGCGCTGCGACGGGATCGCCGGGGCGCCTGGGGTGCCGTCGAGAAGCCGACACAGGTCGAGGTGTCGTGGACCAGTGAGGGTGAGCAGTGGTGGGGCTGTTGACCTGGGGTTGTGCAGGTTGGTTGAGCGGGTTGGTGCTGCGGCGGCTCACTGAATCTGCGCAGTGTTTGGGCATGTCAGCCGTCTGGCCTGCGCCGTTTTTCGGTCGGGCTGCGGTTGCGCAGGTTGATGGGGTGCTGCGCAGTTTCACCGGTCGACGTGTTGTGGCCTGTCTGTACTCTGAGCAGGCTTTCTGACCTGTTCAAGTAGTACTCAAGGGGGGCCGGTGTCTCGTCGCCGACTCGTGGTTTCCATGGCTGCCATCGCGGCCAGCGTTGGCCTCATACCGGGCCTTGCTCAGGCGGCCGATCCGCTTGCACCTGGCGTCCGCGGTGGGATCGCGGTGCCCGACGCCGATGTGGTTTCGGCCAAGACGTCGGGGGAGGTGTTCACCGGCCCTGGGAACCGTACGGTCCGCAGTGTCTCGTCCACGGACAAGAGCCGCAGTGTGGCACCGTCCGCAGAAGCGGCCCCTGAGATCCGGCTGACCAGTTGGTCTCCCAGCGCGCACGGGGTTGTGCTGCGTGCCGACTTCCAAGACGGGGGTGCACCACTCAACGTCACGATCGCCTGGGGTGATGGCAGCGAGCAGACGGTCGCATCCGACGGCTCCACCTACGTGGGTGAGGTGCACAAGTATGCCGAGGTCGGCAAGTACACGATTACAGTGACCGTGACGAACCCGGCGAGCGGCACCCAGGCCGTCAACAAGGTCGATGTAGAGACGTGGGGCTCGGACTTCAACCCGCATGCTCCCTTGCGCCTCCTGGACACCCGCAACGGCACGGGCACGGACAAGAGCAAGATCCTTCCGAAGCAGCCGGCCGTGGTGAGGGTCAGGGGCAACAGCACGATGCCCGACGGAGTCACCGCCGTGGTCCTCAACGTCACGGTCACCAACACCACCACCAGCGGCCACATCACCGGCGTCGGCAGCGGTGCGCCGGACACGGGCACGTCGAGCATCAACTACGGCCCCGGAGAGACCGTGCCGAACCTGATGATCCTGCCGGTCAGCTCGGACGGGAACGTGTACGTGTGGAACGAGGGCTGGGAGTCGGTCGACCTGATCGCCGACATAACCGGCTACTTCACCAAGTCGGCGTCCAGCGGCTACGTTTCGCTCTCTCCCACCAGGGTCGTCGACACCCGCGAGGGTCAGGGCGCGGCCAAGCGTCAGGTCGCCGGGCAGGGCTCCTTCAGCACGCAGATTGGCGGAGTAGGCGGTGTTCCGAAGGGTGCCACCGCCGTATCGCTGAACGTCACGGTCACCAACCCGCGGGAGGCGGGCCACCTGACCGTCCACCCCAGCGGACAGCAGACGCCGACCGCATCGAACCTGAACTTCACCCCCGGTCAGACCGTCGCCAACTCGGTCATCGTGCCGGTGGGCCCCGACGGCAAGATCGTTGTCCGCAACGGATCCTGGCAGCCCACCGACGTCGTCATTGACGTCAACGGCTACTACGCCCCCGACAGCAGTGCCGCCTACATGCCGCCGCAGTACCAAGCGAGCCGACTGTTCGACACCCGTGAGAGCGGTCACCCCCTCGCGGCGCGGGACATCTACCGGCAGTCCTTCGATGTGGACCTCCAACACGTCGAGGCCTTTGTCCTGAACACCACGGTCACCAACACGACCGGTGCAGGCTTCCTCTCGGTGACCTCCGACTCCGGCAAGCCTGAGCAGGCCGGGAACGGCTCACCGATCCCGCCGGCTCGTCCTATCTCCTCCGTTCTGAATTGGACGGCAGGTAAGACGGTCGCAAACTTCGCTCAGGTGCGCCCGGGCAAGGCCATCTCCTACTGGAACCAGGGCTGGGAAAATATCGACCTGATCGTCGACTACTACGGCTCCTACAACACTGACTGATCCGCTGGTGTCGCCGGTCAGTGAAACTGAGCAGTCGCCATGCTTTTTGTGAATGGGTGAGTTGGTGGCACTGGTTGGTCGTCAGCAGGGATCGGGTGGGTCGTGCCTGGTCTCTCTGGTGCGAGTTGTGATCTTGGCTGTCATGGGGTGACCAGGCTGCTGCCACAGGCTGCATAACAGCAGGGCGGGTGGCTGTCATGGGGATGCCGTTCCTGTGTGCGGCCGGCCAGGGCCGGGCTGTGCTGGTGGGTATGGGTGAGGACGGCCGGTTGGCGCGGGGTGTGGTGGTGCGTCGGTTGTTGGCGGTGGATCAGGGGCCGGGGTCGGTGTCGTCGTTGCATGTGCGGGTGATGGCGGTGGCTGCCGGTGTGACGGTTCGGACGGTGTGGAAGTGGCTGGCGGAGCCGCGTGAGGGCCGTCTGGAGCCTGTGGTGCGGCCGACGCCACAGCGCCAGTGTCTCCGTCGAGCAGGGACGTCAGCTGGAGGGCGAGGACCTCGGGGTCGGCCGGGCCGGCCTCCTGCCGTTGGCTATTCCCGCGGACCAACCCACGCCCTAGTACTGCAACGGTGTTTGCCGTGACGGTTTGTTGGTTTCTGGTGGTGTGTGGCCGCGTTGTTTGTAGTGGCTGACGCGTGCCTGGAACTGGCGTCTGCGTCGCCAGTGTGACCAGTGCAGGACATGGTCGACGTCCGGGCGGGGCCGGGTGAGACGGTGGATCAGGCGTCGGATTTCGGGCAGGGTGAGGGGTATGAGCTGGGGGGATCCGTTTCTGCTTTCCCGGTGTCGAGTTCGCGGGCCCGCAGGACGGTGAGGCAGGCGTGGGCGGCCATGGCCAGGGTCATGTGGCGGTGCCAGCCGTCGTAGCGGCGGACCTGGTAGTCGTCCAGGCCGCATTCCTGCTTTGCGGTCTGGAAGCATTCCTCGACCGCCCACCGGGCGCCGGCGATGCGGATGAGCTCGTCGAGTGTGGTCTCGGCCGGGCAGTAGGCGATGTAGTAGGAGATCTCCTCCGGCAGGCGGACACTTCGCCGGGCGATCACCCAATGGCGTCGGTCCTCACGGTGCCAGGGGCGGACCTCGACCCTGGCCCAGTCGTAGACCCGCGGGCCGTGGGCTCCGTTCCCGCAGGAACGGCGTTTCCACTTCTGCCGGGGCAGCGCGGGGAACAGGTCGTGGACGGGGTGGTCGATGGCCCAGCGGGTGACGACGGTGTCGTGGCGGGTGGTGGCCATGACGTGGAAGACATCCGCCCGCTCCAGCTCCGTGCGCCAGCCTTTGGAGAAGCCGTAGGCGGCGTCGGCGGTCACCCACCGGAACGGGATCTTCTCGGCGATCGCCCGGTGGACCATGGCCTTGGCCATCACCACCTTCGTCTCGAAGGCGACCGAGTCGTCGATGCCGGCGGCCCGGCACCGGTCCCGGTCATCCGTCCATGACGTGGGCAGATAGAGGCGCCGGTCGATCAGAGTGCGGCCACGGCCGCCGGCATAGGCGAGGAACACCCCGATCTGGGAGTTCTCCGTCCGACCGGCGGTTCCGGAGTACTGGCGCTGGACCCCGGCCGAGCGGACACCCTTCTTCAGGAAACCGGTGTCGTCCACGATCAGCACCGCATCCGGGTCGCCGAGATGCTCGACGACGTAAGCCCGCACGTCGTCCAGGACCTCGTCCGCGTTCCAGTCGATCCGGTTCAGCAGCCGGTGGATCCGGTCCGGACCCGCATGCCCGGCCTCCTCCGCAAGCGTCCAGCCGTTCTTCCGCTCCAGCGGAGCTATCAGCCCCCGCATATAGGCAAGAGCCGACTCCCGCGGCTCCAACCTCGAGAAACGATGCACGAAACGCTCATGCAAAGCCTTCAGTTCACCAGCCCACAACCGGGCCTCAGCAAGTTCCCCACCCATGAACTGACCAACGACCGACCTGCCCAACCGTCACGGCAAACACCGTTGCAGTACTAGACTGCGACCGCTCCAGGACTTGGCGATCATCGGGAGGGCGTGCGAGATGAAACGGGTACTGATCAGCGCATTCGCGGCCGTGGCGTTAGTCGTGTCCGGGGGGAGTGTCGCCACCGCTTCCGACGGTGCTCCGCCGCGCACGACGCACGGCCCTTGCCAGTACACGCAGACCCCGGACGAGCCGCCGGCGCGCTCTGTTCCGCTGCCGCCTGACCCGCGGCGCACCCCCAGTCGTGGCACGGTTGATATGGCTGTTCCGACCAGCCAGGGCACGCTCCCGCTGCACTTGGACCGGGCCAAGGCGCCGTGCACGGTCCAGAGTTTCCTGCACCTGGCACGGCATGGGTTCTACGACCGTACGGTGTGCCACCGTCTGACGGCGTACCCGACGCTGAAGGTCCTGCAGTGCGGCGACCCGACCGGTACCGGTGAGGGCGGGCCCGGGTACAAGTACAAGGACGAGCTGCCGGTGGACCTGCCGCCGGCACCGACCGATCCGACCGGCGCGCGCCGCCTCTATGAGCGCGGCCTGCTGGCGATGGCCAACGCCGGTCCGGACACGAACGGCTCACAGTTCTTCGTCGTTTACGGCAACTCCGCGCTGCGACCGAACTACACGGTGTTCGGCACGGTCGGCGCCGACGGCCTGACGACACTCGACAAAGTCGCCGCCGGAGGCATCGAACCGACCGCGGAGGACCCGGCACCGGTCGACGGCACACCCGTGCTGCGGACCGAGCTGCTCCGCGTCCGGCCGTCCTGCCGGCATTGACGCACCGTGGCGTGGCCGCGTCCTCGATGAGCGTGCCTGGCGCCTGTGGCCGCCCCAGGCGGACTACGCCGGCCGGGTGAAGCGTCCGGGTGCGGAAGCGGAGGGCTCCGGACCTTGTGCCAGGACTACGCGAAGCGTCCAAGCGCAACCAGTGGACTCCGTACGATGCTGCCCATGGACATCGCACCCATTGCGACATCGTGGGTGGTTGTCCAGCAAGCCGCAGCCGGTGTCCTTCCGGGCGGTGTTCGGTTTTGGGCTGGTCAGGCGAGCGAGGGGCGGCTCGCGGGGACGGTCTGGGGCGGTGTAGGTGGTGTCACCGGGATGAGTTGAGCTGGACAGGGAGACGCGGGTCCTACTCGCCAGCTGAGCGGTCGGCTCCTGAGCGGATATCGTGAATCGGAAACGTCGCGGGTGAGGGATGTGCCTCGCATCCTTCTCCGTGTAGTTCCTCTGCTCTCAATGCCCAGCCGATGGCCTCCTCCGGACCGAAGTACGAGGGATCGAGGTGGAACGTGGTCCTGGTTCCGAACGGTCGACGTGGTGCTCCCCGCCGACGCGGGGGTGGTCCGTTCTGAGAGCGCGGAACGCAGTCCTGCTCCTCAGGCTGCCGCAGCTCCGAACGCCGGTTTGATCACGCGATGAACTGCGACACCAACTTTCCTGATGGCACGATTAAGGCTTGTCCCGTAACTGCTGGTCACAGGTGAGATGATCTTGGTGTGGCTGGTGTGATCACGGCGTCGGAGCCGTCTTGGATAGCCCCGTTCACTGGGCTGAGCCCGCGCTGTTTCGGGAAGCTGGTGACCGTGCTGCGGCGCGAGGGTGCGGACGCGGTCCGCAAGGGCCGGCAGTGGAGCCTTCCTCTGGAGGACCGTGCTCTGCTGGTGGCGGCGTACTGGCGCACGAACTTGACGATGCGCCAGCTCGCTCCGCTGTTCGGGGTCTCGAAGTCGGCCGCCGACCGCATCATCGACCACCTCGGGCCGATGCTCGCCCTGCAGCCCCGCAAGCGGTTCGCCAAGGACACCGTGCTGATCGTGGACGGCACCCTGGTGCCCACCCGCGACCACTCCGTGGCCGAGCAGTCCAAGAACTACCGATACTCCACCAACCACCAGATCGTCATCGACGCCGACACCCGCCTGGTCGTCGTGGTCGGCCGGCCGCTCGCCGGAAACCGCAACGACTGTAAGGCCTGGGAGGAATCCGGCGCCAAAGCCGCCGTCGGCAGAACACTCACGATCGCCGACGGCGGCTACCCCGGCACCGGACTCGTCATGCCGCACCGCCGCCGCAAAGGCGAAGACCTGCCCGACTGGAAGCAGGCGCACAACAAGTCCCACAAGCAGATCCGCGCCCGCATCGAGCACGTCTTCGCCCGCATGAAGACCTGGAAGATCCTCCGCGACTGCCGCCTCAAAGGCGACGGCGTCCACCACGCCATGCTCGGCATCGCCCGCCTGCACAACCTCGCCCTCGCCGGATAGGCCAGCGGATCACACCGCGACTGACCCCTGCCCAAGGCGACTCAAAGATCATTTACGGGACAAACCTTAGTTGGGACGAAGGGTGGGGTTTGTGCGGAGCGACAGGCGGCAGATACAGACGGCGGTTCTAGGCGGCGCGGATTCGGAGGAGCCGCTGGTGCTGCCGCTGGAGGCGATCGAGCTGGACGCCTTCCGCCAGAGGCACGAGCACGACACGTTCTGGTGCGGGCTGCTCCTCGGCGGCTGCGGTGTCCAGCTGACGACAAAGCTGTACACCGACCGGGTCTGCCACTTCGCCCACCACCCGGGCTCGGAGGCAGCGGGCCACGAGTGCGGCCGGCGCGCGCGGGGCGTGACCAGCGCTGACCACCTGTACGTGAAGTCCGCGACCGCATCCTGGCTGCGCGACTGCGGGGAGCAGGCCGACTTCCAATTCACCCGGCCACATGGAGCCGCGATCGGCTCCGTCCTCGACATCCGGTTCCAGAGCCGTGGGCTGCGTGTGCACCTGGACCGGGAAGTCGAGCCCGTGTGGGACGAGGGCGGCGTTGAGCCGGTGCTGGGCGTATCGGTGCCGGTGGACGACGCGACCCTGGTTCGGCGCTGGTACGTGCACCGTATCCGTCTGGACAGCGAAGGTACGCACCGCCGGGTCCGGATCGGCACGGAAGCGTTCGCGCGGGGCGTGGAGTGGTTCGCGCTGGAAGAGTGCGAGATGACCGAGCGCGGCCTGTCGACGCCGGCGGTGAAGCAGATCATCAGCTCCCGGCGCGCACGCCCCACTCCCTCCTGGACGGTGGCCAAGAGCAGGAAGGAGCCGAACGCTTCGGTGCGGGCGGTTGGGCTGCTGCGTCGTCTGGCTGATGCGCGCAAGGTGAAGTCTGTGGTCGTGGTCGCCAGGGTGGGCTTGATTCGCTTTGACGGACATCGGAGATCAGGGGCTTTGGCCTCGGAAGGATGATGTTCATCATGGAGAGCATGGGGAAGAAGAAGGCGCGTCCTCGGCGCTCGTTCACGTCGGAGTTCAAGGCCGAGATCGTTGAGCTGTGCCGGCGCGGTGACCGCTCGGTCGGTCAGGTCGCCAAGGACTTCGACCTGACCGAGACCGCGGTCCGGGGCTGGGTCAAGCAGGCCGAGGTCGACGGGGGTGAGCGGGATGGTCTGACCAGCAGCGAACGTGAGGAGCTGGCCGTGCTGCGGCGGGAGAATCGCAGGCTGCGGGAGGACGTGGAGGTCCTCAAGCGTGCGACGGCTTTCTTCGCGAAGGAGACCCGGTGACGGTGCACCCGTTCATCGAGGCGGAGAAAACCGCAGGTCACAACGTCAAGCGGGCGTGTGAACTGCTCCAGGTCTCCCGGACCGCCTATTACGCCCGCCGCAACGGCGTCCCCGGTCCCCGCCAGGTGCGGGACGCCGAGCTGACCGAAAAGATCACCATCGTGCACCAGCGCTCTCGCGGCACCTACGGTGCCCCGCGCGTCCATGCCGTCCTGAAGCGCGAGGGCACCGGTTGCGGACGCCGTCGGATCGCACGTCTGATGCGGCAGGCCGGACTCGCCGGCCGAACCCGGAAGCGACGACACCGCACCACGGTCCCGGATCCGCATGCAAGCACCCGTCCTGACCTGGTCCTTCGCAATTTTCAACCCGACCCCGCCGCCCTCGACACCCGCTGGTGCGGCGACATCACCTACGTCGCCACCGAAGAGGGCTGGCTCTACCTGGCGACCGTCATCGACATCGCCTCCCGCCGCGTGGTCGGCTCGGCCACCGCTGACCATCTGCGAACCGAACTCGTCGCCGATGCCCTCACGGCCGCCTGCCGAACCCGCCGCCCGGCCAGCTCGGTGATCTTCCATTCCGACCGCGGATGTCAATACACGAGCCGCGAACTCGCCGTTCTGGCAGGGCAGTTCAACGATGAACGCGAACCGGACGTCCGCTACGTTTGGCAGCCCCGCACGTAGCACCTCGTCAGGAGCACCACCCCTGGCGGCAGGCATCCAGACGCCCTTCCGGGCCCAAGCGATCGGAAGCGGCGACCGAGGCCAGGCCGGCACGCAGACGGCGAAGGCGGTCACCCCCGAGTTCGGGTGTGACCGCCTTCGCTGTCCGCCCGGCTCGCTCGGCCCGAGGAGGAGAAGCGGGCTGCCGCCGGATGCCTGCCGGAACCGGTCTACCGTGTCGCACATGACAGTTCTGATCATCGGCGGCAGCGGCTTCCTGGGGACCGAACTGATCCGGCAGGCGAGAGCGGCCGGGCACGCACCCGCCGCGACGTACGCGACCAGGCCCGGCGATACCTCCCAGGCCGAGTGGCACCCCCTTGACCTGCAGGACGGGGGACAGCTGAACGCCGTCATGGCCCACGTCAGCCCGCATCTCGTCGTCAACGCATCGAGCGGCAAAGCCGACTGGGCGGTCACAGCACAGGGCCCCGTCCGGCTCGCGATGGCCGCGGCCAAGTACGGCAGCCGCCTGGTCCACGTGTCCAGCGACGCCGTGTTCTCCGGTACCCGCGCCCGCTACGACGAGACATGCCTCCCCGACCCCACCACCCCGTACGGAGCAGCGAAGGCGGCAGCGGAGACCGGCGTCCTCGTCGTACACCCACAGGCCGTTGTCGCTCGCACGTCGCTGATCATCGGCCACGGGCGCTCCGTTCATGAACGCATCGTGCATGAACTCGCCGCCGGCTCCCGCGACGGCGCCCTGTTCACCGACGACGTCCGCTGCCCCGTGCACGTTGGCGACCTGGCGGGCGCACTTCTGGAGCTGGCAGCGGGCGAGGCGGCCGGAATCCACCATCTCGCCGGGTCCGACGCTCTGAGCCGCTACGAGCTCGGCATACTCATCGCCAGGCGCGACGGCCTCGACGTCTCCCGCCTGCCCATGGGGCTGCGGGCCCACACCACCCTTCCCGGTGCCCTCGACGTGCGTCTCGACGCCCGGGCGACCCAGCGGAATTTGCGCACCGCGCTGCGCGGCGCTCGGCAGTTCCTGCATCGCGCCGGCGCAACAGCCGAGCTTGTAGGCCCATGAGCGAGCGGCCAGGTCCAATGCAGACCTGGCCGCCTCCTGTTCACTCAGGCACGGCAGGATTCAAACCTGCGGCGTACCAGGCCACCGCCAGCACCAGCCGACCGTCGCCGGCTCGGGGAAGCGGGACGCTGGTCAGCGCTCGCCGCAGCCGGGCGAGGTCGATCCGACCGTGGTTGATCCCGGAGTACAAGGCCCCGTGCCCGCGCCGATGCTCGGGAGCGAGTGCCAGGTCCACGAGGGTTCGGACCGGCCCGTCGGTGCACAGCAGCGCGTCGCACAACTCGAACAGGGCGTCGCTCCGGGCGGTCAGGCACGCGTACAACTCCGAACAGAACTCCGCCACCACCGTCAACGCGTCTCGTTGAACCTCGTGCTCGACCAGTCCCACGATCCCGGCCTCCGTACTGCGCTGTCGCTCAGCACAGGATCGGCCTGCGGCGCCTCACACCGCTGGTGAACTGGGAAAACACCGAACAAGTTCAACACCCGTTCGACGCCAGACCATAAATGGCAAGCTGAAGCTTCCGTGTGGCCGACGGGCGCGAGTACCGGCTCGACATCAACACCGACCGGCGACGCCCGCCGGGCTCGGAGATGCAACTCCGCTATCCCCCGTCGGTACGGGTCTTTGCCGGCCCATTTTCCGAGCGGACGTGAGGACCCACACGGAACCGGCCCAGCCTGCCCTTCCGAGACTCGGAAGGGCAGGCTGGGGTGCCCTAGAGCCGCGCGCTAGGGTCGTCACCAGGGGCTGCGAACCCTGACCCCCAGAGCACGAACCTGGTCCTGGGCCTGCGGCTGTAGCTTCAGTAGCAAGTCCTCACCGACGACTCCATCACGCTGCCAGATGGTGCATAGAGTCTCCAGCGAGGCTTGAGCAACCTCCGGCGCTTCGTCGGTCGCCGCATCCACCAGGACTTCCACAACCAACCTGGAGTGGACACCGCCGACCGCCCGGGCTATCCGGACCCGCTCCTCAGCACGGACCGCCGGGTCGGCGAGCGAGCGGAGGACGTCCGCTGTATCACGGGCATCCTGGCAGGGCAGCACCCAGGACCCATAGATGAGCTGCGTACCCACCATGATCAGGTACGAAATCGGCATGAGCATGCCCATGGGCAGCAGCGGGATCAGCGGAAGCACGACCATCCACCCGCCGCGGATCCCCTGGACACTGCCAGTCTGCGGCTCGAACCGCCTACCCGCCAACAAGGTGATCACGAACATGGTCGCGATCGTAAGGAGCGGAACCCCAATCAGCGCCATTTGCATACCCAGAGCAAAAATCTCGCCGAAGGAGTCCTCGCCCCTGGGGAGCAGCGCCACCGCAACTGCCCATCCAAGCAGGACGGTCAGGACATAGCGCTGCAGGGAAATACGCAGCCACCTTGCCGTACTCATTTCTTCCCTTCCTTCAGCAGCTCTTCACACAGGCGCCGTTGACCCAGGTCCGGTGATCAAGCTCCTTGAAAACGACACCTCCAAGTCCATCAGGGGCGTCGTATCCACTGGTGTGAGCCATGCTGTCGTGCGCAATCCACCGCACTGAATGATTCTTTCGATATTGCACCACTTCCATGTCTGGATATGCATTGTCGGAACGGCTCACCCGCACGGACTTCTCGCCGGCCTCGACGACCAGACGATTGTCGACTGCTCCCACTGACAGCAATGGCTGAACTCCATGCACGCTCACATTGAGAGCATCCGAGTCGGAGTCATTAGTCTGGACTACGTTATTTCCGGTCAACGTGCGGAAAGCGCTGTGATTGAGCAGGATCGGATTCGCTGGGACCATCTCCGACGGGCCACCGACCGTCTTCGCGCCCGTCTGATGGGACACGATGGTCTCACTACTACTTGGCATGGTGTGGGACGGCGCCACGTTGAAGACGACCTCGCCTGTGGCCGTGTCCCAGAAGAGCACCATGCGGTACGCAGCGCTCGGGTCAAGGGTCGGTCCACGGTTGTCACCAAGTAGCGAGGGATGTCCGGGGATGATCTCCATTGCACCATAGGTGTGAATATAGTATCGAATCATGACGATTCCACGGTCCGGCCCCTTGCCCACGTTCCACCGAGCGGACTGACCACCTCTCTCTGTACCACCGTGCATCGAGTTGTTGGCGCGATCGTAGGACCCGTCGTCGTCACCAGTGGTGTCCCGGTCGCCATCGTTGTTGTCAGTGCCGTCGTTGTTGTAGTCCTGCTCGTAGCACGAGTTGCCGTAGGCGCCGCAGGTTTCCCGCTGGCCGGTGGGGTCGGAATAGGTGGCAGGATTGTTGTTGGCGTAGCTGTATCCGTTGAGGGACTGGTGAAGGTCCAGACTCAAGAGCGGGTCAACGCTGATGAACTGGCCAAGCGCGGCATCATACTCGCGTGCGCTGATGTGGGTAAGGCCCGTGCTCGTATCCTCCGGCATGTCCAGGAAGTGCTTGTCGTCGGGCCAGTTCGCCGCTACCGGTCCACGCCGGGCACCAAATGGAGTGGTGTACCGCTTGGATACCGTCTGAGTGTCGTCGGCTGACACCGCCAGCGACGAAGTCCCGTGGGCGTCGCCCGCCACGTAGGACAGTTTGGCGGTGCTGGATTCGTTGGTCAGCACCGCGATCTTGATTCCGGAAATTCTGTAGGAACGCGTCGCCCACTTGTGGGCGGCCTTCAGGTGAACCTCCGTGGAGCCGGTATACAGAATCGTTTCGCCGGCCGGGTCGCGTCGGATCAAGAGCTGCCCTTCCGCGTCGTATACGTAGTCAGTCGCGATGGCGCCTTCCGTGACCTGTGCGAGCTTGCCCTCCGCTCCCCATGCGAGGGCCTGGGCAATGGCGCTGCCCGGGGTTTCGGCGCGCTTGGTGGTGTTGCCGTTGGCGTCGTAGGTGTACTGCGGGGTGACGCCGGTGCAGGTGGCGCCGGTGGTGGTGGCGGCCAGGGCGTGCGGGCGGGCCGGGTCGTAGCAGTAGGTGCGGGTCTGCGGGGTGCCGGTGTTGGTCTTCTCCGTGGCCCGCTGGCCCGATGCGGTGTAGGTGTAGCTGTTCCAGTACGGGGCTGCGCCGCCCAGGTTGGCGGTGGTGCGGCCGGCCGTGGAGCAGTCCGCGGTCTTCGGGGTCCAGGCCTCGGTCACGCGGCGCTGGCCGTCGTAGGAGAAGCATTGGTTGTCGGCCTGGGTGAAGCCGCTCTGCGGGGCGGCGTCGAAGATCGACAGGACGTTGCCGGCCTGGTCGTACTTGTAGGTCAGGTCCTGGAGCATGCCGGTGTGGGTCTGGTCGTTGACCGTGGACCGCAGCAGGCGCCGGGTTCCCTCCTCGTAGGTGTTCCCGATGAACGTCTTTCGGACTCCCTCAGCCCCTGAGCGCGCCAGGGTGAGCTGCTCGACATCGCCGAGTGGAGAGTAGGACACGTTCTGAACGTAGGCGGTGGTGCCGGACAGCGCCTTCGGGAGGCCGAAGTCGTTGTAGTGCACCTGCACGATCTCGGACGGCAGGCCGCCGGCTGCTGGCGCACCCATCGTGTTCGGGGTCCCGTCCAGTCGGTAGCTCGCCGTCTGGTCGGTGGTTGCGGCGATGGCTCCCGAGGTGACAAGCGGGTCGTCGGACGGGAGGGTGAGGCGGGTCGTTGCGGGACGGCCCAGGGTGTCGTATGCGGTGACGGACTTCGTGTACGCCTTGCCGCTCAGACCACCTTCGTAGCGGATGGCGTCGGTCACGGAACCCTTGCGGACGCTGTCGTATGTCCACGCCGCCAGCTTGTTCGCATCGGACTTCGGAGACTTCCACAGCCCAGTCTTGCGGCCGAGTTCGTCGTAGCCGTACTCGAGTACCGTACTGCGCGCGTCCTTCGTGGTCGCGATCTGGTCCAGGGCCGTGTACGTCGCGGTGGCCTTACCCTTGTCTGGGTCGGTGCTGGTGACGGGCCGGCCGAAGAGGTCGTAACCGTACGTCCACTTCGAGCTGTCGGGGCCTGTGGCCGTCGCTGGCTTTCCGTCACGGGTGTACGTGTGCATCACGCTGGTGTACGGCGTACCTGGCGCGGCGCCCCCGTACGCGGGGTCGACCGGCGTCGTCCCGCCATAGGTGCGGGTCTCCATGGTCCGGCCGAGGGCATCGGTGATCGTACGTGTCGCGGTGCCGCCTTGGACAGCAGTGGTGGCGGTTGAGTCACCGGTGTAGCTGGTGCTGGTCGACCACTTCTGTACTCCGTAGACCAGCTGGGTGTTGCTTGTCGCGCGGCCGAGACCGTCGAAGACGGTCTGGCTCTGCAGCGGGGTGCTGCCGTACTCGGCTCGGACGTAGGTACCTTCGGGCGCCTTGTCCTTGTCCCAGATGTCGGCGTACGTCTCGTAGGCCAGGCCGCGCGAGTCGTAGCGGGTATCGGTCAGGATCCGGCCGCCGTTCGGTGACGGGGACTGCGTCTGGAGGGAGCGCAGCAGGGCGTCGGCGATCGTGTAGACCGTCTTGTACGTTCCGTCGGCAGCGAGGGTGCCGACCGAGGTCCACGGCTGCTTGCCGCGGGCGATGAGGTAGTCGTACTTGACGTTCGGAGACTGGGACTGGGCCCGGTTGGGGAGCCAGGTCTCCTTTGCGCGGCCGAGTGCGTCGTAGGTGTTGTAGGTCGAGGCCATGTTGGCGTCGATGGAGCGCACGACAGACCCGCGCAGGTCCACGTAGGCGTACGACTTGTGCTGCTGGCCGTTGGAGGTGAGCTTCGGAGCGGAGGTCACGGTGGCTTGCAGCGGGCCAGCCGCAGCGGGCGTATAGCTGGTCGTCGTCGTGTTCCCGGCTGCGTCGGTGGCGGTCAACGGTCGGCCGAGTTTTGTGGTGTCCGTGTCGTAAGTAATCTTGCTGACGGTCTGCCAGCCCGCGCTGCCCGCCGGGTCCCGGTCACCGGCGCCGCTCGCTGCCGGGTAGGACTGGGCGCGGCCAGTCCAGGTGGACAGGCCCAGGGTCGGCGTCTGGTTGGCGCTCCAGGCGGTGGCAGAGGTGTCGTCGTACACCGTGGCCGTGTCGGCGAGGACGTCGCCCCGGGTGGCCGAGTCGGCCGGCAGGCTGAGCTTGTCATCGGTGACGGAACAGAGGGCCCCGACGGTGCGAGTGCGCGAGGTCAGGCTGATGAGGCCCTTGGCAGCGTTGCGGGCGTACCAGGTGCGGGTGCAAGTCTCGTCGCCTTCGTTGGCTGTGTCACCGCTCGACGAGGTCTGCGTCTGCATGCCGTAGTCGTCGTAGCTGTTGTCGGTGCGGGTGGTGCGCCAGGTGTTGGAGGCAGTGAGAAAGGTGTGGCTATAGCTGGTCGCCGAGCGGACGTAGTAAGCCTTGGTGTTGGCGTACGACTTCTGCTGGATCGCGGTCTCCTTGCTCCAGGGGTCGGTGACAGAGACGGAGAGCGGGGCAGCGCCGTCGTAAGTGATCTGCTGTCGCTGGAAGCCTTGGTACTGGTTGTCGTCGTTGATGTCGGGGATCGTCAGGCCCTGCACGGGGGCCGCCGGGACGACGGTCGTACGGGTGGTGCTGGTGCCCTTCCGCTTGTCCCCGTGCATGCCCTGCATGAAAACCTTCAGCGTCTTGGAGCGGGTCTTGCCGACAGCTCCCGTGTAGGTCGTGACCTTGCCGTAGCCCCGCCAGTCAGACCAGGTTCGCTCCTTCTCTGGGGTGAGCGGGTCGTCGTTGTGGTGCCAGCCCGGGTTCTCGTACTCGTACGAGTTCTCGACGAGGTCGTTCTGGCCAGCCGGGTCGGCGACGGTAACGGCGCTGACGTTGTACTTGTGGAACCAGTCGAGCTTGGGGTCACCGCCGTTGATCGGCCAGTAGACGGGATAGCAGGACAGAGAGTTGTCGTCCTCGGCTGCCGGCATCTTGGTTCCGCGCATGCACTGCGGGTCGGAGAGGGTGACCGTGGTGATGGCGCCGGTCTCGGAGGTGATGGTGTTGACACGCGGCCGGTTGAGCGGGACCACGTCGTCGCCATCGGCGTCGACTCGGTTCGGACGCATGTGATAGGTGAACTCGACTGGCGGGACTTGGGCGGTCACACCATTCCGGCCGGTGCGCTTGATGGACTTCAGGACCAAGGTCTGATCGCTGGTATCGCCCAGGTCACCCGCATCCAGGTATTCCTGAGTGAAGTCAAACGTATCGACGGGTGCGTAGCCGTCGGGTTCGGCCGCTACGGACCAGGCGTACGTGTTGATGGCCGTCATACGCTTGCGGGTGAAGAATTCGGGTCCCGTGGCCCTGCAGTCCGTCGCGCTGGCCAAGCAAAGCCCGTCGAACGGAACGTCTGGCCAGTTATCCGAAGTCTCTTTCGTCAGTGAGTCGCAGTTTGCTGCGAAGCAGCGCTCCTTGTAGTCGAAGGTGACCTTGTGAGAGGCGTTGGCAGTGAACAGCTGGTCGGAGCGCTGACCGTAGCGGATCTCCGCGAGATATCCGCCTCGGGTGTAGGGCACGGTACTGGACTTGTCGCCGTTCTTGGCATAGTTGTTGGACTCGGACGTGTACCAGTAGCTGGCGGAGTTGCCGTGGACGTCTTCGACCAGGTCCAGGTTCCAGCGCCAGGCCTGGGATTCCGAGCGATTGGCGAAAGCGGAGCCCTTGCTATAGCCGGGCTCTCCGGAGTCATCTCCGAAGACGGGCACGGTCCAGGTGGAGTTTGTCCGCTCAGTACTGGCACCGGGGAGCTTGTTCAAGCCGAAGGTGTAGGTGCTGCCGTCGCCGGTTACGATCTTCCAGTACTCGCCGTCACCGTCGCCGTTATCGGCACCCGTGGCCCAGATGACCTGGGAGGCGTCGTCGTCCTTCAGCCGCCACTTGCCGCTCGTGTCGTCTTTGACCAGCTCGCTGGACTTGCCGTTGAGGACCAACGAGGCGTTCTCGTATTTCCAGCACAAGTCAAGCTTGTCTGTCTGCCCGTCGTCATCGCAGGATCCATATTTTCTCTCTACATACGAAGACGTCAGCTCGAAGCCTTCGCCGATCTGGGAACCCTGGTTGTTCGTGTTAGCGGTCCGACCGTCGGTGCTGCCCGAGTTGTACGAGATTGAGAGGGACGGCGTGGGCCCGGCTGCGGCGGGCGGAACTACCATTGGGTAGGACCAAGTAAAGGCACCGCTCGAGGACCCGGATTCCCAGCTGGAGGAGGCTGAGAGCGGGGTCGCCTTGAGGTCGCCTCCGCCCTTGGGGGAGCTGGCGTCCGAGGCCATCAGCGCGAAGACGGCCGATGCCGGGGCGGCCGGAGCCTTGGCCCCCTTGGCTGCCTTACCCGTGGTCGGCGAACCGGTGGGAAGAGAGGCGACGTCGGCCGTCACGGTGTGGTTCTTGAGGCTGTTGGCCGAGGGCAGCGGGGTGGTCTTGCGGCACTCCGCCTTCTCGGGGGTGGTCAGCGCGCACGCGGGCAAGCTGACCAGGCCGAGGCGGTTGGACCAGCCGCCGCCGACGGCGGAGGCGAAGGATCCGTAGTCGATGCTGACCTGCGCCGGGCCGCCCGCTTCGGATGAGGCCGAGAACAGCACGCCGGTGACCCCGGCCCGCTCCGCGGCCTTCTGGTCGAGCACCTTGACGGTGGACTTCCCGCCCGATCCGGTGTCCGCGGCCACGACCGGGCTGGCGGGGGCGGTCGGGAGCAGCAGGGGGCTCTTGGGGTGCGCGGTGGACCGTACGTCGACCAGGGGACGGTTGCCCGCCCGCGCAGCGGAGGAAACGAGGATGGCGGCCTTCGGCCAGGCTGCTTTGGCCTCCTTGCGGGCCCTGTCGGCCTGGGCCTTGTTCTCGGTCTGGTTCTTGGCGACCAGTTCGCGGGCGGCCTTGGCGCCGTCGGCGTTGACCGCGTGGACCTTGGCGTCCTTTTGCTTGGCGATCTTCGGGGCGCCGGGTAAGTCGGCGGCGGTCGCCATGGGTGTGAGCGTCCCTGAAGCCACAAGGGCGAGAGTCAGGGCGGCTGCCAGTGGCAGCCGGTGGCGGATTTCTTCGCCTGGTGAACGGCCGGACACGGATTACTCCTCAGGGTGCAGGGGTACGTGAGGGCCGTGGCCGCCCTCAGCGGGGCGGCCACGGCAAAACGGGGATGTTCTCTGGCTGTCAGCCAGTGGTGCCGAGAACGGTCGTCTTGACCTGCTCGGCATCCTTCATCGCGCCGGACCACAGGCGCATGCCCTTGATCTCACCGGGCAGGAAGTTGCCCCATGCGCTATTTGTGAAGCCCTTGCCCACAGCGAGCTCGCCGCTGCCGACGGTGATCGTGAAAGCCTTGGGCTGTGCCTGGCGCGTCGAGACCACGTAGAGAGTGATCGTGCCGTCCTGGGCGTTGTGAACGCCGGTCACCTGAACGCCCGTGTCGAGCGCGGCCAGGCTGTCGCTGGTCACCGAGGTCCCGGAACCGTCGGCCGTGAGTCTGCCGAAGTGCCAAGTACCTTCGACGACGGTCACCTTCTGGGCAGGGTCCTGCTCGGTCGGCTGGTCACTGGCGCCGGTCTTCTCGAACCACAAACTCCAGGAAGAGCCGGTGGCTGTGCGCTGGCCGATGACCTGGGCCTTGTAGCCGTTCGGCTTGTCGATCAGACGGGCGTTGTCGAGCTTCGCCTCTGCGGTCACCGTGAAGGAGCCGGTGTCGTCGACGACCGGCCCGGTAGCGGTGGCCGCCTGGGCGCCTTTGAGCACCAGGGCGCCCGACTTTACCTCTGTGCCGGCAGTGGCCGTCAGGGCTCGGCCATTCCCGGAGGTGTCGGCGAAGGTGGGGCCGGCTGTTGAAAGGTCCCAGGCCGCCGAAAGGTCCACGTGGGGCTGGTCCGTGTCAGGGTCAATGAGTGAGGCGTCCTGCTTGACTGCGGCGTCGCTGCGCTCGTCCTGCCAGGCCTTGAGCTCGTCGATTCGGCCCGCGAGGTGGTTCACCCAAGCACCACGGTCCTTGACGACGCCGATGCCCATGCCTCCAGTAGAGGCGATGGGGTTGGCGACCGTCATCTCACCTTGGAGCTGTCCGTTGACGTAGAGCCGCGCCTTGTCGGTGGACTCATTGTATGTGGCGGCAACGTGGGTCCAGACTCCGGCCTGCGCCGGATTCTGTCCGGTGATCCTGCTGACAGCGGTGCTCGCAGCCTTGTCCTCCGTGGCCATTTCGAGCGCCCATGGCTGACCAGGGAGAGCGGTGATGGCCATGCCGCTCATGTTCTGCCCTGTCTGACTCACCATCGAGAAGGAGCCGTCGGTTCGGTCGAGGCGCACCCAGCCGGCGACCGTGAAGGACGCCCTGGTATCGATGACCGGCTTGGATGTGACCGCGTACTGGCCGCCAGCCAGCTGGAGCGAGCGGTCCTCGTGCGCGGTGGGCGCCTGCACCCACCCTCGGCGGCCGTTCTGGGGGCGTTGGCTGCCGGTCGAAAGGTCTGCGTTGTCCTGCAGGGTCGGGTCAGTGGTCGAGGTGTCGAGTGCCTGGCCGGAGGTCTCGTCGAAGTTCCAAGAGGCGACGGGCCCGGGTCCTTCCTTGACCACGAAGTCGACCATCTGCACGCTGCCCCAGCGGCCCAGAGCGTCCTTGGCCTTCACACTCAGCCTCATGGTCCCGGACAGAGGAGGGGTGATGGAGGCCGTCGGCTTCGCACCGGCGATCTCGGTCCAAGCGGTATCTGTGGCCAGCTTGTACTGGTAAGCCGTGTTGGTGTCACCAGTTCCTGGACCGAAGGTGAACTGGCCCGGGGTGCCGGGCTTGCCGGCCGCAGCGCATGCGGTGCTCTTGCACTCGCTGTAGGGGCCACCGAAGGTGACCTGGGGGGCCTTCGGGGCCGTGGAGTCCACCTTGAAGTAGCAGTCCCCGCTCGGCGCACTGTCCCGTACTTGTCCTTCCCCGAAGGACTTGGTCCACGTCCTGAAGCGGTACAGGGCGCCATCCGTCAGTGTGGCGGGAGGGTCGCTGGTGACCGGGACGTTGTCCCCGACGTATCCCGAGCTCGGCCGCTCGATGAAGTCGGAGTCTCCCGCGTTGGCCTTGACCGGCTTCCAGCCGGTCCTGCCGATGCCACCGGCCATGACCGTTTCCCACTTCTCGGTCTGCATCGCGATCCGGAGGGAAGCGCCGGGCTCGCCGCCCCACACCGTCTCCGTGATCGCGGTCATGGAAGGCGTCGGGTCCGAGACGATCGACGGCGTGGCCGGGTCGCCCGAGCAGATCTCTCCGCTGCCCGCGACCAGGCCCACATAGATCGGGGTGTTGGGCTTGCCGATGTAGTCGACGGACAGGACCGCGTCGTTGCGGAACCGCTTCCAGGCGGTGGCGTCCGACTCGTCCTCCGCGCGCAGTTCCAGGTTCAGCCGGTTGTACCGGCCGGCGGCGAAGTCACGGACGGTCGGGGTGAGGTTCTCATCCGGCTCGTCGGGAAGATTGTCTGAAAATTCGATCGGAGCAGCGGGTGAGTTCGAGTCACAGGCCGAGCCGCGACCAGCCGAGATCCACCGGTCCCCCATGAGGTCGGCGTAATTGGGCTTGTTCCACCAGTTCGTCGACGGAGAGATCTCCCCGTCCATGCGAACCAGCAAAACGTTGCGCGCGTCGCACTGGAAGGCCCAGGGTTCGGTGACCCGGAAGCGGGCGTTCAGGACCTCCTTGCCGACGAGCTTGCTCGGCGAGAACTCGAAGTACAGACGCTGCACGTACCCGGGCCCGCAGTAGTAGCCGTTCCAGGAGCCACACTTGCCCATGCCCTTGCCCAGGCCGTCGTCCCCGTTGTCCCAGTTCCAGAAGGACACGCCGTCATCGCGCAGGGCAGTGTGCTCCGTACCGTCATCAAGGGCGACGGAGGGGTCGATGTAGAGCGGGAAGACCGCCGGATCGCTCTGCTTGAGGATCGCGGTGTCCGGTACGACGGCCAGCGAGTCGGCATCGACGTGGACGGCCATCTTCGCGACCTTCGAGCCGAGGGCCGGTCCGTCCGCGGGGTGTCCCGACGGCTCGGCGCCGACGGGCGGCTTCGGCAGCGTGCCGCCCTCGGACTTGGCAGCGGCGACCTTCTCCTTCGGGGACAGGGCGAGCGGGGCGGGCACGCCCTTCGAATCCCACATCAGGGCCGGGGGCGCCTTGAAGACCCGGTTGCCATTGGCATCGGTGGCGGCCAGGCCACCGTCGTTGCCGGTGTTGAGCTGGACGTCCTTCGCCTTGAGGCCGAACTCGACGCGCTGGAGCTTCGGGTTCTTCGCGGCCTCGGGGGTCTTCACCACGAGTACCTCGCGGAAGCCCTTGAGCGTGGCCGTCATCCGCAGGTCCACGCCGGGCAGCACCTCCGGGTACACGGCGCTGTCCCCATCCAGCACCGGCTTGGGCAGGACCCCGCCCTGCCAGCCCCACGACATGGAACGCCCAGCGCGGTCGATGGTGACCAGACTGCTCTGGCCATCACCACCGGAAAAGCTGACGCCGGCGACAGCGGCCTTCGGCCCCACCGATCCGTCGGGACGGAACTCCAGCGTCGCGTCCGGGGTGACCCAGCCGGACCCGCTCTTGGCCTTGACCCGGACCGGAACGGCCGAAGTATCCAGGCGGAAGGACTTCCCGTCCGAGTTCGCGAAGGTGGTCGACGAATCAGTCCGCTCGCCCACCACCTCAACCGGCTTACCAGACTTCTTCGCCGCAGCGAGCGCCTGCTCACTCTCGGTCCCAGGCACCGCGGCGGCCGCAGCGTCTATCGGCGTATACGCCGATACCACACCCGCGACCATCGCCATGCCGAGCGCGGTCGCCACAGCACGGCGACGCCGAAGCCGTCCACCCTTGATCACAAACATAATCCCCCATATTCATTCGACGCGAGTAACTCCCCAGTCCCCACGCCAAGCCAAGCTGTCAACTCGCCGCCACAGTTGAATGCAAATGTGCACATCAACCGCCGCACCCGGCACATACCGCCAAGCGCAGCTGGGGAGCAGACACCCTTCCCCGATCTCAAGCATGGTCAACGGACCCACGCCGCCGAACGGCTGGGTGCGACGGCCAACACACTGGACGTAGCCGACTCCGGCTCAATGAGCACCTACATGCCGTTGACCACAGGGCGAGATTAGAGCACACGTTCGCAGAGGCGAACGGAATTTTGGCGCATCTTCGCCCCCGCCTCAAGCGCAAGCAATCTCCACCGCGAAAGCCCCAGAAGCCATGTCACACACATTTCGCGACACTCACGCCAGCAGCGACTCACGTTGCAACTCGGTACATTTCAGCTCTATGGAAAATTTCGCAATATAAACGATACGAATTAAGGGAGCACCCCCCTCCGTAAGGGATTTTGGGGAAGTTAATACCGTAATAGCCCGGTATCTGTGACATGTCTGATGATGAACCTGTAAGCACGGGGGCGGACCTGAGGGACGGGCCTGCTGGCCAAGCTCTACCGCACAACGCGATGGGCAAGCCGCCAGTTCCGGACCTACATGCGGCTGGCTTTGAGGCAGCTCATCGCGATAACGCTCAATGGCCAGAATTCTTCCTGCCGCACTGCCAACATCGGTCCATGCGGAATCGTTGAGCGGCCCACGGGTAGATCGACTGCGGCGGCAACCCCTCACCCACGTTGAAGCGTGTAATGGCACGCACTCGACGGATGACCGCACCGCGGCCCTGAGCCAGCCTGCCCAAGCCCACAGCCATCA
Source organism: Streptomyces sp. NBC_01006 (assembly GCF_045162725.1). Lineage (NCBI taxonomy): Bacteria > Bacillati > Actinomycetota > Actinomycetes > Kitasatosporales > Streptomycetaceae > Streptomyces > Streptomyces sp. NBC_01006. The sequence goes on along the minus strand of NZ_CP108701.1, from coordinate 35,126 downwards.
AGAGGCAAATGCTCGAAAGCGGGTACCGCCCCGGGGGCACCGACCGCCCGGGGCATTGACCTCGCCCCAAAGGAGTCCGCGGCCTCCGACCTCGGTTTACCGACGCGGGGTGGAGCAGCTCGGTTCAAATCCTGTCCCCGCCACTACACCGGAAGGGCCCGAATCCTCAAATGGACATCCGGGCCCTTCCGCCGTACCGGGGCGCCTCAGGGGCAAGCCAGGTTGGCTAAGCTTGGCGTTTATCGTCTGCGGTCGAACATGGCCTCGAACTTGCTGACGTTTTCGGCTGAGTGCCTGACGTAAGGGCGGCCCTCGTCTGATCCTGTGCTCCGTCACAGAGGCACTTGATCAGTACGAAGGCCGTAGCGATGAGTCTGCTGCAGCGGGATGTCCCGCGGGATACATTTGCCGAATTGTCATGCTTCCGGACGGAGTTCTATGCCTGCTTGACTCAGAGGGCTGATGCCTTGTTCGAGTTGAGTGACGCTCTGTTGTGTGCGGACGGCCCGGTGAAGACGTTGGTCGAGCTGTCCCTGGCGCCTGAGCATCAGCGTGGGCATGGTGCGTTGTACGGCGGGTTGAACCGCGGGCATCTGGATGTGGCACGGCTGCGCAGGGCGCTGGCAGGAATGCCCCTTCCACGCACGGCGGAAGGGCGGCTGGTCCTTGCTGTCGATGTCAGCAACTGGCTGCGGCCTGATGCGAATACCAGCCCGGACCGGCTGTTCTGTCACACGTATGGCCGGGGCAGGGGCTCGGCCCAGATGATCCCCGGGTGGCCCTACTCCTTCGTTGCCGCTCTGGAGCCGGGGCGGACGTCGTGGACTGCCATGCTGGACGTGGTCCGGCTGTGCCCGTGGGACGACGCGATCGCCGTGACCGAATCCCACGTCAGGGAAGTGTTCCAGCGACTGTATGTCGCGGGCCAGTGGCGGATCGGTGACCCGCCCGTCCTGGTCGTCGTCGATGCCGGATATGACGTGACCCGTTTGGCCTTCCTACTTGCGGACCTGCCCGTGGAGCTGCTGGGCCGGATGCGTTCGGACCGCGTCCTGCACTTCCCGCCCCCGCTGCAGCCGGCGGGAAAGCGCGGGCGCAAGCCCAAGCGCGGGGCGGAGTTCGCGTTCGAGATTGCGGCCACTCAGCCGGTCCCGTCCATCACCACGGTGTCCGACACCACGCACTACGGGAAGGCCGTCGCCGCTGCCTGGGACCGCCTGCACCCGTTGCTGGTCCGACGCTCGGCCTGGGCCGACCACCCCGAAGGAGAGCTGCCGGTCATCGAAGGCACCGTCATCCGTCTACAGGTCGACCACCTCCGTGGAGACCGCAGCCCCAGGCCCATCTGGTTGTGGTGGTCGTCCACCGCCGCCACTGCTGGGGATGTGGACAGGCTCTGGCAGGCATTCCTGCGCAGATTCGACCTCGAGCACACCTTCAGGATGCTCAAGCAGACGTTGGGGTGGACCGCTCCCAAACTCCGCGAGCCGGCCGCCGCTGACCGCTGGACCTGGCTCGTCCTCGCCGCACACGCCCAGCTCCGACTTGCCCGGCCCCTCGCAGAAGACCTCCGCAAACCCTGGGAACGGCCTGCACGCCAAGGCCGCCTGACACCCGCACGCGTCCGTCGAGGATTTCGCCGCATCCACGGGAAAACCCCTCAGCCGGCCAGTGCACCGAAACCCACCACCGCAGGCCCCAGCCGACCAACCGGCATGAAGAACAAGCAGCGTGCACGCGAGCACCCCGTCGGGAAACAAGCCAAACCGAGCATCGCAACAGCCATCACAAGCAGCACACCTGCATAAACGTCAAGCTAAGGGCTCGCAGAGAATCAACATGCTGACTTGATCTCTGTGGGTATGTTGTTCGCGAGGAACGCGGTGACGTCGGCGGGTGTGCGGAACCTGGCTGTCGAGGGCGGGACGGTGTAGCCGTGCTCAGCGAGGAGGGGCTGGACTTGCTGAACGGCCCTGGTGATGGTGCTGCCGTTGACGCCGAAGAGCTGGGCGATCAGGTCTCGGGGGCCGAGTTTGCGCAGGTAGAGAACGATGGCCAGGACTCGGTCGGCGGTGGTCAGCTTGTCCTTGGCGCCGGCTCCGCGAGCCCGGATACGTTGGGTCTGCCGCACGATCGGGTGACATCTGAAGTGGCTTGCCCTGTAGGGCAGGTGGGAAGGATGTCGCTGTGCCCAAGCCCTATCCGGAAGAGTTCCGCCAGGACGTCGTGCGGGTCGCGCGGAACCGTGGCCCGGGTGTGACGGTCGAGCAGGTCGCCACCGACTTCGGGGTCCACCCGATGACGTTGTGGAAATGGATGCGCCGGGCGGACATCGATGACGGGACCAAGGCCGGGACCACCAGCCAGGAGAACGCGGAACTGCGGGACGCACGTCGGCGGATCAAGCTGCTGGAGCAGGAGAACGAGGTCCTGCGCCGGGCCGCGGCCTATCTGTCGCAGGCGCATCTGCCGGGAAAAGGATCTACCCGCTCGTGAAAGAGCTGGCCGCGGACGGAACGCCCGTCTCGGTGACGTGCCGGGTGCTCAAGCTCGCCAGACAGCCGTACTACCGCTGGCTCGACAAGCCGGTGGCCGACGCCGTCCTCGCTGAGGCGTATCGCGCGAACGCGCTCTTCGACGCTCACCGCGAGGACCCGGAGTTCGGCTACCGGTTCCTGGCCGACGAAGCACGCGATGCCGGGGCCCGGATGGCGGACCGGACCGCGTGGCGGATCTGCCGGGAGAACCGCTGGTGGAGCGTGTTCGGCAAGAAACGCGGCCGGGGCAAGAAGGCCGGCCCGCCGGTGCACGACGATCTCGTGAGCCGCAACTTCACCGCGAGTGGCCCGAACCGGTTGTGGCTCGCCGACATCACCGAACATGCCACCGGCGACGGCAAGCTGTACCTCTGCGCGATCAAGGATGTCTTCAGCAACAGGATCGTGGGCTACTCCATCGACGTACGGATGAAGTCCCGCCTGGCCGTGACCGCCCTGGACAACGCCGTGGCCCGGCGTGGACACGTCGACGGATGCATCCTGCACAGCGATCGCGGATCGCAGTTCCGGTCCCGGAAATTCGTCCGGGCGCTCGACCGCCACCGGATGGCCGGATCGATAGGGAGAGTCGGGGCAGCCGGCGACAACGCGGCCATGGAGTCCTTCTTCAGCCTGCTGCAGAAAAACGTGCTCGACCGCCGCAGCTGGACCACACGCGAGGAACTGCGGATCGCGATCGTCACCTGGATCGAGCGGACCTACCACCGACGCCGCAGACAAGCCGCACTCGGCCGGCTGACCCCCGTCGAATTCGAGACCGTCATGACCACACCGGCCCTCCAGGCCGCGTGACCGAACCTGTCACCCGAACCTGCACCAGACCCGACCTATATGGCCTTGCTTCTGAGCCTGTAGGGATGCTTAGCCCTTGCCCCGGTTCGACCGTTCTTTGGACGCCGTGGAGTGCGTTTCCAGTCGCTTGCGGCGAGGAGCGTTTGACGGGTGATCTGATGACCTCAGAACTGAGGCCACTCCGCATCGTCTCTGCCTGCGTTGCTACCGCGCTGTCCGTGGTTAGCTGCTGGGTTGGAGCCGACCTGCTGGGCCAGAGTCTTGAGAGTGGCAATCTCGGCCTTCTTGCTGCTGGCCTGGCAGTTACCGCCGTGGGAGTGGTAGCGGCGGGTGCAGTCGGGTGGCTGGCCTGGATGGAGCTGCGCGGTGAGCCGTCCAGCTCCGAGATTGCGGAGCGCCGGATGAAGATCCTCATCAGCGCGCTAGCCGGGCTTTCAGGCCTCGGTCTGGGGTGGCTTGCGGTCACGTTCGCTGTGGATGGTCGTTCGGGGTTGGCTTGGCTGATGGGCGGGCTAGCGCTCCTGATCTTTGGGCTTTGGTTTATTCGGCTCGTCGAGGAGGCTTGGACCGCGCCAGATGCGCCGACGCTAGTAGAGGCCGGAGTGGTTGTCCTTGCAGAGCTCGGTCTGGGGTGGCTTGCGGTCACGTTCGCTGTGGATGGTCGTTCGGGGTTGGCTTGGCTGATGGGCGGGCTAGCGATCCTCTTTCTTGTCTTCGCCGGCTGGTGTGGTGGTGTGCAGTTCACAAACAGTTGGCAGGAGTCGCTGGCCGAGGGTGGCTTCGTGGTGGCTCCAGTGGCGATCTTGAGCGCGGTTGTTGCCAGGCTCGCCACCGACGGTCATCCGATATTTGCCGGATTGGTGGGTGGACTAGCCCTGGCCGTGCTGGTCCTTCAGCTGTGGGCATTTGAGCGCCTGCCAGATATGGGCTGGCTGCGACGCCGGGGCAGGACTTGGAGAACAACGCCGCTTCAGGTGCCACCAGGCGGCGCGGTCTCGCTTCTGGCGCGCGCTCTTGGTCTGGCCATACCGCTGGCCACGCTCGTCTGGGCGATCGAGAACAAGGCCCAGAGCCGCTCTGGGGTGCTCGTCATCGATGTACTCGTAGGGGCCGCTGAACTCGGCATTGCGGCCGTAGCGATGCTGCTTGTCCAGGGTTTGGGACTGGTCTGGCTACGGCCTGGCCCCCAGCCAAGGCTGATGGAAAAAGCAGTTGAGATAACTCGGCATTCTGCAGAGGCCGAACTTTCTCCTGACGGGGGGCACTGGCGGACCGAAGACCCTGTCGGCGGCCGAGGCGGTGGTCGGCTAGGAAGCGGACCACCTGACCATGGCCCGTGGGAGGAAGATGGACCTAGGCGGAGGCGTGGTTCCCTGTCTATCCCGTCGCCTTATTTTAGTGTGTTTAAACTCCTTGCTCGGCCCCTCGATCCGCCCGCAGCTGTCCGTGTCAACCTAGAAGCGATAACGGCGACGGGCCTTATTCCGGATGCAGTGTGGCCTCGTATCAAACTCGTTGTTCCGCCTGAGGTAGGGCGCGAGGTGAACCGGTCAGACAAGATCGTTGCCATGCTGCGAGTCACTGCCTCCAGCGCAATCTGCACTGCACTTGTCTGGATTTCGACAGCAGTGCTGCTGTCATATTCGCGACCGAACAGCGTCGAGTTGGCGTTGCTCTTGCTCGGACCACTCTCGATTGCTCTGGCAGCGTTGTTGCGGGCACGCCGGCGAGTCACGGATGCTTACCTGCGCCGAGCTGAAGCGGTCGAACTCTACCGCTTCGACCTGGCCAAGGCGATGCATCTCCCACAGCCCAGCAACAATGCGCAGCTAATCGCGCTCGGTGGAGTTCTGAGTGGAGAGGAACCGGCCTACGATTTTCCTATCGCCTGGTCTCACTCGGCGCAACCGGCAGACCCTACCCATACGAGCGAGTACAGGAGGGGCCTAGCTGTCGATGTATCACGGCGAGTAGCGGAGGATATTCGAGCCCTACTGCGGCACCAGTATGAGGAATTGCGTCTTTCGTTGCCAGCCGTTGAGCTCGACCCTCGGCAGCTACGCCGCCTTGCTGAGGAGATAGCCGAGTTCACCTCGGATCCGATAAGTGCGGACCTCAAGCAGCATATGGCCGACTTGCATGGACAGTTGAACAAAGAGTTGCACCACGTCATCCAAGCGAGCATCAAGGAGTCCGTTCTCGGGCCGCCATTGGCGAACTTCACCGGGTATCTCATGATTGAGCTCGGCGCGAGCGAGGGCGATGATGCGTCCGCACGAACCGTCGACGGAACGATAGTGGCCCGCGCGGGTTGCCGACTTAATCTCAACATGTCCGTAGTACGTGACGATCGAGCGCGCAATGTAGCCTCCGCAGTCGAGTCTGACCCGAATCAACCCTTCTTCGCATTTGAGCCGATCAATATCGACGGCGGCCGGGACGACGTCGCGATCGTTGAATTCGATGCCATGGTCGACAGTGTCACTCTTACGCCGCTTCCTCAACGGTACAACCTGCGGGTTTTGAAGGGAGCCCAGAAGTCTTTCGGATTTCGGCTGCCGCAGCAAGAGAGCCGTCACGAGGTGTGGTTCCAGTTGTACCAGAGTGGTCGGCTCATTCAGGTAGTCGCCGTCACTATCGTAGCCAGCATTGACCCGGCAGAGGGTGCAGGATGACTGGAAATTTGCCTGCAGACGTCACGGTGTGGGTGCATCACACGGCTGAGTGCAAGAGGGTGGAATTTAAAGCACGCAATGGCACCCAGCCATTTAGGGCAACGTTGACCAGGCAGCGCGCGCTAGACGAGGTGCGAGAGGCGCTGGATGTGGGATTGCTTCGGCTCAAGGAAATCCTCCCACCATTGGTTGATTCCGACTCGAAGGTGGTTGGTCCCGACTCGGAGTCGGATCGTCTCAATCGCGCTTTCGATGCACTGTACCGCCTTGGCTGCCGACTCTTCTTTATCTTGTTCGGCAGTCAGGAAGATGTAATTAACGGCTTGGAGGATTTTTGGAATGACGCGCTGCCGTTCGGGCGCAATCCGAGGTTGCCACCACCCCTTGTCGAGTGCATTGGTGATAAAGATGCTTTTCTTCCACTCGAGTACCTTCCGCTCTTCAGCATGACCCCTCCTTCTGTCATTACGTGCCGGGATGATTTCGTTAAAGCGTGCCGATCTCTGGTCGGTTTCTCATGTATGGTCCGGCGGGCGATGCTGCCAGCTCCTCAGCGAGGTGGAATAGAGCTTCAATCCACATCGGATGATCTGTTGCCCATGCGATATCTATACTTCGAGCACTTGAAGGGAGCGCAGGAAGAGCTGAAATGGCTTTCCTCTGCAGCAGCCCACCGTGTCCAGATCGAGGGGCCCTACCCAAATTCGGCGGGCGGCGTTCCCAGCCTGTCGCTGCAGATCTTCGATCCGACCCTGTTGTTGACCGGTAATCATCGAAACCTCCCGGATCAGATCCAGCACTTTGCCTGCCATTGCTACACGGCAATGACGAGTCCACTCGATAATGAGATCCAATTGAGCGGAGGCGGGCATGAACTCCAGTTGACTCTCGGGACGATCAGCGAAGACCTCGTCGCTCTGGGTGCACGCGCGAAGCGCAATTTTGAGCTACCGCTCGTTGTGATGAATGCGTGCGGCTCCGCCAGGATGCAGTCCGCCAGCGCCCTGTCATTTCCTGACCTCTTCCTACAGAATGGAAATCGTGGCTTCGTTGGAAGTGATATAGAGGTGCCGGACGACGTGGCTGCAGCCTTCTCTAAGGCGCTCTATGAGCGATTCCTGCTGTATCGACTACCGCTCGGGAGATCTTTGCTTGGTGCTCGGGATCACCTTCTTAACAGGTTCGGTAATCCGCTTGGGATTGTTTACTCGTCGTATGCCGATCCGCAATTGCATGTCCGCCCTTTTATTGAGGAGGAAAGCCATGGCGCAGCAGACTGAATTGGGTCACGAGGCATCGGGGGAACATGTGGAGGGTGTCGTCCGAGTGCTGGCGCTGGAGGACCCTGATGACCGTTCACTGTTCAAGAAGCCACAGGAGTGGCGAGTCGGCCGGACGGAGATTCCGGTAGATTTGTTCCAGCAGCGGGTCACCGGATTTCTTGACTCTATGCGCAAGGTGATAACAGAATTGCCGTATTCCTGTGGCAGGTATGAGCTGAACCAGGTTGTGGTAAGCGCGGAGGTTAGTGCGAAGGGGCAAATATCACTGCTCGGCTCGGGTGGAGAGCTGGCCGGTAAATCGAGTCTGACTTTTACTTTCACGCGCAGGGATCCGGAAGTCGGATCCTCATCCGGGTGACCGTATGGTCAAGGCTGAGAGCGCCCGTTGCGGTGCCTCGCAGGAACACTGGAATCGCTGGCCTGGAACGGGCGTCTGGAGTTGCATCAGACCAATCGGCTCCATTCCGGCGACCCTGGCAGCGCCCCGGCAGCACATCTGCAGGGGTGCCGACGACCAGGGCGTCAGAGTCGTGCTGCTGCTAGCGCGCGGTAGCCCGTAGTTCGTCTGGGTGAATGAGACTGATAGCAAGGCGACGTGGGCCTGAGTGTCCGCAGGATCAGGGCTGTGAGATGGAGGGTCTTCTTTCACGGCGGGCGGGTGGATCTGACCCGCGGGTACGGCGATCCGGTTGTGTCGCGGCACGCGGACGTCCTGGAGCGTGCTGCCACACGGACAGGGAGGCAGGGGCGGCCGTTCCTGCTGGACCCGCTGGGGGCTCCGGATTTGCGAGTGAATCGCTGGTTCGAGAGTGATGAGGTCGGTGGGCTGGAACCGGCGACGTGGCGGAAGTACGCGTACAGCCTGGCGGTCTGGCTGAGCTTCCTGTGGGCCTACGGTCAGTCCTGGGACAACGCCGATCATGAGGCAGAAAAGGCGTTCAAGGTCTGGCGGATGCTCGACGAGCGCAACGATCAGCTTGTGGCGCCGGGGACCTACGGGGACAACCTCACCAATGTGAAGCTGTTCTACCACTGGGCCGGCAACGAGTACGGCGTCCGCAACCCGATCCGGTTCCGTCGCACCCGTGGCAAGAGGTGGGACGGCAGTCAGGCCGAGAAGGCGGTAACGGCGCCGAAGGCCACGCGGGACCGCGATGTGAAGTGGTTCGATCCGGCCGGCTATGAGCGCTACCGGGACTGCGGGCTGATGGGGTTCACCCTCGACGGGGACGAGGATCTGAGCTGGCGGGGACGCAATGGCCAGCGCAACGGGGCCTTCGCTGACGGGCTCTATGGGTCGGGATTGCGGCTGGAGGAGTGGGGATCGGTCCTGCTCATCGAGCTGCCGCCGGATGATCCGGGCCGGAGCTTCTACACCTGCCATCTGGCCGAGCAGACGGCGAAGGGCAAGAGTTCACGCCGGTACTGGATGCCCAGGCGGGCTCTGCTGCCTGCTCTGAACTACTGCGAGGGCGAGCGGGCGAGTGCGGTCCGCCGGGCCCAGGCCGAGGGCCGTTACGAGCGGATGGCGGGCGCGAGGGTGCTGACCCGGGTGCTGGCCCGCCGACGGGTTGTGCTCCGGGAGGCGGACGGATCGCTGACGGAGGTCTCGCTGGACGCGCTCCGGCCCGCCGCCCGGCGGCGCATTCTGAGGGAGACACCGGAGGGGCTCGAGCCGCTGGTCCTCTGGCTGAACGAGGACGGCCTGCCCAGGGACCCGCACGGCTGGGAACACACCTTCAAGGAGGCCAACGCCCGCCTGGCGCGGCTTGGGCTGATGGGCTTCGCGGGAGCCCCGCACATGCTCCGTCACAGCTTTGCCCTGCGCTGGTTCTCCGTCGGTCGGCTTCTCTACGACCGGACCCTGGCCCATCTGACGCCGGAAGAGACGAGGGACTTCCGGCACGAGTTCGGCAGCGCCTGGGACCTGGTGCAGATGCTGTTGGGTCACGCGGACCAGCGCACGACCAAGGAAACGTACCTGGAGCCGTTCGAGGCCCTGGAGGTGGAGATGCTTTTGATGCACGCGGACGTCGGGGCGATTCCGGACCTGATGTCGGCGGTGTTCGCGGGGGACCGGCGTGTTCAGGGTGACCCGCTGGCGGTGGGCCGGTGAGCCCGGGCCGCCAGGCGTCGATGCCGGAGGCTGGCTACGAGCCGCCACAGAGACTCTTCCTCGAGGAGGATCACTGCGTCGTCCGGTTCGTGGCCGAGCAGGACGGCGAGTCCCGGGACTTCGACTTCATGAAGTTCGGGCTGGCCAGGCCCCTGCGGGAGTCCTTCGCCCGGGCCTTCGACGCGCACACTGGCCCGGCAGGACAGATCAAATCCTTGGGGGCCGCCGGAAACTGCTACCGGCAGGTGGGCTACTTCATCGACGTGCTGACCGCCGAACCGAACCCGCCGACGACGCCGGCCGAACTACGGCCGAGGCACGTCGACGCCTTCGCCCTGAAGAAGGCCGACCTGGCCACCGCGGGCATGGTGATCGGCTTGCTGCGGTCGTTGATGGTGAACATGGACGGCCTGACGCCGGAGTTCGCCGCGAAGTGCACCGGCTGGGTGCCCTCGCGCCGCGAACGGCTCGTCTCCCGCGGCAGCTACAGCGCTGCCGAGGAGAAGGCGATCCTCGACGTCGCCCGCGACACGGTCCGCACGGCCGCGAAGCGGATCCGAGCCGGCAGGGAAGTCCTGGACCGATGGCGGACGGGACACATCTCCGAGACGGAAGATCCGGACGGCTATGAGTACGCCACGCTGCTGGACATGGCCGAGCGGACCGGGGAACTGCCCCGGAACGAGAAGGGAAACGGGCTGGCGCCCTGGGCGGTGAGGCACGGCACCGTGGTCTCTCTGACCAGCGCCGTCCATCTGACCCGGGCGGAGGTCTGCGCGATCACGCTGCTGCTGGTGAGGCTGACGGGCGAGAACGGGTCAACGGTCATCATGGCTCCGGCGGCACATCACCGCACCGACGGCGGCGCCGGGCCGGTGGCCACGGCCCAAGTCGACCTGAGCAAGCCCCGCCGCGGCCGCCTCCGCTACATGACAGCCGCCCTCAGCAACCTACCGACCTGGGCCTCCGCCCCGGGCGAGGAAGGCGAACTGTCGGCCCGCGACGAGCTCCACACACCCTTCGGCCTCTACATGCTGGCCTGGGACCTCGCCTTCTCGGCCCGTCGCATCATGGGCAGCGACCGCCTCCTGGCCTACTGGGTTCCCAAGGCCGGCGGGACTGGGGTCGCCAAGGAAACCACCCGCAAACTCCGCCATAAGCCCGGCCGCGGATTCCGCGACCGACTTCCGGACGCGGCCGTCGGCGAGTGGGGAGCTGGCTTCGGACTGTTCGCTGAAGAGATGGGCAAGGACGAGGAGGGCAAGCCAGTTCCCGTCCCGTTGATCGTCGGAGTCGGCCGGATGCGGGTCACCCACCGCGCCAGGGAACAGAAGCCTGTCGCCCACACCAAGCAGACCCTCGCCGACACCTACCTGCGGCGCGACAAGTCCAGCACGCGTGAGTACCAGAAGCTCGTCGCGGACGTTCTGGAGATGGAAGTCATCAAGGCCCAGACCGTGGGCGGAATCCGCCGTCTCTCGGAGGCCGACCTCGCCGACGCGGCCAAGGACCTGGAGAAGACCGCCAAGCGGTTCGGAGTGACGCCGGCGATGATGCGGCTGCTGATCGCCAGGGACGCCGACACCGTCCTTGCCGCCTGCACCGACAACCTCGCCAGCGGTCACAGCCCGCCTGGCGAGCCCTGCAGAGCCTCATTCCTGAAGTGCCTCGACTGCGGATGCGCTCGAGCGATGCCGCATCACCTGCCCGTCCAGATCGCGGCCCGCGACATGATCGCCGAACGGCGAACGCAGATGACGGCCCTTCGCTGGGCCGAGCGCTTCGCGTTTCCCTTTCACCAGCTCGAGGACCTTCTGGACAAGGCGGGCAACGCGGCGGTTGCCAGAGCCCGGACGAAGATCACCGACGCGGACCGGGACCTGGTCCGCCGGCTGCTGGAAGGAGAGCTGGACCAACGATGACATCGCAAGCCTTCGTACGGGTCGCCGTCAAACCGGGCATGCTGCCCGACGCCGATTCTCCCGTTCTGCTGAACCGGGACATCAGGCCGGGCACCAGCCGGGCGGAGATGTCGATCTTCGGCGACGACCGGTGGAATCTGTCCCCGGCGATCTTCGAGAACCACCTCAACGCGGTCAGTCTCAACTTCCAGCTGGTGCCCGAGCGGTTCCGCCACTTCGCCAAGGTCTACATCTGGCTCGAGCTGAACTGCGACGAGGGCCAGGTCATCCTGCGTCGGGCCAGCATCGAGGGCCTCTTGGCCGTCTACACGATGGTCTCCCAGCTGCGGATCGCACGGACGTTCCTGACCTGGCTCGACGAACGCGGCTTCCCGACCGTCTCCGCCGTCACCCCTGAAGACCTCGGCCATTTTCTGGAATCGGTACAGGACGCCGAGATGACCCACGACCACCGCTGCAACGTCTTGCAGGCCGTCCGCCGGATCTGGGCCTTCCGCGACATGCTGCCGCCTGATGGGCGTCTGCCAGAGATGCCTCCATGGGGAGGCAAGGACTCCCGCATCCTGCTGGGCAAGTCCGACCGTCGCGCCGAGAACCGCACGCCGCGGATCCCCGAGGCCACGATGGCGATGACGCTGTTCTGGGCCCTGCGATTCGTCCAGGACTTCGGCGACGACCTGGTGGCCGTCATGGACGAGGCCAGACCGCTGGCCGGACTGCATCCCGGCCGCTTCAGCCAGCGCGGCCGCACCGCCCTGCGGGACCTCCGCACAGGAGGCCGGGGCAGTCTGGCTCCTCACGTCGACGCACTCATCGCAGAGTTCCGTCGCGCGGGACGCCCGCTGCCCGGCCGGATCGGAGCCGACGGCGCTCTCGAGCTGGACTGGCCCTACCTCGGCAAGCTGCTGGACTGCACCAGCAACGGCCTCAAGAACCATGGAGGCCACGACCAGCGATTCCGAGCCTCCGGCCTCCCCATCGCCCTCGGTGACTTCCTCGCAGTCCAGCCCACCGGGCAGCTCGACGGGAAACCGTGGATGGAGCGATTCCGCAACCGGGAGGCCCGCACCCTGACCAGGATGCTCAGCACCGCCTGCTTCATCGTCATCTGCTACCTGACCGGCATGCGGCCCGGTGAGGCTCTCAACCTCCGGCGCGGTTGCGCCAGCCGCAGCAAAGCGACCCAGCTCTGGGAAATCAAAGGCCTGAAGTGGAAGGGCGCCGTCGATGAGAACGGCGCCAAGATCCCCGAAGGCCAGCACCGAGACGATCCCTGGATCGCCGCGGAAGTCGTCGCCCTGGCCGTCAGCGTTCAGGAACGGCTCCACGACGCCGACATGCTCTTCCCGCCCTCGCTGCTGATCCCGAACCAGCGCAAGGGCAAGTCCCGCAGCTTCTCCCCGGTCAACGACGACCTCAACGACTTCGTGGCCTGGGTGAACACCTACTGCAAGGAGAACGGCCGCAACGACGCCATTCCCATCGACAGCCACCGCATCACGGCCCGAAGGTTCCGCCGCACCCTCGCATGGTTCATCTGCCGCCGGCCGCGGGGGCTGGTCGCCGCGGCGATTCAGTACGGGCACCTGCAGGTCCAGATCACCCAGGGTTACGCAGGGACCTACGCATCCGGCTTCCCCGACGACATGGCCTTCGAACGGTGGCTGGCCCGCCTCGACGAGCTCGAAGAAGCCGACCGGCGGCTCAAGAACGACGAGAAGGTCAGCGGGCCGGCCGCCGACGCCTACCGCTCCCGCGTCACCGGCGGCTGCCAGAAGTTCGCCGGCCGAATCCTGCGGACCGGGAAGGAAGCTCGCCACGTCATGGCGAACCCGTCCCTCCAGATCTATCCAGGCAAGGGCATGACCTGCGTCTTCGCCGCCGCGACGGCACTATGCGAGCTCAGCCCCGGGCTCGACGACGCCCGCTACACACCCGACGTCGATGACTGCCGACCGGGCTGCCTCAACATCGTCCGCACCGAGGAGAACATCGACGAGCTCCGGGCTGAAGCGGACCGGCTCAGGGTGACCGTCGACGACGAGGCCAGCCCGCCGATCCGCCTCCGGCGCGAACGCCAACGTCTCACTCACCTCGAGAAGATCATCGACGACCACACCAGGCCCTCCGCATGAACGGCGCCGAACCGGAGCCGCCCGAGGACCTGCAGGTGAGGCTGCGGGCAGCCGCAGACCGGCTTCTCGCCGGCACCCCGCTGCACTCGCAGGGCAAGCTGACCATCCTCGACCTCGCCAGAGAAGCCCAGGTCAAGCGCTGGATCCTCACCCACAAATATCCCATCCGGCTGATGGCGAAGTACCAGGCGGAGTTCAAGGCCGCCCAGCGCGAACCGGAGAAGGAGACCGCGGAGAGGCGTGAGATCGACAAGCTCCGTGAAGCCTTGGCCAAAGTGAGAGAGGAGAAACGCAAGCTGACCGACCTCGTCCAGACCTACGCCATCATGATCGAACAACTCGCCACCGAGCGGTCCCAGGCGCTGACGGAACGAGATGAAGCGATCGCCGACCGTGATGCCGCGTTCGGCGTTACGGCCCTGCCCACGCAGCCCAGGGACACAAGGGACAGAAACGCGAGCAAGACGATGAGGAAATACGATCCTTGGCCCGGACCGTCTGAGTGACAATCCAGCAGGACAAGACGGAGCGAGCGAGAAGAGCCCTGCCGAATGGACATGCAAGAGGCTGTCGACAACTTCGCCGCTGCGATGATCCACTGCGACAACCTCATATCTGTCCACCGCGCTGCCGGCGGTGGAGGCCGAGGCCGCAGAACTACCGTGACCTCGGTTAACCGAGGAACGATCGTCCTGGCTGTTGCCGCTTGGCAGGCGTTCATCCAGGACACGGCCATGGCGCTTCGCGACGAGGCCATGGCCGAACTGGCAGGCTTACCGCAAGCACGTCTTACGAGCCTGGCTATGGCCCACTGGAACACCGACTTCAAAGCGGCCTTGGAGAAGTTCTCCACTCCAGGCCATGGACAGACGCAGAGCCTGCTCCTGCGGATGGGCTTCGACCCTTGTCCCAGTTGGACCTGGACTCAGAACGGCGGCCGCGGGAACACGTCCGTCGTTGTTGAGCCCAAGCACGTCGCCAAGGTGATCACTCAGTGGCTGCGAGTCCGCAACGACGTCGCCCACGGGCACACGACCATTCACTCGCTGGCTGTCCTGACGGCCGTCCGCGATCCGAACTCGTCAGACAAGGCGAAGAAGGCCCCGACGCTGCGGCTAACCGATGCGATCGACTGCGTCGCGTTCTTCCGGTCGATCGTCCGTCTTACGGCTGATGCCGCGGCACTCCATCTCGGGCGACCTTCCCCGGCCTGGGATGAAGTCCCCCCGCTCGCTCTCGGTCTGCACGTTTCCCACCTAGGCTAACTTGCCTGACCTGACCCGCTCAGAGAGGCAGCAGCAACACGTGCAGACCGGCTAGAGAACGTTTCTGATCGAGGGGAGCCGCAGCAGGCGGCAGGCGGTGTCGATGGCCGTGTTGGCGGCCTGCTCGGTCAGTCCTCGCTGGCGGGGCAGGGTCACTGTGCTTCTCCCTCGCGGTGTTCACCGCCGCTGGCGCGACGGCGTCGGAGCAGTTGGTCGTAGTGGGTCACCGAGGGCAGCGGTCTGGTGTCCGGGGGAAGATGGGTGAGCCGCCACTCGTGCAGAAACGTCACGGTCGCCTCGCCAGCGGTGCTGACAGTCGGACGGGGGCCGGCTGGTTCGTCCTCGGCCTGGGCGACTTTGCGGGCCTCGAGGGCGACCGCGTCGGCGGTCAGGGCTCCGGCCCGCAGAGCCATCGCGAGACCGGCGACAAGGTGCTCGTGGGAGACGTGGCGGGCCAGCAGCAGGACCTCGGTCAGGGCCCTGGTGCCGGCGGTGTCGCCGTGGGCCCTGACCGCGGCGGCCCACCAGGCGTCATGGACCGGGGTGAACTTGCCGGCGGAGCGAGCCTGTTCGAGCGCGGTGGCGCCGGGGAAAGCACCCGGCTTGCGGATCAAGGCCTCGAGGTAGTGGTCCAGATCCAGGCGGCAGCCGCCTTTCGCGATCAGCCGCTCGTGCCGGGCCACTTCCGCGTTCCTGTCGTAAACCACCAGGTGAGAGGCGTGGAGCACGACTCGGACCCGCTTGCCGATCAGTCGGACCGGCACCGAGTAGCGGTTCGTGCGGACCGCGATCTGGCTGTAACGGTCGACCCGCGGAGTGAACAGCCGGCCCGTCTCGAAAGGCTCCTCCGGAAGCGGCATCAGCAGTGACCGCTCGTTCTCGAAGTACTCGTCGATGGTCCGCGGCCGCGAACCGATCCGGCGCCGCCCGTCGTGCAGGTCCCACTGGTCGACGAGTTCGTTCAGCTCGGCCAGCGAGTCGACCTCGGGCACCGGGGTGAAGTGGTTGCGGCGGAAGTAGCCGATCTGCCCCTCCACTCCGCCCTTCTCGTGGGCGCCTTCGATGCCGGGTCGGCAGTAGAAGCTCTCGATCCCGAAGTGCGACCTGAAGGCGATCCACCGGTCGGCCTCCACCCTGGCCCGGCTGAGCCCCAGCACCCGTGCGACGGCGGCCTTCAGGTTGTCGTAACGGACCTTGCTCCGCGGGACGCCGCCCAGCGTCCGCAGCGCGTGGACGTGCCCTTCGAAGATGGCCTCCTGGCCGCAGGACGCGAAGACACGGTGGACCGCCTTGCCCGAGTAGGACAGGCGGAACGAGAACAAATAGCAGGTCACAAGCTCGCCGGCGAGCCGGATCGTGACGTCGCCGAAGTCCACCTCGGCTTCCATTCCGGGCTGGTGGGTCTGCGGCACGAACGCCTCGACCGGAGCCTTCCCCGACTCCACGAGGATCTGCGGTTTCCGGTCGGAGACGTAGCGCCGGACCATCTGGTAGGAGACGTCCGCGTCGTGTTCCTCGACCAGGCGGTGGAAGATCCGCGTGATCGTGTGCCGCTGTTTGCGCGGCGCGTCCAGATCCGCCTGGAGCATCCCGTCGATCACGGACTTGTACGGATCCAGGGCGGTCGGCCGGGGCGGCAACTGCTTCCTCGGCTCGGGCCAGACCGAGTCGACGGCCTTGCGAACTGTCCGCCACGACACGTTGTACTTGCGCTCGATCTCCCGGATCTTCATGCCACTGCGGTGGTCGCGTCGGATCGCCGCGTACAGCTCGACCTTCGACATCTGCGGCATGACCAGGCCCTTTCACCAGGAGCATCTCGATATCGCCCGTCGGTGATGAACGCGCAGAACATCTCCAGAGAGCCCTGTTGTCCTCGCACCGTGGACCAGGCGAGTTCACCGCGGGAGAGCCGCACCGAGAAGTACGCCTCGACGTCCTCGGGCGTCCAGTCCCACGGATACGTGCCTGTGAACTCGGTGAAGCGACGTACCAGGCTCAGCCGGTCCACGATCGTCTTCGTCGTTAGAAGTCGGCTCCGCTGTTGGTCCTGCCACCCGCGCAGCATGGCGTCGAACATGGCGGGCTCCGGGTCCAGAGCACGGACGTTGCCTGCGCGGACCAGCCGGATCGCACCCGGCACGTCTGCCACACCCACCCCACACCTCCGACGGTTGCACCGAATGCAACATCGTGGCGTCGGATACTCCACCCCAGGTCCAGAACCCCACACCCTCACCTGGACGAGTGACACCCCCGTTCTCGGGCCGCACCGCGCCGCCTGCGAAAGCGGCGGAACGATGCGTCCAGCCCAACTCCGCCTACTTAGAGTCGTAGACCTCGGCCAGCGGGACGAAGTGGTCGGCGTGCAGGCGTGCAGGCGTGCAGGCGTGCAGGCGTGCGGCGTCGGTGACGACGACGTCGTGCGCGGAGCGCCAGTTGCCGCCGGTCAGCTTGCAGCCTGCCGCGACCTGCGGCGGCGTCACGGCTTCGGTGAGGATGACTTCCTTACGGGTGTCACAGTCGTCCCCGGAGTTGAGGCCCCTGTTCCAGTGCTTGTACGGGTCCCGTGTGTAACCCTCGCGGTGCTCGGCGGCGACTGGCAGCTGGTCGATTGCATCGAACAGGGGCAGGGGAGCGCGGCCTCCGGCCGGCCCGGCCGCCTTGGCGACGTGGGTCGGTGCGGGGGCGGAGTGCGAGGCGGGGGCCGCGGAGAAGAGGGGCAGGACGGTGAGGGTGAGGGAGGGCAGGCCGCGCAGCACGAGGTTCTTGATCACGAACGCCGCTGTAACGGGTCTGCCGCGAGCGCCACCCGGCCCGTCGCAGCCAACTCACCCGTCTGGATGGCGGGATTCACCGAAGAAACGCGCCTGCTCCGTCAGCCTCCTCAGGGTCGAGGCACCCACCCTCGCCCGGACCCCTGCTGACGTCCGCGTACACGAAGAACTGGACCTCGTCCTCGCCGGGCGTACGCCGCAGCCGGCAAGGGCCGCTCGACAGGAATAGGTCCGAGACCCGCTGGGCGGCTTGGACGGTGGCCTTCTCGTGGCCACGGTTTCGATGGTGATCATGTTCTCCTGGCTCATACCCCGGGAACCCGTGCGGCGGCCGACTGGTGTCGCGTGCCCGGTAGGTCCACCCCAATGAGTGCCGTACATTGCGGCCGTGTTCGCGGCTCCCTTCATCGGTACTCGTCGAGCGGTTCCGCCGCGTACGTGCCGTCGGCGAGGATCGCGTCGGTCAGCTCGAACCGCCGGTGGCGCTCGCCCGCTGGTCCTTTCCGGGTGAGGATGGTTCCGGCAGGGCGGCTGCTGGCGGTCTGGACTGCGTTGCCGTCCGGTGCCCGTGTACCGATCAAGGTGTATATGCGGGCAGCCCTGGTTGCCGAGGCATCTGTGCCCGGCCGAGTGCCGCGCTGGCCACCGCGGCGCCTGCGGGCCCGGGCGGCGAGGCCGAGAACTCCCACCACGGCGAGACTCCCCGTGAGCTCCGCGATCGAGCCCGTGATCACATCGTTCAGCATGTCGGTGCGTTCTCTTTCCTCTCCGCCGGCTGCCCGGGCACGTACGCTCCACCACCCGAGTGGGAGGACGGTCGCGTACGTATGACTCGAAGACGCCCCGAAAGCCGGGCTCTTCCACCTGATGCCCCATTGAGCCAGACCTCGAATTTCCCGCTCCGCGACACTTCGCGGGGTTCTAAAGTGCGTGTGTGACCCGCGTCGCCCCTGTCACCTGGGAGTGGGGCCACTGATGGGACCTTCACGCCTACTTTGGGCCCGCGGTCGGGCAGGCGTTGCAGCGGGCCCAACTCGCGGGCATCGACTACCTCACGGCTGCCTGCCTCCGGGCAGATCCGGGGAGCGGGAACCGCGCCATGTGCTGCAGTTACCTCCGAATTCCCCATAAAACGCGATCATCGCCGGCCGGGCTGTGTGAAGATGGAATCGAACGACTATGCGTGTTCGTAGTTGGCGGTACAGGGGGTCTGAAGCAGTGTCATTCGCCGAAGAGTGGGCCGGCCTCAAGGCGGCCGCGCTCGCTCGCAGCCAGGACCCCGACTCCGCACAGATGAGGCTGAACCATGCTCCTGCAGGTGACGGTGGCCATCCCGGCGCACCGGGCGCCCGCGGCGACGGGTACTCGGTGAACGCCGCCTCCATCAACGGGAACGCCCACCTCCTGATGGAGATCGCCGGCCTCCTCCACGAGGGCCGGATGGACGGCGAGAACGCGACGATGTGCCGCGCTCCGCGCGCACATGCGGACGTGGCGTCCGGCGTCGACACCTTCGCCCGGTTCGCCAAGGACCAGTACAACGACATGGTCGTCCTCCTTGCCGCGCTGTCCACCAAGCTGAAGTCCTCGAGCAGTGCCTACACCCATGTCGATCATGGTGTCCAACAGCAGATGAACTCGATGCTCGACTGCGGGAGCTTCATCGCTCCCGAGAACAGGTGAGCGACCATGGCCTACCGCGCAGAGGTTGCGTTCCTCGAGGACGCCAACCCGGCCCTCATCGACCGCAATGCCGCCGAGTTCAGGCGCCTCCACGTGCTGATTGAGTCGACCGGTGACGCCTTCCGCAAGGCAACCAAGGTCGAGTGGGAGAGCGAGGCCCGCGATCTCTACGTCAAGCGGCTCGCGGAGAGCAAGAGCCTCGCCGAAGCCCTCTCGGGAGCCTTCCGCACGGCGGCGTCGGCCCTCGCCCGTTACAGCGACGCAGTCACGACGGCCAAGGCGCACTACAAGAACGGCAAGACCACGGAGGGACTGCTCTCCTCGGTCATGTCCCGGGAAGCCCAAGCGATCACTTCGACAGCGCGAGCAGCGGAACCCTTGCGGCAGTGGGAGGATCTGCGCGGCACCACTGGCGTGCTGGATTTCTTCGCCGAACTGACGGTCGATGTGGACGCGATCCGGGAGGAGGCGGAGCGCTACTACAGCCAGACCAAAAACCACTTCGGCGATGCCCTCCGCGTCGAGTCCGAGGCCCGTGAGACCTGCACCGCCGACATCAGGGCGGCGTACAGGCAGATCCCGGAGTTCAAGGGGACGATTCCCGACCCGGAACAGTTCCTCAGGAATCTCGGACCGCTTCAGAGCGAAGCGCGGGAGGCACAGGCCAACCCGAACGTCCAGTTGCCGGGCGCAGGCCCCAAGGTTGACTCGATACCTACGCTGCGTTCGGATGTCGTGGTCTCCGAAGCGCTGATGCGCATCGCGAGCCGGGTCGACGGACTCCCGGAGGGGCAGGGCAACAACTACTGGCTGTGGTCCAGCTCCGACGACGGCCGCCGCGAGTACATCTCGGCGAACAGGGATCTGATCAAGGCAGCTGCAAGCGACTCGGGACTTCCGCCCGAGATGGTCGCAGGCATTGCCTGGCAGGAGGTGGAGGGCGACCCCGGCTGGCTCGACGAAGCAGCCTACGAGGGCCGCAAGATCCTGCCGGGCAGCGAGGACCCCGATCAGACCTCGATGGGGCCCATGGCCATCCAGGTCCGGCGCGCTGCCGAGGTGCTCGGGTACGACCCGCACAACCTCACCGACCTTCAGCGGGACCAGGTGGTGTCCGCGATCAAGGACCCTGCGAAGAACATCTTCATCGCCTCCGAGTACCTGGCGCAGCTCAAGGCCGAGAGCGGCTTCGCGGACGTGCCGCCGGAGCAGATGACGCGTGCCCAGATGCAGGAGATCGCCGCCCGCTACAACGGCGGCCCGTACTACGAGAGCGACGCCGCCCAGGCGTATGGTCGTGGCTTCGACCGGAAAGTGGACCAGGCGAAGGAGGCCTTGAGGTGAGCGGGAGCGCGGAACCGGCGGCCGACGTGCATCGCGGGCGCCCGCTGCGGACGGCGAGCCGGGTCGGTACGGCCGTGTGCGCCGTCGTCCTTGTCGTCGGGCATGTGGTGACGGGCTATGTCCTGCTCACCGCGTACATGGTCGAGCCAGACGGCCCCTGGGACAGCCAGGCCGTCAGCAACACCGAGTTCGCGGCCGGCCTCGGACTCGCCTTCTCCATCGCGGCGGCCTTGCTCACATGGGTCTTCGTGAAGGCCGAATGGCTGCGCCGCTGGTGGTACGCCATCCCTGCCGGCCTGGCCCTGGCCGCCCTGCTGCGCCTGACGGTCCTCACGCCTCAGCTATGACCGTGGGCCCGGGGGGCCACGGTCGTGGTCACCCCGGCAGATCGCCACGGCTGATCAGGATCGCGCGGTGCACGACTGCGACCTGGGGTGTGCCAGGCCCCTTCACCTCGATCCAGGTGCCAAGTTCGGGCAACCAGAAGAGAGCGTGGCATCCAGGCGGGGCAGGCCTGTACACCGTCGGCCATTGCCGTAGCCGATGGCCCTCCGAGAGCTCGGGCAGCGCGCTGCGGCCGATCACGCGGACCACTGGATCAACGCGGCAAAGGCCGTGTCCACCATGTCGAGGGGTCCGGCGGCGCATCCGACCACTGTGGCGCACCCGGGCCACCGGGCTCCCACGGCACGCCCTGCGCCGCCCGTCTCGAAGCGATCGACCGCAGTACTCCTGTCGGATCTGCCGGTTCGCCTGCGGCCTACCGCTGCGCGTCACCAGAATCGGCGCCATGCTCGACTGGATCCCCGCATGGGGGAGTGCCGCACTGATCTTGATGGCGACGACCATCTTCACCGGCCGCTACATCTCGCCACTGCTGGAGGTCCGTAACCGGCGCTTCCAAACGAAGATGCAGGCGCAGGAGAAGATCACGACCAACGCCCTGTCCATCCTGACCGCCGTGATCAGGCTGAGGGAGGTGCAGATTCCCGACGGCGTCACCGACACCCTCCGAGCCGCCCTAAGGTTTGTCCCGTAAATGATCTTTGAGTCGCCTTGGGCAGGGGTCAGTCGCGGTGTGATCCGCTGGCCTATCCGGCGAGGGCGAGGTTGTGCAGGCGGGCGATGCCGAGCATGGCGTGGTGGACGCCGTCGCCTTTGAGGCGGCAGTCGCGGAGGATCTTCCAGGTCTTCATGCGGGCGAAGACGTGCTCGGCACGGGCGCGGATCTGCTTGTGGGACTTGTTGTGCGCCTGCTTCCAGTCGGGCAGGTCTTCGCCTTTGCGGCGGCGGTGCGGCATGACGAGTCCGGTGCCGGGGTAGCCGCCGTCGGCGATCGTGAGTGTTCTGCCGACGGCGGCTTTGGCGCCGGATTCCTCCCAGGCCTTGCAGTCGTTGCGGTTTCCGGCGAGCGGCCGGCCGACCACGACGACCAGGCGGGTGTCGGCGTCGATGACGATCTGGTGGTTGGTGGAGTATCGGTAGTTCTTGGACTGCTCGGCCACGGAGTGGTCGCGGGTGGGCACCAGGGTGCCGTCCACGATCAGCACGGTGTCCTTGGCGAACCGCTTGCGGGGCTGCAGGGCGAGCATCGGCCCGAGGTGGTCGATGATGCGGTCGGCGGCCGACTTCGAGACCCCGAACAGCGGAGCGAGCTGGCGCATCGTCAAGTTCGTGCGCCAGTACGCCGCCACCAGCAGAGCACGGTCCTCCAGAGGAAGGCTCCACGGCCGGCCCTTGCGGACCGCGTCCGCACCCTCGCGCCGCAGCACGGTCACCAGCTTCCCGAAACAGCGCGGGCTCAGCCCGGTGAACGGGGCTATCCAAGACGGCTCCGACGCCGTGATCACACCAGCCACACCAAGATCATCTCACCTGTGACCAGCAGTTACGGGACAAGCCTTAGGGGCGGGGCACGGCGTCGAAGATCACGGTCATGTCGGCCGTGTAGAGCCCGTTTTGGGTGTCGAGCGGGCGTGCGGGCGTGATCGTCATGTCGGCTTGGGTTCCGGGAGTGGACGTCGCGTCGTCCACGACCTCTTGAGGGGTTGCGGTCAGCGTCACGCCATTGGACTTGGTGGCCAGTGCGATGGCGTCGGTCCCGTTGTAGAGAGAGGCGGGTCCTCCTTCGATGTAGGCGTGGATGCTGCCTGCCGTTCGGGCCTGGATGGCGACGGCTTCGTCCTGGGTGCGGGCCAATTCGACGCGGCCGTTGGGGGAGGCGGTGTCGATGAGGCCGGGGAGATCGGCGGCGAGACTTGCGGCGAGGTCGCCGGGCTCGCGGCCGAGGGATTCGGCGGCCTGGGCGAGCCGGTCCTCCCCGATGGCCCGGGTGATCTGTTCGGCGGTCACGGGCTCGTTGGGGCCGGAGCTGATCCAGGACCGCAGCTGCGGTTCCAGACCGGCGTCTGAGAGGCCCTTCACCGAGATCGACACGGTTGTCGGCGTCGCCACGCCGTCGTTCACAGGATCGGTCATGCGGGGATCTTTCCCGCCCACGCAAGATCAAACGCAAGGTGGATCTGACCTCCGCAAGGTCCACTGCTACGAGACAGCCCCAGCAGGCCCGGGTGCTGTCGAGAGATTTGACGGCGCCTGGCCTGTGGGTCAGCCAGGCGTCGTCACTGGATCTTCGTCTGGTGACTGCCTGCGATGGGGGATCACTGTTCTCAGATGTGGAGGTCGGGCGGGAAGCCGGTCCACCGCAGGTCGGCGGGGAGGTGGCCGGTGTCGTTGAAGAGGAGAACGGACGGGGGCCGGCCGGGCGCGTAGCGGATGACGGTGAGCGCGGCGTTGGCGTGGTTGATGCCCATCCAGCGCCACTTCGGCGCGTCAAGGGCGGCCCGGAGAAGCCAGCCGATGAGGAAGTTGTGCGTGACGACGAGCTCGTGGAGCGGCTCATCGCCGGCGACGGGTCCTGTGAACAGCGCGAGAGCCTCCTGGGCCAGGCCGGGGCCCTGTTCACGTTCCTCGGCCGGGAACTGGGCCAGGTGACCGAGCATCGCGTCGGCCGATCCTGACGGCAGCTCCTCGCGCTGCGGCATGTAGGGAATGTAGTCGCCGGCCAGTCCGGAACACTGCAGGGGAACATCGTCGAGCTGCTCGCAGACCAGCTGCGCCGTCTGCTCCGCGCGCGCGAGCGGGCCATGGTGGATCGCCGCGAGAGGGGCCCCGCGGAGCCGCTCCCCGAGCAGGACGGCCTGACGGCGGCCGTTGTCCGTCAGCGCGCTCTCGTCCGATGAGGCCTCACCGTGCCGCGCGAGGTACAGGTAGCGGGCAGCTGTTGCCGACATGGGCGGGTCCTCCGTCAGGTTCATGATCTTGCCAACGTCTGGATGGACGTTGACATGCGCCACGTGGTTCCGCAGCCGACGGACTCAGACTGGCGCTGCCCCGCAGATGGCGTAGGTCTCACGGAAGAACGGCCAGAACCGAAACTCGTGAATATTTCGGCCAGGCTGCGACTCCCGAACCGATGTCGAAGTGCTGCCCGTCCTCGTGAACAAAGCCATGACCATCACGTCCGCCTTCGGTGAGCCGTCACAGCGACCGCTCGCCGAAGGCGGGCCGGAACGTTCGGACCGCAGGGGCGCCCAAGGCCAGGGCTACTGCGCCCACGGGACTCCGAGGGCGGCGAGGGCGGTGAGCTGGTCGGTGTCGAGTCGGTCGCGGCGTTGTTTCTGGTTGGCGATCCATACCCCGGTCCGATGTTCCGACCCGTCGGGCAGCAGTTCGGTGTGTGTTCGGCCGGGCAGGTCGCCACCTTCACGTTCCTGGTACTGCGTGAGGGCCTGGATGCCTTTCTGGAACGCCTCGGCGCCCCGCCCGGACATGGACGTCGCACCCGCCGTCGCGGCCGCCGTACGGGCCCGTACGGCCCGTGCTGGCTTCACGCCGAGCTCGGTCAGGCGGCGCTGCTGCTCCTCGTTCAGCCGGCGGAAGTCGCGGCGCTGGGTGGCGAGCCAGCGGCCGATGTCCTCCCCGTGCCATGTCACCCCCGCGACCACGGCCGTGAGGCGCGCGCCGCCGTCCAGGAGGGCTTTCAGTGCGATCTCTCGGTTTAGGGACAGTGGTGTGAGAGACAGTGGCCTCTTGGGGTGTTGGTGCTGGTCAAGGCTTGCTCTGAGATCGGGTGTCACTGTCTTTGATGTGAGAGATCGGTGGGGGATCGCTGTCCTTGGGCTTTATCGTCCCAGGGGTGACGCTGTCTCAGTTTCGTGAGTTCTGATCTATCGGCTGGCCGGGGGCCGGTTGTGTGGGGCGGGTGGACGAGGAAGTACAGCTCCCGGTCGCCGGGGGTTCGGGTGGAGCGTTGCCTGCGGTGTCGGTTCGGGCGTTGCGGGGGCCGGCGGTGCGCCAGCTGTTGGCTTTGCGCCGGGAGGGGAAGCTGACCACCCAGCATGTGCGGACGGTGGGTGAGACGTTCGGGGTGCGGGAGCGGGCGGTGTGGCGGTGGTTGGCCGCAGTGGAGGAAGACGACTCTGTGGTGCTGGGGGAGCAGGCCCGGTACTACGGCAGGTTCATGGTTACCCCGGAGGTCCGGGCTCTGCTCGGTCTGTGGAGGGGGAACGTCGCCGCTGTCCATCGTGAGCTGACGGCTCGCGCGGACCGGGGCGAGGGGGATCCGCCGCCGTCGGTTCAGACGTTGCATCGTGCGATCCGGCGGGATCTGTCCGCGGGGGAGCGGGCGGGGCTTGCTGGTGGTGAGCGTGAGGCCAGGAAGCATGATGTGTTTCTGACGCGGCCGCGTGGGTGGCGGAATCAGGTGTGGGAGGCCGATCACGTCCAGGCCCCGGTCCTGGTCGAGGTCGAGGGCACGGTCCGTCGTCCGTGGGTGACGTGGTTCGTGGACTGCGCGACGAACACGGTGATGGGGGTGGCGGTGACGCCCGGGTGTCCGTCGCGGGAGTCGGTGCTGGCCGCGCTCCGCGCTGCGGTGTTGCGCGAGGAGCCGTTCGGGCCGCAGGGCGGACTTCCGGAGAAGGTCCGGGTGGACCGGGGCAGGGACTTCTTGTCGAGGACGGTCGCGGCGGCGTTCGGGGCGCTGGTGGTCGAGGTGGAGGACCTGCCCGCCTACACCCCGCACCTGAAGGGCACGGTCGAGGGCCTGAACCGAGCTGTGGAGGTGATGTTCCTGGCCGCGTTGCCCGGCTACGTGCGCCAACCGCGCCCGGGCCGGCGGCGGGCCCGGCCCAAGGACGAGCTGCTGCTCGGGTTCGAGGACTTCACCGCCCGGCTGCTGCGCTGGGTGGAGTGGTGGAACACCGTGCCGCCCAGCCGGGCCCGCTGGGCGGGAAGACCCCGCTCCAGGCCTGGGAGGCGGATCCGATTCCGGTACGGGAGTTCAGTCCGGAGGAGTTGTGGACGTTCACGCTGGAGGATGACGGACGGATCCGGGTGGTCTCCACCCGTGGTGTCCGGTTCCGTCGGCGGGACTATGTGGGGCCGTGGATGACGGGCCTGGCTGGTACGGGGGTGAGGGTGCGGTTCATGCCGCACCACGATCACCGGATCGAGGTCTTCGACGCCGCGACCGGTCGCTACCTGGGACCTGCGACCGTCGCGGACGAGGCGAGCCCGGAGCAGATCACCCAGGTCCGCACCGCGCGGGCCGCGCGTGGCCGGCGGCTGCGCAAGGACCTCGCCGCGGCCCAGCGCGAGCGCTACGCCGCCGCGACCCGGCCGGGGAAGCCTGAGCGGCTGGACGCCGTGGGCGCGGTCGAAGCTGCTGCCGAGTTGGCGGTGGCTGACCGGGGGGATCTGTCGAGGCTGGCGCTGCCGGACCTGATCCCGCCGGCCGCGCCTCCGTCTGACTGGCGTACCCCGGCTTCCCTCGCGGCCCGTACCCGGCCGCAGACGTCACCCGCGCCGGATGACGACGGGCCCGGCGGCGGACCGGAGGCGGGTGTCACCGGTGGCGGGGATGGTGCTGCGGGCGGTGGTGTGCGGTGACCGCGCCCACCTACCAGTACGTGAATCTGCCCGAGGCTTCCATCGTGACCACAAGGGCGCTGTTGACTGCGCGGGAGAACATCGCGGACACGGTCGCCGCGCGGGCGATGATGTGCATCCACGGCAACGCCGGCTTCGGGAAGACGCTGGCGGTCAACACGTGCCTGCACGAGCTGGAGGACACCCGGGGCGAGGAGGTCTGCCGGGTCACCTTCCGGGCCCGTCCCACCGCCCGCGCGGTCCGCTACGAACTGTTCGAGACGCTCCGCCTGCCCGGTGAGCCTCCCCGCCACCCCAGCGAGTTCGACCGCCTGCTGAAGACCGCCCTGTCCGAGAGGCCGCGCACGTTCCTCGTGGACGAGGCACAGTGGCTCAACGGGGAGGCGTTCGAGTATTTCCGCTACTTGTGGGACGAGCCCGTCACCCAGATCGCGATCGTCTTCGTCGGCGGCGCCGGCGCGCACACGGTCCTGCGCCGCGAGCCGATGCTCTCCTCCCGGATCTTCATCTGGCAGCAGTTCACCCGCCTCACCCCCGAAGAGGTCCTCGACGTCGTCCCGCTCTTCCACCCCGTCTGGGAGGACGCAGACCTGGCCGACATCACCTTCGCCGACGAACAGGCCGCCCATGGCAACTTCCGCGCCTGGGCGCAGCTGACCGCCCACGTGCGGACCGCTATGGAGCGCATGGACCGCCCGCGCCCGGACCGCGACCTGCTTCGCTGGGCCTTCAGCCGCCTCGCATGAACCCACCCACCACCGCGCCGGGTCTGGCGATCGTCCTCGACTGTGGGGACGACGCCGCCTTCACGCACAGCGCCCTCGCCGCCCACCACCCCGCGGCCGGGCGGATCACCCTCCACCCCGGCCCCGGCACGACGAGCGATACCGCCCTGGCCCACGACCTGCTCCTGGCCCTGGGCAAACCCGTACACATCCCGGGCCGGTTCCCCCATGGCCGCCCACCGCTGTGGGAGGCGGCCGCCGCGTGGACGACCGCACTGGCCGTGACCCGCCTGACCGTCCTGCGCGCCCACCTCCTCGACGCACGCCGTCTCCAGCGCATCCTCACCCTGTGGCGGCAGACCGCAATCCACCTCGCCCTCGTCGTCCACCGTCGCCGCCTGACCGCCGTCCTGGACCGCGCTCTCGCCGAGCTGCCCCATACCCGCACCACCACCCTGGCCGAAGCCCGCGCCCTCTACGGCAACGACCCCGCACCCCCAACCGACGCCCGGCCTGTTGCCGCGGACGCCGTCAGGCCCGGCGTGGAGCCGGGACGCTGGCTCACGCTGTCTCCCCTGGACCGGCTCGTCTCCTACGACAGCCCCAGCCCGTGCACGGGCCCCTGCAGTCCCGACCTGATCGACTGGAAACACCGGCTCGCCCCCACCCCCCTCACCCCCGCCCAAGCCGAGGAAGCCGCCCGCCGGATCCACACCGTGACCGCCCACCCACAGCTGGCTGCAGCCCTGGCCGCCACCCTGTTCACCGGAGCCTCCTTCCAGCAGCTGGCCACCGCCCGAAGCGACGACTTCCACGACGCACCAGCCCTGCTCGCACTCCACGACCAGGCCCGTTTCACCGACGGCTGCGCCACTCACCCCGTCCCGCCCTGGGCCATCGTCTTCCTGCGCGCCGCCACCCGCTACGCACACCTGACCCAGGCCACTTACCTGCTGGCCGGCCCCGGGGAGCGCCCGGCCGTCCTGCGTCTGGCCGAGGCTGCCGGGCTGCGCCCGCCTCAGCCACCCGGCGCCGAACGTGCGGCCCGGAAGGACGCCGTGGTGTGGGACTGGCGCGAAGCACAAGAAGCCCACGGCTACTACCCGCTCACGGCCACCCGCTGACTGTGCCGAGGCTCGATAGCCGTCACCGTCGGCACCAGATAGCCTGCGAAGGAAGCAGGTCGAAGCAGTCTGACTGTCACCAGAGAGGCGATGCAGTTGTCACACGTGGGCGATAACTGGGTCGTACGGGCACCGGCGCACAGCGTGACTCGCGAGGACCTCAGCGCCATGCTTCGGGAACAGACCGCGGCATGCGGACCTGCCCGTGATGCCTTGATGGCCGGGGGTGCCTTCGTCGTATGGGACGGTCTGGTCCCTGCCATCCGGCACGCGGGGGTGTTCGGGCTTCGAATCCGCTCAGCTGCTCGGCGCGGCCACACGATCGAGGGTCTTGCCGCCTCGGTCGACATCCTGCGGCAGGCTGGGGAAGAGCTTGTCCGTACCGGTGTCATTGACTCTGCGGACAGGTCGTCCGTGTTCACGATCTTTCTGAACTCGTCGGTGACAGAAGTCCTGGCCTGCGCAGGCGGGCGCCGGCCCAACCCGCTGCCATCGCCAGCAGACGTCCCCGAGTGACAACACACCGGCCTTAGTGTCAACTCTCGTGCTTCGGCTCACTGACGACCTGCCGCAGACCCGGCCTCTACACGTCACTGAAGGGCGAACTCGATGAAGTCGATGTCATCGAGGGTTACGTGGAGACCGTGGGCACGGTGACCGGCCTCGCGGAAGTAGAGGTGTCCCAGCGCACGGCCGAGGATCAGCTTGTGCTGCTCCTCGCTGACACCTGCGTCCAAGGCGGCGAAGATCTGCTGTGTCACCGCCCCGTTCAGACGCCCGGTGACACGCCGCAACTGCGGATCGTCCGAGCTGCCGCCACCGGCTTTGAACCCGAACCGGGCCCGGGTATGGACGACTACACCACCGGCCTCCGCCGCGGCCCGCCGGCGCGCACGGATCAGCGGCTGCCAGCGGGCCCGCACGAGTTCCGCGGTCTTCTGCTCGTGGCCGGGGTTCGGGCGTCCTTGGCTTACCGGCTTGGGGGTCACCCAGCGCTGGACGGTCCGCTGGGACACGCCCGGGACAGCGGCGACCTGCCGGGTGGAGCCCCGCTCCC
Organism: Streptomyces sp. NBC_01006; assembly: GCF_045162725.1. NCBI lineage: Bacteria > Bacillati > Actinomycetota > Actinomycetes > Kitasatosporales > Streptomycetaceae > Streptomyces > Streptomyces sp. NBC_01006. Next base: position 5,718 of record NZ_CP108701.1, on the reverse strand, counting down.
ACCGCAGCAACGCCTTCAGCTGATCCGCCGTCGTCACCGGTACCGGCCGCGTGTACAGGAGCCGCTCCAGCCCATCACCTATCGCCCGCACGACCCCACCAGCCCCTTCGGCACAGCATCCCGAGTCCCAGCGGGTCCACCATTCCCCCGATCGGGTGGCGGCGGGCTTGTATCCGGCATAGCACTGACGCCGGGCTCTCCCTTGCGCTAAAGAGCCTCCGTCACCACTTCCCGCGTCCGGTAGAGGCATTGACGATGTGGCGGATGATGGCTGCGGCTTCGTTCGGGTTGCGGTCCAGCCAGTCGGCGAGGTGTTGGCGGATGACCTCTTGGACGTAGGTGTCCGCTTCGGGATTGCTGAGCCTGGTTCTGGTGGATCCCTCGAAGACGGGATGGGCGAGCTTTACGGACACGACCGCGGTCAGGCCCTCGTGGACGGCCTCGGCCGTGAGGTCCTCGTCCTCTGCGGATATCTGCCGTTGACGGCGCGCGTGCTCGTTGACGACAGACGTGAGCGCGGTACGGAAGCCCACTTCGTGGGCGCCGCCTTCATGAGTGCGGGTGCTGTTCGCGAAGGAGCGGAACTCTCCCGGGGACCAGGTGTTCCACTGCATGGCGACCTGGACGAAGATCGTCTGCTCCTCGTTCTCCGACGTGAAGCCGATGGCGGGGGAGTGGACGAGACTCGAGGGGTAGGGGTTGAGGTGGGCGACGTAGGCGCGAAGGCCGTCAAGGTGGTGGTGGCGGACCGGTCGCTCCGGACGCTCGTCGGTGAGTGATATGGCCAGGCCCCCGTTGAGGAAGGCCAGTTCCTGGAGGCGCTGCGACAGCGTGGCGAACGACCACAAGGTGGTCTCGAAGATGTCGGCGTCTGGCAGGAACACAATCGCGGTGCCGTGTCCGCTGCTCTCTTCGTGCCTCGTCAAGGCACTGATCGGGATGCCCTTCTCGTACTCCTGGGTCCAACGGTGGCCGTCCCGGTGGACCTCGACCGTGAGACGGCTCGACAGTGCGTTGACCACGCACAGGCCCAGGCCGTTGATGCCGCCGGACACCCAGTAGCCGGTGCGGGGCTTGGGAACGAAGGACAGCTCCGTCAGCTGGCGTTCGACGGCGGACTTGCCGGTGGACTCCCGTACCTCGACGGGCAGGCCGCGCCCGTTGTCCGTGACGCGAATGCCGCCGTCTGCGGTGATCGTGACGTCGATGGCGTCGGCGTGGTCGGCCAGGTGCTCGTCGACGGCGTACGAGACGACCTCGTAGACCATCTGGTGCAGGCCGCGCTCGCCGGTCGAGCCGATGTACATGCCGGGCCGCCTGCGTACCGCCTCGAGGCCCTCGAGTACCTGGATGTGACTGGCGTCGTACTCGTTCACGTTTACGGGCTGACTGGGGTTGCCGGATTCGGTCATGAAGCACCCTCCCTGGGACGTCCTGAGCATGGTGAGCGCAGGTCACCAAAGCGCGGACAACACCGCTTTTACGCTGTCGCCCGTGCACGTCTATCCTAGGTATCCGGAGGAAAACGTGCAGGTCAGAGCGCATGTGCTGAGGTCGCAGGTGGCTGCGTCCACGACTTTGCCGACAGCATCGTTCTGGAGTGCCGCCACCGGGAGCAGGGCAACACGAAGACCCCGCCACAGGCGTGCAGGGGGCGTTCTAGGCTGGAGCCGGGGGGTCTTTCCTCGCGAATTCCCGGCAGCGTGTGACTCGCCTGCCCTGGAGAGACCACGTCGAGAGGTCGGCCCCTGGAGCTCTGCCACAACCGCTACCGCGCCCAGTCCAGGCCCAGCTGCGCGAGGGCGGCGAGTTGGTCGGCGGTGAGTTTGTCGCGTCGGGTTTTGGTGTTGGTGATCCATACGCCGAGCTTCACGGTCACCGGTTCCGCCTCGCCCTGGACGGCGATCTCCTCGCCGTGGGCACGGGGCACCGGCCGGTGGGCGCCTTCCCGCTCGATCCACTGCGCGAGGGCTGCCAGGCCCCGTTGGAACGCCTGCTGCGCCTTGCTCGGCCCCTTCGACGTGCGGCTGGCCGCCGGGGCCGGAGGCGGCGCCTGGGCGGGTTCTACGCCCAGTGCGATCAGCCGCTCCTGCTGCTCGGGCAGGAGCCGCGCCCAGGTGGCCGGCTGCTTCTGCTGCTGAAGCCACCGGCCGATGTCGTCGCCGTCCATGAGCACGCCGGGCGCGATGTCGGGCAGCTGTCCGTCGGCGTCGACCAAGTCGGCCAGGACGCGGTGGTGGCGCTGCCAGTCCAGTGGCCAGGGGCAGTTCCAGTCCTTGTCGACCGCGGCGAGCTGCGCGCCCCGGGTCGCCGCGGTGTCCTCGTCCTTCCCGAGCCCGCTCTTGACTCCCTTGCGCCGGAGGTTGGCCATGTACTGGCCGATGGGAACCATCTCGTCGTCCTCGCCCCACACCGCGTCCTGCCGAGGCGCCAGGTGCCCTGTGGCTCGCCGGTAGGACCGGAGCACGGCGAGCTTGGCCTCCCAGGCCTCCTCACCGGGCTCCCAGACCATCCCCGCCTCCGGCGCGTCCAGCAGCTTCTTGCGCCGGTCTTCGAGTTCCCCGGTGCGCAGGGCCTTGCGCTGCTGGTGCACCCACCGCCCCAGCGGGAACGCCTTGGTGACGCCGACCTCGACCTCGACGTCGTACGGGACGGCGTGCAGGCCGACGATCTCGTTCTCGGCCCGCCATCGGATCAGTGCCTGGTAGCCCTCCAGCCACACCAGCGACTCGGGCCGGTAGACGCGGGTGCGCAGGAACGCGGCGATCGTGGCGGCGTCCCGGGGCGAGGAGAAGTGCAGCAGCGCCGACTCGGCCGCCGCGTCGGTGCCGTCCTCCTGGTCCTCGCCGTCACCTTCGCCGCCGGCCCCGATGCCCCGCCCGTCCTCGTCGCGCCGGACGTGCAGCTTGCGCTTCCCGCTCGTGAGGGCGCTGGAGGCGAGCTGCTCGACGAGGCGGTCGTCATGACAGCGCAGGCCCTGGAGGACCGCTACAAGAGGGCGGAAGCTCGCGGAGGCCACCATGTCGGTCGGGTCCTCGTTCGGCTCCAGGAAGACGGGCACGATGATCCGCGCGACCTTGGTGGAGCCGTCCTTATTGAGCCGCAGGGCCCGGCCGATGTTCTGGACGATCTCGACTTGCGAGCCGCGGGTGTCGGCGAAGCAGATCGCTTCGACGCCGCGCTCGCCGGTGATGTCGACGCCCTCCCCCAGGACACGGACGGATGCGAGGAACGCGCGGTGTACGCGCCGGTTGTTCGCGTCGATGCCGTTGGCGAACTGCCGCAGGACCTCGCGGCGCTCGGTGACGAGGTGGTCGCCGCACAGCCACGCCGACCAGACCCGGTCCGGCGGTACGTGGCGGCCTGCGTCCAGCTCGTAGAACTCCGCGTCGATCGATGACTTCGGCAGCTGCTCCGCGGCCGCCAGGTCGGTGTCGGAGGCGTCGGTGACGTACAGCTCGGCTGCCGTCTGCGGCAGCTTGTCCGCGAACGCGGCCGCCTCCTCCACCTTCTGGTGGAACGTCATGACGGTGCGCAGGTTGTAGGCCGCGGCGTGCTCCAGGAGTGCGGCCTGCAGGAGCGCCAGGCGCCGGCCCCGCCGTGCCTCCTCGGACTCGCCGAGGACGGGGGAGGGGTCGCGGATCTCCAGGACGTCGATTTCGAATCCGGCGAGGATCCCCCGCTCGATCGCCTCCGACAGGCCCAGCTCAGCCAGCCAGGCGCCGTACGTTCCGTCTGGGTCATCGGCCATGCTCGCGATCTCCGCCTCCTGCCCGGCCGCGCCCTTCTGAGGCGCGGCCGCGGCCAGGATGCGCGGCGTCGCGGTCAAGTACAGCCGGAAGTCTGCAGGGATCCGGGTGTTGTCGTGGATGGCGGCCCAGGGGCGTCCGAGGTCGCCGGCGGTTCCGTGGGCCTCGTCGACGATGGCGAGGTCGAAGCCCGTCATCTGCTGCCCGTACAGCCTCTCTCCACCTGCCAGGGCGGCCTCCAGCGGCCCGCGGACTTTCCGCTGTCCCTTAGGTGCGTCGATGTCCTCGCGGTCCACCAGGGAGGCGTACGTGGCGAACACGACCACCGGTCCGGCCCCGGCCCACAGGGCGAGCTGGATGGGGTTGGTGGTGGTGCGGACCCCGAGTTTGTTCAGCACCGGGTCGTTCTCCAGCGAGCACACCGAGACCATCGGGGCCCGGTGGCCGACCAGGCGCCATGCCTGGGCGGTTTGGGCGAGCAGGTCCAAGGTGGGGACCGTGACGAGGATCCGGCCGCCGGGGAAGCACTCCATCGCGCTCGCGGCGGCCGTGATCGTCTTGCCCGAGCCGGTCGCTGACACGATGGTGCCCCGGGCCCCCTGTGGGGGCACAGATGACCTTGCAGGGAATCCCACCCACTGGCGGAAACTCGACTTCTGGTCGACCTGGTGTTCGCGGAGCTGGATCAAAGGAATTCTCCCGGTGTGGGAAGGACCTGTTCGATGGAAGTGATCCGGTATTCGGCGTCCTGGTATGTGCTGCCGGGCCAGCTGAACATGGCCTGGGCGTATTCGACCGCCGCACCGCCTGAGGCGGCGAAGACGTGCCGGACCAGAGGCTGTTCACCTGCCGAAGCGGCAGTGGGTCGGGCTGTGATCCGGTAGACGCGGTGGCGCAGCACCTCGACCGGCAGGCCGCCACCGGACTGTTCGGCCCAGGCCGCCTCTGTAGCCATACGCTGTACTCGCTGTTCTTCCCGGCGGGCCACTCGCCGGTCCTGGTCTGGGGAGTACACGGACATCTGCTGCTCCGCCATGACCTCTACGATGCGAGCCCATTCGATGCGCTGGCACGAGGCAATGTCCAGCGCGGTCGGCTTGCGTGGCTCCTGGGGTCCGGCGAGTGCGCGTTCCTCGCGGTCGCAGGCAGCCTGCCACTGTTCCTTCACCTCGCCCAGGACGAGTCCGTGGGCCTGTCTGACCACAGAGATCCGCGCCAATTCATCCGGATAGTATTCGTAGACAGGCATCCGCGAAACCTCACTCGATGCACCTGGAGAGTGTGGTGCTATTTCTCCAATGGTACATGCTGCATCATGCTATGGCCGGCGTCCGAGCACATGACTGACGAGCAGCGGGAAGCGAAGGAGGACGTCAGTGGTCGAGAATCCTTGGACGCCCGCCCATCAGGCGGTCGAGTCCAGCGACTATGCCGAGCTGACCCGCCTCCTCGATGAAGGCGCGGACGTCAACGAGGTGTGCTGGGGGATGACCCTGCTGGAGCATGCCATTGACCTGGAGGGTGACTCGGCACTCCAGTCGGGGACCCCCATCGATAGTCGGCTCACGGCGATACTGCTGGCCTACGGGGCCGATCCGAGACCGCAACCCCCGGGGCGGATGAGCGCGGTGGACCTGGCCGACTTCTACGGTCACGACATCGCCCACCGCCTGATAGACCGGATCACCTCAGCTGCTGCCAGCCGCCCGCGAAGCGGGCTGTGGTCCTGGAGGCGAAGCCGGAAGGACTGAACAGGCGGGAGCGAAGCGGACGCCCAACGGGCCGAAGGCCCCGACCCCGTGAAACGGGGTCACCTAGGCCCGCGCGGCGGGCCGTTCGGGACGGAGCGAAGCGGAGACCCGAACCGTCCGGGCGAAGCGCAGGACTCCGGCCCGATGGGCCGGCACTGGCCAGCGAAGCCGGGCCCGCTGAGCGCAGCGAAGCGGTTCCCTTCCCAAGCGCGCAGCGC
>NZ_CP108700.1:5977500-8687168 GCF_045162725.1 Streptomyces sp. NBC_01006 | reverse complement strand
CGCGCTTGGGAAGGGAACCGCTTCGCTGCGCCAGCGGGCCCGGCTTCGCTGGCCAGTGCCGGCCCATCGGGCCGGAGTCCTGCGCTTCGCTCCGGACGGTTCGGGTCTCCGCTTCGCTCCGTCCCGAACGGCCCGCTGCGCGGGCCTAGGTGACCCCGTTTCACGGGGTCGGGGCCTTCGGCCCGTTGGGCGTCCGCTTCGCTCCCGCCTGTTCAGTCCTTCCGGCTTCGCCTCCAGGACCACAGCCCGCTTCGCGGGCGGCTGGCAGCAGCTGAGGTGATCCGGTCTATCAGGCGGTGGGCGATGTCGTGACCGTAGAAGTCGGCCAGGTCCACCGCGCTCATCCGCCCCGGGGGTTGCGGTCTCGGATCGGCCCCGTAGGCCAGCAGTATCGCCGTGAGCCGACTATCGATGGGGGTCCCCGACTGGAGTGCCGAGTCACCCTCCAGGTCAATGGCATGCTCCAGCAGGGTCATCCCCCAGCACACCTCGTTGACGTCCGCGCCTTCATCGAGGAGGCGGGTCAGCTCGGCATAGTCGCTGGACTCGACCGCCTGATGGGCGGGCGTCCAAGGATTCTCGACCACTGACGTCCTCCTTCGCTTCCCGCTGCTCGTCAGTCATGTGCTCGGACGCCGGCCATAGCATGATGCAGCATGTACCATTGGAGAAATAGCACCACACTCTCCAGGTGCATCGAGTGAGGTTTCGCGGATGCCTGTCTACGAATACTATCCGGATGAATTGGCGCGGATCTCTGTGGTCAGACAGGCCCACGGACTCGTCCTGGGCGAGGTGAAGGAACAGTGGCAGGCTGCCTGCGACCGCGAGGAACGCGCACTCGCCGGACCCCAGGAGCCACGCAAGCCGACCGCGCTGGACATTGCCTCGTGCCAGCGCATCGAATGGGCTCGCATCGTAGAGGTCATGGCGGAGCAGCAGATGTCCGTGTACTCCCCAGACCAGGACCGGCGAGTGGCCCGCCGGGAAGAACAGCGAGTACAGCGTATGGCTACAGAGGCGGCCTGGGCCGAACAGTCCGGTGGCGGCCTGCCGGTCGAGGTGCTGCGCCACCGCGTCTACCGGATCACAGCCCGACCCACTGCCGCTTCGGCAGGTGAACAGCCTCTGGTCCGGCACGTCTTCGCCGCCTCAGGCGGTGCGGCGGTCGAATACGCCCAGGCCATGTTCAGCTGGCCCGGCAGCACATACCAGGACGCCGAATACCGGATCACTTCCATCGAACAGGTCCTTCCCACACCGGGAGAATTCCTTTGATCCAGCTCCGCGAACACCAGGTCGACCAGAAGTCGAGTTTCCGCCAGTGGGTGGGATTCCCTGCAAGGTCATCTGTGCCCCCACAGGGGGCCCGGGGCACCATCGTGTCAGCGACCGGCTCGGGCAAGACGATCACGGCCGCCGCGAGCGCGATGGAGTGCTTCCCCGGCGGCCGGATCCTCGTCACGGTCCCCACCTTGGACCTGCTCGCCCAAACCGCCCAGGCATGGCGCCTGGTCGGCCACCGGGCCCCGATGGTCTCGGTGTGCTCGCTGGAGAACGACCCGGTGCTGAACAAACTCGGGGTCCGCACCACCACCAACCCCATCCAGCTCGCCCTGTGGGCCGGGGCCGGACCGGTGGTCGTGTTCGCCACGTACGCCTCCCTGGTGGACCGCGAGGACATCGACGCACCTAAGGGACAGCGGAAAGTCCGCGGGCCGCTGGAGGCCGCCCTGGCAGGTGGAGAGAGGCTGTACGGGCAGCAGATGACGGGCTTCGACCTCGCCATCGTCGACGAGGCCCACGGAACCGCCGGCGACCTCGGACGCCCCTGGGCCGCCATCCACGACAACACCCGGATCCCTGCAGACTTCCGGCTGTACTTGACCGCGACGCCGCGCATCCTGGCCGCGGCCGCGCCTCAGAAGGGCGCGGCCGGGCAGGAGGCGGAGATCGCGAGCATGGCCGATGACCCAGACGGAACGTACGGCGCCTGGCTGGCTGAGCTGGGCCTGTCGGAGGCGATCGAGCGGGGGATCCTCGCCGGATTCGAAATCGACGTCCTGGAGATCCGCGACCCCTCCCCCGTCCTCGGCGAGTCCGAGGAGGCACGGCGGGGCCGGCGCCTGGCGCTCCTGCAGGCCGCACTCCTGGAGCACGCCGCGGCCTACAACCTGCGCACCGTCATGACGTTCCACCAGAAGGTGGAGGAGGCGGCCGCGTTCGCGGACAAGCTGCCGCAGACGGCAGCCGAGCTGTACGTCACCGACGCCTCCGACACCGACCTGGCGGCCGCGGAGCAGCTGCCGAAGTCATCGATCGACGCGGAGTTCTACGAGCTGGACGCAGGCCGCCACGTACCGCCGGACCGGGTCTGGTCGGCGTGGCTGTGCGGCGACCACCTCGTCACCGAGCGCCGCGAGGTCCTGCGGCAGTTCGCCAACGGCATCGACGCGAACAACCGGCGCGTACACCGCGCGTTCCTCGCATCCGTCCGTGTCCTGGGGGAGGGCGTCGACATCACCGGCGAGCGCGGCGTCGAAGCGATCTGCTTCGCCGACACCCGCGGCTCGCAAGTCGAGATCGTCCAGAACATCGGCCGGGCCCTGCGGCTCAATAAGGACGGCTCCACCAAGGTCGCGCGGATCATCGTGCCCGTCTTCCTGGAGCCGAACGAGGACCCGACCGACATGGTGGCCTCCGCGAGCTTCCGCCCTCTTGTAGCGGTCCTCCAGGGCCTGCGCTGTCATGACGACCGCCTCGTCGAGCAGCTCGCCTCCAGCGCCCTCACGAGCGGGAAGCGCAAGCTGCACGTCCGGCGCGACGAGGACGGGCGGGGCATCGGGGCCGGCGGCGAAGGTGACGGCGAGGACCAGGAGGACGGCACCGACGCGGCGGCCGAGTCGGCGCTGCTGCACTTCTCCTCGCCCCGGGACGCCGCCACGATCGCCGCGTTCCTGCGCACCCGCGTCTACCGGCCCGAGTCGCTGGTGTGGCTGGAGGGCTACCAGGCACTGATCCGATGGCGGGCCGAGAACGAGATCGTCGGCCTGCACGCCGTCCCGTACGACGTCGAGGTCGAGGTCGGCGTCACCAAGGCGTTCCCGCTGGGGCGGTGGGTGCACCAGCAGCGCAAGGCCCTGCGCACCGGGGAACTCGAAGACCGGCGCAAGAAGCTGCTGGACGCGCCGGAGGCGGGGATGGTCTGGGAGCCCGGTGAGGAGGCCTGGGAGGCCAAGCTCGCCGTGCTCCGGTCCTACCGGCGAGCCACAGGGCACCTGGCGCCTCGGCAGGACGCGGTGTGGGGCGAGGACGACGAGATGGTTCCCATCGGCCAGTACATGGCCAACCTCCGGCGCAAGGGAGTCAAGAGCGGGCTCGGGAAGGACGAGGACACCGCGGCGACCCGGGGCGCGCAGCTCGCCGCGGTCGACAAGGACTGGAACTGCCCCTGGCCACTGGACTGGCAGCGCCACCACCGCGTCCTGGCCGACTTGGTCGACGCCGACGGACAGCTGCCCGACATCGCGCCCGGCGTGCTCATGGACGGCGACGACATCGGCCGGTGGCTTCAGCAGCAGAAGCAGCCGGCCACCTGGGCGCGGCTCCTGCCCGAGCAGCAGGAGCGGCTGATCGCACTGGGCGTAGAACCCGCCCAGGCGCCGCCTCCGGCCCCGGCGGCCAGCCGCACGTCGAAGGGGCCGAGCAAGGCGCAGCAGGCGTTCCAACGGGGCCTGGCAGCCCTCGCGCAGTGGATCGAGCGGGAAGGCGCCCACCGGCCGGTGCCCCGTGCCCACGGCGAGGAGATCGCCGTCCAGGGCGAGGCGGAACCGGTGACCGTGAAGCTCGGCGTATGGATCACCAACACCAAAACCCGACGCGACAAACTCACCGCCGACCAACTCGCCGCCCTCGCCAAACTCGGCGTCGACTGGGCGTAACACCGATTGCCGTCGGTCGTTGAGCTGGACGGTCAGGCGAGGAATGCGGAGAGGCCTTGGGCGTTGTTGCCCAGGGCCTCTTGCTGTTGGTCGGGGAAAGTTGCGAGACGGTGTTCAGATCTGTCCATTCGCCCCAGAGGCGTTGGGAGGGTTTCCCCATGAACATCGTTGAGAACGTCGCATCCGGGCTCCTCGTCGCGCTAGCTGCCTGGGGTGCGCGATGGGGTCGGCTGGAATGGCGCCGACGTCGCATCGCGCGCGCGGGCCGACGCAGCCCCGCAGCCCGCTAACCAACGAATCCGCACGGGAGAAGGGCAAGGACCATATGGGACGCCTCGGAGTTATCGAACGGCCGGATCTGCCACCTGGGGCTTGCCGAAACCTCAACCAGGGGCTTCACCTGTTGCATCACCGGGCCGGGCTGCCCAGTGTCCGGGAGTTGGCCGAGGCGATCGGCAAGAGCCCCAGTGGGGTCCACAACGCGTTCCGGCTGGCCAAGGTGCCCGAACACCGTCTGACGATGGCGATCGTCGGCCAGCTGTCGTTGTGGGTCCGCGACTGGGGCGTGGGCATCAGCCGAGAGACCGGTATCGACAACTCCCTCTGCCAAATCGAACGACTGTGGCGCCAGGCCAAGCGTGAAGAGGAGGAGCTTGCCGCTCAGGGGGAACCGCTTCGCATGTCCGACGCCACTCGGAGGCTGCTGTTCGCGCTCAGCCCGGAGTGCACCATGTCCCACCCGACCCGGCAGCTCCCTCAGCCCCACGACATCGTCGCCCTGGAGAACCCCGCCGCGAGGAGGACCCCGGCGTTCTTGCGCAAGACGGGCCTGAGGCCGGAGGCCCCCGACCCGTGGCATCTGATCCACCTGTGCCGCGGCTGCCAGCGCCGCCGCGAAGCCGGTGAACTCACCGAAGCCGAACTTCGTGCGGCCCGCCTCGCTCTGGACCGGTACCCAGGCGCGGCCCGGCATTACGCCGCCTACGTCGACCAGGTACTTCTCGGTGCCGAGGAGGCCATCGACATGAACGTCGTGGGGCGGGCCCAAGTGATCATCATGGCCGATCCGGAGGTGGCAGCGCTCCCGTACACCCTCAATCATGGGGAGCTCTTGGTCGACCGCGCCCACGGGCTTCTGGATTCGGGAATCCAGCGGTGCGAAGACGAGCACTAACACCAGCGGCCTCCCGGGACGGACGTCTCGGGAGGCCGCTGGTGCGAGCCGGCACTGTGCGGGTGCCCGGGAGATGCGCTGACCACGACGGAGATCTCGAACTCCGACGGCTCATGCCCGACCTGTCCCGCGCACACGCTCAGAGGCGTGCCAGGACTCGCTGCAGATCATCTCGGTTGAACGCGTGGCCAGAGGCGAGGAGCGTTCGGGCGTAGGCGTCCAGAACAGAAATCAGCTTCTCCGAGAACCCCACTGCTGCGGGAAGGTCCCAGGCATTGGCCAGCGCCTTGTCGAGATCGCTGGGGTCCACCGGCGGCCGGTGGGCGTAGATCTCCCACGGCGGGACGACGTTCAACCTGCCTCGCTCGGAGCGTGGGACTTTACGCTTTCCCGCTCGCTCCAGAGCTCGCAGCACCGCCAGTTCCGATGCGGCTGTCATATCCAGTGCCATCGCCATCCAGTCCGGTCCATCCACTCAGTGCAGTGACAGCGGCCCTCCCGTCGGGCGCCGCTGTCCTTCTCCTACGGCACGACGCTAAGCGCCGAACAGGAGGAGTCGAACAGGATGTGCAGCACTTCAACTCAAACGAGTGGACACGCAGCCCCTGCCAGCCGTCGGCGGAGCTGGCTTCGAAGACTGCGCCGCAGCCACCCTCCCGAGGCGTTCGCCAACCACCCACTCTTCATTCAGATTCAGCCTCATGCACGTGCCTCGCCGTCATCGACCGATCCGTTGATGCATCATGCCGGAACAGTCCGACAATCTGGGCGGGTCACGCAGGGGCCAAGCAGCCCAAAGGGCAGCAGGAGCAGCGGTGGCGGTAGCCTTGAACCGGCGACGCGGTTGCTCTCGGTCGGTTGAAGGGGCGCCCCGCCGCGAGCTGCCGTTTCCAGGACGCGGCAGGGGGGTGGAACGGCTTGGCAGGACGTCTGCTGTCAGCACTCCCCTGTCAGCTGTCGTCGGCCAGGATCAGATCGGCCACGTGATGCGGGCAGGCACGGTCATGCCACGTCACCGTCAAGGACTCACCCTCAGCGCACAGCGTGCGTACTCCACCGGTAGCCGCATCGGCCCGGCACCAACCGCACACGAGGACCTTCATCGGAAACAACTCCGCCAGAGGGCGGGCGCGCGTCGCAGGTTCCATCGTTCAGACGCGGCATGTGGCTGCCGGGGCCTGGACCGATCGCTGGCCCCCCCCTCGGGACCGCGGGGGAGGCTAGCCGAGACGGTTGCCGGGGTTCTTGCTGTTTTGGTCTGCGGGTCGGTGGCTGCCAACTCCGGAGGCCGGGCGCCCCATTGCGGGGCAACCAAAACGGTAATGGGGGGCGGGGCCAAGGCGAATGGTCCTGGTCGACGATCCGGATCGTCGGACCTGCCTCGGTTTTGATCTGGCGGCGCTCTTCCGGGCAATCGCTGGGGGTGTGGTGACGGCCGCAGTGAACGAACGCCGTGCCGAGCGGGACGAGGCGGGCCGCACCAAGGAGCCTGCTCAGCTGCTCGTGTCGTGACTCGACTGTCGCGGTCGGATGAGACTGCGCCGGCGGACCCGGGTGGCGTGGCCCATGTGACCGCCGGGGTATGGATATGGTTTTCGGCCACGCTGAGCTGAATATGACATTTCAGGCCCGTGCGTTGACGCTGGGTGTCATTCTGAGCACGTTGAGGGAGCCAACGGTGTTGACTGCCAACGACGTTCGCACCGTCGAGGGCAGCTCCCCGGTGGTGGTGACCCGGGGCCGCGAACGTGACCGCCGTGGCGCCCCGCCGTGCCGCCGGGCGGGAGCGGGCCAAGAAGGGACAAGGCCATCTCCATGTCTTCCCGCTCCGCGTTACACCCGCCTCGGCTCGGCCGTCGGCTGACCACCCTGATGGCTTCCGGCGCGCTCGCCCTGACCGGGCTGGTCGCCGTGGCCGCCCCGAGCGCGCAGGCTCTCGCGCCGGCCCCGGTGGCTTACGTCGCCGACCTCTTCAACAACAACGTGAGAGCGCTCGACACCAGCACCAACACGGTGACCGCCACCATCCCCGTCGGCAACGGCCCGACCGGGGTCACGGTCTCCCCCGATCTGGCGCACGTCTACACCGCCAACAGCGGTTCCGGATCCGTGTCGGCGATCGATACCGCCACCAACGCCGTCACCGCCACCGTCGCCGTCGGTGCGAGCCCCATCAAGCTCGCGGTGTCGCCGGACAGCAGCACCCTGTACACCGCCAACTTCGGTGCGGACACCGTCTCCGTCGTCGACACCGCCACCAACACTGTCATGGCAACCGTCGCGGTCGGGGATGGCCCGTTCGGGATCGCGCTCACCCCCGACGGTGCCCGCGCCTACGTGTCCAACAACAACGGCAACACGGTGTCGGTGATCGACACCGTCACCAAGACGGTGACCGCCACGGTCGGCACCGGCGCCAAGCCGAACGTCATCGCGCTCACCCCGGACGGCACCCGCGCGTACGTGGGCAACCAGAACTCCGCGTCGGTGTCGGTGATCGACACCACCACCAACACCGTCACCGCCACCGTCGCGGTCGGGACCGGCCCGTTCGGCCTCTCCCTTTCCCCGGACGGCTCCCGCGCCTACGTGAGCAACAACAGCAGCTCCTCGGTCTCCGTCATCGACACCGCCACCAACACCGTCACCGCCACCGTCGGCGTCGGCGACGGCCCCTTCGAGTCCGCGTCCACCCCCGACGGGGCCCTCCTGTACGTGCCCAACGGTTACGACGGGACCGTGTCGGTGATCGACACCGCCACCAACACCGTCACCACCACCTTCCCGCTCGGGCCCTTCCCGTACGCGATCGCCTTCGCTCACCCGAGCGCCCCGCCGGCCGCCGACCTCACGGTGACCGTCAGCGACTCCGCCGACCCCGTCCACCAGGGCGACCCGATCACCTACACCACCACCGTCACCAACCACGGTGAGAGCGCCGCCACCGGTACGACCGCGACCCTCACCCTGTCCGGCGCGGCGAGCATCATCACCTCGGCCACCGCCTCCCAGGGCACCTGCGCCGTCACCGCACCGACCATCACCTGCACGCTGGGCGCTCTGCCCGACGGCGCGTCGGCCACCATCACCGTCACCGTGACCACGGGCGCGACCGGCACCGTGACCGCCACCGCCACTGCGACCGCCACCGAGGCGGACCCGGCCCCCGCGAACAACACCGCGAGCCAGTCCACCACCGTCAATACCCCGTCGGCCTCCGACGTCGCCGTCGACGTCGCAGCCCAGCCCCACCTGGGCATCCTGGTTCCCTACCTCACCTACACCCTCACCGCCCGCAACACCGGCCCCGCCCCGCTCACCTCCGCGACCGTGAAGGCCACCCTGCCGCCCGGCGCCACCGCCACCAGCCTCTCCGCCGGATGCACCACCACGGCGGGCACCGTGACCTGCACCTACGGCGCGCTCGCCAACGGGGCAAGCGCCAGCAAGACGTTCCAGATCCCCCTGCACCTGCTCTCCCTCGGCTCCGTCAACGTGACCGGCACCCGCACCGCCTCGGCCCCGGCCGACCCCAACGCCGCCAACGACGGCGACACCGCCACCTGCACCGTCCTCACCATCCTCCTGGCCACCTGCTCCGGCTGACCCGCCACCGCCTGGCGGGCGGGCACCAGCCCCGCCCGCCAGGCACCCCACCCGAACCAGGCGGCCCGGGTATGCCATGACCAGCTCCGTTCGAGTCGTTCTCACCGTCCTGAACAAGACCTCGACGCACTCGCCCCCACCGGCAGCACAGCCAGTACCCGCCTGGTCAGTTCCCTGCTACGGATGGGACGACGCCACCGCTCACGCCTCCAGAGCCACGGCCGCAGCCATGGCTCTCTGGCCCTGCGCAGCTTCACCGGCCCGGCCCTTGCAGTCACACCCGCCTCCTGCGCGGGCACCCCGACCATTACCTCGATCAGCCCCACCTCCGGCCCGACGTCGGAAGGCACCACCTTCACCATCACCGGCACCAACCTGGCCTGGGACGACCCCACCGCGACCCTGACCGACTGCGGCGACTGGGACTTCGCCAGGAACGCCAGCTCAACCCAGACGCCCTGCACCGGCACCACCCGGCACACACGAGCCGGGACCGTCGATACCCTGGGCCAGCAAGAGCCGGCCGGGAGGCCCTCAGCGCGGTGAAAGTCAGGCGGCGGCGAGACTGATCTGGTCCTTGAAGATCACCCAGCGCTGGCCCTGCTCCTTCGTGTCGCACGGCTTGGTCGAGACGTTCGGGGTGTTCCACGCGTTGGTGAAGCAGTACGCCGGAGCGTAGGCGAGCGTGATCTGCTGGCCCGAGACATTCCAGTACTGCACCTGATCCTTCGGGTTGCACGGCTTCACCGAGACGTCCGCGGCGTTCCAGGTGTTGGCGAGGCAGTAGGCCGGGGCGTTGGTCAGGGAGATCTGGTGGCCCGAGACGGTCCAGTGCTGGCCCTGGTCCTTCGTGTCACACGGCTTGGTCGAGATGTTGGGGGTGTTCCAGGCATTCGCGAGGCAGTAGAGCCCGGGCGCGCGCAGGGCCGGGGCTGCGGTTGCAGCGGCCTGCGCACCCGCGGCCGGGAGGAGCGAAGCGGTCAGCGCCAGGGTCGTGAGGGCGAGCGTCTTGCAAAAGGCGATAGCCATGAGGCGAAATCCGTTCTGGCTTGAAAAGTGGGATTCACGCCCGAATGCGAGATGGACTCCAACTCTGTTCCGAACGCACGGCAATTGGTAGCAGCAGCCAAGAGTTGGCCAACGGTTTCTGCACAGCATCTTCATCCCTTAGAGCCGCTACATGTGATGACCCGACAGACACCTGGGAGAACAGTCAGCGGGGGCATCAGGACACCCCATTGCCGAGCCGAGGGACCGTATGGCTGAGTTGCTGCTCGCAGGCCCGGATAGCCAGGCCGCGGGGCAGGGCCCGGGGATACGGTGGCACCACCACCCGGGGAAAGGGACAAAGGCATGCTGGAATCCTTGATCCGCACCCTGCCGTGCCGCACCTGCCGGGCAGGCACGGAGACCGGCGGTGTACGCACTCTCAGCGCCGAGGGAGATCATCTGACGGTGACCTGGCACACCCGCGACTGCCCCCACCACAAGGCCGACCTCCTCCTCGCCTCCCACCCACCCGCCACACCGGCCACCCCCGCCGGATGAAACAGGGCTCGGCACCCGGCAGGCGTGAGACACCGACCGGGCCCGTGGCGGCCTGCCCCATCCACCCGAGGCTGTCCTCGACGAGCCGCCCTGACCTCAGGCGCCACCCCGCGGTCATTCGCAGGCGACGCCGTCGCCATCACGGTCCAGGTGCGATCCGTACCCCGGGTCGCCACGGCGGATCGGCGCTGCGCCAGCCTCGCGGACCGCGGTGCAGTTCCGGTACGAGACGCTGCCGCCCCCCGAGCTCCCTGAGCCCGGTCCGCTGCCACTGTGCGCACCCGACGAGGTCGAGCCGGCTGCCGGGACGCGCACCGGGGTTCTGGCCTTGGCGTCATCGGCCGCCGGAGTCGCGGGCTGCCGTGGCCGCTCTACGGGAGCGGGCGGTGCCGCGATGGCTCCCGGAGTCGACTCTGGCGCCGGTACGGGTGGTAGGGAACCGGTTGAGGCCGTCGGTGCTGACGGCGATGGCGTGTTCGGAGCCGGGGTGGTGGACGCCGTGGCCGTGGGGGCGGCCGCGCTCGCCGAGCTGGGCGTGGACTGGGCACGGTAACTACCGAGGGTCGCCAGAGAAGCTGGCCCCATACGCACGCCGCGCCAGCTACCTGCGACACGACACCAACCTGCACCAGAAGAACGTCACACTGTCCCGAAAGGGCCCAGCTCAATGCCCCGTGACATGGTGAACATCCCTGGCGCCTATCAAGGGCCCGGCAATCCGCTTCGCCGGTCCGCGGTCACGTATCAGGGTGCACCCGCGGGCGAGGCCGCCGCCGCGTGGAGAGGGCCGCGCCGGTCGTCACGGGCGCCTACTCAAGTGGGAGCCTGCGCCGTTACCGTGCGCGCTCGCACCGCCAGCAGGCACGGCCTGTTGCCGGTGGGCAGGGATTCGACCGGGGCCGACTGGCCAGGGCCGCGGCGGAGGGCGTGGCACGGACCGGGACCGGGACGGGGGCAGTGCGGGGGGCGGCGTCGTCAACTACTGGCCCAAGCCCCATTGGCCACGCGACCGGCCCGCACTCACCGTAGGATGGTTATGCGAAGACGAGGCCTCGACACTATCCGCCAGACGGAGCGTCGCGCGGCACATCGTTGGTTTCCGCCGCGGCGGATTACATGCCGCGCGCCCGCTTACGAGGACGTCTCTCTTTCGTCTGAGGGCTATCGCGGCTGGTCAATGCTGCTAGCGCTCTTCAGCGACTCCAGCAGGAGTAATTATGGCTGCACAACAGGCAGAAGCCACGCCAAGATCCGCGACGCCTTCTACGGAGGCGTTCCTCCTCGCGGTAAAGATCAAGCCGGGGCAGGTGGACGCCCTTCGGGAAGCGGTGGCTGCGAACGCCGGGAACATCGAGGACCCTGATGGTGCACTCGCACAAGTCGGCACTGTCCATTTCGTGCGCATCGCGATCCTTAACAACGACACCTTCCTTTTCGCCAGCCATTTCGACGGTGACATCGAAGCCTACCTGGACGACTTCTACACCGTCACCCTGGGTGGAGTGGGATTTGATGCCGTACTGCGCTACTGCGAAGACTGGCCCGGCCCGAATGACCGCGAGGGGTTCATAAACTTCTGGACGTCACACAGGGTCCCGGATCTTCTTACCTATGCACATTTCCCCGGAGTTACCTGCAAGGAAATCGATAAGGCGCTACGGATTCGGAACAATCTGGAGGCCGTACTGGAGGACTTCCAGTAGCGGCGGAGACTGGCCGGCTCTTTTCCCAGCAGCCTTGAGGGCAACAGCGCATGCTACAGGGTGTAGCAGACTGCTTGCATATTCCTCTCGTGCGCCGTGCAGTGGGAAGACTGCCGAGCAAGGCTTGGTGCTATTTTGGAGAACACTTCATTCAAACTTGAGCTCGATGATATCCAGGGCTTGCTGCTGGGCTTCATCCCCCTGCCCTGCGGGCGATACAGCTTCCTGACGTTCGGTCACTCTGGCCAGGCTCAACCATTTCTCGCACACCTCGTTGATGAGGTGTGCTCGGCCGAGCCACCGAGAAATCCCCCAACGTCACGCCTCCACCTGGCGCTCACGTGTAACGGATTGCGCGCGCTGGGCGTCGACGAAGCACCGCTTAAGACCTTCCCTGAAGCGTTCCGGGCAGGCATGCCGGCCCGCGCGGAAGAGCTTGGCGACCGTGGAGCAAGCGATCCCGCTCACTGGGTCGGCGGCCTGGCAGGCGCCGACCTCCATGCACTCCTACTGCTTTTCGCCACGGATGTTTCCGAACTCGAACAGCGGAGCAAGGAAATTCATTCCCTTATATCGGAATCCGATGGCGTCCGCATCCTGTCCGAACTCGATGTCGCGATTCCGGCCACCGGGCGCGAACACTTCGGGTATCAGGACGGCATCTCCAGGATATATGTCGAGGGAACCGGACTGGAGCCACCACCCGGCTGTGGTCCCGCCCTCAAACCGGGTGAGTTCGTGCTCGGCTATCCCGACGAGACCAGCGCTCTCCCCGCCCTGCCCCAGCCGGAATGGCTCAGCCGGAACGGCAGTTTTATCGCCTACCGGCGGCTCTACGAGGACGTCACCGCCTTTCGGGAATTCCTGCGGCTTCACGCCACCGGACGGGAGGAGCAGGAGCTGCTGGCCGCAAAGCTGATGGGGCGCTGGCGCAGCGGCGCCCCACTGGTGTTGGCGCCGGACCGTGATGACCCCGAGCTGGTCGCGGATCCGAAGCGCATCAACAACTTCGACTACGGGCAGATGGACCCGCGGGGACTGGCTTGTCCCATCGGCGCACACATCCGACGCGTCAACCCGCGGGACACGATCAGCAACATCCAGCGGCGCCGGCTGATCCGCGGCGGGCTCCCGTACGGCCCGCTGCTCCCGGATGGGGCACCTGATGACGGGCAGGACCGCGGATTGGCAGTCTTCTTCGGCTGCGCCGACCTTGAACGCCAGTTCGAGTTCGTGCAAAAGGAGTGGATAAATTCCCCCAAGTTTCTCGGCCTGGATCATGACAAAGATCCGATCGCAGGCGACCACGACGGCACTTACAACATGACCATCCAGAAGAGGCCGATCAGGAAGACACTGCGCGGCCTGCCACGGTTTACGCGGGTGAGAGGCGGCGCGTACGCCTTCCTGCCCGGCCTGCGGGCCCTTCACCTGCTCGCCGAGGGCCGGTGATACAGCACAGCCCGCCGCGCCCCGACGACAACTCCAGCAGATTCGGAAGCCCACATGCTGATAGCACTGCTCGCCGTGCTCGGCGTCGACCTGGCCGTAGTCGCCGTGTTCGCAGCGGTCGTGTACGGCCGCAAGCGCTGGGTGAAACGACAACCCGGCGCATTTCGCGGCGCCGTCCGGATCGAAAGCGGAAACGTCCACGGCCTGCGCTCCAAGTGGAGCCGTGGGTACGGACACTGGGTCCGCGACATACTCGTCTGGACCAAGGCACCGTTCCTGCTTCGCAACATACTCATCCCCGCCGACGCCCTGACCCAGCAACGACCGGCCCAACACCACGAGGTCAGACGGCTCGGCGACGAACCCACCGTCATCCGGCTCAAAACAGACGACGCTGTCGCCGAGGTCGCCGCGAAGAAAGACAACGTGGCACTCCTGCGGGGCCCATACCACCACGCCGTAAACCCAGACGTCCGATACCCCGGCACGCCGACCGGCACCTGACCAGGAGGGACCGGCCTGCATCTACACGTTCTACATTCAACCCCGCCCTGGACTGTCCGCTACGACCGCGCATGCTGGCGAGGTGCCCACCGCGGTTGGCCGAGGCGATCGTGTATCCCAAGGTCGGGCCGGGGGTGCCGCACGTCCTCCCGCTGGGCGTCGCGGTGTCCGCGCTGCCGGGGGCGGTGGCGGACGAGACATGTCGAGGGCAGCGGCGGCCGCGGTGGCGGTCCGCACGATCATGATCATCACTCGGCGGTTCTACCGACCACCCCGGCATCGGCAACAGGGCCCGGAGCAGCAGTTCACTCCCCCGGGCCGTCCGATTCACCGCCGAAACGCCACTGCACCTGCGGATGCGCCGAAGGGACCGAGGAATCGGCCCGCGCCCGCCCGCCAGCCAACGCTGAGCAACGGATCCCGCCGCCCGGATGCCACTCCATCACCGGCCCGACCGCGTCCCCATGCTCAGCGCACCAGCCCACCGGGACCAGGCCGCCGCAGTCATGCCGCCTGCACACGCACGCCTCCCCCGGGCCGGCGTACGCCACCCCGTGGCGTTCCACACCGCCCGAGCCCGCCGAGGCGGCGCCCCGCAGGCCGGCCGGCCACGCCAGCGTCACCCGCAGACCGCCCGAGCCCGAGCGGAACCGGTCGATCACTCTCGCCGAGGCACAGGTCGAACGGCTTCGGACGCAGGTTGCCGCCTTCCAGGTTGTCCCTGAGTACGAGCGCCTCAAAGAGCGCGCAGACGAGGTAAGCCGCCGGATCAAGCAGCTCGCCCAGGACGACGTGATCGACCAGCACAACCTCGAAGAACTCCGGGGCGCTGTCACCGAGACCACCGACGTCGAGGTGTCCTACCTCGAGCCGGCCTACCGCGAGCTCGGGGTCATCCTCAACGACCAAGTCCGGCGTCGCTTCGACGAGGTCAAGGCGTTCCACCACTCCGTCGTACGCAACCGGCGCAGGTTCCTGGAGGAAGAGATCCAGGAACTCACCGAACGCCTGGCCGCCCGGCGTCAGGAACGTGCCGACCTGGGCGAGGACCAGGCCCGCCTCCTGCGCGAGCTGGCGGACGGTGGAGCGCTGGAAGCGCTGACCGCCCTACAGACAGCCCTGGGCCGGGAAGAGGCCGCTCTCGGTGCTCTTCGCCACCGCTTCGACGCAGCGCAAGCCCTCGAAGCCAGCGCCCGGCAGATCACCG
Source organism: Streptomyces sp. NBC_01006 (assembly GCF_045162725.1). Lineage (NCBI taxonomy): Bacteria > Bacillati > Actinomycetota > Actinomycetes > Kitasatosporales > Streptomycetaceae > Streptomyces > Streptomyces sp. NBC_01006. Next base: position 8,672,033 of record NZ_CP108700.1, on the reverse strand, counting down.
CCAAGAGCGTTGAACTGCAGCATGCCGTCGACCTCGACCTCCGAGAGCGCCGGCAGCAGACAGACGAAGCGATCCTGCTGTTCTCCCGGTACGCCCAGCGCCTGTACGGCGAGGGCCGCGGAGCCTACCTCGCCATCGAGGCCGGACGGACCAGCCTGAGCATCACGCCCCGGATCGACGCCGACGACAGCCGCGGCATCAACAACATGGTCATCTTCTGCTTCGACCTCACCCTGGCCGTCCTCGCACACCGCCACGCGCGGCCCTGACTTCCTCATCCACGACAGCCACCTCTACGACGGCGTCGACGAACGGCAGGTCGCGCGAGCCCTCGCGCTCGCAGCCGAAGTGACGGAGGAAGAGCACATGCAGTACATCGTCACCCTCAACACCGACACCCTCAGCACCGCTGCCCAGCGCGGATTCAACCCCGAACCACACATCCGTAGCCCCCGCCTCACCGACGACGAAGAGGGCGGCCTCTTCGGCTTCCGCTTCAAAGCCGCAGGCAAGGCATAGCGCCTACCCGACCGCACGGTGCGCGTCCGGCCACGCGGCTCACCCGGCGGCCGTGGCCGGGCCCCCGCCGAACCGAGGCACGTCCTCCATGCTCGCGTCCAGGCGCAGACGCACATACCGGATCGGGTGCCGGTAGACACCACCCCGGTCGATGGAAGTGTCGGCGCTGATCTCTGCGACGAGGTCGGGCTGGACGAGGGTGGTGTCCAGGAGGTCGCGGGTGCCCCATGCCGACGAGAACTTCGCGCCGGTCCAGGGGTGTCCGGAGCCGGCGGGGGTCAGGTGCTCGGCGAGCTGGCGGACGGCGTCGGGGCGCAGCGGGACCGTGCGGCCGATGGGGCGTAGGCGTCCGGTGGGGTCGTGGCGGCCGAGGATGAGGAGTTGGGGGCGGGTGAGGGTGCCGGTGATCGCGCCGGTGATCGCTTCGGTGGTGTCCCGGCGGCGGATCTTGGTCCAGGCGCGGTCCCGGACTCCGGGCCGATAGCGCTGGTTCATGGCTTTGACGACCAGGCCCTCGACGCCGGAGACGTCCGTCCAGTCCTCCAGCCACTCTCTGGCCTCGTCCGGGTCGGTGGTCATGGGGCACAGGGTCCACGGGGCGGTCAGTGCGCGGGCCGCGAAGAGGACCTCCAGGCGTCGGCGGCGCTCGGCGTAGGCCAGCGCCAGCAGCTCGGTGCCGTCGATCTGCAAGGCGTCGAAGGCGATGAAGAACGCTGGGGTCTTCGCGGCGAGCGCGGTAGCGGTGCGGCCGCGGGCGGCGGCCCGGCGCTGGAGCGCTTCGAAGGACAGCCGGCCAGCTTCGGTGTCCCAGACGACGAGCTCGCCGTCGAGGACTAGGTGTACTGACCCGTGAGGTTGGGGACGCGGCTGGCGGGGGGTTGCCCCTTGAGCGCGGTGTGCCCGCGGTGGTGGTTGTAGGTGTGCAGCCAGAGAGGGTAGGTATCGCGCCGTTCGGCCTCGGACTGATAGGACTTGGAGTAGGCCCATTCGTCGAGAAGTGTGCGGTTGAACCGTTCGACCTTGCCATTGGTCTGAGGGCGGTAGGGGCGAGTCCGCTTGTGTGAAATCCCCTGCTCGGCGAGGCAGTTGCGCCAGAGGTGGGATCGGTAGCAGGAGCCGTTGTCGGTCAGGACCCGGCGGACGGTTATGCCAGCAGCGGCGAAGAAGGTGTGGGCCCGCTGCCAGAATCCGACGGCAGTTTCCTTCTTCTCGTCGACCAGGATCTCGCTGTAGGCGAGCCGGGAGTGGTCGTCGATGGCGTTGTGCAGGAAGCTCATCCCCGCCTTCGCGCGGTTCTTGCGGCCCGCCTGCCTGCCAAGGACCTTGTGACCGCCGCCGTCGGGGATATTGCCGAGTTTCTTGATGTCGACGTGCACGAGGTCGCCCGGGGCGGCGTGTTCATAGCGGCGGATTTCCCGGCCGGTGGCCCGGTCCAGGTGGGACAGGCGGGCGAGGCCGTAGCGCGTCAGGACGCGGTGAACCGTGGCCGGGTTCAACCCGAGGAGGTAGGCAATACGGGCAGGGCCCCAGCGGCGCAGGATGCGGACCTTGATGATCCGGCGCTCGGTACGGGTGGGGGTCCGGCATGGGCTGCGGTGAGGCCGTGAGGAGCGGTCGGCCATACCGGCCTCACCGAGTTCGCGGTAACGGTCGGCCCACCGGTGGGCCGTGGTGGGCGAGACCTGGAAGCGTTCGGCAGCCCGCCGCAGCGGCCAGCCGTCCTCGACGACGCAGCGGGCCAGGCGCAGGCGGCCGGTCTCGGTCAGGGGTGCGTTGCGGTGGACCATGCGGGGCTTTCTGGCTCGGAGGATGACGATGGCCGGGTGTACGAGTGGTGTCTCGTGCACCCGGCCGTCATGTGGGCCGTGCTGCGGCTGGTGGAGGTCGGATCTCAATACTCGCCGTCAGTGGGCGGGCGCTGGACGTGCCCGTTCTTCCTGGTGTCCAGGTCAGGTGGTGGGCTGTACTGCCTTCCAGGCGCGGTAGTGCCGGTGGGGGGCGTCGGTGAAGGAGGCGTGGCGGGGGCGCCATCCGAGGAGGCGGTGGGCCTTGTCGCTGGTGACGAGTTCATGCTGGTCGGCGGCCATCTGCATCATGCCGCCCGCCTCCGCGGTTTCCAGGGTGACCTCGCCGGTGTGGCCGGCGGCGCGTACAGCGGCGTATTGCATGTCCAGGGCGGTCAGGCGCTGGTCGTCGGCGATCACGAACACCTCGCCATCCACAGCGGTGGGGTTGTCGAGGATACGGACGTAGGCGTCGGCAAGGTCATCGACGTGGACCCAGCTCCAGCGCTTGCCGGTGTCGCCGTAGAAGACGGGGTTGCCGGCTTCGGCTGCGGCGAACCATTGGCCGGTCATGGAGGTCGTGGCGGGTCCCCCGTACATGAAGCCGGGACGAACCACGGTGTGCGCGATGCCGCTGGCGGCGAGTTCCTTTTCCAGGGCAAAGCGGAAGCCGATGGGGCTTTCGGGGTTGCCTGGGGTGGTCTCGTCCATCAGCGGCAGTCCGGTGCGACCGTAGGAGGAGATGCCGGTGGTGAACACCAGGTGGCGGTGGCGTCCGTCGCGCTCCTGGGCGGCGGCAAGTTCGGCGAACAGCCGCTGGTCGGCGCCGATCGGGTCGCTCATGTCCATGAGCAGGTGCACGACCGCGTCCGTGCCGTTCAGGTGGCCGCGCCAGGTGTCGGGCTTGGAGAAGTCGCCCTGCACGGGGGTGACTTCGTTGACCGCGAGGTCTCGGGCGGCCGGGGTGGTGGTGTCGCGGGCGAGGCCCAGGACGGTGTGTCCGGCGCGGGTCAGGGCGGCGGAGACGCGGCGGCCGGCGTAGCCGGTGGCGCCGATGACGAGGATCTGCATGGTGGTGCTCCGTTTTCGGTGTGGTGCGGGGTGACCCGAGCGTCAGGCGGGGGTGATGGTGAAGAAGCGGGCGAGTCGCTGCGCGGCCCCTGCGGGGTTGTCGGCGGCGAAGGTGTGGGCGGCGGCGGGGACGATGTCCGCGCGCACGTCGCGCGCTGCCTGACTGGCGCCGTCCAGGAGAACCTGCTGAGGCAGGCCGAACTCTCCGTTCAGCACCAGGACCGGCATGACAAGAGCGGCGGAGTTCCGGGCGGCGCGGCCGTCATCGACGAGAGTGGCGTAGTGCTCGAACCCTCCGCGCATCGCGTCGGGTGCGGTGTAGGCGCGCAGGAGGTCAGTGCGGTCGGTATCAGTGATTCCGCCGCGGCTCATCATCGACCAGAAGCCCGACAGGTACGCCTCCTCCTTGCCCTCGGTGAGCATCGCGGCGAGCTCGCTCTGGGCGTGGAAGCCGAAGTGCCACGAGCCGCCGGTGGCCGGGTTCATGTGGTCCTCCAGGCCGAAGCCGGGCAGGAATGCCTCGCTGAGTACCAGCCGGGACACCTCGTCCGAGTACGCCTGCGCCCAGGCGTGGGCAGTCATCGTGCCTACGTCCGTGCCGACCACGAACGCCTGGTCGTGGCCGAGGCGGCGCATGAGGTGGTGCAGATCCTCGGCCTCGTCCCGCTTGGTCCAGTGCCCGGCCGGTATGGCGGAGTCTCCGGAGCCGCGCAGGTCCGGCGCGATCACCGTGAAGCCGTGCTCGGCCAGCAGTGGCATCACCGCGCGCCACTCGATCCAGCTGAACGGCCAGCCGTGGATAAGAACAACCGCGGGGCCGCTGCCGCCGATCACATAGTGGAGCCGGACGCCGTTGACGTCGGCGTGGGCGTGCGTGAATCCGTCGGGTGCGGGAGCGGGGGACGGCATGGAACCACCTCACTTGATTTGCTTGCTTAAGCAATAATCACCCTACTTGCTTGCTTCGTCAAATACACTCGGAGCATGCCAGCCAACGCCGCCCCACTGTCCCCCGACGAACTCCGCCTCTGGCGGAGCCTGGGCCGCCTGGTCCACTCCCTACCGCGCGTGCTCGAAGACGACATGTCCCGCACCGGCGTCACCATGACCGAGTTCGCCGCCCTGCTACTCCTCAGCGAGGCCCCCGACCACCGCATGCGCATGTCCGCGCTCGCCGACGCCGCAGGGCTCACCCCCTCCCGCATCACCCGCGTCGTCGACGGACTGGCCAAGCACGAGCTCGTTCGCAAGGAACGCCACGGCCAAGACGGACGCGGCAACGACGCCGTACTCACCGAAGCAGGACTGCGCATCATGCGAGAGGCCGAGCCTGCACACCTGGCCAGTGCCCGCACCCGCGTTCTCGACCAGATTCCCCCTGATCAGATTTCCGTACTCGCTCAGGCCCTCGCGGCCATCGCCGAGGGCCTGTCCATGCATCGTCGCGACGCCTGAGACGACACATGGCCTTCGGGGCGACGGTTTAGCTCCCAACGGTGCGGTGAGCACGGGCGAGGCACGTGGAAGAGGAATCACGCCGCTCTCCGCAGTCACGTGCTGCTGCTCCGACAGATCTCACTGATCCACCAGGCTCAGGAACCTGCGGCGCAGCCACGAGGAATCACGGCCAGCGGCGTGGCCCCGCCCGGCTCGTCGACAACCTCACGTGCTCGAACGCGAGGCGCATCGGCTCTCGGATCCAGTCATCCGTCACTAACCTCAGTGGACAGAACAACTAGGCCGTCCGGCAGCTGCTCGGCAGCCGCGACCAAGTCGGGGAATCGGTCCTGGACAAGGGAGCCTCGCCGGGTCTGCAGGAGCAGGCGGCCGCCGGGGCCGGTGGGGGTGAAGAGGATCGCGCGGTGGCCGTCGAACTTCTGCTCCGCCGCGAAGCCGCTCGCCAGGACGCCGGAGCCGGGGACGTACTCGGCGGCCTGGGCGAGCATCGGCTCGAAGGGCGGGGTGAGAACCACTCGGGATGGCCTCCTTCACCGCCGCTCCGGGCCTGGCACCGACAGCCAGGCATGTACGGCGCGTGGACAGGGCCAGAGGGCCTTGCCGAGTCAGGCTCCGGGGTGGGCCGGCTTCTGCTGCGACTCCACATGCCGGGCCCGACACTCCTGGCAGAGCGGATTCCCACCGACCCCATACCGGCAGCGTGTTCGATGACTTCTCTGCGCCACCGTGGGGCGCCCCCATCGCGGGGGCGGTTTCCAGGGGTCGTTGCAACACAAGTGATCAACTGGCTGTGGCCAGGAGTTTAGCGAGACGCTCGGCTGGGGTTTCCCAGCCGAGCGTTTTGCGTGGGCGGCCGTTGAGTTCGGCGGCGACGGCGTCCAGGCGCTCGCGCGAGTGCCGGGACAGGTCGGTGCCCTTGGGGAAGTACTGCCGCAGCAGTCCGTTCGTGTTCTCGTTCGAGCCGCGCTGCCAGGGACTGGCCGGATCACAGAAGTAGACCGGGACGTCGGTGGCGAACGTGAACTCGTGGTGGCGGCCCATCTCACTGCCCTGGTCCCAGGTCAGGGACCGCTTCAGGTGCACCGGCAAGGTCTTCACGGTCTCCACGAGCGCGTCCCGGACCAGCTCGGTGCTCCGGCCATCGGGCAGATGCACGAGCATCACGTAACGGGTGGCCCGCTCAACCAGGGTGCCGATCGCGGAACCGTTGTCCTTGCCGATGATCAGGTCGCCTTCCCAGTGGCCGGGAACGGCCCGGTCAGCGGCCTCGGCGGGCCGTTCGCTGATCATGACCATCGGGGAGGCGAACCGCGGCTGACGCCGCTGAGCCTGCCGTCGCGGTTTGCGGCAGGCGCGTCCGGTGCGCAGGGCCCGGGCCAGCTCCCGGCGCAGTTCTCCCCGGCCCTGGACGTAGAGGGCCTGGTAGATCGTCTCGTGGACCACGTGCATCTCCGGCCGGTTGGGAAAGCGTGACCGCAGAGCCTGGCAGATCTGCTCAGGGCTCCACCGAAGGCCCAGGTGGTCCTGGATGAAGGCCCGCAGTTCGTCGTTCTGCCCGATCTTCCCGGGCTTGGGCCTGGGGCGGCGCTGTTCAGCGCGGCGGTGGGCAGCGTGCGGCCGGTAGGCCCAGCGTGATTCGTCGCCGCGCAGGGCTATGCCGTTGCGGCGTATCTCACGGCTGATGGTCGACGGGCTGCGGCCCAGCTCGGCGGCGATCTTGCGGATGCTCGCCTTCTCCTGCAACCGGTCAGCGATATGGATGCGGTCCTCTTCACGCAGGTAGCGCGACGGGCCGGAAGCCGGCGCCTCCGCATGGATCGGAGGTACCGGCTTCCGGCCGCCTGGCGGCGAGTGCCACCCGTTACGCCACCGCTTGCCCGTCCGGATGTCGATACCGACGATCCGGCAGGCTTCCCTGCTGCTGTAGCCCTGACGCATGAGCTGGAAGTATGCCTCCCGCTCACGCGTCAGACGGCGCCCCTTCTGTTGCCGGTCCTTCCGGATCTCGAAGTCCATCGCACCCCTTGAGCTGGGGTGTTGCGACGACCACTAGAACCGAAGGGGGGTGGGGGCAGGGCGCCGGATGCCGGTGTTCGTTCGCCGGGGATGAGTCAGCGGCGGTACATGACGTACAGCTTGTTGTCGTGGGACGCGGCCGAGGATTCATCCATGGGCTTCATCGAACCGTGCACAGTGACTTGTTTGATGGGGCTCGTGGCGCTGGTGATCGGGAACGTGCACAGGGTGCCGTCTGTGGTGCGAATGAAGAACCAGAGTGCGTTGTTGTGGACGGCGAGGGCGGGGCCATGGTTGGTGGCCTGTACCTTGATCTTGGCGCGCTCGGTCCAGTGCGCTCGCATCGCGTTTCCGAAGAGTTTGTCTTCCCCGGTGGCCAGCCAGATTGCCTGGTTGGTGCTGGTGGTCGCCCGCCAGGTCTGGTCCTGGTACCAGGCCATGGCGGCGGGCCGTACGGTGGCCCAGTTGAGGTTGTCGGCCCAGGTGCCGTGCCAGGCGCCCCCCGTCTTGTGACGGACGTTGGTGTTGAGCCGCTCGTCCTTACCGACATGGTTCATCCACAGGAACACGCCGCCCTTTGAGCCGATGGCGAGGGCCGGGGGCCACTGCGCGTTGGTGGAGGGCAGCGTCGTGGTCTGGGTCCAGGTCGTGCCGTTGCTGGTGGTGGCCCACCGCAGCACGTCGTCTTTCCCGGTGAGCGCGCAGTAGAGCTCGCCGTTGAACGAGCACAGGGCAGGCGCGTAGTTGACGGCCCAGCCGTGGATCCTTTGTGGTACGCCCCAGCCCTTCTGGTCGCGGACGCTCCACATGACCGCCCCGTCTGCGGGCCGCACGTACAGGGCGTGGAGCTTTCCCTTGTAGGAGGCGATCGCGGGCGGAGTCATGGTCTCCCACGGCAGCGTGACCGGTACGGACCAGCCGTCGTCGGTGAGCAGCGCGTACTCGAGGGTCCCCACGGGGAAGGGCACCGTGGCGCCGCTGTACTTGAGGGTCAGCTGGTGGTGGCCGTCGCCGTTGAAGTCCCAGACCCGCAGCTTGCCGCGGGACATCAGGGCCAGGTCGTACCGGTCGAGGAGGATGACCCGGGCGCAGGAGAGGTCGTCGTAGTTGCGGACGTGGTCGATGACCCAGGCGAGCATGCCGGCGATTTCCGCGGCGATGCCGATGAGCATCTCCGTGTAGCCGCCGGGCAGCAATCCGACCAGCGCCCATCCCCAGTGGCTGAAGATGCGGTCGCACATTTCATCCAGCAGCCTCTCGAGGGCCTGTACCCATGCCGGGGGGCTCTGGTCGGCCTCCCAGCAGGACAAAGACAGCACCAGGCCCTCTTGCACGTTCCCGTCGAAGATGGTGCGCTGCGCAACATCGAAGTCCCGGGACGACCCGGCTTGCATTTTTCCGAATTCCTGCGAGGTGAACCCGGAACCCGACTGCTTGTCACTGCTGACGGAGGCACACCAGTAGATTTCGTCCTTACCGCCCCACTGGTCGCCCACCGCCCGAATGCACTTGAAGCTCTCCAGCTCCAGCTTCACCCGGAACGGTGCTGCCGGCGCACGCTCCGCCTCAGTCTGTGCCTGGTCTCCGGCATCCTGGAACGCGGCCGGTGCGGGGCTGGGCCGCCTGAAGACGGTGGCGCCGAAACCGTAGGCGGGCAGCGCCTGGACGAACGAGGGGCTGTCGATGCTCGCCCCCGCCGCCACCGCCTCCCGGTCCACGATCTCCGTGTTGGGCAGCGCCGCGTGCTCTTCCCCGACCTGGGGCAGCACGCTCCCGAAGTCCTCCAGCCGGAAGCCGCTTTCCACCGCCCGCCCGGAGATGACGGGGGGTACCACGGACACCTGGTCACCCAGAGCCTGCACCGCCTCCCGGTACACCCCGCCCCAGTCTTTGATCTCCTGCTCGGACAGCGCCGCCCCGAGCACATCGAGCAGCCACTGCTCCAGCTCGGTGACCGCGTGGCCCTGCCGGAGCCGGTCAGCGGCGTGCAGCGAGGCACCGATCAGCACATTCGTGTGCCCGCGCGTCGCGAACCGTCCCGCCCGCGCCCGGGTGGACGTCCCCATCAGAGAGGCGCGCAGCCGCTCCAGCCGTTCCTGCGGCGGTGCATCCCCACGTTCCGTCACCGAATCCCCTTTCCATGCAAAACGCCCCACAACCACACGGCCGGGACACAAGCCAGAGATTCCCACGCCCACCGATCACCCACCAGAGCGCCCGTCACCAACCAGCCACCCGCGCCGCTCTCCGCAGCGAGCCGCACCCGGAAACACACCACCGGCGAAAGTCCGGGCTGCCGACCTTGACGCCACGGCCAGCAAGATGACCACCCGGAACGCCCGCCGGCCATGACAGCCGCCCGATGACCGGCCGACACGGCCTGTGACGCCTGGCCGCTACAGCCGCCCAGCCCGCCGGACCGACCAATGCGACGACATCACGGCGTCAATCCACAGCCTTGTTCACGAGCCGTGGGCCTGGCTCACAGCCTGAATGCAGCTCTGACACGCGCTCGCGAAATTGCCTGAAAACGTGCCTCGTGCACATGACAGGGCTACCACCTCGGCACTGCCTTCGCTCGGGCGGTCACACCCTGAGAGTCGCACCAAGCGGCGCCGGTCACTGGTGCAGTTAACAGGCCAGCCGTGCGCACGGTCCGGACTGGGAAGGAGCCCAGGTTGCGACCGAGGGGCGGAGTGCGGGGGTGCTCATGAGCAGGTTCCTCTCGGCGGGCGGCACTGTAGTGAACCGTTTCGCCGACCCGGCATTCCCGCCGACACACAGCAGCACACGGACGCCACAAGCAGTCACCAGCTAGCCCTGCGGCCTGGACAGCGAGGGGCCCGGAAGGATCCGACACGGTTCTGCAAGGCGCTCGCGCAACAACGGGTCGCCCCTGTGGCGCCCGGTCCCCTCGCACCGCCGCCGGCCACCAGAATCGAAGCGGACCTCTTCCCTCGGCTATCGCGAGGAAAGAGGTGTCCTTCTCGCCAGGGGGCTTGCCCACGGGGTTTGACCTGCAAGAACAGACCATGCCCGATTCAGGAGGGTCCCACCTCCGGTCACACCCACGGTCCCCCGCTGAAAGCAACCCTCCAAGCAACGGTCCAGCCTCCTCCCGGTGCAACCCCGGTCCCCGGCCTCTAGGCGCGCCTCAGCGCGCCTGTGCCGAGACACGTTAGATGTCACCTGGACACGTTTGTTGTCACCGTGTGATTGTGTGGGCCACGGCTAGGATGAGCCGAGGCATGAGAGTTGACACAAAGGCATGCGTGTTGTCACTCGGGGGCATCTGCCGGCAGCTGCGGGGGCTTGGGCCGGAGTCCGCCTGCGCAGGCCAGCACTTCTGTCGCTGAGGAGTTCAGGAAGATCGTGAACACGGACGACCTGTCCACGGAGTAGACGAGACCGGTACGCACAAGCTCCTCCCCGGCCTGCCGGAGGATGTCAACAGAGGCGGCAAGGCCCCCGACTGTGTGGCCACACCGAGCAGCTGTGCGGATACGAATCGCGAACACACCCGCGTGCCGGCTGGCGGGGACCAGACCATCCGAGACGTCGAAGGCGCCTCCGGCAACCAAGGCGTCACGGGCAGGTCCGCATGCCGGGGTCTGTTCACGAAGCATGGCGATGAGGTCCTCGCGAGGAATGCTGCGCACCGGTACCCGTACGACCCAGGCGTCGCCCGTGTGTGACAACTGCAGCGCCTCTCTGGTGACAGCCCGACTGCTTCGACCTGCTTTCTTCGCAGGCTATCTGGTGCCGACGGTGACAACTACTGAGCCTCGGCACATAGGAAGAGTGCATTCGCCTGCTGAACCGTGTCCGCTCAGTCGTCAAAGTGGAGTTCAGGTCGGGTCCAGAGGGCGAGGTCGCTGCTGGTGGCGACCGCCAGGGTCAGCCCGGAGGGAGAGAACCCGGCTGCGCGGAGTTCTGAGTACTCGGCGTGGAAGATGTGCCACCACGTCCCTCCCGCCGGGCCTTTGTGGGACCCGCCGTCGGCGGAGAGGATGACGCGGTCGTGGGGCCACTCGGGGCTGACGACGTCCAGGGTCCAACCGTCTGGCGTGGTGCTGTGCAGGCCGCCGCCGAAGAGCCCGGCGATACGCACCGGCGTGCCCTCGATCGGGCCGAGCCCGGGGCAGGTGAGCTCCGGCGACGCGTCCGGAGTGCTGGTGTCGGGGTTTGGGTCCCGATCGCGGGCAACCTTTTCGCCGGTGACCGCGTCGAAGAGTCCATGGCCGTCGCTGGACACGACCATGACGAGGTCGTGCCCGCTGTCGGGATCGACGGCGAAGCCAATGCCGAGCAGACCCCCGATGGGGGTCCTGCGGTCCAGCACCGGCTGCCACGGCTCCGGGGCTGGCATGACGGTGGCGCCGATGTAGCGCTCGCGCAGCTTCTGCTGGTACTCCGTGATCAACTCGTCTCCCCGGGGCTGTCTGTGTCGAGAGTAAGACATCGTTTCTTATGGCGTGATCATTCGTTGAACCGTGCATGACGGATCTGGTTGAACGGCTGGTGCCGGACGAGTTGTGGGTGTTGTTTCGGCGGGTGGTGCCGCCGACGGAGGTGATACGCCCGCAGGGTGGGGGCCGCCGGCGCGCGGGTGACCGCGAGGCTCTGGCCGCGGTCATCTTCGTGGCGACCTCGGGCTGCACCTGGCGGCAGCTCCCGCCGGTTTTCGGCCCGAGCTGGCAGACGGTCTACCGGCGCTTCGCCCAGTGGAGCCGAGCCCGGGTCTGGGCCCGGCTCCACCGCGTTGTCCTCGACGAACTCGGCGCCCGCGGTGAGCTGGACTGGTCGCGATGCGCGATCGATTCCGTCAGCCTGCGGGCGGCAAAAGGGGGCCACTGACCGGACCGAATCCGACCGACCGCGGCAAGTCGGGATCGAAGATTCACTTGATCACCGACCGGAACGGACTGCCTCTGTCCCTGGGCATCTCGGGCGCCAACATGCATGACAGTCAGGGCTTGGAGCCGCTCGTGCGGGGCATCCCGCCCCATCCGTTCCCGCCGCGGCCCCCGCCGTCGGCGCCCGGCGAAACTGCACGCCGACAAGGGCTACGACTACAACCACCTGCGGCAATGGCTCCGCAAACGCGGCATCCGCCACCGCATCGCCCGCCGGGGCATCGAGTCCTCGCAACGGCTAGGCCGTCACCGATGGGTCGTCGAGAGGACTGTGTCCTGGCTCGCCGGCTGCCGTCGCTCCACCGCCGCTACGAACGCAAGGCAGAACACTTCCTCGCCTTCGTCGGCATAGCCGCAGTCCTCATCTGCCACCGCCGCCTCACCAAATGAAGCGACGTCTAAAGACCACAAACGATCTCAAGGTGACAAGGACGCCGCGCCTTCGGTGACAGCAACCCTGCTCACGATGACTCGGAGGGCGGGGTCGGGGCAGCTGTCAGGTGACAAGTCTGTACTCAGGCAGAGTTCGATGGGGCCCTCCGGAAGCCGCCGTGTTTGGTGATGATCTCCTCGGCCGTTGCCGAACTGCTCTCGCCGCGTCGATGAGCCAGGAGGGCGACCTGGAGTGGGAAGGACGTTCCAGGCCTGGTTCGAAGGGCATAACCCACCTTTCGGTGAATGTAGGTAGCTTCGATCGCCAGGGGTTCGAGGTATCGGGCTGCCTCGTGCTCGTCCGGAGCGCTGAGGAAGCGGTCCGCCATCTCCAGGATCGCGGCGGTGACCGTGGGGTTCTCGGATGGAGCGATGTAGACGCTGACTTTTCGGCGATAGGCGCCGGGGGTGTCCCGCACGTTCTCGAACGCCCGGTGCCGTTGCTCGGCTTCCTGATCGAGGATCTTGGCCAGTGTTGACGTGGCCGCATGGGTTCGTGCTTCGGGCCAGGTCATGAGGATCAGCGTGGCGACCGTCCGTAGGTCGGTGAAGTACTGGGCCGTGGGGACGAGCCAGCCAACACTGCTGACGTGCTCCGGTCCGTCCGATGCAAGGAAGGACACCAGCCGTTCCTGGGTGGCGAAGACAGCCTCGCGACTGCGGCTTGCGGTGGGCAAGAAGTCTTGCAGTTGGTCGGTCTTGGCCAGATTGGCTCCGCAGGCCGGCCGGGCCGCCCGGAGGGTTTCGACCGGTGCGGATCCCCGGCACTGGGTGGGGTGGAGCTCTCCGTCCCGCGGCCGGGCGATCAGGTTCTTCGCCTCGCCCTGGACCTGCTCGCCGCAGTGGGGACAGCGCTGCCAAAGGAAGCGCCCGTGCCGAAGGCAGGCGAAGACAGCGGACAGTCGCCAGATCCGTAGCCATGCTCCGCCGTGGGCCTGCTCGATCTGCGACGATCTTTCTCCGGCGAGGCAGTCAGGGCAGTACTGGGTTCGGTCCGACAGAACCCACGGAGAGACGAACCGTGACCGCTCATCGGCCTGGGACTTGGAATATTCGGTGCTCAGAGGTCCGTAGCGGACTCCCAAAGGAGCCACCAATAGCCGGGTGACCTCCTCACGGGACAGGCGGGTCGTGCGGGAGAACGCGTCCAAGCTGACGTCGTCGAGGCTGAAACCGAGCGCCGGCGAGACCCGGGTGATCTTCGTTCCTTCGGGACGGGAGCCGGTGAGTCCGGTGCGGACGTAGAGGCTCAGGGGATCGACGCCGAGGCGATGGGCCAGCCGCAGGAGGTAGCCGGACAGAGCCTCGCCCTCCAGCGGGTCCAAGCTTCGTGCCATAGGACGGAGTTGCCTCGCATCAAGTGCCTCAGGCATCAGCGGTTCGCCCACCCCGGTCGTCGAAGACAGTGTTTCGGCCCCTCCGGCGTTTGACGGTGCTCTTGGCAGACTCGGCGGCCGGGATCTCGGGGATTTCGCCGGCGCTCGGGTCGCGGTCGGCGACGTTGCCGAGCCGGATAGGGATCGTGGCCAGCAGTTTCGGCGTCAGTTCCTCGGCTCCCGACTCGATGGCCTCCCTGCAACCATCCTCGATCAGCCGCTTGAGCAGGCCGACGATGCCGCGGGTGCGGCGGAAGAGGTATTCGGGCATCTCGCCGTCGGTGAGCATCCCGTCCTTGGCCCTCAGCAACCGCAGCCGGTCCTCGAGGCCAGCCAGGTGGTCGATGAACGCCGTCATGCCCTCGGCGGTGTCGTAGTCGAACGGGTCAAGGTCGACCAGGTCGAACCGACGCTCGGTCTGGGTTGCGGCGGAAGGGTTAAAGCTGCTTCCGGCCTTGGCCGAGCCCAACACCCACTGCCCCGTCCGGGGGTCCGCGTGACCGCCCATGATCAGCCCCGAGTTCGGGATGTCGACGCCGATGAGCACGAGCGTAACGTTGAGGTCCATCAGTTCGCGGACCAGGTCGAGGGTGTCCTGGTCGTCCTCGCGGTGGAGCCGCAACCGGGTGATGTCGTCCAGTAGCAGCGCGGTGGTGTGATGGTCGCGGATCGAGTCGCGAACCTGTCGGATCATGCCGTTGAGCGTCTTGGGGTGCGGGGCGCCGAAGAAGTCGAGGATGGCCGCGCAGAGCCCCTTCGGTGTCGCTCGCACCGGGGTTCGGCAGTAGGCGACCGGCACGAACAGGTCGCGGGTTCCGGGAACCGGCCCGGGCAGAAGCTGCCGATGCAGGTCCCGCCAGAGCTGTTCGAAGGCTGCGGCGGCCGCGCAGGCAGTCTCGGTCTTCCCCAGAAAGCCCCCGCCGCTGATCATGAGGCCGTCTCGCGTGCCCGGCTCGAAGTTCAGCGCGTTGTTCCGCAGCCGGCCCCGCATCAGCTTGGTGACCCTCGCGCTCATCGGCGTCTCCAGCAGCCCCATGTTGACGTGGGTGGCCGTGCGGTGCAGATCGTTCAGCGCCCGTCGCCTGGGGCTCAGCACCGCGTACTCCTCCATGGACAGCCGTGGCGCTGGAACGAACGTGCCGCGCTGCTGCTGCCACTGCTGCCAGCCCTCCCAAGTTGTGCGGTCCGGCGGCGGCCCCGACCGGAGGAAGGGGACGATGCCGCTCTCATCCTGTGTGCGGTCCGCCATGCGGCTCCTGTTCGTCGTCCTCCGGAAGGAGGAAAAGGTCCCGTCTGCCCGTGGACTCTCCCAGGGCGGGCGGTGGCGCCGGACGGCCTGCTCGCGCCGGTGCCGGCGCTCGGCGTCGATGCTCTGCTCGGCCTGCCTGACCCGCTGGCTCCAGCGCAAAGGCGTGACGACCGCCCCGACTTCGGCCGCATCCGGGATGCGAGCAGGTGGCATGTCCGGCGGCCGGTCGGCTCGGGCCGCGGCCGCCTGGCTCACCTCACGGGCATGCTCGGTCCGCTCCGCCTTCCGCAGGCTCTTCCAGCCGCTGACCGGGGCCCGCAGCCCGACCAGTTCCAGCAGCACCGGCAGCAGCTCCCGGTCGGACTTCGGCTGCAGCCCGCTGGCGCAGACCTTGGCCATCAGCTCGCGTACCCGTGCATCCCCGAAGGCCGGGGCCTGACCGTCAGGCGGTAGCCCGGTCCAGTCCAGCGGGTGCCAGTCGTGCGTGATCGGATCCTGAAAGAACACCCGACGGCGGTCCCTCGGATCACGGCGGATGACCCACTTGCCCCTCTGTCGGCCGCCCCGGCTGGACCGCTGGCCGCGGTAGTCCTCCAATGCCGGGCCGTCATACCAAAGGTCGCGAATCTTCACCCCGCGCCGGGGGTGAATGCTGACGTAATGGGTCGGCAGCAGTTCGTAGAACAGCTCCGGCGAGGGGATGTCCATGCCGAAGCCGGCCTGTGCGAACGATGCCGCGAACAGGGTGTTCGGGCTGTGGTCCCCGCCCGGGTCCCAGCTCGGTGCGTACTCCCCCAGCCGCCGCCGCTGCCAGACCGACACGATCCATGTCGCGATCAGGTGCTCCATCGCGTCGATGGTCAGCACCGCGTCGCCCTCCGGGTCGGCTCCGCGATCGGCAGCATCGATCCCGGTGTAGCCAGGCAGCTGCTCGAACAGCAGCGACCGGATCGAACCGAAGGCCCGCTCAACCGTCTGCTTGTCTGTCGGCCGCAGCACCCGGGCCGGGAGGATGTTGCAGCCCAGCACCCGCTCGACCTCCACCAGGTGGTGGTTGCGATAGACCGACCCGTGGTCCGTCGTCACGGTCTCCGGGGCGAAGAACGGCAATCCGGCGACCTTGTGACCGGCGAACTCGGCAACCACCGCCGCTGGCAAGCCGGGATACGGCCACTCCAGGTCCTGGCACCACTCGTCCCGCATCGGCAACGGCAACATCACGTCCCGCAACAGCATCGCGACGTCGACCGAGGTGTCGGACACCAGCGTGAGCCGGAACGCGCAGAGCGAGTGGGTGTGGACGTCCATCGCCAGTGTGAGGTGGGCCTTCACCGGCTCGCCGAACACGCTCTCCCGGACCATCACCGGCAGCACAGTGGTGTCCAGAGCGACGACCTGGCCCGGACGGTGCACCACCACGTGCCCGTTCTTCTCCGGCAGCTCGGCCGACCTGGCATACCTCTGGCGAGATCCTCCAGGGCCGAACCACTCCTTCCAGACCCGGCACAGCGTCCGATACGAAGGAGCGTCCTTCTCGGGATCGAGGTCGAGCACTTCGCGTACGTACTGACGGATCATGCGGTCCTTCGTCCGCATGCTCACCCTGGAGCGGTGCAGTGTCTCCTGCCGGACGGCGAAAATCGCCTCACGGACTGCCTCGCTGACGCTCGGGTGCCCGCCGCTCTCCCGCAGCCACCGGTCGTCAGCACAGCCGATCAGTCCGAACCGGCGGCGACCCTGCTCCCAACGGATCAGCGTGCGATAGCCGACGCGGCCCAGGCCCAGCAACCTCGCCTGCTGCGGGTCCATAGCGCCCAGCTCGGCGACCTTCGCCAAGCGGCGCTCCGTCAGCGTCGTCATGGCCGGGTCGTACTCAGGTTTCGGCTCACCTGGCCCAGGCCGCAGCGGGTCGCCACCTCGGAAGCCAGTCCCCACCTCCAGCAGGTGGGCCAGCCGCAATGCCGCCAGGTAGCGCTTGCCTGGCTCAAGGTCCTGCAGCGTCTTCGTCTGCCTGCCCCGGCCGGCCCCGGCGGATGACGTTCGTGAAGAGGAACGGCAGCACGGGTGATTCGCCAGAAACCGGAAACTCACCCGCTGCCGGGTCCCATCGGGAGCCACCAACTGCACTCGGCCCAGCTCGGGCTCACGTAGTTCGACACTCCACTCCCTGCCGTCCAGCACCAGCCCGGCCCCCGGCGACAGGTCCAGCACCCGCGTCGCTGTCGGCGTACAACCTCGGCTCCCCAGTTGTGTACGGATGAACGTCCCCGTCTACGGTTCAGGGGTAGCAGAGCGTTGGAGGACTGGGTTGGAGCTGTGGGACCAGAACGTCGCGCCGTACGGAGAGGAGCTGGAGGCGTTGGACAACAGCACGCGGGCCGACCTCGTGCTGAACGTGGTGGCATCGACGATGCCGCTTTTCGAGCCGCCGTTCGACGACTTCTTCCCAGAACCGCACCGTGAGCTGGTCAAGTCCGTACTGACCCTGCGCGCACAAGCTCCAGCGAGCTGGTGGGACGACTTGGCTTTCGCACGAGACTTCCTGACTCAATACGACCTTCTGCCGGATGTCCCCACCAGGCCAGCGGTCGGCCCCTTCCTGATGGCGCTGGTTCGACTCTTCGAAGCGCCTGGCAGGTTCCTGTCGGCCGACGAAGCATTGGAGTGCCTGTCCAGCTGCTACGAGGCAATCCTGGTATCCCAGTTGACTGGGCGAGTCACAGTTGAAGACGAGAAGCGGGACCCAATGTGCCAGCAGGCCATTGCGCGGCAGACGGTCCTCGTCCTGCGAGCGCTCGATTGAAGCCGTGCGATCACCAAGTGTCACCGATCGCGAGGTGTGGCATACCTTCCGAATCGACAAGGAACATGTTCCTCGTCGGATATCCGGCCCGGATCAGGCCACGTCGGTGTCTCGCTCGATGGCCTTGAGTCGGTTCTTGAGACGGTAGCTGGGGCCGTTGATGGAGATTACGTCGCAGTGGTGCAGGAGGCGGTCGAGGATGGCTGTGGCGAGGACTTCGTCGCCGAACACCTGTCCCCATTCGCTGAAGGTCTTGTTTGAGGTCAGGATGATCGAGCCCTTTTCATACCGCTTTGAGATGACCTGGAAGGCCAGGTTCGCTTCTCCGCGTTCGAGGATCTCGTAGCCCACCTCGTCGACCACGAGGACGCCCGGCCGCAGGTAGGTGCCCAGCTTGTTGGCCAGGCGGCCGGCTGCTTCGGCGGCTTTGAGGTTGCGGACCATGTCGTCGAGGCTGGTGAAGTAGACCGAGTAGCCAGCCCGGCAGGCCGCGACGGCCAGAGCGACGGCGATGTGTGTCTTGCCGACCCCGGGCGGCCCCAGGAGAGCGGCGTTCGCCTTGGCCTCGACGAACGAGAGGGTAGCCAGGTCTTTGACCTTGCGCGGGTCGAGGTCGGGCTGGAAGGAGAAGTCGTACTCATCGAGTGTCTTGTGGTGCGGCAGCCGGGAAAGTCGCAGGCCCTGGCGGAAGCGGCGGTCGTCGCGGACGGCCAGTTCCTCGGAGAGGACCAGGTCGAGGAAGTCGAGGTAGCCCATCTTCGCCTCGTCCGCCCGGCGGGTGAACTCGTTGATGGTTTCCGCGAGGTGGGGCAGGCCGAGCTTGCCGGCCGTGGTGCGGATGCGGTTGCCGGTCAGCTCGCTCAAGAGGATTCCTTCGTCGCTCGATGGGTGGTGAACGGCCGGGTTCCGGTCAGCTCGTCATAGACCGACAAAGGCCGTCGGCCGACCTCGATCCGGGTGGCCGCGGCTCTGTTCAGCAGGGCCTGCAAGGGGCCGACTTCCTCGCCCCGCGGCCGCTCCGGACGAGGCTGGACCGGAACGTCGCCGGTGGTGGTCCGGCGTCCCTTGCCGGTGGGCAGGCCGTCCCAGTGTGTCTCGTCGACTACACGGGCACCGCGTCCGATGGCCCGGGGATGGGAGGCCAGGAGCGTGCTGCCGTGGGCGTCGGCGAGGGTGGCATACAGCATGACCTGGGATTTCGTCGCCCGGATCTCGACCAGCTGGCGAGCGCGGACTCGGCGGGCCGGCACGGAGTAGAGGTTGCCGTCGAAGGCGACCAGGCAGTCCTTGCCGACGTGCCGCAGCTGCCGTTCGGCCACCAGATACGGAGTCGGGGGAAGCGGCTTGAGAGCCGCGTGATCCCTCGCGGCCCGCTCCGCGATGACCTCCCGGTGGGTTTTGTGGATCTGGGCCCGCCTCTGCGGCACCCACGAGGTGAATGCGGCATCCATCTCCTCGACGGAGGAGAACGACCGGCCGGACAGGACGTGGTCGCGGACGATCAGGACCTGCCGCTCGACCCGGCCCTTGCCCTGCGGCCGGTAAGCGGCCAGGACGTCGATGTCGAAGTCGTAGTGGCCGGCGAATCCGACCGCCTCCGGATGCAGCGGGACAGCCTCACCAGGTGCGACGTGCCGGCGGACGACGGTCTTGGTCCGGTCGTAGACGATCGTCATCGGAGCCCCGCCGAAGTGCGCGAACGCCCGACGGTGGCAGTCGAAGAAGGTCTGCAGGTCCTGGCTGGTGGTGAAGCAGCAGAACGGGTCTCGCGAGTACGAGAGCGTCATGTGGAAGGAGTAGACCTTCGCGATGCCCATGTGGGCGAGGATCTTGCCCTCGTCACCCCAGTCCACTTGGGCCTGGGCGCCTGGGATCACCTCGAACCGGCGGTGCATGCCCGCAAGTTCTTTGGGCGTGATCCCGAGTTCCTCGGCGATCCTCGGCCGGGCCGTCTGAACGTAGAGCTTGACCCGCTGATAGTTCCCGGTGAAGCCGTACTCCTGGGCCAGCCGCTCGTGAATGACCGCGGCCTTCATCAGGACCTCGGCCCGGAGCATCGAGTCGATCAGCGGCCCAAACTCGTCGATCACCCTTGCCCGCGACCGCCCGCTCGGCGACCGCCGCGGAGGGGTCGCCGGCCCCGGTGCCGTCAGGTACTTGCGGACCGTCTTCCGGTCCAGCCCGGTCTCCCGAGCGATTTCCGACAGGCTCATCGCCCCGGACTCCAGCAAGCCACGAAAGCGTCGAAGCTCCAGCCAACGCTGCGGATCCAAGACCACTGCCAGCCCCCTCCGCCACCCAAATCGACCAAGCAGCAGAGTGCCGAGCAGCAGGTCTCACCGCATCAGCAACTATCCCTATTCATCCGTACGAGACTGGGGACGTTCACGTGTACGCCGACAGTCGCCGTCACAGGCCCGGCCCGGTGGAACGGACGACGAACGACGCATCGCCGAAGGACCTGCTCAAATCAACGCCCACCTGACGGTGCCAGAGCAAGTGCAGCAGCTGAGCCCGAGCCACCGGAGGAACCGACGTCGCGTCCGCCAGCTCGCCGAACGTCCCGCCCCGCCGAGCGGCTTCAAGCAGGCCCGGACGCAGCCCCAGCGGATCACTCAGAGCCCGTCGCTGGGAGGAGAAGGCATCCACCGCCGCCGCAACGTTCTCCCGCCACTGAGCGGCAACCACGTAGTGCCAGCCACAGGCCGCCGCGATCTCCGCAGCCGCGGCGAACGCCTCCAGGTCTGACCTCTTGATCAGTGCCTTCGGCCGGACGTCGACCAGCCAGACGCCTGCCCTGGTAACGGCAAGGAAGTCCGGGGTGTGTGCCCGACGCTTCCCGCCGGCATCGAACCCGAATTTCACCGGCTGCGCGATCACATCGACCACTCCGCCGGCGAAGTCCAAGGCGAGCAAGACCCGGGCCTCTTCGAGACTCTCGGCGCCGTGATGCCGCCCCGTACTGACAAGGAAGTGCAGACCGGGACGGTGCCGCTGAGACCGCCGCCACGAGAACCAGCGGGTCGAGCCACCCTCCAGCACCGACGTCCGAGCAAGGTCCCGCACCACGCAGGACACCGGGCCGCGGCCCGAGGACCATGTCGCCGTCCATCTGCGGGACCACCCGTCAGCGAGATCCAGCTCTTCCAGGCCGTCTGCGAGCGACACCGGAACGAGGAGATCAGCCCAAGCACAGTCGTACGACCACAGCACCCCATCTGGAGGTGCCACCGTCACGTCGGCACGCATGCCGGACAGTCGCCCATCGTCCATGCCCCCAGCCAACCGCCGGACCCATCAAAGGCGGGAGATTTCTCCGGATCTGGTGACAACACGACTGACCGCGTACCAGAGGTGACAACAAGCTTGGCCAACTGGTGACAACCACCGTGTCCCAGTCGTCGGAAAGGCGCAGACCGCTACCTCTCTCTGGTGACATCTAGCGTGTCCCGGCACACCTTCACGGCCGGGGAGGCTTGCCCACGTGCGCTGGACGGGTGAAGGCTGGGCCTGTGGCGTGCCTGGCCCGGCGGGCAGCCGGTTGTGGGTTCAGCGGACCGACCGGCCCGTGCACGGGCTGTGTCTGCGAGGTACAGGATGGGACGGCACAAGCTGCACAAGCCGCCGCGCGGTGAGGGTGGGACGAGTCGGACGATCACAGCGGTACCTCCATCCGGTGGCGGCACTCTCCCGCCTCCACCCCTTAGAACGTCCGCCAGTAGGCCATGGACGTGACGAAGGCGGTGGCATGACGGACACGAGTTGATGATCACGGAGTTGTCTACGCTCTGTGATCATCGGGAGAGTTCGTGTCCGACGTGCCCGCGTCCATCATCGCTCCGATCCGTGAGGAGTTCCCGTGTCTGCTGCCCAAGCGTGAGGATGCGCGCCCCTTGGGGTGTCACAACCCGCTGATCTCGGACGGCATCGTGTTCCACCGGATCATCTTGGCGCTGGTGTCGGGGATGGGCTACGAACGGGTCGCGGACGAGGCGTGTTCGGCGACCACGATCCGCCGCCGACGGGACGAGTGGATCGAAGCCGGTGTCGTCGGCGGCTTGGTCCTCGCGGTGTTGCGGGCCTACGACACGATGGTGGGTTTGGAGCTGGAGGAACTGGCTGCGGACGGCTGCATCACCAAGGCCCCCACCGGCGGTGAAACCGCGGGCAGATCACCGGTGGACCGCGGCAAGCAGGGGCTGAAGCGGTCCCAGCTGACCCGACGGTTATGGCATACCCGTCGTCACCGTCCCGGCCGGGGCCACGACAACACGGTCGCGCAGGGGGCTGTACGAGGCGGAGGGCTTCGTGCGATAGGAGTTCCACGTCTACTTCCACGAACTCGGGTGAAACATTTCCCGGTCTCCGTCGCGTCGATGGGGTGAGACGACGCGAGGGGGAGTAGATGCGGCAGGGTCGCGGAGACGGGTTCCGTGAGTTCGCGGAGGGCAGATCGGGGCACCTGTACCGGTCGGCCTGTCTGCTGGCCAGCGGGGACACCCATCTCGCGGAGGACCTCGTGCAGGAGACCCTGGGCAGGATGTACCTGCTCTGGGGGCGTGTTTCCCGTATCGACAATCCGGCGGCGTACGCACAGACCGTGCTCGTACGGGCCTTCCTGACCCACCAGCGCCGGCGGTCCGCGGGAGAGCGCCCGGTCGGGGAGTTCCCCGAGTCGGGCGCGGCCGCCGCCGGATCCGGGCCCGGGCCCGGCGATCCGGCGTTGCGGCTGACGCTGCTGGAGGCCCTGGGGCGGCTCGCGCCCAAGGACCGGGCGGTGCTCGTGCTGCGGTACTGGGAGGACCGCAGTATCGAGGCGACCGCCGACGCGATGAACACCAGCTCGGCGGCGGTCCGTACCAGGACCTCGCGGGCGCTCGCCCGACTCAGGGAGCAACTGGGCGGCAGCATCAGTGAGTTCGCGGGCCATTGAGAACGGAAATGGCCAGGCCGCCGGTGGGCGGCCCCGTGCGGGTGTGGTCCTCTGCACTCACCCTGAGAACGGAAGGTTTGGTTCCCCATGCCCTTTGAAGACGAGCTCGGCGAAGCCCTCCGGCGTGCGGGGGACGGTTTCACGGCCGACCGGCACGCCTTGGTGGAAGCCGGTGAGCGGCGCGGACGGCGGCTCGTGGCCCGCCGCCGGGCCGCCGTGATCGGCGGATCGGTGCTGTCCCTGGCCCTGATCGGCGCGGTCGGGGCCTACGCCGGGGGGCTGCTGGACGGAACGGGCCGGGTCGAGATCGCGGCGCCGCCGGAACCGTCGGGCGGAGGGTCCGGCGGGGGCGGGGGCGGCGCCCCGGAGCTGCCGCCCGGCGGTACCGGCGCGGTCTCCGCGGCACAGCTGGTCGAGGTGTTCAAGGGGTTGCTGCCGGGAGGGACTCTGTCCGTAGAGCATGCGAACGGTACCGACGGCCACGGCGCGGGGGTCGCCGGCGTGTACGACGACGGCAAGGGCGGAGTGGCGATCAGGCTCACCCTGGTCCCGGTGGACCCGAACGGCAGCATGGCCAACATCGCGACCCTTTGTAGGAAGAAGGATGTGCGGCCGGACGACGCCTGCACGACGGAGCAGCTGGCCGACGGCTCCAGGCTGCTGACCCAGCAGGGCTACGTGGCCCAGAACCCCGCCATAGACATCAAGGAATGGCGGGCCGCGCTCGTGACCCCGCAGGGGTTCCTGGTCGAGCTGTCCGAAAAGAACGCTCCGCCGATGGAGACCACGACGTCCTCTCGCCCCAACCCGCCATTGAGCCCGGCCCAGCTGAGGGCGGTGGTCACCTCGGACAAGTGGCAACCGGCGCTAAACGACATGCACCCGGCCGTGCAACTGCCGGGCCGGACGCCCTGATCCCCGAACGCGCTGCGGGATCTGAAGGCAGCGGAGCACTGCAGAGCATCGACTACCACCCCAAGTGGCATGAACTGGACTACTTAGCGGGACTTGGCGGCAGAACGACAGCAGTGGAGTGCTTGTGGGACGGGAGAACAAGCCCCGATCAGGGTTGGGCGGGCAGCGGCACTCGAGGCGGACCGGCGGGTGGGCGGTCAAGGAGCGTGGCGAAGAAGCCCGCGAGCAGGGGCTGGGCGGGGTCGCGGTCGCGGAGTTCGTCGTGGCCGAACCGGAACACCTCGTAGCCGCGGAATTTCAGATCGCGGAAGCGGCCCTCCCGCCGGGCCTGGGCCAGCTGCGCGGACAGCCGCCGGTACATCGGCGGCGTATGCGGCAGCACGCCCTCGGATACGAGCCGGTACATCACCTGCCGCAGCGTGACCTAGAGCGGCGCGTACCCGTCCACGATCTGCCGCGATGTACCCCTCGGCGCGGCCGCAGGTCCCCGGGATACGGATAGACCTTTCCCCTCGGCTATCGCGAGGTAAGAGGTGTCGTTCCCCGAAGGAGGCTTGCCCACGGCCCCTGACCTGCGCGAATGGAAGATCATCAATTTCGGGGCTCCCACCTCCGGTCACACCTGCGGTCCCCCGCCTAGTGCACCCCTGCAACCACCTGTCCAGCCCCCTTCCGGTGCAACCCTCCAGCGGGTCAGGCTGCGCCCGACGGCCTCCCCGGCCGGGGAGGCTCGCCCAGGTGCGCTGGACAGGGCCGGGGCGCAGCCGGCTGGGGTCTCGTGTCTAGCTGTCGGAGGGTTTCGCGGAGGGCGGCAGGGCCATGTCGAGGAGCGCGTCGATGGTCTTCTCGTCCAGCTTGCTGTCGAGGTGGAGGGATCGGCGGATGATCTTCCCGACGGTTTCCGGGTCCACGTTCAGCCGTGTGTGGGCGTCCAGGCAGATGTCGCTCAGGAGTCCTGCGGTGTGGTCCGGCTTGCGCTGGACGTACCAGTCGAAGATCTGGACCACGTCGCGGCGGAGGGTGCCGAGCCAGATTCCGCTCCTCCCCTTCTGGACTCCTGTGGCCAGATGGGAGAGCACGGCCTCGATCAGCGTCGTGCGCAGCGCCGACATGGGGACGAGGCTTTCGGTGCCGACCGTGAGGGAGACCGCGGGCCACCAGGCGAGGGTCTTGGCTGCCTCCTCGGTCTGCTTCCCGTCCCCCTGGATGACCTTGGTGAGGCGGTTGTGGTCGGCGACGAGCCCCTGGGGCTGCGGGGTGCCGAAGGAGGTGGTGGCGGCAAGGAGTGCGCCGGGGCCCTGGGCGCGGTGGTGCTGTTCCGCCCAGTCCCCGGCCACGGGCCGCGACCACAGAGGTCCGCCTGCGCCGTGGGCCTGCGGTTCGGGCATCTTGTGGTCTTCGAACTTCGGGTCCGGGAGGTCGTCCTCGGCGATGCTCGCGATCTTCGCCAGCCCGGCGCGGTCCACCAGGAGGCCCGGCTCCAGCTCGGGGGCCTTCAGGTCGACGACGCACTCGTCCAGCGGCCGTGCGTCCAGCACGCGCCGGCGGTGCTCCGCCCACAGCGCCAGGTGATCCCGCCAGCTGAGCAGGGCCGTCTTGTGAGCGGTGAACCCTGCGATGGTGGCAATCGTCGCCTTGCTCGGGTCGGCGGGGTGGACCAGGAGGTCCGCGGCCGTGACGGTGAGCGCGTCCTGGACGCGACGGGCGTCGTAGCGTTCGTAGGCGCCGTCGAAGACCACGCCGGGCCGGTGCCAGGCGATGCCGTCCCACCAGTAGCCGCCGTGCCGGTAGAGGAAGCCGGTGTGGCTGTACATCCAGTCGTGGTGGAGGCCGCTCCAGCTGCCGTCGGTGACCAGCAGGACGGTGCGGCCGTGCTCGGGGTGGTAGTGGACGGCCCAGGCGTACGCGCGGTTCTTCGGCTCTGTGGTGAACGCCACCCAGCCGCCTCCCGGTAACGGGTCGGTGCGGCCCCACAGTCCCTCGCCCTGGTCCCGGCCGGTGCGCTCGATCGCGTCCGGGTTGTCGAGCGGCAGCCGTTCGTCGTTGATGAACGGCAGACCCGGAACGGGATGATCGGTACGAAGTCCGTTGGCCACCGGACGGAAGTCACCCAAGATCTTCTCTCCCTTGCGACTTGAGAACCCCACGCGACACGGGGGGTGAGTTCCCCCCATCCCTGCGGCAGCACCGGCTCCGTTAAACCGCTGGGGCCGGTCCGTCCGACCGGGCAGACCTGCCTCTGGTTCGCGCATATGCGGGTGAAGCCGAGGCCGCTGATGGCGGCTGTGGTGACGGTGCCGTAGGCCACGGCCACGGCCACGGCTCCGATTCCGGCTCCGGCCCAGGCCCAGACTCCGGCTCCGGCTCCGGCTCTGGTCCCCCTGGCCCCCGGCTCCGGCTCGGACTCCGGTGCCCGGTCCCGGCGTCGGGGCCGACCCCGGTCATTGGTCCTCGGCCCAGGCCCCCGGTGGGCGCGTCACGGGCTTGCCGCAACCGGTCGCTTGCCGTGCCACGTCTCATGGACATGACCGCTGCCCCGTACCGCCGCACCGCACCGGACGTACCGTCATGGCCGCACTGCGCCGAAGCCCCGCCGGGCGGCGCCGGGTGCAGGGGCCGGCGGGTCGAGCCGTACGCCGTATGCCTGGCCCACCTCCCCGACGCCGAACGCGCCGCCCACCTCGCGGGACTCCGGCCCGGCGCCGACCTCGACCACCGCGGCACCCGCTTCACCGTAGGGCTGCTCAGGGAGCTCCTCACCGCGCTCACGGAGCCCTCCACGGCCGGGCCGCGCATCGGCCAGGCCCGTTTCGAGGAGGCGGTGTTCCACGGCGCCGTGCGCTTCGACCTGGTGCGGATCGACGGCGACGCCCTGTTCGACGGGGCCGAGATCGCCGGCAACGCCTCCTTCGACCGGGCCGAGATCGGCGGCCGCGCCCTCTTCCGGCAGGTGAGATCGGCGGGGACGCCGGCTTCGAACGGATGACGGTCCGCCGGCGTGCCGTGTTCGAGGGAGCGCAGGTTGGCGGCAGTGCCTCGTTCGAACGGATGCGCGTGGACGGCCGTGCCGTCTTCGACGGGCTGAGGACCGGGCGGGACGCGGGTTTCAAAGGGATGGAGGTCGGCGGCTTCCTCTTCCCTCGACCAGGCCCACATCGGCGGTGACGGACACTTCGACCGGGCCAGGATCAACCTCGCCACCACGCTCCGCGGGCTGACGGCCGGCGGCCGGGTGTCGTTCGCCGGGGTGGCGTTCGAGGGCTCCGCACGGGTCGGCCCGCTGGTCTGCGCGGGGACGCTGGACCTGTCCGAGGCGGTGTTCGGGGCCGCCATGACGCTGGAGGCCGCCGCGGCAGCGGTGCGGTGCCGGCGGACGCGGTGGACCTCTACGGCGGCGCTGCGGCTGCGGTACGCGGCCGTGGACCTCTGCGACGCGGTCGTCGAGAGCCCGCTGAGCATCACCGCCCGAGCCCGGCCGTTCGCCGTGGACGGCGGGGAAGTGGACGAACAGGGTTTCTCGGGCGGACCCGGCCGCCCGGACCCTGGCGTGCGGATCATGTCGTTACGGGGAGTGGACGCCGCGCACCTGGTGCTGACCGGCGTGGACCTCACCGAGTGCCTGCTCGCCGGAACCGTCCACCTCGACCAGCTCCGGCTCGAAGGCAAGTACACCTTCGCCGCCGCCCCCGCCGGCCTGCGCCGACGCGGGATACGGCCCGCGCGCTGGACCCCGCGCCGGACGCTGGCCGAGGAGCACCACTGGCGGGCCGCCCGCGGCCGGGCGGCCGACGGCTGGACGCCCGCGCCAGCCGGGGAGGAGGTGCAGGAGCCTGCCGCACTGGCCCCGGTGTACCGGCAGCTGCGCAAGGCCTTCGAGGACGGCAAGCACGAACCGGGTGCCGCCGACTTTTACTACGGCGAGATGGAGATGCGCCGCCACGCCGACGACATCCCCTGGGCCGAGCGGAGCCTGCTCACCGCGTACTGGGCGCTGTCCGGCTACGGGCAGCGGGCCTCGCGCGCCCTGGGCTGGCTCCTCGCGGCCATGACCGTCACCGTGCTGGCGATGATGCTGTGGGGCCTGCCGCAGAACGACCCGAAGCCGAGGACCACCGGCACGGTGGCCGGCCGCAGCATCACGACCGACCGGTTCGAGAAGTCCCTGCTGGTGGTCGTCAACTCGGTGGTCTTCCGCTCCTCCGGCCAGAACCTGACCACCGCTGGCACCTACACCGAGATGGCGTCCCGCCTCACCGAGCCGGCCCTCCTCGGACTCGCCGCCCTGGCCGTCCGCAGCCGCTTGAAGCGCTAGGCCCTGTCCGGCGGATCATGTGACGACCGCCTCGCGTCGGGGCCATGGTTCGGTTCGTGGGGCGGGGCGATCTGACGAATGACGAGTGGGCGCGACTTACGCCCCATCTGCCGAAGTCTGGCGGCCGTGGCGGGCGTTGGAACGACCATCGAACAGTGATCAACGGGATCTTGTTCCGGGTCCGCACGGGAGTCCCGTGGCGGGATCTGCCGAACCGGTTCGGGAGCTGGAAGACGGTCTATGAGCGTCATCGCCGGTGGTCGGCGGACGGCACCCTGGGATCGGATCCTGCAAGCCGTCCAGGCCGATGCCGACGCCCGGGGCCGGATCGACTGGAGCATGGTGAGCGTGGACTCCACCTCGTGCCGAGCCCATCAGCACGCCGCCGGAGCTCCGCGCAGGACGCCGCGAGTTCCGAAGCGGAGACCAACACCTCGGCAGCACCGCTCCGACGAAGGACTCGGCCGTTCGCGGGGCGGTCTAACCTCCAAGATCCATCTTGCCGGGGAAGACGGCCTCCGCCCTCTGGCGCTGCTGATCACTCCTGGTCAGTGGGGCGACAGTCCGCAGCTGATCCCAGTCCTCGAACGAATCCGGGTCAAGCGCCTCGGCGGTGGGCATCCACGGACCCGTCCTGACCACTTGGGCGGCGATAAGGCGTACAGCTCCCGCCGTAATCGCCGCTATCTGCGCAGACGCCAGATCAAGCACACCATCCCGGAACCGAAGGACCAGCGGGCCAACCGTCGGCGCCGAGGAAGTCGAGGAGGCCGGCCCGCAGGCTTCGACAAGGAGAGATACAAGCGCCGGAACGAGGTCGAGCGCACGATCAACCGACTCAAGCACTTCCGCGCCGTGGCTATGCGCCACGACAAGCGCGCCTTCGTCTTCCACGGCACTGTCACCGTGGCCTCCATCCGCCTGTGGCTCAGACCGTGATCGGGCGGAAAAGCGGTGGTCGTCTGATCGGCTTGCCTGCCACGATCTGGGTGTGACCACGTTGTTCCTGATGGTCGGCCTGCCAGGGGCCGGAAAGACCACGAGGGCTCGGCAGCTCGCTGCGGAGCACGGCGCGCTGCGCCTGACGCCCGACGACTGGATGATTCCCCTGTTCGGCGAGGCGGAGGCGGACGGGAAGCGCGACGTGCTGGAGGGGCGCATGCTCTGGCTCGCCTTGGAGGCGGTCAAACTTGGCACCAACGTCGTCGTGGACTACGGCTGCTGGTCACGGGACGAACGGTCTGCGATCCGCTGGCTGGTGGAGGCCGAGGAGGCGTGTTTCCGCATGGTCTACCTGCCGGTGGAGGATGAGACCCAACGCGCCCGTATCGCCCATCGCTGGGCGACCACCCCCGAGGAGACGTTGCCTATGTCCGAGGCCGACATCCTTCACGGGCGCGCGCATTTTGAGGAGCCCGACGCGGCGGAGTTGGAGGGCCGCAGGGTCGCCGGCCCGCCGCCCGGCTGGGTCGACTGGCGGGAGTGGGCCGCTCACCGGTGGCCGTCGTTCGCGTGACGGCTGCGGCCCACGACAACTCAGCCGTGCCGAGCGTGCCTGCACTAGCCCGAAATGATCCGCCGGACAGCCCCTAGTAGTGCTTTGTTAGGTGGTGTCGTAGGGCTGCCAGGTGGGTTGTCTGCAGGTTGGGCAGGTGCCGGTCCAGGTGGCGAGTAGGTGTTGGAGGAGGTCCAGGGCCTGGTAGAGGGTCAGGCCCTGGCAGGGGCTTTTGGGCAGGTCCGTTGCTCGGTGAGGAACAGGTGGGCGGCGGTGACGAGGGTGACGTGGCGGTGCCAGCCGGTGAACGAGCGGCCCTCGAAGTGGTCCAGGCCCAGGGCCGTTTTCAGCTCGCGGTAGTCGTGCTCGATCCGCCAGCGTGACTTCGCCAGCCGGACCAGGTCCTTCGCCGGGATGGTGGCGGGCAGGTTCGATATCCAGTACTTCACCGGCTCGTCGTGGCCTTCGGGCCATTGCGCTATCAGCCAGCCGAGCGGGATCGTGCCGTCGGCTGCGGGTTTGGGGCGACGGCCGGCGAGCCGGACCCGTAGGAGCACGAAGTGGGAGCTCATCGCGGCTTTCGAGCCCTTGCGCCAGGTCACGGCCCTCCCGCTGGTGCGTCGGGCGGCCATCACGTGGTCCCGCAGGGATACCGGCCGGGTCCGGTAGCGCGGTTTCGGGCGCGGGCCGAGGCCGCCGTAGACAGGCGTAACCGGTTCGGCGTCGTCGGGATAGGCGGTCATCTCGGCTTTCGCCTGGAGCGCGTAGGCAAGGCCGCGGTCCTCCAGGCCGTGGCGGAAGTCCGCATTCGCTCCGTAGCCGGTGTCCGCGACCAGCACCGCCGGCCGCAGCCCGATGCCGTCGAGTTCATCGAGCATGTCCAGTGCCAGCTGCCACTTCGGACGGTGGTGCTCGTCCGCGGGAATCCGGCAGCGTTCCCGTCGGCCGGCCGCCTCGGGGCCATCCCACGACTCGGGCAGGAACAAACGCCAGGCCAGCGGGGATGAGGCGGTGTCTGAGGCGGCATGGACGCTGACCCCGATCTGGCAGTTGCCGACCTTGCCCAGGGTGGCGGAGTACTGCCGGGCCACCCCGGGCGAGGAACGGCCGTCTTTGGGGAAGCCGGTGTCGTCCACGACCCACACCTCGGGCCGCACCGCGGCCACGGCCCGCCACGCCAGCCGGGCCCGCACATCGCCGACCGGCCAGGTCGAGGACGTCATGAACTGCTGCAGCTGCTGGTGATCGACACCGAGCCGTTCAGCCATCGGCTGCATCGACTTGCGCCGGCCCTCCAACAGCAGCCCCCGCAGATACATAGCGCCCTTCTCACGCTGATCCCGCCGCACCAACGGCGCGAACACCTCGGACGCGAACTCCTCCAACCGACCCCGCACAGCGGCAAGCTCCCCAGCTCTCATACAGCCAGCGAACTACCGCACACCCCATGTGACAAGACCAGCTAACAAAACACTACTACTGATCTTTTCGTAAGTTCGGTGGGTGTGGTGGGTGGATGGTGAGTCCGGTGTGGGTGAGGAAGGACCATGGCAGTTGTGGATTGTGGTTGATGCGGTGGATGCCTTGTTCGGTGGCGTCGGCGACGTCTGCGAGGTGGTCGCCGGCGAGGTTGGCGAGTTCACGTTTCTTGAGTGAGGACCACATGAGCTCCACCGGGTTCAGCTCGGGAGCGTAGGCGGGTAATCGCTCCAGCGTGAGCCAGTCCTGGTCGGCGACCCAGGCACGCATCGCCCGGCTCCAGTGGGCGGACAGCCCGTCCCAGACCAGGACCACCCGCTCGCCGCGATAGAACACCTTCATCTGCTCCAGGACCTCGATGAGGGCGTCGGTGTCGTAGCTGCCGGGCTTGAGATGGAAGCACAGGCGGGCCCCTCGATCGGGGTCGGTGGAGTGGTATCCCAGGGCCCCGGCCATCGACGCCCGCTTCCAGTTCAGCCGGTGCCGCAGCAGCGGGGTCCGACCTCGGGGTGCGTAGGTGCGGCGGATCTGAGGCAGCAGGGAGACGCCGGATTCGTCGAGGAACACGATCCAGGCACGTGTGTTCACGGCCCCTTTTTGATGCGCGGCCATTCGTGCGCGATCCAGCGGGCGATCTCCGACTCGTCCCTCTCCACCGCCCGCCGCTCGGGGCGTTGCAGGCTCCACCCCAGCCGGCCGGTCAGCAGGCGCCAGACCGACGCCCTCGACAACGACACTCCCGTCACCCGCTCGACGACCAGGCCAACCCGTTCCAAGGTCCACAGATCGGCCTCGAAGCCATGCGCCTGAGCACCCCGCTCCAACGCGGCCCGCACCGCTTCCACCTGGGCATCGTCCAGCTTCGGCCGGCGACCGGGTGCCGGCCGCCGCCGCAGTGCTTGAGCCCCACCGTTCTCCCAGGCGCGTCTCCACCGCCGGACACTCTCCGCATGGACCCCCACCATCCCCGCGATCTCGGCATTCGAGCAGCCCCGCCCGAACAACTCGACCGCACGAACACGCCGAGCCTCCGCCAACTCAGGCCGCTTCAAAGGAGGAACAGGAGAACCGGACACACGAGACGAAGACCTGTAGGACACCCCGCCAGCCTCCCACCAACAACGCCACCACACCCACTGAACCAACGAAAAGATCAGTAAATGCCGTCCTGCAGTGCGTGCCTGGTGATGGCCTCTTGCGAAGACACCACCAGCCGACGGCCTGGGGCTGCCATGGGCCCTGCACGCGTGGTTGCCCCAGCTCGGCGTGGGGAGTGAGAGGGGGCAGATCTGCATTATTCACGATGGGGGCCTGTTTATAGGTCAACGGGCTCGGACGGCAGGACCGTCAGAGCCGTATGCCCTCGATGCGCACCCGGGGGAATTGCGCCGGTCCCGTTGCATCGAGGGTGGCGCCATAATGGATGGTCTCCCCGGAATCGACTGCGACCTTCAGGCGAGCACGTGTGCACGCGGCTGTTACTCGCCCCCCGCGATGCGCTGGGCGAATGCATCCATGTACACGCGGTGCTCTACGTGGATCATGGATTCCGGGATTTCTCCCAGTGGTGATAGATCGACACCTTCGAGCTTCCCGCATCCGTCTAGATCGCTCAGCGCGTGCAGTAGGGCCTCCAGGGCCACCCGGGACTCTTCGCGCGGGGCCAGCATGGCGATCAGGTCCCCTACCACTCTGGCTTGGGTGCCGGAGAGCAAGTTCACGAAGTCCTGAACGCGATTACTCGCTTCCGTGCGCAGCGCTTCGTCGAGACTCAGAAGGTCCCGGAGGAAGTCGACGTAATACTCACTTTCCATATTTCCTACTTTTCAGATCAGTGCGGATATGGTACCGGAAGGTGGCTGGGCCACGGAATGTGGGTATCGTTGACCGCCGCCTCATTAAAGTTCTCACTTCTCGGGTTTCCGATTTGCCTGTGGTAGAGCTGACCCGCCTCGTCCTGGAATTGATTCCCGATCTGGATGCGGTAGATAGGGCCACTGCTGGCGTTGGGGCCAGAGTGTGGGCCGAGGTCGGGCCCGTGGACGCGCATACGCACCGTCAGCCCTGTGACATCGTCCTTCCAGCTCCACTTAATGCCGTGCTCGACACCACCCGGGATCGCCCTCCACGGCTCCAGCACGGCGTCCTTGGGGATGATGCTCAGCGGGTCTGTATCTCCACGGAGGTCCCAGCCTCCATCCTGGATCCGGGGCGTGAACTTGCTCCGCTTTGACGGACACCTTTGGTGTGTTGGTCAGGCCGCCAGGGCGGTCTCGTATTCTGCGGGACTGCGGTAGCCGAGGCTGCTGTGGAGCCGGTGCAAGTTGTACCAGCTCTCGATCCACTCGAATATCGCGGTGTGGGCGGCGGCCCGGGTAGGCCAGGGATGGGTATCGCCCAGCTCGTTCTTCAGGGTGGAGAAGAACGACTCCGCGAGAGCATTGTCCCAGCACTGGCCGGTGCGACCGACGGACAGCTGGATGTTGAACTGCCCTGCCATAACGGCGAGTTCGCGGCTCGTGTATTGACATCCGCGGTCGGAATGGAAGATCACCGAGCTGGCCGGGCGGCGGGTTCGGCAGGCGGCCGTGAGGGCATCGGCGACGAGTTCGGTTCGCAGATGGTCAGCGGTGGCCCAGCCGACCACGCGGCGGGAGGCGATGTCGATGACGGTCGCCAGGTAGAGCCAGCCCTCTTCGGTGGCGACGTAGGTGATGTCGCCGCACCAGCGGGTGTCGAGGGCGGCGGGGTCGGGTTGAAAATTGCGAAGGACCAGGTCAGGACGGGTGCTTGCATGCGGATCCGGGACCGTGGTGCGGTGTCGTCGCTTCCGGGTTCGGCCGGCGAGTCCGGCCTGCCGCATCAGACGTGCGATCCGACGGCGTCCGCAACCGGTGCCCTCGCGCTTCAGGACGGCATGGACGCGCGGGGCACCGTAGGTGCCGCGAGAGCGCTGGTGCACGATGGTGATCTTTTCGGTCAGCTCGGCGTCCCGCACCTGGCGGGGACCGGGGACGCCGTTGCGGCGGGCGTAATAGGCGGTCCGGGAGACCTGGAGCAGTTCACACGCCCGCTTGACGTTGTGACCTGCGGTTTTCTCCGCCTCGATGAACGGGTGCACCGTCACCGGGTCTCCTTCGCGAAGAAAGCCGTCGCACGCTTGAGGACCTCCACGTCCTCCCGCAGCCTGCGATTCTCCCGCCGCAGCACGGCCAGCTCCTCACGTTCGCTGCTGGTCAGACCATCCCGCTCACCCCCGTCGACCTCGGCCTGCTTGACCCAGCCCCGGACCGCGGTCTCGGTCAGGTCGAAGTCCTTGGCGACCTGACCGACCGAGCGGTCACCGCGCCGGCACAGCTCAACGATCTCGGCCTTGAACTCCGACGTGAACGAGCGCCGAGGACGCGCCTTCTTCTTCCCCATGCTCTCCATGATGAACATCATCCTTCCGAGGCCAAAGCCCCTGATCTCCGATGTCCGTCAAAGCGAATCAAGCCCAGACCCGGCCTCCCGCACCTGCTACGACAAGAAGATCGCCCAGGGAAAGCACCACACCCAAGCCCTCCTCTGCCTCGCCAGACGACGAGCCGACGTGCTCTTCGCGATGCTCCGCCACGGAACCTTCTACGAACCCCGGCCGACAGTCACGGTCACATGACCAGCGGCTCAGCCAGGAGGACGACCCGATCGACCTCAACATCGAAGCCGAGCACCGGATGGCCGTAGTCACCCTCCGGATCCATCAGGACCGGCTTGCCCAAGCGTCGCCCAATCTCGCGCAAGAAGCCGCAGAACACATCAAGTCGCTCCTGGCCCTGCAGCTCCCGCAGGTCAACGTCGAAGTCGATGACCTCGTCGTC
This sequence comes from Streptomyces sp. NBC_01006, assembly GCF_045162725.1. Lineage (NCBI taxonomy): Bacteria > Bacillati > Actinomycetota > Actinomycetes > Kitasatosporales > Streptomycetaceae > Streptomyces > Streptomyces sp. NBC_01006. Next base: position 8,637,415 of record NZ_CP108700.1, on the reverse strand, counting down.
CTTGAAACGGAAGATCGCCAGAACATCGGGAGTCGGCCAGACCCGCAGGTCCGGGCACTCAGCGTCCGCCGGGCGGGACAGCACGGCCTCCGCCCGAGGCACCGGCAGCACCGTCTCGCCTTCGGAGTACTGGCACTTCCAGCCTCTCTCCTCGACAAGATCGAGAACCGCCTGCCAGTCTTCCACCGAACAATCCGGGACACGCACGTCCGGCAGCGACCCCATCAGGTCCGAAAACAGCTCACGTCATCCCACAGAAGATCAGCCACACCGCCATGCTGCCCGGCTCCCCGACTCAACGCAGCCCTGTTTCCCTTGACCAAAGAGATAGGGGCACCCCCCCCATGAGCCGCAGCGTCACAGGACCGTCACAACGGTCGCATCGGGCCGGCACTGCGGCAATCATGTTCCGATGCGGACACACCACGTCATCCCCATGGTCGCGGGCGCCCTCCTGGCCGTCACCGCCTGCACGGCACAGCCCGCGGACAGCGGCACGGACAAGCCGGGCCCCGCCGCGTCCTCTTCCTCTTCCTCGTCCACGCCCTCGTCCACCGGCTCAGCGCAGCCGAGCAACCCGAGTTCCGGGGGAGCGACTCCCTCGGCCTGGACGGGCACCCACATGCCGAAGTTGATCGGCAGGTCGCTGAAGGCGGCGCGCGAGGCGTTGCCGTCCGGTACGAACATCGAGGTCCAGGACTTGAGTTCGCAGGGCCGTACCCCCGCCGATGAGAGCGGCTGGCGCGTCTGCTTCCAGTCCCCGAGCGCCAGCACGCCGCTCTACGGCAGCACGCCGGTGACGGTCAAGGTCCTCAAGTTCGAGGAGAACTGCCTCCAGCCGCCGAGCTGAGCCGGTCAGCGCGACTCCTGAAGGCAGCCGGTGATGAGGGCGGGGCATTGGCGATGGCGAGGACGCCTGCGGTATCGACGGTCGGTACCTCGCCCGGGCCGGCCCGGCGGGTTCGTCAGTGGGCTGCTGAGATGGCGTCCGTTACGTAGGGGGCGAAGGCGGCGTTGTCCTTGCAGCCGAGCTCCTCGTAGGTGTTGACCTTGGTCACCGGGTCGGTGTGGGTCAGGCGGAACTTGCAGGCGCCCTTGATGTAGTTGCCCTTGATCCCGCCGGGGAAGTCGATCTCCTTGTTCCACAGGTAGGGCGAGTTGTAGTCGTTGAGGTGGGCGGTGGCGTTCACGTCGATGCCACCGGGGGCGTAGATCTCGTAGACCCAGCCGGTCTTGGCGCTGCCGTACGTGGCGAACTTCTGGGCGACCCACTTCTCGCAGGTGGTGCTGAGGTGCGCGCTGTGCTGGCCGCCGCCCTTGACGATGTACTCGGCCAGCGGGGTGACGTACTCGCCCCGCGGTGTGAAGCCGGTCGCGAAGATCTCGTCCACCGTCTCGCGGGTGTCGCCGCGCCACAGGGTGTTGACATCCGTGCGCCACTGCCACCGCTCCGACGCCGCGGCAGCGGCGACGGGGCGGGCGATGTTCGTGTCGGTCGTGGTGCTCCACCAGTCCCATGCCCGGTATTCGAGCGTCGGGCCGCACGGGGTCGTGAGCGGGTCCACCGCCGCGTACGCGGCGCTGGCACGGGCCGGGGCGGCTGGGGCCGCGACGGCCGGGGTGATGGCGGCGGCGGACAGGAGGGAGAGGGCGGCGAGCGCTCGCAGAGCGGACTGCAGCATGGTGAGGACCCATCAGTAGATCAACGTGACGGGCCCCTTTATAGGGGTGGTTGCCGGGTCGGTCCGGGAGCGGTGCGCAAGGGTCCACCCGGGCGGGTGGATCAGTAGTACTGGAGAAAGGATTCGCCAAGCTGCAGCACGTACCGGTTCCGGTCGGGTTGGGGAGGCGGTGCCTTGCGCTTCGCGTACGGCCAGCCGTCCGTCATCGCTCGCCACCAGGTCTAGGTGCCGTCGTACGACGACCCGGCGATCTACTGGCCGCTCCATGCGCAGGCCAGGGTCCAGGCGACGGGGTTGGGCGGCAGCTGTTCGGCGATGCCGTTGCCGTGGACGTGGATGACGGCGTCGAAGTGGTAGTAGGAGGCCCCGGGCAGGCCGTCGAGGTGCTCCATGAACCAGCCGAACTGGTTGTCGCCGGGCAGAGCGAGGTGCCTGCTCGGGTCGGCCGGAGTGACGCGGTTCAGGTGGTAGGCCAGACCCCCCGTCTGGCTGGGAGCTGGTGACTCGACTCGTCAAAGGTCGACGTGATGCTCGGCAGCCAATGGGTCGTCGACGGAGCCGTAGCGCAGGACGACGTGTGCTGGCCGGAACGGCAGGTCGTTCAGGATGGGTGCCATGACAGCGAAGAGTGCGTCGGCGTCCGGTCCGTAGGCGTAGAGGATGACCTTGCCTCCTCCGTACTCGTTTCCGTCGAACTCGCCGACGTCAGCTTGCTCAATCGCCTCGGTCAGCAGGGACTGAGCCTGGCGGACGGCCTCCCGTTGGCTTGGGTCGCCGAGGCCGGCGTCGGCCAGTCGGTAGTGAGCGATGACGGCATGCTCAATGTCAGTTTCTCCTTCGTCTGTGTCGGCCATGCTGGAAACGCTCTCATCCCGGACCGACATCCTCGCCAGCCTGGCCCTCCAGGACGCGGTCCTAGGAATCAACCCTCGACCTCCTACGCCAGCGCATACTCTTCGCCCCGTGACCCTGCGACATCACAAGATCCCCGACAGAGCCGAATTACGTGACCGTCCACACTCATGGCCGCATTGTGCTTGGCGAGACTGACACCCCCGCTAGCGGCTCAGCCCCCACATGAGCCGGGCTCGGCCCCACCCGCGGCGTGCTGATCAAACTTCCCTACGATGGCACGAACCGGCTAATGATCAATCTTCAATGGCAAACATCAAAGTTCGATAGCACGGGACACGAGACAGGTGTGACTGCGCGCGATAGTTGGCCCCAGACGACTGCCATGCACAGAACGCGGGCAGGCGCGCGGGTGCCATGGTCGAGGGCCGGCCGCTCGTCGTTCAGGGCAGTGGGGCCCAGGGGTCGTCGTACGGTTCGGGCTCTTCCGGGTGGAGCATGCGGCGGACGCAGCGGAGGAGTCCCGGTTCGCCGCATCCGGCGGCCATCATCCAGGGCAGGACGTCCATGGCGCGGGCGCGCTCTACGGTGGCCAGGGCGTTGACGGTGGCCTGCAGGGCGTCGGGGGCGGGTTCGTCGGTGAGTCAGAGCCAGCCGATCGCAGCGGCGAGGCGGACTTCGGGGGGCTGCGTCCGGTCCTGCCACAGCTTGCCGATCGTCGCAGTGTCCGGCTCGTGCGGGTGGGCGCGCGTGGTCTCTGCGGTGGCGAGAACCAGGGCAGCCAGGGCGATGGGGTCCTGCTCCTTGGCGAACCGGGTGGCGAAGGCGCTTCGGACCGTACGGCCAGGGTCGGCCGCGGTGGCGAGAGCATAGGAGGCGCCGATACGCATGGCGGGGTCGGAGTCGTGGAGCAGAGGCAGGAGCACGGGGGTTCCGGTGGTAATCGCGGCTCGGGCGGCGGCCACCGACCAGCCCGCCGGGTAGCCGGTCACCTCGACGCCGTAGTCGTCGTAGTCGTCCAGGACGTCGTGCAGGGGGCCGGAGCGGTGGAGGAGGAGTTCGTCGCGGGAGGCGGTACCGAAGTGACGGGCGCGGGCCGGGGCGGCGAGACCGCCGAGAGCGTCGGTGCGGTATGGATGATGGGGGTCGGTGGCGATCCGGATCAGGAACGGTACGGCGAGAGCTGCGGCGGCCCGGCTGTCGTCGGCGCACATGCCGATCAGTACCGCCATCGCGTTGCGTGCGGTCCCGTCACCGGTGCGCAGCTGCCGAACGGCATCCCGGGCCTCCTCCCCGTGAGGGAAGTTCCCCCACGGAAGGTCGTCCAGGACGGCTCCGTCGATCGTCTCGGGCCGGATAGTCGCCGCCACAGCCCGGACGTCGAACGGGCCTCCCGCGAACGAGGCCGGATCGACCCCGTCCACCAGAGCCCGGCACATCGCGAACGTCGGATCGGTCCGCCAGTCCCCCACACCACACCGCCCCACCGTCGAATCCACAGAGATTCGATCACGCGCGATCCGGACGACTCGAAGCCACCTGGCAGTCAGGGTGCAGCACGCCGCAGACCATCGTGACAAAAACCCCAGCTCAGAGTGTCTCTGCGGCTATCGCGTGGGCCATCTATCGCGCACAGCGGCCAAGTAGCGTGCTCAAGGGCCAACTCTCGCGCTCAGTCACAGCGTGTGTGACCGTGCACGTTAGTTGGCCCCGACGGACAACTGCGATGCACAGACCGCAGCAGGTGCGCGGGCGACGTGGTTGAGGGTCGGCCGCTCGTCGCTCGGAGCAGTCAGGCCCAGGGGTCGTCGGACGGTTCGGGCTCTTCCGGGTGGAGCATGCGGCGGACGCAGTGGAGGAGCCCCGGCTCACCGCAACCGGCGGCGGCCATCCAGGGCAGGACGGCCATGGCGCGGGCGCGTTCTTCGGTGGCCAGGGCGTCGATGGTGGCGTGCAGGGCGTCGGGGGCGGGTTCGTCGGTGAGGCAGAGCCAGCCGATCGCGGCGGCAAGGCGGATTTCTGGGGCCTGTGCCCGGTCCTGCCACAGCTCGCGGATCCACGCGGTGTCCGGCCGGTGCGGGTGGGCACGTGTGGTCTCTGCGGTGGCGAGAACCAAGGCGGCCCGGACCATGAGGTCGTGCTCCTTGGCGAACCGGGTGGCGAAGGCGCTTCGGACCGTATGGACGGGGTCAGCTGCGGTGGCGAGAGCGTAGGAGGCGTCAATGCGCATGGCGGGGTCGGAGTCGTCGAGGAGAGGCAGGAGCAGGGGAGCTCCGGCGGTGATCGCGGCTCGGGCGGCGGCCACCGACCAGCCCGCCGGGTAGCCGGTCACCTCGACGCCGTAGTCGTCGTAGCCGTCGTGCTGGGGGCCGGAGCGGTGAAGGAGGAGTTCGTCGCGGGAGGCGACGCCGAAGCAACGGGCGCGGGCCGGTGCGGCGAGACCGCCGAGGGCGTCGGCGCGGTGTCGATGGTGGCGGTCGGTAGCGATCCGGATCAGGAACGGGACGGCGAGAGCGACGGCGGCCCAGCTGTCGTCGGCGCACATCCCGATCAGCACATTCATTGCGTTACGTGCGCACCCGTCTCCGGTGCACAACAGGCGAACGGCCTCCCGGGCCTTCTCCCCGTGAGGGAAGTTTCCCCAGGAAAGGTCGTCGAGGACGGCCCCGTCGAAGGTCCCTGGCCGGAGGGTCGCCACGACAGCCCGGATGTCGAAAGAGCCTCCCGCGAACGAGGCCAGATCCGCCCCGTCCACCAGGGCCCGACACATCGCGAACGTCGGATCGGTCCGCCAGTCCCCCACACCAACACCATCCCACCGTCAATCCACAGAGGTTCGATCATGCGCGATTCGGACGACGTGAAGCCACCTGGCAGTCAGGGCGCTGCACGCCGCAGACCATCGTGAACTGAGAAATCCCCAGCTCAGCGTGTCTGTGCCGCTTACGCGCGGGCCATATATCGCGCGCAGTCGCCAACTAGCGTGCTCAAGCGTCAACTATCGCGCACAGTCACAGGACCTGTGACGGTGCGCGAACCTGTCGCGCGGGATTGACCAAAGCCCTTCGAATGTCACTTTACGTAACTAGATGAATGCGGTGCGCTACCGGATGTTGGGCTCCGCTACGGCAGCCCTGCCTGGGTTGCTCGTCGATGAGTCGGGTCAGCAGGGTGGCGAGGGGCTGCGGGAGGCGGATCGGAGTGCTGTCGAGCCAGATGGTCCGGTGGCCGTCCTGAACGCCGAGGTACCCGGTGGTGAGGGCGACGATGTGGGTGAGGTGCTGGCCGAAAAGCAGGAGCAGGGACCCGGCCGCCCTCACGTCCAGGGGGAGGTCCTCGTCGTGTAGGCACTGCTGGAGAAGGTCCCAGTGGGTGTCCTCGTCGATTCCCTCCGGCTCAGCCTTGCTGCGGTGAGGGACCAGCAGGTCACCGCTGTGGCCGCGTCGGGCCGTCCAGACCAAGAAGTCCCGCACCTCGTAGCGGGTGCTGGGGCCAGCGGCGAGCCACCGATCAACCTCCAGCTGGGTGGCCTCGGACAAGGCGAGGTCGAGCGAGGCGAGATGCTCGAGAAGGGCGACAGCCGCGTTGATGCGGGTGTAGGCCCACCGTGCGCGGCCGCGGGTGCTGGCCGAGCGGACAGCCCTGCGACGGGCCCGGGGCATCACCGACCAGCGGACGTACAGCCCAAGGAGCATGGCGTACTTCGGGTGCCGGGTGAGCGTGCGGGCGAGGTGGCGCTCGATGGACGCGAGGTGTTCTTCGCGTGGGGGCAGGACATCGAAGGCGACCAGGAGGCCGCGGAGGTAGTCCGTGCTCTGCGCGGCGCCGCGTCCCGATGCGGCGACGGTGTCGAGGTCGGCGTGAGTGAGGCGCCGGCCGCAGGCAGCGCTCTCGTGCAGAAGGCGCGCGGAGGCCGAGGTTCGCAGCCAGGTCAGGACGGTCCGCGGGTGCTCAGCGGCCACCAGGGCCGCGCGCAGGGGCGCGAGTTGGGCGGCGGGGTCGGGCGGCACGTCGTGGAGGAGGGTCTTGAGGTGCTGGTCGACCGCGCAGCGGTCGCACAGATCCCCGGCGATGGGGCTGCTGGCCCCGCCGCAGCGCGGGCACACGTATGGGTCGGGGTGGCCGGCGCACGGGCCACAGGTCCTCTGGCCGCCGATGCGGGCGATGAGGACCTTCACCGCCGAGCATCCGGGGCACGGGCCGGGCTCGCGGCGGGCGAGCGCGTAGCAGGGCTTGCAGACCGGCCCGAGCGGCCAGCGGGCACAGACCGGCGAACTAGGGCCTGTTCTGAGTTCGGATCACGGGGTGCCAGGGAGGCTGCGTAGCCAAAGGATGGATCCTCGCAGGTGGAGTCCGGCGAGATAGCTCTCAGGTGTCTTGTCGTAGCGGGTGGCCAGCCCCCGCCATTCCTTGAACTTGTTGATGGCACGCTCGACGGTGTTCCGGTCTTTGTAGAGCTCGGCATCGTGGGAGACCGGGCGGCCGCCCTGTGAGCCCCGCTTCTTGCGGTTGGCTGCCTGGTCGGCCTTCTCCGGGATCACCGCCTTGATGTTGCGTCTTCGCAGGTGGGCGCGGTTGGCGCGGGAGGAGTACGCCTTGTCTCCGGCTACGGCGTCCGGCCGGGTCCTGGGGCGGCCCATCGGAACACGCACCTTGATTTTCTCCAGGACCGGGATGAACCGCGGACTGTCCGCGGCCTGTCCGGGGGTGAGGATGATGGACAGTGGGCGGCAGCGCCGGTCGGTCGCGAGGTGCACCTTGGTGGTCAGCCCGCCCCGGGAGCGTCCCAGCTCGGCGGCCTTCAGCCGGACCTTGCGGCGTCGGCGTACCGCGCGGCGCCGTGCCCGTTCGGCTTCCTCACCGCCCTCGGGCCCCTCGGCTACGGAGTCGTTTTGTCCGGTTGCCGAAGCCCCTTTTCCTTCATCAAGGCCTTCTCCAGGTCCTCCAGGAGCTCGGGGTCGACCACCATGCCCGCCGCGTGGTGATGCGCGCGGGCGACGGTGGAGTCCACGCTGACCAGGCTGAGGTCGACATCGTCGCGTGCCGCCGCCTCGGCGATCACCACGTCCATGAGGGTCTGGAAGATCCCGCCACGTGCCCACATGCGGAACCGGTCGTAGATCGTTGACCAGGAGCCGTAGCTTGCCGGCACGTCCCGCCAGGGGCAGCCGGTACGGAACCTCCACATCACCGCATTGAAGTAACTGCGCAGGTCAGGGATCGGCCCGGACGCCCCCAGCGGGAGGTGCGGCTCGATCAACTCCCATTCGCCATCGGTCAGATCACCACGCGTCATACAACCGTGCTACCAGCCGAAGCGCCCGAACGAAGGCCGAACGCCCCGATTGTGATCCGGACTCAGAACAGCCCCTAGTGCTGTGACCGGGATGGTTCACCGGGTTGCGGGTCGCGGTGGTGGGTGCGGGACCGATTTGATGTGAACCGATAGGCCGTCCCGACAGGTGGAGGCGCGGTGGCAAAGCCCGTTCGAGTTCGCCGACTGACCGATCAGGAAGGACAGCGGCTGCAGGAGATCGTGCGCCGGGGCAGCACCAGTTCGGTGCGCTACCGGCGCGCGATGATGCTGCTCGCCTCGGCCGGCGGGAACCGCGTGCCGGTCATCGCCCAGCTCGTGCACGCCGACGAGGACACCGTCCGCGACGTGATCCACCGGTTCAACGAGATCGGTCTGGCCTGCCTGGACCCTCAATGGGCGGGAGGCCGTCCCCGCCTGCTCAGCGATGACGACGAGGACTTCGTCGTGGCGACGGCCACCACTCGCCCGGCCAAGCTCGCCCAGCCCTTCACCCGCTGGTCGTTACGCAAACTCACCGCCTACCTGCGCCGCGTCCACGGCTGGGTGATCCGGATCGGCCGCGAGGCTCTGCGCTGCCTGCTCGCCCGCCGCGGCATCACCTTCCAACGGACCAAGACCTGGAAGGAGTCCACCGATCCCGAGCGCGACGCCAAACTGGACCGCATCGAGAACGTCCTGGAACGCTTCCCCGACCGGGTCTTCGCCTTCGACGAGTTCGGGCCGCTCGGCATCCGCCCCACCGGCGGGTCCTGCTGGGCCGAACGTGGCCGCCCTGACCGAGTCCCGGCGACCTACCACCGCACCCACGGGGTCACCTACTTCCACGGCTGCTATTCGATCAGCGACGACACCCTTTGGGGCGTCAACCGCCGGCACAAGGGCGCGGCGAACTCACTGGCCGCGCTGAAGTCGATCCGCGCCGCCCGCCCCGACGGCGCCCCCATCTACGTGATCATGGACAACCTGTCCGCGCACAAGGGCACCAAGATCTGCACCTGGGCACAGAAGAACAAGGTGGAGCTGTGCTTCACCCCGCCCAACGCTTCCTGGGCGAACCCGATCGAGGCCCACTTCGGGCCGCTGCGACAGTTCACCCTGGCCAACTCGCACCACCCAACCACACCGTCCAGACCCGGGCCCTGCACGCCTACCTGCGCTGGCGCAACGCCAACGCGCGGCACCCTGATGTGCTGGCCGCCCAGCGCAAAGAGCGAGCCCGGATCCGCAGTGAGAAAGGCGTCCGCTGGGGCGGCCGCCCCTGTGCCGACGCGGCATGACCGGATCAGTGTCTCCGGCCCACCGGGACGCGGTTCACCGTGCAGCGTCGGGTGTCCAGCGCAGGGTCATGTCGGGCAGATTCTCCATGTTCCGGTGGCCATCGCTGGTGTCGAGGACCGTGAAGCCGTGGAGCTCGTAGAACGCGCGGGCATCGGTGTTCTGCTGGAAGACATGCAGGGACACCCCGTCTGGGCTGTGCCGTCTGACCTCGTCGAGCAGGAGCGTGCCGATGCCCTGGCGGCGGACGTCCGGTCGCAGGTAGAGGTGTTCGAGCATGTCTCCCTCAAGGGCGGCATAACCGAGGATCTCTCCATCGCGCACCGCCACCCACGTCCGGCATGACGTGAGCAGGACATCCTCGGCCCACCGGGCGACCTGGTCGTGACTGCGCTTCTGCCGGGGCAGGTACGGCATCGTCGCCGCCCGAGAGGCCATGTGGATGCGCGCGATCACCGGCGCGTCTGCCACGTGCGCGAAACGAATCTCAGGCTTGCCAACATCACTCACGGCGGGAATCTACAGGCCAGCCGAAACGCAGGCCAGCGGATAACCCGGTGAACCATCCCGGTCACAGCACTAGCCGAGCACAGCGCGCAGGGGGCGGGCGGGCGTGGCCGGCAGGTGGTGCACGGGTCCATGTGGCTGGGGCGGCCGCACCCGGTGCACGAGCGAGTGGAGGCCTGAGCACGCTGGCGGCAGGGCGTGCAGATGCCGCCGACAGGACGTGGCCGGATCCGCGTGCAGGTGGTGCAGGTGCCGACGTTGGCGTGGGCGGCGAGGATGCCTTCGCAGCCCAGGCACACCCGGCCGCCGGGGACCAGGCGGCGCAGCCGGCGGACGAGTCCACAGCGCAGGCAGGCCGGAGCCCTGGCCCCTTCGATGCCTTGCTCGCGCAGGTCGGTGATCAGTCTCTGCACGGCGGGCGGCGCGAGGGAGGCACCGCTGACCAGGGCATCGGGATGCTCCCCCAGGTGCGCGCGGATCCGGCCGCGCGCGGACGGTGTCATCGCGGCCACCACCTCCGCGGCAGCTTCGGGGCCGAACTCCGGCAGGAACGCGGTGAGCATCTTGGCCAGTTCGACCCAGGTTCCGGGGACCTGACCGGCGGTGGTCACAGGCCCTCGGGGCGGCGGATCCGGGTCCGGCGCGCGGGCGGCGCGACCGCGTGGGAGGCGCTCTCGCCGGACGCTGCCGGTTTCACGACCTGGGTACGGACCTCGACGACCTCGATCAGGTCAGCCGGCGTGCACTGCAGGATCCCGCACAGCGCGGCGAGCGTGTCCATCGACAGGCGCTGCGGCTCCTGCGTGACCAGCCGGTACACCTGCTCCCGGGAGAGACGGATGCCGTACTCGGCGAGCTTCGGCACCAGGTCGGTGGTCTGGAACATGTCGCGGGCAGCCATCAGGCGGCGCAGGTTCCAGCGGAACCCCATCTGCTTCATCACCGTGCTCCCCTTCCCACTCGTGTAGCCGCGCGCTCGGCGCGGCGGCGAAGCGAGTCCTCCAGCAGCCGGTTCCGGTACTCGTCCGACACCCACGTGTACATCGCCGTCGTGGACGCATAGCGGTGGCCGACCTGGTCCTGGACGAACCGCTCCGGGTACCCGAACTCGATCAGGTGCGTGATGTAGGTGTGCCGCAGACAGTGCAGTTCCAGCTCATCCGGCAGCCCTGCCAGATCCCGGACCAGTGAGAACACCTCGTCCAGGCGTCGCAGGCTGATCCGGCCGCAGCGTTCGGTCACCCATAGCGCTGGATGCCCGCCCACCCCGAACCCGGTCCGGACCTCGGCGGTCCACTCCGTGAGCAGTGGCACGATCCAGTCCATCTCCGGAACGGTGAGCACCGTGCGGCGCTTGGGCGGGCTGCCCCGCGAGGCCTTCCCGAACCGGACCTCCAGCGCGCCGAACCTGCCGTAGGCCTTCGCGCGCGGGTTGTGCCGAAGATCGTGCAGGTCCAGCATCGCGGTCTCGCGCCTCCGGGTCCCGGACGCGTACACCGCCTTCAGCAGCACGGCATCGCGCCAGGCCGACAGCACGCCCTTGCGGCCCCGCCTGCGGATGGACTCGACCCGCTCGTCCGCCGCGTCGAAGAGAGCCTGGAGTTCGTCGTAGGTCAGGGCGCGGCGTCCGGGGCGGCCCTCGTAGTCGGCGACGTGGTCGGCGGTGTTCCAGTCGTGGCAGACCTGGACCGGTGCTCGCCCGAACTCCTCCAGGCAGGCGGCCGCCCAGCCGTAGCGGGCATCGGTGACGAACGTGCAGAACAGGCGCAGGTCGCTCTGCTGGCCACGCACCGTGGAGTGCGCCAGTGGCAACTGGCCGGACATCTGGGCGGAGAAGTAGGCCTCGACGTCCTCAGCGGTCCACTCCCACGGGTACGTGCCGTTGAACAGGGCGAACCGGCGTACCAGACTCATCCTGTCGGCGATCGTCTTTCGCGCCAGAAGGCGGCTCTGCTGCTGCCGCGTCCAGCCCGCGAGCATCGCGTCGAACATCGCTGGCGCCGGATCCAGAGCTCGAACGTTGCCCGGCATCACCAGGCGCATCGCGCCCGGCACATCGACTGCTTCCACGCCCGCTCGCACGGTTGCATCAGATGCAACATCGTGGCGTCGAAGCGAGATCGCCCGAGGTTGAAGGCCTCATTGCCACCCAGACGATTGACAGGATCCCCTTCCCCGACCAGGCCAGGGCCCTTTCCGGGCCAGGCGGAATGATGCAGCCAGCGCAACACCGCCTACTTCGAATCCCAGGCTTCCGCCAGGGGCACCATGTGGTCGATGTCCAGCTTCGACGCGTCGGTGACGGTGGTGTCGTCGTAGTACGACCACCACACACCCCCCGTCAGCGCGCAGCCCGGCCCGATCTCCGGATACTCCACCGCCTCCGACAGCAGCACCTCCGCGCGGGTGTTGCAGCCGTCCGCGGGGATCTCGCCCGCGTTCCAGTGCTTGAAGCTCGTGCGCTGGTAGCCGGTGCGGTCTTCGGCCGCGAGGGGGAGCGCGGAGACAGCCGCTCCCATCGGAAGGACCTGCGGGACGGCCGCCGGCTGGTCGGCGGCATACGCCGCGGTGGGCAGGGACAGGGCGAGAGCGGTGGCCGCCAGGACGGCCCGCATCATGATCACCATGAGGCCGGTTGTATCGGCCCCCGCGCCGTCGGCACCAGGCTCGCGGCGCCTGGTTCACCCGGCCGGGGAGCCACGTTCACCGGCGAAACGGCACTTCACCACCGCGTCCGGGGTCGCCATGCGCCTGCCGGGACACGGCAGCGTACGACTGTGCGGGCAGCCACCCGGTGAGGGGTGGCGGCCCGCACTCGCCAGCCGTTTCGGCGGTCCCGCCCTTGCGGGCCCGGCGCCAAAGGGCCGCCCGCCGTCCAGGCGGCCCTCAGCACCCGACCCCCTGCGGGTCAGTGGTGGCGCCGGCCCCAGGACTCGGTGTCGACGGTGCGGCCGCGGTCATCGCGCAGAGTGGCGGTGTCGCCGTTGTTGCCCCAGATGTACTCGCGGCTGTTCTGGAAGAGGTCGGTGCGGCTGTTGTGGCCGGCGCCGGTGTGGACGCGGATCGTGGCGCGGCCGTTGATGCGGACGTTGTCGAAGCGGTAGCGGTTGCCGTCCGCGTCGCGCAGCGTCCAGCCTCGGAGGTTGATGGCGTCGCGGGTGGTGTTGGTGATCTCCACCCACTCGGCGTTCAGGGAGCGGTTCGAGTGGTCGTCACGTCCGGGGCTGTCGGCCTGGACCCGGCTGATCTCCACCCGCGGATGCTGGCGCTGGCCGTGGTCCTGGGCCGCCGCCGGCAGCGCGGCCGCACCGACCACGGCCCCGGCGGCCAGGACGGTGGCGGCGATCCGACGGGCGGAAGAAGCAGAAGCCATGGGTGACGCTCCCTCAAGAACAGCGCCCCACCAGCCGAAACCGGCCGGTAGAGGCGGTGCGGGTTCCCGGCCCGGATGAGCCGAGGGCCACACTCTCGACCTGGCACCACCGCCACCGCACCCCCGGCAGACACCGGTTACCGGACACGGACATTTCCGTCACACTCGCTTGCACACCACACGGATACCGAGCAGACGTGGCCCTGACATTGACTGCCCGCCACACCCACCCCCACCGACAGCCACAAACCGGAACAACACACTCCGGCGCACCCCCGGCGCACCCCCGGCCCGCATCACCCAACCAGCCCAGTTGAGCAGGTAACAACCGTTCTGCGTAATTCTTCGCACTCACGTCTAGATACGAATGAATGCCCAGATATGGAAAGGCCCCGACCGGCCCGGGGGGATGGCCAGTCGGGGCGCGCCCGGGCCAGCCGGGGGGGGGAGGGCTGGCCGGGCGTTCAGGAGTGTGGGCGAGCGGAAAGGGGTGGTCGCCTCGCGGCGGAGGGCACTGCGGGGCTTCAGCCGAACGATCTTCCCCACAGGCAAATGGTTGAGCCCGGGGACATCAGCCCCTTTCGCCCGACCCACACAGATAGATGAACGGTCAACCATGCCCGAACGTTCCCGGCCCCCCAGCACCCAGCCGGCTCACCCGGCAGCAGCGACCGGACCGGCACCAAACCGTGAAACGTCCTCCGGACCCACGTCCAGGCGCAGCCGCTGGAAGCGGAGCGGATGCCGGAAAATCCCGCCGTGGTCGACGGCCCGGTCGACGCTGACCTCGGCGACCAGTGCGGGGTGGACGAGGGTGGTGTCGAGGACATCGCGGCTCCCCCACGTCGCCGAGAAGCGCACACCCTCCCACGGGTGCCCGGGCGCGGCCGCGGTGAGGTGCTCGGCGACCTGCCTGGCCGCATCCGGGCGCAGCAGTACGGTGCGGCCGACGGCGCGCAGCCGGCCGCCGTGGTCATGGCGGCCGAGGACGAGGAGCTGCGGGCGGGCCAGGGTTCCGGTGACGGCGCCGATGATCGCCTCTGTGGTGTCGCGGCGGCGCACCTTGCTCCAGCCACGATGGTTCGGCACATACTTACTGGTCAGGGGCTTGATGACCAGTCCTTCGACACCTGATACGTCAGTCCAGCTCTCCAGCCGTTCCCGTGCCGTCGCCAGGTCAGTGGTCATCGGGCAGAGCGTCCACGGGGCCGTCAGGGCCCGGGACGCAAAGAGCACTTCGAGGCGTCGGCGGCGCTCACTGTAGGGCAGGCTCAGCGTCTGGACGCCGTCGATCTGGAGAGCGTCGAACGCTACGAAGTGGGCCGGGGTGCGGGCCGCGAGGGCGGCCGCGCTGCGGGCGCGGGCGGCGGCCCGGCGCTGCAACGCCTCGAAGGACAGGGCCCCGGCCTCCGGGTCCCAGACGAGGAGTTCGCCATCGAGGACCAGGCCGGGCGGGAGCTGCTCGACCGCGGCCGCGACCAGGTCGGGGAAGCGGTCCTGCACCAGCGAGCCGCGGCGGGTCTGGATCAGGACCTGACCGCCCGGGGCGGGCGGCGTAAATAGCAGGGCACGGTGTCCGTCGAACTTCTGCTCGTACGCCACCCCGGCCCCCAGGCGCGTGGGCGGGATCGCCTCGGCGGCCTGCGCCAGCATCGGCTCGACCGGCTGTCTGAGCTGCCCCCACCCCGCCCGCCCAGGTCTCCCCCGCCCTCACCAGTAGGCGCGGTCGTCCCAGGGCCGGAAGTCGGCGAACTCGACGGGGTCGTCGTTCTCGTCCAGGGCGGCGAACCCAGGCGTGACCAGTGAGCCGCGCTGCCAGTCGAGGAGGGTGTCGATCAGGCCGCCCTCGAGTGGCGGTCCCTGGGCCGCGTGGCGTGGCCAGACGATCAGCGGCCATGCGTTGGGGTCCCCGCCCTCGGTGAGCCAGCCGAGGTAGTCGCCGTCGATGGAGTTGGCGAAGGGGAGGAAGCCGCCGGGCTCGGGCCAGACGGCCAGCGGGTATCCGGTGGCATTGCCGTCCTTGAGCTGCCGGTAGGCGTCCGAAGTGTCCTCGACGTGCGTGAGGAAACGCCGCTCGTCGGTCCGGAGCGGGGTGTGGAAACGCAGCCACCCGCTCCAGATGCCGGCGCCGTACTCGTCGATCAGCCGCACGTACTCCCCGGGCAGCCGGGTACCCAGTTCGGCGAACAGCCCCTCCCAGGAACCGTTGCCAAGGTCGGGCCGCTCTGGTGGCGGCGACAGCAGCCGCAACCCGTGCAGCCCGCTGCCGGTCTCCAGCGCGATTCGGCGCTCGGCCTCGGTGAGCCGAGGCGGGACATGCGCGGGCGGGGTCCACGCCTGGGCGTCGGGAAGGAAGGCGGTCCGCGCGACCGTGCCCGGCAGCGGGCCCAGCAGGGGGCCCGGAGGAGAAGGGAGCTCCCAGGTGTGGCGGACGGTGTGCCGCAGGTAGTCGGTGAGCGTCAGGTCGTACCGGTGCCACCGGAGCAGGCCACTGCCCGGCACCGCCCCCGAGTGCTGCACCACCACGGTCCACTTGTCGGGGTCGACGGAGGCCGAGGTGTCCCAGAACAGTACGTCGCTGCCCCGCGTGCAGCCCCAGGCCAACAGGCCGCCGGGCTCGGGGTGGAGCACAGGCCGCTCGGCCTCGGGCAGCTCCCGCGCCTCGATCCGCACCTTGCGGTGCGTCGCGCGCAGCCACTCGCCGTAGTCGAAGTGGTCCGGCTGGACGCACGGCATGTGGATCCACACGTACTCACCGAAGTCCAGCGGCCCGTACCTGTCTGCAAGCCGCTTGTAGTCGGTTGGCAGCCGCACTGCGAGCCAGCCCTCGACAGCCGCCCAGTCGATGCGTACAGAGACGGGCGGGCGCCTGGCTGAAGGTGTGGCAAACGTGGCTATGTCCGATGTCAATTGACGTCCTTCCAGCGTGCCATGTGCTCGGCAGATTCTTCCCTCTCCGCGGACCGGGAAGAAACCGGGCAGCGGCAGACGTGCATCACAGGTAGGACTGGCACGCCTGGCAGACCCGATCGCCCGCCGGGTGGCGAACACCCCCAGGGCCTGCCGAGGTGCACGGGTGCAGCACCGGGCGCCTGACCGGGAAGCCCGACGTGTCGTCGGCGCCCAGGGATACCGCGCCATGCCCGGCAAGCGGCCTGCCCGGCGCCAAAGCCTGACCTGGCTCTGACACCCATCGGCGGTGGGACATCGCCATCCCCACCAGTTAGAGGCGCTGACGGCAGCTTTCAAGCCCTTCTGTGAACCGGGGACCACCCTCATACGGAGGAATGCTCTGTCCTCCCGTCAGCGTGGGCAGCTGATCAGGGAGCTCAACCATGCGCTCGACCAGGGCACATGGCGCCTGCTGCTGAACTCGTGAGCCCGTCCGGGACCAGTGCAGGAAGCTGACCGCCCAGAGGGCAAGGTGCTCGTCATCTTGCAGAGCTGCCCGAGGGTGCGCCGCCTACCGGCCTGACCCCCATTCCGGCGAGTCGTTCGGGTGATGCCGTCACCGTGGCTGGCGTCCTGGGACAGATCGTGCTGGATGATGGCTGGACATGGCCCGAGGCGGGCCACGTTCTACTCGCCGCCCGATCCGGCGTAGCGGAGCGCAAGGAGCGTGGCATTGCACCGGCCTGCACCATTCGCATCACAGTCAGCCGGCCATCAGTGTTCATCGGCGTGCGGGATCGGGTGAAGGCATGCCGGGAAGGCACTATTGTGATCCGCCGTTCCTCATGGGATTCCCGCAAACTCCGCTACTGGGCCGAAGCCAGCGGACAATCTCGCCGTACCGGCCTTGCAGGCTGCAACCCGCCCGCCGCGGCCTCGCCAGCGCAGGCCGTGCTCGAGAGCCGCATCCTTGAGCAGCTGGGCACATCTCCGGACCTGTGCGCCCATCCCTTCGGTATCGCTGCACTGAGCAACGGCACCCGTTCCTCCCTCACCGTGCATCTCGATGCCTATCTCGGTCAGGAGCGGTACTCCTTCCCCGAGCACTGCCTGAGTCGCCTGCTGCCCGCTGCTCCCGCGTCGGGCGGTCCTGATGATCTGCTTGGTGTCCCCGGTCTGCGGGTGAAAGGGACCGAGGACCGTGGCAGGAAGCTGCACCTGCGCATGGCCGAAGACCTCGAGCCAGACGTGGGACTCGTCCTGGCCCTCCCCAGCGGAATGGCGGAGGGGTGGGAGGAGATCGGGCGCCGGCACCGACACTGGTGCGAAGACAACGGCATGCAACCGCTCTGGATGAGGCAGGCGACCGATCGCTTGGAAGCCGACTGCCTCAACGGCTACCCCAGTCTCGAACGCGCCCGCGCCAAAAGGTCCGTGGTCGGCAGTGCTCTCCTGAGGCGTATCGCCCTCTTCCATACCGTCGCCGCCTTCTACCGTGTCCAGTGCTGGGAAGACGGTGACAGCTGGAAGATCGACGCTCGTACAGCCCACCCCCGCGCCCACGGCCACGACCAGCTCATCCAGCGGCTGTGCCACCCACGCTGGGGCCTACCGGTCACCATGTCTCACCGGTTCTGCTTCTGCGCCGACCCGTACGCTCCCTATCAATGGGGGTACACTTGCTCCTTGTACTTCGGAGGCCGGCATGGCGGTGAAGACGACCCCATCTACCTGCGCGTACACGCCTCTCCTGAAGGGCGCGACTACGACTGGCAGATCAGGACGCTGCGTCAGATCGGGGCACCCGAAGGCTGGATGGCACGAGCCCTACCGCAGCAAGCAGTCCAACACCATGACCAGCACTTCAAAGATCTCCGGCGGTCGTCCGCCCGTTGAGCCCACCGACAAGCCCGACAAGCCCCCGCTCCGCTAACGCCCGGCCCCGTCGACGTTCCATTCCCGCGGCAGTTCGCCATCGCAGAAGACGCAGACGAAGTCCTCCTCCCGGACGATGTTCAGCTGGTCGCAGGCGGGACAGCGCCGGAACAACACCTCATGGGTGAAGCCGGAAGGGTGCTCGATCCCGGCTGCATCCAGAGCCTCCACGACGGCCCGCCAGGAACTGATGTCCGGGCAGTATCCGGTCGACTGGTTACTCACCTCACCGACCACCCACTGCCCGGGCTCCTTGCGGAAGCTCATCTCTCCAGCAGCGAGAACGGGGCCGCCGCCGGCACACACCACGTGCTCGCTCCGGCGCGGCGCGAGCCGCAGCACGCCCGCCGAGTCGATGACGAACGTGAAAGGCTCGGCCAGCTCCACCGCCACCAGGCCCGACACCCAGTCGTCGAAGTCCGATGCCGAGAGGATGCTTCGGCCCTCAGCCTCCGGCCGGACAAGGGCCCGCAGATCGGGCGGTTCCACATACCGATAGCTCCACGCCGGCAAGTTCACGCTGGCCAACGTAACCCCCGCCCGAGGCCAGGGCCTGGGGAATTATGTGCACTTACCCCTGGGGAATATCGAGAACGTTCACACCTACGGGCTCGCTGGCGCGCCGGCGCGGCTGCGGTACAGGGAGCTACCTCGATTGAGGAACGCCACACCTACCGCCGTGCAGTGCCTGAGCATGCCGAAGTTGCCCGTAATCCTGGCCAGCATGACGTTCTCGTCCTGGGAGATGGCTTCCCGCGCGAGGAAGATGAGGGCACCGGAGAGGTCTCCGTGGGCGAGGGAGCTGCACCCGCTCCACAGAGCAACCGCCATCTTCCCGGGGCCGATGTGGTCTCCGGCCTCCCGGACGATGTCGGTGTAGTCGGGGGCCTTGAGGATCGCCTTCACACGGTCCGGTGGGGTGCCGGCCCGCAGCGCCAGCTGCCGGAGCTCCTCTTCTCGGACCTCCTTCGTCCGCGGCGTCTTCCCGCCCAGGAGATCGTGCAGCTTGGTGGAGGACCCTATGTCCTTCTTCTGCAGGGCCAAGCGCCTTTGGATGCGGGTCAGGGGGGCATCCGACGCCAGCAGACACCGCGACCACAACTCTTGACAGTTCCTCGCCATCCACTGGCGCTGGCTGGCTACGGCTGGTGCCGTTCAGATCAGCTCGCCTTGACTAGTGCAGAGAAACCACGCCCCGACATGCCGCTACGGAGTCGGGGCCTCGCCGCTCTGCGCGGCATGCAAGGCCGCACGACAGGCGTAGTACGGGAGCTGAGCGGTGTCCGAACTCCCGCCTGACCTGCCCCGCCTGCGCACCGTCGTGACGTACCGGCGCGGCGAGCTCAGCCGCGCCGAGCGTGCGCTGAACACGGCGGAAGAGCGCGAGACCCTCGCCGCGCGGCGCCGCCCGCCGGCCGAGCCGCCCGCATGGCTGATCGAACGTGGCATCGGAGTAGGCCGCCTCCCGGTCCGCGTCCACGCCGGAGGCTGCTGGGACGCCCGCAAACGCTGCACAGGCATGAGCACGGACGAGGCGCGGCGGGCATTGGCCGAGGGCGTACAAGCCTGCCCTCACTGTCGGCCCGACGCCGCCCTCGGCATCGAGTGAACCCGTGGTGCCGGGCACAGCGACCGGCACGCCCTGGGGGTTATCGGGGGGTTCGCTGTTGGTCGGTGCGGTGGGCGAACGCACGGTCGGCGCGGCGGCGGTGGCAGACCGGCCTCGGGCCGGATCCCCGCGGCCAGTGCAGCTTGGCGCAGTGCGACACCAGGGCGGGGTTCCCGAAGAACGCTTCCCAGTTGTCGGCGCCGGGCGTGGGGTCCGGGGTGCGCGGGTGGGCGTAGTGGGCGGCGTCCATGGCGGCGGCGAAGGTGGGGTCGCGTTTGCGGCGCTGGTAGATCACTGCGCTGGTGATCCCCACCTCGGCCGCGGCCGCGGTGACCGACAGACCAGACTCCAGACGCTCGAGGAAGACGTGCCGGCGCTCGGGGGTGAAGCGGGGCGCCCTCGCGGGCGCCGGCCGCCCGGCCCCGAGCTCCTTGACCGCATCGCAAGCCCTCGCGAACACCGGATCCTCCTGGCGCCGGTGACTGGCCTTCCCTGCACCGTCCAACAGGATCTGCGCGGCCAGACTGGGGTGCAGCCCAGAGCCAGAAGCCGCAGATACTCAGCACGCTGGATGAGGCCCACGGCGCCGGGTTCGTCAGGGTCGGTGCCCGCCAGAAGGAGCGCGAGAGCGGTGTCGGTGCGTGCGGCGGTGAACACCCTCCGCACACGGAGGCCCGCGGCCTGCGCGGCGGCGGCGACGTCTTGGCCGTTCCGCAGCTGGTCGAGGAGCGTTGACCGTTTCCGGGCGGGCAGGGCATCGGGCATGGCCGCACGCTACGGGCACCCCGAGAACAGCGCCGGGGGCCGGATGCCTCGTACGGCATGCCGCGGTCAGCGGGCGGCAGGGGAGCGGCTCGGGCTACCTAGTCGGCTAGGAGCGGTGGAGCTGCCAGGTTCCGGGGTTCTTCCGGATGGTGTTCAGCAGGTCTGCGGCGAGGTCTTCCTCGAAGATGTTGCCGTAGACCTGTTCGGGGACCATCTTGGCGTTGATGGTGACGGCGGGGGTGCCCGGTCCGAGCGGATCGTCACCGGTATGCCGGTACGCGGTCTGCGACGCGGTCACGAAGTCGGCGTACTTCATTGTGGTCACCGCTGTGTCGAAGGTCTCGCTCCGCAGCCCCGGCACTCGTGCTGCGAGGTCGAGCAGGCGCTCGGTGGTGTAGCCGCCGGACCGCTCGACCTCCGCCTGGCTCTCGACCAGCACGGCGTGGTATTCGGTGAACCGCTGCGCTTCCAGCGCCGCGCGCAGCGCGTTGACGGCCCGCTTGGAGCCGTCGCCGCCCAGGCGGGCGTCCTTGAACGATGCCAGGGTGTAGTCCGTCCTCACCTGACGGCTCACGGTTTGGGAGCGGATCACCTTGGCGCCGGTCGATTCGAATTCCGCGACCACCGGGCACCGTGGATCCTCGTAGAGGTGGACGACCGTCTGGGCCTGGGGATCCCCCACCGTGATCGTCGTGCCGTCCGAAGCCAGCGCCTCGGGCAGCTCCGTGACCCCCGCGTACGCCGCCGTCGCGGGTCCGGCCTCGGACTGCGTCCCCGAGGCCGGCGACGGCTCCCGCCCACAACCCGTGGCCGCGACCGTAAGCGCTGCGCACACCGCCACAGCTGCCGCTCCTCTCGCATACCTGACCTGCATGAAAAGTCCCTCCCCTGGTCAACCCCCCGACCCTAAACACCCGCCCCAGAACGCGCACTCCCATTTCACGGCTCTGCCACCCCGATGCTGCGCAGCCGCGGCGTGCTCGGGTGGTTTGGCCGCCGGCCGCGGCCGCACGCGGCCGGTTCAGAACGCCGCTGTACGCCCACACTCGCGCGTCTCATGGAAGTTGGCGCCGCTGCCCGGGTCGGTACACCGGGCCGGGCTCATTTCCGTCCGCGAGCAGGACGCCCGCCGAGCCCTCATGCGACGGCCCGTACCCCCGGTGCAGCAGTTCCTCGAAGCCGCCGCCCTGGTCCTCGATGCGGACGAAGGCGTCGGACGGGGTGTGCGGCGGGTGACCGGGGTGACGATCCGGCCGGCCTCCAGTGACTTGAGCGACGAGGGCACCCGCTGCCGACGTCGAGGATCACGGCGGTTACCTCTTGGCACCCCCTTTTGACCGAGTGGATCCGCCAGGCCAAGCAGGGTGCTCCGAACCTCATGCCCGTGGCGTCTACCTGTCGTGGCGCCGGCCGGCGGGTGAGGCGGCGATCGACCAGGACGGTTCAGGACCGTGCGTCCGCTTCCGTCCATCGGCCAGATCTTTCGTTTCGGCGGAGGCGATTGCCGAAGTCACGAGCCTGCTTGCCTCTGGAGACAGTCGACGCTGACCGTGTCTCCGGCAGTCAAGCCGGTCTGGATTGGATGCACCTGAATCCCCCGTGCGGAGCCGAGCCCCCTGCCGTACAGTTGTGAAATTAATATTGCGCAAATTCTGCTCCATACCTACGGTGGGGGCATGCGACCGAAGCGCGAGCCCGAGCAGATCACCGACCTGTCCCGGCTGAAGGCGTTCACGAACCCACTGCGAATGCAGCTCTACCGGCTGCTGTACGCCGCGGGCACAGCGACCGCCTCTCAGCTTGCTGATCAGGTTGACCAAGCGCCGTCGCTGGTCAGTTACCACTTGCGCAAGCTGGCCGAGCACGGTTTCGTGGCCGAGGCGAGCGGCCAGAGCACCGACGGCCGTGAGCGGTGGTGGCAGGTGGCGTCCGAGGAGGGCTGGGGGTTTCGCGACTCAGACTTCGCGGACACGCCCGAAGGGGCTGCTGCCGTCGGCGCGGTGACCCGCGGAGTCCTCGACACCCGCACCGCCCAGTACCGCGCATATCTGGACCAGACGGCCGCCTGGGGCAAGGCGTGGACCGACGCCGCGTTCAGCTCCGAATGGATGCTCGCCCTGACCCCCGCCGAACTCGCCGAGATGAGCGACGAGCTTGAGTCGCTGACCCGGCGCTGGCGGGAGCGCGGCAAGGCCGCCCTGGCGGCCGGCGACACGGATGACCGCGAGCACGTGGCCGTGCACCTCTACGGCTTCCCCTTCCGGCTCTGACACTGCCGTATCCCCGACTCACTGGAGACTGCCATGGCCACCGCAGAGACAGTCCTGCCCGAGCGCGCCACCACGCCGGCCTACCGCGACGGCAATGTGCTGCGCTGGCTCACCGCATACACCGCATCCCTCGTTGGCGACAGCGTGTACTTCGTCGCCCTCGGCTGGTCCGCCCAGAAGTCCGCCGGCCCCGCCGAGGTCGGCCTCATCATGGCCGCCGGGGCGCTGCCACGGGCGTTACTGATGCTCGGCGGGGGCGTGGTGGCCGACCGGTTCGACCCGCGCCGAGTCATTCTCGGCAGCGACGCGCTGCGCTGTCTCCTCATTCTCTCAGTGGCTGCTGCCATCGCGCTGACCACGCCAGCTCTGTGGATCCTCGTCGCGGTGGCGCTCGTCTTCGGCGCGGTGGACGCGTTGTTCATACCCGCGATCGGGGCTCTCCCGCCGCGGATCACCAGCTCCGATCAGCTCGCTCGTGTGACTGGCATGCGCTCCCTGTCAATGCGCCTCAGCCAGATCGCGGGCCCGCCCATCGGCGGCCTGGCCATGGGGCTCGGAGGCGCGGCGACCGCCTTCACTGTCGCGGGCCTGCTCTTCGCTCTGTCCCTGCCGCTCCTGCTGACGATACGGATGCGGCCCTTCGGGCCGCCCGGCGAGGAGCAGCCGGAACCCGGGACAGCGTGGAAGGACCTCCTCGATGGCCTGCGCTATATCCGCCGCCACCGCCTCATCGGCCCGCTCGTCGCCGTCGGCGCCATCTGCGAGCTCGGCCTCACCGGCACTCTCAGCGTCGGCATGGTGCTACTCAATGCAGAGCGTGGCTGGGGACCTTCCGGCTACGGCTGGATCGTCAGCAGCTTTGGCGCAGGAGCAGCGGCCAGCGCCGCACTGCTCGCCATAGCCGGTTGGCTGCCCCGCGCAGGGCTGATGCTGGCCGGGACACTGCTCGTGGGCTGTGCGGGAGCGGCCGCCATCGCATTGGTTCCGACCCTTTGGGTCGCGGTGGTGCTGGCAGCGCTCATCGGACTGAGCGCGGGGGTCTTCGGCAGTCTGGACAACACCCTGATACAGACCGCAGCAGACCCCGCATATCTCGGCCGGGTCACCTCCGTCGTCATGCTCACCATGGTCGGTCTCGCACCTCTCAGCTACCCACTGGTCGGCGCCGCTATCGGAGCCTGGGGCGCCGCCCCGGTGTTCCTCGGCTGCGGCACCTTCGCCAGCCTGGGTGTGGCCATGGCCCTGGCCTCCGGCCCGGTGCGGCGAGCCGAACTGCCGCGGCATCGGCAAGGTGTGACCGCCTAAGGGCTGTCCCGTAACTGCTGGTCACGGAGCTGGCCAGGGTGCGGAAACTGCGTAGCTGCTGAGTTCGCGGTGCCGGTATCGTCCGGTCTCCCGACCCGCCGTACCAGCGGCCCACGTTCAGAGAGCGATACACATGACCAGCCAGCAAGCAACGACGACCCTGTGGCGCCCCGCCGGCCCCAAGGAGCTGGATCTGGTTCGGGAGCTGAACTGGCGTGCCTGGCCGCCCCGGCTGCCCGAGCAGCCGATCTTCTACCCGGTTCTCAACGAGGACTACGCGATCAGGATCGCGCGGGACTGGAACGTGAAGCACGATGGCGCGGGCTTCGTCACTCGTTTTGAGGTCGAGTCGGAGTTCTTGAGCCGGTATCCCATCCAGCAGGCCGGCGGGCAGACGATCCTCGAGCTCTGGGTTCCGGCCGAGGAGTTGGACGACTTCAACGCCCACATTGTCGGCGAGATCCAGGTGGTCCACGAGTTCCGCTGAGGCGGGGAGGCTTGCTGAGGGGGCACGCTGGCCCGGTGAGATGATCTTGGTGTGGCTGGTGTGATCACGGCGTCGGAGCCGTCATGGATAGCCCCGTTCACCGGGCTGAGCCCGCGCTGCTTCGGGAAACTGGTGACCGTGCTGCGGCGCGAGGGTGCGGACGCCGTCCGCAAGGGCCGGCCGTGGAGCCTGCCTTTGGAGGACCGGGCACTGCTGGTGGCAGCCTACTGGCGCACGAACTTGACGATGCGCCAGCTCACTCCACACTTCGGGGTTTCGAAGTCGGCGGCCGACCGCATCATCGACCACCTCGGGCCGATGCTCGCCCTGCAGCCCCGCAAGAGGTTCGCCCAGGACACCGTGCTCATCGTGGACGGCACCCTGGTCCCCACCCGCGACCACACCATCGCCGCGCAGTCCAAGAACTACAGGTACTCCACCAACCACCAGGTCGTCATCGACGCCGACACCCGCCTGGTCGTCGCAGTCGGCCGGCCGCTCGCCGGAAACCGCAACGACTGCAAGGCCTGGGAGGAATCCGGCGCCAAAGCCGCCGTCGGAAAGACACTCACCATCGCCGACGGCGGCTACCCGGGCACCGGACTCGTCATGCCCCACCGCCGCCGCAGATGCGAAGACCTGCCCGAGTGGAAGCAGGCGCACAACAAGTCCCACAAGCAGGTCCGTGCCCGCGTCGAGCACGTCTTCGCCCGCATGAAGACCTGGAAGATCCTCCGCGACTGCCGCCTCAAAGGCGACGGAGCCCACCACGCCATGCACGGCATCGCCCGCCTGCACAACCTCGCCCTCGCCGGATAGGCCAGCGGATCGCACCGCGACCGACCCTGCCCAGGGTGACTCAAAGATCATTTACGGGACAAGCCTTAATCAAACGTTAACGCCGTGGTCCCGCGCGACGCCCCACAGGCCAGACGTGTATCCTTTGCCGCCGCCCCGGAAATCCCAACCTCTGCGGCGCCGGTAGAGCTCACCGAAAACCAAAGCCGTGTACGGGGAAGCGGCGTCGTCTGCCAAATCGTAGCTGGCCACTTCCAGGTTGTTCGACGGGTCGACGATCCGGATAAACGCGCGCTTTACCTGCCGGAACGTCTGCATTCGGGACTCGGCATCGTAAACCGAGACCGGCAAGACGATTTTTTCGACCGCGCCCGGGACAGCGGCCAAGTTGACCTTGATCGCATTGTCGTAGGCTTCGTCTTCACCGGTGGGAAAGTCGCCGGAGTGCACCACAGAGCCCTCTGGGCTCCTAAGGTTGTTGAAAAACACAAAGTGCTCGCTGGACAGGACCATGCCCTTGCTGTCAACCATGATGGCGCTGGCGTCTAGATCGAAGTCCCCATCGGTACCTCGCAAATCCCAGCCAAAGCGGATGGTCACGGCCGTCAGGTTGGGCACCTTCTCAGTCAGCGAAACGGTGTCCCCCCTTCGAAGAAACGTACCCTGCAAAGGGATCTGGCTTTCTTTCCCGGAGGGCGGCGTGGCCACGTGGTCATCAACGGTCGGGGTGTGGCTGGGGTAGGGCTGCGTCCGGTGTTGACTGATGTCCTGGAGCCGCTCCTTAACATGACCAGCGGTGGGCGGGCGCTGATCGGGATCCTTGGCGAGCAGGTCCATGACCAGGCGGTCGAGACTCTCGGGTAAACCGGGGTGAAAATGGCTGGGCAACGGCGGAGCCTCTTGGCCGTGCTGACGGATCAAGTCCCACATGTTGCCTTCGAAGGGGCGTCGGCCGGTGCACAGCTCTGTGAGCATGCAGCCAAGCGCGTACAGGTCCGCGCGGCTGTCGGCGATGCCGCTGAAGCGCTCGGGGGCCATGTAGGCGATTGTGCCGATCACGGCGTTGGCCGTCGTGGTGATAACCGTTTGCCGCTCGGCGGCCTTGGCAATGCCGAAGTCCACGACCTTTACCGTTCCGGATACCTGGATCATGATGTTGTCCGGCTTGACGTCTCGGTGTACCACACCGACGGCGTGCGCCGCTCCTAGGGCGTCGCAGATCTGGCCGGCCCAGCTGAGCGCCTGCGGCAGAGGCGGCAGGCCACGCTTCAGGACAGAGGACAGCGACTGGCCCGTGAGGAGCTCCATGACCAGGTATACCATCGGTAGGCCGGCATGCTGGGTCTCCCCGAAGTCGTAGACGGTCACGATGTGCGGATGGTTGAGGTTTCCGGCGATGGAAGCCTCCCGGGCGAAGCGGTCCCGGTCCTTCTTCGCGTCACCCCCGCCCGTCAGCATGACCTTGACCGCAACCTGGCGCCGCACCCGCACGTCGAATGCCCTCCAGACCATCCCGAAGCCACCTTGGCCGAGTAGTTCGATCAATTGGTACCGGTCATCGAGCACGTCGTTCGGCTCCATCAAGTGTCCCCCTTCCCACGAGCGTGATCCTCCCATTCTCCGCCGCAGTGCGTGTACGTTTCCGTCGTCTCCAAGCTCCCAGTGGCTTCGCTCACGAAAACGGGTTCTGGTCCAACTTCTGGGCTCTGTCGCTACTTTGGGGGTAGTTGGGCATCTATCAGGCGTGACGGGTGGGCTTCAGGTTGCGGACCCTCTACTGCCTGGTATCGGAGTGAAGGTCGACCAGCTGGTGCTGACGGATGTGGAGGCCCGAGTCGCCATGCGATCACGGTCCGCATCGGCGGCCTGTTCTGGATGCGGGCAGAGATCTTCGCGAGTGCACTGCTACTACCAGCGAACTCTGGCGGATCGTCCGGTCGCAGGCAGGCGTGTACGAATCGAACTGCGAGCGCGTCGACTTGCGTGCGGGAACCATCTGCTCCTGCGGCTGGTGAACTCCCCCGGAGAGGTGCTTGCCGTCGAGGCCGCGGACGGCGTGGACGTACCTCCCGCGCGCCACCGGCGCAGCTCGCTCCGGCACGCGTAGCGAATGCGGACCGGCCGCCCCCGCCCGCCGGCGCGCGGCCGGTCCCGATGATCACGCCTTCGCATCGGCCGACCATCCAATGATCCTCGGGTCGTGGCCGCCTGGTCGAGCCCACTTGCAAGTGGTGGCGGCGAGCAAGTGTGTTGCCCGTTCCGGATCCGATGGTGAGTGCAAACATCGGTCAAACATCCGCTCCTCTATCGATCCGGCCGTGAGACCTGGAGGAGGACCATCGAATGTCAAGGGTCGGTCGGTGCGCGCGTCTGTTCGCCGCACTTTTGCTGATGCTCATGGGCTCGGCCGCCGCAGGCGCCACTTCCGCCCACGCCGCGACCGAGCAAATCACCGTGAGCCTCTACCGGGTCGTCGAAATCTCCTGTGATGAGGGAGCCGGCGAGGCGTGTGGGAACGACTACTATCCGAAATTCGAAATCGACCATCAGGGGCTGTACGACGGGAAACACGACCACTGCTGCGCCCACGGGGCCGACTTCAGGACCAAGGGAAGTCCACCGTCAGGGTGCTCGACCAGAAGGCGGCGGAACGGGCGGGCATCACCGGCGTGCTGTTCACCGCCACCGCCTCCACAGTCGGCGCGGCACAAGTCACCGTCGACTACGGTTCCTTCACCTCCGCCGTCGGCGGCGGCTGGTCCACCCGCCTCGGGCTGGTCAGTCTGCCTTCGTGTGTGCTGACCGCCCCGGAGAAGGCAGAGTGCCGCAAGACCACCCCGCTGCCCTCGGCCAACAGTCTCAAGAACCGTACCGTGAAGGCCGATGTCGCGGCGCTCCCCGCAGGGTCCGCTGCTAGGGCCTGCGTGATGTCGTGATCATTCGGTGGTCTTGATCAGGTCGTCGATCCAGATCGTTGCGGCGTGGAGGTGGAGGCCGGCGAGGTAGCTGTCCGGGCTCTTGTCGCAGCGGGTGGCGATGCCTCGCCAGGCCTTCAGTTTGTTGATCAGGCGCTCGACCGTGTTCCGTTCCTTGTAGAGGTCGGCGTCGTGGCCGACGGGGCGGCCGCCTCGTGCGCCCTTCTTCTTGCGGTTGGCGGCCTGGTCCCGCTTTTCCGGGATGACTGCCTTGATACCGCGTCTGCGTAGGTAGGAGCGGTTGCCGCGGGACGAGTAGGCCTTATCCGCGGCGACCGCGCCGGGCCTGGTGCGGGGACGGCCGACGGGCAGGCGGACTCTCACTTTCGCGAGCACGGGGATGAACTGCGGGCTGTCCCCGGCCTGTCTGGCGTTCAGGACCAGCGCGAGCGGGCGGCAGCTGCGGTCCGCGGCGAGATGAATCTTGCTGGTCAGTCCGCCCCGGGACCTGCCGAGCAGGGCTCCTTCAGGCGGAGCCTGCGTCTGCGTCGGATGCGCCGGCGCTCTGCCTGTCCGTTCTGTTCTTCCGGTCTGCCCGTTACCTTTTTCACGGCCCCGCAACGGGGCTCCCGGCCTCCGGGCCCGGCATGACTTGCTGCCCCAGTCGATCATGATCGAAAAGGTGCTGTCACCGGGTGCCGGAGGCATTGGCAGACCGCTGATTAGGGGCACGAGCGCCGATCCCGTTCCTGGGTGAGGCAGGCGCTTCGTAACGTGGGATGCCGGCACGCTGATGCCGCAGGTGAGGCCGGGGAGGGCACGACCACTGTGGAGAGTGCGCGTGATCGACACGGGTGACATTGACGTCTACCTGGGACTGGACGTGGGCAAGGGCGAGCACCATGCCACTGCCCTGACCCCGGCGGGCAAGCGGGTCTTCGACAAGCGGCTGCCCAACACCGAGCCGAAGCTGCGTGAGGTGTTCAGTAAGCTCCAGGCCAAGCACGGCACCGTGCTGGTGGTGGTCGACCAGCCCGCTTCGATCGGAGCCCTGCCCCTGGTGGTGGCCCGCGACACGGGCTGCCGAGTCGCCTACCTGCCCGGCCTGACGATGCGACGGATCGCCGACCTCCACCCCGGCGAGGCGAAGACCGACGCCCGAGACGCGGCGATCATCGCGGACGCCGCGCGGACGATGCCGCACACGCTGCGGAAGCTGGCGCCGTCCGACGAGGCCGTCGCCGAGCTGGAGATGATCGTCGGGTTCGATGACGACCTGACCGCCGAGTCCACTCGGATCAAGAACCGGCTGCGCGGCCTGCTCACCCAGATCCACCCGTCGCTGGAGCGGGTCCTTGGCCCCAGGCTGGACCATCCCGCCGTCCTGACGCTGCTCGAACGCCACGGATCCCCTGCCCAGTTGAGGAAAGCCGGGCGACGCCGACTGGTGACACTGCTGCGGCCGAAGGCCCCACGGCTGGCCGAGCGCCTGGTCGAGGAGATCTTCGACGCCCTCGACGAGCAGAGCGTCGTCGTGCCTGGCACCGACGCCGCCTCGCTGATCGTCCCCAGCCTCGCCGGCTCACTCAGCTCCGTGCTCGACCAGCGCAAACTCCTCGCCGCCCGCATCGAGGAACTGCTGGAGGCCCACCCTCTTTCCCAGGTCCTGACCTCCATGCCGGGCATAGGGGTGAGGACCGGAGCCCGCATCCTCATCGACGTCGGTGACGCCAGCAGCTTCCCCACCGCCGGCCACCTGGCCGCCTATGCCGGCCTGGCACCGGTGACCAGGAGCTCCGGATCCTCCATCCGCGGCGAGCATCCCTCCCGCCGCGGCAATAAGCAGCTCAAACGAGCCTTCTACCTCGCCGCGTTCGCATCGCTGTCCCAGCCCGAGTCACGCGCCTACTACGACAAGAAGCGAAGACAGGGAAAGCACCACGTCGCCGCCCTCGTCTGCCTCGCCCGCCGGCGCATCGACGTGCTCTTCGCCATGCTCCGAGACGGCACCTTCTACGAACCCCCGGCCGCCACCGCCGCTTGACGAAAACCATAGGGGCACCTTTTTGCCGGGCTGCCTCCTGCTCCTGCGCGGCTTCTTCCAGGGCCGACATGAGGTGCTTGCTGACGCGCATCCCCGCCGCGTCATGGTGGGCGCGGACCGTCGTGGAATCCACGCTGACCAGCGACAAGTCCGTTCCGCCCACCCGGCCCCTGGGCGATCAGGCCTTCAAGCAGGGCGGTGAAGACACCGGCGTCCCGCCAGACACGGAAGCGTCCGTAGACGGTGGCCCACGGGCCGAACTCGGCAGGCATCTCCCGCCACTGGGCACTGGACCTAAACCGCCAGATCACACCCTCGAACTGCTCCCGCAACCGCTCCGGATACGGCCCGTACCTACCGATCGGCAGGTACGGCTCGATGAACTTCCGCTGGGCATGGGTGAGTTGCCTACGCGTCACGACCACAGTCCTACCGGATTCCGCCCCTCGGACAGGACAGAACCTAAGAATGATCACGACATCACACAGGCCCTAACTGGCTGCCAATTTCTAATGCCTGAAAAATGGTTGCAGGACCGTACGCCCGCAAGCCGGGAAACCAGGCACGCCGACACCGGACACCACCCCCACCAACCACCCCGCACCCCACCCCGACACCCTCACCACCACACCACCACCCCACCCCCACCACACCAACCACAAAGAAGCGACGACCACCCCTGTCTGAGCCTGCGCCAACGACGTCATCTCGTACCCCGGTACAACGGCGGCGCAGGGCACTTTCACCACAGCGGAGCGAAGGTGCGGGAGAGCGCGAGAGGGCAGTAGCCCTCTCGCCACACGACCCGCAGAGCTCCGACTTCCACTGCGTTCACGAAGGCGCGGACACTTCCGCGCATGGAGACTGCATAAACCCTCCACAGTCCCCACCATGGGGTGCGATTCTTTGCGTATGGACTTGGAAGAGCTCCTCCGCGCCATGGACCGTACGGCGGCGAACCTCAGCAAGATGGACTCCGTCTGGGAACGCGCGAAGCAGTACATCCCCAGCGGTCCGCAGCTCGGTACCCATCCCGACTACGAAGACCTCGCGCGGGCTTGGGCTGACCTGCTTCCGGGTCTTCCACCAATCGACGGCTGGACTGTGACCGACCCCCTTCCAGACATTGCTGCGATGGGGCAGGATTTCATTGACTATCTTGAGATCATGGAGCCGCCGACTGCCGTGCATGCTGCCAGCGAGAAGCCGGGGGCAGATCTCGCCACCTACCGGTATCGCCTCGACCGCGCGCGCCGACGCGCAGCTCGGGGACGCCTGGAGCAACTCATCGCCAAGGTGGACGCCGCGCTTCCGGTCGCTCTGAAGGACGTGGCACGGGACTCCCTTGGACTCGTGCAGAACGAGCAGACGGAGCAGATCGAGGCGGCCGTCGGGGAAATCGCAAGGCTCCTGGGTGACGCCGCCGACAGCACCGGACGCTGGTGGGACCTGCACAGGCACATGCGATTCAGTGAGCTCTTTCAGAGTGGCCACTGATCGAGTGACCCGGACCGGATCGGGATGAGGACCGCAACGCACAAGGCCCCCGCACCGTTGAGAGAGGTGTTGGAAGTCTCAACCCATCGGCACAGGAGCCCTGTTGGTTCCCCATCCTGCCGCACTTGACCTGCCTCATGCTCTGGTCGAGTGAGTATCGATGCTCATCGTCACCCGTGAGGAAGGCCGACGCTGCAAGCTGCCGCCCCACCAGCGTGCACTCGTGGGCCTGGTCTACCTTCGTCGTCACGACACGCTCGCGGAGATCGCCGCCGGCTTCGGTATATCCGTCGGCACCGCCCACGCCTACGTCAAAGCCGTCGTCCAGCACCTGTCCGGCCGGGCACCCGGCCTTCTGCGTGTCCTGCGCGAGACGGATCCTGATTACGTCCTGCTCGACGGGACGCTCGCCGAGTGCGACCGTGTCGGCGACAGCCGGGCCGACTTCTCCCAGAAGCACCGTCGTCACGGCGTGAACGTGCAGGTCGTAGCCGACCCCTCGGGCAAGCTGCTGTGGATCTCGCCTGCGCTGCCCGGCCGTACCCATGACCTGACTGCGGCCCGCACCCACCGCATCATCCGGATCTGCGAACGCCAGGGTGTTCCGATCCTCGCCGACCGCGCTTATATCGGCGCCGGCCCCTGGGTGACCACACCGATCAGACGGCTCCCGAACCGGGACCTCACCACGACCCAGCGAACGGTCAACCGGGCCCTGTCAGCGGCACGAGCACCGGTCGAACGCAGCATCGCGCGACTCAAGTCCTGGCGGATCCTCCGCAAAGCCCGCTGCAGCCCCAATCGCATGACTGTCATCGTCGGCCGTCCTCACCCTGGAGCGGCAACGCTGACGAAGCTCATTGCCGTTCCAGCGTGAGGACGGATTGGCGATGGCCGTCATGCGGTGGGGAAGCGCCTCACGACCAGACGAGTCGGCCTTCGGCAACCTCGCAGACCGGATGGTTTCCATCGGCGATCTTCGTCAGCATCTCCGCTACGGAGTCGAAATACTGGGCCATCGATTCGTACTTTCCAGTGACCGTGACCTCACCCACGAACCAGCTGCCGACACGCCCGTCCCGCACATCGATGAACTTTCCCATCCAGCCGTCCTGGTCCGACAGGAACGGGATCCACTCATTACGCCAGAACGGATTGTCCGGCTGGTCCTGAGGGTCGAATCCACAGTGCGTAGAGCGGTTCGCGTAGAGCTTCTCCATCGCCCGGATGCCCAGAAAGAAGCTTCCCTCGTCCGGGAACCCGTCGAAGCCGCAACATGCCACTTCGTCGTCGACGTCTTCCTCCGGAAGATCCAGACTGTTCTGCAGCAGCCACGTCCGCAGATCCTCAGGGAGCGAGATCCCCATCCGCTCCTCGGCGGCCGCGAGCGTCTGCTCAGTAGCGGGCCCTGGCAGGTCAGCGTGATCGGCCGGCGCGTGCTGCCGAAGAAGAGTCATCACGCGGGACCAACTCTCAGCCACACTCATCGTTCTCTGCCCTCTCTGCATGGATGCCTCCGTCCGACTGCTCCACGACGGAGGTTGCGAAGTGCCGACCGGAGAACCTTGCAGGGATGCTACTTCGAGCGTGCCTCCCACCCCTCCCCACGACTATCTTCCGACCCGAAGCACAGTGCCGGCTCCTCAGCGCGGTGGCCATCCGTCAAACGGCCGCTTGCCCAGGCCGTCGGGTACACAGACCGAGCCGCCCTGTTCCTGCACTTCCTTGCCGACCTTCTCTCGGGCCCTTCGAGCCAGTTGGCCGGAGTCAGCTCACCCCCACGCCATGACGTCAGTCGTCCGTGCCGCCCTCACCCTGGAGGGGCGAAGCTGAAAACGCTTACTGAACCAACGAAAAGATCAGTAAGCGTGACGTCGAGGGGGACGGTGGCGGCGCCGTCGGTCCCGGTGGTGAGGCTGGTGATCACCTTGCCGGGGGTGTGCTTGCCGGTCTTGTCTGTCTCGTCGGCGCGGATTGCGATGACGGCGTTGAACTCGACGTGATATCGGTGGAGTTGACTGGTACGGCGTCGATGGTGACGGGTCCGGAGTTGGTGCTGCCCTGACCGTCGGGGGAGAAGGGGGCGCGGCCGACGGAGTTGCCGTACTCGTCGTTCAGGTAGATCGTCCCGCCCGCGAAGCGGTTGCCCGGGCCCCAGCCCGTGATGTTGTTCCACGAGACCTCGGCGTACGCGCGGCGGCAGCTCGGGATCCACCCCACGTACAGGGAGCCCAGTGTGGTGTAGCTCCAGTAGCCCTTCCACGTACGCGTCTGAATCGGGGTATTGCCGAGGCGCTGCCTGATGCCGTCGTCACAGGACCGCCAGGGAGGAGTGCCCGGGCAGCGTCTGCCCGACGAGCTGGCGGTCCGGATGTCGCGATCGATCCAGCGGGTGCGTCGTGACAGGTGAATCGCCCCGCCCAGGTTGCGGGCGGGGCGATGACAGGGTTTCGGAACAGTGCCGAGGTTCAGGTCAGGCAAGCGTCATGACGCGCTCACGCAATGATGGAGAACCTCTGATTGATCGAGTTCTTATTGCAGTTGTCGAGCCCAATCCACGTCGGTTCGGCAGACGTACTGCTTTCGAACACACTCAAGCAGAGCCCGGAGAGATCGTGACGTATCATCATCGATTTCATGCCGGTACCTCCGGTGTCGGCGGGGTCTGTGGAGAACGTCTGATCCACTGACCCGGAGCACGGGTAGAGTTCCAGCTTCGCCCTGACTTGCGAAACGTACCCGAGCGGGTCCAGGCAGAGGCCACTGTCCGCTTCCTTGATGGTTGTCAGTGCCGCTGCCGCCCCTACGCCCGCCGCCTTCGCTTTCGAAAACGAGCCAGAGAAGACGAATTCATCGAACGGGGACGAGGGGTATCCGAGAATAACGCTGTCACCGGTGTACGGGCTGCCATTGGGCTGCATGGTGTAATTCGGATACTTGTTGGACCGAAGGTAGTATTCCTCGCCCCCGCCACTCAAATTGAACTCGTTGTACACCGGATAGTGGTCGCTGCTTCCGATCTGGCCGTCACGGACCATGCGCAGCCCCGGGAAGCTATGACTGGACACCATGTAGTCAAGAGTTCCCCCGCTGTCCTGTGTGGGCACACCGGGTTGATAGATCACCGGCCGCCTGCCCACCGTCGGCCATGCTCCGTTGATGTAGGGCTGAAGGGCGCCAGGGTTTACATTGAAATCCCCTATCGCGGTCCAGTTCAAGCCGTCGACAGCTGCCACGGTGTCGCTGATGTTCGACAGGATTTGAACAGCATCCTGCCCGTTGTTCGGAGACGGCGCGTGGACGTTGAAATAGTAGTCCAGGCCGATCCTGATGCCGAAGGAGGGGCGGGTGTTGGGGCGCGGGGGCGGCGCGATGAGGACGGACAGCGCCATTTCCCTTGCGACTATGGCGAAGTTGACCCGTCCGCCATTGGCGGCGTTTCCGTTCATCCAGTAGACCTGGTAGGTCGCGCCGGGTGCTTCCCAGCGGTAACGGCGGACTTGGTACGTCACGTTGCCGAACGTTCGTTCCGCCACGACGCCGAAGTCCTGCATCTCGGCGGGCGCGGGGCCTGCCTCCTGGATTACCGCCAACTGGTTCTCCCGACCGTGTCCACGGCTCAGGAGGGCGGCGACGCTGCTCCAGTTTTGACCGAGAGAGTTCCAGGTCACCAGGTTGATACTGGTGAATGGAGTCGGTTGAGCCTGGGCCGGCGACGCGGGAATCAGGATGAGCATACTGAGAACGCAGAGCAGAGCCCCTATGAGAGGGAAGCGTTTCTGCAATCGACTCGAATGAGCTTTACTGCTCACTGTTGAAAATTCCTTTCAGGGTGAATCGATGGTCCGTCTGGATGTCGTGGTGGCGTAGGTCCTCGGCGATGGCCAGGAGTTCGGTGACGGCCGGGAGTTCGGCGGTGCCGCGTCCGAGGCGCTTCATTTCGTGCACGGTGAGGATGACCCGCTGGCGGGGGACGGCCTTCTTGATGGTGCGGGCGAAGTCCATCGCCTACGAATGGCGGGCTGGCGGGTGAAGTTCCACGTGCACGGGACGGACACCATCCTGGTCACGCGGGGCGCGCTCCCTGCCGGACCCCCGAGCCGGGACTCAGCCCCCGTTCGGCGCCACTTGCCACGCGGTCCAGGAGCCCCCGATGTTCGGCCGGACCCAGTTCGGAAGGGGGCGCCTGGACCGGTCCGGAGACCGGTTCGTCGGCGGTGGCGGCCTGGGCGATGTACGGGACGGCGAGCAGGGTCCCGGCCAGGGCCAGGCTCGCCGCGACGGTCGTCCGGCGCCGTGACGACTTGTCCCGCTTGGGTGCTTTCATGGTGGTTGAGCCTTCGGTGAGGGGTGTGAAAAGGGCGCGCCTGGCCACCGCCGGTCGACGGCGGTGGCCAGGCGCTGTGTTCGCGCGTGTGTCAGGCCGCTGCGTCAGGCCTGTGTGCCACGTGGCCGGTGAGCCGCGCCTGCCGCGCTTGCCGTATGTGCCGCGCGTACCGTGTCGCTCCGCGCCTACTGCTCAATCGGGAAAGGGCCCACGACCACCCAACCGACGGCGGATGGAACCCGCCGCCCCCTCTCCCGTTCCTCCGGGAGGTCTAGTACTGCCGGGCCGGGCAGGTGGTATCGCCCCACGCCGTGGTCACGATGCAGTCCTTGCCGGGGTCGAGCCCGGGGATCTCCACGCCGGCGCCGACCCGGTGCCCGGTGCCGGGCAGCTCCGAAGCGGCGGCGACGGCGGAGGCGGCGAGGCCGCCCGTCGTGATGCCCGCGGCCAGTACGAAGGCCACCATGGCCCGGCGCGTGTTTCCCCGCATGTGCGTCAACTCCTGCTGTCACCCGGCGGCGGTCACTCCGCCGGTGTGTGGTCCTGTGTGCACCGCCGCCCGTCCCGGCCGACTGTGATCACCACTGTGCCAACCCGGCGCCGGCGGCGGCAGCCCTGCCGGGCATCATCTGTGTGCCATGCACTTTTAGGAGGGGTTCCGTGGACGTACCAGCAGGTGACGGCGAGTCGGCGGGAATACGGGGACTCGACGGCGCCGCGGTCCTGCTCTACCGCTGGACCGTCGTCCACGTCCACCTCACCCGGGACACCCTGGCCCGGGCCGCGGCGGAGACCGGCATCGACGACCAGGAGGCGGCCCGGGCCCTGGACTCCCTCCTCGCCGCCTGCCTCCTCCAGGAGCTCCCCGCCGCCGGGAGCCAGGGCGTGCGCTGGCAGCCGGTCAGTCCGCAGGCCGCCGCGAGCCGGCTGCTCTCCGACCGCGACGCCGCGCTACGCGCCCAGGAAGAGACCCTGCGCACCCAGCGCCGCCGGATCCAGGCGGAGCAGGACAGCCTCGCCGCCCTCACGCCCGTCTACCTCCAGGCCCGCCAGCACGCCTTCCCCCAGGGCACCATCGACCACCTGCCCGACAAGTTCGCGGTCCGCACCCTGCTCACCGAGGTCATCGACTCCTGCCGCAGCGAGGTCCTGGTCTCCAAGCACGGCGGCTCCTTCCCCGTCGCCGCCCTGCGCGAAGCCCTCCCGCGCGACCTGGCCCTCCTGGAACGCGGCATCCGCATGCGCAGCCTCTACCAGCACGCCACCCGCTTCGACCAGCCCACCCGCACCCACGCCGAGCAACTGGTCGCCGCCGGCGCCGAGATCCGCACCCTGCCCGAGGTCCTGCCCCAGATGATCATCGTGGACCGGGCCCTGGCCCTGCTCCCGGCCCGCTCCGGCGGCGCGCTGCTCATCCGCGAACCCGACCTCCTCGGCTACCTCCTGGACGTCTTCGAACGGGACTGGGCCAACGCCACCCCGTACGCCACCGGCCCCCAGGCCGCGTCCGGCGTCTCCCGGACCATGAAGCAGGCCATCCTCGTCCTGCTTGCCAAGGGCCTCAAGGACGACACCATCGCCCGCCGCCTCGGCATCTCCCTCCGCACCTGCCGCCGGCACGTCTCGGAGCTCCTGGAGACCCTCGGAGCCCACAGCCGCTTCGAAGCGGGCGTCATCGCCGAACGGCAGGGGCTGACCCGGTACCACGTACCGACGCCCGTGGGCGCGGAGGCCGTAGAGGTCGCCGGGGCCACAGAGGCCAGAAAGCCCGCTGAGGTCGGTGAGACCACAGTGGTCGCCGGAGACGCCGGAGACGGAGAGACCGCGGAGGCCGGCGCCGCAGCGTCCGCCGGGCCCGCCGCCTCCGCCCGTCCCGCCTGTCCCGCCTGTCCCGCCTGTCCCGCCTGTCCCGCCTGTGGCGACCCCCTGCCGCCCCGGCCCGCGGGTCCGGTCAACGGGCGTCCGGCCCGGTACTGCTCGCCCGCCTGCCGCTCCCGCGCCTACCGCGAGCGCACCCGCCTGGCCGCCGCGCAGCAGGTGGCGGCCCCGGCCACGGCCTGCGACCGTCACGAAACCCCGTGACGGCGTGACGAAACCCCGGTGCGGGACACCGGCCCGGCAGCGGACCGGCGTCCGGGGCGACGAATCCGGTCCGGGTCGCTACGTAACCTCCGCGCCGGGGTCTTGCCGTCCTGGGCCTGCTGGGCCCAGGTGGCGGCCATCCTGGCCAGGGACTCGAGGACGGCAGGCTTGCAGTCGTCGTGGCTGCCCTGCTCCGAGACGTAGACCACGACCGTGCCGACCCGGACGTAGGCGTGGGCCTCGCCCTTCGAGAGCTCGAAGGCCATGGACTGCTGGCCCAGGTCAGGCAGCGAACGCGGCTTCCCGGTCTTCTCGTCCGCGGTCATCTCGGTGTAGACCCGCTGGGCGTCGGCGACCGAGGCGGGTGGTCTGTTCCACGGCCATGTCACCCTCGACATGCCGGGAAAGGTCGCCGACTTCCTCCGCACCGCCCGAGTTGGAGCCCGCCGATCGGGCCGCGCTCGACCAGGGCGTGGCCGTGCGGCGAGGCCAGGGATACACCCTGCACGTCACCGCCGCCACAGCGGCGCACCGTCAGCTCCTCGCCCAGTGCCAGCCGCTCGACGGCGGCCCGGGCCTCTCGGCAGTCCCGGCCCAGCGCAAGGCCCGCCGGGAGTACGAGAGCCGGGCCGGCGGTGAAGGCGATGGTCTCCGGGCTGCTGCTGTCCGGCCGTACCGCCACGACGAGCAGGTCCCAGCGGTGCCGGGCGCCGCCCCCGGCAGCTAAGAGGCCGTCTGGTTCGCGTAGTTCGCGGGTGATTATGGTTTATGCGTCTCGCCAGGTCGGGGTGGTTTCGCCGGTTGCGCGTTTGGCGAGGGTGGAGATCGCGGCGAGGCGGATCATGCTTTCGGAGTGTTCGGGTTTGGTCTCATAGTCGCGGGCGAGTCGGCGGTGCATCATGATCCAGCCCAGGCTTCGTTCAACCACCCACCGGCGCGGTAGTACAGAGAAGCCCTTGGTCTGGGTGTTTCGGGGGACGATGTCGACGTCGATGCCGAGTCTGGCGCCGTGTTCGACAGCCTGGTTCTTGTAGCCGGTGTCGGCCCAGACTTTGGTGATCGCGGGATGGGCGGCGGCGGTGCGGGTCAGGAGCTGTTTGCCGGCCTCGTTGTCGGAGACGCTGGCCGCGGTGACCATGACCAGCAGTAACAGGCCGAGGGTGTCGACGGTGATGCTGCGTTTGCGGCCGACGATCTTTTTGCCGGCGTCGATGCCCTGTGTGCTGGTGGGGACGGTGTGGGCGGTTTTGATGGACTGTGAGTCGATGACGCAGGCGGTCGGTTCGGGGTCGCGGCCTTCCTTTTCGCGGACCAGGCGGTGCAGGCGGATGCCGAGTTGTTCGATGGTGCCGTCGGCGGTCCACGCGGTGAAGTAGGAGAAGACGGTGGTGTGGGCGGGGAAGTCGTGCGGCATGTAGCGCCAGGCGATGCCGGTGCGGTTGACGTAGAGGATCGCGTTCATGACTTCTCGCAGGTCGGCGGCCTTGCGCCCGATGTTGAGGGAGGTCTTCTGCCGCTCGGCCCGCCAGGCGGTCAGGACGGGTTCGATCAGGGCCCAGCGGGCGTCGGACAGGTCGGAGGGGTACGGCTTGCGGGCCGGCTGTGCAGTCATGACGCTACTGATACGGTCCGTGCCTCGCGGAAGCCTGTTCCGTCGCTCGACCCGGAGCCACCAAGTCCGGCATTTTCGAACCGGACAGGAG
The DNA here is from genome assembly GCF_045162725.1 of Streptomyces sp. NBC_01006. NCBI lineage: Bacteria > Bacillati > Actinomycetota > Actinomycetes > Kitasatosporales > Streptomycetaceae > Streptomyces > Streptomyces sp. NBC_01006. The sequence continues at coordinate 8,597,780 of NZ_CP108700.1, read as the reverse complement.
CTTTGGCCGTAAACCTGGACGACGCGCCCGGCTGGAAGCCCGACATACCAGGTGCGAAATCGGCGTAATCGCTAGTGAATGCCGCTTCTTGGACTGGCGACAGACGGCATCAAACCGGGCTTCAGTGGACAGAACATCCACTTAGGCGTGGTCAAGCATCTGACTGGCGGCCCGCCCGCGGAAATCCTTGGCGACGCCGGCTATCAGCGCCTGGGCGCCCAGACCGGCGGCCGCGTGGTAACGCCACCGCACCGCCTCGCCGTGACACGGGAGACCTAGCTTCACGGCCCCTGAAAGGCCCGGGCGTTACAGCGGTGGTGCTCTGTATCCTCCTGCAACCGCACTCATCACGGAAACACGGTCACAGCCGCACCGGGTCTGGACCGGTCACGGGGGCTGCGGGCTACCGGGGGCCGGCTTGGTCCGCGGCCGCAGTCGTTCGCCCTGCGGCCCGAACAAGATCAGGTACTCGACCGGCCCGCCGGAGCCGGCGTTCGCCACCCCGTGCGGGGTGCGGGTGTCGAACTCGGCGACATCCCCGGCGGCCAGGACAAGATCCTGGGTGCCCAGCGCGAGCCACAGCCGCCCGTACAGAACGCACAGCCACTCATAGCCCTCGTGGGAGACCTGCCGGGGCCGCGCGGGCGGATCCTCGACGGTGGGCAGTACGTGCTTGTGGGCGTGCAAGCCGCCGACGTACCGGGTGAGCGGCAGCACCGCCTTGTCGTCGCCGAAGCTCAGCGGCGCCGAGGTGCGCGGCTCGGCCACCGGGGCGGGTGCGGTACCGGCCAGCTCGTCCAGGGAGACGCCGTACTCCTTCGCCAGCTGCACCACCACCTCCAGGGTGGGCTTGCGTCGGCCGGTCTCGATCCGCGACAGCGTGCTCGGCGAGATGCCGGTCGCACAGCTGATACCGGCGAGCGTGGCGCCGTGCTGCTCGCGCGCGGCTCGCAGCCTGGGCCCCATCGCCGCCAGCGTGCCGTCCAGGTCGTCGCCTGTCACCGTTCCCGCTCCTTCCAGCCGCACCGCTCCACCGCCCTGTCCTGCGAGCTTGCCAGAATGGCAACGCTGATCGCGTCCGGCGGCCGCTGCGCCGCATGATCGACGGGTACCCGCGTCCGTCCGCGAACCGAGGAGAAGCCCATGCAGCACGAGGCGACCGCCGAGCTCCGCCACCGCACCATCGAGACCCCGGCCGGGCGCCTGCACCTGGTCGAGCAGGGCACCGGCCCGCTGGTCCTGCTCGTGCACGGCTTCCCCGAGTCCTGGTACTCCTGGCGCCGCCAGCTCCCAGCCCTCGCCACCGCCGGCTACCGGGCGGTGGCGATCGACGTGCGCGGCTACGGCCGCTCCTCCAAGCCCGCCGCGATCGACGCCTACCGGATGCTCGACCTGGTGGAGGACAACGTCGCTGCGGTGCGCGCCCTCGGCGAGGAGAGCGCGGTGGTCGTCGGCCACGACTGGGGATCCAACATCGCCGCTTCCTGCGCCTTGCTCCACCCGGAGGTCTTCCGCGCCGTCGGCCTGCTGAGCGTCCCCTACGCGCCGCCGGGCGGCGCCCGCCCCACCGACATCTTCGGCCGGATCGGCGGCCCTGAGCAGGAGTTCTACGTCTCCTACTTCCAGGAGTCCGGCCGCGCCGAGGCCGAGATCGAGCCCGACGTCCGGGGCTGGCTCGCCGGCTTCTATGCGGCGCTGTCCGCCGACACCATGCCCGCCCACGGCGAGCCCGACCCTCACTTCGTCTCCCACGGCGGCCGGATGCGCGACCGCTTCCCCGCAGGCAAGCTCCCCGCCTGGCTGAGCGAGGACGACCTCTGCGTCTACGCCGCGGAGTTCGAGCGCACCGGCCTGACCGGCGCCCTCAACCGCTACCGCAACATGGACCGCGACTGGGAGGACCTCGCCCCCCACCGCGGAGCCCCGATCCAGCAGCCCTCCCTGTTCATCGGCGGCACCCTGGACGCCTCCACCACCTGGATGGCCGAGGCCATCAACGCCTACCCCTCCACCCTCCCCGCCCTGTCCGCCTCCCACCTGCTGGAAGGCTGCGGCCACTGGATCCAGCAGGAACGCCCCGACGAGGTCAACCGCCTCCTAACCGACTGGCTCACCGCCCTCCAGGGCTGAACCTGACGCGCCGAGCACCCGGCCCCGGACACCCCACTCCCCTAGGCGGTACGGCTTTCTTACAGCTCAGCCGCCTTGCCTGCCGACAGATCGCCCACTTCTCACACCGGCGCTGCCGGACGGGGCGGGTTTGGGGCCGCTGGTACGGGCAGAAGCCCTGCAGGCGGACGCCACGGCCTCCGTGACGCGGTGCCGCTCTGAAGGGCCGGGCAGGGCAGATGCGTCCAAGTCCGAGGACGGCCGGGAACGCGGCTCCAAGGGCCTGGCGGGAGTCCGCCTGACAGGCGAGGAGAAGGATCATGGCAGCGAGACGGACCGTCTACCACGTCTCACCTTCCGGCGAGCGAGCGGCGGCCGCGGGAGTGAAGTGGCAGGTCGAGGGCAGGGAAGGCCGCCGGGTGCTCCACGAGCCGCACCATACGCAGCAGGAGGCGATCGACTCCGCACGCCGCCACGCCAAGGAGCACACGCCCGCGCAGGTCATCGTCCATGCCCGCGACGGGCACATCCGCACCGCATACGCCTACGGAGGCACCTTCGCGGTACCCGCCGGCGGGCGCGGCCGCAGGACAGGAGAAGCTGGAGGCGTCTTCTAGAGCGGCCCTGCACGGGCAGCCGCCAGGTGTTCAGTGACAGTGACAGCAGCACCGGGCCCGTCCTGTGCCTTCCCATACGGTGCCGCCTCAGCCAGAAGGCTCACCCGGGCTCTTTGCCCCGTCCACCGACGGCTCCGCACCCGCCTTCCGGTCTTTGTCCTCTTTACGGGCGCGTGCCACTCGGTCCGGGTCGGCGGGCGGGCCACCGCCCGTGCCGGTCCGGGACGGGGCCCCTGGCCGGCGGCCGTGTTCGTCCACCTCGGCACCGTGATCAGGGAGCAGCTCCGGGCGCGGGTCCTCTTTCCTGCCGGTCATCGTCATCACCTCACATGATCGAGTATGCCTGCGTGCCCGGGCCGGGTCGCGGGTTCAGCCCTCCGTGCATTGGAGGGCCTCGTGCAGCGCTGCCGGGGCCGAGGGTCGGCCCATCAGGGCTGCTGGAGGACGATGCGGTAGCGGTCGGCTCCCCGGCGCCGGTTGAGGACGAGCTGGTCGGCGTGGGCTGGGCGGTGGGGTCGTCGGTGGGCTTGGCCGTCGGCTTCCCGGTCGGTTCCTCGGTGGGCTTGGCCGTGGCCGTGTTGGCCAGGGCCCCGGTGATCCACCACCGAGCCGGGCACCGCCCCGGCGACCCGCGCAGGCCGTTCACCGGCCACCCCGGCCAGCGACGCCTCCTCGCCCACAGGAGGTTCTGCCAGGACCTCGGCCACCGCCTGACGGGCAATCACGAACCGCTCCCACGCGGCTTCCGCCTCCTGGAGCTCGGCCTGCAGGACCTCCACCCGCTGCCGAGCAGCCCGCTCGCGCTCCTCAAGCAGCCCCATCACCGACGGCATCCGGCACCTCCACCGAAGAGACGACACGACACCCCGCCTCTGCCACCGAGGCGCCGTCACTATGCCTGACCAGCGGAAACGCACCCGTCACTATCGGAAAGACAACGGCTTCTGACGGACTACGCCGCCTCGGTCACGTCATCGGGTTCCACCGGGCGGGTCTGCTTCTTGAGCTGCATCCGGGCGTCCACCAGGCTTTCACGGGGAACGGTCGCCCAGTGAGGGTGGTCGACGACGGCGGTCGACAGCTCCCGGAGCTCCGCTCTCATCCGGTCGACCGTCTCCTTCTGCTCGTCGCTCCAGCCGGGGCGGTCGGGGACGTCGCCGCGGTGGGAGAACCGCTCACCGCGTTCCCAGCCGGCCATGGGTTCCACGCTCCAGGGCAGTTCGGCCAGGTAGGCGCGGTGCTCGGCGTGGGCGCGGTGGAGGCGCTCCTGCAGTTGAAGGAGATCGTCGGGGAACGCGGGCGCGGTGGTAGTCACACTTGGATCGCAAATCTGTTCGATTTCTGTGGGGAAGTCGGCGCTCGGGGGCGTCACCTGTTCGGGCTCCGGCTCCGCGTTGATGGTCTCCCCCAAAGCGGGCGGCGACGAAGGCACGGAGAGCACTGCGGGGTGGCTCAGCGGCTGAGGCCCGGGGTCGAAGGCCTCGACCGGGGGTGGCGCTGGCGCGAAGGCTCGCCGCTGCGGGATCAGAGCAGTCGTATCGGACGCGACGGCCACCGCTGGGCCGAACCCGCTCAGGCTCGCTGCGGGGCGGCATGTGGGCAGGTTGGGGCTCGTCTTCGAGCTGGAGTCGTCCGGCTATGTCGGGGGCACGATGATGACGCCCGCTTGAAGTTGAGCAAGGCGGTCACGGTCCGCGTCGGTCACCCAGAACCGGTCGACCTTGGCCCCCATGAGGTACTCGACGGGGACGATCGTTCCGGCCGCCGTCCGGCGCACGAGGTCGTCGAACAACACGTCACGCGGCTTGGGAGTGACATGTGGCTTGCCGCGCCGGCGTACCCCGTCCGGGTACGGATAGACCGCCGTCAGGTCACAGAACTGCGACTACAGCTCCAAGGTTCTGTGGCACCACTTGTAAGGCATCGCGACAGTTGTGGGCATGACATCAAGAATCTGATGCCGACGCCGTACGCCTTGCTGTTGACCATCCGCACCGCGAGAGGGGACGGTCGTTCAGCAACCGTTCAGATATACGTTCAGTGGTGTGATGCCTGCTGGGGCTGCGCAAGCTAGCTGGTCTGCGGAGCCCCAGCAGGCATTCTGCGTGGGTCTGTACGGTCACGTCTGTCATCAGGTGTCCCTTCCTTGGCTTTGTTCACTTCTAGTACTCCAGCGGTAGATCGTGATCTTGACGACCGGACGGCCTGCTGGCGGTGGTAACTCCTCGCGAATCAGCTGTAGGTAGGACCGGGACCGAGGGCGGGGTCAACGAGACGGGCAGCGGTCTGGGGATCGGGCGGACGCTCAGTCCATGTCGGATCCGGCCTTCCAGGCAAGGCGGAGCTGCTCTGTGGCACCGGCGGCTTGGCGAAGGCCCGCCTGGTAGGCCGGTTCCCAGGCCGTGCGGTCGTTGAGGTCTGAGCCAAATGCGCGTATTGATGCCGGATCGGGTTCGATGGTCACCACCGTGTACGCCGCGGCGACCGCCAGCTCCTGGCGGAGCAACTCGCGGGGAAACAGGTGCGCCTGCGGGTCGATCACGACGAGCGTGCGGGCTCCGGCCGCGAGTGCGGCGTTGGTTGCCGACCGCAGGGAGCCGTCCATGTATCGGCGGCCGTTGATGGTGATCGGTGGGTAGATGCCTGGGAAGGCCGTGCTTGCCGCCACGGCGGAGGACAGGGGTGCGCCACCCGCGTGGTCGAAGACCTCCTGTTCGCCGGTCTCGGCGTCCATCGCGGTGATGAGCAGCTTCCGGTCCGGCCATTGGTCTGTGCCGGCCATGGCGCGCATCCGGGTGATATGTGCCTGCTCGGGGCCGGTTTCGGCGGCGAGCGCGATCTGGCCCACTCGGCGCCAGGCCTCGGCTGGGTTCGACGCGGCGTTGCCGAGCACGGCGAACGCCTCGCCTAGTCGGCGCCCGTCCACCTGGGGTGGGGTGCTGTTGGTGTCGGGGCGTACTGGGGTGGCGAGTCGGTCGGGGTCCTGAGCTGTGGCCAGTACTGCGCCGACGATTGCGCCAGTCGACGTCCCGACGATCAGATCGGCCTCGCTGAGATCCACTCCGCCGCGGCGCAGTCCGCAGGCCAGTCCGGCCATCCAGGCCGCACCAACGGGGCCTCCGGCGCCCAGTACGAGTGCCCGGTCGAGTGTGTACATGACTATCCCTTCCCATTATTGAAACAGTCGTACCATATACTGGCGTGGGCTCAGGTCCGCAGTACCGAGAGGATGATCCACCGTGGGGCGACCCCCAGATCCCGCCCGGCGGGAGCGCACGCTGGCGCGGGCGACCGACTACGTACTGGCACACGGCCTGGCCGGGTTGAGCCTGCGGCCGCTGGCCGCGGCTCTCGATACCAGCCCGCGAATGCTGCTCTACGACTTCGACAGCAAGCAGGAGTTGGTGTCTGCCGTCCTCACCGAGGCCCGCCGCCGCGGTGCAGCGCGGTTGGCCGCGAACCTCCCGCCCAAGGCAGCCTCCCCGGAAGAACACCTGCGCGGCATCTGGGCCTGGATGAGCGCACCCGAGCGTGCTCCGTACGTCCGGCTGATCTTCGAGGTGCACGCCGACGGCTTGACCCACCCGGAGAAGTACCCGGACCAGTCCGAGGCGATCAAGGGCTGGTTGAACACCCTCGGCGCCACGGTCCGCGACATCGCCACCGGCCCTGACGACACCGTCATTCCCACGCTGGTCATGGCTGTTATCCGGGGCCTGCTGTTCGATCTCACGACCACCGGCGACCGCCGCCGCACCGACCGCGCCCTGGACCGCTTCTGCGAACTCCTCCGGCATTGAGTGAACCAAACGATCACGCGGCGGCCGCCGGTCATAGCGCAGACCCTGCCCGCTGGCAGGAGGCATTCGAAGCCCTGATGGAACGGATCGCGGGCCGGTTCGCGCGGGTCGAACCCCGTCGGCGGACAAGGCGGTTGGTGCTCGGCCTACTCTCGGACCTGCCGCGCAAGAACTGCTGGACCATCGCCGAGTGGGCCGGGGACGCCACCCCGGACGGCATGCAGCACCTGCTGAACCGGGCCAAGTGGGACGCCGACGCCGTCCGTGACGACCTGCGCGACTACGTGGTCGAGCATCTGCACGACGATCAGGCGGTCCTCGTGGTCGACGAGACCGGCGACGTGAAGAAGGGCAGCCACACAGTCGGCGTCCAACGCCAGTACACCGGCACAGCAGGGAGAATCGAAAACTCCCAAGTCGCCGTCTATCTGGTCTACGCAGGCCAACGCGGACACGCCGCAGTGGACCGGGAACTGTATCTCCCGCGCTCGTGGACCGACCAGCCCAACCGCTGCCAGACGGCTGGGCTCGACCCGGACACCGTGTTCGCGACCAAGCCCGAACTGGCCAACCGCATGATCACCCGGTTCCTGCACGCCGGCCACCAGGCCTCCTGGGTGGCTGGCGACGAGGTCTACGGCGGCAACTCCAAACTGCGCACCGCCCTGGAGCAACGCGGCACCGGCTACGTGCTCGCGGTAACCCGCACCCATGAGGTCACCACCCAGGCGGGGAAGTTCCGCGCGGACGCCCTGGCAAAGACGCTCCCCCAGCGGGTCTGGCAGAAGCTGTCCGCCGGGGCTGGAGCCAAGGGGCATCGCTTCTACGACTGGGCCCACATCGACCTACCTAGCACCGCCTCCGGCTACCAACACCTGCTGATCCGCCGAAACCGCACCACCGGCGAACTCGCCTACTACCGCTGCTACTCGCCTAAACCAGTGCCACTGGCGACCTTGGTTCGGGTCGCTGGATCAAGGTGGCGAGTGGAGGAGACGTTCCAGTCCGGAAGGGCCTGGCCGGACTGGACGAACACCAGGTCCGCCGTTACGCGTCCTGGTCTCGCTGGGTAACCCTCGCCATGCTCGCCCACGCCTTCCTCGCCGTCGTCCGCGCGGACGAACACACCCGCCAGCCCACCCAGGACAAGCTGGTCCCGCTCACCTGCAACGAGATCGCCCGCCTGTTCATCACCCTCGTTGCCCAGCGAGTCCACGACACGGCCCACCGGCTCCGCTGGTCCTACTGGAGACGTCGCCACCAGGCCCGTTCTCAAGTGAGCCATTACCAACGCCAAGCCGCATCTCCAGCATGATCACCATCTACCGCTGGAGTACTAGCCGAGCCAGACGATGTCCAGGACGGACAGGTGCCGTAGCGGACGGTTGACGAAGTGGATGACGGACAGGCGGCCGGCGGACGCGATCCGGACGTCTTCGCCTTCGGGGTCAGCGGGGTCCCACTGGCGGAAAGCCCCACGGGTCGGCCGCGGCAGCGTCGAGCAGGTCCCCCACACCGTCTCTTCTGCGTGTTCGGGGAGGGCGGCGAGGACCTTCGCAGCCGGTGACCAAATGCGGACCGCGTACGGCTGCAGGCTCACCGGCGCCGCCGACCGCGGAGCTCGGCCATGTCCATGAACCCGGCCTCGTCGCGGCCGGAGGCCACGAACGCGTCGACCGAGGGGGCGGAGGCGAGACGGGCCTGCCAGGCGTGGACGACCTCGTACAAGATGGTTCAAGGAGAACGTCCGGCGCGACTCCTCCAGCGCCGCCGCCCACTCCGCCTCGAACGCCGGCACCCACCGCGCGGCGCGGCGATCGGCGCGCAGCTGCGCGAGGAGTTCGGCCGGCGCGCCGGGCGCAGGCGCGTACGGGGCAGGGGCTGCGGGGGTGTGGTCGGGCTGAGCGCTCATCGGCTCCTCCTGCGGCGGGTGCTACCGACCACCGTAGAACGAGATGGCCCAGGCCGTGGAGGCTCGGGCAGATACGGCACCGTTCCCCTGCTCCATGCCGCCGTCCAGGGCGCAGCGCCCGGGACGGGACTGCACCTTCTACGCCCGGGTCTTCGAATCTTCCGCACGACGCAGGGCGTTCACCAACGTCCACGACAGGTCGTCGGAATCCAGGTCCTAGTCGCCGACCGCTTCCAGGTACGAGTGCCGTGACGTCATGTCCGCCCGTGGCGGATCTGCCGGGGGCAGAGGAACGGCGTCCGGGGGGTTCCCGAGGTCAAGAGTGGAGTCGACGGCATCCCGCCTCGACAAGGAGAAAAGATGACTCCCCTCACCATGCTCGCGCCCCGCGCGGAGGAGGGCGACACACCGCCCGGCCACTTCGACGACCACCTCGCGGCAAGGCTGCTCGACCAGCGGATCGTCCTCCTCGGCACCCAGGTCGACGAGGTGTCGGCCAACCGGGTGTGCGCGCAGCTGCTGCTGCTGTCGGCGCAGGACCCGCGCTCCGACATCAGCCTGTACGTCAACAGCCCCGGCGGGTCGGTCACCGCGGGTCTCGCCATCTACGACACGATGCGGCTCATCCCGAACGACGTCTCGACGCTGGCGATGGGCTTCGCCGCCAGCATGGGCCAGTTCCTGCTCACCGTGGGGACGCCCGGCAAGCGGTTCGCGCTGCCGAACGCGCGGATCATGATGCACCAGCCCTCGGCGGGAATCGGCGGCACCGCCGCGGACATCGAGATCCAGGCGGAGAACCTCCAGTTCACCAAGAAGGCCGTCGAGCGGATCACCGCCCAGCACACCGGGCAGAGCGAGGAGGCGATCGCGCGGGACGGCGACCGGGACCGCTGGTTCACGGCCGAACAGGCCAGGGAGTACGGGATGGTGGACCGGGTGGTGGAGTCGCTCGCCGACATCCGCCCGGCCACGCCGCGCCGACGGACGGGGCTGTGACATGGGGTCGTACACGGTTCCCTACGTGATCGAGCGGACCGCGCAGGGCGAACGGTCCTACGACGTCTTCAGCCGGCTGCTGAACGAGCGGATCATCTTCCTCGGCACCGAGATCGACGACGGCGTTGCCAACGTGGTCATCGCGCAGCTCCTTCACCTGGAGTCGGCGAGCCCGGAGCAGGAGATCTCGATCTATCTCAACTCGCCCGGCGGATCGTTCACTTCGCTGATGGCGATCTACGACACGATGACGTTCGTGCAGGCGCCGATCTCCACGTTCTGCGTCGGTCAGGCGTCGTCGACGGCGGCGGTGCTGCTGGCGGGCGGAGATCCCGGGCGACGGTTCGTGCTCCGGCACGCGCGGGTGCTGCTCGGCCAGCCGGCCAGCGGCGGCCGGCAGGGGACCGTCTCCGACCTCAGCCTCGCGGCCAAGGAGATGGTCCGCATCCGCTCGCAGGTGGAGGAGGTCCTGTCCCGGCACACACACCACGACGTGGCGACGCTGCGCGCGGACATGGACCGGGAGAAGGTGTTCACCGCCGAGGAGGCCGTGGCCTACGGGCTCGCCGACGAGGTTCTGAGCCGACGGTTCGCGTTCGTCTGAGCCCGTGCGGCCGTGGCCGAGGGCCGGCGAGCCGGCCGGTACGGCGGGGGCGCGCCCCGTCGTACCGCCGTGGGCCCGGTCCGGTCAGGCGGCGAGGCAGAAGCCGTCGTACTGCGCCGTGGGCGACGTGGGTGACGTGCGGCCCCGGACCAACCGGCTCCGGGCGTGCCGGGCCAGCTCGTCACCGGCGAGCAGCAGCAGGTCGGCGAGGCTGAGCCCGAGGGCCTGGGCGGCGGCCGCGAGCACCTCCGAGGATGCCTCCTTGCGTCCGCGCTCCACCTCCGACAGGTACGGCATCGAGATCCGGGCCGCCTCCGAGACGTCCTTCAGCGTGCGCTCCTGGGCGAGCCGCTCGCGCCGCAGCACGTCGCCGATGAGGTCACGCCACAGGGGCTCCCTCGGCGCGCGTGGCTGTGGACCCCCCACGGGTCGCCGCGGGGCGCCGGCCGCCCCGCCGGAACCAGGCGACGGGGCCTGCGGGCGCAGGGAGATGACGCGGGACTCGTTCGGCGCATGAGTGCTCACCCCCTCACCCTAAGGATCCGGGGCGCGGGGGGAAGGGAGTGGCCTTCTGCCCTGGGTGAAGCCGCGCCGGTGCCTGGGGCAACGCGAGTCCGGACGCTAGTGCTGCGCCGCAGAAGTTCGTGGAGGTCAGCTGGCCTCTTTCAGCGGTCTGCCGTCGTAGGTCCAGCGGAACGGGCGGGCGTGTTCGTTGCGTCGGATGGCCCAGGCGTCGATCTTCTCGATCAGGTCCTCGCGGCTGGAGAAGTCGCCGTGGCGCAGGACGGCGCGGGTGAGTGCCGAGAAGACGAGTTCGACTTGGTTGAGCCAGGAGGCGTGCGGCGGAGTCCAGTGCACGTGCCAGCGCGGGTGGGCGGCGAGCCACGCCAGGGTGTGCTTCGCGGTGTGCGAGGAGCCGTTGTCGATGACGACGTGGGTGTCATTGCTGAGCGGCAGGAGCCGGTCGAGGCGGTCGAGGCGGTCGAGGCGGTCGAGGCGGTCGAGAAACGTGGTGAAGGACGCAGCAGTGTTCCGCTCAAACGGCTCGATGAGAGCCTGTCCGGTGGTGACGTCCAGGGCGGCGATGATTGAGGCGGTGCCGTGGCGGCGGTACTCGAACTCGCGCCGGGCCGCTCTGCCGGGTGCCGTCGGCTGTCCGCGGTAGCGGCGTTCGCGCGCCTGGATGGCGGACCTTTTCGTCGATGGACAGCACGATCGCCCCTTCGGGCGGGCGTCGGTACAGGGCGCAGATGTCGCGGACGCGGTCCCAGAAGTCGGGGGTGTCGCGGCGGGTGAGCCACCCGCGTACCTTGTGCGGTCTTAAGTCCAGGTCGGCCAGGATCCGGCCGACCTGGGAGGCGGATATCGGCGCGGTGACGTCGGCCGCGACCTGTGCGGCGATCGCGGCATGGGTCCAGGTGGCCTGCGGGCCGGGCGGCATGCTCGTGGCGGCGGCGACCACGGCCATGCGGACCAGATCGCCATAGCGGCGCGGCCGACCGGTGCGGGCGGCATCCTTCAGACCCTCCAGCCCGTGCTGGGCATACCGCCCGCGCCACTTGCGGACCGTGTTCACACTCACCGCGAGCTGGCGGGCGATGGACCCGTTGCTATCCCCATCGGCCGCAGCCAGCACAATCCTGGCCCGCAACACCTGCCTCACCTGGGCCTTCGCCGACGAGGCGAGCTGTTGCAGCACTGCCCTGGTCGCTTCGTTCAGCCTCACCGCGACTGCTGTGCTCCGCCCCGCCCCCTTGGTCATGAACAGTGATCATGGCCAAGGGCCGCCGACCGGGCGACAGGATGGGGGTGTACGAGGACGACGTGCTGCCCGGTGGGCTTCGCTCCAGCAGCCTCAAGGAATACCTGCACTGCGCCTGCAGTCTTTACCCCGACAGCTCTGCGACCTGACGTCCCTCCACGAACTTCTGGGGCACAGCAGTAGGACGCTTAATTCTTACTCCATGCGGGCGATATGGGGGGTTTTGTGGCCACGGGCAGGGAAGCTCACTGCGGAGGCACAACGAAGGAGCTGAGTATGGAGAAGAACGAACTCTACGCACGAGACATCAGCGGAGCGCAGTGGGGCAAGAGCAGCTACAGCCTACAAATCTGCGTCGAGGTCGCTGAGATCGGCGGCGGCGCCGTGGCGCTGCGGGACTCGAAGAATCCCGGTCTTGGTGACCTGCGGTTCACCCCCGAGGAGTGGGCTGCCTTCCGCGAGGGGGTGCGGGCGGGCGAGTTCGGCTGATTCACGACGTTCGCGATGTGTGGGGCTCTGCCAGCATGGCCAGGGCCCCACTGGTCTTGATCGATTCGCCGATCTCCTCTCGGCGCTAAATTTCCACTTCCACGACACAGACACACGGATGGACGCGTGATCGACCAAGAACGAACAGGTCAGGCAGCACTGGAACATGTGGATGACACAGGGCCTATGGACCTGTCCCGTCCTGTCTGGGCGGCAGAGAACACCGTTCTGCGTCGCGTGGAGCCAAGCGACTGGGAAGTCGTCCTTGCGCTTGAGTCCTCATCGTCCTACCAGCGCGCCTGGGAGCGAGTCACCGCACCGCGCTCGCCTGACAACTGCCGGGAATGGCTGAAGCAGGAAGCAGCGAAGGGCCCCCTGGACGACAACTTCTTCCTCGCGATCACCGATCGGCAGCACAGGGGCATGGTGGGCTGCGTCAATACGACTCAAGCCGACCCCGTGGCAGGCCGCTTCTATCTGGGGATGGCGGTCGCCCCGGAACACCAGCGCAAGGGGTATGCCTGGGAGGCCGGACTTCTGGTACTCGGCTACATGTTCGGTGAGCGCCGCTACCAGAAGGCCCAAGCCTACGTGCACGACTTCAACAAGGTCTCGCAAGCAGGCATGCTCGCCTTCGGAGCGACCCTGGAGGGCCGTCTGCGGCGACACGATTACTTCGGCGGCCGCTACCACGACAACCTCATTTTCGGCCTCACGGCCGAGGAATTCTTCGCTGCTCATGGCACCCCACACGGGGGCGCGGGAATCCGTTCCCAGCCAGAGTCTCCCGCCTCGCCGCGTGTGACTGTGCAAGCCTGACGGATCCGTGGGTGAGTTGCTGACCTCGATTCTTCAGCAGGTTCGGCTGCCGACCCGATCGGCGGTTCACCCGTAATGTCCCCCCTGACGGCGAGGCGGGCCATTGCATGACACTGCGGCTGCGCCGCCTGCTCAAAGGGGCCAGCTGACCTCCACGAACTTCTGCGGCGCAGCACTAGAGCGTCCGCAATCTCGGCCGGTCGATACTCCGTTCGTGCTGCGACGTCGCCTGCGCCGCCCTACGGGGCCGGGGTGAACTCCACGTCGGTGCCACCGCAGCCCGCCGCGATGTCCAGCAGCCGATCCCGCTCCAGCTCGTCGACCGGCCAGGCCATCTCTGGAATGTGGATGAGAGAGAAATGACGGCACTGTGTGGATGCGAACGTGGGGACGGCCAGCCGCCCGCAGGGCGGCTGGCCGTCGAGGCAGGTAGCGGCAGTGAGAGAGCGCAGCCCTGGTGTTTGCGCGGTTCGACCGGCGCTTAATCACTTGACCCGGTCCGTACGGTGTTCGGGTGAAGGACACTCAGATCAACGAACTCCGCACCGCGTATGACGCCCAACTCCGTGGTGTCACCCCGCCTGGCGGCAGCGCTCGCATGGAAAAAGACGGCCCGTTGACCCGTGTCGTCGGGTGGCACCGTGGCTTCGTCACAGGCCCACGCGACCTCGATGTTTACGGGGCAGAACTCGACACGCTCATAGCGCGGCAGCGTGACTTCTACGCTGCCCGTGCCGAGGCGGTCGAATGGAAGACTCGCGCCCATGATCTCCCTGCCGACCTCACCGACCGACTCACGGCGGCCGGCTTCATCGCCGAGGACAGCGAGACCGTGCTCATCGGGCGGTCCGCAGACCTGGCCGCAGACCCCGTCCTGCCCGACGGCGTGACCCTCCGCCGTGTCACCGCCAGGTCAGACCTCCAGCGGATCGCCGCCATGGAAAGCACCGTCTGGGGCGAGGACTGGGGCTGGCTCGCCGACGACCTGGCCGCCCGGATCGAGAACGCCCCAGAAGACACCGTCGTCCTCGTCGCCGAGGCACGCACCGAAGTCGTCTGCGCCGCCTGGCTGGTGTTCAAGGACGGCATCGACTTCGGCGGCCTCTGGGGCGGCTCAACGCTCAAGGAATGGCGCGGAAAGGGCATCTACCGGGCCATGGTCGCCTACCGAGCCCAACACGCTGCTGCCCGCGATGTCCCCTACGTCTACGTCGACGCCTCAGCCGACAGCGCTCCGATCCTCACCCGCCTCGGCCTCCACGCGGTCACCATGACAACGCCCTATGTGTGGTCACCCTGAGCTCAGCCGGCCTTGACGGGCCCTTCGGCTCGTGCGCGGGTGCTGGCGAGGCGGTAGACACCTCACGGTGCCAAGCGGTCAAGCCGGGGCCCTATGAGGCCGGTGTAGCCTGCTGGCTGTTCGATTCGGGCAGGGGTGGGGATGCGATGGACGTAGTGCGGGTCATGGAGTCGTTGGCCGAGCAGGGTGTGACGGTGTTGTTCAAGGTCGACGCCGAGCGCATGCGCGATGGTTCGAAGCCCTGGACCTTCGTCGCGAGTGGGGCTCCGTTGCGGGATGATCTCCTGGTTCGCACTGACGCTGTCTCCATGGAGGCGTGCCTGGAGGTCTGCCTTCCGCAGCTGCGTGAGCTTGGTGTGGTGATCCCCGATTGACGGCTCGGTCCAGGGCGGGCAACGAGCCGTGATCGAGCTTCCCGAAGGGTCCTGGTGGGATTGGGACATTGTCGCCTGGGCCCCTGGGCGGTTGCGTCTGGGCGCCGGGCACGACATCTCGTATGCCCACAGCCTGGAGCTTGTGTTCAGCGACCCGGTCTTCGTCACGTGCCCGGCCGCCTTCCAGGACCCGGTGTTTCGTGCGCCGACGCCTGACGAGGTCCGGCTCGTTGCCGGGCAGGTCGGTGAGACGCCTCCTGTGTTGATTGCCTTCGAGGCCGATGCGGGCGGGCCGAGGCTCGCCTCCGGCCTGGTCGCGGCCGGGCAGCTCGACATCGTCCAGGGAACCGTCTTCCGATATTGGCGCGAGAATCTGGCAGTCGGGGAACGTCTGGCTCCCTGGGTGACACCTCCGGCTTGATCGGTCCCGTCCTATGCGGCCGCCGTACCAAGGGCTTCACCCGAACCCGAAGGCGGGAAAGCCGCGAATTCCTCGAACAGCCTGCGGCTCTTGAGGCAGTGGTAGAGCTGGCCGAGCAACCGGTTAAAGAGATTGCGCTGGGCGGCGGCGTGCCAGTCGGAGTGTTCGTCGCGTCGGCGCCGGTAGTGGGCTTTGGCTCCCATGGAGGCCGTCAGGGACGCGAAAGCCCAGAGATATCCCGCATGGTTGAGACGGTCGTGGCCGTCTGTCCCGGATGCGGTAGCTGGTCACGGCGAATCCACAGCTCCTCCCTGCGCTTTCCCGCTGATGTCCCCAGCGGAGGCAGACGAGTCGCTCTCTGTTTACGCGTCCGCAGGTTCCTCTGCCCGGTCATCTCGTGCGGGCGGCGGACCTTCGCGGAACAGCTGCCGGGCTTGACCCGTCGGTACGGCCGACGGACCGAGCACCTGCGGTCGACGCTGGCCGCGGTCGGCCTCGCGCTCGCCGGCCGGGCCGGTGCCCGCATGGCGAGAGTCTTCGGCGTGTCCGTCAGCCGGAGTACGGTGCTGAGGCTGGTCGAAGCGTTGCCCGACCCTGAAGTTCCAGCCCCGCGGGTAGTCGGCGTCGATGAGTACGCGACCCGCAAAGGCCGCCAATACGGGACCGTCCTAGTCGACGTCGAAAGCCGGCGTCCACTGGACCTGCTGCCCGACCGGGAGGCGTCTAAGGGCTTGCAGGGAAACAAAGTGTTGCTTCCCGTTCTGAGGCTCGTTGCTGTGGTATGCGCATTCCGGACGAGACTCGTAACCAACTCGCTTTGAAGTTCGCGGTGTTGTTCCCGCATCTGGACGAGCGACAGCGTCGGTTGTTGATGGCTGCCGAGGCCCGTGCCCTGGGACACGGCGGCGTTCGGACTGCCGCACTGGCGCCCGGGGTGAGCGAGACGACGGTCCGCAAGGGCGTGTTCGAGCTGGAGGCCGGCGAGGAGCCCCTGGGCCGGGTGCGGCGTCCGGGCGGGGGCCGCAAACGGGTCGCGGAAGTCGATCCGGGACTGCGGCCGGCACTGCTGGCGCTGGTCGAGCCCGATCAAAGGGGCGATCCGATGTCACCGCTGCGATGGACGGTGAAGTCGACCCGTGCACTCGCGAGGGAACTGACCCGGACCGGGCACCAGGTCAGCGCCGATACGGTCGCCGATCTACTGCGGGAGGAAGGCTTCAGCCTGCAGGCCAATGCCAAGACACTCGAGGGCAGCCAGCACGTCGACCGGGACGCACAGTTCCGCTACCTCAACGAGCAGGCACGCGGAGACCGGGACGCCGGCCAGCCGGTCATCAGCGTGGACACCAAGAAGAAGGAGCTCGTCGGCGCGTTCAAGAACGACGGCCGCCAGTGGCACCCGGTCGGTGATCCGGTGCCGGTGAACATGCACGACTTCACCGACCCGAAGCTGGGCAAGGCGATCCCTTACGGGGTCTACGACCTGGCGGCGAACACCGGCTGGGTCAACGTCGGCACCGATCATGACACCGCCGCGTTCGCGGTGGAGTCGATCCGCCGCTGGTGGCACGGCCAGGGCCAGGCCGCCTACCCGCGGGCGACACGGCTGCTGATCACCGCCGACGCGGGCGGATCCAACGGCTATCGCACCCGGGCCTGGAAGCTTGCGCTCGCCCGGTTCGCCGCTGAGCCAGGGACTGACGATCACTGTCTGCCACCTGCCGCCGGGCACATCGAAGTGGAACAAGATCGAGCACAGGCTCTTCTCCCACATCACCATGAACTGGCGTGGCCGCCCGCTGACCAGCCACGAAGTCGTCGTCCAGTCCATCGCCGCGACAACCACCCGCACCGGACTGCGCGTCCACGCCGAACTCGACACCAGCACCTACCCAACCGGAGTCACGACCGGTGATACGGAGATGGCGGCTCTGCCACTGACCCGGCATGCCTTCCACGGCGACTGGAACTACGTCCTTCACCCCCATCCGACCCCACCCATCCCAACGGCCCGGGCCCCACAGACACCAGCGCCGGAGTGGAACCAGGCCCTGTTGACCGACCCCGCACTGACCGGCATGTCTCCGGACCAGTTGCACGACCTGATCCAGACTCTGGCACCCGACGGAGACACCCAGCGAGGCCGTCCGCCCCACCTCGCGTTCCCCGACCAGGTCCTGGGCACAGTGCTCCACCTGCGCGTCAGCCTGGCCGCGGAACCCCTCGCCGTCCTCTTCGGCAGCAGCCGCACCGCCATGCACCGCACCCTCCTGAAGATCAGGAAACTGCTCAAGGCCCACGGCATCGTCATCCCACCAGCGACGACCCCACCCGCTGCCCTCGTGCCCCTCCAGGCTCGAGTCCTCACCCAAAACAAAGATCCCGACAGCAAGATCAAGACAACGTGTTAATCATCTGCAAGCCCTAAGCGCGCTGTCCCGTAATCCCACGACGCTGAGGGTCATGCCGTGTCCGGGTCGGCGCCGATGGCACCGGCCGAGTGAAGCGAACGCCCGAGGTCTCCGGTGAGGACGCGGGGGTGGCGCCGCCACCACCACAGGTTGGGGCCGGGCAGCGTGTGGAACTGATCGAGTGCTTGGCCGTCGTCGTAGACAGTCGCGGCCTTGTACCGCGCGTCCAAGGCCTTGATCCGCGGGGTCCAGAGCTGGACGACGTGTTCGTCCAGCAGGAGCCACGCCTCGTGCAGCCAGTTTCGGCAGTAGAGGTCGTTGGTGTACTCGTAGATGTCGTCGCCGTAGCCGCGCTCGATGGCGCTCACCAGGGCAGCCCACGTGTTTACCCTTTCAGCGACCGTGAGCGCCGTGCACCAGCCGCGCTGGTGCAACAGCTCTCCCACCTCGGTTTCAGTAGCCACGGGCGTGAGGCTCTCATGCCGAATCCGTCCGGGCGACCGAGATGTGTCCCGTCAGAGGCTGGCGGCCCCGCACCATGATCAAGATGAGACGATCTCGCCGTGGCTGGTGTGATCACGGCGTCGGAGCCGTCCTGGATAGCCCTGTTCAGCGGGTTGAGCCCGAGGCAGTTCGGGAAGCTGGTGACCGTTCTGAGGCGCCAGGGTGCGGACGCCGTCCGCAAGGGCCGGCCGTGGAGCCTTCCACTGGAGGACCGGGCCCTGCTCGTCGCGGCCTACTGGCGCACGAACCTGACCATGCGGCAACTCGCCCCGCTGTTCGGGGTATCAAGGGCGCCGGATCCCGGGCCGCCGCTCTGGCGATGGTCTTCAAGCTCGTCGAGTCCGCCCAGGCCCGCTGGCGAGCCGTGAATGCACCCCACCTCGTCGCCCTCGTCCGCGCCGGGGCCCGCTTTGAACGCGGCCAGCTCGTTGAACGGCCGCAGACGACCGCGGCGTGAATAGGGTGGCGGACCTGCCTCGAAGTTCGAGAACATCCGGTCATGTTGGATGGCACGGCAGGACAGGACCTTCCGATCGGCTTCGGGTTCCGGCCCTATCGCGACGACGAAGACCACGGCGCCATGGCCGCAGTGCGGCGGGGTTGTGCTGAACAGGACCGGGTCGATGCCCGTTCGGTAGTGGAAGGGCTCCCGACAGCGGCCGAGATCGCCGAAGCTTCCGCCAAGTTGGAGGAGCCGTCCAAGAACCAGATCCTGCTGGTGCGCGACGGGAGCGTCGTCGGCTACTCGACGATCCGGTGGTGGCAAGAGCGGGACGATACATGGCTGTACCTGCACCGCGGCTACCTCTTGCCCGAGCATCGCGGCCAGGGCATCGGCTCAGCCATGCTGAGCTGGGCCGAAGAGCGGATCCGCCAGCTCGTCAAACAGCATGGAACGGCGCGGACGGCAGTGATCGGCGCGAACGCCCTGGCCTCCGAGCAGGACGCCACGGCACTTCTGCGCGCAGCCGGCTACCGACGTGTCTTCAGCCTGGTCGAGCTGGAGCTGGGTGATCTGCAGCAGGTGCCCGAGCCGGGCAGCGAGCTGCCAGCCGGGATACGGACAGGGCCGATCGGGACAAGCCACTACCGTGCAGCCTGGAGGACGGTCGTCGATTCGTACGCGGACCCCGGCTTCACTCAGAAATGGCCTTTCCAGGACTTCGTCGACAACGCCGACCCGGCATGCTGGAGGGCTGCCTGGAACGGGCAGGACATGGTCGGCGTCGCCCTCTGCTCCATCCACCGTCACGACCACACCGTGGGCGAGGTGGAAGAGCTGAGTGTCCGGACGGACCAGCGACGCCTCGGAATCGGCCGGGTCCTGCTGCTGGACGGGCTGCGGAGCCTTCGCGAGCAGGGTGCAACGACCGCCCGGCTATTCACGGGCACGGCAAATCCGCACCGGTCCTACAACCTTTACGAGAGTGTGGGGTTCCGGCGGCAGAACGAGTACGTCCGTTACCGCAAGCCGCTTGCTTGATCGACCGGCCATTGGGCTGTCGGGTCAGTCCACAGGATTTGACAATGCCTCGCAACAACACGCCAGGGCCCACTGTCTCTCACACCACTGTCACCAAACCGAGAGATCGCAGCCAACCAGAAACAGCGCCGCGACCGACTCGACCCCGACCAACTCGCCGCCCTCACCGAACTCGGCATCGACTGGGCATCCTGACCGGACAGGTCGGGCCGCAGGTGGTTCGGGATGAACCGCCTGCGGGGTCCGGTGGTTGGGGCGATCAGTTTCCGTGCGGGCTCGGCGATGCAGTACTCGGCGGCAGGGGCTCCTCCCCGGCGGATGCGGGGGAGCCGTCGCCCACCCCAAAAAGGAAGGCGAGCATCAGCAGAACGGTGGCAGCGGCAGTCAGGGCCGCCCCCACGTCGCCGCTGAGGCGGCCGGGCAGGACCGAAGGGTTCTTCGTCCGCCGGTAGACGACGTATGCGACCAGGCAGGCAAGCGTGAAGATCATCGCGTTGACCGCGGAGATGTGCAGGTTCACCAAGGGCCTTAGTGTCCGGGGGGCCTTTCAAAGGCCCCTGCGAGGAAGAAACCCTTCCCCCGATTCAGGTACCTGTCGCACACCTGTCCGACGGAGCAAAGGGTTTTTTTTAAAGTTCCTCGACCAGCCGGCTTTCGGGGACCTGCAAGTCCCGGCACCAGCAAACGAACCGAGCACACGTCGGCAGCCACAAGCGTACTCCTCCCCCAAGCATGCACACACGGCTTCTGACACGGGAGTAGACGAGCAGGGTCTGCCGCGCCCTTCGAAGAGCGCCTCGGGCGGCACCACAGCAGCGGGGGCCGCCACCGAAGTGATGGCGGCCCCCGCTGCTGTGCGGGAATTCGCCTCCTGCCAGGAGGCGTCGCGGTGCTGCGCTGCACGCCACGCCTTGCCCGTCTCTATCCTCGCCGCCTCGGCCTCGTGAGCCTCTGCGTGCGACCGTGCGCGGCTGCGAGAAACCCGGCGACGTCGACCCCTTGCTGATCGAGGAGGGCCGTCTTGGCGGCCACGTCCGGCCACGCCGGGGAAGCGAGGATCGCGTCGCGCACCAGACCGCCCGGCATCGTCGCCTTGAGCAGGTCTGCCCACCGGTCGGTGCCCGCCACCTGGATGCGCGCCCGGTTGGCCTCCACCGCCTGGAAGACGGTCATGGCCACCTGACCGAGCTGGGGCAGGAACGTGGTCAGGTCGACGCCGGCCCTCTGCAGCAGAACCATCTGCCCCGCCATCCTCGGCCAGTCCTCACCCGCCATCAGGCCGGCCAACACACCGCGGTCGAGCAGCGGGCGCAGCGCGTCGGCAGCCCAACCCGGGGCGAGCTTCTCCTCGCCCTCGGCGAGTTCTTCTTCGCCCTGGTGCAGCTTCTGGGCGGCGCGGCGGACGGCGTCGGAGATCGTCAGCATCAGCGGGAAGGCCGCCGCAGCACTCTGGGCGGCCTCGGCCATCGACTCGGCGAACGGATCGATGGCGGGCACGGCAGCGGGTTCGGGGGTGGACACGCTTCTCTCCTCGCGGCGGGTCAGCGGGACTTCCCCGGACCGGCCTTGGGCGGGCCCGGCGCACGGGGCGGCACACCGGTAACGCCACCAGGCGTGGTCGGGCCACGGCCCGCGGCCGGTGACATCCCGCGCGGTACGCGCCGCACTCGAGCGGGACGGCGGTGCGCCGACTACGGCGGCGGCCTCGCGCAGCAGCCGGGCGGTCTTCGAAGCGGCCTTCGCCTGCGCGCGATGGGTCTGCGCCTCGTGCCACAGGCGGGAGGCCTCCACGGCCTCCACGAGCGCCACCAACAGCGTGAGGACCACCACCGCGCCGCCACCCCAGGCGGTGCGCGGGGCCCGCTCCAACGCGCGCGCCGATGCCCTCCATCCCGCCCGCGCCCGACCCGTGAGCGACCGCTCGCCCGGCGCGCGGCCGGCTTGCTCGAAGGCATCCGCCGCCGCGATCTCGTCGCTCCGTGCCTACATCAACCTCTCAGAACACGATCGAGCGCTGCCCGGCCTGCGGGTCCCCAAGTCGGCTTGCCGCCAGGAAGGCCCCGGTCTCCGCTCTGGCCCATCAGCATGAGGAACAGGCTCTCTAGGGCGGCCAGCCGGGCACGCTGGATCATCCCCTCGTCTGCCTGTGCGTATACGTCGAAGAAGCGTGAGGCGGCGCCTGCGGGAAGGGCGACCCATGCGGCGGCGAGGTCCCACGCCGGATCGCCGACGAACATGTCACCGAAGTCGATCACGCCCGAGAGCGTCCCGTCCGAGACGACGACATTCGCCGGATGTAGGTCGCCATGCACCCACAGCGGTGGCCCTTCCCACTCTGGCGCCGCGACGGCGTCGTCCCAGACGGCCCGGACACCGTCGGCGATGTCGTCGGGGACGACGGCGTGGAAGAAGTGGTCGAAGCCGTCGGAGCAGTTCTTGGGGTGGTCGCCGCGGTCCTCACTGACCGGCGCGTCAGCGGGCGCCTCCACGTGAAGTGCCTTGAGGAAGCCCGCCAGGGTGTCGGCCGAGTGGTCGCCGCGGCTGATCGAGGAGCAGTCCAGTGGTTCGCCGGGAACCCACGTCATGACGGTCCAGGGCTTCGGGAAACGCGCGGACGTTCACCGATCCGCACGGGGATCGGAACCGGGATCGGCAGTCGCGGAGCCAGGACGGGCAGCCACCGGCGTTCCTTGAGTTGGAGTCCCGGGGCCCGTTCTGTCCGCGGCATGCGCACGGCGAACTCGTCCCCGAGGCGCCACTGCTGGTTGTCCCATCCGCCAGCCACTTCGCGGATGGCGAGCCCTGCAAGGTCTGGGTGCTGCTCCTGCAGCAGGTCGTGGACCAGGTCTGCGGTGATCTCGATCTCAGTGTCGGTCGTGCGAAGCCACGGTAGTGAGGCAGGCGGAGTGGCCACTCAACCTTCACTGAGAAGGCCCAACCTTCGATGCGACAGGTCACCGCCGCGACCATTGGCCAAGCCTCGACCCCGGCCACCGCGCGCGGGCGGATCAGCAGATGCGAGGGGGTGGCAGACACGCACCGTGCGCTCCGCGACGGCAACGCGTCCATGGCCACCGCGCTGACGGCCGTCGTCGCCACGGTGGTTCTGTTCGCCGTCGGCAACACGGAGGCTGCCACGGCCGTGGCCGCCATCGGAGCGGCCGCGCTGGGCTTTGGCGGTATCCAAGTGACCATCCAGATCCGGCGCTGATCCATCGCCTGAGAGGCCCCATGTGTCGGGAGACCGGAACATGGGGCCGGCACCTTCCAGAGCAAGACCGCGTACGTGGGATTACGCCGCAGCGCGCCCGACCTCCCGGCCTGAATGCCGCGGCGCGCAGGAAGAGCTCCCCTCCGGATCGCGCCGAGCGAACACGGCGCTCTCCCCGCCCAGCCCAGCTCAGCGTCCGTAACCTGATGAACGCCCTGTTACCGGCTCATGAGAGTCCGTAAGGCCTGTCAGCCGGTACACGGTCCCTCGCACCGGCTCGCCCCCACCCGGTCCCGTAACCTTCCCGAACACACACTCGATCTTGGGGGACTTCATGGGGCGCAGGCCGGGGCACAGACGGGGAGTTGGGGGAATCGTGCTGGTGGTGTTCGGTGTGGCGATGCTAGTCGCCGCGCTGGTGGCCATCGGCCGGTCGATGCCTCCGGGCGGGTACGACGGCCTGCGTATGGGCGACGAGTCCATGGCGCCGTTCTCTCCTCGCGGTGCGGCGCTCTGGTACGAGCTGTGCGGTGCGAAGCGGGTGCACCGCGGTGATGTCGTGGTGCTGTCTACGGGCCGGTCGGCCAGTGACGTGGGTGTGGGAGGGCGGGTTGTGGCGGTCGGCGGGGACCGGCTCTCATATCGGGTCGGGGACCGCACGCTGATGCTGAACGGAAATCCGCTGGCCGAACCGTACCTGCCGCCCGGAAGCCAGCCCTCGGTCGTCGCCTTCGACCTTCAGGTTCCCGAGAGCCGGGTGGTGGCCCTCGGCGACAACCGGGCTGTCGCATATGAACATGACTTCCCCAACGGCCGCCCCGGCACGTTCAACACCGCGGACATCCGGGGCAGGGCCGTCCCCAAACCGGACTGGCTCCTGGTGGCAGCCAGTGCGATCGCACTGGGCGTGCTGCTCATCCTCGTCGGCGGCGGCCTGGGCCTGTCGGCACTGATCACCAGACGCCGCACGCGCCCCACACCGGATCATCCCGCGCACTAGTGCTGTGACCGGGAAGGTTCACCGTGTTTGGAGGCGTCTCTCAGGCTGCCTCCGGTAGGTCTGATCACTCGGCTACTGCCGCCCGCCATGTCCATGAGGTGCGGCGGGGGCAGTCGTCCAGGTCGCCCCTGCCGGTGCACCAGAGGAGGACATGAGCCGGGTCTCCGGGCGGAGCGTCGGGGAAGAGACGGTGGAGCACCACCTCGCAAAGAGGGGCCGGGGGCAGCCACGGCACGCCCAGCCCCTGGGTGATGTCATGGGTGTGCAGGAGAACTTCGGCGACACCCATCGCCGCGAAGCCCGGCGGGTCGCAAGGACCCCAGTGCCAGGCCCGCACCTCCGGGCCGGCCGTGGCCAGCGCACTGCCGAGCAGCCCCGCGCAGGCGGTGACCACCTGGAGCACCTCGCGCGGCGAGCTGTCCGAGTGGATGGCGAGGTCGAAGGGCAGGTAGGCGTCCGTAGGGCGTGCGGCGATCTGCCCGGCGTAGGCCAGCAGGTCATGGGCAATGTGGGCGGCCGTCGTCCAGCAGCTCCATTCCAGCGAGCCTGCCGGCACCGACCAGTCCTCCGCGTCGTGCGGGCCGAGTACCCGCACCATCTCAGTCACGGCCTCGTTGACGTCCCGGTTGTCGATGTAGCGCATCAGGCGATGTTATGGCTGCGGGCACGAGCGTTCGGCCGTCCACGGTCAGGCCGCTGTCGCGTTTGCGAGAGGGCGACCGCCCCAGCGGATACCTTTCTCGCTGCGGATCCGGGCGCGTTCGCGGCGTTGGGCGGCCAGGACGTCGGGGTGACTGGCGTTGGCGTTACGCCAGCGCAGGTATCGATGTAGTTCACGGGTCTGGACAGTGTGGTTG
Organism: Streptomyces sp. NBC_01006; assembly: GCF_045162725.1. Lineage (NCBI taxonomy): Bacteria > Bacillati > Actinomycetota > Actinomycetes > Kitasatosporales > Streptomycetaceae > Streptomyces > Streptomyces sp. NBC_01006. The sequence goes on along the minus strand of NZ_CP108700.1, from coordinate 8,573,108 downwards.
GGGTGGTTGGAGTTGGCGAGGGTGAACTGCCGCAGCGGCCCGAAGTGCGCCTCGATGGGGTTGGCCCATGAGGCGTTGGTCGGGGTGAAGCACAGTTCGGCCTTGCTCTTCCGAGCCCACTGGCGGATCTTGGCGCCCTTGTGTGCGGAGAGGTTGTCCGTGATCACGTAGATCGGGGCGCCGTCAGGGCGGGCGGCGCGGATGGACTTGAGCGCGGCCAGGCTGTTGGTGGTGCCCTTGCGGCGGTGGTTGACGCCCCAGAGGGTGTCGTCGCCGATGGAGTAGCAGCCGTGGAAGTAGGTCACGCCGTGGGTGCGGTGGTAGGTCGCCGGGACCCGGTCGGGCCGACCCTGCTCGGCCCAGCAGGATCCGCCGGTCGGGCGTATGCCGAGCGGTCCGAACTCGTCGAACGCGAAAACACGGTCGGGGAAGTGCTCCAGGACGTGCTCGATCCGGTCCAGCTTGGCGTCGCGGTCGGGGTCGGTGGACTCCTTCCAGGTCTTGGTCCGCTGGAAGGTGACGCCGCGGCGGGCGAGTAGGCAGCGCAGGGCCTCGCGGTCGATGCGGATCACCCGGCCGTGGACCCTGCGGAGGTAGGCGGCGAGCTTGCGGATGGACCAGCGGGTGAAGGGCTGGGCGAGCTTGGTCGGGCGGGTGGTGGCCGTCTGAACGACGAAGTCCTCGTCGTCAAGACAGAGTTGGCGGGGACGGCCTCCCGCCCACTGAGGGTCCAGACAGGCCAGGCCGATCTCGTTGAAACGGTGGATGACGTCGCGCACTGTGTCCTCGTCGGCTGCCACCAGCTGGGCGATGGCTGGGACGCGGTTGCCGTCGGCCGAGGCCAGCGGCATCATCGCCCGCCGGTAGCGCACCGAACTGGTGCTGCCCCGACGCACGATCCGCTGCAGCCGCTGTCCCTCCTGATCAGTCAGTCTGCGGACCTTGACAGGCTCTGCCACCGTGCCTGCACACGCTGGCTGGGATGTCAGCCCTATCCAATCGGCCCCAGCCTCGGTGCGGGTAGAAACCCGGTGAACCTATGCGGTCAGAGCGCTAGCTAGAGCGTGTCTTTCGGATCAGGCCGGTTTAGTCCGCCGGATCCGAAAGACGCTACCTGCGCCGATCGCAACGCGGCCAGGAGAAGGGTATGCAGGAGACGTACAGCCGGGGAGTGCTCGTCGGGGCGGGCGATGAGGCCGAGCCGGGCGTGTGTGGCGGCGTCGGTGAGGGGGATTGCCCGCAGGCCAGCGCCCTGCGCGGAGGAGGCGCTGAGGACGGCGACACCTGCGCCGCGCTCGGCGAGACGGAGCAGTGCGGCCGGGGAGCTGGCGTCCAGGTCCACGCCCGGGTCGAGGCCGAGCTGGCGGCAGGAGTCCTCATAGGCGGCGCGGATGCCGGTGCCCCGGGGCAGGCAGAGGATCTTCTCGCCCCGGAGTGCGGTGAGGGGCAGTTCCGCCCGGTCGAGGGGGTGCCCGGCCGGAACCACGGCGGCGATCGGCTCGTCGATGACGACGCTCGCCTCCAGGCCGTCGGCAGCCTGGCCCGCATATCCGATCAGGGCCAGGTCGAGGGAACCGGAGAGGACTTGGGCCTGTAGGTCGTCGGAGTCGCCCTCGTTCAGGCTGAGTTCGATGCCAGGGTGAGTGCGGCCGAGGTCGGCGAGGGTGTCCAGGAAGGGCGGGATCGAGCAGCCCATGATCATGCCGATCCGGACGCGGCCGCGGACGGCATCGGCGAACTCGGCAGCGGTGTGCCGAATGGCGTCGAGGGTGGCGAGCGCCCTCTTCGCGAGGGGGAGAACGGCTTCGCCGGCCGGGGTGAGGCGCACGTGACGGCTGGAGCGGTCGAAGAGCCGCTGGCCCAGCTCGCGTTCCAGCTTCGCCACTTGGGTGCTGATGCCGGACTGACTGACGTGCAGGCGCTCGGCGGCGCCGGTGAAGGTGCGCTCGTCCACGACGGCGGCGAAGTAGCGCAGCTGACGCATCTCCATATCTATCAATGATAGCTGGAATCAGATCCATCTGTTGGACGGATGGATGTGGGCTGGGCAGGATGGAGGCATGACGACGACGAAGACCGCACGAGAGCTTGCCGAGACCTACTTCTCCGCCTGGGAGGCGGGCGACTTCGAGACAATGCGCGGGCTGCTGGCCGAGGACGTCGACTTCGTCGGGGCGCTGGGAACGGCGCGCGGGACAGAGGAAGCCCTGGCCGGGCTGAAGGGCCTCGGGCAGGTGCTGGTGAAGATTGACGTGAAGGTGCGGGTCGCGGAGGGCGACGAAGTGATCACCTGGTTCGACCTGTGCACGGCCATTGCGCCGCCCGCACCGACGGCGAACTGGATGCAGGTGGCGGACGGGAAGATCGTCCGGATCCGGGTGACCTTCGACCCCCGCGGACTGCTGGAGGGATTCGCGAAGTCGAGCTGAACGGGAGCGCCCAAGAACCGGCCTGCAGCTACCCGGCATAACCATCCGCGGGACCGGTTCCTTGACCGATGGCATTCAGGTATTCGCAGGCCGCTGGACCACACGACTCTGGCCTGAGTGGCTGTTGTTGTTGCGAACTTGAGGAGTGCTGGTCAATCGGGAGTCACCTGAACTCCCGACCCGACCGGTCCTCCCCCGCCGTCGTGACCTCCGCGTCCATCACATCGAGCGGCAGCATGACCGCGCGCACCGGGTGGACGTCACGTCGCCGAGGTGCCCGGCCGCACGGCGAGGCCAGAGCACCCACAGGCACGACGCCTGGCGTACCGCCACCACCAGCGTCCTCGCAGCAGTGCGCAGCTTGTCACCCGAGCGGTGGGAGGCGAGGACGTCCGCAATGGCCAACCGGCGGCGACTGTGAAAATCGCTGTCCGATCACCGGAGCACGGTGATAGACATCCGGCGTGGAAAAGAATCTTGAGTTCCCTGACCTGTTGCGACTGATCGATGAACGGTCGACCGCCTTCCGCGCCGTGGTCGCCGCCGCGCCCGGTCTCGATGCACAGGTGCCGACCTGCCCCGGGTGGACGCTGTTCGATCTGGTGAAGCACCTGGGTGGGGGAGACCGTTTCTGGGCCGCCATCGTCGGCGCGGGGTCTGCCGACGCTCCCCCGGCCGAGGCCGTCGCCGCGCGCGCCGCGCTGGAAGTGCCGCAGGAGCGTGAGGCCCTGCTGGCCTGGCTGGACGCGTCGACGCAGCTTCTGCTGGGCGCCCTGCGCGCGGCGGGACCGGAGAGCGGTTGCTGGACGTGGTGGCCCGCGTCGCAGTCACCGCAGACCGCCGGCGGCACCGCCCGGCACCGGATCCAGGAGACCGCGGTGCACACCTACGACGCCCAACTCGCCGGGGGCGCCCCGCAGCCGTTGCCGGTCGGGCTGGCACTCGACGGTGTGGAGGAGTTCCTGTTCACCGTCTGCGCAACGCCGAGTGCCTGGCCGCACAAGCCCACGGCCTTCGACTTCCACGCCGCCGAGGGCCGCTCCTGGCGCCTCACCGTCGACGGCGACGGCGCACGCACCACCCGCATCCTGGCGCCCACCGCCGCGACCGGCGAAGACTCGGACGCAGTCGGCGCCTCCGTCCACGGCACGGCCAGTGAGCTGGTCCTCTACCTGTACGACCGGATCCAGGCCGACTCCTTGCACGTTGACGGGGACGCAGGGCTGCTCGACCTGCTCCGCGCCTGGGAGCCGGAGGAGAAGTAGGACGTAGCGGGGCGGTTGGCCGCACGTCGAGCCGGTGAGACACGACTCTTCGCCAGGTTCGTCAGTCGCGGCACCGGGCTCAAACCCGCGAGGCGGCCTCGGGGCGTCACCAAGCCGACCGTCTACCTGGATGGCAGTGCGAATTTGTCCGTCCCAGCGATCACGAGAAGCGACGCGACTGCCGTCGTCCCGATCTCGTCGAGAAGTCAGCCGATCGGGTGACTGCGGCGGCTGCCGTGCATGAGAGCAGGGCCTCTTGGTAGCTCGAAGGGTGTCGAAGCCAACGTGCGGTCCAGGAGGCCCTGTTGTCGCATTTCTACGGCAACGCGGGAGTGGGGTCCACTTCAGCCACTCTCGCGTGTGGTCTGGCTCACAGGTTCGGGAACGCCAGAGGCCACGGGGCGCGCGAGCGTCGGTATCCCACCGACATGTCGGACGCCGAGTGGGCGGTGGTCCGGCCACTGCTGCCGGTGCCGGGCTGGCTGCGGGGCGGGGGCGGGGGCGGGCAACCGGAGGCCTATTGCCACCGCGCGATGCCGGACGCGATCCGCTACCTGGTCGACAACGGCACGAAGTGGCGGGCCATGCCTGCCGACTTCCCACCGTGGGACCGGGTCTACGCGTTCTTCCGGCGCTGGCGCAACCACGATCTGGTCCGCGAGTTCCACGACCGGCTCCGCCGCCTGGTCCGCGAGCGGGCCGGGCTGGACTCGGAGCCGGGCGCGGGCGTGATCGACTCGCAGTCGGTCAAAGCGACGCGGTCGTCGGCTCTGACGGCCGCGGCTTCGACGGCGGCAAGCTGATCAACGGGCGCAAGCGGCACGTCGTGGTCGACACCCTTGGCCTGCTGCTCGCGGTGATGGTCACCGCAGCGGATGTGGGCGACCGCGCCGCGGCATAGGTCCTGCTCACCCAGGTCGCTGCCGCGCACCACCTGCTGGCCCTGGTCTGGGCCGACGGCGGATACACCGGCAGCCTCGTCGAGTACTGCCCAGGCCCAGAGGGTCGAGCGTGAGGTAGCGGGCGGTTTCCGGGTCGTAGGTGCGGAAGTAGTTGTGGTGCAGCTGTGTCTCGGCATCGAAGTACTGGCCGGGGAAGCGCAGGGGTGTGTGCGCGGTGGCATCCCTGTTCCAGACCGTGGTGCCCCACAGGGGGCTGCGGCTGCGCCAGGCTATGCGGCCGGTTTCGTCGACGAGTTCGGTGGGGGTGCCGATTTGGTCGGTGATGATGGCGAAGAAGCGCTGGTCGATTATGTCCTGTGGGGCGTCGACGGCGGACTTGCTCTCGACCTGTGTGAGCGCGGTATATCCGTCGTGGTCCCAGGTGAGGCTGAGTTCGTCCGGGCTGCCGGGGCGGCGGGTGGTCCCCGTGCATGTGGGGGTGGACCGCGCTGCCCCTGAGCGGAGGCGAGGGCAGCGCCGACGGGACGGATACGGACGGGAGCGTGCACCCTTCAGGTCGGGCTGTTTCACAAGGGCCACCCATGAAACATACGGCTGCCGGGCGTCAGGCCGTCGAGTCCGGGCGGCCCCCTAAGGCGTCGTTGGGCAGGCCTGTTGCGGAGCGTCCTTCAGCGTGCACCGCACAGGCCTGGTCAGGGCTCGCACAGGGCGATGTCCGTGAGCGATCGGGGGGTTGGGTCTTGTGACCTGAGTCAGAGATTCGGTGGCAGTAGGCGGCAACCTTGTCGAGGATCTCGTCGGCCGTCTTCGTCCAGATGAAGGGCCGGGGGTGCTCGTTCCAGTCGGCGAGCCAGGTCCGGACGTCACGTTCGAGGGCCTGGACGGAGCGGTGGACTCCGCGCTTGAGCTTCTTCTGCGTGAGCTCGGCGAACCACCGCTCCACCAAGTTCAGCCACGACGCACTGGTCGGCGTGAAGTGCAGGTGGAACCGCGGGTGAGCCAACAGCCACTTCTTAATCTCGGGCGTCTTGTGCGTCGCGTAGTTGTCCAGGATCAGGTGCACCCGCAGGTCCGCCGGGACCTCCTTGTCGAGCTTGGCGAGGAACTTCTTGAACTCGGCAGCCCGGTGGCGACGGAGGAGAGAGCCGATGACCTTGCCGGTCGCGACTTCGAGGGCTGCGAAGAGGGTGGTGGTGCCGGCGCGGATGTAGTCGTGGCTGCGTCGTTCGGGAACGCCGGGCATCATCGGCAGGACCGGCTGGGACCGGTCCAGGGCCTGGATCTGCGATTTCTCGTCCACGCAGAGGACCAGAGCCTTCTCCGGCGGGTCGAGGTAGAGGCCGACTACGTCGCGGACCTTGTCGATGAACAGCGGATCCGTCGACAGCAGAGACGTCTGCGAGCGGTGCGGGGCCAGGGCGAATGCCCGCCAGATCCTCGAAACCGTCGACTGCGACATACCCATCGCCGCGGCCATCGACCTGGTCGACCAGTGCGTCGCGTTCTTCGGCTTCTCCTCAAGCGTCTTGACGATCACCCGCTCGACATCTTCGTCGGTGATCTTCCGCGGGACACCCGGCCGCGGGTCATCGCCCAGCCCGTCCAGACCGTGCTCAAGGAAGCGCCGCCGCCAGGTGCGGACCGTGTCCGGTGCGATCCGCAACCGGCGCGACACCTCCATGACCGAGTGCCCGTCCGCGCACTCCAGCACGATCCGCGACCGCTGAGCCAAAGCCTGGGCCGTCGTGCGACGACGGAGCCAGCCCTCCAGTACGGCCCGCTGGGCATCAGTCACGGACAACGGCGGAATCTTCGGACCAGGACGGCTCATACCGAACTAACGCCAAACCTCCGACTCAGGTCACTAGTCGCAGAGCTGCGCGCAACATGCCGGACGACCAGCAGATCCCCACACCCGACCAGATGGACCACGCCCTTCACGTCGTCGTCCACGGAGACCGCGCCCGCATCAACGTCACGGCAGCCCAGTCCTCGGGCAGCGCCAGCAGCAGCATCGGACAGGCTCAGGAGAACGAAAGCCCCTTCTGAACCGCAGGCCGACGCGCAGGCGCGGCGATCGTGGGCATGGCCACACTGGCCGGCACCGCAGCAGCCATCTGGCCGCTCCTCTCCCGCTGAACCCGCCCTCGATGCTCGGTCAGACCCGTCCAGCGACGGGTGCGAGCCCATTGGGTCCGTAGGGCGCCAGGCGGAACCTACGGGGCGCGTTTGGGCCACGCCCGTACAGACAGACCCCCGGTCCAGGCTGCGCCTCATCTGCCGCACTGTGCGGCCGTCCCCGCCGTACAACCGCGGCGCCCCCGCGCCGCTCCGCGGACGGCGTCATCGTGCATGCACCGGAGTCCGCCCACGCCCTCCCTGCCGTACGAACACAGCCCGGGTCTCCCGGTACTCGGACGGTAGACCCGCACCGTACGCTCCGCGACGGCCAGGCGGCCGGTGTCCAGAATCATCGTGTGGGTGCCGCCGTGGCGGTAGCGCAGATCGGCGATGACGACCAGTCAACCGCCGACGTGGACCTGGTCGCCGACGCGGAGTTCGATCGGCGGCACGTCCAGCGGCACCCGCCCCGCTGGAATCCACATTCCGTCGCCACTCACCAGAAAGCGGGCCGACTGCCCAGGGTACGGGCCGCGGTGGAGGGCGGCGACGGCCGCGGCGCAGGCGCGGTACCCCCAAGGCCACCCGGCAAGGAGGTCCCCAGTACGCCCTCGGCGAAGTAGCTGCACCCGGCTCACGCAGCGTGTTTCAGTGAGTTGATGAAGATCTTGGTTCTGGGTGGAACAGCGTGGGTCGGCCGCGAGATTTCGCGGCAGGCGGTGGAACGTGGGCATCAGGTGACGTGTCTGGCACGTGGGAAGAGCGGCGCCGCGGCCAAGGGCGCGGTACTGATCGCCGCGGACCGGCATGATGCGGTGGCGTATGAAGAGGTCAGCGGTCAGGACTGGGATGCCGTCGTGGAGGTGTCATGGCAGCCGGGCTTCGTCCGCGGTGCGCTGCGCGCTCTGTCCGAGCGGGCGGGACACTGGGCGTACGTGTCGTCGGTCAGCGCCTATGCCTCGCAGGCCCAGCCGGGCGCTGATGAATCGGCGCAGCTGCTTACCGCCACGGAGCAAGAGGCAGTCGGCCACGACGAGTTCGGGCAGGCCAAGGTCGCCTGCGAGGAAGCCGCAGCCGCCGAACTGGGAGATCGGCTCCTTGTAGCGCGGCCAGGCCTAATCGGTGGGCCGGGCGATCACAGTGGCCGATCCGGGTACTGGGTCGCTCGCGCGGCCCGCGCGCCGCAGTCCCCGCTGCTGGTACCGGCATCTTCGGATGTTTCGACGCAGGTGATCTGCGCACAAGACCTTGCTGCCTGGCTGCTCGACTGCGCGGAGAAGGGGACGGCTGGGACGTACAACGCCGTCGGGCCGACCATGGCACTTTCGGAGTGGATCACGCTGTCGCGGGAGATCGGCGGACACACTGGGCCGGTGGTGGAAGCGGAAGACGACTGGCTGCTCAAGCAGAAGGTGGTCCAAGCGATGGGGCCCGAATCGCTCGCACTGTGGGTGGCCGACCCGGAATGGGCCGGGTTCGGAGCCCGCAATGGCACCGCGGCGAACGCAACCGGTCTGCGGCACAGGCCCCGAGCACAACTGCTGGAGGCAACCTTGCGCTGGGAACGCGAGCAGGGACTTGATCGGCCCCGACGTGCCGGGCTGAGCACGGAGCGCGAGCGGGAACTCCTACAGAAACTGAAGTAGCGATACACGAAGCGCCCGCTGCCCTCAAGGGCGGACTGACTGACGCGTCCGATCCGCTCGGCCAACGGGCCTGAGGCCGAGCCCCGGGCCAGGCTGTCACATTCTTCCGGATCCTCAGGCATGCGAAGAATCTTCACCGCCACCGGCGACCCATACCTACCCAGCCAGTGGGCAGCAGGCGATCACCCAGGACAGCATGTCGCAGTAAGCCGACGGTGGACGCATGACCACCAAGCCGTACACCTCTGGGGGTTCTTATGTGAACCGCATGAGCGACCTGTGCGGTGGGTGCGTCTACCGGCCCGGCGGACGGACCCGCCCTGAGTGGTTCCTCCAGTGCGGCTGTCGAGCCTCGCTCGACGTCACGCACCGCCCGGCCGTGTGGGACGTACGCGCGCCCGCCGGTAGAAGGCGGCCCCCTGTCACTTCCGGCGCGGACGTCCTCTCCGCGGACCCGGCGACGGGTGCGAAGAGGACGTCAGGGCGCAGCGGTCGTGCGGTGGCGCCGGCCGTGCCGGGGTCAGCAGCCGCCGCAGTTGTAGAAGGTCACGTCCCAGTGGCTCCCCTCATCGGCGTAGACGTTTCCGGCGCCGGACTTCCACTGCGGGGCGCCGTCGCCCCGCAGTCCGATGTAGCTGAAGGTGTTCTTGATGTAGGTGCCGAGACAGGTGTACTTGCTGAAGTCCAGCTTGTAGCCGTTCCAGTGCGAGTAGGTACCTGACGCGTGGCCGGTCTCCGTGCCTCCGGTGATGTTCAGTGCGCAGCCGCTGGCGCTCTTGAGGGTCTGCGCGCCTTGTGCGGTCGCGATGTTGAGCTGCTCGAAGGAGGTGCAGGTCGCGTTGTTGCGGTCCGAGCAGCCGCCGGACGACGACCAGGTGATGGCGGAATTGCGGAACATCGAGGTCGCGGTGGCATGGCTGATCTTGGTGGCCGCGTGCGCGGCGGTGGCGCCGCCCAGGACGCCGACTCCGGGCGCGAGCAACGCGCCCAGGACGAGGGTGAGCGCGGTGAGGACCGAACGGAGCTTCATCGAGATTGCCTCCTGCTGATGGCCGTAACGGATCGAACGGCGGTGCGGGGAGAGCAGGCGTGTGCTGATGGAGCAAGGAGATGGTGGCGCAGTTCTACGTCCGTCCGCCAGAGGACGGACGGAACGCTTCCGCAAATCTCCTGCCCCCCCCACCCAACACACCGCACCCGGAGAACCTCAGCCTGCAGGCCCGGTAGGCGCGCCTGCGGCGTCTGGAGATCCTCGCCCGTGCGGCAGCTGCTCCCGAAGGCGCACCGCACGCTCACTGGTCACTGGGGTCGTGAGCTGCTCCGGAAGCACGCCCCAGCGACGCCTCGACACCATGGTCGCCATGCTCTCTCCCGAACCACCCGCGGATCCGGCTCCCGCTGAGGTCCTGGCCTACCCCGAGCTCCACGCGAGCCCGGCCGGAGAGCAAAACGCCCGCGTTCCGCGCATTCCTGCACAGGGCGGTGTCGAGGTCGTCCGGCTTCGATCCCCGCCTGGAACGCTACTGGGGCTTGGTCGGCACGGTCACCGAGGGGCGCGTGCCGAACATGGCCGTGGCACACAGATGGCTGACGGAGGGACTGGCGATCTCGATGGCCGAGGCTACTCGGCCCAAATCGGCCTTCTGAGCCGACTGCCGCCCGTACCACGGCGAAAGGCCGCCGGTGCCCGGCGACGGGGAGGCGGGCTGCGGACGTTCGGCCCGCTACGCGGTCATCGGGCGGTCGGTCCGCTGCTCACGGCTGTCCAACTGCCGCCGCGGACCGCGTACACCGTCAGCTTGCGGGTGAGCGTATCGCCGTTCCCGTCGAAGCCGACGCGGCCGGTGACTCCGTCGAAACCCAGCCGTGCCACGGCGGACGGCAGTTCGGCCCGGGCATCACCGGGAAGGGTGCCGCCGTGGGCTTCCACGACCACCTTCACCGCCTCGATGTAAGCCCAGGTCGCGTCGTACGCGTACGGCCCGTACCAGCCGGGCGCATCCGTATAGCCGGCCTTCCGGTGCCGGGCGAGGAAGTCCTGCCCAGCTGCCGATTCCTCGGCCGCCACGCCGATGTTGGTGGCGAGGTCGCCCTCGGCCTTGGGGTTCGTCGTGAGGTACTGCTGGTCCAAGATGCCGTCACCCCCCATCAGGGGGACGCGCACCCCCGCCTGATCGAGCTGCTGGGAAAGGGGTGCGGCGGTGTCGTAGTAGCCGCCGAAGTAGACGGCGTCGGCTGCCGAGGACCGCACCCTTTCGGTGAGGCCCGCGAAGGCGCGCTCCGCGGGATCGACCTGCTCGGTACCGACGACGGTCCCGCCCAGCTTCGTGAACTCGGCCGTGAGTCCGGCGGTCAGAGCGGTGCCGTGGGCGCTCGCGTCGTCCACCACGTACAGCTTGGTCTTCTTCGCCTCGCCGTGCAGGTACCGGGCGGCGAACGGCCCCTGGTCGACGTCCGTGGCGACGGTGCGGAAATAGGTGGAGTGGGGACGCGACGGGGTGCCGGCGGCCCAGGTGGAGCCCAGTGTCAGCGCGGGATCGGTGTTGCCGGGTGACACGACGGCCATGTTCGCCCGCGCGAGGGGCGCCACGAAGGTCTTGGCGACACCCGAGTTGAGGGGGCCGACGACTCCCAGCACCTTGGCCGTCAGGCCTCACGGCCCGGCAGGAGTTCCTTGGCCTTGGCCACGGCGAAACCCCAGCCCTGGGCCACGGTCGGTTTGCCGGGCACCGCCACTTCCTCCGGATTGGTGAGCACGTCCAGCAGGACCGGCCCCGGCGTCTCGAAGGCCCGGCGTACGCCCTCGTGGAGCTCGGCCGGGTCGGTGACCCGGATCCCCGTCAGGCCGAGGGCCGTGGCAACCGCGGCGAAATCGGGGTTGTCGAGTTCCGTGCCGAATTCGGGCAGGCCCGCCTGCTCCTGTTCCAGCTTGACCATGCCCAGGCGGCGGTTGTCGAAGACGACGAGTTTCACCGGCAGCCGATAGGTCTTGATGGTCATGAGGTCGCCGAGCAGCATGCTCAGCCCGCCGTCCCCGCAGAACGCCACGATCTGCCGGTCGGGCGCCCACAGCTGGGCACCGAGGGCCTGGGGCATGGCGTTGGCCATCGAGCCGAGGTTGTACGAGCCGATCAGGCGCCGGTCGCCGTGCATGGTGACGAAGCGGGAGAGCCAGACGGTGGCCATGCCGGTGTCGGAGGTGAAGACGGCGTCGGCGTCGGCGTCGGCGTCCACCGCCGCGGCCAGCGCCTCCGGGCGGATGGCGTGATCGCGGTTGTCCAGGGCGGCCCGTAGCTTCCCGGTCCAGCGGTGCTCGTGGGCGGGGTCGGCCAGCCGTTGCTGTCCCTCCTGCCACTGGAGGAAACGCTCCCGGGCGTCGTCGAGGTGCGTACGGTCCGGGACCGCCTTCAACAGCGGCAGCAGGGCCCGCAGCGTGGCGCCGACGTCACCGGCCAGGCCGACGTCCACGGGGGTGCGGCGCCCCAGGTGGTCCTCGCGGGAGTCGACCTGGATCACCTTGCCGTCCTTCGGGTACCACTCCCGGTAGGGGAAGTCGGTCCCCAGCATGAAGAGCACGTCCCCGCTGTCGAGCGCGTGGGCGGCGGCGGGGTTGCCGATGAGGCCGGTCTGGCCCACCTGGAAGGCGTTGTCGTCCTCGAAGCCCTCCTTCGCCTTCAGCGTGAGCACCATGGGCGCCGCCAGCAGTCCGGCGGTCCGCAGGACCTCGGTACGGGCCTCGCGGGCGCCCTGGCCGACGAGGAGGGTCACCCGGGACGCGGCGTTCAGCAGCTCGGCGGCCCGGGCGAGGGCCGGGTCGTCGGGCCGGGTGACGGCGCGGTCGAGGGCGAACCGCGTGGGCCTGTCGTCGCTCAGCTCCTGATCGCCCAGGTCGCCGGGGACGGTCAGTACGGCCACTCCGCCCTGGGTCACGGCGGCGCGTACGGCCGATTCGAGCAGGCGCGGCATCTGGTCCGGGGAGGTGACGGTGGCCCGGTAAACGGCGACGTCGCGGAAGAGCAGGTCGTTGTCGACCTCCTGGAAGTAGTCGCTACCGATCTCGGCGAGGGGGACCTGGCCGCAGATGGCCAGGACGGGCGTGCGGCTCTTGGCGGCGTCATAGAGGCCGTTGAGCAGGTGCACGGATCCGGGTCCCACCGTGCCCATGCACACCCCGAGGGTCCCGGAGAGCTGGGACTGCGCCGAGGCGGCGAAGGCCGCGGCCTCCTCGTGCCGGCAGCCGACCCAGTTCAGGCCGATGGATGTGCGGATGGCTTCGGTCAGCGGGTTCAAGGCGTCTCCGACGACGCCGAAGACGTGCTGGACGCCGAGTTCTTCGAGTGCGTCGACGATGACGTGGGCGACGGTGCGTGCCACGGGACTGCCCTTCGTTTGCCGGTTCAGCGGCCGGTTCAGCGGGTGAAGTGGGCGAAGCGGTCGGGGTCGGCCGCCTTCCAGTCGGCTGCCCAGCTTTCGGGCGGCGATGCGAGCAGTTCTCCGGGGGCGAGCCAGGCGTGGAGTTCGGTGTACGAGCGGACGGTGTGCGGGTCCACCCGCTGGAGCAGCATGTGGGGGCGCAGCCCGCGCACGTCGTCGACGCCCATGGCCGCCATGATCTGCAGCGCGCTCTTGACGGTCGCCTCCTGGTAGCGCCGTACGCGCTGCGCCTTGTCACCGACGTCCAGGGCCCGGGCGCGCCGCTCGTCCTGGGTGGCGACCCCGACGGGGCAGGTGTTGGTGTGGCAGCGCTGGGCCTGGATGCAGCCGATCGCGAACATCATGGCGCGGGCCGAGTTGGTGTAGTCGGCGCCTTGGACCAGCCGTTTGACGAGGTCGCTGCCGGTGGCGACCTTTCCGGAGGCTCCGATCCGGATGCGGTCGCGCAGCCCGGAGCCGACGAGGGCGTTGTGGACGGTCATCAGGCCGTCGCCGAGCGGCAGGCCGACATGGTCGGCGAATTCCAGGGGCGCCGCGCCCGTGCCGCCCTCCGCCCCGTCGACGATGACGAAGTCGGGGGTGACGTCCGCCTCCCGCATGGCCTTGCACACGGCGAGGAACTCGCGGCGCGAGCCGACGCACAGCTTGAACCCCACGGGCTTGCCGCCGGCGAGCTCCCGCATGCGGGCCAGGAAGTGCACCAGCTCGCGCGGGCTGGAGTACACGCGGTGGAACGGCGGCGAGACGACGGTCTCCCCCTGCGGCACCCCGCGCACCTGCGCGATCTCGGCGTTCACCTTGGCACCGGGCAGGACACCGCCGATGCCCGGCTTGGCGCCCTGACTGATCTTCAGCGACACGCACTTGACCTGCGGCTTTGCGGCCATCTCGGCGAACTGCCGCTCATCGAAACCCCCGTCCTCGGTACGGCACCCGAAGTACCCGGTGCCGATCTCCCACACGAGGTCCCCGCCGGGGCGCAAGTGGTACTCGGACACGCCGCCTTCGCCGGTGTCGTGGGCGAAACCGCCCAGCTGCGCGCCGGTGTTGAGGGCGAGGACGGCGTTGGCGGACAGGGAGCCGAAACTCATCGCCGAGACGTTGAGCAGGGACATGTCGTACGGCGCGGTGCAGTCGGGTCCGCCGACGCGGACCCGGGGCGGATCGGCCCGTACCGGGTGCGGGGCCATGGACGGGGTGAGGTATTCGCTGCCGGGCCGGTGGAGGTCGAGCTCGGTGCCGAACGGCTCCTCTGCGTCGGTTCCCTTGGCCCGCTCGTAGACGATGCTGCGGGTGTCGCGGTCGAAGGGTCGGCCCTCGACGTTGCGCTCGATGAAGTACTGCTGGATCTCCGGCCTCAGTGCCTCCAGAGCGAACCGGAGGTGACCGAGCAGGGGGTAGTTCCGCAGGACGGAATGACGGCGTTGCAGCAGGTCGTACGAGACAACCAGGACGAGCAGCAGCAACGGTACGGCCACGGCCCACCACCAGGGCGAGAGGAGGACGGCGGCGACCGCGGCGAGCGCCGCTGCGGCGACGGGCAGGATCAGGGTGAGTGTCTTCAGCATGTTCCGCTTGTGTCCCGACGACCGCGTGCCAAGCCTTCCCGGGGGTGCCGGGGCCGCGCCGGCACGTGGGAGGCGTGCTTCACCCCGCCGCCTACGGCCGGGCGCGCGCGGCTCCGGCGGCGTCCGGCGCGGGCGCCTGTCCCGGCACCGGTGCCGACACCGGGTCCAGCACGATGCGCGGCAGGGCCTCCGGGTGCTTCTCCGCGAGCCAGGCGACCAGTTGCTCCCGTACCGCGCAGCGCGCCGTCCACAGGTCGTCGGGGTCCTTGGCCGTGACGATGACCCTCACCACGATGGTGGAAGGCGTCGTCTCGGTGACGACGAGGTCCCAGCCGCGGCCGTCCCACTCCTTGCAGTTGTGCAGGATCTCCTCGGCCTTGTCACGCATGAGGTCCACGGGTGCGCGGTGGTCGCAGTGGAGGAAGACGGTGCCGGTCATCTGGATGCCGCCGCGCGACCAGTTCTCGAAGGGGCGGGTCGTGAAGTACGAAACGGGCATGGTGATGCGGCGTTCGTCCCAGGTGCGTACGGCGAGGAAGGTGAGGGTGATGTCCTCGACCACCCCCCACTCGCCCGCGACGACGACCGTGTCGCCGATGCGTACCATGTCGCCGAAGGCGATCTGGAAGCCCGCGAAGAGGTTTCCGAGGGTGGACTGGGCGGCGACGCCGGCCACGATTCCGATGATTCCGGCGGAGGCCAGCACGGAGGTGCCGAGCGCGCGGAAGCTCGGGAAGGTGACGAGCATCGCGGCGACGGCGATGACGGCCACGAGGACCGTCACCACCCGCATGATCAGGGTCACCTGGGTGCGGACGCGGCGCAGTCGGGCCGGGTCGCGGGTGGAGGTGGCGTAGCGGGCGTACCCCGACTCGACGACGGCGGAGGCCACGGCTACCAGCAGCCAGGCCCCCGCGCCGATCAGGGTGAGCGAGAGCGCCCGGCCCACGGCGGCGGCGTGGTCGTGCAGCGGTGGCCACGCGATCTGCCGGTAGGCGCCCCTGAGCAGCGCGGCGAACAGCACGATCAGCAGGGCGCGCCGGCACCGGCGCAGCAGGTTCCACAGGGGCGTCTCGGGGTGGCGCGCGTCGGCCCGGCGCAGCAGCAGGTCGACGACCCAACCGGCCGCGAGGGTGAGCAGGAGAGAGCCGCCCAGGACGGTCAGCACACGAAGAGCGCTGTTCATATCTCCTCGTCGGATGTAGGTGACATGGACGTTCACGCCCCTGCCCGCTGGGAGGGCGCTGACACAGGAGGTCTGGTTTCGCTTCCGTTTCTCCGCGGCACATCGAAGTCCTGCCGGAGCAGCCACTCATGATCCGGCCCGCCCGGGGAACACGGCCGTCATCCACCGAAAGGGGCATGGACATGCTCGGCATCACCGCCGCAGTGCTGTTCTTCATCGCGTTCCTGATCAACGCCGCCGCCATCAGCACCAACGAAGTGTTCAGCTCCACCAACTTCATGCTGATCGGTCTCGCCGCGCTCGCGCTCCACGTCGCCGGCATCGGCCACGGGTGGGCGGCCCGCGGACGGGGCCGGGGCCGTAGGCGCTGACCCCATGGCGTCGAGGGAAAGCAGGAGCGGAGTCCCGCGGCGCCGCGCGACGCTCGGGCGAGATCTGGTGCTCGCCGTGGGACTCGCCGGTACGGCCGTGGGCGGGCTGGCAGTCTTCGTCAAAGCCACCTCGGCGGCCGGGACGCGGATGCCGGTCCTGCCCGTGGCCACAGCTGTGGTGCTGCTGCTCGGGGTGGCGTTCGCCGGATGGAGCGTGTCCCCCGTCAGGCCTCGCCCCACAGCACCACCCGACCCGCGCGTGCGCCCCGCTACGGGCGTGCGGCCCGGGACGGATCTGCCGGATGTGGGAGCCGACGCGCTGGACCATGCCGCGGTCGATGCCGACGGCTTCGAGCACACCATCGCCGCTCTCTGCGTACGCGACGGCTGCACCCCGGTGGAAGTGGTGGGCGGCGCGGGCGACCTGGGCGCCGACGTGATCGCCACGACCCCGGACGGGCTACGCGTCATCCTGCAGTGCAAGCACTACGCCGAGGACAACCGGGTCGGCTCGCAGGACCTGCAGCGTTTCGGCGGGACGTGCTTCGCCGTCCACGACGCCGACGTCGCGATCATCGTCACCACCGGCCACTTCACTGCGCCTGCCCTTGAGTACGCCGCCACGTGCGGCATCGTCTGTGTCGACGGCGAGGCCCTGGCGGCCTGGACCGAGCCGGGCGCACGGCCGCCGCCCTGGGAATCGGACACCGTCCACTCCGACGACTCCACCGACGGCGTCCGGGCCGGCCACTGAGCGGGGGCCGGCCCGGTCAGCGGGCACTGAGGGGGGACCGGGCGGGGCGATCGGCAGAGGCCTGGTCGTGAAGAGCCGTGGTACGGGCCCGGGGTACGCAGGAGCCCGGGCCGCGTGATGGCGGGGGGGATGCCACCACGCGGCCCGGGTCCGCTGGGGAACCCGCGCCGCTCACCGTCGCAGACTCCCGTGACCAGCCTTATGGCCGGTTTCCGTCGGCCCAAACGGTCGGAGCGGACTTCTTTCTCGGAGTGGGTCGACGGTCCCGTATACAGGGGCGTGGAGGCACGGGTCTCCGGGCAGGCGCACCGTCTACGCAGATCCCTCCGCACCCGGGACCACGGGGGCGGAGGGCCCACAGTTCCGATCGAAGGAATCGAAGGAGTTGTTTCGCATGACGGAGAACGTCTGGGCCTACCGCGCCGGCGTCGACTACCTCGCGGCCGACCTCACCGGCTACGGGGTCGAGGCGCTCGACGGCAGCATCGGTAAGGTCGACAAGCACTCCGACGAGGTCACCGACGCCTATCTGGTCGTCCACGCCGGCATGTGGCTCCTCGGCAAGGACGTACTGCTGCCGGCCGGCCTGGTGACCCGCATCGACCACGCAGCGGAGAAGGTCTACGTGGACCGTACGAAGGAACAGATCGGGACCGCCTCGCAGTTCCATCGTGACGGGCACCTCGGGAACGCGGACCATCGCGAGGCCGTGGGCACGCACTACCTCTCGGGCATGCCGTTCGGCGTCCCGCCCGCCTGACCGGATTCCCGAGCTGCCCTCGCGGCCCACGTTTGCGGGGCGCGATCGGGGTCAGGTGCGGAGAGCAAGGCATTTCCCGCATCCTCAGGGAGTGATCAGCTGTGTCGACGAACGAGCAGGGCCGGGCCAAGGCCGAGCAGGCCAAGGGCAAGGTCAAGGAGACTGCCGGCCGTGCGGTGGGCAACGAGCGACTGACTGCTGAAGGCCGCGCCGAAGCGGCGAAGGGCGATGCCCGCCAGGCCAAGGAAAAGATCAAGAACATGTTCAAGCGGTGACCTGACCGCTCCCCAGAGAGCGTGCCTCGGTCCCGAACCCGTCGAGGGCTCGGGACCGAGGCACGTCCGCACCCACCGACCGGCACCGACGGGAGACCGGCCGGTCCGTCGCACTCAGATCCCGCCGGCGAGCACCGTTCGCGACTCGATCGCCCGCCCTCATCCGCCATCCTGCACCCGGCCAACCCTCACCAGCTGCATGTCAGCGGGCCAGTAACCGGTCGAGGAGCCTTCCAGGAAGAGGACGGCACTTTCTTGCATCTTCACGCCGGGACCCCGCAAAGCGACGCGGAGGTCGTCGCGGCCGGCTGCCCTGGGGGCTGAACGTGACGTCTCCCTCGCCCACCGGGCGGTGGAGCCCCTCGGCGAGCATCTGCCGGTCGAAGTGCCAACGGGCCAGGACTTTGGGGCCGTCGAAGAACGTGGCCTGAACCACTTACGGATCCTCGGCGTCATACAAGAACCGGGCAAGCGGGGGATCGGCCGGGAAGGCCGCACGGTCTGAAGGCCTTTGGTACGCGGGCCGGTCCGTCCATCCGCTGAAGGCCTTTGGTACGCGGCCCGGTCCGTCCATCCGGCCGTGTGCCGGGCTCCCGTCCCTTGCTTCCGCCTGCTTGGCGCGGACGGCGCCAGTCCAGGCTGCGCTATCCGCCGCTGCGCTTGCCGGGCGGATCCTGGGGGTCCACGCCCGTCGAGGCGGAAGCATCTTTCGTTCCGCTGGGACGCTGCGACCGGCCCCGGGGGCCGAGGTCGTGCATGCCCTTCTCACCGGAGCCCTTGCTCTGCTCCTCCCCGCGCCTGCCCCGGCTCTTGACGGGGTTGCCGTGGGGGTTGCCCGCCTCTTCCTTGGAGACCGCCGGTTCGGGTCCCCTGGCGGGGGCGTACTTGTCGGGATGGAAGGAGCGGTGGGCGCTCGGGTTGTCCTGCTGACGGGTTTCGTCGACGTCCGGTGACCAGCCGTGCTGCTTGGTGCCCTCGTGGCGACTGGGGCCTTCTCCGTGCTTGGGCTGGGATGGCTTCGGCTGCTTGGTCATGACCTGGCCTGCTGTCTGTCTCGGGATGGGCGCACGCGTAGAAGCGCCTCTACCGCTGTCTTGCCATCGTCCCACCGTTCGCCAAAGTGGTCGCGTCGGCTCCGGAGGGCTCAGCGTGATCCTCCGGTCGGGCACAGCCATGGGCTTTCATGGAAAGAGGTTGACCCGAAGGCTGCGGTGGCGCTTCAACCCTCCCGCTGCTTGCCTGGGGGGACCGCACCCCGATCCGAGGAGTGATCATGAGCGGCGACAGCCAGCCGAGCAAGCGAGCCCAGCAGATGCGCGACAAGGCTCAAGAGCTGGAGCAGGCGGCACAGCACGCCACCGATCCGGCGGAGCGTCAGCGGCTGAAGGACAGGGCCATGCGCATCCGGGAGAAGGCCGAGCAGGAGTACGGCAGGGGCAGCGGAACCATGGACCCCATGTAGAGCCAGGCCCACGGAAGATCTCCTCCGGTCCGGATCGAGGTGCGAGTCGCGTCAGCCGGCGGCGGTGGCGCGGACCAGATCGCCCACAACGTCACCCAGGCGCCCCCGCCGCAGATACGCAGCGCGCTGACGGGCGGCCCCGCCCCCGGAGCTCCGCACCCGGTGGAGCAGCTCCTCCGCAAGCCCGAGGTCTCCCACGGCGGCCAGCCCGGGCGCGGCACGGGAAAGGAGCCGCTCTGCCAGCGTCAGGGCCGGCACGTACTCTCCGCGCAGCGGATCCAGGCCTTCACCGGCCGGCCCGTAGCGGGCGGCCAGCCAGTGGGCGGTGTGCAGGCCCTGGGCGGGCACGTCGGGCGGTGGCCGCCCGTCCCCGATGTCGAGCAGCAGTGTGGTGGCCAGCCCCCGCACCAAGGCTGTGAGCAGCTGCACCACGTCGAGGTCTGCGTTCACGTCGCAGACCCGGATCTCCAGCGTCGGTACGTGCTCGGAGGGGCGCGCGTACCAGTAGATCATGCGGCGGTCCAGGAGGACGCCGGTCTTCACCAGGTGGTCTGCGACGCGCTCGTACCCGACCTCGTCGAGAAGGGGCGCGGGCCCCACCCCGGGCCAGCGCGCGTGCTCCACGGACCGCCGGCTTGCCCACCCCCTGTCCCGCCCGAGGGAGAAGGGCGAGTTGGCAGCGAGGGCCTGAAGTGTCGGTAGCCAGGCGCGCATGTGGTTGGCCGGCTCAAGGGCTTGACCGCGTCCGGTCACCCCAACGTGGATGTGGCAGCCGCACACCATCCCGTCGTACGAACCAACGAGGAAGGGCCACCGCGCAGTCATCCGCCCATAACGCTCTCCCGGCGTGACGGTCGGCGGGATCCCCCGCGGGATCACAGGAGTTCCGGTGGCCACCAGAAGACATCCCTCGCTGGCTGCCACCTCCCCCATCACCTTGCGCAGCAAAGCCAGTTCGGACCTCAGCTCCGCCAGATCCGCCGTGGGGCGGGTGCATACCTCAACCTGCGCGCCGAAGAACTCCGCCTGAACCTGCTCGCCCAGGACCGCGGTCGCGACCTTCACCACGCGTGGACCGCGGGCCACAGGCAGTCCGTTCGCCGGTCCACGAGTAGGAACTCCTCCTCAACCCCGACCGTCAGACTGCGTCTGCCCTGCGGCAGAGTCGTTCGTGCACGATCTACGCCGCAAACCGGAGCGATCACTGCGGAAGACATGAAGGAGCCCTTCGTCGAACGGGCCGGAGTGAGCCGGAGCCGGCTGTCCCGCGGCACCTCACGCCTACCCCGCTGCTCGGTCTCCAGTCGCTGCTCGCTGCGGGAGCCGCCTCCTCGGGCGTCCATCGCCCCTGTCACCGTTACGACCGGCGAAGCGGCCCCCCGCCGGTCTACGCGCGGGAAGGGGCCGCCGTCGCGGTGGGTCACCCCGGCCAGGTGCCCGTCACGTGGCGGGTGGCCACAGCGCCCGAGCGATCGACAGCGGCCTTGACCACTGCGAAGATCGCGCCCTGGATGGCGGCGACGACCAGGATCTGCGGCCAGGAGCGCTCTTCGTCCGTGGCGCTGGGAGCGTCGCCTTCGCCTTCGCCGATCTTCCAGACCTGCTTGAACGCGGCCCCTGCGATCATGCCGCTGACGGCGCCAAGGGCCAGCCCGACCGGTTTGTAGGCGACCTTTGACGCTTTCATCGGCTTCGGCGGCTGCGCCGCACCATCAGGAGGACGAGCAGAGCAACGCCGGCGATGAGCAGCGGCTTGCGGTTGACACGTGCCACCGTCGCGACCTGGCCGGCCTTGTGGAGGATCGGATCGGGTGTCGTGTCCTTCACCAGCTGCGCGGCATGCTGGATCTGGTCGGCCACCAAGGCGGTCTTCTCGGCGGCCCGTTCCTTGACGGCGGCCGTCTTCTCCTTCGCCTGTGCCTTGATGTCGGCCTTGGCGGCCAGTGCCTCGATGGTATGCCCGAGCTCGTCGCGGGTGTGCTCGACTTGCTCGCGCAGCTCGTCGGGTGTGGGTGTGCCGATATTGGTTCCGGGTTCGTTGGTCATCGGTGCGCTTTCTCCTTGATCTCGGCCAGGTCGGCCTTGACGCTGTCGATGGTCTGCTCCGGGACGGGGGCGCCGGCCTCGGCGATCTGCTTCTTCCCTGCCATTGCGGTCACTGCGGCAACCACCGCGAGCACCGCCGCGAGGATCAGGGCCGACGCCCACACCGGGAGTATCAACGCAAGGGCTGCGATGCAGGCTGCTACCAAGGCCTGGGCTGCCAGGATTCCGATCAGGCCCGCCGCGCCGAAGAGGCCGCCGCCCCTCCCGAAGCGTTGCCCCTTACGAGTCACTTCGGCCCGGGCCAGCTGCATTTCCTCACGGACCAGTTCCGAAATTTGCCGGGAGGCCCGCGAGACCAGCACGCTCACGGACTCATCGGTGCTGTGCGTCTGTCTCTCTATCGTGCTCATGCGGAGTTTCCCCTTTACGACGCGCACGCTGTTGCCGTGGCGCGCCTACCCAACAAATGAACGAGCACCCACGCCACGAGCAGGTGCTTCTGCGCACGCAGCGGCGCAGGAGCAGAACGGCCGGGATCTTCCAGCCGTTCGCACCTGCCGGCCGAGCGTCCATACGCGATCACTTCTCCATGCGGCGGCGGTCCTGGTCGCTCCAGGCGCGGGTTTCCCGGGGCCGGACATAGGGTTCCTCGTCTTCGGGCAGCCCTCCGGCGATCGCCCGCTGGCGGGCCAGTTCCGCGTCGAACTCGAGCCCGAGGAGAGTCGCAAGGTTGGTGATCCACAGCCAGACCAGGAAGACGATCACGCCCGCGACCGTGCCGTACGTCTTGTTGTACGAGGCGAAGTCCGCGACGTAGAACGCGAAGCCGGCCGAGGCGACCATCCAGATCACCAGGGCCAGGAAGCTGCCCGGTGTCACCCACCTGAATCCGCGGCCCGTGGCGTTCGGCGCCGCCCAGTACAAAAGCGCGATCATGATGGTGACGAGGAGCACCAGCACGGGCCATTTCGCGATCGACCACACCGTCAGGACGCTGTCACCGATCCCCAGGGCGGTGCCCGCGCGCCGCGCCAGGCTGCCGGTGAAGACCACGATCAGCGCGCCTGCGCAGGCGAGAACCATCAGCGTGACGGTGAGCGCCAGGCGCAGCGGCAGTACTTTCCACACCGGGCGGCCCTCGGGCACGTCGTAGACGGCGTTCGCGGAGCGGATGAACGCGGCCACATAGCCCGAGGCAGACCACAGCGCCACGACGAGGCCCACGACCGCCATCAGCGACCCGACGCCGCTACGGCCCTGCAGCTGCTCGACCGCGTCTCTGATCACGTCCTGGGCGGAGCCGGGCGTCAGCTGCTGCAGGTTGTCCAACAGCCGCGCGGTCGTCGAGTCCCCAGCCAAACCCAGCAGGGACACGAGGACCAGCAGGGCGGGGAAGAGCGCAAGTACCCCGTAGTAGGTCAGCGCCGCGGCGCGGTCTGCCAGCTCGTCGTTCCGGAACTCCTTCGCCGTGCCGCGCAGCACTGCTTTCCAGGAGCGTGCGGGCAGGTCCGAGGGCTGATCCGGGGCCCGCTCCTCGACCAGCTCGCTCGGACCCGCGACGGCATCACGCTCGTTGTCGGCACGCTCACGGCCGCTGCCATGGCCTCGGTCCGGTAGGGGTGTCATACCCAGCGGCTTTCCATCCCAGCGCCACTCATGCCCGTACGGCAATCCCAAACAGATTCCCTCGCGCCGGACGCAGCTCCCGGATCCGGCCTTCTAGAGCCAGCCGTTGCGGCGGAAGGCGCAATACAGGCAGCCTGACGCCATCGCCATGAGGCCGACGGCAAGTGGGTAGCCGAAGCTCCAGCCGAGCTCCGGCATGTGCTCGAAGTTCATTCCGTACACACCGGCGACCATGGTGGGGACCGCGAAGATCGCGGCCCAGGCGGAGATGCGCCGCATGTCGTGGTTCTGTGGTGTCCCGGAACTCGCGTACCTCTCGTTTCAGGGAGTGGATGTCCTCGGTGTTGGTCGACACGAGCGAACGAGAACACGCGGTCCTCCAGCCGGTTGAGCGCGGCACGCACCGTCTCGGCGGCCTCGCCGTAGGCATCGACGATGGCGTACAGGACAGCGTGCAGAACCGGCAGGGGGCCGAAGCGCAGCATCGACGGGTCGGCATCCGGCCGGCGGGCTGCGTCGGCTGCCTGACCCAGCTCGTCGTGCCGGACGGTGAGCCCGTAGCCGGCCGACGAAGAGCATCAACTCGCCCGTCTCCAAAGCCGTTTCCTCCTCTACGTACCGGAGGGTTTTCAGCGCGACGGCCAGTACGTCGCCGAGGCGCTCCCGCGTCGGCCGCTGGTGCGCCTGGACCGCCTCGACTGCCAGGCGGTGCAGTCCCAGTTGGCCGGCCAGCTGCACGAGCTCACCCTCGGCTGCGTCTGCTCCCCGGGCGACGGTCGCCCGCGTAACGGCTACAGGCGGGTGCGCGGACCGGATGACACTGTCAGGGGAAACCGCTGTCCGAGTCTGCGGTGCAGACGCCAGCCGCGTCCGGGTCCCCGACCACCAGCCCGACCGGCTCCGGGTAGGCGCGATCCCGATCCGGGAGGCGCCGAGGCCAGGGCAAGGAAGACGCAACCCTGACCGCTGGACTTCGCCATGCACTGGTTCAAGGGCCAGCGGGTCGGCACCGGCTCCTCCCGTCAGGCCCTGGCGGAACTACGTCAAGAAGCAAAAGCGCAGGGCGTTGGCGGACTTCGCCTGGGTGGAGCTGCGACTGGCCGTTCTGCTCTCCCCCGATCGAGCGCGCTCCTTGTTCACGGTGCGGGAGGCCATCTCCTTCGCCCGGCCTTCGGACATGCCGCGCTTCTCACCCGACTCCTTGATGTGCTTGTCCTGCCGCTCGCGCTTCGGGCTGGAACCTCGGGGCATGACGGAACCCTTCGTAACGGTGTCGTGTCACGGTCATCGTGCGCGCACCTGAATCGCCTCGCACCTCCTCGGCGGCCAAAGGGGATGAATCGCATCGCTTGCGACATCAAAGAGGGGTGTGCGGGTAGCCGGACACCATGGACTCCAACGATCGCACTCCGCTCCGCGCTGTCGCACTGGTCTGCACTCTGTCCCCCTCCCCCGCTCCGTCGAGTTCCCAGCTGCTGGCCGAACAGACCATGGCCGCCCTCGCCGAGCACGGTGTCACCGGGAGGACCATCCGGATCGCCGACCACGACGTGAAGCCCGGCGTGAAGACCGACATGGGCGACGGGGACGCCTGGCCGGAGATCCGGGACACCATGCTGGGCTGCGACATCCTGATCCTGTCGACGCCGATCTGGCTCGGGCACCCGTCCAGCGTCGCCCAGCGGGTCCTGGAGCGGCTGGACGCGGAGATCTCCGAGACCGACGACGAGGGCCGCATGCTCACATGCGGCAAGGTCGCCGCAGTCTGTGTCGTCGGCAACGAGGACGGCGCACACAAGGTCAGCTCCGACCTCTTCCAGGGCCTCAACGACGTCGGATTCTCCCTCGCCCCGAACGCCGTCACCTACTGGGTCGGCGAGGCCATGCAGGGCACCGACTACCAGGACCTCGACAAGACCCCCGAGAAGACTGCCGGCACAACGGCCACACTCGCCGCGAACACCGCCCACCTCGCCCGCCGCCTCAAGGCCGCGCCGTACCCGGTGAGCTGACCCGCGGCTTCCCCCTGCGCACAGCGAATCCCGGACCGGAGAAGTGAATGTCACCCCAGGAAGTATCCCGCGTTCCCGACCCAGCCACCCGCTGCCCTCATCCGCCGTTCGCACCGGGCAGGAGAGAGGTCAACGGCCCTCATCGAGGCACCGTCTCAGCCATCCCCCACCTCGGCGGCCCAAAGGAGAACGATCATGCAGAAGGAGCATTCATCCACCGACACCGCCAAGAACGAGCTGCCGGGTAAGCCCGGTCCGGAGTCTCCGCCTCTGATCGAACCGACGGAGCCCACGGGGCCGCTTCCCCCGAAGCCCGACCAGGACGGCCCCGAGACGGTGGGTCCCACCGGGCAGGCGACGGGGGCGGACCAGGCACGCCTGGGGCAGAGCGGCGCCTACCTGACGACGGCCCAAGGAACACGTCTGCCCGACACCGATCACTCCTTGAAGGCCGGAGCACGCGGCCCTGTGCTGCTCCAGGATCATCACCTGCGCGAGAAGATCACCCACTTCGACCACGAGCGGATCCCCGAGCGGGTCGTCCACGCGCGTGGTGCCGCCGCTCACGGCGTCTTCCAGGGCTACGGAACCGCCGGCGAGGTGTCCAAGGCCGCGTTCCTCGCCAAGGACGTGGAGACGCCCGTGTTCGTGCGGTTCTCGACCGTCCTCGGCTCGCGCGGTTCGGCCGACACCGTGCGCGACACGCGTGGCTTCGCGACGAAGTTCTACACCGACGAGGGCACCTTCGACCTGGTCGGGAACAACATCCCGGTGTTCTTCATCCAGGACGCGGTCAAGTTCCCCGACGTCATCCACGCCGGCAAGCCCCATCCGGACCGGGAGATCCCGCAGGCGCAGAGCGCGCACGACACGTTCTGGGACTTCGTGTCCCTGCACACCGAAGCCACCCACCACACCATCTGGAACATGTCCGACCGCGGCATCCCGAGGTCGTTCAGGATGATGGAGGGCTTCGGAGTCCACACGTTCCGGCTGGTCAACTCCGCCGACGAGAGCGTGCTGGTCAAGTTCCACTGGAAGCCGAAGCTGGGCGTGCACTCCCTGGTCTGGGAGGAAGCACAGATGATCAGCGGGATGGACCCCGACTTCCACCGCCGCGACCTCTTCGACGCCATCGAGTCCGGCGCCTTTCCCCAGTGGGAACTCGGCATCCAGGTCTTCCCCGACACACCGGAGCAGGCCTTCGAGGGCATCGACCTCCTCGACCCCACCAAGATCGTGCCGGAGGAGCTCTCACCCGTTCAGCCCATCGGGCTGATGACCCTGAACGCCAACACCAAGAACTTTTTCGCCGAGACCGAACAGGTCGCCTTCCACCCCGGCCACCTGGTTCCCGGCATCGACGTCACCGACGACCCACTGCTCGCCGGACGGCTCTTCTCCTACCTCGACACACAGATCAGCCGACTCGGCGGCCCGAACTTCGGCCAGATCCCCATCAACCGGCCGCACGCCCCCGTCAACGACATGCTCCGCGATGGCATGCACCAGAGCGCCGTCCACACCGGCATCGCCCCCTACCGGCCCAACAGCCTCGACGGAGGCTGCCCCTTCCTG
The DNA here is from genome assembly GCF_045162725.1 of Streptomyces sp. NBC_01006. Lineage (NCBI taxonomy): Bacteria > Bacillati > Actinomycetota > Actinomycetes > Kitasatosporales > Streptomycetaceae > Streptomyces > Streptomyces sp. NBC_01006. The sequence goes on along the minus strand of NZ_CP108700.1, from coordinate 8,546,673 downwards.
GCCGGACCCGCTGCGGCCGCCTTCATCGAAACGCCCGTGAAGGTCCCCAAGGCGAGCAAGGTCCGTGAGGCACCGGCCTCGTTCTCGGACCACTTCGCCCAACCACGCCTCTTCTGGCTCAGCATGACCCCGTCCGAGCGCGAACACATCATCGCCGCCTACACCTTCGAACTGAACAAGTGCTACGAGCAGGCCATCAAGGAACGCACCCTGAAGGTGCTGGCGAACATCGATCCGCGGCTGTGCGAACAGGTCGCCAAAGGCCTCGGGCTGCCAATTCCCGCGGCCACCGTGCCACTCGTCGCAGCCGACCCCAGCCCCGCGCTCTCCCAAATGGGCGGAACCTGGCCCACGGACGGGCGCGTAATCGGCATCGTCGCCGACGCCACGGCCGACCTGGACGGCGTACGGACCGCCCGGTGGGCCATCCTGGACGCCGGCATGGTGCCCCTCATCGTCGCCCCGACCGGCGGCACCCTCGACTCCAAGGGGGACCCGATCGCCGTTCAGCGGACCTTCGCCACCGCCCGTTCTGTCGAGTTCGATGCCGTCCTGCTGGCCGGAGTGCCCCAGGCCGGCGCGGACGCATACGGTGCGCGCGACGTCGAGGCCGGTACTGCCCGGCCCCCCGAAGCCCCCGACCCGCGCGTACTGCTGCTCATCACCGAGGCGTACCGACACGGCAAGGCCATCGGCGGCTGGAACGGCGCCGAGCGGCTCCTCGAATCCGCCGGCATCACGGCAGGCGAACCGGGCATTGCCGCCGCCGACAGCGGTACCACGGTCGTGGACGCACTCGTGAGGGCCCTGGCCGAGCACCGAGCCTGGGACCGGTTCCCCGCCGCCCTCTGATCCGTGCAGAAACCGACCCGGGGTGGCGTTCCGGCGCACGATGTCGTGCTCGACCCGTGCGACCTGCTCCTCGTGGCCCGCCTCGCGCAGGAGCCGGACAGCGTCGCCGAGCCCGAAGTCCACGGTCCCGGTCAGGGGACGTCAGCCCCGCCGAGGCGCCTGAAGTACCATCACGAAATTTCTTGGAAAAGTGGGCCAGCTCTCTTGCCCAGCCCCCGGGATAAGAAACAAATAAGAAGTGAACACATATCCTCGGCACGGTCGGGCAGATGGCACTTCGGAGGTTGATAACTATGGTTCCCCTGCTTCTCGTTCTCCTGCTGGTGCTGGTCCTGTTCGGCGCGGGTTTCGCGGTGAAGATTCTCTGGTGGGTGGCTATCGCAGTCCTGGTCCTGTGGCTGATCGGATTTGTCGCCCGCCCGAAGGGCGGTAGCGGCCGCTGGTATCGCTGGTAGCCGCTCGACAAACGCGCAGCTCAAGACTTCATGGCGGTGGCCTGCCGCCCCCTTGGGAAGGGGTCGGCAGGCCACCGCCATGAAGTCGTGTACCGGCTCGGTTTCCCCTGGCTACCGAAGGCGGGCAGCAGTGCATTCAGAAAGCGCTCCGGGAGCGTGAAGCAGAAAAAGCGGGGCAGGTGAGGTTCAGGCGGAACAGAGGACCCGCCGTGCATCACGTACAGAACAAAGAGGACCTGCGGAGAAGCATTTCCCCGCCATCTTCCATTGACCGAGGAGTTGTTTTCGCGTGACTGAACATGTGTGGAGTTACCAGCCGACCGCGGGCCACCTGGCCGGTACGGACCTGACCGGATACAAGGTCGAGGCGTCCGACGGGAGCATCGGCAAGGTCGACAAGCACTCCGACGAGGTCGGTGACGCCTACCTGGTCGTGGACACCGGCGTATGGATCTTCGGCAAGGAGGTCCTGCTGCCGGCTAGCACCGTCGTCAGGATCGACCCGGAGGAGCGGAAGATCTTCGTCAACCAGACCAAGGAACAAATCAAGAACGCCCCCGAGTTCCACCGGGACAAGCACCTCGGCGACACCAGGTACCGGGAGGAGCTGGGCACGTACTACGGCACCGGCGCCCCCTTCGGCGGCCGCCCCGCCTGAGCGCGTTCCCGCACCATGACGCCGGTCCCGACACCTCCTGGGTGCCGGGACCGGCGTCATGGCGGCCACCGCCGCAAATCTGCGCCCCTCATCGACGCGCACCGTCAGATCCACTACCGGAGCGACGTCAACGACGGATGCCTCGCCTCCACCTGACTTCTGACCGGGGCCCGGCCGGTGCCGATCGTCTGCGCTTCGAGCCAGAGCTTGCCCTACCTGATGACGTCTTCCCCTCGCATCGCCCACCCCGCAGGCCACCGGCAAACGACCGACCCATCCGAAATCGACGGCCCTGTGATCGCTGTGTGCGGCCCGCCCCATCGGGCAGACGCAGGACATGACCCTTTGGGACATTCCGTAGCCCCCTGGCACGACAGTACGCTAGCCCTGATGACGCAGGGCTACGCGTGGCTTCCCGACCGGATGCGGGTCGCCGCAGACGGCACGGTCAGAACCCACCTGCTGGGCCGGCCGACGATCGCGCTGCGCGGTCCGGAAGCGGTCGCCTTCTTCTACGACGAGGACCATGTCGTACCGGGCCGCTGCCCTGCCGGACCCCGTACTGGACACCCTGTTCGGGCACGGCGCCGTCCACACCCTCGACTGCCGGGCACACCGGGTCCGCAAGGCCATGCTCCTCTCGCTCCTCAAGGACGCGGACGGTGTGGCAGCACTGGGCGCGCTCGTCCAGTGGCGTTTCCTGGCGGCCGTGACCGGTCGGCCGTGGGAGCGCCAAGTCCTCTTCGACACTGCCGCCGAGTCCCTCGCCCTGGCCGTGTGCGACTGGGCGGGCCTCGCCCGAGGCCGTTCCTTACAGATCCTCTGATCGTCGGTTGGTATGTGTCGTTGACTGACGCGCAGTGGGCGAGGATCGAGCCGTTGCTGCCGGACCGGACGCCGAAGCGGGGTGGGCGGTGGCGTGATCACCGGCAGGTGATCGACGCGATCGCGTTCAAGTACCGCACCGGCACGCCGTGGATGGACCTGCCCGAGCGCTTCGGTTCGTGGAAGGGCGCCCACAGCAGCCTGCGAATGTGGGCGATCGACGGCACGTGGGAGCGAGTGTTCGTCGCTCTGCTCGCCAGGCCGACGCCGAGAAGGACCTGGACTGGGTCGTCGCCGTCGGTTCCACGATCGTCCGTGCCCACCAGCACGCCGCCGGGGCCCGTCAAAAGGGGCTCCGGCCGGCGAGCCGGCCGACCATGCCCTCGGACGATCCCGCGGCGGGCTGACCACAAAGATCCACCTGGCCTCCGACGGCCGCTGCCGCCCGCCCGCGTTCATCCTCACTCCCGGCCAGGCCGGGGACGCACCGGCGTTCACCCAGGTCATGGCCACAATCCGGGTGACGAGACCGAAAGGCAGGCCGCGAACCCGCCCCGCCGTCGTGCTGGCCGACAAGGCGTATTCGTCCCGCGCGATCCGCGAGCACCTGCACAAACACAGGATCCGGGCCGTGCTCCCGCAGCCAGCCGACCAGACTGCCAACCACAGACGACTTGGCAGCAAGGGCGGTCGGCCGCCGGGCTTCGACCGCAAGGCCTACAAGCAGCGGAACACCGTCGAACGCTGCATCAACAAGCTGAAACAGTGGCGCGGCATCGCCACTCGCTACGACAAGACAGCAACCGCTTACCAGGCGGCCCTTCACCTCGCGGCCATCCACATCCGGGCCGCGAGGTGATCGCTAAGAAACGGCCTAGTTGAGTCGGAGCGGCTGGTGCAGCCACGCCTGCAACACGCCGTTCTTCGTGGGGACGGCGACCTCACGGAACTCTTGAGCGGGAACGCCGCCGTAATTGTGGCGCACGGTGTCCTGGTAGACCGCCGCCGATACGCACAGCGCGTAGTCGTCTATCCGTTCACGCAGCGCCATTCGCAGTACATCCGCATCACGCAGTCGGTAGGCGTCGTTGAGGCCAACGGTCGTCGAGCCCCACTCCTCCACGTTCGCGCTGCCCGTTGCCAGGACCAGGCGCAGACGAATCCGGGCCGCATCTGATGCCAACCGGTTGTACGCATTCAGGTCTGAAGGAAGGACTTGGAGCAAGGCGCGCAGGAGGTCGACAACGGGGACAGCGGCATCGATCAGCTCCACAACGCCGTCACCCAGGTCCGATTGCTGCCGCTCCCCCGAGCCGACTCCGGCCGTCCTCGCAACGCGGTCAAGGAGACTGTAGAGACTCCGACGCAGGTACGCCTGCTCGACTTCGTCCCGTTCACCGAAGTCCTCCAGGTCTACAAGCAGCAGGCTTCGCCGCATAAGCCTCCCCGAGTCGACTGCAGGAGCGTGCGGCAACGCCACATCCTGCCCCTGCCGCAGTTCGATGTCGGCCGGCGGCGAAGCGTCTGCCTGCGCGGCCTCGTCCCAGAGGGTGTGCAGCCGCTTCACCTCGGTTGTCGCATCTGCCCCGGGCGTCCGGTTCGCAAGCTCGACCACCAGCACCTGCACGAGCCCCCACGTCGGCAGACGGGGCTTTGTGAAGGCGTCATGGATACGACTTGAGCTGACCACCCCCGTGCCAAGCGCACGAGCCAGTTCGCGCACCGAAGGCCATCCTGCCCGTCGATGAACCGAGTGGAGTTCATCGCTCAGCCTCTTGCGAGGCCCAGGCGGAAGCGTGGGAGCCGTGAGCCGAGCCATGCGTCATCCTCGCCGAGTGTCCAGAAGTGTCCAACTACGTACGACGGGCACCGTACAGCGTCCGAACTCGTAAATCTGCGCCTTGAGTTGTCTTGCGACGTCCAACCACGTCAGCGTGCCGGCAACCAGGTCGAACCTGGGTGAGACCGATTGGAATCGCACCGGGAGACACCATGATCGATGCAGCGCTGACCCTCGTAGTGCAGGGCCTGCTCACCGAACTCCCCGCAAGCCTGATCACGGCTGCGTCCACCGCGCTCGCCGTCTGGGGAGTACGCAAGTGGGGAGCACGACGAGACAAGTGAGCGGCCCGTTCTCGTGGAAAAGACCAACCCCGCCACCCCGCCAGCAGGACCGCGACGGGCACCGCCCCGGTCACGGCACGGCGAACACGGATACGTGCGCGCATGTGTCCAGCCCTCTGTCTCAGTCACGCCGACGCTGTCAGGAACCACCGCCCTCGGCAGGACGAACACCAAAACCGCCCGCACAACTGGCCACCGTCCCCAAGCACTTCGGCTGCGGTGCCCTCGATCAGCGGCGGTCCGCCCTCATGCTCCATCCGAATTGGCTCGGTGGGTAAACCGGGGTGGATTCGATCCCACGCCTGGATCTCACCTTTGCCGTAGTTCGCGGTCACCGTGAGAGTGACGACGGCCGGTCCGGGCCAGGTCTCCGGATCGGGGAAGCGGAACTCCGGCCCGTGCTTCGGTGGCCGCCCGCCCCCGGCGGCCACGGACACCAGGCCGCTTCGGCAAGCGCATCACTCGATCACCCCGGACACGACCCGCCAACTCGACGGCAAGGTCCCAAAGGACCCCGGCCAGGCGGTGACGTCGTAGCCGACGTCGCACATGACGACAACGTCCGGTTCGCCGTTCTGTCACTGGCCTGTGTCGCTGAGCCGTTGAACCTCATCGCGGAGCTGAGCGTCGGTCACGTCGAGGCACCCGCGGGAAGTGATCGTTCCGGCCCCTCCCATGGTGCGTGGCACGCGCGGAGTGGATCTCCTTGAGCGCATCAGCAGCCCAGGGCACGTCCGACGGCGGCAACGAGATGTTCATGGTTCTTCCGCGCGGCTGGCCTGACCGAGCGCAACTGCCCGCATCGCACGAAACGCCTCGGGCCATCGGCATGGTCCGGCACGTTTCGTGCGCTCCACATCGCATGATGGCTACATGGGCGACCGCGAGGACTTCCTGACGTGGATCAAGACCGACCTCTACCAGGCGGAGGCCGCGCTGCACGACGGCGACCCGGAGCCCAGACGGGCGCTCTGGTCGCATGAAGAGCCTGTCAGCGTGCTGGGCGCCTGGCACAACGCCTGCGGCCTGGCGGAAGTCGACGCCCTCTTCACCGCCCTCGGCCAGTCCTTCTCACACTGCACCTCCTACGCGTTCGAGCTACTGGCGTATGACGTCGTGGGCAACATGGCCTACACAGCCGGCCTGGAGCACGTCAGCGCCTCCGTGGACGGGGAGCCGCGCACCTACACACTGCGGGCCACCCAGGTGTACCGCCGCGAGAACACGGCGTGGCGAGCGGCCCACCGCCACGCAGACACAGTCACCCAGTGACGCCGGCGCCCCGACATCCGGGCCGCAGCCCAGTGACCTGCGGCCCGCCGGCAGCCTCACGACACCGCGGCCAACAGCCATTGCGTCCCCAAGGCCAGAACCGGACCGACCCGGCCAGAGCGACCGGGGCAGCAACGCCTTCAACACACCGGTTGCCGAGCCAGCCCCCATGCCAGTCACGGCGCGCGCCATCAAGTCGTCTGTGCCGGTGAACTTGCGCCACCAGCGGCACCCCAGAACAACGCACCCCAGCGCACCACCATGTGCACTCCGGCCCGGCCTCAGTCACCCGTAGTAGTCGATCAAGTAACAACCGCTCTGCGGCATTCTCCGCGCCCGCGTACGCAACTCAAAGGATCTTCGCGCCCGCATTGGCCCAGAAGGCCCACCTGTGTGCAGAGCCCTGACGACTCCGCGGCCCGCGCAGCAGGACGCCAGGCCACCCGAACCGCTTTCCCGCCAGATGTGGACCGTTGATCGGAGCGAGCGAGTGGTCGAAGCTGGTGGGCCGGCGGGGGTGCCGCCGGCCCAGGGCGTCTACTTGCCGGATCTGTTGTGCTGGGTGATCGCGAAGCGGGCAGTTCCTGCGGCGTCTTCGGCCGTGGTGGTGTACCGCTCGAAGCCGGCCTTTTCCAGGACGCGGACGGAGGCCGGGTTCGAGAGTTCCACGCCGGCGGCCACGGTGTGGACGGCGGGCGCGATGAGGGCGAAGGCGGCGAGTGCCCGGGTCGCCTCGGTGGCGCAGCCCCGGCCGCGGCGGGAGGCGACGACCCCGTACCCGAGCTCGAGGACCCCCTCGGTGGGCGGCCAGAACAGGCCGATCGATCCGATGACGAGACTGCTGTCTCGTTCGATGATCAGCCGATGGCCGTACGTGCCGAGCCATGCGGGGTTGTCGCCGAGGAGGCTCGCGATGACGCTGTCGCCTTCGGAGGGGAAGTCCCCGGCCCAGTCGGCCGGCCGGATGCCGCCCGCGCAGTCGAGGACAGCCGCGGCTTCGGCCGCGGTCCAGGTACGCAGGACGAGCCGCTCGGTGGTCAGCTCGGTGAGATCCTTGGAAAGGGAGGAATGCACGTGTGACTCCTGATCGTGGGAACGACCCGGACCGCGTCGCGTCACTTCAGCGCGCGGACCGGAAAAGGGCATGCTGAGAAAGGCCACTGACGGCCATACTCATCAACCTCCCTGCACCAGAGTCGTGTTCGGGCGCTTCCCGCGCCGAGGCGACCGTAACAGACCAAGCGGAGAGCTCCGAGCTCAGGCCGGAGCGCGTCAGCCCCGGTCCTGCCGGTCGCTTCCCACACTCGCCCCGCCTAGGCCGTTTCGTTTGGATCACTTCGCGGACCAGAGGAAGATGCCTGCGATGTGGAGTCCGGCCAGGTAGATGGTCGCGGTCTTCTCGCAGCGGGTGGCGATGCCCCGCCACTGTTTCAAGCGGTTGATGCAGCGTTCGACGGTGTTGCGCTGCTTGTATGCCTCGCGGTCGAAGGCCGGTGGTCTGCCGCCCCGGCTTCCGCGCCGCAGGCGGTGGCCGCGTTGATCGGCCGGAACTGGGATGACAGCTCGGATCCCGCGCTTGCGCAGGTGCTCACGGATCGCGCGGGAGGAGTACGACTTGTCGGCCAGGACCACGTCCGGCCTGGTGCGGGGCCGTCCTCGCCGTCGAGGAACGTGAAGGCGGGCCATGACGTGTGCGAAGGCGGGTGCGTCGCCGGCCTGTCGGCGGTGAGCACGAAGGCCATGGGCCGGCAGTGGGCATCGGAGGCGAGGTGGATCTTGGTGGTCAGCCCGGGGCGGGACCGGCCGATGGCGTGGCCTGCTGGTTCGCCTGCGGGGGCCCCTTCTTGCGGGCCCCGGCCGCCTGCTGGTGTGCGCGCACGATGGTGGAGTCCACCGAAACGGCCCAGTTGAGGTCTTCGTCGGCGTCGGCCTGCGCCATCAGCTCGGTGAACGCCCGCTCCCAGGTGCCGTCGATGGCCCACATCCGCAGCCGGTTGTAGACGCCTCGCCAGTTGCCGTACTTCTCGGGGAGGTGGATCCACTGCGATCCGGTCTGGAACTTCCAGGCGATCGCGTCGATCACCTCTCGGTCGTCCCTCCACCGGCCACCCCGCCGCGGTGTCCGATCTGGGAGTAACGGCTTGATTCGCGCCCACTGCGCGGCGGTCAACGGCACACACGAACAACGACCGGCGGGGCTGGTTGGAACGGCGCTGCTCGTCAGGTGGTCGGCCCAGTGCGGAGCCGCCGTACGTCCCGCACGAGCGTGTACGAAGCGCTGAGGAAGATCACAGCTCCAGCTCCGATCCAGAGGGCCGATGCCCCGGAGCGGTACTCACGAACGGCCAGAACGAGCAGCATCATGCTGGCAAGGACGCCGAAGGTCGAGATCAGAGCGCTGATGCGGTGAGTCACACGGACATCATCAACGACAACCTCGGCCAGCGGAAGTGATCCAAACGAACCGGCCTAGCTGCCTCAACGGCAAACCCGACCCGCCGCCTGGTCCCGCATGATGCAGGCTGTGATCGAGGGACGCGACTCCCCACAACAGCATTTGCCATGCCCACGCCAGAAATCCTAGAGTCGGCTCATTCTGATCATTCACCTGGGAGTTCAGGCTTCATGCGCATCCAACAACTCATCACCGTCACGACGGCAGCCCTGCTCGCCCTCACGGCGGTGACCGCTTGCGGGAGCGACAGCGAGAGCACCGCTCTAGACGGCGCACTGGGCAATCAGGCACCCGCGAAGAACGGCGGCACCGACGGCTTGGGCGGCTTCGACGGCAACGGCAAGGCCGGAGCGCCCGGCCTGCCCAAGGCGGGCACGATGGCGAAGGCAGCCCAGATCGTCAGCACCTACGCCGACTGCAGTGGCCTCTCCACCGACCCGAACGACGACGACTTCTTCCCCGGAGACGAGACCTACGACCAGAAGTGGGGCGTCACCGAACGCGGCGCCTGCGGCAAAGGCACCCGCATCTTCATGTTCAAAGACCTCAAGACCTTCCAGGCCAGGTACAAGGCCGAACTCGACGAGGACCGCAAGGAAAGCCCGAACAAGGGCCACCGCGGCAAATTCCTCCTCGGCCAGGACTTCGCCGTCCTGCCCGACCAGAAGCCCGTCATCCGCAACGCGATCAAGCCTGGCGGCCTCCTCATCCTCAACTGCCACCCCGACTTCAACCCGCCCAGCGGCTACCGCAAAGACCCCGCCCTCGCGAAGGGCTGCGTCCTGACCAACTACTTCGAAGACTGACCACACCTCCGAGTCCGAGAGCTTCACCGCTCCAGACCCAGTCCTCCGTGCCCCCGCCAGCATCAGTCGCTCACCCAGCACGCGGTCAAGGGGCCGCTCCTCCAGCGCACGACTGGACCACCACGGCCGCCGCGGCACACGCCACCCAGCCGATGCGACCTGTGTCTGCTGCGTGAAACACTTGGAAATCTGACCGCCCGCACCCGGTCGGGTTGGCCGTCCTGTCTGCGCGCTCGATGGCGTGCCGACGGTGTTGCGTGAACAAGCGCCTGCGGCGACCGGCTGGGTGACCTGCGCCCCACCCACGGCCGTGTACCGCGCAGCCCGGCTCGCGTACGCGCCCCGCGGTGACGGAACCCGCGCCGTCACCGTCACCCTTCCCGCCCACAGCAGCCACTCCTTCCGCTACCTCGCCGCCGGCGGCCACTGGTTCGGCGACGAACACGCCGACAGCCACGACGGCACCAACAGCCGTATCCACACCTGACCAACGGCCTACCGGCACCCGCCCGACCCGTCCCCGTCCGGCCGGGCGCAGTCGCCCTTCCGGGGCACCGCTTTGATTGCCAGGCCCTGACCAGCGAGGTGAGACCCCTGTGAGCAGACCGGTCGGTCTTTCGGAAGGCAGCCTTGCTGCCCTGCAGCATCTGAGGGAGACGCGGGAGATCAACACCGTGACCCTGCGCTACGGGGACGTCCCGGGTGTCCTGGTCCCGGAGGTTGCGGGCAACCTGACCCATGACGAGCTGCTGCAGTCCTTGCCCGCAGACGAGCCACGGCTGATCGTCCATGAGCTGTCGTTCGCCAGCCCGGAGCGCACGCGAAGGCACGAGCGCCTTCTGATTTCTGGATGCCCCCGGATGCCAGCGGGCAGGAGGAAGCGTACACGGCCGGGTACAACACCCTGAAAGAGTTCCTCACCGACATTCACGTCCCCGCTCATTGCCAGGCGGAAGGGCCAGCTGCAGTATCAACGGCTCGTCGCCCTGGCCGGCTGACGGCTCGTACGGCTGCCGGGGCCGGGCACCTGGCACGACCGCGGGCGCCAGGCTTTGGCTTCATCCGCAACGCGCTCCTGCGGGCGGCTTCAGGTGCCGCGTCAGACCTGGCCTCGCCATTCTCCGGTGGCCGAGCCCTGGCCGACGGCCGGAAAGGCGGGTGTGCCGGCCGTGGCTGTGCTGCGGCGACGTGTGACGGCGGCCGCTGCTGCCCGGCTGGCAGCACCACCAGGAAGCCAGGAAGACACCGACGTGGCAGGTGCGCTCCTGGTCGTGCCGTTGAGCACCGTCGATGAACACCACGAACCGCCCCGCACCGCCCGCAACCACCCGCACAGTCGAACATCCTGCTCCCGGACCGGACCCCGTCCCGGGCACGCGCCGACCGCCCGGTCGGCCGTCCGACCGGCCCGTGGTGTCGTGGTGGCCGAGGACGATGGGCCGTGATCAGTGTGTCCGCACTGTAACCCCCAGCATCCGTGCGCCTGTCTCTGTGCGGGGGCGGTGGCAGCTGCCTGGGGCGAACACCACGTAGGTCCCCGGACCATGGCGTTCCTCTCCCTCGATCACCTCGCCGCTCAGGACGTAGTACCGCTCCTCGGTGTCGTGGACGTCGACGTCCGGCCACTGGGTGCCCGGGGCGAAGTCGATCAGCCAGCCGGTGGCGAACTCGGTCGCGGGGAGCCTGCGGCGGACGATGCCGGGGGCGACCTCTCCCGGCTCGATGTCGTCGATGTGGACGGTGGTCTTCAACGGGCCCGTAGGCGTTGTTTCGCTCATGCACCCACGATCGCGCGGAGCGGGTACCCGGGCCGAGAGTCTGGAAAGACATCATCAGGTACTTTTCTGCCATGAGCCGTCATCGTGTGGTCGCGCTGCTGAACGCGCCGCAGTCACCGTTCGAACTCGCCTGCGCCGCTGAGGTGTTCGGGTCCGTGCGGCCGGATCTGCCGGTGCATTACGACTTCACTGTCTGCGCCGAGCATCCCGGAGTACTCCCGGCAACGACCGGGCCCGCGATGTACGTCCAGGCGGGGCTGGACGCGCTGACCGACGCGAACACCATCGTCGTTCCGGGCTGGCAGCCGACCGGAGCGACCGTGTCACCGCACGTCCTGAGCACCCTGCGTGCGGCGCACCGGCGCGGGGCGCGGGTGGTGTCCATCTGTACGGGGGCGTTCGTGCTGGCGCAGGCCGGGTTGCTGGACGGGCGCAGGGCGACAACGCACTGGCGGCGGGCGGAGCAGTTCGCTGCCGCGTTTCCGCGGGTGGAGGTGGACGCGGACGTGCTGTACGTCGACCATGGCGACGTGGCCACCAGCGCCGGGTCCGGAGCGGGCATCGACCTGGCCCTGCACCTGGTACGCCGCGACCACGGCGCCGCCTACGCGGCCCAGATCGCCCGCAGCATGGTGCTGCCCCCGCACCGAGAGGGCGGCCAGCTCCAATACGCCGCCCAGCCCGTGGCCATCAGGCCCGACGAGTCGCTCGCACCGCTGCTGGAGTGGGCCCTGACCCGGCTCGACACCGAACTGACTGTGGACCGCCTCGCCGAGCAGGCAGGAGTGTCGGCCCGCACACTCGCCCGGCGCTTCACCGAACAGCTCGGCCACAGCCCCGGCAAATGGCTGCTCACCCAGCGCCTTGGCGCCGCCCGAGTTCTGCTCGAGCAGACGCAGCTGCCGGTCGAGGCCATCGCCAACCGGGTCGGCCTGTCCTCCGCCGTCAACCTGCGACGCCGCTTCCGAACCATGCTGGGCACGACACCCGGAGCGTATCGAAGGGCCTTTGGCCGCTGAACGACCCGGCGCAGCCTTGCTCGCCGGATGCACCCCAAAATTTGGACAACAAGCGCCCGGCCTCCGCAACGGCGCCGGGTAAATGATCTGCAAGCTCTTCGTTGCCCCCGCGGAGTGCGCGCCGGACCACACCCTGGCCGCCGAGCTCGATGAAACCGCGGTGCGGCACATCCGCACGGCCTGACCTCAAGGTCATGGCGCCGGCTCGGCGCGATCCCGCCCCCACATCGAGCACGTGGTCGGCTGGGAGGCCATCGCCTGGCATACGGCGGAATGGTGGCGCTTCCAGTGGGAGATCACCGAACTGGTGGACGTCACCTCCGCCCGCCTCCAGGACGACGCCTGGCGGGACTGGCTCACCCGCCAACACCGGGGAATGAACAACATCAACTGACGACCGGGGGTCAACCTTCAACCGGCCAGGGTGGGTCACGATTCAAGCGCCGCCGACAAAGGAGAACGCGAAGCCCGCGGAACCCACGCTCGGCCAGCTCCTCACCCAGATCCTCTCCAAGCAGCCCGGTGAGCCCAAGAAGGTCAGTGAGATCCGGATCGAGCTCGAGGCCGCTCACCCCCAGCGCACGTCGTCGGACCCGGCCATCCGCGCCACGCTGGAGAAGCTCGTGACGAAGGGCGTGCTCGAGAAGGACAACCGACAGCGCATCGTCCTCTACACCTGGCACGCTCAGGCCTCTGCTCCTGCGTCGCAGACGAAGCCCGAGCAGCCCGCCACCGAGCCCAGCGAGGCGGCATCGGTCGGCGTCTGAACGCCGCAGCTCGCCGAGCCGTTACCCCGGGAAGGGACGGCGCCGCCCTCATCGGTGACGGTGCCGATCGCCCGGCCTGCGAGGCCGACCCGCACGGTCGCGGGCAGGACACCGGCCCAAGTGGCCTTGTTCACGAGAATGGGTTCTGGCACACATTCCATGAACGGTCTTGACTCCGGCTCCACCAGCCTCTCGTGACATCCAATCCGCGCAGCTCACGCGGTGAGTGCCTCCTGCTGGAGGAGAGCCAGAGAGATCGTTCACGGAGTGTGTGCCAGAACCCGAGAAACGACAGCACCCGGCTGGCGGAGTTACGCAGTGGAGCGCCATTCCTCTTCGAGGCTGCTGAAGATCATGGAGTCTCGCCAGCCATCGTGGAGCAGGGCCGTATGGCGCAGGCGCCCCTCATGCGTCATACCGATCTTGGACAGCACTCGGGAGGAGCCGAGATTTCTCGGGTCACAGGTGGCATGGATCCGATGAAGCCCCAGCTCGCCGAACCCGTGCGCGAGCAGCTGCCGACCGATTTTCGTGCCGATGCCCTGCCCCCATACCCGGGGATGCACGATGTATGAGATCTCGCCCTGGCGCTGCTTATGGCTGCGGACGTGCAGCTCACCCATGCCCACCACATCCCGCCCGACGCGGGCGACATAGGGGAACCGGCGCTGGGGGGTGCCCGACCAGGCCTTGACCGCGGAGTCCACGAAGTCCTGTGTCTGGACCTCTGTGTTCGGCCCCCAGGACTGATAGCGGCACACCTCCGGGAGGGACGCCCACGAGTGAACGGCCGGCCAGTCCTCCAAAACGATCTTGCCCAAGGTTACCAAGTGCTGACTCATAAGGCGATCATGAACGGATCGCGTTGCGAAGATCAAGATCAAGGAGCCCATCACGCTTCGCCTACGGCCATGCAGGGAGGAAGGCCCCGGCGCTGTCAGTTCCCGGGTTCTGGCACAACTTCCGTGGTGACGGTGCGACGTTCTGTGCGTCGGGACGCTGAACAATGAGAACCAGCAGGTCAGCGGCTTGGCCTTAGCCAGGCACGAGCGCACAGGGCGCAGCTCCACAGAAGTTGAGCCAGAACCGCTCTCACCTACGTAGCCACAAACCTGGTGCATCAGCTTCAACACGCTGATGCACAAGGAAACCACGAGGAGGGCGGAACCACCGTGACACCGGTTGCGATGCCCGCGCCGGTGGCCGCGTTCGTCGCCCAACAGTCACGCCTGGACTGGGTGCTGGCCCGACCACCGGCGCCCGTCACCCCCGCAGCACGCTCACAGCGCACAGCCGCTCACGCAGCCGTATCAGGTGAGAAAGGCCCGCCACTTCCTTGAACCGGTCGAGGAGCAGGCCGATACGGCGGTCATCTCCCGCCCGCACGGCGACAGCAATGGCGTCGACAAGCTCTTCGGGGTCCTCAGACATGCGGAGAGTCTTCACCGACACCGACCGATCCATCCCTGCCCCGGCCAACGGGCAGCAGACGCTCACCCGGGACGACCATCCGGCAGGCCGTTTACCGTCACAGACGGGCTCCTTGTCCATGACGACGGCGGCCGGGTCGTCGATGGTCGGCTGCCGGGGCGGCCGCCAGCGGACGGGTAAGCAAGTGCTGTCGGCCGGCTGGCGGCGACGTGTGACGGCGGCCGATGGCCGGCCGACAGCACCTCGAGGAGAAGAGGCCACCGACACGGCAGGTGGGCTCCTCGCCATGCCCCATCCCACCCAATCCGTCCGCGGCGCACGCCTTCGACCCGCCCCACAACTCCCGGAACCACCCGCACAGACCCCATACCGCGCGCTGCGCGCCGGCGCGGTGAGTGCAGGACCGCAGGCCTGGCCGTTACAGGGGCACCGAGTGCCCGTCCGGCCTTGCATCAATGCGGGCGCTCCCCACTTCGGCAGAGCGGAGTGGCCCTCATCAGAGGAGACGCCCCGTACGCCGGATCTCGGTCCGTTGGGTGGTTGGGCGGCCCGGTGTTACTGCCGCCAGAGCGCTCTGGTCACCGGGCCTCGCCCGCGCACGCCCTATCGACGCGGACTGAGCCCGACCCTAGCCCCGGCCAGCCACCACCCGGCACCAGAAGCACAGCGTTCGGCGTCGTGAGTGACATGCGGCGGCGCGGGTTGACGCCGACGCTGACACTGGCCACTCCCCCGCCGCAGCCCTCCCCCTTCTCGCATCCCCATACCGTCCGCGCGCAGGCAGCCCGCATGCCGCCGCGGCCGATCCCACCGTCAGCCGGTCAAAAGCACGCCGAACCATGACTCGCCGGCGCAAGAACCAGCCGGGCCGACATACCCCCGCAGCCCACCTGCGCGAGGGGCGCCCGCCGCCTGCAGCCACGCCCGAATCCGCTGCATCACGCCCCTGAACACGCCCTCCCCTCCAGCCGAGAGCAGGCGGACAGTATCGGCTCCCAGGTCCGTCCAATGAGGAGGCAGAGCATGTCACCCTGTGGAATCGTGAAGTGGTTCGACCCCGACCGAGGTACCGGTCTCATCAGCCAGGACGGGACCGGACCGGACATCCACGCCGAGGCCCGGGCCATTCGCGAAAACGGGCCCCGCCTACGTCCCGGCGACAGAGTCCTCTTCGACCTCACCCACGACAGCGCCGGTCTGCGCGCCGACAACATCCACCAGGCGGAGGATGACCGCAGCCAGGACGGACCACGGCAGCACGGCGACGAGCAGACGCCGCGGTAGCCGGCTCCAGCCCTGGCCGCTTCGGGCTCCATGGGGCCTGCGGGAATTACGTCGGCATACGGATATGCCGTCGATCCGATCAATGCCCGAACCTCGCTCCTGTGCCGGGGCAGGTCAGTAGCGCTTGACCAGAACCGAGTTGGAGACCTTGCGTGCACCGTTCGGGAGTTTCAGGAGCGATCCGTCCGGGTTGCGGTTCTCACTCAGCTGACGGTAGGCGAACCCGTCCATGAGAACGACGTAGATCGTGCGGGCAGAACCGGGCTCGGACGAGGACAGGTGGACATCGAAGGTGTACGGGCCGGGCCGCCCCAGATCATCCTTGGGGTAGTAGTTCGTATGCGGCACGGGCTTGCCGACGCCATCGAGCTGCACCATCCACGTCAGGTGCCATCCCTCTTGAAGGTTGCAGTTGACCTCGGCGGTGAGAGACCCGTCCGACGCGACCGTCAGCTGCTTGGGCTCGATCGTCACGTCATGCCCTGGCTTGTCACCGCAGTCGGGCAGGCCCTGTGCCGGGCCGGGAGCAGGCAAGCCGCTGGAGGAAAGGCTCGGATGCGGTGCGGAGGCGGAGGGAGAGGGGGCGGGTTTCGGGTCGCGGCGGTCGTCCTCTCCGCTGAACACGCCGGACCACAACCCCAGGCACCCCACGATGATCGAGCCCGTCACAGTGAGGATCGCGGCCTTCATGGTCACATGCTGACCCCTCCACCAGCTGCCGATCCAGCTCATACAACCCCCTCGATCCCCCGGCACCGAAGCCTTCCCCTGCGCAGCGACTTCGACGCGCCCACGCCGCAGGCGGGACAATTTCTCCCCTCCCACGAGGGGAACAACCTTCTGTAATCGAACAGATACAGGAGCGTACTGGTCTGGTACGGAAGCCGGCTCCTTCGGTCAGGAACGGGGCACTGTGACCCGTCACACCGTGCCTCCGCCGAGCCCCGCGGCGTCCCCGCCGCGCTCGCGCCGCCTCTTCACGCGCTTTTCGATGGTGGATACGCGAACCGTCTTGTCCTGCGCTCCCGGACGCCGTCACGGCCTCGCCGGGGCGATCAAGGGGTGTGCGAGAGTGCTGCCATGCTGCTTGCCATGGCCGGTCTTCCCGCGGCGGGAAAGAGCTCCGTCGCCCAGGAACTGGGGCGGGCGCTGCCCGCCGCGGTCGTGTCGGTCGATCCGATCGAGGCCGCGATGTGGCGGGCCGGCGTGGAGCGCACTCAGCCCACGGGACTGGCGGCCTACCTGGTGGCCGAGGCCGTTGCCGACAATGTGCTGGGGCTGGGCCAGAGCGTGATCATCGACGCGGTCAACGCAGTGCAGGGGGCACGCCGGCAGTGGCGAGCGCCGGCAGGCCGACACCGGGTGCCCATCGCCTTCATTGAAGTGGTGTGCTCCGACTCGCGGCTCCACCGCCAGCGGCTGGAACGGCGCTCCCGGGGCATCGAAGGCTTCGAGGAGCCGACTTGGGAAGCAGTCCGGCAGCGGCAGGCCGAGTACGAGCCCTGGACAGACCATCGGCTGGTGCTCGATTCGGCCGCCGACCTGGCCTCGAACGCAGCTCAGGCCCAGCACTACCTGACCCAGGCAGCCCGCTCACGGCCAGCGCCCTGAACGGGCCCCGCTCGGGGCAACTCCGGCTTCTGCTGGTGACCGCCACTGATGCCTTGCCACAGGCTCAGCGGACGCACTTCCACGAGAGTTCCGAGAAGCTGCCCATCGCCATCCCACGCCGGAAGGGCGACATCGCGGACCGTCGTGAGTCCACGCTGACCAGCGATAAGTCCGTTCTCCCCACCCGGGCACCCTCAGCGATCAAGCCTTCCAGCAGGGCGGTGAAAACACCGGCGTCCCGCCAGACGCGAAAGCGTCCGTAGATGGTGGCCCAGGGGCCGAACTCGGCAGGCATCTCCCGCCACTGACCACTGGACCGGAACCGCCAGATCACACCCTCGAACTGCTCCCGCAACCGATTCGGATGCGGGCCGTACCTACCAATCGGCAAGATACGGCTCGATGAACTCCCGCTGGGCATTGGTGAGTTGCCTACGCGTCACGACCGCAGTCCTACCGGATCCCACTCAGCGAAGAGTGAAGAACTCAGAAGCTGATCACGACATCACACAGGCCTAGGGGCCGCCGGGCGGCAGCCGCTCGCCGTCGCCGGGGCGGACTTCACGGTCGAGGGCGGCGAAGGGGTCATGCTCCGGCTGCTCGCCGAACACCCGCATCTGGACGGGGTGTTCGCGGCCAACGACCTGATGGCCCAGGGCGCCTGCCTGGTGCTGCGCGAGCACGGCCGGCGGATCCCGGAGGACGTGGCCGTCGTCGGCTTCGACGACTCCAGCGCCGCCCTGTCCTGCCGCCCGCGGCTGACGACCGTACGCCAGCCGGTGGAGGACATGGCGGCGGAGATGGTCCGGCTGCTGCTCGACGCCGTGGCGGCTCCCATGGCGGTCGGGACCGCGGTGGAAGCCGCCACGCCGGTGCTGTTCGAGCCGCGGCTGGTCATCCGGGATTCGGCCTGACCTGACGGCGGCCGATCCTGGAAGTGGACGATCCTAGCCGTAGAAGTGCGGCAGGAAGCGCTGGCTGGGGGTGCCGTCAGCGCACGTCCACAGGGAGATGACCCTGGGTTTGGCGCCCGTGGTGTTCACGCACAAGTCGGTGTTCTTCTGCTTGATCAGCCAGGTCCCCGGCTCCTCGCCCCAGTAGTAGATGCTGAAGACCTGGGAGGTCTGGCCCTCGCAGTCCCATTCGTTGAGGCCGTCGCCCATCTTCGCGAAGCGGCCGTTGTCGACGTCGATGCATTTGCCGGTCGACCTGTTGACGAAGTTGAAGTCGTACTTGCCGGCGCCGGGAACGCTGCGCAGCTTCCACTGGGATTTGCTGGGGTTCCAGGTGTCGCTGACCAGGTGCGTGCCGTTGGCATTGCTCCCGCGTTCGAACGTGAGGTACTTCTCGTGGTCGCTGTCGCTGGTCAGCTCGACCACGGACCCGTTCGCCACCATCTGCGTGCGGAAGTAGACCGGGTAGTGGTCGGAGCCGCGGCCGCCCATGCGTACCCCGCGGTAGTTCGCCAGCGCGCGCGAGGAGATCATGTAGTCGAGTTCGCCGCCGCTCTGCTGGGTCGCATCGCCGGTGTGGTAGACCTGGGCGCCCAGACCCGCGGCGAGGGTGTGCATGCCCTGGTCCGGGTCACGGTTGAAGTCGCCCATGACGGTCCACGAGCGGCCCGCCGAGGTCGCCTGGTTGCGGACCTGGCGTACCAGCTCCTGCGCTTCGTTGTGCGCTCCCGTAGCCAACGCGTGCACGTTGTAGTAGATGTCGTCGTCGAAGCGCAGCCCCAGCGCGGGGCGGGCGCCAGCCCGGCCGGGCGGGGCGACGTAGACCTCGTGGGCCATGGTGTGCGTGACCATGGCGAGGTTGACCCGGGTGTCTCCCAGCGGACTCATCCAGTACACGTAGCGGGCGCCCCAGCGATACAGGTGGACGGTGTAGCCGCTGCGGTTGTAGGACTGCTGGAGGATCATGCCGTACAAACTCGGTTCCGACCCCGCCTCCTGGACGGCGACGATGTCGTTCTCGTTGCTGAGCTGCCGGACGTCCGACCAGCGGGCGCCTTGCGAGTTGTACGTCGCGATGGTGTGGGCGTTGGGCGTGTCCGCGGTGGCCGGCGATGTCGGCAGGCCGATCAGCAAGCCGACGAGCGCGGCCATCGCCATCAGCGTGGCGAGCGTCCTGGTGCGTGGGTGAAGAACGTCGGAGCGTGGCAAGGTCGACGCCTTTCCCAGGCAGGAGATGAGATGGGGGGGACTCTGTCGGGGGCCGCTAACGGTCCGCTAACGAGGCGGACCGCACCGCGTTAGTACTGCCGGGGCGGGCAGCGCTCGTCGCCCCACGCGGTCGTCACGGGACAGTCCTTGCCAGGGTCGATCCACCCGGGAAGTTCCGCGTCAGCACTGACGCGGTGCCCGGCGCCGGGCCCGCCCGAAACGCCGGAGGCAACGGTGCCCCATCCGATGCCCGTGGCCAGTACGAGGGCCACCAGGGCCCGGGTCGTGTTTCCCCGCATGTGCGTCAACTCCTGCTGTATCACCCGGCAGCGGTCAGTCCGCCGATGTCGTGCACGGTTCGCCAGCCGCGTGTTCCGGCTGTGATCCCACTGTGCCGACCCGACGCCGTCCGCGGCAGCCCCAGGGGGCATCATCTGTGTGCCATGCACTTTTAGGAGGGATCCCTTGGACCAAACACCAGGTGAGAGCGTGGCAGCGGGCATACCCGAACTGGGCAGCGCCGCGGTACTGCTCTACCGATGGACCGTCGTTCACGAGAGCCTCACCCCCGCCGCCCTGTCCCGGGCTACCGCCGAGACCGGAATCAGCGAGCACCAGAGCCACCAGGCGATGCACTCTCTTCTCGGTGCCTGTCTCCTCCAAGAAGTCCCCGCCGCCACGGGGGATCCCGGCGTGCGCTGGCAGCCGGTGAGCCCCCAGGCCGCCGGCCGGCTGCTCTCCGCCCGCGACGCCGCGCTCCGCGCCCAAGAGGAATCCCTGCGTACCCAGCGCCGCCAGATCCAGGAGCAGCACGACGGGCTCGCGGCCCTCATGCCCGTCTACCTCCAGGCCCGCCAGCACGCCTTCCCCCAGGGCACCATCGACCACCTGCCCGACAAGTTCGCGGTCCGCACGCTGCTCACCGAGGTCATCGGCTCCTGCCGCAGCGAGGTCCTGGTCTCCAAGCACGGCGGCTCCTTCCCCGTCGCCGCCCTGCGCGAAGCCCTCCCGCGCGACCTGGCCCTCCTGGAACGCGGCATCCGCATGCGCAGCCTCTACCAGCACGCCACCCGCTTCGACCAGCCCACCCGCACCCACGCCGAGCAACTGGTCGCCGCCGGCGCCCAGATCCGCACCCTGCCCGAAGCGCTTCCCCAGATGATCATCGTGGACCAGGCCCTGGCCCTGCTGCCAGCCCGCTCCGGAGGCGCCCTCATCATCCGCGAACCCGACCTCCTCGCCTACCTCCTGGACGTCTTCGAACGCGACTGGGCCAACGCCACGCCCTACGCCACCGACCCCCATGCCGCACAGGGCGTCTCCCAGACCAGGAAACAGACGATCCTCGTCATGCTCGCCAAAGGCCTCAAGGACGACACCATCGCCCGCCGCCTCGGCATCTCACTGCGCACCTGCCGCCGACACGTCTCCGAGCTGCTGGAGAGCCTGGGCGCGCACAGCCGCTTCGAAGCAGGCGTCATCGCCGAACGGCCGGGCCTCACCCACCACCCAACGCCCCCGCCACCCGGACACCGGCCCCGTACACCCCACAGCCCGCACCAGGCCCGGCATGCCCGGCCTGCGGCCAAGCCCTCCCCGCACGACCTGAAGGCCGGACCACGGGCCGGCCGGCTCGCTACTGCTGCCCCAAATGCCGCTCCCGCACCTACCGCACACGACAATCCCCAGGAGAAACACGGCACCAAACCGACACCACACACCCGTCACGAAACCCCCCACCCGCGTAACGAAACACCCCTACGGGCCGGACTGTTGTCCGTGCGCGGACGCGGCCAGGCGGTCACCGAGCCGCCGGGCCGTGGAACTCCTGCGTCGTCATCAGCGGGACGAGCCGCGCTGCACGGGCGCGGGGCCCGGCTCGCCTGCGCTTTGTGCAGGGCGGCCCGCATCTTGTCGTTCACCGCGGCCTCGATCGCGGCCCGGATCAGCTCCACCCCGCCGAGCCGGCGAAGATCTCCTCCTCCACCGCCTCGGCATCAATGGCGGCCTCGAAGACGGTTCAGCTCCCTCTCGGAGCAACCCCGGTCCGGCCCTCAATGCGTGCTTCAGCGCGCCGCACACCGCCCTACCCCGTACCGGGCCAGGATGGGGCCCCGTGGGTCCGGAGCCTTCGGGTGACGGGAGCAGAACATTGATCAGCGTGGACATTGAGCACTGCGGCAGCTCGATTCTGATCAGCGCCACCGGGGAGCTCGACGAGGGTGCGGGAGAGGTGCTCCAGCGCGCGCTGGACGGCGCGACCATGGACGAGTGTGATCTCCTGGTGGACCTGCACGCTGTTGCGGCCATGGACGTCGACGGTCTGCTCCACCTCCTGAGCCTGCACCGGCGCGCCGAGCGGATGCGCCTTCGGGTGCTGGTCACCGGCTGGCAGCCCCAGCCCCAGCAGTGCATGGCCACCGTGGCCGGCATCCCCGGGCCCAGAGCGGGCACCGGGGAGCGCTACGCCCTGGCCGGCTTCCGCCGCCTCCTCGAGGAGAAGGCACAGCGCGCACGGGAGCACTCCGACTTCGCCGACAGCTGGCTGCCCCGCATCTAGCCACGTACTGCCGGAATTCGGCGCTCGGTATGTGGGCCGGCCCGCTGCAGCGGTCCTGGCGCGTAGTAGCAGGACCGCTGTCACAGGCCGACCTCGACGGTGCTGCGGGTGCCCCATCGGTTGATCCGGTGGCAGGTGACCATCGCGTAGAGATACACGGGTCGCAGGACGACCGCGCGCGAGAGGGCTGCCACGGGGGCGAGGGCGAACAGGAAGAGGGTCCGCCTGGTGGTCATCTCGCAGCGTCGCACGGTGAACAGGCGCAAGGCCATCAGGTAGCTCACCACAGTCCGATGGCCAGGCCCGAGAGCAGCAGCGCTCCCAGGTGCCCGCGCCGGTAAGGGCAGACCGCCGCCGACCCGACCTGGATGCGCGGGTCGCAGGTCCTCCCCGGCTCAGGTCTCGGCTGTCGTATCCGCCGAATCGGCGGCGCGGCGGTATTCGGCGTTGATGCGCTGGGCCTCCTCGAGCTGATCCTCAAGGATCACGATCCGGCAGGCCGCCTCGATGGGAGTGCCCTGGTCGACGAGCTCCCGCGCACGGGCGGCGATCCGCAGCTGGTAGCGGGAGTAGCGGCGGTGGCCACCGGCGGAGCGGAGCGGGGTGATGAGGCGGGCTTCGCCGATGGCGCGGAGGAAGCCCTGGGTGGTGCCGAGCATTTCGGCGGCCCGGCCCATGGTGTAGGCGGGGTAGTCGTCGTCGTCCAGGTGGCCGCCGAGCGGGCCGTTCGGGTTCTCTGCTGTCATTGCACCTCTCTCATGGAACGCGTGGAGGGGCCCTGGTGCCGTACGGCACCAGGGCCCCGAAGGAACTACTACACCATCCGCCGGCCCTGATCCTGCGCCGGCCTTCTATGTCCGCGGACCCGACCGGAACGCTGTCGGGGCTGCGGGGATCGCGGTTGCTTGACCGGAGACCACCTCGCTATCGATGTCCTGCGGTACCCGGGCTCAGACTTCCGCCCGGGCGATCCTGATGGCGCCCAATTCCTCCGTTCATCCCTCGGATGATCAACCTGCCTGCCGAGTGGCAAACTGCGAACTGCCTGTACTGCTCCACTCGGCACTGCGTACTTCTCTACTGCTCGTGGCCCGACCAAGCGCCACGCTCCGGCAGCCAGCCCCGTCGCCCATCCTGCGTCTGCTCTGGCTTAGAACCCCACTGCCGAACTTCCCGGTGCGCGCGCCCGCAGCCGACGCCTTCACCGAGGTGCTGCTCACTGACTTCACTGCTGGATACTGCGCACTGCATTCACGGGTACTGCCACTGCGTTAACCGCGGTACTGCTCGCGGCGGCCCCTGATCACTGCGGGCCACCCGGTCCGGCCGTCAGTCCCGTCGCCGTCCTGCAACCGCACTGGCTTCGAGACTCCTCCACCGCACCGCCCTGCTGAACTGCAACTACCTGTACTGCGGGTATTGCTGCCGGCAGTTCGTCTCTGCCAGGCCCTGCGGTCTCTCTGCTTTACGAGAGAAACCATAACCACCCCACGACCCAATGTCTACTCCGGCCAACATAGATTTCTGTGTGCGTGTCTCTGAGGTAATCGGGTGCTGCCGGGTTGAGCGACTGCTGGCGGGGCACAACGGCCGGGCAGGCAGGGCCGGACACCGACGACAGACCCGGAGCGCGCCAGGCCGCCCGGGCGTTCCTCGAAGCCCGCGGGCAGCCGGCCATCGGCCGGGAGCAGGCCGACACGGTCGCCCTGGTCGTCTCCGAGCTCGTGACCAACGCCCCGCGCCACGGTGGTGGCGTCTACGCCCTCCGCCTCGCCGCCCACCCCGGCACGATCGAGGTCGCCATCGTCATACGTCAGGTCCGGGACCGCGGGAGCGGTCCCGGACCTGACGTATGACCGCGCGCTGTCGGCGCGGGTCAGGCGGCGGCGGGCTCGGTCTGGCGCAGTTCCGCCTGGCCGAAGAGGAGGGCGAAACCGCCCGGGAGCCGGCGCAGGATCCGGGCGAGGAGGTCGGGGCCGGCCAGGCGGGTGACGACGGCGAGTACGGCGCCGGTGTCCCAGCGGGCGACAGCCGGGCTCACACCGGTGCGGGCCGCCAGGTCCTTGACGAAGCCCCAGCCGGTGAGGTGCTCGGTCGCGGGGATCTGGGCGGTCAGGGTGAGGGCGGCCTCGACGGGCAGGCACCGGGCGAGGCCGACGCGTTCGTCGCCGGTGAGCTGGCGTCCGAGGGCGGCCAGGACGTTGTGGACAGCTTCCGCGGCGCGTTCGCGGGTGGGGTAGGCGCCTTCGTAGCGCACGCGTTCCAGCATCTGGTCGAACGTCATGGCGTGATGGGCCGGGTTCGGTCGAGGCTGGTCGTACATGACTGCGGTTGCCTTTCTCTGCGAAGCATTCGGCCTCCGGCCGGTGGAGGTCAGGTGGGCCGGTCAGGTGGGTTGGGGGTGGCCGAAGAGGAGGTCGTAGCCGTGCGGGAGCTGGAGGAGGACCTCGCGAGTGAGGACGTCGCCCGCGGCGGCGGCCGCGGTGGACAGGACTGCGCCGATGTCCCACAGGGCGGTCTTCTCGGTGGCGCCCTCTATCCACGCCGCGGTCGCACGGACGAACCGTTCCGGCGAGAGCGGTTCGGCTGCCTGCAGCGGATCCAGGAGGATCAGCGCATAGGTCTCGGGAAGCCGGGCAGCGAGCTCGGCCCGCACGCTGCCCACCAGATGTGCGCCCAGCAGGGCCAGGACGACGCGGGCAACGCGGTCGGCGTCTTCCGTGGACTCGTACCCGCCGCGTTCCTGGACGTGGGCCAGGAACGACTCTCTGCGCATTGACATCACGTCACCTCCGGCATGGGGGTGAAGGGGTCACGGAGGGCGGAGGGCGGAGGGCGGGGTGCCGGAGGGGGAATCGGCTCTACCCGCCCTCCGCTGCCGGCTGATGCGGGAGGTTCAGCCGGAGATCTGCTTGCGGCCGCTCTCGCCGCCGATGCTGATCTTGCGGGGCTTGGCGCGCTCGGTGATCGGGATCCGCAGGGTCAGGACACCCGCGTCGTAGGCGGCCTCGATGCGCTCGGTGTCCAGGGTGTCGGCCAGGACGATCTGGCGGGAGAAGACCCCGAGGGGCCGCTCGGAGAGCTCCACCTTCACGGAGTCGGCCTTCGCGACCGGGCGGCGCTCCGCCTTCACGGTCAGCATGTTCCGCTCGACGTCGATGTCGATCGCCTCGGGGCTCACCCCGGGGAGATCGAAGGCGATCACGTACTCCTCGCCCTCGCGGTAGGCGTCCATCGGCATGACCGACGGCTTCGACCACGTGCCCGACGTACCCGACAGCTGCTGAACGATCCGGTCCATCTCGCGGAACGGGTCAGTGCGCATCAACATCGCGAAACACCTCCAGTTGGTTCAGGCAGAAACTGCCAATGCGCTTCAACGTGCTCCCGTTGTAACATGTCATCGAAACGATGACAAGCAAGCCATCATCGGGAGGATGACAGGCCGGGGAGAGTGCCATGAACGAGGCCGCAGAGCCGACCGCGCCCATTCCCTTCCTTGCCGCCGCAGCGGCACTGGAGGCCATCAACCAGGCCGTTAAGGACGCGCAGCAACCCTCCGCGGGAACGCCTGGCCCGCGCGAAAGTGAGGCCGAAGCGGGCCCGCACCCGGCCCTGGCCGCACTGCTGATGCTGCGCGAGATCCGCGAACAGCTCGCCGGCTGGGAGAGCGGCCTGATCGAAACCGCCCGTGGCCAGGGCGCCAGCTGGGCCGATCTCGCAGGCCCTCTCGGAGTCGCCAGCCGTCAGGCCGCCGAACGGCGCTACCTCCGGCTGCGCCCCGGCAAGGCCGGGAGTACCGGTGAGGAGCGCGTCCAGGCCACCCGCGACTCGCGCGCCGCCGACCGCAACGTGAACGCCTGGGCTCGCGACAACGCGGCCGACCTGCGCCGCCTCGCCGGCCAGATCACCGCCCTCACCAGCCTCCCGACCGGCTCCGAGACCACCATCGGAGACCTGAACCTGGCCCTCGCCGACAACGACGCCGCCCGCCTCGTGCGCCCCCTGGCCGACACCCGGACCCACCTCCGCCCTGAGGACGCCGAACTCGCCGACCGCATCGACGCCCTGACCCGCCACACCGACCAACTCCGCCAGGACACCCACGACCAACGCAGCACGTGACCCGTAGCCCCGAACCGCCGGCTGGCCAACGGCGTCTGGAGGGCACACCCGTAGATCCAAGGAGTGATCCACCATGGCTGAACACCCGCCCCGGGAGGCCGGCGGCAACGGCATCGCCATAGAGGTTCAGGACCGCACGGTCGCGGTCCGGCCTGTCGGCGAGATCGACATCGAGACAGCACCTGCCCTGCAGCTCGCGCTCACCGAAGCACTCACCCACGCCTCACCAACCAGGCCCGTGGCGGTCGACTGCAGCCTCCTCGCGTTCTGCGACTCCTCGGGACTCAACGCACTCCTCACAGCGCGACGCGCAGCGCAGGAGACCGGGACCGTCATCCGCCTCGCCGCCCCCAACCCCCAGCTCCAGCGTCTCCTTGAGGTGACAGGCGCCCTATCCCTTTTCCCCGTGGAACAGGACCCGCCGACGCCCTCCGGGGGGATTCCCGGACGGACTGCCGCATTAGGCAGGGCGGTGGCGCGCGAACAGTGATCAGCGTACGCATTTGCGGGTCGAGCCCGACCGCCTCATCCGCCAGTTACGAGACGGCCTCCGCCAAGCCCAATACCGCAGCGACGCCATCAACGGATGCCTCACCCCAGCAGTCACAGACATCCAGTGAGAAACCGTGGAAACCAGCCCGGCACCAGCAAACCTGCAGCTTCCCGTCAGACATGGCAAGGCCCCGGGACAGGGGGGCGTCCCGGGGCCACCGGTCGCGGCACCGCAAGAGGGGGAGCGGTTGTGCATCTGACGCGACGATATGGATAAACGATTCAGCAGCCGCGCGGTTACGGCTGCACCCGACCACCCCGCGCCATCACAGGCTGCGCAGATCAGCCGCTGAAGCATCCCGGAGAGCGCATGATCCCCCGGTTTTGATGCCACTTTATAGATAACGACACTTCGTCAGCAGTTCACTTACGTTCTTCTTCCTCATCCCTACCTGACGCATCAAGACACCTTTTCCACATCGCTCACCCCGGTTGCGTTACCACTCCCGCAGCATGTGGTGGTTTGAACCCTCCCCCCGCAGGGCGGCTCCGAAGGGCCGAAACCTTCATCTCTCGCGCAGCATTGCCTCTAGAATTCCGCCTACATTTCGAATTCCTTTCCGCATTCGTGGCACACCATGAGATCTAATAGGAGTGACGCCCTCCGCACCGCCAGGAGCCCACGATGACCACCCCCGAAACCCCCGCCAGACCCCAGCCCGTCACCTGGGCGCCGAGCCAGACCGGCCCTTGCGCCCGGTGCCACGCTCCGACGCGACATCCGGACCTGGCTCACTGACTGGAACGACCATCCACGGCCCTTCGCCTGGACAAAGACCGCCGACGAAATCCTCGACAAAGTCGCCGCATACTGCCGACGAATCTCCGACTCAGGACACTAAGGCCTGTCCGGCGGATCCCGGCATGTGTTGCAATGGTTGAGTGAAGTTTGAACATGACAACATGGTCGGGGTCCACCTGGCCGTGTCGCTGGTAAATCTCGAGTCGAGTGGTGCCTGGGGGTCTGAGGCACTGGAACGGGCACTGCAGGAGCACGCGATCCGGCGTTCGCATGTCACTAGCTCGGCCGGTGAGAAGATCAGGGCGTGGTCGCGGCGTTTGAGGCCCGTTTTCGAGGCTGCCTCGCAGGACGAACGGTGCGAGACGATCAACGCTCTGCTCGCGGACGGCGCTGGAAGCGTGTACCTGACCACGCACGACGACTTGCGCCCGCATCTGCACTTCGCACCGGACGGCCAGGACGTCCAAAGCCGTGTGAAAGCCGTGACCGCGGGAGCTCTGGCCATCTTCACCATGGAAGCCGAGGGGGAACGGCTGGGCGTCTGCTCGCTGGAGTCCTGCCGGACCGCCTTCGTCGACACCAGCCGCAACGGTCGCCGCGCCTACTGCTGCGCGCGCTGCGCCAACACCGACGCGGTCCGCCGCCACCGCATGAAGCGGCGCTAGCCTTCCGCCCGGTTGCAGGCGTTATGCCGAGACCAGCGCCAGGACGAACGGGACGGCGGCGATCCCCAGCAGTGTCTGCGCCGCGGTGATACCGGCCATCAGCGGTGCGTCGCCGCCGAGTTGCCTCGCCATGATGTACGAGGACGATGCCGTGGGCAGAGCCTGGAAGAGCACGGCGATGATCAGCGCCTGGGAGCCCAGGCCGACCATCTGAGCCGCCAGGAGGGTCGCGGCTGGCATGAGGGCGAACTTGACGGACGACGACGTGAGGATCGGCGCCGCCCACGACCGTGCTGCACCGAAGCGCAGCGCGGCGCCGATGCACAGCAGCCCCAGCGGCATCGAGGCGGCTCCGAGTGCCTGGAGCGCGGGCTCGATGCCCGGCGGCAGGCGCAGATCGAGAGCCTGGAGGAGGATGCCTCCCGCGCAGGCGAGGATGAGCGGGTTGGTCACGAGCTGTTTGACGATGCCCGCAAGGCGCAGGCGTGCGCTCCCGAACCGCGCGAAGACCAGCACGCACAAGATGTTGACCGTGGGCACGATCGCCGCGTTGCATACCGCGGCGGTGGCGATGCCCTGGGTGCCGTACAGGCCGGCGGCGATGGTCACGCCGATGTAGTTGTTGAACCTGACGCTGCCCTGGAAGACGGAAGTGAAGCCGTCGTCTTTCAGTCGCATCATGGGCCTGAAGGCGATGACCAGGACGGCGACTGTCACCGTGGAGGCGACCAGAGTGCCTGCCAGGGCCGCTACCGGCAGATCGTCGGTGTCGGCCGTCGCCAGACTGTGCAGGAACAGAGCCGGGAGCAGCACGTGATAGCTCAGGCGCTCGGCTTCGGACCAGAACCGCTCGGTGGTGATCACCGATCGCTTGAGCGCGTAGCCCAGCGCGATCAGCAGGACGACCGGGATCAGCGCGTTGGCGGTCAGTGCGATCACGCCTGGATCCCGTTCAGCGTGGCGACGATGATGCGGCAGCCCTCTTCCAGGGTGGCGATGTCGGTGGCGAAGGAGAGCCGCAGGTGGCCCGGCGCACCGAAGGCGCTGCCCGGGACGGTCGCGCATCCCGCTTCGAGGAGGGAGTTCGCTGCCGTGAGGTCGTCGTCATTCGCAAGGCGCGGAAAGAGGTAGAACGCGCCGTCGGGTTCCAGCGTGTCCAGGTGCCGGCTCTGCCGCAGAATCGCCAGAGCCGCATCGCGCCGTTGGCGGTACGTTTCACACCGCTGCGCCAGCAGTTCCTGCGGCCCCTCCAGGGCGGCGACCGCGGCGATCTGGCTGATGGTCGCCGTCTGGGTGCAGTTCTGTGTCTGTACGGCGGAGATACGGCGGACAAGTTCGGCCGGGCCGAACCCCCAGCCGACCCGCCAGCCGGTCATCGCGTACGCCTTGGAGACACCGTCGACGAGCAGGATCCGCTCGCGCAGATCAGGCGCGAGCTGCGCGATGCTGATGTACTCGCCCTCGCCGTAGCGGATGTGGGCGTAGATCTCGTCCGAGAGGATCATCGCCGAGGGGTACCGTCGCAGGACCTCGGCGAGACCGGTCAGGGCGTCATGGCTGTAGGTGGCGCCCGAGGGGTTTCCGGGAGCGTTGAGCACGACCCAGCGTGTGCGTTCGGTCATGGCCGCTTCCAGGGCGTCGGGAGCGAGTCTGAACCCTGATTCGGCCGAGCAGGCAACGATCACGGGCACGGCGCCGCACAGGCGAACCATGTCCGGGTAACTAGCCCAGTAGGGCGCCGGGATGATCACTTCGTCGCCGGGGCCCAGGGTGGCGAGGAGCGCATTGAAGATGACCTGTTTGGCACCGCATCCCACGGCCACCTCGGCATCCGTGTAACTCAAGGCGCGGTCTCGTTCCAGCGCGTGCCGTGCGGCCTGGCGCAGTTCCGGTATCCCGTTGGCGGGGGCGTAGCCCAACGGGTGGGAAGCGGCTTCCTGAGCGGCGAGAACCGCGTGCGCGGGCGGGGCGGAGTCGGGCTCGCCGAGCGTGAGGTCGATGATGCGACGGCCTTCCGCGCGATACTCGGCAGCGCGGCGGGCCATCTCCAGGATGGGCGAGCCGGAAGGTGTCACCGGGCAGCCAGTCACCAGCCAGCCCTCCGCGAGACAAACGGAGCATCCGGAGAACCGGTGCCCGCTCCGTCCAGCCGGTAGGGGTCGGACCAGTCAGCGCGCTGGGCACTGGGTATCGAAGAGTGCATGTCGACAGGTTGATGTAACGCTGCGAGGCATGACAACCATTACAGGGTTCCCATGAAAGGACTCAGCAGGCCGAACTCCCTGGCGCCCCGAAAGCAAGGGCCATAGCCATCATGAATAAGCTGTCGTTCAACCCTTGATCCCGAACAGCGCGTCGTACTTGGCCCCTCCCCTGGGAGGGCACGGCGCCCTCGTCGTTGGCGACGCGTCGCGACAGCAGCCGAGGACCGCTCTCGTCGATTGCGACGCAGTGGTGGCGGGTTCTTGCCTGCGTCGATGCCGGCCCAGGCAGCGGCCATCGTGCCTCTGTGTAGTGGGGTCGCGCCTCGCGGGAGGTCAGCTCCCGGCACCGGCTGTGGGGCACGGGAGGTCGTGGGCGAGGTAGAGGGTGCGGTCCGGGGTGAGGACGAGGGTGGCGTCGGTGAGGCCGTTCCACTGGTGGCCGGGGCCGTTGTAGCGGAGGCTGACATGGGACCATTCGAGGTTTCCGGCGATCATCGCTTCCAAGGCATCCAGGTAGGCCAGGAGGTCTCGTGACCTGAGTCAGAGATTCGGTGGCAGTAGGCGGCGACCTTGTCGAGGATCTCGTCGGCCGTCTTCGTCCAGATGAAGGGCCGTGGTTGGTCGTTCCAGTCGGCGAGCCAGGTCCGGACGTCACGTTCGAGGGCCTGGACGGAGCGGTGGACTCCGCGCTTGAGCTTCTTCTGCGTGAGCTCGGCGAACCACCGCTCCACCAAGTTCAGCCACGACGCACTCGTGGGCGTGAACTGCAGGTGGAACCGCGGGTGAGCCAACAGCCACTTCTTCACGGCCGGCGTCTTGTGGGTCGCGTAGTTGTCGAGGATCAGATGGACCTGGAGATCCGCCGGTACTTCTTTGCCGACCTTGGCGAGGAACTTCTTGAACTCGGCGGCCCGGTGGCGGCGGTGCAGCGATCCGATGACCTTGCCGGTCGCGACTTCGAGGGCTGCGAAGAGGGTGGTGGTGCCGGCGCGGATGTAGTCGTGGCTGCGTCGTTCGGGAACGCCGGGCATCATCGGCAGAACCGGCTGGGACCAGTCCCGGGCCTGGATCTGCGACTTCTCGTCCACGCAGAGGACCAGAGCCTTCTCCGGCGGGTCGAGGTAGAGGCCGACGACGTCGCGGACCTTGTCGATGAACAGCGGATCCGTCGACAGCAGAGACGTCTGCGACCGGTGCGGGGCCAGGGCGAACGCGCGCCAGATCCGTGAAACCGTCGACTGCGGCATACCCGTGGCCGTGGCCATCGACCGGGTGGACCAGCGCGTCGCGTTCTTCGGCCTCTCTTCCAACGTCTTGACGATGACCCGCTCGACATCTTCGTCGGTGATCTTCCGTGGGACACCCGGCCGCGGGTCATCGCCCAGCCCGTCCAGGCCGTGTTCGAGGAAGCGCCGCCGCCAGGTGCGGACCGTGTCCGGTGCGATCCGCAGCCGACGCGACACTTCCATCACCGAGTGCCCGTCCGCGCATTCCAGCACAATCCGCGACCGCTGAGCCAAGGCCTGAGCCGTCGTCCGACGTCGCACCCAGCCCTCCAGCGCAGCCCGCTGGGCATCGGTCACCGACAACGGCGGAATCTTCGGACCCGGACGACTCATACCGAACTAACGTCAAACCTCCGACTCAGGTCACTAGGGTCCGCTGGCAGGTGGATGTAGATCTCCCACGGCGGGACACCCTTGAGTCTGGCCCGCTCCGAGCGTGGGAACATCCGGTTTCCCGCTCGCTCCAGAGCCCGCAGCACTGCCAATTCCGGTGCGGCTGTCACTTCCGGTGCTGTCGCCATCGCAGTCCGGTCCATTCGTTCGAGTACGCCTCAGCAGCGCTCACCCCAGAGCACCGCCGACCTGGTTGATCCCGGCCTGACGCTAGGCGCTGGGCCGGGGCGGACCGGCGGGTTGCACCGAATTTTGACTCGATTGAGTGGGGGCAGGGCATGGCGACCCTTGCCTTCGCCGTACTCGCCCCAGTCGAGCCCCGTCGGTGGCGGGAAGATCTGCCCAGTGAGTGGCGCCACGCGGGAGGGCTCGGGTGCCGTATGCGGTCGCCAGCTGGGCGACGATTTGACCGCCGCGGCCGTGTTCCTCTGGGTCACAGGCAGGGCTCCGGGCACCGTTTGCGGGGGCGGGGCCGCCGTGGTCGACCTCTATGCGCAGGGTGTCGGTGCGCTGTGCAAGGCGGAGGACTACGGGGGGGCAGGGCATGTTCGACTGCGTTGGTGACGAGTTCGGAGACGACGAGGAGAGCCTGGTCGGTCGCGTCGTTGTCCGTGTCCCATGCGTCGAGTACGGCTTGGGTGATGCGGCGGGCGGTGCCGACGGACTCGGGTCGGTGCGGAAGACCCCACTCGCAGGGCGGCTCGCCGATGCCGGGCGCCGTGGGGGCGGGCGCCGCGGCGTAGGGCGCTGGGACGGTGTGCACTCGGGCGGTGGCGTTCATGGGGGCTCCTCGGCAGAGGTGTGATGCGGCGGCGTGCCAGGGGGCGCGCTGCCGGTCACTGCGGCCGGACACGACTTCCCGCGTGCGGGAGCGGGTTGACCGGGGCCTGCTCCGAGAGGGGTCCCGAGCCGGTTGATGTCGTTCTCGGACGCGGTGGAGGGGTTACGGCCCGGGTGCAGGCGAGGGATCTGTTGCCTATGCCGAGCGGCGCGCCAGCTCCACGCGCAGTGTGTCGTTCTCGGATCTCAGGCGTTCGAGTTCTTCTCTCATCGGGGTCAGGGCCTCCTGGAGCTCGGCTGCGGTGTAGCGGGGGGTGATGTGCTGTGGGCAGTTCCAGTCGTGGGCGTGGACGTGCAGCCGTGCGAGCCGCTGGATCTGGGCGGGCGGGGTTGAGGCCATGGTCCGGGCCCGGAGTTCGGGGTGCTGCTCCGGGTCGAGGAGTTGGAGACTGCCGAAGATTTTCAGGCGTCGCTGGCGGGCGTAGTCCATGAGGAACACGGAGGCCCGCTGGTCGGTGGCGAGGTTGCCGTGGCTGATGTACTGCCGGTTTCCTCGCAGTTCGGCCCAGGCGAGTGTGGTTTCGTCGATGACGTGCACGAATCCCGGGGGGCCGCCCCGGTACTGCACGTAGGGCCATCCGCTGCTGCTGGTGGTGGCGAGGTAGAAGCCGTCGCGTTCGGTGATGAAGCGTGCTTCGGCGGGTCCCAGGATGTCGTTGTCGAAGTCGGCTTCCTCGAAGCGCTGCATGGCGCGTCTGCTGCCGTTCGCCTGCTGTGCTTCTTTGACCTCGTCGGTGAAGGCGATGCGTGCGTAGTGCTGAGGCATGCGCTCTCCTCGGTGATTGCAGCATGGTGGGTGGAGGTGTCGCCGTGCCGCGCGTCGTGGGTGGCGGCGGTGGGGGCTGGGCAGGCCGGCGGGTGCCGGCCTGCCCAGCGCGTCGGTCTGTCAGTTCAGGACGCGTCCGAGGAAACCGCGGATGTAGCCGGCGATGGTGTCGAGCTGGTCTTCGAGGGCGAAGTGGCCGGCGTTCAGGAGGTGGATCTCGGCGTCGGGCAGATCGCGGCGGTAGGCCTCGGCTCCGTCGGGTCCGAAGATTTCGTCGTTGCGGCCCCAGACGGCCAGCAGGGGTACCTGGGTGGTGCGGAAGTACTCCTGGAAGGCGGGGTAGGCGTCGAGGTTGTTCTTGTAGTCGCGGAAGAGTGCGAGCTGGATCTCTGCGTTGCCGGGCCGGTCGAGAAGTGCCTGGTCGTGGGTCCAGGTGTCGGGGCTGATCAGGGCGGTGTCCTTGACGCCGTGGGTGTACTGCCAGTGGGTGGCGTCGGCGGTCAGCAGGGCGCGCACGGCGGGCTCGGTGTCGGGGCCCGGCTCTATGGCGTAGGCGAACAGGGGCTCCCAGAAGGGGGTGAAGCCTTCGGTGTAGGCGTTGCCGGACTGGGTGATGATCGCGGTCACCCGGTCGGGGTGGGCCTGGGCGATCTTGAGGCCGATGGGTGCGCCGTAGTCCTGGATGTACAGGGCGAAGGTCTGCAGCCCGAGGTGGTCCAGGAGTGCGAGGGTGACGGCGGTGAGGTTGTCGAAGGTGTAGTCGTAGGCGTCGGCCGAAGGGGCGGAGCTGCGTCCGAAGCCGATGTGGTCGGGTGCGATGACGTGGTAGCGGTCGGCGAGGGCGGGGATCAGCTCGCGGAACATGTGTGAGCTGGTCGGGAAGCCGTGGAGCAGGACCAGGGTGGGGGCGTCGGCGGGTCCGGCCTCGCGGTAGAAGACCCTCTGGCCGTCGATCTCGGCGAAGTTGTGGCGGGTGGTCATGACATGCCTTTCGTGGTCAGGCTGGTGGGGAGGTCCGGCACAGGGGTGCCGGAAGTCTGGGTGGGGGCCGGCCGTGCCACGGCGCCGTCGTGGGAGTCGGCCGTGCGGTTGCGCAGCAGCAGCACCAGGGCGAGAAGGGGGGCTGCGGCGATGCCGGCGAGCAGCGGGGTGTAGCTGCCGGTCCAGGCGTGCACGGCGCCGCCCGCGGCGACACCGAGGGCTGCGGCGCTCTGGTGGACGAGCCACGCGCGGGCCATCGACCGGCCCAGCTGGGTTGCGGGGGTTTTTGCGGTGAGTGCCGCCACCGTGAGGGGGATGGTCGCGAAGCTGGAGAGCCCGAAGAGGAGGGTTCCGGCGAGGACCACGGCCGGGCTGGGCGCAAAAGCCAGCAGGAAGAGCGCGAGCGTTCGCAGTGCGTGCAGTGCGTAGAGCAGGCTGCGGGGTGCTGCACGGCGCACCAGGACGCCGGTGGCGATCATGCTGGTGAGGCTGGCGGCGGCGGCGAGGGCCGGCAGGTTTCCGCCGGCGGCCGGTGTTGCGCCGTGGTCGATCGCGTACTGGGGCAGGGCCAGCATGACCATGTACAGCGACAGGGCATGCAGGCCGAACGTGATGGTCAGCGTCAGGGAGCCCGACCGTGTCGCCTCGCCGGCCGCCTTCGCGGGCGCAGCAGGAGCGGACACGGCTGGAGCGGACACGGCAGGAGGTTCTGTGGGTATGGCCAGCAGCAGCGGGACGACCAGCACGGCGGCGCCCGTTCCCATGACGGTGTAGGCCATCGGGACGCCCTCGGCGCCGGCGAGGAAGGCCGCCGCCGGTACGACGAGGAGCTGTCCGAGGTTGATGCCGGCGGTGATGACCGTCAGGGCTGTCGCCTTCCGGCGGGGGAACCAGCGGCTCACCAGCGCGGAGACGGGCGGCGTGCTGGAGGCGGCGAAACCCGCGGCGCCGAGAACGCCGTAGGCCAGCACGAACTGCCACAGCTGCGAGGTCAGCGACAGCAGCAGCTGGGCCGCGACCAGCAGGGCCATGCCGGTGAGCAGGACCCTGCGAGCGCCCCACGCGTCCACCGCCCGGCCCACGAGCGGCTGCAGAAGCCCGGTGAGCGCCGTGTTCAGGCCCGCGACAGCGCCCAGCGTCGCCACGTTCCATCCGTGCTCGGCCGCGAGGAAGGGGAACAGGGCGCCGGCCGCGAAGTTCACGCCGAAGGCTGCGGTCATACAGGCAAGCCCCGCCAGGAGCGCAACATGTCGACGCTTCAACACCGCAGTAACCCCTTAGAACGCTTTTACCGGTTAGCTCGACTTGAGGAAAGCACGCCTCTGCTAACCTGTCAAATGGTGTTGAGCGGTTAATCGGGAGGTTGGTGTTGTCGTGACTGAGCAGAGCGAGACCGGACTGCAGGCGCGGCTGGAGGCGCGGGGATGGCCCGGGCGCCCCCTCACGGACGAGCCGCTGGCCGCCGACCTCATCAATACGCAGTGGCTGGCAGGGACGGACGCATACGACCTGCTGGAGGAGGACGCGCTCACCCTGGCCTGGCTGGACAAGCACGGCCTGAACACGGAAGCCGCCGCAGCCGACGTCCGCACCCACCTGCGCGAGACCCGGACCGCCCTCGCCGCCACGGTGGCGGATCCCACGGACACCACCGCCCTGAACCGCATCCTCGACCACGGACGCATCAAGCTGTCCCTCAACGCCGAAAGCGCGGTCGAAACACCCGAGGTAGCAGACCCGGCACACCACGCCGCCTGGATGTGCGCACGCGACCTGCTACGCGCCATGACCCAAACACCCGGGCGCCTACGCAAATGCGCCAACCCGCCCTGCCCACTCCACTTCCTCGACACATCACGCAAGGGAGAAAGACGCTGGTGCTCGATGGCGGTATGCGGCAACCGCGCCAAAGCCCAGCGCCACCGCACACGCCACGACCGAGCAACCTGAACGGACAGTGCCCTAGCGGAGGCGCAGAGACGATCGAGCCCGGTGACACCGACCCGGCGGCCGGCGAAACCCGGACGGGCGGGCTGAAGTCACGACGGGCCGGTCCACGCGCGCGGGTAACCATGGCCCGGCAGCAGACACTCCCGGTCGGAGAGTCCGGCGACGCCATGGAGGACGATCCGCTCGAACTCCCACAACACCCCCGACAGCCCGGCCCCGTCGCCGGCAGCATCGCCGATCGCCGTCAGCAACCGCACGCCCCGCGCCCTGTGAATGGGCGAGCCTGTGGCAGTGGTTGGGTCTCAACCGACTGGCGGTTGGCTGCCGCTGCTCGCGTGACCTTCGAGGGTGATCATGACCGCCATGTGGTGACCAGGCTGCTGTCGTGAGACACCTGCAGGGCGGATCCCCGGCTGTCAGCCGACGCCGGCTTCGCCGAGAACCTCGCCGCCGCCCGCGCGTACGAACTGGACGGCACGCTCGCCGCGCCGCGACACGCCTACGCGCTCGAACGGCCGGCCGGACAGTGGCTCACCAACATCTGCCGGCCCGTCGGGCTCGGCAAGGACCCCGACCGCGCCCGCCGGTGGGCGCAAGAACTCGCAGCCTTCGATCCGGACTGGAACCCGCGCAAACTGGGGTGGACGGTCGACTGGCAGCGGCACCACGCCTACCTCGCCCAGCTCCTCGCGGGCGGCGCCAGACTCGACGATGTCGTGCCCGGGGTCACCCTGGACGGCGAGGACGTCGGCCGCCGGCTCAACACCCAACGACGGGAGTCGCACCGGCTCAACGACGAGCAGCGGATCCGGCTCGGCGGGCTGGGTGTGAAGAAGGCAGTACGGGAGCCTCCGGCCCTCGCGAAGAAGGTCGTGACGTCCGGGTCGGGCGCGGGCGGCGGGGCCTCCAGAAGGACCTCGATGCGCTCGCGCAATACGTCGCGCGGGGAGGCCGGCTGCCCGGGCGCGGCGTCGCCCAGGTCCTGCCCGACGGGACCGAGCACTGCATCGGGGTCTGGATCGGAAACATCAAGGCCCGCCGCGACAAGCTCAACCAGGCGCAGCTCGCAGCACTCGCCCAGCTGGGGGTCGATTGGGCCTGGGCAGTGTCCAGCTGCCTGCGCTGCCGCCGTATGTTTGCCCGCCGTCACCAGGCCCTGCCCTCAACGATGGGAGGGCAGGGCTTCCGGCCAGGAGGTCAGCGGCGGTACATCACGTACAGCTTGCCGTCGTGAGAGACCGCGGACGCCTCGTCTATTGTCGTGATGGGATTCTGTCCGCCGACCTGGTGGGTGTCGCTCCAGGCGTAGTCCGGGCTGCGGCGCGTGGCAGCGCGCAGGCTGCCGTCCATGGCCGCGCAGGAAGATCCACAACGTGCTCTCGTGAGAGGCCAGTGCCGGGGCGTGTGTGACGGACCAGCGCGTGACGGTGCCGCGGTCCTGCCAGCCGTATCCGTCCCCGGTGCTGGTGTAGACGTGGTCGCCGCGGCCGCGGGCGACCCGCCACAGGTGGTCGCCGTGGCGCGTCATGGCGACGCCGTCGTCCACCACCCAGCTGTTGAGGTTGCTGCGCTGCGGAACACTCCAGGCGCCGTTTTCATACCAGTTGTGCCAGAGTGAGCCGTCGAAGCCGATGTGGGTCATCCAGACGCGGTACGTGGTGGAGGTCAGGGCGGGACTCTTGGTGGACTGGTTGCCGGCGAGGTGGGTGATGTCGCTCCAGCCTGTGGCTTCGGTGAACGTGCGCCAGTACAGCCGGGCGCCCGCGCCGGAGACGGCGTAGAACAGCTTGCCGTCCTTCACCGTCACCGCCGGGGCGAAGACGCTGGCGTCACCACCGACCCGGGCGGGGGTCTTCCAGGTGTCGCCGTCCAGGCGGGTCCACATCACCGCCTTGTCGTCGGGGCGGACGTACAGGGCGTAGAGCTTGTTGTTGTACGAGGCCAGAGCCGGGGGTGTGATGCTCTGCCAGGGGAGCTCCGCCGGCGTGCCCCAGGTGTTCCCGGTGCGCACCGCGTATTCCAGGGTGCCTACGGGCATGGGGATGTCTCCGGTGACCTTCACCCTCAGCTCGTGGTGGCCGTCACCGTTGAAGTGCCATCGCGTGGTGCGACCAGGTTGATCAGGGTGATGCCGAGGGAGGTGATGTCCATCAGGAACCCGATGACCGTGGGCATGGCATCGCTGAGAGCCGCCCACAAGGCGGTGAACAGGGGATCGTTATTCAGCCGGTTCAGGGCTTCACCGACGCTGTCGTTGCTGCCGTCGCCGGTGTCCCACTACCAGCACGCGACGTTCAGGGCCACCGCCCGGTCCGCCGGGCCCGCGAAGGCCACCCGGTCGTTCCACGAGGTCCCGAACGCCGGCGTCCTGCCCGCCTGTGCGCTCTCCCCGCCGAACTCCTTCGACATGAACGGCTGAGCCCGCCACCTGAGATCGCTCTGGCCGCCGGACAGCCAGCGGATCTCATCCCTGGTAGTGGGCCACCCGTCACCCACCACCCGGTGGACATAGAAGTTCTCGTACTCCAGCCGGAAGCTGTAGTCCGTCCCGCGCGCACTCTCCAGTTCCTGCGCAGGCTCCGGGCCCGCATTCCCTTCCCCGGGAGCGGTCAGCCAGGCGGGCACGGTGACGCCGAAGCCCCACTCGCGCATGCCCTCGATGAACTCCGGGCTGTCGAAGTCCCCCGCGGCGGCCAGGTCCTCGTGGCTGACGGCCGACCAGTTGGGCTGCGCCATCCACAGCTTGGTCACCTCCGGCAGGTCCTCGGCCAGGTCCGCCATGCTGTAGCCCTGCGAGACCGGACGGCTCGTGATGACCTCGGGCACCCCCCGTCAGCACCGTGCGGGCGGTCACCGACTCACGGTAGACGCGACCCCACTCCAGGACCTCGTCCTCCGCCAGCACCCCCTCCAGCACGCCCAGCAGCCTGGCCTCCAGATCGGTCAGCTGCTCACCCTGGCGCAGCCGGTCCGCGGCATGCAGCAGCGCCCCGAACGTCACGTTCGCCTGCGGCACCCGAGCCGCGTTCCGCGAAGCCCGCGAGTCGCCCCGCGTCCCCGACAGCAGCCCCCGCAACCGCTCCAACCGCTGCTCGGCAGTCGTCTCCCCACCACCCATGGCGTTCCTCCCCAACGCGAAAGCACCAAGGCCAGCCTTGACGCAGGCCCAAGTGGAACGCTACGCATGGTGATCACGACACCGGGGCGAGTGTCTACAAATAGGCCATAAAGGGCCGGAAAGGTGTCCAGCCAGTACAACCACTTATGCAAGGCACTCAGACATACGGCGACCCCATTCGGTTCACCAGCCAAAAGGCCCGCCCCAGGGGAGCCCTGACGCGCGGCCGGACGCCCACTCAGGGGCAAGGACGGCGCTGCCGTGGGGCACTGGGCCCTGGGCACTTGTGACTGAGCGCTCGACTTGGTCCCGTTTCGCCAACTGAAGCGCGAATTCCTCACGTGCTCCCGGAGCCCTTCACTTGCGCAGCGTCGCGACCGCAGTCCGCCCCACTCAGCTCTCAGGCACTCGCCGACCCAGGACTCGACTGGGCGCGGTGAGCGTCCCGCCCCAGGGCTGGTGCCGGCGGTTGGGCCCCTGGCCGGCGGGCCTACTTGGTCAGGCTGATGGGCTTGCAGTCAGGGGTGGCGCAGACGAGATCGTTCTGGTCGTCGGGAAGCATCCGGTTCGCGATCCGCTTCGGGGCAGGGCGTGCCTCGTACTCGGCCAGAACGCTCCCGGACCCGTCCACGACGGTGATCAGGGAGGGGACGATCGTGCCGCCGGTGAGGACGAGCGTGGGCACCAATCCCCTGTACCGGATACTGAACAAGCCCACCTCCTCCGCCTTCACGTCGGCCGGAGCGACCACGGTCAGGCCGCTGTCGGCCTCCGGGCGAACCTCGGCCACCGGGTGGATCTCGGTCACCGGGATCGAGCCCAGAGCAGGCGCCGCGGGGCCGTCCCCGGATCCCGGGATCGCGCCGAGGTCGGTCACTTCGTCGGGCATGGTCTCTCCTCACAGGACGGCACGCTGCCTTCCCGGTCAGAGCCTTCCACCGAAGATCACCACCGGGCCGGAACTCCCGCGCGAACGGCCGGAACCCGACGATGGCGCAAAACACCCTGCCCGCGCACCGCCGGGGCTGACCTGCACGAACCGCCCGCGCGAGCGCGACGCCGGGCGCGACCAGCCACGTCCGGGCGGGGCGCGGAAGCCTTCAAGAAGGGCGTTCAAGCCCGCGCGCAGTACCAGGAACGTGAAGGCAGCGCCCTGCCCGCCCGAGCACATGTCGAACTTCTGCCGGATTAGTCAGAGCATCGGACCGGGGGGGATCGCCAACCAGAAGCAGCGCCGCGACAGGCTCGACGCGGGCCAGCTCGCCGCCCTGGCCGCCCCCGGTGTGGGGTGGGCGCAGCCGAGCTAGATGTACGTCAGGACCTCCAGCAAGTCCAAGCGTCGGGAAGGCGAGGTCGCAGCCATCACGCCGCAGCGGCCTCGACCCATCCCCGCTGACGCGGTGGCTGCCTCAGCCACCAGCGATGACAGTCTGGAACTCGATCTGGTCGTCGTCACCGAGCGGCATCGCCCCGTCGGGACGCAAGATCACCTCACGGTTGAGCACAACCCTGTGGGCCGCACCCAGCTGTCCGTTGCTGTCGAGCAGGAGGCGCTTCAGCTGAGGGAACTTTGCTGCCACCTCGGTCAGGGCCTCCGAGAGGGTGGTGGCCGCGATCGAGACCGTCCGCTGATTGCCGGCGGCGCGGAGGAGCACGCCGGTGAATTCAAAAATCATGGCACGGATCTGTCCATAATCGGGCTCTTCTAACCACCCCTCCCCGGGACTTCCCCCCTCCTCGCGTGGGGGCGGAACGGTCCTCACTCCTCTACGAGGTCGTGTACGACACCTACGACCAGGCGATGCCGTACCAGGCGGAAACCGCCGCCCTCCTGGCCGCCGTCCTGAACACCCTCCGCCAGACAACCGCCTGAACTCCGGGCCCTGGCCGCCCCACCGTTTGGCGGGGCGGCCAGGGTGGCCAGGGCCCGGTACGCGAAAAGGGGCCGGTGGGACACCCCAAGGGGTGACGGCATCCACCGGCCCTACCGCTCCCACCCCAACCCGCCCCCACCGGCCGCCCGATACCCGCCCCGGCCGGCTGGCGCCGTCAGCAGGTCCACGCGCACCTCGCCGGAACGCCCGTCCCGCCCCTGCCCCAGGAGCCGCACCCCGGCGACCTGCTGCCCGACGCCCAGGCCGGCGTCGTCGCCGGACTGAGCGCCTCGACCATCCGCGCCGACGCCGCCCCCGGACTCATCGACCCTGGCGTCGAACTGCACGGACGGAGGTGGTGGACGCGTGCGGCCGCCGAGGCCCGCGCCGCCCGCCCTGTCCAGTACAAGAGCCGCACCCCCGGCGCCAAAGACCGCACGCCCCGCCGCACCACGCCCGATACTCGAGTCCCCGAGACCGCCGCCGCCCCTCGCCACCGCCGAGACCGGACAGGGGCCGGCCGTCACCGCGAACTCCCTCGCCTCCCGCTACGACGTCAGCACCCGCACCGCCGAACGCCTCATCGCGAAAGCCCGCGCCAGCCAGACATCTTGAGAGCCTGCATCTGAACCCGCCCGGACGTACGCCGTCTGGCACGCACGCTGATCCGAACGGGATTCAGACACAGGCTCTGACCGGCAGAGGATCTTGCGTTCGGTAAAGTTCCGCGTGCGCCGGGCGGATGCCGCGGCGCGGGCCGAAAACGACTGTAGGGGAATCGAGTTGGACACCGTCTTTCATCCGCTGGAGGGCGACGACCCGCGGTCCGTGGCCGGATACCGCATCGCGGCCAGGCTCGGCGCCGGCGGCATGGGCAAGGTGTACCTCTCGTACACGCCGGGCGGACGGCCCGTCGCGATCAAGGTGATCCGGCCGGAGTTCGGCGAGGACACCGAGTTCCGCCGCCGCTTCCAGCAGGAGGTGCGGGCCGCCGAGCGCGTGCAGGGGCTCTACACCGCGCCGGTGATCGACTCCGACACCGAGGGCCGCCACCCCTGGCTCGCCACGGCCTACGTCCCCGGGCCCTCACTGGCCGACGCCGTGCAGCGGCACGGCGGGCTGCCCGTGCCCACCGTGCTGCTCCTGGTCGCGGGCGTCGCCGAGGCACTGCAGGTCATCCACGGGGCCGGCATCGTCCACCGCGACCTCAAGCCGTCCAACGTCCTGCTCGCGGGCGACGGGCCCCGCGTCATCGACTTCGGCATCGCGCGGGCCGCCGACGCGACCGCCCTCACCGGCAGCGGCGTCACCATCGGCACCCCGACCTTCATGGCACCCGAACAGGCCGCGGGCGGTGCGGTCACCCCGGCCACCGACATCTTCGCGCTCGGCCAGGTCGCAGCGTACGCGGCGACCGGCCTGCCCGCGTTCGGCGAGGGCACCTCGCACGGCGTGCTCTACCGCATCGTCCACGAGCAGCCCGACCTCACCCGCCTCCCGGCCCAGCTGCAGGAGTTGGTGGCCCGCTGCCTCGCCAAGGACCCGGCGGCCAGGCCCTCGGTCGACGAGGTCCTCGCGCTGTGCCGGGCCGCCAACGGCGACGCGCCGCTGCGCCGCCCCGAAGCCTGGCTGCCCGGCGCGGTCGCCGCCGACATCACGCTGCGCGCGGCGGCGCCCGCACCGCCCGAGGTGACCCGGGTTCCGGCGGCCCCGGCACCGGCGCCGCCCGGCCACACGCCGACGGTGACCGCCGCGCCCGCCGCGCCGCCCGCCGTCCAGGGCGCGTACGGACCGCCGACGCCGCCCCCGCCGGGCCCCTACGCCCAGCCGTCGATGCCACCGGGCTACCCGCCCCGGCCGTCCGCGCCGGGCCGACCGAACCGGCGGCCGGGCGTCGCCGTGGCGGTCGGGCTCGCCCTGGCGCTGCTCGCCGGCGGAGGCCTGTACCTCGTGAGCCGCAACTCCGGCACGGAAGAACAGGCCGCCGGGAAGGGGAAGAGGGTTTCGTCCACCCCGAAGGCCTCGCAGCCGCCGGCCGGCGTGGCCAAGGCGCCGGAGCCGGTCACCCGTACGGGCATCAACCTGCCGGAAAACTACACCCTGAGGTTCGGCGACGGTGAGTTGCAGCCGCAGGAATCGGGCGGCTCCGCCGGCGACCTGGAGTTCGCCGGGCACTCGCTCCCGTACCGCGTGCGCACCCAGGCGGGCAACCACCTCGTGCTGCTCGACCCGGGGCAGGCCGGATCCCTGGAGACCTGCCGCGACGAGACGCGCTTCGCCAACTACATCCCCCTGGACAAACTGTCCCCGGGCGCCCAGTTCTGCGTCCTCACCAAGGCGGGTCACATCGGCCTGATCACCTTCCGGGGACAGACGGCCAACACCGACCCCGCCTTCCACGTCACCCTCGACGCCACCGTCTGGCGCCGGGCGGTCGCGCCCTCGTCAGCCGACTGAGCTTGTCGTTTATGGTCCGGCGCCGAACGAGGGTCGGGAACTTGTTCGGAACCGAACAGACTCACCCCTGCCCGGGTCCGCCACGGATTCAGGAACCTGCGCGCGAAGACCGGCACGCCAGCCGGTGCACCAAAACCCACCCGCCCCGGCCCCGGCCGCCCCCTCG
Organism: Streptomyces sp. NBC_01006; assembly: GCF_045162725.1. NCBI lineage: Bacteria > Bacillati > Actinomycetota > Actinomycetes > Kitasatosporales > Streptomycetaceae > Streptomyces > Streptomyces sp. NBC_01006. Next base: position 8,502,495 of record NZ_CP108700.1, on the reverse strand, counting down.
GCTCAAAGAACCGGAGACCCGCCACCCGCTACGACGTCGGACGCATCCTCGCCACAGGCGAGTCCTACACCCGACCCTCACACCACAAGACAGGCACCAAACCGCGCCGCGGCAGCGGCCCCTCCACCCCAGTTCATCGCCACGATCCCGACGATGTTGGATAGCGGCATGGTGACGGAACTCGCGCGCGACTTCCACGACACCGACGTTCAGGTGCACTGGGATCCGCCCCCGGAGCCCTGGTCATGGGGACCGCCCAAGTCACCCTCGCCACCGGGAACGAACCTCCTTCGCCGACCGCTGAAGGTTGAACGGCAAACTCAGGATCCGAAGACGCGCAGCACACGCGGGGCGTTGGGCAGGTCTTCAGGGACGGTGGCAGTGCCGGTCAGGGGCATCAGGTGCCCGTTGGAGCAGTCGCCGGGCTGCTGGTGGTCGATCGCCCAGTCCCAGCCAGCTGGCAGCGTGGCGGAACTCGTGGCGTAGAGCGGCCGGCGGCAGGAGCGACACCAGTAAAACGACCGGTCCCTCACACCGCCTCTCCCTTGCCCAGACTCGGCATGCGGGCGGCTACGGGCGGCAAGCCCCGACCGGGCAGGCTGATGCGGTCCGGACAGCGGGAACCCGGCCCGGAAAAACGGAATCCATTATTCACGTCAGCTGAAACGATCCGCCAGCCGTCACGTCACCCCTCCCAGACGAAGACCGAGCACCTGCTGGCCGAACACCCCGACGCTGCTGGACCCGCGAAGCGAACGGCGGTCTCCGGGCGTAACCGGGACCGTGTTGTTCAGGCGCGCGCCCTTGTTGCGCGCAGCGCAGTGTTCAGGCGGGTGCGCAGGTGAACGAGGGCGTCGACGTCTGCGATCTGTGTGAACCGGTTCAGCAGGCGGCCGATAAGGATGTCGTCTCCGGCTCCCACCGCCCGCACGATCGCCTCGACTGTCTCCCGCACCGCAGGAGGCAGTCCCGCAGGGTCGGATGCGTTCCCGACCATACCGGTCCGAGCCTCTGCGGACAGCAGCCTCACCTCGTCACGCACGGGAAAGGTGCCGCCGAGCTGGCACGCACGATTCCGGCCACGGGTCCGCAGTGTTCGGTCATGGCCCGATCCTGCGCTCCGCCAAGGACGGCCAAACTCAGGAATGCCGATGCCAGACCAGTCGGCCTGCAAGCTTCGACAGAAAGGCAGTCTGGTCTGCTCGGTCAGCCGCTGCCACCAGCCGCCGTCGAGGCATACCGTTCCGTGAGAAGGCCGCCGCCCTGATCACCGAGAAACAGGCGGGTGAGACGGCGGAGAAGACCGAGCCGCCAGCCAAGGGCACCGGCGCCGTCGACCTCGTGGAAGCCCTCCGCGCCAGCGCCGAAGAAGCCAAAGGCCTCAAAGCGGGCGGCGAGAAGGCCGCCGCTCCGGGCGTCAAGCGGCCCAAGAAGGCACCACCCGCGAAGGAGCGGACACACGCCGCGCCGACAGAACTGGACGGGCTGCCAAGCTGTATGAGAAGGCCACGGCGGCTGGCATCCCCGGCCGCTTCACCATGACCCGCGACGAACTCCAGCAGGCACTCACCCGGGACAGAGCGCGGTAAAAGGCCTGACCTCCGCCGGACACTGCGCCGCGACGGCCCGGACCGCACAATGCGCCGTAGACCTCCGTGCGAGCGCGTGCAGCGTTGTCCCAGGCATGGACGAGACACTGGACCTGCTGGACACCCTCCTCGACGGCGTCACCGAACCCCGCCTGAAAATCATCAGCGCAGACGAGGCACGGGCGTTGATGGTGCTCCTCCGGCTCCTCGACGACACCGCCCAGAGCGAGGACATCCTCCGGGCCGCGAGCGAGTTGCGGTTCCGGATCGGCTCACGCTTCGCCTGACGCTCCCCCGGCGCCACGCCGTGTTCGTCTACGGCGCGGGCTCGTTGCGAGGGGGCAGGTGATCGGTCCGCTTCACGGACTCGCTGTCGGATCTGCGCCGGTCGACGGCCTCGGGCCGGAATCCGGCAGCCCGCTTGGCGGAGCACGCCATGGGCGGCAAGGTACTCCCACACACAGAACGCTGTCCACGACGCATCCGCGGCGGCGCCGACGGATTCGGGGATGCTGCGGGCGGGGGTCAGGTGTGCACGCGGCTGTTGGCGCCGTCGCCTTCGGCGCTCTCCTCGTTGAACCAGTAATCGCCAGCCGCCAGATAGCGGAAAGACTGCGTCGTTGCGCCCGGCAGTGCGACCGCGACCGCCCGCTTGCCGTCCTCGCGCGGCTGAAGCGTGTGCACGCCGGGCTGCCAGTCGTTGAAGTCCCCCACCACGCTCACCGGCCCCGGCGGATCCTCCCCCGGCAGAACGAAGGTGACCTCGGTACCGTCCTTGCACGACCTGCGCTCCAACATGAAGGGCTCCATTCGACGAGAGGCACAACGGAAACCCCATCCTCAGGTGGCCAAATGCCAGCCGCGCTCCCGCGCAGCCGCAGGTGTGAGCGTGTCACCCGCCCGGCCCACCCATCCCCCAGCCCAGCGCGCAGTCCGGCCTCGTGCATGTCAGGGTGGCAGGGCGACGAGAGGTCCACACGCGCGGGACCCGGCCGGTTGAAGCCACCCCGGCCGGGTCCCGCCACGGACCCGGGCAGCGCCACAGACACCCCGGCGGCCCTGGCCGGTCCTCTACAGTGCCGCCTGTGGATGATCACGAGACGGACCTCCTGGACGCGGTGCGCACCGCTCTCATCGAAGCGGGGTTCGACCCTGGAAGCGGGGGCGGGGAGGGCGTGCATCTGGTGCGCCATGCCCGGGGCGTGATGGTGGGCTGGCTGCCCGAAGAGATCGACGAGTTGCATGCCCGCACCAGTGGTGCGCACGCGCCGGGCGAGGCGGGTACGGGGCTGGCCGGGCTGCACCACGCCACCGGTCTCGCCCTGGACTCCGCACTCCGTACCGCAGGCTTCACCACCGAAACCCTGGACGACCACATCCTCGTACTGCCCCCACCACCAGCATGAGCACCGCCGCAGCCCCGGTCACTGTGTCCTTCACCCAGTGTCGTCACAGCCCCCGGACAGGCCCACCGCACCGGTCAGGCCGGCGACCCCGGCAGCTCCCGGCCAGCACCACCGGCCTGGCGCCGCGCACCTGGACCAGAACATCGAGGAGAACCGAATCGGCGAGTGCTCGCAACCGGGTGCCGGGTCGCTGGTGTGGGTGAGGTGCACGGCGCGGCCAGCGCGGTGAAGCGGGTGGCGGTCCACGATGCAGTTCATGATCGATTGGATGAGTCTGACCCCGCTGGACGCGAGCGGCACCACGGTGGGCTGCGCCGGGAAACATCCCGGTTTCGCAGACCCGGCCTACGTGCGCCGCAGGAACCTGATCGCCGAACGGGCGGAGGGCCACCCGGTGGGCGAGCCCTCACCCGAGGTGCACTACACCGACGCCGAGCATGCCACCTGGCGCGCCGTGCACGGTGCGCTGCTGCGCGCGCAGGACCTCTGGGCCTGCCGGGAAGTTCTGGGGGCCCGGGGCGTCGCGCCGATTCCGGCCGGCGGTGTCCCGCAGCACGAGGAAGTCTCCAACCGGCTGCAGGCCCTGACGGGTTTCCGCTTCACGCTGGCAGGCGGGATCGTTGCGAACAAGCGTTTCCTGGGCGCGATGGCCAAGGGGTATTTCCATGCCGTGCAGTACGTACGGCATCCAGCGATGCCCCTGTACACGCCGGAACCGGACGTCCTGCACGACGTGTTCGGGCACGGCATCCATCTCGCCGATCCGTTCTTCGCCGACCTGTACCGCACGGTGGGCCGGGCCGCGGCCCGGGTGGAGACGGCCGACGCGCTGGATCTGATCAGCCGCGTGTACTGGTTCACCCTCGAATACGGCACCGTCCTCAAGCAGCGGCGGCCCAGAGCGTACGGGGCGGCCCTGCTGTCGTCCTACGGCGAGCTCGGGCGCTTCCCCAAGGCCGACCTGCGGCCGTTCGACCTCGCCGAGCTGGTCCGGATGCCGTACCAGGTCGCCGGCTACCAGCCCGTCCTCTTCACCGTCGAATCCCTGGCCCACCTCGCCGACCTGCTCCACGGGTTCCTCGACGACTTCGACGAGTCCACGCGCGATCGCTACCGCCTGCCCGTCCTGTCCGAACGCGGCTATATGGCGCGTCCGCCCACCCGATGAACGAGCGGCCGCAGCACCGCCCCACCCACCCCCCGCAGAGCAGGTATCGCCGCCCTCCCGCAGACGCGGGCCGGGTGGAGGTCACCGGGCAGTCCTCCGCGAAGCCGAGGAGCGCCTGGCGCTCGGCCACGTCCGCCCACCCGACCGGCAGACCGCCTCCCGGCCCCGCGCACCGTCCCCGCCACCATCGCCTTGCCGGGGGTACGCCCTTACGTCTGCTCGCAGCTCCCCCAGTGGTGGGTGGCCTTGTACGTGAGAACGGGGTTCTGGCACAGATCTTGGGGAGTCGTCGCGGAGCGTTACCCCGTTGTTCGATTGCGAGGAGACGGGTTCGCGTGAGAGCGCGTACGCCTTGTCGTCCAGCGATCAGAATTGACGCTCCCCCAGGTCCCTGTCGCCCGCTGCTGCAGCCGGTCGTGGCCGGTGATGGTGCTGGTCATGCAGACCGATGCACCGTTCTGGGACTCGCTCGTGTTCGACGGAATCGACGACGTGGATGTCGAGGCGGTCACAGCCGCGTTCGGCACGGTCGAGGTGGCGGCGAGAGGCCGCGCGGCCGGCTCTGCACGTCCGGACTGCGGCCATTTCTCGGACCGAGTCCACGACCGCTACCAGCGCAGGCTGAAGGACCTTCCGTTCGCTGAGCAGGGCTTTGTTATCCGGCTGACGGTTCGGCGTTTCATCTGCGGCTCGGTGGACTGCCCGCGGCGGACGTTCGCCGAGCCGTTCTCGCAGCTCGCTGCACCGCACGCACGGTTCACCACGCGGCTCAACCACGCCCTGGAGCGAGTGGGGCTCGCGCTGGCCGGGCGGGCCGGTGCCCGGCTGGCGGCCCAGCTGGGCTTCGGCGCGGGCCGGATGACCTTGCTACGGAGGGTCATGGCATTGCCCGATCCGCAGTTTGGTACTCCGCGCGTCCTGGGCGTGGAAGACTTCGCGATCTGCCGCGGCCAGACCTACTCCACCGTCTTGACCAGCGTCGAAGACCATCGCGTCCTCGACGTGCTCCCGACCCGCGAGGCCGCGCCTCTGGCCGCCTCGCCGATCCGCCACCCCGGCGTGGAGATCATCTGCCGGGACCGGGCGGGCGCCTACGCCGAAGGTGCCCGGCGCGGTGCCCCCGATGCTCTGCAGGTCGCCGACCGGTTCCACCTGTGGCAGGGCCTCGGCCGAGCCGTGGAAACCTGCGTTGCCGCCCACCGCGACTGCCTGCGCGCCCCTTCGCCCGGCAGCACGTTGCCGGAGGCCACCCGACTGACTTCCGGCCGACCGCAGGATGCCCCGGCACCCATCGGCCGACGGGCTGAGCGCAAGAAGGCCGCGCACGCCCTGGTCCACGAGCTCCTTGCCCAAGGTCACTCGCGCCGAGCGATTGCCCGGCACCTGGGCTGGGGCCTCAACACCGTGCTCAGATACGCGAACGCCGCACGCTGGCAGGACACCATTCGCGAGAACCGGCCCCGACCCAGCGGGCTGGACCCCTACAAGCCCCACCTGGAGCGACGCTTCACCGAGGGAGGCACCAGCGTCACCCACCTCCACAACGAACTCGTCGCCGACAACGCGCCCGTCACCTACCAGATGGTCCGCAGCCACATCGCCACCCTCCGCGGGGCTCCGGCCGGCGCGCCGCCCCGGCCTCCGCCGGTGCGGCAGGTGACCGACTGGCTCACCCGACACCCCACCGCGCTGAGCGAGGACGACCGCGCCGGCCAGAAGGGTGTCCTGGCACGCTGCCCAGAACTGGACACCGCCGCCGAACATGTCCGCGACTTCGGCGAAATACTCACCGCCCGCCTCGGCGCCAGGCTCCTTGCCTGGATCGACGCAGTCGACGCAAGCCAACTGCCCGGCCTCACCGGCTTCGCACTCCACCTGCTCCGAGACCTCGACGCCGTGACAGCCGGACTCACCCTCCACTGGAGCTCCGGCAGCATCGAAGGCGCCGTCAATCGCATCAAGAAGATCAAAAGGCAGCTCTACGGACGAGCCGGCTTCCACCTGCTGCGGAAGATGATCCTGCTGCAGTAGCCCCGCGACCCAAGGATTGAAGAAGGTCATCGGCAGCCTCCTGACCTGGGCGGACGGTGCTCGTCGAGGACGATCTCCCCTCCCTTAATCGCTCGGGCTCCGAGCAAATGCCGTGCAAGGATCTCACCCATGATGACCAAGCCCACGCTGACGGAACACCGCTCCCCATGGGTCGTGTTCACCTCCCCGGCCGACCCGTGGCTGGCGGCGGAAACGGCCGCGCTCGTGCAGCGAAACGGTCTGGTCCTGCGGATGGACGGCCGGGAAATGCGGGATCCGGCGTCCGTCTTTCGCACCTTCGCCCGGGAACTGTCGTTCCTCGGCTACTTCGGCCACAACTGGGACGCGCTCGTGGACTGCCTCCACGACTGGCACGGTCCCGGCCACGGTAACCAGGACCTCGCGATCCTGATCGAGCACGCGGACGACCTGCTGAAATCGGACTTCCTCGGACTGTTCGTATCAGTTCTCGTCCAGGCAGCCTGGAACTCCAACCTCCGCCTGGATGCCGACGGCGAGCTCGATGAATGGCGGCAACGTATTGCCCAGCACTTCGTCTTCCTCCTGGACCACACTGCACCCGCTGCCTTCACGGAGAAGGCGGCCCGCGGCATGGACGTGGCGGTGGCGCTCGCGGACGGCCGCCTGCTCGCCACCCTGACCGACGTCGACTGGCCAGGTGGAGACCCCGCCTCCGCACCCTGGACGGCCGGCCCGCTCTCCTTCGCGGACGAAGAGATCCTCAGCGGCATGACCATCAAGGCCATCAAGCTGTTCCGAGACCACCTCGGCTGCTCGATCCACGAGGCCCTGGACATCCTCCAGTCCCGCTCTGAGCACCTGCACCGCGAACACTCGGACGGTTAAATGACGGGCCGCGCCAGCCAAGCAACGGGATTCGCTGAGTAGACGCCTCGATTGGACGAGGTAGGACATCCCCGTCCTCGAACACCGCGATGACTCTCCGCGATCGCTCCCCAAGATCTGTGCCAGAACCCGAAACTCAGCGACATCACTCTTCAGTGGAATCGGGTGCTCCTGCCGCTGAGCAGCAGACGTTCCTGAAACTCGCCTACAAAGCCATTTCCCAGCAAGGTCGTTGCCGTGAGAGCGGCGGTCGCGAGGAAGGTCGCGGCCTGTCGGAGCTTCATGGTCTGTTCTCCTCAAGGGTCGGCTGTGGTCTTGCACCGCGTCCGAAGAGATGAAGGGAGGTGCAGGAATCACGAGGCCGTCAGGGGACCTCGTACCACGCCTTGCTGATGTAGCAGGAACTCACGTGGACGGAGCTCCCGTTGCCGCCCCAGGAGCCGTAGACAGTGGTCCGGTACGGGTACCTGTCCAGGTCGCAGTAGGCGGCGACCCGCATGGGCCCGTCTCCGTCGCAGAACGCGTAGGCACTCTGCCTGTCGGCCGTAACCTCCGAACAGCAGTTCCAGCTCGATGCTTGGGCCGAGGTCGACACCCCCAGCAGGGTGGTTGCCGTCAGCACGGTGGTCCCGAGGACCGCTCCCACGCGCTTGACCGTTTTCATACGTCCCTCCCTCTGCGTCCGGCCTCATGGCCGGTGCCAGCGGGCCGCTCCTTCGAGGGGCTGCGGCTTGCAGGTCCCGAGCGTAGGGAAGTACCGACGGCGGCTGTTTACACAGAACGCAGGGCTCCTCGACAATACGCGCACAGCCTCGGAACGCGGCCGGCTGACCGAACCGCATACGACTACCGCCACGGCGCAACCCTGATCCGCGTCAGGCGACTCCTCACCCCGGCACAGGCAGCCGACTACGAGAAGGGCGCCGCCGAACTCCCCTGACCGAGCACCAGAACGCAGAACGGTCCCTGCCCTGGGAGGCGGCGCGCCGTTCGCGTTGGGGCGGGGCCGCGGTGACGGCCTGGTCCACGCCGCCCCCGCCGCGTGCGCGCCGGCGAGGATCCGAGCGACGTCGATGCCCTTGGAAGGCGTACGGGCAGGGCCCGGGTCAGCCGGTGCGGAAGGTGGTAGACGCGCACCGTGCGCTGCGCCACGGCGGCGGTGCCGGCACCCTCCGGCGCCTGAAGTCCAAGGCCGTGTGGTCGTGGCCGGATGGCTCCGGCAGCTTCGCGTGGGAAGGCTCTTGAGGGCCGGGTTCGGAGCAGCGGTGAGGGAGCCACCCCGATGGGGCTACGTCCCCACCCCTCCGAGTCGATGCTTGCCAGGTTGCCGAGCTCTGCCCCGGCCCCGGCGACCCGGCGAGCGGCCTCCTGCGGGGCCGGCCCGACGGTGCGGGCAGCCGCGAGTGAGCGGAGGCGCGTCTGCCGCGCGCCGCGGGGTGGGCAGCGGCGTGGTCGGCGTGCGGATCATGCATCTACGCTTGTGCACGTCAGAGAGTCGAGACGGACGACCGGTCGTGGAACGGAGCATGTGGTGCCAGCGGGTCAAGCGGGGGAAGCGAACGACGGGGACCTGATCGGAAAGGTGCTCGGGGGACGCTACCGTGTGACCTCCGTGGTCGGCCGCGGCGGCATGGGCGTGGTCGCGCGGGCCGTCGACGAGCTGCTCGCCCGCGAGGTCGCCGTCAAGGTCCTGCGGGCCTACACCGACTCCAGTGACGCCGAACTGGCCGACCTGCGCACCCGGATGGGGCGTGAGGCGCAGGCCGCTGCCCGCATTCGGCACGGCGGCGTCGTCACCGTGCACGACGTGACGCACGAGCAGGGTCTGCCCGTCATCGTCATGGAGCTCGTCGACGGCCCCTCGCTCGACGAGGTGCTGACGCAGCGTGGAGCGCTCGACCCGTACGAGGCCGCCGCGATCGGCGCCAAGCTGATGGACGCGCTCGACGCCGCCCACCGCGCGGGCGTCCTGCACCGCGACGTGAAGCCGGGCAATGTGCTGCTGGAGCGCGACGGCCGGGTCGTGCTCACGGACTTCGGCATCGCCGCCATCGAGACCTCCGACGACGAGGCCATGGCGAAGCTGACCCGCAGCGGTCAGCTGGTCGGTTCGCTCGACTACCTGCCGCCGGAGCGCGCGCAGGGCAGGGAGCCCGGACCGGCCTCCGACATATGGTCGCTCGGGATGACCCTGTACGCGGCGGTCGAGGGGGTCTCGCCGTTCCGCCGTACCTCGGTGTGGTCCACGCTGGCCGCGATCGTCGGCGACCCGCTGCCCGAGCCTCGGCGCGCGGGGCCGCTCGCCCCGGTGCTGCGGGCACTGATGGCGAAGGAGCCGGAACACCGGCCCACCGCCGACCGGGCCCGCGCGATGCTGGAGCAGGTGGCGGCCGGCGGCGGCGCTGTCCCCACGGCCGCGCCCGCCACAGTCCCGCCGACCCCCACCGCGCAGCCCGTGTCCGCGCCCGCTCCCGGCTTCGGGCCCCCGCCCCCGGCTGGTTTCGACGCCGGCGCCGTATCGATTCCGCAGCCCTACGCCCCCACCCCGCAGCCCGGATTCCCGTCGCACGGACCCGCGCAGGGCCCCCCGTCCGGTCAGCCGTTCACTGTCGACCAGTCCGGCCCGGCGGCCGTGGACCGGGCGCGGCGTCGCAGCCGTGCCGCGGTGGCCGTTGCGGTCGCCACCGTACTCGCCGCCGGCGGCGTCACCTACGCCGTGACCTCGGGCGGCGACGGCAACCAGGCGCGGACGGTGGCTCCGACTGGGGCACCCGGCGGCTCCCCGGCCGCCGGCGGGCAGCCGGACGCGCAGAGCCCGGCACCGTCTCCCTCCGGCTCCGGACCCACGGCGAAGCCATCCGCGAGCGCCTCGAAGAAGGCCGACTCGTCATCGCCCTCCCCGAAGGGCTCCTCGCCCGCCGCGGCCGAGCCGAGCCCCGTACCGACGGACTGCGCCGGCTGGACCCACAGGGACCCGGCCCCGGGCACCTACGGCTACATCTCCGGCGACCACCACTTGCTGGCCGCGCCGTACCAACATTGCTCGCAGGGCAGCCTGGTCAAGGACGGCACCAAGCTCTGGTACCAGTGCTACATCGTCAACTCGTACGGCAATCAGTGGACGTTCGTGCGCGTGGAGGGCACGAACGCCACCGGGTGGCTGTACAACCGCGACCTCAAGGGCCAGAAGGGCTCCTCCCCCGCCTGCTAGGCCGTTTCTTGTGGATCATCCGCGAGAGCGGGCGGTCGTAGTGGGCTCTGGCGCCTGGCGACCTGGTGAGAGCGCCGAATGCCCAGACGCAGCCGACGGGGGCCAGTCTCTGGTTCTTGACCTTCCGGCTCATGACCTTGCAGCTCTTGCCGCTGGCCCTGGTGACGGGGCGCTTCCCGCGTAGGCCTTGAGAGATCCGGCGGTGGCGAACCGGGTGCGGTCGTCGCCGATCTCCGCCAGGACCCGGGCGCCGGTCAGTGCGGCGAGACCCGGAAAGCTGCGGAAGACCGGCGCGTCCGGATGTTCCTCGAAGGCCTGCGTGACGGCTTCTTCGGGCTGGTCGGCGTTTTCGCAGGCGGTGTCCAGCTGCCTGAGCAGAGCGGAAGTCTGATGTCCGAGAGCCGCCTCGACCTGCGGGAGCTGGTGGAGGTAGTCGCGGCTAAAGACCTCGTGGAGCCGTTCGGCTTCGCCCTGGATGCCGCGGACGCGGCCGGCCTGCTTGAGCAGAGACTGCAGACGCCTGCGGGTCAGCTTCGCGGCCATGGTGGTGGTCGGTGCCGCGGCCAGGATGCTGCGGGCTTCCCAGCTCGGTGACTCCCGCCAAGCCGACACCCGTTCCGGGCTCCGCAAATGCAAGATGCGGCACGGCCAGCGCGCTCGCCAGCGCCGGGTCGTCCGGACCCAGGGTCCGCACCCACAATCCGCCGGACAACTCGTCCGCAGCGGGTATCGGGGCGCCCGGGTCAAGCGCCATCAAGCGGTGCTCGTGAACCACAAGCCCCGAGTCCTCGATCGCGGTCCGCAGCGCGGGCGTGGTCTCGGCGATCCACTCGAAACTCTCCGGGATCCCGAGTTCACGCTGCCGGGCGCGGACCCGGGTCACATCGGCGGCGCTCACCGCGCCTGACCATCCCCGAGCCGGACGTGCGTAGAACGGCCATCCCTGGCCTTCCCGCACGAACAGAGTCAGCGGCCCGAAGTCCTCGACCCGGGCACCATGGCGCGGCACCGCGTCGTAGTACCACTCAAGGCGATCCTGCAGTACCCGCTCAGGGCGATCATCAAGATCCGCAGAAGTCACGCGGGGCATCCAAACATCAGGTCACTGACCACCGCCACCGCATGACGACTCGCCCACAACCATCTACCGGGCGGTAGATCACTCACGAGACAGCACTATCGCGGACCAAGTCGTAATCCTCGACAACCTCTCCGCCCACACAAACTGGTGGATGAAACGATGGGCGGCCGAGAACAAGGTCGAACTGTGCTTCACCTCGACCTACGCCTCTTGCCCCAACCCCATCGAGACCCACTTCGGACCGCTACGGCAGTTCACCCTCGCCAACTCGAACCACCCCAACCACACCGTCCAGACTCGGGCGCTGCACGCCTACGTCCTGGCCGCCCAACGACGCGAACGCGCCCGCATCCGCAGCGAGAAAGGCATCCGCTGGGGAGGACGCCCCCTGCAAGGAGCGGCATGATGAAGGCTGATCGCCTCGGTCGCTCGATGGCGGATGCAGTCAACTCGTCAAACGGAAGTGAACGATGGTGGCGTCATCGGACGACTTGATGTCGGGGTAGTGGAACCGCAGCCTGTCTTGCAGCTCGGCAAGATCGCGGAACCCGTCGGCGATAGCGTCCGCCTCGGTCAACTCGGCAACCCTCTTGGAAGTGATCTGAGTGACCACACCGGGCAGCACTACCTCGTCATCCAACTCGAACACCATGTTCACCGGGCCCGTCTCCACTGGGTCTCGGAACCGCACCGTGGTCGTCTTCCGCCCAGTGCGTACAGCATCGAGATAGGCGGGGTGGAAATGTAGGGACTGCATCACGGCCGAGCGCAGCGCGCTGTCGGACCCCGCGGACTGCTCCCCCCAGACATAAGCATGAGGCAGAAGGTCGGTGATCGCGACACTGCGAATGCCGCCAGCCACCGGTACCAGGACTCGGATGCCTGGGTGGTAGTCCAGCAGGACCTGCCGGTCCCGACCACACGGCGCAAGCACGCCGCGCCCCGTGTCACCGACGGCAACAATCGCCGCCAGGTCACGTGCTCCCGCAGCACGCGCATGCCCGAGCGCCACCAACTCCGCGCAAGGTCCGCCCGTGAAGTGATAAAGGTTGATGCCACCGAACATCCGGCCCTGTGCGTCTCGCACGGCTGCCCCGACGGTGTGCACCTCACCGTCACCGTTGGCCTCAACAACGCGCTGGGCGAACTCGACCAGCTCCAGATCTTCTTCCGTCGGCAGATTCATCGTGCTGTCCATCCAACAGACACTACTCATACACGTCCCCAAGCCATGCAACCCGGTGAACGTTCCCGGTCACAGCACTAGGGCGAACCCCAGCCCCATCGCGACGAACAACGCGCCCAGTGCGCTGAACAGCCGCCAGAAGGCGGTGCCCTCGGCCGGGAGGGTCCAGCGTGACGGGTCTGCCTGGTCGTATCGGACCTCGACGCGGGCACCGACGGGAGGCGACGCCGCCGATGACCGACCCCGCGGCGGTGAAAACCGACGCGAAGAGCAAGAGGATCTGGGAAGCAGACACAGGGTCGTCTCGATTCTGGAGCCGAAGAACTCCTGACAGCATGCCAGTGCGGCGATCTCCCCTTACGGCAGGCGCGTGGCCGGGACGGCCCTCAGCGCAGCCCCGCCGACGGTTTCCTCCCGGAGGAGGAGGCCGGACCGGGCCGCAGGTCCCGGACCAGGGGTGGACGGGACCGGGGTCCTCGTGCCTTTGGGCGATGTGCCGTACCAGGGCGGGTTCCTAGCCTCGGGGCATGCGATCACACGAAGCGGACGATGCTCAAGGAGACCCCGTGACCACTGTCAGCCCCGCCGCACGCCGCGCCTTTGCCGTAGGCCTCACCCTCGCCGCCTGCCTCACGTCCTCCCCCGTCCTGGCCACGGCCGCCGAAACCCCCGCCCAGGACAGCTCCGGGGCCGGACTGGACCGGTACTACCGCCAGCACCTCGGCTGGGGCAGCTGCATCAAGGGCCCCGACGACACCACGGGCCGCGATCTGGACCAGGCAGGCGTGCAGTGCGCGGACGTGACCGTGCCCCTGGACTACGCCGACCCCCGGGGGCGCACGATCACCGTGGCGATCTCCCGGCTCAAGGCCACCGACACCCGCCACCGCATCGGCGCGATCCTCCTCAACAACGGCGGTCCGGGCGGTCCCGCGCTCCAGTCCCCGCCGCAGGCCCGTGCGTCGATGAAGGAGGTCGGCGCGCGCTACGACATCGTCGGCTTCGACCCGCGCTTCATCGGGCGCAGCACCGCGCTGGACTGCGGCTTGCCCGTCGGCATGACCTGGCTGTCCGCCGGCACCGGCCGGGCGGGCTTCATACGCCAGGTCGCCCTGCAGAAGAGCCTGGCCGACAAGTGCCGGGCCACCGACGCCGCGGTGCTCCCGCACATCACCACCCGCAACACGGCCCGCGACATGGACGTCATCCGCGGCACGCTCGGCGAGCGGAAGATCTCCTTCCTGGGCTACTCGTACGGCACCTACCTGGGCACGGTCTACACGCAGATGTTCCCCGGCCGCCACGACCGGATGGTGCTGGACGGGGCGATCAACCCGAGCGACTACCGCCCCCGGCTGCTGAAGGGCACCGAGCGCGAGAACGAGAAGGCGCTGTCCGACTGGGCCGCCTGGGCCGCGGCGCACCACGACACCTACGGCCTCGGCCGCAGCCGCGCCGAGGTGCTCGCCGCCGTCGACCGCATCGTCGCGGCGGCCGCGCGCGGTCCGCTGACCATCGGCGCCGGCGCCGATGCCTTCCGGATCGACGACAGCCAGGTGCCGCTCCTCCTCTTCTCGGGCATCGCGGACGACACCGCCCCGGCGCGGGCGTCGTTCGGCGAGCTGCTTTCCGTACTGGCCAAAGCCGCGGAGGGCCGGCCGACGACGGTGCCGCCGATGCTCGTCCCGGAGCTCCGGTACGTGCTGCGCGGTGAGGGCGAGCCCACCGGCGCGCAGTCCGCCGTCATCTGCGGGGACGTGGCCGCCGCGCGCGATCCCGAGCTCTACTGGCGGGACATCGAGCGCAACCGCATCGCGCACCCGCTGTTCGGCGCTCTGACCAACAACATCAACCCGTGCGCCTTCTGGGACTCGCCGCGCGAAGAGCCCACCCGGGTGCGGCGCGATGCCCCTGCACTGATCGTGGCCGCCACCGGTGACCCGCGTACGACGTACAAGGGAAGCGTCGAGCTGCACAAGCAGCTGCCGAGCTCCAGGCTGGTCACCCTCGAGGGCGCCAACCGGCACGCCCTCTTCGGGCGCTACGGCAACGCGTGCGTGGACGACCAGGTCAACCGGTACCTGGCCACCGGCAAGCTGCCGGCGAGGGACCGGACCTGCGTCAAGCAGGCGGGGTAGCGGCCCGCGGTTCACGTTCATGGCCCCCTGGACGCGCAGGGCGGTGACGGGGACACCGGCGGCGCGGAGCTTCGCCGCGTACGCCTCGCCCTCGTCGCGCAGGACGTCGGCCTCGGCGGTGACGACCAGGGCGGGCGGCAGTCCGGTGAGCTGCTCGGTGGTGGCGCGCAGCGGCGAGGCGGTGATCTGCGCGCGCTCGGCCTCTTCGGCCGTGTACTGGTCCCAGAACCACTTCATGGCGTCACGGCGCAGGAAGTAGCCCTCGGCGAACTGGTGGTACGAGTCGGTGCCGAAGCTCGCGTCGGTGACGGGATAGAAGAGGACCTGGTGGGTGAGCCGGACGTCGCCGCGCTGCTTGGCCATGAGGGTGAGGGCCGCGGTCATGTTGCCGCCGACCGAGTCGCCCGCGACGGCGATCCGGGTGCCGTCGAGGTCCTTGTGGTGTCCCTCGCGGGCGATCCACTGGGCGACGCTGTAGTTCTGCTCGATGGCGACGGGGTAGCGGGCCTCGGGCGAGAGGTCGTACTCGGGGAAGACGACGGCCGCACGGGTGCCGACGGCGAGTTCGCGGACGAGCCTGTCATGGGTGTGGGCGTTGCCGAAGACCCAGCCGACGCCGTGGATGTAGAGGATGACGGGGAGCGGTCCGGTGGCGCCGCTCGGCCGGACGATCCGGGCGCGGACGTCGCCGGTCGGGCCGCCGTGGACGGTGACCCATTCCTCGTCGACGGCGGGCAGCGGGACGCCTTCACCGCTCTGGACGCCGTCCACGGCCTTGCGGCCGTCCGCCACGGGGATCTGGTAGAGGAACGGCGGCTGGGCGGTGGCGTCGGCGAAGGCCTGGGCGGCGGGTTCGAGGATCGGTGTGTCCGGCATGAGGGTTCTCCTTCGTAGGTCCTGCGGGTGGGTGGTGCTCAGCGGGTGGCGCGCGCGGCGTCGAGGATCACGTCAGTGACCACGGCCGGGCGGGAGACGGCCACGGCGTGCGACGCGTCCACCTCGGTGGTGCGGGAGCCGGCGCGCCGTGCCATCCACCGCTCGGCCGCCGGCGGGATGTTCTTGTCGGCCGTGGCGATCAGCGCCCACGACGGGATCGTCTTCCACGCCACTTCCCCGGCCTTCTCCTCCAGCGCGGCGGTGGCGACCAGGCGCTGGGTCGCGGCCATGACCGCCGCGTCGGCGACGGGGACGTCTGCGGCGAACTGACGGTGGTACTCGGCCTGGTCGATGAAGAGTTCGGTGCCGGTGCCGCCGCCGGGCAGCGGGTACGGCTGCGGGTTCACCGTGTCGCCGAGGGTGGAGCCGGGGAACTTGGCGGCCAGTTGGGCGGCGCTTTCGCCCTTGTCCGGGGTGAACGCGGCGATGTAGACGAGGGCCTTCACACGGCTGTCGCCCGCGGCGGCACCACTGATGACGGCGCCGCCGTAGGAGTGGCCGACCAGGACGACGGGGCCGTCGACGCCGGCGAGCACGCCGCGGAGGTAGGCGGTGTCGTCGGCGAGGCCGCGCAGCGGGTTGGCGGTGGCGACGACGGGGTAGCCCGCGCGGCGCAGTCGCTTGATCGTGCCGCTCCAGCTGGATGCGGCGGCGAACGCCCCGTGGACCAGGACGACGGTGGGCTTGGGCGCCGTCCGGTCATTGCCGGCGGCAGGAGTGCTGCTCGTGGGTGCGGCACCGATCAGTGAGGCCAGCGTCGCGGGCAGGGCGAGGGCGAGCGTGAGGGCACGCTTCGTGGGACGCATGTGCGCTTCCTTGTCGGGTGCTTGTGTTGGTGCGGAGGGACGGGCGACGGTCCCCTCAGAGGCCGTACGCCTCAAGGAGGCGCAGCCAGACTTCGCTGACCGTCGGGAAGGCGGGTACGGCGTGCCACAGACGCTCGAGCGGGACTTCGCCCACGATGGCGACGGTGGCCGTGTGGATGAGTTCGGTCGCCATCGGGCCGGTGAGTGTGCAGCCGACGACGACTCCCCGGGTCTCGTCCACGACGAGCTTGGCGTGGCCGCGGTAGTCGTCCGCGTACAGGGCGGCTCCAGCGACGTCGTCGATCCGGTACTCGACCGCACGTATCGCGAGACCCGCATCGCGTGCCGCGCGTTCGGTCAGACCGACGCTCGCGACCTCTGGGTACGTGAAGACTGCCTGCGGGACGGCGATATGGTCGGCCTCCGCGCTCCAGGCTTGGGGGCGGCCGGTGCCGGCGGGGCGGCCAGCGGCGCGCTCGGCGATCGCCGCGGCGCAGGCGCGGGCCTGGTACTTGGCCATGTGGGTCAGCGGCGCACGGTGGTTCACGTCGCCGACGGCGTAGAGCCAGTCCCCGTCGAGGGCGGTGACGCGGCAGGTGTCGTCGACCGGGAGCCAGTCGCCGGCCGGCAGTCCGACGGTACCCAGACCAAGGTCCGCGGTGCGCGGTCGGCGGCCGACCGCGGCAAGGACCTCGTCGCAGACGAGGGTGGCGCCGTCGTCGGTCTCCACGGTCACGGTCCGGGTGGTCTCGTCACGGGCGACCCGGGTCGCCGAGACCCCGTAGCGGATCGTGACGCCCAGGCTTGTGAGCCCCCGGGTGACCTCTTCGCCGGCACACGGCTCCCAGCCGGTGAGCAGGGCCTGGTCGCGGACGAGCAGGGTGACGGAGGAGCCGAGTGAGCGCCACGCGGTGGCCATCTCACAGGCCACCACTCCCCCGCCGATGACGACCAGCCGCCCGGGCACCGCATCGGCCGTGGTGGCCTGCCGGTTGGTCCACACACCGATCCGGTCGAGGCCTTCGACAGAAGGCAGCGCGGGTTCCGTGCCGGGGCCGAGGACGACCGCGAGCCGGGCCCGCAGGGTGCGGACCGTGCCGTCGGCCCCGGTCACCTCCACGCGGCGCTCTCCGGCGAGCCGGCCGTGCCCTCGTACGAGGGGTATGCCGGCGCTGTTCAGCCAGTCGGCCTGGCCGGTGTCGTCGCCTCGACCAGTGAACCGGTCGCGGCGGGCCAGGACCTGCGTCGGGTCGAGCGTCCCGGTCACCGCCTGCCGTGCCCCGTCGACCGACCGTGCGACCTTCCTGGCCGCGCCGGGTCGCAGCAGGGCCTTGCTCGGCACGCATGCCCGGTAGGAACACTCGCCCCCGACCGCCTCGGCCTCGACGACGACGGCGGTCAGCCCTGATCGGACGACCCGGTCGGCGGTGACCTCGCCGCCCGGCCCGCCGCCGACCACGACGACGTCGTACGTGTCCTCCATCAGCCGCGCACCAGGGGGGTGTCCACGAGGTGCTCGGCCAGGAACCACACCTGCGCCTCGCCGGTGCGGATGACGCCGGAGACGAGCAGGTCGGTGCTGCCCTCGTCGCCCTCCGCCGAGATCCGGGCGGCGGCGTCCCGCGCGTCGATCAGGATCCGCTCGTGCGCGTCGAGGAGCCGCGACAGCATGACGGGGACCGGCTCCACGCCGTCCGGCGGCCGGGGAATCGCCGTCAGCTCGGCGACGTGGCGCGGGTCTCCGACCGCGACGCCGCCGAGGCTCTGGATCCGCTCGGCCAGCTCGTCCACGATGGCCAGTTGGGCCTCGGCGTGCTTGTCCAGCATGAGGTGGAGCGAGTAGAAGGTCGCCCCGCGCATGAGCCAGTGGTGCTTCTTGTAGAGGGAGTACAGGATCTGCGTGTCGGCGAGTACGCGGTTCAGCCGCTGACAGGCGTACATGCGGGTGTCGTGGCCGAGGCCGATCGGCAGCTGCTTGAGCGTGCCGAACGTCTGGGTCTCCTCGCCCTTCTGGTGCAGCAGCGGCTGGCCGCCGCCGCGCGGGGCTGTGGTGGTCGTGGTTTCCATCGAGTTCTCCTGGAAGGTGGGAGGCCCGGCCGTCCGGTCGGGGCACGGAGCGGCCGGACCCGGTCTGCGTGGCTCGTGGTCAGCGCTCACCGCGGCCGGTGGTCTGCGGCGCCGCCGGGTCTGACCGGGCTGCCGGGGCCGACCGGTGCAGTAGGAGCCGGGCGAGCAGCCCGCTTCCGACGCCCGCCGCGAGCACGAGGGCCGTCCACCACAGCGGGTACTGCCTGAGACCGAGGGCCGCGTCGAGGGACCAGGCGCCGGGTCCGGTGGCGGCCAGAGCGGCGGCTGTGCCGATGAGGACGAGCGGGTACTCGTATCCGTCGTTCTGCACCCAGAGGCCGTTGTGCCATTTCACGGTGAGGGCTACGGTCATGACCCCGATGGCCCCGGTGGCGGCGAGCGGGGTCAGCAAGCCTGAGGCGAGCAGCAGACCCGATCCGATCTGGCCACCGCCTGCCGCCAGCGCGGTCAGGGCTCCGCCGCGGAAACCGTCGGCGCGGAATTCCTGCGTTCCGCCCTCAAGTCCCTTGCCGCCCAGGTGCGAGCTGATCTTCTGCACGCCGTGGCCGGCGACGAGCAGGCCCACCAGCAGACGCAGGATCAGAATGCCGGTGTCCAAGGAGGTCAGCCGGCCGCGTGCGCGCCGATGACGCTCTGCGCGTACACGACGCCCAGGCCGTAGGCGCCCGCGTGGGCCTTGACGATCTCCATGACCGCGCCGTACGTCTCCTGGCGCGCCCAGTCGCGCTGCAGCTCCAGGAGGACCTGCACCCAGGTCACGGGCACAGCGCCGGCGGCGATCATTCGCTGCAGCGCGTGTTCGTGGGCGGCCGGGCTGACGCCGCCGGAGGCGTCGGAGACCACGTACACCTCGTACCCCTGCTCCAGCGCGGACAGCGCGGGCAGCACCAGGCAGACCTCGGTCCACAGGCCGGACAGGATGATCTTCTTGCGTCCGGTCGCCCTGACCGCCGCCACGAGCGCCTCGTCCTCCCAGGCGTTCATCGTCGTGCGGTCGATGACCTCGTTCTTGGGAAACACCTCTGCGAGCTGCGGCAGCAGGGGCCCGGAGAACGACTCGGCGGCCACCGTGGTCAGCACGGCGGGCACGTCGAACGCCTGAGCCGCCTTGGCGAGACCCACCGTGCTGTTGATGATCGCGGCGCGATCGCCGCTCCCGGTGCCGAAGAACATCTGCGGCTGGTGGTCCACGAAGAGCATGACGGCGTTGTCGGGCGTGAGCAGGTCCGCGCTCGGGGCGGCCTGCACCTTGGTGACGTCGAACATGAGGGGTCCTTTCGGAGCAGTCGGTAGCGTGCCGTTCGCGTTTCAAGGCTCGGCACACCCGAAAACTAGGGCCGACCCGACCGACCGACTTTCCTCCCCGTGCCCAGAAGTTGGCACGACAGCGCACTACCCGTGCGAGAGATGTCCGTGGTCGCCCTCGGGATCTGGCGGCACTCTCTTGCTCACCCGTCACCCGAACTCGCGCAAGAGGTCCGGAGATGCCGGCCGACCACGCCGTCGGCTTGGGTTCTGTCCGGCGGATCTTGGGGGCCTTAGGGTCGAAGCATGATTAATCTCCAGGTCCGGGGCGAGGCCGGCACGATCGAGGCTCGCGCCAAGCACGGTGTGGTCTGGGGGCCGGAGCCGGCCGCTCTCGACCAGTCGGTGTTTCCGATGCTGGGGCACCTGCTGCCGTACGCGGACACTGTCTTCAACAGCCGCCAGGTGGTCACTCTGCTGGCGGAAGTACCGCGTCTGCCTCCGGGCGTGGTCACGGAGGAATTCGCCCGAGAGCTTTGGGACCTGGGCCAGACAGTTCTCGACGGACAGCACCTCTACCTGTGGTTCCTCGGGGACTGAGACAGCTACTCTGCTCACGCTCGGAGCCAGAGCCTCGATCTCCTCGGTGAGGTGCTGAATCCGGTCGTCGGACATCTCGCCGCCGGTGGGGGCGCCGTTGCCGGTGAAGTGGTTCCCCGGATCAGCCGGCCGTCGATCAGCCAGAAGTCGTTGCCCGGCAGCGGGTGGTGCGGGCGTACGCGCACGCCTGCGGCGTCGACCCCGCCCTCTCCTCACACTGTGGGAGAAGGCAAAGGATCGAGAAGGAACACAAGCGGCGGGGCCGGCCGGGCTCCGCCGCCCCCAACATCCGGCAGATCCGCGATGAGGCAGACATGGGAGCGGCCCTGAGCACGCTGCACGTCCAGGCGGGCGCGCCAGCCTGCCGGGACGTCGAGAAGCGCACGTCGAAGGCGGAAGGGGTGGTGCAGATACCCAAAACAACCGCCCATCTCTTCATCGCCCGCCAGAAGATCCCCCGTACCGCCGAGCAGATGCCGGCCCTGCTCTTCGCCTACAACCTCCCCGCGGCCCGCCACGCTCCCTGGCTGGACGCCTGGTCACGCGTCGACCGGCACATCGAAGCCGAACGCGCCAAGAAGACTCCAGAAGGAAGACTGGAGGGGCCCGCCCGTGCACGGCGCAACCGATTCGAGGTCATCCTGCCGACCGCCGCCCCCAAAGACGGCATGCCCGACTTCGAGGACTACCTCAAGAAGGCACACTCATCACGCAAACGCCGCCGCAAACCCGCTCCGCAGCCTGAGGGTGCGGGTAGGCGCGGACCAGGTGCCGCCGTTGTATTCGCCGCGCAGCACGCTTCCGGCGTCGAGGATCTGTCCGGTGACGACCGCGACTTGGTTGCGCCGTGTGTCCAGTGCCCGGTCTCGTGTTTGGAAGGTGCGGCTCATCGGCCTGCTGCCAGCCGGTCGAGGGCCAGGCCGAGGAAGCGGCAGATGCCGCGATCAGGCCTCACGGCCTCTCACCTGGTTGATCCTGGTCTGCACTATCTCGTGCAGTGCGGCCGGGTCCAGGGACACGAAGAGTTGCTCGGGCAGGTCGACGTCCAACACGTGCGCCTCCTGGTCCGGTCCCGCGACGATCTGGGAGTACACCGGAATCATGACTTCCGGTCCCTCCCCTCCCGGCTGTGTGGCGGGCCGGTAGGAGAACTGCGGCGCCAGGGAATCGCCCGGCTCGACCACCTGCTTGGTGCCGACGACCGTCCCGTCCGGGTCCGTAATGACAGTAAGTCTCACTCTGGGCATCGCACTCACCCGCCGGTCAAGGTCGCGATCCGAATATTGTAGGAGACCGTAGCGTTGGATCGGTTCGTCACCGTCATGGTGTACTGCCAATTCCTCAGGTCCAGGTGCGGAACCCCGCCGATGGATCGGATGGATCCCACCCTGCCCTGGTCTGTGACATCGAGCCAGGCCAGGAATTTCGGCTCCGTCGCCAGCGTCCCGTAGCACACGCCAACGTCGTAGAAATCCCCGAAAAAGTAGGTCTCGATGAGCGATCGTCCTGATGCGATAGTTGAAGGTGGGCCGATGTCCACAATGTTTACCGGCATCTCACGCCCTCCATAGGAGTCGCTGAGTTGAATGCCACACGACAGGTGACTGGACCTGTACTTTCATTGAACCTCAGGCGACCTCAAAATGCCCGTTCGAGCCACGATGCTGCAGGAGTGGCCGACGATGCCGGCGCCGGTGATCGCCGAGCGGATGCGATCTGTGGTTCCCGGAGACGAAGGTCCAGGTCGGCGCCGGGCAGGAGCGAGTGGTGCCGGTACTCGTCATGACCCTGGGATTCTCCCGCCATTTGTCTGCGGTGATGATCCCCTCAAGGCAGGCCGGCGACATCCTTTCGGGCATGTGGCAGCTGATCAACCAGGTCGGCCGGGTCCCCAAGGCGTTGGTCTGGGACCGGGAAGCGGCGATCGGGGGCAACGGGAAACTCAGCGCGCCGACGGCGGCGTTCGCCGGCAAGTTGGCCATCAGGATCAAGACGCGACAGGCCTGGGCGGCGCAGGCCGCCGCCGCCCGCCGCGAGGGCTTCCTCTCCTCGGCCATCGCCGATATCGCCGTACACAAAGGTGAACAGGAGTCCGACGAGGCGAACGCCCTGTGGCGGTACGTACGGGAGCTGTGGGAGAACGCCTCCTACCCGGAACGGGCCGGCGTCCCCGAGGACGTTCCCCTCATTGAGCAACTCGTCGCCGCCAGTACCCGGGAACTGCCGTCCGGAGGCCACACGATCAGCGAGCTCTACATGGCGCAGGCGCTCCTCACGTAGTGACGGGGTCAGGTGTCAGCGTCCCCACCACTCACGGGAAGGGGCCGCGCTCGGGTGAGGGAATCGGAAGAAGGCCGGGACCAGCAGCACACGTCCGAGGATGTGGGCGTACATGCCGGAGCGGTAGTACCTGAAGTCCACCTGGCCCCAGGCCAGGACGGGGACCAGATGCCCCAGGTTCCCGTCGCGCAGGTCTACGGAAAGTCTGCGGATCTCGTCCAGGGCGTGGTCGTACTTGTCCCGTCGCCCTTCTCGACGGGCAGGACGAGCACGATGCCGCGCACGGGCTGTTCGGGCGCGAGCGGGCGGCAGCCTCGAACCCGGGTAGACGTGCCCGTCGCGGTCGTGGCTTCGACCGTACGGGTTCCGCCGCCGCCGGACCAGCCTGTCGGGCGGGCGCCCGCCGTGGCACCGAGTAGCCTGCCGTTCGTGGTCTCCAGCTCCCGGAACACGGCCGTCGCCGGTGTCCTGCACGGGGCGACGGCAGCCGATGCCGCCCGTCTCGCGGCTGATCCCGCGCTGAGCGCGGTCATCGTCCCCGACGGCCGCCGCGAGCCGTGGCTGCAGGAGCTGGCCGAGCTCGTGGCCGGGGAACGGCTGGTCATCCCCCGCACCACCCTGCCCTCGGTCACGCCCGACGAGTTCACCGGCTGGGCGCACACCGCACTGGCCGTTGCTCCCGCCTCCGTTGCGGCTCCCCTCGTCGATGCCATGGCTGGGATCCTGGCCCGGGTCGTGGACACGGCGGGGACGGACAAGGCGATGGTGCGCGTGTTCACTGAGGCCCCCACGCGGCGGTGCGGCTTCCACGTGGACACGGTGCCGCCGCAGAGTCCCACGGTCGGGGCCGTACGGGTATACAACGGCCCGACCACCGAGTACGTCGCATGCGAAGACGTCCTCGGCATGGCCGAGTTCTACACCTACCTGGCACGCCGCGAGCGGCTGTCGCGGCAGGCGGAGCGCGAGCGACGGGCCGACAGACCCGATGGGACCGCCCTCGCCGAGCTGTGCGCGATGGACGGGAGCCCGTCGTTCCTGCGACCGGGTGCCGTCGTCCGGCGGGTACCGGCCGACGCGACCGTCTTCTTCCGGCACCTCGACGTACGACGGCACTGGTCCGTGCATCCGGTGACCGACGTGTGGATCCACCGCTCTCCCATGCTCGGCATGGCACGGCTGGTGCTCAACGTGTCCCCGGTCCCTGGTCGGGGGTGAGCAGCACGTGCGTGAGGGAGCCCGGCAAGGAGTCGTCCAGGGTGCTCAACAGACGCAGGACGCGGGTCCCGGCCCGGGCCGGCCCGTGGTGCGCCGCGAACCAGGCCCGGGGCCGCTGTCGGGCGTCGAGCACGGCCCGTACCGCCGCCACCGCGTCGTCCTCCCCGTCGAAGAACACCCCGGTGAACGGGTTGACGTACTGCCAGCCACCGAGGATCGCCCGGTTGACGACGACCGGCACGTCGAGGCACAGGGCTTCGGCGAGCACCCGTGGCGAGGCGTCGAGCACGGCCGGTACGAACAGGGCCCGTGCCCCCGCGATGACCGCGAGCAGCCGCCGCCACGGCAGCGGCCCGACCATGCGTACGCCGCAGATCGGCTCCACCCCGGCCGGCGCGTCGACCACCAGGATCCGCAGCCCCGTCTCCCGGGCCAGCCTGCGCAGGCAGCGCGCGGCGAGCGGCCAGTTCTTCGCCTCCTGCCGCCACGGCTCCCGGCCGGACACGTGCACGATGTCGGGGCCTGCCGCCCCCTCCGTCCCAGCCCCGGCAGCCCCGGCAGCCACCCGGGCCGGATCCACGCGGAGCGGGTCCGTGAAGTCGGACTCGCTCGTCAGCAGCCGGGGGCCGGCCGGCGGCAGAAAGTGCTCCGGATCGCGGAAGCAGTGCAACCACGCCTCGCACAGCAGCCCGTAGTCGCGCTCATCCCGCCAAGGCGGGGCGGGGAACCCCAGATAGCTGGTGACTCCGGCGAACCGGACGCCGGCGCGGGCCAGTGCGGCCAGCCGCAGGTGGTGTGCGTGCGTCACGACGGGCGCGCGGACCAAGACCCACGGCAGGTGTTCGCCACCCGGCCCGGTCACCCGCATGAAGGGCGTGTCCCCGCCCGGACCCGCGCCCACGCCGGTGCCCGCGCCAGTGTCGAGGCCCGTACCCGCAGCAAGGTCCAACCGTCGTCCCCCCACTCGAATCGGCAGGAGAGGCCATGATCCCGACCATCAGACGCGACTTCTACACGGATGGCAACGGCGGCACGCGGATCGAGATCTTCGACGAGCTGAGCGAGACCGCCAAGGCGGCCCTGTACACGTTCTTCCGGAGGGTCGGCGCACCCCACCTGATGGACGAGGTCGTCCTGCCCCTGTTCTGCGAAGGCGATTCGCAGGTCTTCGCCGCTGTCCGGGACCGGCCTTGGCCACCGTGGGGGCTGGGCGCCCGCAACATCGTCGCCTTCGTGCAGACCCACCTGGTCGGCGACGGATGCTGGGGCGTGAGCCCCGTGCACGTCGCCGACGAGGACCTGACGAACGTAGGACTGTGCGCCGCCGTGTACAAGGAAGCCCTGGAGACGCTGGCCGTCGACCCGAACGCCGAGGTGCACTACCTCGTCGCCGAGGAATCACGGCTGGCGGACCTGACGCTGCGCCGCGTCGGCTTCGAGCGGACGGAGGACGCCTTCCTCACCGAGGCCGCGCGCTACCTCACGTACCGCGCCCCGGCCGGTGAGCTGCTGAACCGGCTGGGCCTGGCCGAGGCCGACACGGTCGACGTACTTGCGGGCGCCCTGGACGACGAGGTGTTCGCGCTCAACGCCGCCTTCCACAACACGGTCTACCTGGGCTCGCGTGCGGAATGGGTGGTTGACCGGACCTCCGTCCCGTCCGAGATCGCCCGGCTGGTCCGCGGCGGCCACTACAGCAAGCCCGCCGGCGTGCCGACGGGCACCGGCCGCTACGAACGGGATCCGGTCGCCGAGGTGGCCCAGGGCGTACGGGAGTTCCTCAGCGCATCGGAACACGACGAGTTCCGCGCGTACGTGCTGGACCGGGAACCCGACTTCAAGCCCGCCACGGTGCGGATGTCCGGGTCCGGCGGTTCGGCGGTGGTGGACGAACGGGTGCGCCGCAGTCTGGTCCTCGACGAACTGGGCCCCTACGAAGCCCTGTTCACGGAGCGCATCAAGGAACACGTCCAGCAGATCAGCGGCCGGCTGAACCTTCCGGCATTCCCGCTGGGCCGCATCGAACTCCAGGTGACCGCCAACGGCGACCGGGACTACTTCGGAATGCACCGCGACAGCGACGACGGGGACACCCGCGAGCTGACCTTCGTGTACTTCTTCTCCGGAGAGCCCCGCAGGTTCTCGGGCGGGGAGCTGCGGGTGTTCGAGACGGTCCCGGAGGACGGGAGGGTGGTCGCCACGGACCGCAGCCAGACGATCGTGCCGCGCGCCAACCTCGCCATGTTCTTCCCGAGCAGGCACGACCACGAGGTACTCCCGATCCGAGTGCCGAGCAAGGCGTTCGCGGACGGCCGCTTCAGCGTCACGGGCTGGATCCACCGGCAGTGAGCGACCGGGAGACCGGCGCCACCCGGGCGGGGGCGGCGCGGGCCGCGACACGGACCCGGGCCCAAGACCAGGCCGGGCGGGCCGAGGCCGGTGCCGACGCCCTCGCCTGGGCCGTGGTCGCCCGCGTGGCGCTCCCCTCCGGCCGGGCACGCCCCGAAGCCCGCGCCCTGCACCACGCCCTCTTCCCCCGGGTCACGGGACTCCTCGCGCGCGCAGTGCGGCCCGACGCAGGCGGCGTACGCGCCCGGTACCTCTTCGCATCCGAGCCTGCGGCAGCGGCGTTCCGGGCCGCGCACGACCCGGCACTCTGCCGTCTGGGCCCGCCCGTCACCGGTGCCGTACGGCCGGTCTCCGCGGCGGCGGCGCCGACCACGGTCACCGCGCCCGTAATCATCGTCGCGCCGCCGCGCTCGGGCAGCACGGCTCTGTACGAAGCCCTCGCCCGGCACCCCGGCCTGTGGACGGTCGGCGGGGAGAGCGAGGGCGTCATCGAAGGCGTACCGGGGCTCCATCCGGCGGCCGGCGGGTACGCCTCGCACGCCCTGGACGCCGCGCACGCCGACCTGCACGGCGGGGCCGTACGCGCGGGCTTCCTAGCCGGGCTGCGCGATGCGCGGGGCCGGAACCGGCCGGACCGCGGCGGCCCCCAGGATCCGCCGCCGAGGCTGCTGGAGAAGACCCCGGAGAACTGCCTGCGGCTGCCCTTCCTGCTGCGGCTGTTCCCGGACGCCACCGTCGTACACCTGCACCGCGACCCGCGCGACACCGTGGCCAGCATGGTGCGGGCCTGGACCCATCCGGGGTTCGTCAACATCCCGGACCTGCCCGGCTGGCCCCGGCGGGCCTGGCACCTGCTGCTGCCGCCGGGCTGGCGGCGAGGGCTCGGCGACGATCTGTCCCGGATCGCGTCCCGCCAGTGGGCGGCCGCCACGGAAGCGGTACTGGACAGCCGTGCCGCCGGGCCGCCCGACATCCGCTGGGTGGATCTCGACTACGCCGAGCTGAGCGCGGCTCCGGCCCGGACGATCCGGTGGCTGGAGCGTGAACTCGGGCTGCCCGCCGGTCCGCCCGGCCGGGACCTCCCGCTCTCCGCGACGACGATCACGCCTCCGCGCCCCGGCAAGTGGCGCAGTACACCCGGCTTCGACCCGTCGGCCCTCGACACCATTGCGTCCACTTGCCGGCGTCTGACGAACGGACGTACCCCGCCCATGCCCCGAACCCTCCGCGGCCTGCCCCGGCGCCCTTCCTACGTGTGCTGGCTCGACGACGGCGCCGCGGATTACGGCTTCCCGGTCGCCGGCTCCGTGGACGACGCCTCGGCCCCGACGCCCGGCCCCGAGCCGGAACACCTGTTCCTCGACCCGGCCGTGGTCCTCCAGGACGGGGTCACCATCCCCTTGGGCCTCGCGGGCCGGGCCCGGTTCAGGGACCGGTTCCTGCCCGACCGGCCGATCCTGTGGACCGACGACCCGTCAACCGGCGCGCTCACCCCGTTCTGGGTCTTCCTCGAAGACTTCTGGGCGCTGCGTACCCTGGTCCCGGGAGGGCCCCTTTCACCGGCGCTCCCCGCGCGGCTGCGCGCCGCCCTCGCCCGGGCCGGGGCGCTCGGGTCGGCCGATCTGCGCGCCCGGGACGCGACCAGGGCCGACACCGCCCGGGCCGCGGCCGCCGCGGACTTCGAGCGCAACGCCGTGTGCCGGATCGACCGTATGGTCCACCCCCGGCACCGCTTGGCCCTGCTCGACTACTACGAGCGGCTCATCGCCACCGGCTCGTGGCCGCTGGGGGACGCCCAGGTCGCCGGCCGCTACGGCTGGTACAACGAATCCCTGTCCCGCTTCTTCCACCACCAGTTCCGCGCCCTGGTGGGACGGATCGCGGGCCGGCCGGTACGCCCCTCGTACTCCTACGTCTCGGCGTACCGCGGCGGCGCGGTCCTGGGTCGCCACGTGGACCGGGAGCAGTGCGAGTACACCGTGTCCCTGCTGCTCGGGGAGTCGGGCCCGGGCATCGAGGGCGGTTGGCCGCTGCACCTGGGAACCCCGCAGGGCGAGGTCAGCCTCGTCCAGCGGCCCGGTCAGGCCGTCCTCTTCAGGGGGACCACGGTGCCGCACGGGCGCCCGCCGTTGCCCGACGGGAGCACGCACACCTCGCTGCTTTTCCACTACGTTCCCGCCGAGTTCCGCAGGACCCTGTACTGAAACGCCTCCTGCTACGGCTACTGCTACTGCTACTGCACCCCGAGCAGGCCGATGCTCCGAGCCTCGGCTTCCCGGACCTGCGGCGCGATGCGCTCCCACCCGGTGACCGTGCGGCGTCCGACGGGCGGCTGGGTGCGCCGGCGGGTCCGGGTCAGGCCCGCCGGCGCCGGGCCTGGCCCGAACACGGCAGCCGCCGCATCCGCCGTCAGCAGCATGTCCCAGACCAGATGGACACGTTCGGCGGGCCCGCCGTTCTCGGCGGCGTGCACGCAGCCGTGGTTGACGAGGTACACCGATCCGGCCACCAAGTGGTGCACGTCCCCGTCCAGCGTCAGCGTCGCCTTGGGATGGGTGGTCAAGGGCAGGTGAAAGCGTGCCCGGATACCCACCGTGCCCGACCGCGCCCGTACGACGCTGTGCTCTTCGTGCGGGGACAGCGAAGCACCCGGCCCCAGCACGTTGACCCGGAAGTTGACCAGGTGCGGCAGGGACCCGATCAGCGCGGCCAGGGCGGGGTGGTGCGCGCCGTGGTGGAAGCGCTTGCCGAAGCAGGACAGGTCGTGGTCGCGGGAGAAGTCGTCGCAGCGGCCGGAGGCGTTGAGCAGGCTGAACTGCTCGACCCGGCCGCGGGGACCGGTCCACGCCGTCACATGGCCGGGGGCGCCGGCCAACGAAGGGCGCTGCCGCGAACGCAGCAGCGCCACCTCGGCGGCCAGGCTCGCGGCGGTGTCGGGTCCGGCCTCCAGCAGCCGCAGGCAACGGATGCCGGGGCGGTGGTAGTTGGCGTCCCGGATGCCGTGGAGGATCTGGCGCAGGCCCTGGCCCACATCGTCTTCGTGTGCTGTCAACGGAACGGGCACCTCTCCAGGAGCAGGTCGAGGTCCGGAAGTCGCGCCGGAAGCGTCGCGAATTCGGCGAGCGCCGCCGAATCCAGCCCCGCGCCTGTCCGGCCGACGGACACGGGCGGCGGGACCGGCACCCCGACCGAAAGGAAATAGTCGTGGAACTTGCTCCCGTCACCGCTGGGCAGGTCCCGGTAGCGGATCCAGACGGCGGGGATCCCGTAGGCGTGGCCGAGGATGATCCCGTGCAGGCTCGACGAGGCGATCAGAGGCGCCCGTACGAGCTGCTCGACGACCTCCTCGACCGGCCGCTGCACGTCGACGAGCCGCCAGCCGGCCGGAGTGCCGAGCCGCGCACCAGCCTTGTCGGCGAAGTGCGGCACGACGGCGGGACGCCGCCCGGTACCCCGGCCACCACGGGGCAGGAAACGGGGGACCAGCAGGGCGGGGTCACCGTAGACCGGCGGACAGGCCGCCCCGGAGCGCAGGGCCGCCTCCCGGGTGAGGGGGCCGCGTACGGCGACCAGATCGGCCCGCGGGTCGATGTCCTCACCGGCGCACATCACCCCGGCTCCCCAGACGACGGCGCCCGGTCCCGCGAGGGAGACCACGCTGCCGGTGACGAAGTGCTTGCGCCCCGGCGCGTGCGGCGCGACCCACCGGGCCGGGGCGCCGCAGATCCGCCGGACCAGCCAGGGAGTGAGCCTGTCGCCGACATTGCCCTGACTGGGAGCCCGGCACCAGAAGGCGGGCACAGCCTCGACCACGGCTTCCATTGTAGTGAGCGGACCGCGCTGTTCATCCGCACCTACCACGGTGACGTCGCCTGGTTGCGCTACGCGCTGGCCGCCATTCGGACGTGGTGCCGGGGCTTCTCGGAGGTGGTCGTCGTCACCCCGCGGACCGGGGCGGCCGCCGTGCGCCGGTCCGTCGGCGACGGGGTCCGCCTGGAGGTGGGCCCGGACCACCGCGACGACTACCTGGGCCAGCAGGTCAGCAAGCTGTACGCGGACCAGCTCACCGATGCCGACCTCATCTGCCACGTCGACTCCGATATGGTCTTCTTCCGCCCCGTCACCCCCGCCGACCTCCTCGTGGACGGGCGTCCGTGGATCGTCCGCCGCCCCGTCACCGAACTCGGCCGGCACCGGCCCTGGCTCGCACCGACGCAGGACTTCCTCGGCCACCAGGTGTTCTTCGACTTCATGCAGCACCCGCCCTTCACCTATCCGCGCGCGCTGTACGGGGAGCTGCGCGCCCTGTGCGCGGACCGCCACGGGATCCCGCTCGACCGGTACGTGGCGGGCCGCCCGCCGCGCGGGTTCTCCGAGTTCAACGCGCTCGGCGCGCACGCCCACGCGGCTCACAGGGCGTCGTTCACCTGGTACGACGCGAGCTCCGGCGCGGCGCCGGAGCTGTGCCGCTGGTACTGGAGCAGGGCGGGCATCGGCACGCGCCTGCGCGAGGAGCTGGACCGGGTGGTCACCGGGCCGGTCGGCGTAACGGAGTGGTGGACCCCGACCACGGCTGGAAGCGTGGCAGCCGCGCCATCTCACGACACCGGAGAGAGGTACCCGAAGTGGAACAGGCACAGCTGACGCTCGACGAGGTGCTCGAATACGTCAAGAACAGGCCGGACACGACGCGCACCTACCAGGTCCCGCAGGGGGTGATCGCCGCCCTCCCTCTGACCGAGCCACCTCACATGCGGCTGCTGGGCGCGTCGGAGATCCAGGAACTGGCCGACTACCTCGACACCTCGCCGGGCTCGCTCAAGGGCCCCTTCAAGGTGTTCGACGCCACGTGCTCCTCCTGCGGGCGTCGCATCACCTTCCTCGACTTCGCGAAGACCGCGGTGGACCTGGGCATGCACGCGAAGGAAGCCCTGCGCGACGTACTGACGGGCAAGAACGGCGAATGGATCACCATCCGCGGCCGCGACGGCGGCCGCCCGGTGGCCTGCGCCCAGTGCGGCCACGACGTCCCGCGCCTGAAGATGAACGGCTCGTACTCCGAGTACTCGTCGAGCTCGTACGCGTACGCCTGACCCCCCACCAGCGTCAGTCTCCCCAGCCGCCGCCGGGGAGGCAGTGCCCGAAACCCCTGTCAGACCCCAGCCCGTCACCTGGGCGCCCAGCCGAACCGGACCATGCTCGCGCCGGCGTGTTGACTGCACCTCCTTCGCGGCGGCCCGGAGGTGGAGTCCACCCCGCGCCGGAGGCCAGGCGCAGCAGGAGCGAGGGCTGCCGCCCGTGAAGGGGTGGCGGCTCTCTTGTGCGTGATCCGGCTTCAACGGGGGGTGGTCAGGGCTGTGGGGGCGAGTACCCAGAGGAGGGCTCTGCCAGTGAGGGGTGTGGTGGCGATCAGGGTCAGGTAGACCTCGATGAGAGATCCGTCGCCGGTGAGGACGTTGAGGTCGTCGGTCCATCGGGAGAGGAGGTAGATGACGGCGTCGACGATGAGCCAGGAGGCGAGGTTGGCTCCGATCCACCATTTCCAGCGTGTGGTGACCTTGCGGAGGACCAGAGACTGCGACAGGCCGAGCAGCGGCCCGAGGGCCAGGCTCTGGCTGGCCGCCAGCAGGTAGGCGGTCGAGACCGTCTCGTGGGAATCCTGCGCGCTGATCACGGCGGGCATGATCACCAGCAGCCATGCGAGCAGTGCCGGACCGACGTTGGAAGTGATCCACACCTTGCGGGGGACGGGGACCCGTTCCTTGACGACCAGCCATTGCAGTGCTCCGAGGACTCCGCCGAACAGTGCGGCTCCCAGGGTCGCGATCAGGAGCGCGAGGATCACGTTGTGGCTGGCCAGGTTCATGTGGAGGACGTCGTTGCCCAGCAGGACC
This sequence comes from Streptomyces sp. NBC_01006, assembly GCF_045162725.1. NCBI lineage: Bacteria > Bacillati > Actinomycetota > Actinomycetes > Kitasatosporales > Streptomycetaceae > Streptomyces > Streptomyces sp. NBC_01006. Next base: position 8,470,402 of record NZ_CP108700.1, on the reverse strand, counting down.
AGCAGAAACCCGACGGTCAGAACGGTGATGAACGCGAGCGTGTTGTAGCCGATCCACCGCCGGTACAGGCGGACGTCCCACCCGCTGGACGAGGCGGGTTCGTGGCCGGAGCCGGAATCGGTCATCACCCACTCCTCGCAAGGGTATGCGGCCGTACGTGCTGTTCTCATGCTCGAACGCTGATCGCCCCGGACCTGGTTGGCGGCGCCGTGCGCCCTCGCGGGTCCCGCTCCCGACCACCCTTGTGGCTCCGCCCCCGAGGCGCTCCTGGGTGTGATCCCCCCTCAGGAGGCAGGGGCCGGCAAGGCGTGAGCCGTTGTTGCGGCAGTCATCGCGGACGCGCGAGCGGCCATGCCGGTGATCTCCTGGTGCGCCTGCCGCGCAGCACCCCGGCCACCGGGCAGGTTGGGGGTAGGTCAGGGCATGCACTGCGGTGGGGGTGGAGTGAACGGGAACTCGGGTCTTCACCGTCGGCAGGTACTGCTCGCCTCAGTGCGTTCGCTGGTAACGACGGCACTCCTCGTGAGCGCCTACTACCTGCTTCCCATGGATTCGGCCTTCACGGCCACCACCGTCCTCGCGCTCGTCGGTGGTATCGCGGCTTTGGTGGGGCTCCTTGCCTGGCAGATCTACCAGATCACGCTGTCTCCGCGGCCCGGGTTGAAGGCCATGGAGGCGGTGGCGATCACCGTGCCAATGTTCGTCCTGCTGTATGCCACATCCTGCTTCCTGATGGAGCACAGCGCGCCTGGAAGCTTCAGCGAACCCCTCTCCCGTACGGACGCGCTGTACTTCGCGATGACCGTGTTCAGCACGGTCGGGTTCGGGGACATCACCGCGCGCAGCGAGACCGCCCGGCTGCTGACCACGGGACAGATCACGCTGAATCTCCTTCTGCTCGGTGTCGCCGCTCGGCTCCTGGCCAACGCGGTCCAGCGAGGCCGGCAACGCCACGGCCCCCACGACAGCGACAGCACGCCGGCACCCCGGTGACCGCGAGGCGAATGGGCTCAGGCCTGCGGCCTCAGGCCTGAGCGGGGTAGGGAAGCAGTTGTCCGATATGCCGTTGGCCTCTCCGAACGGTGCCGCCGGTCTGGTCTACCGGCTGCCCGTGGTGAGGTAGTCGTCGATGTGGCGGGCGGCGTGGTAGCCGCTCTGGATCGCCCCGTCGATGAAGGAGCGCCATCCGATCGCGGAGTCGGCGCCCGCGAAGAACAGCCGCCCTTCGGTGGTGCGCAGGTCGGGCAGGATGCTTGCGAGCTGTCCGGGCCGGTAGATGCACCAGGTGCCCAGGGAGAGCGGGTCGTTGGACCAGTCCCATCCGACCATGGATTCGACCTCGACGCCGGGCAGCAGGGGCTGTAGTGCTTCCTGCATGCCTGCGGTGTCGTCGAAGGCGGTCATGGGCAGGCGGTCCGGGTTGCTGGAGAACGCGATCACCCAGGTCCCTTCCGCGCCGTGGGCGTAGGTGACCACCCAGTTGACAGCATAGGACTCGGGGGCGAGGACACTCACGTTCCCGAGTTCAGGACGTTCATGGGCAGTGCGATCACGGCTGTGGGTGCGGTGATCGTGTCGCCGCCTGCGAGCTCGACGGGTACCTCGCCGTCGCTCTGGACGACTCGCGTGACGTGTGAGTTGAGGCGGATGTCGGCGAGCGTGGCCTGCCCGGCGATGCCGTCGATCAGCTCGCGGGTGTCGCTTGTTGAGCCTCGATCCGAGGTTGTCACTCAGATGAGGAAGGCCGGCAGGCGCTGGTTCACGACTTCGTCGCGGGGGAGGAACAGACCGAATCGGGTCTCTATGAGCGCCAGTGTGTGGCGGTCGCGGTCGAGGTAGGACTCGCCGTCCGGTCGTGCGTACTCGCCGTCCGGGTGCAGCACACCAGCCGCTATCAGCTCCGGCAGTAGCAGGTCCGGCTGCTCACCCCATCGCCAGACTTCTTCGCCGATTCCGAAACTGCAGACGTCCGCACCGTCCCTGGCATAGGAGAACATCGCCGGCGGATGGTCCGGGGAAGGATCCAGGTGGATGGCTTCCACGCCGTTCCGGGAGATCTCCACCAGCATGTCACCCCCGTTGCCCATCCCGTATTCAACGGCAAAGGACCAGCCACCGCAGGCACCGACCCGCACAACGTCATCGTCGTCAGTCGCAAGGTCCAGAACCATGTTCCATGCCTCTGTGTCCGTGATCGGGGACACGACGGATCCCGGTGTGCCGCCCATCCGCATGCCGAGCTCCTCCGGCTTGATGCCGCGCGCGAAGACCACGCCGTGCTGCCAGTCGTCCTGATCCACAAGCCACTGAATGCCGCCACTCATGGCGCCTCCCCCCTCACGGGCACAGACCGTCGTTCCATCCGCACCCACCGAAGCGATCACCCTAGTTGGCCGTACCGACAGGGCCGCGTACGAGGATTGATCGCCTGGCCCCACCAGGGCGATGAACCTTCGCTGTCACGAAAGGACCAGTCACGGGTCATCGATGGCACGCGCTCAAGGTGTGCCGGCGACGGCCTTCCCGCTCCCGGGGCCATCGGCATCGGACTGGCCGCCTTGCTGACGTTCGCGCTCGCCCAGGGCTCGTGGCAGTGGTTCGCCACGTTCATCGGGCTGACGCGCGTCCGGAAAGCCGCGAGGAGGACGGCGAGGAGCAGAGGCAGGGACGAGCGGCGCATGCCGCCGCCGTGCCGCAGCCGGCCCCGGCACCCAGTCTGATCCGCCCCGCCGGGCCCCTCGGATGGTGGATGTGGCGGCCGCGGCGCCGGGACTCCTCGGGCTGGCCTGGCCAACCCTGGAAGGAGGGGGCACGCGAGGGAGGCCCAGGATGCTCAGGCCGCCGGTCGAGCCGATGCTGGCGCAGGCCGCCGAGTCGATGCCGGGCCCGGCCGCGCTGCGGGCCGGGATGGCGTACGAGCAGAAGTCATGGGCGGGGTTGCTAGTTGTCCGTTGTCGGCTGCGGCGCTGGCGTTCTGTGTCAGCGTGCCGCGGCAAAGGAGTCGATGGTGCCGTGCCAGGTCCTGCGGTATCCCTCGCGGAGAGGGCCGCCGACGAGGTCGAGCACCTTCAACGCTGCGCTGATCAGTGCTGCGGGGTCGCCTGACCCGCACAAGCGGTGGTGTCCTTCGAGGAGGGCCGCTCCGCGCTGTGGGTCGGCTTCCAACAGGCGGCGGGGCAACCACTTCCCGCCGCCGATCCACGCGTGATGGTGGTCGCAGAGCAGATCGGCGGCGGCATTGACCACGTACCCGGCCACGGCCAGACGCTCGATGGGGTCACTCGCGTCAGTGAGGTCGTCCAGGGCGTCCGTCAGACCATAGCGTCTTGTATCGACGGTCTCCGGTTCCAGCGCAGGCGGACCATCACGAAGATCTGCTTCGGCCAGGGCGCGAGCGCGCCCGGCCTCGCCATTGGAATCGACCAGAACGAGACCGGAGGCATACATGTGCTGAAGGACCGCCCGCCGTGCGGCGATGTCCGCAGCAAAGAGCTCCAGGAGACCGGTACGGGTGTGGACGAAGAGTTCAACGACACGTTCCTCGAACCGGATCGTTTCCCGGCAGGTCACGCCGCCGTCGTCGATGAGCACCGCGATGTCCAGATCACTGCTGGCAGTGGCGAGTCCGGTAGCCGTGGAGCCTGCGAGGACCACGGAGAGCGCATCGGGAAAGCGGCTGCGGATGAGACGTCGCGCCTGGTCGGTGGGGTCTGCATGCATGAGGGGCAGAGTGCCAGGATCCTTGATCAGAGGCGAGTGGGTTCCGCACGGCGCGGTTCGAGCGACTCGATGCCGAAGCGGCGGACTGTCCACCAGCGTATAACAGAAGCTGGACGGCCACCCGGCGCTCGTGTTCACTGCGGCCGGCCCGGGCGGGCGGGTGTTGGTGCAGACCCGGCGCGGTTCGCTGGTCCAGGACCGGTTCCCGGACCTCGTGGCGGCCGCCGAGCAGCAGTTGCGCTACGGCCTGGTCCTCGATGGCGAACTGGTCGTCTGGGACACCGAAGAGGGCCGGCTGTCGTTCGAGGCGTTGCAGTGACGGGCCGCCGCCCGCGCCCGCGGCGCCCCAGCCCTGGCCGTCCGGTGGCCGGCCCACTTCGTCGCGTTCGACGTCCTGCAACTGGACGGCCAGGAACTGCTGAACCGCCCGTACAAGGAGCGGCGCGCTCCTGGAGCAGCTGTTTACCGACCATGCTTTGACGGCCCCCTGGACGCTGTGCCCGATGACCACCGACCTGGCCAAGGCCCGGGAGCGGCTTCAGACCTGGACCGACGTTTCCGGGGTGGAGGGCATCTTGTGGACAGGGTTCGCGGCTGACCGCTTGACCGGGTTCAGCCGATTGCAGCGGGGCCGGGCGGCCGGGCCCTGTCGTCAGCGGGCTCCGGCACCCTCCGGATCCGGGGTGGGCGGCGGGTTGTGGCAGGTCACGTCCTTCGCGGGCAGCCGTCCCGTCGACAGGTACGCGTTGACGGGTATGTTGGCGCAGGCCGTGGGGTTGGAGAGATACACACCATGCCCCTCACCCCCCAGCGCCAGCACCATCCGCGACCCCTTGAGAGCCTGGTGCAGCCCCTGGCCGGTGCCGAGCGGGGTCATCGGATCCCACTCGTTCTGCACGGTCAGGACATCGGCCCGGGTCTTCATGGGCGTGGCGGGCTCCAGCGGCCGCTGCCAGAAGGCGCACGGTTTGATGTTCGACGCGAAGTCCCCGTACAGCGGGTGCTTCACCTTGTCCCGCGCCGCGTCCCGCGCGTACTGCTCCGGATCGCGGGGCCAGCTGTCCGTGTCCCCGCACACCACGGCCCAGTACACGGCGGTGACGTTGCTGGCGGGAATGGCGTCCGGACCTTCCGACGTCCCTCCCGCGTCGACGCCCGGGCCGGCGGCCCGGACGCCGCCGAGCGGTGACTGCGCGCCGGGCCCCTTCCTGTCGGCGCCCTTCCCGCTCGCGCCCGGATCGGTGCCACCCGGCGGCTGGGGCGCCTTGTCGGCCGAAGCCTTGATGGACTTGACGACGGCCGAGGCACCGTGGGGATCGAAGAAGAGCGACGGGTCGGCCCTGATGTCGTCACCCGTCATCTTCTCCCCGTAGTGGATGATCGGGTCCCGGTCGGCCCGCGCCACCAGCGCCCAGAAGGTGGCCGAGACCGCCTCGGGCGTGGCGCCGAGCCCGTAGGTGTCCGAGCGCTCCGCCGCCCAGCGCGTCCACCGCTCGAAGGCGGGCTCGGCTCCGGTCCCCCACGCCTGGATCATGCCGCGCCAGACGCGCCCCGGGTCCACGCCGCTGTCCAGGACGAACCGGTCGGTGCGCTCCGGGAACATCTGGGAGTACACCGCGCCGAGGTACGTCCCGTACGAGTAGCCCAGGTACGAGACCGTCCGCTCGCCTAGTGCGGCGCGGATGACGTCCATGTCGCGCGCCGTGTTGCGGGTGGTGATGTACGGAATCACATCGCCCGACTTCTCACGGCACTTGTCGGCGATTCCGCGCGCCCAGGACACGTCCGAGGCGAAGGTCTCGGGCCGGTACGCCCCGCCGACGCCCACCTCCGCTTCGCTCAGATCACCACAGCCGATCGGGCTGCTCTCGCCGACGCCGCGCGGGTCGAAGCCGACGAGGTCGTAGCGGTCGCGGACGTCCTTGGGCATCTCGGCATTCGTCCGTATCGGCCGGTAGAGCCCCGAGGTTCCGGGGCCGCCGGGGTTGAGGAGGAGGACGCCACGCCGCTTGGCGGGGTTCTCGCTCTTCATCCGGGATATGGCGAGGTTCAGGGTGCGCCCTTCGGGACGCTGGTAGTCGAGCGGTACCTTGAGGGTGGCGCACTCGTACGCCGCCGGCCGATCGGGGCTGCAGCGGTGCCAGGCCGGCGTCTGTCGCAGGTACGCGGGGGTCGGGGCGGCGGAGGCCGATGGCGTCGCCAGCCCGGGAAGGGCGGCGGCGAGGACTCCGGAGGTGGCGAGCAGTCGTGCGAGACGTTTCATGCGCGTGATCCCGTTTCTTCGTCGGGTGAAATCGCTTGCGCCTCGACTGTGTTGGACGAGCGGGTCAGACCGGAACCCTCCCAAGAACGACCTTCCGTCCCCCGCACGTACCACCTGAAATCCCGGACACGTGGCCGAGACTCATCCCCAAGATCCGCGTATCCGCCGGGGCTTCCGGGACGGACCCGCCCGTCCACTCGTAGTCCCCTCCCCCTTAGGGAGGACAACCGACGACAACTAGCGACAAGGGATCTTGTGGACAGGGGGCGGCGCTGACCGCTTGTCCGGGTTCAGCCGATTGCGGGGCGCCATCCCGGCCTGTGACTGGTAGGCCCGCATGGTCAGGAGTCGCGTATGCGCAGGAGCCGTCGGCCGATCGGGCCCGCCCCATCGAAACCCCGCACCCCCACATCCCGCCACACGCGGTAGAAGACCGGCGGCAGCCACTCCACCCGCACTGGCCTCCCGCAGCGCGTCCAGCAGCGCCTGCGTCGAGGCGGCCAACCAGGCCAGCAGGGCCTCGCGTTCCCGGGGCGCAGCCGGTACGCCCTCTGATGCGGACTTGGCCGGGCGAGCGGCGGCAGGCCCTGCGGCGACGGTGGCGGCCCAGGAGCGGCGGCCCTCGCCCAGTGCTGCACCAGATCGAACAGCGTCCGTGCCACGCGTGCGGCAGCCGCATCCGGCCGGCCGATCAAGGACAGACGCGCCGGTCAGGCTCGCCATGGACCAGGGCCCGCCACGTATCGGCGGGCAGGGGCGCTCCTGCGCGCCTGCACACCTGGGCGGCGACCTGTTCCGGGGCCACGGCGTAGGTCTGCAGCGGTACGTGTTCCGCGGCCGCGTAGAGCTGCGCGCCGTCGCTGCTGAAGGCAAGGGACAGCACCGGACCTCCCGTTGTGGGGAGGGAGGAGCCGAGGGCACTGGCGGAGCCGGTGTCCCACAGGCGCAGTGTGCCGTCCTTCCCTGCTGCTGCCAGGGTTCGCCCGTCCGGGGAGAAGGCGAGCGCCGAGACGCGGCGGGCGGCGCGGCCGTCTCCGACGGCGGTCGGGGGCAGGCCGCCCAGCGATCGGCGGGCGGCGCTGTCCCATACGGTGACCTGGCCCGCTTCGTCGCCGGCGGCGAGGTACTTGCCGTCAGGACTGAAGGCCAGAGCCGTCGTCGCATCCGGGGTGAGGGTCCGTCGTGTGACCTGTCCGGTCTGGAGGTCGAGCAACTGGCCGTGGTCGGTAGCCAGGATCCGTCCACCGGGTTTCACCGCAAGGGCCTGGCCCCCGACCCGCAGGACCTCGTGTGCCAGCGTCCGGTCGCGCACGTTCCAGAATTCGATCCTTTCGCCCTCGGGTATGCGGGAGGCGATCAACGACCTGCCGTCCGGATGGAAGACGATCGCGTTGACGGCGTTGAAGGGTACGACGTCCGCCGCTGCCCCGGCCGGGGCGGTGTTGGTGCGCGTCACGTCCAGGGAATCGGTCACACGACGGGCGGCGACGTCCCACAGGGACACTACTTCCGGCGGTATGGACGTTGTGGGGTCGCTGACCCCGTAGGCGAAGACCCCTCCGTCGGGGTGGAAGGCCATGTGGACCGGGCATGGTTGCGCGCTCGGTCTCCCGGCGTGAACCGGGCAGTGAGCAGGAGGCAGATCGGCCAGTACGACGCCCCTGCGGCCGTCGTGCAACCGGATGCGGATATCGCCGTCGGGGGTGTCGCGGTGGGCGAGGGCGAGCGTGGCGCCGTCCGGGCTGAAGGAGGCTGCCGCGGCCGCGCTGCTCTGCCAGGGGGCATCCACCACCCCGTCCAGGGACAGGGACCGCACCACCGTCTGGGACCGGCCGGCGAAGTAGCGGATCCGGCGCTCGTCCATGTCGAGCGCGAGGTCGGTGACCACCTCGTCGGAGGCCGGATTGCGCAAGATCGGCAGGGCCGGCTCGTCGACCCTCCAGAGCATCACCTCATCGGTGTCGTTCGCCGCCATGAAACGTCCGTCCGGGCTGAATCGGAGTTCCCTCAACCCCTCGTGCAGGATCTTCGGCAGTTCGGTCCCGGAGGCGATGTCCCACCTCCGGACGCCGGCAGGATCTCGCAGCACGAGCTGCTGACTGTCAGAGGTGAACTGGAAGTCCTCTTGGGCGCAGTTGTCCGCGGTCGGGGTGGGAGCCCACGGTGTGGGCAGCAGCTGGTGCCGGGCTACGTCCCAGAGCTGGAAAGCGGCCCCGGGCAGGCAGAGCGCCACCTTGGCGTCGTCCGGGCTGACCTGGACGTCGGGAAAGGGGTAGCCGGGCAGCCTGCGTTGCAGGCGCAGCCGTCGGTTCGTCCAGGACGGGATCTCGAACGACTCCCCGGGTCCGGGCAGGGGCAGGTGGCGCTCCGCCTGCTGCTCCCACAGCACCCCTCCGGTCTCCACGTCCCGCAGCTCCACCACCATGTCCGGGCCGTCAGTCATGCGGTACAGGACCAGGATGCGTCCGCTCGGACTCCACTCGACCCCGTCGCCGTCCCACTGGCGGCCCTCTCGGACCCGGCCCGCCTCCGTATCCCAGAGTTCGACCCGCCGGTCCTCGCGTACCAGGCTCACCGTGCGCCCGTCGGGGCTCGACACCGCCGCTTGGGCAAGGCGGTCGCCGAGCCCCGGGTACGACGCCGTCTGCCGGTGGCTGCGTACGTCCCACTGCACGGTCTGCCGTGCGCCGACGCTGAGCAGGCTGCGACCTCCCTGGCCGAGGTTCCGGACGGCCGAGGGATCGGCGTCGGGATCGGTGAAGGCGTCCTGCTCCTTCTGCGCCGCGGCGCTCATCAATGCCGAACGGGTCTCGGGAAGGTCGGCCAAGGACCACGAGGCAATGCTGAGCTGCAGGGCGGCGATCGGATCGCTTCCGCGCAGGCTGACGGCCAGTGCCGCGACACGGCGTGCCTCGGCCCGTAGCCGCTCCCGCTCCTGGGATGTGCTCTGCTGCCACGCCAGCAGGCCCGCGACGAGCGCGAGCGCCGCGACGACGGACACGCCGGCCTTCATCCGTCGCAGGCGGCGGATCGTACGAGCAGCCGCCCGGGCCTCCCGGTCACGTTGGGCGATGCTGTCGGTGAGGAAGGCTCGTTCGGGGCCGGTCAGACCGCCCCCGCCCCTGCCCCCGGTCCCTGTGGAGCCGAAGTGGTCGACAGCCGTCTCCAGGAGGCTGCCACGGTAGAGGGCGCCGGGATCTCGGCCCAACTCGTGCCAGGCCCGCGCCGCCTCGGTCAGCTTGCGCTGTGCGCGCAGGCGTTCGCGATCCTCTTCGATCCACGCGCGCAGCCTCGGCCACGCGGTCAGCACCGCTTCGTGGGCCAGCTCGACGCTGCCGTCGTCCAGGGTGATCAGGCGTGTCCGGGTGAGCACCTCAAGCACGTGCGCGGCTTCCTCGTCGAGGTCGGAGGCCTCCAGCTCCGAACGGCGGACCGACCGCCGGGTGTCGGGCGTCCCCTCCCCGGGGGCCACGAGACGCAGCAGCACCAGGCGGGCCGCGGCCGCCTGTGCTTCGGTGAAGCCGGCGTAGGCCGCTTCGGCAGTCTTCGCGATCGCCCCTTCCAGCCCGTCGGCCGCCTCGTAGCCCGCCAGAGTCAGCGTCTTTCCCCGGCGCCGCCGCCAGGTTTCCAGCAGCACGTGCGACAACAGCGGGAGACCGCCCGGGGCACTCGACATCTCCTGAACGAGCCGGGCGGTCAGCGCGCGCTCCACGGTCAGCCCGGCAGCGGAGGCGGGTTTGATGATGGCGTCGCGCAGCTCCGCCGGACTCATCGGACCGGCAAGCAGATGGGCATCGCGGAGCGCGGCGGCCAACCCCGGATGGGCAGAGCAGTGACCGTAGAAGTCGGCGCGGACGGCGAGGAGGACCCGTAATCGACTCTCGGGATGCCGGGCAGCCAGAAGCAGGTCGATGAACCGGCCGCGCTCGGCCGGATCCCGGCAGAGGGTGAAGACCTCCTCGAACTGGTCGACGATGACCAACGTGTCCTGCCCGGCGCCGTCGCTGCTGCCGGAGATGTCGCCACCATCGGTGTCGGCGGCGAGAAGAGGACCGCGGGTCCGTGCCGGTCGCTCGCCCGGGGTCAGGATCCGGATCGCGGAAGGACGTAGGGCCGGGTCCCGGGAGGCCCGGAGAGCGGGGACCAGTCCAGCGCGCAGCAGGGAGGATTTGCCGCTGCCGGACGGGCCGAACACGGCCGCGAACCTGCGGCGGCGCATCAGGTCGACCAGATCGGCCGTGAGCCCGGTACGACCGAAGAACCGGTCGGCATCATGCGCCTCGAACCGTGCCAGACCACGGTACGGAGGATCCGCGTCCTCGCCGGCGTCCCCCGTTGCCGAGGCGGCCGCCTTCTCCACCGCCTCCTTCCACTTGTCCTCCCACTCGGAGGGGTCGCCTCCGCACGCCGCTACGTAGGCCAGCACCACCGGAAGCGTCGGCAACAGCTCACCTGCCGCCGCCTGTGAGAGCGTCGTGACCGAGTACCCCGCCCGCTGCGCCAGCACGCGGTAGGTCATGCCTCCCGCCTCCGTGCGCAACTTGCGCAGCTCGGACGCGAACCGCTGTACCGGACCGGCCCCGGGATCCACCGGCACCTCACGACGTCCCGCCACACTCCCACCCCCACGGCTGCCTGGACCCGGCGACCAACTTAGGCACCCCTCACTGCCCTGGAAAGAACGCGTCCCGGCCATTGTTCGGCCCCCGCAACGACCCTGCTGAACAATGCGGCAACCGCTGAACATCGGTGATGTGAGCGGCGGGGGGCCGCTCCGGAGAGGTCCTGCTGGTGGCACGAGGCCAGGCAGGGACGGGGCTGAGGCAGATGCTTCAGCCCCGGCCACGACCTACATCCCGCCGGAACCCCATCGCCACCGCAAGAAGGAGAACCCATGTGTATTCACCAGGGCCTCGCGACCGAAACGCGGCGAGGCTGACGACGACGCGCAGCAACGCCGCACAGTCCTGTCGCCGACGCGGCGACGAGGTCATCTACGAGATCAGGGAGAACCGTGAACATCAAACGCATCCTCATGGGCAGTGCCGCCGTCATCGCCGTACTGGCGGTGCAGCCCATGTCCGCGAATGCCGCCCCCGCCGCATCGGCGGACGCGTCGGCGAGCGAAGCGCCGAACTGGACACCGTCGAACATCGGCGGCACCACCATGAGCTGCTGGGACGCAAACGTCGTGAACGGTCCTGGGGGCACCAGCGTGAAGAACGCCATCTGGCTCAGGAACGGGCCCGGGTCGGGCTGCGGCAACGCCAGCAACTACACGCTCACAGTGGGCACACGACTCGGCGGCTGGTGCTACACGTACAACGAATCGGGGAACAAGTGGTACTACGTCAGCGTCGGAGGCGCGGCTCCGTACGGCTGGATCTACTCGGGGAACGTCACGTCAGACGCGAGCTCGATCACCACGCCCTGCTCCTGACGTGAGCCGAGCAGTGCCTCTCGCGGTGTTGCGGGTGAGGGGCAGGGCTTGGCGTCCCGATCCCGAACCCGGTTCCTCAAGGACGCCTGCGGCATTCCGTCTGAGAGACCACAGCTGACGAACCCCAGCGTGGGCCGCCACCACACCCGGTGGCGGCCCACGCCGTCGTGTGCCCGGGGCCGGTCCTGATGAAGGCCCATTCGGGAACGAGCCGGCCCAGGCGACCCCAGGCGTCCCGCGGGCCGTCGGGGTCGACGGGGCGGGAGGCTCGCCGCGGCAGGTCCCCGCGCGCTCGCGGACGTGCGTCAGACTCGGATGTCGACGTGATGCTTCACGGTCGCCGGACGCGCAGCCCGCCGGTCAGCATCGGGAGGGCGAACCAGGGCATGTTTCAGAAGCGTCGGCCAGCCACCGACGTCATCGTCTGCTACGAGGCCATCGCATGCTCTGACGCTCAAACAGCACCGATGCTATGTTCCCATCGCGGATCGAACGGCAGTTGCTGGGCACGGGGCTGGGGTGGCTTTGCTGGAAGCGCTGATCACGACCGTTACGGGAGCGGCCTCGGCGACCGTGGGAGTGCTGGTGGGCGGGATCGTCACCAGACGAGGCCAGGACCATCAGTGGTCGCGGGATCAGCAGCTGGTTGCTTACCAGGAACTCCTCAGCCACTACGCCAAGTTCACGATGGTGATCAAGCGCGCGCACGCCGACCGTTGCGGCTGGGACTACGACTGGGCCGAGTGGAGCGCCGTTCTGACACGGGTCGGCTTGATCGCTCCCGCAGAGGTTGCGGCAGAGGTCGACAGCTTTGGTCAGTCGGTCGACCGCTTTTGGGACCGCGTGGCGCGAGAAGTCGATCCAGTCCGTACGCCACTGGGCGAAGAGGAGTTCCGGGAGGCCAGCGCGGGGGTGGCTCAGGCGCAGATGCGACTGGTCAATGCGATGCGGCGGTCGCTGGGAGGGAGACAGAAGGCGCTGGCCTTCCGGGTTGGAGGGTCACACGCTGGCCCAGAGATTCACGGATCGTCGTAACGATCACAGCCACTCGTTGTCGACAGCGTGGCCTGCCGACGCCTACGCGGGGCACCCGGATGCGCTCCAGGACCGGCTGAAACTGGGGACTGTCATGCCGCTGGCCGGCGGTGACCAGGAAGGACGGCGGCTTCTGCCCGTGCTCGACCGCCAGATGCACCTTCGTGGTCAGTCCACCTCGTGAGCGTCCGAGCCCGTGGTCGGCGGGCTCGACCACGACTCCGACTGGTTTGTCCCGCTGCAGATCCCCCATTTGCGGGCGCCGGCCGCATTCTGATGCGCTCGCGCGACGGTGGAGTCCACGCTCACGTACCAGGTGATCAGTCCTTTCGCGTCGGCCTCGGCCTGCAACTGGGTGAGGATCCGACTCCAGGTGCCGTCGCACTGCCGGCGTCGGAAGAGACCGTAAACGGTCTCCCACTCTCCATAGCGTGCGGGGACATCACGCCAGGGCACACCGGTCCGCGTCCGCCAGCGTATGCCGTTGATCAGCTGCCGCTTGGACCAGACCGGAGGCCGCCCTGGCTTCTTGCCCACCGGCAACAGTGGCTCCAGCCTGGCCCCTTGCTCCCTCGCCAGATCTCCACGCCCCATAAGTGGATCACGGCAGACCTTGATCCACTTACGAAACATGCCCTAATTCTCAGCGTGGGGGCTGGAGTTCGCGCAGGCCATAGTCCGGTGGCAGCCACCCGTTCTTCCTCCTGGCGATGGTCTTGGAGGTGTGGGGTGGCGGGTACGGGCAGCCTCGCATCAGGTCGGGTTCGCGCATCGCCCAGGCGAGTCCGTAGTGGACGGTGCACACCGGCCAGACGGCCTTCTGCTGCTGTGTCGGGCGCGGGGCCGTACCCGTTTTCTGCTTGCGTGGTGCCGGCCGGGGCGGTTGGGGAGGCAGGAGCTTGCAGCTTTCGGCAAAGGCGGTCAGATAGGGAAGGCGCCGGTGCTGCCCAGCGGGTCGGTGAAGAGAGGACCGCTGGTGCCGGTGGCGATGTCCCAGCAGCGGCGAGCCGCCATCAGCAACGGACGCGCCCACGTGGTGGGTCATGCAGCCCTGGCGGAGTCCGTCGTCGTGGAGCGTGATGGTGGAGGCCTCGGGGCCCAGGTCGTGGACGTGGGCGGTGGACAGCTGGGTGGTGGAGGCAGCGGTGAACACCGCGGTCGCCAGCTCAGCGGCCAGATGCGGGTGCTCGGTGGCACGGTGGCACGGTGCAGGCGACCTCGGCCTGATCTCTCACGTCCACGACAGTGGCGCGGGAGGCACGACATCACTCCGATTGGCGCCGCAACCCACTCTCAGGTCCAACCACCACTGACACCCATCTCACTGACACGAAACCGAGAGATCGCAGCCGACCTCTGCCGGTCGGAATACGCATGGGCGCCAAGCCGAGGACTTGATCAACGTAGAGAGGGGCGTCCTTGGAGCGTCCTCGCTCCGTCCTTGCGGGGGGCCGGGACGCCGGGACGGACCGGGACGCCGGGAGGCGGGCGGACCGGGAAACGGGGAGACTGAGGGAGAGCGTGACGCCTGACCGCTGCGGCCCGGACGGTCCGCGGCGGACGGTCCCGCGCAGGGGCCGGACCATCGACCTACGTCCGCCCGCGCCCCGGGGGGTGGGTGCCACGGCCCTGTCCAGGAGTCCCCATCGTGACTTTGACCCCACAGCGATCCGAACGCCCTCGGCGCACGGCCCGACGGGCCGCGCTCCTGCTCGCCGCCGCGGCGCTGCCGGCGGCCCTGGTGGTGCCCGCGGCGCCCGCCGCAGCGGCGCCCGTGACCAAGACCTTCAACGCCGGCGCCAACCAGCGGTTCGTCGTCCCGGCCGGCGCCACCCGACTGACCGTCACCGCCACCGGCGAGCCGGGACGGTCCGCCATCGAGGGCGGAGCGGGCGGGACCGGCGCCACCGTCACCGGCACCCTCACCGTGGTGCCCGGCACCATCTACTACGTCAACGTCGACACGGGCGGCGGAGCCGTCACCGGTCAGCGCCCCGGCGGCAGCGGCGGCGGCGCCAGTGACGTCCGCACCTGCAGCTCGGCGCGCGCGAGCTGTGCCCTGACCGGCGTTCCCGGCACCGACCCCCGCCTCATCGTCGCCGCCGGCGGCGGAGGCGGCGGAGGCGGCTCCAGCTTCACCGGATACCCCGTCCGCGAGGCCACCGGCGGAGACGCGGGCGACACCGGGAAGCCCGGCGGCGAGCGACCGGACAGCGGCGGCGGGGGTGGCGGCGGCACCCAGACCCTCAGCGGCAAGGGCGGAGCCGCCTGCCCCGAGGGCTTCAGGGCCGGCACCGACGGCACGCCCGGTACCGGCGGCACAGGCGGTGGCGGATTCGGTGGGGGCGGTGGTGGCAGCGGCTGGCACGGCGGCGGCGGAGGCGGCGGTTGCTTCCTGGTCAACGCCGACGGCACCGCCGGGCCCGGCGGCGGCGGTGGCGGGTCGAACCTCGTCCCGGCGGGCGGCACTTCCGGCCCCGCCACCGGATCGGCGCAGGTGTCCATCACCTACGGTTCCTGAACCGTCGTCCGTGGGGTGCAAAGTACCGGTTTCGTAGCAGCGCCCGACACCAGGTGGTGTAACAGCCCGTGACAGCAGCAACCGCCCACAGACCACGTCCGCGTCAATGGAAACTCACGCCACCACCACACGCGACCAGCACAAAACCATCAAACTGACGAACCGTCACCGACAACCGGCACTGACACCAAACCGGCGCATCGCAGCTTGTCACCATCAAAACCGCAACGACCTGTCACCAGCCCGCCACGTCGAGCATCACCAGCACGAACGGCACTCCACGGCCAGTGACAACAAGCGGCTAGATGGGGGTCATGGACATCGGGGAGTTGGTCCGGGAGCTACGCACGGCGCACGGTTGGTCCCAGGCCCGTCTGGCCGACGAGATCAACACTCGCCACGGGACGACACTCACGAGGGAGTACATCGCGCGGTGGGAGCGCGGGAAGATCACCCCGCGCGGCTTCTACCTCGCCGCACTGTCGAGCGCGCTCGACGTGCCGTTAGCCGTCCTGGAGGACCCCATGATGCGACGCGAGTTCCTGACCGACGTGACCGGCGCCGCCATAGCCCCCGTCATCGCCTCCGACCTGTTGGCGCGCGGGTTCGCCGCCCGCCTCGCGGGCGGGCCCTCGGCGGACGCGTGGGAGGCGAAGCTGGACGCGTACGGGAGCGACTACATGTCCATGGGCGCGGCCGACATCCAGCGCCGTGTTGCCGGGGAGCTCGTCGTCATCCAGCAGCAGCTGGACCGGCCGCGGCTGTGGTCGGCGGCCGCCCGACTCATGACCCTGTACGCCAAAACGTTCCCCGGATCCGACGGCGCCGCCGCCGTGCGCTGGTACCGGATGGCCGCGAGCGCCGCCGACCAGTCGGAAGACCCGGGCGCGCGGGTGTGGGTGCGGGGACGGGCGGCGATCGCCCTCGGGTACGAGGGGGCCTCGCTCGGCGTCGCGGACGTCCTCGCGGACCAGGCCCTCGCCCTCTCCGACAAACGTCCCTCGGCCTGCTGAACGCGATCTACGGCAAAGCCCACGCCGCCGCCCTCCGCGGCGACCGCAACACCGCCCTGACCCTCGACGCGCAAGGCCGGCGCATCTTCGACGCGGCGGGATCGTACGAGCAGACCTCGGACTACGCCGTGCCGCGGTGGCGGCTCAACGTGTTCCGCTCCCTGCTCCTGGCCCGCCTCGGCGAAGAGAAGGCCGCATCCGACGCGCAGGACCAGGCGCTCGCCGAGCTCCCCGCGAGCCTGCCCCGCTTCGCCACGCACCTGGAACTCCACCGAGGACTCACGCTCGCCCGCTCCGGCGACAAGACCGGCGGGATCGCACGGCACCGCCGCCATGGACGCCCTGTCACCCGGGAAGCACAGCCTGACCCTGCGCATGCTCGTCAACGAAATTCGGGCCTGACCAGGACGAAGCCTGTGCCCCCACAGGGCTTTCCGCCGCCGGGGCATAGCGGGCCGCTCGCGACCCTCAGAGGAGATACTCGCGGAGCCTTCTACTTACTCATCAGATCAGCCGCAGACTGGTTAATCGTGATCCGAACCCGGACGAGTTTCTCGGCTGCGTCACCGCACTGTGCCTCGTGCCATGGGGATGGCCTGCATCGCGGCGGCCGCGCTGGTAGACCATCCGGTCGTAATGCCGACCTCGGCGGCCTTCGTCATCGCCATAACGCCCGCAGATGCCCGAGGAACCGCCGGGACGCCGCTCCGGCGGGGACCGGGACGGACGACGCCCCGCGCGCTGAGCGGTCCGGGCGGACACCACGTCGCACGCTGCGGCGAACGCCGGCTTCTCACGAGCCTTCGCAATGTGGCCACGGACAGAGCGTTGCCGATGTAACCTCGCGCCCGGGTGGACGGTCGTTCCAAGGGGTGGAGGGGCAGCATGCAGCTCGCGTTATCGGTGACCTCATCGGACTTGGACGGCACCGGCAGCCAGACAGCGTCCACCGCCGCGCTCGCCGACCTGCGTCGCTGGTTGCAGCGTCACCCCGAGCTACGCGACCGGCTCGGCCGCATGCACTCCGCAGAGCCGGCCGCCGGCGAGATGGGAGCGGTCGGCGAACTGCTCCCCGTCCTGCTCGCACCGGGAGGCCTGACGGCGGCCCTGGGTGCCGCACTCGTGGCATGGCTGCAGAATCGGCGCGGCAATCAGACCGTCACCGTCACCTTGCCCGACTCCACCCAGATCACGGTGAGTTCCGAGAACGTCTGCGGACTGAGCGCGCAGGACGCGGGCGACGTCGCCCGGCAGATCGCCGCAGCCCTGCACAACGGAGGGTCGCAGGCCATCCCGGCCCCTCCGGAAACAGGGCAACAGTCCCCGGAGGCTGCCCAAGGTACGGTCTGAGCGGTGGCGCCGCTGGAGAGGACGCCCGGCAGCCTGTCCGGTCCGGACTGCCGCGCCGTCGTGATCGGGACCGGCCGACACCCTACGGACGCAACACTGCTCCGGCTGCCCGCCGCCGGCCGGTCCGCTCAAACTGTCGCGGAAACGCTCCACACGGTTTGCGGCATGCCCCGCGAGAACATCCAGCTGCTGCTGGACCCCGCCGCGTCGACCGAGGTACTGGTCGCCGTCAAGGAGGCGATCGAGAACGCCGGGCGCGGCGTTGTCCTCTTCTGCTTCGTCGGGCACGGCCTGCTCGGCCCCGAGGACCATCTGTATCTGGCCACCTCCTCGACGACTTCCGCCGACGACACCGTGCGGGCCGTTCCGTATGCCGAGATCCGCAACCAACTGAGCTCGGCCTCCGCGCGCCCTGTCGTGATCCTCGACTGCTGCTTCTCCGGCCTCGCCGAGGCGGCCACCGCACACGGCCAGCGCCGAGACCCGTACGTCTCCGCCCGGCCTTCGGGCAGCTACCTGCTCACCTCGGCGACGCACTACGCCAGCTCCTTCGCGCCGGAGGGCGCCCCCTACACACTTTTCACCGGGGAATTGCTGCGGCTGCTCACCGAAGGTGCCGCCGACGGACCACCGCGCTTCACCCTGGCTGACGTCTACCGCCACCTCGACCAGCGGCTGCGCCACAGCAGCGGCCGCCCCCACGCCGACAGCGTCGGCCGGATGGGAGACCTGGTCCTCGCCGCGAACCCCGGGTACGCCCCATCGCCCGGACCAGTGGTCCCGGCGGTCGTGGCAGCGGACGAGAGCCCGTGCCCCTACCCGGGAATGCGGCCCTTCCTCCCGGAGGAGAGCGGCCTCTTCTTCGGCCGCGACGACCTCGTGCGCGCGCTGAGGGACCGAGTCGGGCCCACCGCGCCCCCGGGCCCCGTGATCCTCGTCGGCCCCTCTGGTGTCGGCAAGTCCTCGCTGCTCCAAGCGGCTCTGTCCGCTCCCTCCGAGGAACGCGGGCCGGTCCTCTTCGTCCCGGCCCCCGGCGCCCGTCCTTTCCGGGAACTGGTCACGCACTGGGCGGGGGCCGTCGGGAGACCCTTCGGCGAAGTGGCCTCCGAACTGGGCGCGGGCCGCTTCCCCCCGCCCACGAACGGCAGGAGGGCCCCGAAGGTCCTCGTGGTGGACCAGGTGGAGGAACTGTTCACCCACCGCGAGGAAGCGGAGGAGTACGGGCTCTTCGTACGCGCGGTCACTGCCGCCGAGGACTCCGCGCACACGCCCCGTGTCGTCCTCGCCCTGCGTGCCGACTATTACGCGCACTGCCTGCGCAACCCGCACCTCGGCCCGCTCCTGCGCAAGGGGCAGGTCACCGTGCCGTCGATGAGCGACGCCGAATTGCGCCAGGCCATAGAAGGGCCGGCCAGCCAGGCCGGCCTGACGCTGGAGCCCGGACTGTCCGAACTCCTGCTGCGGGACCTACGGGCACAGAACGCCGACACGGCCGAGGTCGTGGCCCTGCCCTTCCTGGCCCACGCGCTCCAGCAGACCTGGACCCGGCGCCAGGCAGGCAGGCTCACCCTCTCCGGTTACCACGCCACCGGCGGCATCCGCGGATCGGTCGCCCGCGCCGCGGACCGCATCCACGCCTCCGCCACCGCTGACGAAAAGGAGGCCCTGCGCCGCCTGTTGCTGCGCATGGTCCGTCTGGTCGACGAGGAGGGCAAGGCGGTACGCCGCCGCATGAGCGTGGACGACCTGACGGCGGCCCCAGACCAGGAAGGACGACGTCGCCACAGCGCGCTCCTGACCAGGCTGGTGGAGGAACGGCTCGTCGTCGTCGACGACATGGGCCGGGCCCAGCTCTGCCACGACTCGCTGCTCCATGCGTGGTCCACCCTGAACGAATGGATCAAAGAGGATCTGGACGCGTTGCTGGTCCGCCGCCGCCTGGGCGAATCTGCGGACGCGTGGGCTGCAGCCGGGTCCAGCAGCGGCCTGTACTCCCGCAAGCACCTGGCCGCCGTGCGGGCCGTCACCGCCACCGACCCCCACGGGAGCGAACTACGGCAGGTCGACCGTGATTTCCTGGCCGCGAGCATCACGGCAGAGCGGCACCGCCGCACTTGGGCGCAGGCTGTCATCGCGGTCGTCGCCGTACTGGCGATGACCTTGACGGGGGCGCTGGTGTGGGGCGGCCGGGTCGATGCGGAGGCTCGCCGCAAGGAGACCGTGGAACTTGCCCGGCAGCTCGTGGCCAGGGCGGACGACCTCCGCGCAAAAGATCCACAGACGGCGCTCCGCCTCAGCCTGGCCGCCTACCGGCTCGCCAAGATCCCCGAGACACGATCGGGACTGTACACCGCGTACACTGCCCGCACGCCGACCACCTTCCAGGGCACCCACCAGCCCGTCCTCAAAATCGCCTACAGCCCGGACGGGCGCACCCTGGCCACCAGCCTGCAAGGCGGCGAGGTGGCGTTGTGGCGTCTGGGGAGCAGCGCGGGGACAGGGCAGGAGCCCGTACGAGCCGCCGCCCTGCGCCTCGACGCCAGCGCCGCCATCGCCTTCCACCCGCGAAGTCCGCTGCTCGTTGCGCAGACCCGGAC
This sequence comes from Streptomyces sp. NBC_01006, assembly GCF_045162725.1. Taxonomy (NCBI): domain Bacteria; kingdom Bacillati; phylum Actinomycetota; class Actinomycetes; order Kitasatosporales; family Streptomycetaceae; genus Streptomyces; species Streptomyces sp. NBC_01006. Next base: position 8,450,463 of record NZ_CP108700.1, on the reverse strand, counting down.
GCGGCTCGGTCTGTGGGACGTGGCCGACCCTGCCCGGCCACGTCAGCTCGCCGACGTTCCCACGGCCGGCGGGCAGGTCTACGACGCCCGGATCAGCCCGGACGGCACCCTGCTCGCCACTGGCGCCGAGGACGGCGCGCTGCGGCTGTGGGACATCGCCGACCCGGCACACCCGGTACTCCGCGCCACGCGGGACGCGGTCGACACGACCCTGATCTCCATCTCCTTCCATCACGACGGCAGGCTGCTGGCAGCCGGAAACGGCATCCCGGCTGACGGCCGTCCCGCCGAGGTGCGGCTCTGGGACGTCGGCGACCCCGCGCAACCGGTCCTCCTCGACACGGGGACTGCGGACTCCGTGATGACCGTAGCTTTCCACCCCAAAGGCGACATCCTGGCGGCTGCCGGGGCCGGAGGGCTGTACGCCTGGACCCTGGACGCGGACCACAGGCTCAAGCAGATACCTCCTCCCGAGATCCCTGGGCGGCGGTGGACCCACAACAAGATCCCGTCCATGGTCTTCGCACCCGACGGGCTGACCCTGGCGGCCGCCGACACGGCGACCGGGCACGTCCTGACCTGTTCTGCCGAGGAGGCGGTGAAAGCGGGTAAAGACATCTGCAGCGGGGAGGAGGACCCCGAGGCCGGCGACGAAGTGCAATCGGTGGCCTACAGCCCGGACAGCGCTGCCTTCGCCGCAGGCGACTTCCAGGGAGAAGTGAGGATCTGGCCCACACGACCCGATGCCACTCTCCTGCCGGGCGAGCTCGGCAGGCCCGACCCCGGCACCAGCCCCTTCAGCGACGACGGCTCCTTGCTCATCACCCGCACCTACCTGCCCACGACGCGCGAGGAGACCCGCGTATGGGACGTCCGCCACCCTGACGTCCCGCGCCTGCGCTTCCAAGTGCCTGCTCCCTGGGAGGCCCGCTACTTCCTGCCGGAACACTCCAAGTCCGCCCTCCTCGCCCACCGCTGGACCGAAGACACCAAGGACCACATCTTTCGAGTATGGGAATTCGAGAACCCCGAACGGGAGCCCGTACCCGGTGCGGACATCCCGTTCACCGCTTCCGACGTCCTCACCGGCGTCAGCGAGGACGGCCGGCTCCTCGCCATCGGAGACCAGAACACGGGACATGTCGAGCTCTGGGACCTGCATGACACGCTGCACCCCGTACGCCGTTCCGAGATGCAAGTGCCGCTCCAACTGAGCAAAGGCATTCTGTGGTTCCTGGACGCCACGACCCTGGCCACTCTGAAGAACAACGACCTGCAACTCTGGGACCTCTCAGACCCCTCCCATCCCAAGGAAGCTGCCGTGGTCCCCGGCGGCGGGCTGGACGGTTCGGCGTACCTCCGGTCCGCGCACATCCTGATAACCGAGGCCGGAGGCGGCAACCTGCAGCTGTGGGACCTGTCCGACATGACCCATCCGCGCAAGGCCAAGCGGCTCCCCGCCGCGAGCGGCGGCTATTACCAGGCAGGTGGCCACCGTTTGGTCACCGCACTGGGCAGCGGACTGATCCAGTTCTGGGACGTCCGCGATCCCCAAGCTCCCGTTGAGTACGACAGCCGCAGGCTGGACCGAGGCGTCAAGACCCTCACCGACAACTCCGACCACAGGTGGGCGGTGACGTCCCAGCCTTTCCAACTGTGGCAAGTGGGCAAGGACGGCCGCTGGGGCGCTCAGCCCTTCGCCACGCTCGGTCAGGCGGCGGGGATCGATTTCCTCCCCGGTCAGACCTACGCGGCGCTCAAGATGATGGATACCGGTGGCGGCGCGTACTACTCGACCTACCTGGTGGAACTCGACCCGGACAAGGTCTACCAGCGGATGTGCGCCAACCACCCTAGCGGGGTCGCCCCGGACCAATGGCGCGACCTCTTCCCCGACTTGGAGCCACGCCCATCCTGCGACTCTCATCCTCACCCGAACTGACCGGGTGAAGGACCCGCGCGCTGATTCCCAGCGCCGGCACGCCCCGTTGATGTCGCCTGCGGCGCCCAAGCCGGCCTTGGGGCTGGGGCTGACCGTCTTCCGCAGGCCGGTCGCGATGATCGGGGTCTTCCGGTCGTAGCTGCTGAACCCATCGGCCGGCTCGCCCGCCCACAGCGGCCGGGTCAGCTCCTGCAGCCGTGGGACGGTGCGGTTGGGGTCGCGGGCGCCGATGCGGTTGAAGACGATCAGCACGGGCGGGTGCGGGGCCCCCCTTCACTCCGCGACGCGGGCCATCCAGCGGGTGCGCCACATCGGCTTGTCCTTGCCGTCGGTGTCCTTGATCGTTCGTTTGAAGAACCTGGAGTACTTCAGCAGCTTTGCCGCGATCTCCTCTGCGGTCTCGTGGCAGTTGTCGACCTCGATGAACAACAGCGGGATCCCGTCCTGCGGGGCGGTGAGGACGATGTCGGCCTGGGCGCCGCCCTTGTCCGGCGTGCCCAGGTGCCGGTGGCGGGCAGCGGGACCTCGGTCGCGTACGAGGCGATCGTGCCGACACCGGCCGGAGCCTCGACAGCCGCCTGCGCGGCCGCCTTCGCTTCCGCCGGCTCCCCGGTGAGCAGCCGGAGGTCGGGCTTGGGGCGGAGCCTAGCGATGACAGTCTCGTTGACGGCCATGGGGTGGGTGGCCCCGCTGGAGCCCGCACCGCGCGCGGTGGAGCCCATCTCCGTGAGGGGGCGGCCGAGCTCGCAGGAGGCGGCCTCCAGGCCCTTGGTGGTCAGGTAGCGCAGCGACTCCCCCGCCCGGCTGGTGCCGCCGTTCTCGGCGAGACCGTGCTTGCGCAGATCGGAGAGCGCACCCACGTGCGACGCGGTACGTTCGGTCTTCCGCTCTGAGGCGGTCGGCTTACTCGTGTGCCGGTAGGTCAGATGGGGTGAGGCGATCCGCTGGATCTGGTCGACGGTGGCCACCTTCAGTACCCCGAGCACGCGCAGCACATCGCCCCGCAGGTCGTTCGAGGACTCCGCCGGATTAGTCAGCCGCCTGCCAGCCATCACCTCCACCCTTTCGCCGCGCGCGACCAGCTGCACCGATCCGCCGTGAGCTGGACCTGGCTGGTCGTGGAGGGCGCCGGGCCCCCAAGTGGATCCCGAAGGAGGGCCCGAAGTGCCCCCTCAAGGAGCCCACTTCGGCTCGCCCAGCCAGCGCGGGGCTTCCCCACGTCCAGCGCGGCGAGCGGCGGGGCCGACGGCCGCAGGCCGACTCCCGGGCGGCAGTGGATCGTCGCCATCGTCATTTCTCCTTCTCGTCATTCACCGCCCCACGCCAGGGCCGAGGAGGAGGAGCGTACAAAGGTACCCATTCACCGCGTCTTCAGTGACAACGGCAGCCCATGCTTGGCCGCGCGGGCGTGTGCCTCGCCGAGAGACCGAGCGGAACGTCGTAGTGTGCGAAGCGCAGGCCACCACCTGGTCCTCTCCCCGTATCGGTGAGGCCAACGTCGGTAGCAGCAGGCACAGGCATCACCTAACGCAAATCTGGCAGGATGCTCCGCCATGACTACCCGATCAGAACAGTTGGAGATCACGTCGTTACATGCAAGGCCTGGGAGCTCTGACGCCTTGCCAGATGCAGACCGCCCTTTCGAGGAGGCGGTGCGTCGGCTCATACAGGACTGCACCGCGCTCGGCATTGAACGCAAGGTACCTCTCCGGGTCAGGGTCGCGCTCAGACGACGTCTCCACCTCCAGCGCTGGAAGCGCAACGCCCTCATACTGCTGCTTCTCCTCCCTCCTCTTTGCGGCTTGGCGTGGGGCATGACCCTGCTGCAGTGGAGACTTGGATGGAGGCCGCGGCCGGCGCAGGAGGGATCCGTATGGTCTTTTGACCTCACAGCATCAAATCCTTGGCAGCAGACCGTGTCGATCCTGACTCTGACAGCGCTGATTGGTTTCCTGCTTCTCGGAGGGCTGGAGCTGTACGCCGATCAGCTACTTGAGCCCATGCGCGTCGCCTCCCGGGCATCAAGGCTCCTCGTAGCGCGCCGATATGCCCTCGTCACGCAGTGCGCCGCGGCCATTCACGCCTGTGCACAGGCCCGGCGCAGCGGGGAACAAAGGCCGGCCCGACTCAGAAAGCTCTCCAAGGAGCTGAAGATTGTCCAGCGCGGCGTGCTGGACGCGCACCACAGCCGCGGGACCGTGACCCGCTGGTCCCACCGTACAAAGCCCCTGAAGCGCCACGAACGGCAGGTCGCCGGGGCGTTGCGCGTCCTTGAAATCAAACTGGACCATGCCCCGAACGAAGCACTGCACGACATCGCTGAAGCGCTCCTAACGATCTCTGACCGATACTGCCAGACCCGTCTCGGCGAGCTGCTGGACGAGGATCAACTCAACGACATCGAGCCCCAGCGCAACTGGGACGTGGTACGGCTCCTCACCGCCTACGCCGTTGGCGCTGGTGGCGTGACCGGGCTGGCACTCACAGGCGTTGTCCCAGAAAATGCCGAACCGTACGTCTACACCCTCGTACTGGCTGCTGCCTTCCTCATCGCATTCGGACGAAACGTAAGGCGCACAATCGACGTTCTCAGCGCCATCACTGGGGGAGTCTGAGGCATCTGGTGGGACTGTAAAGGAACGGTGTAACTCCGATCACGAAGGATTGCACCTGTGACCAGCGAGAACATAGCCATGGCGTCTGAGGCGGGGGCCTCGCCGACGGCTGTCGATGACCGGTTCCTGAACGAGCTCGTGGCCCGGGCCCAGGCCGAGGGCCTGCAGCTGACGGGAAACCGCCGGCAAGGACCCGGCGGAGTGGCTGCCCTCGGACGGCTCCTACCACTGCACCTACGCCGCGAGCTGGGTTGATACAAAGCCGCGCTGGGACCTGGCCGTAGACGAGAGCGAGTCCCAGGCCTCCCCGAGGACTGCCCCACCACCGCCGTCGTCTACGAACCCGCCCTGTAGCAGTGCCCTGACGCCCGTCTACTGCCTGCCCACGCCAATGCAAGCGACCGCCGGGTTCGCACCCAGCCCCGCCCCGCGCCTCCGTCGGCACCGCTATACGGTTAGTGCGTTGTGCAACTGCTCCTGCCCGATCCCTCGTATCCCCCGGCGAACGTAACGCTGTGCGGACCGCCGGATCGGCGGACCACACAGCATGATTCGGCGCGTCAGCAGCCGTCGTCGTATCCTCCGCCCCAGTCGTCGTCGTTGTCGTACCCACCGCCGTTGTGTCCGTAGCCGTTGTCGTCGTCGTCCCAACCGCCGCCGTGGACGTAGGTGACGGAGGTGACGGGGTGTGTGGGCATGGCCGCGGAGGCAGTACCCGCGGCGCCGAGCGCGGCGCCACCGGCCATCAGGACACCGATGGCGGACACCGCGAAGAGCCGCTTCACTCTGATTGCCTGCATGATTAGAACCCTTCTCGCAGTTGTGCCACTCACTGCGGCACGAAGTCGTTCTGCCTCCTCTCGCAAAACGTGGACAGAGCTTTCCGGTCGCCAGATGAATGTGATGTGCGCGTATCCGCCGTCAACGTGACCTCGTCGGGCCACGGACATTCTGGACTGGAACGCAAATTCTCAAGCCTCGTGCATCGCTGCGGGCCAGAGTGCGGATCTCGCAGTTGCGTCCGTCTTGTATCCATGATAGCCACCTTCACGCGACTCGTCATCTGGGGCAGCGAACCAGAAAGGAGTGCAGCCCATGATTGAGGTCACCAAAGCCGACGTCGGCGACGGCGGTGTACTGGTAGTCGGCGGTGAGCTGGCGCGGGGCGTCGGTGGACTTCTCCTTGCCCCACAGCTGGACGTTCGCGTTGCGGACCGGCTTGGTCAGCGTGGGCTTGCCCCGGCCGGCCTCCGCCGACTGGTAGTCGAACTGGAGCTTGCCACTCAGGCAGATGGGCGACGCAGCCGCGGCGCTGGACGCCGTCAGCGGGACGACGGCGGCGAGGGCGAGGGCGAGGGCGAGCAGAACGGTGTTCATGGCAGCTAAGCCGCGTGGCAGCCGAATTCCGATGGCCACAGGGGTTCCTCTCATAAGGGCCTTTTCGAAGTCCCGTTCGGTGCGGTCCGCATCCGTGCGGTCCGGGCAACCGGCACGTAACCACGTCTCAAGCCCACACCGCATTGACCACGGCGTGGCCCGCCGAAGCCGCCCGCCCGTAGAACCCTTGGAGGTCCCTGTGATGGTCGAGGAACTCCTGCCTGGCCTGCACCACCTCACGGCCGCGGCCGCCGAACCTGGCGCCAGCAACGTTCCACAGCTCGTCGAAATAGACAGTCGCGAGGAAGTCTGCAGCCTGTGACACCCCAGGCGGCTCCAGAATCATCAGGGGCGGGTTGGAGGGGCGGCGTCAGCGCGGTGTGCCACGGGGCGGCCGCCGTAGATCGGCAGCGTCCAGGGCTTGTCGGCACCTGCATCGAGGACGTCGGTCGCGGGGTAGAGGTCATTGACGGAGTTGAAGACCTTCTCGATCGAGTCGGCGATACCTGCCGCGTACTCGTCGGGGTGGTTGTCCCAAGCCTCTGACATGAACGTCGCAAGCCAGGTGTGGTCGTCCCTGATCTCGGAATCCGCGACGCGCGAAGGTGTAGGTGGATGCTCACCGCGACGAGTCCCCCGGTTCGGTGGCCCGCCGGTCGGGCCGAACGAACAGAACTTACTCGCCGGCACTGACGACGAGACGTCCCGTCTCCTAACGCGGGATGCTCGGCGCTAGGCCGTGTATCGAAAGTGGATCTTGAGCTGTGAATGATCAGGGTTCATGGGTCGGAGAGATCTCTCGGACGAGCAGTGGGTGGTGTTGGAGCCGTTGTTGCCGAAAGGGACGAAGGTGGGGCGGCCGTCCGTCCGGCCTCGGCGGCAGTCGATCGACGGCACACGTTCCAGTCCGGACTGGTATTCCGTGGCGGGACGTGCCCGGCGGGTACGGGCCGTGGGGCCGGATCTACGACCTATTCCGTAGCTGGCAGCGGGACGGCACCTGGCACCGGATCCTCACCCACCTCCAGTCCCTGGCCGACGCGAAGGGTGCGATCACGTGGGACTTGAGGGTCGACTCAACGGTGTGCCGAGCCCATCAGCATGCAGCGGGTCCGTAAGCAGGGTGACCTGCAGAAGAAACCACCGGGCGGCACCTTTGACGAGCCCCGCGATCACGGACTGGGAGGCTCGCGCGGCGGGTTCACCACCAAGCTGCACCTGGCCGTTGAGCAGGGTCAGAAGCCCATGTCGATCGTGGTCACGGCCGGGCAGCGCGGCGACTCGCCGCAGTTCGAACCAGTACTGGAGAAGGTCCGCGTGCCCCGCACCGGGCCGGGCCGACCACTCGTCCGCCCCGACCACGTTCGGGCCGACAAGGCGTACGCCTCCCGCAAGAACCGCGCCTACCTGCGCTGCCGAGGAATCCGCTGCACCATCCCGGACAAGGCCGACCAAGCCCGCAACCGGAGAAGCTTGGTTGCCGCGGCGGCCGTCCGCCGAAGTTTGACCCGAAGGATTACAAGGCCCGCCACGCGCTCGAGTGCGGCATCAACCGCCTCAAAAGGCACCGCGCCGTGGCCACAAGGTACGACAGGCTCGCGGTCCACTACGAGGCGACCGTCCTCGTAGCGGCCATCAGCGAGTGGCTGTGACCAGCGGTCATACGAAACCGGCCAGGACGGCGCATGGGCGTCAGGAACCCATCGCGGCTCGGTCGGACTCGCTGCGAAGAACGCAGAATTCGTTGCCTTCGGGGTCAGCAAGGACTGCCCAGCCAGAGCCATCGGGATTCCGGTGATCGGTGACAAAGGTGGCACCGAGGCCGAGCAGCCGTTCCACCTCCAGCTCACGCGATGTCTCAGGGCGCAAACACAGATGGATCCGGTTCTTGACCTTCTTAGACTCGGGCACCTGGTTGAAGTACAGCACCGGGCCCTCCGCCAGCAGCACCTGAGTCTCCCGGTCACCCGGCTTGTCCTCCGGATGCAGTGGACGGCCAGTCACTCTGCTCCAGAACCGAGCCAGCTCGTAGGCATCCGCACAGTCAATCGCCACGTTCTGCAATACCGAAACCATGCGCGCGAGCCTTCCTCACTTCCACCCCAGACGCCACCGAGTTACGCTCAGCCTTCGCCACACAGCTCAGACGCATGGCAGCACTTTCGATACATGCTCCAAGAGGGTGTATAGCGCTTTATTGCGGCCTTTGAGCTGGTATGGGCTTGTGGTCGTTCGAGGCTGCTGCGGTTGGTGTGGTTCATGATGTGAAAGTGGCTCCCAGGCAGGCGTCTTGCTCTGCCTCCTCCTGTTTCATCCCAAGGCGCCGGGTTTCGCGCCGTGTGCTTCGGGCGCCTGTCCGCCCGCCTGGGCCGGCTGGGTAGCCCGGAATCATGCCTGAACGCCGCCGATACCCGAGCGATCTGTCCGATGCCAGGTGGGAGCTGATCGAGCCGGTCCTGACCACGTGGCAGTCCGAGCGCCGCGGCCGCGGCCTGGAAATCGGCCGACCGCCCGACCACGATCTGCGCAGTCTGCTGGACGCGGTCCTCCACACAAACGCCCTCCAACCGCTGCGCGACCCAGCCACACCTCGGTCCGCTCCGTGGCCCGGGTCCCGGTGCGGCCGGTGCGTCTGGTCGCGGAGGGGCTGCGGGCTTTCCCGTGCCGAGGTCGAGCGGCTGATCTCGGAGGGAAGTCTCGTCCAGGCCGTCTGACTGGGCGGCATCCTGTCCGGTGGCTTCACCTTCACGCTCAAGCGCTGATTCGCGCCAACTCCCCTGTCCACAACCCGAATTGACAGGCCGCGGACGGGAGGGGGTCCAGCCGGCGGGATAGAGTGCGACCACCCCAACTACCCTCATGGAGACGGAAGATGCGCATATCCACCCTGCCCGCCGCCCTTGTCCTGACGGCCGCGACTCTCGCGGGAGCGGCGGCCCCAGCCGCCGCCGAGACCCCGGCCAACGTGGTCACCCTGGACGCCGGTCTCAACCTCCACCACAACACCGCGACAGTGACCTACGAGCGCGTCGACGGCGCCGTGAACACTGTCAAGATCATCTCGGTGGACGTCACCAGCGGTGAACCCGACTGCGCCTGGGTGCAGTGGAACGACCCGAAGAACACCGGGGACGGCTGGACCAACCTCGACTCCGAGCCCTCCTGTCACGGCATCGGCCTGATCGAGACGCTCAACGTCGTCATCAAGGCTCCGGCGGGCCACCCGCTCAAGGTGCGCCTGGCCTCGTACCACGCCGACAGCAACGGCGTGATGCACAAGGACGTCGCGAAGCTCTAGCGGGCGCGGCGGAGCGCCTTGGTGATGATGTCACGCAGTGTGATTCCGCGAGGGCCGTGTTGAGTGAAGGCGAGGGGTGGCCGACGGGGCGGACGAACCCGAACGGGAGTTCGACCTTCCCTACTGCGAGTGGCTGTTCACGTTCATCGGATCCAGCTCCTTCGAGGAGCCGCTGATATGAAACGCCGAGGCCTTTGACCGAGGCCTGGAGTTCATCGGAATCCACGTCTTCCAGCCGGACGTAGCCGTCATTCGCCTCACCTCGCACCGGGTATGAACTGGGCATCAGCCTCCGCCGTCCCAGGACAGCCGAGGCCAAGAACTGGCCAAGGGGCGCGGACCGTACCGCCAGCGCCCAGGTACGCCTTGTCGGCCCAGCACTTCACGCCGGCGTCGGCGAGGGCTTCGATGACACCGTGACTGCGGGCGGCCCGACCCCGGATGGCGTCGGCCCCCGCGGCGGCCGGAGTCGCGGACGTGCGCCTGCCCCGACACCGTCGAACAAGCAAGGGCCGCCCGAGCGACCGCGGCCGTGGCAAGAAGACGTCGGGGCGTCGTGATCGCCACAGAAGAGCAACTCCGGATAAGGGCGGCCGAACTCGACCGCCGGCCGCCACCACCGCGCATCACAGCCACAGCGGACGGGAGTTACGACACACGCGACGGTGGCCACGAACCGGGGCCACAGCGCATTTGTAGTCACACACCGTTACAGGAAGGAAGCCGGAGTCACACCCATCACCCGGATGGCCCCACACCTTCACCTGCCGAAACGATCACTCCGTATTCAGCGGCACCCCACGGCTCCGTGTCAGCACCGGGCACTGTCCGACCCCACCGCCATGGCGGCCGAGGCCCCGACGGTCTGGGCGAGCACCGCTCCGGCCACTGGCCCCGAAGTGCCCCTCAAGTAGCCCACTTCGGGGCACCCAGCCGGCGCGGGGCTCGCCCGCGCCCAGCTCGGCGTGCGGCCGGGCCGGCGGCAACGGGCTGCCTCCCGGACGGCAGCATGGAGATACGGGGGTGAGGGGCCTCGCCTCGCTGCGCGGCGAACTCGGGCGCGCCGCCTCGTCATTCCCCAGAAACGAACACCCCCCAGGGCCTGATACCGGACCCCCGGCTGTGCCGCACAGCGGAAGCGGGATCGCCCGCCCGGTCAACCCGCCGAGACGGCCGCCCCTGAGCCGTGTTCCACTCCGCCGGTGCCCGACGAGAGTGAACCGCCGCGCCCGTCGCGCCCCTGCAGAAGCCCCGGATATCAGGCGTCAGCCGGGATGTCCGGCCCCCAACAGGCGTGCGCGCCACGCGATCAACTGGCTACTCTGTGTCATGGACGATGACTGCACGCAGGTCAGCGGGTCCGTCGGGCTGCCCTGGCACTGGCAGTGGTTCACGGTCGTCGTCCCACACTTCCGACGAGCATGGGGATGCAAGTGATCAGGAAGACAAAGTGGTTGGGGGCGCTCGCCCTGGCCTGCGCGCTCACCCTGACGGGGGCTCCGGGCTCCGCAGGTGCCGCGCCAGGTGAAGGCAAGTTGACCGTCAACCTCCTGCGGGACTTCGCCGCCAAGGGCGACCGGAACCCGAATATCCAGGTACCGCACGGCCCGGGGACGGTCAGGCTCTGCGAGCGGCTCACCCGCCCTGCGCCGTGCCGGACCTACCAGATCGGCGCCGACGGCACCGTTGAGATCGACACCACCACGTGGACCGGTTCCCCCGGACGGTACAGCGTCGAACTGCTGAACTGGGCTGACAAGTACGATCCCGCCACCGGGCAGGGCTTCCTCCAGCCGGCCTTCGCCGGACCCGGGCTCTCGTCACACCTCGCCTTCGTCGACCTGAGGGCCGGCCAGGACGCCACCCTCGACTTCGGGGTGTGGAACCCGGACGACTACTGCCAGGACAACCCAGACCTGGCCACGCCCTGCCAGCAGGCCGCCACCAAGCCCGGCGGCAAGACCCTGGTGACGTTCCCGTACACCTCCCGCGGCGACACCCAGGGCAACCCCAACAACCCCACGGAGCTCGCCAACGGCACGCAGACCGGTACCGCCTACGGGCTGGCGTACGACAAGAAGAAGCGGCGCATCTTCACCGGCGCGTACGCCAAGCGGCACGGCGACTACGGCCCCGGCGGTCCGGGCGCCATCTACGTGACGGACCGGGGCACCGGCGCGACCACCCAGTTCGCCATCGTTCCGAACGCCGGCACCACCCCCCACAACCAAACAGACCGAGTCGACGCGGACTTCGCGGCGACGGTGGGCCAGGAGTCGCTCGGCGACATCGAGATCTCGGCCGACGGCTCCCGGCTCTACGTCGTCAACATGAAGGACCGCAACCTCTACACCTACGACACCACCACGGCAGCGCCCGTCGGCGCACCGCTGCCCATCCCGGACACCGCCTGCACCCCGGCGGCCGACTGGCGGCCCATGGGCCTGGGCATGCGCGACGGGGTCCTGTACGTGGGCGGTGTCTGCTCCGCACAGAGCACCCAGGACGTCACCCGACTGCGGGCCGTGGTCTGGACGTTCAACCCGGCCACCGGCACGTTCGGCGCCGCGCCGGTCGTCAACGAGCCGCTGGACTTCCCCCGCGACCCTGCTGTCGCCCCGACCCCGGGGAACTGGAAGCCCTGGACCAAGGACGACCTGACGCAGTTCCCCGACGGCGGCAACGCCCAGTGGGCCTACCCGCAACCGATGCTCAGCGACATCGAAATCGAGCGCGACGGATCACTGGTCCTGGGCTTCCGCGACCGCATGGGCGACCAGTCCGGACTGGTCATCCCCAATGCCAACCCGGCCAAGGCCAACGTCATCGAGAGCATCGCGACCGGGGGCGACCTCTACAGGGTCTGCCGCACGACCACCGGCACGTACGAGTGGGAAGGCGGCGCGGCCTGCCCGCGCACCGGCAGCGAGTTCTACAAGGGCGACGAGTGGTACACGGGCGGCGGACACCTGGAGACCGTGCAGGGCGCCCTGGCGTTGCCGCTCGGCGGTGACCGCCTCGCCGCCACCGCGATGGACCCGGTCCGGTCGGTCAACTCCACCGGTGTCGCCTTCTTCGACCGCTGGCAGGGCGACCGCGGCGCCGACCCGTCACAGCAGGGGCTCGGCCTGGCTTACGCCAACGACGGCGGCTTCGGCAAGGCCAACGGCCTTGGCGACCTGGAGCTGCTCTGCGACGAGCCTCCGGTCCAGATCGGCAACCGGGTGTGGCGCGACAAGGCCGACGGCACCCAGAGCTATGACGAGACGGCGGGCATCCCCGGTGTGACGGTGATCCTGCGCGACGCGACGGGTCAGGAGATCGCGCGCAAGAAGACCGACGCCAAGGGCGAGTACTACTTCGACCACCGCGACGGGCTGCGCCCCAACACCGCGTACACGCTGGAGTTCGACAAGTCGACGGCCGACCCGACCAACGACTACGGTCCGGCCGATCTCCAGTGGACCCCGCACGGCCGCCCCAACCAGGTCACCAACTCCGACGCGGAACCGGACGGCGGCGACCCCGAGGCGGACACCGCGACCGCAGCCGTCACCACCGGCCCGCCCGGAACCATCAACCACGACATCGACGCGGGTCTGTGGGTCGCCAGCTGACCCCGTGACCCCATGACCCGGTGAGCGCGTACCGCACACCGACACCGACACCGCACCGGCAGACCGGGAGGGGCCCGACGGGTCCCTCCCGGCAGTTCTCCGGAGCGCGGCCGTCAGGCGAACACCGAAGAGCCCAGCGGGCGCCCCGCCGAGAACCCGGGCAGCACCAGAAAGGTGCCGGAGGCAGTGGCCGTGGCGAAGGCGGACAACTCGTCGCCGTCGTCAAGCCGCCGCTGGGTCTCCACGTACGTCCGCAGATCCCGCTGGAAGGCGATGAACAGCAGGCCTTGGTCCCCGGTTCCGTTGGAGAAGCTGTAGCCGCGGCGCAGCATCAGCCCGCTCCCGGTCGCGGCCGGATGGGCCCGCCGGACATGCGACATCAACGGAACGAGGTATCTGCCGTCCGCCGTTTTGGCTCCCAGGTCGACGGCCGCCGTAGGTCCGCCGCCGCTCAACGGCGCCGCGTCGGACCTCCGTCGGCCGATGACCCGTTCCTGCCCGGTGATGTCCTGGGCGAGGAAGCCCGCCACGTCCAGGCGCAGTCTTCGGACCACGGCGATGGTGGCCCCGCGGACCCGCTCCGGCCCGGCCAGCCAGACTTCCCGGGCCAGCTCCCGCTCCGTCCGCGGGACGGACACACCGTCCAGGAAGCCCAACAGGTTGCGAACGGGGCCGGGTTCGCGGGCGGGCGGACGGAAGCCGCCCTGGGACCAGCGCGCTCGCGCCGACCGCTCGCCGAGCCAGCCGGTCAGCACCCGCTCGGCGTGCGCCACCACCTGCGGATCCGCGGCGCAGAGCTGCACCATCAGGTCCCCCTGACGTGCGTGGTCGGGCACGGCCCGCTCGAGATCCTCCGGGAGCCCTGCCGCCCCGGGCAGCCGGCCATCCACCGACGCGACCAGGCGGGGGCCGACTCCGACGGTGACGCTCAGGTCCCCCGGTGCGAGCCCGCCCAGCTCCGGTCCCGTGCGGGAGCAGAGCGCGGTGATCCGACGGCCGAGATCGGACAGCAGCCGTGCGAGAAAGGGCTGTTCGCCGGAGGTCCAGGCTGCCGCACCGCCCGGGGGCGGAAGGTCGAAGACCGCCAGGGCCGCGTTCTGCTGGGGTTGCGCCGGGCGGTCGACTCCCGCCTGCCGCGGCCCCTCGGTCGGTACGGCCGCAGCTGCTGCCGCCCCGGTTGCGCCCGCGATCGTCTCCGGGGTCCTGGCGGCCGGGCGCCGGTCCCGGCCCGCGACCGCCCACCCCGCCGCCACGGCCGGTACCGCGACCGCAAGGCCCCCCAGGAGCCGGCGCCGGACCAACGGCGACGGTTCCGGATCCATCACATCGTCACGATCAGTGTCCACACGAGCACTCTAGGGTGATCATCGACTCCGCAAACAACCGGAAGAGACCCTCGTGATGCCACGCTTGCGCCGCCGCTCCGCCGGCCGCCGCCGCCTCGCCCCGGCCACCGCCGTGCTGGCCACCGCGCTGCTGTGCGCGGGCTGCCAGGCTCTGCCAACGGACCCGACATCGGCCAAGAACACCGCTCCCGCGACCATCCGGGTGCCGTCCCAGGCAGCCACCATCAACGCCGCGCTCGACCGCTCCCGGCCGGGCGACCTCGTCCTGGTCTCGCCCGGCGTCTACCACGAGAGCGTCCGGATCCGCACCGAACGAGTGATCCTGCGCGGCACCGACCGGGGATCAGTGGTCATCGACGGCCAGGGCCGGCGCGCCAACGGCGTGACGGTCACCGCTCCCGGCGTCTCGGTCGAGAACCTGACCGTCCGCAACCACCTGCTCAACGGCGTACTCGTCACCGGTATGAGCGACGGCAACGGCGGCCTCGCCCGGGGCAGCAACGGATATCGGCACCTCGATCCGGCCGAGTTCCCCCCGCTGAAGGGCTTTCGGGTTCGCTACGTCACCGCTCACGCGAACGGCCTCTACGGCATCTACGCGTTCAACGCCCAGCACGGCGTCCTGGAGCACAACCACGCCTCGGGCAGCGCCGACTCCGGGCTCTACGTCGGCCAGTGCAAGCCGTGCCACATCCTCGTCCGCGACAACGTCTCCGAGCACAACGCCATCGGCTACGAGGGGACCAACGCCAGCGGGCCGATCTGGGTGTTGCGCAACCGCTTCTCCGGGAACCGGGTCGGGCTGACGGTCAACTCCGACTACCTGGAGGCGTACGTCCCCCAGCAGGGCGGCACCATCGCCGGAAACCTGATCGCCGACAACGCGGACCCCGCCACCCCCGAACAGGCCGACGGCGCCTTCGGCATCGGCATCGGCATCGCCGGCGGGCAGCGCAACCAACTCCTCCGCAACCGGATCACCGGCAACCCCCGGGCAGGCGTCGAACTCGCCTCCAACGAGGACCTCGCCCCGCGGGAGAACAGCCTCCGCGAGAACACGCTCACCGGCAACGGCGTGGACGTCGCCTACCGCGCCTCCGTCCGAGCGCCCGGGCGCGGGAACTGCTTGGACGGCAACACCCTGAGCAGTACCCTTCCCGCCGACCTGGAGGCCGTCGCCGCCTGCCCGGACGGCCAGCCCGAAGCGGCCGGCCCGTCCCCGCGCACCGATCCGGCCCCTCCCGGCATCCCCTTCCTGGACGTTGCCCCGCCGCCGGACCAGCCCCAGCTCCCGGATGCCGCGACCGCGCCCGCCTCCCCCGCCGACGGACTGCCGGGGCCCGTCGATCCCGACCGGGTGCCGTTGCCCGGCGCAGACCTGTTCGCCGACCGCAGCCGGCCGACGACCGCCGCCCGATGACGCCGCGCGCCCCCCGCATGCCCGTCCGGGCTGCCCTCCTGCTGGCCGTGCTGCTCGCCTCGGCGGGCTGCACCGGGCCCGCCGCCGACCGGCCTGCCGAGGACCGGGCGTTGTTGACGGAACAGCAGGCCGAGCTCCTCGCGCTGGCCCGGTTCACCAACTACCGCAGCGCCGCCGGAATCGTGAGTGCCACCATCCCGGTGCCGGGCCGGACCCTCCGGCTCGACGGCCGACTCGACTGGCGCGCGCACACCGGCTACGCGGAGCTGCGCGACGAGACCCCCGGAGCCGCCACGCACTGGCGCCACCTGCTCCGCTGGAACCGCACCACGGTCTCGGCCCGCTTCAACTGGACCGGCCCGCGCCCCGACAAGCCGCCGGCCGACGGCTGGAACGAGCGCCTCCTGCAACCCCGCTCGGCCACCGTGGACAGCACCCTGATCCTGCTGCTCTCGCTCGGCTCCGACCGGCCCGAGAACGCCCAGCTGCTCGTCCGCAGCAGCGCACGCGTGGTCGGCCACGAGAAGCTCTCCGGGGTGCCGGTCACGGTCTTCTCCGGCCCCGGCACTGACACTGGCACCGGCACCGGCACCGGCGATGTGCCCGCCACCGCAGCACCGTCCGCACCCGGGACTCCGGGGCGCACCCGCTACTGGATCGACGCCGACGGCGGCCTACGCCGCTTCGCCGCACGCCTGGGCGGCTCGGGCACCTGGATGACCGCCGACATCACCCGGCAGCCGCCCCCGCCCACCACCCCCGCGGCCTCTGCCCCTCCGTGACAGACCTGGAGAGGTTGGGCACGGTCCGATCGCACTTCGACCTCGCCCGGGCGTAGGAGCCTCGCTCGGCGGCGCGGGCTAGGACTCGTTCTGCTACAGCGACCCCTCGGTGGGACCGGCGCCACAGGGGGGCGCACGGCGGGAGGGCGGCAGGTCGTGCTTTCATCCGAGCTCGTCCCGCCGGGGCCGCAGCGGCGACGGCGAGCGCGGGCAGCAGATCCAGGGCCTGTATGACTACCGCAAGCTGGGCGTGCTGCTCGACGGAGTGACGGGCCGGGGGCTGGACGCCTGCAGCCGGGCCGACAGCCCGAGAAGGACCTGCCGTCGTTGTACCGATTAGCCCCGGCGAGCTCCATCACGTTGCCGCCAACTCCGCCTCCGCCGAAGCGAGCCTCTGCGGGCCCTGGACAATTCCTCGCCACCCGCTTCGCGGCCGACGGCAGATCGCCCCGAAAATTGCCGACCTCGAACTCACCGCCCTGTGCCGCGACGCACCGGACAGGCCGCCGGACAGCACCGCACCACCCTCTGATCACAACTGCCTGCAAGCCCTCACCGAGCTGGCTGCAACCGGTGAGTGCGGCGGCGAAGTCCCGCCGTTCCAGGAACAGGAATTGGCGATTCTCCCGCGTTCCGGACTGTCACCTGCGGTGGAGAGGTTCCACCACGGCAGTGGTGAGTCACCGGTGAGTTCACCGGTCAAAAGGGTTGCCGTCCCGTGACGGCGCAGGGCTGGTGACGGTGAGCCGGGCGGTGAGGCGGTGGCCGTTCCGTGGAGTGCATGCACAACCAGCACCCCACGGAAGGCACCCCGATGACTCCTGTCCCCCTCCGCCGCGTCCGGCCGGCATCCCGTTCGGCGGCCACGCAGCCGCTGCGCCGCCCGCGTCCCGAGACGGTTCCGGTCCGCGGCTCCCTCCCACACGGGCCGCGTCCGGCCCGGATCGGAGTGTGGGCCGCGCTGGCTGCCGCACTCCAGAGGCGTTGCTGCAGGCAGGCGGCGGCGGGGCCCGCGGGCCCCGGCTGCGTGCCCGCCGGGCTGGTGTGTCAGATGATGGCGAGCCGGTCCACCAGCAGTTCCACCCTCCGCTCGGTGTCCTCCGGCGGCAGCCGTCCCGCCCGGGTCAGGGTGGCCAGGCCGTGCAGGGCCGCCCAGAACACCTCGGTGAACAGTCCCGGGTGGACGCCGTCCCCGGCAACCTCGGCGAGGCACTCGAGCAGGGCGGCGAAGGCGTCCTTCAACGGCTCCGGAGTGTCCTCGTGCGCGAACGCCAGGCCGCCGTCGAGCTGGAACATGGCGTCGTAGACCGCCGGATTGCGCTCCGCGAAGTCGAGGTAAGCGCGGGCGAGGGCGGTGACCCGGGTACGCGGGCCGTCCGCGGCGGCGGTCGCGGCCCGCAGTGCCCCGGCCATCTCGGCGGCACCTTCGAGGGCGACGGCGCCGATGATCTCGCGCTTGCCGCGGAAATGGCTGTAGAGGACGGGCTGGCTGTACTCGATGCGCTCGGCGAGCCGGCGGGTGGTGACCGCGTCCCAGCCCTGCTGCTCGGCGAGTTCGCGGGCCGTCGCCACGATGAGGCGCTCACGGTCCGCCCGTTCGCGCTGCTTGCGTTCCTGTACCGACATGAATCGATCCTAGCACCGCTAGACAATCGAGCGGCAGTAGTACTAGCGTTGCCTCAACACCTAGCGACGCTAGATCCCAGGAGGGGTCATCATGCCCAACGCACTCCAGGTCATCACCACCGTGGTCGTCGGCGTGATGGTGGGGGTGGAGTTCTCCGTCGCCTTCGTCATCAACCGGATCCTCAACGCACTCCCCGGGGACAGCGGCCAGCTCGGCCGCGCCCACGGAGGCCGGATGCTCGGCGCCGTGATGCCGCTCTGGTACATCACCTCGCTCGTCCTCGCCGCGGCCTGGGCCATCACCGGATGGCACCACCCGGGCACCGGCCTCGTCATCACCGCCGCCGGACTGCTGATCCTCAGCGTGATCATGTCGATCCTGCTGCTCGTCCCGATCAACAACCAGAGCAAGACCTGGACCCCCGAGAACCGGCCCGCCGACTGGAAGGAGCAGATGAACCGCTGGGACCGCTACCACCACATCCGCGTCGCCGTCATCATCGCCGCCTTCACCCTGCTGGTCACCGCCCTCACCTGATACCACCGCTGCCCCGACATGCATTCGTTCGACCCTGCATATCGACGGCTTTTGCCCCATCGGGGTGCGCCGGAAAGGGCATCGGGTTTCTGACCCCGCAGGCCGAGGCCGCGCTGGTGGCCAATCCTCAATCCTCGGGGGCGGCCGACCACCGAAATCCCGGCATTCGGGAATGCAGCTGCCGCTCAGATCCCACAACTGCGATCCCGGCAAGCTGCGCCCCTCGATCTGCCGCGTCCACGCGGCCTGATCAGGCCCCACACGACTCAGCAAGCTCCACGAAGCTCACCAAGCTGCCAAAGACTCGCATGGAGAAGAACAATGTCGCTGAAGAAGATCAACACTGTCCTGACCGCCGCCTTCATCCTCTTCATCCTCTGGTTCGGGACGGAGTACATCCTGAGCCCGGAGACGCCGGCGCCGGGCTACGGCCTGCCGAGCTGGCCGTCCGGCGACGGCGACGGCTTCCTGATCATCAAGGGAATCCGCGACGTCGTCTTGGCCCTGGTTCTGGGCATCCTGCTGGTGACGGGTCACCGCCGGGCGCTGGGCTGGGTGCTGCTGGTGGAAGCACTCGCCGCGTACGGCGACATGACCAACGTGCTGGCCCACCACGGCTCCGTGGCCACCGCGCTCGGCGTCCACTGCCTGACCGCGACACTGATGGTGGTCAACGGCCTGCTGATCATGCGCGAGACCCGCAACGTCGCGTCCGCTCCGGAAACGCCCGCCCCGCAGCCCGCCTAGCGCGGATCGGGCCGTGATCAATCCGTTGGTTTCGCCCCGTCCCAGGCCCTGGCCCGGTAGACCGTCGTGCGTGACACGCGCGTAACTGACGGACGAAGAGTGGGAGTTCATCGAGCCGCACCTGCCGATCGGCGAGTACGGCCCGTACCCCAAGACCCTGCGGCAGCAGTTCGAGGGCGTGATCTGACGGTTCCGGACCGGCGGGCAGTGGCGGGAGATGCCGAGCGAGTTCGGTGCCTGGTCAACCGTCTCCAACCGCTACCGCCAGTGGCGTTACGCCGGAGTGTTCAAAGCTCGGCTGGAGGACCTGATCGCGGAGGCGGCGAAGCGGGGCGAGGTGGACCTGTCCCTGGTCAGCATCGACTCCACCACCACACGCGCCACGATCGTGGAGTCGACCGAAACCGTCCAGTTGATCTCGTCGTCAGTGTCTGCCGCTGCTAGGACAGCGGCGGTGATCACCTCCCAAGTGCCGTCGAATCCCCACCTGATCAGCCGTTTGTGAGCGGTCTGGAACGGGCCGAGCTCGTCGGGCAGGTCCCGCCAGGGCGAGTTGGTGCGCTACTTCCACGCGATGACCTCAAGCGTTCGACGGTGGTCGGCCCATCGTCGTCCGCGGACCGGATCGGCCGGCATCAGCGGCTCGATCCGGTCCCACATCGCATCAGTGATCACTATTCGGGCAGACACATCCGATCAACTGACCAACCCATCAAAGAGACACGCGCTGGCCCGCGTCATCGCCGCCCGGCCCTACTTCGCCTGGCATCCCGTCAGGGGCGTCCCCGATGTCCTGTTCTGCCCTCCCGCGGCCTGCGATGTCCCGAGGTGTGCCATGTCCGAAATCTCCGGCGCGGGCCCCCGGGCCGCGCTGACACCCGCGGACGTCGCGATCATGGTGGTCGGAATCGTCCTGGGTTTCGGCATCTTCGCGACCCCGGCGCTGGTCGCGAAGTATTCGCGCGACGAGGCCGTGTTCGTGTCGCTGTGGCTGCTGGGCGGGCTGGTGACGCTGATCGGTGCGGTCTGCTACGCCGAGCTGGGCAGCGCGCGCCCCAACGCGGGCGGCGAGTACGCCTTCCTGAACGAGGCCTACGGGCGGAAGGTCGCCCTGCTGTTCGCCTGGGCGCGCTGCGCGGTGATCCAACCAGGTGCCATCGCGGCCGCCGCCTTCGTGATGGGCGACTACGCGAACACGGCCCTGCCGCTCGGACCGTACGGTCCGGGCCTGTACGCCCTCGTCGCGATCACCGTCTCACCCTCGTCAACCGGGTGGGCATCACACCCGGAAAGCTGACCCAGCGGTTCGTCGAGGTCGTCGTCGTCCTCGCGCTCATCGCCATCGTCGTCTCGGCGTTCGCCACGACGGCTCCCGCGCCTCGCCCGAGCACCCCGCAGGAGACGTCAGTGGCCGGTATCGGCCTCGCGATGATGTACATCCTCCTGACCTACGGCGGCTGGAACGAGGCCGCCTACCTCTCGGGCGAACTCCAGGACGCCCGGCACAACATGGCCCGCGCCCTGGTCCTCGGCGTGCTCGTCGTCATCGCCGTGACCCTCGCGATCAATCTGGCCTATCTGCACGTGCTGGGGCTCGAAGGGGTCCGTGACAGCGATGCCGTCGGCGCCGAAATGATGCGCGCCGTCGCCGGCGACGCGGGGGCGACGGTCCTCAGCGTCGTCGTCATGCTCTCCACCTTGACCACGCTCAACGGCCTGATGATCACCGGGGCCCGCTCGTACTACGCGCTCGGCCGGGACGTGGCCGCACTGCGCTCGATCGGCACCTGGAAGGAGCGCGGTTCGACCCCTGCGAACGCGCTCGTGCTGCAGGGCGCGGTCTCCGCGGCGCTGGTCGTGTTCGGAGCCGTCACGCGCGTGGGGTTCCGAGCGATGGTCGCCTACACCGCGCCGGTGTTCTGGTTCTTCATGTTCCCGGTGGCCCTGTCGCTCTACGTCTTTCGCAGGAGGGAGCCGGGCGCGGCGCCGCACTATCGGGTGCCTCTCTATCCGGTGACCCCTGCGCTCTTCGGGCTCAGTTGCCTGTGGGTGCTCTGGTCCAGCCTCTTCCACGCCGGATGGGGAGCCGTTCTCGGTGTCGTGGTGCTGCTCGTGGGTACGCCCTTGCTGTTCCTCGAGCCCACCCGGTCCTCATGAGGCGGGAGGAGCGCACGCAGCCGTGCGGGCTATTCGGCTCGTCCATATGGACCTCGCCCAGAGGCGTTGACCGCCCTGGAACACCTACGCCGCCACGCGGTTTCCTCCGCATCAAGCCCGTTTGACGTCCCTGGTCAAAAAGCTCTCGGGTCTGTCGGGCGGGCGACCTACGCTGGCCCCGTCCGCACTATCTGGGAGAAGCATGACAAGCAGGTTCACCGAGTTGACCGTTGACTGCCATGATCCGGAGAGGCTCGCGGCCTTCTGGTGCGAGGTCCTGGACTTCAAGGTGATCGACCGGAGCGAGGGCAAGGTCGAGATCGGCTCTTGGATGCCGACCGTCGAGGAGGTCCGGGCCCGCCAGATGCCACCCACCCTGGTGTTCATCCGTGTGCCCGAGGGCAAGACCGTCAAGAACCGGCTTCACCTCGACGTCAGCCCGATCGACGGCAGCACCGAGGAAGAAGTGACCAGATTGCTCGGTCTCGGCGCCGTTAAGGTGGACGTGGGGCAGGGCCCAGACCGGAACTGGGTGGTCATGGCTGACCCCGAGGGCAACGAGTTCGACGTCCTGCGCACCTTGGCACCGCAAGACTAGGCCGTCTTCCTCGGATCACCTTTCCGACCAGATGAAGATGGCGGCGATGTGGAGTCCGGCGACGTAGATGGTGGCGGTCTCGTCGTATCGGGTGGCCGGACCGCGCCACTGCTTGATCTTGTAGATGCACCGTTCGACCGTGTCCGCCGCTTGTAGGTATCGCGGTCGAAGGCTGGCGGACGGCCGCCGCGCCGGCCGAGCCGCTTGCGGTTCGCGGCCTGGTCGGCCGGCTGTGGGATCACCGACCGGATTCCGCGCCGTCGCAGGTGACTGCGGATCGCCCGAGACGAATACGCCTTGTCTGCCAGGACCACGTCCGGTGTGGTCCTGCCCCGGCCGATCGGCCGGGGCACTCGTAACCGGGCCATGACCTCGGGGAATGCGGGTGCGTCACCGGTCTGGCCAGGTGTGATGACGAAGGCCAGCGGTCGGCAAGGGCTGTCGGCGGCCCGGTGGATCTTTGTGGTCAGTCCGCCGCGGGAACGTCCGAGGGCATGGTCGTTGGGCTCGCCGGCCTGGGCCCCCTTTGGCCGGGCCCTGGCGGCGTGCTGGTGGGCACGGACGATGGTGGAGTCGACCGCGACGACCCAGTCGAGGTCGCCTTCGATGTGTCGGCCTGGGCGAGCAGCGCGGTGAAGACCTTCTCCCAGGTCCCGTCGGCGGCCCACTTCCGCAGCCGATCGTGGACACCCTTCCACGACCCGAAGTGCTGGGGCAGGTCCATCCACGGTGTCCCGGTCCGGTACTTGAACGCGATCGCGTCGATCACCTGCCGGTGATCCCGCCACCGCCCACCCCGTTTGGGCGCCCGATCCGGCATCAACGGCTCGATCCGTGCCCACTGGGCATCAGTCAACGACACACATCAACCAACGATCCGACGATCCGAAGGAAACGACCTGGGCCCTCTACGGCGTAGCTGCTCTGCCGCGCTACTCGAAGGAGAGGGTGCCCTGGCCGGGCTGGCTGAGATAGTTCTGCCAGCCGGAGGACAGCGGGACGTTCGCGCCGAAGCTGGTCCCGGAGCCGAGGTGGGTGGCGATCGTCCCATCGGTGCCCTGGATCACCAGGTCGGCCTTGCCATCACCGTTGATGTCCGGGAAGGTCAGGCGACCCTGGCCCGGCTGACTCAGATAGTTCTGCCAACCCGAGGACAGCGGGACGTTCGCGCCGAAGCTGGTCCCGGAGCCGAGGTGGGTGGCGATCGTCCCATCGGTGCCCTGGATCACCAGGTCGGCCTTGCCATCACCGTTGATGTCCGGGAAGGTCAGGCGACCCTGGCCCGGCTGACTCAGATAGTTCTGCCAACCCGAGGACAGCGGCACGTTCGCACCGAAGCTGGTCCCGGAGCCGAGGTGGGTGGCGATCGTCCCATCGGTGCCCTGGATCACCAGGTCGGCCTTGCCATCACCGTTGATGTCCGGGAAGGTCAGGCGACCCTGGCCCGGCTGACTCAGATAGTTCTGCCAACCCGAGGACAGCGGCACGTTCGCACCGAAGCTGGTGCCGGAGCCGTTGTTGAAATGGACGCCGATGGTGCCGTCGGTGCCCTGGACCAGGAGGTCCTTGTTCCCGTCCCCGTTGATGTCGGCGTAGTACAGGCGGCCCTGACCGGCGCCGCCCAGGAAGTTCTGCCAGCCCGCGCTGACCGTGGTGCTGGCACCGAAACTCGTCCCCGAACCCGGACGCAGCCCGATCGTCCCGTCCGTGCTCAACACCATCAGATCGGCCTTGCCATCACCCGTGACGTCCGCACGGATGGGGGCGGGAGGGTACGGGTTCGCGTGGTCGTTGCCGAGTCCGGCCAGGGGGCCGCAGGTGGGCCACGCTCCGGGGCCCTGCGACGCGAGCACCTTCTCGGCGGTGAGGATCTGTTGCTGTTTGGTGGCCAGATCGGCGCGGGCGGCGTAGTTCGTTCCGCCGTAGGAATTCCAGGTACTTGCGGTGAACTGCAGCCCGCCGTAGAAGCCGTTGCCGGTGTTGATGGACCAGTTGCCGCCGCTCTCGCAGCTGGCGACCTTGTCCCAGGTGGGCACGGACGCGGCCTGCGCGGTCCAGGTGCCGAGGAGCAGCTGCAAGGCGAGCGGAGCAGCGGCGAGGGTGAATACGGTGGTGCGGACGCGGGGTGATATGGACACGGGGTCTTCCCATCAGAGAGCAGTGCGCGGGGTGGCTCAAGGCATGGCGGTGCTCCGGGGGGACCGATGCGGTCCCCCCGGAGCACGGGCCGCGCTACTCGAAGGAGAGGGTGCCCTGGCCGGGCTGGCTGAGGTAGTTCTGCCAGCCGGAGGACAGCGGGACGTTCGCGCCGAAGCTGGTGCCGGAGCCGAGGTGGGTGGCGACGGTTCCGTCGGTGCCCTGGATCACCAGGTCGGCCTTGCCATCACCGTTGATGTCGGGGAAGGTCAGGCGGCCCTGGCCGGGCTGGCTGAGGTAGTTCTGCCAGCCGCTGGAGAGGGGCTGGTTGGCGCCGAAGCTGGTGCCGGAGCCCAGGTGGGTGGCGATGGTTCCGTCGGTGCCCTGGATGACAAGGTCGGCCTTGCCATCACCGTTGATGTCGGGGAACGAGAGGCGGCCCTGGCCGGGCTGGCTGAGGTAGTTCTGCCAGCCGGAGGAGAGGGGGACGTTGGCGCCGAAGCTGGTGCCGGAGCCCAGGTGGGTGGCGATGGTTCCGTCGGTGCCCTGGATGACAAGGTCGGCCTTGCCGTCACCGTTGATGTCGGGGAACGAGAGGCGGCCCTGGCCGGGCTGGCTGAGGTAGTTCTGCCAGCCGGAGGAGAGGGGGACGTTGGCGCCGAAGCTGGTGCCGGAGCCGTTGTTGAAATGCACGCCGATGGTGCCGTCGGTGCCCTGGACCAGGAGGTCCTTGTTGCCGTCGCCGTTGATGTCGGCGTAGTACAGGCGGCCCTGACCGGCGCCGCCCAGGAAGTTCTGCCAGCCCGCGCTGACCGTGGTGCTGGCACCGAAACTCGTCCCCGAACCCGGACGGAGCCCGATCGTCCCGTCGGTGCTCAACACCATCAGATCGGCCTTGCCATCACCCGTGACGTCCGCGCGGTTGTTGGTGTCCTGGATGTTGTCGTAGCGGCGGGGGCTGAAGGTGCCGTGGCCGCTGTAGTAGGGGTACGGGATGCTGTGGTGGACGGCGCCGCTGCTGCCGGACTCCTCCAGCGCGTCGTACGTGGAGTGATCGGAGCTGGTCCATCCGTTGAAGATGACCACGTGGCCGCTGGCGCCCGAGTCGGGGTTGAGGAGGACGTCACCCGGCTTGAGGGACTCCTTGGCTATGGAGGAGGTGTAGTTCAGCAGAGTGCCGGTGGTCTCGCCCCAGTTGTTCCCACTGGAGGAGTCCAGGTGCCAGGCCATGGAGACGAAGCCGGAGCAGTCGGTGCGGTACTTGCCGTTGGCGTCGGTGCGGTAGCTGGTCATGCTGTACGGCACGCCCGCGTCGACCCATGACTGGGCCCGGGCAATGACCTCCGCCCTGCTGATGCTGCCCCCTGCCGAGGAATCCCCGGTCAGAGTGGCGAAGGCACCGACCGGCCGGCCTGCGGCCAGCTGCGCCGCCGAGGCGGTGGTCGGATTGGGCACAGTCGGGGTGAAGTGGGTCAGGAAGCCCGGGTTCGCCGCACTGGACGCGGCGGCGGACGGCGCCGGGGTGTCGGCGACGGCCTGACCCAGCGTCGTGGCGGTGACCGCGCCGACGACGGCGACGGACAGGGCGAGACGGGTGATCATGTTCATGACATTCTCCTGATGAGGTGGAAGCGCAGGGGTTCTCCGGGTCCGGAGGACCAGGGGTTGAAACCGTGAAGAGGGCGAACGGGATCGCTGCCGCACGGGCGGCGCGGCGATCTGGCGGTGCGGTGGGCGCGGAGCGGTGCCGTGCGGAGGGCGCGGCGCGGGGCGGCTCGTCGGGCCGGGGTTCGGCTCGGGACTCCGACTGCCGCTCTCAGGGGTTCAGTCGGGGGTACGTCCCGTTCGGCGGCGCGCCGGAGGCCGGTGGTGGACCTTGCACCCCAGGGGCGGAATGACAGCCGGGGCCGAGGGCCGGGGCCCCGAGCCGGCGCCGGGGGTCAACTTCGCTACGAGGCAATGCGGTGCGGTGCGGGGCCGTGCGGGGCCGTGCAATACGGCGCCATGCGGTGCGATGTGGTGCGGTTCAGGGCGGGGATGTTCCAGCGCGTTGTCCGCGCCGCGAAGGTGAGTGGCAGTCAGCCACCCCCGCCACCGGCCCCCGGCAGGTGGGATGCCGATGCCGGTCGGCGTGCGTGTGGGCAGTACGCCCGTGAACCCCCTGGTGGGCCTCGACTCGCCGCCCCGGCCGGTCTTCCTGAGCCAACGGGCAGGTTCAGCGAGTGGGCGACGGCAGTGGTCGAGCGAGCGGTCCTGGTCATGACGATCCCCCCGGATGGCCGATCCGTGACGGGCGATGGACTGAGCGGAACGTCCGGCGCCGAGTACCAGGTACCGACTGGCCCTGGTCGTAGCCCTGGTCCTGGGCCTGGCCCTGGTCCTAGCCGTTGGCCTTGGTCCTGGCCTGAACGGTGGCGACGTAGCGCACGGTGAACAGCATGGGGACGACGAACCCGGCGGCCTGGACGAGTGTCGCCGTCGTGGAGTGGTCCTGGCCGGCGTGGGCGAGGGCCGCGAGGGCGCCCGCCGTCACGGCGAAGGCGGCCGTCCACACGGTGGTGATGACCACGTTGACCCGGACGAAGGGCTTGAGGCTCCAGACCTCGGGTGGGGTGGTGCGCTTGGCGATGCCCAGCGTGAACGGCTTGCCCATGACCAGCGAGGCCCCAGCGATGAGGGCCAGGGTGGCCGAGGAGAGCGCAGCCGAGTAGGCGTGTACGGCCGAATGGGGGTCTGCGAAGGAGACGGCCGCCAGGACCGCGAAGAAGACGGCCGAGCCGGCTTCCATGATCAGCGCGTCGAAGCCGACTCCCGTACGCCGCTGTTGGGCGATCACCGCCACCGCCACCAGCAGACCAGCGAGCGCCCCCCACTGCCATTGGGCGGACGGGACCACCGCGAAGACGATCCACGGAAGGAAGGTGCGTAAGTACGACATCGAAGACCCCCGAGTTACTGACGTTCCTGTTCTGACATGTAGAAACTAGAATCTCCACCCTCGACATGTCAACAGTGGAAGGTAAAGTGATGGCATGAGCCTTCGACACGCCCTCCTCGGACTCCTGTCAGAGCGCCCCGCCAGCGGCTACGACCTGCTGAAGCGCTTCGAGACCTCTTTGGCCAACGTCTGGCCCGCCACGCAGAGCCAGATGTACACGGAGCTGTCCAAGCTCGCCGACAACGGGCTGATCAGCGTCTCGGCCCAGGGCCCGCGCGGCCGCAAGGAGTACACCCTCACCGACGAGGGACTGGCGGAGCTGCGCCACTGGCTGACGGAGATCAAGCCCCAACGCAACACCCGGAGCGACATCTTGCTGCGGGTGTTCTTCCTCAACGTGGTCACGCCGGACCAGGCGCGGAGCTACCTCACCGAACTCATGGAGCTGTCGGAGCAGGAGCACCAGGCCTTGCGCCGACTGGCCGACTCCATCGACTGGGGCGACGACCCGCTCTCGGTGAACGGCAAGATCGCCCTGGAGTACGGCCTCCGCTTCAACGTGATGCGCCGCGAGTGGGCCGCGTGGGCGGCCGACCAGATCCGCTAGGC
Source organism: Streptomyces sp. NBC_01006 (assembly GCF_045162725.1). NCBI lineage: Bacteria > Bacillati > Actinomycetota > Actinomycetes > Kitasatosporales > Streptomycetaceae > Streptomyces > Streptomyces sp. NBC_01006. Next base: position 8,422,717 of record NZ_CP108700.1, on the reverse strand, counting down.
CGTCTCCTTCGGATCAGGCCGGTTAAGCATGCAGTGCCAGGCGCCGCTGGTCAGGCAAGATCCGCAAGAGACGGCCTAGGTGGGCCCGAACGCGGTAGCCACCGCCTCGGCGGACACGCCGTCGTCGCACAGCAGCGTGCAGCTCGTCGTCGGTGCCACGAGCAAGGTGCTGAACCCGTACGGGTACGGCGGCCAGAGCGACACGAAGCTCCCCGAGTCGTTCTGGCCCGCGGCCACAAGCGGGGCCCGGGGGGCTGCCCAGCCGGGCCCCGCACCGCAGGCGACGTCGACGCCTTGGGGCCGAGAGGTCGTGCCCCGAAGCACTGTGCTGGGTACGCGGACCAGGCCGTCTGAGTACGTGCGCCCATGCGAACGGGGCGCCCCGGCCGGTGCAATGGGCCCATGAACGCGACTTCTCCCCCGAGGCCTCCGGCCGCGCGAATCCTTGCCCCGCCGTGGTGGTTGGCCCCTGCCCTGTTCACCGTGGCAGCGGCACTGGGCGGTGCGTGGGGCTACCTCTCCTCCCCGTTCGTTCACACCTCGGCGTGGCTGGCCCTGCCGTACATCGTTCCGGCGGCACTGGTGGCAGCCTCCTGGCGGCCACCGTCCCGCACGCACGCAAAGGCCCGCGGCCTGGTCCTGGGCGGGGTGGGCGCCTTCGTGGCCCTGGTATACGCGCACCTGGCGACCTTCACTCTGTACGTGGTGGCCTTCGTACTGTGGGCCTATCAGGGCGGTGGCTGAGGCCGGGTGAACCGACGCGCGGGCTCCTGCCAAGGCGTCCGGTGTGCAGCGCTGCGCGACGGCTTGCCGCCTCGTCGCGGAGGCCGACGGCCCGCGCCATCCGCCGTGCCGACCGGAGCGCCGGATCCCCCGCACAGGCGAGAATGGAAGGGAACGGGGGTAATGGACATGGAATACCTGGTAGTCGTGGGGATCGGTCTCGCCTGGGGGCTCTTCCAGGCCTGGCGCGGCGGCGCGTTCGGCGGCAGGCCATCTCAGCGCCAACGTCGTTCCCGGTCATGGAAGAACGACGGCGTCAGTTTCTCCTGCGGGGACGGTGCGTCCTGCGGTGGAGACTCCTCCTGCGGTGGCGGCGGAGGCGACTGATACCTCGACTCCGACCGGCAGGCGGGGACACGCCGCCGGTCCGTGGACGGTGACTGAGCGAAGGGCCGTCCCAACGGGCCGGCCCTACCCCTGCGTTGAACCCCCTCTGGGCGTCCCAGTGGTTCTCGCCGAAAACGACGTCCTGGACCCCGCGTGAAAACTGCCCTGCCGTACGAGGCCGGAATCGACCCGCCCTGCGCGGACGGACGCGCCCGCTCTGTGACCGACGGAACCGGAAGCCAGATGAAACCCCTCGACAGCAGTACCTGGGACGTCGCGTTGATGCGGCTCCTCGAAGACGTCCACACCTTCGCGATGACCGGGCCACGGCTGCACGAAGACTGGGCACGAGACGTCCTGGCCCTCATGCACCGAGCGGTCGCCGATCCCCGGGGCTGGCGGGTGCGGGAGTCGCATTTCGGCACTGAGTGGCGCGAGAACGGCCATCCCTCCTACCCGTTCCTGCCGCTGACGGCCGAGGAGGTGCATGCCTGGACCCACCCTGTCACGGCAGGAGCCGCCGGCGAGCTGCTCGCCTCGCTGGCCCAGGAGTGGTTCTTCGAGCCCTCCCCGGTCCGGGCGCGGGCGAACCGGGACGAGGTGGTGGCCGACGCCCGGACGGTACTCGGCCGGTTCGGTCCCAGCGCCGCCTTCCGTACCTCCTCCGACCTGGCCCTGACCTCCGATTCGCCGGACTTCCTGGCCGGCGAACTCGCCGGCGGTCGCGCCTTCACCGGCTACATGATGGACCTCGGCCTGATCGCAGTGAGCGCGGACGAGGTCGGCGTCTTCTGGTCATTCAACGCGCTCTGAACAGCCCCGCATCCGGCCAAGGTGACGTACGGGCGTGAACGGCGTTGATCCCGGCATGAAAGAGACACTCGATCTGCTGGACACCCTCCTCGACCAGGTGAGCGAGCCACGCCCGAACGTGCGCGACGCCTGCACCGAGGAGCAGGGGCATATAGGCACGGTCAACGGGCTGATAGATGAGGCCCTGCGCGAGGCATCGCAGGCTGACGCGAAGGCCTCCGCCGAGCTGGACAAGCTGGCAAAGACCCTCGCCGACCTCAAAGGCCTGCCACCCGAAGTCGGGCGCGAACTCCGCGGTCCCGACGGCAAGATCGACCGCGTCGAGATGGTGCGGTACGCACTCGACCACTGGGACAAGAGGGACGACCTGGACCACGGGGCTTCCGGCAACTGCACCAACTTCGTGTCGTCCAGCCTGGAAGCGGGCGGCATGAAGCAGTGGCGCGGTCTCGCCATGCGGACGGACAAGCTCGCCATCGCTTACCAAGCCGCCCTCCACCTGGCTGCCCTCCTCATCTGGACCCGACGCTGAGCAAGGCGTCCGAAGGATTCGTCAGGCCGGCCGTGAACCCGAGGACACCCTGCCGCTCGTCCGCCGGGGCGCCGTGGACCTCGCCCTCGCCTACCACTTCGACGGCCGCTGCCCGTAGGACCAGGCCCCAGCTCCAGCCTGGCGTGGACGCCACTCCTGGAAGACCCCCTGCACGTCGTACTGCCGCAAGGGCATCGGCTCGCCAACCGCGACGCGCTCGACCTCGCCGAGCCGGCGGCCGAACCCTGGGTGCTCGGCTGCCTGAAGACCGAGGAAGACGCCTGCCGGGAGCACGGCATCGCGCTCGCCAGGACGGGTCTGCGCCTGTTGCACCACCGAGCCCGGCCGACTCACCGGTGGGCGCGGCCGCGGACCGTGGCGGGGTCAGATGGTGCCCGGCGCCCCGGGCAGGGGAATGGAGGTGGCCTCGACCTCGGTGGTATGCCCGACCCCATCCCGCAGACACGCATCCACATGCTCCTCCGGCCTCAAGGAACAAATCTTCGGTCCCCGTGGCCTGGAGGAACCTGGTCCTTGAAGCGCTGCCCAAGGCCGGCTTCCTCCGGCGCGAGCGGATCGACCGGGCGTCGGATGTGGTTGCGGTCAGTTCGCGGCGGCCGGGGAGGAGCCGCCGGGGATCAGGAGGCGGGGGGCGCCCGTGCCGTCCGCCGGGACCGACCAGATGTCGTCGGCGCGGCCTTCGCCTCCCGGGAGGGCGTAGCCGACGGTCTTGTCGTCCAGCCAGGCCGCCTGGTCATCGACGCTGCGCGTCTCCGCCAGCGGGTGTTCGCGCATGTCCGCCAGGTCCAGGACGTACAGCCGCCAGGGTGCGGCGGGGTTGTCGGAGACCTTCTTCTTGAAGGCGATGCGGGTGTTGTCCGGTGACAGCGACGGGCATTCGACGTTCTCGCGCAAAGCCTTCGCCGACCAGTTGCGCAGGTCCCCCTCGACGAGGTGGGTGCGGCCCTTGGTCGACACCGTGGCGTAGAAGCGGTTGTCGTCGCGGGCGAAGGTCACTCCCCAGTAGTTGACGTCGGGGGCGTGGTAGCGGGTGCCGTCGATGGTCAGCGGGATCTCCTCCATCGATTTGATCAGGTAGCCGGTGCGCAGGTCGAGGATGGAGGTCCGGGTGGAGAACGCGGTCGTGGCATAGGAGTCGCCGACCGCGAAGGTCGTCCACGACAGCACGTTCCCCGAGGCCGAGACGCGGGCCCGGTTGGGGATTCCGGGTACGGTCACGCGTTTGACCTCGCGGAGCTGCCGGTCCAGTACGAGGGCTTGGGTGCGGGCCGGGATGCCGGGCAGCTTGCGCAGGCACAGGGCGCGCTCCCCCGCGGTGTAGAAGCGCTCGCAGGCGGGTCCTCCTGTGGCGGGCGGCCCGCCGGTGCCGCTCCGGCGGGCGACGTGTCCAGTGGCCGAGTCCCGGTAGTAGAGCCCGGGGGCGGCCAGGCTGAACGATCCGTCCCCGGCGGCCGTCGGGAGGTCGCGGTGCCTGGCGTGCAGTACGTAGCCCAGGGAGCCGCCCCCGAGCAGCAGGACGGCGAGCACGACGAGGGCGAGGCGGCGCAGTTGTGACGGGCGGTGATTCACGGCGCCTCCAGGGCGTCGACGGGGGATGCGGCAGCCGGATCGGGAGCCGAGGCGGGCAGGATGTGCCAGGCGGCCGCGAGCGCGCCCGCGAGCCCGAGCGCCGCCGTCCACAGGGCGGGCCCCTGCCCCCAGAAGGTCCAGGCGGCCCCGAAGCCCGCCGCGCCCAGCAGCCGGGCCAGTGCCTGCCCGGTCTGGAGCACCGCGAGCCCGCCGGCCCGGCGGTGGGCGGGCAGCAGCGGACCGGCCAGCGCCATCAGGACCCCGTCGGTGGAGGCGTAGAAAACGCCGAGGAGTGCCAGCACCACGACCGCGGTCGGCCAGGCAACCGGGAGCAGCAGGACGGCGTACGCGCCGAGCAGTGCGGCGTGTCCGGCCAGGAACGGCAGCCGACGCCCGAAGCGGTCGGCGATGCGGCCGGCCGGGATGGCGAGCAGCAGGTATCCGGCGGCGGCGCCGAGCGGCAGCAGCGGGAAGAGGGCGGGCGGCAGGTCGAGGCCGCGCTGGATGAGCAAGTAGAGGAACGAGTCGCCGATGGTGGCGGCTCCGAGCAGGGAGGCGGCGAACAGGATCCGGCGGAAGGCGAGGTCCCGAAGTGCACCACGGTGGAGGGGCGTTGACCGGATCGGTGGTGCGGGGGCGGCGGAGGGGACGTACAGGACGAGGAGGAGCACGCCGAGCAGGCCCGCGCAGAAACTGACGGCGAAGACCGCGTCGTAGGCGTCGGCGGTCACCCACAGGACGGCGAAGGCCGCGAGCGGACCGAGGAGTGCGCCGGTGGTGTCCATGGCACGGTGCACGCCGAAGGCGCGGCCCAGTGTCTCCGGCGGGCCGCTGAGCGAGATCAGCGCGTCGCGCGGGGCGGTGCGCACGCCCTTGCCGAGTCGGTCGGCGGCGAGCGAGGCGGCGATTCCGGCGGTGGCGCCGCCGGCGAGGAGCAGGCCGAGCCGGGACAGCGCGGAGAGCAGGTAGCCCGCGCCGGCGACCCGCTTGTGACGGCCGCCGCGGTCGGCGAGTCGGCCGCCCAGGAGTCGTACGAGCGCGGTGGCTCCGTTGAACATGCCGTCCAGGAAGCCGAATTGGAGGGGTGAGAGGCCGAGACCCAGGACGAGGTAGAGCGGCAGCACGGCCGTGACCATCTCTGAGGAGACATCGGTGACGAGGCTGACCGCGCCCAGTGCGATGACGGTTGCGGGGACGCGCCGCCGGGCCCCGAGAGGGCGGGGCGGCGCGTCCGGGCGGCCGGTGTTGGCCAGGTACATCAGTGGCAGCTGTACTTCGGGCTGGTGTCCTTGACCCCGTCGGCGGCGACGTAGGTCCAGCTGTAGCCCGAGTCCGTGAAGTCGAGCTTCAGGACCCCGTACTGGCCGCTGATGCGCTTCTGGCTGTTGGGCTGCACCTGCTCGATCGGGTAAGGCTCGGCGCCGCCCATGCCGCCGACGATCTCCACGATCCCGTCGGCGGCCGCCTTGCCGTCGGGGTTCTGCGGGGCGAACCGCTCGTAGTGGTGGTCGTGTCCGTTGAGGACCAGGTCGGCCTTGGCCGCGTAGAGGATCTTCCAGACGGGCTTGGAGACGGGGTCGTTGCCGTGTCCGCCCGAGGAGTACAGCGGGTGGTGCCAGTAGGCGGCTATGCACTGCTTGCCGTTGGCGGCGAGGTCGGCCTTGAGCCAGTCGATCTGGGCGGCCTGGTCGAAGGCGTTGGAGTCGAGGGCGATGAAGTGCCAGTTGCCCTCGTCGAAGCTGTAGTAGCTCTTGCCCTGCGGGTAGGCGATGTTCCCGAAGTACGCCTTGTATCCGGAGAGGGAGCCGGCCGGGTCGTACGTCTCGTGGTTGCCGGGCACGGGGTGGGTCTTGTCCTTGAAGGTGCCCCAGCTCTTGTCGTAGTAGGCGCGGAAGTCGGCGATCCGGGCGTCGTCGTACTGGTTGTCGCCCATCGTCAGGTAGAACTTCGGGTCGATCTGCCGGGCCAGGGCGGCGGTCTTCGGGTGTGCGCAGCCGCTGTCGGAGGCCGTGCACTGGGCGGCGATGTCACCGGCCGCGACGACGGTGAAGGCGCCGCTGCCGGGGGGCGGACCGCCGTCGACGGTGCCGTACACCTCGGCTTCGAAGAGGGAGTAGCCGTACGCCGTGCCGCGCGCGGTGCCGTACACGCGCAGGTACCTGCCCTTGCCGGAGAGGCCGGCGAGGTCGTCCGTGCCGCCGTTGCCGGCCTTCTCCTCTGCGATCCTGGTCCAGGTCGTGCCGTCGGCGGAGACCTCGACGCGGTAGGCCTTGGCGTAGGCGGATTCCCAGGTCAGCTTGACCCGGGAGACGGTGGCGCCGGCCCCGAGGTCGACGCGGATCCACTGCGGGTCCTTGCCCTCGGCGCTGGCCCAGCGGGTCGAGGCGGCGCCATCGAAGGCGTTGGCGGCGCCGAGCGAGGAGCTCTCCGCGGAGGAGGCGGTGGCGGGCTTGCCGCGTGAGATGAGCGGGTCGGCCGCGGCTCCCGCCCGGCCGGGCCAGGCGAGGAGGAGCCCGGCGACGAGTGCGAGCACCGCGGTCACTACGAGGAGGACGGGCCGAAGACGACTGGTGGTGGGGGTTGGTGGGGTGGAGGCGTGCAGGTGCATGCCTGACTCCTTGGCCTGGGGACGGCGAGAGCTGGACACCGGTGCGGAGAACGCCATCCCCCTTCCCCGGGAGCATGGGGGCGTGCAGGGGACAGCGTCACGGCGGCCGGGTCAGAGCTCTCACTGAGCACGTCATGCCCATGCCATTCCTTTGTCATCGGGCACCGCGCCAAGCCGCCGTCGGGAGCGTATCGGATAGGAAAGTTTCCTACCAGTGGTCCAACACGACTGCCGACAGGGCCGGGTGGGGGTCGGGCGTGCGGCCGATGGCGGCGCCGATGGTCGTCCCGTTGCGGCACGGCCGCCGGCGGCTTGGTCGCTCCCTTGGTCGCCGGTGGCCGTGGCCGTGGCCGTGGCCGTGGCCGTGGCCGTGGCCGTGGCATACGCTCCCCCGATGAGGCGACCCCCGTTGCTCACACTGCCGCGGGGTCAGCACAGGGCCCCTCTACCCGCCGACCGCTTGAGGTCCTCGCCGAGCACGCCGAGCAGCTCGTGCGGCGGGCTGAGCACGAAGATCCACCTCGCCCGCGACGGCCAGGGACGCCCTCTTGCGTTCACCGTCACCGGCGGGAACGTCAACGACCGCACCCAGTTCGAGCCCGTGATGGCCCGCATCCGTATCAAGCGGTGCGGGCCCGGCCGGCCCCGCACCCACCCGGCCAGGGTGACCGGCGACAAGGGCTACTCATCCCGGGAGATCCGCGCCTACCTGCGCAGACGCGGCATCGCCTGCACCATCCCCGAACGCGTCGACCAGATCAGCGGCCGCCTGCGACGCGGCGAGAGCCTCTGCCGCCTCGACCGCGAGCCCTACCGCCGCCGCAACCTCGTCGAACGCTGCTTCAACAAGCTCAAGCAGAACAAGGCCCTCGCCACCCGCAACGACAACCGAGCCCGCCACTACCAGGCCCTGGTCACCCTCGCCTGCCTGCGGCTATGGCTCCCGACCTGACATTGCGAACACGCCCTAGGGGCCGGGGTCCGGCCTACGGGGGCGACTGTGTGCTAGGGATAGCGGGCAAAGACCACCAAAACAGGAGGTATCTAACGATGCATACAACTCTTCTCCGTGTGACGACCGCGCTGGGAGCCGCGGCAGTGCTGGCCATCTGCGGCGCCGGCGCTGCCAGCGCCGACGGAGTGGGCAGCTCAGGCTTCGGGAACTCGGGCGTCGGCAACTCGGGCGCTCTCAACGACGGCGTCGGCAACGCCGGCATCCTCAACTGGGGTCTGGGCAACGCGGGCATCGCCAACACGGGCGTCGGCAGCCACGGCATCGGCAACTCGGGCCTCGGCAGCTCCGGCATCGGCAACTGAGACGGGCTCACGACGACCCCGCACCACGAGTCTCACGACAGGCCCGGCTGATGCCGGGCCGGCTTACCCGGGCCGCCCGCTCCACCAGCGGTCGGCCCGGGTGTGTCGCGCCGAGAGCCGGCCTGCGAGGACGGCTGGATCCGGCGGACGCCGGAGGCACGGCTTCGACGCCGTCTCGAGGCCCGCTGTGGTTCGCTGCTTCCGTTCTCGTGAACATCGACATCCCGCCTCTGCGGGTGCCTCCCCGAAGTCAGGTTCTGGCTCAACTTCTGCGGACCTGGACCGACGTCGCAGTGCTTGCGCTGGACAAAGTTCCAGGTCGGCTGCGGTACCGACGGGATTTGAACCCGCGGACAGATAGGGGCAGGCCCGCCCCGTCTCCGTCAGTCGACGTGAGCGGGACCTCGCTCACGTCGATCGCAATGGACCGCTCTGCCACGGCACCGCAGCCTGCGGGAATGCGCGCCATCCCGCTCCGGCTCAAGGTAGAGGATCGTCCTCTGCGCAGCGAGCCCTTTTCCCAGCACCGGCAACCGGTTCAACAGGGCCACAGGACTTGAGCCAGAACCCGAAGTCATGAAGAACGGGCTTCGCAACCCGTGAATAAAGCCAGGTGTCCCTTCAAGCCGCCGCCGCTGGGGAACTGAACAGTCTGCTCCGCGTGGCGCGGCAGCGGGAGAAGACCGCGGACCTCGCGGCCGCCGAAGAGCTCCTCAAGGAACCCGCGGACGCCGGAGACCCGCAAGCACTGGCCCATTTGGCACGGCTACGGAAGGCGGCCGGCGATCCTGAAGGTGCCGAAGCCCTGGCATGGCACGCCCCCGCCTTCAGGCCCTTCTTCGCCTTGATGGAGAGGGCAGAGACGCGGGAGGCCGTCGGCCTCCACGAGAGCCCGGGCCGCCCCTATCGCCAGCTCGCCGATGCCCGACTGCTTGATCCGTCCGAGTGGCAGTGGCCGCACGGCCTCGCCCCGGGGACGGATCCCCCACCAACCCCTCGGTCAGCGGCCCGTAGTACCGCTTGCCATCCTCGCTCCGGCCCACCGCCTCCGGCACCGGGGCGGGAGCGGGTGCCGGGGCGGCCGGCTGCGGTCCGGGAGCCGGGGCAGGCGCGGGTGCGGGTGCGAGGGCTCTGGGGCACCTGGGGCGGAGAGACGGACGACGAGCGAGCGGCCGCCGCCTTCGTCCCGACCGGGTGGGGCAAAGCGACCCGCAAGTCTCCGAGAAGACGAGGTATCGGGCCCCGCCCTTTAAGGGCTGCCGGGCGCCGGGCAGCATGTGTGAGACTCCCTCTGAATGATCACTCGGGGGGAGTTTCGCGTTGAACGCGCTGTTGAAGAGGGTGTGGATCGGGCTGGCCGCGACCTTGATCGTGAGTCTGGCCGCCATGGTCCTGCCGGACCGCATCCAGATAAACGACGACGGACGCATCCACCTGGGCGCGCCCGCGCCCACGCCGTCCCCATCCACGGCGGCGCCCACACCGGAGTCCACGTCACCGCCCCTCACACGGGACGCCGTGGACGAGGTGATCCGGACCGCGGTCAGAGCGGCGGGCCTCGACCCGGCGCAGGGCCGCCCGACCGGCGCGGCCGGCGCCGACTCGAACAGGACGGGCTGGATGGCCGTCCGCGAGAAGACCGCCGCACAGTCGGAGATGAACGCGATCTGCGCCGACCTGGAGCGCCAGGGCTGGACGCTCAACCCGAACGGCGACCGCCCCGATGCCTCCCGCAGCTACAAGCGCGGGGGCTGGTACCTGCTGGTGAGCACGCGCGGGAAGACCCAGACGCCGTCCAACACCTCCGCCTTGACCGACTCGCAGACCTACCTGACCCTGACCGGGCTCCAGCTGAACCTTTCCGACATACCCCTCCCCGAGACCACCGTCCGCATCGGCTGACCCTTGATACGGCCGAGGGCAAGGCGTTGCTACCCGAGCCAGACGATGTCCAGTACGGACAGGTGCCGGGTGAGGCGGTTGGCCACGTAGACGACTGACAGCTGCCCGACGGACGCGGCGCGGACGTCCTCGCCCTCCGGATCGCCGGCGTTCCACTGGGGCCAGCCCCACGGGGAGCGCACCGCGATGTCCAGGACGTCGCGGACCATCTCCCTGGCCGGGTCGGGAAGCTCGGCGAGCGTCTTCGCGGCCTGCGGGGACAGACGCACCGCCCACGGCTGACCGGTCACCGGCGACGACCGAGGACGTCGTCCAGGTCCACGAAGCCGGACTCGTCGCGGCCGGAGTCCATGAAGGCGTCGACGGCCGGGGCCGCGGCGACGCGCAACTGCCAGGTACGCACCACCTCGTGCAAAGGGGTGAGGCTGAAGGAGTCGCGGGCGTCCTCCAGGGCCTTGACCCAGTCCCGCTCGAACGCCGGCACCCACCGCTCCGCGCGGCGGTCGGCGCGCAGCTGCGCGAGCAGTTCGGCCGCAGCGCCCGGCGCGGGCGCGTACGGCGGGACGGGTACGTGGTCGGCGGGTTGAGCGCTCACGGGCTCCTCCAGGCAGGTTGTACCGCCACGGTAGCCGCCGCAGCGATGGAGGGAGGAGGGGTTCAGCCCACACGGCCGGTGGAGGTGGCTCTGGGCCAAAGGGTGTTTCCTTCGGATCACCCCGCTGGGCCGATCGAGATGGCGGCGAGGTGGGGTCCGAAGGGTGGCTTTTGCCTCCGCGTCGTGGCTCGCACCAGCGGATCACCCAGCAGCGAGATCGTCGGGCCCGTCTGGCAGGCTGCGTCCGTGGAAGAGCTCATAGGAACCCAGAAGCCGATGCGCAGGATCCTCGACCCCGACGAGGCGATCGCCGCACTGGAACGCGCTGTCCCCGGGCTGGTGGCACTGCGCCGGCAGGAGCCGGCCGTTTTCGACTGGCGGGCGGTCGAGGAGGGAGCCGGCAGGGCTCTGCCGTCCGACTTCAAGTCGCTCGCCGAGTGGTACCCGGCCTTCGACCTGGACGACTTCCTGGCCATCATGCTCCCCTGGCCTGGGGAGGACATCGGCCGGGCCAAGGCGGAGGGCACGGAATCGAAGGGATGGGACTCCGACTACCCCGCCGAACTGCGTCCCTTGGAGCTCGTGTCGACGAGCCTGATGCCCTGGGGGGACTCGGCGGAGGGTGACCGGTTCTTCTGGAGTGTGCTCGGGGATGATCCGGAGCACTGGCCAGTCACCATCTGCTCCCGCAACGGCCCCTGGTGGCACTACGAGGGTGGAATGGTCCAGTTCCTGGCGGAGCTCTGCGACGGAGCCCTGGACCCGTGGGCGCTCCCTCCCGTCAAGCCAGAGATCACAGGCTGGGCCGTGGAGAGCGGCGGCTGGCGGCAGACGGCCTGAGCCGACTCGTCCGACCGTGCCGGGCGGCGCCGGTCAGGCATGATCAAAGGAGACCGTCCAGGCTGGGTGCTGTCGATGGAATGCCATAGCGTCGGAGGCATGATCCCCGAGCCGACGGGCCAGGCCGCCGGCCCCTGCGATGCCGCCTTCTTGCCGAGGCTGCAGATGGCCTTCCGGGCTGCGCGCGAGCCGATCACGGAACCGGTGTCGAAATTCGGCGGGTGAGGAGTTCGGTGCCGTCTTGCCGGAGGGTGTCGAAGGCGATGAAGAAGGCTGGGGTCTTCGCGGCCAGTGCGGCGGAGGCGTGGCCGCGGGCAGCGGCTCGGCGCTGGAGCGCTTCGAAGGGCAGCCGTCCGGCTGCGGTGTCCCAAACGACGCGTTCGCCATCGAGGACCAGGCCATCGGGCAGCTGCTCGGCGGCTGCGACCAGGCCGGGAAGCCGTCCTGGACCAGGTAGCCACGCCGGATCTGGAGCAGCCGGCCGTCCGGACCGGCAAGGGTGAAGAGGATGGCCCGGTGGCCGTCGAGCTTCTGGCTCCGCCGCGAAGCCGCTCGCCAGGACGCCGGAGCCGGGGACGTACTCGGCGGCCTGCGCGAGCATCGGCTCGAAGGGCGGGGTGACCAACCGGGGATGGCCTCCTTTACCGCCGCTCGGGGCCTGGCATGTATGGCGCGTGGATACGGCCAGAGGGCCCTGCCGAGTCCTACGTCGGTGTGAGGAGTGTGAAGTCGGCGAAGTCGAACCCGGGTGTCACCAGGCAGCTCACCAGGACCTCTTCATCACTGGCGGGGCAGGCGCTTTGCCAGTGGCCGGCGGGCACGCACACCTCAAGCTCGGTGCCGGGGGAACGGCGCGATCCCAGGCGGTACTCGGTGACCGTCGTCGGTGTCGGCCCGGGCGGGCTGATGTACAGGGTGAGGGGGCCACCGTCGCGCCAGAGCCAGATCTCGTCGCTGGCCACCGTGTGCCACTGGGACCGTTCCCCCGGTGCCAGCAGGAAGTGGATGAGGGTGGCCGACGGCCGCTGACCGCGGCCGGCCGGATGCGGAACGGTGACGGGAGAAGTGTAGATCCTGCGGTACCAGCCGCCCTCGGGGTGAGGTTCCAGGTCGAGGGCGCGGGCGGTCTCGGGACGGGAAGTCATCGGTGGCAGCCTCCGGTCGGGACGGCGTTCTCTGGGATGGTGGGCGAACCGTAGCGCTCGCCATAGTCCTGGAGGACCCTTCTGGTCAGGTAGCGCGCGCAGTGGTGCTCGCAGTCCCCACCGGGCGGTGACGTTGCTCGTCTGGTAACTCACGGCCAGAAGGGGACGGTCCGGGTCGGCCGCGGTGAAGACGAGCGCCCAGTGGGCGTCCAGCTTCTGCTCGGACACCTCCCCCGCCCTCAGCGCGGCCGGACCCGGCACGGACTCGGCGGCCTGAGCATCCTGGGGCCTCCGCATGGCTGGCCCCCTTCCAGGGTCGGCCGGGACAGCCCGAGGCCGCCCGGCGGAACGGGCGTCGCAGCCGCCCATCTGAGGACCCGGCGGGGCCGTCGGGGCCAGTGCCGGGGCCGGCCGCGGCACGGTGGCGGCAAGCGCCGCTGGTCCCTGCCTCCGCTCCTCGCCGCGCGGCGGCCACCCGGCAGGCATCCGGCGAAAGCCGGGCACGCCCAGCCGGCACCCCAGCGCAGAGCCGAGGAACGCCCGTGCGGGGCCACCCCGCCGAAGCCCGCCACGAAACCCTGGACTGGGTCAGCCTGCCAGTCGGGCGAGGGCCAGCGCGTGTGCGTGGGCGAGGGAGTCGGCAGCAGCGCAAGGGATGTCCGGCTGCACACCGGTGCCCTCCCAGTTCGTGTTGGAGACGGGGTTGACGGCGCGGCCAACGGGGACGGTGACCTCCAGGTGTGGGTGCACCGTCCAGCCCTTGCACGGATGTGCACCGCCGCGGGTGCGCTCGCCGACGACTACGGCGCGGCCGAGCTGCTGAAGGTCGTACGCCAGCTCTTCAGCGGCAGAGAAGGTGCTGTCGCTCGACAGCACATACAACGGCTTGCTGCCACCGAAGCGCGCACCGGGAACATGCGGCAGGCTCCAGGACTGCTCGCTGCGCCCGCCGCCACGCCAGTGCATGGTGTTGAGGTGGGTGCGCTCGTCGAGTAGGTAGCTGCAGACGAAGGCGACCGTGTCCGGATCGCCGCCCCGGTTGGCACGAAGGTCCACGATCAGCGCCTGGGCACGGGAAGCCAGGGTGAGCGCGGCGCCCAGCGGTTCGGCAGCCCACTCCAGCGGAAACAACATCGGTGCCAGCTCCACCACGCCGACCCCTCCGTCGAGCAACTCCACCCGGGGCGCACCGCCCAGCGAGGTGTCGAAGTCCCGACGCATGGCCTCCAAGGTGGCCGCCCCCTGCTCCGGGGACACCGGGTCGGCGTGGTGCTTCAGCCTCAGGTGCCGGTCGTCGTTGACGGACTGCAGGTCCGTGGTGACCAGCCGGGCAAGCTCCTCGGCGCCGTCGACGTCATAGGCGCCCTCGGCGAGGCGCCGTTGCAGCAGGCCGGCGAGTTGCTCGGCTATCTCGGGGAAGACGTAGTGCTCGGTCAGGAGCCGGGCCGTCTCGTTGATGACAGGGGCCGACGGAAGCTTCGTTGGAGTCGTCATGGCAGGGAGTAGAGCACTGCCCTTGCAAAAGCGTCAACGAATTTAGACACTTTCGGTATGCGCGATCAGACTCCCTATCTGCCACCCCCTGAGGACGTCCTGGAGATCGGTGCGCCTGAGCAGTTCGCAGCACTCGCCCACCCGTTGCGTCAGCGGTTGCTCTTCGCCCTGGGCCACCGGCCTGCCACCACCAGCCAGCTTGCGGCGCAGCTCGACGCGAAGAAGGGCAACCTGGCCCACCACCTCAAAGTCCTCCGCGAAGCCGGGCTGGTCCACATCGCCGAGACCCGCCAGGTCCGCGGCGGCACCGAGCAGTACTACCAGCGCACGGCCCGCCACATGGTCGTCGCCCAACCTCAGGCGGCAGGCACGACCGCGATGCTCACCGCGTTCGCCCAGGAGCTGGACCTCTCACCCGCCGAGACCCACCTGACACTGCGCCACCTGCGTCTCAGCCCCGCGAAGGCAAGAGAACTCGGCGAGACCCTCGCCAAACTGGTCGACGAGGCCGAGGAAGATGCAGAGGACCAGCCCGTGCACGGCGTGTTGGTGGCGCTCTATCAGCAGGCCCTGCCGACCAGCACCACCAGTTCCGCCTAGGCCGTGCATGGAAAGTGGATCTTGGGCTGTGAATGATCACGGTTCATGGGTCGGGGAGATCCCACGGACGAGCAGTGGGCAACGCTGGAGCCGTTGTTGCCGAAGGGGATGAAGGCGGGGGATGCCCGACGCGATGGGGGCGGCGGGTTGCTGCCTCCGACGAGGCGGGCCAGGAGGACGGCGATCGCCTCGTTGCGCAGGACCCTGGCGGCCTGCACGAGCTTGAGCGGGTCTGGGGTCGGAAGAGACAGTGGCGCCGAGGGCTGGCGGGCGGCGATGCCTAGGTGGTGGGGAGGAGACCGGCGACGAGGACGGCGAATTCCTCGGGGTCGAGGATGCGGATGCCCAGTTCTTCGGCCTTGGTGCGCTTGGCGCCGGCCTTCTCGCCCGCCACCAGGAGGGTGGTGCGCTTGGACACCGACGACGATGCCTTTCCGCCGGCTCGCTCGATCAGCTCGTTCATCTCGTTCCGGGACAACACCGCAAGGGGGCCGGTCATGGAGCCGGTTACCACGACGGCCTGTCCGGCCAGCGGGCCGCCCGCCGAGTGCTCGCCGTCGTCTCCGTCGTCGGTCGCGGGCTTCTGCGGCTCGGTGACCTGCGTGCCGACCTGCTGGGCCTGGAGTTTGTCGAGGAGCGGGGCGAGTTCAAGGAGTTCGGCCGCAATGACGCGGGCCTTCTCGGTGCCGATGCCGGCGACCCCGGCCAGCGTGTCCGCGTCGGCGGCCCGGATCGCGGCCATCGAGCCGAAGTGCGCGGCGATCCGGCGGGACATCGTGCGCCCGGTGCCGCGGACACCGAGGGCGCAGAACACGCGGCTCAACGCAGCCCCGCGGGCGGTTTCGATCGCGGCCAGGAGGTTGGTGGCGCTGGTCTCACCCATCCGCTCCAGACCGAGGAGCTGCTCGCGGGTCAGCGTGAACAGGTCGGCGACGTCCTTGACCAGACCGGCCTCCACCAGCTGGATCGCGCGCGTGCCGCCGAGGCCTTCGATGTCGAGCTGGTCCCGGCCGGCCGCGTAGATCACCGAGGCCACGGCCTGACAGTTCCGGCCGCGCACGCACCGCCACCGCTGCTCGGAGGTGTCGATCGCGTCGCCGCATCGAGGGCACGCCTCGGGGAAGACGATCGGGCTCTCGGCGCCGGTGCGCTGGTCGACCAGCGGTGCCTCGACCCGGGGGATCACGTCGCCGGCCCGGTACACGAACACCTGGTCGCCGATCATGAGCCCGCGGCGGGTGATGTCGGACGGATTGTGAAGCGTGGCGTAGGTGACCGTCACCCCGTCGATGACCACGGGCTCCAGGACAGCGCGCGGGGCGATGATTCCGGTCCGGCCGACGTTCCACTCCACCGCCAGCAGGCGCGTCACCTTGTGTTCGGCCGCCAGTTTCCGGGCCACCGCCCACCTCGGGGCGCGCGAGCCGTTGCCGGCCTGCCGCTGGTCCTCGGCCGTGTCGGCCTTGACGACGACACCGTCGATCCCGAACGGCAGGTCTCCGCGCAGGCCGGCGATCACGTCGATACGTTCCTGCACCTGCTCCACGGTCTCGCATCGCATCGGGGCGGCGGCCGTGCTGGCGGCCGTTTTCGCGCCGAGCGCGGCCAGGTTCTCCAGCAGAGCGACGTGGCCGAGGTCGTCCAGGCCGATCGCGCTGTAGGCGAAGAAGGTCAACTCGATCCGGTAGGGGCGGTCCTTGGCCCGCAGGGTGCCGGCCGCTCCGCTCCGCGGGTGCGCGAAGGGCGTGGCCTCGTGGGCGAGCCGGATCCGGTTGGCCTCCTCGAACTGCGCGGTCGTCAGCAGTACCTCGCCGCGCAACTCGACGTCGATCGGCTCTGTGAGTACCGGGGGCAGACCGAGGACGGCGTCGGCGGCGTGGGTGATGTCCTCGCCGGCCAAGCCGTCGCCACGGGTGAGGACCTGAACGAGCCGGCCACCCCGGTACCGGGCGGCCACCGCGAGGCCGTCGAGCTTCGGCTCCACACACCACCCGGCCACAGGGTGCCCGAGACGCCGTTCCAGCCCTGCCGCCCACTCGGCGAGCCCGTCGGCGTCGAAGACGTTGTCGAGGGAGAGCATCGGCACCGAGTGCGGCACGTCACCCTGCACAGCCCCGCCCGCCACCTTCCCGGTCGGCGACTCGGCAAGCACCTCGTCCGGGTGGGCCTCCTCGTAGGCTGCGATGGCGCGCAGCAGCCCGTCGTACTCGTCGTCACCGAGCGGGGTGGTCCCGTCGCCGTAGTACGCGGCCGACGCCGCCGCGGCGGTGGTCACGGCCTCGACGTAGGCGGCAGGAGAGAGCAGGGCACTGTTTTCGGTCATGCAGGTCATCATCCTGCCCCGGACTGACAACGCCACCGCCCGACCCCGCCTTGCCGCGGCACACAACCGATCCGCCCCGCGATAGAGGGCCGGAACGGCAACAGCTGCTGATCGGCACCACCCTCCCGGCCGATCGCCCGGACCGAAACCAGCTCCCGGTGGATCGCCCAGTCGCACATCGTGACCTGCGGAGATACCGCCGTTCCGACATGTGGCCGGCTTCCTACCGGCCGGCCATAGGGAGATATCGTCGTCCGGTCACGGACGGCAATGGGATCGTCCGTTCAACCCAGGGGAACCACCATGACTGATCTGAACTCGCTGCGGGCGAGCCTGGCGACCGGTGAGCACGAGTTCGCCGACACCCTGGCCTTCATCTCCGCGCACTACGAGTATCAGCCGCAGGCGTTCCGCAACGGGGAACTGGAAAATGCCGCAGGGGAGAACGAGGGTTCCTGCAAGACGCTGGGACTGGCCCTGCTGGAAGGGCTGAGCGACCAAGAGGCGCTGCAGGCATTCGGTGAGCACTATCGCAGTGTGCTGGCGACGCCGACCGACACTGATCACGGCAACATTCGCAACCTCATGGCCCATGGCCTGACAGGGGTGAGCTTCGCCGGGCAACCGCTGGCCCGCAAGAGCTGAACAACGAATCCGGGCCGTCGCAAAAGGCGAGGAGCGGAACACCGCCCCGTACACCCACTCCCCCGGCCCTCCCTTCAAGAGTGGGACGAGGCGTCACCAGCGGCGGCGCGGGTTCGGGCAGGCAGCGCCGGCAACGGCCCCGTCGACACTCAAATCGCCCGGGACGCACGACTCCCCACGCCACCGTGTACCGCACCCCGTCCAGGCCAGCCCGGGGTCGACTGCGGTCAGCTGCTCACCAGTCGGCCGAACCGGACAGGGCGCAGCGGTACCGTACGGCCGGCCGATGCCACGAAGAAGCTCGCCGGCAGCCTCCGCGACTTGGCGGCCGCGGCCGCTACAGGCCCACGCCCACCTGCCCTTTCGTGGGTCTGCAGCGGCGGCAGCCGGTCGGGCAGGGCTCTCACGTCACCAGGTGCAGCGACGTTCCCGCGATGCCCAGCCGTACGCTCTGTCCCCAGGTCAGCTCCAGGGCGTCGCCCTCCATCCCGTCGCCGAAGACCACGATCCGGTCCGACTCCACGGTCAGCTGCAGCCCCTGCCCCCGCCCCAGCTCACCGGCTACCTTCGTCGTTCCGGTCGTTGGGGAGGGCCATGCCTCGCGCACGAACCACAGGAGCCTCCGCTCGCAGGGTGCGGGCAGCCCCGCGGAGCTGCCGCGCTCCAGCCACAGGGAACGCAGCCAGCCGGTGGCGCCCGTGCCGGTGCCCACCAGCACTCCGGAGGATGCCTGGGCCTCACCCGGGTCCATGTCGCCGTCGGAACCCAGGCGGTAGCGGGCCGTCTGGTGACCGGGCGAGCCCAGATAGATCTCGTTCAGGGCGAGAAGTCGCTGGGTGTCGTCGGCGACGGCCTCGACCATGGTGAGCTCCTCCGCCCGGCCCCCGGCGGCGATTGCCGCACGCAGCAGCGAGGCCGCGTCGGCGCAGCGATGACGGACCAGGACCCCCGGGTTTCGCCCCGGATCGGTGTCGATGCCCACAACCGGCTGTCCGCGCAGATACTTCGCGGTGTTGGCCACCAGGCCGTCCTGGCCGACCACGACCACCACGTCCTCCGGGGCGAACAGGAAACGGTCCAGGTCCGCCCGCTCCACCCGGGCGCTGCGCCAGGTGAGCGGCACCGCCGCCGCCACCTCCCGCAGCGCCTGCCGCGTGCGCTCGTGGCGGCGGACCACCTCGTCGATCGACCGGCCCCGGCTGGAGAGGAAGAACGCGGCCTGCCCGTGCGTTCCGTGCCGGGCGAGCAACTCCTCGTACTCGGTCCTGCGGTGCACGAGCACCGCCCGCGGGGCCAGGCTCACGCGCCCGCGCCGCCTTCCGGACGTCCGAGCTTGGCGAGGAGCCCGGTGAGGACGTCAGGAGAGAGCGTGATGCTCTCGATCCGCGGCAGGTTCTCCGCCAGCCGGGTCGCCGCCAGGGCGTGCAGCGTGCCCGGGCCGGCTTCGTCGTGGACGCGCAGCCACGCAGCCTGAACCTCGGCGCGCGCCGCGCCCGTCTCGCGCACCGCCTCGGCGTCCGCACGGGCCAGGCGGACCTTGCGGGCCGCCTCGGTTTCGGTCCGGATGCCGTCCGCCGCCGCCTTCTCCTCGGCCTCGCGACGGGCGTTGGTGCCGCGCTGGTCGATCAGCTGCTCCTCGCGCCTGGCCAGTTCGATCTGGCTGGCCAGCTCGTTCTCGGCGATGGCACGCTCACGCTCGACGGCGACAGCCCGCCGTTCGTAGGTGGCCCGGTCCGCCTCCTGCTGGATCTGCTCGCGGGCCGGGGTGCGCAGGGCACGCTCCACCTCGGCCTCCGGGCGGATCGCCACGACCCGCACGGCCACTACATCGATGCCGGTGGCCGGAAGCCTGGGCTCTGCGGCGAGACCGGCGGTGACGCTCCCCCGCACCGAGGCGACGCCGTCCACCAGGGCGGCGGCCAGCGGCGTCCGGGCCAGTACGTCCAGCGTGTGCTGCTGCGCGGTCTCGGTGAGGAGAGTGGCGATCTGCTCCAAGGGGGCTCCGCGCCAGCTCCCGGTGTCCGGGTCGACGGAGAAGTCGAGTCGGGCCGCGGCTTCGGCCGGGTCGCTGATCCGGTAGGTGACGGTGGCCTGCACGGCGACGTCCTGGAAGTCGGACGTACGAGCGTGGAACGCCATGGCCAGCTCCCGGTCATCGACCGGCACTTCGGACAGAGCCGCTGAGAGCGACCGGTACCAGAAACTGAGCCCAAGCCCGTCGTGGGCGAGTCGTCCGCGCTTGTGGTGGCGGATGTGGGCGGTGGGCGCGGAGCGCAGATGACGCCAGCCGAAGCGCCGGGTGATGTCGGCCATGGCGAACCCCCTTCATTTCGTCAAGATGACGATAACAAGCCCCGATTCATATCGTCAAGAGGACGAAAAGAGGCCTGCCCGGGGCACTGCCCCGGCAGCAACGGAAGTCGCGCGAAGGGGTCCTCGGCCTGCCGGACGACGGGCTGCCCCCTGAGCGGTCTCACGGTCCGTGCGTCCGCGCCGGCCCTGCTCGCGAAGGAAGCCCGCCGCCGTCCGTTGGTCGGCGACTTACCGACACCGGGTTCAGAGGACCCTCCTCGCCGTAGCCCGCCAGGCACACCAGCGATGGATGGCCGCGCAGATGACCGGACTTCAGCAACGTACGGGCGCGTTACCGGCCCGCCGGTCGGGCCGCCGCCCGAGGCGTCTGTTCCCCCCCTCGGGTCCGCCACGGTCCCCGGTCACTCGGTACCGCTCACCGTGACACGGCGGATGACGGGCGGCAGAGGCCGTCAGGAGACCGGGGCCGACGCGGATAATGGCACCACCCCTGGGCCTCCGCGTGCGAAGGCCCGTACCGATCCGAGAGATGAAGAGCAGAGTCCATGACGCTGAAGGAAGGCCAGCGGGTGAAGCTGGCCGCGGACACCAGACTCACCGACTGGGCTGCGATGACGCAGGACTCCCCGACGTCGCCGGGGGTCGTGGCCGGATCTCTCCTGCTGGCGGCGGGCATCGAGGGCACCGTCGAGCGCGTGATCGAGCACGAGTACCAGAGCCAGGAGGCGCGCGAGTACGAACGGCTCTCGTCGCTGCTCGACGCGTTCGGCCGGGACATGCCTCCGGGGAGCAGGAAGCAACTCGAAGAGCAGATCGCCTCGTTGGAACCGCAGTGGATCGCCTATCAGGAGCAGAGGCAGCGGGTCACGGTCCGTGTCCGCTTCGACCTCGGGCTCATCCTGGACGACGCGCACGAGGAGGTCTTCACGCCCGCCTGACCGAGGCCTCAGCGGCCACGGTCGCGCTCGTCGCCTCCCTCATGGCCGGTGCGGCGGCCTCCGGGCCGGACCTCGACGGACTGGACTGCGGTTTCGACAGCCGGAACCCTCCGCCCACCGTCCAGGTCGGCAGCGTCGAGAGGGGCTCGGCCTCCTCTGCCACACACCCCCAGCAGCTCTGGCCCCTCCCCCGGGCCGCCGTACGACACCCCGGGGCTGACCACCTCCGCGGACGCCTCCGTCGAGGGCATCACCATCGACGCCGTGCATCGCGCGTGCCCTGGACTTCGCCGCGTCCGCCGTCGGACGGGACCGGTACACGGACGCCTGCCACGCTTCCCTCCATGCGCTCGCGGACCGGCATCCGGACTCGTGGGACGCACGCGGCTCCGGCCTCTGCCACGTCGCCGCCGGTGTGCTCCAGGCCGCGCTGCGCGTCCGCTGTACGGAGCTGGCCGGCGCGGCCGCCGAACGGACCACGCACCCGCTCGCACGGGAGCGGCGGACGGGCTCTGACAGCCGCGACGCCGGTTTGTTCACGGGTGCGTCCGGTGCGGCTCTGGGACTGCCTGCTGATGGCCTGACGGTCTGGCCGGATCCCTCGACGGCGCTCCCCGGGGGCGGGGTCCTCGGGTACCGAGGGCCCTCGGTACCGGCGGGGCCGCGGCTGAACCACGCTGACGAATCAGAGTTTAAGGGTGGATCAACGGAACCTTAAGGCTCCCTATGGTCCATGCTTCGGTCGAGACGATCGGACCGAACGCTGGATGCGTCGATCACCCCGATCTGCGGGGCCCCCACCTGCACCTTCGAACGCGCTCCGGAGACCGTGAGCCACCGCGGCAGGACACCACGCAGCAGGCGAATCCTCTTCACCGCCGGATTTGTAATGCCGCGACAAGAACTGAACTCGCTCGTGACATAGGGCGTATCCAGGACGCGGGGTACAGCATCCATCGAATTTCGGATCGAGGAGTTCCAATGTCCCGGAAACGGACTATGAGTTCTACGAAGAAGCTCGTGCTCTCTGTCACCACGGGAGCCATGGTGGCCGGAGTGGTCATCGCCACGGTGGCGACCGGCAATGCCTCGGTCCCCGACGTCGTGTGTCAGGGGTCGACGGTCACGTTGTCGGGTGAAGCGGGGCCGCCGGCGGCGACCAGTGGAACGTTCCCGCCGGGTACGAAGCTGAAGGTGACGAACCTGGACAACGGCCAGGCAACCACCGTCACGGTCAACGGCCCGTCCGGCAGCTGCGTCCTCCTCAACAACGCCGCCTTCGACAAGGTACGGGAGCCCGGCAAGAACCTGATCCGCCGGGCCCGCATCGAACGCGTGGGCGGCGGCAACGCACAGACCGGCGCGACGGGGACCTCCGGTGCGGCGGGGACCTCCGGTGCGGCGGGGGGACAGGCGCCGCCGGCCACCGGGGAGGTGGTGTGTCAGGGGTCGACGGTCACGTTGTCGGGTGAAGCGGGACCGCCGGCGGCGACCAGCGGAACGTTCCCGCCGGGAACGAAACTGAAGGTGACGAACCTGGACAACGGCCAAGCAACCACCGTCACGGTCAACGGCCCGTCCGGCAGCTGCGCCCTCCTCAACAACGCCGCCTTCGACAAGGTACGCGAACCCGGCAAGAACCTGATCCGCCGCGCCCGCATCGAACGCGTCGGCTGAGCGACCAAACAGCAGGTTCGGGGCCACGGGGCGCACCGCCCCGCCATGGCACCGGCCCGACGGCATACGGGGCGCGGTTCTGGTCCGGTGTGCCGCCGGCCGCTCCAGGGCTTTCTTGCGGATCGCCCAGAATGACTTCAAGGCTGCTTGGACCGCGGTTTTCGCTTCAAGGTCAATGCGATCTGCTATCGCATTGCAGTGGACTATGGATTGTTCAGCAAGGAAGGTGAGTTGAGGCCGAGCGACGGGTGGCCCGCTGCTGCGTCCGCCCTTTCGCTCCTGTCTGATCCCAAGGCGCCCCCACAAGTCACGACGTCGCCCAGGACGGCCAGGTTGTGACCGCTCACCGGTCACCAAGCATCGAGCAGTCACGCGGGGCGGTCTGCTCCAGACCGAGCGGACGTGGGCGCGCCCCTGCTGCCGGCGCTGCTCGGTGAGGTACTTGCCTGCGTCAATCACTCGGCGCCGGCCGGTCTTGGGTGAGACTCCCAGGCGGCGTGCCACCTCTGCTCCGGACAGCTTTACTCCACTTGTCTCCGGCTTCGGCGAGCCAAGCGGCGACGGTGGGGATCTGCTGCTGCACCGGATCAAGGACAGGCTCCTCAGTCTGCTGCTTGGGGAGCTGTGCAGTGGCCGTGCCGGTGCCGCTGACCGACGCCCCCCGCCCTCGCCCTCGCCGGGCAGGGTCGAGGTCTGCCAGATGTCGCTGGCCATCTGCTTGGGAAGGAAGAGGTTCGCGACGGGGATGAACCAGCTCGGCGATGGCGCGTACGCGTCCGAACCAGATTGCCCGGCAGACCGCCAGCCCGGCTCCGAGAAGGATCTGAGCGAAGAACAAGTAGTAGCGGAGACCCAACTGGTCCAGTTCGTTGAGGTCGTGCCAATGGGCTCTCCCACAGACTGGTGAGCATCCCCAGCGCGGCCGGGGCGGCCGCGGCGGCAGCCATCCCCTGACCGGCGCGGGCCGCGATCAGTTGCCCGGGGGCTTGGGCCAGCCCGCCGCCAGTGAGCACAGCCGGAAGACGGCCAAGCGGCCAGCCGACGGTGACCGTACAGGTCACAAGCGCGGCCTCCCCGTGAGCGGTGTGGCGCCGGGGCCCGGCGGGACATGCACCTGTTTCTGGCGTACCTCGGTGAAGCCTCTGACGGGCCCGCCAACGCAAGAGCAGTCATGCTCTTGATTCCGTCGAGGCGAAGCCTTGCCGATAGCCCTTCCTCACTCCACTTGCGCAGTCTCGTTCGTCTTTGCCCGGTGCCTGTCCCGCAGCCCCGGTCGCTACCCCCGTCACCTGGACATACGCTGACCGTAGGGCAGGCGGCCTTGGGCCGCCCTTACAAGAAGCACCGCGTTGCCGATGGCTCAATCACCATCGCGCTCGCCGGCCGTGTTTGCCCCTCCCCTGACGGTTGACGGTGGTGAACCGCGCCGGCACTCTCCGCTATTTCCCTGCGACCAGGGAGTCGCAATGAGAAGACTTTCTCGTACACGCCGTCGGGCCGTTGCCATTGCGGCAACACTGATGGCCGGAGGAATGGTGTTGGGGGCGGGCTCAACGGCGTCCGCCGCCGTGTCGTCCGGCCTTCCCGCCGAGGTCAGCCCCGCCGACCAGACGGCCATGCTGAACGACACCAATGCAATACGTCAGACGGAAGGCGCGCCACCCATCGCCTGGGACGCGGCCCTCGCCTCCGGCTCGCAGTCATGGGCCGACAATCCCGCTTCCCTCGCCGGTGGCCTCCAGCACGACGAGAGCTTCAACAACGGCGCCGAGAACATGTCGGGGGCCGAGCCATCCCAGGCTGTGTCGCAATGGGCCGGTGAGAAGGCCGCTTACGACGCGGCTGGCCCGAACTGGAACACGGATGACCCCAGTTACAGGAACTGGGGTCACTACTGGAACATGGTCCAGAAGAACTACACGAAGATGGGGTGCGGTGCTGCAGCCGGCGTGACGGTCTGCCGCTACGCCTGACCGGACCCACACGGGCCGCCACGCCGAGCGTGCGGCTGCCGAAGCTCCGAACGCGGAGTCGACCCGGCTGGAGTCGGCAAGACGATGCTGTCGGTCGAGCACGCGGGCTCGGGTGGCTCTACAACGCGTCCCTCAACTTGGCATGATGGCTGTCGGCGCTGGCGACCGGTGTCCGCCTCCTACCGCTCTCGGTGAGCCTGCTGGCCGCCGCCACCCTGATCCCGCGCTACCTCCCGGACGTCTACCCCCGGCACGTGGTGCGGCTCGGAATTCTCGCGCTGCTCGCGGGAGCGGTGGTTCTGATGGCCGCCCTCGACGCGGACGCCGACGCGGCGATCGTCACCGTCTCCGCGGTACCGCAGTCACAGAGCGCGGAGGTCGGCGGAGTACAGAACGCCGTCACCAACCTCGGCGCCTCGATCGGTACCGCCCTCGCCGAATCGATCATGATCGCCGCGCTCACGTCCTCCTTCCTGACCAGCGTCGGGGCGAACCCGGCGGTCCCGGACAGCGTCACGAGCCAGGCGACCGTCCAGCTCCAGGGCGGCGCACCGTTCCTGTCGGTCGCGATCGGCCTCAGCGTCCTGCTGCACGGCTGTCGGCTCGGTTCCTTCGCCCACCGCTGCGGCGACCGTGAATCCGGGCCTCCGGGAGCCCAGGGCCTCAGGGAGGGTTCCGGGGAAGCGGGAGGGCCGCGCCCGGCACCTGCGCCGCTCCGGGGCGCTGGGGGACCTTCGCTGCCATGCGGGCTGCCCAGGGCGGATCTAGGGTGAAAGGGAGGCCCGGCGCTCGCGGACGCCCGATGCTCCGCCATCATCCCGACTCGGCGTCGGAGGCACACCGGAAGGCATCTCGCATGGCCACTGCATCAGAAACCCCGGTCCTGGACACCCTTGCCGCCATGACGATCGACTCGATCGAACGGTGCGGGCTGGCCCCGGACATGCTCATGCTCACGCGCATCGCGGCCCTCGCCGCCTCGGACGCTCCGCCGATCTCCTACCTGGCCCACATCGACCCCGCCCTCAGGGCGGGCGTGACCTCCGAGCAGCTACAGGACGTCCTGGTCGCCATCGCCCCCATCGTGGGCACCGCCCGCGTCATGACGGCGGCGGGCAACCTCACCTCGGCCCTCGGCATCGCCATCGCTGTCGCCGACGCCGAGACCGAGGCCGAGGCCCAGCGCTAGGAGCAGAATCCACCCTGCATTCGATGTCGGCGTGGCCTGCATCGAAGGGGACCACGGCACCGCGCAGGCCGCGGTGCCGTGGGCAGCTCGACGGGCAGAGGCCAGGCAGGAGCCGGGCCGCCGGCGAGGAGCAAGCCGATCGCGAGACTGCGCGCCGGCGAGGCAGGCTTGATTCATCCCCCGTTCGCGGATCACATGCTCGGGGTCATCCATGTCGTGGAACGACCCGCCCCGGGCCAACTCCCGCACTTCGTAACGGACCGGCTCGTCGGCGCCGTCCGCCTTGAGCAGCGCCTTCGCCCGGCGTTCCAGGCGGCGTCGACCTTGTACCGCCAGTTCCCAGAACCGCCGGGGGGACGGACCGTAACCGCAGCACCTCGCCACCGCAGTGGTAAGGAGGAGGCAGACCCGGCCGGGAGGGTGTGCTGCACCGGACCGGGGCGCGCGGTGAAGCGGTATCTGCATCAGGAACTCCCTCGGTCGGCGACCGGTCGCACGCGGTGCTGTGGTCGACTGCGGGATGGGGCTTCATGTCACCTGTTCTGTGTGTGGGCGGCGAGCACGGACCGGTCCCGGATGTGCGCTCGGCGCGCCGTGATGATCAGGTCCAGCGGGTCGCCACCCGGTGCCTTCTCCGGTTCCGGGGTGCCGAAGGTGAGTTGCAGGTCGCCCGACGTACACCTGTGCAATGGCGCGGAGTTGGGCCCGCGGGGAATGCGTGCCGGTGATCTCGGCCTTTGACCCCGGCCGCGCGTGGTCCGCGAGGCCGCGGCGGGCCACCGCGGACAGCAAGGAGCGGTGCGTGGGGAAGTACCGGCGCGGCGCCCTGTGCAACCACCCCCGTCCGGCGAGCGGTCTCGCGCAACTCCGGTGCTGCGCCGTCCGGTCGACGGTCGAGGGCGCGGGGCGGGCGCCCGCGAACCGCCCCCTGAAGGGAGCGCGGCCGTACCACGGATCCCGCTCCACCGGGTGCTCACCCGAAACGGCCTGCTCCGCCCGAAGGAAGTCTCGTCAACTCCCACTCACTGCTGGGAAGTTGACCCACTCGCCAGTAACATCCGACCGGCCAGTAGCACGCTGTCCGAGCAGCCACCCTCGAAGGGGTCTCCTGCATGCGCTTGACCTCCCGCGTCGCCCCCGTCACCCTCGCCGTGGCCATGGCCGCCCTCCTGCTCGGCGTCCTCCCCGCGCAGGCTCAAGCCCGGCCCGGCCGCTCCCCCGACCGGGTCACGGTCGGTGACCGTACCTTCATCGCCGACGGCCAAGGCCGCGCGCTCCAGTGGCGCGGATTCAACCTCGCCGACAAGAGCAATCGAGGCACCAACGCGTTCGCCGACATCCACGAGAGCGACCTCGAAGGCATGGCCGCCCGGGGCTTCAACCTTGCGCGTCTCGCGTTCTTCTGGGACGACCTCGAACCCAGCCCCGGGCACTACGACCGCGGCTACCTCTCCAAGATGCGACGCATCCTCGACTGGGCCGACCGTTACCACATCAAGGTCATCCTCGACGCCCACCAGGACGTGTACGGGCCCCACTTCGGCTCTCGCGGCGTCCCCGACTGGGCCACCCGCGACGAGGGGTTGCCGTTCACGCCGATACCCGACGACTGGTTCTCCGAATACTTCGAGCCCTCCGTACAGACCGCCTTCGACCACCTGTACAAGGACGCCGACCTCCGCGCCGCGCACGCCCGCATGTGGATGACGGTCGCCTCCGCCCTGGGCAGGCACCCGGCGCTGCTCGGCTACGACCTGATGAACGAGCCGTTCGCGAAGTTCCTCGAAGGCGAGGACCTCCCCACCGCCGCGGCCCGCTTCGAGGCCACCGAGCTCACGGAACTGTGGAACCGCCTTGCCCGGGCGATCCGCTTGGTCGACCACGCGTCGTGGGTCTTCGTCGAACCCACCGTCATCGTCGGTCTCGGCGTCCCCACCCGCATTGGCCGCATCGACGACCCGCACGCCGGCTACGCGCCGCACTTCTACGAGACGGCGATGGAAACCGGCTCCGACTACGACCCCAACGGCACGTTCGTCCCCGCCTACGAGGCCGCGATCAGCGACTACCCGACCCGTAACCGCATGCCGGTGATCGTCGGGGAGTGGGGCGGCAACCCCTACGTTCCGCACGCGAGCCAGTTCGTCACCGACATGACCGCCTCCATGGACCGCTTCTCCAGCGGCTGGACGTGGTGGCAGTGGTGCCGGGGCGGCGGCTACTGCTTCCTGGACCAGACGGGCGCCGCGAAGCCCAACGCCCGGCTGCTCGTCCAGCCGTACGCGCGGGCCGTGGCGGGCGACCCGCTGGCGTTCGCGTACGACCCGGCCACACGCACCTACACGCTCACCTTCCGCACCCGCGAAAACGCCGAGGGCCCCACCCAGATCACCGTGCCGAGAGACACGTACCCAGGCGGCTACCGCGTCGATATCCAAGGCAGCAAGGCCAGTTGGGACGGCCACGCCCAGACCGTCACCGTGAGTACCCACGGCAGGGCCGGAGCCACCTACAAGGTCACGATCAGCCCGAGGTAGCCCACCCGAATCGCTCGCGGCCGCGGCCCGCGGTTCCGCATCAACCGTTCCCGAGAACACCGGGGCCACCACCAGCACGCCGACGACGAGGCCGCACCCCTCGCCACGTGGATGGCCGGAACCGCGAGCGATTGCCGTTTACGATCGATCAACTGGCCGTATCCGGCCCGGTCCCGGTGCCTGGCCGTCGCCAATGACGGCGTTCAACACGGTCGGCGGCCGTTCTGTAGGGTGAGGGCCGCCGCGGCAGGCCGACGTGAGCGCCCACCGACGGAGGGCCCTACGATCGCCGTCATGACCTCCGCCTTGATCCTCAAGAGCGGGGACGGGGATTCCTTCACCGCGCCTTCATGAACGAAGCGATTCGGCCCGCGCGACGAATCGGGCGAGTTCCTCGGCGGCGCGGCCGGGCAGGCCTGCCACGACTTCCTCCGGCAATGCCGTGATCACGGCACGGAGCCGCGCGGCGAGGTCGGGCAGCAGGGACCAGGCCACAGCGGGGGCGTTGGCGGTGGCGAGCAGGAGGTCACCCGCGTAGAAGTAGGCGTCGAGCAGCGGCTCCTCGAGCAGCAAGCGCACGGCCAGCGGAAGGACGTACGCCAGCGCGACCTGCTGCGAGATGAGGGTTCGCAGATCCGCCGGGCCGAGTTCGCCCAGCGGAATGCGCAGGCAAAGCGTCTGCGGCTCAGGTCTCTGTGCCAGCTGATTCAGCCTCCTCCATGACCGAGCAGACGGTGAAGGACCACGGAGGGACGGACGCCGTCACCACAGGGGCCTCCCCGAATGGGCGAGCCTCACAGCTCGGGACGCTGGGTAGCCCAGTCTCTGACCGATCACGGACGCGGCGATGAGTTTTCCCGGCCCGGCAAGTCTCACCATCGTTGTCGACAACACAGGAGGAGCACGTGGTGCAGCTACTGAGAGTCCAGAACTTCAGCGTCTCGAGTGACGGGATCGGTGCCGGTGAGGACCAGACCCTTGAGAGGCCGTTCGGCCATGTCGAGCCCGAAAGGTTGTTCGCCTGGGCCGGTGCCACGGCGAGCTGGCCCATGCGCACCGACCCCGGGGGGAGCCGGGGCCTGGACGACTACTTCACGCGGGACTACGCACGCAACATCGGCGCCGAGATCATGGGCCGCAACAAGTTCGGTCCCCAGCGCGGGCCCTGGCAGGACCATGAGTGGCAGGGCTGGTGGGGTGACGAGCCCCCGTTCCGCACCCCGGTGTTCGTCCTGACCCACCACAAGCGTCCGTCGCTCACGCTGTCCGACACCACGTTCCACTTCGTCGATGGCGACCCGGCCACGATCCTCGAACAGGCCCGGGAGGCGGCGCAGGGCAAGGACGTCCGACTCGGCGGCGGGGTTACCACCATCCGACAGTTCCTCGACGCCGACCTCGTCGACACCCTGCACGTGGCGGTCTCGCCGGTGAAGCTCGGGTCCGGACTACGGCTCTGGGAATCCCCCGATGAGCTGCGCGAACGGTTCCACCTGGAGGTCATTCCCAGTCCGAGCGGGGTGACGCACCACCTGCTCTGGCGAAAGTGACTCCTCCTCAGGGCGGCCCTGAGACGAGCCGGTAGGAGTTGGTGCCGGTCTCGATGATGTGTCGTTGAAGGTGAGGCTGTCGACGACGGCCGCGCAGAGGCGTGGATCGGTGAGGAACTCTGTCCACCCGCCGACCAGGGGCCGTTTCGGATCACTCCGAAACGGCCCCTGGATCCAGCCGCGGCCGCCGTCAGTCCGCGGCCCGGCGCCTGCCCCGTCGACGGCGCGGGTACGGCAAGAGCCGTGGTGACCGTTTGGCGGCCACGTCCTCGACCCAGCCGAAGGTCAGCACCAGCAGGCCGAGCAGCGGGATCGCCACCAGCAGCGTGAACCATGGGCTGGCCAACAGCCACTGGAGGTTCTTGTAGATGAAGTGGACGCTCCAGAGGGGGTCGATCAGCGGGACGGCGACCACCAGCGCGGTCTCGTGCCAGAGGTAGACGCTGACAGCGCGTGCGTTGAGCAGGCTGACCAGGCCGTTCCACCGTTCCAGCGGCCTGGGCCACCGCTCCCAGGACGGGCTGACGTGGAGCAGGATGGCAACGAAGCCGAGGGACCACAGGGCCTGGGCGATCGGCCAGGACTCGATGTCGGTCGGTTCGGTCGGATCGACCGGCCGGGTCTGCAGGTACCAGAGGCCGGCCACCATGATCAGCGGCGCGATGGACGGCAGTACGTACTGCGGGATCTTCTTGAGCAGCCCCTCCTGGTGGGCCATGCCGAGGATCCAGCAGGAGCCGAACATGGTGAAGTCGTTGACGGTCTCCCAAACCCGGCTGTAGATGAATTCCTGGTCGGCGAAGAACGTGTTCATGACGATCGTCAGTGCCAGGGGCGTGAACAGCGTCACCACCGGAAACCGTCGCAGTGCCCGGAGCATCAGCGGTGAGAGCAGGACGTACCAAAGGTAGGCCCGGAGGTACCAGAGCGGGACGGTGATCTGCGCGGCCCAGACGTGTTCCACGTGGTGGTGGAAACCGGGCAGGTCGTCCGCGTACGGCGGAGTGCTCAGCGGCAGGATCCAGAACGCCAGCTTGGTCCACCACCAGGTGGGGTGGCCGTCGGAGTGGGGGCCCCAGCCGTCGAGGATCTGGAGGGCGATCATGACGGCGCCGAACAGCCACATCGGCGGCAGCAGCCGGCGCAGTCGGCCGCGGATCACGCCGAGAGCGGGACGGCTGAGCGAGCGGGCCATCAGCGAGCCGGCCAGCGCGAACATCACGCCCATCGACGGGAAAGCGAGGGGCAGCCAGAACCAGCCGAAGTTGTGGTAGAACACCACGCGAACCAGCGCCAGCGCGCGCAGCAGGTCGAGATAGCGGTCCCGGCCGCCCTTGCGTGTGGACGGTGCCTCCGGCTCCGGCGCCCGCTCCTGTCGCAGTACGGCGGGGACTCTCAACTGGACGGTGTCCTGGGTGCGCCCGAGGTCGACGGATGCAGTCATGGTCAGGCCTCCACCGGTACAGCGACCTCGCCGGTGCGCCGGAGCTTCTGCCAGCGCAGTCGGCCGCCGGTCATCGCCGTGATCGCGGACTGCAACAGGACGATGTACATCAGCTGCCGGTAGACCAGTTGCTGGATCGGCAGGCTGATCAGATGCCAGGGCTTCTCGCGGTCGAGCCGGAAGGCGTACCAGGACAGTGCGGCCTGGAGCAGGATGAAGCCGCCCCAGCTGGTGAGGGTGATCGGGGCGTCCCCGAACAGCACGCCGTACAGCAGGAACAGGTCGACCAGCGGTGCCAGCAGCGGGGCGACCACGCCGAACAGCACGACGAGCGGCAATCCGAGTCGGCCGAAGCGCCCGGCCGGGCCGCGGGAGGTCACCGCGCCGCGGTGCTTCCACATCGCCTGCATGCTGCCGTAGCTCCAGCGGTACCGCTGGGACCAGAGCTGCTGGAGGCTGGCGGGAGCCTCGGTCCAGGCGCGGGCGTGCTCGGCGTAGACGATCCGCCAGCCGTCGCAGAGCACCGCGATGGTGATGTCGGTGTCCTCGGCGAGGGTGTCGTCGCTCATCCCGCCGACCCGCTGCAGGGCCTCCTTGCGGAAGGCACCGACCGCGCCGGGGATGGTCGGGATGACACCCAGCATGTCGTACATCCGGCGGTCCAGGTTGTGGCCGAGGACGTACTCGATGTGCTGCCAGGCGCCGATCAGGCTCTCCCGGTTGCCGACCTTGGCGTTGCCCGCGACCGCGCCGATCGCCGGGTCGCCGAAGGGCTGGACCAGCTCGCGCACGGTGGACGGCTCGAAGACGGTGTCGCCGTCCATCATCACGATGATGTCGTGCGAGGCGGCCGCGACACCGGTGTTGAGCGCGCTGGACTTGCCGCCGTTGACCTGGCGGATCAACCGGACGAACGGCAGGTCCATCTCCTCGACGATGTCCGCGGTGCCGTCCGTGGAGCCGTCGTCGATGACGATCACCTCGATCGGATGGTCACTGGCGGCCAGGGAGTCGAGGGTGTTGGCTATGCACTCTCGCTCGTTGTAGGCCGGGACCAGTACGGTGACCGGCTCGGTGACGGGCGGTCCCCAGGCGTCCCGCCGCTTGGAGCGGCGGGCGTGGATCGGTGCGAGAACGAGCATCAGCGCGAACCGGCCGAAGTTGAGGAAGCCGACGACGGCCAGCAGCCCGACCAGCACCGGCAGGGTGAGCACGGCGACGTGGGTGGCCCAGATGAATCCCTTGCCCGCCCACAGCTGGAATCCTTGCACCGGCACGGTGGCGCTGGAGGCGCCGAGTGCCTCGGAGATGGTGGTGAAGCGGTAGCCCTGGGCCTGCAGCTTGTCGATGATCTGCCCGAGCGCGGTGATGGTCTGGGTGCGGTCGCCACCCGCGTCGTGCAGCAGGATCAGCTCGCCCGCACCCGGCTTGGACGGCATCGCCGCCTTGACGATCGCCTCGACTCCGGGACGCTTCCAGTCGTCGGTGTCGCGGTCGATGAACGCGGTGAGGTAGCCGCGCGCGCCCACGTACTTGATCACCGGGTAGTTCCAGTCGTCCAGCGCCGAGGCGTCGGAGGAGTACGGCGGGCGGAACAGCGCGCTGTGGACACCCGCGACGCCGGCCAGCGCCAGCTGCGTCTGCGCCATCTCCCAGCTGATCCGGGCGTGGGACTGGTACACCAGATCGGGGTGGGTGAAGGTGTGTACGCCGAGTTCGTGGCCGCCCGCGACGATCTGCCGGATCAGCTCCGGGTTGCGCGTGGTCATGGCGCCGGTCACGAAGAAGTCCGCACGGACCTTGCGGGCCGCGAGCACCTCCAGGATCTTCGGAGTCCACTGCGGCGAGGGACCGTCGTCGAAACTCAGAACCGCAGTGTGATCGGGGATGTGATAGCTCACGGGCTTCGCGTTCTTGGAGCCACGCGCGTCGATGACCGGACCACCCTTGAGCAGGTTGGCCGGCACCGTCGTCTTGTCGACCGAGATCGCGATCCGGGAGTCGTGGAACGCCTCGTTCGTCGCCAGGCCTCGCAGGACGAGGAGCGCAAGCAGGCAAGCCAGCAGGGACAGCGGCATGAAGAAGCGCAGCGGCGGCGCGGCCAGTCGGCGCGGCCTCAGCAGGGACTGCCGGCGGCGCTGGTGGCGGGACAATGACGCTCCTGGAGATGGGTGGTGCGGGCGATCAGGGGCGCTTGGCCGGTTTGGCCGAAGGCTTTGCCCCGTGCGGCGCGGTGGTCGTGGGCTTCGCCGTGGTGGCCGTGAGCTTCGCCGTGGTGGCCGAGGTCTTCGTCTGGGGTGTGGCAGATCGCCTGGCCGTCCGAGGCGAAGACGGCACGGGCGACGGGGTGGGCGACAGCGACGGCGCGTGTGAGGGCGACGGGGCCGGCGCCCACGTGGGCTGCGCAGGTATGCCCATCGCCGGGGCGTCCGCCTGCACACCGATCAGGCTGCTGCCCATGGCGACCGCCAGGATCGCGCCGACCACAGAGACCGGCCAGCCGAAGCCCCGCAGCAGCCGCCCGCGCAGACCCGACCGGTCGACGAATATCGGTGCGGGAGCAGGCTCCTCAAAGCCCGACTCGGAAATTTCAGGTTGTGCCAGGTGCGCCGATCCGCGTTCGACGGAATTGATCACTGAGCGCACCTTGCGTTGCCTTTCATTGCCTTCATTGCAGTACCTAGACCGCGAGATCGCAGGCAGGGCGAACGCTAGTGCACAGGCCTGAATCGACTTGGGCTCGATGTACGCATTTGGCGCGATCTGCTCAGGCGTCGTAATCGGATCGGAATACCAATTGCCGGTACCGACCAGTAGGACCGCCCCCACGGTCGCCGGGCGCTGATCGGCGCGTATTCAGCCGGAGCCGTTTCGCCGGGACGGCGATGACGGAGCTGGCTATGGTCACTCCGATGGTCGCCTTGAACCTTAAGATGACCCCCTCATGTGATCAGCCGTTGATCCTCATGCAAAGGGCGTGTCCGGGTACCGCCTTTACGCCCCAAGGAGCCCGTGTGAGCCAGCCCCGCCGCACCCATCGTCGCCGCGCGTGGACCGCGCTCACCCTGCCTGCCCTCCTGTGCGTACTCGCCGCGTGTTCCGGCGGCCCCGGCGACGATGCCGCCGCGCCCGCCCCCAGTGCCTCGCCGACCCCGTCCGGACCGCCGGGAACCCTGTTCGACGACTTCCACTACAGCGGCCCCGACGACCCCTCGCTCGCCGCCCACGGCTGGGAGGTCCGTACCGGTGGGGGTGGCCCGGGGATCAAGGACACCTGGT
Source organism: Streptomyces sp. NBC_01006 (assembly GCF_045162725.1). NCBI lineage: Bacteria > Bacillati > Actinomycetota > Actinomycetes > Kitasatosporales > Streptomycetaceae > Streptomyces > Streptomyces sp. NBC_01006. Next base: position 8,388,303 of record NZ_CP108700.1, on the reverse strand, counting down.
CCACCGCCGGTGCCGGCTTCCCCTCCGACACGACCGCCCAGGGGGGCAGGGTCCTGCGGCTGCAGGCCTCCACCGACGGCACCAAGCAGGGCACCAAGCAGGTCGAGGTGCAGAGCACCGGTACCGCCCTCTTCACGGGCACCTTCGCCGCTCGGGTCCACCTCAGCGACAAGCCCACGAGTGGTCGCAACGGCGACCACGTCGTCGAGACCTTCTACCCGATTTCCGCCTCGGACTCCTCGACGAACTACAGCGAACTCGACTACGAGTACATGCCGAACGGCGGCTGGGGTTCGGTGGGTCCGCAACTCGACACCACGAGTTGGTACAAGGCCGATCCGCCGGACCGGGTAACTCACGCGCTCAAGCAACACCTTGAGGGCTGGCACATCATGATGATCACCGCCATGAACGGAAAGGTAACCTACTCCCTTGACGGAAAGGAGCTGTTCACCAGCTCCGGGAAGTACGTGCCGCGCGAGAAGATGGACATCCACTTCAGCAACTGGCTGATCGACATTCCCTTCAACGGTGTTACGCGCACCTGGGACATGAAGGTCAACTGGTTCTACTACAAGGCCGGCGAGGCTGTTTCCCAGGCGGATGTCCAGAAAACGGTGGACGGCTTCTACAGTGCCGGTACCGACTACATCAACACCGTGCCGAAGTCCTGACCCCTGCCCGTACGTCGGCGGCCGCGAACCGTTCCTGCGATCGGCCGACCCCTCACATTGCGCCACCCTGGTAGCCTGACTTCCCCTCTACGGCTACGAGTTCACGGATCCGGAGACTCCTGTCCTCACCGGTCTGCCGACGAACCCGGGCTTGCCCTACAGTGCGGCGCACGGCATCGAGATGCCGTTCCTCTTCTTTCACCGACCGGGGACCACGATCTCGCGCTTGAGGATCTTGCCTGTGGGGCCCTTGGGGAGCTCGGCCGCGAACGTGACGATCCGGGGGTACTTGTACGCCGCCACCCGCTCCTTGACGTGGTCCCGGATCTCCTCGGCCGTGGCCCGGGCACCGGGCCGCAGGGTGATCACCGCTGCGATCTCCTCGCCGTGGAACGAGTGCGGCACGCCCACGACGGCGGCTTCGGCGACGGCCGGGTGCTCGTACAGGACCTCCTCGACTTCTCGCGGGTATACGTTGTAGCCACTGCGGATGATCAGGTCTTTCTTCCGGTCGACGATGAAGTAGAAGCCGTCCTCGTCGACGCGGGCCAGATCACCGCTGTGGAACCATCCGTCGCGGACCGCCTCCGCCGTCTCCTCGGGGCGGTTCCAGTAGCCCGTCATGAGGTTCTCACCGCGGATCGCGATCTCGCCGACCTCGCCCGGGGGCACCGCGCCGCCGTCCTCGGCGACGAGCTTCATCACGACTCCGCGGACGGGCTGTCCGATCGAGCCCGCCTTACGCGGACGGTCGGGGTGGTTGAAGGCGGCGACCGGTGAGGTCTCGGAGAGGCCGTATCCCTCCAGGACGGTGGCGCCGAAGCGCCGCTCGAAGCCGTGCAGCACCTCGACCGGAAGCGAGGCGCCGCCCGAGACGGCGAGGCGGAGCCCGCGGCCGTCGAAGCCTTCGGGGAGCTCGGCATGGAGCAGCGCCGCGTACATCGTCGGCACCCCGAGGAACACGGTGACCCCGTCGCGGGCCATGATCTCCAGGGCGCGCTGCGGCTCAAACCGCGGCAACAGGGTCAGTGTGGCGCCGGCGGCGACGGCCGTGTTGAGCGCGCAGGTCTGGCCGAAGGCGTGGAAGAGGGGCAGGCCGCCGAAGAGCACGTCGTCAGGTCCGACCTGGAGCAGCGTCTCGGCCGCGGTGGCGGTGTTGGTGGCCAGGTTCCGGTGGGACAGTGCGGCCCCCTTCGGTGTGCCGGTCGTGCCCGAGGTGTAGAGGATGAGGGCCAAGTCGCCATCGGTACGCTCTACGATGCCGGGCATCGGTTCGTGGGCCCGCAGCATGCCGTTGAAATCCAGCGGCTCCGTCACCAGGCATTCGGTTCCGGTCGCGGCGGCGGCCTTGGCGACCTCGTCCGCGAACAGAGGGAACACCAGCACCATCCGTGCCCCGCAGTCGAGCAGGGTGAAGGCCACCTCACGGGCCTTGAGGAGCGGATTCATCGGCACGACCACGCCCCCGACCCGCAGGATGCCGTAGTAGACGACCGGGAACAGCGGCACATTGGGCATGGTCAGCGCTATGCGGTCGCCGGGCTGGACGCCCCGGTCGCGCAGGAGGGCGGCGACCCTGGCGCTCGCGTCGTCCAACTGGGCGTAGGTGAGCGTGCTGTCGTCGTGGCGGATGGCGATGCGATCACCCTGGGCCGCGGCGGAGTGCACGAGGAACGTGGCGAGGTTGGCCATGTGGGCAATCTCCTTGCGTTCGTCTCGGTCTGCGCCGAGGCAGCCCGAGGGCGGATCACGTCACGAAGGGTGTCCGTCGCGGGAACGGCCGGTACCGGGACGGAGCGGCTGGGCCGACCAGGGCCGCAATTGGATGGCGCTCGGGTTCGGGCCGGTCGTGGTCCTCGAAGTCGGCTCGCGCGTGCGTGATCGTGTGGGTGTTCCGCCACGGCGACGGGCCCGAGCAGGGCGCGTGCCGCGGCTCACCCGCGTCCGTCCCACCGTTCACGGCGCCATGCTAGGTTGCCCACCCATCGCCGCGCTTGCCCTGGCGTGACATGAGACTTTTCTTTTCGGGACAGTCTTGGAGCGTGCACATGAGGCCCCTCGTCCGCACCGCAGCCCTCAGCGGCTACGTCGAGCTGTGCCGCTCGCTCGGTATCGACCCTCAACCGCTGATGAAGCACGTGGGCCTGGACACCGCCGCCCTCGCGGTCCAGGACCGGTGGATCTCCGGCGCCGCCGTGGTCCAGGTGCTGGAGCTGTCGGCGGCCGCTTCGGGTCACGAGGACTTCGGAGTGCGCATGGCGGAGTTCCGGCGCTTCTCCAACCTCGGCCCCATCAGTCTGGTCGTCCGCGAGGAACCCGATGTGCGGAGCGCACTGGGGCTGTTGATCCGCCACCAGCACATGTACAACGAGGTCCTGGACACCCGGCTGTCCGAGGGGGACGGGCTGGCCACGTTGAAGGTCGACCTGCGTCTCGGTGAAGCAATGGGCACCCGGCAGGCAACTGAGCTGGCCATCGCCGCCTACCACCGAATCCTGCGCGACTTCCTGCACACCCGGTGGCAGCCGCTCTCCGTGTGGTTCAGGCACCTTGCGCCGGCGGACCTCTCGACGCACCGGCGCACGTTCGGCCCCATCGTGGAGTTCGACCGCGAGTTCGACGGCATCGTCTTCTACGCGGGCGATCTCGACGCACCCAACGCGATGGCCGATCCGCTGCTGCGCGAGTACGCCCACCAGTACTTCGAGGCGATCACGGTGCCCAGGGACACCACAGCCGCTGACCGGGTGCGCGAGCTGATCGAGGTCCTGCTGCCGACGGGGCGCTGCTCGATCGAGCAGGTCGCCCGCAGCCTGGGTGTCGACCGGCGGACCGTCCACCGGCACCTGGCCTCCTCGGGCGAGACGTTCTCCTCGCTCCTGGGCGCCACCCGCAGGCACCTCGCGGAGCAGTTCGTCGCGAACCCGCGCCGCTCACTCACGGAGATCTCCGATCTGCTGGGCTTCTCGTCGCTGAGCGGCTTCTCGCGCTGGTTCCACGAGCAGTTCGGGTGCAGCCCCAGGGCATGGCGCATCGCCAGGAGCCGACACCAGCTCCCCGGCCAGGACTGACACCACAAGGCGCGTCGGGCCCGGCCACGCCGGGTGGCTCACTCGGCACGGCTTACACGATGTCCCCAAATGACAAATTATCTGTCCCGGACAGTCAAGCGATCGCCCTTGCCCGCCCCTACCTTGGCACCACCGCAGAGACGCGGTCGGCCACCGGAGGGAGCGGGCTCCTATGCACGCTTCCTCCGGACCGGTCGATCGTACGAGGGCCACCATGCACCCGCTGTCCCCCGGTGACCCGCATCCCTCCTCGCCGGACATCGCCGCCCCTGCACCACACGCGGCGAGCTTCCGGCGAGTGATCACCGATCGCACGAAGGAGACGGACCGTGCATTTTCACGACGACTCACTTTTCCCGGAGAACCAGGAGAAGCTGGTGATCCAGGCCGCTCCCTACGGGCCGGAGTGGCTGCCCGGGGACGCCGAGGACCTCCCCTTGACGATGGACGAGCACGTACAGGCGGCCGTGGACTGCTACAACGCCGGGGCCACCGTGCTCCACATCCACGTGCGAGAGCTCGACGGCAAGGGCTCCAAGCGGATGTCCATGTTCAACGAGCTGCTGGGCCGACTGCGTCAGGCCGTGCCGGACATGGTCCTGCAGATCGGCGGCTCGATCTCGTTCGCTCCGGAAGACGAGGGCAGCGAGGCCAAGTGGCTGAGCTACGACACCCGTCACCTGCTGGCCGACCTCGACCCCGCGCCGGACCAGGTGACGATCGCGATCAACACCAGCCAGATGAACATCGTCGAGGTCATGACCGACGACGACCTGGCAGGCACCTCGATCGCGAAGCCCGAGTACTACAAGGCCTACCGCGACATGGTCGTCGAGGCGGGCCCCGATTTCTACCTGGAGCACCTGGAGCGCCTGCGCGCGAACGGCATCCAGCCGCACTTCCAGCTCGCCACGCTGGCTCAGCTCGAAACCGTGGAGCGGCTCATCCGAGCCGGGGTCCACACCGGCCCGCTGATCCTCAACTACGTGGCCATCGGCGGCGGTTTCGCGGGCCGGCACCCGGCAGACCTGATCGAGTTCGTCCGTCGCACCCCGGACGGGGCCGTCCTCACCATCGAGAGTTCCATGCGCGCCGTGGCGCCGATGAACGCCATCGGCATCGCGCTCGGTGTGCACGTGCGCGTGGGCAACGAGGACAATCTGTGGCGGCGCAAGGGCGAGCGCATGACGACCGTGGAGCAGATCGAGCAGATGGTGCAGATCTCCGAGGCGCTCGGCCGCGACATCGCGACCGGCGCCGAGGCCAAGAAGATCTACAAGCTCGGCGAGTACTACTCCGGGGCCGACGAGACGCTGGCCCGTCTCGGCATGGTGCCGAACCGCCGTCCCGGTCAGCGCGGCTCCATGCTGCGCCTCGTCTGATCGCCGCACGGGACCACCGCGGCGCCGCGCGTCCACGCGTCCGTACGCCCGTATGTCTGCAGGTCCCCGCGAACCCACGGGGCTGCCGGGTCTGCACCGGCGGGTACCGGCGGCCCCTTCCTCCTCTCCCCACCTCCCCCGAACAACGGAGCACACCCATGGCTCACGCCATTCGCTTCAAGGAGACCGGCGGTCCCGACGTCCTGCGCCGGGAAGAGGTCGTCGTCGGCGACCCCGGCCCGGGCGAGGTACGGATCCGGCACCAAGCCGTCGGACTCAACTTCGCCGACACCTACTTCCGCAGCGGCCTGTATCCCGCGCCTCTGCCCGCCGGACTGGGCGTCGAGGCCGCGGGAGTGGTCCAGGCGGTGGGCGAAGGCGTCACCCACATCGCCGAGGGCGACCGGGTCACGTACACCGGAAGCCCGCTCGGTGCCTACAGCACCGAGCGGGTCATGCCCGCCGGTTCCCTGATCCGGCTGCCCGACGGCATATCCTTCGAGACCGCAGCCGCGATGACCATGCGCGGCCTCACCTCTGCCTACCTGTTGCGCAGGATCCACCCGTTGAAGGCCGGGGACACCATCCTGCTGACCGCGGCGGCGGGAGGCGTCGGCCTGATCGTCTGTCAGTGGGCCAAGCTGCTCGGGCTGACCGTCATCGGCACCGTCTCCACCGAGGAGAAGGCCGAGCTCGCCCGCGCCCATGGCTGCGACCACGTCATCCACTACCAGCGCGAGAACGTGGCCGAGCGGGTCCGCGAACTGACGGACGGTGCCGGCGTCCCGGTCGCCTTCGACAGCATCGGCAGGTCCACCTACGCCGCCTCGCTGGCCTCGCTGCGGCGCCGCGGTCTGCTGGTCTGCTTCGGTACGGCGTCCGGCCCGGTCCCGCCCATCGACGCCATGCAACTGGCGGTCAGCGGCTCCCTGTTCGTCACCCGTCCCGCACTCGCCGACTACATAGCCGACCCTGCGGAGCGGGCAGCACTGGCGGGCGAGCTCTTCGACCACGTCGCCTCCGGACGCATCTCCATCGAGATCAACCAGCGCTACGCGCTCGCCGACGCCGTACGGGCACACCGTGAGCTGGAGTCGGGACGGACCACGGGATCGTCCGTCTTCGTCCTCTGAGCCCCTGCCGGATCACGCGCATCTCCACCCTCTCCAGGAGGAAGCACCATGGAAAAGACTGTCGCTTCGCCGGAAGGCGCGCCCGCGTCGGTACGCGCCCACTCCCGCGGCTCGATCAAGGTCGAGCCGCTGACCTGCACCATCGGCGCCGAACTCTCCGGAGTGCACCTCGGCGACGCCTTGCGCGACAACGAGCTGTTCGCCGAGATCAAAGCCCTGCTCGTGCAGTACAAGGTGCTGTTCCTGCGGGACCAGGACATCACACGGGCCGAACACGTCGCCTTCGCCGAGCGCTTCGGCCCGCTGGAGTCCCACCCGGTCGCCGGCAGTGACCCCGACAACCCCGGCCTGGTACGGATCTACAAGGACCTGGACAGCCCGCCCGAGCAATACGAGAACGCGCTGCACACCGACGGCACCTGGCGCGAGAACCCGTCCATGGGCGCCGTGCTGCGCTGCATCGAGTCACCCCCGGTGGGCGGTGACACGATCTGGGTCAACATGGCCGAGGCACACCGCCGGCTGCCGGAGCACATCAAGAACCAGATCCAGGGGCTGCGGGCCCGGCACAGCATCGAAGCCACCTTCGGCGCCGTCATGCCGCAGGAAAAACGTCACGCGCTCAGGGCGCAGTTCCCCGACGCCGAGCACCCGGTGGTGCGCACCCACCCCGAGACGGGCGAACAGATCCTCTTCGTCAATGCCTTCACCACGCACTTCGTCAACTACCACACCCCTGAGAACGTGCGCTTCGGGACGGACTACGCCCCCGGCGCGGGCCTCCTGCTGAACTACCTGATCAGTCAGGCCGCCGTCCCCGAGTACCAGGTGCGCTGGCGCTGGACGCCGAACAGCGTCGCCATCTGGGACAACCGCTCCACCCAGCACTACGCGGTCCAGGACTACTGGCCCGCCGTCCGCAGGATGGAGCGCGCCGGAATCATCGGCGACAGACCGTTCTGACCCTTTCCTTTTCCGCCAAGAGCAGTTGAGGTGATGACAATGGGGTTTCTCACCACCGCGGAACCCGCCCCGGGCAGAACCGTTTCCGGTTCCTCGGAGTGGCCCGTGTCCCGGCGCTACGCCTGGGTGGTCTTTGCACTGAGTTTCGGACTCCTGCTCTCGGACTACATGTCCCGGCAGGTCCTCAACGTCGTCTTCCCGATGCTGAAGGCCGACTGGCTGCTCTCGGACGCCCAACTGGGCTCCCTCAGCGGCATCGTGGCGCTGGCGGTCGGTCTGCTCACCCTCCCGCTCTCGCTGCTGGCCGACCGATGGGGCAGGGTGAGGTCCCTGGTCTTCGCGGCCACGATGTGGAGCCTGGCAACCCTGGGCTGCGCGGTGGCGGCGAGCTACGACCAGATGTTCACCGGCCGGCTCTTCGTCGGCGTCGGCGAGGCCGCGTACGGCAGTGTCGGCATCGCCGTGGTCCTCAGCGTCTTCCCGCGAGCCCTGCGGGCGACGCTCTCGGGGGCCTTCATCGCCGGCGGGGCCTTCGGCTCGGTCCTGGGCATATCCGTCGGCGGCGCCGTGGCCCAGGCGTACGGCTGGCGCTGGGCGTTCGGCGTGATGGGCGTCTTCGGCCTGGTGCTCGCGGGCATCTACGCCGTGGTGGTCACGGAGAAGCGACTGGCCCCGCGGCAGGATCCGGCGGAGGACGGGGTCGGCCCGGATGAACGCGACCGTCTCCGCGTTCTCCTCCCGCGGCTGTTCTCCTCCGTCTCGGTGGTCAGCGCCTACATCGGCAGCGGTCTCCAGCTGTTCATCGCGGGCGCCCTGATCGCCTGGCTGCCCAGCTACTTCAACCGCTACTACGACATGCCCACCGCGAAGGCCGGCTCGACGGCCGGGCTCTTCGCCCTGCTGATCGGAATCGGCATGATCGCCGGAGGCATCGCCTCGGACCGGATCAGCCGACGCGTCCCGATCCGCAAGTGGGCCGTCGCCATCAGCTGCAGCGTCGGCTCCCTCGTCCTGCTGATGACCGCGTTGCGCCTGCCGGCCGGTCCCGTACAACTGCTGGTGCTGGCGCTGGGAGCCCTGCTGTGCGCCGGAACGGCCGGGCCGGGGGCCGCCATGGTGGCGAACCTGACCCCCGCGGCCATCGCCGCGACCGCGTTCGCCACGCTCACGCTGGCCCAGAGCCTGCTCGGACTGGCCCCCGGCCCCGCGGTCACCGGAATGCTCGCGGACCGGCTCGGTCTGCTCGGCGCTCTCCGGCTCGTCCCGCTCGTGGCGATCGCGGCCACCGCGGCTTTCCTGATCGGCCGCCACTCCTACGACCGTGATCTACGCCGCCTGACCGGGGTCGCCCCGGAGGCGGAGCCGCAGAAGACGGAGGTGCCCTCATGAGCGGTACCACCGAGCCGGTTGTCGTGATCGTCCCCGGCTTGCGCGACCACGTCGACGAGCACTGGCAAACCCTGCTGGCGGACCGGCTGACCGAGGCCGGGCGCAGCGTCCGCACCGTTCCCCCGCTGACGCAGGACCGGCTGAGCTGCGAAGCCCGCGTCGCCGCACTGGACAAGGTGATGGTGCAGATCGCGGGGCCCGTCGTACTCGTCGCCCACAGCGCCGGCGTTGTCATCGCCGTCCACTGGTCCCGGCGGCACCCGGCGCAGGTGCAGGTGCAGGGGGCGCTGCTGGTGACGCCGCCGGACTTCGAGCAGCCGTTGCCGGAGGGCTACCCCACCCCCGAGGTGATCGACGAGAACGGCTGGATCCCGGTGTCCCGCTCGCCGCTGCCCTTCCCCAGCATCGTCGCGGCCAGCTCGAACGACCCGCTGGGCGCTGTCGAGCGAGTCGCCGAGCCGGCCCGGAACTGGGGCGGCCGTCTCGTGGAACTCGGTGCTGTCGGCCACCTCAACCCCGCCTCCGGCCATGGCCCGTGGCCTCGCGCGGAAGAACTGCTCCGCGCACTCGAACACGGCTGATCCCCGGTGCAGCCCCTGCGAGTCGCAGGACTCCACCTGGTCACATGGAAACCTAGAGCGCCAGAAAACGCGCAGGTCAGCGCGCCCGCCCTCGTGGCTCGTCTTGGAGCTCGGGCCCCTCGACGCCTAAGGCCCATTCTCGGCTATCGAGATCGACAGTCCGTCGGTCAGCCATCGATGAGCCACCGTCATGTTCAGCACGCGCCCGCCGGTGGCGGTGCCGACGAGGGCCCAATACCGTTCCAGGCGGGGGTCGAAGCCGGATGACTTCGACACCAGCCCGTGCAGGTATTCGCGGAAGGCGGGGGTGTCCGACTCCCGCCGGGCTCGCGCGTGGGCGGATACGAACGCGTTCACCGCATCCCCGGCGCTGGGCGGGAGACCCTGGGCCAGAGCGGCGGCCGTCAGAACGGCAGCATCGTCGATCTCCCCGTAGAAGGCCGGGGCGTCCCTCATCTCTTCGTCGTGGTCCTGAGTCCAGCGGGTGAAACTGGGCGTGGCGATGAGGAGATGAAGCTCTGCGTAGGCCAGGGCCGAAGCGGGATCGGGGTCCTGCGGTGGGGCGGGTGACAGCATGGCGATCATGATGTCGAGTCGGCGCTTGGGCATGGCCGCGGACAGCTCGCGATACCAGTGATCGGTGAGAGTGCGGTGCGCCTGTGGGAGCCGCTGCACGCGGGAGAGGATCTCCAGACGCCGGAGCCGCTCCTCGCTCGTGCATTCGTCCAGGGACTTGAGCGTGGCCTGGCGCCACCGCAGTTCGGTCAGTCGTTCCTGCACCACTTCGAGCTCGGTTGCCACCAGTTCACCAAGGGAGCACTCACCGGTGACCACCTGGGTGATGGTCGCGATCGGGGTGTCCAGCGCCCGTAGGCGTCTGATGAGACGGATCCGCTCCCACGCCTCAGGACCGTAGCGCCGATGACCACCGGCGCTTCGGCCCGCCACGGGCAGCAGACCGCTGTCGGAGTAGTAGCGGAGGGTCTTCACCGGAACCTCCGTTCCGGCCGCGAGTTCACCGATGCTCCACGTGTCTTGCGTCACAGCCTCTTGAACCTCCAGCGCGCGGGAGGTCCTAGCGTATTGAGCACTGACCGGGCCGGTCCGCACCAGCCTCCCGCCGCTCATGCCTCGTTGCGGCCCGAGCGGCCTCGTGCGGCCCTTCCGATCCCGTCCCCCGACCAAGAACGGTGGTACGTATGTCCCCGACCATGACAGCACCGCCTCCATGCCGAAGAGCCAGGATCCGCGGGGTGCTCTTCCCCGTGCTCTGCACGGTGGCACTGCTCACCGCCACCGCCGTGCCGGCGGCCGCCGCACAACCCGGTTCCCCGCATTCCGCGAAGCAGAACGGTACCGTCGTACGAACCGACCACGGCCTGGTACGCGGCGTGTCACACGGCTCGTACACCACCTTCGACGGCATTCCCTACGCTGCGCCGCCGACCGGACCGCTGCGCTGGCGCGCGCCGGTGCCCGCCGACACGTGGCGCGGTGTCCGGGATGCGACGAAGGCAGCTGAACGCTGCGTGCAGATGCCGACACCAGGTACGAGCGCGGTCCTCGGATCGGAGGACTGCCTCTACCTCAACGTCACCGCGCCGACGCCAAAGCCGGCCGGACAGAAGCGGCCCGTGCTGGTGTGGATGCACGGCGGTGCATTCCTGGGCGGTTCCGGCAGCGACTACAGCGCCGAACAGCTGGCGGTCCGGGGTGACACGGTCGTCGTCACGGTCAACTACCGGTTGGGGATCTTCGGTTACTTCGGCCACCCCGGGCTGGGCTCCGCCCCACCGTTCGGCCTGGCGGACCAGCAGGCCGCCCTGCGCTGGGTGCGGGCGAACGCGGAGCGCTTCGGCGGTGATCCGCGCAGTGTCACGCTGTTCGGTGAGTCCGCAGGCGCCCTCAGCATCTGTGCACACCTCACCTCGCCGACGGCCGTCGGACTCTTCCAGCGGGCCGTACTCCAGAGCGGTTCCTGCCTCATGTCCTTCCCGCGCGGCGCCCTCGGACCCGGGACACCGGCGTACGAGCCGTTCGCCTCACAGCGCGATGTCCAGACGGCCGGTGCAGAAGCCGCCCGGCAACTGGGCTGCCCAGCGGACGGCGGAGCCGAGGTGCTGGCATGCCTGCGCGGGCAGAGCACGGATCGCCTCGCCACCGCGCAGCTGATGCAGTCCTTCAACCGGCCCGCCTTCGGCAACACGCTGCTGCCCGTGGCACCGGCCCAGGCATTGGCATCGGGACGCTTCCACCGCGTGCCGGTCATCCTGGGCACCAACCACGATGAGATGCGGATGTTCGTCGGCCTGACGCTCGCCGCGTTCCCGATCCGCACCGAAAGCGACTACCGCGCCCGTCTGGTGGATGCCTTCGGGCTCGCTGCCCCGGCCGTCGAGGCGCAGTATCCGGCAGCACACCACCCCACGCCCGCACTGGCCTGGGCCACGGTGCTGACCGATCGATCCCTCGCATGCACCACACTGGCGGCCGGGCGAGCCATCGCCGCTGATGCCCCTGGCCTACCCCTCTACGGCTACGAATTCAGCGATCCGGATGCTCCTGTCCTCACCGGTCTACCGGCGAACCCGGGCTTCCCCTACGGTGCGGCGCACGGCTTCGAGATGCCGTTCCTGTTCTCCTCCCTCCCCACCGAGCGACCGCTGACCGACGCCCAGCGCGCCCTGTCGGACCGGATGGTCGACTACTGGACGAACTTCGCGCACACCGGCAACCCGAACGCCTCCGACGCACCGCTCTGGCCTCTCCTCCGCCCTTCGTCACCTCTCGCGCGGTCGGTGCAGTCGTTGGCTCCCGGAGCAGGCGGAATCCACCCCGTCGATGCGTATTCCGCACACCACTGCTCGTTCTGGGACCGCCTGCCTCAGTGAGCCTCTGCGCGTACAGGGGCAGGACGGCCCCGGCGCAGAAGTCGATCGGTCCCGTCAGCCACCGGGCCGCCCGGGTCAGTTCGGCGGATTCGGACGCCTCGGGCCGCGTCGCGCCCAGTTCGCCGCGGGCCTGTGCCCTGTCGGTTCCCAGCGTCGTGCCGCCGCCGATCAGCTGCGACATGCATGGATGCGGGCCCGCGGCGGTCCCTCCCGCGAATCACGAGTTCAGGATCCACGCAGGGGGCGAGCTCGCCGGAACCCGGCCTTGGGTGAACGGCACATCCGAGCCGAACACGTGCATTCTGAAAGCTGCCCTCCCTGACCAGGTGCGCCCTCGGGGCGTCCCGCCTTCACGGCCGCCGTGCGATTCTCTCCACCCCTGCCGGACCCTGTGGTCGGCTGCACCTGCAGACCCGGCGTGACCCTGGTCCAGGACCGGTCTCCCGATCTGGTCGCAGCCGCCGACAGCTGCCTGAGGGCCTGGTCCCCGCCGCGAGCTACCGCCGGATCGAGGTGCTCGCCCGGGCCTCAGAAGCCGTGTACGGATCGAGTGCTCCCCGCTGGACGCCGCAGCACTGGCGAGAGCGTCTCCGACCGGCTGGAGCGGCCCCCGCGGCCGGCTGAGCCGTCCGCGCCGACGTCCGGGCGTGGAGCACCGGCGCGGTACCCGGCAGGGTCGGTCGAGGTCAGCTCAGGGCGGTGATCACCTCCTTCGCCGCCCGCTCCCCCTCGGTGGCCCCGCCTTCCATGAACCCTTGGAAGTCGTAGCTGCAGTGCTCGCCGCCGATGTGGATCCGGCCCTGCGCGGTACCCTCGTACTTCGCGTACTTGTGCAGGTAGCCCGTCGGCCAGTACGAGTACGCGCCGAGCGAGTACGGATTGCGATGCCAGGCCGACAGCTGCGCCCGCCCGGTCCAGGCCGCCTTGGTGCCGGGGAAGAAGCGGTCGATCCCGGTGAGCATCCGGCCCGCGAGGGTGCGTACGTAGGGGTCGGAGTCGGTGGCGAAGGGGCTCCCCGGAGTGAGCGAGCCGGCCAGGGTCCCACCGCCGTACTGGAGCAGGATGCCTCCGTTGCCCGGCTGGACCTTCGTGGTGTCCCAGGTCTGCTGGACGTCGAGGTCGGTGAAGCAGTCCCCGGAGGAAACCCCGGGCCAGGGGCCGGTGCCGCGCCAGGGGCGGCTGGTGAACTGCATGTTGAGCTTGGTGCAATAGCCCATGCGGGCATCTCGCAGCAAGTTCTTCATCAGTGGGTCGAAGCCGGCACCTGTGATGTCGATCCGCTGGAGGATCGGCAGCGGCAGGCACAGGATCGTGTGGTCGGCTACGACCGTCCGGGTGGCGCCGGCGTCGTTGAAGGTCAGCGTCTGGGTGCCGTCGGCCGCGACGCGGACGGCGACCAGTTCACGTCCCATTACGAGCGATCCGGCGGGCAGGGCCTTGGCGATGGCGTTCGGCAGCTGGTCGTTGCCGCCGACGATGTGGTAGCGCTCGTTGGACAGGCCCCAGACGTTGAAGTTGCCGGGATTCGGCTGGTAGCCCATCAGCAGGACGAGCGCGAGGGCGGACTGCTGATCGGTGTCGGCCCCGTACTCGACGTTGTACGCCACGTCGATGAAGCGGCCGAGCTGCGAGCCGTGACCGCCGGGGATTCGGGTCTCGATCCACTCGTACAGGGTCATGTTGTCGAGGGCGGTGCCCGCAGGGGTCGTCGAGTTCCAGGAGACCTCGCCGGCGTCCTGGAGGTCGCGGTGCAGTGCCTGGTAAACGGCGTTGAAGTCAACGTCGGCCTGAGTGCGCGAGTAGTAGGTGCCGTTGAACCACAGGACTTCCTCGGCTCCGTTCGGTCCGCCGCCGAGGAAGTCCTCGGTCGGCAGGCTGAAGCGGCGGCACAGCTCCAGGATCTTCTTGTGGCTGGTGTCGATCAGCTCGCCGCCGATCTCGGAGGTCTGGCCGTAGGCCCAGAGGGAGCGCTGGCTCCACATCCGGCCGCCGACACGGCTCGGGTTGGCTTCGTAGAGCGTGCCGTCGACGCCCGCGTCCTTGAGGGTGAGGGCGGCGGTCAGCCCCGAGATGCCGGCGCCTACGACGGCCACCCGGGCGGGGGCGACAGGCTTCTTCTCGGGGAGGGCTTCCACGGCGTGGGCGCTCGCGGAAGCCCCCGCCGCCGAGGCGAAGGCGGTGCCGAGCCCGAGGGCGGCGGCCCGTCCTATGAGCTGGCGGCGGGTGGAGCCGCGGACCTCGGCGACGGGCAAGCCGAGCCGGCGGGCGGCGGCGTGTTCGGCGGCGAGCCGACGGAGCGCGTGCATCAGGGGCGTACGTGCCATGGCGGTGGCTCCTTCTCAGACGGTCGTGGCGGAGGGGGCGGGTTCGTCGGTGCGTTCGGCGGCGTCCTCCAGGACGACCCGGCCGATGATCTCGTAGCGCTCGGGGGCCCTGAACTTGAGCCACAGGCCCAGTCCCAGGCCACCGAAGAACACCACGCCGACGATCCAGGGGATCAGCGTGAAGAAGAACGAGTCGGCGGCCAGCCCGGCCGCCGTCTTCATGTTGAGCAGCAGCAGGGCGACCACGGCGGCCATGGCCACGCCGCCGACAAGCGGGGCCGTGAAGGTGCGGAACCAGTGCCGGTCCTCGGGGTGGTTCTTGCGGAAGTAGCCGATCACCGCGAAGGAGCACAGGGTCTGCACGATGAGGATCGCCATCGTGCCGAGGATCGCGAGCAGCGTGTACAGGTGGATGTACGGGTCCTGCCCGGTCAGCCAGAACAGCGCGACCAGGCCGGTGGCGATGGCCGTCTGCACCAGGGAGGAGACGTACGGGGAACCGTGCTTGGCGTGCGTACGGCCGAGGCCGGGGTGCAGGAAGCCCTCGCGGCCGATGGCGTAGAGGTAGCGGGCGGCACACTGGTGGAAGGCCATGCCGCAGGCGAAGGAGCCGGTGAGGAGCAGCCACTGGAAGGCGTCCACGGCCCAGGAGCCGATGAAGCTCTGCGTGGGCGCGAAGAACAGGTCGAGCGGACTCGCGGAGGCCGAGAGCTCCACGGACTTGGCGAGCCCGTTGCCGGCGATGGTCATCCAGGAGACGTAGATGTAGAAGAGGCCGACGCCGACGACGGAGATCAGGGTCGCCTTGGGGATGACCCGCTTCGGGTCGCGCGACTCCTCCCCGTACATGGCGGTGGATTCGAATCCGACCCAGGACCAGAAGGCGAAGAAGAGACCGAGACCGGCGGAGGTTCCGGTGAAGGCGTTCTTCGGGTTGACGGGTTCGAACGGGATCCCGTCCGGGCCGCCGCCCGCGATCAGTACGGCGGTGGCGACGGCGAAGAGGACGGCGATCTCGGCGACGAGCATGACGCCCAGCGCCTTGGCGGTGAGGTTGATGTCGAAGTGCGCGAGGGCGGCGGTGACGATGAGCATGGCGGCCGCGTACACGATCCAGGGCAGATCGATGCCGAGCTGGTCGTGGACAGTGGTTTTGGTGAAGTAGGAGAAGACGCCGACGATCGAGGCCTCGAAGACGATGTACGCGAGGACCGCGAGCATGCCGGAAGCCATGCCGGCGATCCGGCCGAGGCCGTGCGAGATGTACCCGTAGAAGGCACCGGCCGCGGTGATCCGCTTGGCCATGGCCACGTAGCCGACGGCGAAGACGGTGAGGACGGCGGTCGCGAAGAGGTACCCGGCGGGGGCGCCGGTGCCGTTGCCGAAGCCGACGGCGATGGGGAGGTTCCCGGTCATCGCGGTGATCGGGGCGGCGGTGGCGACGGCCATGAAAACGACGCCCACCAGGCCCACCGAATTGGCTTTGAGCCGCTGGACCTGTGGTGCGCCGCCGCCAGTGCTGGTATCCGTGCTCATGGCTCCTCGTTCCTGTCGTGAGGGCGCTCACTCTCTCCCCGCGTGACGTACGCCACAATCGGCATGCAGTCCGATAATCCCCTTGCAGGGGCGACGAGTTGTCGGGCCGGGACGGAGCGAGATCAGCGCCCGTAACCGTCCGGTGATGTGCAGGGAACAAGGGTCCCGGTGGCGTCCGGCGCACAAGCGATCAGGGCGGGATTGCGGTTCACCGGAAGCGGCCACGATGAGCACGGATCGAGATTCGGGGGCCATTCGCACACCGCTTGCCCCGTCTCGTTCGGGGCATTGCTGCGTGACCCGTGCACCACCACTCGACCGCATCCAGCACCTCCGCGAAGCCCTCAACCGGCTCCACTCCCCCGCCCCGACCGGCCTCTACCCCACCGCCAACCAACCCCGAAGCGGGCGTGCGACCACACTGCGACCACCAGCAGTCCGGGCATGGAAAAAAGGCCGTCCTCTCGTGTGTGAGAGAACGGCCTCCGAGCTGCGTAAAGCATGGTCGGGACGACAGGATTTGAACCTGCGACCCCTTGACCCCCAGACCTGCCGTGCGCCCGCCGCGGTGGGCGCTGGTCCCCAACTGGTCCCCAAGGTAAGCCACCTGGCCCTCGGCCCGCCCAGCCGTCTCAGACGGCTGGGCGGGGAGGGGGCTGTCCGGAAAGAAACTGACACTCCCGCGCGATTGCCTGGGGCGATGCGTTCGGGCGGAGTGGCACTATCGGGTGTGCTGGGTGATGGCGAACAGAGCGCCGGTGGGATCGCGTAGGACCACGTCTCCGTTGGCGTCCTGGCGAACTTCGGTTGCGCCGAGCTGCAGGGCCTGCTTGGCGTCGGTATCGGGTCTGTTGCTGGCGAAACTGACCAGCCAGAGTGATCGTTGTGCCGTTGGTTTCCCTGGCGGCGGGCTGGTGGCGGCGATGGAGTTGTCCGGCAACCCGAACTCGGTGTGCTGGGGGTTGACGTTCCAGTGCAAGGCCGGTCGGTAGAAGGCGGCAGCATGCGCGGGGTGGTCGGTGAGCAGGCTGATGCCGGCGAAGGTGCCCGGTTCGTGGGTCAGCTGCATGCCGGTATGGGTGCCGGGCTGCCAGAGTGACAGTGGTGCGCCGACGGGGTCGAGGGTGACGGCGGCATGGCCGAGCGTCCCCACCCGTGTGGGTGGCACGACGATCTGGGCGCCCAGGTCCGCGAAGCGGGTGACGGTGGCTTGGATGTCCGACACGGTGACGTTGATCGTCCAGTAGGGGGCGCCGGCGTCCTCGGCCGGCCCCAGGGCGGCGACGAGGTGTCCGCGCAGCGTGCAGAGCCTGTAGCCGTTGGGGTCCGGTCGGGCGACGGTCCAACCGAACAGCGCGGTGTAGAACGCCGCCGTCGTCTCCATGTCGGGGGTGCCGAGGTCGATCCAGCTCACGCTGTTCTCGGGGTGCCGCGTGACGTTCATCGAGATGACTTTCCGTTGAGGCCGCCCCGCCCCGACAGTGGAGCGAGGCGGCGTCCAGAGCTGACTCAGCGGCGACTTGTTGGTGTCAGGTGTAGTAGGGCGAGTTCAGGTCGATGCTGGCGTCTTTGACGATGTCACCGTCGAACAGTCGTGTCGTTGCCGGGGCTCCGGCCCGGCGGGCTTCTTCGGCGAAGGGGCCCTGAGCGAAGGCCAGGGCGTTCTCGGCGCTGTCGAACTCGTAGAAACCACCGACGGTGTGGGTTCCGATACCGGACAGCCACGTCTTGCGGATCAGCCCCGGCGCGGTTTTCAGTGCCGCGTTGACCTGGTGCCAGTCGAACTGCTCGAACGGCACTGCCGCCTGGATCTCGGTGTAGAGAAACGTCTTGCCCATCAGGGACCTCCGGTGTCGGGGCCTGTCCAGCCCACGCTACTAGTACGTGCGTCCTAGTGAGGTGAGCATGGAGTAGGATGGCCGTACTAGTCAAGGGGGTGCGATGGCCGCAGACACGAAGTCCCGCATGATCAGCGCTGCGATCGGACTGCTGCAACGCCGCGGCCTGGCCGCGATGTCCTTCACCGACGTCCTGACCGAGAGCGGTGCCGCGCGCGGGGCGATCTATCACCACTTCCCGGGGGGCAAACACCAACTCGCGCTCGAAGCCGCTCGCCGCAACGCGGAGGACGTCCGCGGCCACCTGCACGCACTGCCGGCCCGCACGCCCCGCGAAGTCGTGGAGGCGTTCCTCGGCAACGTCCGCCCCGTGGTGCAGGCGTCCGCCGGGGGCGGCGGCTGCGCGATCGCGGCGGTCACCGTCGACGGCGGTGCGGCCATTGCCGACCAGAGCAGCCTGCGCACTGTCGCGGCCGAAGGGTTCACCGGCTGGGTCGGCGAGCTCACCGGAAAACTTACCCAGGCCGGAATGAGCTCATCCCAGGCCGCCGATCTGGCCACCCTCATGATCGTCACACTCGAAGGCGCCCACATCCTGTGTCGCGCTGCGGGCAGCATCGCGCCTTTCGACAGAGCCGCCGCGGCCCTCCTCTCCACCCTCGCGAGCCCGGGCTGACCTGGCGGCAGAGCACGACAACGTGGCACGCTGCAACGATCACGCTTCTGTCATGGCATGAACAGGGTCGTGCGGGTTGGGTGTTGTTGTGACGCGATATCGGGTACGAGCTGCCATTTCTCTACACACCCGATGTCGTCGGAAATGCCGCAGGGCGGCGGACGACCTTGCCCTGGTCCACCTTCGCTGACCCGGGCGCGCAGGTCTCGGGCAGGAACAGCCGACTCAGTGCTGACCGTCTCCTTCGTGTCAACTCATCGGCTTCGCCGTCGTCGTGCATCCTGCCGGCGACGTCGGCACGCGCTGCCACTTCGGACGCAGGGTGACGGGTGGGTTACGACCGGGTCACGGCTGTCACAACTGATGCCGTCGGACGCTTGCGAGGCGATCACGCCCTCCGCCCGGCGGCGCCTGCGGCGTCTTCGTCGAGCCAGCTCGGTCGCGCGGGCGGCTTCGGCAGATCGGGATCGGGATCGGTCCACTCGTTTCCCCAGGCGGCCAAGGCTGCGAGCACCGGCACCAAGGCGCATCCCTGTTCAGTGAGGAGGTACTCGAAGCGGGCGGGTTTGAGGCTGTACTGCGTGCGCCTGAGGACGCCGGAGGCAGTCAGCTCCGTCAGCCGTCGGGCGAGCGTGTTCTCGCTCATCCGCAACCGATCGCGGAATTCGTCGAACCGGCGGGCTCCGGCGAGGGCTTCACGCACCACCAGGAGCGCCCATCGTTCGCCGACCACGTCCAGTGCTCGGGCTGCGGGACAGTTATCGAGGGCGAGGGTAGAGCGCATGCCCTCAGCCTAGCGGCTTCCATGTTGGAAGTGAACTGCTAGCCTCCCGTTACTTCCATAGTGGAAGCCAATGGGGAAAGGTGCTTCCAGATGCAGAGACTTCGTCAGGCCGGTATCGAGGTGGCCCGTGGGGTGTTCCGTTTCGGAGACGGTCACGTCAACTGGTACGTCATCGAGCAGGAGGGCGCCCTGACCGTCGTGGACGGCGGCATGCCCAGCCACTGGCCCGCGCTGATGGACTGGCTGACGAAGCGGGGGCAAGGTCTGGACGCCGTTCGGGCCATCGTGCTCACCCACGGACACGCCGATCACCTGGGCATCATCCGCCGGCTCTCCGACGCCACCGGCCGGCCGGTACACATACACCCGGACGACGAGGCGCTGGCCAAAGGCGCCCGGCTCCACACCCCACCCCGCCGCATTCGGCGAAACCTGTGGAAGCCTCACGTCCTTGCACTCAACGTAAACTGGGCACGCGCGGGCCTGTTTACCGTCCCGCCGATCCTGCACGCCGAGTGCTACACCGATGGGCAGCGTCTCGACGTACCGGGATCGCCTCGGGCGATCCACACTCCCGGCCACAGCCCGGGCAGCAGCTGTCTGCTGCTCGCCGACCGAGACGTCCTGATCACGGGAGACGCCCTGGTGACCCTCGACGTCGTCACCGGCCGACGTGGCCTGGGAATCATGCCCGGCACCCTCAACGACGACCCCGAACAGGCATTGGACAGCCTGACCGCTCTGGCCGGAATCACAGCCACTACGCTGCTCCCCGGCCACGGCGAGCCCTACGCGGAAGGCGTGCCCACAGCTCTCGCGGCGGCCCGTCGACACGGCATCGACTGGAGGACGCCGGCCGCAGGCGCACACGGCCACACCCATTGACCGCAGCCCGTCCGATCGAACGCACTCGGCGGTGCCGCGGTCGCCGTCGGCGCTTCCGGTTGCGACTTGTCCCTGAAACCGGATTCAACCCTGGTGAGAGGCAGCACGGCAGGGCACGCGGTGAGTACGTCTGGTTCTGGGTGGGCTCTCTTTCTCCATGGTCGGTCACGACGGCGCCCTGCTGCTGCCCGGCGGACCAAGCTCCGGACCGTTCCCGGACCAACGACGGGCTGCGTACCACCGCCGATCGCGGCCGCGCGGCAGTCACGACGCGGCCGAGGGGGCGCTGCGGAGGTTCCTGGAGGGCGAGGCCGGCGGGTTCAACGCCGACCCGAACCAGAGCGTCGCCGACTACCTGACCGTCTGGCTCGCCGCCTAGGCCCTCGTGCTCAAGCCGACCACCATCGCCCGTTACCGGGACTACGTCCACAACGATCTCGTCCCGGCCTTCGGGACCCTGAAGCTGGATGAGCTCGGGCACCGGCACATCGCCGCGTTCGTCACCAGCGAGCTCGCCGCCGGCCGCGGCCAGACCACCCTCTACCGGTGCCTTGTCACACTCTCCAGCGCCCTCGGCGCCGCCTTCCGCCAACACCGCCTCGCCCACAACCCAGCCAGCGCCTCGGCTCTTCACCGTCCACCGTCGCGAGAGCGGCGGATCTGGACCGCGGACGAGGCCGTCCGCTTCCTCCGGCACTGCCATCAGGCAGACCCAGACATGGCCGACCTGTTCGAGTTCCTCATCGGCACCGGCATGCGCAAGGGAGAGGCCCTCGGTCTGCACTGGGACGACGTCCACCTGCCCGAACGGGTTCTCTACGTCCGCTGCACCCTCTCGGCGATCGACAACAACCACCTCGTCATCACCACACCTAAGACCCGCTCGAGCCTCGGCTGGGTCGCCATCTCACCCCACGTCGCCACCGCCCTCCAACACCGGGCCCAGTCAACAACCCACTCCCGCAGCGATCCAGGCGATCCGTTCGCCGGACTCGTGTTCTGCAGACCCGACGGCCGACCACTCCGCCCTCAGGGCGTACTCGACCGGCTCCGGAAACCGTCCGACGAAGCCGGCGTTCCCCGCATCACCGTCCACGACCTGCGACACCTCGCCGCCACCATCACCATCACCGCCGGCGTCCCGCTCACCGGAGCCGAGAAGACCGGCCGCCGGACGGACCGGCCGGCGTGGCTGCAACCACCACGCGACCACATCCAGCGCCTCCACGAAGCCCTCCACCGGCTCCGCTCCCCCGCCCCGCCCGCGTTCAGCACCATGGCGGACAAGCCCCGAACCGGGCGTGCGACCACACTGCGACCACGAGGACTCCGGGCATGGAAAAGGCCGCCCTCTCATGGATGAGAGAACGGCCTCCGACCTGCATGAAGCATGGTCGGGACGACAGGATTTGAACCTGCGACCCCTTGACCCCCACCGGCTCCAATAGGTCGCCACAGGTGGGCACTCGGCATGGCGAAACAGTGCAACAGCGTGCCGTCCGCGGCGCGGGACGGTCCAGGTGCGCGGCCGGTGAGCCGCGGCGCAGCCCCGCGTCAGGCCCCGGCCGCTCTCGCTCCCGCGATCACCTCGGGCCGCAGCAGGGCGGTGAGCCGCTCGGCCGGCAGCAGACCTCGCTCCAAGACGAGCTCGGCCACGCCCCGGCCGGTGGCAAGGGCCTCTTTGGCGATGTCGGTGGCGGCGGTGTATCCGATGTGCGGGTTCAGGGCGGTCACCAGGCCGATGGAGTTCTCAACGGTGGCCCGCAGCTTCTCGGTGTTGGCGGTGATGCCGGCCACGCAGCGCTCGGCGAGGGTGAGGCAGGCCGCGCGCAGGTGGATGACGGACTTCGACAGCGAGTGCAGGATGACCGGCTCGAAGGCGTTGAGCTGGAGCTGTCCGGCTTCGGCGGCCATGGTGATGGTGATGTCGTTGCCGATCACCTCGAAGGCGACCTGGTTGACGACCTCCGGGATCACCGGGTTGACCTTGCCGGGCATGATGCTCGAGCCCGCCTGCACCGGCGGCAGGTTGATCTCGCCGAGTCCGGCGCGCGGCCCGGAGGACAGCAGGCGCAGATCGTTGCAGGTCTTGGACAGCTTGACGGCGATGCGCTTGAGGACGCCGGACATCTGGACGAAGGCGCCGCAGTCCTGGGTGGCTTCGACCAGGTCGGCCGCGGTGACCAGGGGCAGCCCGGTGATGTCGGCGAGGTGGCGGCGGGCCGACTCGGCGTACCCGGCAGGGGCGTTGAGGCCGGTGCCGATGGCGGTGGCGCCGAGGTTGATCTCGTGGATGAGTCCGAGGGCCTCCGCGAGCCGGCTGCGGTCCTCGTCGAGCATGACGGCGAAGGCGGAGAACTCCTGCCCGAGGGTCATCGGCACGGCGTCCTGCAACTGGGTGCGGCCCATCTTCAGAACGTCGCGGAACTCGACGGCCTTGCGGGCGAACGTGTCCTGGAGGACGGCCATGGCTTCGAGCAGGCCGCGCACCGCCGAGGCGGTCGCGATCCGCACGGCGGTCGGGTAGACGTCGTTGGTGGACTGGCCGAGGTTGACGTCCTCGTTGGGGTGCAGGTGCCGGTACTCGCCCCTGGCGTGGCCCAGCAGCTCCAGCGCCCGGTTGGCGATGACCTCGTTGGCGTTCATGTTGGTCGAAGTGCCGGCGCCGCCCTGGATGACATCGACGACGAACTGGTCGTGGAGCTCGCCGCCGCGTATCTCCTGGCAGGCGGCGACGATCACGGCTGCCTTCGCGGGCTCCAGCAGGCCGAGTTCATCGTTGGCGAGGGCTGCGGCCTCCTTGACGGCGGCGAGGGCGTCGATCAGGTGTGGGTAGGCGGAGATGGGCGTCCCGGTGATGGGGAAGTTCTCGGTGGCGCGCAGGGTGTGGACGCCCCAGTAGGCGTCGGCGGGGACTTCGCGGTCTCCGAGCAGGTCGTGTTCGCTGCGGGTGGCGGCGGTCATGGGTGTGCGGCCCTCTTCCTGAGGTGGGTGGGTCAAGGTGGTGAAAGGGGATGGAGTCAGGCGGTGGCGGGGATGCCGGGCGGGTTCAGCGCCGCCACCGGCTGGATGCCGCCGACGGGCCGACCGCCGCCGGTCATCGGCTCGCCCTCGAACCCGGCGAGCAGCCGCGGCTCGACTCCCGCCCGGGCGAGGGCTGCGGCCGTCACCGGGATGCGCGCCCGGTCCGCCCCGTCGGCGATCTTCACTGCGACGGCCCGGCCGTCGGGCAGCGCGGCCACCTGGACGCCCTCGAAGCCGTCCTTGGCCAGCAGCCCGGGCACCGCGCGCATCAGCTGGGCCGTGTCTCGCCCTGTGCCGGAGGCCATCTCCGGGTGGACGCGCAGCGCGTCCGCCACCCGGCGCCCGGCGGTGTCCGGACCGGCCGTGGCGATGCGGGCGGCGGCGCGGGCCAGGCCGTGCAGGGACACTGCGAACAGCGGGGCTCCGCAGCCGTCGACGGTGACGTTCGCGATGTGCTGGCCGGTGAGTTCCTCGACGACCTCGGCGATCGCCCTCTGAAGCGGGTGGCCCGGGTCGAGGTAGCTCTCCAGGGGCCAGCCGGCCAGCTTGCACAGGTACAGCATCGCCGCGTGCTTGCCGGAGCAGTTCTGGGCGAGCCGGGAAGGCCCGCGGCCCTCGCGCACCCAGGCATCCCGGACCGCCGGGGCGTACGGCACGTCGGGGACGTTGCGCAGGTCGTCCTCGGTGAGGCCGGCCAGTTCGAGGATCAGCCGGGTACCTGCGAGGTGGTGTTCCTCGCCGGAGTGGCTGCCCATCGAGAGGGAGAGCAGGGCGCCGTCGAGCGGCAGCCCGGCCCGCACCATGGCGAGGGCCTGGACCGGCTTGAGGGCTGAGCGCGGGTAGCAGGCGGCCTCGATGTCTCCGATGCTCAACCGGACGTCGCCATTACCGCCGAGGACGACGACGGATCCGTAGTGGACTCCCTCGATCACGCCGCCCCGGGTGACGTGGGCGACGGGTGCGTGCTGGGGCTCGCGCATCGCGGGCGCGTCCGCGAGGAGACTGCTGCGCATCACTGCCTCGTTTGGTGGTGGGTTGCTGCTGACCGGGGTGGCCGGCGGCAGGCCCGGCCCGGGGGGACGGGCCGCGCCCGCCGCCCGGCTCAGCCCTCGCTCTTCGCGGCGGCGCGCGCCACGCGGCCGCGGACGGCGTACCAGCCGGCGACCAGCGCCGCGGCGATCAGTGGCACGCACAGCACGGTGGTGCGCGCCGCTCCTCCGTCGGCGTACATGAGGACCAGGACGGAGGCGAGGAAGGCCAGTGTCACGAGTTCGGTCCACGGGGACCCGGGCAGGCGGTAGGAGGGACGGGTCAGTTCGCCGTCACGGGTCTTCCGCCAGAAGAAGAGGTGGCAGACCATGATCATGCCCCAGGTGGCGAGGATGCCGATGGCCGCGAGGTTGAGCACGATCTCGAACGCATCCGCCGGAACCACGAAGTTGAGCCCGACGCCGAGGACGCACATGCCGCTGGTGAGCAGGATGCCGCCGTAGGGCACCTGGGTGCGGCTGAGCCGGGCGGTGAAGCGCGGGGCGGAGCCGTTGACGGCCATCGAGCGCAGGATGCGGCCCGTGGAGTAGAGGCCGGAGTTGAGCGAGGACATGGCGGCGGTGAGGACGACCAGGTTCATCACGCCGCCGGCCGCCGGCACACCGATGTGGGAGAGCACGGTCACGAACGGGCTCTGGCCGGCGCTGTAGCTGCTCCACGGCATCAGCATCGACAGCAGGACGACCGAGCCGACGTAGAAGAGGCCCACACGCCACATGATCGAGTTGATCGCCTTCGGCATGATCTCCTCGGGGTTCTCGGTCTCACCGGCCGTGACGCCGACCAGCTCGACAGAGGCGTAGGCGAAGACGACGCCCTGGATGATCAGCAGCATGGGCAGCAGGCCGTTGGGGAAGATCCCGCCGTTGCCGGTGATCAGAGCAGAGCCGGGGACGGCGCCGTCGACGGGATGCCGGGTGACCAGGAGGAAGATCCCGATCCCCATGAAGACCACCAGCGCGCCGACCTTGACGATGGCGAACCAGAACTCCAGTTCGCCGAAGATCCGCACCGAGATGAGGTTCACGGTGAGGACCACGGCCAGGGCTATGAGGGCGATCACCCACTGGGGGACATCGGAGAACAGGTGCCAGTAGTGGGTGTACGTGGCGACGGCCGTGATGTCGGCGATGCCGGTGGTCGCCCAGTTGAGGAAGTACATCCAGCCTGCGGTGTACGCGCCCTTCTCCCCGAGGAACTCCCGGGCGTACGACACGAAGGCGCCGGAGGACGGCCGGTACAGGACGAGCTCGCCGAGCGCGCGCACGACGAGGAACGCGAACACGCCGCAGACGGCGTAGGCGACGAACAGGGAGGGCCCGGCCTCGGCGAGGCGTCCGCCCGCGCCGAGGAACAGCCCGGTGCCGATCGCACCCCCGATGGCGATCATGTTGACGTGCCGGGGTTTCAAGGACTTGCTGTAGCCGGTGTCCCCGGCGTCGACATGACGGGCCGTGGGGCGCTTCTCGTCTTTGAGGAACTGCTCGCTCACGCCTCGGGTCTGCCTTCCGTGGAAGTGTCCGTGCGCTGGGGGCGCACGATGTCGGTGAGGGTCGTCTCGACCCGCAGCAGGTGGTGGGACATGGCCTCCACCGCGTCGTGCTCGGAACCGTCGACCAGCGCTTCGAGGATGGCCCGGTGCTCGCAGTTGGACTGCTCGCGCCGGCCGCCGAGTTCGTTGAGGAAGGTCGACTGACGCGCCAGCGCGTCGCGGATCTCCTCGATGACGCGGCGGAAGACGGGGTTGCGGGATGCCTCGGCCACCGCCAGGTGGAAGACGGTGTCCATCGCCACCCACGCGGTGGTGTCGGTCTCCTGCTCCATCCGGTCGAGCAGGTGGCCCAGATGGTCCAGGTCCTCCGGGGTGCGGCGCAGCGCGGCGTACCCGGCGACCGGAATCTCGACGTGCCGGCGCACCTCGAGCAGGTCGCTTGCGGCGTAGTCGCCGAAGGTGGGGTCCTCGACCGTGTTCGCCAGGACGAACGTGCCCTTGCCGCTCCTGGAGACGGTCAGGCCCATGGCCTGGAGAGCTCGGAGCGCCTCCCGCAACACGGGCCGGCTGACCTCGAGGGTCCGGCACAACTCGGCTTCGGAGGGGAGCTTGTCGCCCACGGCGTACTGACCGCGCTCGATGGCGCTGCGCAGGTGGCCGAAGACCGCTTCCATCGCGCTTACGCGCCGCGGTACGCCACCTGTCTGGCTGTCTGACAGGTTCACCCTGCGATCTTGCGGGCTGCGCCAGGAGGGTGTCAAGACACCTGTGTCGGGAAAGTCGGGCCTGGCGGGCTTCGTACCGGGCGCACCTTCCGGCCGGCCACCCGAGCGGGCTCGGCGCTCGCGGCGGAACTCGCAGCCGCCACCAAGGCGTGCACGACCGGCGCATCGACACCCATCTCCGGGTGCCACTGGACGCCCACGGCGAAGCGGTGCCGGGAGCTCTCGATCGCCTCGACGGTGCCGTCCGCCGCACGGGCGGCCACGATGAACCCGGCGCCCAGGCGATCCACCGCCTGATGATGATGCGTGGCGACCTCGCGGGTCCCCGGTAGGAGGGCGCCGATCCGGGTCCCGGGCACGGTGGTGACGGCGTGGGCGCAGAAGTGGCCCCGGTAGGGGTTGTGGCCGTCGTGGCCTACGCTGTCGGGCAGGTGCTGGATGAGGGTGCCGCCCGCGTGCACGTTCATCAGCTGCATTCCCCGGCATACTCCGAGCACGGGTATGTCGCGGGCGAGGCAGGCGACCAGCACAGCGTGTTCCCACCGGTCGCGCTCGCGGACCGGCGGCCCCGTGCGCGGGTGGGGCAGCGCACCGTACAGGGCGGGATCCAGGTCCTCACCGCCCGTCAGGACGACCGCGTCCAGACGCTCGACCACATCGGCCGCGGCCTCCGGCGCGTCCGGCGGCAGCAGAACGGCGCGGCCGCCCGCCGCCCGGAGACAGCCGACGTAGGCCGCGGGCAGCACCGCGGCGGGCAGGTCCCACTCGCCCCACTGGGCGTCGGCCAGGTAGGTGGTGAGTCCGATGAGTGGTGGCTGGGGCATACCACTTCCTTTCAGGGCATGCGAGGTGATCGTCGACGGCCGGATCCACACCCGCCCCGGCAGACGTCCCCGGCCGCGGCGGGCTGCGGCAGAAGACGGACGGGGCACTGGCGGAGGGGCACCGCGACGGCAAGGGGAGCGGCGGTCACGCCCCGGCAACGCGGGCTTGCGTTTTTCTTGCCGCGAGCAGAATCCTGCTGGCGTTCATCCGCAATCACAAGAAAACACATCTTCGCGACAGATAAGTGAGCCTTAACTCCGTGCACGGACTCGACCCCCGCCTGCTCGCCACCCTCGAAGCCGTCGTGCGGCACGGCTCCTTCAACGCCGCCGCACGCGAGCTCGGCTACAGCGCGCCCGCGGTCTCCCAGCAGATCGCCGAACTCGAACGCCGCGCGGGCCTGAGAGTGCTGGAGCGCCGGCCCGTACGCGCCACACCGGCCGGCGAAGTCCTTCTCGACGCCGAGCAGGGCGTCCGCAACGCGTTGGCGACGGCATCGGTGGAACTCGACGCCATGCGCGCGGGTACGGCCGGACGGATCCGCCTCGGCGCCTTCGCCTCGGCCGCCACCAGCATCGTTCCGCAAGCGCTGGCCCAACTCCACGCGGCCTACCCCCACGTGCAGGTCAGCCTCAGCCAACTGGAACCCGAGGCCTGCTACAACCGGCTCAAGCGGGGGGACATGGACCTGGCCCTCAGCTACGACTACGACTTCATCCCCGTCCCGCCACCCCGGATGCTGCGCCGGACGCTGGTCGCACGGGATCCGGTGGTGGCCGTGGTCCCGGCACACCACCGCCTGGCCGACAGGGAGGTCATCGACCTGGCCAGCCTCGCGTCCGAGACCTGGATCGCGGCTCCGGAGGCGGCACTGCGCCTGGAACTGCTTTCCCAGATGGCCAAGACGCCTGGCTTCCAGGCCCGCCTGCAATACGAGGGGGACGACTTCAACACCGTGCTCGGCTTCGTGGCCGCAGGCCTGTGCGTGGCCGTCATGCCGCAACTCGCCCTGCCCCGCGCCAACACCCAGGTCGTGGCCCGCCCCCTGGCCGAGCCGCAGTTGACGCGCTTCATCTACGCCGTCCGCATCGACACCCGGCACGCCCCGCGCGCCGTCCTGGACCTGGAGCAGATGCTCGCCGCGCAAGCGCTGGCCGCGCTCGCATGAGGCTGCGGCGGGCGTCTACCGGAGGCGAACGGAGCGTGAACCCACGTGAAATGCGCCAAGTTGACGGCGGCCGCACGCGCGTAGACCGGGTGGTGACGCCAGGCCTCCCGGCTTGTCCGACTACCGGACGCGGTGGCTGAAAGTTAAACTATTGCGTGGCGGGCGCCCTACGTTTGCGGCGGTTGACGTTCCAGCGAGAGGAAACCCCTCATGACCGCCGCCGACAGTGCGCCGCGAACGGCCCGCGTCCTCACCGGCTACCGCCCCGAGGACGGCTTCATGGCCGTGGAGCTGGACCCGCCTCCGGGCGAGTACGTATGGCACGACGAGCACGCCGAGCAGCAGGAGCAGCGCTACGGCCCGGGTGCGGGCTACCGCCAGTGGCTGGCAGTGGACGCACGCGACGGCGCCGTATGGTTCGGCGACATCGACTGGCGGGCCCCCTCCGAAGACCTCGGCAGCCAGCTCCCCGGCCTCCCCCGCAGGGCACTCGGCGACGGGGCGGTCCCGGCCTCCGGAAGCATGGTGCAGCTGCTCGGCCACCTGACCCATGACGAACAGCGCGGCTGCTCCTGGCGCTTCTTCACCGCTGAGGAACTGCACGCGCTCGCCCTGCGCATACTCCCCGCCGTGCAGCGGCTCGTGGACTCCATCCACCGCATCGGACCGGACGACGAACTGGAGTGGTCGGCCGAGGCCGCCACCGCCTGGGACGACATCGAGCAGGCCGCGACACACACCTTCGACCCCTCCGGCGATCTCCGCTGGCCCAGGCTGCGCACGACACCGATCCCTGCCTGGCGTGTCGAGGTCGGCGCGTTCCTCGCCATGAACCCCGGTCTGTGCGATCCCTCCTGGGGCCTGGCCACGGACGCGGAACTCGATGCCTACGCCGACTACAGTCCCGAGAGCGGCTATGGCGGTGTACCGGGGCGGATGTGCCGCGCCGCAGACCGGCAGATCGAGGACGGTTTCACTTTCTACGGCCACCGTGCCGCCCTGTACGCCTACCGCGCGCAGGCGTGCGGCGACCGTGTTCCGACAGACGCCCGCGTCTGGCTGGAGACGACAGAGGCGGGTCGGGGCACCTGGGAGGCGGCCAAGCCCCCCGGGGCCACCCTCGCCGACGTCCCCGACTGCGTGCTGGCGGCCTTGGCCGAAGGGTTCCAGAACTCCGCGCACGAGGAGGGTCTGGTCCTGACGGGCCTGGACGCCCATCTGCGCCGGTTGCGCGCCGAGGAACGCTCCGCCGTCGACCAGCAGCTCGTCCGCGAAGCCGAGGAAGTCGAACGCCTCGAGAACATGCTCAAGGACTTCCGCGCGGCACGGAACCGCACCATGACACGGATCCTGGCCTGGTCCGATGGGCGCAGCGACGGGGAAATCGCCCGCCTGGTGTCCATGCCCGACGACTACGTCAGCGACTGGAGGGCCCGCCTGACCGACGAACAGACGACGGCCACACCCGCAACCTGAAGCATGTGTGGCGAAGACAGGGCACCCGCTCCGCAGCCTCACCGCCCGGGCAGCCCGTTGAGCGCCACGGCCGTCCGTAGACCGAGGCGACGGCCCGAGGCCTTGAGCTGGTGCCGCCGGCCCGCTGCGAGTACCGCTGCGCGGGGTAGGCGGAGCCGGACCTGGCCGCTGTACCGGCGAGACGACCCGAGACGGTGCTCGTCGACGGCCTCGGGACCAAACGCACCTGGCCTGCTGCGCCCCGAGCTCCGGACTCCGGCCGCTGCGATCCGAAGCCGCCATCCTCAGCCGGTGCCTACGACCGGACATCGTGAACCCTTGTGCAGGGCAGCGACGCGGGTGCAGTGGGCGCACGCTCCCCGGCACCCAGCCCGGCGGTTCCAAGCCGCTCATCGAGCGCTAACAAGGGAAAGGCACTGGTCGCGGCGGCCTCGGGAGCGCGGTGGTCGCCTGTGGTCGCACCCTGGAAGCGTCCGAGTCGGCAACCGCCGAGGCGGAGCCGAGTTCGTGCCCGGCCTCGCGCTGGGCGGCCGACAGAAACGGCATCACGGCCAGGGACAGAGCGGCGAGCACGATGCCGGGGATGGACCGCTCGGCCTCTCCGGTGCCAGAGAGCGGCAGGACGGCGTCGACGGCGACGAACGTGGCGAGCGCGAAGAACGAGAAGGCGATGATCCGTAGGAGGGTCTTCTCCCGTGCCTCGCGGACAGCGTGGTCGCGGCCGGAGAACTGCCAGGCGACCGCGGCGGCCGAGGAGACCTCGATGACCGAGTCCAGGCCGAATCCCATCAGCGCAGTGGAGGGGGCGATAGCCCCAGCGGTGATGGCGACGATCGCCTCGACAACGTTGTAGGTGATGGTGGCCGCGACCAGCAGCCGTATCCGCTTCGCGAGGGCGGCACGGCGGGCCGGGGCCGGGCCGATGTATATCTCCGCAGCCATCTCAACAGCAACCCTTCTCCTCGGCGTCCACTCACGCACGGTCGGCCTCGACGGCGACCACGGCGGTGCGCAAGTCGTCCAGGGCGTGGCCGAACCGCGCCAGCACCTCGATGTCGGAGGCGATTGTCAGCACCTACGGGACGGTCCGCTTCGAGATCCCGATTCCCGTCGTGCCCGCCGCCGGCCGATTCGGCAGCTAGCCACTTCTCCTGTGGGGCCGCCCGAGTACGTCGTCACCCATGCGCGGCACGTGCGCGTACGGCGTGCTGCTGACCACGCTGGCGCTGCTCGTATCGCCCCCCAAGATCCGGACCATTCGCGGGCCAGGAGGCGGCAACTTGGCCCAGCGTCCACCATTTTGGCTGGTCAGCCGTGGTGCGGCGTCTGTACCGCCAGCAGACGAAGAACATGCTGGTCAGCTACTCCCCGAAGAGGCTCGGCTTCTTCTAGGCCCGCGAGAAGCGGCGCCTGAGGCGAGGCGCGGTGGTACCCCATGTGGCTCTTGGCGCTGTCGACGCGAGTATCGGCTACGCGGCGCTGGCGACGGCAGGCGGCGGCGCATGCGTCGCCGCCTGCCGCCGCCGGACCAACGCGCTCCCCACGCCTGTCGATCTTGACCGCACCCGGTGAAGGAGAGCCGCAGACCGCTTTCTAGGCTGACCCCATGTCCGACGAGTCACCTCTCATCCGTAGCCTGCGGGCCGCTGTCGCCGCCGCTCCCGAAGACGTACCCCTGCGGCTGCACTTCACCGAACTGCTCCTCGCGGAGGGGAGGCACGACGAGGCCGTCACGCAAGCCGCGGTCGCGCTGCAGCACGCGCCCGGCGACGATGCCGTACGGGACCTGATGGTCCGCGCCATGCAACTGCCCACGGTCGGCACGCGACCCCCCGCCTTCGACTGGGCCGCCGCCGAGCAGGAAGTCGCCGGGGTCGTCGGCCCCCGCTTCGCCGCCGACCCCACCGATCCCACTGACCCCGCCGACGCGGGCGACGCCACCGAGGCCCCCCTGACCGCGGACGGCAGCGGCGACCCGGCCGACGCGTCCGCCTGGGACATCGACGCCCCCGGCGACGTACGCCTCGCCGACGTCGGCGGCATGCAGCAGGTCAAGGACCGGCTCGAAGCCGCCTTCCTCGCCCCGATGCGCAACCCCGAACTCCGCAAGCTGTACGGCAAGTCGCTCCGGGGCGGCCTGCTCCTCTACGGCCCGCCCGGCTGCGGCAAGACGTTCATCGCGCGGGCCGTCGCCGGCGAACTCGGTGCCGGCTTCATGTCGGTCTCGCTCTCCGACATCCTCGACATGTACATCGGCACCTCGGAGAAGAACGTCCACGACATCTTCGAGGCCGCCCGCCGCCAGGCGCCCTGCGTGGTCTTCCTCGACGAGCTGGACGCGCTCGGCGCCAAGCGCTCGCGCATGCACCACAGCGGTCTGCGCAACGTCGTCAACCAGCTCCTCACCGAGCTCGACGGCATCAACGCCGCACGGAACGAAGGCGTCTTCGTGCTCGCCGCGACCAACGTCCCTTGGGACGTGGACCTCGCCCTGCGCCGCCCCGGCCGCCTGGACCGCACCCTGCTCGTGCTGCCGCCCGACGCCCCGGCCCGGGAGTCGATCCTCCGCTACCACCTGCGCGAGCGCCCCATCGAGTCCGTCGATCTCGGCAAGATCGTCAGGGTCACCGAGGACTTCTCGGGTGCCGACCTCGCCCATCTCTGCGAGAGCGCGGCCGAGTACGCGCTCCTGGACTCCGCCCGTTCCGGCACCGTCCGCATGATCGGCACCAGGGACCTCCTGAACGCGGCCAAGCAGATCAAGCCGTCCAGCGAATCCTGGTTCGCCTCCGCCCGCAACGTCGCCATGTTCGCCAACGACGGCGGCATCTACGACGACCTGGTCACCTACCTGAAGAAGAAGCGCAAGCTGTGACGACACACCCACAGGTCCAACGGGCCCGGATGCTCTACGAGATGATGCGCCCGGAGGAGGCGCGCGAAGCGGTCGGCCGCCACCTCGCCGAGGACCCCGACGACCACCAGGCGTGGAGCCTGCTCGGCCAGTGCCAGCTGACCCTGGGCCTGTACTCCGAGGCCTTCGCCGCCGCGCTGGAGTCCCTGCGGCTCGAACCGGGCTTCCTCGACGCGCACTTCGTCCGCGGCTACGCCCTGCGCCACCTGGGCCGGCTCGAAGAGGCCGAGGCGGCGCAGCGCTTGGCGATCCGCATCGATCCGTATGCCTGGGGCCCCCGACGGCAGCTCGCCGAGCTGCTGTTGGAACTGGCCCCGGACCGCCCGGAGGAGGCGCTCGAGCACGCCGAGGTCGCGGTGCGGGAGGGACCGGAGGAGACCTACACGTGGGCGACCATGCACAAGGTCGCCACGTTCCACGAGCGGACAGAGCTGGCCGACGAGGCCATCCGGCAGATCCTCCGCGTCGACCCCACGCACACCCTCGCCGTCACCGTGTCCACCGAGCGCGAGGCCGCCAAGGCCGGCACCTCCGCCGCCCGGGCCGCCGAACTGTACGCGGGTGGGCTCGCGGCCGCACCGCACTCCGACGCGCTCCGCAAGGACCTCGACAGGGCCGTCTACCGGCTGCTCCGCGGCACCCGATGGCTCGCCCTGCTCTGTCTGGTCATGGCCGCCGTCACCGTCGACGTCTTCCCCGCCGGGGGCGAGGCGAAGGAGCTGCCCGTCCATCTCGGCACCCGGCTGTGGGCGCTCACCCTGATGGCCGCGGTATGGGGCTTCGGCGCCTGGCGCCGCTACCGGCGGCTGCGGACCGGGGCACAGCTCGCCGTGTTCGCGCTCGTGCGCCGCTCGTTCTGGCCCAGGGTCGTGCTCGGCCAGGCCACCTGGGCCACCCTGTGCGCCCTGTTGCTCGTCGCTCTTCCGTGGAGCGAGCGCACCGTCCCTCAGGTCCTGTTCTGGCTGGCACTCGTACCGAACCTGCTCAGCATCACCCACGACCGGGACAAGGTCTGATGAGCCGGGCCCTGCAACAGGCCGACGCCCTCTTCGACCTGGGGCGCCACGAGCAGGCCGCCGCACTCGCCGCCCAACACCTCGCCGGCGACCCCGACGACGCCAACGCACTCGTGCTGCTCGCCCGCTGCCGGCACAGCCTCGGCGACGAACAGCAGGCGCTAACCACCGTCGAACACGCCCCGCAGCACTGGGCGAGCCACTACACCCTCGGCATGGTCCTCGACCGCGGCGCCCGCAGGAAACGCAAGCGGGCCGCATACGAGTCGGCCCGCAGGGCCGTCGCCCTCGCCCCCGAGGAGAGCGACGCGCACGTCCTCGTCGGCCTGACCGCCCACCACACCGGCAACCACCGCGTCGCCCAGCAGTCCTACGAGACGGCACTGCGCCTCAACCCGAACAACAGCACGGCCCACAACAACCTCTCGCTGCTCCATCTGCGCCGCCGCTGGCTCCGTCCCGGCTCGTGGACCCGGGCCGCCGAGGGCTTCGTCCAGGCCGCCGCCCTCGACCTGGAAGACCGCCACGCCCGCCACAACCTGGAGAACATGGCCTGGGGAACGCTCATGGGCTCCCGCTGGGTGGCCTTCGCCGGAACCGTCGCGGTGGCGTTGGGCTCTGCCCACCTGCGTGCGGGCGCCGCCGGCACTGACGCCCTCGTCACCTGCCTGGTGTGCGCGGCCGTGCTCGTCGGCGGCTGGGGAGGCTGGCTGCTGTGGCAGGCCCGGCGGGTCCCGCCCCACCTGCGCCGCCCCCTCCTCCTGGTGGCGCGCGGCTGCCGGCCGGTCCTCGGGATGGCGCTCCCCATCGCGCTGCTCATCGTCCACGCGGCCTTGGCGCTGGTGCTGTGGCGCAGCGCCCTGTTCTCCGCCCTCGCGATTCCGCTGGTCTTCTTCGCGCTCGTCATGTCCGTGGCCGGCCGCACCGCCCTCCAGCAGCGCGCGCCGAAGCAGTAGGAGGCAACCCCGTGGACGCCTTCGGCGACACCGCCCACTCCACCGGCGACGCCCGCCGGATCCCGGAACGGGCGTGGCACCGGCTGCTCCTCAGGCCCGCCGCGCCCGCAACCTCCGCCGACTGATCGACCTCGGACCACCCGCACCGGCGGTGCCCGGCACCTCGGCCTGATGCCGTCGCATCGGCGCGGGCGATCACGGTGCCGTCGTCTTGCTCGAGGATCAGCCTTCGGCCCGCCAGGGTGAGCGTGAGTTGCTGCGGTGAGGGGATGGTCGGCTGCGGCCCCATCAGACGACGCAGACCCCTGTCGCAGGCCCGGTGGATCTGCAGCGCGACTGACTCACCGTTCTCGAGCCGTACCGGCGCCGGCCGGTGCGATGGCGACCGCGCATGGGCGACACCGAGTGGCATGACTCTCCAGCCGTCCACCAAGAAGTCATCGGCAACGTCCCCAAGCCCGCGTTCTCTCCCGACGCCCACTGCTGGTGGAATACCCGAGCAGCCTGGCGGCTCCCCCACCTCCTGTTCATGGCACGCACAGACGCCGCCTCCGCACACCGGCAGGCACAGCGCGCCCAGGCACCCTGGCGGTAAGACGAACACAGCCTCGGGCCCGGGTCGTCCGCTCACCCTCAATGCGGACGTGATCGGGTCCTCGGCAGCCTGATGGATGTCAGAGAAGGGGGCGAGGATCCCGGGCGTCTTGTGGGGCAGACCGTCTCGCATCTTCGTCCGGCGAGCGCCGGGGACACGCTGGGCACCCCAGGACCGTCCGGACCAAGATCCGGACCGTTCTCGGACCAGCCCCCTCCAAGGGACCCACAAACCGCCGTTTCCCCTGGTCAGCATGGGTCCAACTGCTGTACCACCAGGAGACGAAGAACCTGCATACAACCTCGACGCCCGCACCCCGTACGACGCCCTCACGGCATCCCCATCACCGACGTCGCCGAATGGATGGGCCACAAGAGCCTCGACGTAGGCCTCGCCCCGTGAGAGCTCGGCAGGGATTCCCCCCACTTGGCGTGTCGCCGGAGCAGGTTCGGCATCGGTGCGGCATGTTCTTCTAGCTGGCGAAATGGAAAGAAACAGCAGAAATCGGCCGTCGACGGAGGTACC
Organism: Streptomyces sp. NBC_01006; assembly: GCF_045162725.1. NCBI lineage: Bacteria > Bacillati > Actinomycetota > Actinomycetes > Kitasatosporales > Streptomycetaceae > Streptomyces > Streptomyces sp. NBC_01006. The sequence continues at coordinate 8,352,410 of NZ_CP108700.1, read as the reverse complement.
CGATGGGCACGAGTGGCATCGGGCAGGGCCAGCCGGACAACGTGCCACCGCCAACGGGCAAGGAGTCGGAGAAGCCTGACGCCCCTCCTGCAGCCGGGCCTCCGCCCGGTCGGGCTCCCGGCGCCCGGAAGCCGGCCCCACCGAAGGTCCGGTCCGGTCCGCTGACGCGGCTGCGAGAGGCCGGGAGCACGGCCCTGGAAGCGGGCCCGCCCCCGGGGCCGACTCGTCCGGAGTTCTGGCGCAGTCCACTCCGCAGTCCGTGGCTGACCTCGGTGTTCGGGCTGGTCCTGCTGTTCGGGATCTCGGTGCTCTTCGTGACGGGCCTGCTGTCGTACGCGGCGTACAACCCCGATCTCGCGGCAGTCAACGACCAGACGCCGAACAAGGGATGGCTCGGCTTCTACCTTTTCTCGTGGCCGACTTCCCCGTACTGGCTCTACCGGCTCACCCAGGGCATCCACGTGACGCTGGGAATCGTGCTCGTGCCCGTCCTGCTGGCGAAGCTGTGGTCGGTCATTCCCAAGCTGTTCGAGTGGCCACCTATCCGCTCGATCAGCCACGCTCTGGAGCGGCTGTCCCTGCTCCTGCTGGTCGGCGGAGCCGGCTTCGAGTTCGTCACCGGCATCCTCAACGTCCAGCTCCACTACATCTTCCCCGGCTCCTTCTACACCCTGCACTTCTACGGGGCCTGGGTGTTCGTCGGCGCGTTCGTCGTCCATGTGGCCTTCCGGCTGCCCAGGGCACTACGGGCCGTACGACCACGACTCGGGGAGCCTGCGGCGGGTAGCGAGGAAGCGGGCGGGCTGGTCTCGCCCCGCCCCGCGGCGCCGACCATCTCCCGCCGGGGCGCCCTGGCCATGGTGGGGCTCGGGTCGGTGGCCCTGCTGGTGGTCACGGCGGGGCAGAGCATCGGCGGATGGTGGCGGAACACCGCGCTCCTGGCTCCGCACGGCCGAGATCCGGGTTCGGGCCCGAACGGGTTCCAGATCAACAAGACCGCCGCGTCGGTCGGCATCCGGCCCAGCGACGTCGGGCCGGCCTGGCGGCTGACCGTACGCGGCCCGGGGCGTCAGGTCGACCTGACGTACGGGCAGCTCCTGGCCATGACGCAGCACGAGTCGGCCCTGCCCATCGCCTGTGTGGAGGGCTGGTCCACCACCGACCAGCGGTGGGGCGGAGTCCGGCTCACCGATCTGGCCGCCCTCGTCGGGCTCGGCGTGAACACGCCCGAGGTCCTCGTCGAATCGGTGCAGCGTGGCGGCTCGTTCAGGTCTGCCGTGCTCAGCGACCACCAGGTCCGCGACAGCCGATCCCTCCTGGCCGTCCGCGTCAACGGGGCCGTCCTCTCCGCCGACCACGGCTACCCGGCGCGGGCCATCGTCGCGGGAGCTCCGGGGGTCCACAACACGAAGTGGGTCACCCGCCTGACCTTCGGAGAGCCCGCATGAGCGCCCCGACGGCATTCCGGCGTCGTTACGGCGCCTCCCCCCTGCACCTGCTCCTCGTCCTGGTCTCCTTCGCCCTCGCCCTCTACGCCGGACTGCGCCTGTTCGAGGGCGACACCGTCGGCGTGGCCATGTGGTTCGTCGGCGCGGCCCTCCTCCACGACCTCGTACTGCTCCCCCTGTACTCGCTCACCGATCGGGCGGCACAGGCCCTGTTCACCCGGGGCCCGGACGACGGCCGGTCCACGCCACCGGTGAGCGTCAACTACGTCCGCGTTCCCGGGTTCGTCTCCGGTGTCCTGCTGCTGGTCTGGTGGCCGCTGATCCTGGAACAGGTCGGGCACTACACCGCCGCGACCGCCCTCCCGGCGGACGGCTTCCTGGCCCGGTGGCTGCTGATCACCGCCGCGCTGTTCGCCGCCTCGGCCATGGTCCTGATCGTACGGACATGGGGCCGGAGCCGCGCTCAGCGGCAGGCGCGCAGCGCGACGAAGTGACGTCCCCGCCCGCTGGTCCACCGTTCGGCCTCGGTCCACCCGGAGGCCATGGCGTGACGGCGGAGGGCAGTGGCCCCGACCACGGCCCAGGGGAAGACGGTGCTGACCGGCCGGTGGCCGGGGTGGATCCGGACGCGGCGCCGCGCGTCCACCTCACCGGAAGCGGTCTCCACCAGGAGGAGACCCTCCGGAGCCACGACCTCCCGGATCCGGTGCAGCAGCCGTCGGGGCTCGCCACCGATCCCGATGTTGCCGTCGATCAGCAGCGCCGTTCCCCACCGACCCTCGTCGGGGAGCGGGTCGAAGACCGATCTGCTCACCGCAGAACCGCCCCGGCAGGCGGTCGTGATCACTGCGACAGGACAGACGTCGATACCGAGGACGTAGTGGCCACGCCCCGCAAGTGCCTCGACCATACGGCCGGCGCCGCACCCGATGTCCAGCACCCGGCCGGTGCACCGCCGCAGCACGGTCCGGTCGGCCGCGTCCGCCCGGGCACACCACCTTTCCAGATCCAGGGGTAAGGACCAGCCTTCCGCATCGCACAGGGACAGAGCACGCTGTGGTCGTGTGCGGAGACGACGGGCTGGCCCGTCGTCCGGCCTCCGAGCTGCAGGAGGTCTACAAGGAACGGGTGACGCTCGTTGCGCCTGCCGGCCGTGATGCCCAGCCGAGCGTGGGCCGTGCACCCGGCGCACCGGGACGCGGCCTGCTGGGCAGGGTCCCGCTCACGCGGCTGCGGAACCCTGCCGGGGAGCGGCCGGCTGCGCGGGAGCCGTGCGTCCTGGAGGCGGCGGAGCCCGACGAGGAGGTGCTGGCCTCGGCGGGGGTGGCCGGGGCCGCCGCTCTGGCCCTGGTGTACGAGGACGACGACACCAACGTCCGGGCGGCTCTGGTCGCGCGTCGGCTCAACCCGAGGCTGCGGCTCGTGATCCGGCTGTACAACCGGAAGCTCGGCCAGCACCTGGAAGAACTCCTCGACCAAGCCGCGATGGTGGCTGAGCCCGGGATCGACCTGCGGGATCTGGACTCCTCGACGACCGTGCTCTCGGACGCCGACACCACGGCCCCCGCTCTGGCGGCCAGCGCCGTCGCCGGTACCAGCAAGGTGGTCCAGGCCGACGGCCTCCTGCTGCGAGCGGTGGAGCGTACGCCTCCGGGAAGGGGCGAGGTGGCCGATCCGGGACTGTGCACCCTCGCCCTCCTCTCCGCGACGACGAGTGACCCGGCCGGCGCGGAGGGCGCCGAGTCCAGCGGGGACCGCGGCCCGCAACTGCTGCCCGACGACGGGGCCGTGGCCACGGCGACAGGACGGGGCATCGTGGGCCCTGGAGACCGTCGCCCACACGGACGCGTCCCAAGCCAGGCCCAGGCTGGGCACGGGAGCCCTCCCCGTGGCTTCCTTGTTCCCCCGTCGGCTGCGCTGGTCGATGGCCGGAATGGTCGCCGCTGTGGCCGCACTCGCGCTGGCATCGTGGGCGACGACCGGCGATCACCCCCTGCACGCCGACACACGGCACCCGCCGCCGACGACCCGTTCCACGGGCTCCCGCCCGGTCAACCGGTCGGCCTGCTGGCCATCGGCTTCGCCACCCGCCGTCGCTTCCGGGTCAACGGAACGCTCACCACCGCGGACGAGGACGGCCTCACACTCCAAGTCGATCAGGCGTACGGCAGCTGTCCCCAGTACATCCAGCAGCGTCACCTCCTACCCGGAGCCGGTGCCGTCTAGGACGGGAACGGCCACCCGGTGCGGTACGCCACCTCCTTGGCGTCCGATCAGGCCCGCCTCATCCGTGCGGCCGACACCTTCTTCCTGGGCACCGCCCATCCGGAGCGCGGCAGGGACGCCTCGCACCGCGGTGGGCCGCCCGGTTTCGTCCGTATCGAGGGCGACCGCCTCTGGTGGCCTGACCATCCGGGCAACAACATGTTCAACAGCCTCGGCAATCTGGCCGCCGACAGCGCCGCAGCCCTGCTGTTCGCCGATTTCGCCACGGGGCGCACCGTGCACCTGTCCGGCACCGCGGTGGTGGAGTGGTCTCATGGTGGCTCCGACGACGATGAGGGCGGCACCGGCCGCCGGGTCCGCTTCCACATCGGCAGCGTGGTCGACGGCTCCGGCGCACCACGACACGCGCCGCATCCGGTCCGCCGACCACCAGACAGGAAGGACTGATGGCCATGAACGAGCCGACACCGGAATCGAACGGCCACACGCGCCTCGCCTACATCCTCGGAGTGCCGCTCGCCCCGGAGGTCGAGCGGCAATGGCCCCAGATGGGCGAGGTCGTCCGCGGCAGCAAGCTCATCGGTGAGGTCGAGGGGAACTTCCCCGAGCTCACGCTCGAAGTGGGACGACGGCTACGCCTCGACGAAGACGTGATCGTCGTGGAATGGACCTGCGACTACGGCGACGGCCGCCTCTACCGCAACGTCACCATCGCCGAGCTCCGCGACGGCCGGGCCGCCCGGGTCACCGACTACTGGGGCGAGCCCACCACCACTCCCCCGTGGCGCCGCCCGCTCACCGCCCGCCTCGACATGCCGGGCAACGGCATCTGGAAGGACCACGACCACCTCGGTCACCACTGACGTCCCGCTTGGAGCGACCCGGCCGTCACGCCCCCGTCGCAGTTCCCGCCGCTCCCGTATGACGGAAGTCTTACGTGCACGCGTGGGAGACCCTCCGCAAGCTCCGCACTGCGTAGCGTCCGGAGCATGCGCGTACTCGTCACCGGAGGGGCCGGATTCATCGGCTCCCACATCGTCACCGCCCTCACGGCCCGCGGGCACGAGCCCGTCGTCCTCGACGCCCTGCTGCCCGCCGCCCACCCCGGCACGCCGCCCCTGCCCGACGCCGAGTTCGTGCGCGCCGACGTACGGGACGCCGAGGCGGTCCGGGCCGCGCTGCGCGGAGTGGACGCGGTGTGCCACCAAGCGGCCATGGTCGGCCTCGGCAAGGACTTCGCCGACGCCCCCGGCTACGTAGGCTGCAACGACCTCGGGACGGCGGTGCTGCTGGCGGAAATGGCGGCCGCCGGGGTACGGGAACTCGCGCTCGCCGGGTCGATGGTGGTCTACGGGGAGGGCCGGTACACGTGCGAACGGCACGGGACGGTACGCCCCGGGCCACGTCGGACCGAGGACCTGACGGCGGGCCGGTTCGAACCACGCTGCCCCGACTGCGGAGCCGAACTCGCGCCGGGCCTGGTCAGCGAGGACGCGCCGACGGATCCGCGGAACGTGTACGCGACGACGAAGCTGGCCCAGGAGCACCTCGCGGCGAGCTGGGCCCGGTGCGTGGAGGGTCGGGCGGTGTCGCTGCGCTACCACAACGTGTACGGGCCCGGCATGCCGCGCGACACCCCGTACGCCGGGGTCGCCTCCTTCTTCCGCTCCTCGCTCGCCCGGGGCGAGGCACCCCGGGTCTACGAGGACGGCGCGCAGCGAAGGGACTTCGTCCACGTCACGGACGTGGCCGCGGCCAATGCGGTGGCACTGGAGGCGGTCGGTGCCCGTCGGGCGGGCGCACTCGCCGTGTACAACACCGGCAGCGGGGAGCCCCACACGGTCGGCGAGATGGCCACCGCGCTGGCCACGGCGCACGGCGGACCCGCCCCGGTGGTGACGGGCGAGTTCCGCCTCGGCGACGTACGGCACATCACCGCCGACTCCGCCCGCCTGCGCAAGGAGCTGGGCTGGCGTCCGACGGTCGGCTTCGTCGACGGCATGACCGAGTTCGCGCGGGCCGGCCAGCGCGAGTCTGCGGGCGTGACCGGCTGATCCCGGGATCCGGCCGACCGCTTCGGCCGGATCCGCACGGCCTACACAGCTACGGGGAGAGTCAGTTCGAAGCGGCGATCCTTCTCGATCTTGGCCCGGAGCCTGGGGACGTGCACCGTCACCGTGGACAGGTCGCCGAAGTCCCAGCCTCAGACCTCGCGCATGAGCCGTTCCCGGGAGAAGAGCCTGGCGAACTCGTTCCGCTCCCGGGCGTCGCGCCAGGTGCCGATCAGCTCCTCTCCGGCAGCGTGCCGAGGCCAGGGCGGGGAACGGCGCGCCTCAGACCTCGTTGGGCCTTCCAGCCGTCGACCTGGAGGACGTGGAAGGCGATGAAGAACATCGGGGGCTTCGGCGCCAGCGGTGCGGCCGCGGGCGGCGGCCCGGCGTCGAAGGGCTTCAAAGGACAGGGGGCGGCTGCGGTGTCCCAGACGACGAGTTCGCCTTCGAAGACCAGACCCTCGGGCAGCTGCTTGGCGGCGGCGACCAGGTGGGGATCCGGTCATGCACCAGGGAGCCGCACCGGCTCTGCAGGAGCAGCCGACCGCCGTGGCCTGCGGGGGTGAAGAGGATCGCGCGGTGGCCGTCGTTCTCCAGACTTTGATGTGTCTCATGAGACACCCGTCCACCAACAAGACAGCCCCGGGGAGCGCGTGACGGGGCCCGAGTCTGGCGTCACAGTGACGCGGGCCTGGTTCAGGCGGAGACAGGGGTACGGGACAGCGCGGTGCGCAGCGCGAAGACGCCGAGCAGGCCACCTGCCGTGAACCGCTGGGCAGCCATGGCACGAGGACGGGCAGTCAGAAACCCCGACACCCGCGCTGCGCCCAACATGATCAGAGCGTTCACCGAGATCCCCACGATGATCTGCACCCCACCGAGCTGGAGCAGTTGCCCCCAGGCCGGGCCTCCCTGTGGGTCCAAGAACTGGGGCAGGAGGGCGGCATACATAAGAGCGATCTTGGGGTTGAGCAAGTTCGTCAGCAGCCCCATCGAGAACAGGCGGGCGTCAGAGACCGGAGGCAGGTCTTGGGCCGGGGCGAATGGCGAGCGGCCGCCGGGCTTGAGCATGCCCCATGCGAGGTAGGCCAGATAGGCGGCCCCAGCAAGCCTGACCACCATGAACGCCATCGGCACGGCAGCGAACAACGCCGACAGGCCCGCAGCCGCCGCCAGCAGATAGCACACGAATCCCACGGCGGTCCCACTGAGGCTGACCAGGCCCGCCCTGCGACCTTGGGTGATGGCCCGAGAGGCGAGGTGAATCATGTTCGGTCCCGGAGTCAGGGCCATGCCCAGTTCGACCAGGGCCACCCCTGCGACTGCGGTCAGAGTGATCACCGGTCAACCTCCTGGTCATTCGTCGGGCACCTGATACGAACGGCTATGCCGCATCAGCAGCGCCTGGTCTTGCCGTCTGCAGAGTACGGCCTTGCTGCTCGCTGTCCTCATGCACCCACCCCCGGCCCCGTTCCTGGCCCGCCGACGACATCCGGTGCTGAGCTCGCAGTTGAAGCCGACCAAGATTGAAAGGCGGTCTCCAAGACGCACCTCCGTCGAGACATCTCAAGATGTCTGGAGAACCGTCGAACCTCTGCTTCGCTGCGAGGCCACACGCCAGGACGCCGGAACCGGGGATGGATTCGGCGGCCCGGGCGGGCATCGGCTCGAAGGCAGGGTGAGAGCCACTCGGGTCGGGGACGGCCTCCTCACCGCCGCTTGGGGCTGGGCGCCCAAAGCGTCCCCCAGGCAGGCACGCAGCGCTCGTGGAATCGGTCACAGGGCTCTACTCAAGTCAGGCTCCGGGTGTGCCGGCATCTGCTGGGCCACCCTGAGCCGCGCGCGGCACTCCTGACAGAAGGGTTCTCTGAGGCCATGCGAGCACGCGGTTTCTGTCCGCGCAGGTCAGGGCAGTCGATGCGGCTGAGCTGGCGCCGCAACAAGTGTCGTGGCGGCGCCAGGTAAGGTGGCTCCGGAATCCCGAGGGGCGTGGACGGCACGCTGGATGGCCTGCCTGTGGTCTTCTTCGCGCGGGTCGGGCGCCAACTGCGCCGCTGGGGCAGCGAAGGCGTAGCAGTTGCAAGCTGATCTACCGCGCCCGGGTCTGGGGAGCGTGTGCATGATCGTGCGCGCCCGCGCGTGCGCCGACGGTGCGCTCCGGCAGGTGAGGAGCAAAGGCGATACACCTGTCCGCCGAATGAGGTGAGGCGGCTCTGCCCCTCGCCACCCTGAGCCGCCCTAACAACAAGCTCGCCGAGCGGGCCGGCGCGCGTCCTTCCGGCCTAACGCCGTGACACCACGTCACGCAGCTAGAGCGTGCCTCTTTGGCGGGTTGGTCGGTTGATCAGATATTACTGTCTGACTAGTGATCACTGATGCGATGTGGGACCGGATCGAGCCGCTGAGGCGGGCCGATCCGATCCGAGGACGGCGGTGAGCCGACCACCGTCGCGCTCTTGAGGCCATCGCGTGGAAGTACTCCGTTGAACGATGCATCAACCGGTTCAAGCAGTGGCGAGGTCTGGCCATGCGAACGAACAAACTCGCCATGACCTACCAAGCCGCTCTCCACCTCGCCGCCATCCTGATCCGGGTCCGGCGATAGCCTGCTGGGCCTATCGTCCACCCGCCCACGACATTCAGCAGTTACGGTGATGGTTCACTTACCGGACAGCTCGTGGATGGCCGGGGAGGGTGTGTGGAAGAGCCAGGATTCCGTGTGCTGCTGGCAGAAGCAGGAGACCGAAAAGTGGAGGCAGTCCGTGCGATACGGACGGTCACCGGCCTCAGCCTCTGGAACAGCAAACTTCTGCTCGCCAGCGCACCCGTAGAGATCAAGGCACCCGGCTGGCTCGAAGCCGCTGACGAGGCGGCTCGGATCCTTGAGGACGCAGGCGCCCACACCACGCTGCTCTGCGATTGCTGCGGCCGCACCATCAGGCGGGGAGCCTTCCCCCTCAACTCGGCGCGGTACACGGAGCCATGGCCCCTTGAGATCTGCTGGGCGAGTTGCCCACCCGCGGCGATCTGAGGTGGGCCCAGTTCGGTCTGAGAGCTGGCAGTCGCGGCTCACCGCGCCGCTCGGCATACCAGACGGGCCGTAAACACCACCCGCCAATCCCCCCGAACCGTCCCGGCTGGCTGCCGGGACGGGGCGAGAGCGCGTACGGGTCGGGCTCAGCAGGTGCCTGCGCGCCGGCGCCGGCGGAGCACGGCGGCCCCGCCCGCGAGGGCGAGTGCCGCGCTTGAACCGCCGGCGAGGAGCAGGGTGGAGGGCGAGGCGTCGTCCGCCTTGCGCTGGGAGCTGTAGCCGCTGGAGTAGCCGTTGGTGTCGTACTCCGAGCCGGGCAGCTTGTCGGCGTAGCGGGCCTTGACCAGTTTCTGGTAGTCGCTGAGCGACACCGATGCCTGGCCGCCAAGACCTTGCCGGGCCTCGTCGTTGAGGGGTTCGACGGTGGTGAGCTTGAGCTGGTACCAGCCGCGGATCTGTGGCTCGGTGAACACCAGCGTGCCCAGAGTGGCCTTGCCGGCGTATGTGGCGTCGATGTCGCCGTCGCGGATGGCTGCCAGGTGCCAGCCGCCGCCCTGAGTGGGGGCGAGCATCACGGTTACGTTGCGGCCGTTGACCGTGGTGCTGAGCGAGGAGACCAGCTGTGTCAGCTTGACCGCCTCGGTGGGCAGTGGCTTGGCGGTGCCCTGGACGAACCCGGGGGTGATCTCGTTCCGTGCCAGCGGGTCCTTGATCGTGAAGACCGGGAGGCCCTGGCACGGCTCGGCCGTTTCGGGGATCGTCTGCACCGGCCCGCCGGCGCCGCCGGTGGGCACCGGAGTGCTCAGGAAACGGCAGACGGCATTGCGCACGTCGGTGGACTTCACCGCGTCGAGGGCGGCTTGATAGTCGGGGATGTCGGCCGGGAGAGGGTCCTTGGCCGGGGCCGCATGGGCCGGACCGACGACGGACAGCAGTGCGGATGCACTCAGTGCGATGACGATGGACAGGCGGGAGAAGCGAGAGCCCATCCGCTTGCTGGACATTTCGGTGTCGCGCATGTCGCCTGCCTTAGCGGGAGATACCGATGCGGGAGTGGGTCCACTTGGACGAGCTGTTGCTCACGTAGTCGTTGTAGTTCCACCACGTGTACGTGGTGGTGTCCGGCCACGGGTCGGCCACGGCGATCGTGTTGTTCGACGTGTCGAAGCCGTAGACCACGTTCATGTGGCCGCCACCGGACGTCCACCCGATGCGGGCGCCGATCGGCCGGGCCGCCTTGACGTCGGTGTACACCTGATTGAACGTGGCCGCGCTGTTCAGGCCCGAGCCGGTGTGGGCCATGCCCAGGCTGCTCCAGCCCCTGGCCATGTCGTCGAGCGTGGCGGGTTGGTTGTTGCAGCCGTAGTAGGGCTGGGCCCTGTTGCAGAAATCCGTCTGTGTGGAGCCTAAACCCTGGAACTTGGCGATGGTCAGCCCGGAGGCGACCCAGCACCACTGGGTCTTTTCCTGCTTCAGCATTGTGATGGTGTCCTGGCCCGCTTCCGCGTGAGCCGTGCCGCCCGCGGCCGCGAGCGATCCCAAGGCAGCCAGCACGATGGCCGACGCCGTGGTTCCATACCTGAATTTGCCCATGTTCCTGCCTTCCCCCTGATGGGTGCAACGAGATGAGCGGGGCGATCTGATGCGAATATGACAGCGCAGCGTTCCGAAGGCATAGGGCCTACACATTAATTCAACCCCTACTGATTACTTGTCATGCAATCATGCAACTAACGGCTGTTCCGTTTGAGGCGGGCGTTATCCCGTGGTACACGGATGTGAAGCCGGGCGCCGCCGAACACGGCCTAACCGACGACTGGATGCCTCAAACGAAACCGCTGCCCCCTCCACACCCCCACCACCAATTCGCCATCGAAGACCATGCCGACGGACAGCTGTTGTTCCGTCACAGCTCGGGCTCGGCACCGGAACCAAGGGCCCCTCACGGGTGAATCCCCACCGAGTTCGGCCCGGCTGCCCGCCGCCCAACGGCGCGACTGGCACCGGCGCCGGCGCATGGGGCGGCCCGTGCACGGATGGCCCGACCCAGTCGCGGCAAGATGCCCCCCGGGGGCGACGGCGGCCCGGCGTACGGGAGAGGTGTTCCGGGCCCGTCCTTTCGTGGTGAAGGCCGCCGCCACCACCGCGAAAGGACGGGCCGGCCCTCGCCGGCCGACGCCGGGCCGCCCACGTGTCGGCGGCCGCGGCGGTGGGTTAAGGCCGAGCCAGGATGTCGGTCACACGGTGCGCGTAGATCACCCGGCCACAGGGGGAGCCGGGGTCCGTGCAGGTCGGGTCCGTGGTGTCCATGCGGTGTTCGGTCAGCGACCACAGGTATTGCGTACCGCCGCCCGGCACGCCCTGCCCGTGCTCGAAGGACAGGTCCTCGGGACCGACGGCGTTGGTGATGTTGGCGCCGTAGTCCACCAGACGGCCGCCGGAGACGGTCGCCCGGCGCAGGCTGCCGCTGTGGGTGGTCCAGCTGCGGTTGAAGTAGTACATGCCGTCGTAGCGTGCCGCGCCCTGGGTGAGATCGCGGGGCAGGTAGAACGCGCCCGTCGCGCCGACCACGCCGTTGGTCGACTTCAGGAGGCCGGTGGCGTCCTCGATCGGCAGTGCGCCGACCCGGCCCTTCTCGGGGTGCGTGTCGTCGGAGTCGCAGTACTCGCCCATGATCAGAGCCGGAGCGGCGGAGTTGCTGCGGTCGACGGAGATGTAGGACGCCTTCGGCGCTCCGGTGGCCACGCAGGTCGCCGCAGAGGAATTGCCCTGGGCGCTGGCGAACTTGTACGAGGCCACCTGCGGCATCACGTACCGGTACGTGTAGCTGTAGTAGACGTTGTTCTGCCGGCCGATCTGGGTCTCGTCGCGGACGTTGCTCTTCAGGCCGTCCAGCGTGGTGTCGTCCACCGATGCGTTCTGGTCCGGGTTCAGGTCCAGGATGGAACGCATGTCGAAGACCCGCAGGCCGTTCAGGGTGTCCGCGACGTAGAGGTAGTACTTGTACCAGGCGATGCCGCCCGCGTGGATGTCGACCGCCTTGTAGGAGACGTGGCCGTAGCTGTTGTAGTACGGCTCCACCAGCAGGACGTGACGGTACCGCCGGCCGTCGGGGTCACCCGGTATCGCGGTCTGCGGGTCGAGGAAAGACAGCCGCACGCCCTTGCCGCCGGCTTTGTCGTACCAGGCGGTGACCAGTGGCTTGCGCGAGCCCCACAGCTCGTCGGTCTGGGCGTCCGAGACACCGGTCATGCCCTGGGGGATCCATTCCTCGGTGGCGGAGTCGCCGGGATCCCAGCAGAGCTTGCTGGCGGGAGCGAGCACCTTGCCGTCGTCGCCCGAGCCGAACGGGTCCGTGGTGCAGGACGGGCCCGTCTTCGCGACCCGATTGCCCTGGTCGAGCAGGTCCTGGACGCCCTGCGTGGGCAAGGCCGCTTTCAGATCGGCCACCTGGCCGCTCAGGTCGGGTCCGGACTTGAGGTTGAAGGAGGACGCGGTCGCCGGGTCTCCGGGAGCCGCCTGAGCGGGTGAACCGATCGCCGGAACCAGAAGGACCGCCGCGACTGCAGTGGCGACCCAACCGGCGTACTTGCCGGGGGATTTACGGGGTGGCATCGCTATTCTTCGACCTTCTCTGGGGAGAAAGCGAAGATCATACGGATGGCCACCGGACGCCCGCGCACCGGGGGAGCCGCGTGAGTCGCCGGAGTCGGCTGAGCCGGGAAGACCCCGAAGGACCGCTGTCCCGGGTCAGGCCGGCGTCGGACAGCCGGCCCGCGCAACTCGCCAGGCCCGGGTGGGCTTGGGCTTGGGCTTGCCAAAGCCGTGGGAAGACCCCTCCGCCTGGACGAGTCCGGCCTCCAGCCCGCGAGCGCCGACCGCTTCAAGACCGGCCGGCTCGCCGCATGTCCGCCGCCTGTTCCTTGGGCTCGGGCGCCGGGTAAACCCCCTTTCTCCGTCGACGCGGACCTCGCCGTGGTCCTTCGTCCAGGTGCGCAGGTGTTGCCGGATACCGTCCGTCTCGGCCCACAGGGTGAGAGTCACGCCGTCTGAGCCGTGCGTTCCGATGAAGCTGCGGAAGCGGTTCACCGCGGACGCCTCGGTATCCCAGGTTCCTTCGCCCCGCGGTCCGGGCGGGATCGCCTACCACCACGTCTCGGACACCTACATCGCGCTGTTCACGCTGTTCACGCACTTCATACCGTGCGGGTGTGGGAGGCCGTCCACATCATCGAGGGCCTCCTCAAGAACACCTCCGAGGTCAAGCCGCCCACCGAGCACGCCAACACCCAGGGCCAGAGCGTGCCCGTTTTCGCCTTGGCGCACCTGCTGGGCATCGATCTGCTGCCCAGGATCAGAAACTGGAAGGGTCTGACCTTCTACCGCCCGTCCAAGCAGAGCAAGTACGTCCACATCGACTCACTGTTCGGGGAGGCGAGCAAAAACGTCACCGACTGGGATCTGATCGAGACTCAGTACCGGCGCCCGATGCGGGTGGCCGTGTCCGTACGCGAGGGCCTCATCTCCTCCTCGACGCTGCTCAAGCGGCTGCGCTCCGGGGCACACAAGAACTCCACCTGCACCGCGTTCCGGGAGGTCGGCTGCGTGATGCCTTCCTCGACGGGAAGGCTGCATGGCACGCTGTCCTCAGCCTCCCCGCGGGAACGCGGTTCGCCGAACCCGACCCACTGACCGAACTGCGCCGACGATTCCACACCTGGCACGACCCGATCCCCGCCTTGCTCAACGCGACTCGGGCGGAGGCCGTGCTGCATCACGACGTGAACGAACTCCGCACTCCCCTCCCCTCATACGCAGTCGGTCGGATCATCCTGCTCGGCGACGCGGCCCACGCGATGACCCCCAACCTCGGGCAGGGCGCCTGCCAGGCACTGGAGGACGCGGTCACCCTCGCCGCAGCCCTCGGTGCCGAGTCCACCGTCGAGGCCGCGCTCGCCCGCTACGACGCCCAGCGCCGACCGCGCAGCCAGGCCGACGCACGGGCCGCCCGGCAGGCCGGGAGAATGGGCCAGCAACTGTCCCACCCACTGGCCGTCACCCTTCGGAACACGGCGATGCGGCTGACACCATCCCGGATTGCCGCACGTATGATCCTGCGTCACCACGCCTGGGACCCTCCGTCGCTGGACTGGTGCGAACCCTTCGACCTGCGTGGATGAAACTCAAGCTCATACGGGCTGGGGTGTGAGGCGCTTGAGGCCCTTGCGGTCGTAGTACGTCGTCATGGCGAAGCCGAACAGCAGTGCCAGGACGATGCCGATCCCGATCATGATCCACGAGCGCGTGAGGCCGGCGTCGCCACGGGCGTCGAAGTAGAGGATCGCGCGTACGCCGTCGCTGAGCTGGCGCATCGGTTCGAAGTAGGACAGGAACCTGTAGAACGCGGGGACCGCGTCGAGGGGGACGGTCGCGCCCGACGACGGCAGGCCGAGCACGATGAACACGAACATGGACACCAGCTGGCCGATCCCGCCGAAGGCGGCGTTGATGGCCTGGACTCCCAGGCCGACCGCGAGGGCCGCGCAGTAGGAGTAGATCCACAGCAGCGGTAGATGGGAGGCGTCCATCCCCAGGATCGTGATGCAGGCCAGCATCACCAGTGCGGAGCTGACCAGCGTGATGCCCGCGGTCATCACCATCTTCAGCAGCAGCGTCTGCGTGCGGTTGATCGGTACGGTCCGTCGCCGGGTGTGCCACGGGCCGATCTCGTTGTCGGCGTAGCCGAGGGCGGTGTCGACGCCGTTGCTGATGACGTTGCCACCCATGAACCCGGCCAGGACCAGCAGCAGGGTGTAGTAGAAGGCCGACAGGCCGAAACCGCTGTGGGCGCCGAGGGGGTGCCCGACCTGGGTGACCACGTCGACCGGGTCGGCGAGCAGCACCTTCGTCGTAGGGCTCGCCTGTGCGCCGGCGGCCTGCGTGAGCTGGCGGCCGACGGACTGCGACGCGCTGTGGGCCGCCTTGGTGCTGATCTGGCTCGCCAGGGAGGACCCGAGGCTGCCCTTGCCGGGATTGGTGAGCACGATCATGGTCGGCCGGCGGGTGGCCGCGGACGTGGTCAGCGCGGCGACGGCTTCCGAGAAGCCGGCCGGGACCACCAGTGCGCCGTAGACCTTCCCCGAGTCGAGTTGGTCCTCGGCCTGGGCGCGGGTCATCACGCGCCAGTCGGCTTTTCCGCCCGCGGTGTCGGAGGCGATGGCGGCGGTGATCCGCCCGCCGAGGTCCTGCCCTCCGGTGTCGTCGTCGACGAGAGCGATCGGCAGATCCCGGAGGTGCCCGTTGGGATTGACGATGCCGCCCATGTAGAGCAGGGACAGCAGCAGGGCGAGGAGTGCAGTGAGGATGGTGGGGACCACCCAGATCTGGGGGCGGCGCAGCAGGGTCGCGGCGGTGGCTTCGGGGGCGGCGGGCGCGGACATGGGTCTCCGTTGCTTCCCGGTGGGCGGGATCGAACGACGGTCGGCGGTCAGTGGCAGGCGGTCGGCAGTCGGCGGTCGGCAGTCGGCAGTCGGCAGTCGGCAGTCGGCGGCAGCGGTCGAGTGGCCGACCGGGCGAACGCCCTTGGCCGACGACACCTCAGCATGCCCTCCCCCACCCCCGGTGCCCGTGCCCCGCCCCGCCCGCCTCCCTCCGATGCACTAGGCCAACATCCCGGGTGCCGTGCTCAGCCAGCGAGGAAGCCGGCCAGGGCGCAGCACTGCTCGTCCCCGCGGGCGAACTGCTGGGTATGGACGCCCAGCAGCTGCGGCCTCTCCCCCGGCCCTGACGGCGACCAGACGGTCTGCTCCTGGAGCGACGCCACCACCTTCGGCGCGGTCCGGATCCTGCGGCCGACCACTCCCGGGTACTGCCGGTAGTGGGGGCTGGCCCCACCCCCGAACAACCGGGCAGCCGGATGGCCTGGGGAACGCCGTGTCGGCGACCGTGGGGCTTGTCCCGAGCAGTCGCCTACAGAGAAGGCAAGATCGTGCGTATTGTCACGGCCACCGCCGTCGCACTGGCCCTCGTCGGCGGAGCCGCGCCGGCCGCCACCGCCCAACAGCCGACCACCGACGGAATCTGGCGCATGGACGGGTACGGCACAGTGCTATCCATCCGGAACGGAGCCTTCCAGGAGTACCAGACCACCGCCGTCAGCTGCCTCAAGGGCAACTCCGCACAGCGGACGGGCTCCGGCACCTACACCGCGCCCGACGGCACTGTCCTCACCGTGCGCACCCCAGGAGGCCGCGACCGCGCGTCCATGCGAGTGGACGGCTCCGTCGGCGACCGGAACCTGATCCGGATCGCGGAGTTGCCCGACGCCTGCACTCGTCCGGCCCCCAAGGGTCCGCTTGCTGCCTTTGACGTCTTCTGGCAGTCCTTCGAGGAGAACTACCCCTTCTTTTCCGCCAAGGGCGTCGACTGGCACGCTCTACGCGACCAATACCGGCCCCAGGTGCACGCGAAGATGACCAAGGACGGCTCTTCGCCGTCTTCAGCGAGATGGTCAAGCCTCTCTACGACGCCCATGTTGCCGTTCAGGACGGCGACCGCGTCTTCGCACAGGTTCGCCCCGGCACCGTCCCGCCCGGTGAGAAGTTGGACACCAAGGTCAAGAAGTTCATCGTGGCGCACGACCTCAAGGACGCCCGGAACCTCCAGGACTTCGCCAACGGGCGGATCACCTACGCCGACCTCCCCGGCGGGCAGGGCTATTTGCGGATCTCCGGGTTCGGCGGGTACGCGGGCGACGGCGCCCCCTACGCGGCCCAACTGGCCGAGCTCGACCGGGCGCTGGATACGGTGCTCGGCCAGGAGCGCACCCAACGTCTCAAGGGCCTGATCATCGACCTGCGGATCAACGGCGGCGGCTCCGACGCCCTGGGAATCCACATCGCCGAGCGCCTCACCGACACCCCCTACGTCGCCTACTCCAAGCGCGCCCGCAACAACCCCGCCGACCCCACCAGGCACACTCGCCCTCAGCCCGCGTATGTCAAGCCCGTCCAGGGCCCCCGTTACACCGGGCCGGTCGCCGTGCTGACCGGCGGCTCGACCGTCAGTGCTGGGGAGAGCTTCACCCAGGCCCTCATGGAGCGGCCCGGCAAGACGGTCCGGATCGGGCAGCCCACACAGGGCGTCTTCTCGGACGTCATGCTGCGCAAGCTCCCCAACGGCATGTCGGCCTGGCTGCCGAACGAGGAGTTCCTGACCCGCTCGGGCAGGACCTTCGACGGCACGGGCATTGCGCCGCACCTCACTGAGCCGGTCTTCACCGAGGAGGAGTTCGGCAAGAAGAAGGACTCGGCCTTCGAGAGGGCTCTGAACGTCCTGCGGAACTACGGCGGCACCACAAGCTGACTCAGGAGCGGCGCGACGGTGAGCGTCAGGGCCGCAAGGCGGCCAGGCGCGTCGTTGCCACTGGGTGGCGGTGACGGGCGGAGGTCGGCCGGTACGCGGCCAAGGACGCCCGCGGAGAGGTGCTGGCCGGTGACGACCGCCGGGAAGCAACCAGCCCTCGGGGGAGTTCGCGGCCCGGCCAGTGGGCGTCGGCATGTTCGCCAGGTCTGTCAGCAGGCGGGCCGGGGAGGCCTGGTCAGATCGTGACCGGGCCGTGGGCGGTGGCGAACTCTACTGAGACCAGGCCCGGTTCCTCATCCTCGACCCAGGTGACGTCGATCTGGTCGAGGGGGTGGTCGGCCGGTTCGCCGAGGAATTCGGCGATGGAGGCGGCGTCGCCGGCGATGGAGACCCCGTGGATGGTGGTGGAGGTGCGCGGGTCGGCGCTCGGGCGCTCCTCGATGGGGACCGACCACTGAAGGAAGTAGGGCAGTTGCGGGTCCTCCAGCAGTTCCAGCAGGCCGATCTGCTTCCACCTCAGGTCGAACCCGTCGGGGCGGACACGGTGGCCCTCGGCCGAGGTGCGGCCGAGGCGGGCCTCGACCGGGGCGATGTCGTCGACGGAGACCACCCAACCGAGCCAGCCGCCGCCCTCGGCGGCGCGGCGCGCGACCGCCTGGCCGAAGGGTGCGCGGTCGGCGGCGGGGTGGTCGAGTGTGGTGACGACCTCGACGTAGGTGCCGCCGCTCAGCGGGAGAATGAAATTGCGGGTGCCGAATCGCGGGTGCACGCCTCCGTCGACGAACCCGGCGCCGAGGGCCGATCCGATCCACTGGACGGTCGAGACGAAGCTGTCGCGGGCCACCGCATAGGACACGTGATCAAGTCGCACTGCGCCATCATCACCCGACAACCCGTACAAATCCCGACGCCACGCCCGACGCCCCAGGCCGCGTCCGCCGTGGATTCAGCCGTGGAGCGGATCGATCATCGTCATCCCGGCGGGGGACGCCCGGTCGAGGCCAGGCAGCAGCGCTGCCGCCTCGTCGAGGCCCACGACCCGCTCGATCAGCCGCTGGGGGGCGAGCGCTGCTGCCACAGGATTTCGATGTCCGCGAACGGGCCCCTGTGGGACGGGCGGGACACCGGCTTCGCCGGCTGGCGCGCGATCATCTTCGGCCGCTGGCCGGTCAGCGGCCCACCACCGCATTTCGCGGGGGGGGGGCGCGGACTACAAGGCGCGGGCCGATGGGCTGGTGGAATGCGGGCTGATCCCCGATCGGGGGCAGCTGTACTGGCAGGCCCGGCTCTCCGAGCGCTACCCGACCATCGAGGTGCGCTGCTGCGACGTGCAGCTGGAGGCGGACGACGCGGTCATGCTCGCCGGTGTCATCCGCGGGCTCGGCGTCACCGCGATCGCCGAGGAGAAGGCGGGAGTCGCTGCGACGCAATGCCGACCGGAAATCCTGCAAGCCGCAATGTGGCACGCGGCCAGGCACGTGATCAGCCCCACGCTCATGGAATCGAAAGGCCAACCGCGGAGCAATGGAGACGTACTGCGCCCGCTCCTCCAGCACATCGGCCCCGCCCTTGAAGAGAGGCCGGCCTACCGGGGGTTGCGGCCCTGATCACGGCAGGAGCCATCACTGCGTGAATCGCGTGTCGTCGGATGGATCAAGACACCCCCCGCTCGGGACCTCCCAGCTTCTGGTATTTCGAGGCCGGACAGGTCAGCCGGGGCCGAGAGGCCGCTCGGCGTGATTCAGCCTCGCCGTTCGCTGTAGTGGCGAGTGGAGCACGGCAGGCTGCCGTCCCGTCGCCGGTGTGGTCGCATCGCTTCATGAAAGATCCGTTCGCGTGCGACGATCCGGCCGTGCTGTCCGCGTCCGCGTCTGCTCCCGCCGACCGTGTGGCGGCTCGCCGTGCGGTGGCCGCTCATGCCGAAAGCCCTGCGGATTGCGAGATGCGTCGATCCCATGACATGCGCCGGCGGCCGGTCTCCGGGCGTTTGGCCGGCAACGCCGTAGGGTCAGGCCTCGTGTCCCTGCGTGAGGTGATATGGCGTGCCCGGGGCACCTGGCACATTGCCTGTGGCGCAGCCGCCCCGACGACGACGGATGCCCAGGGTGAGGAGTACGGATGAGCGAATGGGCCATCGTGATCGCTGGGGGTGTGGTCCTCGGCTACGGGGCGCTCTCGCGGCGCCTGTCGACCACGGTGCTCTCGGGACCGTTGGTGTTCATGCTGTTCGGGCTGGCGATCGGCCCGCTGGGCCTGGACCTGCTGGACCGTGCGAAGGATCCCGAGAGCACGCGGGCGCTGCTGGAGAGCGCACTGGTGCTCCTGCTGTTCGCGGACGCGGCAAAGATCAGGGCCCGGGACCTGCGCCGGGAGGAGTTCCTGCCGCTGCGGCTGCTTACGGTGGGCCTGCCGGCCACAATGGCTCTGGGATGGTTGGCGGCCTGGCCGCTATTGCCCGGTCTGAGTCTGTGGGAGCTGGCCTTGGCCGGCATCATCCTGGCACCGACGGACGCCGCGCTCGGCCAGCAGGCCGTCTCCAACAAGCAGGTGCCGGCCCTGGTCCGCGGCGGCCTGTCCGTCGAATCCGGTCTGAACGACGGTCTGGCGCTTCCCTTCTTCGTCCTGGCACTGGCTGCCGCCGGTGAGGGCCACGGCCATCCGAGCATCGCCGAGACGTTCCTGCGCGCGCTGCTGCTGAGCGGCGCGATCGGACTCGCCGCCGGCTGGACCGGGGCAAGCCTGCTGCGCTGGTCGCTCTCCCATGGATGGAGCCGCCCCGACTGGCGCCAGTTCCTGGTGTTCGCCGTTCCAGTGATCGCCTACGCGCTGTGTGTCACGACCGAAGGCAGCGGCTTCATCGGCGCTTGGGTCGCCGGCCTCGCGTTCGGCATCCACCTGCGCCGGACGCCCCCCGACCAAGGCATCCGTACCCAGGATGGGCATCCAGCTCAGAGCACGAGATTCACTGAACGACTCGGCCTCCTGCTCGCCTCACTGAGTTTCCTCGTCTTCGGCGCGGTCATCCTGGGACCAACGCTCCAGCACCTGACGTGGCGGACGATCGTCTACGCGCTGATCAGCCTGACCATCCTGCGGATGCTGCCCGTCACTCTCGCGCTGGCCGGCACCGGGCTGCGCGCCGCCTCCGTGGCCTACATCGGTTGGTTCGGTCCGCGTGGGCTCGCTTCCTTGGTGTTCGGCTTGCTCGCCCTGGAGGAGCACCTGCCCGGGGGGACCTTGCTGAGCGAGGTCATCGGTGTGACCGTGGGCCTGAGCATCATCCTGCACGGGGCTTCAGCTCCCTTCCTGGGAAACCGCTACGGCGAATGGTTCACCAGGACACTCCGCTTGGAACCGAACCTGCGCGAGAACGCACTCGCCCGCGAGGACGCGCCGCGCTGAAGGGAGACCGATACCGCGATCCGCTGCACGGCCGGTCCTCGCGGCCACCGCAGCCCCCAACGTCACCCAGTGCTACACATGCCCGTTGGTCGTAGCCATACGAGAACCGAGGTGGGGACGGTTGGACCCGCGTCAAGGAGACCAACAGCCGTCTCAGGGAGGCCGAGGCTCGGCCTCCCTGAGCGCTGCCTCACATGCTGACCACGGCTACCCCGTGCGCCGGATCGGGAGGGGTTCTAGGGTTGGAGGAAGGAGACACCGGTGGTCTGACCGCCGAGCAGTTGCAGGACGTGCTGGTCGCCATCGCAGTCGCCGAGGCCGAGATCGACGCCCGAGGCTGACGCAGGCGACCCACGGCGCCACTGGACACGGCGCCCAGAGCAGGGCGCCGTTCCCATCGTGAGGACCGCAGCGTCAGGCAGGAGTGCATTGATGTCCGAAAGCGCGGCCACCGCGATGCGCGCGGTGCCCCACAGCACGCCCCAGGAGCGCGCGGCCCAGGGCAAAGAGGCCCGGAGCCGCTCGCCAAGGTCGTCGCATGCCGTCTACCGGCCGCCTCCGGACCGACCGGACCCACTGGCGATCCTTGAGGCGCAGTCCGCGGCGCGGGTATCCGAGCTGGTCCCGATCCGCTACAGCAGGATGTCGGAGTCCCCCTTCCGATTCTACCGGGGAGCCGCCGCGATCATGGCGTCCGACCTGGCCGGCAGTCCCGGCTCGGGAATCACCGCCCAGCTCTGCGGGGACGCGCACCTGCTGAACTTCCGGCTGCTGGCCTCTCCGGAGCGGCGGCTGATGTTCGACATCAACGACTTCGACGAAACACTGCCCGGCCCCTGGGAATGGGACGTCAAACGACTGTCCACGAGTCTCGTCATCGCCGCCCGGGCGAACGGCTTCGACGACGCCGAGCGCGCACAGATCGTGAGCACCGCCGTCCGTGCGTACCGCGAGGCGATGACCGGCTTTGCCGACACGGGCAACCTCGCCGTCTGGTACGCGAGCCTCGACGCAGACCGCCTCGAGGCCCTCGCCACACAGCAGCTCCGCAAGCGCGGACAGAAGCAGCTGGCCAGCAACATAGCCAAGGCCCGCTCGCGCGACAGTCTGCAGGTCTTCGACAAACTCACGGAGCTGGTCGATGGCCAGCCCAGGATCGCGGCGGACCCCCCGTTGCTGGTGCCGATCGCAGACCTCATGCCGGACCGCGAGCGCAGCGCGCTCGTGCGGCAGTTCCGCAGCCTGCTCGAACACTACGGCCGTACTCTGAGCACCGACCGGCGGGCCCTCCTGGAGGACTACCGGCTGGCGGACGTCGCCCGCAAAGTGGTCGGCGTCGGCAGCGTCGGCACCCGCTGCTGGATCTTCCTGCTCCTCGGCCGCGACGGCCGCGACCCGCTCTTTCTCCAGGCCAAGGAAGCAGACACTTCCGTGCTTGCCGAGCACGTCGGCGCGAGCCGGTACCGCAACCAGGGCGAGCGCGTGGTCTCCGGACAGCGGTTGATGCAGGCAGCGAGCGACATCTTCCTCGGCTGGCACCGGGTGGACGGGATCGACGGCAAGCAGCGTGACTTCTACGTCCGTCAGCTACGCGACTGGAAGGGCATCGCCATGCCGGAGACGATGTCGCCCCGACAGCTGGCGGCCTTCGGCGACGTGTGCGGCATCACCCTCGCCCGCGCGCACGCGCGGTCGGGCGACCGGATCGCGATCGCCGCGTACCTGGGCCGCAGCGACGTCTTCGACCGGGCGCTCGTCACCTTCGCCGAGGCCTACGCCGACCAGAACGAACGCGACCATCAAGCCCTGGTCGACGCTATACGCGCAGGCCGGCTACCGGCGCAGGAACTCCCCACAGCCTGACCGTCGCACGGCCTTGTCGGCGCCCGGAACCAGCCGAGCCTTCCGCTCCACCATGTTCGTGGTACGCCCGCGGGCGATGAGATGGGTTTCGTCCGGACCAAACCCTCCGCGCTCCTCGCCTTGAGCGGGAGAACCACCGGATCCGCCGGCGGAGCGTGGGCACCTGACCCGGCGCGGCCACCGTGACCGGATCCGCGTCCAGCGGATTCCGTGGGGGCTTCTCGCTCGGCGGTGCCGCTCTCCCCCGTGCCTTTCCAACCCATGGTCTCCCTCGGCCGTCATATGAAGCGCCGTCATGGCGCGGGGAACAGTCACTGCGATGCTGGAACACCGTCCCCGGGCGCCGCGTGCGACGGTGGGCCGTCCGGGTGATGGGCACCGCCGTCCCAGCGCCGGCACGGCGGCGGATCCGGACGTACGGGCCGCTGCCATCGTGGTGGCTACGTGATGCGCACGGTCCCGTGCACGGTGATCTGGTCGATGTCGGAGGTGCGCACCGTGAGATCGATGGTCCACTCGCCGGGCATGGGCAGCCGCAGGTCGTATGCGGCCCAGTAACCCTTCTGGTTCTTCAGCTTGGCATCGAGCGGGCCGATCGCCAGGTCGGGCTGGGTGAGGGCGAGGCGGAGCTCGGGGACGGTGGCGATGCCGCCGTCGTCGGTGTAGACGACGGCCTCGACCGTGTTCTCGCCTACGCGTCCTGGGGCCAGCGTGATCTGGATCTTGCCGCGGTGGTTGGCCGTCCCCATGTCGAACGGAAGCGTGACCACCTTCACCCGCGGCTCCTGCCCGACGCCGACCGAGGCCGACTCGGCGGCCGCGGCGCGGCTGGGTTGGGTGCCGGTGAGCAGGGTGGTGATCGCCAGGACCACCACGCCGAGTGCTGCTTCGGCCATAACGGTGCGGCGCAGGCTGCGCCGGTACCGGTCGGCCCCGTCGACGGGCGGAGACCCGGCGGCATCGTCCGACTGGCCTGCGGCGGGGGCGTCGGACCCGCTGCTGAAGCCCGTCACCCCCGGGGAACCGGGCGCCCCCACCATCTCTGCCACTCGTACCTGATCGTGGTCGGGCGTCCTCGATGCCTCGGCGGCCGACGGCGGTTCGTGGCAGAGGCGGGCGGTCCAGCGGCGTGAGTACGACGCCACGTACAGCACGAGGACCACGACGGCGACCTTCACGATGAGGGTCCTGCCGTACGACGTGGTGGTCAGCGCCTCCCATGAGCCGACCTGCCGCCAGGACTGGTACACCCCGGTGCCGACCAGAACGGCGACCGCGGTGAACGCCAGCGCCGAGAAGCGGCCCACCGCGGGCGCGGGGACGCCGCGGCCGTCGGCCCCTGGGGCTCGCAGGGCGATCACCAGCGTGACCATGCCGCCCAACCAGACCCCCATGGCCAGGAGATGGAGCGCCGCGACCGGAACGGCGAGCGGCACCTGGAGCCCGGCGGAGGCATGTTCGGCGGCGGTCCAGGTGAACGCCAGGCCCAAGGCGAACCCTGCCCCGGTCAGGCGGCTACGGAGATCGAGGTCCGGCGGTTGCGATTCGTCGTCCTGGTCGGCGAGTCGCACAGGCGGACGCCACCGCATCACAGCGGCGGCCGCGAGCAGCAGCACGAGCCGTACGATCAGTGCGGTCCCGGGCCTCCCGGTGGCGGTTCGGCCCAACTGGGCCAGGTCGAACGCCGACATCAGCGGGTCCGCCGTCTCGTACGGGCCGCGCAGGAGGAAGAGGACCACGGTGGATGCTGCCAGGGTTGCCCACCCGGCAACCAGCAGCCGTCGTACCGGGCGGAGCGCAGCCGCCGCGGACCAGCACAGGAGGATGAACGCGGCCGCGCCCACGAGGAGGGCGAGTCCGCTGTAGGCGACGTAGCGGAAGAAGCCGTAGAGGCGGCCGACTGCCGTGTCGTCCGGTGAACCGGTCGCTACCGCGGCGGCAGTCTCGGAGGGCTTGCCGACGGAGAAGGTGAACGCGCCGGAGATCGGGTGGCTGTCGGCGGAGACGACCCGCCAGGCCACCGTGTAGGTGCCTTGGGGCAGCTTGTCGGACAGTTCCACCCGGGCCGTGTTCCCCTTGCCGTCGGCATGCCGCGCCGGGCCGGGGTTCACGCGTTCGTTGGCCGGGGACAGCACCCGGAGCGCTTCGTCGGGAAAGTTGACCGACTCGGTGAACGTGAGCGTGACCTGGCGGGGCGGTGCGTCGAGGACGGTTCCGTCCGCGGGATCGGAACCGCTGAGAGCGGTGTGCGCGAGGGCGGGCCCGGCCCCGCCGAGTATCAGGGCGAGTACGGCGCCGACCAGTACCAGGACGGTCGGCAGCTTCCTGGCAGGAGGTGATCCTGTGTGCATGACGGGCGGTCTCCGGGGTGGCGGTCGTGAGCGGGGGCCGTCGCCACCCGGGACTCGATCGTGCGGAGCGGCAGTCGGACGGTGTGACTCACGGGAGGCGACACGGCTGACTCCGGCAGGGCTGGGACTGATGCCGAGATGTGGACCATAGTGCTGCCGGACGGAGACCCGAGCCGGTTAAGCAACTTCCGCTAAAGCTGGGTACGTGCGTCTCGGATCGGGCGTTCTCCTTGTACATTGCGCCCGCCGTTCCGGACTCCCCATCCCGGTACGCCTGGTACGGCCCGGCACCCCGGCACGGACCTCCGGCCTGCCACCCGCCCCTGCCTCCTGTCGCCGCACGGGTTCCCGGGCCGTACCAGGCGGCAGGGGCGGGTGCACCATGCAGGCCAGGCCCCGCCCCTGCCACTTCGGTCAGGCCTGACTGCGGCTGCGGCTGCGGCGCAGCCACCAGAAGGTGCCGGCGGCGGCCAGCGCCACGACGGCCGCCACCACGCCGAGCACCGCTCCGGTATTGCTGCCCGCCTCCTTGCCGTTCGCCGTCTCCGCGCTCGCGGCAGCGGCGGGCGTAGAAGGAGCCGCCGCCGACGACTGCACGGACGGGACGGCGCTCGGCGTCTGCGAGGGACTCGGGGCAATCGGCTTGGCCCCGGGTGCCGCTGCCTTCAGTTCGAGCACGGGGGCCGGGTTGTCGACCTTCTGCCCGTCGGTGGGGACCTCGATCCAGCGGGAGATCTTTCCGTCGCCGTAGGTTTCGAGGGTCTTGAAGGCCAGCGACTTCTCGTCGGGCAGCTGGCGCACCGTGATGCTATACGCGGCGTCGACACCGGTGGCCAGAGCAGTGCCACCGACGGAGTATCCGTCGGGGGTGGCCGTGAGCTTCCACTCCTTGGGGGCATCCTTCAGCGTCACGGCGTCCGGGGTGATGCCCTTCGGGAGTACGACCCGCAGCTCCGCGATGCCCGCGCTGTCCGACTCCGCCTCGGAGGTGAAGGAGAGGGTGACGTTCTCGGCGAGGGCGCGCGGGTCGGAGGCCGTGACCTCGGCGTGTGCGGCGGCCGGCCCGGCGCTCACGCCGACGGCCACCAGGGCACCGAGGCCCGCGAGTGCCAGGGTGCGAAGACGAGGACGGGTGTGTGTTCCGGTCATGGTGGAGGAGCCTCTCGGTACGGGGGCGGGCTTCATCCCGCAGGGGCGCTGCCCGCCGGGATCAAGGGGAACGTCTCCTGCACACCCGGCAGGAGGCCCCCGACGTACCACTGCGTGGCAGAGCATCGCCGCCGCCGACGGACTTGGGGCAAGTCCGTCGTGCCGCACGGGCCCGGTGTGTGAGTGCGGCTTGAGCCCCGGCCGGCAGAGGGCGCCGAAGGCCGCGGCTGCGGCTGCCACCGCCCTCTGGGCCCATCGGCTCATCGTCTGCGGCAGACGGCTGAGCGCCCGGTCGGCGCGGTACATGAGGAGAGCCATGACACATGCGGCCACACAATGGGCTGCCGCCATCGCCCACATGCTCTGGTGTGCGGCGCGCGCGATGTGGGGTACCGCGCCGTGACCTTCGGCGGGTCCGAGACATGCCGGCTGGTGCACGGACAGATTGCGGTGCAGGACGAGTTGAGCGACTCCGGTGGCCGTGACCACGAGCCACCAAGGCCGGGATGTCCGAGCCACGAGCCACGACAGGACGAAAGCGATCGCCACCCCGCGCGCCACCCGGTGCCAGGCGATCGGGTCCCCCGATGCCAGTTGATGGCTTACGACGGCCAACGCCGAGCTCAGCAGCGTGAACACGGCAACCCGCAGCCACCGTCCGCTCCGCCACTCGGGCTGCGGACACGAGCGCATCCTTGCCTGGGCTCCGGTCATGTCGGGCCCATCTTCCACGGCCCGCGCCGCCGTCAGGCCCCAACTATCAATTGACGAGCAGCTTTCCAGATCGGGCCCAGCGCAGTGGTGGTGGGCATTGGGCCGGGCAGCCATCGGCCGGCGAGCCGGAAGGGAAGGAGACCCGCCCGAATGCCCTCGTACGTCCGGTCAAAGGACACGTCAACCGGATCAAGATGCTCAAGCGCCAGAGGTCCGGCCGGGCCAGCTTCGCCCTCCTGCGGATGCACCATGGATCCCCGCATACCCCGACTGCGTCGCAAGCTGGCCGCGATCCCGTTCCAACCGCTGCGCAGCCACTCCTTCGGGGAAGAGCACCACAAGTTCCTTACGCACATCGGCGGCTCAAGCGCGGCGCCGTTCTACGGCCTCATGCCGCTGGAGCGGTGTTCCCTGATGGTCATGAATCCGCACGGAGAACCGGGGGCACCCCGCGGCTTCGACAGCGCAGGACCCGGGGCCACGGACGCGACCTCTTCCTTCGCTTCATCGAGATGGGCTGCACCGACGTATGTGTCATTGCGGTGACCGGTCCCTCACCGGCCGCTTCCTCGTCGGTGACAGCGATGGGTTTTGGGGCCCCAACGTCTCATCCGCCACCGACTTCGTCGACTGGTACGAACGCTGGCTCAACCACATGAGCGCCGGACGCGACAACCGGGCCCTGGAACTCACCTCACCTCGTCTTCGTGCACATCCAAACCGCCATCGCATGTCCCCGATGATCTAACTCTCCGTAACAGCTACACGGAATGTGAGCCAGAACCCCTGAACCGACAACACCTGTGCACGAGTTTTGGGCACCACTCGACACTCTGCAGGAATCGAACGGTTCATGATTTCAGCCGGGACGGGCCCCTGCCGAGAGTTCAGCAGGGGCCCGCTGCGTAGAGAGCTACGGACGGCCGGGACCTGTCCTCGATGAGCGGGATGCCGGCCGACATCAGCTACCGTCTGCGGCCCGGCCTCACTTCAGATGTCGGGTGAGGAACTGGGCCGCCGCGTCCCCCGCGTACTGCGGGACGCCGGTGTGCCCGCCGAGATGGGCGTGCAGGGACTTCTCCTTGGAGCCGAAGGCGTCGAACAGGTCCAGGGCCGCCTGCCGGTCGTTCCCTTCGTCGTCCCACTGCAGCAGGACGTGCAGTGGAATGGTGACCTGCCGGGCCTCCTCGAACAGGGCGCGGGGCACGAAACTCCCGGAGAACAGAACGGCGGCCGAGATACGAGGCTCGACCACCGCCAGCCGGATGCCGATGGAGATCACTCCCCCCGAGTACCCGACCGGGCCGCCGAGCTCGGGCAGCGAGAGGAGGGCGTCCAGGGCGGCCTGCCATTCCGGGACCGCCTTGTCGACCAGCGGGAGGACGAGGGCGTCGACGATCTCGTCGCTGACCGGCTCGCCGGCCTCCATCGCCCGGCGCAGGTCGGCGCGGGCCTGCTCGACGGCGGGCCAACGGGGCCTGTCGCCGCTCCCGGGGAGCTCGATGGTGGCCGTGGCGAAGCCCTCCGCCGCGGAGTGCCGGGCCCGGGCCACCAGTCGGGGGTACATCTTGCGCAGCCCGAGGGGAGGGTGGCCGAGCAGGATCAGCGGTACTGGCGCGGATGCGGATGCGGGTGTCCACAGGATCCCGGGGATCTCACCGAGGGTGAATTCGCGTTCGAGGACGCCTTCGTCGAGGCGCTGCTCGGAAGTGAAATGCATGGTCGTGCCTTTCGGGAGTGCACTGGAACGGCGCTCCCGGACGACCTGCCTATCGCCCGACCGTGACCCCGGAGGGGAGCACCCATGTCGATACTGCGTTCACGGGTACCACCTCCTCGATATCTCGCACGGCCTCAGGAAACGTAGCAGTGGTCGTCTCGTCCGCCAAACGGGTTTTGCTGTCGTTTCTCACGAACATCGAACACGACGCACCGCTGACGCCTCCCAACGCAGACGCAGGTTCGGAGTTCCGCGCGGGCGGTGGCCACCTCCTCCCGGCGGCACAACGCACGGCTACCGCCTCGCGCTGACGGCGGGGGACTTCGCCCGTGCCGCTTTCGGTGGATCCGGCTGCGTGGACGGTCCGGTCGGGGCACCCTGGGCGTCGTGGACCGGCCGGCTGGCCGGCCCGATCGCTTGCTGCGGGGAGGGCTTGATCATCGTGGACAGGGTGCTCAAGGTGTTGGGGGCGGCGCACGAGGGTTCGGTGGGGGTGTTGCCGGCTGATGGCAGTGAGCCGGGCCCGGTCTATTTCGACGTGGGCAGTGGTTCGTATGTGCCGTCGTCGCGGGAGTGGCACATCTACGACGGTCGGTTCGGCCGGCCCCGGGCCGCGGTCCTGCGGGGCAGTTGCTCGTGCGGCTGGCGGGGGATGGCCGAGTATCCGCTCGACTGGACCGAGCTCCGGAAGGACAAGCCGCTGGACGAGGCGGACGTCGATCTGTCCGGGCCGATCGCGGACTACGACGCGCACCTGTCGGTCATCCGGGACGCGGCCGTCCAACTTCCTGCGGAACTCGCCGAACTGCTCACCGAACTCGTCCGCCGGCTCGACGGCTTGGCCGTCGACGAGCCGCTGGTCGCGTTGAAGGCCTTGGCCGATCTGCGGTACGTCATCGCCCGGTCGGGCCAGGACGCGGTGCACGAGCTCGCCGCGGGCGATGTACCGATCGAGGAGGTGGCCGTCGCGCTGGGCACGAGCGAGACCGCAGCACGCATCTACCTCGGGAGCTACCTCCGCCCCTGACTCCGCCCCACCCATGCCCGGCGGCACACGGACCTGCTCCGGTGCCGGCGCGCCGCTGTGTTCGGCGCTCTGGAGTGCCGCTTCTAATTCGTATCTAGCAGCAGCGGTCCGCTCAGCTGGCCGGAGTGTTGTTCCAGTGCCGAAGGTGAGGATGCTCCGGCACATGGCGTGGTGACGGCTGTCCGGATTCGGGCGGAGACCTATGCCGTTTCGGGTCCTGGAGGCCTTACCGGAGACCGGGTCACGTTGAACTGGTCGGCCGTCACCACTCAGCTCTCGTTCACTCGTTGGAGTTTGTGGTGCGAGCCCGTCGCACGGTGACCTCTTCATCTGTCCGAGCCGGTTGAGCTCCCGCAGTAGACCGAGGCCCGCGCGGTGCGCTGGTGTCACGAACAGCTAGTGAGGTGGCGGTCCGGCCCTCGTGGCCGAGGCCTGGAATTAGAACGCTGCGTGGCCCGCATGCGCTCGTGACCAGCGCAAACGTCGAGCCTTCCGGGGAGGGACCACTTGATCTACTGCGGAATCGACTGGGCCGAGAAGCATCATGACGTCGTACTGGTCGACGAGGCCGGCCAACTGCTGGCCAAGCGGCGAATCACCGACGACGCAGTCGGCTACCAGGTGCTGCTGGAGCTGCTTGCTGAGCACGAGAACATCCAGGACGAACCCATCCCGGTCGCGATCGAGACCAACCGCGGTCTACTCGTCGCGCTCCTCCGGGCAGGTCCACGGCAGGTCTACGCGATCAATCCGCTGGCCGCCGCCCGCTATCGGGACCGCCACTCCGTCTCCCGGAAGAAGTCCGACCTCGGGGACGCCCTGGTCCTGGCGAACATCCTCCGCACGGACCGGCATGCTCACCGGCCTCTGCCCAACGACTCCGACCAGGCACGCGCCGTCGCCGTCCTCGCCCGAGCCCAACAGGACGCCACTTGGAACCGCCAGCAGGTCGGCAACCAGCTCCGCTCCCTGCTCCGCGAGTACTACCCCGCGGCCCTGACCGCCGTCGCGCACTGGAAGAACGGCCTCTGCCGGCCCGAAGCCCTCGCCCTGCTCAAGGTAGCTCCGACCCCCACCGACGCCGCCCGCCTGCCCCGCCCCCAGATCGCCGCAGCGCTCCGGCGTGCCGGCGTGCCGGCCGCCAGCGTGGAATCGAGGCCGAGACCGAACGACTCCGGGAGATCTTCCGAGCCGAATGGGCCCACCATCCGACTCTCGTAGAGAGGGCCCTGGGCCAGCAGATGCTCGCGCTGCTCGTCCAGCTCGAAGCCGCCTGCACCGCCGTGAACGACCTCGCCCAGGCCGTGGAAGAAGCCTTCCTCCAACACGAGGACGCGGAGATCATCCTGAGCTTCCCCGGGCTGGGACCTCAGCTCGGAGCCCGCGTGTTGGCCGAGCTGGGCGACGACCGCGACAGGTTCGCCGACGCCCGCGGCCTTAACTGATCGTTTCAGAATGCCGTTCGGAGCCGTCGGAAGCAGATGATGCTGCAGGCGAGTTCGAGCAGGCCCTGGTGGCGGTCGGCGCGTTGTTCGTAGCGGGTGCGGAGTCGCTTGAACTGGTGAAGCCATGCGAACGCGCGCTCTACCACCCACCTGACCTTGCCCAGCCCGGAACCGTGGGCGACGCCGCGCCGGGCGATCAGTGGTTTGATGCCGCGCCTCCACAGAAGACGGCGGTACTTGTCGAAGTCGTAACCGCGGTCGGCGTACAGGCGCCGGGGCTTGCGGCGGGGGCGGCCGCGCAGGCCCCGGATCGGCGGGACGGCATCCAACAACGGGAGAAGTTGGGTGACGTCGTGGCGGTTGCCGCCGGTGAGCGTGACGGCGGGCGGGGTGCCATGGTGGTCGACGATCAGATGGTGCTTGGAGCCGGGGCGGGCGCGGTCGACCGGCGAGGGGCCGACATGGTCTCCCCCTTTGAGAGCCCGGACATGCGAGCCGTCCACAGCGCAGTCGTCCAGGTTCAGGGAGCCCGCGCGACGCAGTTCGGTCAGCAGGGCGGCGTGCAGGCGCGGCCAGACTCCGGCCTCGGTCCAGTCCCGAAGCCGGCGCCAGGCCGTGACTCCGGAGCAGCCCACGGTCTCGGCGGGGACGTCGCGCCAGGCAACGCCGGTCCGCAGCACGTACATGATGGCGGCGAGAGCCGCCCTGTCCGGAACGCGAGGTCGCCCGGGATGGCGGTGGCGTCGCGCGGGAGTGGGTGGCAGTAGCGGAGCCACCCACTTCCACAGGTGGTCCGCAACAAGATCGGTACGCACCCGGCCACCCTGCTGACCAAGATCGCCGAGCGCAAGGCCCGCAGCTCGACTCATTCGGGATTGACCTGGTAGAGGACGTGTGAGCCGTGGATCTCCGGCATACCCACGTGATGGGTGTTGCTGTTCAGGCGGGGCGGGGCTGGCCCGGGCGGTGGCCCGGGCCAGCCGTTAGACGCTAGGGCTTGGCGTCCGGAGCGGCCTTGGTGTCCGAGCCGGCCTTGCCGCCCTGGTTCAGCATGCCGCCGAGGGCGCTGAGGTTGCCGGCGCCGCCGACGCCTCCGGTCACGAGGGGTGCCGCCTTGGCGGCGGCGTCGACTGCGATCTGGGCCATCTTCTGCAGGTGCTCGGTGGCGGTCTTCATGGCTTCCTGGGCGCGTTCGCCGGCGGCCTTGTCGTTGCCGGCGGCGGCTTCGATGCCCTTGGTGAGGACCTGACCCATGGTGTTGAGACCGCTCATGTCGCGGAAGAGGTTCGCGGTGGCGATGGCCTGCACCGTTTGCAGGCCGACCGGGTCGGGCATCGCCGGGAGCGGCGTGAACTTCGCCTGGGAGGCACCCATGCCGGCCGCCGTGACATCGAGGTCCTTCGCCCGCCCTCCCATGGACACCGGCGCGATGTCGGCCGGTGTGATCTGGATGGGCGAGTCCTTCCAGTTCCAGAAGCGGGTGAGGTCGATCTTCTCGGCCGAGTTGGCCCGGCCGAGCACGGCCTCGGCGAAGACGCCCTTGGTGGCGATGGCGATCGTGTTGGTGACCTGCGCCCCGAACGTGTTGTCGGCCGGTTGGCGGGACTTGGTCCACGCCTCCCGTTCCTGCTCGCTGTTGAAGTTCCACCGGAAGCCGAGGTAGTTGCCGGTGGCGGCGATCGGCTTGGGGTCCAGCAGCGTGCCGAGCAGGACGGGCGCGGCGTTCGAGCCCGCCGGGGTATAGGAGTAGTTGGCGAGGATGCGGCTGAGCGTCAGCTCGTCGGCGTTGGCCCACACGGCCTGGCTGTAGTGGCGGCGGTTGTCGTTGAGGTGGTCCAGGACCGCCTGGGGAACGTTCCCGCCGCGCACGTGGAATCCGAGCGAGGCGAGGTAGGTGCGGGTGCCGGACTTCACCGTCGCACCGAACAGTCCGCAGATGGCCGCGCCGCCGGCGTCCTCGGTCAGGTCGGGCGCTGCGGTGGTGGTCGCGGCGATCCCGAAGTTGACCACGCCCGAGGCCATCGTCAGGCGCAGCCCGGCGAGACTGCCGCGGGCGGCCGTGCCGGACCAGGCGTCGACGGCGAGCAGCTTGTCGGCGCCCGTGAAGGTGTGGGAGGCGTGCTGCTGGATGCCGGAGCCGCCGGTGTCGCCGCAGCGGAAGGTGTGGCCGGGGAAGACCACCTGGAGGCTGCGGATCCCGAACTCGTCGTACCAGACGTCGATCTTGGACGCGTAGGGAGAGTCGGCTTTCGGCGGGACGTCGAAGGGGATGGGCGCCTCCCGCGGCGCGGTGAGCAGCCGGGCAAGGGCACCGTTGGGGAGGATCAACCAGTAGTCGCCGTTGACGGACGAGACGATGTCGCCCAGCCCGGAGACCCCGGCAAGGATGCTGTTCTTGGGAGCGGTCCAGGTCGTCGCGCCGGCTTCGACCACCAGGACCTTGCCCTCGGCCGTGACGCCCCACAGCGTGCCGTCCGGGCCAGCGGACACGCGCTTCACGTTCGGTGCCGGGGTCCGCTCCGTCCAGCCGGAACTGGTGCGCTCGAAGGTCCGGCCCTCCCGGCAGTACCAGAGCCTGTCCCTGCCGACGACGGCGATGTCGTCGGCCTTGACGTTCAGGCTGTGGATCGTGCCGTCCGGGGAACGCTGGCCCAGTGAGCTGTCCCCGCCGATGAGGTAGAGCGTGCCGTCCGAGCCGCAGGCCAGGGCCAGGGCCCGCCAGCTCTGCGCGTGAGTTCGCCAGGTGGTCCCGTCGAACTGCATCAGCATGTTGTCGGTCCTGAGCCCCCACACGGTGTCCTTGCCCGGTGCGATGCGGGCCAGGTCTCCGTCCAGTCCGGTGGTGGACAGCGGGTTCCACTGCCGGCCCACCGGGTCGAAGCGGACCGGGCTGCCGTCGTACTTGCGCACCCCATACACGCCCATGGCCGAAGCGGCGATGTCGGCCAGATCCACACCGTCGAAGACCTGGGGGACCGACGGCGCCTCCGGTGCCGTGCACGCGTCGAGCTTGCGCACGGTGGTATCGAACGGGTTCGCGGCCCGGATCTTCGCCGCCCAGTCCGCGGGCGCCACCGAGGCGAGCACCTCCTTGTACCGTTGCAGGCTGGTGTAGTTGAAGGTGAGCTCTTGCAGCGGGATGAACAGGCAGCGTTCCAGCTTGGTCGGCTTGGTCGTCACGTTGTAGACCTGGACGACCTCGTAGTACTGCACGGACATCGCGTGCATGTGGTTGTAGTTGGTGACGACCCGGGTGAGGACCTGCTCCTTCTCTAGCTGCGTCGTCTCGCGCACGACCGTCATGTTCCGGCTGCGGGCCGCGGTCGCCAGCTGCTGGGTGCGCGCGCTGATGCGCTGCGTCGCCTCCTCCGCGACCGATTTGACGCCGGTCGAGCGCGACACCGCGGTCGTGAAGCCCGAGTTCGACGAATTGCTATAGGAACCGCCGACCCCCATACCGAAGAACGCGATGCCGCCGCTGGCGCCGGCGCTGGAGGAATTGCTCCTCTGGGACGCCTGGGACGTGCCGTACTGCTCCTCGTGGGCGATCGCGTTGGCGACCTCGCTGATCGACCGGTTCTGGTCGGTGGTGCCTGACAGTGCTTCGGCCTCGGAAGCCGCTTCGGTGCCGGTGGCCTTGGTGGTGCGCTGCCAGTCGACGACCGCGACTTTGGTGCTCTCGCCGGGCGCGAGCGCGAGGCTGTGCAATAACCGGCCGAGCGTGACGCCCTGGGCCGACCAGCTCTGCTCCGTCGTGACGATCATGCCTTCGGCCGGGCGGTCGTAGAACGGCAGGTTCTCTTCGCCGAGGTCGATGGCGCCGGTCAGCTTGCGAGCCGGTTTCGCCCCGGGGATGTCGGTGAGCACCACCGAGCGGTACCGGACGATCTCCACCGGGTAGCTGCCCGTGGTCGGAAGCAGGTCCTTGGGCGTCGGACCGTCGAGCATCGCCTTGTCCACTTCGAACGGGGGCGAGGTCCCCGCCGGGGCCGTTGTGCCGGCCGGGGTCGTCGCTGGTGTGGTGGCAGGTGTTCCGGTGCTCGGGGTGGTCATTACGGTCCCGTCTGCGAAGAAGGTGGAAAGGCCGTCAAGGCCACCAGGACCGGGAGCGCCTGGCCATCGGCATATGACGCCTTCCGAATCGCTCGAAAGCTTCACATCCTGATCACAACAGCGTCAGACTTTGTAGAATTTGGCCGGAAACAGTGCCCGGCTGCGGAGGCGCGCCCGCAGCGCCCGCTTCAGGAAGCCGGGCACCCGCGGGCCCTGGGGCTGGACTTCCGCCCCGAGCACCACAAGCCCGTCGGCCTCGAACCGCAGCGCCTGCATCCGGCGAGGCCGGATGACATGTGGCCGGGCGCCATCCAGAACGCACAGGGCCACAAGTGGACGCACGCCACAACGCCTTGCCGTCCGGAACGGAGACCCGCGCGGCCACCGGCTCCCGCTCGGTCGGGGCGGCAGTACCTGCCCTTCGGAAGCCCCGAATCTCTTTCTGAAACGATCAGTAAGGCATATGCGGGGTCATCGCCCATCACCCGGGCTTCCGGCAAGAAGTCGAGCATCACCCGCCGCCGCATCAAGAACGACCGGCTCAACCACGCCGGCTACCTGTGGGCCTTCTCGGCCCTGCGAGCCTCACCTGGGGCCATGGCCCGCTACCGGCACCGCCGTGACGAACGCGGAGATTGGCACGCCTCCGCCCTGCGCAACGTCTTCGACAGTCTGATCGGACAGCTCTACCACTGCCTTCAGCATCGTGAAGCCTTCGATGAAGCCGCGGCTTTCCCGGCATCGGTCACCGAGGTCTCGCAGGCGGCGTGAGGCAAGGCTGTTTCCGCCAGCGCAGAAGGGCCAAGCGCCAGTGCCACGCGGGACTACCGCAGGACCGGGCAGTTGGCGGCCTCGTACTCATCCGCGATGGTGAAGACACTGGCGCATCTCGGACACTCTGCCTTGCCGAAAATGTGGGAGATTCCCTCGGCGAGTCCGAATTCCCCATCCCGGACGGCCACCTCGTGCATCCACCGGCCGACACCCGCGAGCTCATCGTCGGGCGTCGGCCGGAGGTCACGCCGGTCCACGTCGCCCAGGTTCCAGTCGCGGATCGCTGAGTAGCGCCCGTAGTCGCCGATAGCAATCGTCACCTGCGTCGCGCAGTGAGGGCACGGCAGGTCGTAGAAGTCATCCGTGAAATCCCCCAGGACGTTGGCCCAGTGGTATTGCTCCTGGACCGCAAGCAGTGCGCGGAAAGTCACCAAGTAGTCGGCCGGCCGGGACTGCAGGTGCCTGTCCAGGAGGATGCCGAACTCGGCGATCGCATCGGCGCTGTCAGCCAGGAGCTCGTCACCGCCGTGGTGTACTGCCGCGCGCTCCATGATTTCTCCGGCCAGGTGCCGTGCCTTCGTGCTCCCTGACGCGAGACGCACCAGACGGGGCAGGGCGGCGATGCCTGCGGGCGACACCAGGTCGTGCTCAAGGATCAACCGGCGTCCCAACTCCGTCCATGCCTCGTCTTCGTCCCCGTGCTCCAAACGATCCAGAAGCTCGGGGACTCGGTCCACGTCGGAATGCCAGTCGTACATCTGTGCCCAGTTCACCACCCAGGCATTGAACCGTCCTACGAGCTCCGAGTCGAACCTGCTCCGCAACGTCCCCATCGCGAGGCCTAGTCAACTTGACGCCTGACTTCGTGAGGTGTCTCCGGTGCATAGACCGGTTCCGCCGCCTGCGGCACCAAGCTGCGCTGGAGCACGCCGAGGTGATCGCACCGGCTGGCCAGATACGGCCGGATCCGTAGCGGCGGCCGCTTCGGCGGCGGTACCGGTCTCGCCCGCCGAGCCGCCGAGGTGGCTGCCACCCACGCGATGCGCCGGGGCCGAACCCGCGAGGTCCTGGAGGAACGTCGGGTCGCCGCTCGCGACGCGGCCGAGGCCCTGATACGGGCGGCCGCCGCCCGCCTCGCCGGCAACGCAGCGTAGCCCTTCAGGCGTTGTCAGATGGCGGCGATGACTCCGGGAGGCGCACGGTAGTCCTGCCGCGGCGCATAGCGGCTGCAGCTGCTGGGGCAGTGCACCTTCCGAACTCGGGCTGGGCGTCGGCCGAGTTCAGGATTCGAGGCCCCGACCGAGATCATTATCGCGAACAGCGCTGTGGAGTATGGGGAGCACTGGCAGCGATCCCGTCCGGTGGGCTACGTTATGCGGCGATGACTACCGGGACGGCATTGCGCCACACACGGATTGGCGACCCGGCGCTGCTCTGAGCGCCGTACGGGCCGGTGCCGGCCCTCTCTTGGATCGAGGATCTGGTGCTCCCTCGCGGGCTCCGCCCCCTGTCGTGTTGATCACAGCTCAATACATCAACCACGACAGGAGAAATCATGCCCACCAAGACTCTGCACATTCCCACCGCGGACGGCCAGGCCGACGCTTTCGCCGCATTCCCCGACTGTGGCGAACGGCACCCGGGGGTGCTGATGTACGCGGACGGCTTCGGTATCCGTCCCGTACTGCGGGAGATGGCCCGCGAACTGGCCGGGCACGGATATTACGTGCTCGTCCCCAATCTCTTCTACCGCCACGGCCCGGCACCGGTGATCGAGCTTCCCGAGTACATCGGAGAAGAGGTCCGCTCCGCGGTCTTCGCCCAACTGATGCCCCTGATCGAGGCACACACCGCCGACCGTGTACTGAGCGATGCTGACGCCTACCTCGGTTTCCTCACCGCCCAGCCCGAGGTCGCCGCTGGACCGGTCGCGGTGACCGGCTACTGCATAGGCGGCCTTCTGGCGACGCGCACCGCCGCGGCCCACCCCGGCCAGGTGGCCGCCGTCGCCGCATTCCACGGTCCCGTGGGTGCGGACGGGCCCGACGCCCTCGCCAAGATCACCGCCGAGGTCCACTTCGGGCACGCCGAAGGCGACCTGACGCCCGAGGCCCTGGGCGAGCTCAACCAGGCTCTGGATGCCGCGGGTGTCGGCTACACCTCCGAGATCTACCCCGGCACCGTCCATGGGTTCACCATGTCCGACACCGGCGCCTTCGACCCCGCCGGACTGAAGCGCCACTGGGACCGCCTGCTCCCCCTCCTCGACGCCACGCTGAGGGTTGCCCCGTAGATAGTCCTCGAGTCGCCCCTGGCGTGCTTGGCCGCGGTGCGGCCCGTTCGTCTATCGGGCGAGGCGAGGTTGTGCATCCGGGCGATGCCGATTAAGACATGGTGGACGCCTTCCCCTTTGAGCCCGCGTCCCATGCTCTGACAGCCGCCATCGGCGATCGTGAGCGTCCTGCCGATGGCGGCTTTGGCGCGAAGTCCTCCCAGGGCTTGCAGTCGTTGCGGTTGGGGCCTGAGCCCGGCTGGCAGCCGGGTACACAGACGCCCTACTGCACCGGCAAGAACCCTGCGTACCAGTACAGCGTCTGGGAGCACTCCGCCTCGTTGTTCCAGATGATCGGGGTGCTGGCGTTGTTCGTGAACCGGGCCCCGCGTCCTGCAAGTTGCGGCGCCGTGGCGATCGATCGACTACTACGACTTGGTGTCGTCGATGAGCGCGTTGAGCTTGTCGAGAACCCACAGCGCCACGGCGGCGGTTGTGAGCGGACCGATGCTCGGAACATGGCTTGCGACTGTCTCGGCGACGGTTCCGACGGTGGATCCGGCGGCGACGGCGGCGCCGCACAGGACGGCCTGGCGCAGGGTGAACGGCTTACGGTTCATGGCATCTCCAAGGGCCTTGATGGAACGGACGGCTGATCTGCCGCGGGCTCCAGCCAAAGCGATCTGGCGGTGTTCACGGCGAGACGCCGAACGCCGTTTCCATGTAGGGGCTGTTGACCTGGCCGAACGGACGAAGACCGCGCTGTGTTCAGTGAACTGAGTGAACACCGAGATCGCGACCGATACTCTGCCCCGCATGGATGCGAGGGGGTGCTCAGATGACCACATCGGGTGATCGCCCGGTGGGGTACCACCGCGAACTCCTGGACCTGCTCAAGCGGTTGCGCCACGAGCGGGGTGAGCCGTCGCTGCGTACGATCCGGCAGAAGGCGAACGTGTCGCTCGGTCATCTGAGCGGCATCTTCGGCGAGAAGGCTGTCCTGCCCAGCCCGGAGATGGCGCAGGCTGTCGCGCGGGCGTTGGGGGCCACAGACGTTGTCCAGACCCGTGCGTACAACTACGCCGAGCGTGCGGCTGCGGATCGGTCCCCGACCCAGACGGGCGGGCGGGGTCGTACGGCGGTCCTCGTGGACGAGGACCGCGCCCACCTGGAGGCGTACCTCGCCGATGTCTGCAGCCACGCGGAGGCCTCCGGGCCCTACGTTCCCCAGTCGGTGGTGAGCTGGCACGACGGGCGGCCAGCCGACCGTTCGACGGCCAGGCCGGCGATCGCCGCCGTCTTCACCACCGGGCCGCTCGTGGTGCTGCTCGGTGATCCCGGTGGCGGCAAGTCCGCGCTCTTACGACGTCACCAGCTCGACGTCTGCCGCCAGTGGTCGGCCGGAGTCCGGTCTGCCGCGCTGCCGGTCCTCGTTCCGGCCACGTCGCTCGGCGAAGCCCCTCTCGCGGCGCAGTTCTTCGCCCGTCCGCCGGCGCCCGGCTCTCACTGGCTGGTTCTGCTCGACAGCCTCGACGAGATCACCAACGCACAGGCACGCCGGGAGGTGCTGCGCGATACGGTCCGGTGGGTCGCAGAACGGCGAGAGACCCACCGCCTCGTGGTCGCCACGCGACACCTGTCCGAGCAGGAGCAGAGCGATCTGAGGGAGGCGGCGCCGGTCTGTTTCGAGCTTTTGCGGTTCGAGGCGGATGACGTCCGGGAGCTGGCCGCGGCGTGGCTCGGTCCGGCTCAAGTCGACGGCCTCATGGCTGCGATCGCCGAGGCACGTCTCGCCGACCTGGTCAAGCTGCCCATGATCGGCTCCATTCTCTGCCAGTTGTACCGGGTCCGTCCCGGCCAGCCTCTGGGCAGCACCCGTGGGGAGATCTACGACGCCTTCATCAGCCAGCTGATGGCGACCACGCCGCGCACCGATACCCGGCCGGAGCATCACGCGGGCAGGCAAGGCGACACCGGGGCACCGGCCTGGCTCAGCCCCACGGTGGGGGAACACGTCGTCGCTCTGGGCACGCTGCCGCCCGCGGACCTTCGTACGTTGCTGGCGCGGGTGGCCGTCCGCCGGCGGGAGAGCGGCGCCGTCCGGTCGGTCATGGACGTGCTGCTGGAGGAGGATCTCACGAGGCCGCCCGGCGGAGTGCCGGTGAGGTGGTGGAGAGAGCAGCTCATCGCAAGCTTCCGGCGCGGCGGGGTGCTCCAGCAGCAGGGCGAGGAGCTGGAGTTCGCGCATCGCACGTACGAGGAGTTCTTGGCCGCCTGCGCTGTCTGTGATCCGCGCGAGCGCGGCTTGGCGGAGCTGCGGCGCGTCCTCGACAGCCACCGGCGCCGGCACTGGCCGTGGCGGCCGGCTCCTGGCTACCGCCGCGTGGGCGCCTGGGGCCGGCGGATGTGGGCGGCTGCCGATGGTGAGAACACGTCCTACCCCGGGTTCCTCATCGACCGGCTCACCGATGCCGCCGCGCCGGATCTCGCCAAGCTGCCGTCATCGGCCGGCATCAGCGGCTGCACGTTCCTCGCCGCCCAGAAACGGCTCGGCACCTACCTCCCGGCCGAGGTGCAGGCCCGGGCGGTGGAGAAGCTCAAGCGGCACATCAAGGTCGGTAGACGGGCTTGGTTCGGTGCCTCGATCGACATCGACGGGGTGAATCAGCTGGATCCGAGCTCTGTGGCGATGGCCGAGACCCTCGCCGGCCTGGCGATCGACGACTCACGGGTCGACGCGGCCAGTGCGCTGCTGGCCTTCGCCGAGAGCCGGGCCGAGGGCCTGGCGGCTCTGCGGGAACTGGCGCGCTCGCCGAGGCTGACGAGTGTGCAGGGCCAGGTGGCGGCGGCGACGGCGATGGTCCGCGCCGGTGACGAGAGCGGGCTCGACCTGATCGTGGACCTGGCGTCCGATCCAGGGCTGGACCACGAAACTCGGCTCGGCATCGCATGGCGGCTCATCGATCTTCGCCGGCAACGCGGCCTCGACCTCCTCGCCGGCTGGATCGACGCCCGTGCCGGTGGCGAGTTCTGGTTCAAGGCGGCGCTCGTCGTGGTTGCGGTCGACGAGGCGTACGGCGTCGGGCGGTTGCGGGCCATCGCCGACGATCCCGCCTGTCCGGCCCTGACGCGGATCAACGCGGCCTACGTGGTCGCCCTTCACGACGATCCGCGGGGTGCGGAGGATCTCCTGCACTTCGCCCGCGACCCTGATCTGGAAGAGCCCTTGCGTGTGGTGGCGGTGCACCTCGTGGCTGAGGTCGGCCATCCGTCAGCGATGGCGGTGCGCGACGAGCTGGCCCAGGACCCGAACCTGACACCCCGGGGCCGGAAGTCGCTCCGTCGGCTGCCCTCAGCCGAGTAGCTCTGGACGCTGCCGCGCACGCATCACCGCATCACCGACCACCCCGGCAACCACGACCGCGTCTCGCCCGTGGGTACGAAACCCTGCCCACCCGCTCCGAAGCACCGTCTCCTGGCGTGACCCGAAGAAGACCGCTAATCAATCTGTTCCGGGATGGAACAGACCGCTACGCGGGCAGCGGGCGGTCCTGGACTGCCGCGTCCACCCCGTCAGCTCACCCGGCTGATCACGCGAGTCCGATCGCACGGTGACCCGGTCCAGCAGCGCGGTGCGATG
Organism: Streptomyces sp. NBC_01006; assembly: GCF_045162725.1. Taxonomy (NCBI): domain Bacteria; kingdom Bacillati; phylum Actinomycetota; class Actinomycetes; order Kitasatosporales; family Streptomycetaceae; genus Streptomyces; species Streptomyces sp. NBC_01006. Next base: position 8,310,880 of record NZ_CP108700.1, on the reverse strand, counting down.
CCTCCGGCGTTGTCGTGCGCCGAGGCTGCCGGCACGACCACGGCGATGACCAGGCGGCCCAGTACGTCCGTGGCCAGGCCTCGCTTCCGACCCGGCACGTTGTCCTGGCCCGGTACGCCCCGGAGCTCGCCGCCGGCACCGCCCGTATGGCCTGCGAACTGCGGGGCCCGACGACTGCACGCCGGCCCGCGGCTCCTCCGGCCTTCTCGGCGCGCGCCTCAGCCTGACGGGAACCGGCGGCTCAGGCCTCCCTGGTTGCGTTCAGGCGGGCGATGTCCGCGGCGTACGCGGCGGTGCGGAGCATCGAGGTTCCCGACACGTACAGGCCGGTGCCAAGGACGGCGAAGGGGAGGGAAAGCAGGAGACCCGCCGTAATCGGTCCCCAGTCACGCTCGGCGTCGCAGCGCTCCCCCTCGTCCGTCCGGTAGGACACGGCGAATTTCCCGTTCTGGTGGAAGGCGCGGGACTCGCATTCGACGGACCTGAACTTCGCGCCCTGGTCTACGCTGAAGGGAAAGAGGAGTAGGTAGCCGAGCCACAGCCAGATGAGCACGGCTACGGCCATCAGCCCCCGCCCCCAGCCCTGTTGGCGCAGACCTCGCACCCGGAACTCCCTGTCGTACACCTGAGCCAATGAGTTCATAGGGGTGACCTTCATGGGAGCGAACCTAACGCAGGCCGGCCCTGTGGCCACACCCGGATCCGGTCTCGTGGGCGCACCGTACGACGGCAGACATGGGCGGCCAGGACATCGGGAGGCCGCCGTACGCCCGGACCGCCTACTGACCGCCTACTGACCGCCGGAGCCCAACCCGGCCGGGGCACCGGCAGCACCGTCGTGAACTGCGGGCCGCAGATGGCCGGCCACCAAGCGCTCCAGCGGTCCGCAGGCCCGGCACCGCCGCGTTCGGGCGGGCAGCGGGAGCGGGTTCCTCCCCGCGTCGGCAAGAACCCGAAGATCACAACCCGGAGACAGAACCTAGCCCTCCGCAGCGGGGATGAGGTATCCCCACGTCTTGATGCCGACAATGCCGTCCGGGCCGCCGGTCTCCCGCGGGTACTTCGACTGGAACCGCAGCACGGCCGCCTCGATCTTGGGGCCGAAGTCGCCGTCCATGAAGGTCGGGGCATCGGCGGAGTTGACGAACCCCGTGCGGACCAGCGCCCACTGGAGCGCCCGTACGCAGTCGCCCGTGGAGCCCCTGGCGAGGTCCACGGCCGGGACGGGCCAGCCGTTGGACGCCCAGCGCGTACCGACCTGGTTCGTGCACGACTCCAGGTAGCCGGTCTGGGCCGATGCCTGCGGGGCGGTGAATCCGGCGGCCATGAGCAGCGTCGCGCCCAGGACCCCGACGCGGGTCGCCGTACGCCTGATGGTGTTCATGCCAGGAGCTTCCTTTCGGTGAAGGGCGGGCATGCCGACCGACTACTCGAAGTAGACGGTGGCGATCAGGTGGTGCCAGGTGTAGCGCCCGACGACGCCGTCCGCGCCGCCGTTGACCGAGGTCCTGCGCTGGAAATTCACCACCGCGTTGTACGTCTTGGGACCGAAGTCGCCGTCGACGAAGCCGGGCTGGTCCTCGCTCCGGACGGCGCCGGCCTCAAGCAGCTCCTCCTGGAGCTCTCGGACGCACACCCCGGACGAGCCCTTGGCGAGTACGACCGTGGGGATCTCCCAGCCCATGTAGTGCTCGGAGCCGTAGGCGTTCTTGCATGCCTGCAGCTCACCCAGCCAACTGGCCTGGGCGGGGGCGGCGGCCAGACCGCCGAGGAGGGCTGCGGCGGTCGCGACGACCGCGCCCGCCCAGATCGTGCGCTTACGCGCTGCCTTGTTCGTCATGGCGATCAGTCCGTGGTCCGGGAGATGAGCGCCTCCCAGGTCTTGGGGCCGACGACGCCGTCCGCGTCCAGGTGGGCCTGGCGCTGGAACTCCTTCACGTAGTCGTCGGTCTTCGTCCCGAAGATGCCGTCGATGAAACCGTTCCAGTCGGCGGGGGCGATACCGATGGTCGAGGCGAGGTCGGACTGGATCTCGCGTACGCACGCACCCGACGAGCCGTACTGGAAGTTGCGGGCGGGGATGGTCCAGCCGTTGGCGGAGGTGCGGGTGCCGACGCTGCGGTAACAGGCGTCGCGGTAGTCACTGGCCGAGGCGGTCGGGGCGGTGACCAGCAGCGTGCCGACGGCGGACGCGGCGAGCGCGAGGGCGGCGAGGGGGCGGATACGGCGCGACGAGGACATGGAAAAGCGTCTCCTGACGATGAGGATTGGAAGCGGAAGGAAGTGAGGAGGAAAAGAGTCGCGAGAAACGGGCGGGGCTCAGCCCGTCAGGAGCTTCTCCCAGGTCCGCGGCCCCACGACGCCATCGGGGTCGAGGTTGTGGGTGCTCTGGAACCTGCGGACGGCCGAGTCGGTACGAGCACCGAAGGCGCCGTCGACGAAGTTGCCGCCGCTCTGCTCCCACGAGGTCAGGCCGAACCGCGAGACGAGCTCCTGGAGTCCGGCGACGCAGACGTCGGAGTCGCCCTGGGAGTAGTTGTACCGCGGGATGGTGTACCCACCCGGGGAGAGGCGCGTGCCGTACGTGTCCTTGCAGATCTTGTACGAGGAGTCGTCCGCGTGGGCGGCCGGCGCGCAGAGGAGCAGGGCGCCGGCGGAGACCGCCGCGAGGAGGAGCGAGGTGACGCCCTTCGCGGGGTGGGGTATGCGCATGTCGTAAGAGCCTTTCGCTGGTGACAGCAAAAAGCTGCCACATGGGGCGCGGCCGCCGCCCGTGTCCCGCACGTCCCGGGATGCGAGGGACGGGCGTCCACCCAGCTCAGAGCCGTTTCCCGGGGCTCGTCCCAGGGACTTGCCCGTGGCTCGGGGCGCGCCCCGGTGCCCCGGGCCGCCGGGCCGCCGGTCTCAGGGCTGGACCGGGCCGACGTTGGCCACCCGCAGGCAGGGCGTGCCGGGCAGCACCGGCGTCAGGCTCCTGGGCGTCCCCGAAGGCCTTGAGCGGGGGAGCGAGCCGCTCGCCAGCGGGCTGGGTGCCCTTGGAGACCGCTAGGGAGGGGCGAAGACTGCTCCCTGCGGAGTCTTCACCCCTCGTCAGAGGTCAGGCGGTTTCGGTGGGCAGGCCGGCCTCGGTCCAGTCCTGGATTCCCTCGCGGTACTTGCGGACGTCGGTGTAGCCGAGGGCGGTGAGCCGGTCGGCGACCTGTCCGCTGTTGGGGCACGACGGGTTGGAGCAGTAGGTGACGATGGCGGCGTCACGGTCGGGGAGCAGGTCGGGCGCCTTGGCGTCTACGTCGGCCGGGATCAGCGCGAGGGCACCGGGCAAGTGCTGCTGGGCGTAGTACTCGCCGCCGAGTGCGTCCACGACGGTCACGGTGCCGGCCTCGATCGCTGCTGTCAGCTCGTCGCGGGTGATGAGTGCGGTCATGTTTCTGCCTCCAAAGGAATCGGACTACAGTCCTCTTATGGCTCACGACGATAACGGACTACGGTCCGGTTCCGCAATGCCGTTGGAACTGCTGCGCACACCACCCCCCAAGGAGCGCGCGGACGCATCCCGCAACCGGGCCGCGGTGCTGGAGGCGGCAGCCGCTCTGTTCGCCGAACAGGGCGTCGAGGCGGTGTCCATGGATCAGGTGGCCGCGGCCGCCGGGGTCGGCAAGGGCACCCTGTTCCGCCGGTTCGGCGACAAGTCCGGGCTGGCCGCCGCGCTGCTGGACGCCCGCGAGCGCGTGCTGCAGGAAGCGATCCTGAGCGGGCCGCCGCCCCTGGGCCCCGGGGCACCTGCCGACGAGCGCCTGGCCGCGTTCCTCAACGCGTACTTCGACTACCTGCTGGGCCATCTGGCATTGGTCCGGATGTCCGAGACCTCGACCGTCGGCGCCCGGTACCGGATCGGGGCCTACCGGTTCTGGCACCGCCATGTGGCGATCCTGCTCGCCGGCGCACCCGACCCCGACCACGCCGCCCACGCCCTGCTCGCCGCCCTGGCTGCCGACCACGTCGCCGCACTCCTGCCAGAGCTCGGTGAACAGCGGATCCGTGCCGGCCTGCTCCGCTTCGCCCGCTCGGTGATGTGACGATCCCGCCCTGGTGTGCGCGCGTGGAGTTCTGCGGGGCCGGGTTCCGCCTGTTCCGGAAGTACGTGCCGGGTTCCCGCGGGTGCCGCATGGACGATGCGACCGGCTGATCTTCGAGATGTCTCGTCACGAAGGAGATCAGCACCATGACCGCACCCGACGGTCCGCCCGTCCCTTCACGCCCTCGCGCAGGACCAGCTCACCGCGAGGCGACCTGTGCCGCAGAGTCAGGGCAAGATCAGGATCTTGCCCCGGGCCTCGCCCCTGTGGAGCTGATCGATGGCCTCAGCCGCACCGGCGAGTGGGCAGGTGCGGTGGATCGCCGGGGTCAGGGTGCCGTCCTCGACGTGCTGCTTGAGCACGTCGAGGTCCGCCTTCAGCTCCGAGGCCATGAACGGCTTGAGGCTGTGGCGCACGAAGGGATTCAGCAGGGCGGCCCACAGCACCCGGCCCATGCCGCCGAGCCAACGGCCGCCGTTCTCGCCGCCGATGATGACGAGGGTCCCGCGCGGGGTCAGGGCTCGTCGCAGGCGGGAAAGGGAGCGGTTGCCGCCGGTGTCGAGGATGAGGTCGTAGGACACATCCGCTTCGGCGAAGTCCTCGCGGGTGTAGTCGATGGTCTCGTCCGCACCGAGGGAGCGCACCAGCTCCGTCTTCGCGGTGCTGCACACTCCGGTGACGTGCGCACCGTAGGCCTTGGCCAGCTGCACCGCGAAGGTGCCGACCCCGCCGGCGGCGCCGATGACGAGGACCCGCTGCCCCGGCCCGACGCGGCCCGTGTCGCGCAGGGCCTGGAGCGCGGTGAGCCCGGAGATGGACAGCGCCGCCGCGTGTTCCAGCGCAAGACCGGCGGGCTTGAGGGCGAGCTTGTCCTGCGAAGCGGTCGCGTACTCGGCGAAGGAACCCTCACAGATCCCGAACACCTCGTCCCCCGGCCGCAGTCCGGTCACGCCGTCCCCGACGGCCTCCACCCGCCCGGCAACCTCACGGCCCCTCACTCGGACGTTGGGCGCGCGCAACCCGTATCCCATCAGCCGCAGCAGATGGGGCTGCCCGCTCATGAGGTGCCAGACACCGGCGTCCAGAGCGGCCGCCCGGACGGCTATGAGCACCTCGCCGCGGCCCGGCTTCGGCTTCTCTACGTCCCGCAGCTCCAAGACATCGCTGGAACCGTATCTGTCCTGCACGATCGCCTTCACGGCGCCGCCCCTTCGTCGTCCGAGTACTGGAATACCTGCTCAAGTGGCACCGCGAAGACGCGGGCGATCCTGAACGCCGTTTCGAGGGAGGGCGAATAGCGGCCCTTCTCGATGGCGATGACGGTCTGGCGGGTCACACCGATGCGCTCGGCCAGCGCCGCCTGGGTCATCTCCGCGTGCTCGAAGCGCAGAACGCGGATCCGGTTGGTGATGCCGGTCGGCCTCACCACGACTGGAATCCCCACCGATAGGCGGCGAGCTTCACGACGGAGGCGAGCACCGCCGAGAGCACGAAGCCCAGGTAGATCACGTTGGAGATCCAGAAGCGGTCCGCCTCGGCCATGGAGAGGGCCAGCGCGGTCACCGCGCCGAGGACGAGGAAGGACTGCCCGGTGTACTCCCCGAGGCGGGCGATCTCCTTGTCGCGCTGGTCCTTGATGTCGGCCTCACCGGGCGAGGTGATCGCGGCGGCGATGCTCAGGGCGATCGACGCCGCGATCGCGCCACCGACCGTCCACAGCAGCGGCACGACGTACGCGACCTCCGGCAGGGGCACCCCACTCCCGGCCCGCCCCAGTACGACGGCCAGGTAGACCGCGTAGCCGGCGATGGCGACCAGCCCCATGATCCACGCGCGCTTCTCCTGGAAGGCCACGTCCGCACCCCGCTCCCATGTAAATAACTTTTGACATGAGGAATGTAAAACCATTCACGCACCATGTCAAGAATTTCATACACGGTTGGACCCGCTGAGAGGCAGCGGGACTCGCCCTGTCACGCAGGACTCGACTCGCCCCTGACCCATGAGCGCGGAGGGAACATCGCCCTCGGCCGGAACGCAGACGCGGATGAGGCCGCGGTGATCGCCGCCGCGGGGCCCACCGACGCCCCCGCGACGTCATCGACCCATACGAGCCGCAGCGCAGAAGCGACAGCCCTCCCCCGACACCACCTTCGCGAAGGGCGCGGGTCTGGGCCGAGCGCCGCCGCCGCAGGCCGGACGTCCTCGCACACCCCCGTGCCGGTCCTTCGCCGGGCGACCGTACTGGTCCCAGTCGGTCTCGGTGTACGACAGGCGGCATTCGAAGCCGTCCGCTACCCGGAGTCGCCTGAAGGAGGAGAATGACCGGTACGACAACACCCTACGAACCCGTGGCCCGACACGGTGCGCACCTTCGAGGCTCCCCGCGTGATGGGGTTCCAGCGCTGCAGCGGCGCTCGGCTGCAGCTCAGCTCCGTGGACGGCATCCATCCGCAACAGCCGCCCGGCCGGCATGAGGACTTGCCAGAGGACGTGAGGTCGATGTCACTGTCGCACCCTTCCGGCGCACCGGCGCGAACTCGGCTGTCGGCCTGGCTGGCGTTGGCCTGCGCACTGGGCGCGGTGGCGGCGTTGGTGGCTGTGAGCGGCCCCGGCGGCCTGCTCGTCCTCGTGACCGGGTTGGTCGGCGCGGCGCTCACGGCCGTGGGTACGTGGTGGATGCTGGCCCACCACGGGGTGGTGCGGGTGGTCGGGGCCGTGCTCATGGTCGGCGCACCGGTGGCCGTCCTGATCGTCTACGCCCAGGCGGACCTGTGGCTCGCGGTGCTGACCGCCGTCGCGCTGTGGGGCGCCGGCATTGTGTGCGCGCAGTCGGCGTTGCGCGGGGTGCGACAACCCCAGGGCATGGTGGCGGTCGCCTGCTCGCTCCCCCGGCGTCCGGTTCTGATCATGAACCCGAAGTCCGGCGGTGGGAAGGTCGGCCGGTTCGGTCTGGTCGAGAAGGCCGAGGCGCTGGGCGCTCGGGTCGTGCTGCTGGACCCGGCGGTCAGGACGGACGTCGCTTCGATCGCCCGTCAGGCGGTGGCAGAAGGCGCGGACCTGCTCGGGGTGGCGGGTGGCGACGGCACTCAGGCCCGGGTGGCCGAGGTGGCGGCCGAGCACGATCTGCCGTTCCTGGTGGTCGCCGCAGGCACCAGGAACCACTTCGCCATGGATCTCGGTCTGGACCGCGAGGACCCGGTCCGGTGCCTGGAGGCGCTGGCCGACGGGGAGGAACTCAGGATCGACCTGGGCCTCGTGGGCGGCCACACCTTCGTCAACACGGCCTCGTTCGGTGTGTACGCGGAGGTCGTGCAGCGCCCGGACTACCGGGATGCGCAGGCGCGCTCGGCACTGGACGCGATGCCCGACCTCCTGCTCGGATACACCGGTCACACTCTCGACGCGGTGACGGACGGGGCGCGTCTGGAGTCCCAGCAGGCGCTGCTGATCAGCAACAACCCCTACGCCGCCCCCGAACCGATGGCCACGGACCTCCGCAGATCCCGGCTCGACCTCGGAGTGCTCGGTGTCCTCGGGATCCGGGTGAACAACGCCGCCCAGGCCGCCGATATCGCGCTCCGCGGCAGCAAGGCGGTCGGCCTCCACGTACTGACCTCCCGCCAGGTCGTCATCGGATCGGACGCGGGGTCCATCCCGGTCGCCGTGGACGGAGAGGCCCTGAGCATGCCTGCACCCGTCACCTGTTCCATCCGCCCGGGCGCATTGCGCGTACTGGTCCCGAGGCATCGCCCGGGGGTGTCGGCGGCCAGTCCACGCGTGCACTGGCGTGAGGTCGTGGCCCTGGCCTTCAGCCGGCCGCGGCCGGGGCCCGAGCCGACGGCGAGCGGGCCTCGTGACTCCTGAGCGCATCACCCCGGACCAGCCACCAGGCGGCGGACGCCCGGTCCCAGCACCGAGGTGTCCGTCGGCTCGGCCGACCCTCGGAGCGTTCCGGCTGCCTCCCGCGCCCCGGGATGCCCGGCCTACCGCGCCGCGTCACAATGAGCCTTACCTGTTGTGCCCGCTGATCGCAGCGGATTGGAGACATTCGTGAAGGACCTCAAGTTTGAGCAGAAAAGTTCCCTGTCACGCCTTGAGGCCGCCGATCAGCTCTCCGCGCTCGCGGAGGCGCTGAGGCACGGCGGCAATGCCGAACTGGAACTCGGCCCCGGGACCCTGAGCATGCGGGTCCCCGACGAACTCCGCACCGAAATCGAGGTCGAAGTCGGCGACGGGCAGATCGAGCTGGAGATCGAACTCAAGTGGCCCACCGCGCAGAGCGGGGCCACGTCATCGCGGAAAGCGGCCGGCAAGGAGTAGGCGCTCGGCTGCGGCCGCACTCGCCGTTCTCCTGCAGCCTTGGGCCATGGTCAGCGCCACGGCCGCCACCGTCCGGACCCGGTGCGCCGCCGCATGGGGACGTTGAGGAGTTCCACCGAGCAGCGGCCCGGCGGAACTGCCAATGCCTCCCTCCACGGCTTCCCGCCCCGGCCGCCCGGCCTCAGAGGACGGCTTTGCCCGGGCGGGCAGACAATGAGCGCGAGGGACCTTCTCGTGGCTGTGGCAAAACGAAGTGCTGAGGTCTGGAGGTCGCGGAACATGGGGTCAGTGCCGCCATGACGATCCGAGCATCCGGTTCAAACCCATCGGGGCCATGCCCGTCATGCCGGGTGGAGGTCAGTGGAGCAGCGGATCAGGTCTGGGCACCACTGGTTTCGCGTACGAATATCCGCCGCACGACGTGGTCTGCGTTCGTGGAATCGACCTGCATCCGCTTGACCGATGAACCTGCGGCAACGTAGCTTCGACCGCACCGACTCGCGAGCTACTGGTGGAAGGGGGCGAAGCCGGATGTCGACCATCTCCGAACTGCTTCGCCTCGCACACCAGATCGCCTGGGCTCCCGGTCGTGTCGCACACGGCTGCTGAGCAGCCCCCTTCCCGGCGTGCCTGATTTCGGCCCCGGCACCTTCCCATCTCTGTCACCATCTACGGCACGTCGTTGCGTGCCGGTTTGTCGCGCTCGGAGTTATCGAGCTGCGACCACCGAACGAGAAAGCTCCTGAAATGGCGACTTGGACAGTCACATCGACCGCACGTCGAAATGCGAGTGCGTCGTGGTAGCGGCACGGATCACGGTCAACGGGAAAGAAACACCGATTTCACCGGCTGCACCCCACACCACAGTGCTCGATTTTCTGCGCGAGCGTGGCCTCACCGGTACCAAGGAGGGCTGCGCCGAGGGTGAATGCGGCGCCTGTTCGGTGCTGGTGGCCCGTCCCGGGGTGAACAAGCCCACTGACTGGGTGGCGGTCAACGCCTGCCTGGTCCCGGTCGCGGCGCTCGACGGTCAGGAGGTCATCACCTCCGAAGGTCTCGCCACCGCCGGCGAGTCCGGCATGCCGGCCACGTTGCACCCCGTGCAGGAGGAGATGGCCGTCCGCGGTGGTTCCCAATGCGGTTACTGCACACCGGGATTCATCTGCAGCATGGCCTCCGAGTACTACCGGCCCGACCGCTGCGCGCACCCGGACTCGGCCGAAGGCACCGGCACCGGCACCGGCACCGGCACCGGCACCGGCACCGAGCACGGTCCGAATGGTTTCGATCTGCACGCGCTGAGCGGGAACCTGTGCCGCTGCACCGGCTACCGCCCGATTCGCGATGCCGCGTTCGCCGTCGGTACGCCCACCGAGAACGACCCCCTGGCGCGGCGCCGCGAGCAGTCCCCGCCCGAGCCGGTCTCCACCGAATACACCCGGGACGACAGCACGTTCCTGCGGCCGAGCAATCTGGCCGATGCCCTGCAGCTACTGCGCGAGCGGACCGACGCGGTGGTCGTCGCCGGAAGCACCGACTGGGGTGTGGAGGTGAACATCCGTTCCCGTCGCGCGAATTGTGTGGTCGCGGTCGACCGTCTGCCCGAACTGCGGGAGATTCGCGTCGAATCCGACCACATCGAGATCGGGGCCGCGCAGACGCTCACAGAGATCGAACGCCGCCTCGACGGCAGCGTCCCGCTGCTGGCAGAGCTGTTCCCGCAGTTCGCATCCCGGCTCATCCGCAACAGTGCCACCCTCGGCGGCAATCTGGGTACCGGGTCCCCCATCGGTGACAGCCCGCCGGTGCTGCTCGCACTGGAGGCATCGGTGGTGCTCGCCGGCGCCGACGGTGAGCGCGAGGTCCCCCTCTCCGACTATTTCACCGGCTACCGGCAGAGCGTGCGCCGTCCCGGCGAGCTGATCCGCGCGGTGCGCATCCCGCTGCCGCTGTCGCCCGTCACGGCCTTCCACAAGATCGCCAAACGGCGCTTCGACGACATCTCCAGCGTGGCGGTCGCCTTCGCGCTCGACATCGAGGACGGGATCGTACGCAAGGCACGCATCGGCCTGGGCGGCGTGGCCGCCACCCCGATCCGAGCCCTCGCCACCGAGGCGGCCCTGGAGGGCAAACCGTGGGCGGCGGAAACCGTCGAGGCCGCGTCCCAGGTGCTGCAGGCCCAGGGCACGCCCATGGACGATCACCGCGCCAGCGCCGGCTACCGCTCCGCGATGCTCGGCCAGAGCCTGCTGAAGCTGTACGCGCAAACCACCGAGGCGGTGTCGTCATGAGTCATCTGTCCCAGCGCCCCGAAATGCCCGTCGTCGGCGTTTCGATGCCGCACGAGAGCGCCAACCTGCACGTCACCGGCGCCGCGCTCTACACCGACGACCTGGTCCACCGCACCAAGGACGTACTGCACGCCTACCCGGTCCAGGTCTTGAAGGCCCATGGCAGGATCACCGCGCTGCGCACCGAGCCCGCGCTCGCCGTGCCCGGTGTGGTCCGCGTGCTGACCGGTGCCGACGTACCCGGCGTCAACGATGCCGGTATGAAGCACGACGAACCGCTGTTCCCCGATGAGGTGATGTTCCACGGCCACGCCGTCGCGTGGGTACTCGCCGAGACCCTGGAGGCGGGTCGGCTCGGTGCGGCGGCCGTCGAGGTGGAACTCGACGAACAGCCCTCCGTGATCACGTTGCAGGAAGCGATCGCGGCGAACAGTTTTCACGGCGCCCGGCCCTTGATGCTGACCGGCGACGTCGATGCCGGTTTCGACGACTCCGCGCACGTGTTCACCGGCGAGTTCCAGTTCTCCGACCAGGAACACTTCTATCTCGAGACGCACGCGGCGCTGGCCCACGTCGACGAGGGCGGGCAGATGTTCGTCCAGAGCAGCACCCAGCATCCCTCGGAGACGCAGGAGATCGTCGCGCACGTGCTCGGCCTGCACAGCCACGAGGTGACCGTGCAGTGCCTGCGGATGGGTGGCGGCTTCGGCGGCAAGGAGATGCAGCCGCACGGATTCGCGGCCGTCGCCGCGCTCGGCGCCAGGCTGACCGGACGGCCCGTTCGGGTACGGCTCAACCGGACCCAGGATCTGACCATGTCCGGCAAGCGCCACGGCTTCCACGCCACGTGGAAGATCGGCTTCGACGCCGAGGGCCGCATCCAGGCCCTGGACGCCACCTTGACCGCGGACGGCGGCTGGAGCCTGGACCTGTCCGAGCCCGTGGTGGCCCGCGCGCTGTGCCACATCGACAACACCTACTGGATTCCCCACGCGCGCATCGCCGGTCGCATCGCCAAGACCAACAAGGTCTCCAACACCGCCTTCCGCGGCTTCGGCGGACCGCAGGGCATGCTGGTGATCGAGGACATCATGGGCCGGTGCGCGCCGCTGCTCGGCCTGGATCCGATGGAGTTGCGCGAGCGCAACTTCTACCGGCAGGGCCAATCGACGCCGTACGGACAGCCGGTCCTGCACCCCGAACGGATCTCCACCGTCTGGCAGCAGGTGCAGAACGACGCGGGCATCGCCGATCGCCGACGCGAGATCGCGGCCTTCAATGCCGCGCACCCGAACACCAAGCGGGCGCTCGCGATCACCGGGATCAAGTTCGGCATCTCGTTCAACCTCACCGCCTTCAACCAAGCCGGCGCGCTGGTGCTGATCTACAAGGACGGCTCGGTCCTGCTCAACCACGGCGGCACCGAGATGGGGCAGGGCCTGCACACCAAGATGCTGCAGGTGGCCGCGACCACGCTGGGCATTCCGCTGCACAAGGTGCGGCTGGCCCCGACGCGTACTGACAAGGTGCCCAACACCTCCGCGACCGCTGCCAGCGCCGGGGCGGACCTCAACGGTGCGGCGGTGAAGAACGCCTGCGAGCAGTTGCGCGGCCGGCTGTTGCAGGTGGCCGGAACCCAACTGGGTGCGAACGCCTCGGACGTGCGCATCATCGAGGGCGTCGCACGCGTCCTCGGCAACGACAAGGCGCTGGCCTGGGACGACCTGGTGCGCACCGCGTACTTCCAGCGGGTCCAGTTGTCGGCGGCCGGTTTCTACCGGACGGAGGGCCTGCACTGGGACGCGAAGACGTTCCAGGGCTCGCCGTTCAAGTACTTCTCCTACGGCGCCGCCGCGGCCGAGGTGGAGGTGGACGGTTTCACCGGCGCGTACCGGATCCGGCGGGTGGACATCGTGCACGACGTCGGCGACAGCCTCTCCCCGATGATCGACATCGGTCAGGTCGAGGGCGGCTTCGTGCAGGGCGCGGGCTGGCTCACGCTTGAGGACCTGCGGTGGGACGCCGGCGACGGGCCGAACCGCGGTCGGCTCCTGACCCAGGCCGCGAGCACCTACAAGCTGCCGAGCTTCTCGGAGATGCCAGAGGAGTTCAACGTCAGGCTGCTGGAGAACGCCACCGAGGAGGGTGCGGTGTACGGGTCCAAGGCGGTGGGTGAGCCTCCGCTGATGCTGGCCTTCTCGGTGCGAGAGGCGCTGCGGCAGGCGGCCGGGGAGTTCGGGCCCTCCGGAGTCGGTGTGGAGCTCGCCTCCCCCGCGACACCGGAGGCGGTGTACTGGGCGATCGAAGCCGCGCGCAAGGGGGGCGTACGGCACGACGGTCGCGTCCCCGGCGGCAGCGAGGTCCCCGGCGACGCAAGTGCTTTGAGCAATGCCTGACATGGACTGGGTGGCCGCGGTCGCGCGGTTGCGGGCACGCCGGGAACCCGGCGTGCTCGTGACCGTCGCGACCGTGCGCGGCCACGCACCCCGCCGGGCCGGTGCCAAGCTCGTCGTGGGACGGACCGAAACCTGGGGTTCGATCGGCGGAGGCAACATCGAGGCCGTGGCCATCGATCGGGCGCGCGAGCTGAACGGCGCGGCCGGTCCGGGGCCGGATCCGGAGCCTGAGCTGATGGAATTCGCCCTCAACGACAAGGTCACCGGCCGGCACGGCGTGCAGTGCTGCGGCGGAGCCGTCACCGTACTGCTCGAACCGCTGCCGGTGGTCCAAGCGGTGGCGGTCTTCGGCGTCGGGCACGTCGGACTGGAACTGGCACGCATCCTGGCACGCCACCACCTCGACCTGCACCTGATCGACACCCGCCCGGACATGCTCACCGACGAACGACTCGGTGTGCTCGCAGATGCGGTGGCGCAGATCCACGTACACCACACCCCACTGCTTCCGGAGGAGGTACTCACGGAGCTGCCACCCGGCACCCACGTCCTGATCATGACCCACGATCACGCCGAGGACGCCGCACTGTGCGACGCCGCCCTGCGCACCGCCGGTCTCGGCTCGATCGGGTTGATCGGTTCGTCTGCCAAATGGGCGCGGTTCCGGCAGCGCCTGGCCACCGAGGGCGGCCACGACGCCGCCACCATCGACCGGATCAAGACCCCGATCGGAATCGCCGAGATCACCGGCAAGGAACCCGCCACGATCGCGGTGAGCGTCGCGGCGGACCTGCTCCGGTCCTTCGAACAGGACCGGCACCAAGGCCGCCACCAGGACCGCCACCGGGCAGTGCCGAACCCGGTTGCCGCGGTGCCGTACGCTCCGGTCGCCGGCAGCGCCTGACACAGCACGGGCGGGGCACCCGGGCGACCCGCGCCAGGCCCGGAGTTGAGGGCGCTGCCCCAAGACGAGGTTCTCCTCCGTACCGAAACCCGCGCTCCGACGTACCGAAGGCTCGCTGCGCCAGCACGCCGAGCGGAGCGCACACCCGTTGGGCTGTCACGAAACGGTCATCATCCGGTCCCATTCCGACATAAATGGTCGGCAAGTATTCCGGAGGAGAACGTTCAGCCCAGCAAAGGATCTACCGATGCTCCGTTCCCGACAGGCCAGGGTCAGGGAGCCGAACCGGCCTGCCGGGCCGTACCGCCCGGCGATCGCATCCGGGCCTCGCGGCGGGACCTCCGCTCCCTGCCCTGTACGTCCGGAGCCGCGCGCGTGACCCACCGCAAACCGAAGCCGCGACTGGTGTCGCGCCGCACCGCCATCGCCTGCACCGGCGGCGGACTCATCGCCACCACTCTCGGCGCCGTCGGCGTCGACATCGGCAGGGAGCCCGAGCCCGGCCGAGCGGAAACGCAGGACGAGGGTGGGGCGGCGCCACCCGCCGAAACGACTCCCGCACGGGGGCAGGCGTGGATGCCGGACGTCACCCACAAACCGCTGACGGTGAACTTCACTCCGGGCGGCATCAGGGAGATGCGGGGTCTGGTCCTGCACGTGCAGGAGGGCGAGAACTCGCTCCACGAACGCTTCAGCGACCCGGCAGTGGAGTGTTCCTCGCACTTCTGGGTGTCACAGTCCGGCGAGATCGAACAGTACGTCTCCGCGCACGACCGCGCCTGGGCGCAGCGCGCCGGGAACCCGTCGTGGCTCTCGGTGGAGACCTCGGGATTCGCGAGTAGGCCGCTCACCGCGCAGCAGGTGGACGCCCTCGCCCGGATCTACGCCTGGGGCATGGCGCAGCACGGGTGGCCCCTCGAACCCGCCTCCACACCACTGGGCCAGGGGTTCGGCATCCACAGCATGGGCGGCCAGGACTGGGGCGGCCACGCATGCCCCGGCCCCCTCCGGTCCGCCCAGACGGGGGCGATACTCAGCGCGGTCCGCGTCGGGTACGCCCGGTAGGCATAGCAGTGTTGGCGCCGGTCCAAGCTGCCCGGCGCGGGTGGCCGCGCCGGGTCACCTGCGGGCGGGCCGAGTGCCCGTTCGTCAGGAGCAGTTGCACGGGTCGGATCATCTGCGAGTGCTCCGCGGAAAGCTCGCCGGCGTGCGCAGCCCCCGAAGAATGGGGGCACCGCCCCGCCGGCTCGCCCGTGCGCTCATCCCAGGGTGAAGAGGAAATTGACGGAGTTGTAGTAGTTGGGCAGCTGCACCAGGGCCGAACCCTGGTGCGGGGGATCGGCCTTCGGCCAGTTCCGCGGGCCCAGCAGGTGGTCGGCGTAGTCGCTCTTCGGGACCCGTGGCACGAGCCAGAGCCGGAAGGCGCCGGATCGTCCGACCTGTTCGGACCTCCAGAGCTGCGTCTCACGGCCGGTGCCGGAGCGGCAGGTGCGAAGGGTGACGTCGACGACGTTTCCGCCGGCCGTGGTTCCGTCGAGGCAGGTACCGGTGCCCGCGTTCCGGAACTGGTACGTGTCCCGGCCGGCAGGCAGGCGCTGCCAGCCCTGGGATGCGTCGCCGGTGCACGGCTGGAGCTGCAGCGGCCCCTCGGTACCGCTGCCGGCGAAGCCGACGCACAGCCCCGAGCTGGTGTTGACCAACCGCAGACCGGTGGGGGCGGGGGTCGGCGAGGGCGGCGCGGAGGACGGCACGGGAGCGACGGGAGCCGACGGGGCGGCGACGGCCGACATGGCGGCGCCGATGGTCACGATCGGTGGCGCAGAGTCCGTCGGTGAGGGGAGGAGGTACGGGTTCGGCTCCTGGATCGGGCCAGGGCTCGGGCTCGCGACCGTGGGCGCCGGTGCGGCTCGCTCGGGCCGCTCCTCGGCCGGAAGCAGGGCGAACGCGGTCATCGTCGTGCCCGCGACGGCCGCCGCCGCGGTCCACTTCCCCGCGCCGAACCGCGCTGCGGCCAGCTTGAGCCCCACCAACTTGCCCGCTGCCAGGTGGTGGGCGCCGTGCACGCCGGCGGACAGCGCGGAGGAGGCGGGGTGCCACAGCAGGATTCCGGCGGGCAGCAGCGCGCCAAGCCGGCTGTTGACGGCTCGCAGATCGCGCTCGGCCCGTCCGCAGTCGTCGCACGCCCGCAGGTGCCGTCCCAGGTCCCGGGTGACGCGCTTGCCCGGTCGGCGGAGCGCGGCGGCGAGCATGCCGCCGTAGTGCCGGCACTCGTCGTTCGCACTCTGGTCCAAGTGGGCGCGCAGGTACGCCTCGCGCAGGCCTTCCCGGGCGCGCGCCGCCAGGGAACCGACGCCCCCCGCCGAAATCCCGAGGCGCCGGGCGGTCTCGGCCGCGGGTTCGTGTTCGACGACCACGTGCCACAGCACGGCCTGCCAGCGCTCCGGCAGCGACCGGTACGCCCGCAGGACCAGCGAGCCCTCCTCCGCCAACAGGGCGGCGCCCTCGACGTCCTGACCGTCGGACAGGTCGGCGGCCCACGTGTCGAAGTCGTCCGACAGCTGTGTGCGGGCACCGCGGCGTGCCCATTCGGTCGCCAACCGGCGCACGCAGGTCAGCAGGTACGGCCGCCAGGCGTACTCGGGGCCGGCCCCCCAGGCAACCGCCCGGTAGGTGCGGGCGAAGGCCTCGGCCGCGAGGTCACTGGCGGTGGCCAGGTCGCGGCAGCAGGTGCGGGCGTAGGCGAGTACGGCGTTGTGGTGACGGGCGAACACCTCGCCCATCACGTCGCTGACATCGGCATCGGGCGCCGAGTCTCGTTCGCGGAGCAGCGCGCAGAGTTGTGCCTCGCTGAGGTCGTGGAGGTCCTGCTGGCGGGCAGTTCCCGATGTGCTCAACCTTGCTCCCGTTGACTTGCTGATGCCCGGCACGGCGAATGCCAGACAGGTGGGGTGTGGGGTGCGACGCTGCGCCCGGCCGGAATTCGCGCAAGTGTGCACGTTCTGAGGGCCCGTGAGCAACCAGGCTCATCCGGCACCGCCCGACTGACACGACTTCAGCAAAGGCCTGGCAAAGTCGCGGGACCGTGCCGCGGCCACGCCGTCTTCCACGTACCGACCACAGGCCAAGAGGCGCGAGTGCGGTACCGCGGGAACGTGGAACGCTAATGCACTGGCGGATAGTAGGGCTCTGGTTGCGGCTGGCTTTGGCAGGAGTTGCGGTCCCACTCGCGTTGATAGCTCCTGTCGTAACCAGTCTTGTAGCCGCGTTCCCGGGCACGCTGCGCCTCGCTGGGATTGGGCCACCACAACGGATAGTTCTTCTGGCGGCACTGTCGGCCGTCCTCCGCCCCACGGGCTTCGCCTTGCCTGAGTCCCGCGCAATAGGCTTGGGAAGTTTGATTCGTGGAAAGACGTCCTGTGCCGTAGTCCCAGACCGTGCCGTCCAGTCTGCACAGTGTCGAAATCCGTGCCAGGGGTATCTGCCCGGGCGGGGGTTTCGCTGCGGCAGCGCCCGGCGCGAGGGCAAGTGCAGCCGAGAGCGCAAGACCTGTTACGGCAAGCAGCGGTGAGTGTCGCACGGCTCTCCTCCGTTACATCGTTCCATGGGCTCCCATATCCAGTGCACTCCTGCAGGTAAGGCCCCGCCACTCGGCCCTGGCTGCTACCTGCGGATGAGCGGGCGGAGCGTGGCCCCTTTGGCGTAGCTTGGGGCGATTGCCCGGATCGCCCCTGCGCCGATCCTGCGGGCTTCCTTAAGGGAAGTTGAAGAACCCCTCCAGATCGCTCTTTTCGCTGGTCACCAGCCTAGGCTCGGACGGAATCCGCTCCTCCCCTGCCTTGTGAGGTGTTACCGGCATGAGCCCCAGCCGTACTCCCGGACATCCGTCCCGCGTCGAAGCACGACGGAGGAAGACGGTGCGCACGCGCATCGTGCTGTCCGTCACCGCAGCCGCCGCGGCGGTGGCGGTCGGCGTCGCGGTGGCCGACTCGGACGGTGCTGCGCGCGGGGGAGGGCACACCGATGGCGCCGCGGGACCGTTGTCCGGGAAGGCGAGTACCGGCGCCGGAACGGCTGCCCCCACCCCTCCCGCCCCCACCGGCGAGGCCTCGGCCACGATGAGCCCGAGTCCGTCCGGGACGCCCGGAGCCGACGCCTCCGGGTCCGCCACTCCCGCGCAGCCCTCGGCGGCGGAGAGCAGCACTGCGGCCAAGTCGGCATCGGCCCAGAGCGACAAGCCGACGCGCAAGCCCGCGACCACGGGCGGGGGGTCCGGTGGCTCGGGGGGCTCCGGCGGTTCCGGTGGCTCCGGCGGTTCCGGTGGCTCCGGTACGGTCGACAAGGACAGCGAGTCGGCGGTCCTCGCCCTGGTCAACAAGGAGCGGGCCACCGCCGGGTGCGGCCCGCTGACCTCGAACAGCAAGCTGAGCGCAGCCGCACGGGCCTACAGCGACACCATGGCCCGCAGCGGCGTCATGTCCCACACCGGGCCCGACGGGTCCACCATGACCAGCCGGGTGGAAGCCGCCGGCTACTCCTGGTCCAACCTGGGCGAGAACATAGCCCGCGGCCAGGCCGACGCCGACGCCGTGATGAACGCGTGGATGAACAGCTCCGGCCACCGGGCCAACATCCTCAACTGCGCCTTCAAGGAGATCGGCATAGGCGTGCACAAGGGCGACGGCGGCCCGTGGTGGACGCAGGACTTCGGCGCCTCCAGGTAGCCCCCACCACCGAACGTCCCCACGTCCCCACGTCCTCCGACCCGTCCACGGGTACGGAGGACGTCGGCGTTCGCCGGCCCGGCCGCCCGTACCGGCCCTGCGGAACCCCGGGTTCCCCGCAAGGGGGAGGCGGTGACGGGCCTGCGGGCGCGTCCGCCACTATGGGTCCGTGCCCCGACTTCCGCGTTACCTGCTCATATGGCTGTCGTGCACGGCCACCAGCGTGACCGCCGTGCTCGCCACGGTCCAGTTCGTCGTCGGCTCGACCCGCCATACGCCCCCCGTCGCCCGGTCCGCCCCGACGGTCATCGAGACACCGCCCGCATGGCAGGCCGGCACCCCGTCGCCGAGCACGCCGCCCCCGAGCGCGTCCGCGAGCCCTTCGCCGTCGGTGACGCAGCGGCCGTCCCCCTCCGCCGCGTCCCCCACCCCCGCCAAGGCTTCGCCGGGAACCTCCCGGACCAACGCCTCCAAGAGCACCGTGGACTGCGCGGAGGGCGGACCGGGCCTGTACACCGTCCCCTCGCAGGGCGGCAAGGTCACCGTGCGGTACGGCAGCCGCGGTGTGTGCCTGATCTCCGCGGTCCCGGACCGCGGCTTCAAGACCACCACCTCGCAGACCTCGGACGACACCCTCTCGGTCACGTTCACCAGCGCCGATCACCGGTCGGTCGTGACGGCGACGATCGATCCGTCGGCGAAGGCCACCGTCCGCGAGTCTTCCCTCTGACACCTGGCCGCGCCGGACACTCGGGCCGGTCCGTCGGTCCGTCGCTCCGTCGGTGACAACACGGCGCAGCCCCGCCCCCTTTGACGGGATTCATCACCCTGCGCCCGCCCCCGCATCGGGCTCCGGCGAAGCTGAAGGTGAGCTGTTCCTTAGGGCATCCTCAAGATCGGGCAGAGCCGGTTCCGGCGGCCCGGAGCGGTCCTATGCTCGCCTCAGCCGAGCGGCCATCGGCGCCGGGGCGTGACCCCGGCGATCCGTCGGGCCGCCCGTTTCGCCGAGCCGGGGGGCCCTGCCCTTCCCGCATTTCCGATCCGTCCTGCCCTGGGGTGTCTTCGCCATGACTTCTCGCATGCTCCGACCCGTCCGCTCCGACCGTCGTACGCAGCCGCCCCGCCCCGGCACGCCGCGGGGGATGCGACTGCCGCTGGTCGCCGCGGCCGTGGTCGCGGCGGGTCTGACCGCCGCCTGCGGGCCGTCCACCCAGCCCGTCGGATCCGCCGCGCCGACCGCGGCCTCTCCCTCCCCGGAGCCTTCCGCCGCCTCCGCCTCCGCCTCCGAGTCCGCCAGCGCGTCGCCTTCGGCGTCCCCGACCGCATCCGCCTCGGCGTCCGCGTCCTCCACCCCTCGACCCGGCTCCTCGCCCGCCAAGACCGGGTCCGCCGGCACCGGGACGTCGGCGAAGCCGTCCCGTACGTCCTCCGCGGCCCGGCCGGCCGCCGTACCCGGACCCGGCTACGACAGTTCGGCCGACGCGCAGAAGCTCATCGACGCGGCCCTGCGCACGGCCAAGTCCGAGGGGCGGACGGTGCTGCTCGACTTCGGCGCGAACTGGTGCGGCAACTGCAAGGCAGCCGACAAGGTGTTCGCGCAGCCCCAGACCGCCGCTATCCTCGGAGCCTCGTACCAGATGGTCAAGATCGACATCGGTGGCAACAGCTCCGCCAACTCCGCGCTCCTGCACAAGTACAGCCCGTCCGGCGGCACCTACACGATGCCCGTGCTGGTCGTCGTCTCCCCGTCGGGCACCGTACGCACCGACACCCACGTCACCGGCAACCCGTCCCTGACCCCGGAGGGCATCAACGCCTTCCTGCGCCAGTGGGCGTCATGAGACGAGCGGCCCGGTGCTCGGTCGTCGTCCCGGCCGGGGCCGGACTCGCGGTGGCCGCCGCTCTGGTCCTCGCCGGCCTCGCCACGGACGGCGCAGGACACGGGGCGCCGAAGGAGCAGGCGGGCACGGTCGTGGGAACCGCGGCCGAAGCCGCGGTCATGGACCCGGGCTCCCGATCGGACGCGCCCGAACTGACCGGCGAGGACCTGGACGGGAAGCCGGTCAGCCTCGCAAGGCTGCGGGGCAACGTCGTCGTCCTCAACGTCTGGGGTTCCTGGTGCGGCCCCTGCCGGGCGGAAGCCGACGACCTGGAGCGGCTCAGCCGGCAGACCCGGGCCGACGGGGTCCGGTTCCTCGGAATCAACACCAGGGACCGGGACCGGGCGGCCGCCCGGTCCTTCGTACGCGCACACGATCTGACCTTCCCCAGCCTGCCCGACCCCACCGGCGAACTGCTGCTCCGCTTCCCGCCCGCGCTGCTCAACCCGCAGGCGGTCCCCGCGACCCTCGTGATCGACCGCCGCGGACGCATCGCCGCCAGCATCGGGGGCGCCGTCACCGAGGAGCAGCTGCGGCCCGTGCTCGCGCACGTGGCGGAGGAGGGGTCATGACGCTCGCCGCCGCGGACGCCCCCGCCCTCGTCAACGGGACACTCCTGATCGCAGCCCCGGTGGCGCTCGTCGCGGGACTCGTCTCCTTCCTCTCGCCGTGCGTACTGCCGCTCGTACCGGGCTACCTCAGCTACGTGACCAGCCTGTCGGTCTCCGACCTGGCGGACGCGCACGGCGGGCGCCGCAGCCGCATGGCGACAGGAGCCCTGCTGTTCGTCCTGGGCTTCACGGCGGTCCTGGTCTCCGGAGGCGCCCTGTTCGGCCACTTCGGCCGCGTCCTGCTGGCCCACCAGGAGGCGGTCACCCAGGTGGTCGGCGGGTTCACTGTGCTGATGGGCCTGTCCTTCATGGGGTTCCTGCCGGGTTTCGCACAGCGGGAGTTCCGCAGCCGCCGGCGGCCCGCGCTGGGTCTGGCCGGAGCCCCCGTGCTGGGGGCGGTGTTCGCAGTGGGCTGGACCCCCTGCATCGGCCCGACGCTGGCCGCCGTCCAGGCACTGGCCTGGACCGAGGCGAGCGCGGCCCGCGGAGCCCTGCTGATGGCCGCCTACTGCCTCGGGCTGGGCCTGCCGTTCGTCCTGGCCGCGCTGGCCTTCCGCCGCGCCCTGGACGCCTTCGGCCTGGTCAAACGCCACTACCCGTGGGTCCTGCGGGCCGGCGGAGGTCTGCTCGTCCTCGTCGGCGTACTGCTGGCCACCGGGGTGTGGAACGACCTGGTCTACACGCTGCAGCTGTGGAGCACGGACTTCACCACCGCCCTCTAGCACCGATCCGATCCGGTCCGGTCCGATCCGTTCCACAGAGATACAGAGACGCACATGAACTTTTCGCTGCACATACGGCATTCCCGGACGGCCCGGGTCATGGCCGCCCTCCTCTCCTCCGCCGCCCTCGCGGCATGCGGCAGTCAACACGCCGAGGGCGCCCGCGACTCCGCACCCACGACGAGCTTCACCGAGCAGGGGGTCACGGTCACGCTCTCGGTGTCCGACTGGCACGCCTCGAAGGGCACGCTCACCGCGGTCTTCACGCCCGAGCGCAAGGGTTTCCACCTCTACAGCACCGATCTGCCGGCCGACGGCGTGGAGGGCGTGGGCAGACCGACGGCGATGGCCGTCAACGGGCCCCTCAAGGCGGAGGGCAGGCTGGCGGCCTCCGCGGAACCACGGTCGATCACCGTGCCCGGCGTCGAAACCCCGGTGCCCGTCTACCCGGACGGCCCCGTCACCACCACGCTGCTGGTCCGCGCCGACGGAAACGGGGACGCGACGGTGCTGATCGGATACGCGAGCTGCAGCACCCAGGACGGCTGTACGATTCCGGTCTCCGACCGCCCGGTGCACCTGCACGTCACCGGCGACCGCGCGACGTTCAACCCCCACTAGCCGCAACTCACCCGGCCGACCCTAAGGTGTCCCCCATGCCCAGCGTCCTGGTCGTGGAAGACGACCCCAGCATCCGCCAGTCACTGATCGAGGTCCTGACGGAACACGGGTATGCCGTACGCAGCTCGGCCGACGGGTTCGGAGCCCTGCGGGAGGTCACCCAGACGCCCTTCGACGCGGTGGTCCTCGACCTGGGCCTGCCCGATCTGGACGGAGGGGACGCCCTGCGCATGATCCGGGGCATCTCCTCCGTACCCGTCCTGGTGGCCACCGCCCGCGACGACGAGCGGGAAATCATCAGCCTCCTCAACGCGGGCGCCGACGACTACCTGGTCAAGCCCTTCTCCGGCGGACAGCTCGTCGCGCGCCTCTCGGCCGTCCTGCGGCGCACCGCTCACGTTCCCGCCACCGGACCCGCGCCGGGGACGCGGAGAGCACAGGTGACACGGGGACGGGACGCTCCGGCGGCCGACGCGCTGCACCCCACCACCGTGGGCGAACTCGCCGTGGACCCGGGCGCGCGCACCGCGTACCTGGC
The DNA here is from genome assembly GCF_045162725.1 of Streptomyces sp. NBC_01006. Taxonomy (NCBI): domain Bacteria; kingdom Bacillati; phylum Actinomycetota; class Actinomycetes; order Kitasatosporales; family Streptomycetaceae; genus Streptomyces; species Streptomyces sp. NBC_01006. Next base: position 8,287,797 of record NZ_CP108700.1, on the reverse strand, counting down.
CGGCGTGGAGCTGCGCCTGACCCGCCGGGAGTTCGACCTGCTCGCGTTCCTCGCCCGCCACCCCGGCCAGGTGGTCTCCAAACGCCGTCTGCTGACCGAGGTCTGGCGTGAGCCGTACGTCGACGACCAGACCGTCGACGTACACCTGTCGTCGCTGCGCCGCAAGCTCGGCGAACGGGCGGCGGCCCCCCGATACCTGCTGACCGTCCGCGGCGTCGGCATCAAACTGGTGGCACCGCGTTGAGACGATCACTGGCCGGAGTGGCGCTCGCCGTGACCTCGATGGTCGCCCTCTCCTTCCTCATACCGCTGGGCGCACTGGTGATGTCGCTGGTCAAGGCACAGGCCGTCACCGCGGCCGAACAACGCGCCGCCGCCCTGGCCCCCGTCCTCACGCTGACCACGGATCCCTCCGCCCTGCGGGAGTCCGTCGCCAGCCTGGACCCGGCCCAACAGCTGGTGGTTCACCTGCCGGCGGACGCCGGGGCCCTCGGCAGCTCCAAGGCGCCCGCGGCGCTGCTCGAACGGGCGCAGCAGGGACGGGAGTCCATCTCCCAGGCGATCCCCGACGGCTGGATCTGCCTGCAGCCGGTGGTGCTCCCCGGCGACCGGGTCGCCGTGATCGAGAACTTCGTGCCCGAGGAGGAACTGACCCACGGGGTCAAGGAATCGTGGGCGGTCATGTCCTTCCTCGCGGTCGCGCTGATCGGTGGTTCCGTCCTGGTCGCCGACCGTCTCGGCGCGAAGGTCGTCAGGTCCTCGAAGAAGCTCGCCCAGGCCTCGCGCGCACTCGGACAGGGCGACCTGGACACCCGCGTGGACCCCGTGGGCCCCAAGGAGCTGCGGGACGCGGGCGTCGCCTTCAACGCGATGGCGCACCGGATGACCGAGCTGCTCGCCGTCGAACGTGAACTCGTCGCCGATCTTTCCCACCGGCTGCGTACGCCGCTCACCGCACTGCACCTCGCGTCGGAGCGCATGGAGGGCACACCCGAGTCGGCCAGGGTCGAGGCGGCCGTCTGTGAACTGGAGGCGGAACTTCGGGCCATCATCGCCGCGGCGCGCACCCCGCTCGCCGTCGGCCCCATGGGCCAGGGCATGCTCGGCACGGAACCACCCACCGGCCACGACGCCGGGGCCGGGGCGTCGGGCCCGCGCTGCGAGGCTGCCGACGTGGTCCGCCGCCGTACCACCTTCTGGTCGGTCCTGGCGGAGCAGCAGAACCGGTCCTGCTCGCTCGACCTGACCCAGGAACCCACAACCGTCGGCCTGTCCGACGACGATGTCGCCGCCGTGGTGGACGCACTCATCGGCAACATCTTCCGCCACACCGCGCCCGGGACCCCGTTCGCCGTTCAGGTCGTACGCACGGCCCAGGCCGTGGAGCTGGTCGTGGCGGACGGAGGACCGGGCATCCCCGAGCCGGACCTGGCCCTCTCCCGCGGGAGCAGCACCGGTTCCACCGGGCTGGGCCTCGACATCGCGGGGCGGGCCGCGACCGCGACGGGCGGCTCGGTGCACATCGGCCGCGGCCCCCTGGGAGGCGCGCACATCACGGTGTCGTTCGCCCTGGCGGCGCGGGCTCCCGCCGGCCGCAGGCCGCGCATCTCCCGCCGCCGGCCGGCCTGGCCCCGCAGACGGTAGGGCCGATTTCGATGCGGTCAATCCGCATTTCGTTCGGCGGCGGTTGACTGCCACTCGCGGCCGATGCCCCGAATCAGGGCCGGGTAGACGCCGAGGTATCGGAAGGGCTTGATGGCTGCCATGTACACGATGCCGAGGCGACCGTTCGGCTTCACCAGGATGGCCATCTGGCCTCGGTAGCCGCCGGTTCCGTCGGGGACCCAGCCGATGTGCAGCAGGCCGTGCACCGTCCGGTTGCCCATCTCGGCCACCCACTCGTCGTGGGTCTGGTAGACGGAGGTGAAGGGAACCGCGCCGGGGTCGGCGCCCCGGGGACCCTCGCGGAGGTCTTCGGGCAGTCGGTTCCGGAGCGAGCTCATACGGGTGCCGACCCCGGCACCGGGTTTGTCCCAGCCGAAGAGTTTGCCGAGCTTCCGGCGGATCGCGAAGAGCGTGCGCGGGATCGGGGCGGATACGGGTTCCCCGGTGCCGTGGGTGAACTGGTCCACCAGTCGCGCGAGGTCGTCGGGGCCGCCCGGGGTCGGGAGTGCCCACACGTCTTCGATCCGGAAGTCGCCGGCGATCTCGTGGATCCGCCAGGGGCGGGAGGTGTGGGCGGTGACGGGGAGTCTCATCAGTTGGCTCCTATCTATACGATGCCGTATAGATCAAGCTAGCACCATCTATACGGCACCGTATGGACGAGGGAGGTACATCATGGGCGTGACGCGGACGCCTCGCGGCAAGTGGATCGAGGAGGGCCTCAAGGCCCTGGCCGCCGGCGGCCCGGAAGCCGTGCGAATCGAGCCGCTGGCGCAGGCGCTCGGCGTCAGCAAGGGCGGTTTCTACGGGTACTTCGACAACCGGGGCGCTCTGCTCACCGAGATGCTCGACACCTGGGAGCGCAGGGTCACCGAGTCGGTGATCGAGCAGGTCGAGAGCGGCGGAGGAGACGCGAGGGCCAAGTTGGAGCGCCTCTTCGCGATCGCCTCATCCGCCGACGGCCCGACCACGGGCGTCGCGGCCGACCTCGCGATCCGCGACTGGGCCCGGCGCGACGAAGACGTCGCACAGCGCCTCCGCCGCTGCGACAACCGCCGCATGGACTACTTGCGTTCCCTGTTCCGCTCCTTCTGCCCCGACGAGGACGAAGTCGAGGTCCGCTGCATGCTGGCCTTCTCCCTCCGGATCGGCTACCACTTCATCGCCGCTGACCACCCCGGTCGCTCCCGCGCCGAGGTCATGGCCCGGACCAGGCAGTGGCTCCTCCGCTGACGTCAGCCGACTTGGACGGGCCTGGTGCAGCGGGCGGGCGGGTGGCGAGGGCCTGGAAGTGCCGGGCGGGGTCGCTGTGTGAGCCGCCCGCGTGAGCACCGAGCGGCTGTGTCAGCGGGCGGCTTCGCCGAGGTAGGCGGCGCGGACGCGGGGGTCGTCGAGGAGTTCGCAGGCCGGGGCCTGCATCGTGATCCGACCCGTCTCCAGGACGTAGCCGCGGTCGGCGACCTTCAGGGCCTGGGCGGCGTTCTGCTCGACCAGCAGCACCGTCGTCCCCTGTGCGTTGATCTCCTTGATGATCTCGAAGATCTGCGCCACGACCAGCGGCGCCAGGCCCATCGACGGCTCGTCGAGGAGCAGTAGTTCGGGACGGCCCATCAGGGCGCGTCCCATGGCCAGCATCTGCTGCTCGCCGCCCGAGAGGGTGCCCGCCTGCTGGGTGCGCCGCTCGGCCAGGCGGGGGAAGAGGGCGAACACCCGCTCCAGGTCCTCCTGTCGTAGCCGCTGCCGCTTGAAGCGGTAGGCACCCATGTGGAGGTTCTCCAGGACCGTCATGTCGGCGAAGACCCTGCGGCCCTCCGGCGAGTGACCGATGCCGAGGCCCACGATCGCGTGGGAGGGGAGCCCGTCGATGCGCTCCCCGCAGAACCGCACGGCTCCCGAAGCGGGCGCGTGCAGGCCGGAGACGGTGCGAAGGGTGGTCGTCTTGCCGGCGCCGTTGGCGCCGAGGAGCGCGACCACCTCGCCCTCGCGGACGACCATGTCGATGCCCTTCAGCGCACTGATCGCACCGTGGGACACGTGAAGGCCGGCGAGTTCCAGGATCGCGGTGGTCGGTGCGGCGGTCGCGGTCTGCCGCTCCCGCAGTGTCGCGACGGTCATCGGGTCTCCCCCTGTGATGAGTTCGTGTCGGAGGCGCCGAGGTAGGCCTCCACGACCGCCGGGTCGCGCTGCACCGCGGAGGGCGAGCCGGAGGCGATCACCTTGCCGAAGTTGAGCACGGTCACCCGGTCGGCCACCGAGGTCACCAGTGGCATGTCGTGCTCGATCAGCAGCACGCTGATGCCGAGTTCACCGTTGATCCGGCGGATCAGCGCGGCCAGGTCCCGCTTCTCGGTGGGGTTGGTGCCCGCCGCCGGCTCGTCCAGGAGGAGCAGCCGCGGTCCGGTGGCGAGGGCCCTGGCGATCTCCAGGCGGCGCTGGTCTCCGTACGAGAGCGATCCGGCCGTCTCGTCGGCCCGGCCGTCGAGGCCGAGCAGTGCGAGCAGCCGCTGCGCCCTCTCCTCGGCGGCGCGCTCCTCCGCCTTGGCCCGGGGCAGGCCCAGCATGATGCCGAGCGGCCCGGAGCGGCTGCTGCTCTCCGCGGCGACCTTGACGTTCTCCAGGGCGGTGAGCGCGGCGAAGAGGCGGATGTTCTGGAAGGTGCGGGCCACGCCGAGCCGGTTGATGTGGTGCGGTTTGCGGCCGAGCAGGCTGTGCTGCGTACCGTCGTCGGCGCGCAGCAGCACGCGCCCCTCCTGCGGTGTGTAGGCACCGGTCAGCGAGTTGAACAGGGAGGTCTTCCCGGCGCCGTTGGGGCCGATCACCGCGTGGATCTCGCCCCGGCACACCGTGAGGTCCACCCCGGACAGGGAGACCAGGCCGCCGAAGCGCAGGGTCACCCCCGATGCCTCCAGGACGGGGCCGGAGGCGGTGCGCGCCGCTGCCTTCCGTTCCGGCAACGTGGTCGTCATGACTCTCCCTCCATGGGTACGGTGCGCCTGCGGCGCCTGGCGGGCAGCAGTCCCTGCGGGCGGTAGATCATCATGACCACCAGCAGGGCGCCCAGGTACATGAACCGGTCCTTCTGGTCCACCACGTCCTTCAGGCCGTGGGGCAGGTAGGCCAGCAGTGCGGCCCCCAGCAGGACGCCCGGGACGGAGCCCATCCCGCCGAAGATCACGTAGGCGAGGACCAGCACCGAGTACAGCAGCGGGAAGTTCTCGGGGTTGATGAACCCGACCTTGCTGGCGTACACGGCGCCGGCGATCCCGGAGGTCGAGGCGCCGATGGCGAAGGCCATCAGCTTGTACTTCACCGTGTCCACGCCGTGCGCGGCGGCGGCTACCTCGTCCTCCCGGATGGCCTCCCAGGTACGCCCGATCTTGGAGCGCTCCAGCTTGCGGAAGAGCAGTACCAGACCCGTGATCAGGCCGATCAGCAGCCACAGGTAGTCCAGCGGGTCCAGGCCCCAGCGGTAGTGCAGGGGGCCGAGGTCCACGGAGAAGTGCGGGATGCCGAAGACCCCGAGGGAGCCGCCCGTCACCGACTCGGCGTTCTTCGCGATCAGGTAGATGATCTCGTGGAAGCCGAGGGTGACGATGGCGAGGTAGTCGCCGCGCAGGCGCAGGGTGGGGGCGCCGAGCAGGATGCCCGCGAGGAGGCAGGTGACCATCGCGACCGGGATGGACAGGAACGGGTTCAGTTCGAACGGTGGCTTGATGGGCAGGTGTCCGCTCCAGAAGGCGGTGCTGTAGCCGCCGATGGCGAAGAACGCCACGAAACCGAGGTCGAGCAGGCCGGCCCAGCCGATGACGACGTTGAGGCCGAGGGCGAGCAGGATGTAGATGCCCACCCAGTCGACCAGCACCTGGTTGGTGGACCGGTCGAACAGCAGCGGCAGGAGCACGGCCGCGGCGAGACCGGCCACGACCAGCGTCACGCGCAGCCAGGGGCGGCGTTCGAGCGCGGGGCGGATCCTGGTCAGGGGCGCGGCGGCGGCCTTGGCACCGGAGGCGACGACCCGGCGCGGGGCGGCACCGAACTCGGCGACCGCCCAGAGGGCGACGGCCGCGGCGGTCCAGGACCACAGGGCGGTCCCGGTGAAGGTCGTGCGCAGCGAGAACAGCAGGTCCGCCCCGGACCCCTGCTCCCCGGTCATCACGGCCAGCAGGACGCCGACCGCGGTGAGGGTGCCGAGCCTGCGCCAGCGTGGACGCCGGTACCAGCGCACCCGGCGCAGGGCCGCCAGGGCCTCGGCGGAGGGGCGGCCCGCGGCGGCCGCGGCCGGACCCCGCCCGGGGGCCACCGCCTTCGTACCGTGCAGCGTGGTGCTCATGCCGTCCTCCCGAGCTTCGCGCCGAGGATGCCGGTCGGGCGGAACATCAGCACCACGACCAGGACCACGAAGGCCGCGACGTAGCGCCATTCCTCCCCGAACAGCGGAACGTTGTAGGTCTCGACGAGGCCGAGGAGCATCCCGCCGAGCATGGCTCCGCGGATGTTGCCGATGCCGCCGAGGACGGCCGCGGCGAAGGCCGTGATCCCGGGGGCGAAGCCCATGGTGAACGACACCTGACTGTTGAGGCCGAAGAGGAAACCGGCGATTCCGCCGAGGACACCGCCGATCACGAACGTACGCGAGACGACTCTGTCGATGTCGACGCCCATCAGACCGGCGGCCTCGGGGTCCTGTGCGACGGCCCGGATGGCGGACCCCAGCTTGGTACGGCGCACCAGCAGGTCGAGACCGACGATCATCACCAGCGCGGCGACGATCAGCAGCAGCTTGATGACGTCGACCGGCGCTCCGAGGACGTGGAAGAGCACGCCGTTGTCGAAGAGCGCGGGCATGGACTTGGGGTCGCGCCCGAAGAGCTTGCCCGCGAGGTTGTAGAGGAAGAACGAGGCGCCGATGGCGCTGATCAGGAAGATCAGGGCGGGCGCGTTGCGCTTGCGCAGCGGCCGGTAGGCGACCTTCTCCAGACCGAAGGCCGTGCCCGCCCCGACCAGGCCGGAGACGACCAGACCGAGGAGGACGAGCAGGGCCGAAACCAGCCCGGAGGGGTGGCCGGGGGCGACCTCGGTGAGCACGATCAGTGCTCCGAAGCCGCCCAGCATGAACACCTCGCTGTGGGCGAAGTTGATCAGCTTGAGTACGCCGTAGACCAGGGTGTAGCCGATGGCGATCACCGCGTACAGCGCGCCGAGCGCGAGCCCCGGGACCAGGTAGTCGCGGAATTCCAGCAGAGTCATCGGTTCTCAGCCCGCGTTCACCAGGGTGTCGACGTTCCCCTTGAGGGTGATCGCGCCGCCCTTGACCTCGCTGAGGTAGATGCCGTTCCCGGCGAACTCTCCGTTCTCCTTGAACGAGAACTGCCGGGTGAGGCCCTTGTAGTTGGCCTTCTTCACCTTCTCCAGGACGGCCTCGCGCCGCACGTCGCCGCCGTCGCCGCCGCCGAGCGACTTGATCTGCTCGATGATGAGGTTGGTGGCGTCGAAGGACTCGGCCGCGTACAGGCCGGGAGCGGTCTTGTACGCCGCCTTGTAGTCCTCGGCGAACTGCTTGGTGCCCGGGTCCACGTTGGCGTCGAGGCACTGGCAGGTCAGCATCCAGCCCTCGGCCGCGTCACCGGCCAGCTCGGTGAACTTCTTGTCGTACGTGCCGTCGCTGGCGATCTTCGGCTTGTCGAAGCCGACGTCCTTGAGCTTCTTGGCGAACGGTGCCGCGTCCGCGTAGAGCCCGTTGTAGATCAGCGCGTCGGCGCCGGAGTGCTTCACGGCGGTCGCGGCGGCGGTGTAATCGGGGGTCTTCGCCGGGACGCTGGCCTTGACGACCTCGACACCGGCTTCCTTGAGCTGCTTCTCGGCGACCTTGGACAGGCCGACGCCGTACTCGCTCTTGTCGTCGACCAGGTAGACCTTCTTGGTCTGCAGCTTCTTGGTGAAGTACGTGACCATCGCGCCGCCCTGGGCGTTGTCGTTCGGGACGGAGCGTACGAAGGAGCGGAAGCCCAGCTCGGGAAGGCTCGGGTTGCTGGCGTGGGAGACGGAGACCAGGTTCGCCTCCGAGTACAGCCGGCCCGAGGCCTTGGCCGCGCCCGAGAAGGCGGGGCCGACGAGGCCGACGACGCTCTCGTCGTCGATGAGCTTCTGCGCTGCGGCCGGGGCCTGGTCCGGGGATCCGGCGTCGTCGGAGGGGGCGTACTCGACGTGGAAGGGCAGGTCGCCGCGGGCGTTGGCCTGCTTGACGGCGAGCTTGACGCCGTTCTCCATGTTGATGCCGATCGCGGAGCTCTCACCCGTGAGCGGGCCCTGGAAACCGATCTTGTAGATCGCCTTCCCGTCGCTGCCGACACGGGCGGCGCCGCTGTCCTTGTTGCAGCCGGTCAGCGCCGTCGCGCCCGTGACCACGAGTGCGGCGATCACCGACATCTTCCTGCGGTTCACTTCTACTCCCTGCAGCCATCCGTGGATTGACCGGGGAGGCTTTCTCGACCCCCCGAACCCGCACGTCGATCCCGTGCGACTGGGGCACAGTAGGCAGCGGTGCCGCGGAGGGCCTCGGTTGCGTTTTCATACCTGTCAGGTCCGGAGTGGGTGTCAGGTCGGCGCCCGCATCCCCGAGGGCGCATGGCGCGACCCGGGCCGGGTAGCCGGGCCGTGAAAGGTCTGGAGGCGGCGCGACCCGCACCCCGCGGTGTCGGGCCGCCGACGATAGGGAAGGGGTGCACGTGTCACACGTCGAGGAGTATGTCGAGGTCAACGTCCCCGTACGCACTGCCTACAACCAGTGGACGCAGTTCGAGGACTTCCCCGTCTTCATGGAAGGGGTCGAGCGCATCTACCAGCGCACGGACACGCTGACCCACTGGGTGACGAATGTGAACGGTGTGCAGCGCGAGTTCGATGCGCAGATCACCGAGCAGCTCCCGGACCGGCGCGTCGCGTGGATGACGGTGGACGGGGAGGCGCGCCAGGCCGGCCTGGTCACCTTCCAGCCGATCGACGCGACCACCACCAAGGTCGTCCTGCACATGAACTGGGTGCCCGACGGCCTGGCCGAGACGGCCGCCGACAAACTCGGCTTCGTCAAGCGCCAGGTGGCCGGCGATCTGAAGCGGTTCAAGCTGTTCATCGAATCGCGCGGAGTCGAGACGGGCGCCTGGCGGGGCGAGGTCTGACCGCCGGGGCGCCGTGCTGCGGCACCTGTCGGAGGCGGTGCCGAACCGGCCGCTCAAGGGCGATACCCGCCGAAGGGAAGCAGAATCCGTGGGTATCTCGGCCAACTTGCCCGTACGCCCCTGAACGCCCCCCGGAGTGACGTTCCATCGGCCCTGTATGGGGGCACCCGTGGTGCCGTTGGTACGTCTACCGAGGAGCGCACACGATGACGAAGGTCCTCGTCCTGCACAGCGTCAGCCTGGTCAGGTCGGCACTGGCCGCCCTGCTGAGATCCGAGGGACGCTTCGAGGTCACCTCGGCAGGCTGGCGGGCTGCGGCACGCCAGGCCGAGTCGTTACGACCAGACGTGACGGTCGTCGACCTCGACTGTCCGGGGGCGACGGCCGTCCTCGCCGATGACGGACGCGCGGGGGACCGCCAGGTCCTCGCGCCCCCGTCCCCGGTCCTGGTGCTCGCGTCGACCGGCGCGCCCGGGCTGCTGCACCGGGCCTTCCGGGCCGAGGCGCGCGGCTACGTCGACAAGGACGGCTCGCCGGGTCGGCTCGTACGGGCGGTACGGAAGGTCGCCGCGGGGGAACGGTTCATCGACGCCTCGCTGGCTTCCGCGTTCATGGAGGCCGACCCCGTTCCGCTGAGCCCCCGGGAGCTCAGCGTGCTGACCCGGGCCGCTGAGGGCGATTCGATCGCCGAGATCGCCTGCACGCTGCACCTGGCGAGCGGGACGGTACGCAACTACATGGCCGCGGCGACCCGCAAGACCGGCGCGCGCAATCTCATCGACGCCATCCGGATATCCCGGCGGGCCGGCTGGGTCTGATCCGCAGGCACCGCGGACGGGCACGACGGCCGTGTCGTGTCACTCGTCCGCGGCCGGGTTCCACCTCCCCACCAGATCGCGGTACAGGGGTGACCTGGCGGGGAGTTCTTCATGTGTGCCGCAGACGGCTCGGGTCCCGTCGAGGACGAGGACCCGGTCGGCGCGGGCGGCGGACGAGACGCGGTGGGCCACGACGACGAGGGTGCCGGGACGGTCCGCGAGGGCCCGTTCGGCATGCTCCTCGGCGGCCGGGTCCAGGTGGCAGGTGGCCTCGTCGAGCAGCAGCAGCGGAGCGGGCGAGAGGTAGGCGGCGGCGAGCGCGAGCTGCTGGCTCTCGCCCCGGGACAGCAGCCGGGGGGACACCTCGGCGTCCAGGCCGCCGAGCCGCGCCACCAGGTCCTCCAGCCCGAGGGCGCGGACGGCCTGCCGCACTCGGACGTCCCCGGGCCCGGCGTCGCCCGGGGCCGCGGCGAGGTGCGTCAGGTTCTCCCGTACGGTGCCGCTGAACACGTAGGCCTGCTGCGGCAGCAGGGTCCGCCGCGGGTCCGGTCCGGCGGCCCCCGGTTCCCGGCGGGCGGCTGCACCGGCCACGAGGACCGACCCCGCGCCGGGCGACAGCATTCCGGCGAGCAGCGCGGTGAGCGTGGACTTGCCGATTCCGCTCGGTCCGACCACCGCGAGGTGCTCCCCCGGGCGCACCACCAGGTCGAGATCGTCCAGTACGGGAGCCGCGCCGGGGCCGTACGCGAAGGTGACGCCCCGGAGTTCGGCCGCGGCGTCGGTCGGCGGGCCGACCGGCCCGGGCGGCGGCGACATCGGCTTCCGCTTCGCGGGGCCGTGGCCGTCCCCGTCCGGCGGCACCGGATCGCTGAACCGTTCGAGGACCACGAGCAGCCGGGTTCCTGCTGAACCCAGCGCGGTCATCAGGGAGTTGAGAGCGGGCAGCAGGGCCTGCACCAGGTACGTGAGGCCGCCCGCCAGCGTGCCGGCGGTGATCCCGCGGCCCAGCATCCAGGGCGTCGCGGCGAGGAGTGCGACGACCGGCAGCCGGCCCGCCGTACCCAGGGCCAGGGTGCGCAGGGCCGCCCAGCCCGCGAGGGTGCGCGCCAGCCGCTCCTGTGTGGCGATCAGGGGCTCCACCCGGGCTTCCGCGGCGGCCTGTCCCCCGCAGGCGACGATGTCGCGCAGGCCCTCGGCCAGCGCCCCCACCCGGTCGGCGAGCGCCTCGTCGGTGTCCAGGGACCTGCGCTGTACGGCGGCCAGGGGGCGGAGCGTGGCCAGGAAGGCGGCCACGCCCAGCAGCAGGGGCGGCAGCACGACCAGCAGCAGCACGGGCGCCAGGGCGGCCATGCCGGCGATGGCTCCCACGGCGGTGAACACGAACGAACGTACCGTCAGGACCAGCCCGGCGAAGGAGTCCCGGGCCATTTCCGTCTGCTGGGTCAGCCGGGACACGGCGCCCGTGGCGCCGGCGCCCGCCGGGTCGGCGACCGCGCGGTCCAGCGCCTGCCGCACCGCCCGCCGGACCAGGCCGTCCCGCAGCGGCTCCACGAGGTCCGCGAGCCCGGCGAACACGCCGCGCAGCGCGAACCCGCCGAGCAGTGCCCCGGCTCCGGCCGCGGCCAGCCAGCCGAGACCGGTGGCGGTACGGCCGGCCAGGAAGCCGTCGTCGAGGGCGCGGGCCACGCCGTAGCCGCCGAGGAAGGTGTGCGCGGATTCCAGGAGCGACCATCCGGCCAGCCGGCCGACGGCCCTCTTGTGGCCGCGCAGGAACCGCCGGCCCTCGGGGCCCACCCGGCCCCGGGCCCCTCCCCCGGTCACCTCGCCGCCTCCCGCTCCGTGTCGTTCCGCATGTCCTTCTCCGTGTCGGCGGCGAACACCGCCCGGTAGGCGGGGTCGCGTTGCCACAGCTCGCCGTGGGTTCCGGTCGCCCGTACCCGCCCGTCCTCCAGCCATACGACGAGGTCGGCGCGGACGGCGGACGAGAGGCGGTGCGCGACCACGATCCGGGTGCCGGGCCGGATCTCGCGGGCGAGGGCCCGCTCCACCTCGCGGGCCGTGACGGTGTCGAGGCTGGAGGTGGCGTCGTCCAGTACGAGGAGCCGGCCCGCGTGGCAGAACGCCCGGGCCAGCCCGAGGCGTTGGACCTCCCCGCCGGACATCGGGGCGTCGGCGAGGCGTGTGCCGTACCCGTGGGGCAGGCGCCGTACGAACAGGTCGGCCCCCGCGGCACGGGCGGCGGCGCGCACCGCTTCCGGGCCGGGTTCCAGGCCCGCGCCGAAGGCGATCGCCCCGCCGACCGTGTCCCCGAGCAGCGCGGGCCGGTCGAAGGCGTACCCGACCTCGCGGCGCAGCGCTTCGGCGGTCACCTCCCGCAGGGGCACCCCGTCCAGCATCACCCGGCCCGTGTCGGGGTCGGTGAGCCGGCCGGCAACTGCGGCGAACAGGGTTTTGCCCGCGCCCGAGCGGCCCACCACGGCCACCGTGCTGCCTCCGGGGATCACCAGGCTGATGTCGTGCAGGACCGTCGCCCCGCCGCGCACGACCCGGACGCCCTGCAGTTCGAGGGTGCCCGGGCCGCCTTCCGGCAGTTCCGCCCGGCCGTGGCCGAGTACGGGCAGGGCCAGGAGGGCGGCGGTCCGCCTAGCCGCGGACCGGCCGCGGACCACGGCGGCCAGTCCCCCGGTCACGGCGCCGATGCCGGCCGCGAGGCCCGCGTACCGTACGGCGGCGAGGAGTTCTCCGACCCCGATGGTCCCGGCCGACAGGCGGATGCCGCCGACGGCCAGGACCGCGTACAGGAGCATCGGCATGAGGGCCGCGGACCGGGCCGTGGTGCCACCGTAGACCTGCCACATCCGCCTGCCCTCGGTGCTCAGTTCGGGCAACCGGGCGAGGATCCGTGCGCGTTCGCGCTCCGCGGTGCCGGCGGCGGCGATCGTACGGGCCCCGGCCAGCGCCTCGGTCAGCCGGCCGGCGGTCTCCAGCTGGACCTGCTGGTAGCGGGCGACGCTCGTGTGGGTGTCGCGGGCGAAGGCCCGCAGCAGGAGCACCAGGAACGGAACGCCGACGAGGAAGGCGAGCGCCGTCCACAGGTCGATGAGGAAGAGGGCGGTCACCGCGCCGAGCGGCGGCAGCAGCGCCGCGACGGCGTGCGCGACGGCGGCCGGGACCTTCCCGGCCTCGGTGGCGTGCGCGGTCAGCCGCGCGGCGGTTTCGCCGGGTGCGTGGCGGGCGGCGTGGTGCGGGGCCGTCCGCAGCAGCCGGGCGAGCCCGAGCCTGCGCAGGCGGGCGGTGGAGCGGCCGTCGATCTCGCCGGTCAGCCGGGCGGCAGCGGCGTCCAGCGCCACCTCGGCCGCGATGACCGCGGCGCACAGGAGTGTCCAGGCGGGGCCCGACGGGGCGCGGCGCAGCAGCAGGTCGAGGGTGTGGCCGAGGACCGCGGGTTCGGCGAGCGCCGCCGCGGCGGCGCTGACGGTGCATCCGAGGACGGCGGCGCTGCGCCCGGCGCTGTGCCTGGCCGCCGCCACGAGGGCCCGGTCGGCGGTGCGTGCCACGGCCGCGGCCTGCGCCGCTGCGGCCTCCGTGCCGCCCGCCGCGTCGGGGGGGCTCATCGGTGGATGCCTCCGGTGGTGTGGTGCGGGCCCGGGCGGCGAACCGCCCGGGCCCGGGGTGACCTGGTCAGTTACAGGTCGTGATGCTCAGGCTGCTGTCGCCGCAGAGCAGCAGGCTGGCCCGGCTGCCGCCACCGCCGCCGCCGGTCAGCGCACCCTCGGTGACCTCTTCCTTGGGGGTCTCCATCGACTGCAGGTCGAGAAGCGTCATGTCAGATTCCTCTTCTGTCGAGTGGTGCGATGGGTCACGGCCCCGTGCGGGACCGGCTCTTGGGCCGCCGCGGTGGATCGCAGCGGCGGGAGGAACGGCAGGTGCGCGCGCCCGCCGGGCGCGGCGCTGCCGAGGGCGAGGAGAGCGCCGGCGGTGCCCGTGGCGAGGTCCATGGACAGGCGCATCATCTGCTCGCCGGGGAAGGCCAGATGCCTCTGGTACGGCACGGCGTGCCGGGCCAGCGCGTCGATCTGGCGGGCGATGTCCGCGGGGCCGGTGCCCGGGCCCGGCGTGGTGGTCCGGGCCAGGTGGAGGATCATCCCGGCGGCGCCGCGCAGCAGCCCGGGCTGGGCGTAGAAGGTCGCCTGCGCCGCCCGTACGATCTCCCGCCGGGCCTGTTCGAAGCGTTCGTCGGGAGCGTGCTCCAGCCAGTCGTCGAGGACCATGCCGATACCGACGCTGCCCTCGCCGAGGTACGGCATCGTGCGCCAGCCCTCGTTCACCTGGAGGGTGCCGTACGCGCTGGTGACGCAGCGGTCGAGGTCGCGGTGGAGCGCCCGGGCGGCCTGGAGCAGCAGTTCCTTGTCTCCGGTGCGTTCGTACAGCCGCAGGAAGAGCAGGGCGGGGCCGGTGTTCCCGTACATCAGCCCGGCGCGGGCGGGCCGCTGCTCGGGCCGGGCGAGCAGTTCGGCGCAGCGCAGGGCCGCGGTGTGCAACTCGCTCTCGCCGCTCGCGGTGCCGAGCGCGTCCAGGGCCAGGCCGATTCCGGCGAGTCCGCCGTGCAGGTCGGGGCCCGCGCTCTGCCAGGGCTGGTGCAGCAGCCGCTCGGTGAGGGCGAGGGCTCGGTCCGGGTGTCCGAGCCGGTGCAGGGTCCAGGCCGTGCCGGCGAGGCCGTCGTAGAAGCCGAGCGCAGTGCCGGAGGGCGCGTCCTCGGTCCGCGCCAGCAGCCATTCCTCGGCTTCGGGCCAGGGTCCGGCGCCGGTCTCGGCGAGGGCGTGGAGCACCCCGGCGATCCCGTAGCCGAAACCGATGCCCCCGCCGGCGGTCGCGAACTGGGCGATGTCGCCCGGCACGAAGCGGTCCTCGCGGTCCGGGGTGGCGCTCGCGCGCAGCGCCGCGGCCATCGAGGCACGGGCGGCCGGCCAGTCCCCCGGCTCGACGGGCAGGTACGGGCCGGGCGGTGCGGGCGGGCGGCCGCCCGGTGCGCCCTGCGGGGCGCCGGACAGGATCTCTTCGACGGCCTCGTCGAGGAACCGCCGCGGTACGGGGAACTGCGCGGCGGCGACGGCGGCCAGATGGGCGGCCTTGGCCCGGTCCAGGACGAGCAGGCTGGTCAGCGGGAGGAACAGGGCGAGCCGCAGACAGGCGAGGGCGTAGCGGTCCACGGAGAACCCGCGCCGCTCGGCGGGGGCGACGAAGGCGGGATTGGCGACGGTCTGCCGCAGTCCCTCGTCGACGTGCGCGGCGGCCTCGAAGTCCAGCAGGGCTACGGAGGGTTCGCCGCTCTCGTCCTCGGCCACCATGATGTTGAAGAGGTGGAGGTCGTTGAAGACCACGCCACGGGCGTGCACCGCTTCGACGGCCTCGGTGACGCGGCGGTGGATCTTCAGGGCCCACTCGGTGTACGAGGCGAGCTCGGCCGGGTCGGGGTCCGCCTCGATCAGCGGGTGGCGGCGGGCGAAGTAGGTGTTGAGCGGTTTTCCGGCGAGGTGTTGCAGCACCAGGAAGTGGTGGTCGCCGACCGTGAACGTGCCACGTACCGCGGGCACGCAGTCCAGGCCCGACAGCCTTTCGAGTGCGGCCTGTTCGCGGTGCAGCCGGGTCACGGCGTCGGCGCCGTCGGCGGCGAGGCCGGCGTAGGGCCGGGCTTCCTTGAGGACCACGGACTCGCCGGTGCGGCTGTCCCTGCCGACGTAGACGCCACCGCCGTTGGAGAAGTGCAGGGCCCGCTCCACCGTGAAGGGGACGCCGGTCAGGGTGATCGCGGAGCGCGCCGCGAGGTGCGGTTCCAGGAAGGCGGGAAGTTCGAGCCACTCGGGCGGCTGGAACACCGGTCCGCGCGGGTCCGGTACGAGCCGCCCGTCAGGGGTCTCGATCGCCGGGACCAGCTCGCCGTGCTCGTCGTAGCAGTGCCGCAGGGTGAAGCTGCCGTAGCGCAGGTGGACCGGGCCGGCGCCCCAGCGCAGGTCGCTGAGGATGTACGGGCCGGCCGCCCCGGCCAGCGCGGCGTCGAGGTCCTCCGCGATGCGGCGGCACTGCTGCTCGTCGGCCGGGTACACGGTGATGAACTTGCCGCTCGCCGCGCGGTCGGCGTACTTGGCGTTGCGCAGGTGCAGCAGGTACCGGCTCGGTATGAACTTGAAGGCGATGCGTCGGGCGGTGCAGTACTCGTACACCGTCGTCAGCAGCGATTCGGCGTTGTCGAGCGTGGCCGAGACGTGGATCTTCCAGCCCTGCGCGGGCAGTTCGGCATCGGCGGGGCGCAGTGCGAGCCAGTCGCCGCTGCGGTGCGAGCGCCACCCCGGCGGGACGGGGGCGAGCGCGGCCGGGTAGCTCTCACCGGCGCGCCGGTACGGCGCGTCGTAGAACCAGCGGTCGGCGTCGCAGAAGGCGGCGTACCCCTTGTTCACACCTGCTCCCTCGGTCGGCGGCAGACCCGACGGTGTCACGCCCGGAGGAAGCGGCGACAGTCACGCCTGTCACCGATGGGGTGTGCAGTACTCACGAGTCACCGGTCAGGTGTCACGGGGCTCCGCGGCCCGCCGGGTCCACCAGTGCCGGCGGCGCGGGTGGACGGCCCGCCCGAGCCGGCGGCCGATGAGCAGGTACCCGAGGAGCGCGCCGGCCGTGTTGAGGATGACGTCGTCGATGTCGAAGACGCGTCCCGTGACGAGGGCGCCCTGGACGAGCTCCACCAGCGTCATCAGGCAGACCGTCACGGCGCCGACCCGCAGCAGTCCCCGCGCCGGGGGCAGCAGGACGGGCAGGAGCACGCCGAACGGCAGGCCGAGCAGCAGGTTCCCGCCCAGCTGGCGCACCGCCTCGATCGTCGACGTCCCGTCCAGGTAGGCGCTGATGGAACGGCCGGGCCGGACGTTGCTGTGCACGAGGGCCGCCGAGGCGGCGGACGGCTCCAGCGTCAGCCGGGCCAGGACCACACCGAACAGCACGGTCCCGGCGAAGGCGGTCACCATGGCCGATGCCCGGACCGCAGGATGGGCCGGACGCCGGTGTTGTCCGTGGGTGGCGGCCGGTACGGGCCGTTCGGGGTGCTTGCGTTCGGGGTGCCTGCGTTCCGCCCGCTTCTCCGTGCTCCGCCGTACGTGGCTCCATGTCATGCGGGCGCGTCTACCCTCCGGGCCACCCGGTACGCGGGCACCGCCGGCGCTCCTCGAACGAGGCGGGCGGGTCCCCTGTGGGGGACCCGCCCGTGCCGTGTACACCGCTTGGTGCGGTTACCGGTAGCCGTTACCAGTAGTGGCGCCTGCCGCCGACCGCGTGCCCGACCGAGCCCAGGAGCCACAGCACCGCGCCGACCACGAGCAAGATGACCCCGATGGTCCAAAGGATGGAAATTCCGGTCAGAAATCCGATGAGCAGGAGAATCAGTCCCACGAGAATCATGGTGCCCTCGTTCTCACGTTGGGGTTTCGGCGGAACGGTTGGAACCGCCTTTGCGCCTCGAACGGCGTCTACCCCGGAAATCCGTCCCTATCGGTGCCGTGCCCCGACGGCACCGTCCGCGCAGGACCGGTCATGCACGTGCCGATGTCTTACGATGCTGCCAGGACAGCCTCGGGTCCGGGACCGGAGGGCAACATGGCGGAACGGGGCCGGGAGCCCGTGGAGGCCCTGGACGGCGCTCGGCGGCGGGCCTTGCGGCTGGCCGGGCTGTCGGCCACCCCCGATCCGGGGATGGACCGGTTCGCGCGGCTGGTGACGCGGCTCCTCCGCGTGCCCGTGGCCCTCGTTTCACTGATCGAGGAGGACCGGCAGATCCTGCCCGGCACGGTCGGTCTGCCCGAGCCCTGGGCGCAAAGGCGGGCGCTGTCGCTGTCGCACTCCCTCTGCCGTTACGTGGTCGACTCCGGGAAGCCCCTGAGCATCTCCGACGCCCGCGCCGACGAGAGGCTGCGCGCCGGCCCCGACGTGCGGGACCTCGGGGCGGTCGCGTCCGCCGGAATACCGGTGACCGACGGCAACGGGCTCGTCCTGGGCGCTCTGTGCGCCCTCGACCACACGCTCCGGACCTGGAACGAAGGGGAGCTCGCCGACCTGCAGGATCTGGCCGCGGCCTGCTCCGCCGAGCTGCGCCTGCGGATCGTGTCGGCGCAGCGCCAGGCCGCGCAGAACGTGCTGAAGACCGCGCGGGTCGCCGCCGAGCGGGCCCAGGGCGACGCGGAGCGCCTGGAACACGAAGCCCAGGCCGGCCTGGACCACGCGGAGCTGCTGCTGAGGGCCTCCGAGGAGCTGTCCCAGACCTCCGGCCTGGAGGACCTGCGGCGACGGCTGCGCGACCTGTTCGTGGGCGTCGGCAAGCCCTCGTACGTGGGCCTGCTGGTCGCCGACGACAACGAACTGCACCGCATCCCGGACCCGGACGTCGTGCACTCCGTGGAACACGAACTCCTCAGCCTCCCCAGGGACGCGGCATTTCCCAGCACCCGGGCCATGCGGGAAGGGCGGACCGTGTTCGTGCCCGACCGTGAGGCGCTCGTGGCCGGCTACGGCCCCGAGGCGGTCGCCTTCTTCGACCGCATGGGTTTCACCACGGTGCTGTGCCTGCCGCTGTGGGGCAGTCGCGGGCTGCTGGGCGTCCTCGTCACCTGCTGGACCAACCCGCACGAGGTGAGCACCCCCGAGCGGGCAGCGCTCACCGCGGCCTCCGGGTACACCGCCCAGGCGGTGGAGCGCGCCCTGTACCTGGACGAACGGATCTCCATCGCCCGCCAGCTCCAGGCCGCCATGCTCACCGACCTCCCCCGGACCGACGCGCTCGAAATCAACGCCCTCTACCAGCCGGCCGCCGACGAGGAGATGATCGGCGGAGACTGGTACGACGCCTACCACCTGCCGCGGGCCGGCTCCGGCGACGTCGCCCCGCTCATGATCACCGTCGGCGACATCACGGGGCACGACATGCATGCCGCCACCGTGATGGGTCAGATCCGCAGCATGCTGCGCCAGGCCACCCTCGACCACCCCCCGTACAGCCCGGCCGCCGCTCTGACCGCCCTCGACGCAGCCTGCTCGGTCCTGCCCATCGACGCCGGCGGCACGCTGGTCCATGCCCGCCTCGACCCGCTGGGCAACGCCGGCGGCTGGGCCCTGACCTGGTCCAACGCAGGCCACCCGCCCCCGCTCCTGCGCACCCCGGACGGCGCGGTCACCCCCCTCGTGGAACACGACGTCCTCCTCCACCCGGGTCTCGGTGCACCTCGGCGCACCGAGACCCGGCGAGAACTTCCGCCGGGCTCCACCCTGTTGCTCTACACCGACGGACTCGTCGAACGGCGCGGCCAGGACATCGACGCCGCCATCGCGCAACTCGCCGGCCTGCTGGCCCGCCACGGAGACCGTCCGCTGCCCGAACTGCTCCGCCGCATCAGCAACCGGATGGCGCAGCCGCCCCCGGGAGACGATGTGGTCCTTCTCGTGCTGCGCATTCCCTAGCAACCGTCAGGCAGGATCCCGGTGGTGGGTCACTTTCGGCCATCTCCCGGGCGATGTCGTGCGCAGAGGCACATGTGGGGCTTTCGGGGGCAGGCGAGGGGGTGCCCATCCCGTGCGCCGCCCGACCCGGCCCACCCGGCCGGCCGCAGGCGGCGCTCGACTCAAGGAGGTTTCGCGATGCTGATCACCGTCACCCGTACAGGCGGGTTCGCGGGCAGGGAACGGACCGCTTCCCTCGACACGGAGTACCGGAGCGACGGCGCCGAGCTGGAGCTGCTGGCCGAGCGAGCCCTGGGCGGCGAGTGCCCCGCAGACGGGCGACCCGTGCCGGATGGGTTCAGCTACGTCGTCCACGTCGACGGCAAGCTGGTGGAGTTACGGGATCCGTACCTCACCGAGGACCAACGGCAGCTGATCTCCACCGTCCTGGGCGAGGGCGCCTGACCTTCCCGCCCGCCCCGGCTCCCTCGGCGGGGTGCCGTACCGGGTCCGGATGGGCCCGGTACGGCACTTGCAGGCGCCCCGGCCGGGTCGGTCCGGCTCAGGCCGCCGCCGTCGTGCCGTCCGCGGCAGTGCGCCGGGCGGCGGCGCCCATCCGTTCCCGGGCCGAGGCCAGCGCGGCATCGATGTCGCGTGTCCCGGTCGACACGCACAGCGTGTAGACCACGTCCTCCAGTCGCTGCCGCACCGCTCCCTGACGGCCTCCGGCATGGAGCTGCGACACGGTCTCGTACTCCTCCATCAGACGCGCCAGCACCGCAGGGTGAGCCATCAGCACGATCTCGCTCCTTCACACATCGCCATCACGGGGCCGGGACGGCACTGCGCCTCGTGTGCCCCGGGCCGGGCGTCCCATGCGCCACATGCGTCTAACTGGCCGAGAGTGTGCGGTGGTTGTCGCGGTGGACAGTGACCCCGGGAACGCGCTACCGAGGGGCCGACGGTCAGGTCGGCCTCGCCGTAGCGGCCCCCTCTACGCGGGGGCGTCGCTCGGTACGGGGCTGTCGCAGCCCGGATGGCCCCAGCGGGTGCCGAGCTTGGTGATCTGCTCACCGGCCGCGTACGACCTGCCGCAGGGGCAGCTGCCGGGGAACTTCGCCTTGATGGAGCCGCCCCGGCTGCGCGCCGGCTTCTTGGCTCCGGCCGCGGGCTTGGCGGCGCGGGGCGCGGAAGCACGGGCAGGAGCGGGGACGGGGAGCGACGCGCTGCCGAGGGCCGTGCCGGCCGCCTGCTGGGTGACGGCGGCGTCACTCGCGGCCTGGTCGGCGATCGCGTTCAGAAGGTCGCCGTCCTCGCGGTGGGCCGGAACGTAGCGGAATTCGACGTCCCGCTCGGCGAGCAGCTCGTCGATCTGCTCGACGAGCTCCCGGTTGGCGACGGGTTTGCCCGCCGCGGTCTTCCACCCGTTGCGCTTCCAGGCCGGGAGCCACTGGGTCACGGCCTTCATGGCGTACTGGGAGTCCATCCGGACCTCGACGGCCGTTCCGGGGGCCAGGGACTCCAGCAGCCGCTGAAGAGCCGTGAGCTCGCCCACGTTGTTGGTGGCCCGGCCCAGGGGACCGGCCTCCCAGCGCTCCGGGCGGCCCTGTGTGTCGGCGATGACCCACGCCCAGGCAGCAGGTCCGGGATTACCCTTCGCCGCGCCGTCGCAGGCGGCAATGATGCGATCAGACATCCCCCGATCATGCACCACGGCCGCCCCGGCACGAATTCGGCTACGAGCGGCGTTCGTGGAAGCGGCGAGGCGCTCTGACGGGCTGCCCGCTGCGCGGATTGCGGGGCGGCGGCGCTGGCCCCATAGTCCGAGGTATGGACGCGCGCGAAAAGGCGCTCCGACGGGCGTACGGCCATGCCGCCCGGTGGCTGGCGAGCCTGGACGACCGCCCGGTTCCCGCCCGCGCTTCGGTCGACGAGATCGTGGGCGCGCTGGGCGCCGAGCTGCCCGACGGTCCGAGCCCGCCGTCCGATGTCGTCGACCTGCTGGTCACGGCCTGTGAGCCGGGGCTGACCGCGTTTCCCAGCGGCCGCTTCTACGGATTCGTGGTCGGCGGCACCGAACCGGCCGCGCTGGCGGCGGACTGGCTGGTCAGCGCGTGGGACCAGAACTGTGTGATGCGCGCCGTCTCGCCCGCGTACGCGGCGGCGGAGGACGTTGCCGGCATGTGGCTGCTCGACCTGCTCGGCCTGCCGGGTGGCAGCGCCGTCGGCTTCACCACCGGTGCCACGATGGCGAACTTCACCTGTCTCGCCGCCGGGCGCGACGCGGTGCTGCGTCGCGTGGGCCGGGACCCCGCCCGCGACGGGCTCGCGGGTGGGCCGGCGGTCCGCGTCCTCGTCGGCGAGGACCGCCACATGGCCGTTGACCTGGCGCTGCGCTATCTCGGACTGGGCAGGCCGGAGGCGGTGGCGGCGGACGGTCAGGGACGCATCGTGCCGGAGGCCCTACGGAGCGCCCTGGCGGCCGGCGGAGAGAAGGACGGCGGACGGAGTCCGACGATCGTGGTCCTCCAGGCGGGAGACATCCACTCCGGCGCGTTCGACCCCTTCGTCGAGACGATCCGTGCGGCTCGGGCGTCGGACGCATGGGTGCACGTCGACGGAGCCTTCGGGCTGTGGGCGGCCGCCTCGCCGCGGTACGCACATCTGACGGCGGGCGCCGCGGACGCCGACTCCTGGGCGACGGATGCCCACAAGACCCTGAACGTCCCCTACGACTGCGGGCTCGCCATCGTGCGCGACCCGTCCGCGCTCCGGGCCGCCATGGGCCTGCGCGGCGATTACCTCATCCAGGACGAATACGGCGACCCCATCGACAAGGTTCCCGAACTGTCCCGGCGCGGCAGGGCCTTCACCGTGTGGGCCGCACTCAGGTCCCTCGGCCGCTCGGGCGTGGCCGACCTCGTCGAGCGGCTGTGCCGGCACGCCGACGCGTTCGCCACGGGGATCGCCGGGATCGACGGCGCGACGGTCCTCAACGACGTCGTGTTCACTCAGGTGTGCGCCGAGTTCGGCAGCGACGAACGTACGGAACGGGTGCTCACCCGGTTGCTCGCCGACGGCACGGCGTGGATCAGCGGCTCCACCTGGCGCGGCCGTCGCGTCATGCGGATCTCGGTGAGCAACTGGTCGACGACGGATGAGGACGTGGCGCGCGCCCTCGCCGCGATCCGTCGCGCCTCCGCCGGCTGAGGCCGCCGGTCGGGCTTCCGGGGTGCGGCTCGGCAGGGGGTTCGCCAGACTGATCGAGATGATCGCCACGACGGAAGCCGCCGGGCCGTCCCGCCGCGACTGGCGGCATGGTCTGCTGCCGCCGCTCGTCGCGTGGCTGATCGCGAACCTGATCACCTGGCTGGTCGCAGTGGCATCCGTCGCCGGTGACGGATCCAAAGTGGAGTACTGGTCCTCGGAGAGCCGCCGGCGGTGGGATTCCGAGCACTACCTGTCCATCGCCAAGACCGGATACGAAATGTTCCGGTGCCGGGAGCGGTACCCGGACTTTCCCGATGTCGTGTGCGGAAACGTCGCCTGGTTTCCCGGGTATCCCATGGGAATCCGCGCGCTTTCCGCCACCGGGCTTTCGTATGAGACATCAGCCGTCGTCATCACCGAAGCGTCCCTGTTCGGCATGTTCGCGGTGCTGTGGTGGCTGCTCGGCGCCCGGCTCACCTGGGCCACCGGACTCACCCTCGCCATCGGCGCCGTGTTCCCAGGCGGTGTCTACTTCCACGCGATGTTCCCGATCGCCATAGGCACGCTGGCGTTGCTCGTCTGTGTCGTCGGTGTGAAACGCGGTAGCTGGGGCCTTGCCGCCGCCGGTGGCTTCGTCGCGACCGCCTGTCATCTCGTCGGCGCGGCCGCTGTCGGCATGCTGCTGCTCAGCGCGTTCTTCGCGTGGCGGGCGGACGCCTGGCCGCTCCGGTTCGCGAAGGCCGGGTTGTCGGCGGTTCTCGCCGCCTGCGGCGTGCTCTGGGCGAAGTGGCTGATGTGGCAGGCGACGGGCCGCTGGAACGCGTACGAGGTCATCCAGGCGTCCAGCTACCAGCAGGGCGGCCTGCGTGAGCCATTCGCCGAGATGAGGAAGGCCTACGGTTTCCCGTTCAAGGACTGGTACACGCCCGAGGGGCACCTGCCGTGGCTGGTGGAGCACAGCCTCACCGCACACAGGTCCCAG
Organism: Streptomyces sp. NBC_01006; assembly: GCF_045162725.1. Classification (NCBI taxonomy): domain Bacteria; kingdom Bacillati; phylum Actinomycetota; class Actinomycetes; order Kitasatosporales; family Streptomycetaceae; genus Streptomyces; species Streptomyces sp. NBC_01006. The sequence goes on along the minus strand of NZ_CP108700.1, from coordinate 8,264,470 downwards.
CTCTGGCTCAATGCCGTCTTCATCCTGCTGATCGTGGCGACCGCCGCGGTTCGGCTCCTGCGAAACCGCCGGCTCGACGTCGAGGAGTGGGCCGCTCTGATCCTGACGGTGGCGATCTTCCTGCTGCCGTTCTTCGCCGGCGCGGAAATGTCCTGGTACCGCAACCACGCACAGATGTTCGTCGGGCTCGTACTGGTCAAGCGCATGTCCCGATGGGTTCAGGTACCACTCCTCCTGCTCTGCTCGGTCCAGTACGCCCTTCTGGCGTCAATATTCTTCGCTGGGGTGCTGGTGTAAAGCGCAAAGGTTTCTCCAAGCCCGCACTCGCAGAGAGTGGCAAGCATCTCTCGACGCGGTGCACATATCGCAGATATACGGACATTCCAGGCGGAGTCTTGCGCGTGACGGACCTCATGCTGTGTGCATCACCATTGCTCGACCCGATCGAGTTTGCGCATAGTTGCCGGTGCTACGCCCATGCAGAACCGAGCGAAACGCCGAGCGAAACGGACCTTGTCATGCCCTTCCCGCCCACTTCGCCGTGCGCTCCCGGCCCTGGGCGGCACAGATGAAGACCGCGTCCGAGCGGCTGCGCGCCGGACTGGCTGCCGGTGCGGTCGTCGTCACCCTGTTGTGGGCCGCCCAGATGCACCTTTCCGCCCGGCCCGACGAGCTCATCGGGGCCGCCGCGCACCTCAGCGGGCTCCTGGCCGGCTACGGCATCCTCGTCATGCTGTTCCTGATGGCACGCGTACCGGCCGTCGAGCACGGCGTCGGTGCCGACCGCCTCGCCCGCTGGCACGCCTTCGGCGGCCGCTGGGTGCTGCTCCTGTGCGGCGCCCACGGCCTGTTCGCCCTCGTCGTGTACGCCCTGCACACGGGGACCGACCTGCTGACCGCCACCGGGGCCATGTTCCGCTACCCGGCCCTCATCGCCGCGTTCGCGGGCTCGGCCCTGCTGGCGGGTGCGGGCCTGTTCTCCGCCCGCGCCGTGCGGCGCCGGGTCTCGCACGAGGCGTGGCGCGGCATCCACCTGCTGACGTACCTCGCCGCCGCGCTGGGCTTCGTCCACCAGCTGGCCGGCCCCGACGTGTCCGTCACCGCCTTCACCACCTGGTTCTGGGCCCTGCTGCACACCGTCGTCGGCGTACTGCTCGCCTGGTACCGCGGGATCGTCCCGGTCGGCCAGGCCCTGCGGCACGGACTGCGCGTCGCCACCGTCGAACAAGAAGGCCCCGGCGTCGTCTCTGTCACCATCCAGGGCGCCAGGCTCCGCGAACTGCGCGCCGAGCCCGGCCAGTTCTTCCGCTGGCGGTTCCTGCGGGGCGGCCTGTGGCACACCGCCCTGCCGTTCTCGCTCTCCGCTCCCGCACGCGACGACCGCCTCCGCATCACCGTGAAGGCGCTCGGCGGGCACTCCCGGCGGGTCCGCGGGCTGCGGCCCGGCACCAGGGTCCTGGCCACCGGCCCGTTCGGCGCTCTCACCGAGCGGCGCCGCACCCGCCCCAAGGTCCTGCTGATCGCCGGCGGCATCGGCATCACTCCGATGCGCGCCCTCTTCGAGTCCCTGCCCGCGAGCCCCGGTGACCTCACCCTGCTCTACCGCGCGGGCGACGCCGGCCAACTGGTCCTGCGCGATGAGCTGGAGGCCATCGCAGCGTCCCGCCAGGCCGCACTGCACTACCTGGTGGGCCGTTCCGACGCCGCGTACGACCCGCTCGCGCCGCAGGCCCTGCGGGCGCTCGTACCCGACCTGTCCGACCGTGACGTCTACCTCTGCGGGCCGCCCGGCATGGCCGACGCGACGACCGCGTCGCTGATCAGGGCGGGCGTCCCGGCCGCGCGCATCCACTCAGAGTGCTTCACCTACTGAGGACGCCGATTCCCCTATGAACCAGTACTCCGCACCCCGGGAGCCCGCGACGCCGGCCGGCGAGCCACAGCCGCAGGCTCAGGCTCGCCGGGCGGGCGCCCGGCACCGGAAGTCCCCGCCGTCCCGCAGACTCGCCGCCGGGCTCGCCCTGGCCAGCGTCGTGGCCGCGACGCTCATCACGCTGACCGTCGACCCGGCCGCGCCGACCTCGCCGGCTCCGGACGCGACCTCGCGCACGCAGCTCGCGCGCTGAGCGAAGCCGCCCAGCCGGGAACTCCGCCGTGCCGGTGCTGCTCGGTCAAGTGGCTCTCCTGGTGTACCCACAGCAGTACGGCCCCGGCGCCCTGGGCACGATGAGTACGAAGGCCGGCCGACCCTGAGTACGCCCGCTCAGGCGAACCGGCGCCCGGGCCCATTGGCTGTACCCATGCACCAGACACCCCCCACCCCGACCACGGGCAGCGTCACCGAAACTCCTGCCGTCGACAAGGTGTTGATGTGGGCCACGACCTTGGCCGTGGCCCTCATCCCGGTGGCCTTCCTCTTCGGGGCTCTGGCCCCGATGGCTGCGGAGGTTCACCCCCGGACCGTGGCGGTCGTCACGACCTGCTGGTGGGCGTCCTGGACGGCCACTCCGCTGCTCGCGGTGGCCTTCAGGCTGTCCCGGCGACACCCCGCCCTGACCGCGGCCGGCCGCTGGGCAGGATGGGCCGCGCCGGTCCCGCCGACCGTCACGATCCTGCTGACCCTCGGTCTGTAGGCAGCAGCCCGGGTGGTCGCCCGGCGTCAGGCCGGCGGCGTCGAGCAGGCACGGCGGCGGCGGACGGCCACCGCCGCGGATGCAGCCGGCAACAGGCGTCCAGACGGGCTACTCCGCCGGGTGCGGGCGGGCGGGGGCTTCGATACTGGCCGCGCGAGGCGTCGACGACGGGCGCCGTGAAGAAGGAGCGCCGACGTGAACGCACCGACGACCGGGGAATCCGGCTGCGCACTGATGAAGCGCCTCGCCAAGGAACTCAAGGCGAGCATTCGGGCCACCGAGGATCACGCCGCCGAGGTGTCGCGCAGGATCGCCGCACTGGAGGCGCAACCCGATCCGGACGAGAACCAGATCAAGGCCCTCAAGCAGACCCTGGAAGTCCTCAGGAAGAAGATCGAGGAAGAGACCGCGTCGCTCTCCACCCTTGAGGACGTGATCAGCGAGAACTGCTAGGCATGGGTTCGCGGGCGACTACGATGCGTGGGTTCGACAGGGCAGGGCAGCGGGGGTGCGTGACGTGAGCGGGAACGGCGGGGGCGGGTACGCGGGCGGGGGGCCGGTGGGCGGGCCGGGCGGGCCGCCGCCGGCGGGCTGGGCCGGCCAGGGGTACCCGGTCCCTCCGCAGGGAGCCCCGTACGCCCCACCGCCGGGGTATCCGTACGTGCAGCAGCCGGGGTATCCGTACGCGCAGCCGGTCCCGGCGCAGGGGTATCCGTACGGGTGGGGCCATCCGCAGGTTCCGCCGCCGCGCGTCGAGCCGTCGCGGGGCCGGAAGATCCTGCGCGGCCTCTACAACCCGTTCTACGCCGCGCAGTCGGCCTTCCGTCCTTCGCGTCCCGGGATCGTGCACGATCCGGAGGTCCGCAAGCTCCAGCTGTGGCGGACCGTGCTGGGACTGGTGGCCTGGGTCGGCCTGATGTTCGCCTACAAGGCGGTCCTCAACGCCGACGGCGTCAAGGCCGTGGCGGACGACCGTCTCGACCAGAGCTGGTCCAGCGTCCTGGTGCTGGTCTGCACGTTCCCCGTGGTGGTCGGCGCGTTCGTGGCGGCCGCGCGGGGCGAGTTGCGGCGCGTCTACCTGCGAAGGGCCCTGGGGTCGCTCGGCGCGGTGCTGGCCATCATGGCCTCCATGGGCACGTCGGCGCTCGCGATGGCGCCGGAGTTGGCGGGGCTCCGGGACGCCGTCGGGCTGCCGGGAAAGATCGTCATCGGGGTGCTGTGCCTGTGGTCGATCGGATTCGCCCTCTACGGCATCGGCCTGTCGCTCGTACACGTCTTCCGCACCGCCGACATCCATGAGGTGGTGCCGCCGGTCCTCGCCGGCATCCTGGTGTGGGAGATGGCGCTCCTCGATGTGGTCACCGGCGCCTACCCGCAGGTCCCGGCGGGCGCCCGGGCGGTCTTCATCCTCGGCGCACCCGTCACCGTCACGGCCCTGTCCTGGTGGGAGATGCACCGGCTGCGCCGCCACCACGGGCTGACGGTCCGTAACGCGCTGGGGCGCTGACGGCGGACCGCGCGGCCGCCGGTCAGGCGCCGCAGGTGCACCCGGCGGTGGTGCCGCAGCACGCCTGCGGCACGCCGTCGGCGCTCTTGCCGAGGTGGTCGGCGTCGGCCTTGACCACGTACACCTCCCAGGGCTCCTTGCCGGGGCCGGTGACCCACACCTTGTCCTGGAGGGCGTAGCAGCACGAGGTGTCGTTCTCCTCGAACGTCGCCAGGCCCGCTTCCTTGAGGCGCTCGGTGGCGGCGTCGACGTCCTCGGTGGAGGCGACCTCGACGCCGAGGTGGTCCAGGCGGGTCGGCTCGCCCGCCTCGCCCTCGATGAGGACGAGCTTGAGCGGCGGCTCGGTGATGGCGAAGTTGGCGTAGCCCTCGCGGCGCTTGGCGGGTTCGGCGTTGAAGAGCTTGGAGTAGAAGGCGATCGAGCCTTCGAGGTCTGCGACGCGCAGGGCGAGCTGGACACGGGACATGACGGTCTCCGATCAGGGCGCAGCTTGTTTCGACATCTGTCGATACAGTCGACGTTGCCACCGGATTAGATGGATGTCAACATAGAGAAATGTCGAAACAAGCTGGTCTGCCGGTGCTCGGGCAGGACGACGCGGCGTGCTGTGCGCCGATGGTGCGCGAGCCGCTGGGTGAAGGGGCCGCGGCCGAGCTGTCGCGGATGTTCAAGGCGCTCTCGGATCCCATCCGCCTGCGGCTGCTGTCGCTGATCGCCTCGTACGAGGGCGGTGAGGCGTGCGTGTGCGACCTGACCGGGCCGTTCGACGTCTCGCAGCCGACGATCTCCCACCACCTCAAGGTGCTGAGGGAGGCCGGGCTGGTGGACTCCGAGCGGCGCGGCACGTGGGTGTACTACTGGGTACTGCCCGAGCCCCTGGCCAGGCTGTCCGCGCTGCTGGAGATTCCCGCCCCGCCCGTGAAGGCCGGAACGTGAGCGCCGGGGCGCCGCTGGTCCGGCGGGCGGCCGTCGAGGGGATCGGCACGGCCGCGCTGGTCGCGGTGGTGGTCGGCTCCGGCATCCAGGCCACCGGGCTGACGCAGGACGTCGGCGTGCAGCTGCTGGCCAACTCCCTCGCGACCGTCTTCGGCCTGGTGGTGCTGATCGCGTTGCTCGGGCCGGTGTCCGGGGCGCACTTCAACCCCGTGGTCACACTGGCCGCGTACGTCACCGGCCGCCGCAGCGGCGACGGCCCCGGCCTGCGCGAGGTCGCCGCGTACGTACCGGCGCAGGTGGCCGGGGCGATCGGCGGCGCGGTGCTCGCGAACGCGATGTTCGCCGGGCCGGTGGTGGCCTTCTCCACCCACGACCGGTGGGACGCGCACCTGTGGCTCGGCGAGGTGGTGGCCACCGCCGGGCTGGTCTGGCTGATCTTCGGCCTGGCCCGGGCCGGCCGCGCGCACCTCGCGCCCGTGCTGGTCGCCTCGTACATCGGGGCGGCGTACTGGTTCACCTCCTCCACGTCCTTCGCCAACCCGGCGGTGACCATCGGCCGGGCCTTCACCGACACCTTCGCCGGGATCGCCCCCGCCTCCGTCGTACCGTTCCTCGCCGCGCAGCTGCTCGGTGCCGCCCTCGGGCTGGCGCTGGTCGCCGCTTGCTTCGGCCGCCCGGCGCCCGCCCTCGGGGACGAGGCCGTCGTACCGCAGCAGCCCGCCACTCCCGTCCCCGCCCCTACCCGACCCGCTGAAGAAAGTTCCCTGACCTCATGAGCACCTCCGCCGTCCCCTCCGTGCTGTTCGTCTGCGTGCACAACGCCGGCCGCTCCCAGATGGGCGCCGCCTTCCTCACCCACCTGGCCGGGGACCGGGTCCAGGTCCGTTCCGCCGGTTCCGCGCCCGCCGACGCCGTGAACGCGGCCGTGGTGGAGGCCATGGCCGAAGTCGGCATCGACATCTCCGCCGAGACGCCGAAGGTGCTCACCGTCGAGGCGGTGCAGTCCTCCGATGTCGTGATCACGATGGGTTGCGGGGACGCCTGCCCGTACTTCCCCGGCAAGCGGTACCTGGACTGGAAGCTGGCGGACCCGGCCGGGCAGGGCGTGGCGGCCGTGCGCCCGATCCGGGACGAGATCGAACACCGCATCCGCGGCCTGCTCACCGAGCTCGGCATCGAGACTGCGGCCTGACCGTGGCCCCTTCGGGGCGTGCGCATCACGGTGATGCGGCCGGAGTCGAACGCCGCAGGCCTGCGCGGTCCAGGTGGGGCGGCCGCTGATCTCGCCGGGTCACTTGGCCGCCAGGTCGCTTCTGATCACGGACACGGCGGCCGCCAGTCGGCCGATGCCCTTCTGCACCTCGCGTATGCCCTCCGAGGCCTGGGCCTCGTCCTTCTTGCCGGCCCCGGCGACGCACTCGTTGCCCCCGTGTTCGAAGGCGGTCAGGGCTTCCTTCCAGAGGTCCTGGGCGTTCTTGCTCGGGAGGGTGTCGAATTTGTTGGTCTTCGCCACTTCGGTCAGCAGCTCCTGGCAAGCGGGGCCCCACGTGTCCATCGGGCGCATGCTCACCTCGTTGACCCGGCTGGAGGTGTCGGACAGTGCCTTGACCCTGCCCTCGCCCCCGGAGGACCACCAGTCCTTCAGTTCCTCGGCCGGGGTCGAGCTACAGCCTGCGAGCAGCACGGCAGTGGCGACGGCGGTGGTGGCGACGGCGAGTATGCGGACGCGGAAATGCATGGGCCCCCCTTGTTCGGTCGTGCCGATGCTGCCAGCAACCCCCGGACCCGGTGGGGCCAATGCCGGAACTCCCGGCCGCCCGGCCCCGTTCAGCCGGGTGTCCGGGGCTCCGGGTGGGGGTCAAGCCCGGCAGCGGAGCATTTCCAGTGGGGGGTTGGTGCGGAAATCCGCCCAGAACTCCGTACCGAACTTGCGCACGCCTGCATCCGACACCGGGATCGGGACCCAGGTCAGGTCGGTGAATCCGGCCGCGCGCAGGCAGTCCTCGTACACCTCGCGGCGCGGACGGTTCGCGACGAACGAGACCGGCGGATCGAGGAGCGCGGTGGTGCGGACCCGCAGTCCCGCCTCGACCTCCTCGCCGGTCAGCTCGCTGAGGAAGCCGTACTTCTCCGGGGTCGGCCCGTCGAAGCCGAAATCGGGCGACTGGTTGAGCAGGAAGAGCTCGCCGCCCGGCTTCAGACTCCGGTGCGCGACCCGGCACATCAGCTCCGTGGTGGCGATGTCCGGGGCGTAGTTGAGGAGCTGGACCGCCAGCGCGATGTCGAACCGCTCCTCGAAGGGCCGCAGTTCGGACACGTCGCCCACCTCGTAGCGCACACCCAGCGGTTCGCGCTCCTCCAGCGCCTGCGCCACGGAGACCATCTCACCGGAGATGTCGATGCCGAGCACTTCCACGGCGCCGCGCCGCTTGAACTCCCTGCTGTAGAAGCCGGTTCCGGAGGCCAGGTCGAGGATCGACCTGCCGGTCACGTCGCCGACCAGGGCCAGGAAGCCGGGCACCACCGCGTACTGCTCCAGCGGCAGCGCCTTGAAGCCCTCGTACGCCTCGCCGATCTCGTCGTACTGCTGCACGCTCATCGCGTCTCCTCCCCGTGTGTGGTCCATGTCCTCGGCCGCGGACGGCCCCGCCCTCGGTCCGCGCCGCGACCTCTGGTTGGCAGTCTCTCCACACCCCGGCAGGCCGCCGTACTGGCAGAACCCACGAAGATCCGGACCCCGTCCCGGTCTCCCGTACGGGTCAACGGTCCGTCAGCAGTGCTCTGGCGATGACCGCCTGCGCCGGATCCATCGAGGTCTCGCCGTCTTCGAGGTCCCACAGCGTGTTCTGCAGGACCCGGCCGAGCGTCCATCCGGCGGCGCGCTGCCTGTCGAGCCCGAGGACCTCGGTCATCAGGTCGAAGCGCCGCCGTACCGCTCGGGCGGCATCCCCCGAAGCCGCCACCTCGTCCCAGCGGTTGCGGAGGGCGGGCAGCAGGTCGAAACCGGGGTCTCCGATGAGGGGTTTGGGATCGATGGCCAGCCAGGGCTCCCGCTCCGTGGCGACGCGTAGGGGAGCCAGGACGTTGTCGTAGTGCAGGTCCCAGTGCAGAAGGCGATCGCCCGGCTCGTCGCAGAGCTCCCGCATCGCCGCCGCGCAGGTCTGCGCCAGCCGGCGGTCCGCAGGATCCGCGAGGCGCGCCAGCGCCACCGGGGCCGATCTGAGCATGGCCGCCGCGATGTCGGCCAGGCGGCGTACTCCGTCGGGGGCCGGCAGGGCGACCAGACGGGACAAGACCTCGGACAGGACCTGCAGGGCGGTCATGTCGTCGTCGACGGCGGCCAGCGAACGGCCGGCGTCGAGGCGCTCCAGCAGCATGGCGCCGGTGCCGGGGTCGGTTTCGAGGAGCGAGACCGCGCCCCTTCCTGCCCATGCGGTCAGGGCCAGGGGTTCGCCCCGCGTCTCGTCGTCGACGGGCTGGAGCTTGAGCACTGCCAAGGTTCCGTCGGCACGGACCACCGGAAGCACGAGAGCGACCGTGCCATGGCTCGGCGCCCCGTCGAGACGCAGCTCCCAGCGGTCCGAGCAGTCCGCGGCGAGCGCGGGAAGCCCGGCGATCCACGCTGCACGGTGAGAGGCCGCGAGTGCCTCCGGGATGCGGATTCGGGAAATGGTCACGGCAGCATGCTGTCAGCCGACACGCGGCATGAGCCGGCGCAGTACCGCTTCCCGGAGTTCACGCGCCGTCATGGCCGGTCTCGGCAGTCAGGGAGCGCAGGGTGCGGTGGGCCGTCGCGTGGAGGTGGCGGACCACCTCCGGGGCAGCGTCGAGGGTGTAGTCGGCGCCCAGGGCAACGAGGGTTTGCGCGATGCGGGTCAGGGAGTCGTCGGAGGCGTCGACGAGGCAGGTGTCGCCGTTCCCGGGGCGGATACGGGTGGCCAGGCCCCGGGTGTGGGCGCGCAGGTGGTCGGCGGACGCCTGGACGGTGGCGACGGCCCGGTACCGGGTGGGGGCCGCCGCGAGCCGGTCGGCGACGAAGGCCGCGGGGTCCGCTCCGGGCACGGGGCGGGGAGGGACGCGGCGGCCGGTCGGGGCGGGATCGGAGATGCGGTCGAGGCGGAAGACCCGCCAGTCGTCCTTGGCGACGTCATGCGCGAGCAGGTACCAGAGCCTGCCCGAGGCGACCAGGTGACAGGGCTCCGCGCGGCGGGAGGAGGTCTCACCGTGGCGGGCGGTGTAGTCGAAGGTGAGGACCTCGTGGTCGCGGCAGGCGACGGCGAGCGTGGCGAGGAGCGCCGGATCGGCGCGCGGCCCGCGGTCCTCCCAGGTGATGCCGGCGACGGCCCCCTGGAGGGCGGTGACCCGACCGCGCAGGCGCCGGGGCAGGACCTGTTCGAGTTTGGCCAGCGCGCGCAGGGCCGTCTCCTCGATTCCGGTCAGTCCGCCGGCGGCGGTGCGCAGGGCGACGGCGATGGCGACGGCCTCGTCGTCGTCCAGGAGGAGCGGCGGCAGGTCCGTACCGGAGGCGAGGCGGTAGCCGCCTCCGTGACCGCGGGCGCTGTCGACGGGGTAACCGAGCTCGCGCAGCCGGTCGACGTCGCGGCGTACGGTGCGCACGGTCACTCCGAGCCGGTCGGCCAGGTCGATGCCGGGCCACTCCCGCCGGGTCTGCAGCAAGGACAGCAGGCGCAGGATCCGGGCGGTCGTGTCACTCGTCATGCGTGCCACTATGCCCGCGTCAAAGGACATGGCCTGTCCTGAACCAGCTCCCATGCCGTGTAGTCAGGGCCGGGGTCGGTGTGTCAAGCAGGCTGAAGCGTGCCCGGACCCCGGCCGGCGTCGCCCAGGAAGTCTTCGCCTTGCTGGTCACCTACCAGGTCCTGCGACTGCCCATGGCCGATGCCACCGGTACTCGGCCGGACGCGAAACGCCGACTACACGGCATTGGGCCTAGAAGGGGAGACCGACCAGGCCCCAACGCCGGGCGCCGGCCTCCGTGGCCACGTCGCCCCATTCGCGCAACAGCGCTGCGGCGGCGTCGAAGCCGGCGGGCCGACCCGCCCAGCCGGCGGCCTCGGCTTCGAAGGGCCCGCGCAGTTCCTCCAGCCGGGGCGCGGCCACCTGCCAGGAGCGGACCAGCTCCGACACCTCGCCGGGGGCGCTGAGCAGGAGCACTCGGGGGCGCCACGGACCGGGGTCGTCGGGGAAGCCGCGCGCGGCGGGCCGCTCCTCCTCAGCGGCGGCCGTGGGGTCCGTCCCCGTGAGGTCGTCCGGGTCGTCCCAGAACAGGCCGCGCAGGAAGTGGTCCAGGGCGTCCCGCAGTTCGGGCGCCACCGAGGTCCGGACGTCCTCCCAGGCATTGCCCAATCGGGGGTGCCAGCCGTAGGAACCGGTGGTTCCGTGGAACCGGTACTCGGCGCACCAGGACACCTGCCGCGGCCACGCCCAGCCGCCCGTCACGGCGTAGTCGGCGTCTTCGCACGCCTCGCAGCAGAAGTCGGGGCAGGCGGCATCGCGCAGTACGTTCACCCTGTCGTCCGCCGGAATCCGCGCCAGGTGCTCCCAGTCGACCATGAGCACGGTGATGTCGAGTCCCATCGGGACAGGCTAGTACCAAGGCCGTGTACCGCCGGCGACCGCGAGGGTCCCGCCGGCCAGGCCGAGGAGCAGCTTGCGGCGGCTCGGTCCGCGGCCCGGCAGGCCGCGGTGGGCACCTCGGCCGGGGCGGGTCCGGGTAACGCCGTGAGCACCGCCCTCAGGGCGAGGACGTCCGCGGCCACCGGCTCGGGGAGCCAGCCGGCCGGGGCGCTGGGGCGCTCGCCCTGCTCGACGTACGCGATCACCTCGCGCGGGGTGGGGCGTTCGCCGGGGTCCTTGGCGAGGCAGCGCTCGATCAGCGGCCGCAGGCTCGGGGGGAGGGCGGTCAGGTCCGGATCGGTGTGGACCACCCTAAACAGGGCGGCGGCCCCCGCGCCGCCTCCGAAGGGGCTCGCGCCGCTCGCGCCGAAGGCGACCGTGGAAACCGAGGGAGAACACGTCGCTCGCCGGGGTGAGGTGCTGCCCCAGCGCCTGCTCCGGCGACATGTGGGGCGCCGAGCCGATCACAGACCCGGTGGAGGTGAGCGCCGTCCCGTCGGCGGCCCGGGCGATGCCGGAGTCGATCACGTGCGGCCCGTCGAGGGCCAGCAGGACGTTCACGGGTCTCAGGTCCCGGTGGATCACCCCGACGCCGTGCACCGAGAGCAGGGGTTCCGCCAGGCGGGCCGTCAGCATCCGTAACGCGTCCTCGGGCAGCGGGCCGTGGGTGGTGACCGCCGAGTGCAGCGAGAGTCCGACGACGAACAAGGTCGCCATCGACGGAACTTCGCGTCCGTGTCGGCGTCCACCACGGGGCCGTGAACGCCCCCGACACCCGCCGGGCCGCCGCGACCTCCCGGCGGAACCGGTCCCGGAGGGCCGTGTCCCGGGCCAGGTCGGGCCGTACGACCTTCACCGCCACCGTCCGACCGCCGACCGACCGGCCGAGGTACACCTCCCCCATGCCACCCGCGCCCAGCCGTCCGGACAGGGCGTACGGACCGATCCTCGACGGATCGGCGGCACGCAGTCGCTCCATGTCTCGAATCCCCTCCCTGTGGGCCCACAGGCCAATTGCCGACGGCCTCCGCAGGTGGACTGACCGTTCCTCGGTACCGGGGGAATTGGCCGGCAACGGACGTGATGGAGCGTCATGGGGAGTCATGGGGCGTCTTCGAACCGCACCGGGATCGGCCTAGACCACCGGGGGATTGAGCCGGGCGAAGCCCTCCTGGCGCCGGTACGGGAAGTACGGGTACGGGGCCGGGCGGCTGCTCGCCGCGTCGAGCCGTGCCATCTGCTCGGGGGTGAGCGTCCAGCCGACCGCCCCGAGGTTCTGGCGCAGTTGTTCCTCGTTGCGGGCCCCGATGATGACGGAGGACACGGTCGGCCGCTGCAACAGCCACCGGAGGGCGATCTGCGGGATCGCCTTCCCGGTTTCCTGCGCGATCTCGTCCAGGGCGTCGACCACACGGTAGAGGTACTCGTCCTCCACCGGCGGCGCGAAGTCGGCGGTGTCGTGCAGCCTGCTGCCGGCGGGCAGCGGTGCGCCGCGGCGGATCTTCCCGGTGAGCCGTCCCCAGCCGAGGGGGCTCCAGACGATCGCGCCCATGCCCTGGTCGAGCCCGAGCGGCATCAGTTCCCATTCGTAGTCGCGGCCGATGAGCGAGTAGTACACCTGGTGGGCGACGTAGCGCTCGCGGCCGCGGCGGTCGGCGGTGGCGAGGGACTTCATCGCCTGCCAGCCGGAGAAGTTGGAGATGCCCAGGTGACGGATCTTCCCGGCGCGGACCAGGTCGTCCAGCGTGGACAGCACCTCCTCCACCGGCGTGCCGGCGTCGAAGGCGTGCAGCTGGAAGAGGTCGATGTAGTCGGTGTCGAGGCGGCGCAGGGCGCCGTCGACGGATGTGATCAGACGGGACCGCGAGGTGCCCGCGTCGCCGGGGGCCTCGCCCATGGGCAGGCCGGCCTTGGTGGAGATGAGAACCCGGTCCCGGCGCCCCTTGAGGGCGGCCCCCAGCACCTCCTCCGACGCGCCGTCGGAGTAGACGTCGGCGGTGTCGAACATGGTGATCCCGGCGTCGATGCAGATGTCCACGAGGCGGCGCGCCTCTTCCACCCCCGTACTGCCCCAGGCACCGAAGAGCGGTCCCCGTCCGCCGAAGGTGCCGGCGCCGAAGCTGAGCGCCGGGACCTGAAGTCCGGACGCGCCCAGTCGCCTGTACTCCATGTCGCTCACATCGTTCATGCCCTTCACGTCCTTCACGGCGAGTCCCCTCCCACACAGCCCCACTAATGGGGCCACGGTTCCGTTAAGATGCCCTCACCCTAACAAGATTCGGCGACTAATGGAACTGGAGTCCCGTTATGGAGTTCGTGGAAACCGAGTCAGATCCGGGCACCACCCGGCCCGGAGGGCGTACGGCGAGGGTGCGCTCGGCGGTGCTGCGTGCCGCCGCGGACGTCCTGGCCGAGCAGGGCTTCGCCCACCTGGACCTCGCGGACATCGCGCGCCGCGCGGAGGTCGGGAAGACGACCGTCTACCGACGCTGGGGCACGGTCACCGGTCTCGTGACCGACCTGCTGCTGGACATGGCACAGCAGTCGGAGCCCCGTACGGTGACGGGCTCGCTGCTCGGGGACCTCAGGGCCAACGCCGCCCTGGTGCAGCGGACGCTGTCCGATCCGCGACAGGGGGCCCTGTTCAAGGCGGTGATCGCGGCCGCCACCTGCGACCCGAGGGCGGCGGAGGCCCTGTACGGCTTCTACACCACCCGCGTCGAGGAATGGGCGCCGTGCGTCGAAGAGGCCGCCGCCCGCGGGGAGGTGCCCGAGGGGACCGATCCGCACGAGGTGATCCGCGCGGCGTCCGCCCCGCTCTACTACCGCCTCCTGACCACCGCCCTCCCGCTCGACGGGGCGGCCGCCGATCGCGCCGCCACGGCCGCGGCGGTGGCTGCGCGCGCGGGGGTGTACGTACGCGAACGGAAGGCGTAGCGGTCGGCGGTGTTGGCCGGATCGCCCTTACGGGGTGGTGCGGGCCGGGAAGGTGAAGCTGTAGCCCTGCGCGGTGAGCCAGGGCAGGTATTCCTTGAGCGCCGCGACCGTCTCACTGCGGTCACCGCCTCCGTCGTGGAAGAGGACGGTCGGCTGCCGGGGCAGCTTCTCCTCCACCGCGGCGACGATCGCCGGCAGACCCGGCCGGCTCCAGTCCTTGGGGTCCACGCTCCAACCCAGGGGACGCATCCCGCTCGCGACGGCTATCGCACGACTGTCGGGGGTGAACGCTCCGCCCGGCGCGCGGTAGTAGGTGACGGCGACTCCGGGCACAGCCCGCTCGATCATGGCCTTGCCGTCCAGGATCTGCTGCCGCTGGTAGGCGACGGGCTTGTGGTCCATCGTCACGTCGTGGTCGACGGAGTGGTCGCACAGCTGGTGCCCGTCGGCGGCGACCGCCCGCACCAGGTCCGGGTACTTCTGCGCTTTGGTTCCGATCAGGCAGAAGGTGGCCTTGACGTGGTTCTTGCGCAGCACTTGGAGGACCTGCGGGGTCCAGCGGGGATCCGGACCGTCGTCGATGGTGATGGCGACGTTGCGGCCGGAGCCCTGGGCGAGGCGCGAGATGCCCATCGGGAGCGGGGTGGCGCCGTGGGCGCCGTGGGCGCCCTGGGCCGATCGGGAGATGCCCGAGGACTGGCCCGCGGAGCCGTCCGTGGCGGCGAGGGCCGGTGTACCGGCGGCCGCGAGGAGGCCGAGGACGGCCGCCGTCACGGCGGATCCCGCCCGCCGCCGACGACGGCGTGCGGGATTGCTGGTGATACCCATGGACGCGCTCTTCCTTTGCGCTCGACCCCCGGAACTCACGATTCCGATCCAGGGTAGGTCACGTGTACGAGCCCCTCCCTCCCCCGAACGGCCGATCGGGACCGGCGGCGGAGGCCGGGGAACCGTACCGATCCGGACAAGCCGGATGGCCTTCAGGTGAACGCGGGACGCGCGAGGGCAGGTCAGCGAGCCGGATCCGGGCGCGGAGCGAGGCGTCACCCCCTGTTTCCGAGCGGATACGGAGCGAGCACACCCCCTGTGAGCTGCCCGAACGACCATTCGTTATCCGATATTCGAACTGGATGTCCGTAAAACGACCACCGATATGCACTCCGCCTTCGCCTCGGACAGACTCGGCCACACAGGAGCGCGACAACGCAAGCAAATGTCGCGCTTGACCTTCGAATCGAATGCGAGTCCTGTCGTGCGCTATCGCTCCGTCGCCATCTCCTCCGCCGCCGCCCTCCTGTGCCTGGCCGGTGCCGCCGGGATGGCGGAGGCCAAGCCGACCAGCCTGTACGCCCCGTCCGCCATGGTCTTCTCCATCTCCCAGGGGGACGACGCCAACGCCGGCACCGTCCTGCGCGCCGCCACCCTCAGCTGTATCCCGTCCGCGCAGGGCACGCACCCCGACCCCAAGGCCGCCTGTACGACCCTGAACTCCACCGGCGGAACCTTCGACCAGCTGCTGGCCGCGCCCGACACGAACCGTGCGTGCCCGATGCACTACGCACCCGTGACCGTGACCGCCGACGGCATCTGGCAGGGCAACCGGGTCGCCTGGAAGCACACCTTCGCCAACAGCTGCACCATGTCCGCGACCCTGAACGGCAACGCCGTCTTCGCGTTCTGACCCACCTACTCCGGCCCGGCCGCCACGGGCCGGCCCCATCCCCACCCCCACCTGTCGACCCCTCCCCCGACCCCTGTCGCCTTTGGACCGGGGTCGGTAGTTCGAATTTGAACGTTATGCTGTGGCCACCGTATCGAGCCAGACCATTCGAGCCACCGGGAGCGCTGCCGCATGTCCGTCCGCCGCCTGAACCACGCCGTGCTCTGGATCCGTGACGTCGAGCGCTCCGTGGCGTTCTACACCGACGTCTTCGGATTCCAGGTAGACCACCTGACCGCCGGCCGCGCCGCCTTCCTGAGCGCACCCGGCAGCCTCAACGACCACGACCTCGGGCTGTTCGCGATCGGCGCCGACGCGCCCGGCCCCGAGCAGGGCCGGGTCGGCCTCTACCACCTGGCCTGGGAGGTCGGCACGCTCCGCGAGCTGGCGGAGCTGGGCCACAAGCTCACGGAGCGCGGTGCGCTGGTCGGCGCGAGCGACCACCTCGTCTCCAAGTCCTTCTACGCCAAGGACCCGGACGGCAACGAGTTCGAGGTGATGTGGCGCGTCCCCCGCGAGGACTGGCCCGCCGAGGACGCCGACCTTCGCCCGGGCCCGCTCGACCTGCCGGCCGCGATAGCGCGCTGGGGCGCGGACCTCGCGACGGGTTCGGCGGCAGGCTCCGCCACCTGAGGACACACGGAAGCGCTCAACTGCGCAGCTGTGCGTTGAGCCGGGCGGCCTGTCGCGTGAGGTGATCGCGTTCGGGGATGTTGGGCGCCGATCGGGCGGCTTGGGCGTAGAGCCGTGCCGCGGTCACCGGATCGCCATCACGCTCGTGCAGGTAGGCCGCGACGGCGGCGTGCCGCGGCAAGGCGGGGTCGAGTCCCGCCAGGGCGGCCAGGCCGGCCCGCGGGCCGTCGGCCTCGCCCACCGCGACGGCCCGGTTGAGGCGGGCCACCGGGCTGTCGGTGAGGCGCACCAGTTCGTCGTACCACTCGACGATCTGCACCCAGTCGGTCTCCTCGACGGTCCGGGCATCGACGTGGAGGGCGGCGATGGCCGCCTGGGCCTGGAATTCGCCCAGGCGGCCGCGGGCGAGGGCGGTCTGGAGCACCTCGACGCCCTCCGCGATCAGTCGGGTGTTCCACAGGCTGCGGTCCTGCTCGGCAAGCGGCACGAGCCTGCCTTCGGAGCCGCTCCGTGCCGGGCGCCGTGCGTGGTGGAGCAGCATGAGCGCCAGCAGGCCCGCGACCTCTTCATGGTCGGTCCTGGCCGACAGTTGGCGAGTGAGCCGGATCGCCTCGGCGGCGAGGTCGACGTCGCCGGAGTAGCCCTCGTTGAAGACCAGGTAGAGCACGCGCAGCACCGTGGCGACGTCACCGGGCTGGTCGAACCGGACACCGGAGACGGTCCGCTTGGCCCTGCTGATCCGCTGGGCCATGGTCGCCTCCGGCACGAGGTAGGCCTGCGCGATCTGCCGCGTGGTCAGACCGCCGACCGCGCGCAGCGTGAGCGCGACGGCCGAGGCCGGTGTCAGGGACGGGTGCGCGCACAGGAAGTACAGCTGAAGCGTGTCGTCCGCCGCCTCGCCCGGGTCGGGCACGGGCACGGGCTCGGCCTCGACCAGTTCCTCCCGCCGCCGCCGGGAGGTATCGGCGCGGACGGCGTCGAGGAACTTGCGCCAGGCCACCGTGACCAGCCAACCCTTGGGGTCCTGCGGCACGTCGTCCGGCCACCGGCGCACGGCCTCGACCAGGGCGTCCTGCACGGCGTCCTCGGCCGCCGCGAAGTCGGCTCCGCGACGGACGAGAACACCGATCACCGCGGGCACCAGCTCCCGGAGCAGCGACTCGTTCACTCGGTGGCCGTGGGCTGCTCGCCGTAGAACGGGCGCACCTCGAGCCACTCGTGGATGGGCTTGCCACCCGCACCCGGAGCCGCGGAGAGCTCGCCGGCCAGCTCGATCGCGCGCTCGTAGGTCTCGACGTCGATCACCATCCAGCCGGCGATCAGGTCCTTGGTCTCCGCGAACGGGCCGTCGGTGATCGGCGGCCGCCCCTCACCGTCGTAGCGGACGAAGGTGCCCTCCGGGGAGAGCGCCTGCCCGTCGACGAACTCGCCGGTGCCTTCGAGCCGAGCGGCGAAGTCGCGCATGTACTGCACGTGGGCCGAGACCTCCTCCGGCTCCCACTGGTCCATCGGCACGTCGTTGACCGCTGCGGGCGCGCCCCGGTAGTGCTTGAGCAGCAGGTACTTGGCCATGATGTTCTCCTTGCCGAGGTACGGCCATTGTGGCCGTGTTCGCTCCTGGGACGGAGCCGCGCGCCGGTTCTCGACATCCCCTCGCGAAATTTTCCGGCGAACTCCAAAACTCCGACTCCCGCCGCCCCACGCCCTCGGCGAGCTCACCAAGCGGACCGATAGTCCGAATGGCGTCCACGACGCCGTCGCCCACCTTCCTGACGTCACGCCCGTCGAGATCCCGTACCAGGGCACGGTGCTGCGCGGCCACTTCTACCGGGCCGCCGGCGAAGGCCCGAGGCCGGCGCTGGTGATGCACAACGGATTCGACGGCTCCGGCTGGCCCGCCGCCATCCACCGGGAGGGCCTGGTGTTCCGGCCGGGCCGGGAGAACCTGGTCGGTCCCGTCCATCACCGAGGAGGAAGGCGCCGACGCCCGCTGCCACCCGGGAGCCTTCCGCCTGGCGGTGGCGCGCGTCTTCGACCGGCTCGACGACGCCATCTGACGCCACCAGGCACGCTCCGGTACGTAGTGGCCGCATATGATTCCCGGGGCCCGGACGGGCCGTAGACCGAGGAGGACCTGTGGCCCAGCGCCCGGAGCGCGCGGATGCCCAGCGCAACCGAGAAGCCGTCCTGGCTGCCGCCGACGCCCTGTTCGCCGCCAGCAGCAGCCCCCACAGCGTGTCGATGGACGACATCGCCGCGGCCGCGGGCGTGGGCAAAGGCACCCTCTTCCGCCGCTTCGGCGACCGGGCCGGCCTGATCGGCGCCGTGATCGCCTCCCGCCTCGAACCCCTGCACCACGCCGTGCGGGAGGCACAGGACGCGGCCGGGTCCTCGCCTCGGGAGCGGGTGCTGAGGCTCCTCGACGCCTCGCTGCGCTTCAAGGTCGAGAACCGCAACCTGATGTCGGCCGCGGAGGACGCCGGAGTCAGCAGCCCCTACCAGGCCGAGCACTACGGCTGGTGGCACGGGATGCTGCGCGCTGCGCTGGATGAGGTGCCCGGCGTCCACAACGCGGATTTCACCGCCCACGCTCTGCTGGCCGCCATCCGTGCCGACCTCGTGGCACACCTGATCGACGATCAGAAGATGACACCCGAGGGCCTGCGCTCCGCGCTCGCGGCCTACCTCGACAACGTCCTCGGTCCCGACTCCGACTCCGACCCCGGCCGCGGCTCCAGCTCCCTTTAGTGCGACACGATGGGTCTCGACCCGGAACGGAAGCCATGAAGAAGCGAACAGCCCTCCTCGTCACCGCCGGTGCGGTACTGACCGCAGGGTCCCTCACCCCTCTCGCCCACGCCGCGCCGGCGCCGAGGGCGCCGAAGGACTTCGTCGCGCTGCACACCGTCGATCCCACGATCATCCAGGACATGCGCTACGCCACGGAGGTCAACTTCATCGGACGGCGCATCGACGGTTACCAGCAGCCCCTGTGCATCCTCACCAAGCCGACCGCCGAGGCTCTGCACCGGGCTCAGGAGAAGCTGCTGCCGCAGGGCTATTCGTTGAAGGTGTACGACTGCTACCGGCCTCAGCGGGCCGTCGACAATTTTGCGCGATGGGCGAAGGACCTCGACGACAACCGGATGAAGGAGGAGTTCTACCCGCGGGTCGCCAAGGAACGGTTGTTCGCGGACGGCTACATCGCCGAGAAGTCCGGCCACAGCAGGGGCAGCACGGTCGATCTGACGATCGTCAAGGTGAACTCACCGGCAGCCATGGGTGGATCGGTGCGGCCCGCCGGCCCCTGCTACGCGCCGCAGGGCGCACGGCGCCCCGACAGCTCGGTGGACATGGGGACGGGGTTCGACTGCTTCGACACCCTGGCGCACACCGACGACCCGCGGATCGTGGGCGCTCAGCGGGCTAACCGGCAGTTCCTGAAGGGCACGTTGGCGGCCGAAGGCTTCGTCAACCTGCCCGAGGAGTGGTGGCACTTCACGTACAAGCCGGAGACGTATCCCGACACGTACTTCGACTTCCCCGTGGCGTACCGATCGGTGTCCGGGCACTGACCCTCGACCGCACGCGTCATGGACGGCGGGCGCGGCTCCGGCCGGCCGCGGTCGAGAGCGGACGGCGGCCCGTTGCGCATCAGCCGATCGGATGACGAGCGGGAGCCGGTCCGGGGGCCGGGCGGTACGGACGGCGAGGGGAGGATCGAGGCCGGTACAGGTGGCCGCGAGGCCGTGGAGCGGGTGAGGGGTACGGGATGAAGGCCGTCGATCGTCAGTTGCTGGACGCCGCACGGGCGGGGGACGCCGACGCCGTGCGGGCGGCGGTCGAAGCGGGTGCGAACGTCGAGGCGCGCGACACGGAGCTGCGCACGCCGCTTCTGCTCGCCTCCCTCGGGAACCACGTGGAGGCGGCCCGGGTGCTCGTGGCGGCGGGCGCGGACGTCGACGCACAGGATGCCCGCCAGGACAGCGCCTGGCTGGTCACCGGGGTGACGGGCAGCGTGGCGATGCTGCGCGTGCTGCTCCCGGCGGGGCCGGACCTGCGGCGCACCAACTGGTTCGGCGGCGTGTCGCACATCCCGGCGAGCGAGCGCGGGCACGTCGCGTACGTGCGGGAGGTACTGGCGGTGACGGACATCGACGTCGACCACGTCAACCGGCTCGGATGGACCGCCCTGCTGGAGGCCGTGATCCTCGGTGACGGGGGCCCGGCCCACCAGGAGATCGTACGGCTGCTGCTCGCGGCCGGGGCGGACCGGGAACTGGCGGACGGCGACGGGGTGTCGGCGCTCGCCCACGCGGAGCGGCGCGGGTACGCCGAGATCGCGGAGCTGCTGCGGTGAGGGCGCCCTGGGCGCGCCGGGTCGGAACGCGTCGGCCGGCGCTGGTCCTGGCCGCGGCGGCCGTGCTCGCCGGTTGCGCGGCGGGCGGTGGCGGTGGCGGTGGCGGTGGCGGTGGCGGTGGCGGTGGCGATCGTACGAGCGCTGCGGCGGGACCCGGAGCCGCGGCGGCACCACGGGGCGGGCCATCGGCGGCGGCCGGCGCGGCCGTGCCCACGGTGCACGGCACGCTCCTGGTCGCCGACTTCGGCGGTTCGACGGTGACCTTCGTGGACCCCGCGCGCGGCCCGGTCGGCTCGGTGGAGGTGGGGACGGCGCCGTACGGGCTGGCGCTCGGCGCCGACGGTCGGGCCTGGGTCGCGACGGCGGAGGGGGTCGCGGTGATGGACACCGCCAGCCGCACCGGCCTGGGCCGCATCCCCTACCGCACCCGCAGCGGGCCCGTGACCACCGGCGAGTACCGGGGCGGCGGGATGGGGATCGCGCTCGCCCCCGACGGGCGGCGGCTGTACGTGGGGGTCAACGTGCCCGGCGGCCCGGGCGTGCTGGAGGTCATCGACACGGCGACCCGTGGGGTGACCGCCACCGTGCCCGTCGGCCGCCGCCCCTTCGACGTGGACGTCGCGGCGGACGGCCGCGAGGTGTACGCGACCGGGCACGACTCCTACGACGTGACGGCGGTGCGCGCCGACACCCTCGCGGCGCGGCGGCTGGTGGTCGCCCCTTACGGGGAACGGGGTCTCGGCTCCTGGCTGAAACCGCACTACGCGGTGGTGCGGCCCTCCGACGGACGGCTGTTGCTGCCGTTCGAGGGCGAGAAGCTGGCGGTCCTCGACCCTGGTACGGGCCGGGTCACCGTCGAGCCGATGACCGCGGAAATCCACCAGCACGGGGCCGCCCTCGCCCCCGACGGCACGCTGCTGGTGGTCGGTGCGGCGGAGGGCGAGGACGCGGCCTCGCTGACGGTCCGGTCCCCCGGCGGAACGGAGCGCACGATCCCGCTGGGCGGGCCGCACGAGGACCTCGCGGTCACCGCGGACGGCCGCACCGCGTACGTCACGGGTGGCTTCACCCGGGACGGCCACTGGGACGGGATCACCGTCGTGGACCTGCCGAGCGGTACGACGCGCCGCCTCGCGGCGGGCGAACGGCCCCTGGGGATCGTGGTGCTGTAGGGCCGTCCCGCGACGGCGAAGGGCCGCCGGCGCAGGGCGAGCTGCTGGAGGCCGGTCAGCGGACGACGTCGAAGACCTGCTTCTGGAGGCCGTTGGAGTAGGCCTCGTGCTCGACCAGCTTCAGCTTCTGGGTGTCCTTGTCCGTCGTACTGAACAGACGCTTGCCGGCTCCGAGCAGCAGCGGGAAGACCAGCAGGTGGTAGCGGTCGATCAGGCCCGCGTCCGAGAGGGCGTGGTTCAGCGTGGCGCTGCCGTGGACGATGATCGGGCCGCCGGCGGTCTCCTTGAGGGCGGCGACTTCGTCGAGTGAGCGCAGGATCGTGGTCTCGCCCCAGTTGGAGACGAGCTGGTCGTCGGTGAGGGTGGTGGAGACGACGTACTTCGGCACCGTCTTGTAGTGGGCGAACTCGGCCATGTCCGGCCACACGGGGCTGAAGGCCTCGTAGCTGGTCCGGCCCAGGAGCATGGCGGTGGACTCCTCCTGTTCGCGCCCCTTGATCTCGAATGCCTCGGGGACGAAGTCGATGTCCTTGAAGGTCCAGCCGGAGTTGCGGTAGCCGGGTTCGCCGCCCGGTGCCTCGACGACGCCGTCGAGCGAGATGAAGGCCGTACTGATCACAGTGCGCATGGGAGAGGTTTCCTCGTTGTCATGGGCGGGCGTTGCAGGTTGTTGCCGAGCGCGCCGACGGTCAGGCGAAGAGGCCGGTCAGCCACTGCTGCCAGGCGGCTTCGGCGCGGTCGGTGTCCCGGCCGAAGAGGTGGTGGAACATCAGCGCGATGCCGCGGCCGTGGTGGTAGGTGTAGAGACCGTCAGCGGTACGGACCTCGAAGCGTTCGTCGTCCGCCCAGGTCACTTGGCCGTCGACCGGAGGCAGACCGGCCGGCTCGGCGTACGCCCGCGCCCCCACGACGACCGGGCTCGGCAGCGACAGCCCGCGGATGAGGGCCGCCCGCACCTGTTGCGCGGGCCGCTCGCCCGTGGGCGCCACGGCGAAGACCGGGGCGCCGGTGCGCCCGTTGAAGTGGGCCAGGTACTCGCGGAGCGTGTGGAGGTGGAAGGGCCAGCCGCGGCGCAGTGCGTCGTACTCGTCCTGCCAGTTGTCGCCGAGCATGCCGCTGTGGACGACGCGCAGGACGGTGCTGTCCCCGTCGCGCCCCTCGATCAAGTACTCGAAGGCCATGAAGCGGCCGTCGTCGGCGGTGGCGGTGCGGGAGGCGAGGCGTTTGCCCGGTTCGTAGGCCGTGACTTGGGATTCCTCCCGGTTGCCGCCGATGTCCATGGCGGCGGTGCCGCCCACGCGCGGGTCGAGTTCGTTGCGTCCCATGAACCAGGAGTCGATCCCCGGTCCGGTGGCGATCGCCTCCCAGACCTGTTCGGGGCTCGCCGGCAGGATCGTCTCCTGCTCGATCTCGAACGGGTGCGTCATCGCGGGTTCTCCTGTCGTACTTCGGACCCGGGAGTGCCGGGCGGCGCGGCGGGGATCTGGTGGAGGCCGACGATCACCCGGTGGCTGCGGCCCTGTGGGGCGGTCTCGTCGTGGTAGCGGCTGACCAGGGCAGTCACGGCCTGGGTCAGCTCCTCGGCGAACGCCATCCGGTCGGCCGCGGTGGCGAACCGCACCTCCGCGTCGATGGCGAAGGTGGCGACCCGACGCCGGGCCCGGGACGCGCCGGTCACCAGCGCGCCGACCTCCTGCACCAGCCGGGACCCCAGCGCGAGCAGCCAGTGGGCCGAGAGCTGGTCCCGGGACCGGGCGGGGTCCGGGCTGACGGAGGCCAGGGCACTGGGAGAGATGACGTAGGAAGCGGCGGTGGCGGCGTAGATCCGCTCGGTGACGTTGCCCTTGCGCCTCTCCTCGGCGAGCTCGACCAGCCCGTGACGCTCCAGCTCCTTGAGGTGGTAGTTGACCTTCTGCCTGGGCAACCCCAGGCGGACGGCCAGCATGGCGGCCGAGCCGGGCTCGGCAAGGGCGGCGAGGATCCGGGACCGCATCGGGTCCAGGGAGGCCTCGGCCGCGGCGGGTTCTTCGATCACAGCGACGTCCAGCACCGTTCCAGGATCCGACCGACAAAATAATTTGTCAAGACGAGATGAGTTGTCGGTGGTCCGAGAGTTCGCGGAGGTACGGCTCCAGTTCCGCGGCCCCGGTCAGCATCGCCCGCCCGCGGGCGGACAGCCGGGCGCGCCACTCGCCCAGCGCGGCCTCCAGCGGCTCCAGGCCGCCGGCGCTGCGCACCTGGGCGATCAGCGGGGCGATCTGCTCCAGCAGGTAGCCGCCCCGCCTGAGTTGGTGGGCGAGCCGGGCGTCCCGTACGTCGGCCTCGTCGTAGACGCGGTACCCGGTCAGCGGGTCCCGGCGCGGGCGCACCAGCCCGGCGCGCTCCCATTTGCGCAGCGTCGCGGGTCGGATGCCGAGCGCCTCCGCCAGCAGCCCGATGAACATGTCGCCGGGCTCGGGCGCCGCGGTGGGCTCCAGGTCGCGCAGGGCGCTCTCCACGGCCTGGAGGGTCCGCCGGTCGTCGAGGAGCTGGGCGTGGCTCTCGTCGATGAGGCGGAACGCCTCGTCGTCCGCACCCCGGTTCAGGGCGCACATGATCGATGTCGCCGTACGGTGGCCGTGGCCGGGCACGAGGGCGAGAAACGCGCGCAGGGCCGCCGCGTGCAGCGGGGTGTAGGTGCGGTAGCCGTGGGGCGTGCGACCGGCGGCCGGAAGGATGCCGGCCTCCTCGTAATTCCGGATCGCCTGCGTGGACAGACCGTGCTCGCGCGCCAGATCGACCGGCCTGAGCCGTTCACCGGTTTGAAGGTTTTGCCGCATGAACCCGAAGGTATCGCGGAAAAGTTTCAACCGAAGGTTCAAAGATACCGTTGAAGGCATGGCTACTGACATCAAGGACAGCGCCCGTGCCGTCGAGGCTGCGGCCGTCATGAGGCTGCTCCCGACCCGGCCCCGGATGCTCGCCCTGGGCGAGCCCACCCACGGCGAGGACGCTCTGCTCGACCTGCGCAACGAGATCTTCCGACAGCTCGTCGAGCAGGAGGGCTACCGGACCGTCGCGATCGAGAGCGACTGCCTGATGGGCCTGGTCGTGGACGACTACGTCACCTCGGGCACGGGCACTCTCGACGAGGCCATGGAGCACGGCTTCAGCCACGGCTGGGGCGCCTCCGCGGCCAACCGCGAGCTCGTGCGCTGGATGCGCGAGTACAACGACGGCCGGCCGGCGTCCGAGCGGGTCCGCTTCGCCGGCTTCGACGGCCCGCTGGAGATCACGGGCGCCGCGAGCCCGCGGCAGGCCCTCACCGCGCTCCACGGCCACCTCTCGACCCGGGTGGACGCGGACCTGCTCCCCTGCACCGCGGAAACGCTCGACCGCTTGCTCGGCGCCGACGACCGGTGGACCGATCCCGCCGCGATGATGGACCCGGCCCGGTCCGTGGGACAGTCGGCCGAGGCCGGTCGGCTGCGGCTGCTCGCCGACGATCTGGTGGCGCTCCTCGAAGCGCAGACCCCGCACCTGCTCGCCGCCTCCTCACGGGAGGACTGGGACCGGGCTTGCCTGTACGGGCGCACCGCGACCGGCCTGCTGCGCTACCACCACTGGATGGCCGACGACTCACCGGCACGCATGGCGCGGCTGTGCGCGCTGCGGGATCTGATGATGGCCCACAACCTGCTCGCCGTCGCCGCCAGGGGCCCGGCACTCGTCCACGCCAACAATTCCCATCTCCAGCGCGAGAAGAGCTCGATGCAGATGTGGCAGGGGCCGGTGGAGTGGTGGAGCGCCGGCGCGCTGGTGAGCGCGCAGCTGGGCGAGGAGTACGCCTTCGTGGCCACGGCCCTCGGCACGATCCGGCACCAGGGAGTGGACACGCCGCCGCCGGACACCGTCGAGGGGATCCTGTACGCGCTCCCGGACGACCGCTGCGTCATCGACACCACGCGGCTGGCCGCCGCCCTCGGCGGCACACGGCCCGTGCCCCGCGTGTCCCCCTGGTTCGGCTACGCCCCCTTCGACCCGGCCCACTTGGCGGGCAGCGACGGCATGGTGTTCGTCAAGGACCTCCCGCAGAACCAGACCGTGTCTTACGGATCAGGCCGGGCTCGCCCAGCTCGGTGACCAGGTCGCGGCGGCTTCGGGGTCCCCGGGGGTCGTGGCGGCGAGGTGGGCGCGGAGGGTGGCCAGGGCCGGGTGGGGGTTGTCGCGGTGCCAGAGGAGGGAGTGCGGGTAGACGGGTGTCGGGTCGGTCACCGGGATGCGGCGCAGGCCGTGGCCGGCGGGCCAGACCAGGCGGGTGTGTCCGCCCATGAAGGTGGCCAGGGCCGGGGTGTCGGCGACGGTGTCGAGGAGTGCGTCGGAGCCGAAGTTGGGGCCGGTGGCCTCGATGGTGAGGCCGAACTCGGCGACGAGGTCGTCGTAGTACGCGGCCCACTCGGTACCGGGGACGATGCCGGGCATCCAGATCCGGTGACCCACGAGCCCGGCGAGGGGCACCGACCGGGCGCCCGCCAGCGCGTGGGCGGGGCCGGTGAGGAGCTGGAGCGGCTCGTCGAGGACCCGGACGGATTCGATGTCCTCGGGAAGGGGGCGGCCAGGCGCGCCGACGGCGCGGAAGGACGCGTCGATCTCACCCGAGCGGATGGCGGCGAGGGCCGTCTCGATCTGGAACAGCATGAGCACGTCGAGGTCGATGTCGGGGTGCGCGCGGTGGAAGCCGCGCATCAGGCCCGACGCGGCGCCGCGCGAGGCGATGATGTCGACGCGCAGCGGTCGGCGGGCGGTGTGCACGGATGCGACCGCGCGCTCGGCGACGCGCAGCAGCTCTCGTGCGTGGGACAGAAACGCCTGCCCGTCGATGGTGAGCTCGGCGCCGCGCGGGGTACGGGTGAACAGCCGCACGCCGAGGTCGCGCTCCAGTGCGGCGATGCGCTTGGAGACGGCCTGCTGGGTGACCGCCAGCTCGGCGGCGGCCTCCTGGAACCGGCCCGTGTCGGCGGCGGCCACGAAGGTCCGGACGGTGTCGAGGTCCATGCCGACAGCCTAGGCCCACAACCATTGGTTGTGGCCGATGAGCCCGCGGTTGTTTGATTCCTGGTCGTGATGCTCGCTTTGATGATTCCGAACACGGAATGGTTGTGCGGGTGGGTGGATGGCGAGGGGCGGGGTGGCGGGCGTGGGGAGCGGGCACCGGCTGGGGCGGCGGTTCGGATGGCTCTGGGGAGCGTACGGGACCAGCGCGCTCGGCACGTGGCTAGCCTTCGGCGCCTTCCCGCTGATCGCGATCCAGGTGCTGCACGCCGGGCCGGCCGAGGTCGCCGCGCTGGCCTCCGTGGGGGCTGCGGTGGGCGCCGCCGTGGCGGTGCCGCTCGGCCCGTGGGTGGAGTTCCGCCGCAAGCGGCCGGTGCTGATCGCGATGGACCTCGTACGGTGCGCGGCGCTGCTGACGATCCCCGCCGCGTTCGCGCTCGGCGTGCTCACGTTCCTTCAGCTCCTGCTGGTCTCGGTGGTCGTCGCGGCGGCCGACATCGCCTTCCGCAGCGCTTCGGGCGCGTACCTGAAGACGCTGCTGCCGGCCGAGGACCTGCTCGTCGCCCATGCCCGGTTCGAGTCCACGGCCTGGACGACCACGATCGTCGGACCGCCGCTGGGCGGCGCGGCGATCGGACTCCTGGGTCCGGTGGTGACGGTGGTGGCCGATGCGGTCAGCTACCTGCTCTCGGCGCTGGGCATCCGCGCGATCGGCGGGCACGAGCCGCGGCCCGAGCGCCGGGAGGGCACGCGCATGCGGGCCGGGGACCTGCTCGACGGCTGGCGGTACATCCTCGCCGACAGGGTGCTGCGGCAGTTGTTCTTCAACACTGCCTTGTTCAACGGCCTGGTGATGGCCGCCCAGCCGCTGCTGGCCGTCCTGATGCTCGGCCGGCTCGGGTTCGCACCGTGGGAGTACGGCCTCGCCTTCGCCGCGCCCTCGGTCGGCGGGCTGCTCGGTGCGCGGCTGGCCCGGCCGCTCGTCACCCGGTTCGGACAGCACCGCGTCCTGGTCGCGGCCGGGGCACTGCGCGCGCTCTGGCCCGTCGGCCTGGCCTTCGTGGGGCCGGGTACGGGAGGGCTGCTGCTGGTGATGGGCGTGGAGCTCGGGCTCATCTTCTGCTGCGGGGTCTTCAACCCCGTCCACGCCACCTGGCGCCTCCGGCTCACCGCGCCCGACCGGGTCGCCCGTACGCTGTCCGCCTGGGCGGTGACGACCAAGGCCTCGACCGCGCTCCTGACCGCTGTCTGGGGCGTACTGGGCGGCCTGCTCGGCCCGCGCACGGCCATCGGCCTGGCCGGTGTACTCCTGCTGGCGACCCCGCTGCTGCTCCCCCGCCGCGCGGCAGCGTCTGCCTCCGACCCGGAGCCGGAGCCTGAGCCGACGCCGAGCCGTACCTGACGGACCACGCCGGCCGTCACCGCGATCGGGCGGCGACGGCCCGTCGGGCTGCTTGATCGCCCCTTCAGCCCACCGGAACGGGCCGCTCCTTGTCGTCGGCGCGCCCGGTCCGCCCGTGCCCGCCCGTGTGCCGGGCGGTGTGCTCGGTACGCCGCGGCCGTACCGGCCACCAGATCGACCGGCCCAGCAGCGCGGCCAGCGCCGGAACCAGCACGATCGACAGGACGAACGCCGACAGCACGATCCCGAGCGCCGTCGCGAAGCCGATCTCCTGGGTGCCCGGATTCGGGTTGACGGCCAGGCTTCCGAACGAGGCGGCCAGGACCAGGCCCGCCGTCGCGATGGCCGGAGCGGTGTGCCGTACCGCCCGGGCCACGGCCGCCCGGGCCGGGCCGGGCTTCTCCATCTCCTCCCGTATCCGGTCGCTGATCAGGATGTTGTAGTCGGTGCCCAGGGCGACCACGAACAGGAACAGCACCAGCGGCAGCATGAAGTTCACCCCCGGCCGGTCCAGGAGGTTCTGGGAAACCAGCGCCGAGGCGCCGAGTGTCGCCGCGAAGCCCAGGCCGACGGAGATCATCAGGACCAGCGGTGCGAGCAGGCTGCGCAGGAGCAGGAGCAGGATCAGCGAGATCAGGCCCGCGGCCACCGGGAAGACCACCTTCAGGTCGCCGGCTACGGCGGACGAGATGTCGGCGAAGATCGCGGCCGTGCCGCCCACGTGCGCCTCCGTACCGTCGGGCCGGTGCGCGGCCACCGCGTCCCGGACCGGTCCGGACACCAGGTCGCGGGCCTGCTGTCCCTGCGGATCGGCGGTCAGGAACAGGTCGATCCGGGCCGCCCTGCCGTCCTCGCTCGGTACGGCCGGGGCGACCTGGCCGACGCCGTCGACCGCTGCGAGCGCCTTGGACAGTCCGCCCAGCACTCGGGTGTCGAGCCTGCCGCCGTCGGAGGCGGTGACGAACACGGTGGTCGGGTCCGACACCCCGGCGGGCAGGGCGTGCGAGATCTCGGCCGCCGTGCGCGCCGCCTCCGTACCCCCGTCCCCCGAGCCGCCCTGCCCGTAGTCCGTGTGCATCCCTGCCAGGCCGGCCCCCAGCGCTCCGAGCAGTGCCAGGGAGGCGAGCACCATGGTCGCCGGACGCGTCGCCACCCGTCGGCCCATCCGCCCGGCCATCCCCTCCGGGGGCTCGCGGCGCAGGTCGCGCGAGGGCCAGAACATCTTCCGCCCGGTGACGGCCAGCAGCGCCGGCATCAGAGTGAGGCTGCCCAGCAGCATCACCAGTACGGACACGGCGATCGCCGGGCCGAGCACCCGGAACTGGCCGAAGGACGCGACCCCGAGGGTGGAGAACGCGGCGACGATCGTCAGCGCCGCGGAGGTGACCGCCGTACCCACCCGGCCGGCCACCTCGGCCGCCGCGGCGCGCCCGGTCTGCTCGGGCCGACTGCGCAGCTGTTCACGGAAGCGGAACAGCAGGAAGAGGAAGTAGTCGATGCCGATCCCGATCAGCACCACATTGATCAACTGCGGGGTGGAGGCGTCGAGTTGGACGCCCGCGAGCAGGGAGGACGCGACCACCACACCGGCGGCCGCGCCGCCGATCACCGACACCACGAGCAGTGGCAGCAGCGCCGCGAGGACGCTGCGGAACACCAGCACGTGCAGCAGCACGATCACCGCGAGCATGGCGATGCCGACGATCGTCGAACGGGTCTTCTCGGCATCGGCGGTGTCCACGCTGTCCGCGAGCCCGGCCGTGAACCCGGTCCGCAGCCCGGCCTCGGCGAACCCGGCCCGGGCCTGGTCCCGGAAGGCCCGGTACAGGTCCTGCATGCCGGGATCCAAGGGATTGCCGGTCAGTTCGACCGACAGCAGCCGGAAGGTCCGGTCGGGCGCGGTCATCGCCGGGCTGACCCGGGGGACCTGCGAACGGTCCTGCGTGAAGGGCGGTGTCTCCTGCGTCTTCGGCATCGCCACCTCGCGCCGGGCGAGCTTCGCGGCCTCGGCGTCGATCAGCCGCTCGTCGGACTCGGACAGCTTCGCCCCGTCCGCCCGGGCCACCAGCACGGTGAGCGGATTGGCGTCGGGCCTGACGCCGAAGTACTCCTCGGCGACCTTCAGGGCAGCCGCCGAATCGTAGGTGGCGGGCAGGAACTCACCCGTACTGGGCTGGGTGGCGCGGAAGACGAACGCCTGGCCGAGCACGGTCATGGCGATGCCCAGAACCGCCCAGAGAGCGATGACCTTCCAGGGACTTCGGGTGGCGAAGCCGGTCAGGGCGCGGATCACAGGGGCCTCCGTAACTCGATCGACCGGGGGTTCCCGGACGTTGTCCAGCTCATCAGCGCCCGTGCCGGGAAACGTCCTGACCCGGGAGGAGCCCGCACTCGGGACCAGGGTCCGGCGCACTGCCCGGACCAGGACCACGGTCCTGGTCCGTCCTCCGCCTTCGGGCCCGGGGCTGCCTCTCCCACCGCTGCGAGAATGGGTCCCGTACGCGAACTGCGGCGCTCCGGTCGGGATCCGGCGGGCCGGTGGCGGAGGGGGACCGGCAAGCAATGCCGATACGCAGTCAGGACCGGGCCGAGGAGACGGGCGGTGGCGGAGCCGGGGTCGCGGGCGACTTCGGCGAGAGCGGCCGGGGCAAGGAGCGCGGGCCGGTCTTCGACTGGAGCCGCAATGACGCGCTCGTGGCCATCGGGGCGGCCGTGAACGACCTGATCGGCTATTCGCTCGGCGCCGCGGACGACGGCCGGCCGCTCAGCGTGCGAGCTCTCGTCCTCGTGGTCCTGGCGGCGCCCTGTCTGCTGGCCCGCCGGACCCGGCCGGTGACGGTGCTCTGCGCCGTCCTCGCCCTCGGCGCGGCGCTGAACCTGACCACGCCGCAGGGACCGCACTTCTCCGCCGCCTACATGGTCGCGCTGTACACCGTGACCCGCCTGCGCAGCACGGCGGTCACGGCGACGGCCGCCGTGGCGACCGTGCCGGTGACGATGATCAGCGGGGGCTACGGTGACTCGTCCGTCCTGACGGGCCTGCTCGGCAATACGGTCGCGGTGGTGCTCGTCGTCGGCACCGGACTGGTGGTGCGGCGCTGGCAGGAGGAGGCCGAGGCCAGGCGCGCCCTGCTGGCCGACCGGGCGGTGGCCGAGGAACGCCGCCGGATCGCCCGCGAGTTGCACGACATCGTCGCGCACCACATCACCACCATGCAGCTGATGGCCGGCGGCGCCCGGGCCAACCTGGCGCACGACCCGGGCGCGGCCCGCGAGGCGCTGGTCACCCTGGAGGACTCCGGGCGGATGGCGCTGCGGGAGATGCGCCAACTGCTGGACGTCCTGCGGGCCGGGGAGGAACCGGAGCAGGTACCGCCGGCGCCGCAGCCCGGGACCGGGGACCTCGGTCGGATCATCACCGAGTCTCGGCTGGCGGGTACGCCCACCGAGTTCACCGTACGGGGGACGGCCCGCCCGCTGCCGCCGACCGTCGGTCTGACGGTGTTCCGGATCGTCCAGGAGGCACTGACCAACGCCCGTAAGCACGCCGTCGGTGCGCGGGCCCACGTACGGCTGACCTACGGTCCGGAGGGCGTCGAGGTGGAGGTACGGGACGAGGGCGCAGGCGCGGGCGCGGGCGCGGGCGCGGGCGCGGGCGGCGCCAGGGCGGGGGCTTCGCGGCCCGGCGCCGGCAGCGGGTACGGTCTGATCGGAATGCGGGAACGCGTCGCACTGCAAGGCGGCACCCTGGAGGCCGGCTCGTGCGACGACGGCGGATTCAGGGTGGCGGCCAGGCTCCCGGCAGGCGACCCGGGGGGACAGCGAGAGGACCGACGCGGATGATCCGTGTGCTCATAGCCGACGACCAGCCGCTGGTACGGCGGGGCCTGGCGCTGATCCTGGCGCCCGACCCGGCGTTCGAGGTGGTGGGCGAGGCCGAGGACGGCGCCCGGGCCGTCGCCCTGGCCCACGAGCTGCGGCCCGACGTGGTCGTCATGGACATCCGGATGCCGGTGCTCGACGGCGTCCAGGCCACCGGGGAGCTGGCGCGGACGCTGCCGGAATCCCGCGTTCTGGCCCTCAGTACCTTCGACATGGACGAGTACGTGGTCGCCGCACTGCGCGCGGGTGCGTACGGATTCCTCCCCAAGGACGTCTCCCCGGAGGAGCTCATCGCGGCGGTCCACACCGTCCACACCGGCGAGGCCGCCGTCGCGCCCCGACTGCTCACCCGGCTGATCTCCACCTACGTACGGTCCTCCCCCGCCCGGCCGCGCCCGGCGGCGAAGTCCCCGGCCGGCCTCACACCGCGCGAGCTGGAGATCTGGCAGCTGCTGGCGACCGGGTTCGACAACGCGGAGATCGCCGGGGACCTGGAGATCAGCGTCTCCACGGTCAAGAACCACATCACCGGCATCTTCACGAAACTGGGCGTCCGCGACCGCGCCCAGGCGGTCATCGCGGCATACGAATCGGGCCTGGTGGCGGCCGGCTACGGGAGCGGTCGCACACAATTGCCGTGAGGATCTGTCCACCGACTCTTAGGATCTTCGGATGACGGATCCTCTCCACCCTGCGAAGCCCCGTCCCGGTGACCTGGTGGCGGTGCTGTCCCCCTCGTCAGGTCTGCCCGGTCTCCTCCCCCTGCCCTACGAGTTGGGGCTTCGCCGGCTCCGGGACGAGTTCGGGTTGAGGACGGTGGAGTACCCGACGACCCGCACGATGGGCGCCTCGCCCGAGGCACGGGCTGCGGACATCCACGCGGCCTTCGCGGACCCCGACGTCAAGGCGGTGTTCGCCAGCATCGGCGGCGACGCCCTCGGCCTTCCCCTGTACGAAGGGGGTGGGGTTGGGCGGGACAAGTGGCGGGCGAACCCGGCGACGCGGGACGGGACTCGCCGCGCGGGGATCAGCCTGCGGCAGCCCGGGGCGGGACATACTGGATCAGCGACCGCCGGACGGACGGCTCACAGCGGGCCCGAAGGCTCGGGCGGCGGCTTTCAACGACTCGCCCGACAGCAAGTGGCGGCATGCGCGAACTCACCTTCACGGCTTCGAGGAGTCTCGCGGCCGGGGGCCTCCTGTGGGCTTCGTTGGCCCAGATCTCCGTGGTGAACAACGCCATCGTCCTGCCGCGTGCTTCGAGTCAGAATCTGGCGGAGCACATCATCTCGGCGCTCGGCGATACCCGATGCGGTCTCATCGGGGGGTTCCGCTTCTGCTCCCCCTGGCACGAGGCCGCCGACATCGCCTGGATCGTCGGAGGGGTCTGCCTCATCCTGGGCGCGCTGCTGAACGCGGTGGTCTTCCCGCCGGACCGTCTCCGGAACCTGGCGTTCGGCGTATTGGCCGTCAGCGGAGCGGGACTCGTGTCGACCGGCTTCAATCCCTGCAACCTCCGTCCGGCCGTACATCTGCTGTCCGCCGGGACCTGCTTCTTCTGCGGGGCCGTGGGCGTGCTGCTGCTGGGAGGCATGCTCCGGCAGGCGCACCGGCCGTACTGGGGCGCGGCGGGCATCCTGTGCGGAGTCACGTCCATCATCTCGGCCACGCTCACGGCGCTCAGACCGGACCCCTACGTCCAAGGCCTGTTCGAGCGGATCGCCGCGTGGCCCAGCGTCGTGTGGGTCATCTGCTTCGG
Source organism: Streptomyces sp. NBC_01006 (assembly GCF_045162725.1). Classification (NCBI taxonomy): domain Bacteria; kingdom Bacillati; phylum Actinomycetota; class Actinomycetes; order Kitasatosporales; family Streptomycetaceae; genus Streptomyces; species Streptomyces sp. NBC_01006. The sequence goes on along the minus strand of NZ_CP108700.1, from coordinate 8,230,861 downwards.
GGCGTACATCGCCTTCTCCACGCGGCGTGCGTACCGCAGCCGCGGCCGATGACGGCGCGAGGTGCTCAGGGACGCGTCCGCTCCTGCGTGGCCCCTTCCGTCTCCGTGTTCTCGCCGTTCTCACCGTTCTCGCCCGTCACCCGCGTCCCCGGGTGCAGCAAGGTGCACAGACACGCCAGTCCCAGCGCGATGGCCATCCCGTAGAACACCCACTGGTTGGCCTCGGCGAAGTCCATGTGGATGGCCTCGAAGGAGCCCCGCATCAGCGTGGCGGTCGGTCCGCCGTCGGTGGGCGCGCGGTCGTCCGGGTGGCCGATGACCGCTTCGGCAATGCTGTGGGCCGCACCCTGGACCTCCCCCTCCGGCAGGCCCTTCGCGGCGAGTGTCTCCGCGACCCGGCTGGTGGTGACATGGGTGAGGAGCGTGCCGAACACCGCCATGCCCACGGCTCCCGCGTAGTTGCGTACGGTCTGGGGATGCCGGTGACCTCGCCGTACGAGGCGTCGATGGCCCGGTTCACGGCGTCGGTGGAGGCCGGGGAGAGCGCGAGGCCCATGCCGGCCCCGGCGAGGCAGGCGTAGGGCCACTGGTCGTGGGCCGACAGGTCCGTCAGTTTCCACGCCCACAGGGCGAATCCCGCGCAGGCGAGCGCCGTGCCCAGCTTCATCGTGGGCCGGGCGCCGTGCTTGTCGAGGATCCGGCCGCCCCATTGGGCGGAGAGGCCGTAGCCGGCGAAGGAGTACAGCACGTAGAGCGCGGCCTGGTGGGGCGATGAGCTGAGCGAGATCTGCGCGTACACCGACGCGAAGAACAACACGGGGATGAACGCCAGCATCGAGAAGAAGAGCACCAGGGCGTCGGCCGTGAACGCCCGGTCGCGGAAGACGCGCAGCTTGATGAGCGGCTCATCGGTGCGCAGTTCGTACCAGCAGAAGAGCACGAGGACGAGGAGCCCGCCGATCACGCACGCCCAGGTGGCGAGGCTGCTCCAGCCCCAGGTGGCCGACTGCTGGATCCCGAAGACGTTCAGTGCCATACCGGTGGCGACGAGTACGGCGCCCGGCGCGTCGAGACGTTCGCGCCGGCGGGCGTCGGGGATGCGGGCGAGGGCGGTCAGGACGAGCGCGAGGATGGCCACGGGTACGTTGATCCAGAAGACGGCCCGCCAGGTCCACGAGGTCAGCCAGCCGCCGAGCAGCGGTCCGATGGCGGTGAGCGCGCCGGCGAGGACGAAGAACAGGGCCAGCGCCCGGCCCCGTTTGCCGACGGGGACGACGCCGACGACCACGGCGATGGCGGCGGGGAAGACCAGCGCCGCGCCCACACCCTGGGTGGCACGGAAGATGACGATCCAGCTCTGGGCGAACTCCCCGGACGGGACCGAGCCGCACAGCACGGAGGAGATGACGAACACGAGGGTGCCCGCCACCACCATCCGGCGGTGCCCGAGGACGTCGGCGAGGCGCCCGCCGAGCGCGAAGAACGCGGCGAGCGCGAGGAGATACGCGTTGACCACGCGTTGCAGTCCGGAGGACGAGAGGCCGAGTTCCTCGACGATGCTGGGGGCGGCGATGCTGACGATCGTCTGGTCGATGAAGACCATCGCCACCGCGAAGAGCATGGCCGCGAGCGCGATGCTCTGCTTCGGCGCCTCGCCTCTGTCCTGCACAATCCTCATACTCCCCGCCGGAGATCCGTTCCGCACGCCGATACGGCCGCGATCTGCGGGGCGGTCGGGGCGGCGCTCTGGCGTCTCAGGCGCCCCGGTCCGTAATTCCGAGCCGTGCCGGTCCCCGGAAGTGCAGACTCCCTCCATGGTGGACATGTGTGCGTTCCGGGACGCGGTCGGCCGCTGGGCGGCCGGTGGGCCCGGCGGACCGGCGGGTGAGCTGGCAGTACGGCTGGGGCTGCGGACGGCGGTGCTTCTGGAAGGGCTCAGTGACCTGGCGGCGATCGAAGCGCTCGCCGCACGGCGTGGCCGGGACCTGCCCGCCGAAGGGGTGTGCGTCGTTGCGATGGGCGGGGCGATGAACGTCGGCCGCTACGCCGGCCTTCTCGGGCCGCCCGGACTCGGCCTGCGCCTGACAGGGCTGTGCGACGAGAGGGAACAGCCGTACTACGAACGCGGCTTGGAGCGGGCCGGGGCGCACGGCGCGGGGTTCTTCGTGTGCGCGGCGGACCTGGAGGACGAGCTCATCCGCGCGCTCGGCACGGGGACGGTCGAGGAGATCATCCGGGTCGAGGGCGACCTGCGTGCCTGGCAGACCTTCCTGCGCCAGCCCGCACACGACGGTCGGCCCCGGCAGGGGCAGTTGCGGCGCTTCCTCGGCACGAAGAAGGGGCGCAAGATCCGCTACGGCCGTCTCCTGGTGGAGGCCCTCGATCCGGGACGGGTACCGGCCCCGCTCGAAGGCCTCCTCTCGAGCCTGTGACCGGCGGACAAGAGCACGGCCATCACCCAGCGGTTCGGGCTTCGCTCCATCGCGTCGGCCTTCGCAGCGACCGCGTCTACTCTGGGGCCACCCGACAGGCGGTCGCCGCGGTCCCGTTGGTCACGCCGCCCGCGGTCAGACCCGTCACGCATTGCGCCTGGTCTCCGGTCAGTCCGACGTAACAGGCCATCCGGACGGAGTCCGGGGCCTCGCCACCGTGAAGCTCCCGCTCCACCTGGTTGATGCAGGCCGATACGTCCGCCGGGGCGGCCTCGGCGGCCGGGGCCATGAAGGCCACACCACCGACTGCGAGGGTCAGGCCGGTGAGGACGCTTGCGATACGGGTCGACGCGCGCATGGGACGCACCTGCTCTCCGGGGTCGTCACGCGGCCCGGGACCGGTTGGTGTCGGATCCGCGCAGGAACGGCGCCGAGCACACGCGGCCGGGCCTGCGGCCCGAGGAGCCCGGCTCCGCAGCGGACCCGCTCAGCATGGCTTCCGTTCCCTCCCCCTCCTATTCGACGCTAGAGCAGCTCCCCGCCCCCCGCACCCGCTGAGGTCGTGGGAAGGGAACGGTCTTCGCGGGGGCGACGGCGCAGGCGGAGAGGAGGGTTGCCGTGGCGAGGGTGCCCCAGAGGGCGGCCGGGCCGTGGGGGGCGAGGGCGGTGATGGCCGCCGGGGAGACGGCGAGGCCGAAGCCCGTGGAGAGCTCGAAGCGGGCGAGGGTGCGTCCCAGGACGTGGGGCGGGGCGAGGGCGGTGACGAGCGCGGTGGCGCTGCCCGCGTAGATGATCTCGCCGACCGTGCAGACCACGGACACCGCGGCGACGGCCGGGGCGCCCCACCCCGGTCCCAGTGAGGTCGCCGCGAGGAAGCCGAGGTAGGACGCGGTGAGTACCACGCCGGCGAGGGCCAGTACGGTCCGCCGGGAGAAGCGGGACATCAGGACGGTGACCGGAACCTGCAGGGTGACCACCAGCACCGTGTTGGCCACGAAGATGGCTGCCGACCACATCGGGGATGCGTGCATCTGTGTCACCAGCACCAGAGGGAGCGCGATCTCGGGGACGTTGAGGCAGAAGACGTAGACCACGTTGGCGGCCAGCAGCGCGCGCATCCGGGGAGCGGGTTCGCCGGCTCTGTTGTCGGCCAGAGTGGCGGACGGATCCGCATGGAGGTGGACCGACCAGGCCAAGGCCGCCGCCGTGAGATAGGCGAGCCCGGTGACGGCGGCCAGCGCCTGAAGGGCCGTGGTGCCGCCCGCCAGGCATGCGGTGGCGAGCAGCGCGCCCACGCCCAGGCCGGCGTTGCGCAGGGCGCGGCCTCCCGCGAGGGCGGTGTCGCGTTCCCGGCCGTGGGAGACCGTGGCCACCAGGGCCGCGTGGGCGGCCGGCCAGGCCTGGTTGCCGATGCCGAGGAAGAGCGCCGCCGCCGCGAACGGCCAGGCGTACCCCGCCGGGGTGGCCAGCAGCAGCACCACGCCGAGCACCCGTACCAGCATCGACGCGGCCACGACCGAGCTGCGTGCACCACGGTCCAGCCAGCGGCCCACCGCGGGCATGCACACCAGACCCACGACCACGCCGCCCGTCATGGCGATGCCGGTGACCGGTGCGGACAGCCTCAGCACGGTCACCCCGTAGAGCAGCAGGAAGGGTCGCAGCAGGCCGGTGCCGAGCGCGTCCACGGCGAGGGCGACCGCATAGCGTGGGCCTCCTGAGGCGCGGACGAGGGCGCGGGGCCGGATCTTGGTGAGGGTTGCCATGGCGCCAACCGTGCGTGCGGCTCCCGGGCCGGTCGCGTCGGTTGACGGACACCGTCAACCGATGCCGTCGGCCGCCTTCCGGTCAGCGATGCTGAGGGGATGACGTTGCGGATCGACATCGGCGGGCTGCCGTCCGAGCAGCTGCGGTTCGCCGCCTCCCCGCTGGCCGAGCTGACCGCGATGCTGCACGTACTGGCCGAACCCGGACATCATCCGCAGCTCGCCGGCTGGGCTGCGGGGGTCTGGGCCGGGCTGCGGCCGGAGCTGGCCGAGCGGTTGCGGGAGGCGGAGTTCCTCTGGCGTTCCTCACAGGCCGACTTCCTGTTCCCCGCCCGCCCTCGGCCGACCCTCGCCGAGGAGTTGGACGACGTGGACCGGATCGACGACGAGACGTACGTGACCGCCGCGCTCGTCACCACGTGCGGCGGCAGCCGGGTCCACTTCGCCGCGCCGTCACCGCTCACCGATGCCACTGCGCGCGAGCGGGCCCTGGACCTGGCCCAGGCGCGCGGCGCACGGCAAGAGGCCTTCGCCGAACGGCTGCTGGCGGACCCGGCCGCCGTACGGTCGCGGGTACGGCACACCCTCGAACAGTGCGCCGAGGCCTTCTTCGATGCAGCCTGGGCGGACGTCGTCGTACGGCTCGCCACCGATCTGCGCCTGAAGAACGACCTGCTGAGGCACCAGGGTGTCGCGGCGGCACTCGCATCGGTCTCCGGCTCCGTCACCCTGGCACCGGACGGCGACTGCATCATCGTGGACAAGCTGCAGGACAAGGCGACCGCCGCCCGCGGAACCGGGGTCACCTTCATCCCGAGCGTCTTCGCCGGCCCGCACCTGGTGGTGGTCCATGCGCCCGGGTGGCAGCCGGTGGTGCAGTACCCCGTGGCCGAGCCGGGTCCGTCGGGGCCCGTATCGCTGGAGACGGTCACGCTACGGCTGGAGGCGCTGGCCCATCCGGTACGGCTGCGGCTGCTGCGTACGCTGGCCCGCGGCCCGCACACCAACGGCGAGCTGGCCCACGCCTGGGAGCTCTCGCCCCCGGAGGTCTCCCGGCACCTCGCCGTCCTGCGCGGCGCGGGGCTGCTCACGGCCCGGCGGCACGGCCGTTACGTGCGCTACACCGTCAATCTGCCCGACCTGACGGCGCTGGGTACCGATCTGCTGGCGGCCGTACTGCGCTGAGGGGCAGCGGCGGCGGCGTTCAGGTGGCGGTGGGCCAGGTCCGCAGCAGCGCGGAGATCTTCCCTGCGGAGCAGGCGGGGCTGAGGAGGAGGTCCTTGAGGGCGATGGCGTCGTCGCGGGTGGGTTTGACCCGGATTCCCGCGGCTTCGAGGTACATGACGCCGGTGGCCGCCGCGACGGCCAGGTTGGAGCGCTCCAGCCAGCGGCAGCGGCCGAGGGTGTGGACGAGGGCCGCCGCCTTGGCGTAGGGGCCGTCGTACAGCGGCTGCTCGAACAGCTCGGCCCGGTGGCGGGCGACCGCCGAGACGGGCACGCCGTAGTCGTCCGGGGCCGGGTCGCTCACCCCGGCCGCTTCGGCGACCTGCAGGATCCAGGCGACGTCGATGTGCAGTTCCATCAGGCGGCACGTGCCCCCGGAGACGACTGGTGGGCGTCCTCGGCCTCGTCGAAGACGCCCTGGTGCTCGGCGAGGAACCGGGCGGCGGCGTCCACCGCCCGGGCCCGCAGTCCACTGGCGTCGTCCTGCACGAGGCGTGCGAGGTAGTCACCGATGCTCAAGCCCAGGTCGGCGGCGCGCTTCTTCGCGAGTTCCGCGATGTCCGCGTCGACGCGGGCACCCAGCTGTGTTTTCGCCATGCTCCGATGGTAACAGTTGTTACCAATCAGTGGGCGACTACTCCGTTCCTGGACAGCGGGACCGCCCGGGGGTCGGCCGGGCGGGGGACGAAGACCGGGGAATCCGACTGGTAGAAGAGGTCGATGTCGGCCTCCTCGCCGCCGACGATCAGGGTGTCCCATGCGCCGCTCTCCCGCAGGGTGCGCAGGGTGGCGGGGGCGATCGAGGCCAGGTGGGAGCGGAGCTCCTCGTCCGTGGGCAGGCCGGGCAGCCGGGAGCCCAGCCGGTCGCGGATCCCGGCCATCCGCTCCAGCAGCGCGTCCAGGTCGCTCCCGTCCACGGCATCGTCACCGGCCGCAGCGGCACCGGCGCCGGCCTCAGCGCTGCGCGCGATGATGTCCTTGATGGCTCGGGTGACGCCCTGTTCGTCGGTGGTCACCATGGCGTTCCAGGCCCGGCTCTTGTGGCGGTACTGGAGCATGGACATCGCGGCCTCGTGCCGGATGAAGTCGGCGTCCCGCAGCGGCTTGCCCTGCCAGGCGCGGCTGAGCGAGCGGGCCAGTGAAGTGGCGGAGGCGAGGCCGCTGTTGAGGCCTCGGCCGGGCCAGAAGTGGATGGCGTTGGCCGCGTCGCCCAGCAGGAAGCCGTACGTGCCGGGGCTGGTCGCGGTCGGGCGGTGCAGCTGCGCGGTGAACCGCGGGCGCTGGACCATGTCCAGCCGGAACGAGGTGATCGCGGAAAGGTCGTCCTCGGCCACGCCGAACAGGCTCAGGCCCTGCCGGATCTCCTTCCACAGCGGGGAACTGCGCAGCAGGGCGGGCAGGAAGAGGGTGCCGTGGGTGGGACAGCGGAACTCGTTGTCCTCCTCCTGCCGGCTCATCAGGCAGGGGCGGGTGGCGATGCACTCCTCGAAGACCTGGCGGACCGGGTCGATGCCGATGACGTTCTTGGCCTCCTCCCGGGTGAGCCGCATGTTCAGGAAGCCCTCGCCGCGCAGCGAGTTGAGGAGGAACCGGTTCTGCGACACGGTGAGCAGCACGCTCATCGGGTCCGGCAGCTTCGACTTGACGCGCAGCCCCAGCACGATGTCCTGGAGGTGCTCGCCGTCCAGGGAGTAGATGGAGGCGTCGGCCGCGCCGAAGCGGTCGGCGTAGTGCTCGCGGGTGCGGGAGCGGCCGCCTTCGCAGACCACCAGGACGTGTTCCTGGGTGAGCCGGTTCTGCTGCTCCTCGACGTCGAAACGCTTGGGGACGAGGCGGATCGCCGATCGCCGGTTCGCCAGGGCCAGCAGCCGGTCCTCGATGCGGGCGATCCGGATGTTGCGGGGCGGGCGGCCGTCGACGGAGTCCGGGCCGACGGGCCACATCTCGGAGTAGGCGCCGCCGTCGTCGAACAGGGCGGAGAGCACCTCCTCGGACAGGGCGAGGTACTGCCGGCTCTGGACGGTCACCACCTGCTGACGGCGGAAGTTGCCCTGGGTCTCGTCCTTCCAGACGACCTCGGGACCCTTCCTGGTCCAGCGCCCGTCGTAGAGGGTGATGGCGGTCCGGCCGGGCAGCATCTCGTCGAGCGCCAGGGCGAAGGCGAGGCCCACCGGGCCGCCGCCGGTGATGGTGACCCGCAGCGTGCCGGGGTCTGCGGCGATCGGCCGGGGGACGTCCAGGAGGGAGAGGTCGATGACCGTCTCCATGGAGTCCTGCGCCTCGTAGAGGAACGTTTCGTCGCCGATCCGGACGCAGTCGTTCGGACGCAGGACATGCCGGGTGACGCGCTGGTCGTTGACGAACGTGCCGTTCCGGCTGTCCCTGTCGTAGAGGACGAACCCGGCGTCCTCCGCAAGGATCTCCGCGTGCAGCCGGGAGGCACTGGGGCTGACGATCACGACGCCGTTGTCGCTCTTGCGCCCGAAGCTGAGGGGCTCACTGCCCAGAACCACGCTCTGTCCGGTGAAGGGACCCGTGCGCCCGACGATGACCGTTGGCACTGCACACTCCTTGAAAGCAACGTTGCCGACTCTTCCTACGACTGCAACACGCCATCAAGAAGGTGTTCGGTTCAACCATCTTTCGAAAATTTTCTCGCACTTGGCTGAACTCGGGGCCCGGCCCGTACGTGATGCTCACGTCGAATGGCTCCGAGAGGAAGATCCGCCCCCATGTACAACGAGGAAACCGAGACCGTGACGGAGGCCGCGCTCGCGGCCGTGCCGGGTGCACCGGGCGGGGAACGGCTGATCGCGGGCCGCTACCGGCTGCTGTCCCGGCTCGGCGAGGGCGGCATGGGCACCGTGTGGCGGGCCCGCGACGAGACCCTGGACCGCGAGGTCGCCGTCAAGGAGGTACGCGCCCCGGCCGGCCTGCGGGCCGGCGACATCGCGCGGATGTACAGCCGGTTGGAGCGGGAGGCGTGGGCGGCGGCGCGGATACCCGACCGCAACGTGGTGACGGTCCACGACGTGGTCATGGACGACGACCGGCCCTGGATCGTGATGGAACTGATCCGCGGACAGTCGTTGGCCGATCTGCTGCAGGCCGAAGGGCCGCTCAGCCCGCGGCACACCGCGCACATCGGCGCGGAGGTGCTGAGCGCGCTGCGCGCCGCACATGCCGTCGGGGTGGAGCACCGGGACGTGAAGCCGGCGAACGTGCTGCTCGCCGAGGACGGGCGGGTGGTGCTCGGCGACTTCGGCATTGCGATGGTCGAGGGCAGCACCGCCCTGACCATGACCGGCGAAGTGGTGGGCTCCCCCGAGTACTTGCCGCCGGAGCGGGCGCTGGGCCGCTCCTCGGGGCCCGAGTCGGACCTGTGGTCGCTCGGCGTGATGCTGTACGCGGCCGTGGAGGGGGTCTCCCCGTTCCGGCAGGACACCGCGCTGAGCACGCTGCGGGCCGTCGTGGACGAGGAGCCTCCGGCGGCGACCCTGGCCGGCCCGCTCGCCCCGGTCATCGCCGGGCTGCTCCGCAAGGAGCCCGCCGAGCGGACCCCCGCCGCCCAGGTCGCCGAGGCCCTGCGGGAGATCGCCCACCAACCGGACGCCACCACGACGGCCGGCCGCATCCTGCCGACTCCCGTGGAACCGGCCACGGCGGCGGCACCGGTCCCCGCGCCGGCATCCATCGCGCCCGGACCCGTCGCGGCAGAAGCCACCGAGCCCGTACCCGTCGCACCCGAACCCACCGCCCCGCCCCGCAAGCGACGTACGGCGGCGTTCGTCGCGGCCGGCGCGGCCGTCTGCGTACTGGGCGCCGCCGGGCTGGCGTACGCCCTCACCGCCAACGACAACGACGAGGCCAACGCGTCCGGTTCGGGCGTACGCATGTCGGTGGCGGGCTCGAACACGACCTATACCGGCCGCTGCCCGACCCCCGAGAGCCAGGCCCCGGCGTTCACCGCGACCTTCACCGCGTCCGAGCCGACCCTGATCTCCTTCCGCTGGGTGTCCGGCGACGGCTCGGTCGTGGACCCGCACTGGCGCACCATGTCGATCGGGAACAAGGCCAACCCCACGGGACACGACACGGTGCGCCTGACGACCTACGCGAAGGCCGGCACCCTGACCACCGGGATGGCCGTGGAACTCCAGAGCCCCACCCACACCACCTCCAACCCGGTCCCCTTCTCCATCACCTGCACCGGCTGATCCCTGCAGGGATTCAGGAGGCGAAAGACCGTTCCAGCCTGGGGATCAGGTCCCTGAGATCCTGTTCCCAGCAGCCGGCGTTGTGGCCGCCGTTGCACTGGGTACCCCAGGCGGAACCATCGCCGTAGTCGACGTAGTAGTAGGGCATGCCCAGGGCGTCCATGCTGTCCTTCACGTGCTTGGACGCGCTCTCGACCCAGAACTCCAAGTCGGTGACGTCTCCGCGTCCGTTGCCCACGTAGATGGAGACCCCGACCCCCTTGAGCTTGTCCATGTGCGCCGCCGGGTCGACCTCGTTGAACCTCCAGTCGGCGTTGAACACCGGGTAGGGCGATCCGAACACGGCGTCGCTGTCCACGCTGGGCTCGTAGGCGACGAGGGAGGCGACCACGGCCATCCGCAGGTCCATGGACCGGACCGACAGGTCGATGTCCCCCGACAGGGACGCGGTCTGGCTGAACAGGTCGGGACGGACCTGGGCGTAGTGGAGGGCTCCGAACCCGCCCATGGAGACACCCGCGACGGCCCTGGCCTTTTTGGTGGCGATGGTCCGCAAGTTCGCGTCGATGAACGGAATCACCTGCTTGAGGTGGAAGTTCTCCCAGTTCTGGGCACCGGCCTGGGTCCTCTGGTTGAGCCAGTTGGCGTACCAGCCCCGAGCGCCGCCGTCCGGAATGACGGTGATCATCTGGTCCGAGGTGGTCAGCGCCGGATAGTTCTGCTGGATCGGGTCGTCAGGAGAACCGTGCAGGAAGTACAGCACCGGATAACGCCTGGCCGGGTCGTCGTAGTAGCCGCTCGGCAGAATGATTTTGATGTGGTGCTTGCCCGTGACCTCCGGCGTGGTCACGGTGATGTAGAAGTTGGTGGGACCGCCTGTCGCCGTGTCCACCTGGGTCAGGCCGAACCCGTCCGCCATCGGCGGCGGCGCGGTGCGCTCGGCGGCCTGCGCCGAACCTGCCGGAACGGCCATCGCCACCATGGCGGCCATCAATGCCACCACCATGTGCCATCGACTGGTTTTCCTCATCACGGTGTTCCCCCCTCGGGAGCCTTGTCGTCGGAATCCTGATGAAAGAGCGGCCTCAGGAAAGGACCTTGATCTCCAGTGCCGGCGAGGCCGCGATCTGGTCCTCGGTGAACCGTTCCGTCACCCACTGGCCGGCCGAGAACAGCTTGGTCTGGTCGGCGTAGTGCGGCGAGTTCGGGTTGGCCGACTGGGAGTAGGCCAGCACCGAGGAGGCCTGTGGCGGGCCGTCGGCGGTGAACTTCACCTGCTGGAGGAAACTGGACCCGAAGACGATGTCCAGCTTCCCGTCGACCATGCCGGGAGTGACCACGTTCAGTACGCCGAGCTCGCTGATCGAACCGTGGATCGGGATCTGCTCACCGCCCCGGGTGATCTTCTGGACGTCCGACAGCGGCGCGTTCAGCGCGATACCCGCCTTGCGCAGCGCGAGCACCGCCCGGCCGAACGCGTCGCGGACGGCGGAGCTTCCGGGGTCCAGCGAATTGGGCGTGTGCACCGGGTCCTTGGGGTCGAAGGGCACCCGCCACGGCAGTTTCTCGATCGCCTGCCCACCGAGCAGGAAGGCCCAGTAGTTCTCGAACAGCCACGACCCCCGGCTGTCCGCGGAGTAGTTGTGGTCCCTCCACGCGGCCAGGACCGGACACGCCTCGCTCACGTTGACCAGATTGCCGTCCACCAGGATGAGCCCGAAGGGAACGCTCCGGCACATCGTCACCGTGGCGTCGAGCGCCAGGTCGGCCGCCCTGCTGTTGTCGGCGAACAGCAACTGCCGCATGTTCTCCGGTGTGAAACCCCTGCCGGGCAGGCCGTCCGTGCCGTTGATCCGGTTCTGCGCGGTCAGGATCAGCTCCTGGGTGCGCAGCGATCGGGGCGCGGCCGTATCGCCCATCACCCTGGGGAAGGACAGCGGCTGCTCGGGGTTGGCCAGCCAGGCGCTGTCGTTGGCGTTGCCTGCGAAGTCCTTGCGGATCAGGCGTGGCTGCTTGTGCGGGTCCAGCAGTCCCGGCGCGACGGCGTTCGGGTCGTCGGGCCAGTCGCACGCGCTGCGTTTGCCGTCGAAGATGGAGACCGGCGGCACGTTCGGCAGCCGTAGCTCCTGGTTGAACAGCAGCCGCCCGGTCAGGGTGAGGCAGGACTCCGCGTGCTCGTCGGTGATGTTCGGGGTGGCCTGGATGTCCGCGTACAGCGCGTTGCCCTTGCGGTCGGAGGCGACGGTGTTGAAGAAGGGGACTCCCTGAGTGGTTTCCAGGGTGTTGACCACCTCGTCGACGTCCTTGGCCTGGTCGAGGTGGAACCAGGTGTTGAGCGCCCGCAGGTTGTCCATGTTCACGTCGCGCACCGCGTGGGCGCTGACCACCCACGGCAGCGGGATGCCGAGCACGGAGGTGACGATCGGGCCGTACCGGGTGGACCACAGCGTCCTGGTGACCTTGCCGATGGAGCCGTCGGCGTTCAGTACGTCGACACCGACCTGCTGCGAGTTCATCTGCTGCCAGGCGCCGTCGACCAGGTAGTTGGTCGGGTTCAGCGGGTCCACCTGTACGTCGAACAGCCCGAACGGGGCCACCGTGGCGACCGTGTGGCTCCAGGCGACGTCCTCGTTGTGCCCGATGTTCACCGCGGGGAATCCGAGCAGGCTGGCCCCGGAGACGTTGACCTTCCCCGGGATCGTCAGCTGGCTCTGCCACATCCGGTTCTTGCCCTGCCACGGGAAGTGCGGGTTGGCCAGCAGCATGCCGGTGCCCCCGGACACGCCCTGTGAACCCACCGCCAAGGCGTTGCTGCCCATGCTCTGTTGCCGGCTGACGGCCAGCGCGTCCCGGATCTTCGCGGCGGTCTCCTGGGGCGAGGCGGCCGGCGGCGCGGCGGCCGAGGCCCCCGGAGGTGCGGCGGTCACCTGGCCGTCCAGCAGCGGATCGGCGCTGCCCATGATGATCTCGGCGTGCGCGTGCCGGTAGACGTCCAGCTCCGTGATCGGCCGCACCCAGGCCGCACCGCGGCAGGCCGGGTCGGAGATGTTGTTCACTCCCGTCTCGGCCAGGTACCTGTTGTACCCCTGGACGTAGCCGCGTATGGCCTCTTTGACCTCCGGCTCCGGCCCGTTGGGGGCGGGCTGGTCGATCAGCCGTTCCACCACCCGGTTGTCGTTGATCCGCTGGAAGTACAGGTCGCTGTTGAGATTGGTGGTGGTGTTCTGATTCTCGCCGGGGCTCGCCTTGCCGTCGGGGCCCAGGTAGCGGGACCTCTGGGCGTTGACCATCAGATAGGTGTCGGCCAGCGTGCAGACGTTGTCCTTGGCCGCGGCGTACCCGTAGCCGGTCCCCAGCCCCTCCCAGTTCGAGGCGGTGATGTGCGGGATCCCGTATTCGGTGTAACGGATCGTCGGCTTGTCCGGCCCCTGTCCGGCGGTCGCCGATGCGAGGGCCGATGACCCGGCGGCCGGCGATCCGGCGGCCGCCATCGTGCTCATCGCCGCCACCGCGGCCATGACCGCCATCGGCAGTCTCGCCATGAATCTCCTGCGCGCCATCGAGCCGTCCTTCCCCTGTGGTCCAGGCCTTCGTCGCCTTCGTCCGAACGCGGCCACGCTAGGGATGAGCGATGAAATCCCGATGGAGCCGACGCGCCGCCGCGGGTTTCATCGAGATGTCATCGACCGCTGCCACTGTCGTCCGGTGACCTCGGCCGACTGCGTTCCGCATCGGAATGCGGACGCGTGGGCCGACTACTTGGGGAGGATCGAATGCGAGCCAGAAGGATCGCGGCCGTGGCAGCCGGGTTTCTGCTGACGGTCGGGCTTTCAGCGGTACAGGGGGCCAACGCGCAGGGGGCCGCGGCAAAGGCGACGGCTTCGTGCGAGGGCACGTACACGATCGTCGTCGGGGGCACCGGCAGTTCGTGGAACAACGACGGCTTCTACGGAAACATCCAACAGCACGTCGGGTACCCCACCCAGATCCCCAACGGCGCGAGCACCCGTGCGGGCGTCAATGAGCTGAACCGGCTGGTCCGCGACCAGCGTGCCGCGTGTCCGGGCCAGCACGTCAAGATGGCCGGGTACTCCTTGGGCGCCGGCGTCGTGCACGTCTGGGTCACCGAGAACTGGCAGACGTTCGACAACGTCAACGCCATTCTCATCGCGGACCCCAAGCGCCAGGGCCCTCCCGGCGCCAACGGCGGGTCCGTTCCGTTCGGCGGCCTCATCGGCGCTCCGCTCGCCGGTGCCGACAGGTTCTTCGGCAACGTGCCCGTCAAGACCATCTGCCACTGGGACTACGTCTGCGACGAGTCCGCCGGCATCTGGACCTACCCGAACAACCACGTCAAGAACTATCCCGAAGACTTCAACATGGACCACCACAACGACAGCGCCAGCGAGCAGTGGTACAACGGCGCCTGGTACCCCTGGTAACCACGGAGCGGATTCCTCACCACCTGTCAGCGGCCGAGCAGTCGGCTGTTGACAGGTGGTCCCCGCGCAGGATCATCTCGTACGTCTGCCGCAGCATCCGGCTCGGCGGAACCCCCAGGTCCGCGGCCAGACGGCGGCGGGCCTGGTCGAACACGGTCAAGGCGTCGGTCTGCCGTCCGCTGCGGTGGAGCGCGCGCATCAGCGTCGCGGCCACCGGCTCGTTCAGCGGGTGCGCGGCGGCCAGGGCGAACAGCTCGGCGATCGCTTCGAAGTGCCGGCCCAGCCGGAGCTGCCACTGCGCCTTCCGCTGCATGACGGCGACCCTGCGCTCGGTGAGCCGCAGCCGCTCCACCTCGGCGAGCGGCCCGGGCAGGCCGGCCAGGGGCTCCCCGCGGAACAGGTCCAGGGCCTGGGAGCACAGGCGGACCACCTCGGTCCCCTCGCCCGCCCGGTCTGCCCTCCCGACATCGGTGAGCAGCCTCTCCATCCGCGCCACGTCCACTTCGACGGCGCCGGGGGCGAGGCGGTAGCCACACCGGGCGTGCTCGATCAGCGAGCCCGGGCCCTCCCCCGTGCGCAGGGCCTTGCGCAGTCGGTAGATGTACACCGGCACCACGTTCGTGAGGGGCGACTCCGTTCCCCATACTCCGTCGAGCAGTTCCTGCCGGCTGACCGTCCGCCCCGCGCCCAGCGCGAGCGCGGCCAGTACGGATTGCTGGCGCAGGTGCCCCAGGTTCAGGGGTCGCCCGTCCTGCCATGCCTGCAGCGGTCCGAGCAAGGAGATCCGTACGCTCGGTCCTGCCTTCGGCACCGGGCTCACTTCCTGTGTGCGGGGGCCGCTGCCGGGGACGACGAGGCCGCAGTCAAAGGCGTGGACGATGGCGGCAGCCCGGTCGCGCAGCCCGAGTTTCGCGAGGATGCGCGCGAGGTGTCCGGCCACCGCGTCCTCGGGGATGGCGAGGTCGGCGGCGATCTCGTCGTCCCGCAGGCCGCAGCCGACTGCATGGAGCACCCTGCGCTCCTGCTGCCTGAGCGTGGTGGCAGTCATCGGCATCACTGCTCCCTGGGCTGGTCGGGCCGGCGTTGGCGGTCGCCAAGGTAGCGGCGGGAGCACCGACCAGGGCATCCGGAACGTTCCGGAGTGACATGGAACCCGGCCTGCCGGCCCCGGGCCCCGCACCGCCTACGGGGCCCTTCTCCTACCCCGGTGCCGCCTCGGTCCGTGAGGTGTCCCGATCGTGGGCCGGTTCCTGTACCAGCCCCGCGGGCTTTCCGGCAGGACGCAGGGCAGCCACCAGAACAGCTGCTCCGAAGAGTGCGACGAGCATGATCCAGGCCGCGCCCACGTGCATGGCGTGAAGGAACGCGTCATCGGCAGCGTGCGCGAGAGCGGGCCGGTGGATCGCGGTCGCGACATGGCGGGCCTGTTCGGCGGAGACCCGCGCCTGGTCCTGCGCCGGCCCGGGTACATCACTCAGGGAGGGTTCGATCGCGCTCCGGTAGGCGATCGACAGGATCGTGCCGCCGACGGCGATCCCGATCACGCTGCCGGCCTGTCGCACGGTGTTGGTGACGGCCGACCCCGCACCGGCCCGTTCCAACGGCAGGGAGTTGATCAGTGCGGCCGTCACCGGGCCGATCACCATGCCGATGGCGAGGCCCTGGACCAACAGCAGGATCTCGATCCAGAGGAGTGGGGTCCGCAGCCCGAGGAACCCGTACGCGCCCATGGTCAGCGCCGCCGCGGTGAGCGCCGGTGCGGCGACGGGACGAAGCGACCAGCGGCGGACCAGACGTGCTCCGAGAGGCGCCCCCAGGATTGCACCGAGCGCGGTCGGGAGACTGGCCAAGCCCGCCTCCATCGGCGAGAAGCCGCGTGCGCCCTGTAGGTAGAACGCGTTGTAGAAGGTGACGGCGGCCACGGCGAAGAGCAGCAGTCCGAGCGCCGCGTTACCGCCACCGAACGTGCGTTGCACGAGCAGTCGGGGATCGAAGCCGGGTGCTTTGATGCGCAGTTCGACGCATACGAAAGCGGCCAGCAGGACGAGTCCGGCGGCGATCGGCGCCCAGACGTCCGTACGCCCCCAGGCCGCCACCTGCCCCGCATGGATCAGCCCGTACGCCAGCGCCGCCAGCCCGCTGACCGACAGCACCATCCCGGCCGGGTCCAGCGGCCGCAGGACGGGGCTGCGGAAATTCGGGACCAGTACGGCGATCCCGACCAACGCCAGTGCCACGACGGGGACATTGATCAGGAAAACCGAACCCCACCAGAAGTGGTCGAGAAGGAGTCCCGCCAGCACTGGGCCAACTGCCATTCCGACACCCGCGGATGTCGAGAAGGCGGCGATCGCGGTCGCCCGGGCGGGGCCCGTGAAAGTCCACATGAGGATGGCCATGGTGGCGGGCGTGATCAGCGCACCGCCCACTCCCATCGCGGCTCGGGCGGAAATCAGCTGGCCCGCGTCGCTTGCGTACGCCGCCCACAGCGAGGACCCGGCGAAAATCACCAATCCGGTGACGAGGACGGTCCGGTGACCGAATCGATCGCCGAGTGCTCCTGCGGTGAACATCAAGGTGGCGAAGGCCAGGGTGTACGACCCTGTGGCCCATTGAAGCCCGGCGGGGCTGGCATCGAGGCCGCGGACCGGGTCCGCGAGGGTCTCCAGGGTGGTGCTCAGGACGGTGTTGTCCAGCCAGATCAGCAGTGAGCACAACATGAGAACGGCAAGGATTAACTGTTGCCTGGATTTCGGCAGCGCAGGGGACTCGGTCATGAATAACCTCGGGTTCGATCGGTGAAGATCTGACGACGGATCCGGACCGTAAACCATCGTCGCACCCCTGTCAATTTCCGAATGCCCCTGAACAGGCGGCCGGTTCAAACGAGCCTTCGAGGCCATATCGCCGCACCTTTGTCAATTGAGCACCCGTGAATGGACCATTGGTTTTGACGAGCCACCAAGGGCATCTCGTCACTTCTCTGTCAATGGCGAAAGGCGGCCTCGCTCTCGCGGGCTGTCGGCGCGGATCCCGGGAATCCCTCGCCCATCAACACGCATACGCCTACTGGGGGATGAGCGGCGCAGTCCACCTGCTATGGTGCGCCGATGTCATCGATCAAGAAGATTCAAGTCACCTTCGACTGCGCAGAGCCTGAGCGCGTCGCTCGCTTTTGGTGCGAGGTGTTGGGGTACGTCGTACCGACGCCGCCGGAGGGGTTTGCCACTTGGGACGACTACGACCGCTCGCTGCCGCCTGAGCGTCAGGGTGCGGGGTTCGTCTGCATGGATCCCACAGGTGTGGGCCCGCGCATGTACTTCCAGCGCGTTCCCGAGGGCAAGGTCGTCAAGAACCGGGTGCATCTCGACGTGCGGGTCGGAACCGGGCTCGTGGGTGAAGAGCGCGTGGCCGCGCTTGAGTCCGAATGCGAACGACTGGTCGCGCTCGGCGCGACACGCGTGCGACTGCTGCGTGCCGATGAGTACAACGAGTCGTGCCTCCTGATGCAGGACATCGAAGGCAACGAGTTCTGTCTCGACTGAGCATCCTCCGGGACGGCAGCCCCAGGAGCCGTTCGGTCCGGCCCCGAACGGCTCCCGAAGGCGGGCGGGCCCGCTCAGTCCACGCCGAGCAGGCGGCGCCTGTCGTCGGGGCGGGAGGCGAATTCCGTGCAGGGCGACCGGTGGACGATGCGGCCCTTCTGCATGACGGCGACGTCCTGGGCCACGGAGAGGGCGAGCCCCAGGTTCTGCTCGACGAGGACGACGGACATCCCCTGCGCGCCCACCTCCCGGATCACCTCGCCGACCTGGGCGACGATCGCGGGCGCGAGGCCGTCGGACGGCTCGTCGAGCAGCAGCAGGCGCGGATTGCCCAGCAGGGCCCTGGCGATCGCGAGCATCTGCTGTTCCCCGCCCGAGAGCTGGTCCCCGCGGTGCCCGAGCCGCTCCCCCAGCCGCGGCAGCAGGTCGAGGACCCGGGCCCTCGTCCACGGGCCCGTCGCCGGACGCCGGGAGGCGATCGTCAGGTGCTCGGCCACGGTCAGCGGCGCGAACACCCGCCGCCCCTGGGGGACGACGGCGACCCCGGCCCGGGCGATCACGTCGACGCGGGCTCCGGCGAGCTCCCGGCCGTCGAGGGTGACGCTGCCCCCGTACGCCGTACGAGCCCCATGACGGTCGAGATGAGGGTGGTCTTCCCGACCCCGTTGCGCCCGAGGACGGCGACGATCCCGCCCGCGTCGAGATCCAGGTCGACACCGCCCAGGACGACGCCCCCGGCGTAGCCGGAGCGCAGCTCGCGCACGCTGAAGAGCGGTTTCACGAGGGGACCTCCGTGGTGCCGAGGTAGGCGCTCTGGACCGCGGCGGAGGCCCGTACCTCGTCGGGGGCGCCGGTCATCAGGTGTCTGCCGAGGTGCATGACGGTCACCGTGTCGGCGAGTTCGAAGACCATGTCGAGGTCGTGTTCGACGAGGAGTACGGTCACCTCGCCGGGCAGGGCGGCGAGCAGCGCGGTGAGCCGTGCGGTCTCCGCGGGAGACATGCCGGCGGCCGGCTCGTCCAGGAGCAGCAGCCGGGGGTCGGTGGCGAGCGCGACGGCGACCTCCAGCTGCCGCCGTTCGCCGTGCGAGAGTTCGGCCGCCGCGAGCTCGTGCCGCGTGGGCAGGCCCACCTGGTCGAGCAGCGCGTGCGCCTGCGCGATGGCCTGCGGCCGGGCAGCGACCCTCCGCAGGCCCCCGAGCCCTCCCCCGGGCCTGCGCAACAGGGCGAGCAGGACGTTCTCCAGCACGGACTCGCGCAGGAAGAGACTGGAGTGCTGGAACGTCGCCGCGACGCCGAGTCCGACCCGGCGGTCCACGGGCAGCCGGGTCACGTCCTGCCCGTCGAGGAGGATCGATCCGGCGGTGACCGGCAGCGTTCCGGAGATCAGGCCGAACAGGGTCGATTTGCCGGCACCGTTCGGGCCGATGATCGCGTGCCGCGCCCCCGCCCGCACCGTGAGGGAGACCTCGTCCAGGGCCCGGAAGGACCCGAAGTGCCGCGAGACGTTGCGTAGTTGCAGGAGAGCGGAGTGGTCGTGGGTCCGGTCTGTCACGTCGTTCTCTTTCGGATGGGCCCCAGCGGCAGCGGCAGCCGTACGCCTGCCAGCCCGCGGGGCAGCGCGTAGACGGCGACGACGAAGAGCAGCCCGAGCAACAACGGGCCGCGCCCGGCGACGGCTTCGAGGTTTCCGAGGTAGTCGCGGGTGAGCCAGACCAGTGCGGCGCCCGCGCAGGCCCCCCACAAGGAGCCGGAGCCGCCGATGACGACGGCCAGCAGCGCCAGGGCGGCGATCTCGAATCCGGCGTCGCCGGGCGAGACGAAGCGCTGTACCGAGATCCACAGGGCTCCGGCGGCGCCCGCCAGCGCTCCGGCCCCGCAGTAGACGGTCAGGGCGTAGCGCTGCGTCGGATAGCCGATCGCCCTCATCCGCGGCTCGTTGTCCCGGATTCCGCGCAGGGCGAGGGCGAACGGGGTCGAACCCAGACGGGAGACGGCCGCGAAGAGCAGCAGGAACACGACCAGTACGTAGAAGTAGACCAGCCCGTCCAGCGCCAGCGCGGACATGCCGGGCAGTGGTACGACGGGCGGGATGCCCGATACCCCGTCGGTGCCGTTCGTCAGCGACTTCCAGTTGACGGCGGCGCTGTACGCGATCTCGCCGACGGCCAGGGTCAGCATCAGGAAGACCACCCCCCGGGCCCTGACCGCCAGCCATCCCGTCGGTACGGCCACCAGCGCGGAGACGCCTGCGGCGATGAGGAGTTGGAGTATTCCGATGTCAGTGAGGCGCGTCGCCACGATGGCGGCGGTGTAGGCACCGACTCCGAAGTAGGCCGACTGGCCGAGGGTCGGCAGTCCGGTCAGCCCGGTGAGCAGGTTCACGCTGACGGCGAGCAGCCCGAACACCAGGATCCGCGACAGGGTGCCGATCGCGTACGGGCCGAGGACGAAGGGGGCCACGGCGAGTGCGAGGACCGCGGCGGTGCGCGCTGCCACGATGGTTCCGGTCGGGCTCATGCGCGCACCGCCGACGGGACCAGGCCGTGCGGCCGGAAGACGAGCACGATCAGCATGGTCCCGAAGAGGAGGAAGGGAGCGTACTCGGGGAGCAGCGCCACCCCCAGGGTCTGCACCTGTCCGATGAGGAGCGCTCCGGCGAGCGCGCCGCGCACCGATCCGAGGCCGCCCACGACCACGACGACGAGCGACAGGACGAGCACGGTCTCGTCGACACCGGGCCCCGGGCCCAGGATCGGTGCCCCGAGGACCCCGCCGACCGCCGCCAGGGCCGCGCCGGAGGCGAAGACCCCGTAGAGCACCTTGCGGACGTCGACCCCCAGCGCGCGCACCATGTCCCGGTCCGCGACGGCGGCCCGTACCAGTGCTCCGAGCGGGCTGCGCTCGAAGACGAGGTACACGAGGAGCGCGAGGCCTGCCGCGACGCCGATGAACACGAGCCGGTAGACCGGATACGCGTGGCCGAGGAGGTCTACCGTCCCGCGCAGGGCCGTCGGCGGGTCCGTGGGCAGCACGTCACCGCCGAAGGCCGCGGACAGCAGGTCCGCGACGATGAAGGTGATGCCGAGCGTCAGCAGGGCCTGGTCCAGGTGCCCGCGCCGGGCCAGCGGCCGGGTGAGGAACGTCAGTGCGGCCCCGCCCGCACCGCCCGCCAGGGCGCCGGCGGCCAGCGCGAGGACCAGGCCCCACAGGCTGCCGTCGGACAGGGCGTAGGCCACGTACGCCCCGGCCAGGTAGAGCGTGCCGTGGGCCAGGTTCAGCACGTCCATCATGCCGAAGACCAGGGAGAGTCCGACCGCGATCGTGAAGAGCAGCAGACCGAAGGCAACCCCGTCGACGACGCTGACGAGGTTGCCGTCCAACCATCCGGTCATGTCAGCCGCCCAGCCGGCCGAGCTCGGCGGTCACGGTGTTGGCGCCCTGCTTGACCTCGCGCAGGTACCAGGGCTGGACGGGCGTGCCCGCGTTGTTGAACTTCCAGCTGCCGCGCGGGCTGTCGACGTCCCCGACCTCGGCGATGGCGGCGTTGACCGATTCCGAGGTCACGGCGCCGGTGCCGGTGCCGCCGGCCGCCTTGATCGCCTTGTCGAGCACCTGCGCCGCGTCCCATGACGCCATCGCATAGGTGGTGGCGGGGGCGCCGTAGGCGGACCGGTAGGCCGGCGCGAACTGCTTGTTGGCCGCGTTGTCCAGGTCCGCGCTGTAGTTGAGCGCGGTGAGGATGCCGTCGGCCGCCTCTCCCTGTCCCTTCAGTACGCCGCCCTCGGTGAGGAAGCCGGGCCCGTAGAGCGGGATCTTGCCGGCCAAGCCGAAGTCCCGGTACTGCTTGACGAAGTCGACGGCCGCGCCGCCCGCGTAGAAGCAGAAGACCGCCTTCGCGCCCGAGTTCTGGATCTGCGCGAGGTACGGCTGGAAGTTCTTCGTCCCCGGGAACGGGGTGTAGACCTCCTCCCCCGCGAGCTTGCCCCCGGCCGGGAGGAAGGTGGACTTGAACCCCTCCACCTCGTCCTTACCCGCCTGGTAGCCCGCGGCGATCAGGTAGACGGGACCGCCGGCCTTCTCGGCGACGTACTTGCCCAGCGCCTTGCCCGGCTCGTCGTTGACGTACGACGTGCGCCAGATGTACTTGGTCCCGGTCAGTGTCGTCGGCGAGGCGTTCGAGCCGACGAGCGGGACCTTGCTCGTCTCGAAGAGGTCCTTGACCCCGTTGATGGTGGCCGAGCTGACCACCCCGCTCACCGCCAGCACCCGGTCCTGCTTGACGAGCTTCTCCGCCGCCGCCTTGCCGGAGTCGGCCGTCTCCCCTTCGTCGGCGATCACGATCTCCACTTCCCGGCCGCCGAGTTTGCCGCCGTGCTGCTTGACGTAGAGCTCGAAGCCCTGCTTCATGTCGTCGCCGAGCGCCTTGTACGTCCCGGACTGCGGGACGAGGAGCCCGATCTTCACGGGCCCGTCCTGCTTGTCGCCGTCGCCGGTCCCGAGGCTGGCGCCACCGCATGCGGTGGTCAGCAAGAGGCCCGTTGCGACGGCGAGCAGTCCAACGGGACGAAACCGACCTGCCATGGAGACTCCGTACGTTGTCAGCCGGTCCTGGTGGACCGGGTGTTGCCGATGGGGTGCCTGGAGGGTGACACGTGTCTATCGCGTAATCGAGACGGCCGTCAATAGTTCGCGAGATACCGAACGGCGAGGCCCTCCCGCCCCTTGACCCCACTCGCAGATGTGCCGTAACACTTGCGGTCGCCAAATCTCCGCCATGCCGACTCGGCGGCGGTCCCGCGATCAGTCAGGGAGTGAAGCACCATGACCGACGATCCATCGCGACGCAAAGTCCTCAAGAACAGCACGGTGATGGCCGGAGCCGCGCTGCTCTCCTCCGGGATCCCGGGTGGGTACGCGGCGCAGGCCGCGGCCGCCCCGCAAGCGGACGACCCCTCGCCCGTCGTGGACCTGCCCGCGGGCCGGCTGCGCGGAGCCGTCGAAGGAGACCTCGCCGTCTTCAAGGGTGTTCCCTACGCGGCGCCGCCGGTCGGCGCCCTGCGCTGGCGGCCCGCCCAGCCCCATCCCGGCTGGTCGGGAACGCACGACGCCACCGTCTTCGGCCCCAGCGCCCCGCAGCTCTACCGGGAGGGAGGCGGCGACCCGGTGCTCGGATCGCACGGCTCGCCCCCGTTCGACGAGGACTGCCTCACCCTCAACGTCTGGACGCCGCGCGCCGACAACGCCAAGCGGCCGGTGATGGTCTGGATCCACGGCGGCGGGTTCATCTCCGGCTCCGGCTCACTGCCCATCTACTCCGGCGAGACCTTCGCGCGCGACGGCGACCTCGTCGTGGTGACCATCAACTACCGGCTCGGGCCTCTGGGATACCTCTACTTCGGCGAGGAGGGAGCCGGCGGGAACTTCTGGCTCACCGACCAGCTCGCCGCACTGCGCTGGGTACGGGACAACGCCGCCGCGTTCGGCGGGGACCCGGACAACATCACCCTCGCCGGTCAGTCCGGCGGCGCGTTCTCGGTCGCCGCGCTGGCCGGCGCCCGGCCCGCGGGCCGCCCGCTGTTCCGGCGCGCCATCCTGCAGAGCCCGCCGCTCGGGCTGCAGATCCCCACGCGTACGGAGTCATTGCAGCGCAGCGCCACCTTCCTCGACATCCTCGGGGCCAAGGACGTGGCGCAGCTGCGGACCCTGCCGTGGCAGCAGCTGATGGGCGCCACCATCGAGATGTTCAAGCGCACCGGGCGGTGGGGGTACTGGTCGACCCCGTACCTGCCGGTGATCGACGAGGTGACGCTGGACCGCCACCCCTCCGAACTGCTGCTCAGCGGTCCCGGGGCGGACATCGACATCCTGATCGGCTGTACGAGGGAGGAGGCCAACTTCGCCTTCGCGCTCGACCCGACGTACGCCGCCGCGACCAAGGACCAGGTGCTCGCACGCGCACGGGACACCTTCGGGAACCGGGCTTCCGAGGCGTACAGCGCGTACGAGGAGGCCCGGCCGGGCGCCCGGCCGGTGGACGTGCTCATGGATCTGATCAGCGACGACCTGTTCCGGATGCCCGGTCTGGCGCTCGCCGAACGGCGGGCGGCGGCTCGCAAGCGGCCGGTCTGGGCCTACCAGTTCGACCTCCCGACGCCCGCGTACGGCGGCAAGCTGGCGGCGCCGCACTGCCTGGAGCTGCCGTTCGTCTTCGACAACTTCGACAAGTGGTCGCAGGCGCCGTTCCTGACGGGGCTCGACCCCCGGATCCGTGAGGGGCTCGCCTCGACCGTGCACGCGGCGTGGATCTCCTTCATCCGCACCGGCGATCCCAACCACCGGGCCATGCCGAACTGGCAGCGTTATGAACGGGACTCCCGCACCACGATGAGCCTGGACTCGGTGACCACCGCGACGAACGACCTGGCCGGCTACTGGCGCCGCCTGCGCCAGCCGACGGGCTCCTAAGAGGTGGAAAAGGGCCCCCGGCAGGCGGGGGCCCTGGTCGTGAGCGGGTCAGGGCCGGTCGAAGAAGATGACCGAGCGCAGCTTCAGGCGGTCCGAGGCCGGCCGTCCCTCGGGCTTGAGCGTCCAGGAGTCGCCGGTGCAGTCGGGCTCGGTGAAGACCATCGCCCAGGCATCGGTGTCGTTGTGCGGTGCGTAGGCGGGCTCCGAGGCCGACGGGTCCGCGACCTCGGGGATGGTGATGCAGACGCCGCTCTGCGGGGCTTGGAGCGCGGCCCTTTGCTCCTCGCCGCTGAAGCCGACGAACTTGTAGCCGAACTCGCCGGTGGCGGCGTGGGCGGGCGTGGCCAGGACGGCCGTGAGGGCGAGGGCACCGCAAGCAGCGGCGACGGAGTGCCGGAGACGCACGGGAATTCTCGTTTCGTGAGGACGATCAAGGTCATCCGCACCCGTACCGCGCCGCCGCCGCGTCCATGCGGCGCCGTGGAGCCGGAAGGTTTCTCCCCCACCCGTCCGGCGGAATCTCGGCGTCGCCCGGACCCGTGTCACGCGGGGCGGCGCGCCCAGGCGATCACGGTGCGTTGGAACGTGGCGTGGAAGGCGCCGGCCTCCGACAGGGCCAGCTGCTCCCGCAGCAGAGCCTCGGCCCGCTCGCGCGCGATCAGCCCGCCGCTCCACGCGACGTGTGCGGCCCGTTCCAGCGAGATGACGTGGGACAGTTCCGTGAGGGAGGAGTAGACGACCAGCTCGGTCTCTGTGCGCACGTCCGTGAAACCCGCCTCGATCAGCAGCCGCCGCAGATCACGGCCGATCTGGCGGTGCGGGATGTGGCTGCCGACCGCGTCCGCCACGACGCGCGCCGCCTCCGTGTCCGCCGAGGCCAGGGCGACCGACGCCCAGTCCGGCTCCAGTACCGCGAGGCTCCCACCCGGTCGCAGCACCCGGTGCGCCCCGGCCAGGACGGTGGCGGGATCGCGTACGTGCTGCAGGACCCGCTCGATCCGGCAGCCCGCGAAAGTCGCGTCGGCGAACGGCAGGTCGTGCACGTCCGCGTGGACGAGCCGGACCGGGAGCCCGTGGGCCTCGAGCCGCAGCCGGCTCGCCTCCAGCATCACACTGCTGGAGTCCACGCCGAACGCGCGGCAGCCCGCGCTCTCCAACTCGACGAGTTCATGTCCGGCACCACAGCCCAGGTCCAGGATGCCGTGGCCCGGCCCCACGGCCAGGCCCGCACGCATCACGTTCTTGGGTACGAGCAGCCCTCGATGCGCCTCATCGAGGTAGCGGAGGAGTTCCGGACCGGGCGTCACCCGGGAGGTCCCGCACAGGATCTTTCCTCCTGGTGGTAGGGGGAAGTCAACTCCCGAGGGACCGACAGGGACCTCGGACTGCCGCTACGTTGTCGCCGCCCCGCGACGCCGCCCATGACGGAGGACCGCCCATGCAGACCCATTTGGCCGATGCCCCTCGCAAGCGAGCCGTGTGGGGGATATTCCTCGTCCTGATCGCCGTCACCGCGTTCCTCGGGGGCGCGCCCGGGGCCGCCATGGCGACACCCCTCACCGCCCCGCCCGTTCCCGTCCTGTCCTGGGGCCCCTGCGACGGAGCGGACGCCGACGACCCGGACGACGGCTTCGAGTGCGCGACCGCCCAGGTGCCCCTGGACTACCGCAGGCCCACCGGGCGTACGGTCCCGCTCGCGGTCACCCGACGGCTCGCGGCCGACACGGCACACCGCACCGGTGTCCTGGTGCTGCACCCCGGCGGACCCGGCAACTCCGGCGTGGACTTCGCCCGTGACAGCTACGAGGCACTCCCCGCCTCCCTGCGCGACGCCTTCGACGTCGTCGGGTACGACATGCGCGGCGTGAGGCGCAGCGGACAGGTGGAGTGCTGGAACGACAAGGAGTACTCGGCCGCGGTCGACGCCGCGCGCGGCGTACCCGGCCCGGGAGCCCTGCGCACCGCCGTCCGCCAGGGCTTCGAGTTCGCCAACGCCTGCAAGGAACGCTCCGCGGACCTCGTGCCGTTCATCGGCACCGGGTCGAACGCCAAGGACATCGACCTGCTGCGCCAGGCCCTCGGCGAGGAGAAGCTCTCCTTCTACGGCCGTTCCTTCGGCAGCTACGTCGGCACCGTCTACGCCGCGCAGTTCCCTCGGCGCGTCCGCGCCATGGTCCTGGACGGGGCCTACGATCCGCGTCGCTACGCCGAGGTGCCGTACACCTACGACGCCGGGCAGTTCGTCGCCCTGGACGCGGCGGTCGGCCGGTTCCTCGATTGGTGCGCACGGAACCCCGCCACCTGCGGATTCGGAGAGGGCCGGCCGCGACAGGCGTTCGAGGAGCTCAAGCGTGCGCTGGACGCCGACCCCGTCATCACCGCGAGCGGACGGCCTGCCACCGGCTACACCCTCGCCTACCGCCTGATGTTCAACATCAACTCGGGCCAGGAGATCTGGCCCTACCTGGGACGGGCCCTGCGGGCGGCCCAGGCCCACCAGAGTTCGTTCCTGTTGTCTCCCCCCTCGCCCGCGTCGTTCGACTTCCTCAACGTCAACATGGCCGTCGAGTGCACCGACCGCGTCTACCCGGCCAGCCGCCTGCTGCTGGGTACGCTGGTCAGCGCCCACGTCGCCACCGCTCCGCTGCTGGGACCCCCCATCGGCCTCGGGCCGCCCACGTACGACCACAACCACGCGCCCACCTGCGCCCAGTGGCCGGCCGAGCGCCCGAGCCGCTACGAGGGCTCCTACCGGGCGGCCGGATCGGCCCCGATCCTGGTCCTCGGCACGACCGGGGACCCGGACACCCCGTACCAGGACGCAGTGGCCCTCGCGGGGACGCTGGACAACGGACGGCTGCTGACCTTCGCCGGTGAAGGGCACACCGCCTACAACCGGAGCGCATGCGTCAGCGCCCTGGCCACGGACTACCTCGCCACCCTGGCGCTCCCCGCACGGGGCACCGTCTGCGCGGACGAAACGCCACCGGAGCCGCTCGGCCGCCGCACCACGGGCATCGAGGTGGACGAGACCCGCGATGTGATCCCCACCCTCCACTGACCACCCGCACCGTCGTCCGACCGGGCCGCAGCCCAGCACGCCTCGGCCCGCCACCCCTCAACCCGTCCCGGCGCGCCGGGCGGTGACGATCCAGGCCCGGGAGTCCAACAGGACGCCGTCGTCGCCCAGATGCGCGGCGAGCGCCGCGCCCAGGTTCTCGACGGCGCGTGGCACGGCGGCCGGATCCAGCCCGTCCAGGATTGCGCCGGTGCACGTGAAGCCGCGGACCCAGTCGAGGGCGGCGGCCACGTCCGGGCCGTAGTAGACCCGTTCGTGGACATCGGTGAAGGCGACGTCGGCGAACCCCGAGGCCCGCAGGATCTCCCGCACGGCCTGCGGATCGCCGAGCGAGAACGGATCCGGCCCCTCGGAAGCACCGGCCGCCGCTCCCCCGGCCACTCCGAGGGACCGGCGGATGGCGACGTCCCACGCGTTGAGCTCGCGGGCCCGCCAGACCATCATCACCAGGCGCCCGGCCGGGAGCAGCGCCCGCCCGATGTTGGAGAACGCGGCGACGGGATCGTCGAAGAACATGGTCCCGAACCTGCTGATCACCAGGTCGAATCGCTCCGGCTGAAAGCGGTGGACCTGGGCGTCGGCCTGCTCGAACGCGACGTTGCGCGGTCCTTCGGCCCGAGCCAGCTCGCGGGCGCGCCCGATCGCGGGCGCCGAGATGTCGACCCCGAGCGCACTGCCCGCCCGGGCCCTGCGCGCGGCCTGGCGGGTGGTCTGCCCGGTGCCGCAACCGATGTCGAGGACGTGGTCGTGGAGGCGGACGCCGGCCGCCCGGCGCAGCACCTCGTTGTGGCGCCGCAGCTCGGCGTCGTAGCCGCTGTTCCCGGGCGCGTGATCGTCCGTGGCGTATCGCATCGCAGTCCCTTCACGTCGGCCCGGGGCCGCCTGGGCGCCGTTGATCACCGATGACCATCATGGCCACGACTCCAAACGGATACATCATCCGCATGTGCTACGGTCGCATTAAGCGGATGACCTATCCGGAATGCCTCCCTGGAGTGGACGAGCCATGAAGAGAACTGCTGTGGTCACGGCCGGAACCGCCGGCATCGGCCTGGAGACGGCGCTGGGGCTGGCCGCCGCCGGGTACGCGGTCACCGTGGTCGGACGCAACCCCGACCGGGGCGCCCGCGCGGTCGAGCGCATCGACGCGACGAACCCGGCGCACCCGGCCCGGTTCCTGGCCGCCGACCTCGCCTCCCTCCGCGAAGTACGCGCGCTCGCCGACCGGATCGCCTCCGAGCACGCCGTCTCGGGCGAACCGCTGACCGTACTGGTCAACAACGTCGGCGCGATGTTCGCCGACCGGCAGGACCTGGGCGGCGTGGAGGCATCGTTCGTCGTCAACCACCTCTCCCCCTACCTGCTCACCGAACTGCTGCTGCCCACCCTGACGGCCGCCGCGCCGAGCAGGGTCGTGAACGTCACCTCGGCCGCGGTCGGCACCGCCAAGCGGGTGTTCGACAACGTCGAGCCGCCCGGCGGCTACTACGGCTTCCACTGGTACGGCCGCGCCAAACTCGCCAATCTCGCCTACACCCTCGACCTGGCCTCGCGGCTGGACGGCACCGGCGTATCCGTCTTCGCCGCCGACCCCGGAGGCGCCGCCACCGACATGACCGACGGCACCCTGACCGACCCGAAGATCGTCACCCCCGCCCTGCGCCTCCTGTGGCCCCTGGTACGCCGCAAGTTCGAGCGCTCGACCTCCGGCCCCGCCTCCGTCGCGGCCAGGCCCTCCATCGTCGCCGCCACCGACACCGCGCTCACCGGCCGGACCGGCGTCGTCATCGGCGCCCGGGCCACCCCGGTCGACCCCTTCCGCCCGGCAACCGACCCCCGCGTCGCCCGGGCCGTACGCCGACTCAGCGAACGACACGCACCTCTCGCAGCCATCTGACCCGGCGTTCGGGGCCGGACCGCCCCCGCCCCCGCCACGCCGCATCCGTACGAACGCATCGACTCAAGGACCCCTCATGACCCAAGCAGCCCGCACCTCCTACGCCCGTACGGTCCGCGGCTCCGGCCCCGGACTCCTCCTCGCCCACGGGGCGGGCGGCGGCATCGAGGCCAACTACGGATCGATCATGGACGGGCTCGCCGCTCGGCACACCGTGGTCGGGATCGACTTCCCCGGCTCGGGAGACACCCCCGCCCCAGGAGCTCCTCTGGACCTCGACGAGCTGGCGGACCAGCTCGTCGCGGCGGCCGACGCCGAAGGCCTGGAGACCTTCGCCGTGTGCGGATACTCCCTGGGCGGCCCGGTCGCCATCCGCGCCGCCGCCCGCCACCCGGAACGGGTCAGCGCCCTCGTCCTGAGCGCCACCTTCGCCCATGTGGACACCCGTACCGAGCTGGCCGCCGGCATCTGGCAGCAGCTCTTCGAGTCCCGACAGCATGTGCTGCTCGCCCAGTACCTGGCCCAGCTGGCCCTGAGCGCGCCGCTGCTGAACTCCCTGACTCCCGCTCAGGTACGCGCAGCCGCCGAGTCCACCGCCTCCGCCATACCGCCGGGCACCGGCGCCCAGGTCGACCTGGTCCGCCGGGCCGACGTACGCGAGGACCTCGCCGCGGTCAGCGCTGCGACCCTCGTCATCGTCACCACGGCCGACTCCCTGGTACCGGCCGACCTCCAGCGCCGGCTGGCGGCGGCCATCCCCGGAGCGGAGACGGCCGAGCTCGCCTCCGGTCACCTTCCCTTCGCGGAGCGGCCGACGGAGTGGCTGGGGCTCATCACCGACTTCCTCGCCCGACAGCAGGCCCGGCACTGACGCAGACGAAGGAAAGGCAGGACGACACCCTCGGGGTGCCCGGCGCGAGGCCGCCGGGTGCGCAACCATGGTCCCCCGAAGCGCCCGCCGGGCTGTAGCCCCGGCGATCCGGCACACCCGTGGTGAGAGGAGTGGAAGGTGTCCTTCCTCGTTTCGGCGCTCACCGCCTCCCTGGCTGTCGTCCTGCCCCTGGCCGCAGTCGCCGACCGGGGCGTGACGATCGAGGAGTCGTTCCGGGCGGCCGGGGGCCGGACCGCGCACCAGGCGGTCACCTTCGACCCCGAAGCGGTACCGGTCGGCGGCAGGGTCACCGTCACCGAGCGGGTCGGCGACGACACCCACGTGGAGCTGCGGCTCCACGGCGTGGAGGCGAACCGGACGTTCGGCGCCCACGTGCACCAGAAGCCCTGCGGCAGCAAGCCGAGCGACTCCGGGCCGCACTACCAGAACGCCGTGGACCCCGTGCAGCCCTCGACGAACCCCGCGTACGCCGAACCCCGCAACGAGGTGTGGCTCGACATCACCACCGACCACCACGGCGACGGCGCCTCGGCATCGACCCTGGACTGGCGGTTCCGCGCCGATCAGGCCCGCTCCGTGGTGATCCACGAGCACGCCACCCACACGGGAGCCGGCACGGCCGGCACGGCCGGGGCGCGGCTCGCCTGCGTCAACGTGCCGTTCAAGTAGGAACGTCCGCAGGCACGGCAGCGACCAGCGGCCTGCCATGTCCCTGACCAGCTGGGATATGTTGTGCGTCCCACAGGGGGACGACATACGGAGCATGTGCATGACACAGAACAGCTGGCCGGGAGCGCACGGGGGCGGTTGGGGTGGCGCCCCCCAGTGGGGAGGGTGGCCACCGGCGGCGCCTCAGCCGGGGGTGATACCCCTGCGCCCGCTGGCCCTCGGGGACATCATCAGCGGATCGTTCGCGACCATCCGCGGCCACTGGAAGACGCTCGCCGGTGTGATGCTGGCCGTGCTGGCCGTCGTCCTGCCGGCCATGGCCCTCGTGGTGGGCATCGCCGTGGCCGCGGTCTACGACCACTTCGAGCCCGTCTTCGATCCGCCGTTCGGCGAGGATCCGGCCGCCGAGCACGTCGTCCCGCTGGTCGTCGCCGCCATCGTGGTGTTCGTACTGCTCTTCACCATCGGCATGCTGGGCATGTCGGTCATCGCCGCGCTCTGTCCGGCGATCCTCAAGGAAGCCGTGATGGGCCGCCCCACCACCTTCCGCGCGCTGTGGCGGACCTCGGTCCGGCGGGCACCCGCGGTGGCCGGCGCGCTGTTCCTCAGCGCCCTGATCGCAGGCTCCCCGATAGTCGCCATCCTGGCGGTGTGGCTGCCGCTGGTGATCTCCGCCGGGTCCAAGGACGACGCCATCCCGCTGCTCGGCCTGCTGCCGCTGCTGATGCTGGTCGCCACGCCGCTGACCGTCTGGCTCAACATCCGGTTCGGCCTGGCCTCGGCCGTCGTGGTCATGGAAGGCGCGGGTCCGGTCACCGGGCTGCGGCGCTCGGCGGCGCTGGTCCGGGGCGACTGGTGGCGGATCTTCGGCTACACCATGGTCGCCGTCATGCTGGCGGGGGCGATCGCGTACGCGATCCAGCTGCCGTTCAACCTCATCGGCACGTTCGCGATGATGCCCGCCCTCCAGGGGATACCCGAGGGCGGCGCCCCCTCGGCGGGGGCCATCGCCGCCCTGGTGTTCGCCTTCCTCCTCGTGTTCTTCGGCGGCGCCGCCGGCCAGACCTTCCAGATCGGATTCAGTCAGCTGGCGAGCTCCATGCTGTACGTGGACCAGCGGATGCGCCGCGAGGGCCTCGCCGAGGCACTCCTCGCCGAGCTCGCCACCACCCCGGGCGCCGCCGGACCTCCGGCCGCCGGCGACGGGGATTCCTGAGGAAGGGACCGCGCCCCTCGCTACGCCGCGTCCGCCGAACTGATCAGCAGGTCGAGGAGGGCGAGGAGCGCGCCGCGGACGTCGGTGCGGGCGCGTGCGTCGAGCAGCAGGACGGGCGTGTCCGGATCGCGCAGGTGCAGCGCGGCGGCGATCTCCTCGGCGGTGTACGACTGTTCGCCGTGAAAGCAGTTCGCGCCCACCACGAACGGCAGCCCGCGGCTCTCGAAGAAGTCGATCGCCGGGAAACTACGGTCCAGGCGCCGCGTGTCGACCAGGACGAGCGCGCCGAGGGCGCCGGCCAGCAGGTCGTCCCACATGAACCAGAAACGCTCCTGGCCCGGAGTGCCGAAGAGGTAGAGGACGACCCCCGCGTCGGTGAGGGTGAGCCGGCCGAAGTCCATCGCCACGGTGGTGACCGCTTTGGACTCGATGCCGTCGAGGTCGTCGACACCCACGCCGGCCGCGGTCAACCGCTCCTCCGTACGCAGCGGCTCGATCTCGGAAATCGTCTCGACCAGGGTCGTCTTGCCGACGCCGAAGCCTCCCGCGACGAGGATCTTGACAGGCGACACCTGTCCGGCAGGGGCGACAGACGGGTCATATCCATCATATCCGGGCAAGGTTGTCCCTGATTCTCATGAGCATGTGGACGTTGGTGGTCTCCGCCCCCTGCAAGGGCGGCTGGTGGTGGATCAGCCCGCGGTCCGCGAGTTCGCCGAGCAGCAGCGTCATCGGCGTGAGCCGGATCCGCATCCGCGCCGCGATCTCGGCGACCGCCAGCCCGCCCGGCGGGGCGCACATGGCGAGCACGGCCTGCCATTCGGTGGGCAGGCCCCCTTGGGCGTCGGCGCCGACGGCCGCCGTGATCGTGGTGTCCATGGTGAGGACCGTCTGCGGGGCTGCGGTCCGGCCGTCCGTCAGCGCGTACAGCCGGGTACGGCGGCGGCTGCCGCGCTGCAGCTCCCCCCGCTCGGACACCTCGGGTTCGGACACCTCGGGTTCGGACACCTCCGGTTCGGACGCCTCGGGTTCGGACCGCTCGGGCTCCGGCGTCTCTGGCTCGGGCTCGGGCATTACGGCTTCGGCGCCTGGGAACGATCGGGTGTGCCCAGCCATTCGCCGAGCGCCTGGGCGGTACGTACGGCCTCGCCGCCCAGCTCGCCGAGGCGGGCCTTGCGGGAGGTCACCACGAGGAGCGTGCTGCCCTCCCCGCACCCGACGACGCAGAGGTACCGGTCGTCCATCTCGACCAGCTGGCGGATCACGCGACCGCCGTCGATCTCCCGGGATATCGCCTTCATGGTGGCTGCGATCCCGGAGGCCGCGGCCGCCATGCGTTCCGACTGGTCCCGGTCGAGGAGGTAGGCGGTGAGCGGGATCCCGTCGTTGGACAGGAGTACGGCTCCCTGGATACCGGCGATCCGGCTCAGGTGGCTGTCCAGGACACTGAAGATCGCGTCGTGCGATGCCGAAGTGCCGGACGTCGCGGAGTTGGGGGTCGTCGTCATCGCTGATCCTGTTCCTGTCTGAGCTCGGCTTCCACCTTCTGCGTCCCCTCTTCATAGTCCGCCCAGGCATCGGCGACCTCTTCGGGGGTGTCCGTGCCGGGGCCCGGCTCCGGCTCGGGCACTCGCGGTGCGCGCAGTTGCCTGGTCATGTGGGTCTGCGGGACGCGCTCCGGGAGGGCGGGGCGGGTGCCGCCTTCCCCGGTCACGGGCCGGAGCACGGGCGTACGCCGCGCAGGCGCCGGGGTCCGCTCCGGCCGCTCGGCGACGGCCGGCCGCGGGCCCGGCTCGGCCGCTGCCCGTCGTACGGGGACGGGGACGGGAGCGGGGGCGGGGGCAGGGGCGGCGGCCGAAGCGGAATCGGCCGCGGCGGGCACGGGGGCAGGTGCGAGGGGCGCGGCCGAGGCGGCCGGCCGCGCCAGCAGGTCGCTCGGCAGCACGACGACGGCCGAGGTCCCCCCGTACACCGAACGCCTCAGCGTGACCTTGGCCTTGAGCTGGTCGGCCAGGTGGCCGACCACGAAGAGGCCCAGCCGGTGCGCGTTCTCGGCGAGTTCGGAGTAGGGCGGGGCCGAGTGCAGGCGCCGGTTCATCTCCTCGTAGCCGGCCTCGCCCACCCGCGGCCCGCGGTCCTCGATCTCCACCGACAATCCGTCCGCGACCAGTTCGGCCCGTATGACCACCTTCGACCTGGGCGGGGAGAACCGGGTGGCGTTGTCCAGCAGCTCCGCCAGCAGGTGGCTGATCTGGCTGATCACGCTCGGTTCGACGCTCGCCTCGTCCAGTGCGTGCCGTTCGATCCGCCGGAAGTCCTCGACCTCCGCCGCGGCCTCGCGCAGCAGGTCGGCGACCCGCATCGGCTCGGTGTGCGGGTCGGGGACCTCGCCGCCGGACAGGATGAGCAGGTTCTCGACCTGCCGCCGCATGCCGACGGTCAGCTGGTCGGACCGCATCAGCTCGGCGAGCAGCGCCTCGTCGTGGCCGAAGGCGTCCTGGATGTCCTCGGTGAGGCTCAGCTGACGGCTGACCAGGTTCCCGGTGCGCGAGGCGATGCCGGAGGCGAACATGCCGAAGCCGTGCCGCTCGGCCGCGAGCTGCCGGTGGCC
Organism: Streptomyces sp. NBC_01006; assembly: GCF_045162725.1. Taxonomy (NCBI): domain Bacteria; kingdom Bacillati; phylum Actinomycetota; class Actinomycetes; order Kitasatosporales; family Streptomycetaceae; genus Streptomyces; species Streptomyces sp. NBC_01006. The sequence goes on along the minus strand of NZ_CP108700.1, from coordinate 8,196,404 downwards.
GTCGACGGAGACGGCGACGACCCGGGCGAACGCGTCGCTGATCCGCCCGACCTCGTCCTGGTTCCCGCTCACCGCCGGCAGCTTCGCGTCGTCGACGCTCTGGCCGCGGTGCAGCCGGGCCACGATGTCCGGCAGGGTCTGCTCGGCGACGGCCACGGTGCGCTCGTGCAGCCGCCGCAGGCGGCGGAGCACCGAGCGGGTGGTGACCACGACGACGGCCACGACCAGCATCAGCGCGCCGGCGCTTCCGCCGACCAGCCAGTAGACCTCGGTCTCCAGCTCGGCGGCGTTCGCGTCGGCGTGCGCCAGCAGATCGCGCGAGCGCTGGTTGCCGAGCTCGACCAGCTGCGCCGCGAACACCTGGTGCGCCGCCGGCCAGTCGCCGACATCGGCCGGCAGTTTCATCCCGGAATCGGTGATCTTGTGCTGGGCGACGATCGCGTTCTCGACGCGCAGCTTCGTCTTCCAGGCGTCCGAGGCGGTGATCCGCTCGTACGTCTGCTTCTCCGCGGGCGGCAGGTACGGCACGATCCACGTGTCGTACAGGTGCCGGTGCGCCCCGGCGTCGTCGAGGAACTCGCCGAAGGCGGCGGGCGTCAGCTCTCTGGAGGGCCCCGCCAGCGTGAGGATCGTGTCCTGGCGGGCCAGCATCTCGGAAGCGGAGATCATGGCGACGACCGGGCGGCTCTCCTCGACGAGACCGGCGTCATCGGTGTGGCTGAACGCCCCCTGGTAGAGACCGGTGATCCCGTCGATGACCTCGCCGTAGTACGCCATCGTCTGCGCGGCGACGCCGGTACGGGCGTCCGCGCGCGAGCGGAAGGCGGTCAGCTGGTCGAGGCGGGTGTTGACGTCCCGCACATGTTCCGCGGCCTGCGCGGACTCCGGGCGGCCGCCGGAGTCGGCCGCGAGGCGCCGGAATTCGGCCACGGCCCGGTCGGTGGCCGCCCTGCGGTCGCGCAGATCGGCGTCACGGACGGGGGTGCCCGCCCACCGCGCGGCGGTCATCTTGCGTTCGGCCTGCAGCTCGGCCATGAGCCGGAACAGCGGCTCGCCGATCCGCTTGCTCGCCGCCAAGTCGTCGCGCAGGTGGTCGGCCTGTACCAGCAGCCGCTCGGCGGTCACCGCCACCTGGGTGCCCATGGCCACGGTGGGCACGACCGCGAGCCAGATGAGCAGCGTTCGGAGGCGCACGGTGCGCCGTCTTCGGGCCTTCGACGGCCCTGGGGTGCCTTCAGGTATGGGAGACATCGGTCCTCGGGGTGCGGCGGGGCAGGATCGCGCGAGCGAGAGGCGCCGATCATATCCAGCCACAAAGAACACATACAGCCGCACCCGACGACTGAGTTGCTCCGCCGTGCTGGACGAGTACCGCTCGATCGAGCTCTGATGCACGCCGGTGCCCCCGGCCGTAGGGTGGAATCAGAAGACAAGGACACCGCGCCCGCGGCATCCCGCGGCGGTGTCGTCTCGCCACACCCCTGACGAAGGGGAACTCTCCATGCACAACAAGAACAGCCGGATCCGCCGCGCATGTGCCGCCGCGTGTGCGGCGCCACTGCTCATGCTGGGCGGCGCGGTCACCGCGAGTGCGGTCACCGCGACCGCCGTCCCCACGACCGCGACAGCGGTCCCGGCCTCCGCCGTCACCCGTGCCGTGCAGCAGTCCTCCCCCGGCGAGATCCTCAAGCTGGTCAACGCGGAACGGGACAAGGCCGGTTGCGAGCCCCTGAAGGAGGACCCGCGGCTCATGCAGGCCGCCCAGGCCCACGCCGACGACATGGCGGCGAACAACATCACCGGGCACACCGGCTCGGACGGGTCCAGCGACCTGGTCCGGATGCAGCGGGCCGGCTACTCGCCTGCGGGGCCGTCCTCGGAGAACGTCTCCGGGCCCGGCTTCCACTCCTCCGCGCAACATGTCACAGGCTGGATGTCCAGTACCAAAGGCCACCGTGAGGCCATCCTGAACTGCACGTACAAGGAGACCGGGATCGGCACGAGCGGCGAGTACGCCGTCCAGCTGTTCGCCGTCCAGTCCCGGTAGCGGCAGCGCGCCCTCCAGGCGGGTTCGGGGCGCCGGGTCAGCCGGCCTTCGACGCCGTGATTCCGGTGAGGATGATGTCGATTCCGGCGAGGAACTCGACCCGGTCGTCGTGATCGCGCAGTTGCTCCGCGACGTCACGGGTGAACGCGTACTCGTCGGGATCGAGGTTTGCCCATGTGACCGCGACGGTGTTGAGGAACTCCGTCCGGTTCTCCTCCGACTCCTGCCCATGGGCGTTGGCCGCGTTCTGTCCGCCCACTCCGAGGATGTAGTTCAGCAGCGCGGACGCGGCGGTGAACTGGGCTTCGTGGGGTACGCCGAGCGCCCGGACCTGGCGTCCGAGGTGTTCGAAGACCCGCAGCATCGGCGACTGTCCCGGGGAGCGGGCGAGTTGGGTGCCGATCCACGGGTGGGCGTCGATCGCGTCGAACACGCCGAGCGCGAGGTCACGGATCGCCTCCTGCGGCGTCGCATCCGTGGGAGCGCCGGTCATGGTGTCGGCGACGACGGCCTCGGTGGCGGCGCTGAGGAGCTCATCCTTGCCCGAGACATGCCAGTAGATCGCGCCGGGCCCGGTGGTGAGGCGCTCGGCCAGTACGCGGAACGTGAGACCACCCTCACCCGCCGTGTCGAGAATCCCGATCGCCGCCTCGACGATGCGCTCCCGGGAGAGCGGTTCACCTCGTCGCTCCGCACGACGCGTCCTGGTTGCCATGCGTCCATCCTGACACAGCCCTGGAACCCTGTTCCATCTTGACATCCCTGGAACGCCGCTCCAGTCTGGAGTGGAACGTCATTCCAGAGTTGCGACAGGCAGGGAATCACCATGACCACTGATGTCACGATCATCGGCGCCGGACTCGGAGGGCTGACCCTCGCCCGTGTCCTCCACGTCCACGGCATCCCGGCGACGATCTACGAGGCCGAGAGCTCGCCGACCGCCCGCACCCAGGGCGGCATGCTCGACATCCACGACTACAACGGGCAGCTCGCCCTCAAGGCCGCGGGCCTGTACGAGGAATTCCTCGGCCTCATCCACGAAGGCGGTGAAGCGTCGCGCGTGCTCGACAAGGACGGAGCCGTGCTCCTCGACCAGCCCGACGACGGCACCGGTGGGCGTCCGGAGGTCCACCGCGGCGACCTGCGCCGCATCCTGCTCGACTCGCTGCCGGCCGGCACGATCAAGTGGGGACACAAGGCCACCGAGGTCCGCACGCTCGGCGGCGGCCGGCACGAGGTGACGTTCGCGGACGGGGCGACCGTGACGACGAGCCTCCTGGTCGGCGCGGACGGGGCCTGGTCACGGATCCGCCCCCTGCTGTCCGGCGCGAAGCCCGAGTACGTCGGCATCTCCTTCATCGAGACGTACCTGTTCGACGGGGACACCCGTCACCCGGCCAGCGCGCGGGCGGTCGGCGGCGGGGCACTCTTCGCGCTCGCGCCCGGGAAGGGGATCCTCGCCCACCGCGAACCCGGCGGCGTCCTGCACACCTATGTGGCGCTCAACAAGCCGCAGGAGTGGATCGCCGCCATCGACTTCACCCGCGCGGACGCGGCCACGGCCCGCGTGGCCGAGGAGTTCGACGGCTGGGCCCCGGAACTCACCGCCCTCATCACGGACGGCGAGACCGCTCCGGTTCCGCGGACCGTCAACGCCCTGCCGATCGGCCACCGGTGGGACCGCGTGCCGGGCGTCACACTGCTCGGAGACGCCGCCCACCTGATGTCACCGTTCGCCGGTGAAGGCGCCAACCTCGCCATGTACGACGGAGCCGAGCTCGGCAACGCCGTCGCCGCGCACCCGGACGACATCGAGGCCGCGCTCACCTCGTACGAGGAAGCCCTCTTCCCGCGCAGCGCCGCTGCCGCCGCCGAGGCCGCCCGAAACCACGAGCTGTGCTTCGACGACGACGCCCCGCACAGCCTCATCGGCGTCTTCACCGACCACGAGCCCACCCGCCGGTAGGCCCGGCCACGGGCATCTCGCCGGCCAACAGGCCGACGGTGCCTTGTCAGTGGGGCGTGCGACGATGCGAAGCATGATCGTCTCGTTGGAAACCCTGCTGCCGACCGCAGGCGCGCACACCTCGACCACGTACGCCGACTGGGTCGTCGCCCACGACCCGGGCGCGGCGGCGGGCGCGCGCGACCTGGTCGAGGACATGCGCACCGAACTCGGGCGGTCCCAGGCCAAGCCCGGCCGGTTCGTGGACACGATGGCGGCGCGGGCGAGGCGGCTGCCGGCGGCGCATCTGCCGTGGTTCTGGGACACCGTGGGCCATCGGCTGATCGGCTACGGGAGCCGCCCGGGCGGCCGGGCCTATGCGGCGGCGCGGTCGGCCGAGGCCCAGCACGGACTCCCGGTCGACCCCGGATACCGCAGGGCCAACGCGCTGCTGTTCGCGGCGGGCGGGGCCATGCCGGCCAAGGAGTTCGGGGCGCACCAGCGGTTCCTCGCCGAGACGCTGGAACCGGCCGCCGCGCACACGGCCCTGGAGGCGTTCCTGACCGCGTGGGCGGGTTCACCGGCGGACCTGCCGTCCGATCTGGTGCGCCGGGTACGGGCCTCCGCCAAGGCGGCCGGGTTCGGGGACGAGGAGGCCGCGCGGCTGGCGGGCGCGATCCTGTCGGTCACGCGCAAGAAGTCCGTGCCGGACGCGCTGCTCGATGCCGCCGGACAGGTCCTGAAGGCCCATCCGCCGACGGACGCGACCTCGGCCGGGCTGGTGGAGGTCTTCCCGGACGGAGTCACCGACGGCGGGGCCTGGCTGCGGATGCTCATCGGCTGTGGCGCGGCAGAGGCGATGGCGGCCGGGCGGGTGGTGCCCGAGGGCGGGCTGCACCACTGGGTGGGGAACTACGTACGGATGTACCAGTACGCGGCGCAGTCCGGCGGCGGGGTGGCACGGCAGCCGATGCCGGTGGAATTCCTCGACCTGGTGGGCCGGTTGGGGCCGCGGCTGCGGGCGGAGGGCGCCGCGGTGACGGTGCACACCACCCGGCACCACTACAAGGGCTTCGACGCGGACGTGCTGGACGCCTGTCTGGCGGCCGGGGTCGCGGTCGTCGACCCGGGGCCGGAGACGCGGATGAGGTTCTGGGGCGAGCGGTCCCGGCGGGACCTGTCCGCGCTGGCCGCCGACCCGGTGTTCGGCCCCCGGCTGGAGGGGACCGTCCACGCGGATCTGCTGCCGCGGTGGGGGCCGGCGCGCGGGCGCCGGGCCGGCTCGGCGGTGACGCTGCTGCCGGGCAACGAGGGCATCGCCCAGGAGGTCGCCGTCCGGGTCGGCAAGCTCGTCGACACCGTGGCCGGCGGCGGTATGGCCGGGGCCGAGGAGGCCGTGGCCGAGCTGGAGGCCGTACTGGACCGGCCGACGGTGTCGGCGCTCGACGGGATCGCCGACGCCCTCGCCGGGGCGGGGGCGGCCGGCGCACTGCGGCGCTCGCTGGCGGCCGGTCTGCCCGAGGAACTGGCGTGGCCGGCCCTGGAGTCGGTGTACGCCGAGTTCGCGGCGGGCGCCGGTGGCGAGGAAGCGGAAGAGGCGCTGCCGGGGGCGCCGGGGGTGGCCGGGGTGACCGCCACCTGGCCGGTGCTGACGGTGTTCGGACGGGACCGGGCGGTCGCCGTCGGCCCGGACGGGGTGCGGGGCTCCTGCCGGTTCACGGTGCCCGACGGCGCGACGATGTACGCGGTGCACTACGTGGGCGGCTCCTTCCTGGTGAGCTGGACGCTCAAGCCGAGTCCGTACCACTGCGACACCGCCGTGTGGGCGGACCGGCCCGCGGAGGTGTTCGCCCCGGACGAGGTGGGTGGTCTGGTGCCGTTCGGCGGCAGTCTGGACGGGGCGTACGGCTTCCAGTTCGAGACTGCCGACGGGGGCGGGCGCCACGGCGGCCGCCGGGTCCTGCGTCCGGGTGGGACGGAGGGCATCGACCGGGACGAGCTGCAGCTCGGCGACGGCTCGCGGATCTGGACCAACGCAGTGTTCGGGCGCAGGCCGTGGGAGGTGGTGGACCCGGTCACCGGGGAGCCGCAGGCCGTGGTCGCGCTGCCGGATTTCCCGGGCCGCGCTGCGAGTGCCGATCCTGCCGCGGAGCCGTCCGAGGCCGGCATGGCTCTGGCCCCGGAGGCCCTGCAGCTGGCGCCGCTGCCGGCCGGTCTGGCGGGATCCCCGTTGGGCAGCCGGGACGGGCTGGTCGGTACCCGGGTGCTGTTCCGCACCCGGCACCGGAACCACGCTCCGGACCACTACCTGGTGGAGAGCGTGGACGGGCGTACGGCCCGGTTCGACATCGACCGGCAGGGGCAGGAGCCGTGGGGCCTGTGGGCGCCGCCGGAAGGTACGGCGGCGGACCCCGTGGAGGACGTGGTCCTCGCCGAGGCACAGACCCGGACGGGCGTGCGCGCGTACGCCGCCGACGGCGCCCTGCTGTGGGAGCTGGACGGGCACTCATCGCCACGGAATCCGCGGGTGGCCCCGGTGCGCCGGGTCACCGCGTCGGGGGGCGTGGCCCTGCCGCCCGCCTTCTGGTACCTGCTGCGGACCCGGGACGCGGCCGGGTCCCGGGCGCTGAGGGGGGTGGGACGGGCGACCGCGGACGCGTTGCTGAAGGCCGCCTTGGCGGACGCGGAGGAGCTGCGCGCCGCCGTGGCCCGGGAGCTGCCGGACGTCGGCGACCCGGTGCTGGTCGAGGCCGTCGTGGCGGTGGCCGGGCGGGCCGCCCGGGTGGAGGGGCGCAGGCTCGCCCTGCACCGGCGGGTGACCCTGCTCGCGCAGGCGCCGCCCGCCCTGCCGCGCCGGTCCGCACCGGACACCGAGCTGATGCCCGCGCTGTTCGGGCTGGTCTCGGACGGGGTCGAGGACCCGTGGCGGCGCAGCCCCGATGTGAACCTGCCCGCGACGCTGAGCGCGCTGGCCTCGGACGGGGCCGCTCTTGCGGGGACCATCGTGGAAGAGGTGCGCCGGCTCTCGCCGCCGGCGCCGCCGCACGACTGGTCGCAGCTGATGGGCGCGATCGACGCCGTCGCCTGGCGGGCGGCGGTGGAACCGACCGCGGACGCGGAGCGGGCCGCTCTGCTGGCGCTGCTGGACACCTGGGCCGACCAGCCCTTCGCTCGCGAGGGCGGCCGGTGGTGGGTGGGCCGCGCGTCCGCCGGGGTCGTGGACGGGCTGCGTGGGGGCGGAATCGCGGTGGCGTCGTGGCCGGTGCGGGCCGGCGGCTCGGAGAGGTGGTTCGTGGCGGCCGCCGGGGAGGAAGCGGAGGGCGACCCGGTGCCAACGGCGGTTCCCCGGGCGCGGCTGGTCCGGGTCGAGCGGGATGACGCCGCCCGGCTGCGGGCCCTGGTCGCGGCGGTCGAGGAGCACGGGCCAATCGCGCTGCCGGAGTCGGCGGCCGCGCGCTTCGCCGGACTGACGGGCGTACGCCTGCCGGTGGCCCGGCTCGTGGTGGCCGGTCTGGTCGGCCGGTGCGACCGCGACGAAGACCGCGCCCTGGCGCGCAAGGCCCCGTACAAGGCGACGCCGATGACGGCGGAGTCGTACGAGCGACTGCGCGCCCGGCTCGGCGGCGCGGGCCGGCGCGCCGTCCTGGCGGCGGGCCTGCCCGAGGACCCGGCCGAGCTGTGGCGGCCGGGCGGGATCGAGGCGGCCGTGGAGCGCATGGCCGCGGTGTGGCGGGAGCGGATCGGGACGCTCCCCGCCCTCGACGACGGTGCGGCCGACGCCCTGGAGTCCGAGCTGGGGCTCCCGGAGGTGTGGGCCCGGCGGCTCGCGGGCGGATACGGGGCCGCCGCGGACGCGACCGTGGAGGCGGCCGGCTGGGAGCTGGCGGCGACACGGTACGGGGCGGGCGTGGAGGTCCGGGCCGTGCCGCCGGCCGGGCCGGAGCTGCCGTACCGTACCCCGGTGGGGCTCCCGCTCCGGCAGATGGCGAGCGCGCTGGTGTGGGCGTGGACGGACCGGCCGGTGGGTGATCCGGCGGTCGCCGGGGCGATGGACCTGTACGAGCGGCTGCGGGCGAAGCTCGATCGTCCGGAGCTGCTGGTGGCGCTGGCCGGCGGGCGGGTCCAGGACACCTCGGAGCGGATCGCGGAGCGGTTCGGGCCCGGGCTGCTGCCGGTGGCGATGGACCGCCGCAAGGAGGAGAAGCCGGTTCCGGTAGCCGCGTACGACTGCGGGCCACTGGTGGTGTGCACTCCCGGCGGTGCTTCGTTCCTGCGGCCCGCGGCGGTGGCCGACCCGGAGGTGTGGCAGCGGGTGAGGGAGGTCACCGATCTGGCCGAGGAGCTGGACCGGGTGGCTCCGCTGCTGGCCGGCGGCGGTCTGGAGCGGATGATGCAGCGGGCCCGGTCCGGGGCACTGCCGGCCGGCGCGTACGAGGCGGACCCGCGGCGGTCCTGCCCGGAGCTGGTCGTACGGGTGTCGGAGCAGCTCGGGGTCGGCGCGGATGCGGCCGCCCTGTACCTCCAGCTGGCGACGCTGGCCGCGCCCACCGACCGGAACGTGCGGCGGTGGAACGGCTGGTCGGCCAAACAGCACACAGCGGCCCGTACGGAACTGCTGGGCACGGGCAGGGTGGTGGAGGCCAAGCGGGCGCGGGCCGGCCGGACCCTGTTCCTGCCCGGGGAGTGGACCGAGCTGAAGTCCCCGCACCTGCCCCTGGAGGCGGCGAAGCTGGCCGCGCACGCGGTGCGCCCCCTGTGGCGGGGCGAGATCCGCAGCCCGTTCGGGCGGGTCCTGCCGACGACACCGCTGCACGAAATGTTCACCGCGGCCTGGGGACGGGAGTCCGGCGAGGGGAGAGGCGGGATCGACTGAGGAGCGGCGGTCGGGTGCCGGGGCTCGGCCGCGGGGGCGGGGGCGGGAATGCATCGGCCCCGGCTCCTGTTACAGGACTCAGCTGGCATGCGCGAGTCAAACATCGCGCAAATGTGGCTGAGAGGAGCACCCCGTGGCACGCAACACCACGCGCCCCGTCGTCCGACTGAAGTCGACGGCCGGGACCGGCACCACCTATACGACGCGCAAGAACACCCGCAACAACCCCGACCGGCTCGTCCTGCGCAAGTACGACGCACTGGCCGGAAGGCACGTCGACTTTCGAGAGGAACGCTGAGGCGTACGGGGCATCGCCCCGCAGGTACGTACGCACGCACTCGGCCCACACGCATGAGGAAGGACACCGCATGAAGCTCCGAATCCACCCCGAGTCCCGCTCCGTCGTCTTCCGCGACCGTGCGGCCGGCACCGCGTTCCTGACCCGGTCGACCGTGCAGACGTCGAGCACCATCGAGTGGGAGGACGGCAGGACCTACCCGCTGGTCGATGTCGAGATCTCGTCGGCGAGCCACCCCTTCTACACGGGGAACACGCGGATCGTGGACTCCGAGGGCCGGGTGGAGCGTTTCCACCGTCGGTACGACCGCTGAACGATCCACCGACCCGGACACCGCGTTCTTCCGCCCACCGGGGCGATACTGGACGTCACTGCCGGTGACTCCGAGGGGAGCCGTTCATGACCACGGCGAAAGACCTGTTCATCATCGCCATGGATCCGCAGCCGAACCATTCCGTGGGGCAGGGCGACTTGTCGCTCGCACTTGCGGGAGCCGAGCTGATCGATCTGCTCAACGCGCAGGTCGTCACCTTGGACGGTGACAGCATCGTGCCGGGCGGGCAGTCCGCGCCGGATGACCGCCTGTTGGGCGAGGCGTCGTCGGCGCTGGCCCGGCAGGTGCCGTACGAGCGGGTCGAGGACTGGCTGTGGCGCAGGGGCCGTGACCTCGCCTCGGCGTACCAGACCGCCCTTGAGGCGGACGGCGAATTGACGCGGGGACGGAGCGGCCGGTCGTTCTTCGGGTCCGAGCGCGTGGAGCTGGCCGATTCGCCCGCTCGCCGCCAGGCCCAGAACCGCCGGGAGGCGGACGAGCCCGTACTCGCCGCCCTCGCGGCGGTCGTGGGCCTGCAGAGCGGGCCGTCCGAGGAGGAGCCGGACCTCGACGACGAGGCGGTGACGACCGTGCTGGCCATCGTGAACGACGCGGTGATGGAGTTGGAAGCCGTACGCCAGCGGCGGTCGATCGAGAAGGCGGCCTTCGCCAATGTCTGGCGGGGCCCGTGACGGATACGCGACCCCCGCGCCGCCTGCTCTCCGGTCACTGAAGTCGCAAAAACGTTCGAAAACTGCGGCGGTGCGGAAGCTGAAGTGCAGCAGATCCCCGGACCGGCTCCCGGACCGGGGCTCAAGCTTTTAGGCTGGTCACATGCGCCACACGCTCACCAGCCTCGCCAGTGCCTACGACCTGGAGCACGTCAAGCGTGCCCCGGCCGGCGGTCGCGACTTCATGGCCCGGGCCGCCGCCTACCAGGAACGGCTGGCACAGCGCCCCGACCTGCGCCACTGGTCCCCCGTGGACGACACCGACCCCGGCGAAGACGGCCCCACGCGCGTTCTCGACGCCGACCTCGACGCGTGGACCCGGCTCGGTGACGGTCCGAACCGCGGCGCGTGGCGGATGGCACGCTTCAACCGCCCCGGGCAGGAGGACCAGCCCGGCGGCGCGCTGACCTGGCGGGAGCTCACGTACCACTACGGTCCCCTCACCGAGGACGACCAGTGAGGGTGGGGCATGGTGGATGAGCAGGCCGCGGTGCGGGTCGAGCGGGACGGCCCGGTGTTCACGGTGATCCTGAGCAGGCCGGGGGTCCGCAACGCGGTGGACGGGCCGACGGCGGCTCAGCTCGCGGACGCCTTCCGCCGGTTCGAGGCCGACGAGGACGCGGCCGTCGCCGTGCTCTGGGGCGAGGGCGGGACGTTCTGCGCCGGCGCCGACCTCAAGGCCATCGGTACCGAGCGCGGCAATCAGGTACTCGCTTCGGGGGACGGGCCCATGGGGCCGACCCGGATGCGGCTGAGCAAGCCGGTGATCGCGGCCATCGCGGGGCATGCGGTGGCCGGGGGCCTGGAGCTGGCGCTCTGGTGTGATCTGCGGGTCGCGGAGGAGGACGCGGTCTTCGGCGTGTTCTGCCGCCGCTGGGGCGTGCCTCTGATCGACGGCGGCACGGTGCGGCTGCCCCGACTGATCGGCGAGAGCCGTGCCATGGACCTGATCCTGACGGGTCGTCCGGTCACCGCCGCCGAGGCGCACGGGATCGGGCTCGCGAACCGGGTGGTGGCCCCGGGGCAGGCCCGACGGGCCGCGGAGGCGCTGGCCCGCGAGATCGCCGCGTTCCCCCAACTGTGCATGCGCCACGACCGGCTGTCCGTCCTGGAACAGCACGGGCTGGACGAGGCGGAGGCACTGGCCGGGGAGTACCGGCACGGTCTGGTTCCGCTGACCGCGGGCGAGACGGCTGCGGGAGCGGGCCGATTCGCCTCGGGCGCGGGACGGCACGGCGCGTTCGGGGAGTCTGCCGGCTGACGCCACCGCCGACCGGCTCGCCCGGCTCCACAAGATCAGCGGCCTCGCCCATGCCGTGCCCCACGGCGTCCTCGGCACTCATGATGTCAAAAATTCTTGACTCCGAAGTGCCGACGGAATGCCGATGGAGGACCCTCGTGCCACGCTGAGATGGAGATCGCGACGGTCCGGCAACGCTCGGCTGACCGGACGGCCGCGCCAAGCAAGGAGGCCGACATGGCCAGTGACTCCACCCGAACCAGAGCGGCCAACGCCGACCCGAGCCCGTGGCACGCGCCCACATCCGGAACCACCGTCCTCGCCGCAGCGCTGATGATTTTCGGCGGCGCGATGGCCATCTTCGAGGGAATCGCGGCCATCGCCAAGGACGACCTGTTCCTCGCGACGCGCCACTACGTGTTCGAGTTCAACCTGACGGGCTGGGGCTGGGTCCACCTCATCCTGGGCATCCTCATCGTCCTGGCAGGTTGCGCCGTCCTCAGCGGAGCCCTGTGGGCACGCTTCTTCGGCGTGTTCGTCGCAGGTCTGGGCGCGATCGCCAACTTCCTGTGGATCCCGTACTACCCCGTCTGGGCCACGGTGCTGGTCGCCGTCAACCTCTTCATCGTCTGGGCGCTGTGCCACGGCATGCACCAAGAGGCCGAGCACGGCCGGGCGGCGTGACGCGCGTCAGCTCCTTGAGGCGGGTCAGGGCCCGTACCGGCAGCACTGTTCGGACCGCGGTCAGCGTGTTGGCAGAGCCTTCTTCAACTGTGCGTCCAGGTCCTTGGCGAGTTGGGCATCGGAGGGTGGTTTGTCGCTCTGAAGCCGGGACAGTTGAGCGGTGAACGTCTGACTGAAGGCGCCGTAGAGGGGCGTGCGCGGCCGCTGGACGGCCTTCTCCAGAGCGGGCAGCAGGGTACCGCGCGCGTAGGCGGGGCGGCCGTTCGCGTCCCGCGGCATCCGGTCGGTGCGCTCGCCCGTCGGGGACGCAGTGGCCTGGCCGGACGGCTTGGCCGCGTTGCAGACCAGGCCGTTGTCCTCGTACGCGGAGAGCCTGGTGGCCGCGAACCCCGCGTCGAGCAGGCAGCGTTCGCTCTCCTTCCCGGTGAGGAACTCGACCAACTGCCGGGCGGTGTCGCGCCGCTGCGAGCCCCGGGCCACGGCCAGGTTCTGGCCGCCCAGCACCGCCTTCCCCGGCAGTGGGGCCACGCCGAGCTGCTGTTCGGACAGGGACTGGTGGAGCGTGCGGTACGCGTACGGCCAGTGGCGCAGGAAGCCCGTGCGGCCGTCCGCGAAGTCGGTGAGCGTGTCCGCCTCGTCGGAGTGGACGGCGTCCGGCAGCGTGTACGCGGCCTGGGTGCGGTTGCGCAGCTCGTCCAGCCCCGCCCGCAGGTCGGCCACGGAGCCGGCGTAGCGGCCGTCCTTGTCGGTGAGGGCGAATCCGTCGGTGGCGGAGGCGAAGGCCTCGATGCCGTTGACGGTGAGGCCTTCGTAGGACGCGTCGAGCTGTGAGGTCCAGCCCTTCGCGTAGGGGCCGGGCAGCTTCTTGCCGGCGGTGTCGAGCGCGCCGATCAGCCGCTGGATCGCGGGCCAGCCGGTGCCCTTGCCGAGGTCGGTGTTGGTGACGCCCGCGCCCGCCAGGTAGTCGCGGCGGTAGAAGAGCAGCCCGACGTCGCTGTTGAAGGGGACGGAATACAGTTTGTCCCCCCAACGGGCTGTGCCTGCCACGGACTTGATCACGTCGGAGTCGACCAGCTGGTCGGGGAGCTGCTGGACGAGGCCCGCCGCCGCGAACTCCGGTACCCAGGTGACGTCGAGGTTGACCACGTCGTACTCGGCGCTGCCGGACTGCAGCGCACCGAGCAGCTGGCTGCGCTGCTGGTCGGCCGAGCCCGGCAGCTCGACGAGGCGGGCCCGGAAGCCGGAGCCCTTGACCTCCTGCTGCCGGTTCCACGCCGCGATGAGCTGCTGGCGGATGCCGCCCTTGCCGGTCACGTCCCGGCCGCTGGCCAGCACGATCTCGCCCGGAGCGTCGGCGGTGCCCGCGGCGGCCGACTGCCCGCCGCCGGAGTCGCCGGCGCCGCCCGCGTCGCATCCTGCGGCGAACAGCAGCAAGAGGAGCATGGCGGACACGCCTCTCCGTACGCGTCCTCGGCCGTGGCTCATCCCTCGTCCCCCGTTCCGGTCCTGGCGACCTCGTCCCGCAGCCGGGCGACGAGATCCCCCTTGGTGTCCAGGCAGCGGCCGCCGCTCGCCTCGGAGATGGCCGCATCTGGTTTGCCCTTATCGCATCCGCCGCTGTCCAGGGAGGCCATGACCACCGGTACCTTCCCCTCGCGCGCCGAGGCGAGCAGGCCGTTCAGCCGGCCGTCCTCGGTCAGCCGGTTGTTGTCCTCGTCGTCCGTGATGTAGACGATCAGCTGCGGGCGGTGGAAGTCGGTACCTCGCTGGACCATGAACTCCAGGGCTGCGACCAGCGCCTTGTAGGGGTTGGCTTCCAGGTCCTTGATCTGCGCCGAAGCGGTGACCGTACGCTGTGCCTGGTCGCGCTCGTGCTTGCCGAAGGGCAGCACTTCGCCGTACGGGCGGGGGCTGCCCGGGTCGGAAGCCACGCCCCAGACCCCGTATTCGTCCTGGCCGCCGAGTCCGGCGAGGGACTGGGCGATGATGCCGGGTGCGCCGCCGGGGCCCTCCCACAGGCCGCCCATGGATCCGGACGAGTCGAGCAGGAAGAGCACCCGGCCGGGCCCGTTGGCTTCGCGGTAGCGCTTGAGCGCCTCGGTCATCGAGGCAGGGAGGGCGGGGCCGGGGAGGAGGCCGGGGTCGGCCAGGGCTCCGAAGTCGGTGCCGCCGAGGGGCCGGTGGCCGCCCGATCCGCTTCTGAAGCCGTCCTGCCCGAATACGGCGAGGCCGCCGGAGGGTGCGGACCCGGGCGTCGCCTTGCCCCCTTTGCCGGTGAGCCAGGTACGGAACCGCTCCACGGCGCCGTCCCGCGCCGCCTTGTCCCGGTCGGCGCCCCGCCAGCGCGCCCGTACGAACGTCGGGCTCAGGCCCGGGACGTCGACGGGGTACTCGGCCATCCGCCCGGTCCGGGTCGCACTGTCGCAGCCCACTGCGGTCTTCAGCAGGAACTCCGGGACCAGGGCCGTGGTGCGCTTGTCGACCGCGCCGTCGTCGGGCAGCGTGCACAGCAGCTCCGCGCCGGTGCGCGAGGGCGGTCCCGCCTGGGCCACACCGTGCTCGGAAGAGGCCGGGTCCTGGCCCCCCGTACCGCCGCCGTACAGGCCGATCGTCGCGAGGAGGCCGGCGTCGGTGTTCTCCGGGTCGGTGCGGCGCACTTCTGCCGTCGCATCGCGGTTCCTGATCGCTTCCGTCAGGGCCGCGAGGCTGCCCACCCGCTCGGCGGCAGGCTCCGCGGCCAGGTTCTGCGGCACGGCGAGCACCACCGGCGAGTACGCGAACGGCTCGGGATCGGCCTCCAAGGTGACGTAGGTCCGCTCGGCGGACGTGAGGCGGGCCCGGTCGACGCTCGCGAACGAGGCCGGGATCCAGATGTCCGGCTGGGGGCCGATGTCGCGCTGCGGGTTGTTGTCGTCGCCCGTCGGCCGCTGCCACGGGTCGGACTGCCGGTTGAACGCGGCGACGGTGGCGGCGGCTCCGGCGCTGTAGATGGTGATGCCGCTGCCCCTGCAGCCGTCTCCCGTCCTGTTGGCGTCCGACATGAGATACGCCTCGGCGGCCTTGCGGAGGGTGGGTTCGAGATCGGGGTCGGTGAGCAGCCGGAGTTCGATCGGTGGCTTGCAGGGCGCTCCGTCGCCGTCCAGGACGGCCAGGCAGGTGGCGACGAGGCCGACGAGCGCCGCGGGCACGCCGATGAAGGCCGCGAGCCTGCGGCGGCCGGTGAGGGGCAGGAGCCTGCCAGGTCTTCGGTCGGGAGGCCGCAAGCCGCCCGCTGCTCCCGCCGACTGCGGCGAAGGCTGTCGGCCGCCTGTTTTGTCCGGCTCGGCGAAGGGCACCGGCGGGGGCTGGGGTGGGGGCGGGCCGGGAGGGGCCGCGAGCAGTACGTCGGCTCCGGAGGTGGCCGAACGGCTCTGCGGTTCCCACGGCTCGGGGGGCTCGCGCAACGTCGTGTGGTGCGCGGACATGTGGGCCCTGAGCCGGTCGGCCAGGTCGTCGAAGCCGACCTCGCCCTCCTGTAGGAGGCGTACGAGCTGCGCGGTGAACGGCGTGGGGCCGTCGCCGGCGCCCGCGTCGATGCGGTTGTTGGCCTGGACGCTCATCAGCAGCGAGGTCCGCTGCCGCTGGGCGGTGCCGAGCGCGTCCCATGCCGCAGAGGCGTTGCCCGCGTAGCAGCAGTCGAGGATGACGACCACCCGCTCCGCCTTCGCCCGGGACAGCACGGTGAGGACGCTCTTCCAGGGCACAGCGCCCCGGAACACGGACTCGGTGCCGGGCACGATCGTCGCCCGCCGCATCAGCAGCCACAGCTCGTCGCCGGTGCTGGGCACGGCTCCGTGGCCGGAGAAGTAGAGCAGGAGCAGCCCTTCGGCCGCATCGACGGCCGTGTCCAGGTGCTGGTCGAACTCGTCCACGGTGCCCGGCCGGGTGACGGTGATCCCGCCCTCGGCGAAGACCCCGCCGGCACGGAGTGCCTGTTCGAGTCCGGCCAGGTTGTGGTCGATCGCCTGGAGATCGCCCGACACGCCGAAGGGGTGCTCCGGCTGTTTGAAGTCGTAGCCGGGGACTCCGACGAGCAGCGCCCGGTTCGCTTTCCCCCGCGGGTCGAAGCGCGCCACGGGCTATCTCCCGTCGCCGCCCGGCCCGACCTCGACCTCTGGAGGTTCGCCCCGTTCCACGGAGCGGCGGTTCTCACGCCACGCGCGGACCCCGCTCTTGACCTGCTCGAACACCACGTCGAATAACTTCGGGGCGACGGCGCCGATCAGCACCAGCACGATGTCCATGCCGGCTCCCATCGGGCTGGCGGGCCCGTCCTCCGTCCCCGCGCGTTCGTGGATCTCCAGCATGCCGCTGTTCCTGAGCTCTTCGAGCTTCTGCTCCCGTTCGAGCCACGCCTTCAGCGCCCCGATGTCGCTCTCGCTCGCCCCCTGCGTGAGGCGCACGCGGATCGCGGTATTCGCCATAGCCTCCCCCTCAGCCACAACTCGACATGATGACATGTGAGTTGCGGCGAAGGGCAGCCATCGGTCACGAACGGGACCCCGGTGAGGGAGTGTTCAGCACGTGGTCGCGGGAGGCACGGACCTCTCGGCGCAGCGCGGGCAGGTCGACGTCCAGGACCTGCCCGTTCCACTTGCGGGGTTCACCGTTGATCAGGACGGCGCTGATGTTGCGCGCGTCGCAGCCCAGCACGACGGTGCCGATCGGGTCGTTGAGCGGCATGTTGTTGAGGTCCTCGGCCTGGATGACCAGCAGGTCCGCCTTCTTGCCCGGGGTGAGTGAGCCGGTGACGCCGGCGAGTCCGTTGGTGCGGGCGCCCTGGAGGGTGGCGAAGTCCAGGACGTCGTGGGTGGTGATGCGGGAGGGCTGCAGGTCGGTCCCGTAGGCGGCGTTGACGGCTCGCATCCGTTGGATGGCGTGCAGGGTGCGCATCTGGGTGAACATGTCGCCGGCCAGGGCTACTTCGACGTCGATGCTGAGGCCCGGGCGGATGCCGACGGACAGGGCTTCGTCGACGGCGGGAACCGCGGTCTCCAGACCGATCTGGGCGTCGGAGGTGGGGGCGAGCGCCACGGTGGTGCCGGTCTCCCCCATGGCCGTCCAGGCCTCGGGGGTCAGTCCGGTGGAGTGGATGAGGGTGACGTCGGGGCCGAGGATGCCGTCCTTGGCCCAGCCGAGCACGGCCTCGGAGGATGACGTGCCGAAGACTGCGTCCACGCTCACGCCGATGCCCAGGTCCTGGGCGATGCGCGCGAGTTCGGGTCCGTAGGCGAGGGCGGGACCGGCGATCTCGTCGGTGGCCAGGGTCGCCAGGCGCAGGGTCAGCAGTTGGTCGTCACTGCTGAAGTACGTGTCCTTGAGGCGGCTCAGGTCCCCTGGCCACTGCCGGTCCCAGGTGCCGAAGTGCGGGCCCATGGAGGCGTGTACGCCGCGGATTCCGGTGTCGAGGAGGGCGCGGACCGCGGCGTCGGAGTGCTCGCGGCTGCGGGAGTTGTGGGAGAAGTCGAGCATCGTGGTGATGCCGCCGTCGATCGCGGTGAGGGCGGCCAGCCGGGTGCCGACGTACATGTCCTGGGGCCGGTAGACGGTGGCGTGGCCGGCCAGGGTGGACATGACGTAGCCGCCCAGGTCGTCGACGTCGGGCATGATCCGGCGCAGCGGGGCCTGCCAGGCGTGCCGGTGGGTGTCGACGAAGCCGGGGCTGAGGATCGCGCCGGCGCAGTCGATGACGACGGCGTCGTCGACGTTCAGGTCGTGGCCGACGGCAGCGATCGTGTCGCCCCCGACGAGGAGTTCGCCGCCATCGATGACGCCGAGGACGGGGTCCATGGTGACGAGGGTCGCGCCGGTGAACAGGATGCGCCGCCGGTCGGCGGGGCGGCGCCGGATCTGCGCGAGGACGGCGCCGCTGGTGGTGTCGTGGACGGCCATGGGGGTCTTCTTTCCGTACGCCGGACAGGGCGGGGGTCGCGGCCGGGCGGGCGCCCGGGGCCGCAGGACCAGCCTGGCCCCGGTCCGGACACCCGACCAGGCCGCCGTCATCCCAGGTGTCGCACACCCACCCACGATCCGCGGGCTCAGCTGCGGGAAAGGAGTTCCGCGAGGGCAGCCGCGGTGGCGCCGGCCGGCTCGGCCCGGTAGACGACCAGTTGCTGGTGCGGGGCATCGTTCACGGTGAACGCCGAGAACTGGAGTTCCAGGGCGCCGGCTTCCGGGTGCACGAGGAGCTTTTCCTGCCGGGTCTTGCCCTTCACCTCGTGCCGTGACCACAGTTCGGCGAATTCCGGGCTCTGCGCACGGAGCGTCTCGACGACCTCGGCGATCCGCGGGGAGGCGGGGTCGTGTCCGTAGGCGGCGCGGATCTCGGACACGCAGGAGTGCGCGGCCCGGGCCCAGTCCTGGTGGAAGTCGCGCCCGGCCGGGTCGAGGAAGACCATGCGGGCCAGGTTGTCGAAGCGCCGGAACCCGCTGTGCACGGCGGCGGCGAGGGCGTTGTACGCCAGGACGTCCAGGGCCGGCCCCAGTACGAAGGCGGGGGTGTCGGGCCAGCTGTCGAGCAACCGTCGGAGCTGCGGGCTGACCCGGTCCTGGCCACCGACGGGAGCGCCGCCGCGCAGGTACGGGGCCCGGGGCAGGCGGCGCAGGTGGTCGTGCGCCTCGTCGTCGAGCCGCAGGGCGGCGGCGATCGCGTCGATGACCTGCGGCGACGGGCTGGTCTCACGGCCTTGTTCCAGCCGCATGTAGTAGTCGGGGCTCACGCCGGCGAGCAGCGCGACTTCCTCCCGACGCAGCCCCGGCACCCGCCGTCGACCGTGTGCGGGCAAGCCCGCCTCATGCGGCCCCAGCCCCTCGCGCCGCGCCCTCAGAAACTCTCCCAGCGGAGTCCTGTCGCTCATGCCCCCAACGTAGTGGGGCGGGACCCGACGGCGTGGGTCCCCGGTTCAGGTGGTCAGGGGCGGCCGTTAGGGTGAGTTGATCAATCATTTCAAGAAAGGCCACGCGGCTCCCAGTGTCCGAATCACGCCCCCACACCCTGTTCTCCTTCGGCACCCTGAGGGACGAGCGGGTACAGACCGCACTCTTCGGGCGGGCCGTTCCCACGTCTGCGGCGTCGCTGGCCGGCTACACCACCCGGCCCCTCCCGATCACCGACCCGGCCGTGATCGCCGCCAGCGGGCTCGACGTACACCTGATCCTGGAGCGGGCGCTGGGCTGCGCCGTCGAGGGCGCCGTCCTGCACCTCACCGACGAGGACCTGGCCGCGGCCGATGCGTACGAAGTCGACGACTACGCCCGCCGACGGGTGGTCCTCACCTCCGGGGAGAGCGCCTGGGCCTACCTCGACGCGGACCCGCTGCGCTCGGCCCAGCGGATCGTCATCGTGGGCGACAGCATCGCGTACGGCCGCTGTGACCCGCGGGGAGGGTGGACGGGCCACCTCGCGGCCGCCCACATCGCGGGGAACGAAGCCGTGCACCGCGTCTTCAATCTGGCGATACCGGGCAGCTTCCTCACCGACGTCAGCGAGCAGACGCCCGCACTGCTGGCTCCCCGGCTGCCCGACACGCTCCTCGTCGCCGCGGGCATCAACGACTCCGCCGTGCCGCTCGCTTCCCCGCACGCCCCGCACGCCCCGCACGCTTCGTACGACGGGCCGGCGTACGTCGCGGACCGTCTCGGCTCGCTGGCCACCACGGCCCTGGGCCACAACGCGCGACTCGTCGTCGTGGGACCGACCTGGATCGACGAAGCGCGCACCGGCGACTACGAGGGCCTGCGCTTCACGGAGGCGCGCGTACTGGAGCTGCGCGAGTCGATGCGGTCCTGGTGCGAAGAACACCACGTCGACTTCCTCGACATGTGGGAGCCGCTGCGCGGGAGGACCGAACTGCTCGTCGACGGTGTCCACCCCACCGCCGAAGGACACGAAGCCCTGTACCGGCATCTCGACATCCCCGGTCGCTGAGCCCGACCATGCACGTAGAACACCAGCACCAACAGCAGGGCACGGCGTGAACGACTCGAACGGACTGGGCTTCTACCTGCCCGGAGCCCTGCTGCTCGCGGCAGCGGGCCTCAAGCTCCCCGCCCTCTGGCGCAACCCCCGCGACGAACTCCTGCGGTCCGTCCTGGTCCTCCTCGTACTGGCCACCGCCGTGTTCGGCTTCACGGCGATTCCCACCCTCGTCGCGGTCAACAGGTTCACGGGAGTCCCGAACGCCGCGGCGCCGCTGGTGTTCTCGCTGCTCACGGCCTTCTCCGGGGCCAACATCGTGCTCATCTTCCGCTGGAGCAGCGGCCCGCATGACGCGGAGCGGACCCGCCGGTGGTCCCGCCTGTGCAACCTCGTGACCCTCGCGGTGATCGCGGCCATCAACGTCCTCTTCGCGCTCGGCGAGGCCCCCGTCGAGCGCCTGCGCGATCTGGACACGTACTACGCGTGCACGCCGTACATCCGGGAGATGATCCTCCTCTACCTCGCGGCGCACACCACGGCGGCGGTCACCATGACGCTCCTGTGCCGGCGGTGGGCGCGCCAGGTCCGCGGCGCGCTGCGCGCGGGGCTGGGGCTGATCGCCTTCGGGTACGTGCTGAACCTCCTCTACGACGTCGCGAAGTTCAGCGCGATCGGCGCTCGCTGGGCGGCCGTCGACTGGGACGTCCTCAGCACGGAGGTCGCACCGGCCCTCGCCTCCGTTTCCGCGCTCCTGATCGCTACCGGGTTCGTCCTGCCGCTCGTCTCCCAGCACGTCATGAGCCAGTGGGGCATGTGGCGCCGGTACTCCCAGCTGCGCCCGTTGTCGCGGGAGCTGCAGGGGGCGACACGGCACAGCATCACGCTGGCCGGCGGGCCGTGGACGCCCATCGAGATCCGGCTGACGCAGCGTGAGTCGGACATCCACGACGGGATCCTCGCGGTCAGCCCGTACCTGCGCGCCGGGGTACGGGAGAGGGCGCTGCGGGAGGAACTGGAGGCGGGCCGTCCGGCCGACGAGGCCGCCGCCGTGGCCGACGCGGTCGCTCTGGCGACGGCCGTCGTCCTCTGGGGCCGCGCGCGGAGTACGCCGGAAGACGCCGGGCCGGAGGCTGCGAGCCCGGTCCTGACCTCGCCGAACAGCCCGTCGGGTCTGGTGCGGATGTCCCGGGCCCTGGCGAAGTCGCCCGCCGTCCGCTCCTTCCGCCAGACAGCCTGACCGCCGGACCGCCTGACGTCACGTACGGGCGATCCGTACGCGGCCGGCTTCGTGGTCGGACAGGAACGACGCCAGCTCCCGTCCCTCTTCGGCCACGCCGGTGCGGTCCGCGTCGGAGAGGCGGCGCAACGGGGTGACCGTCACGGTGTCGTCCTGGACGTTCCAGGTCGCGGCGACCCTGCCACCCACCAGGACGACGCGCTCGCCGGCCACCGACAGGCCGCGGTGGGCGTCGCCGATGATCCGGCTGCGGTCGTGGTAGCCGAGGATGGCGTTGTCGAACGCCGGCAGGAACCGCACGGGGGCGGGTGTGTCGGGGTCGGGGCGCGGCGCGTCGGGGAGGTCCAGCAGTTCCCGGCCCCGCTCGTCCCGGAAGGCGACCAGCTCCTCGCGTACGGCGGCCACCGCAGCCGGCAGTCCGGCGAGGCCGCACCAGGCGCGCAGGTCGGCCGAGGCTGCGGGGCCGTACGCCGCCAGGTAGCGCCGTACGAGGCGCTGGCCCACCGGGTCGGTGCCGTCGGGGGACGGAGGGTCGATCTCGCGGCCCAGCCAGGAGGAGAGCAGGACGTTGCGGACGCCCGCCTTCGTCCGCCAGAGCCCGCGCGGCGGCGCCTGCGCCACCGGGACGAGTGCGGCGATCAGCATCTCCCCCAGTGCCCGCGGCCCCGGCGTCGGCCAGCGCTCGGCGAGCGCCCGCGCGAGTTCGGTCATCGAGCGGGGCTCGCCGTCGGCCATGACGGCCCGGCCCGCCGCGGCGAGCTCGTCGAGGTCCACTCCGTCGAGCTCGCGGCGGTAGGTGCCGAGGACCCGCTGGCGCAGCATGGCCCCGTGGCGGGCGCGCCAGGCCAGGGCGTCGTCGGCCGTGACGAGGTGGACGGTGCGGCGCATGAGGTGGGTCCGCACCACGCGCCGCTGGATCAGCAGGTCCGACAGGTCCGTCGGGTCGAAGGCGCGCAGGCGCGACCAGAGCCCGACGAACGGTTCCTGCGGTTCCTGCGCCTGCAGACCGCCGAGGTGCGCGACGGCGTCGAGGACGGGCACGGAGGCGCGATCGAGCAGCAGCTGCCGGGCGAGCGTGGCGCGGCCCAGTGCCCGGGTGTCGAGCACGGTCCTCGGCGTCGGGCCGCGCCGTGCAGGGGCTTGGTGGTGGTTCTCGTCGTTCAGCACGGGACGACGGTCGCAGGAGAAGCGGTCAGGATCTGTCCGCGAAGGCTTCGGCGCGGCCGGACCGGCGTCCTCAACCTCTTCTACGTTCCTGCCGAGTCGGCCGGCCAGGGAACCCATGAGGAGGCCAAGGCCCACCTGCCCCGGCACGAGTAGGGAAGCCCGTCGAACCGGAACCGGGACCGGACCTGCGTCAAGCGGCCTGGTCAGCGCATGACGGGCACAGGCCGCGGTAGGTGACCTCGACCTTCGACACCGTGAAGCCGAACCGTTCCTCCGCCGGGAGGCCCGTCATCAGGTCGCCCGTCGGGTGGACATCGCGGATCGTGCCGCAGCGGGAGCAGACCAGGTGGTGGTGCGGGTGGCGGGCGTTGGGGTCGTAGCGCTTGGCCCGGCCGTCCGTGGACAGCTCGACGACCTCCCCGAGGGTGACCAGCTCGCCCAGGGCGTTGTAGACGGTCGCCCGCGAGATCTCGGGCAGCCGCTCCACCGCGCGGGCGTGCACCTCGTCGGCCGTGAGGTGCACGTGCTCCCCGTCGAGTACCTCCGCAACGACACGCCGCTGGGAGGTCAGGCGCCAGCCGCGCTCTCGCAGTCGTCCCAGCAGGTCACTCATATCGGTCCACCCAATCAGGTCAGGCGGGATGCCCGGAGTTCAGGAAGGTGTCCGGATCCCTATCAGATATGCAACTGGTGCTCTTCTTGACTTGGATTGCGTCCATCGTAGGATCGGTTCGGTCGGCAGCCAACCCTCACCGCAGCCACGCCCGTACGACGCTTCCGCAGCCCCCTTTCCTTAGCAGCGTGATCCGCCCGGTTTGGAAGGATTCCCATGTCTGAGAACCATGATGCAAACGCCGTAGACGCGAAGACGGAGGCCGCAGGCGGGTGTCCCGTCGCGCACGAGCGCGCCGCGCACCCGACTCAGGGCGGCGGCAACCGCCAGTGGTGGCCCGAGCGGCTCAACCTCAAGATCCTCGCCAAGAACCCCGCCGTGGCCAACCCCATGGGCGAGGAGTTCGACTACGCCGAGGCCTTCAAGACCCTCGACCTCCCCGCGGTGAAGCAGGACATAGCCGAGGTGCTGACGACCTCGCAGGACTGGTGGCCCGCCGACTTCGGCCACTACGGCCCGTTCATGATCCGTATGGCGTGGCACAGCGCCGGCACGTACCGGATCAGCGACGGCCGCGGCGGCGCCGGCGCCGGTCAGCAGCGCTTCGCCCCCCTCAACAGCTGGCCGGACAACGGAAACCTCGACAAGGCCCGCCGACTGCTGTGGCCGGTCAAGAAGAAGTACGGCCGGAGCATCTCGTGGGCCGACCTCATGATCCTCACCGGCAACGTCGCCCTGGAGTCGATGGGCTTCGAGACGTTCGGCTTCGCCGGCGGCCGTGCGGACGTCTGGGAGCCCGACGAGGACGTGTACTGGGGTCCCGAGACCACCTGGCTCGGCGACGAGCGCTACACCGGCGACCGCGAGCTGGAGAGCCCGCTGGGCGCGGTCCAGATGGGCCTCATCTACGTCAACCCCGAGGGCCCGAACGGCAACCCCGACCCGCTCGCCGCGGCCCGCGACATCCGCGAGACGTTCCACCGGATGGCGATGAACGACGAGGAGACCGTCGCCCTGATCGCGGGTGGGCACACGTTCGGCAAGACCCACGGCGCGGGCCCGGCGGAGAACGTCGGCGCCGACCCCGAGGGCGCCCCGATGGAGCTGCAGGGTCTCGGCTGGAGCAACACCTTCGGCACCGGCAAGGGCGCCGACGCGATCACCAGTGGCCTTGAGGGCATCTGGACGGACACCCCGACCGCCTGGGACAACAGCTTCTTCCAGATCCTCTTCGGGTACGAGTGGGAGCTGTTCGAGAGCCCCGCCGGTGCGAACCAGTGGCGGCCGAAGGAGGGCGCCGGAGCCGGCACCGTCCCCGACGCCCACGACGCGTCGAAGACCCACGCGCCGACGATGCTGACGACCGACCTCTCGCTCCGCGTGGACCCGGCCTACGAGCAGATCTCGCGGCGCTTCCTGGAGAACCCGGCAGAGTTCGCGGACGCGTTCGCCCGCGCGTGGTTCAAGCTGACCCACCGCGACATGGGCCCGATCGTGCGCTACCTCGGCCCGGAGGTCCCGTCCGAGACGCTCCTGTGGCAGGACCCGCTCCCCGCCGTGACGCACGCGCTCGTCGACGCCGACGACATCGCCTCGCTGAAGAGCCAGGTGCTCGCCTCGGACCTGTCGGTCTCCGAGCTCGTCTCCGTCGCGTGGGCGTCGGCCTCGTCCTTCCGCGGCAGCGACAAGCGCGGCGGCGCCAACGGCGCGCGCATCCGTCTGCAGCCGCAAGCCGGCTGGGAGGTCAACAACCCCGACCAGCTTGCGACGGTGCTCCGTACGCTGGAGGGGATCCGGGAGTCCTTCAACTCGGCGCAGAGCGGCGGCAAGCAGGTCTCGATCGCCGACCTGATCGTCCTTGCCGGCGGCGCGGCCGTCGAACAGGCCGCCGAGAACGCCGGCTTCGACGTCGAGGTCCCCTTCACCCCGGGCCGCGCGGACGCCTCCCAGGAGCAGACGGACGTGGAGTCGTTCGCCGCGCTGGAGCCGGTCGCCGACGGCTTCCGCAACTACCTCGGGAAGGGCAACCGGCTGCCGGCCGAGTACCTGCTGGTCGACCGGGCGAACCTGCTGACGCTGAGCGCCCCGGAGATGACGGTCCTCGTCGGCGGGCTCCGCGTCCTGGGCGCGAACCACCAGCAGTCCTCGTCCGGCGTGTTCACCGCGACCCCCGAGTCGCTGACGAACGACTTCTTCGCGAACCTGCTCGACCTCGGTACGACCTGGAAGGCCACGGCCCAGGACGCGAACGCCTTCGAGGGCCGCGATGTCACCACGGGCGAGGTGAAGTGGACCGGGACCCGGGCCGACCTCGTCTTCGGGTCGAACTCCGAGCTGCGCGCGCTCGCGGAGGTCTACGCGAGCGATGACGCGAAGGAGAAGTTCGTGAAGGACTTCGTCGCCGCGTGGGGCAAGGTCATGGACCTGGACCGGTTCGACCTCGTCTGATCGTTGCGATCGTCCTGATCGTGACGTCCGGGTCGGTCGGCAGCCGTCTCAACGGCTGACCGCACCGGCCCGGACGCGCTTTTTTTGGGGGTCAGCGACCCCGGCGCCGCTCGTGGCGCGCCCGTGCCAGGCGGTGGGCGTGGCGCAGCAGTTCACGGAGGGCCCCCTCCGTCCGCAGGCCGGGATCGACCACGGCGAGCCAGCCGGCGGAGCCGTAGACGGGGTGCGCCATGACCGTGTCGGCGACGCCGGGATCCTCTTCGCCGGCCGGGCCCTGCGGCGTGCGGCCCGTCCAGCGGACGAACTCCTCCCTCCCGGCTGCGACGTTGACGCGGAACGCGCCAGGCCGGTCGAGCCGCGACGACGCGTCGCCCGGATAGTCCTTGGTCACGATCGTCGCGAAGGGCTGGGTCGTGGTCGCAGCGGTTCCGTCCGGCGAGTGGTAGAAGAACACGTCCCCCCAGCTGATCTCGGGCGATCCGTCGCCGGGTGCCGGCCTGACGGCCAGGACCCCGCCGAGTCCGCCCACGAAGTCGATGATCTCGTCGATGGTCATGTCCGCAAGCGTTTCATTAAAGTGCTTGTGGAGACTTTCAGCCGCAAGCCGCGCCAGACATACGGGAGAGACCGGTGCCAACCCTCAAATCGGTGCCGATGCAGACGGTCGATGTCGCGCGGCGCTCCGGGTACTCGGTCCAGCAGATCCGCAACCTCGAACGTGACGGCGTACTGCCGCCCGCCGCGCGCACCGCCTCGGGCTACCGGGTCTACGGGGAGGTCCACCTGAATTCCGCGCTGGCCTACCGGGCCCTGACGGCCGGTACGGGTCCTGTGGCGGCCAAGGACATCGTCCGCGCAGCTCACGAGGGCCCCGTCCACCGGCTGCTGGCACGGCTCGACGCGGCACACGCCCGGCTCGACCGGGAGCGTACGGAGCTGGGGCTCGCCAAGGAGGCCGCCGCGGCGATCTCGGCCGAGCCGATCGCAGACGCACGCCCGGTGGACGCGATGGGCGTCTCCGAGCTCGCCGCAGCCCTCGGTGTCCGCGCCTCGACCCTGCGGTACTGGGATGCGGAGGGGCTCGTGGTCCCCGACCGGCGGGGCGGACGGGGAACCCGGCGCTATTCACCGGCGCAGGTCCGTGATGCCCGGATCGTTCACCAGCTGCGCAGCGCCGGGTACCGGATCGATCCGCTCCGCATCTTGCTGCCCGAGCTGCGGAGCGGGCACCGGTGGGACACCGTCGAGGCGGCGCTGGCGGCCCGGGAGGCGGGCATCGCGGCGCGTTCCCGGGCCCTGCTCGACGCCTCCGCCGCCATCCTGGCCCTCCTCGCCCCGACAGCTCCGACCGCTCCGGCCTGAGCGCATGGCTGACGGTTCGTCCGCCGTCCGCAGGTCGCGCCCGGGGCGCAGGCCCCGTGGGGTCAAGATGTCGGTGTACGAGCCGTGAGGCGTGGCGCAACGAGCTGGGGGATGCCCGGTGGACCTGTTCCCGGCAATTCCGCTGTCGGAGTGGCGAGATTCGAAGGAGACACTGCACCGGTTCGTGCAGATCGTCGGCAAGATCCGGCTGGCGAGCAGCGTACGGCGCAACCACTGGTGGAATGTCCCGTTCCATATCACCGGGCGGGGTATCACGACCCGTCCGATGGGCGGGCTCGACGGCGATCCGGTCTTCACGATCGACTTCGATTTCGTCGACCACTGGTTGACCGTGTCCTGTCTCGACGGCTCGACCACCTCGTTCCCGCTCCTCGGACAGTCGGTGGCGTCCTTCTACCGTGAGACGCTCGACGCTCTGGGCCGGATCGGCGTGGCCGTGATCCTCGCGCACCCCCATCCGTACACGCTGTCCGACGCGCACCGGCCGTTCGCCGAGGACACGGAGCACGCCTCCTACGACCCCTTCTGGGTCAACCGGCACTGGCGGGTGCTCAGCCAGATCAACCTGGTGCTGGAGGAGTTCACTTCCGGTTTCTCCGGGAAGGTCAGCCCGGTGCACCTGTTCTGGCACTCGTACGACATCGCGGTCACCCGCTTCTCCGACCGCTCCGTCGAGCTGGGGCCCGACGTCGACCCGGTGACCCGGGAGGCCTATTCGCGCGAGGTCATCAGCTGCGGCTTCTGGTTCGGCGACGACGACTACCCGCGGCCGGCCTTCTACGCGTACGCCGCACCGGAACCGGCGGGCCTGGCCGAACGGCCGCTGCGGCCGGCGGCGGCGCACTGGGCCGAGCGGGGCACCGGCCGCCTGGCCACCCTGGACTACGACGATGTCCGCGCCGGCGCGCATCCCCGGCGGACCGTCCTCGATTTCTACGGGTCCCTGTACCGGTCCGCGGCCGCCCTGGACGGCTGGGACGTCGAACGTCTCGCCTCCCCCGGCGGCGTCACCGATCCGCTGGCCCGGGGAGACGCTCCGACAGGAGCCCCGTGACGTTAATTCCTTGATTTTCCCAGTGATCGCGGCGAGCATCTCAAGGCGCTCTTCCAGCGGCAGACGGCGGGTGGCGATCCCAGGGGGGACCCCGCTCGTCAACGCCCTGCGGCTGTGTAATCTGAGCACGCTTTCGAACCTGTTCAAGCGTCAACCGACAATGGGGGGGCCGGTGCGCAATCGCCGACTCGTAATGTCCGCTGCCGTCGTGGCAGCCAGTGTGGGTCTCATACCGGGCGTGGCCCAGGCGGATCCGGGCAAATCCGGTGCCGCGGGCGCGCACGGGGTCTCCGTGCCCGACGTGGACCTGAACAAGGTCGCGGCGTCGAACTTCACCACCGTGAAGAGCCCTGCCGAGCGTACGGTCCACACCTCGTCCGCGGCCAAGGGCAACGCCAAGGCCGGCGCCTCCGCGCAGGCGGAGGGCAGCGCCGCCGCGGAGCCGACGGTCGGCCTGACCGCCAAGGGCACCAGCGCGCGCGGCATCAGCCTGGACCTCGCCGTCACGAGCGACCCGGGCACCGCGCTCTCGGTCAACGTCGCCTGGGGGGACGGCACCAGCGTCACCTACGGTGCCAACGGGCCGACCAACTCGACCGAGGCACACTCCTACGCGGAGATCGGCGCGTACACGATCAAGGTCACCCTGTCCGACGGCTCGGGCGTGCGCGGCACCAACGAGCTCGACATCGTGACGCCGGGCTCCGACTTCACCCCGTATGCGCCCACCCGCCTGCTGGACACGCGCAACGGCACGGGCGCGCCGCAGGGCAAGGTCGCCCCGTACGCCACCACCCGCGTCAAGATCTCCGGCAACGGCGCGATCCCCGCCGGTGTCACGGCCGTGGTCCTCAACGTCACCGCCACCAACACCACCAGCGGCGGCCACGTCACCGTCTTCCCCGAGGGCAGCGACCGTCCGACCACGTCGAACGTCAACTTCTCGGCCGGCCAGACCGTCCCGAACCTGGTGATCGTGCCGGTCAACAAGAACGGCTACGTCGACCTCTACAACGGCGGCTGGGAGCCGGTCGACCTCATCGCCGACATCACCGGCTACTTCACCCGCACCTCCTCCAGCGGCTACACCCCGCTGAACCCCACCCGCTTCCTCGACACCCGCGAGGGCCAGGGACAGGTCGCCGGCCAGGGCACCACCGGGGTCCAGATCACCGGCCGCAACGGCATTCCGTACAACGCCACGGCGGTCGCGCTGAACGTCACCGTCACCAACCCGCGCGAGGACGGCCACCTGACCGTCTACCCGAGCGGCGGATCGGCCCCGACCACCTCCAACCTGAACTTCCGCGGTGGCCAGACCGTCGCCAACTCGGTCATCGTGCCGGTCGGCGCCGACGGCTCGATCAAGATCCGCAACGGCGCCTGGAAGGGCACCGACGTCATCGTCGACGTGGTCGGCTACTACAGCAAGGACAGCCAGGGCGCCTACCTGCCGTTCCTGCCGGAGCGACTGCTCGACACCCGCGACCCGGCGGACTCGGTGTACGGCCCGCTGGGCGGCCAGGGCTACATCTACATGCCGCTGTCCAGCTCGCGCCCGCAGAACACGGCGTACGTGCTGAACACGACGGTCACCAACACCCGGGGCGACGGCTACCTCACGGTGTCCCCGGACCCGAACTCGCTGTACGCCTACCAGAACGGCTGGGACACCTGGCCGACGCCGCCCAACTCGTCCAACCTGAACTGGAAGCGGGGCGACACCGTCCCGAACCTGGTCCAGGCGGGCATGGGCAACAACGGCATCGTCGACCTGTGGAACCGCGGCTGGGACGACATCGACATGGTCGTCGACATCTTCGGCGTATACCAGACGAACTGACCCACCGGCAGCTCGCGGCCCGGATCCCCTACTGGGGTTCCGGGCCGTTCCACTGCCCCGCCCACCTGGTCCGGATCCCCGCCCGGCTCGCTACGGCGGGCAGGGCGGCGAGCAGCGCCAGGAGCACGCACACGCCCCACCAGCCGGTCCGGCCGTAGACGCGTACGCCGAACCAGGAGCCCGCGCTGCCGCCCAGGTAGGCGCAGGTCATGTAGGCGGTGTTCAGCCTGGCTCGGGCATCGGGGCGCAGGGCGAAGACCCGTGCCTGGTTCGCGACCATGCCGCACTGCATCGCGACGTCGAGCAGGAGCGTGCCGAGGGTCAGGGCGGTCAGACCCGGTACCCCGCCCCCGGCACCGCCGGCCAGCACCACGGCCGAGAGCAGGACTGCGAGCAGGCAGACGAGGTTCACCGGGTCCGGCCCCTTGCGGTCCACCAGGTGTCCGGCGAGCGGGGTGCAGAGCATGGTGGCCGCGCCGACCAGCGCGAGCATCCCGACGGCCTGGCCGCCCAAGCCGTACGCCGGGCCGGTGAGGAGGAGCGCGAGGCAGGTCCATACGGCCGAGAACCCGGCGAAGACCGAGGCCTGGTAGACGCAGGAGCGGCGCAGTTCCGGCTCGGCACGCAGCAGGCGC
This sequence comes from Streptomyces sp. NBC_01006, assembly GCF_045162725.1. Classification (NCBI taxonomy): domain Bacteria; kingdom Bacillati; phylum Actinomycetota; class Actinomycetes; order Kitasatosporales; family Streptomycetaceae; genus Streptomyces; species Streptomyces sp. NBC_01006. The sequence goes on along the minus strand of NZ_CP108700.1, from coordinate 8,165,936 downwards.
AGCGGCTCGGTCAGGAGTGCCGGAGACCGCTCGCGCGAGGGCGGGGGCGGGGGCTCGGCCGTGACTGACGTCGTGGCCGGTACGGTGCGGGCCAGGACCGCCGCCAGGGCCAGGACGAGGATCCCGGCCGCCAGGTAGGGGGCCCGCCACCCCAGCCATTCGCCGAGCGTCCCGCTGAACGTGCGGGCCAGCAGCATCCCCCCGATGGAGCCGCTCAGCAGCGTACCCATCACGGCCCCGCGGTGAGCGGCGGCCACGAGCCGGGCGGCGAGCGGCGCGATGATCTGCGCGGCCACGCTGGTGACCCCGACCAGCACGCCGGCGGCGACGAGGACCGGGAGCGTGGGTGCGCAACCCGCGCCGAGCAGACTCAGGCCGGTGAGGGTGAGCAGGGTGACGAGGTAGGGGCGGTACGGCAGCCGGTCGCCGAGCGGCACCAGCAGGAAGATCCCCGCCGTGTAGCCGACCTGAGTGGCGGTCACCACCATGGAGGCCGAGTCGGCGGACGTGTGCAGTCCGGCGGCGATCAACGGGACGATCGCCTGCGGGAAGTAGAGGTTGCCGACGGCGACGGCGCACGTGACGGCCAGGATCAGAACCATCCGGCGGCTCATCCCGGGCCGCCGACGTCATGAGTGGGGTGTGTCATGGGCGGTAGTCCACGGCACCCGCGTTCCGCGGCCAATCGATGTAGCGTACGGCTTAATGATCAGCTTCGTGCTCGGCGTCGAAGACCTCGCGGACACCCGGTTCGCGCTCTCGCCGCTGAACGAAACCGTCTTCAGCCTGCGGGTGCTGCGCGACCCGGGCCTGTCGGCGGTGCACCTGCCCTGGCGCAGGTCCGTGCTCGGCCGGCTCGGCGCGCTCGGCGCGCTCGATACCGAACTGCTGATGTCCCTGGTGGCCCGGAGGCGTACCCTCCCCGATTTCCTGACCCCGCGGCCCACGGGCTTCTGCCCCGCCTTCGAGGAGGAACTGGCACTCGTCCGCGCTGCCTCCGCAGATCTCGTACGCCGCGATCTCGCGGCCGCGCACGCACCGGATCCGCTCCCCGAGGCGCTGCTCGACGCCGCCGCCGGCGCGGACGACGCGCGGGTCCTGGGACTGCGCGATGCCGTCTGCGACCTCCTGCAGCGGTACTGGGAGGTCGCCGTCGAGCCGATGTGGCCGCAGATGCGGCTGCTGCTGGAAGCCGACATGACCTACCGGGCACGGCAGTTGGCCCTGGGCGGCGCCCGGCTGCTGTTCGCCGGCATGCATCCGAACCTGCGATGGCAGGAAGGCGTGCTGCACATCGCCCAGATGATCGGCAGGCACCGCGTCGCCGCGTCCGGTCGCGGGCTGCTGCTCGTACCGTCCGTGTTCGCGCACAAGCCCGCGCCACCGGTCAGCCCGGACGAGCCGCCGACGCTCGTGTACCCCAGCCGCGGAGTGGCGACGCTGTGGAACCGGGAGCCGGCCGCCGACGCTCCCGCTCTCGTGGCGCTGCTCGGCGCGCCCCGGGCCCGATTGCTCGGTCTCCTCGGCGAGCCGCTGCCCACCGTCGAGATCGCCCGCCGTTTCAGGGTCACCCCGAGTGCCGTGTCCCAGCACCTGCGTGTCCTGCACGCCACGGGCCTGGTGTCGCGGGCCCGTGACGGACGGCAGGTGCTGTACCGGCGCAGCCCGCTCGGCGACCGGCTGGCCGGGCCGCACCTCTGATCGCCCCGGCCCGCCCGCTACCAGGGCAGCTCCCGTACCTGCTGTACGCACAGCACCACGAACAGCAGTCCGGCGGCGGCCAGCATCACGTTGCTCAGCAGCCCGTTGCGCCAGTCGGCCGGCGTGCGTGAGCTGTTGAGCAGCCACAGCAGGGTGAGGGCCAGGAACGGCATGAAGAACGCGCCGATGACCCCGTACACGATGACGAGCCCGAACGGCTGGTCGAGGAAGAGCAGGCTGATGGGCGGGAAGGTGAGCCAGAGCAGGTAGGCCCGGAAGGCGAGGGACTTCTCGCGGCTCGTGCCGGCCGGGGCCAGGGAGGGGCGGTACTTCGTCACGAAGTCGGCGAACATCAGGCTCACCCCGTGCCACACCCCGATCAGTGAGGTGAAGGACGTGGCGAAGAAACCGGCGAGGAAGAGCTTGGCGGTCGGTGTTCCGTAGCGGTCCGCCAGGATGTCGGTGAGGTCGAGCAGCCCGCGGTCGCCCTTCGCGATCGCCACCCCGGAGGAGTGCAGCAGCTCGGCGCCGACGAAGAGCATGGCCACGACGAAGATGCCGGTGGTGACGTAGGCGACCCGGTTGTCGAGGCGCATCACCTTCATCCAGCCCGCGTTCGTCCAGCCCTTGGCGTTGACCCAGTAGCCGTACGCGGCGAGGGTGATCGTGCCGCCGACACCGCCGATGAGGCCGAGCGTGTAGATCAGCGAGCCGTCCGGGAGGACGGGCGCAAGGCCGGCGAGGGCCGCGCCGAGGTGCGGCGTGACCCGGATCGCGAGGTACACGGTGACCAGGAACATGACGCCGACCAGGACGGTCATGACCTTCTCGAAGACGGCGTACCGGTTGAACCAGACGAAGACCAGGCCCACCAGCCCGCACAGCACGGCCCAGGCCTTGAGATCCATCGTGTCCGGGAAGAGGGCGGCGAGAGGGAGGGCGCTGGAGGACATCGCGGCGGCGCCGTAGACGAAGCCCCATACGACGACGTACCCGGCGAAGTAGACCGTGGTCCAGGAGCCTAGGCTGCGCCAGCCGTCGAAGAGCGTACGTCCGGTGGCGAGGTGCCAGCGGCCGGCGGCCTCCGCGAGGGATATCTTGACCAGGCAGCCGATCACCGCCGCCCACAACAGGGTGTAGCCGAATTTGCTTCCCGCGATGAGCGTGGCCACGAGGTCTCCGGCGCCCACGCCGGTCGCGGCGACGACGATGCCGGGTCCGATGTGGCGCCAGCTCGCCTTGCGCGGTAGGTCGTTCTCGCTCTCCTCCGTGCCGGTCTGGAGGGTGTCCGCCATTCGTCCGCCTGCCGCCTTCCGGTGCTCGCCCGCCCGCCCCGGTGCCCCGGCGCGCCCCGGTCACCAAAGCCGCTCGGCGGTGGACGCGCAAGAGGCCCTCCCCGGCCGGGCCCCCGGACAGACCACGCGCCTCGCGCGCCGCCGCCGGGTGCATGACGATGCCTACATGGCCCAGGACAGTGCCGGCGGCGCAGCGGGCGCGGAGATCCCGAACGCGGAGCTCAAACACAACGCGATCGGGTTCCTCGACGCGCTCGTCATCGGCCTCAACTCCACCTCGCCCGCCTATTCGCTGGCCGCCGTCATCGGGCCGATCGTGGCGCTGGTCGGGATCTACGCGCCGGGTGTGATGCTGGCGTCGTTCGTCCCGATGCTGCTGATCGCCGCCGCCTTCTACTACCTCAACAAGGTCGACCAGGACTGCGGGACGACGTTCTCGTGGGTGACGCGTGCCATGGGCCCCTGGGCCGGCTGGCTCGGCGGCTGGGCGATCACGATGACCGGCGTCCTGGTCATCGGCTCGCTGGCCGACGTCGCCGTCCAATTCGGCCTGCTCGCCGCAGGCCTCGACGGCTGGGCCGCGAATCCGGTGATCCGCCAGACCCTCGCCGTCGTGGTGATCCTCGCCATGACCGCGATCTGTGTCATCGGCACGGAGCTGTCGGCCCACCTCCAGGACATCCTCATCCTCGCCCAGGTCTTCTTCCTCCTGGCCTTCGCGGTGGTCGCCTTCTACCGCGTGTACGCCGGGACCAGCACCCTCGACTCCATCGAACCCTCCCTCTCCTGGCTCAATCCCTTCGGTGCCGGCGGCGCCGCCCTCACCGGCGGGCTGCTGCTCGGCGTGTTCATCTACTGGGGCTGGGAGTCGGCGGTGAACCTCACCGAGGAGGTGAAGGACTCCGCCACCGCGCCGGGCAAGGCCGGCATCTGGTCGACCGTGGTGCTCCTGGTGACGTACCTGGCCGTCGGCTTCGCCGTCGTCGCGTACGCCGGAACCGCGTTCCTCGCCGCGAACGCGGGCGAGGAGGAGGCCATCTTCGCCGTGCTCGCGCACGAGGTGATGGGCGGCTGGGACTGGGTCGTGCTCCTCGCCGTCTGCACGTCCGCCCTGGCCTCGACCCAGACCACGATCATCCCGGCCTCCCGTACCGCCCTGTCCATGGCTCGCCGACACGCCCTGCCGCCGCCGCTCGCGCACATCCACCCGAGGTTCCGGACCCCGGACGTGAGTACCTGGTGGGTCGCCGCCATCGCCATCGCCTGGTACCTCGCCGTCAACCAGATCAGCGAGAACGCCCTCCTGGACTCGCTGACCGCGCTCTCCCTGCTCATCGCCTTCTACTACGCGCTGACCGGGGTGGCCTGCGCCGTGTACTACCGCCGCCACCTGCTGGAGAACCTGCACAACTTCCTGCTCATCGGTCTTGGGCCGGTGGTCGGGGCGGGTCTGCTGGCCTGGCTGCTGGAGGAGTCGATCAGCGACATGTCGAATCCGGAGAACTCGGCCAGCGGGGTCTCCTGGTTCGGTCTCGGCCCGCCGCTGGTGATCGGGATCGGGATCACCGTGGCCGGCGTGCTGATCATGTGCTTCTGGCGGGTACATGACGGCAGGTTCTGGCGGGAGCGGCGGGGCGTGGTCGACCCGGCACTCGTCCACGGCAAAGGGAGTCCCTGATGTCCGTGGTCCTGGGGTACGACGAGTCGCCCGGCGCGGAGCGGGCCCTGCACGTGGCCCTCGAGGTCGCCACCGCCTTCGGCGAGCCACTCGTCCTCGTCTACGGAGCCGCCGCGCCCGGCGCTGCCGGCGAGGAGTACCGGGCCCACCGGGAAGCCGTCCGCCAGGTCGGGCGCAGCGCCCTGGCCCGCGCCGTCGAGGCCGCCGACGAGGCCGGCGTCCCGTCGACGGTCGAGGTCGTCGACGAGAAACCGGCCCAGGCGCTGCTCGACGCCGCGCAGCGCCACCGGGCGCGGGTCATCATCGTCGGCAGCTGGGGTGACAGCCCGATCCGCGGCGCCCTGCTGGGCTCCACCCCGCACAAGCTGCTGCACCTGTCGCCGGTGCCGGTGCTGTGCGTACCGACGGCGGGCGACACCGAGCCGTAGGGAGTCCGGCACGGGCGGACGCGTGTCGACCGACGCGTGCCGCGGCTCACTCGTAGGACGTGAGAGCCTCCAGGCCGGGTACGACCAGGTGCGGGGTGAACTCGGTCACGGTGTGGTGGGCGACGCCGTTGACGACATAGGGGTCGGAGGCGAGAAGGCGGTCGAGTTCTTCGGCGGGCATCCCGGGGGCGAGATACACGCCACCGGCCAGTGACTTCTGCCGCCCGGCCACCAGGAGCGATCGGCGTGCGATCTGCTGCTTCAGCCAGTCGCCGTGGGCCGGCCTCCAGGGTTCTACGTCTTCGAGCGGCGCCGTGTAGGCAACGGTGACTATGAACATGCCCCGGACCGTACTGGATCACCAAGGACCGCTGCGAACCCTTTCACCCGGCGAGGGCGGCCGCGGCCGATTCGACGAAATCCCGGACGAGTTGCGATGAACGGCCCGCGCTCCAGGCGAGGCAGACCTGGCTGTCCGCGATGTCCTCGATCGGTACGTGGACCACGTCGGGGCGGGTGTAGAAGGTCACGACCGACACGGGCAGGACCAGGATCCCCTCCCCTGCGGCCACGTATTCCAGTTTCTCCTCGACCGTGTTCGCCACCAGGCGCGGGCGGGAATGCCGCTGCTCGGCGAGGCGCTCCGGCAGGTCCCGCCACTCCGGCACCGCGTCCGGGTCCTGCAGCAGCTGTTCCGCGGCGAGTTCGGCGATTCCGACGGACGCCTTGCCCGCCAGGCGGTGGTCGGCCGGGAGCACCGCGACCCTCGGTTCCGCGAACATCGGTCGCAGCCGAGGCCCTGCCGGTCGACGGGCATGCGGACGAAGCACACGTCCACCCGGCCGTCGAGCACCACCCGGGTCTGCTCGTCCCAGGAGGTACGGACCACGTCCAAGGCGAGGTCGGGATGGCGCGCCGCCATGGCGCGTACGGCCGCAGTGACGGTGACGCCCGGCATGAACCCCACCGTGAAACGCAGTTGCCCGCCCGCCGCCTCCGCCACGCGCCGGCACACCGCGTCGGCCGCGGCCAGCAGGCCCGGCGCGTCCTCCAGCAGTCTGCTGCCCGCGGCGGTCAGCTCCGTGGCCCTGCGGTCCCGGCGGAACAGCTGCGCCCGCAGCTCCTTCTCCAGGGCCCGGATCTGCCGCGACAGCACTGGCTGCGCGATGTGCAGCCGCTCCGCGGCGCGCCCGAAGTGCAGTTCCTCGGCCACCGCCACGAAGTAGCGGAGCTTCCTCAGATCGACGTCCACCCCGTCGTTATACCCGAGAAGTCCGTCCGGTCCTGACCCAGCCGCTGATACCCGAAGGGTATGACAGCAGGCCGGACAGGTCTTGGACGCTGACCCAGGGCAGGGGGCAGCATCGGAAGAGCCACCGGAGGCTCCACCCGTCCGTACTCAGCACCAAGAAGGCCATCCATGAGCACCACACTTTCCGGCCGCCGTGTCGTCATCCTCGGCGGCACGTCAGGCATCGGACTCGCCACCGCCTCGCTGGCCGCCCGGCAGGGCGCCCAGGTGGTCACCGTATCGAGCGGCACCGACAGCGCCGCCCGCGCGCTCGCCGCCCTCCCGGCCGGTACGTCGGCCGAAGTGGCGGACCTGCGCGATCCCGCGCAGATCGCCGCCGTATTCGAGCGCGTGGGCGCATTCGACCACCTGGTGTTCACCGCCGGGGAACCCCTCGCCCTCATGCGGCTCGACGAGCTGGACATCGATGCGGCGCGGGAGTTCTTCGCCCTGCGCTACTTCGGCGCCCTCGGCGCGGTGGCCGCAGCCGCTCCCCTGCTACGGCCGGGCGGGTCGGTGGTCCTCACCAGCGGCACCGCGAGCAGCCGGCCCGGACCCGGCTGGGCCGTCGCCGCGAGCATCTGCGGCGCCGTCGAGGCCCTGGTCAGGGCCCTGGCCGTGGAACTCGCCCCGATCCGGGTGAACGCCGTATCGGCGGGGGTGGTGCGCTCGCCGCTCTGGTCGCGGATCGAACCCGCCGAGCGGGAGCGGATGTACGAGCAGACCGGGGCGAGCCTTCCGCTGGGCCGCGTGGGCGAGGTCGCGGAGGTCGCCGAGGCGTACGTCTACCTGCTCCGGCAGTCGTACGCCACCGGCACCGTGCTGAGCGTGGACGGCGGGACCGCCCTGGCCTGACCGGGCTCACGCCGCGGCTTTGAGCAGCCCCGCGTCCATCAGGCGCTCGGCCCAGGCGTTCATCGCCGTACGGACCTTGCCCTCGTCGGTCTGCCAGGCGTCGGCGAGGGAGGACGCGGCCAGCTCCAGGAACCCGTCGTTGACCCGCAGCGCCACCCACATCGCCGAGCCGACCGGGCTGCAGCGGAACTCGCCGCGCTCTGCCGTCCGTACCTTCATCCGGCCGTCCGCCAGGGCCGTCCCGGTCACGCCGTCCGCCGCCACGATCCGCATGTCGTCCTCCTCGTTCAAGTCCGCCTCAGGTGCTTCAAGCATCGCGGCGCGACGAGGACTCGACCATGGGGCTAGCCACCCCCTCCGGGCTGCTGCCACCCACCGTCCGGCAGTCGGGCCGACCGGCCCCGGTCCGGCGGACGGCTGCAGCCCGTTACATCCCGTTCGGCTGGAGGACGGAGATGATGTTTCCGGCCGGGTCCTTGAACCAGGCGATCGCGGGGCCGGGCGTCTCCCGGGCGATTCCCTTCGCGTCCTGGTCGAACGCCTCGTACCGCTCGAACGACACACCGCGTGCGGCCAGTTCGTCGACGGCCCGGTCGATGTCGTCCACCGGGAAGTTCAACACCGTGAAGGTGGCGGGCTCGTGGTTCTCCTTCGGGTACAGCATCACCGCGGTGTCCCCTGCCAGGTGCAGGGTCAACAGACCGTTGTCCTCGGACACCCGCAATCCGAGCGTCTCGCCGTAGAAGCCCTTGGCGCCTTCGATGTCGTCCACCGAGTAGCCGCTGAATCCCTTGCTGTCTCCCAGCATGGTGGCTGCCCTCCGTTCGCCGCAGCTCATCCGGCATCGGCCCCCTGGCTCCAGTGTCCCTCCGAACGCACCGGGTCGCCCGACGGCCGCCGCTGCCGGGCTCGGTGAGCCCGGCAGCGGACGCGAGGGATCAGGCGAGGGAGATCTTGTCGCCCTCCACGGCTATCTTCGCCGCCGCCAGCGGCCGCGTCGCGGGCCCGCCGGCGACCGTGCCGTCCGAGATCTTGAACAGGCTCTGGTGGCACGGGCAGACGATGTTCCCGTCCTTCACGGTCGCCACCGAGCAGCCCTGATGGGTGCAGGTCGCCGAGAAGGCCTTGAACTGCCCGGCCATCGGCTGGGTGACCACCACCTTCTGGTCCTTGAACACCTTCCCGCCGCCGACCGGGATGTCCGACGTCTGCGCGAGTGCCTGCCCCCCGCCGCCCGCCCCACCACCGGCCGCGGCGCCCGCCGAGGGTTGGGCCTGTCCGTCACCGGGTGCGGTACCGGGTGCGTTGTCGGCTGCCGCCTCGGTACCGCCGTCGCTGCCGCAGCCGCTCAGCACGGTGCCTGCCAGCGTGGCGGCGCCCGCCGCGAGAACCGTGCGCCGACGCGTGGTGTCGCCCATTGCCGTATCTCCTTCTCGTACCGGAAGCGGACCGGAGCATCCCTTGCCACCCCAGCCTCAGCAGGAACACGCGGGAATGCGGCTCATGGTTCACCGCGTCCCCAACCGAATAGGACCGAACCGCGACGCGCGCTCCCGCGTGTGCAGGGTGTGACTACGACATCCTCCGACCTGCGCGCGCGAGCGGCCGAGTACGCACTCCTGCCGCTGCGCCTCTTCCTCGGGATCACCTTCGTCTACGCCGGGCTGGACAAGCTGACGGACACGGCGTTCCTGTCAGCCGCCGGTGACGGCTCGATCGCACAGCAGATGGAGGCCGTACGGGACTCCGCCGCCCTCCCGGGGCTGGTCGAGCTCTCCTCGCACGAGCCGGTGGGCTTCGGCATCGCGATCGCCCTCGGGGAACTGGCCGTCGGACTGGGCGCCCTGACCGGGCTGCTGACCCGCGTCGCCGCTCTCGGCGGCGCCCTGATCTCCCTGAGCCTGTGGCTGACCGTCAGCTGGCCGACCACCCCGTACTACTACGGCAACGACCTCGTGTACCTGATGGCCTGGATCCCGCTGATCCTCGCGGGCGCCCCCGCCCTCTCCCTCGACGCGCTGCTGCACCGCCGCCGCGGGCGGCGCGCGTCCGGATCGAGGCGGGCGAGGGCCGGCCGCCCGAACCCGGTCGCGGCAGCCCCGTCCTGAGCCGCCCTCAGCCGTCGGCGCCGGGACCGGCCGCGGCCGGTCCCGACGGTCGTGCCCGGGGCGCGCGCGGCGCGGCGTCGAGCAGCGCCCACACCCGGCGTCCGTCGGGCGCGACGTCGCTGCCGCAGCTCACGACGGCGCGCAGGGCGGCGAGTTCGGTGAGTACGGCGTCCTCGCCGGGGGCGGCGCCGGCGACGTGGCTGAGCGCGACGGCGAGGATGCGGTGGTCCTGGTCGGCGAGGTGGACGCTGATCCGCTTCCCGCCGTCGGCGACCGCCGCCTGGACGAGACGTCGTACGGCGGCGTCCAGGTCCGGCTCGTCGAGGTGTGCGTACCCCCAGGCCCGGACCGTTGCCGTCGCCTGGGCGCCGGCCTTCTTCGCTGCCCACTGGTCCGCGCGGAACGTCAGCCCCGCGGTCCGCCGGTTGCGGATCTCCATCCGCGGGCGGGCCCGGTCCACGGCCTGGCGACCCGGCTGCCGCGCGACGGGCCGGTCTCGTGACGCTTCGACGGGCGTACGCGGCGGGGAGGACGGCGGCACCTTCGGCCCGCCCGCTTCAGCCGGTGTCGTAGTCATGCGAACACGCTACGCGCACGCACCGGTTATCCGAAAGCCCGCAGGTCCGGAGCGGGCCGACGGCCAGGCGCGGCCGCACCGCGGTTCGGCGAACTCGACGTACCGCCGGGCCCGTCAGCCCAGTGCCATGGTGACGAGCGCGGCGGTGACGGTGATCGCCGCGCAGGTCACCAGTAAGGGCCGTGCCGTCGTCAGCACCCAGCCGATGCCGCCGCAGCAGGCGCCGTCCGCCGCCGCGTCCTCCCGTAATGCCGGGGTCTCACCACCTGTCGCCTCGCGCAGGAGGGCGCAGTGGGCGCACTCCTCCGTACCGTGGAGGGAGGAGTCGGAGTCGATCCAGTACGCGCCGTTGAGCTCTGCGAAAGAAACATCAGGGGACACGACTGGACGCGTAGAAGCTGCTTCCATGACCGCCAAACGGGCGGCCGGCGGCGGAAGCAACGGTGGCCGCCGCATCCGAGACCGGATCGTCACTTCTGCGCCCGCTGCCGCGCCCGCGCCCGCGCGCTGCCGGGCCTCCGACCGGCGCGCCAGCGCGCACAAGCGCCACCGGGCCTGCTAAGACACCCTGCGACGGATACCCCCGCTCCGAGGAGTCACGACATGGCACAGGTGCGCGCCGACGGTGTGAACCTCTTCTACGAAAGGACCGGTACGGGCGATCCCCTCGTGCTCGTGCACGGCTCCTGGACCGACCACAGGGTCTGGCAGCCCGCGATCCACGCCGATGTGAAGGCGAGCTTCGCCGTGGTGGCGTACGACCGCCGGGGGCACGGCGGGAGCGACCCGGCGCCGGGCCAGGGCACGCGGCGGCAGGACGAGGACGACCTGGCGGCGCTGATCGAGGGGCTGGGGGATGCCCCGGCCCACGTGGCCGGCAACTCGTTCGGGGCGTCGGTCGTGCTGGGGCTGGCCGCGCGCCGTCCCGAGCTGTTCCGGAGCATCACCGCCCACGAGCCGCCGCTCGTCGGCGTCGTCGCGAACGACCCGGCGGTGCTGGCGCAGTTGCAGCCGACGATGACCTCCGTCGACGCCGTACTGGACCACCTGCGCAAGGGCGAGGACGGGCCGGGCGCCCGGCTGTTCGTGGAGGAGGTCGCGATGGGGCCCGGCATGTGGGACAAGCTGCCGCAGGACATGCGGGAGGCGTTCGTGGCGCACGCCCAGACCTGGCTGGACGAGCAGTCCGACCCGCAGTGGGCCTCGCTGGACCTCGACGGGCTCTCCGCGTGCACCGTACCGGTGATGCTCAGTGGCGGGACGGAGAGCCCGGGGTGGTTCGCGGCCGTGCTCGACCGGTTGACCGAGACCCTGCCGCAGGCCCGGCGCACCACCTTCGACGGCGCCGGTCACATGCCGCATGTGACGCATCCCCAGGACTACGTGGCCGCCCTGACCCGCTTCATCCGGGAGGCCTGACGCCGGCTCAGGGGGCGGATCACTGCTCGGCCAGCGTGAGCCACAGGGGGCGGAGACCGGACGAGTGGTGGCGCCGGCTCCGCTCGACCGCATCGCCGACCGGTTCAGCATCGGTACCGCGCTCGCCCGCCCGGACGTTCAGGCGGCCTGGAGGGCGGCCGCGCCGAAGGACACGTTGAAGCGGTCGCACCAGATGGTGACGCTGGAGTACTCGGTGAGGTTCACATCGGCCGGGATCTCGTAGTTCTGGTCGCCCTTGTTGCCCTTGAGCTTGCCCAGGCTCACGTACTTGCCGTCGTCGAAGACGAACCAGCCGTCCGCGCCCTCCTTCACCGGCGCGTCGGTCAGCCACACGCGCAGGTCGGGTCCGCTGCTGGTGTCGAGGTTTTCGAGGCGGAGCGTGCGCGAGCCGTCGGGCAGCCTGATGAGCTTCACCGTGCCGGTGGTGCTGTGCTCGTGGCTGATCAGCGAGCCCTGGGCGATGGTCCGAGGTCCCGGCGCAGGGGCGGCTCCCGGCCGCGCGGAGCCGGGCGCCGGCGCGGTGGAGGCGGTGGGGAGTGCCTCGTTGACCGTGGAGTTCTGCCAGAGCTTCCACGGCTGGGCCCAGTACAGCCCGGCGCCCAGCACCAGCGTCGCCGCGATCAGCACCCCGGCCAGCAGCCGGCGGCGTCGACGCCTCCCCGCGCCCGTCCCCGACACCGCGCCCGTCGTCGTCCCCGTCATGGCAGCCCCTCTTCGTCGTTCCGTTCCCCCACATTCAATGCGGCAGGAGATCCGGGAGCCAGGATCTGCGGATGACGAAAGTCTTACGCCGACGGCCGGGGTGATCGTCAGCCTCCTGCCCCGTGGTCATTAACCCTCCCCGATCCGTTCCTTAAGGCGGCCTCAAGAACGCGCGAGCGGGGCCCGAACCGCACATTCGTCCGTTTTGCGGCCGCTAGCGTGCTGCTCGAACCTCATCCCCCAAGCACAGAGGCAGGTCCTCATGGCTGGCCATTCCCATCGCCGTACGACGAGTGCCAAGACGAAGGCGGCCGCGGCACTGGCCGTCGCAGCGGCCGTCGGGGGCACCGCCCTGGCACTGACCGGTACCGCACAGGCGGCGTCGGTCGGCGCGACCTTCACCAAGGCGAGCAGCTGGACCACCGGTTACACCGGGCAGTACGTCGTCACCAACCACAGCGGCGGATCGCTCAAGGACTGGACCCTGGAGTTCGACCTGCCCGCCGGCACCTCCCTCGCCTCCCTCTGGAACGGCGAACACACCGTCAGCGGGCAGCACGTGACGGTCAAGCCGCCCCGTTGGGACACGGCCGGGCTCGCGGCCGGCGCCTCCGTCACCGTCGGGTTCGTGACCAACGCGAGCGGGAACCCGGGCAGTCCCACGGGGTGCCTCGTCAACAAGGAGAAGTGCTCTCCTGCCACCGGGCCGACGCCCAGCCCGAGTGGCAGGCCCACCACCGCGCCGACGGCTTCCGCCTCGCCCACCGCCAAGCCGACGGCCGCACCCACGGCGACGGCCACGGCGAAGCCGACCCCGACCGAGGCCCCGACCGTGCCCCCGGGCGGCGGCAGCACCACGCCGGCCGGGTTCGCGCCGTACGTGGACACCTCGCTCTACCCGGCCTTCGACCTGCTGGACACGGCGGCCAAGACGGGGGTGAAGGAGTTCAACCTGGCCTTCATCACCTCCGGCGGCGGCTGCTCCCCGCTGTGGGGCGGGGTCACGGCCCTCGGGGAGGACCGGGTCGCCTCGCAGATCTCGGCCCTGCGGGCCAAGGGCGGGGACGTCCGGGTGTCGTTCGGCGGTGCGTCCGGCTCCGAGCTGGGCCTGGTGTGCGCCTCCCCCGCCGAACTCGCCGCCGCATACGGCAAGGTCGTGGACACCTACCGGCTGACCAAGGTGGACTTCGACATCGAAGGCGCGGCGCTGCCCGACACGGCGGCGAACACCCGGCGCGCGCAGGCCATCGCGCAGCTGCAGAAGTCGCATCCCGGGCTCGACGTCTCGTTCACCCTGCCCGTGATGCCGGAGGGGCTCACGCAGCCGGGCGTCGACCTGATCGCCAACGCCAAGCGGAACGGGGTGGCGGTGTCCGCCGTCAACATCATGGCGATGGACTACGGCCCGGCGTACAGCGGCGACATGGGCGGCTACGCCATCCAGGCGGCCACCGCGACGCAGGCGCAGATCAAGGGCGTACTGGGCCTGAGCGACGCGGCAGCGTGGAAGGCGGTGGCCGTGACACCGATGATCGGGGTCAACGACGTCTCCAGCGAGATCTTCAAGGTGGACGACGCCAAGCAGCTCGTGGACTTCGCCCGCTCCAAGGGCCTCGGCTGGCTGGCGATGTGGTCGGGAGCCCGTGACAAGCAGTGCCCGGGCGGCGCGAAGAACTCCGCCGACGCGACGTGCTCGTCCATAGTCCAGGAGCCGCTGGCCTTCACGAAGGCCTTCGCCGCCCGCGGTTGAGCCCGCTGTCGTCATCCGGACGGCGAACCCCGGCGGTCGGCCCCCGGAGTGCTCCGGAGCGTCACGATCGTGAAGAGGGCGCCGTCCGGGTCGACCAGGGTGATCCGGCGGCTCGTGGGCGTGGTGTGGACGGGTGTCACGGCGCGGCCGCCGAGCCGGGTGGCGGTCTCCACGGCGGCTTCCAGGTCCGGCACGTCGAAGTGGACGTGCCAGCGCGGCCGGACCTGGGGGTCCGGGGCCTCTTCGACGGCTCCGCCGCTGATCACGGCGACGGTGTCGCGGCCGCGGCGGACGACGACGTGGTCGTGCTCGAACGAGACGTCGCAGCACCCGGAGCGCTCACAGGCCCAGTCGAGGACCTCGCCGTAGAACACGGCCGCCGCGAAGGCGTCCCGGGTGCGCAGTTCGAGCCATGCGGCGGCGCCGCCGGGATGCGCCGTCCAGTCGGGGATCACCTCGCCCTGCCAGAACCCGAAGACCGCGCCGTCGGGGTCGGCGGCGAGCGCGGCCCGGCCGGTCCCGAAGGCCAGCGGGCCCACCGCCATCGTGGCACCGCGCTCGCGCACCCGGGCGGCGGTGACGTCCGCGTCGTCGACGGCGAAGTACGGGGTCCACGCCACCGGGATCCCCAGGCGCCGGGCCAGCCCGCCGAGGCCGGCGACCGGCGCCCCGTCGCGCATCGCGACGGAGAACCCCTCGCCGAGGCGGGTGGGGCGGAACGCCCAGCCCAGCACGGCGCCGTAGAACTGCTGCGCGGCATCGAGGTCGCCGGTCATCAGGCTGACCCAGCACGGTGCCCCGAACACCTCATGGCTTGACGTCGACACCGGCTCCGACCTCCCTCGACCTCCCCCCGACCCACCCTAGCCCCGGGTCGCGCGGCCGGCTCCGAGGCCGGGCCGCTCGGGTCCGAAGACGGTGTAGGCCGTACGGGGCAGGGGCGCGGCCGGGAGGAACCGGCGGGAAGCCTGGGGGAACCCGCCTCGCGTACGGTGGTGCCGTCTTGATCCGTGTGACGCGTGGTGCCGCCGAGTCCGGGAAGGCTGGCACGTATGCCGGAAGTCATCGTCACCGTACGAACCCTCGTCAACCGCCGCCGGGAGCCCGTCGTCGTACAGGCCGTCCGCTCGACGGCGGCGGCCGTCGTGTCCTACGTCGTCGCGCTCTGGCTGAGCAGCGAGCCGGCGCCGCTGACCGCACCGCTGACGGCGCTGCTCGTCGTACAGGTCACCCTCTACACCACCCTCACCACCGGGATCCGCCGGGTGAACTCGGTCGTCGCGGGCGTCCTCGTGGCCATCGGGTTCAGCGCCCTCGTCGGCCTCACCTGGTGGAGCCTGGGGCTGGTCATCCTGACCTCGCTCGTCGTGGGCCATCTCGTACGGGTGGACGAGTTCGTCCCCGAGGTCGCGATCAGCGCGATGCTGGTGCTCGGGGTGACGCAGGTGGCGGCCACCGCCTGGGACCGGGTACTGGAGACGCTGATCGGAGCGGTCGTGGGGCTCCTGTTCAACATCTTCCTCGCGCCACCCGTGTGGGTGGCACCGGCGAGCGAGGCGATCACCTCGCTCGCCGGCCGCATGCGCGACCTGCTGGTCCACCTCGGCGGCGAGCTGGCGGAGCACACCCCGGTCGAGAAGGCGGCCGCCCGGCTGCACGAGGCCCGGCGGCTGGACAACGACATCGCGCACGTGGACGCGGCGCTGCGGCAGGCCGAGGACAGCCTGCGGCTCAATCCCCGGGTGAAGGAGGGGCTCCTCTTCCGCCTCGTGCTCCGCACGGGCCTGGACACCCTGGAGATCTGCGCCGTGGTCCTGCGCGTCTGCTGCCGCACGCTGACCGACCTCGCCAAGACGCGTACGGACGGCGCCCTCTTCCCGGACCACCTCGCGGAGGCGCTGCGGGAGCTGTTCGCGCACATGGCGAGCGCCGTCGAGAGCTTCGCGGTACTGATCACCGCGCAGATCAGCGCGAGCGCGGAGGAGGCGGAAGTCCGGCTGACGCAGGAGCTCGCGGCGGCGCGCGTCAGCCGCGAGCGGGCCGCGCGACTCCTGCGGGAGGAGGCGCGGGCGAGGCCCGGGACGTGGCAGTTGTACGGGGCCCTGCTCGCGGAAGCCGACCGGGTACTGGACGAACTGGGCGTGGAGAAGCGCTCCGAACGGCTCGTGGAGGAGCTCGACCGGCACTCGCGCACGCAGCGCGCCCGGCGCCCGCGGCTCAGCCGGCTGTGGCGCGACCGCTCGGCCGAGGACCGGTAGGACGCAGGCCGGCCGGGCGCCGCGGCGCGGCGCCGGTCAGCACCAGCGGACGGGCGTGTAGTTGTGCACGAAGCGGGCCGAGACCCAGCCGGGCTCGCCGTGCAGCCGGTACCAGATGTTGTTGCCCTCCACCGAGTGGCCCTTGGCCTGGCAGGACAGCTGCACCTTCTCGAACGGGTCCAGCGAGCCGAGCACCTTCGCCGACGTCGTCGGCCGGGCCCGGACGTAGAGGGATACGCGGCTGACCACCTCGCCCTGCACGTGCGCGTCCCGAGCGGCCTCGGCGAGCGCGGCCGCGTTCGGTGCCGGGTGCGCCGCGCCCGCTTGCGCGGCGGCCGCCGGCACCCCGGGGAGCAGAAGCCCCAAGCCGAGGCCCACCGTGGCCATCGCGATCACCGTATGTTGGTTCATCCGCTGCCCCATGCACCGTCTCCCGTTCCCTGGCAGGCGTCTCCGGCCAGCCGCTCGGCCGGCCTGCGTTCGACCTTGCCCCGGGAGACAGCGCCCGGTCCGGCGGCGTGCCGCCCACTCGCTCGTATGGCGCAGTGCTTGGCCGCCGGCGGGTGGGGGCCGTCGTCAGTAATAGTGCTTGCGACCTCCCACCGCGTGCCCGACAGCGCCGAGGACCCAAAGAATCAGGCCGATGACGACCAGGATCAGGCCGATCGTCCACAGAATCGAGATTCCGAAGACGAACCCTAGGATCAGCAGGATCACTCCGAGGACAATCACGACTACCTCCCAGCGTCCCGGCAACTCAGCGCACCAGGACACCCTGCGTGTACCATCCACGGCGCGTTTCATGCCTGGAGGACGCCCGCGATTCAGCCGGGCTCCGAGTAGCTGAAGTCGCCCATCGTCCAGGCGCTGACGTCCTTGATCGCGATCCGGTACATCCCGCCGGTCTCGGGGATGCCCACGGTGCCCTGAAGGATCCGGGCCACGTGGAAGTGCAGGTAGGAAGGTGGCGGGAGTGCGCTGCGCGCGGGATCGCCGTCTTCGGCGTCCATGAACAGGCTCGCGAACGTAACGAGCCGGTCCGAGTCCGCCAGGACCTCGGCCACCCGCCGGCGCCACGCGCTCTCGGGAGCGAGGCGGCCGGTGATGACGGCGCCGTGTACCAGGACGGTCAACGACATCTGATTGGTCTGCTGCGACTCCACAGCGGCAGCGATGGCGACGAGCAGGTCGTCAGGCTTCGACATGGGCAGGAATGCTACAAGCATCCGGCCCCGAAGCCGGGCGTGTTCACCCGTGTGCCGAGGCGGCGGAGCTTCAGGTGGCGAAACCGATGTGCACGTGGTCGTGGTGCGTGGCGTCGGAGAAGAACTGGTTCGGCCGGGTTCCGCCCGAAAGCCGTACGGGGCCACCGACGTTGTACGAGCCCGCGGCCGCTGCCGCGCGCATGAACGCGGTCACGAGGCTCCGCGGTGTCGCGGGGTCCACGACGGGATGGCCGTCGACGGCCCAGACGTCGAAGGCCCGGCCGACCGGGTGGTCGCTCGGCCGACCGGTGCCGAACACGTTCAGCGGATGTCCCGACCGGACCACGCTGACCGACATCCGGTAGGTGTCCGCGAGCCGGAGCATCGCGCGCAGCACGCTCTCGTGCACCTCGCCGCTGCGGACGTCCGCGGCCGAGTCGGGCGGCAGCTCGATCCGGGGCCGGTCGAGCACGGCCCGCGCCGAGGCACCGAGGGGTGCCGCGGGGCCCGGGTGCCCGGGGTGCAGCGCGGTGACGGCCCAGCCGGTGGAGGTGCGGTCGAGGCGTACGTCGACCGTGGTTCCTCCCTCGCGGACGGTGGAGCCGGTCCGGGTGGACTGGGCGCAGGGGACCAGGACGCTCGCCGTGTCGGGCAGGAGGCCGCCGTACTGGGCGTCGATCACGCGGACGGCCGCCTGGTCCGCGGCGGGTGTCAGCGGGCCCGCCTCGGCTGCGAGCCGGGCGGCCAGTGGCGCGGGGATGCCCAGCGCCGCGGCCCGCGCCGCGGCGTTGCGCGGGCCGCCCCCGCCCGGCGGCCAGGTCCCGAGCGCCTCGACGAGCCGTACGGCGGCGAGTTTGGCCGCGGGCTGGATCTCGCCCGGCCCCGGCCGCCACGGAGCCGCGGCGGTGGCGCGTGCGGCCCCGGCAGGCGTACGTACGCCTGCGGCGGGCGGGGTCTCGGCCGACGGCCCCCTACCCGGCGCGCACCCGCCGGCAGCGGCGCACCAGGCAGCCGTGCCGAGCAGGAGTGAACGGCGCCCGACACCGCAGGACTCGGTCGCGTGCGGCGCGGGACGAAGGACCTGGGCCATGGCCGGCTCCTCGGGCATCCGGGTACGGGAGGGGACGGGACGGAACACGATGGCCGTCTCCACCGACCGCCATGGGCAACTTCGCACTCCCCCGCCGGTTCCGGCCCCTTCGCCTTGTCCGGCCGCAGCCTTCTCCCCCGTACGGGTGTCCCGCGTCCGGCACTTGCCCGACGCGTGGCTACCGCCGCAGCGAGGAGGTGTCGTCGGCGAGCAGGGAGAGGAGGCCGGCGACCTCGTGGCCGGCTTCTGCGGGGTGCCGGAACATCGCCCCTTCGGCGATTTCGTAGCGGTTGCGCCTGCCGTCGCGCGAGCGGGTCAGGTAACCGTCCGTTTCGAGGTCGGCGACGATCGCCTGGACGGTCCGCTCGGTGAGTCCGCACGTGACCGCGACATCGCGCAGCCGGACGCCGGGATCGCGGGAGATCGCCACGAGGACCCGTGCGTGGTTGGTCAGGAAGGTCCAGGACGGACGGCGCTCTGAGCTGCTTTCCATGAATCCATCATGCGCCGCACCATTCGTGTGAGACAAGTCGCGTAAGGAAGATCGCGTAACACAAGACACGTAATGAAAGACGCGAGACTCTTTTCCTGTAATCCTTGACGCATGACGCCGCGCGGCGCACGATCGAGATGGCAGCGATCCGACTGGGCCAAGGGAGTCGGGAGATGTCTCCAGCTCGGGAACCCAAGACGTCGGCACGGACGGACGACGTACGGTCGACCCTCCATGTGGAACCGGACGGCACGGGCGGCGCACTCGTCGTCCTCGCCGGAGAACTCGATCAGGACTGCGCCTCGGAACTCCGGGACGTCCTGGTCTCCGCCCTGAGCGCCTATCCCAAGGGACTGGTGCTCGACTTGGCCGACGTCACCTTCTGCGACTGCGCGTGCTTGAACGTCCTCCTGCGCGTCCGCCTGGAGGCAGGCGTCGATCACGTCCACCGTGCGCACCGCTTCAGGGTCCGGAACATCAGTGCCCGGGTATCCCGGCTGCTCGACTTGACGGGCACCCTCGCGTACTTCCCCAACGGCTCCGGCCCCGGCTAGGTTCAGCGCCCCCGCTGCGCCTGCGCCGACCCGTCGTGGAACGCACGCAGCGCGCGGGCCGGAACCGGCGCCACCTCGAACCAGACGGTCTTCCCGCCGTCCCGCGGCATCACTCCCCAGCGCCTGGCCAGCAGGTCCATCACCATCAGGCCGTACCCGCCGGGCAGCCCCAGCAGGGCCGGGGTCCGCAGCCGCGGCATCGTACGGCTGGCGTCGCTGACCTCGATCCGCAGGTCTCCCGCTCGCCGGAGCGCACCATCCGGTCCGGAGGGGCCGAGCCTCAGTACGAGCTCCGTGGGGCCTCCCCCGTGCCTGACCGCGTTGGTCACCGCTTCGGAGACCAGCAGCAGAACGTCCTCGACGACGGCGCCCCGTTCCTCGTCCGTGAGCCCGCCGAGGTGTTCGGGTTCGGGCCAGGCCCAGTCCTCGATCGCGCTGCGGCAGAAGGCCCGGGAGCGCCCGACCACCGTGGCGGCGCCGTACAGGCCGAGCCGCCTCGTTCGGGCACCTGATCCCTTCTGCTCGTTCATGAATGGCCCCTACCCCGCATGTCGGGGTGAAACCTGCATTCATTCAAAAGTGCAACCGATAGCCTTAATTAGTCGCTAGTCGCCCCACGGTAGGATGGCGGTCATGAACGAGACGACAGGGCGCCGCGAGCGCAAGAAGGCCCAGACGCGCAAGGCGCTGGCGGACGCCGCCCTGCGGCTCTTCACGGAGCGCGGCTTCGACAACGTGGGCGTCAGGGACGTGGCCGAGGCGGCGGACGTGGCGGTGACGACCCTGTTCAAGCACTTCCCGAGCAAGGAGGCGCTCGTCTTCGACGAGGACGAGGGCCAGGAGGCCGCGCTGGTCGCGGCCGTACACGACCGGGCCCCCGGCCGGTCCGTCCTCCACGCCCTGCGCGACCACCTGGCGCAGACGCGCATGGCGGCCGGTCGGGACACCCCGGAGTTCAGCACGTTCGTGGCACTGGTGGACTCGACCCCCGCCCTGCAGGAGTACAGGCACCGGATGTGGCTGCGGCACGAGAAGGCCCTCGTCACCGCCCTCACGGAGGCCACCGGCGCCCCCGAGGGCGACATCCGCACGGCCGCGCTGGCCCGGTTCGTCATGGAGAGCCCGAGCCTGGTCCGCGGCCACGCGGACCCGCAGAAGGCCCTGCGAGAGGTGTTCGACCTCTTGGAACACGGCTGGGGGAACGCCCCGTCCTGACCGGGCCGAGGTGTGGGGCGGGGACGGCTGGGCAGGCGCGCGGGTGGAAGCCACCGAGCGGAACGGAGGAGCGAGACGCCATGGTCAATCTGTGGATCTACCGTGAGACATCGGGACGCCTGGCGGGGACCGACCTGACCGGCTGCAAGGTCGAGGCGCTGGACGGCTCCATCGGCAAGGTCGACAAGCACTCGGACGAAGCCGCCGCGTCCTACCTCGTGGTCGACACCGGTCCGTGGATCTTCGGCAAGCACGTGCTGCTGCCGGCGGGCACCGTCAGCCTCGTCGACATGGACGAGCACAGGGTCCACGTCGACCTCACCAAGGAGCAGATCAGGTCCGCCCCGGAGTTCGACAAGGAGAAGCACCTCGGGGACCCCGAGTACCACAGCACCCTGAGCGGCTACTACCGGGGCATGTCGCACCGGGCCTGAGCCCGGGCGCCGCTTGCGGTCCGACAGCGCCTACGAGCCGCGCCTACGCACCGTTGCCGGGCTCGGCCGCGTGCCAGACCGTCTTCGCGTTGCAGAACTCGCGGATGCCGTGACCCGACAGCTCGCGCCCGTACCCCGAGCGCTTCACACCGCCGAAGGGCAGGGCCGGGTGGGAGGCGGTCATGCCGTTGAAGAAGACGCCGCCGGCCTCGATGTCCCGTACGAAGCGCTCCTGTTCCGCCTCGTCGCGGGTCCAGACGTTCGAACTCAGGCCGAAGGGGGTGTCGTTGGCGAGGTCCACCGCCTCGTCCAGGTCCCGCACCCGGTACACGGTGGCCACCGGCCCGAACGCCTCCTCGTGGTGGATGCGCATCTCGGGAGTGATCCCGGTCAGGACGGTGGGCTCGAAGAACCAGCCCTGCGCCAGGCCGTCCGGCAGGCCCGTCGGCCGCTGCCCACCGCAGAGGGCCGTCGCCCCGCGGCGTACGGCGTCCTCGACGAGCGCCTCGACGTCGGCACGCCCCTGCTCGGTGGCGAGCGGACCGACGTCCGTGGACTCGGACAGCGGGTCGCCGACGGTCAGCGCGGCCATCCGGGCCGTGAAGGCGCGAGTGAACTCCTCGTGGACGTCGGCGTGTACGAGGAACCGCTTGGCCGCGATGCAGGACTGGCCGTTGTTCTGCACCCGGGCGGTGACGGCGACAGCCGCGGCCCGTTCGACGTCGGCCGACGGCATCACCACGAACGGGTCGCTGCCGCCCAGCTCCAGGACGGTCTTCTTCACCTCGTCGCCGGCGACCGCCGCGACGGCCCGGCCGGCCGGCTCGCTGCCGGTGAGGGTCGCCGCCGCGACCCTGGGATCGCGCAGGATCCCCTCGACGGCTCGGGAGGACACCAGCAGCGTCTGGAACACCCCGTCGGGGAAGCCGGCGCGCCCGAAGAGATCGCCCAGGTAGAGCGCCGTCTGCGGCACGTTCGACGCGTGCTTGAGCAGCCCCGCGTTGCCCGCCATCAGAGCGGGAGCCGCGAAGCGGACCACCTGCCAGAGGGGGAAGTTCCACGGCATCACGGCGAGGACCACTCCGAGGGGCCGGTAGTGGACCCGGGCGCGGGAGGCTCCGGCGTCCGCCACCTCGGCCTGCGCGGGGTGCTCGTCGGCCAGCAGCTCCTCGGCATTGCGCGCGTACCAGCGCATGGCCTTCGCGCACTTCGCCGCTTCGGCTCGGGCTGCGGCGAGCGGCTTGCCCATCTCCATCGTCATCGTGCGGGCGATGTCGTCCTGGTCCTGGTCGAGCAGGTCGGCCGCGCGATCGAGGAGGTCGGCGCGCTCGGGGAACCCCGTCGTGCGGTAGCTCCGGAAGGCCGCGTGCGCGGCTGCCAGGCGCTGCTCGATCTGCTCGGCGTCCAGCTCGTCGAAGGTCTTGAGCGTCTCGCCGTTCGCGGGGTTGACGGTTGCGATGGGCACGTCCGGCCCTCCTCGTCCTCGATGCGTCGAACCGAACCGGACCGTACCGGCCCCGTCATCGGTCCGCCCGGCGGACCGCGGTGGCGTGTCCGTCCGGGAAGCGGATTCACTCGATCGCCGGGGCCGGCCGTCGGCCACGGCCAAGGTATCTAAGTCGTTGCTTATATAAGTGAGGGGTGGCATAGTGGCGGGTGTGCACGCCTTTGATGTACTCGGAGACCCCGTGCGGCGCCGGATATTGGAGCTGCTCGCCGCCGGTGAGCAGCCGTCCGGGGCTGTCAGCGAGGTGATCCGGCAAGAGTTCGGGATCTCCCAGCCCGCCGTGTCGCAGCACCTGCGGGTGCTGCGGGAGAGCGGCTTCGCCGTGGTACGGGCGGAAGGGGCCCGGCGGTTGTACGCCGTCCAGGCCGAGCCGTTGCGCGAGGTCGACGCCTGGCTGGACCGGTTCCGCGGCTTCTGGGAGCAGCGGTTGGACGCGCTGGGCACGGAGCTCGCGCGGGGCCGCCGCGAGCGGCGGGAACAGGAACGAGGAGAGGCGCGATGAGCGACATCGTCGGACAGATCAACGACATCCACCGCGAGGTCGGCCGCCGCGAGGCGGGTGGTGAGGAGGCGCGGACCGTACTGCTGCGCCGTACGTACCCGGCCGGCGTCGAGGACGTGTGGGACGCCTGTACGAGCCCGGACCGGCTCGGGCGGTGGTTCCTCCCGGTCAGCGGCGACCTGCGGCCGGGCGGGCGCTATCAGCTGGAGGGGAACGCGGGCGGGGAGGTCCTGCGTTGCGAGCCGCCGAAGCTGCTGCGGGTGAGCTGGGTGATGGGCCAGGCGCCCGGGTTCAGCGAGGTGGAGGTACGGCTGTCTCCCCAGGGCGCGGAGCGGACCGTCTTCGAGCTCGAACACGTTGCGGTGGTGGACCCGAAGTTCTGGGGCCAGTACGGGCCGGGGGCGGTCGGTGTCGGCTGGGACCTCACCGTGCTGGGGCTCGGGATGCACCTGGCGGGCGATTCCGTGCACCCGTCGGAGGCGGTCGCGTGGATGGCGTCGGACGATGCCCGGGCGTTCATGACGGGCAGCAGCGAGGCCTGGGGCGAGGCGCACACGGCCTCCGGCGAGTCGGCGGCGGCCGTGGCCGCGGCGGTGCGCGCGACGACCGAGTTCTACGTACCCCCGAAGGCGCAATAGCCGGCCCGGCGAGGGCCTACGCGTCCCGGATGCGGCCGACGCCGGCCAGCAGCGCGCTCAGGGCGAGCAGGACCACGGCGCCCAGACCGGCCGCCCAGGGCGAGTTCGCGCCCTCCAGCGCCGGGGACACCCGGTGCCGGGGGTCGTAGGCGACGCGGATCTCCCCGCCCGCGGCTGCGATGCGCCGGTCGCCCGTGAGCTCGTCCGGATAGCCGCCGGGGCAGTTCAGTACGTGGCGGTAGACGATCCTCTCGCCCGGGAGGCCCTCGCCGGCGGAACTCGTCTTCTGCTCCTGCACATCGCGTACGGCGCACAGCGCGACCTCCGCACGCGCCGCCGCCTGATCCGTGGCCGTCACGGTGAGCAGCAGCCCCAGGGCCAGGAAGAGCGCCCCGAAGACGCTCCGGCTCCCGCCGACGCACGCGAAGTACACCACCGAGGCGCCGACGACCAGGACCGCTCCGCCTGCCAGCGCGACCGTGCCGGACGGCGCCGAGGCGTCGGCGTAGCACCAGTGCGCCCAGCCGTACAGGGCCGCGGCCGCCACGACGGGCACCGACGCGGCGAGCCCCCGCACCCGCGGCTCGGCCTCTGGCATGAACACCACCCCCCTCCCCCGCAGGGACGCCGCAGGGCGCACGGATGGTTTCCGGGTGCACCCCGCATCACGGGCGGCCGCGGCGTACGCCGGCGCCACCCGCGACACGGGGCTCGGGACCGGCGGTTCAGCAGCGGGGGCAGGCGTCGCGGATCACGCGCCAGGTGAACGTGGTGGAGCCCGTGGCGCCGACCGCGTCCTTCGCGGTGACCGTCACGGTGCGGATGCCGCTGCCGCGCAGCACGCCGGAGATCAGCCCGGTCGAGGCGTTGATCGTGAGGCCGGTCGGCAGGTTGACCGCCGACCAGGCGTACGGGGTCGTGCCGCCGGTGGCGGACATCTGCAGTCGGGCGCCGTCGTACTGGTAGTTGACCTGGTTGCCGGGGAAGGCCACCGCCGGGGCGGCGGCCACCGTGGTGACCGTGGGCGCGGCAGGCTGCGCGGCAGCCACGGCCGACGAGCCGACGGGGGCGGCCAGGACGGCCGCCAAGCCCACGGCCAGGACCGCCAATCGACGCGGAACACGCTGGTTCGATCTCAACATGACCTCCGAACTCGCTTTGTGGACAGCTGCGTTCAAGGTGCGATGGGACGCCGGAATCCTACGCACAGGTGTGCGTTTCCACCAGAACGACGCAGAGGGGATTCCTGCGCTGTCGTTCAGGGACGGGTCACGACCGGTTCAGGGCGGCGTCCAGCGCGGCCAGCAGCTGTTCGATGTCGGCGCCGGTGGTGTGGAGATGGGGGCTGATGCGGATGGCCGAGCCCCGGGCCCCGACGAACACGTTCGCCTCCTCCAGCGCCGCCACCACGCGCCGCTGGAGTCCGGCGGGGACCGTGACGCCGAGCATGTGCGGGCCGCGCGGCGCCGGGACGGGCAGCCCCCGCTCCCTCGCCGCCGAGGCGATACGGGCCGTGGTGGCCGCCAGGGTGACGGCGACCCGGGGGACGGTCCAGGCCGACAGCTGTTCCAGGGCGGCGAGCGCCATGGGGGTGAGTTCGAAGGCGGTGCGCGCGCCCATGTCGAAGCGGCGGGCTCCGGGCTGGTATTCGGTGCGGTACTCGACGAGCCGCCCGAAGTCGTCGGAGTCCTTGCGCACGATCCAGTTCTCCTCCAGCGGCCGCCCCTCCTGACGGGCCGGAGCCACGTACAGGTAGCCGAGCCCGAAGGGGCCGAGCAGCCACTTGTAGCCGACGCTGACGAGGAAGTCGGGCCGCAGCGTGCGCATGTCGATCGGGATCGCCCCGGCGGACTGGCTGGCGTCGATGACCAGGGCGGCGCCGGCGGCCCGGGTGGATTCGGCGATCCGGTCCAGGTCGAGCAGGGCGCCGTCGGTCCAGTGCACCCGGGGCACCGAGACCACGGCCACGGTGTCGTCGAGGGCGTCCAGGACGGCCTCGGTCCAGGTCTGGCCGGGCTCGCGCCGGACGGTGAGCATCGAGGCCCCCGTACGCTCGGCGAACCGCCACCAGGTGTAGATCCCGGACGGGTACTCGCCGTCGAGGACCAGTACTCGGCTGCCGGCCCCCGCCGTCAGGTTGGCGGCGGCCACCGCGAACCCGTAGCTGGTCGCCGGTACGAGGGCGATGTCATCGGCGGTGGCCCCGATGAGGCCCGCGAACAGCGCTCGGCGCTGCTCGGCCCCGCTGAACCAGTCGGGACCCAGGAGCCGCCATGGCTGGGCGCGTTTGAGCAGAGCGGCCTCGCCCGCGACGAGGCCGGTGCGCAGCGTCGGCGCCACGCTGGCGGTGTTGAAGTAGGCGATGCCGTCGGGGATGTCGAACAGCTCGCGGGCGTTGGGGAGCGGCTCGCTGCCGACGGGCGAGGTCATGGCGTGCCTTTCGCGTCGTTCGAGGGCCTGGGCCCACCACACTGCCCGGCTCTCGGGGCCGGAAACATCAGCCGCCCCGGGGGCACACCGCACTCGCCCCACTTGGCCGACCGTCGCCGTCGGGGTGCCGGACGGGCGCGCCGCAACCGCCGCCCGGCCCGCCGGGCCGATAGTGGGGAGCTGTGAACAACGCGTCAGAGGGACATGCGGAAGACGGACACGAGGAAGAGGGCGGCGCCTGGTCCGGGCCTGCCGGGGCAGAGGCGTTCGCGGCGGTGGAGGCGGCCACCGACTGGCTGCTCGGCTATCCGTTCGTGTTCGAGGCCCTGTCCCGCCGGATCGGCGCGGACGAGGTGCTCGTGGACTACGGCTGCGGGCCCGGCCGGGTCGCCGACCGGGCGGCGCGAGTGCTGGGCGCGCGGGTGCTGGGCGTGGACACGTCCGCCGAGATGCTGGCGCTGGCCCGCAGCACGGCGACGGCGGTGGCGGAGTTCCATCTGGTCAGGGACGGCCGGGTGACGGGCCTGCCCGACGGGTGCGCGGACGCGGTGATGTGCAATCACGTCCTGGCGTCGCTGCCGACCGAGGAGGCCCTGCTCGGGGTGTTCGCCGAGATCCGCCGCCTGTTGCGGCCGGGATCCCCGCTGGTCCTGCTGTCCACCGACCCCACGTGCACGGACTTGGAGTACGCCTCGCTGCGCGTGGGCGCCCCGGGGGCCTCGTACCGGCCGGGTGAGGAGATGCCGCTCCGGCTGCGGCGTACGGACGGGACCTGGCAGGAGGTACGCAACCACGCCTGGCCCGTCGACCGGCTGCCCGTCCTCCTCGAGAGCGCCCGCTTCCGCGCGGTCACCCAGCGCCGGCCCACGGTGGACGAGGCACTGGCCCTCGCCGACCCGGGGCTGCTGGACCGCTACCCGTGGACCGCCGAGCGGGCCGAACCGCCGCTCGTGATCACCTCGGCCCTCGCCGCCTGAGCCTCCCGGAGACCACCGTGTTCGCATCTCCTGTCCGTGTTGTCCGTGTTGCTCGTGTTGTTCGATGGGAAACCTCGGTCCTGGCCGTGCTCGGCCTCTTGGGCGCGCTCGTCGCGAGCGCGCCGGCCGCGGCTCCCTCCCCCCGGGCGGCGCACGTACGGGCGGTGACCGCCGTCCCCGCGTCCGCGGGGAGCGTCACGCCCTTGTCCGGGTACGCCATCCGCTCGACGGCCGAGGTCTCCGACTCGGCGGCCCTCGTCTCCGCCCCGGGCTACCGGACGACCGGCTGGCACCCGGCGGGGCCCCGGTCCACCGTGCTGGCCGCCCTGGTCGCGGACGGCACGCATCCCGACCCCTTCTACTCCACCGACCAGCAGCACATCCCGGCCGCCGATTTCACCGTGCCGTGGTGGTTCCGCGCCGAGTTCACCGTGGCCGACACCTCCGCGCGCACGTACCTGGACTTCAGCGGGGTCGTCTCCGCGGCGGACGTGTTCGTCAACGGGGAGCAGGTCGCCACGGCGTCCGCGGTCGCCGGCGCGTACACGCACCACGAGCTCGACGTCACCGAACTGGTGCGGGCCGGCGCCAACGCGGTGGCCTTCCGGATCAGGCCGAACGATCCGCGCAAGAACCTCACGATGGGCTGGCTCGACTGGTTGCAGCCGCCCCCGGACCAGAACATGGGCATCGTCCGCGACGTGCTCGTACGGCGCGGCGGCCCGGTCGCCCTGCGCGACGCGCACGTGGTGACCAGCCTGGCGCTGCCGTCCCTGGCCTCCGCGGACCTGACCGTGAAGGCGAAGGTCCGCAACGAGTCGGCCGAGGCCGTCACCGCCGTGGTCTCCGGCACCATCGGGTCGGGGATCGCGTTCCGGCGGGACGTGCCCCTGCGCGCCCACGAGACGAAGACGGTGGCCTTCGCCCCGGCCGACACCCCGCAACTGCACCTCGACCGGCCGCGGGTGTGGTGGCCGGCCGGCATGGGTGCGCAGGAGCTGTACGAGCTCGATCTGACGGTCACGGTCCCGGGGTCCGACGCGGACGCCGGGACCGACGCCGGGGCCGGCGTCTCCGACCGGGCCCGCCACGGCTTCGGTATCCGCAGCGTGCAGGCGCCGCTCAACAAGGACGGCGCCCGCCAGTACTCCGTCAACGGCCGGCCGCTGCTGATCCGGGGCGCCGGCTGGTCCCCCGACGAGTTGCTGCGCTGGGACCCCGCCTACACGGAGGACAGGCTGGCGTACGCACGGGACCTGGGCCTCAACACCCTGCGCCTGGAAGGACACCTCGAACACGACGAGTTCTTCGACCTCGCCGACCGGTACGGGATCCTCACCCTGCCCGGCTGGCAGTGCTGCACCAAATGGGAGGGCGAGGTCAACGGCACCGAGGCCGGAGAGAGCTGGACGGAATCCGACCACCCCGTGGCCAAGGCCTCCATGGCGGCCGAGGCCGCCCGCCTGCGCGATCACCCCAGCGTCATCTCCTTCCTCATCGGCAGCGATTTCGCCCCGGACGCGGAGATCGAGCGGGGCTACGTCGATGCGCTGAAGGCCGCCGACTGGCCCACCCCCGTGATCCCCGCCGCGGCCGCCAAGTCGGCGCCGCTCACCGGCACTTCGGGGATGCGGATGCCGGGACCGTACGAATGGGTGCCGCCCGGCTACTGGTACGACAAGCGGGAGGGCGGGGCCACCGGCTTCAACTCCGAGACCAGCGCGGGCCCCGACATCCCCACCCTCGACACCCTGCGCCGCATGATGTCCCCGGCCGAGCTGACCTCCCTCTGGAAGGACCCGGCCGCTCCGCAGTACCACCGCTCGCCCTCGCGCACGTACGCCACGCTCAAGCTGTACGACGATGCGCTGAGCGCCCGGTACGGCGCCCCGCGCAGCCTGGAGGACTACGTCGCCAAGGCGCAGCTCGCCCAGTACGAGAACGTCCGCGCGCAGTACGAGGCGTACGCGCGCAACGCCACCGACGCCTCGAAGCCGTCGACGGGGGTGATCTACTGGATGTTCAACAGCGGCTGGACCTCGCTGCACTGGCAGCTCGTGGACCGCTACCTCGACCAGAACGGCGCCTACTTCGGCGCGAAGAAGGCGAACGAGCCGCTGCACATCCAGTACTCGTACGACGACCGCACGGTGGCCGTCGTCAACCGCCGTGCCGCGGCGGTGTCGGGGCTGACCGCGCGGGTTTCCCTCTTCAACACCGACGGAACGCAGAAGTACGACAGGACGGTGACCGGCCTGGCGGTCGGCGGGGACGGCGCGAAGGCCATCGCACTGACCCTCCCGGCGTCGGTGGACGGGCTGTCCGCGACCCATCTCGCGCGGCTGGTCCTGACGGACGCCGCCGGGCGCGAGGTGAGCCGCAACGTGTACTGGCTCTCCACGCGCCGGGACGTCCTCGACTACGACGAGAGCGACTGGTACCACACGCCGGTCACGGCCTACGCCGATCTCACCGGGCTGCGGTCGATGGCGCAGGCGGCCGTCTCCGCCACGGCGACGACGAGCGTGGGCGCCGACACGCCGTCGACCTCCACTACGGTCGTCACCGTACGGAACACCGGCACCGGGAACACCCCGGCGCTGCTGACCGACCTCCACCTCGTCGACGGCAAGGACGCCCCCGTCCTGCCCGTGCGGTGGTCCGACAACCAGATCAGCCTCTGGCCCGGCGAGTCGGCCACCCTGACGGCTACCTACCGCACCGCCGACCTGCACGGGTCCGCGCCCAGGATCCGGATCTCCGGCTGGAACACCCCGAGGGCCACGATCCCGGCCTCCTGACACCGGCCCGCCTGCTGAGGGGCCTCGGGCCATGGGGCAGGATGGCAGCCCGTTCCGGAATGCGTACACGCGCCCGAACGCGGCTCCACGCACGAGAAACTGACAGGTGACAAGGTGACGACACACCTCATACGACGGCCCGCCGGGCCCGTCCCCGCTCCCCCGGTCCGGCGCCGAGCGGAGGGCGTCCGTTGAACCGGGAACTCCTCCTGCACGACTGGCTGGTGGCCGGGATCGCGCTGGCCGCGGGCGCCTTGGCCGGGCTGCTGCTGCGCGCCCTGCTGCGCTGGCTGGGCCGTCACGCCGAGCGGACGCGGTGGACCGGCGACGACATCATCGTCGACGCGCTGCGCACCCTCGCTCCCTGGGCGGCCGTCATCGCCGGCGCCGCGGTGGCCGCCTCGACGCTGCCGCTCACCGCGCGTGTGCTGGGGTTCGTGAACCAGTCCCTGACCG
Source organism: Streptomyces sp. NBC_01006 (assembly GCF_045162725.1). NCBI lineage: Bacteria > Bacillati > Actinomycetota > Actinomycetes > Kitasatosporales > Streptomycetaceae > Streptomyces > Streptomyces sp. NBC_01006. The sequence continues at coordinate 8,135,551 of NZ_CP108700.1, read as the reverse complement.
CCGTGCTCATCCTCATCGCCACGCTCAGCGCGGCCCGGGTCATCGCGGGTCTCGTCCAGTCGGTGGCGGGGGCCCGGACCGGCGTCGCCGGATCGGCGTCCATCTTCGTCAACATCACGCGGATCGTGGTCCTCGTGATGGGTGTGCTCGTCGCGCTCGAAACCGTGGGCGTGTCCATCGCACCCCTGGTCACCGCCCTCGGGGTGGGCGGTCTGGCGGTGGCCCTGGCCTTGCAGGACACCCTCGCCAACCTCTTCGCGGGCGTCCACATCCTCGCCTCGAAGACCGTGCAGCCCGGTGACTACATCCGCCTCAGCAGCGGGGAGGAGGGGTACGTCGTCGACATCAACTGGCGCAACACCGTGGTCCGCAACCTGTCGAACAACCTGGTGATCATCCCCAACGGGCGTCTCGCGCGGACGAACATGACCAACTTCACCCAGCCGGAACAGCAGTTGTCGATCCTGGTCCAGGTGGGCGTCGGCTACGAGAGCGATCTGGAGCACGTGGAGCGGGTGACGCTCGACGTGGTCGACAGCGTGATGGCCGACATCAACGGCGCGGTCCCCGACCACGAAGGCAAGGTCCGGTTCCACACCTTCGCCGACTCCAGGATCAACTTCACGGTGATCCTGGGCGTCGGCGAGTTCAGCGACCAGTACCGGATCAAGCACGAGTTCATCAAGCGCCTGCACGAGCGGTTCCGTGCGGAGGGCATCTCGATCCCCGCGCCCACGCGGACGGTCCAGCTCCACCACGACGGGCTCCAGGCGTCGGCGCTCCCCCCGGTCCCGCACCAGCGCGAGGCCCCGCCCCGTTCGCCCGCCACCACCGGCTGAGCCGAACCCCTTACGGGTGGTACAGCTCCTCGGCGCGGGCCAGGTCGACGGCGCCGTCCTGCGGCAGGTGGAGGAAGTGCTCCACCTGCCACGCCTGCGCGCGGTCGGCCTGGCGGTTGGCGGTGGCCACCCACGGCGGGTAGACGCGGAAGCCCCGCTTCCCGCCGGAGCCGCCCACCGATACGACGCCGTGCCGGCGGAGCGCGTCCACCGGGAAGACGAACTGGCCGAAGCCACGGTCGTCATGGCAGCTGATGACGAAGAGGTCCACCCGGTCCGCGGTGTCGAAGGGCTGGATGGGCCCGCCGGGGGACCGCTTCCACACGGTGACGAACTGCCCGACCTTGGTGGGCGTGGTCTTGGCCGCGCGGAACCGGACGGCGCGTCCGTCCAGGGTGAATTGGTGCGCGGCGTACGCGGCGCCCTCGGCCTCGGGAACCGGCTGCGAGCAGGTGAATCCGCACGGGTCGTAGACACGTGACCTCGCCGCGAGCAGATCGCCGTGGACCCCGATCACGTCCGGCCACGTTACGGGGCCGGCAGGGGTGGGACGGGGATCGGCGGAGCGCTCGCGGTGGGTCGTCATCCGCCCAGCCTGTCATGGATCCCCGGGACGTCTTACGGATCCGTGACGTGCGACCGGGAGAGCGCCGCCGCGGGCGGGCCGGGGCATAGCGTCGGATCATGCGCGTACTTGTGACTGGAGGAGCGGGCTTCATCGGCTCGCACATCGTCTCCGAGCTGGCCGGCCGCGGCCACGACCCGGTGGTGTTCGATCTCGCGGAGGACGGAAGGGACGTACGGGATCCCGGCCAGGTGCGGGAAGCCCTGGCCGGGGTCGACGCGGTCTGCCACCAGGCGGCCAAGGTCGGCCTGGGCAAGGACTTCGGGGACGCACCGGCGTACGTATCGGCCAACGGTCTCGGTACGGCGGTCCTGCTGGCCGAGATGGCCGAGGCGGGCGTGCACAGGCTGCTCCTCGCCGGCTCGATGGTCGTCTACGGCGAGGGGCGGTACGCGTGCGCCGCGCACGGCGTGGTGCGGCCCGGCCCGCGCGCCGAGGCCGATCTGGCGGCCGGCCGGTTCGAGCCGCGCTGCCCGCGCTGCGGCGCCGAGCTCGCGCCCGGCATGGTCGGGGAGGACGCCCCGATGGACCCGCGGAACGTCTACGCCACCACCAAGCTGGCCCAAGAGCACCTCGCGGCCTCCTGGGCGCGGGCCACCGGCGGCTCCGCGATCTCACTGCGCTACCACAACGTGTACGGGCCGGGGATGCCCCGCGACACCCCGTACGCGGGGGTCGCCGCCCTGTTCCGCTCCTCGCTGGCGAGGGGCGAGGCCCCGCGCGTCTTCGAGGACGGCGGCCAGCGGCGGGACTTCGTGCACGTACGGGACGTGGCCGCGGCCAACGCCGTGGCGGTGGAGTCCCTGGCCGGCTCGCCGGACGGGTTCACCGCGTACAACGTCGGCAGCGGCGATCCGCGGACCGTCGGCGACATGGCCAAGGCGCTGGCCGCTGCGTGCGGGGGCCCGGACCCGGTGGTCACCGGGGAGTACCGGCTGGGCGACGTCCGGCACATCACCGCAGACTCGGCGCGCCTGCGCCGGGACCTGGACTGGCGGCCGGTGGTGCCGTTCGCCGCCGGAATGGCGGAGCTGGCGGCCGGGGCGGACGTCCTCTGACCGGATTTCGGCGGCCGCGGCACCTTCGTCCCCGCCCGATATCCTGGTGGTCCGACATCGGGGGCTTTCCTCTCAGGAAGGGCAGCACGATGAATCGGCAGACGAACCGGTACCGGTACCGGGGTCTCATGCTTCTCGCGGCCCCCGTCCTCGCCTCCTCGGTCGCCCTGACCCCCGCCTTCGCGGCCCAGGGCCGAACGGCGGAGTCGGCAGCCGCCCGGGCCCCCATGGCGCCCTCCTGCGAGCTGACTCCGGGCAGCGGTGGCGGCAGTCCGGGCGGGAACACGCGCTACGACCTCCACCTCAGCGGATTCACCCCGAACCAGTCGGTGCGCGTCGAGGGGAAGTCGTCCTTCCGGGCCACGGTGAACGGCGAGGGTGCGCTCGACCGGCAGGGCGTTCGCTACGGCTCGTACGGCGTCAGTTACCGAGAGGGCGGGTCGAAGCAGGGCAAGCACGTCGCCTGCGTCACCCCGCCCAGGGAGAAGCCGGGCAGCGGCAAGGGGAACGTGCAGGTCACCAAGGTCGAGGTGTTGACGCTGACCAAGTCGGGGAGCACCGTCGACTGCACCAAGCCGCCCAAGCTGGAGTTCGACGGCAAGATCACGGGCACCGGGCAGGGGAAGGTCCGCTACTTCTGGACGTACGCGTCCAGCGCCGATCCGATCTCCTCGGGCACGGCCGCGTTCACCCCCGGCACCACGAGCGTCTCCCTCTTCAAGGTGGTGGAGGGGTCGGTGATGGCGAACACGAAGACGGTGAGCGCGTTCGTCACCCTGCACGTGCCGGAGTTCAACATGACCGCGCGGAGTGAGAACGTGACCGTCACCTGCCAGTAGCCCTGACCGCTACGCGGGGGCCGGGAGGGTCAGTTCGAAACGGCAGCCGCCCGAGACGTTGCTGACACGAGCGTGCCCTTCGTGCGCCTCGACGATGCCGCGGACGATCGCCAGGCCCAGGCCCGCGCCCCCCGGGGGCGTACGGGCCTGGGTGCCGCGCCAGCCGGTGTCGAAGACGCGCGTGAGGTCCTCCTCGGGGATGCCGCCGCAGGCGTCGGTGACGGACAGCACCACCGCGCCCTCGCGGGCTTCCGCGGCGATCGCGACCGTGCCGTCGGCCGGGGTGTGGCGAATGGCGTTGACCAGCAGGTTCGACAGGACGCGGGTCATTTCCTTGCCGTCCACCTCCACCGGCAGCGATGCGATCCCGTCGCCGACCAGCCGTACGCCGTGCTCGCGGGCGAGGGCGTCGGTGCCGGCCAGGGCGTCGCCCACGAGGTCGTAGAGGTTCAACCGGGTGGGGCTGAGGCTGAGGGCGCCCGCGTGGATGCGGGAGAGCTCGAAGAGGTCGCCGACCATGGAGTTGAGGCGGTCGACCTCGGTACGCATCTGCCGGTGGTAGCGGGCGGGGTCGGCGGCCATGCCGTCTTCCAGCGCCTCCGACATGGCGCGCAGCCCGGCCAGCGGGGTGCGCAGATCGTGCGAGATCCAGGCGACGAGCTCCCGGCGTGAGGTTTCCAGGGCCCGCTCGCGCTCCCGGGACGCGGTCAGGCGTTCGCTGGTCATGGCCAGTTCGCGGCTGAGCGCGGTGAGTTCGGCCGGGGCGGGCACGCTGGGCGTGGTGAAGGTGCCCTCCTCGCCGAAGACGCGCGCGGCCTCGACGAGCTCACGGCAGCGCCGTACGACCTGCCGCCCCAGCAGCAGGGCCGTGCCCAGCGAGACGGCGGCGGCCACCCCGACGACCACCGTCACCGCGGTCAGGTCGTGGGAGGAGAGGAACATCGCCCAGGCCACGGCCAGCGTTCCGGCGAGCATCGCGAGCACGGCGACGGCGGTCACGACGGCGAGGGAGACGGCGACGCTGCGCCGCCGCAGTATCCGCAGGGCGACGGCGCCGAGCGCTCCGGCGCCGCCCGCGCCGAGAAGCGCGTACAGGGCGATCAGCAGCAGGTCCTGGTCACGCATGTTCATGGCCGTCCGCCGTTCTCGGGTCCGTGGCGGGCGCCGCCGGGGTGGGGTGGGTGTCGAAGCGGTAGCCGGCGCCCCAGACGGTCTGGATCAGCCGGGGGTTCGCCGCGTCGTCCTCGATCTTGCCGCGGAGCCGGCGGACGTGGACGGTGACGGTGGACAGGTCGCCGAAGTCCCAGCCCCAGACCTCGCGCATGAGCCGTTCCCGGTCGCAGACCTGCCCGGGGTTTCGCAGGAAGAAGGCGAGGAGGTCGAACTCCCGCAGGGTGAGGGCGAGTTCCTGGCCGTCCTTGCTGACGCGGCGCGCCGCCGGGTCCAGGCTCAGGCCCGCCGCGGTGAGCCGGGGGCCGGCAGCCGGTGCGGCGGGGGCGGCCCGGCGCAGGACGGACTGCACGCGCAGGACGAGTTCCCGCGGGCTGAAGGGCTTGGTCACGTAGTCGTCCGCGCCGACTTCCAGGCCCAGGATCCGGTCGTCCTCGTCGCCGCGCGCCGTCAGCATGATGACCGGGACGGGCGGGGTCGCGCCCTGGCCGCCGTGCAGGGCGGCGGCCCGCTCGCGCGCCCGCAGCCGCCGGCAGACCTCCAGCCCGTCCATGCCCGGCAGCATGAGGTCGAGGACCACCAGGTCCGGGCGCCGCTCCTCGGCCGCGCGCAGGGCGGCCGGTCCGTCGGCGGCCAGGCGAACCGTGAATCCGGCGCGGTCGAGGTACCCGGCCACGACCTCCGAAACGGTCGGGTCGTCGTCCACGACCAGGATGTCGCCCAGGACGGGGTCGGGTGCGCCCGCCCCGGCCGTCCCGGCCGCCTCGCGGCCCTCGTCCGTACTCTGCGTATTGCTGACTGCCATGGCCACAGCCTGACATCCGCTCCGGTCCGTGTGTACGGCGCCCTCCCCGGATCGTGCACGGCGTCCGCGTTTCGTAAGGAGTCAAAGCCCCTTTCGTCCGCGCCCGCTTCCTACGGTGTGGACGTGACTGATTCTGCTTGTGTGCCGCCCCGCGCGGACCTCGTACTGCCGTGTCTCGACGAGGCGGAGGCGCTGCCCTGGGTGCTGGCGCGGGTGCCGGCCGGCTGGCGGGCCATCGTCGTCGACAACGGTTCCACCGACGGCTCGGCCGACATCGCCCGCAGCCTGGGAGCGACCGTGGTGCGCGAACCCGTGCGCGGCTTCGGCGCGGCCTGCCACGCCGGGCTGCTCGCCTCGCGCGCCGACCTCGTCTGCTTCTGCGACTGCGACGCCTCCCTGGACCCCGGGCTGCTCGCCGCCATGGCGGCCCGGGTCGAGGCCGGGGAGGCCGACCTGCTGCTCGGGCGGCGACGCCCGCAGGGACGCGGCGTCTGGCCGGCCCACGCCCGCGCCGGGAACCTCGCGCTGGCGCGGATGCTGCGCCGCCGTACGGGGCTGCGGCTGCACGACCTCGGACCGATGCGGGTCGCGCGCCGCGAGGCGCTGCTGGACCTGGAACTGACCGACCGGCGCAGCGGGTACCCGCTCCAGATGGTCGTACGGGCCGCCGACGCGGGCTGGCGGGTGGCCGAGACGGACGTCCCGTACCTGCCGCGCGCCGGCAGGTCGAAGGTCACCGGCACGTGGCGGGGCACATGGCACGCGGTGCAGGACATGCGGCGGGTACTGGCCGAGACGCCCCGCACCCGGTCCGTCCCGGCCGGCGGGGTCTCCTCATGAGCACCCACGCGAGCGAGCACACCGGCGACGGCCACGGCGAGGGCACACTGATCGTCGTCGCCAAGGCCCCGGTCCCCGGCCGGGTCAAGACGCGGCTGACCCCGCACTTCACCCCACAGCAGGCCGCCGCCCTGGCCCGGGCCTCGCTCCAGGACACCCTGGACGCCGTCCTCGCCACGCCGGCCCGGCGGCGCGTCCTCTACCTCGACGGGGCGCCGAAGCACTGGCTGCCCGACGGCGTCGAGGTGGTCCCGCAGTGCTCGGGCGGGCTCGACGTCCGGCTGGCCGCGGCCTTCGCCCTGTACGAGGGTCCCGCGCTCCTGATCGGCATGGACACCCCGCAGGTCACCCCGGAGCTCCTCGCCCAGGGCCTCGACTTCGACGGTACGGACGCCCGGTTCGGCCCGGCCCTGGACGGCGGATTCTGGGCCCTCGGGCTCGCCGAGCCGGATCCCGCGCTACTGCTGGGCGTGCCCATGTCCGTCTCGGACACCGGGACGGTGCAGCGCCTGCGGCTGACCGCGTCGGGGCGGGCCGTACGGGACCTCCCGGCGCTGCGCGACGTCGACACGCCGGATGACGCCGTGCGGGTGGCCGCCTCGGCGCCCGGGACCCGGTTCGCCGCCCTGCACGCCGAGCTGTGCGCGGCCGTACGGTGACCGCGCAGATGACCGCGCAGTTGACGGCGCAGCCGACCCCGCGGCCGGTGGAGCCCGCCGCCCAGGCCTGGCGGGCCGACCCGTACTCCGACGCCGTGCGCACCGGCCGGGGGCCCCTCTTCCTGCGCCGCAGCGACGGCTGGCTGCTGCCGCTCGACGTGGAGCGCTGGTGCGCCGAAGCCGACGCGGCCGATGACACCGTCCTGGCCCGCTGCGAGGGCCCGGTCCTGGACATAGGCTGCGGACCGGGCCGCCTGGTCGCCGCCCTCGCCCGCCTCGGGCAGCCCGCGCTGGGCGTGGACGTGACCCCCGAGGCGGTGGCCCGCACGGTGCGCACCGGCGGCAGCGCCCTGTGCCGGTCCGTGTTCGACCCGCTGCCCAGTGAAGGCCGCTGGGGCACGGTCCTGCTCATCGACGGGAACATCGGCATCGGCGGCGATCCCGGCGCCCTGCTGCGCCGGGCCGCCCGGCTCGCGGCCCCCGGCGGCACCCTGCTGGTCGAGGCGGCCACCGTGGACGTCGACGAGCGCGTCGAGGTGCACGTCGAGGACGGGAACGGCGGCCGTGGGGCGCCCTTCCCGTGGGCCCGGCTCGGCACCCGCGCGCTGCGTACGCAGGCGGCGGACGCGGGCTGGACGCGGGCGGTGACCTGGCATGCGGCGGGCCGCGCCTTCGTTCAGCTGTGGCGCTGAGCGCTCACAGGACATACGGGAATGCGGAAATACGTAAAGCGGCTGACGCGAGAGCGCGTCAGCCGCTTTCGTGTGTCCGGCCGCTCAGGTCCGCCGGCGCGCCCCGCGCAGCGCCGCGCGCCCCGCGACGTACAGGCCCGTGGCCACGGCGATGGCCGCCATCGTCAGCAGCCAGTTGCGCAGGTAGTCCAGGGGCACCACGGTCGGGTTGGCCGCCCCGCCCGGGCGCAGGAGCGGCGGGAGGGCGATCGCGGTCAGGGAGCCCGCGACGATCAGGGCGGCGCGCGGGACCCCGCGCAGGCGCAGGCCGACGGCGCCGGTGAGCGCGGCGACCGCGATCACGAGCGGCGCGATCAGCCCGTCGTGCACCACGACCGCACCGGCCAGCCACAGCGCGATCCGCCAGGGCGAGGGCTGCTGGACCAGCAGGGCGCCGCCCAGGCCCATCAGGACCAGGCCGAGGCCTGCCACCGCGTACCGGTACGCCATCACGCCACCTCCAGTCGGCCGACCCACTTGGTCTGGAGCACGCCGGGCCGGTTCGGGGCGATGATCCGCGCCGGGTAGCCGTGGTCCGGGGAGAGTTCCTCGCCGCCCAGGCGCAGCGCGAGCAGGGTGAGCGGGTCCTGGGCGTACTCGCGGCCCATCTCCATCACCCGGTACGCGCCGACCGGCTCCAGGGACTCCACGCGGGCGCCGGCGCCCGGGCCGCCGCCCGCGCGTTCCAGCAGGTCGCGCACGCGGACCCCGGTCCACCGGGCGTTCTTGCTCCAGCCCTCGACGCATGCGATGGGCAGCGTCACCTCGTACTGCGGCATCGCGCGCAGTTCGTCGAGGGTGAGGGTGTACGGACGCGGTCCGGCCACGGTCAGCCGCCAGTCCCGTACGGAGACCACGGTGATGCCGGCCGCCTTCGCCGTACGGTTCACCGGGAGCCCCTGCGGTCCGACGGCGGGGTCGCGGGGGGCGAACAGGTCGAGCCGCCCGAGCGCGGTCACGGACTGCCCGGCGGTCGTCAGCGTGACCGCCCCCACCGCCGCCGCGACGCCTACCAGCAGCGCGCGCCGGTCGGGGCCGTCGGCCTCCGGCAGTGCGAGCGTGCCCGGGGAGCGGCGGGTCCAATGGTCCTGGATCTCCGGCCACTTCACGGCGATGTGCACCATGAGCGCGCCCAGCAGCAGCCAGGACAGCGCGAAGTGCACGGGGACGAAGGAGAACGGCCAGGGGTACCACTGGAAGGTGTTCAGCAGGCCGGTGAACAGCTCGAACACTCCGGCCGCCACCAGGACCGCCACGGAGGCCCGTTCGAGTGCGTGCCGTACCGACCGCAGGGGCGGCCATTCGAACAGCCGGGGGTAGACCGCCCACAGCTTCGCCAGCAGCAGCGGGATCGCCGCGATCCCGGAGACCACGTGGAGTCCCTGGGTGAACCGGTAGCCCCAGTAGGGGCGGCTCGGCAGCCGGTCGGCGAGCCAGTGCGGCGGGTGCTGGAGGTAGTGGCTGAGCACACCGGTCGCGAAACAGACGGCGAAGGCGAGCCCGAGCCAGCGGCCGATGGCGGTCGCGGTCCGGGCGTCGTGCAACCGCGCCTTGAAGGTGACGGGCGGGTCGGAAGGGAGACGGATGGGGAAGCGCATGGACCCATGACACCCCCGGGAAGCCGCTCAGAGGCGGTTCGTACACCTTACGAAACGCGGACATGGGCGGCGCGGGACCCCGCTGGGCGCCGTTGCCTGGAACGCTGCGGCTGTGAACCTGCGTACCGCCCCCGGCCCTTCCGCCCTCCCCGCCCTCGCCCTGCCCGCCCTCGCCCTCCCCGTCCTCAGTCTCTCGGCCCTTGTCGCCGCCTTGGTGTGGACCATCCGCTACGACGGCAATTTCACCGACCCCGCCGGACTGTCCTGGCGGTACGCGGCCTGCTGGGCGCTGTTCGCGGTCGCACTGCTCGCACTGCGCCGGGTGCCGGCGGCCCTCGTCGTGCCGCTGGTGCTGGCGGGAGCCGTCGCGGTGACGGCGACGGGGCTGGTGGCGGCGCCCCGGACCAGCACCGATTCGTACCGCTACGCCTGGGACGGCCGGGTGCAGTCCGCCGGCCACTCCCCGTACGACCACGCCCCGCAGGACCCGGCGCTGGGCCGGCTCCGCGACCCGTGGCTCTTCCCCACGGGAGCCGCCGCCTGCACCGGCCCGGACCGGGCCCGGATCCCGTCCGCCGGGGACGCCCCGCACTGCACACGGATCAACCGGCCCGCCGTGCACACCATCTACCCGCCGGTCGCCGAGGCGTACTTCCTGGCCGTCGACCGGCTCTCCCCCGAGGGCGCCCGGCACAAGCCGCTCCAGATCGGCGGCGGGCTGCTGTCCCTCGGCGTGAGCGGCGCGCTGTTGCTGATCCTGCGCCGCCGGGGCACGGACCCGCGCAGGGCCGCCTACTGGGCGTGGTGCCCCGCCGTACCGATCGAAGCCGTGAACAACGCGCACGTCGACGTGTTGGGGGTGCTGCTGGCCGTGGCCGGTCTCGGGCTCGTGGCCGCGCCGAGCCTGGCGCGCCGGGCGGGCGGCGGGCTGGTCCTCGGCGCCGCCGTCGCCACGAAGCTGATGCCGGCGATCGTCCTGCCGGGAGCGCTGTCCGGCGTGCGCCGGGTGCGCGACGCGGTCGCCGTACTGCTGCCGGCCGCCGCGTTCACGGCGCTCGCGTACCTGCCGTACGTGCTGCTCTCGCACGGCTCCGTCTTCGGGTACCTCGGCGGGTACGTGGAGGAGGAGGGGTACGAGGACCCCTCGGCCGGGTCCCGCTACGCGCTGCTGCGGCTGGTGCTGCCGGGCGACTGGGCGGTGCCGGTGCTGCTCGCCGTGATGGCGGGCGTGTGCGGGTACGTGCTGTGGCGCGGGGATCCCCGACGGCCCTGGAGCGGCGCGCTGTTGGTGACGGGGTGGGCGTTCGTCCTGCTCACGCCCGGCTATTCGTGGTACGCCCTGCTGCTCGTCGCTCTCGTGGCCCTGGACGGGCGCTGGGAGTGGCTGGGCGTCGCGGTCGCCGGCCCCGCCGTCTACGTCACGGGCCAGGCGTTCGGCTCGCGCGGGGCGGTGAGTGCCGTGGCGTACGGGGCGGCCGCGCTGCTGGTGCTCGTGGTCACGGCGGTACGGTGGCAGCGGCAGCGCGGCCCGGGGCTGGGCACGGAGTCGGCGTAGGCGGGCCGGCTCAGGGCCGGCTCCGCGCCGGCTCAGGGCTGGTCGTACCAGGAGAACGCGGCGATCCGCCAGCCGTCCGGGGTGCGGACGAACTGGATGGTCTTGGTCCCGCGGCCCTCGTACGGCTCGCCGTCCAGGATCCCGGACTTCCGGTACTCGCCGAACCGAGACGCGATGTCGCCGGCGATGTCGGTCCGTTCGGAGGTCTCCCACTCGGAGAACTCGACCAGCCGGCCGTCGTTCAGCAGCTTCCGGCGGGGCTCGATGAACTCCTCGACGGTGTAGACCGTGAGCTCCGGCCCCGTCTTGACGATCACCCCGCCCGGCAGGACCAGCCGCCGGATGCGGTCCACGTCGGCGGTCTTGCCGCCCCGGTTGTCGAACGAGCCGAAGAACTCGTCGGTCAGCGCGTCTATTTCACCCTTGGACATGGCGCGACGGTAACACGCGACCCCTGTGACGGGTGAGTGCGCGATCCTGCTCGGTGGAGCGGAGTTTCGAGCAGGTATTGACATGCATCCGGCGCTGCGCTGCACTTTGCCTGCACTTTGGCCGTGTTCTGAACTCCCCCTTCCCTCCCATGACTTGGGGACTCGCCATGCGTCTGCTCAGATTGCTGATCGCCGCCGTCTGCGCGGTGGCCGCGCTCTCCTTACCCGGTGTCGCCGTCGCCGGACCCGCGCAGGCCGCCGCCGGGCCGCCGCAGACCGTTCCGGCTCTGCGGCAGTGGACGGCCGGCACCGGTGCCTACACCTTCGCCGGGACCAGCCGGATCGTCGTCGATCCCGCCTACGCCGCCCAGCTCTCCGACGAGGCCGCCACGTTCGCCGAGGACCTGGGCGCCCTGGCCGGACGTCCCGTCGCCGTCGTCACCGGGAGCGCCTCCCCGGGTGACATCGCGCTGAGCCTCGGTGACCCGGGGCTGCCCGCCGAGGGCTACCGGCTGACCGTCGCAGCGTCCGTCGCCATCCGCGCCGGGACCGACACGGGCGCGTTCTACGGCACCCGTACCGTGCTCCAACTCCTGCACCAGTCGGCCACGGTGCCCGCCGGTACGGCGGTCGACTGGCCCGCCAAGGCGGAGCGCGGGCTCATGATCGACCAGGGCCGGAAGTTCTTCACCGTCGACTGGGTCGAGCAGCACATCAAGGAGCTGGCCTACCTCAAGCTCAACTACTTCCACTTCCACCTGTCGGACACCTTCGGGTTCCGGCTCGAAAGCTCCACCCACCCGGAGATCGTCTCCGCCGACCACTACTCCAAGCAGGACATCGCCGACCTCGTCGCGCTCGGTCAGAAGTACCACGTCACGATCGTTCCCGAGATCGACACCCCGGGGCACATGAACGCCGTCCTGGCCGCCCACCCGGAGCTGAAGCTCAAGAACAGCTCCGGCACGGCCAGTCCCGATTTCATCGACCTCTCGCTGCCGGCCTCGTACACCCTGATCAAGGACCTGGTGAACGAGTACCTGCCGCTGTTCCCGGCCCCGTACTGGCACATCGGCGCGGACGAATACGTCACCGACTACGCCAAGTACCCGCAGCTGCTCAGCTACGCCCGCGCCCACTACGGGGCCGGCGCCACCGCCAAGGACACCTACTACGGGTTCGTGAACTGGGCCGACGACCTGGTGCGGGCGGCCGGCAAGACCACCCGGATGTGGAACGACGGCATCAAGGCCGGGGACGGGACGCTCACCCCGCACCCCGGAATCCTCGTCGAGTACTGGTACAGCTACGGGCTCACCCCGCAGCAGCTGGCCGCGGCCGGCCACACCGTCGCCAACGAGTCCTGGACGCCGACGTACTACGTGCTCGGGGGCGCCAAACCCGACACCAAGTGGATGTACGAGACCTGGACCCCCGACCGCTTCGAGGGCGGGGCCACCCTCACCGACCCCTCGAAGAACCCGGGCTCGCTGATCCACGTGTGGTGCGACAACCCCACGGCCGAGACGCAGGAGCAGATCGCCGCGGGCATCATGTACCCGCTGCGCGCCCTGGCCCAACAGACCTGGGGCTCCCCCAAGCCGGCCGCCACGTACGCCGCCTTCACCCCGATCGCGGCCGCGGTCGGGCACAACCCCGCGTGGCCCGGTCTCGCCCAGCCCGGCAACCTCGCGCGCAACCGGCCGACCACCGCCTCCAGTACCGAGACCGCCGGCTTCCCGGCCTCGTCGGCCACCGACGGGGACCCCGGCACCCGCTGGTCCAGCGGGTACGCCGACCCGCAGTGGCTCCAGGTCGACCTGGGATCCAGTCAGGCCGTGAGCCGCGTGGTGCTGCGCTGGGAGGCGGCGTACGGAAAGGCCTTCCAGATCCAGCTCTCCGACGACGGCGCAACCTGGCGCACGGTGTACACCACGACGACCGGCGCCGGCGGGGTCCAGGAGCTCACCGGCCTGTCCGGATCGGGCCGCTACATCCGCGTGTACGGGACCAAGCGCGGCACCGCGTACGGCTATTCGCTGTACGAGTTCGAGGTGTACGGAGGACAGCTGAGCGGCGCCCGGACCCTCAGCGCGGCCGGCAAGGCCCTCGACGACCCGGGGAGTTCGAGTGCGCCGGGTACGCAGCTGATCACCTGGACACCGCACGGCGGCCCCAACCAGCAGTGGCAGCTTTCGCTCAACGCCGACGGCTCCTACTCCATGGTCAACGGATCGTCGAGGCTCTGCGCGGACGTGTCGGGCGGCGCCACGGCGCCCGGCGCTGCCGTCGTCCAGGCCGGCTGCACGGGCGCGGACGGCCAGCGCTGGCTGCTGACCGCGCTCGGCGGGGGCGACTACTCGGTGGTCAACAAGAAGAGCGCGCTCCTGCTGACCACCGCGTCCGGGGCGGACGGCGCCCTGGCCACGCAGCAGCCGGATGCCGGTTCGGTCTACCAGCGGTGGCAGATCGCCTGATCGGACGGCGATGTGTGGACGCCCCCCGGCGGCGCGATGGTCCTCGCCCCGCCGGGGGGCGTTCAGCGTTCGTGGACCCCTTTGAACTCACGGGTAACACTCTGACCGTGGGTGGAACACCCCGCCCACCACGCACGTTGTGCGGGAGATGGAGACGCCCTCACACCGCCACGAACACCTCTTACACGGCCTCTCGAAGGAGTCCCGCGTGAACCAGGCCCCCACCGCACCGCTGGTCCTCGACCCCGCCGGCGCCGACCGGCACGCGGAGCACCGGCTGCTGCGCGCCCAAGGGCCCGCGGCCCGCGTCGACATCCTCGGCGTAACGGCCTGGGCCGTCACCGACCCCGCCCTGCTCAAGGAGTTGCTCACCAGCCCGGACGTGTCCAAGGACGCCCGCGCGCACTGGCCGGAGTACGAGCAGGCCGTCCAGACGTGGCCGCTCGCCCTCTGGGTCGCGGTGACCAACATGTTCACCGCGTACGGAGCCGACCACCGGCGGCTGCGCCGGATGGTGGCTCCCGCGTTCAGCGCCCGCCGTGTGGCGTTGCTCCGTGACACCGTCGAGGACATCGTCACCGGCCTCCTCGACGAGCTCGCCGCCCTCCCGCCGGGCGAGGTGGCCGACCTGCGCGAACGGCTCGCCCACCCGCTGCCCATCGCGGTCATCGGGCACCTGATGGGCCTCCCCGAGGAGCAGCGCGGCGACTTCCGTACGGTGGTGGACGGGGTCTTCGACACGACCTTGACCCCCGAGGAGGCCGCGGCGAACACGGTCCGGGTCTACGAGGTCCTCGCAGAGCTCATCGCCGCCAAGCGCGCCGAGCCCGGTGACGACATGACCTCTCTGCTCATCGCCGCCCGCGACGAGGAGGGGGACGGCTCCGCGCTCTCGGACTCCGAGCTGAGCGACACCCTGATCCTGATGATCAGCGCCGGGTACGAGACGACCGTCAACGTCATCGACCAGGCGGTCACCGCCCTGCTCACCGACCCCGGCCAGCTGGACCACGTCCGCGCCGGGCGCAGCAGCTGGAGCGATGTCGTCGAGGAGACCCTGCGGCACGAGTCGGCCGTGAAGCATCTGCCGATGCGCTTCGCGCTGGCCGACATCCCGCTGGCCGACGGGCGGACCATCGCCAAGGGGGAGGCGATCCTCGCCTCGTACGCCGCGGCCAACCGGCACCCCGACTGGCACGGGCCGGACGCCGACACCTTCGACGTCATGCGGGTCACGAAGGACCACCTCGCGTTCGGGCACGGGGTCCACTTCTGTCTCGGCGCCCCGCTGGCCCGGCTGGAGGTCGCGACCGCGCTCGAAGCGCTGTTCGACCGCTTCCCTGCCATCGAGCTGGCGGTGCCCGCCGACGATCTGCTGCCCGTCACCTCCCTCATCAGCAACGGCCACCGTTCGCTGCCCGTCCGGCTCGGCCCGTCTGCATGACCCGCTTGGCGTAAGGACGCCCGAAATTCACCTCCCCGACGCCTCGGGCGGGCCGATCATCAGCCTTGCCCCCTCTAGGCTGCCGCCATGTCTGAGGTGGGGGTCACGGTCCGGGGTTGCCGGCTGATCGGAACGCTCGGGTCGGTGCTGCTGGCCGCCGGGAGCTGGTCGGCGGGCGCGCTGCCCTTCGGCGTTCCTGACGGAGTATGGGCGCAGCGGAGCCCGGCGCACACGGTGCTGGGAGCGGCGGCCTCGTACGCCGGTCTGGTGCTGCTCGTGGTCGCCTGGTGGCGGCTGGGCGGGCTGCTGCGGGCCGGGGAGCCGGTCGGCCCGAGACGGCTGCGCGCCGTGCTGTGGTCCTGGGTCCTACCTCTCGTCCCGGGCCCGGTGATCTTCAGCAACGATGCGTACAGCTATGTCGCGCAGGGCGCGCTGGCGGTCCGGGGCTGGGACGTGTACCGGCTGGCGCCGTCGGCGCTCGGCGGCACACTCGCCGAGAACGTGCCGGAGATGTGGCAGGACGCCCCGGCGCCTTACGGGCCGCTGGCCGTCTCGGCGACGCGAGCCGTGGTGGCCGTCACCGGCGAGCACCACACGGTGGCCGCGGTGCTGGGCATGCGGCTGCTGGCCCTGTGCGGGCTGGCGCTGATCGTCTGGGGCGTGGGGCGGCTCGCGGCCGAGTGGGGTTCCGAGCGGGGTTCCGCGTCCGGCGGCGGGGAGGCCGGGGCGCTGTGGGCGACCGTGCTCAACCCGCTCGCCCTGGTGCACCTGGTGGGCGGGGCCCACAACGAGGCTCTGATGATCGGCCTGATGGTGGCGGGGCTGGTGGCCTTCCGCCGGGGGCACTGGGTGCTGGGCACCGTCGTGCTCGTATCGGCAGCGCTGGTCAAGGTTCCCGCCGCGGTGGCTCTGCTGTGCGCCGCCGCGTGGTCCGTGGGCGGGCGGCCGGACCGGCGAGCGGGATGGGTGCGGGCGGCCGGGATCGCGCTGGTGGGTCTCGCGGCGCTGGTGCTGGGCGTGGCCGTGTGCGGCCAGGGCTGGGGGTGGCTGTCGACCCTGCGGGGCCCCGCGCAGATCTACACGGTGCTCTCGCCGAGTACGGACGTGGGCCGGGTGCTCGGGCTGCTGTCCGAGGGGTTCGGCGTGGGTACCGCGGCCGATGCGATCGCCGCCGCCCGGTCGGTGGGAATGGTGCTGGGCGTGTGCCTGGTGGGCTTCTGCGCGTGGCGTGCGCCGCGTACGGGCCCCGAGTACGCCACCGGCATGGCGCTGCTGGGGCTGGTGGTGACCGCTCCGGTCGTACAGCCCTGGTACGTGCTGTGGGGGATGGTGCCGCTGGCAGCGGCGGCCTGGCGACTGCTGGAGAGCACGTGGGCGCGGCTGGCGATGCTCGTGCTGCTGTTCATGGTCCTGCCCAGTGGGACGTCGGCGACCTGGTCCTACGGGTTCGCCGCCGTCACGGGGGCGTCGGCGGCCGTGGCGGCGCTCGTGGCATGGGGCCCGCCGGTGCTCGGGACACTGCCCCGCCTTCGCCTGCAGGAGCGCGCGTGGGTGCGGGCCGCGGTCAGAACGCGCCGGTGACCCAGCGGGAAATGCGCGTTGCGCAGGCCGGTGATGATCACTAATGTCGACCGGGTGACTGCCGGGTCGGCCTTGGGCCATGTACGAGTAGGGTTCCCGGCCTCGGCGTGAGCCCGAGGCGGGCCCGGAGCCCGCCCTTTCTCCGCGTTTCTTGCGCCCGGCGCCCGCGTGCGGCGCCCTTCCACGGGAACCCGAAACCGGAGACACACCACTCATGTCGAACACCCAGCAGCACCCGAATGCCGTCCAGTTGAACCACACCGTCGTCCACGCCAGGGACCGGGGCCTGTCGGCCCAGTTCCTCGCCGTGATCCTGGGACTGGAGGTCGGCGCTCCGTTCGGGCCGTTCCTGCCCGTCGATCTCGGCAACGGCGTCACGCTCGACTACTACGCGATGACCGACGCGCCGATCCAGCCGCAGCACTACGCGTTCCTCGTGCCCGACGAGCGGTTCGACGGCATGATCGCCCGCCTGGAGGCGGTCGGGGTGACCTACTACGCCGACCCCCACCACACCGAACCGGACCAGATCAACCGCCTGTTCGGTGGTCGCGGTGCCTATTTCGCCGACCCGGACGGCCACAACATGGAGATCATGACCCGCCCCTACGCCCGCCCGTAGCCGGAGCGCGGAGCCTAGGCGGCGGCGACCCGGGAGGCCCAGGTCCGCAGGTCGTCGGCCGAGGCTTCGAGCGCGTCGCCGCCGGGACCGGCCCAGGCTATGTATCCGTCCGGGCGGATCAGGTACAGGCCGCGTCCATAGGCCTCGTACGCGCCTATCTGCGCGGTGCGCAGGCCCGGGAGCGGCGGGAGTCGCTCCGGCAGCGGGGTGTCGACCGCGAGCAGGGTGAAGTGGGGGCCGCGGTAGAGGTCGAAGAGCCGCAGCCCGTCGCGCTGGCCGTCAGGTGCCCGGTCTCCGGCCGTCAGGGCGTCGTCGGTCAGGCCGCCGCGTATCTCGCGGGTGAGCGAGGAGTGCCGCTGGTCGAGGCCGAGCTGGCGAGTGGCGGCGCCACGCTGCTCCTGACCGCGGTGGATGCGGGTGGACAACCCCAGCATGGCGGCGGCATTGGGCAGACGCTCCTCCTCGTACGTGTCCAGCAGCGCCTCCGGGGCTCCGTCGCGCAGCACGGCGGCGACCTTCCAGCCCAGGTTGTAGGCGTCCTGGACGCTGGTGTTGAGCCCCTGGCCGCCCGCCGGCGAATGAATGTGGGCGGCGTCGCCCGCGAGGAAGACCCTGCCGTCACGGAAGCGGTCGGCGAGCGCGGCGTTCACGGTGAAGTCCGATGCCCACGGGACCTCGGTGACTTCCTCGGCCGATATGTGGGTGAACGCGGCGACCGCCGCACGCACTTCCTCCGCCGTGACCTCCTTGCCGACCGATGCCGACTGGGCCACGAACTGGAACTCCCGCGTATGCGGCAAGGGGCAGAGGGCGGCGAAGCCCGTGCCGCCCGCGGCGGGCGGGAAGATGTGCCAGTTGTCCCGGTCGAGCGTCGGTATGACCACGTCGGCCACGAGCATCGGGGCCGGGTCGACGCGCTCGCCGGTCATCTTGATGCCGACGAGCCGGCGGACCGTGGACCGGCCGCCGTCGGCGGCGACGGCGTATCCCGCGCGGACGGACTTCGGGCTCCCGCCTTCCACCGGTATGAGGGTGGCGCACACGGACTCGGCATCCTGGGTGAGGCCGGTCAGCTCGACTCCGAACACGACGTCACCGCCCAGCTCGCGGAGCCGGTCGAGCAGGATCCGCTGGGTGCGCCACTGGGGCAGCAGCGCGGGCCCCGTGTAGGGCGCGCCCTCGGTCGGTTCGACATCCTCGAACATGCGGAACTCACCGGCGCAGGAGCCGCCCTGCCACGTCATGCCGATCGGCGCCTGGCCGCCCCATCGCATGACTTCCCCCAGGACACCGAGGTCGTCGAAGACCTCCAGGGTCCGCGGCTGGATGCCCTTGCCGCGGGAACCGGGAAACAACTCCGGCGACCGCTCGACGACCAGGGCGCGCACACCGCGCCGGGCAAGGTCACAGGCCAGTACAAGGCCGGTGGGACCCGCGCCCACGATCAGCACATCCGTCCGGTCTTCCTGGTATTGCCGCTCGTTCATCGATCTCCCCGTTCGCTCGCTTCGCGACGCCTCCTTAACAGCGTTAAGGAGGCTCTTCACGCAAGAATGCCCTTAACGTTGTTAAGCTGTCAACGCCACGGAAGAGTGAACCGCCCCGGGAGACAGAGCAGACGATGAACGCCAAGCCACAGCAGACTCCGCCGCGCGTCCCGCCCCTGACCCGCTCGACCGTCGCCGAGACCGCTCTGCGGCTGCTGAACGAGGGCGGGCTCGAAAAGCTCACCCTCCGCGCCATCGCGCAGGAGCTGGATGTGAAGGCGCCGGCGCTGTACTGGCACTTCAAGAACAAGCAGGAACTGATCGACGAGATGGCCACGGAGATGTTCCGGCGCATGGCCACGGGCCCGGAGGAAACCTGGCCGGTCGCCTCCTCGGCGCCCTGGCGCGAGCGGATGCTGGTCGCCAATCGCGGTCTGCGCCGGGCCCTGCTCGCCTACCGCGACGGCGCCCGCGTGTTCACCGGCTCCCGCTTCACCGGAACCGAGCACGCGGAACAGTCCGAGGCCCATCTGCGGGCCCTGCTGGCGGACGGGTTCGAACTGCCGCAGGCCGTACGGGCCATGGCGACGACCTTCTCCTACACGCTCGGGTTCGTGATCGAGGAACAGGGCGTCCACCCCATCCCGGGCGAGCGCCGGGAGGGCTACGACGTGGCGGAGCGCGGCGAGCGCCTGGCCGACTACCCGCTCGCCGCGGCCGCCGGTACGCACCTCTTCCAGGAGTACGACGAGCACTTCGAAGAGGGTCTGCAGATCGTCATCGAGGGCATCGCCGCGCGGTACGGAATCCACTGACCGCGCCGGCGCGAACGCCGGTCGTCTCCGCTTACGGGACGTTCGACACGGTCTCGCAGCGGACCGCGATGTCGGCTCCGTCCGTCCCGTCGCAGGTGTCCTTCGCGTCGTCGCCCCCGTCCATGACGTCGTTGCCGCCCGCCGTCGCGTCCGGGGCAACGGGCGCGACCGGTGCGACCGGTGCGCCCCGCGCGGGCTTCACCGCCGGGGTCGGACGGCCCTGGCGACCCGGACGCGCGGGCTTGCCGGTCAGACCGCTCTCGCCCTTCCCGTGCGCGGCGTGGCCCGAGTTGCTGTCGCCGATGATGGCATCGACGCCGGGTCCGCCCAGCAGTACGTCCTCGCCGTGGCCGGTCGCGCTTCCCTCGGCGGAGGAGTCGCCGGTGATGCTGTCGTCCCCGGGTCCACCGTCGAGGATGTCCCTGCCGCCGCCGGTCGCGTTGATGCCGCCGCGGCTGTCGCCGATCATGGCGTCGTTGCCCGCCTCGCCGAACAGGATGTCGTCACCCCCGCCCGACGCGGTGGAGCCGAAGGCCATGCTGTCGCCGCCCATGCGGTCGTCACCCGGCCCGCCGAAGAGGATGTCGTTGCCCCCGCCCTCCACTGGAGACCTGGTGGAGAGCAGGTCTCCGCGCATGAGATCCGCGCCGTCGCCGCCGTCCAGCCGGTCGTCGCCCAGGCCGCCGGCGATCGTGTCGTTGCCGCCGAGTCCGCAGATCAGGTCGTTGCCACCAAGGCCGTCGATGGTGTCCGCTTCCGCCGACCCGATGATGACGTCGTTGCCCTCCGTCCCGGTGATCGCGCCCGACCCGGTGATGGTCGCGGGCTGCCCGAAGCAGGTGGCGTCGGCCGCGTGGGCGACCGCCGCCGGAGCGCCGAGGGAGAGCAACGCGGCTGCGGCCAGCAGCGTGAGTGACTTACGGCAAGGCATACAGACCTCCGGTCGGAGTGTGCACAGCCGTTCCGGCTGTCCAGGGAACCAGGCTCGAATCCGTGGGGACCGTATGGCGCGAACGCCTCAAAAGCAATCAAATGCATAGCCTTTTGTATGCCTTACGCTCGTCTGGCCCCGCTGCGGGTGCGGCCGGACGAGCACACAGCGCGTGCGCGCTCCGTGTGCTCGCGTGAAGCTTGAGACCAGGTGACACGCAACCCCGTCCGGAAGGGCCTGTCCTCATGCCGCTCACGCATCGCAAGGATCTCGGACTGCTCGCCCTGCGCCTTGGGGCCGGCGGTGTGCTGCTCGCACACGGGTCGCAGAAGCTCTTCGGATGGTTCGGCGGGGCCGGCATCGCGGGCACGGCCCGGGGCATGGAGCAGATGGGGTTCACCCCGGGCCGGGAGAGCGCGATCGCCGCCGGGCTCGGCGAAGCGGGCGGCGGGGTGCTGCTCGCGTTGGGGCTGGCGACTCCGGCGGCCGGCGCCGCCGCCGCGGGTGCCATGGCCGGCGCCGCAGCGGTGCATGCGCCCGCCGGGTTCTTCGCCCAGTCCGGCGGCTTCGAGTACCCCGCCCTCCTCGGCTTCGTGGCGGCCGGCCTGGGCCTGTCCGGGCCCGGCCGCTTCTCGCTCGACCATGCCACCGGGCACCGGTTGGACCGGCCGGCCACGGTGGTGATGGCCTTCGCGCTCAGCGCGGCCGCGGCCACCGTCGTACTGAGCCGGCGGGCCGCGACGCTCGCCGCCGCCGAAGCGTCCGACCCGGACCGGGACGCCGACAGCCGGACGGCGTAGCCGCCGTCACCGATTCGCCGGGGCGCGGCTACCAGCCGAAGCGGCGATCGACCTCCCGGGCGAACTCCTCGAACGTCAGCACGTTGTCGCCGTTCTTGTCCGCCGCGTCGAACAGCGCGGACGAGGCGTCGACGTCCCCCAGACCCCAGAACGGCAGGTCGCCGTTGGCGGCCAGCGTCGGGCCCTTCGTCCGCAGGGCGGTGATCACTTCCAGGCGGGTCAGGGTGCCGTCATGGTTGAGATCGAGCGCCTCGAACAGTTTGCGGGCCTTCGCACTCATCACGTACGTCCTTCCGGGAGGAATCGGCAAGGGCTGCCTGCCGCCAGCCTACGGCGCACCCCACCCGGGCCGACGAGGGCGGATACAGCAAACCGAGCCAGCAGCCGCAGGAATGAGGAATCAGGCGGATGAGCGAGACACCACCCCAGCACACCACCGCGGAACAGGCCGTCACCGTCCTGATGGCGGTGGTGCCGTGCGGCGCCGATACCGCGCGACAGATCCTGGCCGACACGGCGTGGGCCGCCGGCGCCGGCCTCCGCGAGACGGCCGAGGCCGTACTCCTCCTGGGAGCCGGCGGCAAGCCTCCGGCCCCTTTCGACAGGGCCCTGGCGGACGCGATGGACGAGGCCCGGTCCACCACCGAGCCCGTGACGCGGCCGTACACGCGGCTGCTCCCCGACCCGCAGACCATCGGCGAGCTGCTGAAGCGGCACCGCGCCCTGCGCCGCCGCGCCCTGACAGCGCCCCACGACCCGGCCGTACGCGATGGGCTCGACGACGCCACCTACACCCTGTGCATCCTGATGGGTCAACGGAACGCCTACACGGCACTGCGCTCGGCCGAACTCCTCCTCGGCGCCGAGTGGCTCGGCACCACCGTCCCCGGCGCCACCGTCCCCGGCAGACCGGACCAGCGCCCGGACCGCCCGCCCCTCCGCAGCCCGGGTACCCGTCAACAGGGCGCCACGGGGCGCGCGACTTTCCGTAGTCGACCTGCTACCTTTCGTGATCGCCGAGGGAAGTGATCATGCTTAGAAGGGCGCGTCCATGAAGACGGTCGGGAACATGACCCGTGCGCTGGCGTTCGCGGTGGTGAGCCTGCTGGCGGCGGCAGCCGTACCGGCCGGGCAGGTCTCCGCCGCGACGGGGCAGGCGGCGCAGTGCCGCAACATCGGAACCTCGTTCACCGACAAGCTGATCCCCGGGCAGTGCATCAGCCACGGCGCCAACCGCCTGGAGATGCAGTACGACGGCAACCTGGTCCTCTACTCGGGCAGTCGGGCCTGTTGGGCGAGCGGCACCGACGGAACCGACGGGGTGTACGCCGAGTTCTCGGGCGACTGGAGGCCCGATTCCCCGTACCTCTCCCTGGAATCGCAGTTCGGGCAGCTCAGGAAGTACCGCGGGAAGTACACCGGACTGCACAAGACCGGCAACGTCAGCATCAACGACAAGGGCGAGGTCTGGATCGCGTACGGGAAGCTCGCGGGCTGCTGACCATGGCCGTCAACGGGAAGCCGGCGCGCGGTGCGGCCGCGCTCGTCCTCGCGTGCGCCGTCCTGTTCGGGGCGCCGACGGCTGCCGGTGCCGTGCCGGTGCGGCCGGCGGACGCGTGCGTGGCCGGCGAGAACCTGGGTGAGATCGCGAACAACTTCATCTCACGGTGCCGTAGAGGGTCCATCCGGCAGGCGTTCCCCGGAGAGCACTACGGGGACACGCTCGGGTACGTCCGGGGCTGCGGGCTCAAGTCCTGCCAGACGGCGTGGAAGCTGCTGAACGACAACCGGTTCAAGAAGTGAGGACCTACGTCGCCGTTCTCGTCTGCGTCGCCGAATCCGCGGCGGCTTCCGGCGGTCAAGCGCCCCTGTACCGGGAGAGCTTCGTCCTGCTGACCGCCCGCACCGAGGACGAGGCCAGATCGAAGGCCCGGGCCCACGGCGAAGGCCTCGAAACGAGCTACCGGAACGAGAAGGGCGAGCTGATCACCTGGACGTTCCGGCAGCTCGTCGACGTCGCGGAGGTACCCGACGACCGCCTGGGCGACGGAGCGGACCTCTACACGAGACACTTCCGCGACTTCGCCGCGTACACGGCGTTCGAACCCCTCCTCTCGGGCGAGGACCTCTGACGGGTGAGACCTCTTGAGCTGAGTTCCCCGGCCGTCCGCCCCAGCACGTCCCGGCGGGCGCTGCTCGCCGGGTCGGTCGGCAACCTCGTCGAGTGGTACGAGTTCGGCGTCTACGGGTGCCTGGCCACCGTCATCGCCGCGAACTTCTTCCGGCCCGAGGGGAGCAGCGGAGCCGAGGCGCTGGTGGCCACGTACGCCTCGTTCGCGCTCGCCTTCTTCTTCCGGCCCGTCGGCGCCGTCCTGTTCGGGCGGCTCGGCGACCGGCTGGGGCGGCGGCCCACCCTCATCGTGGTCGTCGGCCTCATGACCCTCGCCACCGTCACGATCGGGCTGCTGCCGACCCGCGCCGCCATCGGCCCTGCCGCGCCCTGGATGCTCACCCTCCTGCGGGCGCTGCAAGGGCTCTCCGCGGGTGGCGAGTTCGGCGGGGCCGTCGCCCTCATGACGGAGTACGCGCCCGTGGGCCGCCGCGGCCTCTTCGGCGCCTGGCAGTCCTTCACCGTCGCGCTCGGCCTGCTCACGGGGGCCGGTACGGCCGCAGCCCTGGCGAGCGCGCTGCCCGCCGGAGCCCTGCACGCGTGGGGCTGGCGCATCCCGTTCCTGCTGGCCCTGCCGCTGGGTGCGGTGGCGCTGTGGCTGCGTACGGCCTTGGCGGAACCGCCCCCGCCGCCGGCTCCCGCGGCGGACGCCCGTCCCGTCGGCCGCAGGGAGCTCGCGCGGGCCGTCCTCCTCGGCATCGGGCGGATCATGGGCTGGTCCGCGGCCGGGTACACCTTCCTCGTCGTCCTGCCCTCCTACCTCCAGGCGACCCTGGGCGCCTCCCCGCGCGAGGCCCTGCTCACCACCGCCCTCGCCAACGCCGGGTTCGCCGCCTCGATCCTGCCCGCCGGGGCGCTCAGCGACCGGATCGGCCGGCGCCCCGTGATGCTGGGCGGAGCCGTCGGGGTCGTGGTGCTCGCCCTCCCCCTCCTCCACGTGCTCCAGTCCCCCGGCGCCTCGCCGTGGTCCAGGGCCGGGGCCGTACTGCTCGCGGGCGTGCTGGTCGGCCTGATGGCCGGACCGGGGCCGGCCATGCTCGCCGAGATGTTCCCGCGCCGGGTGCGCTGTACCGGGCTCGGACTGGCCTACGCCCTCGCCAACGCGGTGTTCTCCGGCTGCGCCGGGCTCGTCATCACCGCCCTGATCGCCCGGACGGGAGACACCTCCGTGCCCGCGTACTACGCCGCCGGCGCCTGCGCCCTCAGCTGCTTCGCCCTGCTGAGCCTGCGCGGCCGCGACCATCAGGAGCCGCTGCGATGAGGGTGATCGGGCTGATGTCGGGGACCTCGTACGACGCCGTCGACGCCGCGGCCGCCGATCTCGAACTCTCCGCCGAGGACGGCACGCTGCACCTCGTGCCGCTGGGCATGGTCAGCGAGCCGTACCCGGCCGACGTACGGGAGGCCCTCGCCGCCGCCCTGCCGCCCGCTGCGACCACCCTGGCCGAGGTCTGCCGCCTCGACACCCGGATCGGGCAGGCCTTCGCGGCCGTCGCCGCCCGCGCCGACCGGGAACTGTGCGAGGGACGCGCCGAGTTGGTCGCCTCGCACGGGCAGACGGTGTACCACTGGGCCGAGGACGGCCAGGTACACGGCACGCTGCAGCTCGGCGAACCGGCCTGGATCGCGGAGCGCAGCGGCTGCCCGGTCGTCTCCGGGTTCCGGCCGCGTGACGTGGCGGCGGGCGGACAGGGCGCACCCCTGGTGAGTCTGATCGACCTGATGCTCCTGCGCGGGCGCCCCGGCGTACCGGCCGCCCTGAACATCGGGGGGATCGCCAACGTCACCGTGCTGCCGGCGGGCGGCGATCCCGTGGCGTTCGACACCGGCCCGGGCAACGCGCTGATCGACGCCGCGGTGCGTGAACTGAGCGCCGGCAAGCTCGCGTACGACGCGGACGGCGCACTCGCCGCCGCCGGGCGCGTCCACGAGGGGCTGCTGGAGCGGCTGCTGTGCGGGGAGCCGTACTACCGGATGCCTGCTCCCCGGACGACGGGCAAGGAGCTGTTCCACGCGGGCTACCTGCGGGCACGGCTGGCGGGGTTCGGCGAGCTCCGGCCGCAGGACCTCGTCGCCACCCTCACGCGTCTGACCGCCCGGACGGTGGCCGACGCGCTGCGCCCGTTCGCAGCCACCGAGGTGTTCGTGTCCGGTGGCGGCGTACGGAACCCCGCACTGATGGCGATGCTCCGCGACGAGCTGGCGGGCGACACGGGCGACACCGGCCGCACGGGCAGTACGGCGGTACGCGGGTCGCAGGAGCTGGGGCTGCCCGCGGAGGCGAAGGAGGCCTACGCCTTCGCGGTGCTCGGATACCTCACCCTGCACGGCCTCCCGGGCAATGACCCGGGGTGCACGGGCGCCGCGGGGCCGCGCGTCCTCGGGTCGCTCACCCCGGGCAGCCGCCCGCTGCGCCTTCCCGCGCCTCCGGGCCGCGCCCCGCACGCCCTGACCGTACGCGGGCGGGCCACCGCGCGGGCCGCCCTGTGACCGGCGTCCGGAGGGACCGGCCGGGGAACAGCGCTTCGGACGGAAGGAAGGTTCTCGTGCACCATCGGATCTCGCGACACGCGGCCGCGGTACTGGCTGCGCTCGTGATCCTGCTGCAGCCGGCGGGGGCCGGGGCCGCCCGTGCGGCCGACAACCCGGCCCAGGTGGTCGAGGAGCAGCGGATCGACGACCGGACGCTCGATCTCACCGTCTCCTCGCCCGAGATCGATGCGCCGGCCAAGGTGCGGCTGCTGCTGCCGCCGGCCTGGTCCAAGACCGCCACCCGTACGTGGCCGGTCCTGTGGCTGCTGCACGGCGGGCCGGGAGACCACAACGACTGGACCGCCAACACCCACATCGAGGAGCTGGCCGCCCCCCGGGACGTCCTCGTGGTGCTGCCGCAGACCAGCCCGTGCAGCGGGTACAGCGACTGGTACAACACCGGCAGCGGCGGCCCTCCGGCCTGGGAGACGTACCTGATCGACGAGGTGCGGCCGCTGCTGGAGAGCGGGTACCGCGCCGGTACGGAGCGTGCCGTCGCGGGGCTGTCGATGGGCGGACTCGGCGCGATGAAGCTCGCCGCCACGCACCCCGGCATGTTCCGCGCGGTGGCCTCGTACAGCGGGGCGGTCAGCACGCTCCACCTGTCGCTCGACGGCGGGCTCTCCGGGCCCGACCTGGTGAAGGGCGCCGGCGGCGCGTGCCACACCGACTGGCGGCGCATCTGGGGCGAGCCGGGGTTCCCGTACGACACCGTGGACCCGGCGGACGTGCGCCAGCGCGCCGTGTGGGAGCGCAACGACCCGGTCCATCAGGCCGCCGGGCTGACCGGCAGCGCGCTCTACGTCTCGTACGGCGACGGCACGGACGCCGGTACCGGCTGGCAGTGGGGCGACCCGCCACCGAGCCCGACGCGCTGCACGAACCCGGTCCGCCACGGTACGGAACGCGTGGAACGGCTCATCCACGGCATGAACCAGGATCTGCGGCTGCGCCTCGCCCAGCTCGGCGTTCCGGCGGCGGTGTGCTCGTACCAGGGCGTCCACGCGTGGCCGTACTGGGAGCGCGAGCTGGTGTCCTCGTTCCCGATGCTGATGACGGCCATCGGCGCCTGACCGGGCGCGGGCTCAGCGGTCGGCCGGGGGTTCGAGCAGCTCGGGGCCGTTGTTCCGCACGCTGTTGACCGCCGTGGACACCGCCCGTACGTCGAGGTGGCCGTCGGACGGGGTGTGGAGCAGGGCCCGCAGGCCGTGGACGTCCTCGTGGGCGGGATCCAGCCAGGCGTCCTGATCCTCCGCGGCCACGGCCAGGGGCATGCGGGGGTGGATGCGGCCGGCCGCGTCGGTGGCCTCGGTCGTGATGATCGTGGTGGTGAGGAGCCAGGCGGCCGGGTCGTCCTCGTCGGTCACGGCCGGGTCGCGCCAGAACTCGTACAGCCCGGCCATGGCCATCACCCCGGCGTCCTGCGGAGTGATGAAGTACGGCTGCTTGTACGCCTTCGCCGTGGCGGTGGCTGCCACGGACTGCCACTCGTAGAAGCCGTCGGCGGGCAGCAGGCAGCGGCGGCGGGTGAAGGCGCGCCGGTAGGCCGGCTTCTCGTGCACCGTCTCCACCCGCGCGTTGATCATCCGGGCGCCGCCGTTCGGGTCCTTCGCCCAGGAGGGGACCAGGCCCCAGCGCAGGGCGCGCAGCCGGCGCTCCACCTCCCCCGTCGTGCGGTCGGGGCGTTCGAGGACCGCCCACACCTCGTCGGTGGGAGCCACGTTCCAGCTCGGTGCCAGCGTCTCCCGGGGGTCCCAGCGGGCCTCGAACAGGTCGGCCAGGTCTTCGGGGGCGCGGCTGGAGGCATATCGACCGCACATGGCATCCACTGTCCCACCGCGAGGGCTCTTCCGGCGGCTCCACGCCCGCGCCGCCCGCCTTGCCCCGCCGTGCCGTGCCGGCGCCGCGGGCGCGGGATTCAAGGAGGGGTACGTGCCCGCAGCCGCCGGGGCGGCCGCCCGGGCCGCTCACCGCGGACGGCCGCCGTCTCCAGGGTAGGCCGCAGTGCCGCCGCCCCGCTCAGTGACGGGCACCCGCCGGGCCCCGCTCGTACGGGCGGCCCCCGGTCACCCGCCCCCGCTGGCCGACGGCACGGCGGCGGGTGAGCATCGAACGGTCGGAGCCGACGGAACCCACCGGAAGGACGTCCCATGAAGAGCAGCTCGTTCGCCGAGATCGATGCCATGGTCCGCGACGGCAAGGTCGTCGTGTCGGCCGACGACAGTACGGTCGTGGCGGCGGTGCAGGATGCCCTGAAGGCCGGCAGATCGTTGACGTTCTACCTGTCCCCGGCGCAGGCCGCGGCGTTCAAGGCCTGGTACTGGACCCCGCAACGGGTCAAGGACCGGGGCATGCAGCCCGTATCGCGCGCGGAGCGGGAGAAGATCACCTCGGAGCTGGGGGTCAAGGACATCGGGCCCGCGTACTCGAACCGCATCGACTGCGACTGCGGGGCCCAGTACGGCGCCTTCGAGTTCATCGAACAGGGCATCGCCGAGCACGGCAAGGAGTCCGTGGACGCCGTCCTGGCGCTGGAGGACACGTACGTTCTGCGGGTGAACCCCGTGACGCCCACGGTCTGCTCCGTCTGCCGCACGATCGTCATCATCGGCCACGAGTACGACATGACCGGCAGGTACGGGTGCAGCCGCTCCGAGGGCACGGTCGTCATGTGAGTCCCTGGTCGAGCCGAGCCGAGACGGAGGCTTACGCGCCGACCTTGTTGACGTCGAACTCCCGCGAGCGCTCGTACGTGGTCTGCTTCATGCCTCGACTCCCTGGCCACGCGCCCGTGGTGCTGCGCCGGCAGGCGCATCGGGACGGGTTTTCGCGTACCGGTCTACGGCCTCATGGCCTGGCCGCCGATGTCGGCGGCCCCGTCGAGCAGTTCCTGCCACCACGACTCCACCTCGCGGTGGTTCATCGTGGCCCAGGCAGGGGTCTGCTCCACCTGGCCCCGGCCGAGGCGGCGGGCCAAGGCGACCATCTCCCGCCCTGCCGCACCGCGCGCGGCGTGGTACCCGCCCAGCAGCTCGCCCCAGGTGCCGGCCCGGCGCCAGGCGTCCTCGAACGCGGTGGCGTCCTGGAGGGCCTTGGCCACCCCGCTCGTGTTGTGCGGGCGCACCACCGTGGCCGCGTCGCCCGCGAGCAGCAGGCGCCCGGCCGTCGTACGCGCCGTCTCCAGGTCGTAGATGGGCTGGACGTAGGTGTCCGCGGGCTCCGTCATGGCGAGCACCCGCGCCCAGTGGGGCGGGAACTCCCGCTCCAGCAACGTGCGCAGGTGTGCGGTGAGTTCCTCGGTCACCCGCCCCGGAGGGAAGCTCGTCGGATCGTCGAACGGCAGCCGGCCGCCCCGTGGAGGCATGGCGTACAGGACCCAGTTCACCCTGGGGCCGTCCGGTCCGGGGGTGGGGTAGATGACGCAGCTCCCGCCGGTGAAGCAGATGGTGGTCACCGCGTCGGAGGGCACTGCGGCGTCGCCGAGCGCGGCCGGCCCCCGGGCGTCGAGGTTGCCGCGCCAGCAGACGTACCCGGCGTAGACCGGCCGGGACCCGGGGCAGACCGCCTCGCGCACCACCGAGCGGTACCCGTCGGCGCCGACGACCAGGTCGAACGGCTCGGCGGTCCCGTCGGCCAGCCGTACCTCGGCCCGCTCGCCGGTGTCGGCCACGCCCGTCACCGCGGCGCCCTGCCGGTAGACCACCGAGGCGGGTGTCGCCTCCCGCAGCCCCCGCCACAGCAGGCCCCAGTGGTACGAGTGGAAGGGGAACGGCTGCTCCCAGAACACCCGCCCGGCCGGCCCGGCCGCCGCGTCGTCCCGGACGATCCAGCGGCGCCGGGTCAGGGGGTGCGCGGCGATGCCTGCGGGCAGCGCCCCGGTGGCGGCGAGTTCGGCGGCCCGGCCGTCGTGGATGCAGAGCCCCAGGCCCCGGTCCGCCAGCCGTCCGTGGGTGCGCTCAAGCACCACCACCTCGTCGGCGCCCGCGCGGGCCGCCGCCGAGGCCAGCGCGCAACCGGCAACGCTCCCGCCGACCACCGCGACCGTACCGCCTCGCATGCCTGCTCCCTCCGCGCGAACTCCCGGAGCCCGCCACCCTACTGATAAATCTCCGGTCGGGGTGGCGGGTTCGTCCGCGCGGGGTTCGCCGGCGGGAGGATCAGCCGGACAGCGCCGCCGAGACGACCGAACGGGCCTCCTCCTGTACGCGGGCCAGGTGGTCGGCGCCGTGGAAGGACTCGGCGTAGATCTTGTAGACGTCCTCCGTGCCCGAGGGGCGGGCCGCGAACCAGGCGTGCTCCGTGGTGACCTTGATGCCGCCGATGGCGGCCCCGTTGCCCGGAGCCTCCGTCAGCACCGCCGTGACCGGCTCCCCCGCCAGGGTGTCGGCGGTGACCTGTTCGGGGGAGAGCCGGCCCAGCACCGCCTTCTCCTCCCGGGTGGCCGGGGCGTCGATCCGCGCGTACGCCGGCTCGCCGAACCGGGCCGTGAGGCCGGCGTACCGCTCGCTCGGGGTCTGCCCCGTCACGGCGAGCATCTCCGAGGCCAGCAGGGCGAGGAGGATGCCGTCCTTGTCCGTGGTCCACACCGAGCCGTCGCGGCGCAGGAAGGAGGCCCCGGCCGACTCCTCGCCGCCGAAGCCGATGCTGCCCGCGGAGAGCCCGTCCACGAACCACTTGAAACCGACGGGCACCTCCACCAGTTCGCGGCCCAGGTCCGCGGCCACCCGGTCGATCATCCCCGAGGACACCAGCGTCTTGCCGACGCCCGCGTCCGCCGGCCACTGCTCGCGGTGGCTGTAGAGGTACTCGATCGCGGTGGCGAGGTAGTGGTTGGGGTTCATCAGTCCGCCGTCCGGCGTCACGATGCCGTGCCGGTCGGCGTCCGCGTCGTTGCCGGTGGCGATCTGGAACCGGTCCCGGCCCTCGATCAGCGAGGCCATCGCGTACGGGGAGGAGCAGTCCATCCGGATCTTGCCGTCCCAGTCCAGCGTCATGAACCGCCAGGTGGGGTCGGTGTACGGGTTGACCACGGTCAGGTCGAGGCGGTGCTCCTCGGCGATCCGCCCCCAGTACGCCACGGAGGCCCCGCCGAGCGGGTCGGCCCCGATGCGCACGCCCGCGGCGCGTACGGCGTCCAGGTCGAGCACGGACGGCAGATCGCGCACGTACGTGCCGAGGTAGTCGTACGTACTCGTGGTCGAGGCCGCCGACGCGCGCGCGAACGGGATCCGCCGGACCTCCTTCATGCCTCCGGTGATGATCTCGTTGGCGCGCTCCTGGATCCAGCCGGTGGCATCCGATCCGGCGGGCCCGCCGTGCGGCGGGTTGTACTTGAAGCCGCCGTCCGCGGGCGGGTTGTGCGAGGGGGTGACCACCACTCCGTCGGCCAGGGCCGAGGTACGACCGCGGTTGTGGGTGAGGATCGCGTGCGAGACGGCGGGCGTGGGGGTGTAGCCGTCGGCGGCGTCGACGAGCACGGTCACGTCGTTGGCTGCGAAGACCTCCAGGGCGGTCACCCGGGCGGGTTCGGACAGGGCGTGGGTGTCCGCACCGAGGAAGAGGGGGCCGTCGATGCCCTGCTGGGCCCGGTACTCGCAGATCGCCTGGCTGGTCGCGGCGATGTGGTCCTCGTTGAAGGCCGTGGCGAGGGAGGAGCCGCGGTGTCCCGAGGTGCCGAAGCTGACGCGCTGGCCGGGATCCGCGGGATCGGGGTGCAGGGCGTAGTACGCGGTCACGAGCCGGGCCACGTCGACCAGGTCCTCCGGGCGCGCCTGCTGCCCCGCTCTTTCGTTGAGCATCCGCCCATTCCTCCGTACTGGATCAAAGAGAACAACAGTGGTCATTGTGTCGCCCCCTGAACGTGCCCGCACCGCCACGTCCCCACTCGGCCCTCACCTGTGCCCCGGGTCACGCCTCCAGAGGGGTCCTCCCCACGCCCGTGAAGACGGTGGTGGCGGAGAGGAGGAAGGCGTCGGGCCGGCGCAGGATGCCGTGCCGCGCCTCGGGATCGAGCAGCACGTCGAGGGTGTCGAGGTCGTCGGCGTCGAGCATGTCGCTCGCGGCCTCCCGCAGCCGGGTCAGCTGGGTGTGCAGGAAGGCACGGGCCGTCGCGCCCAGCGGGGCCGGCAGGTCGAGGAGGTACGTGAAGCTCCCGACGCGGGACAGTCCGGCGCGGCGGAGCATCGCGGGCCAGTCCTCGACGACGGGGGTGCTGCCGGGGAGTTCGGCCCGCATGACCGAGAACCAGTGCTCGTGGACGGCGTCGAGCCGGGCTTGCAGGCCCGGCCTGCCGATCCCGATGTCGCGCGGGAGGAAGCGCATCGGCAGGCCGCCCTCCGTCACGGCGAGCACCCCGCCGGGCCGCAGCACACCGGCCAGCGCGTTCAGCGCGCCCTGCTGGTCGCCGAGGTGGTGGACGGTCTTGCTGCTCCAGATCAGATCCGCCGTGCCGAGGCCGTCCCCGCCGGTCCCGTCACCGCTGCCCAGGCCTTCGGGCAGTTCCGCGTGGCGTACGGCCACCCTGTCTCCGAGGCCGAGCTTCTCGGCGCGGGCCAGGGTGCGCTCCAGTAGGCCGGGCGTGGCGTCGACGGCGACGGTCTCGGCGCCGGCGAAGGCCTCGGCGAGCACGCAGGTCATCACGCCGGGTCCGCTGCCGATGTCGAGGATGCGGCGGACCTCGGCCGAGGGGCCGAGCAGCTCGCCCAGGTGGGCCGCCGTCCGGCGCAGGCCGGGGAGCTGCAGTTCGGCGCCGTCCTCCAGCTGGGTCGCCATGACGTCCCAGTCGAGGTCGGTGGAGTGGTGGCCGGAGTCGTGGCCGGGCGCGTGCGCAGGTCCGTGGCCGTGGCCGTGTGCGGGGCTGGAATCGCGGTGTGGGCTCATGCCGCGGAGCCTGCCCCCCGCGGATCCGGTACGACAACTCTTGTTGCTGTTTCCGGGACAGCGGGGTGGAATGCCCCCGTGGACACACCAGCCGACACACCGGCCGACGCACCGGCCGACACACCGCCGCCCTACCAGAGCGTCCTCGACGAGGTCGGCCCCCGGCTCAAGCGGCTCCGCGCCAAGCGCGGCCTCACGCTGGCCGCGCTCTCCGAGACGACCGGCATCTCCAAGAGCACCCTGTCCCGGCTGGAGTCCGGGCAGCGCCGCCCCAGCCTGGAGCTGCTGCTGCCGCTGGCCGGCGCGTACCGCGTGCCGCTGGACGACCTGGTGGGCGCGCCCGAGGTCGGCGACCCCCGGGTCCGGCTGACCCCCCATGAGCTGCCGAGCGGCGGAACGTTCGTCCCGCTGTCCCGGACTCCGGGTCCCCTTCAGGCATACAAGATGATCATCACCGACCGGGGCTCCGAGCCGGATCTGCGTACCCACGAGGGCTACGAGTGGATGTACGTGCTGCAGGGCCGGCTGCGGCTGGTGCTCCCCGAGCACGATCTGGTCCTCGGCCCCGGCGAGGTCGCGGAGTTCGACACGCGGCTGCCCCACTGGTTCAGCAGCGCCGACGGCCGGCCCGTCGAGGTGCTCAGCCTCTTCGGCAGGCAGGGCGAACGCATGCACGTCCGCGCGAGGCCCACTCCGAAAACCACCCCGAAACCCGATCCGAAGCCGGCTCCGAAGCCCGCCCGGCAGTCCGGCTCCGACCGGCCGGTGTGAGCCGTCGCGGGTCAGGCCGGCAGGTTGAGGAGCATCAGCGGTCGGGTGGTGGGCCGGGCGGACCCGCCGGCGGGTTCGACGGTGAGTCCCACCCCGGAGGCTCCCTGGATGCCTCCCTGCATGAGCGTGGCCCCGTCCTGCGTGAGCAGCCCGGCGGGGCGCATGGTGCCGTGGTCCTCGAACCAGAGCTGGTACGTCCGGTCCGCTCCCGGGTCGGGAAGCCCCGCGCCGATGAAGACCGCCCTGTTCTGCAGCTTGGAGCTGACCACGGAGGCGGTGGCGCCGGTGGTGGTGCGGCCACGTACCGTACGGGCGTCGGCGGCGGCCACGACGGTGGTGACGTCCTGGAGGCGGCGTTCGGTGGCCTGGGCCTGCTGCCGGGCCTCCTCGGCGAGCTGGTTCTGCCGGACCGTGACGCCCACGAGCACGGCCACCCCGGCGATGCTCGCGGCGATCGCCAGCGTGATGGCCTTGCGGCGCAGGATGGCGGTGAACGTCATCGGCCTGCCCGTGGCCGGGAGCAGCGGGGGCAGTTGGCGGACCGACTCGATGCCGTACAGGACCGCGTCCTTCATGCGCGGGGGCGGCGGCAGGGTCGCGGCCCCGGCCAGGCGGGCGGCGGTGGCGGAGAATTCGGCCACTTCCTGCGGGCAGGACGGACAGTCGGCGAGGTGTGCGGTGAACACCTCGTGTTCCGCCGGTGTGAGTGCGTGGAGGGCGTACGCGCCGGTGAGGGTGTGCAGTTCCCCGTCGTGCTTCATGTGGTCACCCCCATGCAGTCGCGCAGCCGGATGAGTCCGTCGCGCATGCGTGTCTTGATCGTGGGCAGTGGAGTGCGCAGGGTCTCTGCGACCTCACGGTAGGTCAGGCCCTGGTAGTAGGCCAGGGTGACGGCCTGTCGCTGGATCTCGGTCAGGTTGCGCATGCAGCGCCGCACCTGTTCGCTCTCCAGTCGGGTCTCGACCTGTTCCGCCACCTCGTCGAACGGGCGCGCCTGTTGGCGGGCGGCCTGGTCGTGTTCGCGGTTGATCGCGGCCTGGGCGGAGCGGACCCGGTCGACGGCCCGCCGGTGGGCGAGGGTTGCGGCCCAGCTGAGCACGCTGCCCTGGTCGGGGCGGTAACGGGCGGCTTGCCGCCACAGATCGATCATCACTTCCTGTGCCACCTCCTCGGACTGGGCGCGGTCGCGTACGACCCGGACGACCAGTCCGAACACGGTCCCGGACAGGGCGTCGTAAAGGGCGGAGAAGGCGTCCTTGTCGCCGCGGGCCACCCGGGACATCAGGTCTTCGAGCCGCGGGGCAGCGGTGTCGGGGACACCGAAGGGCAGCGGTTGCCCGGTGGTGGCGGATGGTCCGCCGGGGTCCGTCCGTCGCATGACGGTCCTTTCCTGTCGAAAGAACCGGCCCTTCCACTCAGAGGGCCGACCGCTCCGGATGCTGCCAGGTTCGCGTTCTTGACCGGTCTTCGGAGCGGACATCTGTGCGGATTGGTCAACCAGGTCGCCAATTCCCGATCAATGTGCAACCTCTCGCTCAGCTGCTGATTCCGCTTTCGGCAACTGCCACCAATCCGCGGGCGCTTCGGCCGCGAAGCAAGGGGAAACGCCGTCCCGGACGGCGGCGTGGCGACCGGTGGGGAGTGACGGACTGTGCGTACCCAGAGTGTGGCCGTGATCGGCGGCGGGGTGGCGGGACTGACCGCCGCCTACGTCCTGCAGAAGGCGTGCGACGTCACGCTGTACGAGGCGGACCCCCGGCTGGGGGGCCACGCCCACACCCATGAACTGCCGGCCCCGGGCGGCGGAACGGCGCGGGTGGACTCGGGGTTCATCGTCCACAACGAGCGCACCTACCCCCTGCTGCTCCGGCTCTTCCGCGAACTCGGAGTGGCCACGCAGGACTCCGAGATGAGCATGTCGGTACGGTGCGACGGCTGCGGGCTGGAGTACGCCGGTGCCCGCGGGCCCGCGGGCCTGTTCACCGGGCGGGCCGCCCTGCGCGGCCGGTACCTGCGGCTGCTGGCGGAGGTACCGCTCTTCCACCGCCGCGCCCGCGCCCTGCTGGCCGGGGACGGCCCCCCGCAGCAGCTCACCCTGCGCGCCTTCCTCGCCGACGGCGGGTTCTCCCCGTACTTCGTCGGTCACTTCATCACACCGCTGGTGTCGGCCGTGTGGTCCTGTCCCGCCGAGACCGCGCTGGAGTACCCGGCCGCGTACCTCTTCCGCTTCCTCGACCACCACGGGCTGCTGTCCGTGACCGGCTCCCCGCAGTGGAAGACCGTCACCGGCGGCAGCGCGGCCTACGTGGAGAAGGCCGCCAAGGAGATCAGCAACGTCCGGACCGCCACCCCGGTCAACCGGGTGGACCGGATACCGGGCGGCGTCCTGGTGGGCACCGAGCACGGCACCACCGATGCCTACGACGCGGTCGTCATCGCCACGCACCCCGATCAGGCGCTGCGCCTGCTGGCCGATCCCACCCGGGACGAGCAGCGGATCCTCGGGGCCTTCCGGTACGAGGCGAACCCGACGGTGCTGCACACCGACACCGGCCTGCTGCCCCGCTCGCGCAGAGCCCGGGCCTCCTGGAACTACCACCTCGACGACTGCCTCCCGGGGGCGGACGGGGTCCGGGTCAGCTACGACATGACGCGCCTCCAGCGGCTGCCGGGCGCCACCCGGTACGTCGTCACCCTGAACGCGGGCGGGCGGGTCGACCCCGAGCGCGTCCTGGCCCGTATGGACTACGCGCACCCGGTCTACACGCCCGAGTCGGTGGCCGCGCAGCGGGCGCTGCCCCGCCTGAACACGCGGGTCACCGCGTTCGCCGGGGCGTACCACGGGTGGGGCTTCCACGAGGACGGCTGCCGTTCCGGGGTGCGGGCAGCTGCGGCGCTGGGGGTGCGCTGGTGAGCGGGGTCGAGGCGCCCACGGTGGCGCAGAGGGCGAGCCGGACGGTCCTGGCGGAGCCGAAGATCCCGGTGGCACCGGCGGACCCGGAGGCCGCGGCGGTCCCGACGCCCCCCGCCCTGCCCGCCGTCGCCGTGCCGGCCCTGTACGACTGCGTCGTCTCCCACCTGCGGACGGCCCCCGTACGGCACTCCTTCCGGCACCGCACGTACATGTGGCTCGTGGACCTGGACGCGCTCCCCCGCCTCCCGTGGCCGCTGCGCCCGCTGGCCCGTTTCGACGCCCGGGACCACTTCGCCGCCGCGCCGACCATCCGGGCCGGCCTCGACGCGTACCTGGCCTCTCGCGACGTACACCTCGACGGCGGGCGGGTCCTGATGCTGGCCCACGCCCGCGTCCTGGGGTACGTGTTCAACCCGCTGACGCTGTACTGGTGCCACGACCGCGCCGGAGCCCTGGTCTGTGTCGTGGGCGAGGTCCACAACACGTACGGGCAGCGCCACTGCTACCTCCTGCGGACCGACGACGCCGGACGGGCCGAGGCGGCGAAGGAGCTGTACGTCTCGCCGTTCTTCCCCGTCGACGGCCACTACCGCATGCGACTGCCGGAGCCGCGCGAGCGACTGGAGATCGCCGTCCAGCTCGAACGCGCCGGGCAGCGGGCCTTCACCGCGACCCTGCACGGCCGCCACCGCCCCGCCACCTCCCTCGCCCTGCTGCGCGCGGTCGCCCGGCGGCCCTGGTCCACGGCCGCCGTCTGGGCCGGGATCCGCCGACAGGCCGTCCGACTGCTGCTCCGCGGGCTGCCCGTACAGCCCCGACCCGACCGCGCGTCCCAGGAAGGCATCCTCTCGTGACCCTTTCGCTCCCCCGCACCGCCGGCGAACCCGCGAAGCGGCACGCCGCAGCCGTCGACTTCGATGCCGACCCCCGCGCCCACGCGTGGCCGGACGTGGCGCGGCCGCCGACGGCCCCCATCGGGCACGCGGCCGTCGCCCGCCGGCTGGTCCGGCGTGCCGTGACCGCCCTGCCCCTGCGCTGCCGCTTCGGCGCCGAACCACCCCGCGGCATCGGCCCTTCGCTGACCGTCCACGACCCCGACGCCTTCTTCCGCCGGATCGGGGCGCACGGCCTGATCGGCTTCGGCGAGTCCTACATGGCGGGCGAATGGGACAGCGACGACCTGACCGGCCTGCTGACGGTCCTCGCCCTGCACGTGGACGACCTCGTCCCCGCCCCGCTGCGCAGGCTGCGCGGAGCGTGGGTGCAGCGCCGGCCCGAGGCGCAGCTGAACTCCCGGTCCGGGGCCCGGGAGAACATCCACCGCCACTACGACCTGTCGAACGAGCTGTTCGCCCTCTTCCTCGACGAGACCCTGTCGTACTCCTCCGCCGTGTTCACCTCCTTCCCCGCGCGCCGCGAGAGCCTGCCGGCCGCGCAGCACCGGAAGATCGACCGGCTGCTGGACCTCGCCTGCGTCGGCCCGGGCAAGCGCGTGCTGGAGATCGGCACCGGCTGGGGCGAGCTCGCGCTGCGCGCGGCCGACCGGGGGGCGCAGGTGACGACGGTGACCCTCTCCGCGGAGCAGCAGCACCTCGCCCGCCGCCGGATCGCCGCCGCGGGGCTCTCCGACCGGGTGGACGTGGAACTGCGGGACTACCGTGACCTGGAAGGGCGGTACGACGCGGTGGTGAGCGTGGAGATGATCGAGGCGGTCGGCAGGGACTTCTGGCCGACGTACTTCGGCGCCCTGCGCGATGCGGTGGCTCCCGGCGGACGGATCGCGCTCCAGTCCATCACCATGGGGCACGAGCGGATGCTGCGCACCGCCCGCACGCACACGTGGATCAGCAAGTACGTCTTCCCCGGCGGCCTGATCCCCTCCCGCGAGGCCATCGAGGCGCACGCGGCCGGTGCGGGGCTGCGGATCGTCTCCGACCAGGGGTACGGCGACCATTACGCGCAGACCCTGTGCCTGTGGCGGGAGCGCTTCGCGGAGCGGGCCGAGGCCGTGGCGGCGCTCGGCTTCGACGCGACGTTCCGGCGGATGTGGGAGTTCTACCTGGCCTACTCGGAAGCCGGGTTCCGGGCCCGCTACCTCGACGTCCGGCAGCTGCTGCTGACGGAGGACGTCTCGCTGGGGGCGGGGCGGTGAACGCCGCCTCGTGGCAGGCCCTCGGGAGCAACCTGGCCGCGGCCGCGGGTGCGGCCGCCGCCGTCCTGCTCCTGGCCTTCGCGGTCGGGACGGCCCGGCGCCTGCACCGGACGGCGGACATCGCCTGGGGCCTCGCGTTCGCCGCGATCGCGGTGGTCTCGTACGTCCTGTCGGCCGGTTACGGGGACGACGGCCGGCGGCTCCTGGTGGCCACTGCCACGGTCGTCTGGGGGTTACGGCTGGCCGTCCACCTCGCGTGGCGCGGCCGCGGGCACGGCGAGGACCCGCGCTACGCGGAGCTCCTGGCCCGGGGGCGGGGGAATCCGCAGGTGCGCGCCCTGCTCACGGTGTACCTGCTCCAGGCGGGTCTGGTCTGGCTGGTCTCCCTGCCCGTCCAGACCGCCTCGTACGTGGACTCTCCCATCGGCGTGCTCGACGTACTCGGAGCGGCGCTGTGGGCAGCGGGTCTGGGCTTCGAGGCCGTGGGGGATTTCCAGCTCGCGCGGTTCAAGGCCGATCCGCCGCACGGGGCCGCGGTCATGGACCGGGGTCTGTGGGCATGGACCCGCCATCCGAACTACTTCGGGGACTCCTTGGTCTGGTGGGGGCTCTATCTGGCGGCATGCGGGACCTGGCGGGCCGCGCTGCTGTGCCTGGTGTCCCCGCTGGTCATGACGGTGCTGCTGACGGTGGGGAGCGGCAAGCGGCTGCTGGAGGCCCGGATGGCGGACCGGCCCGGTTTCGCGGACTACACCGCCCGAACCAGCGGGTTCCTCCCGCTGCCGCCGCGCGGAGGCCGGGCGTGAGGGGGCCGACGGGTGCGCTGGTGCTGCACCGGGTGCCGCAGGACCCCACGGCCGCGGTGCTCCTGCTGCACGGAGGACGGGCGGAGGGGCTCGACGCGCCGCCGCGGGCGAACCTGCCGGGGCTGCGGATGCGTCCGTTCGCGCGGGCGATCGCGGGCGCGGGGTCGGCGCGGGGCGTGGTGGTGGCGGAGGTCCGCTACGAGCACCGGGGCTGGAACGGCAACCGCGCGGATCCGGTCCACGACGTGTGGCAGGCGCTGCGCGAGCTGTGCTGTGTGGCCGGGCCGCTGCCCGTGGTGCTGGTCGGGCATTCCATGGGCGGGCGCGCCGCGTTGCGGGCCGCCGCCGACCCGCTGGTCCGTGCGGTGGTGGGGCTCGCGCCGTGGTGCCCGCCGGGTGAACCGGTCCTGCACCTCGGGGACACGGCCGTGGTGCTCCTGCACGACGAGGCCGACCGCGTCACCGACGCGCAGGGGTCGTGGGACTACGTACGGCGGGCCCGGGCCCGGGGCGCCCGGGCGGCGGGCATCGCCATGCCGCACGGCGGGCACGCGATGCTCCGCCGGGCCGCCGACTGGCACCGGGTCACGACGGACACGACGCTGGGCCTGCTCGGCCTGGCCCCGCTCCCCGAATCCCTGTTCACGGACCACGTCCCCGCCGCGCCGGTCCCGTCAGCGGCCCGGTGAAGCCGTGGCCGTCAGTGGACGCCGGTCCGAGTCTTCGACCTGCCGCCCCAGGGGCGCGAAGGCGAGGAGGAACAACAGCCCCGCCAGCGGGAGGAGGTCCAGGCTGACACCCGTGGCCACGATGCCGGCGACCACCGCGACGGGCCGCCAGGCGGCTGTCCGGCGCAGGGCCGCCAGCTGGGTCAGGAGCAGCAGCAGGCCGACGTAGAACAGGAGTGGACCGACGGTGTAGACGGCGGGCTCCACGCCGGCGTGGCTCTTGACGCGCCGGAAGAGCTCGCGCATCGCCTCGCGGTCCTCGCTGAGGAACCCGGCGACGAGGTCGATGACCACTTGCGCGAGGACGGCGGCCACGCCCATCAGTGCGGTCACCGCCCCGGCTCCGGCGAGTCCCCGAGCGGCCCGGCCCCGGCCCGCCGCGGCCATTCGCCGCATCCCCAGCACGATGGGGACGAAACACAACACGGCTGCCAGGAAGAAGAGATGGCCCGAGGACCAGGCCGGCCCCGGGCCGTGCTCCTCGTCGGTCAGCCGGATGAGCCCGTAGGCCGTCATACAGAGCGGACCGGCGCTGAACGCCGCCCGCGGCCATGGTGAGTTCGACATGGTTCGATCATGGCCACGCCGGACCGGCCCGTCCTCGGGGAACGCCCTGACCCGCCCCTGACGGGGCGGGTCGGGGGCCTTAGGGGGTGACCCCCGTGAGGACTACTCGACCACCAGCTCGACCGGGATGTTGCCGCGGGTGGCCTTGGAGTAGGGGCAGACCTCGTGGGCCTGCTTGACCAGCAGCTCGCCCGTCTCACCGGCGAGGGACTCCGGCAGCTCGACGCGCAGGGTGACGGCCAGGCCGAAGCCGTTGTCGTCCTTGCCGATCGAGACCTCCGCGGTGACCGACACCTCACCGGTGTCGACCTTCGCCTGCCGGCCGACCAGGCCGAGCGCGCTGGCGAAGCAGGCCGCGTAGCCCGCCGCGAAGAGCTGCTCGGGGTTGGTGCCCTGGCCACTGCCGCCGAGCGCCGGGGGCATGGCGAGAGCGAGGTCGATCTGGCCGTCGGAGCTGACCGTGCGGCCTTCGCGGCCGTTGGCGGTGGCGACAGCGGTGTACAGCGCGTCCATCAGGGGGTTCCTCTCGCGGTGGTGACCGTGCAGCCGGTGATCGGCTGACACCAGAAGTAGAGCACACAATTCAATTGTGCACAATTCAATGCCTCTCAAGCCTTGCCCGGGTACACTTGCGCCCATGAGCGAGCAGCCCACCCAAACCCTCCGCGAGGAGGACTTCCTCCGCCTGGACGGCCAGATCTGCTTCGCGCTGAACTCGGCGAGCCGGGCCTTCAACGGCCTCTACCGCGTCGTCCTCAAGGACCTCGGCCTGACCTATCCGCAGTACCTGGTGATGCTGGT
This sequence comes from Streptomyces sp. NBC_01006, assembly GCF_045162725.1. NCBI lineage: Bacteria > Bacillati > Actinomycetota > Actinomycetes > Kitasatosporales > Streptomycetaceae > Streptomyces > Streptomyces sp. NBC_01006. The sequence goes on along the minus strand of NZ_CP108700.1, from coordinate 8,093,924 downwards.
GCTGTGGGAGCACGGCACGACGCCCGTCAAGGAGATCGGAAACCACCTCCGACTCGACTCGGGGACGCTCTCGCCGCTGCTCAAGCGCCTTGAGGCGGCCGGACTGGTCCACCGGGAGCGCAGCACCGAGGACGAGCGGTCCGTCCACGTCGGCCTCACCGGGGCCGGTACGGCGCTGCGCGCACGCGCGGTGGAGGTGCCGCGCCGGATCGCGGCCGCGACGGGCTTCGAGCTCACCGAGATCCGCGATCTCCAGATCCGCCTGCACCGCCTCACCGCGGCCCTCGACGCCGCCGTCCCCGAGGCCTGACCGGCCCCGGCGAAACGCGAAACCGCCGGGCCGTACGACCGGGAGCCGTGGGAGCGGTGCGTGGCGGGCGCCGCGCACGCCCCGGGCTGCGGCTGATGCGGGCCCTGCCCGGGGCGTCCACCGCGTGGTGCGGCCGAGCCGGGGGTAGGTTCGCCGGCATGGTGCACGTACTCGGCAGCCGCATCCTCCTCACCCCCACGGACCCGGAGCGTTCGCGCGCCTTCTACGGCGCCACGCTGGGGCTCGCCGTCCACCGGGAGTTCGGCACCGGGCCGGAACGCGGGACGGTCTACTTCCTGGGCGGCGGCTTCCTGGAGGTCTCGGGGCGCGCCGAGGGCCGGCCCGACCCCGGGCTCCGGTTGTGGCTGCAAGTCGCCGACGTGCAGGCGGCGTACGAGGAGCTGCTGGCGCGGGGCGCCGAGGTGCTGCGGCCGCCCCTGCAGGAGCCCTGGGGGCTGATCGAGATGTGGATCGCCGACCCGGACGGCGTGCGCATCGCCGTGGTGGAGGTCCCGGCGGACCACCCGCTCCGGTTCCGCCCCTGAGCCGCTCAGCCCCTGAGCCCCGTCCACCCATCGGGGGGACATCGGGTGCACCCCCTGGACACGGCGTCAACCCCGCCCGGCCGTGCGGCCAGTACGGAAGCGGGTGCCCGGAACGCGCATAGCAGAGATGAATATGCCGTGGAGGCCTTTTGTAAAGATCAACTCAGTGTGCTGGATTGATCACCGACAGTGCCCCCGGCTGCGCGGAAGGACACCGAATGCGCACGGTTCGCGAATCAGTCCTGGACGTTCTACGAGCACGTGGTATCACCACGGTCTTCGGCAACCCCGGCTCGACCGAACTGCCGATGCTCAAGCGGTTCCCCGAAGACTTCCGGTACGTACTCGGCCTCCAGGAGGCAGTCGTCGTCGGCATGGCCGACGGTTTCGCCCTCGCCTCCAGAACCACCTCCCTCGTCAACCTGCACACCGGGCCCGGCACCGGCAACGCGATGGGCGCCATCCTGAACGCCCGGGCGAACCGCACCCCGATGGTCGTCACCGCGGGCCAGCAGGTACGCGCCATGCTCACCATGGAGGCCCTGCTCTCCAACCCACAGGCCACGCTGCTCCCCCAGCCCGCCGTCAAGTGGGCCTACGAGCCCCCGCGCCCCGCCGACGTCCCGGCCGCGCTGGCCCGCGCCGTGCAGATCGCCGAGACCCCGCCCCACGGGCCGGTGTTCCTCTCCCTGCCCATGGACGATTTCGACGCGGAGCTCACCGAGGCGGAGGACCTCGCCGGCCGGGCCGCCGCCGCCCGCCGGATCACGCACGCCGCCGCGCCCGACGCCGCCACGGTCGCGGCGCTCGCCGACCGGATCTCCCGCGCCCGCTCCGCCGTCCTCGTCGTCGGCGACGACGTCGACGCCTCCGGCGCCTGGGACGCCGTCCTCGCACTCGCCGAGCGCACCGGACTGCCCGTCTGGGCGGCGCCCGTCGCCGCCCGCGTCTCCTTCCCGCGCAGCCACCCGCAGTTCCGCGGGGACCTGGCCCCGGCGATCGGGCCGCTCGGCCGGCAGCTCGCGGGACACGACCTGGTCGTCGTGGTCGGCGCCCCCGTGTTCCGCTACTACCCGTACGTCCCCGGCTCCCACCTGCCCGAGGGCACCGAGCTCGTGCTCCTCACCCGGGACGCCGAGGAGGCCGCCCGGGCCCCCGTCGGGGACGCGGTCGTCGCGGACCTGGCACTGACCGTACGGGCCCTCGCGGAGCGGCTCCCGGCCGCCGGCACCGGCGCGCCCGCGCAGCACGAGCAGGTGCGGTTCCCCGAGTCGGCCGACGGGGTCCTCACCCCGCTCGCCGCGCTGACGGCCATCGCCCAGGGGGCCCCGGAGAACACGCTCTGGGTCAACGAATCCCCCTCCAACGTCCCGCAGTTCCACGAGGCCACCCGCATCGCCGCCCCGGACTCCTACCTGTTCTCCGCGGGCGGCGGACTCGGCTTCGGGGCCGCCGCGGCCGTCGGCGCGCAGCTCGGCGCGCCCGACCGGCCCGTGGTCTGCGTCATCGGTGACGGCTCCATCCACTACGCCGTGCAGGCCCTGTGGACCGCGGCCGCGTACAAGGTCCCCGTCACCTTCGTCGTCCTCAGCAACGCCAAGTACGCGATCCTCCACTGGTTCGCGCAGCTCGAACACGCCCAGGGCGCCCCCGGCCTCGACATCCCCGGTCTCGACATCACGTCTGTCGCCGACGGCTACGGGGTGCGCACCCACCGGGCCCAGAGCGCGGGTGAACTCACCAAGCTCGTACGGGACGCGGCGGCCCAGCAGGACGGGCCGGTGCTCATCGACGTGCCCGTGACCACCGAGCTTCCCTCCCTCTGAGGCCCGGCCCCTCCGCAGCCCGGACGCCAGCCTCCCCCACCACCGTCAGAAGGCTCCTCATGTCCCCCGAAACCCCTCTCCTGTCACGCCTGCGCACCCTCCTCACCGACCACGCCGACGTCCTGCACACCGACCCGGAGACCCTCGCCGCGCACGCGCGCGACGCCGCGCCGTTCTCCGAGTCCGGCACCCCGGCCGTCGTCGCCTTCCCGCGCACCGCCGAGCAGGTCCGGCACATCATGCGCACCGCGTACGAGCTCGGCGTTCCCGTCGTCCCGCAGGGTGCCCGCACCGGCCTCGCGGGCGCCGCGAACGCGATCGACGGCTGCGTGGTCCTGAGCACCGCCCGGATGGACCGCATCCTGGAGATCGACCCCGCCAACCGGCTCGTGCGCTGCGAGCCCGGCGTGGTCACCAAGCGCCTGAACGACGCGGTCGCCGAGCACGGCCTGTCCTATCCGCCCGACCCCGCGTCCTGGGAGCACTGCACCATCGGCGGGAACATCGCCACCGGCGCCGGCGGTATCTGCTGCGTCAAGTACGGGGTCACCGCCGACTACGTCCGCGGCCTGGACCTCGTCCTCGCCGACGGCCGCCGGATGCGGACCGGCCGGGACACGGCGAAGGGGGTCGCCGGATACGACCTGACCCGCCTGCTCGTCGGCTCCGAGGGCACCCTGGCCGTCATCGTCGGCGCCACGCTCGGACTGTGCCCCGTACGGCCGCCCGCGCTGGCGATGCTCGCCCAGTTCCCGACCCTGACGGCGGCCGGGGACGCCGTCGCCGCGATCACTGCGGCCGGCCACGTCCCGTCCGCCCTCGAACTCCTCGACCGGGCGACGTCCCAGGCAGTCGCCGACCACGGGCACCCGATGCTGACCCCGGGCGCCGCGGCCACGCTCATCATCGAGAGCGACACCGCCGAGCCTGCCCGCGACCTCGCGTCGATGGCCCTCCTGTGCAAGGAGGCCGGGTCCCGGAACGTGGTGACGGCCACCGGCTCCGAGGAGTCCCGGCAGGTCATCGAGGCACGTCGGCTGGTCACCCCGGCCCTGGGCGCGTTCGCCGCGACCCTCGGCGGCCGGCCTACCGCCTTCATCGAGGACGTGGCCGTACCGCGCTCCGAACTGGCCAAGTTCATGGGCACGATCGAGGAGATCGCCGTACGGAACCGGCTGCGGATCTTCACCCTCGGTCACGCGGGAGACGGCAACCTGCACCCGACCGTCGTCTTCGACGAATCGGACGCGGACGAGTTCCGCCGCGCCCAGACCGCGTACGACGACATCATGGCCGCGGGCCTGGCCCTCGGGGGCACCAGCACCGGCGAGCACGGCATCGGCACCCTCAAGCGCGAGTGGCTGACCCGCGAGCTCGACCCGGTGAGCCTGGAACTCCAGCGCGGGCTCAAGCGCCTCTTCGACCCGAAGAACCTGCTCAACCCCGGCAAGGTCGTGGAGGCATGACCGAGGCCGTGGCCCGCTCCGGGGCCGCTGACGAGAACACCACCGCGGCCGCCGGGATCCCGGGCCAAGCCGCAGACTCCGGCTCCGCCTCCCTCCCTGTGCCGCGGCCCGCCCGGGCCGGGCGCGCCGAGACCGTCCGCTTCGCCGCCACCCACACCCTGCAAGCGTTCGTCCGCGGGGCCTTCCACCTGCGGCCCCGGGTGGTGGCGGCGCAGGCGGCCCTCGGCCAGCAGGGCTGGTCGGCCGCGACCCTGCGCGCCATGCGCGCCCGGCACGGCGGGGCGCCGGTGGAGGTGCGCGGCCTGTCCGGGCCGCTGCTCGTCCTGCTGGACCAGGCCGACGTCCGGCGGTTCTACGAACTGCCCGTGCGCACCCTCGCCATGGACGCGCCCGACAAGTACAGGGCGCTGTCGCTGCTGGAGCCCACGGGCGTCATCTGCTCCCACGGCGACACCCGCGAGGAGCGCCGGCGCGTCAACGACGAGGTGCTCGCCGCCGACCGGCCGGTGCACCCCTCGTGCGAGGAGTTCCGGGCGGTGATCGCGCAGGAGGCGCCCGCCCTGATCCAGGGCTCCGAGCTGGACTTCCCGCTGCTGCGCCGTACGGTGGCCCGCATCGTGCGCCGGATGGTCCTCGGCGACGCGGCCGCGGGGGACGAGGAGCTCGCCCGGTGGCTGCTCGCGATCCGCGAGGAGTCGAACTGGATGCGGATGCGCAGGGGGCGCGCCGCGGCCGCGGAGGCGCTCTACCGGAAGGCCGCCGCCCGTGTCGAGGAGTACGCCGCCCGCGCGGAACCGCACACCCTGACCGCGCTCGCCCGCAACCACCCGGCGGCCGAGGGACCGGGCGCCGCGGCGCTGGACGCGGTGGGTCAGGCCCACCACTGGCTGCTCGCACTCGACGCCGTCGGCCCGATCGTGGCCCGTACGCTCCTGCTGCTCGCCGCGCATCCCGCCGAGCAGGAGGCCCTGCGGACGGAGGTCGACGGCGGGGGCGCGGAACTGCCCCGGCTGCGGGCCTGCGTGGAGGAGACCCTGCGGCTGTTCCCGGTCGTCCCGGACCTCCTACGGGTCACCCGGGCCGAGACCGAGTGGGGCGGGGTCCACTATCCGGCCGGGACGGCGGTGCTGGTGCCCGCCCTGTTCCACCAGCGGGATCCCGAACACGTCCCGGCCGCCCACCAGTTCGTGCCCGCCCGGTGGCTGCGGTCCGGGGCGGCGCAGGACATCCGGATGGCGCCGTTCAGCCACGGCGGCGGGCGCTGCCCGGGCGAGCACCTGGGCGTGTTGACGGCGGCCGTGCTGACCGCGGCGGTGCTGCGGGGCCACCGGGTCACCGGCGGCAGGCCCGCGGTGGACCCCTGCCGCCCGCTGCCCGGCATCCTTCCCTCGGCCGCCATCCGGCTCACCCTCGCCCTGCGCTGAGCACGTCCGGCGGTGCGGGGCCGGCCGCCCGCCGAGCCCCGCGCCGCACGTGCGGACCGCCACCCGCACCCCACCATGCCCCGGGAGGGCACCTGCATGACCGATGCCACGACCGCCGTCACCGGGCACGAACCGGAGATCGGCTCCCTGCACCATCTGTGCCGCGTGCTCGCGGAGGCCGCCGAAGGAGTGGGGGACGCCTCCCGGTACGCCTCCGAACTGGCCCTCGGCACCCGGCTGGCGCGCGCCGCCGGCGGCGCCGCCGCCCGGCGCACCCTGCTGCGGACGATCACCGACCCGAGGGGGCTGGGCTGGGCCGCGCGCGGCCGCGGTCTGGCCCGGATCGGCCGGCTCGCCGGGGTGTTCACCAGCCGGGAGAGCCTCGCGGTCAGCCTCGCCGTGACGGGGCTCAAGGCCCGCATCCGGGCCGCCGCCGTGACCCACCCCGAACTGCTCGGCGACCCGGACACCGCGCGCGTGCTGCGGGCCGTCCAGGGGGACCGGCAGCGCGAGGCGGTCCGCGTCTTCCGCTCGCTCCTCGGCGCCAAGGGCTCCGAGCGCACCTTCGCCCTGCTGGCCCCCGCCTTCGCCGACATCCTCGCGTGGAACGCCCTCACCGACGAGAACCCGTTCAACGACGAGGCGGGCTGGGAGATCGCCACCGGCCGCACCCTGGCCGGCGCCGATCCGGTCTTCGGCATCAGCGCCCGGGTCTGGTCCTTCCTCGACCGCGGACCTGGCCGCGCCGAACCCCTCGTCCCCTCCCCCGCCCTTGCCGAGCGCATCGACACCACCGGCACGATCGCCGGGTACGTCCGCAACATCGGCGCCGTGGGCACCGACGGAACGCTGCTGGTCCAGCAGGTCGTGGGTCCCGACGGCGTGCAGCGGTACGTGGTCCAGCTCGCCGGCATGTCCGGTGTCAGCGACAAGAGCCCCCAGGACCTGCTGGGCGCCGTACACGCCGTCGCCCGGCCCGCCACCCCGTACTCCAGGGCGGTCGCCAAGGCGCTGCGCCTGCTGATCCCCTCGGGCTGCGAACTGGCCCTGGTGGGCCACAGCCTGGGCGGGATCACCGCCATGAACCTGGCCGCCGACCGGGACTTCTGCGGGATCCACCGGGTCACGCACGTCGTCGCGATCGGCTCCCCCGTCGACGGCAAACGCCCGGCCGATCCGCGGACCCGGGTGTACTCGCTGGTCAACGAGCACGACGTGGTGCCCGGCCTGGAGGGTCGCTCCTCGGTCTCCGCGTACACGCTGCCCGAGCAGTTCACCGAGTTCACCTGGACCGACGACACGCACTCCTTCCCGCTGTGCCATGCCGCCGAGCGGTACGCGCACAACCTCGAACACACGGTCCCCGAGGCGAGCGCCCACGTCGACTCCGACCTCGCGCCCTTCCGGGGCCGGGTGACCGCCGCCCGCTTCTTCCGGCTCTACGACCGCTGAGGAACACCATGACCGACACCACCTCCACCGAGCCGAGCGCGGCCCCGGGCCGTCGGACCCCCGCGGCCGCGGGCATCCCCGAGCAGGCCGCCCACCCCGGCCAGGCGCCCTCGTACGACCCGCCCGGGCTCCTCGAACGCCTCGGCTCGGCCGCCTTCGCCCGCCTCAACCGCACCCGCGAGTGGCACGAACTTCCGCTCCCCCTCGGGCTGCTGAACCTCCGGGTGCTCCGCGACGACCTTCGCCGCAAGAACCTGTACGACACGTACGGCGCGGGCGGGGAGCACCGCCGGCGTCCGACCGCCGAGCTCGCGCCGTTCCGCTCGTACGACGGCTCGGGCTACGACCCGTACGACGAGGACATGGGCCGGGTCGGCACCCGGCTCGACCGCAACGCCCCGCTGCACCTGGCCTTCCCGGACTCCGAAGAGGAGCTGATGTCGCCGAGCCCGCGCGAGATCAGCAGGCAGCTGCTGGCCCGCAAGGGGTTCGTGCCCGCGCCCACCCTCAACCTGCTGGCCGCCGCCTGGATCCAGTTCGAGAACCACGGCTGGGCCAACCACGGCGACAACGAGGAGGCCGAGCCGTTCACCGTCCCGCTCGCCGAGGACGACGACTGGGCCGAGCACGGCGGCGGCTGCCCGATGCGCGTGAACCGCACCCGCCCCGACCCGGTCGCGCACACCGCGCCCGACGCGCCGCCCACGTACGAGAACACCGTCACGCACTGGTGGGACGGCTCGCAGATCTACGGCTCCGACGAGGCCCGCTGCCGGGCGCTGCGCACGGGCGAGCACGGGCGACTGATCGTCGAGGACGGCCGACTGCCCGCCGATCCGCGGCCGGGGAACTCCTGCCTGGACTGGACCGGCATGAACAGCGACTACTGGGCGGGCCTGTCGCTGCTGCACACGCTGTTCGCCAAGGAGCACAACGCGATCTGCGACTACCTGCGCGCCCACTACCCGACCTGGGACGACGAGCGGCTCTTCCACACCGCGCGGCTGGTCAACACCGCGCTGATGGCGAAGATCCACACGGTGGAGTGGACGCCCGGCATCCTCGACACCCCGGTGCTGCGCCGCGCGATGGACGCCAACTGGTACGGGGTGCTGCCGCGCTGGGTCAGCCGGACGTACGGGCGCGTCGGCAGGGGCGAGATGCTCAGCGGAATCCTCGGCTCCGCGACCGACCACCACGCGGCTCCGTTCTCGATGACGGAGGAGTTCGTCTCCGCGTACCGGCTGCACCCGCTGATCCCGGACGAGATGGCCGTACGGGACCACCGCGCGGGCGGCGTCCGCGCGACCATCGGATTCGACGACATGCAGGGCAGGGCCACCCGCAAGGCGGTCGACGCGTACGGCATGAGCGACCTGTTCTACAGCTTCGGCACGGCCCACCCCGGGGCCCTCGTACTGCACAACCACCCGGACTCGCTGCGCAATCTGGCCAGGCTCACCGGCGAGCACATCGATCTGGGCACGGTCGACATCCTGCGCGACCGCGAGCGCGGGATTCCCCGCTACAACGCGTACCGGCAGATGCTGCGCAAGCGGCCGGTCACCTCCTTCGAGGAGCTGACGGGCGGGCATCCGGGTGACACTCCGCTGCTGAAGGAGCTGTACGAGGGGCGCCTGGACCGGGTGGACACGCTGGTCGGCAATCTCGCGGAGCCGCGGCCGGCCGGGTTCGGCTTCAGCGACTCGCTGTTCCGGATCTTCATCCTGATGGCGAGCAGGCGGCTGAAGAGCGACCGCTTCTTCACCACCGACTACCGGCCCGAGGTGTACACGGCGGAGGGCCTGGAGTGGGTGGACCGGGGCGGCATGGTCTCCGTCCTGCTGCGCCACCACCCCGAACTGGCCCCGGCCCTCGACGGCGTGACCAACGCCTTCGCCCCCTGGAGGGCCCTGTGACGGCCGTTCCGGCGCCGCGCACGGAGCGGGAGGCGCGGCGGCACGAGCCAGCGGAGGGGCTGCGGGCCCACTCCGCGGCGCTGCTGCGGCACGCGGATCGGCTGCGGGCGGGGGCCGTGGCGCTGGACTGGAAGGGTCCGCGGGCAGAGGCCTTCCGGTGGCGGATCGAGGCCCTGGCCGACCGCTGCGCGACGGCGGCGGCCGGCCTGGCACGGTCCGCCGAGCAGTTGGACGCAGCCGTACGCTCCCGCTGACGGCCGGGGACACAGTGGGCGGGTGGGCGGACGCGGTTGCGCCCACCCGCTCCCTGTCGTCCTCGTCGAAGATGTCGGGGCCGGGAGCGCGTCAGCGGCGTGTATGGAGTGGGCCGTTTCCCGTCAAGGTGGCGTCAGGGACCCGCGCGAGGGGGCCGTGGGCGGGGATAGCTTCGTAAGCCGCGCCCCGGACTGCCTCCCCGCACTCGGGGCGCCACCAGTCGCCCCTTGCGGTTCCTCAGGGAGGGCCCCATGTGTCTGTTCCGGTACGAAGACGATCCCGAGCCCGAGGAACGGGTCCCGGCCGGGCTCCTGTACGTGCCCGTCCGGCCGGGAAGAGGCGCGGAGGCGGTGATCCGCCTGTTCCGCACTCCGCTGGGCGCCCGTACGGCCGTCGGCTTCACGCGCACGGATCTGCTGGCCGCCACCCTCGGTGAGGGCCAGGGCTACATCCGGCTGTCGGAGTCCGTGCTGCGGGAGCTGTGCGAGCCGCTCGGCGCGGACCTGATCACCGTCGACCCGACGCTGTCGGCTCCGGCGGCCGCGGCGGCGGCTCCGGCCGCCGCCGCGGCGCCGCTGCGGCCGGGCCGGTTCCCGGCCCAGGCCGTCTGAGGGGAGGAGTCCCATGACCACCGTCACCCTGTCCGAGATCGCCGCGGGCTCCGCGGACGAGCTGTCCGTCTGGCCGTCCTCGACGACCCGGCTGCCGCAGGGGGGCCTCGCCGTCGGCGGGGTACCGCTGACCGAGATCGCCGACCGCTTCGACACCCCGGCGTACGTACTGGACGAGGGCGAGGTACGGGCCCGCTGCCGCACCTACCGCGACGCCTTCCCCGACGCCGAGGTGCTCTACGCCGCCAAGGCCTTCCTCTCCCGCGCCATGGTCCACTGGGTCGCCGAGGAGGGCCTCGGACTCGACGTCTGCTCGGCCGGCGAGCTGGAACTCGCCGTCACCGCCGGATTCCCGCCGGACCGCATCCTGCTGCACGGGAACGCCAAGTCGCCCCGCGACATCGAGACCGCCCTGCGGCTGGGCGTCGGCCGGATCGTCATCGACAGCCCGTCCGAGATCGCCCGCCTGGCCGCCGCCGTCGGCCCGGGCGGACACCAGAAGGTGCTGGTCCGCGTCGTCCCCGGCATCTCGGCCGGCGGCCACGAGAAGATCCGTACCGGCACCGACGGCCAGAAGTTCGGCCTGTCCCTCACCGACGGCTCGGCGCAGCACGCCGTCACCCGCATCCTGGGCCAGCCGCAGCTCGAACTCGTCGGCCTGCACTGCCACATCGGCTCCCAGATCACCGACGTGAAGCCGTACCTCACGGCGGTACGCCGCGTGGTCGGCCTGATGGCCCGCATCCGCGACGCCCACGGCGTCGCGCTCCCCGAGCTCGACATGGGCGGCGGCCACGGCATCGCGTACTGCCCGGGCGAACCCGCGCTCGACCTCACGGCCCTGGCCGGCCGGCTGCGGGCCGAGCTCGTCGAGAGCTGCGCGGCGGCCGGGCTGCCCGTGCCCCGGCTCGCCATCGAGCCGGGCCGGGCGATCGCCGGTCCGGCGGGGGTGGCCCTGTACCGGGTCCTCGCGGTGAAACGCACCGGGGAGCGGGTGTTCGTGGCCGTGGACGGCGGCATGAGCGACAACCCGCGGCCGGCGTTGTACGGGGTCCGGTACGCGCCCCGCCTGATCGGCCGCCACTCCACCGCCGGTCCCTGTACGGCCACGGTGGTCGGCCGGCACTGCGAGGCGGGCGACATCCTCGCCGCCGACGTCGAACTCCCCGGCGACGTCCACCCGGGAGACCTCCTCGCCGTGCCGGTGGCGGGCGCCTACCAGCTGTCCATGGCCTCCGGCTACAACATGGTCGGCCGGCCGCCGGTCGTCGCCGTCGACCACGGCGCGGCCCGGCTCCTCGTACGACGCGAAACCCTGGACGACTTCCGCCGCCGCGACATCGGCGACTGAGGTCCGGTCGGGGTACCGATCGGTCCGCCGGCCGACCGGTGCCCCGGCCCGCGCGGTTCTCGGCCGGCCCGATCGCCGGGTGGGGGCGTCCGGGACACCATGGAGGGAGATCCGTATCTACGGGGACCTCGCCCGGGAGGCGCCGATGGTGCACACCGATGGAGCGGCCGCGGACGTCCTGGTGGCGGGGGCAGGCCCGGTCGGGCTGACGGCGGCCGCCGAGCTGCGGCGGCGCGGGATCGCCTGCCGGATCGTCGACCGGCTCCCGGCGCGGCTGCCGTACGCCAAGGCGGTGGGGATCCAGCCGCGGACCCTGGAGATCTGGGACCGGATGGGTTTCGTCCGGACCGCGCTGGAGGCGGCCGTCCCGATGCGCGGGCAGCTCACGTACGTGGACGGCGTGGAGCAGCCCCGGCTGGACCTGGTGCTGCCGCCCGAGGTCCCGTACCGCTTCGCCGCGCTGCCGCAGTACGAGACGGAGCGGATCATCGAGGAGTTCCTGGAGGGTTTCGGGACGCATATCGAGCGGGGCTGCGAGCTGGTGTCGTTCGTCCAGGACGCCGACGGGGTGACCTGCCGGCTCGCCACTCCCGGCGGGGAGGAGGAGCTCCGCACCCGCTTCCTGATGGGCTGCGACGGCGCGCACAGCATCGTCCGCAAGGGGCTCGGCCTGGCCTTCGAGGGCGGCGCGTTCCCCGAGGAGTACATGCTCGCCGACGTGGAGCTCGACTGGGACCTGCCGTACGCGTACGGGGTGCGGGCCATGCACCACGATGCCCGGGGCGCCGTCGACGACCTGCTGGTGTGCATTCCGCTGCCGGGCGGCCGCCGCTACCGGGTGTCGATGATGGTGCCGCCCGAGCTGTCGACCGCTCCCCCGCAGGGCGGTGACGCGGTGGCGCACGGGCTGGAGGGCGGCCGGGCCCCCGAACTCGGACACATCCAGGCCGTCCTGGACCGGCTGGCCCCACAGCCCACGACGGCGTCGACCATGCGCTGGTCGTCCGTGTTCCGGATCAGCCACCGGCTGGTGGACCGGTACGGGCAGGGCCGGGTCTTCGTGGCCGGGGACGCTGCGCACATCCATCCGCCGACCGGGGCGCAGGGCATGAACACGGGGATCCAGGACGCCTGGAACCTGGCCTGGAAGCTGGCACTGGCCGTGCGGGGCGCCGGCGGTCCGGGGCTGCTCGCGAGTTACGACGCCGAGCGCCGGCCGGTGGGCGAGGAGGTCGTCGGCCGTACCGTGCGGCAGGCCGCCGAGGGCGTCCAGGCCGATCCGGAGGACGCGGACACGCTGATGATGCGCGAGGCCCAACTGCTCGTCGGCTACCGGGGCAGCCCCCTCGTCCGGCCGCCGGGCCCGGAGGACGAGGGCGGGCCCGGGCCGCGGTCCGGCGACCGGGCACCCGACTGCGGCGGGCTCTCCGGGCAGATCGCCGCGTATCCGGTGCGGTTGTACGACCTGCTGCGCGGCCGCGATCACATGCTGCTGCTGTACGGGCCGGGCCCGGCGCTGGACGGCCTCGCCGAGCTCGCCTCCGCGGTACGGGGTTCCGCGACGGGCCGGGTCGGGGTGTGCGCGATCCTCGCCGACGCCGGGGCCGAAGCCGACCGGGGGTCGCCGGTGCCCGTGTACCGGGACGGCCGGGGCGAGTTCGCCCGGATGTACGGGGTGCGCGAGCCGGCGGCGTTCGTGGTCCGGCCGGACGGCTACCTCGGTGCCAGGCTGTGCCCGCCGACCGTCTCGGGGCTGGCCGCCCACTTCTCGGCGGTGTTCGGGTCCGGGAGCTGAGCGGGCCCGGTGAACCCCTTGGCGAGGAGCCGGACGGCCAGGCCCACTTCCCAGGCGAACACCGGGAGGGCGGCGAGCGATCCGGCGACCGAGACCTGCTCGTAGAGGCCGAACAGCACTGCGGTCGCCGAGGCGCAGATCAGCGTGGAGCCGACGAGCCCCAGCACGGCGAGGGGCCGCGGGACGAGCCGTGAGCGGTACATCAGGCCGGCCAGGACGAGGGTGTTCGCGCCGAGGACGAAGTTGGGCCCGAAGAGGAACGTCCAGTCGTGGAACGCCACGAGGGTGTCGGCGGCCGTGACGAGGGAGGCGGCGTCACCGCCCGGCGCTGCCGCGGATTCCCGGCGCAGCGTCACCACCGACAGCACGCTGATGATGCCGACGAGGATGACGGCGGCCTCCAGCAGCCGCCCGCAGACGTAGCCGAGCGCGGCACCCTCGTTCTGCCGCTTGACGACCGGGTACAGGGCGACCCCGGTGCCGATGACGGCCAGCGCGAGGACGAACTCGGACAGTGCCCCGAGGAACACCCGGGTGTCGGCGCCGGGGCCGAGGACGTAGCCGGCGTCGTGCAGGACGGGGCCGTACAGCGCGAGCCCGCAGATCGCGGCGACCTCGGTGACGAGGAACAACACCCCTGTGACGACTGCGGTCTTTCTGGTCGAACCCATGCGGAACCACTCCCTCTTGAGAGGTGTACGGCGTACACCTGAGCCATACGGTAGGTGTACGCCGTACACTCGTCAAGCCGAGAACCGACGACGAAGGAGCCGATCGCCATGACCCGCCGACCGGAGGCCGCACCCCGGACGCCGCTGAGCAGGGACCGGGTGCTGCGCGCCGCCGTCGAACTGGCCGACGGCACCGGGATCGAGGCGCTGAGCATGCGCAGGCTCGCCCAGGAGCTGGGCGTGGTGCCGATGGCGCTCTACAAGCACGTCGCCAACAAGGAACAGCTCCTGGACGGCATGGTGGAGGCCGTCGTGGGCGAGATCGATCCCCCGGCCCGCGGATCCGACTGGCAGGGCGCGGTCCGCCGGCGGATCCTCTCGGCGCGCGCGGCCCTGCTGGGGCACCCGTGGGCGGCCCAGGTGATCCGCTCGCGCACCGGGCCGACCCCGGCCGTGCTCGCGTACCTGGACTCGGTGATCGGCATGTTCCGCGCCGGGGGCTTCTCGGTCGATCTCACCCACCACGTGATGCACGCACTGGGCAGCCGCGTCCTGGGGTTCACCCAGGAGGTGTTCGACGCCGCCCCGGACCCGGATCAGGCGGGGCAGGCGGCCATGCCGCCGGAGGCCGCGGCGGCCTACCCCCATGTCGCGGAGCTGGCCGGGGCCGCGGCCCACGACGGGGAATCGGCCGTGGGCGGCGGCTGCGACGACCAGTTCGAGTTCGAGTTCGCGCTGGACCTGCTCCTGGACGGCTTCGAACGCCTCCGCCTGCAGGGCTGGACGTCAGGCGCCCGGCGAGCCGGGGGTGGCCTGATCGCGTAGGCTCGGCCAATGGCCAAGTACTTCGACGTGCACCCCGAGAACCCCCAGCAGCGCACCATCGGCAGTGTCGCTGACAGCATCCGCTCCGGCGCGCTCGTCGCGTACCCGACGGACTCCTGCTACGCGCTGGGCTGCCAGCTCGGCAACCGTGACGGCCTCGCCCGGATCCGGTCCATCCGCAACCTCGACGACCGTCACCACTTCACCCTGGTGTGCCAGGACTTCTCCCAGCTGGGCCAGTTCGTACAGATCGACAACGACGTGTTCCGCGCGATCAAGGCGTCCACGCCCGGCAGTTACACCTTCATCCTTCCCGCGACGAAGGAAGTCCCGCGCCAGCTGCTGCACCCCAAGAAGAAGACGGTCGGCGTACGCATCCCCGACCACGCGGTGACGCAGGCCCTGCTCGCCGAGCTCGGTGAGCCGCTGCTGTCCAGCACCCTGCTCCTGCCCGACGAGCCGGAGCCGCTGACGCAGGGCTGGGAGATCAAGGAGCGGCTCGACTACCTCGTGGACATCGTGGTCGACTCCGGCGACTGCGGGACCGAGCCGACCACCGTCATCGACTTCTCCGGCGGCGAGGCCGAGATCGTCCGGCGCGGGGCGGGCGACACCACGCGGTTCGAGTGACGCAGCCCCGCCCGTCCGCCGCGTGATGCGGGTCTGCGTCACCCGGCGGGCGGGGGCGGACCGGCCGGCCGGGGCTCGCCTCCGCGGCGGACCAGACCGTACGCCCAGCGCTCGTTCAGACCGGCGAGGAAGCCGACGCCGCCCCAGAAGAACCAGGCCTTGATCAGGGCCTGGTGCCCGGCCATGGACAGCGGCACCGCTCCGCACATGTCCTCGGGGGCGGCCGGCGGGGCGAGCAGGGTGAGGATGCCACCGTTGATGAGCAGGAAGAGCGAGCTGGCCAGGAACCAGCCGACCACCACCCGGTACCAGCCCTCCTGACGCATCATGCGGGCGAGCTGCACCGGGTCCGCGGGGATGTCGGCGGGCGCGGAGCGGCCGGGAGCCGGCTGGATCAGCTGGTAGGCGTCGCGCAGCCGGATGATCACGCTGAAGACCGCGCCCATCGCCCCGCCCGCGAAGCAGACCAGGGAGTCCATCAGGATCAGCTCTTCGGGGCAGCCGATGGCGCTGTCGAACAGGGGCGGCACGAACCGGCCCGCGAACAGGGCCAGTACGAGCACCACCGGGCTGAGGACGATGCCGAAGGCGAGGCCCGTGTTGAGCCCGCGCCCACCGGCGAGCGCGGCATCGGCCGCGAGCCGCTGGGAGGCGGCGTCGGCCTCGGCCTTGAGCCGGTCGCTTCCGGTCCCGGCTCCGGCTCCCGGCGGGCGCCCGGCGGGGCCGGCCGCGCTCTCGCGGATGCCCGCGCGTACGGCCGCCTCCAGGGCACGGCCCACGGCCTCACCCGTGCGCTGCTCGAACGCACGCTGCGCGGCGGCGTGGAGCCGTTCGACCCGGGCCAGCTGCAGCGGCTCCGCGTCCCGCAGCCGCTGGAGGCCGGGAGCTTCCTCGGCGAGGCCCAGGGCCTCGGCCATCGTCCGCGGCTCGACCGGGCCGACGGCGCCGAACAACCAGGCTCCGACCGCGCCGGTCCGCCCCGTAGGCCGTTCGCTCATCCGCATCCCCCTTGATCCCAGGGGAAGTTGTACCGGCACACCGGCCCCGGCGGAACCCCCGGCCCGTGGCCTCGCACGGGCCGGTGCCCGCCGGGGGGCGTGCGTACAGCGGGATCAGCAGGTCAGTAGGTCAGTAGGTCAGCAGCCGAAGTTGACGCGCCGGAACGAGGCGTAGTGGTCGGAGGTGTAGTAGTCCTCTTCCCACTGCTGTCCGGTGATGATCCGGCGCGCCCCGCGGGTCGGGGAGCCGGGGGTGATGACGGTGTACTCGTGGTAGTAGCCGCTGCCGTGGATCGGCAGCAGCCGCTCGCGGTTCTGGAAGACGACGCCGTCCTGGGAGTACGGGAACGGGCCACCCTGGTCGATGAGGTCGAGGGTGTCATGCGCCTGCGAAGGCAGCGCCGAGTAGCAGATGCTGCCGACCGATGCCGCGGCGGCCGCAGCGGCGGAGACGGGGGCGGATGCGGGAGCGGGGGTCGCCGAGGCGGCCGGTCCGGTGAGGAGTGCGGCGGCGACCGCCGCGGCGCCGACGAGGGTCACGAAGCGTGGGGGGATTCTCATGCGGCCCATGATGACGCGCGTAGAGCGGCGGTCGTCAACGCCAACTGCACTGAGTTTCCTGCCTGTTCACCGGCCATGGTCGGCGCGTGGCACGAACGTCGGCGCGACGTAAGGCGGACGCAACCTGAGGGCCGCGCGGCGCCGATGGCAGGATGATCGGCAGTCGACCGAGAGAGGTGCCGCACCATGGCCGTCGTCCACCGGACCACGATGACCCCGGGCAAGCTGGAGCTGCTCGCTTCCTGGCTTCCCACTCGGCCCTGGTACCAGGGCCCCGGCGCGGGGGGCGCCCCGCAGCCGGCCAGGGCCGGGGGGTTCCGGCTCGACGACCCGCAGGGCGAGGTCGGGATCGAGTTCATGGCGGTCTCCGACGGTGCGGTAGACCGGCCGATCACGTACCACGTGCCCCTCACGTACCGCGGGGCACCGCTCGACGGGGCCGAGCACGCCCTCATCGGCACCTCCGAGCACGGGGTGCTGGGTCGCCGCTGGATCTACGACGGGACCCACGACCCCGTCCTGGTCGAGCGGTTGTACGCGCTCGTACGCGGCGAGGCGGAGCCGCAGGCGCAGAGCGAGAGCGACAAGCCCGACCCGTCCGTCACGGGCTGGTACGCGCGGACCGGCCGCCCGGGCCCGGTCGCGGTCCTCGGCGTGTCCGACGGGCCGGACACGACCGACGTGCTCGTGCAGACCCCGGACGGGAAGCTGACGCTCGGCGTGCAGCGCGTCCTGCGGCCCGCACCGGCTCAGGACGACTCCGGCGAGCAGCGGCCGCTGGGGCACGTCACCGCGGAGTGGACGCTGCCGGACGACACGAAGGCGCGCGGCCGGTACGCCGTCGTCCGCGCGTAGACCGGGCGTAGGCAGGGCGGGCGCGGGCCGGGCGGCGGCGCGCGGGCGGCGCGGACCGGGAGCTGCGCGCATCATGGGAGGTGGGGAAGGCTCCTTTCGCCCGGCAAAGGAGGGCGCGGATGAGTGCCCAGCGCTACGAGCTGGTGTTTTCCGAGGACGCGGACACGAGCGAGGACGTCGTCGTGGTGAGCGCCACCGGCCAGGCCGGGCCGGGCGGCCACCCGGTCTACGCGGACGCGTCCGGCATCGTCCGCGCGGAGATCAGCGACCAGGAAGAGGTGCGCATCCTGGCCTCCGGCGGCGGCCAGGACCCGGCCCGCGTGGTCCGGATCCGGCCGCTGCCCTGAGCGCGGCCCGAACGCGCCCGACACCCACCCTGAACGCACCGTTGCTCCGTCCGAGTTCTCTTGCGTGCCCGTTCGGTCGCACTGCCCGAGCGCATGATCATCATTTAGCCGCGCAATCGTTTTGATGCTCCCAACGGGCCGTGGGCGAGCTGGGAAGGCTGCGTGGCGATGTCATCGACGCACCGTGCACAAAGGGAACGACGGGTACGACGGGCCCGGGGGGCACCGGGGACCAGGACGTGGAGCGTGGTGGCCGCCGTGACCGGCGCCGCCCTCGTCGTCGCCGCGGCACCGGGCCGGGTTCCCGAGCAGGACGCCGCCGGGCGGCCGGCCGGCGGCCCGGACGCCGCCGTGACCCTGCTCGTGGGCCGGGCCCTGGACCAGGGGGACGGCGGGATCGCCGCGCGGTGCGCGCTGGAGGCGTTCCGGGACGGTTTGTGCACCGGCTGGCGGCAGCAGCGGGTACGGGCCACCTCCCGGGGAGCCGGTTCGGTCCTGCGCGGGCCGGCGTCCCGCGAGGCCGGCGGGGCGGATCGTACGGTCGTCCTCCCCACGAACTCCGGCGGTCCGCTGGAGATCGCGCTCGCCGAGGCGGGGCGGCTCACCGATGTCACGGTGCACGACGGGCACAGGCGCTACGTGGGCGGCGAACTCGCCCCCAGGAGCCGCCACTGGACCAACACCGAGCCGCTGCGGGCCGGCGAGCTCTACACCGTCCAGGTCGGCGCCCAGGACGCGGCGGGGACTCCGGTCGGCGTCACCATGGCGTTCCGGACCGCGCCGCCCCCGGACGAGGGCCGGCTCACGGTGGAGTTCGGGCCGCGCCCCGGCACGTACGGCGCGGGGCAGATCGTGACGGCCGCCCTGAGCCGGCCGGTTCCCGCCGCCGACCGGACGGCCCGGGCCCGGGTGGAACGGGCGCTCCAGGTCACCTCGGAGCCGGCCGTCGAGGGCGGCTGGCACTGGGTGGACGATTCGACGCTCCACTACCGGCCGCGTACGTACTGGCCGGCGCACGCCGAGGTGCACGTGACGAGCGGTCTCGACGGGGTCGAGGTGGGCGACCACGACTACGGCGGCCCCTCCGACTCCACGGCGTTCACCATCGGGGACCGGATCGAGGCGGTCACCGATGCCGAGGCGCACGAGATGACCGTACGCCGTAACGGCAAGGTCATCCGGACGATCCCGGTCACCACCGGGAAGGCGGGATTCCGGACCCGCAGCGGCATCAAGGTCGTGCTGCGCAAGGAGTACCAGGTCAGGATGCGCGGGGACTCCGTCGGCATCAAGCGCGGCACGAGCGAGTTCTACGACCTGCCGGTCTTCTACGCGACACGGGTGACGTGGAGCGGCGAGTACGTGCACGCCGCGCCCTGGTCGGTCGCGTCGCAGGGCGAGGAGAACGTGAGCCACGGCTGTACGGGCATGAGCACGGCGGAGGCCGCCTGGTTCTTCCAGACCGTGCGGGAGGGGGACATCGTGCACGTGGTGAACAGCGAAGGGGAGCCGATGGCTCCGTTCGAGAACGGCTTCGGGGACTGGAACCTGGACTGGCGGGCCTGGCAGGCCGGCAGTGCCCTCGCCTCCTCCGACGCCCCCGCCTCGGCGACCGCCCTCCCCGCAATGTCCCACCACACCGCGACCCGGCTGCGCCCCCTGACGTGAGCGACGCGCGACGCGCCCGAGCGCCGTACCCGGCGGATCCGCCGGGTACGGCGCTCGGGGGGGGGTACGGCGCTCGGGCGGATACGGCACCCAGGCCGTCAGGGGCTATTTGGGCGTGGGGCAGACCTGCCAGGCGAGGTGGTAGAGCGTGCTCACGCTCGCGTCCGTGGAGTCCATGGCCATGAAGCTCGTGGCGGTCTGCGGATTGGACGTGCCCGCATTCACGCGCAGCTCCGTATTGATGTTGAAGTTTCGTTTCTCTCCGCACGGAGCCCAGACCAGATCCGCGTACTCGGTCTTGTCGCTCGCCTGCCAGTTGTCGTTGTGCGGCCCGTTGAACTGATGGGTGCGCTGAGTCGTCTGCGGCATTCCCTGGAAGTAGTAGTTCGCCCGCTCCTGACCCCACGCACCGGGCTGGAGGAATGCGAATCCGCGATAATCCGCCTGGACGATCGCATAGGTGAATCCCGAAGGAACGTGGACGCGGAGATTGAGCTGGCAGTTCTTGCGGAATGCCGTGGGCGGCGCGCCGGGCCCCACCTGCGCGAGATACTCACTGTACGTGACCGTGAAGGCGGTGTTGTCGGGCGCGACGGCCACCTCGGCGGTGCCCTCGCGGCAGCCGGATCCGTTCACGGTGGCGAGTTCGATCACGATCTTGTCGGGCGGAGCGGTGATCTGCGGGGTGTGGCCGGCGGCCCCGGCGGAGGTCGCCGCCGTGGCGATCAGCACGGCCGCCGCGCCACCGGTGAGCAGGGTACGAGACAGGGAATGAGACATCATTGTCACTCCTGATCATCGATCGGTGTTTCCTGCGCTCGCGCCGCGTCAGGCCGCCGCCGGGCATTCCTTCCACTCGAAGTGGTAGACCGTGCTCACGCTGCCGTCCGTCGAGTCCATGCTCATGAAGCTCAGGGCCTGCGGGTTCGATGTCCCCGCGTAGACCCGCAGTTCGCTGTTGACGTTGAGGTTGCGCTCCTCGCCGCAGGGCGCGAAGACCAGGTCCTGGTACTCGGTCCGGTCGTTCGCCTGCCAGTTGTCGGAGTACGGGCCGCCGAACTGGTGGGTCGTACGGGCCGTCTGCGGCATGCCCTGGAAGTAGTAGTTCGCGCGCTGCTGGCCGTAGGCCCCGCGCTGGAGGTGGGCGAAGCCTCGGTAGTCGGCGCTGGCGATGGCGTACGTGAACCCCTGCGGTACGTGGATCTGGAGGGCCAGCTGGCAGTTCTTGCGGAACTCGGTGCCGCCGGAGCCCGCGCCGGCCTGGGCCAGGTAGTTGCTGTACGTGACGCTGAACGAGGTGTTGTCGGAGGCCGCGGTGACACCCGCGGTCCCCTGCGGGCATCCCGATCCGTTGACGCCGACCACCTCGACGGTGATTCTGCCGGGCGGCGTGTCCACGGTATCGGCCTGCGCGGGAACGGTCAGGGCGGATAACGCCGCGACCGCCGCGCCGACGGTGAATCTGCGGAGCAACATCGTCGTTTCTCCATTCATGGGTCCGGCACAACCGGAACCGGAACCGGCTCGCATTTCGGCATGCACATGCCACCACAGCGGATGCGCCCTGGGAAGGACGCGAAACGGCCAATACCTCGGTTCCGCACGGCCCTGGCCGAATAAGCACAGGGAGGGCGTGCGCGTCAAGGCGCGAGGCGGCGGGAGGGCGGCCGCGATAGGCTCGTACGGGGCGCAGGAGAGGGATGATGCGGATGTGTCGCTGGCTCGCCTACTCCGGTTCGCCGATGCTGCTCGACGCGGTTCTCTACCAGCCGGAACACTCGCTGATCGATCAGAGCCTCCACGCCCGGATGGGCGTCGAGTCGACGAACGGCGACGGTTTCGGGATCGGCTGGTACAGCGCCGACGGTGGCGGCACTCCGGCGATCTTCCGGGACATCGGACCGGCCTGGAACAACCGCAACCTGCGGGAACTGGCCGCGCACGTCCGCTCGACCCTGTTCTTCGCCCATGTCCGCGCCTCCACCGGCTCGGCCATTCAGCAGACGAACTGCCACCCGTTCCGGCACGGCCGCTGGCTGTGGATGCACAACGGCGCCATCACCGACTTCCACCGCCTCCAGCGCGATCTGTGCATGGCGGTCGACCCCGCGCTGTTCCCCTGCATCGAGGGCTCCACCGATTCCGAGGTGATGTTCTACCTGGCCGTCACCTACGGCCTCGACCAGGACCCCCCTGGCGCGGTCGCCCGGATGACGGGCCTCGTGGAGCGCGTCGGCAAGGAGCACGGCGTCGCCGACCCGATGCAGATGACGATCGCGGTCAGCGACGGCGAGCGCGTCTGGGCCTTCCGCTATTCCAGCGCGGGCACGTCGCGTTCGCTGTTCTACAGCGGCAGGGCCGAAACGGTGCGGCAGCTCTACCCGGAGCTGCCGTTCCTACGGGACGTCTCGGACGCGACGCGGCTGGTGGTCTCCGAACCGCTCGGCAACCTCCCGGGGGTGTGGAACGAGCTCCCCGAGGCCAGCTACGCGGTCCTCCCCTCCGCGGCCACGGAGGACTATCTCCCCTTCATCCCCGAGCTCCCCTGAGCCCACGGACCGCACCGCGCAGGGTCCCGGCGTCAGCAGATGCGGGGCAGCTGTTCTCCGATCGGCAGGTCGACCACGCGGGTGCCGCCGAGGCCGGTGCGCGCCACCACCAGGCCGGGGTGGGCCTCGACCGCCTCGCCGATCACCGTGGCGTTGCGGCCCAGCGTGTGCGCGCGCATCGCGTCGAGGACGGCCTCGGCGTGCTCTCGGGGTACGAACGCGACCAGCTTGCCCTCGTTGGCCACGTAGAACGGGTCGAGGCCGAGGATCGCGCAGGCGTTGCCGACGGCCTCCGGGACCGGCACCCGGCCCTCGTGGATGACGACCCCGGTGCGCGAGGCGGCCGCGATCTCGTTCAGGGCGGCTGCCAGCCCGCCGCGCGTGGGGTCGCGCAGGACGTGCAGGTCGGGGGTGACCGCGAGCATGGCCTGGACGAGCCCGCCCAGCGGCGCGCAGTCGCTCTTGACGTCCACCCCGAATTCGAGGCCTTCGCGGACGCTCATGATGGCCACGCCGTGCAGGCCGATCTCCCCGCTGACGATGACGACATCGCCCGGTACGACGCGCTGCGGGCGCAGGTCCACCCCTTCGGGGATGAGCCCGATGCCGGCGGTGTTGAGGTAGATGCCGTCGCCGTGGCCGGCCTCCACGACCTTGGTGTCGCCGGTGGCCACCTCGACGCCCGCGGCCCGCGCGGCCGCGCCGAGGTCCTCGGAGACCCGGGCCACCACGGAGATCTCGACGCCCTCTTCGAGGATGAACCCGCACGAGAGGTAGGCGGCGCGGGCCCCGCTCATGGCCAGGTCGTTGACCGTGCCGTTGACGGCGAGGTCGCCGATGCTGCCGCCGGGGAAGAAGAGCGGCCGCACCACGTACGAATCGGTCGAGAAGGCGAGGCGGGCCCCGCCCAGGGTGACCGCGGCGGAGTCACCGAGCCGGGCGAGCACCTCGCCGCCGAAGGCGGGTGCGAAGACGTGCTCGACGAGCTCGGCGGAGAGCGCTCCGCCGCCTCCGTGGCCCATCACCACGCGGGGCCGGTCCCGCAGCGGGGCCGGACACGTCCAGCCCGTGACGTCGAGTACGGCTTCGGACAGGGCTTCAGACAACGGGGCTCGCCTCCAGCGGTGCGGTCCGGGCGGCCGGCGCGAGGTCGAGGCGCCGGTAGAGGTAGTACGCGGCGCACGCGCCCTCGCTGGAGACCATCGTGGCGCCGAGCGGGGTGCGCGGGGTGCAGGTGGTGCCGAACGCCTCGCACTCGTGCGGCTTGATCAGGCCCTGGAGGACCTCTCCGCTGCGGCACTCGGCCGGTTCCTGCGTGGCGATGCCGGTCACCGAGAAGCGGTGCTCGGCGTCGTAGTCGCGGTAGCGGGCGGACAGCCGCCAGCCGCTGTGGGGGATGACGCCGATGCCGCGCCAGGCGCGGTCGGTGACCTCGAAGACGTCCTCCAGCATGGCGAGGGCGGCCGGGTTCCCCTCCGGGCGCACGGCGCGCGCGTAGGCGTTGTCGACGGTGTGCTCGCCCCGCTCCAGCTGCCGTACCGCCCGGCGTACGCCTTCGAGGATGTCCAGCGGCTCGAATCCGGTGACCACGATGGGGACCCGGTGGCGCGCGGCCAGCTCCGGGTACTCCCCCATGCCCATCACACTGCACACGTGCCCGGCGGCGAGGAAGCCCTGGACCCGGCAGCTCGGCGAGGTCATGATCGCCTCGATGGCCGGGGGCACCCGGACGTGGGAGACGAGCAGGCTGAAGTTGGGGATGCCGAGCTTCTTCGCCTGATAGACCGTCATGGCGTTGGGGGGCGCCGTGGTTTCGAAGCCGATGCCGAAGAACACCACCTCGCGCGTGGGGTTCTGCTGCGCGATCCGCAGGGCGTCGAGCGGGGAGTACACCACCCGTACGTCGCCGCCCTCGCTGCGCACCTGGAACAGGTCGCGGCCGGATCCGGGCACGCGGAGCATGTCTCCGAACGAGCAGAAGATGACCTCGGGGCGGGAGGCGATCTCCAGCGCCTTGTCGATGACCTCCAGCGGGGTCACGCACACCGGACAGCCCGGTCCGTGAATCAACTCCACCTGTTCGGGCAGTAGTTGGTCGATACCGTGCCGGATGATCGTGTGGGTCTGGCCGCCGCAGACCTCCATCAGCGCCCAGGGCCGGGTGACGGTGGAGTGGATGTCGTCGAGCAGGCGGCGCGCCAGCTCGGGGTCCTGGAATTCCTCTAGGTACTTCACTGCTGCGCCTCCTGCTCCGCGATGTCTTCCGTGAACGGCCAGTCCGCCGCGCCCGACTCGGCCGCCGCCCGCTCCCAGGGGTCGCCGAACTCCTCCTGGAGCATGCCGAGTTGCGCGAAGAGTTCGAGGGTCTGCCGGGCCGACTCCTCGTCGAGGCGCTGCAGCGCGAAGCCGACGTGGACGATGGCGTACTCGCCGACCTGGAGGTCCGGCAGGTATTCCAGGCACACCTCCTTGACCACCCCGCCGAAATCGACGGTCGCCATGCGGGTGCCGTCCTTCTCCCCGATGTCAAGCACTCTGCCGGGTACCGCCAGGCACATGGCCCTCTCCTTGCTGTGGGTGTTGCGGGGCGCGGGCCGCCACCATGAGCTGGCCGAGGGCCAGCCCCCCGTCGTTCGGCGGGACGCGGTGGTGGCGCAGGACGGTGAAACCGCGCTCGCGCAGGAGGCGGGCGCAGGCGCAGGAGAGCACGGTGTTGGCGAAGACCCCGCCGGTCAGGGCGACGGTGTCGAGCCCGTGCCGCTCGCGCGCGAGGACGGCCAGCGTGCCGACGAGTTCGGCGACGGCCGCGTGGAAGCGGGCGGCGATCAGCGCCTTGGGCGTGCCCGCCCGTACGTCGGCCACGACTGCCGCCAGTACGGGGGCGGGGTCGGCCGTGACCGGTCCCTCGCCTCCCTGTTCTCCCGGGTGCAGCGCGAAGGCGTACCCGCCGTCCGCCTGCGTCCCGGAGGACCCCGCGAGCGCCGCGCCCTCCAGCTCGATGGCGGCCTGGGCCTCGTACCCGGCGTGGTGGCAGACGCCCGCCAGGGAGGAGACGGCGTCGAAGAGGCGGCCCATGCTGGACGTCGGCACGCAGTGCAGGTTCCGCTCCAACTGGCGTCGGAGCAGCCGTAGTTCCTCGGGCGGGCAGGCCGCCGTGCAGGGCAGGTCCGGGTCCCAGCCGAGCCCGGCGGCGCGCAGATGGGACAGGGCCATGCGGTACGGCCGATGCACGGCGGCGTCGCCGCCCGGCAGCGGGACGTAGGCGAGGTGCGCGAACCGGGTGTAGCCGGCGTAGTCCGCCAGCAGCACCTCCCCGCCCCACACCGCCCCGTCGTCGCCGTATCCGGTGCCGTCGAACGCGATGCCGATCACCTTGCGGGTGCCGTCCCAGCCGTGTTCGGCCATCGCGGACGCGATGTGCGCGTGGTGGTGCTGGACTCCGAGGACCGGGCGGGCGCCGGCCCGGCCGCGGACCAGCCGGCCCGAGCGGTAGCCGGGGTGCCGGTCCACGGCGAGCAGCCCGGGCGCGACGCCGGTGATGGACTCCAGCTGCTGCTCGGCGCGCTCGAAGGCGTACTGCGTGGCCAGGTCGTCCATGTCGCCGATGTGCGCCGAAAGCCAGGCCTTGCGGCCCTCGCCGAGGCAGAAGGCGTTCTTGAGGTCGCCCCCGGCGGCGAGCGTGGCGGGGACGGACAGCGGCAGCGTGAGGGGCAGGGGGGCGTGGCCGCGGGAGCGGCGCAGGGTCAGTGCCTCGCCGTCGCAGACGCGCACCACGGAGTCGTCGCAGGGGACGTGGATGGGCCGGTCGTGGGTGAGCCAGGCGTCGGCGAGCCGGGCGAGCCGGTCCAGGGCCTCGGTGTCGTCGGTGACGATGGGCTCGCCCGACAGGTTGCCGCTGGTCATGACGAGGAGCCGGGGACCGGGCGGGTCACCGCGGAGCCCGAGCAGCAGATGGTGCACGGGGGTGTACGGGAGCATCACGCCCAGGTCGGGGCTGCCCGGGGCGACGGCGTCGGCGACGAGCCCCTGCGCGTCGGCTCCGGGGCTGCGGCGCAGCAGGACGATGGGCCGGACGGGCCCGGTGAGCAGGTCCCGTTCGGCCGGGCCGAGGTGGACGAGGTGCTCGATGTCGGCGGGTTCGCGGGCCATCAGGGCGAACGGCTTGTCCCCGCGGGCCTTGCGGCGCCGCAGCTCGGCGACGGCTCCGGCGTGCGCGGCGTCGCAGGCGAGGTGGTAGCCGCCGAGGCCCTTGACCGCGAGGACCGCCCCGTCGGCCAGCAGCCGGCGGGCCTCGGCCACGGGGTCGGCGCCGTGGGCCTCGCGCGGCGGGGATCCGGCGAGGAGGCGCAGCCGGGGTCCGCAGGCGGGGCAGGCCACCGGCTGGGCGTGGAAGCGCCGGTCGGCGGGGTCGGCGTACTCGCGGGCGCAGTCGGGGCACATCGGGAAGCGGGCCATGGTGGTGTGCGCCCGGTCGTACGGCAGTCCCGTGACGATGGTGAAGCGGGGTCCGCAGTGCGTGCAGGTGATGAAGGGGTGCCGGTGGCGCCGGTCGGCCGGATCGGCCAGCTCCGCGAGGCAGTCCGCGCACGTGGCCACGTCCGGGGAGACGAGGGTGCGGGCGGGGCCGCCGGAGCGGGAGGCGACGATGGTGAACCCCGCGCCGCCCGATACGGGGACCTCGTGGTGGTCCACGGCGTCGACGACCGCCAGCGGCGGGGCCTCGGCGGCGAGCCGCTCGCAGAAGGCCGCTACGGCCGCCGGGGCGCCCTCGACCTCCGCGACGACCCCCTCGGGTGTGTTGGTGACGTGCCCGGCCAGGCCGAGCCCGGTCGCGCGGGTGTACACGTACGGCCGGAAGCCGACGCCCTGCACCACTCCGCGCACGACGACCCGGCGGCGCTGTACGGCTTCCATCAGCGGGTCGGCACCACGCCGGAGTGCGGATGCGTGCGCCGCGAGCCGGGGCCGTGGTCGTGACCCGGGCCGCGCCCGGGGCCGTGCTCGTGGGCATGGCCGGGACCGTGCTCGTGGCCCTCTCCGTGGTGATGGTGGTGTGCGGGGGGCTGATGGGCCATGACCGGGGCGTGCACCGCGCCGCCGGCGCCGACCGCCAGCGCCCGGTCGAGCAGGATGCCCGCGCCCTCGCCGCCGCGGGCCGAGGTCAGCACCACCTCCACCCCGGGGTTGACCTGCTGGACGTGCGCGCGGAAGGCGGGCTCGTCGAACTCCACGGCCTGCGCGATGTCCGTCTTCGTCACCACGACGAGCTGGGCCAGCCCGAAGGCCGTCGGGTACTTGAGCGGTTTGTCCTCGCCCTCCGTCACCGAGGCCAGCACGACGCGCAGCGACTCGCCGAGGTCGTACGAGGCGGGGCAGACGAGGTTCCCGACGTTCTCCACGAACAGCAGCCGGGTGTCCTCGGGCAGCCAGCCGTCGAGGTGCCGTCCCAGCATGGCGGCTTCGAGGTGGCAGAGCCCGTCGGTGAGCACCTGCTTGACGGGAACGCCCGAACGGGCCAGCCGCAGGGCGTCGTTCTCGGTGGCGAGGTCGGCGGTGAGGGCGGCGACCGGCACGCCGCGCTCGCGCGCCAGGCCGAGTTCACGCTCCAGCAGGGCGGTCTTCCCGCTGCCCGGGCTGGAGAGCAGGTTGACCACCGTGGTGCCGCGGGCGGTGAGTTCGGCGCGCAGGGTGTGCGCGGCCGAGTCGTTCTTGGCGAGGACCGCCTGCTTCAGGTCGACCACACGGCACATGGTTCAGCGCTCCTCGGAGATCGGTTCGCGGGTGGGGGCGGGAGCGGTGGTCCGGACGCGGTCGGGGCCGGGGCCTTCCTCCCATTGCACGCTGAGGATCTGCAGCTCGCGCCCGGTGCGGAGTTCGACCTCCGTGGCCTGCCCGCACCCGGGGCAGACCAGCCGGGGCGGCATGCCGACCGCCCAGTCGCCCGTACAGGAACGGCAGTGCGCGCGGGCGGCGACCGACTCCGTCACGAGCTCGGCGCCTTCGAGGAGGGTTCCCGCGCAGGCCAGTTCGAAGCAGAAGGCGAGTGCGTCGGGGACCACCCCGGCCAGCTCTCCGACCTGGAGCCGGACCGAGGTGACGGCGGTCGCGCCGCCGGCCTCGGCGGCTTCCTCCACCTGCCCCACCACGGCCATGGCGATCGACATCTCGTGCATGGGCCTCCGTCCTGCCGGGCCTCATTAGACCGGCCGGCGCCGTACTGGGCGCTCGGGCACGCCGACGCGCCGACGCCCCGTACGCCATTCGGGCGCCGGGGCGGTCGCACGTCAGGGATCGCGGGGATCACAGGTCACGGATTCATGCGTCACGGTCGCGGATCACATGCGGCGGATCCTCAGGTAGCGCTGGATGTCGGGGAGCACCACGCTCAGAGCGCAGGCGAGGACGGCGACGGCCGCGCCGCCGATGATGACCTTCTTCATGGGTTCTCCTCAGTTGGCGGTGGCGTTGTGCTCGTGGTCGAGCAGTTCCTCGTCCGGGCGGAGGACCAGGTCCAGGACCATCCGTACGGCCTCCGGGACCGCTTGGGCCACCGGCGCGCTCAGGCCGATGCCCTCCTCCAGACTGCCGGGTTCGCAGCCGACGACCCAGATCCGCCGGGGCGGCGCGGTGCCGGTTCCGGCGCACAGGGTGTCCAGCAGGGCGAGCACCGCGTCGGGCGACATCTGGTGCCCGTCGAGTACGGGGCCCTGCGGGGCGAGGGACCCGGGCTCGGCGGCCTCGATCAGGTACAGGGTGCCCGGGGCTCCGCCGCGGGCGGTGGCGTCCACCAGGACGAGCGTGTCGTAGCCGTCGAGGAGCTGGTAGGCGAGGTGGACCCCGCGTACGCCGATGTCCACCACCTCGACGTGCTCGGGCAGCGCGTGCCCGGGCTCGGCCAGCATCCGGACGGTCTCCACGCCGAAGCCGTCGTCGCCGAGGAAGACGTTGCCGATGCCGGCGATCAGGACGCGGCCGCTCACGCGCCCTCCAGGGGGGCGACCTCGTCGGGCTGGAAGTAGAGGAACCGGCCCTGTTCGCGCCGGATGTCGGCGCCCGGGTCCCCTTCGACGGTGACGGCGAGGTGCACTCCGCCGTCCACGTCGTGGAGGACGGCCTCGACCTGGGCCGTGGCCCCCTGGAGGAACAGGTCCTGGGCGTCCGTGCGCCGCAGGCCCGGGCGCAGGACCACCCGGCTGCCAGGTCCCACCGAGGTCCCGTCGATCAGGATCCGGTCGCGGGCCGGATCGGCGGGATCCGCGTGCGCCGGGTCCCACCAGGGGGTGTCCGGCTTGAACACGGCGTCCTCGTCGAAGAGTTCGGCGAACGACTCGGGGGTGGTCGCACCGGGGTCGGTGATCTCGCGGAGCGCCCGGACCGCGCCGTGCAGGCGTTCCAGCACCTCGGGCGGCATGCTCTCGGCCAGGTCGATGACGGCGGCCGCGCGGGCGTCGGTGCCGCGGGCCTCCCGCTTCTCCTGGTCGGTCAGGGCCGCCGTGCGCAGGGCGAGGATCTCGTCGATCTCGGTGGCGTCGTACATGGCCCCGATGGACTCGGGCGCGATGCCGGGGTGGTCCTCCAGGATGATCGGCGAGGACAGCACCACATCGCTGCTGCCCGGTTCGCCGGCGAGGACGGGCCAGGTGTGCCGGTTGGCGCAGGTGGCGACGGAGGCCTTGGCCCACTCGGGCGGGTCGGTCATCGAGAGGAAGGATCCCGCGCTGAGGCCCATCAGGAGGTGGGCCGCGACCAGTGAGCGGGGCAGCACGACGTCGCGATCGGCGCCGGCGGCGGCTTCGGTGTCCGGCGTCCAGTCGCTCGTGTTCTCGACCACCGCCGTGAGTCTGAACGCCCGGTACGGGACGTCCAGTTGCTCCGCGCGCAGCCGCAGCACCCCGTCGGCGCGCTCGGTGCGCCGGATCAGGCGGCCCACCTCCCGGCCGTCGCCGTCGAGGACGGGTTCGGTCTCCTCGCGGGCGGGCCGGACGAAGGGCAGGCAGACCTCGCCCTCCTCCAGCTCCGCGACGGGTACGGTCATTTCGACCCGTTCCTCGGTTCCCTCGTCCCACGGGACCAGGACCCGGTCGGGCAGGTGCAGTTCGGGCACGGCCGCGAACGAGCCGTCCGGGCGGGCCTCTTCGACCGTACGCCGCTGCGCGTGCAGGAAGCGCAGCTCGACGGCGAGGGTGGCCGCGCCGCGCGGTTCCATGACCACTTCGGTGCGCTGGAAGGAGTGCTCGCCGTGCGCGGGGCCCCATGCGGGCGGGACCAGGACGCCGAACTGCCAGCGCAGCCGGTTCTTCGCCGCCGAGGCCCGGTACGGGTAGAGGACGTAGCCCTCGAAGAGGACGGCGTCGGCCACCTGCCGGGCGACGGCGAAGCGTGATTCGGGCAGGGCCGTCGTGGTCATGGCGCGGTCCTCTCGGCGGCCCGCGGCAGTACGGCGCCGGCCCAGGCGGGGTCCGGGGGCGGCGGCTCGGCGGTCGACGCCGCGTCGAGCAGGGTCCGTACGGTCGCCTCCCAGGAGGCGAGCGCGTGGCGGGAGCGGTAGGCGAGCAGGTCCGCCATGGTGTCGCGGGGCAGCCGCAGCCAGCCGCAGCCGGGGAAGTGCTGTTCGACCATCTCCCGCCACACCTCGGCGGGCATCCGGAACGGGGCTTCGCGGTCCCAGGGAACGGGCTCGACCTGGAAGCCCCCGGCGCCGGTGAAGGCCGTACCGGAGAACAGCATCAGCAGCGGCGCCTCGCCGTCCTCCAGGGCGCTGAGGTAGCGGCCGGAGGCGATGTCCATGTCGTACGAGCACGGCACGACCACGTCGGTCTCGGTCTGCCCGGTGAAACTGGGGACCATCACCGAGACCTGGGCGAACTGGAGGGGCTGCAGGGTGGTCCCCCAGCGGGCCCGCTCGCCGAACAGGTCGTGGAGCGCGGCGGCTTCGCCGGTGCCGTAGCCGCGCTTGGCCGGCTCGATGCGGATCTGGCAGCGCAGGGCGAGGGCGTGGACGCGCTTGTCGGCGGCGGTGGTGATGCGCAGCCGGAAGACCAGGGTGGGGCCGGCCGCGTACGGGTCGGCGCGCACCCCGGTGCAGGCGAAGGCGAAATCGGTCACGTCCGCCCCTCCCCCGCCCCGGCCGGGACCTTGGCCCTGCGCTCCACCTGCGCGAAGAAGGCGTTCAGCGCGGCGCGGGCCTCGGCCCCGCCGTCGAATCCCTGCCACAGCAGCCGCATCCGCCCCACCAGCTCGTAGCAGACGTCGATGGGGACGAGGTAGCACTCGGTGCGGCCCTCGATCCGGCGCAGCAGCAGTGCTTCCACGTCGGGTTCGAGCAGCGCGGCGAGCGCCCTGCCGCCGAGTACGTCCTGCCAGGTGGCCGGGTCCAGTTCGCTCTCGGTGGCTCCGGCCGGGCTCGGGTAGAGCGCGACCAGCCGGTCGAGGGCGGCGTTGCGGAAGAAGAAGGCGACGCCGACCGGGATCTGGAGCTGCTCCCAGGCGCCCTCTCCGAGCCGGTGTTCCGGGTCGGTGAGGTAGCGGTCGGGGACGGCGCGGAAGCGCCCGGCGGCGGCGCCGGGCCGGTCGAACAGGAGGGCGCAGGCGGTGCAGGCGCAGACCAGCGCCCGTTTCTCGACCTCCACCAGGTGGCGGTGGCCGTCCTCGGGGACCGCCACCGCGCACAGTTCGCAGCGCTCGGGCCGGGGCGGCCGGGGCCCCGTGAACCGGCGCAGGCCGCGCGCGGCGCGCGGCCCGGCGGAGTCGAGGGCCCCGGCGGAGCCGGTGGCCGGCTCCGCCGTCGCCCAGGGGTGCGGCGCGTTCACCGGGCCCGCGCCGGGGCCTGCGGGCGGGTGCCGATCTGGAGCAGGGGCAGGGGCGGCTCGGCCGCTTCGAGCTCCACCGCGCTCACCTCGGGCGCGAAGCAGGCCAGGGCGTCCTCGACGCTCTGCGGCACGGCGTCCCCGCCGGAACCGCAGCCGCAGCCGCCGCCCGGGGCGGACCGCAGGCGCAGCACGCCGGTGGCCGCGTCGAAGCCGACGAGTTCCACGGGGTCCCGTACGGAGTCCAGGGCTCGGGCGATCCGGGCGTGGACGTCCTCGGGGTGCAGGTCGTGCAGGGCGAGCAGGCTCGCGACGAGCTCGTCGTCCAGCAGCCCGCCGAGGCGCTCCACACCGAGCCGTTCCACGATCCGGGCGAGCCCGGCCCCGTAGAAGTCCATGAGCACGCGCACCAGTTCCTCGGCCGCGGCGCAGGCCTCCCGGTCTCCCGAGGCGGCCAGCCGGTCGAGGACCTCGTCCACCCGCCGGCCCGCCTCACGGGCGTCGGTCGCCGTCGCGCTCATCCGCCGAGTCCGCTCAGTCCGGTGGGCACGTGCATCTGCTTGACCGTATTGCCGTTGCCGACGTACATGTGGACGCCGCAGGGCAGGCAGGGGTCGAAGCTGCGCACGGCGCGCATGATGTCGATGCCCTTGAAGTTCTCCGGGGAGTTCTCCTCGAAGATCGGGGTGTTCTGGACGGCGTCCTCGTACGGTCCGGGGGTGCCGAAGGTGTCGCGGGTGCTGGCGTTCCACGGGGTCGGCGGGTACGGGTGGTAGTTGGCGATCTTGCCGTCGCGGATCACCATGTGGTGCGAGAGCACGCCGCGCACGGCCTCCGTGAAGCCGACGCCGATGGACTCGTCCGGAACCTCGAACTTCTCCCAGGTCTGGGTGCGTCCGGCGCGGACCTCGGCCAGGCCCTTCTCGGCGCAGTGCAGCGCGATGGCGGCCGCGTACGCCTGGAAGTACGTGCGGGCGCGGTTGCGCTCCAGCGCGTTGCTCCACTTCGGGATCTTCCACTCGAAGCGGGTCTCGGGCTTGGTCATGGTGCGGGGCAGGGTGATGACCACGCTGTGGCCGGTGGCCTGGACGTAGTCGGTGTGGACGAGCCCGGACAGGGCGGTGGACCACAGGCGGGCGATGGGGCCGCCGCCGGTGTCGAGGGCGAGGTGGTCCTTGCCGTCGAACCAGCGCGGGGACATCACCCAGCTATACTTGTCGTCGAAGTTCCGCTTCTGCGGGGCCGGGATGGTGTGCTGGTTCCACGGGTGGCGGGCGTCGACCGGGTTGCCGAGCGGGTCGTGGGTGACGAACTTCTCCTGGCCCTGCCAGTCGTCGTAGTACGAGCTGCCGAGCAGGATGCGGATGCCGAGGTTGATCTCGGTGAGGTCGTTGGTGACCAGCTTCCCGTCCACCACCACGCCCGGGGTGACGAACATCTTCCGTCCCCAGTCGGTCATGTTGGCGTACGTGAAGTCGCAGTACTCGGGGTCGTTGAGCGCGCCCCAGCAGCCCAGCAGGACGCGCCGGCGGCCGACCTCCTCGTACCCGGGCAGGGCCTCGTAGAAGAAGTCGAAGAGGTCGTCGTGGAGCGGGACCACGCGCTTCATGAACTCGCAGTACCGCATGAGGCGGCTCATGTAGTCCGTGAAGAGCTGGACGGAGGCGATGGTGCCGACGCCGCCCGGGTAGAGGGTGGAGGGGTGCACGTGGCGCCCCTCCATCAGACAGAACATCTCGCGCGTGTACCGGCTGACCTGGAGGGCCTCGCGGTAGAACTCGCCCTCGATGGGGTTGAGGGAGCGCATGATGTCGGCGATGGTCTTGTAGCCGTGCTCGCCGGCGTGCGGGGCGGGGGTGCGCTCGGCGAGTTCCAGAACCCCCGGGTTGGTCTCGCGGACCATCTTCTCGCAGTAGTCGACCCCGACCAGGTTCTCCTGGAAGATGTTGTGGTCGAACATGTACTCCGCCGACTCGCCCAGGTTGATGATCCACTCGGCGAGGTGGGGCGGCTTCACCCCGTACGCCATGTTCTGGGCGTAGACGGAGCACGTGGCGTGGTTGTCGCCGCAGATCCCGCAGATGCGGCTGGTGATGAAGTGCGCGTCGCGGGGGTCCTTGCCCCGCATGAAGACGCTGTAGCCGCGGAAGACGGACGAGGTGCTGTAGCACTCCGCGACCTTCTTCTGCTTGAAGTCGATCTTCGTGTGGATGCCGAGACTGCCCACGATCCGGGTGATCGGATCCCAGGCCATCTCCACCAGGCCGCTGCCGTCACCGGCCGCCTTCGTCTTCGGTGTCATCTTGTCTGCCGTGACCCTTCTTGGAGACGGGAGCTGGAGGTTCGGAGAGGCGCAGCGGTGGGGCGCGGGCCGGGTGGACGCGGGGCCGCGGGTGGCGCGGTCACCAGGGCTTGCGGTAGCCGGTGGTCAACTGCCGTCCGGGATGGCGCCACTTGGGCTCCTGGTCCACGGTGTGCTCGGTGATCGACCGGAGCTTGCGGATCAGCGTGCCGTAGACCCCGCTGGCGGTGGCGGAGACCTTCGCGCCCGGAGGCTCGTCCATGAACGGCATGAACTTGTCGGGGAAGCCCGGCATGGTGCAGGCGATGCAGATGCCACCCACGTTGGGGCAGCCGCCGATGCCGTTCATCCAGCCGCGCTTGGGCACGTTGCACTTGACGACCGGGCCCCAGCAGCCGAGTTTGACCAGGCACTTGGGCGAGTCGTAGGTCTGGGCGAACTCGCCCTGCTCGTAGTAGCCGGCCCGGTCGCAGCCCTCGTGCACGGTGTTGCCGAACAGCCAGGTGGGGCGCAGCTTGTCGTCCAGCGGGATCATCGGCGCGGAGCCGGCCGCCTGGTAGAGCAGGTAGGTCAGGGTCTCGGAGAAGTTGTCGGGCTGGATCGGGCAGCCGGGGACGCACACGATCGGGATGCCGGCCTTCGAGGTCCAGTCCCAGCCGAGGTAGTCGGGTACGCCCATGGCCCCGGTGGGGTTGCCCTCCATCGCGTGGATGCCGCCGTACGTGGCGCAGGTGCCGATCGCGACCACGGCGAGGGCCTTGGGCGCGAGGCGGTCGATCCACTCGCTGGTGGTGATGGGCTGGCCGGTCTCCGGATCGTCGCCGAAGCCGCACCAGTAGCCTTCGGGCTTGATCTTCTCGTTGGGGATCGAGCCTTCGACGACGAGCACGAAGGGGTCGATCTCCCCGCGCTCCCCCTTGAAGAACCATTCGATGAACGTGTCGGCGCCGCCGACCGGTCCGCACTCGAAGTCGATCAGCGGCCAGTGCACGGCGATCTTGGGCAGTCCGGGGAGGACGCCCATGACGATCTCCTCGATGCTGGGCTGCATCGCTGCCGTCAGGGACACCGAGTCGCCGTCGCAGCTCAGTCCGGCGTTGATCCAGAGGATGTGGATCGGGGGGTCCTCTACTGCCGTGCTCGGCGTTGCTGCATCCATGAGGATCGCTCCTTGGGAAGGGATGCGGGGGGGGTGGGTGGGGCCGGGGACGCGGAGGGGGCGGGGACGGGGACGACGGACGGGGCAGGTGCTCCGCGCCGGCCTCACCCTTCTTGCTAGCAGTCGGCCGGGCCCTGCGCCCTGTCTTGTACGGCCGGTCCAGTGACCCGGGGCCGCCGGGAGGGCAGGGCCGCGGTGCGCCGTCCGGGCACCGTCCGCTCCAGGTGGGCCGGGGTGCGGTCGGCGGGCTCCTTGCGTACGAAGGCGCGGCGCAGGGCGTGGTACGGGGCCTGCGGGTCGAAGAAGGCCTCCCGCATCCGCGCCAGCTCCGCCTCCCGGTAGGCGGCGAGCGGCCGGACGCTCTCGTCGGCGTCGCGGCGGGCCTTCTTGCCGGCGATCCGGGACAGGACGGCGGGCGAGTCCGCCACGCGGACGGCGAGCCGGGACGTCTCGTCGGCGAAGGCCTGCGGGGCGCAGTCGATCGTGCGGTCGACCAACCCGAGCCGGCGGGCGGCTTCGGCGCTGATCGGCAGGGCGTCGGAGGTGAGGCGGTCGGCGACCCCGGTTCCGGTGCGGCGGGGCAGCGTGTAGGTCCAGTACTCGGATCCGTACAGGCCCATCAGCCGGTAGTGCGGGTTGAGGACCACGCCGGTACGGCACCAGACCTCGTCGGCGGCGAGGGCGAGCATGGCCCCGCCCGCGGCCGCGTTGCCGCCGAGCGCGGCCACGACGAACCGGTCGGTGGTGGTCAGGACGGCCTCCACGAGGTCGTCCATCGCGTTGATGTTGGCCCAGGACTCCTCGGCCGGGTCGGCGGCCGCCTCGATGACGCCGAGGTGGATGCCGTTGGAGAAGAAGTCGCGGCCGCCGCCGAGGACGAGGACGGAGACGGGCCGGGTGCAGGCCTCCCGGTAGGCGGCGAGCAGGCGCCGGCACTGCGCGGTGCTCATCGCGCCGCCGGGGAAGGAGAACGTGAGGAAGCCGGCCCCGCCCTGTTCCCGGTAGGTGATGTCGGACCAGGTGCGCGGGCCGTCCGGGTCCGCGTCGGCGGCGTACGGCGGCGCGGGGATCTCGGGGAGCGGCGGCAGCCGGTCGCCGAGGGCGAGGGTGGCGGGGAGTTTGACGGGGGCCGGCTCAGCCGGCTCGCCGGGCGTGCGCCGCGCCCGGAGCTCGGGGATCCACACGGCTCCGTCGGTGGTCGCCCGGCAGATCGCGCCCGCGCGGGTGGCGATCAGCTCGCCGGGGCGGCCGCGCAGCCGGTCCTCGGGGTACCCGCCGTGCAGGAACCACTGGCCTCCGAGCAGCTCGTCGAGTACGCCCGGCTGGGAGTCGGCGGCGCGCAGCGCACGGACGACGCTCTGCGTGGAGTCGTTCGCCCAGTCGATCCGGCGCAGCTCCTGGCGCAGGTACGGCCGGGCGCGGCCGGATCGCTGCCGCTCGGGGACGTGGGTGCCGGAGGCGAAGCGGTCGACGGCCGTCAGCACGGCCGACAGCGCGGCGTCGGCGATCTCGCCGCGGTACGCGTCGCTCTTGCCGACGGGCGGCAGCGGGCAGTCCGCGGTGGCCCAGACGTCGCCCGCGTCCATCTCCTCGCAGGCCTGGAGCACGGTGACGCCCCAGCGGGTCGCGTCCTCGGTGACGGCCCAGTCGAGCGAGGAGGGCCCGCGGTCGCCCAGGGGCCCCGGGTGGACGATCAGGCAGGTCCGGGCGGACCAGACCTCCCGGGGGATGGGTGTCTTCAGCATCGGCGCGAGCACGAGGTCCGGCCGGTGGCGGTCGACGGCTTCGGCGAGGGAGACGCCGGGCAGGGCGAGCTCGACCGCCACGCTGTGCCCGCGGTCCCTCAGTTCTGCGTGTACGCGCTGGGTGAGACTGTTGAACGCGCTGGCGGCGAGCAGGATGTGCACGTGATCTCCCAAGCGTCCGGCCCCCGGCGAGCTGCGGCCGCGGCAGGTACGGCCGCTGGCGATCGTCGACCACGGGCGCCCGCGGGCCCGTGAGGCCTACGGGGGTGTCACCCGGAAGTGGCCACCCGGAACCGCCACCTGGTGGAGGGGCCGGTCCGGAGGCGCGCGGAGATGCCCGGAAAGGGACTGGACGGGGGACCCGTACGCGGCATGCACTGCGCAGGTGGGCCGCGCGGGCCCGTACGACCGCCCGCGTGCCCTGATCCGACCCGACCCGCATCGCATCGCATCGCATCGAGCCGACAGGAGCCGGACCGTGGCCAGCATCGATCCCTTCGCCCCGTCCCCGCTGCACGACCTCATGTACGGGCACGTCCACGCCGCCGCCTTACGGGCCGTGGCCGTCCACCGGATAGCCGACCACCTCGCCGACGGGCCGCGCACCGCCGAGGAGCTCGCCGCCCGGACCGGCACGCACGGGCCCGCGCTGCGGCGGATCCTGCGGTTCCTGGCGACGCGGGGCCTGTTCGGCGAGGACGGCCGGGGCGCCTTCCGGCTGGAGGAGGCCGGGCGGTCGCTGGTCGGCGGCGTGCCGGGATCGCAGCTGGCGAGCGTCCTGCTGCTCACCGACCCGATGTACGCGCGCTCCGCCGACCGGCTCGCGGACACCCTGCGTACGGGCGAGTCCGCCTTCGACCTCGCCCACGGCATGCCGTTCTTCGAGCACCTCCTCAAGGCCCCGGAGGACCGGGCCACGTTCGACGCCGGCATGGCGGCGCATTCGGACCCCGTCGAGGAACTGGTGGCGCAGAGCTACGCCTTCCCGGCGGGCGCACGCATCGTCGACGTGGCCGGCGGCCGCGGCGGGCTGCTGGCCGCCGTACTGACCCGGGAGCCCACTCTGTCCGGCACCCTCTTCGACCAGCCCGCCACCATCGCCGAGCACGTACTGGACCGGCCCGAGCTGGCGGGCCGCTGGCGGACCGCGGGCGGGGACTTCTTCACCGCCGTGCCGGCCGGGGGCGATTTCTACCTGCTCAAGCACATCCTGCACGACTGGAGCGACGAGGACGCGCTGCGCATCCTCGGCTCCATCCGGCGAGCGGCCGGCACCGGTGGCCGCCTGCTCGTGGTGGACGCCGTCCTGCCCGGGGGCAGCGCCCCGCATCCCGGCGTGGAGCTCGACATCGTGATGCTGATGGTCGTCACGGGCCGTGAGCGGACCGCCGCCGAGTTCGAGTCCCTGCTGGCACGGGCGGGCTTCCGGCTGGACCGCATCCTGCCCACCCCGTCCGTGCCCTCGGTGCTGGAGGCCGTAGCCGTCTGATCGCGCCCGCCGCCCGTTCCCTCACGATCTTCAGCGGATATTCTTCATCCGCGCCGGCGAGCAGCCACGGCGCCAGGAAGCAGACGAGATGGAGCCCCGATGGACGTGCAGCACTTCGAGCGGATCACCGCATTCATCGAGGCGCGGCTGACCCCGCTGTTCGACGAGGCCACCGGCAGCGAGCGCGGTTTCGCGATGGACGACACCTCCCGGGCGCTGCGCGCGCTGCGCAACGCCGTGCTGGAGGCCTCCGCGGTCAAGGGGCTCATCGAGAAGCGGGCGACGGCCGAGCCGGCGCTGCGCCGGGTCATCGACCAGTCGGTGGAGCACCACTGGGACGTGCTGCGCGGTATCGCCCGCCAGTGGGAGGACCACGGCGACTTCCTGCGCGAGTACAAGCGGCACGCGTGGGAGCTCGACGAGGCCCTGGCCGCTCCGGCCGCCACGGAGGCCTGAGCCCCGCGGCACCTGTCGCTCCGGTACGGGTCCGCCGTTCCGGAGCGACAATGGGGGTATGAACCACTGCCGAGCCGGCAGGAGACGAAGATGAACGGCTCGGTCCCTATCGGACGTGTCGTCGGAGTGCCGCTGCGCATGCACTGGAGCGTGCCGCTGCTGGTGGTGCTGTTCGCGTACGGGCTCGGCCGCCAGACCCTCCCCGTGTGGACTCCGGGGCGCTCGAACGCCGTCTACACCCTCGCCAGCGTCGTGGGGGCCCTGCTGCTGATGGGCAGCCTGCTCCTGCACGAGACGGCGCACGCCGCGACGGCCCGCCGGAAGAAGATCTCCGTCGAGGACGTCACCCTGTGGGCGCTGGGCGGGATGACCAGGATGGGCCGGCCGCAGACCGCCCCGGCGGCCTTCGCGGTCGCGGTGAGCGGCCCCCTCACCAGCCTCGTCATCGGCGGCGTCGCGGTCGGCGCGGGGATCGGGCTGCACACCCTGCCCGGCTGGGCGGTGCCCGCCGCCGTCCTGGTCTGGCTCGGCTGGACGAACCTCTTCCTCGCCGTCTTCAACCTGCTGCCGGCCTCGCCGCTCGACGGCGGACGGGTGCTCCAGGCTCTGCTGTGGTGGCGTACGGGCGACCGGGACCGGGCGGACCGGGCGGCCTCGCGCATGGGGCAGGTCATGGGCGTGCTGCTGGCGGCCGTGGGCTGGATCTCCTTCCTCCGCGGCGTGTCGAGCGGGCTGTGGCTCGTCTTCATCGGCCTCTTCATCACGTTCGTCGCGGGCGCGGAGCGCCAGCACGCCGTGTTGCGCACGGGGCTGCGGGGCGTGCACGTGGCCGATGCGATGTCCAGCCCGGTGGCGACCGGCGCCGACTGGCTGAGCGTGCGGCGGTTCATCGACGAGGTGGCCGTGGAGTCCCGGCATTCCGCCCTGCCGCTGCTCGATTTCGACGGCCGCCCCAGCGGGGTGGTGCACGTACGCGGGCTGGCCCGGCTGCCGGAGGCGCAGCGGGAGGCTCTGCGCGTGCGCGACGTGGCGACACCGCTGGAGCGGTGCGCGGTGGCAGCCCCGGGCGATCTGCTGGGCGAGGCCCTGGACGCTCTGCGGCCGGGGACCGGGCTGCCGCTCCTGGTGGTGGACTCGGACCGGCTGGTGGGGATCGTCACCGCGAAGGACGTCACCCGGCTCATGGAGCGGCAGGCGCTCGGCGGGGGCGGGGCCGGGGGCCGGGAGCCCGAGTGAGGCACCGGCGGGCGCGCGGCGGGACAATGGGGGTGCGATGACGTACGTAGCCGTGAGCGCCCTCAGCCATGCCGGGCTGGTACGCGACCACAACGAGGACAGCCTCGTCGTCGGGCCGTGGACCCTGTGCGCCGGTGTGACCCGCAATCCGCAGACGTTCGTGTTCCCGCTCGGTTCGCCGCTCGTCGTCGCGGTCGCCGACGGGATCGGCGGACAGCCGGCGGGCGAGGTGGCCAGTGCGCTGGTCGTACGCCAACTGGCGATGCTCGGGCCCTCCTTGGACAGCGAGGGAGCCGTCCGCGAGGCGCTCGCCCTGTGCAACCACGCTGTGTACGCGGCCGGTGACAGCGATCCGGAGCTGGCCACCATGGGCACCACCGTGGCGGGTGCCGTCGTACTGGAGGATTCGCTGATCTCGTTCAACGTCGGCGACAGCCGGGTGCTCGACGCCACGGCGCAGGAGGTCCGACAGGTGAGCGTGGACGACAATCCGCCGCTGGAACCGGGGCAGCGCACCACGTCCCTGCTGACCCAGGCGCTCGGCGGCGCCCGTCGGCACAGCGGGATCACCCCGCACGTGTCGACGGAGCCGCTGCCGGCCGGAGCCCGCTACCTGGTGTGCTCGGACGGGCTGACCGACCCGGTGCCGCCCGAGGAGCTCGAAGAGCTGCTGCGGGTGCACGACGACGGCAAGGCGGCGTTCGAGCTGTGGAAGGCCGCCATCGAGGCCGGCGGCCCCGACAACATCACGCTCGCCCTGGTCAGGATCGGCGACTAGCGTGCCGTTCGGCTCGGACGGTGACCGACCGTGACCGTACGCTATGGCCTGCGGCGGGGCTTGCCGGCCTTGCTGCTCTTGCCGCCCTTGGCGCTGCCCTTGGTTCCGCCGGAGCCGGCGCGCGGGTTCTTGCCGCCCGACTTCCCGGCCGCCGAGCCCCGCCCCGCGCCCGCCGCGTCGGGGCGCTTGCGCTGCTTCGGCTGCGGCGGGGTCGGGGCGCCTCGGCCGCGCGTGCTGTTGACGGTCCGGCCGCGCACGATCCCGATGAACTCCTCGACCAGGTCGGTGGGTTCACCGTCGAGTTCGAGGAACGACAGGGCCACCCGGGACTGCGGGGCGTCCGTCACCGTCCGGTACGTGAGGTCCTTGCGGTGGTGCAGGCGGGCGAGGGACTGCGGGACGAGGAGGACGCCGATCCC
The DNA here is from genome assembly GCF_045162725.1 of Streptomyces sp. NBC_01006. Lineage (NCBI taxonomy): Bacteria > Bacillati > Actinomycetota > Actinomycetes > Kitasatosporales > Streptomycetaceae > Streptomyces > Streptomyces sp. NBC_01006. The sequence continues at coordinate 8,052,476 of NZ_CP108700.1, read as the reverse complement.
GGCCGCCACCAGCTCGATCGCGTCCGCGGTCGTGGCGGGGCGTTCCAGCGCGGGCCGCCCGGGCAGGCTCTCCCAGTCCAGGGTGTCGTCCAGCGGGTGCAGCACGATCTCGTCGGCGAGGTCCTCGGTGGAGACCTCTTCCACGGCTGCCACGAGGTGGTCCTTCGGGACCACGACGACCGTGGTCTCGGTGTAGAGGGGGATCGCGGCCAGGCCCGTCCGGTCGATCGGCAGCCGCACGAAGGCGGCGTCGGCGTCGGTGCCCCGCAGTACGTCCGGGGCCTCGGCGGCGGACACCTGGAGGAGGGTCAGCGCGACGTCGGGCAGGCGCTCCTTCCAGATCCGCACCCACTTGCCGGGCGTCACTCCGGGGACGTACGCGAGCCGGAACGAGGGAGATGCGGTGGGCGATGCCGTGGGAGATGCTTCCGAGCCTGTCACCCGCCCAGATTACCGGCCGTGGTCAGAAGTAGCGCACACGCTCGATACCCTTGACCCCATGACGTCGCACAAGACCACCCAGACCATGAAGCCCGCCACCGCGGCGAAGAAGCTGGGTGTGTACCTCGAAGCCACCCCCGCTGAGTTCCAGGAGGGTGTCGTGACCCGCAGCGAGCTGAACGCGCTGCAGGCCGAGCCGCCCCAGTGGCTGCAGGAACTGCGACGCAACGGCCCGCACCCCCGCCCCGTGGTCGCGTCCAAGCTCGGCGTCTCGATCGCGGGCCTCGCGCGCGGTGGGGTCACCGAGGCCCTCACCACGGAGCAGATCGACGCGCTGAAGCAGGAGAACCCGGAGTGGCTCCAGAAGGAGCGCGCCACCCAGGCCGATGTCCGCAAGGAAGCGGTCCGCATCAAGGAGAAGCAGGCCGAGCAGGCCGAGCGCCAGCAGCAGTCCGGCTCCTGACCGACGTGCGCCGGGGGGCGCCGGGGCGGCGCCTCGGGCGCCGGAAGTGCCCTGAAGCGCCCCTCCCGTCCGTATTTCTGCAAAGATCACCGGAATGCGGACGGCGCGCCCTGGGCAGAGCTTCGGCGTGATCTCCCGACTCCTCGCCCCGTTCCGGCGCTCCAGCACCCTCGTCTTCTCCGCCGACTTCGGATCGACCTCCCGGTGGGTCGCCGGCCGGACCTCGGCATTCCCCGACAACGGCCCGGTCAATCCGGGCGACAACAAACTCGATCATCTCGTCGACGACCCCTCCTACAGCCGCGGCGGGACCTTCCGCGCCACCCGCCGGCCGGACGGCAACTGGGACTCCGGACTGCTGACGACCGAAGGCAGCGACGAGGGGTTCCTGCTCCGCGCCGAGGACGTGCTGGAAGCCCGGGTCCGGCTGCCTGAGGCGGTCGGCGCCTGGCCCGCGATCTGGACCTGGCGGGACGGCGGCCAGGAGGTCGACGTCTTCGAGTACCACCCCGACAACCCGGACCTGCTGGAACTCTCCAACCACGTCCGGGGCGGGGGCTCGCACTACTTCCACGACCCCGCCATCCGCCCCGGCGCTTGGGTCGACCTCAAGGTCAAGTTCGGTACGAACGCGGTCGTCTGGTGGGTCAACGGCACCCGCGCGTACTCCGACCACAGCGGGGTGGGCCGGCGCTGGCGGGCGTACCTCATCGTGAACCTCTCCGTGTGCGCGGGCCGCTACCACCCGGCACCCGACCCCGGCGTCCAGGAGATGTCGTACGAGGTCTCGGACCTGCGCGTGTACCGCAGTTAGACACGGTCCAGGGGTGTCCGGCGGATCAGGGTCACTTCTCGGTGACCTGCGCGCCGACGATCACACCACCGGACACGGTGTAGGTGCCCTCGTACGACCTCAGCGTGCCGTCCGTCTGGAGCGCACGGATCACGACCCGGACCCGGCCGGGGTCCACCGTGTTCGCCGAGCCGAGCGAGATGCTCGCCGTCGTGTCGTACCCCGCCACCCACTTCGCGTAGGAGGTGTGGGCGATGTACTTGCCGCCGAGTTCCCAGGCCGCGGCGAAGTCCCGGTTCGCGAGGTCCTGGTAGTACTCCTCCACGACCTCGCCCGGATCGTCCACACGCGCCGGACTCGGCTCGACCGGAGGCTCGACGGGCCTGGTGGCCGATGCGGACGGGAAGGCGGGAGGAAGGGTATCGCTCGATCGCGGGGTGGGAGGCGGGACGACCGCCGACGGCAGGGAGGATCCGCTGTCCGTTTCGGACGGCAGGCCGCTCGGGGCCGCGCCGGCCGCCCGTTCCACAGGCGTGGGAGCCACGGCGAGAAGAACGGCCGTGCTCCCCCAGCCCACCACCACGAGAGCCGCCACCAGCCACAGCAGCCACTGGGGAAGCACTGTGTATCCCACGCGGACGTAGCCGCGCCCGGCGGGCCGGGTGGGTGGCATGGTCATCTCCTCCGAGCCCCCTCGCTCACAGACCGCGGATCGCCTCTTCGATCGGCTCCGCGAGGGAGACCAGCGCGGTGAATCCCGCCACCGCACTCAGGAGCGCCCTGGCGAACAACCTCAACTTGCCCATACGCGGGTTCTCGGCGGCGAGTTCCTCGCGCGCGTCCTCCGCGATCTCGATCAGATCGGCGCGTTCGGGGTGATCGGAACGGCCGAGTTCCTCGATCAGCCGGGAGACCAGGTCCCGGATCTCCTGGGGCGATCGCTGTCGGCCGTCCCCTACCTGTGTCGACCCGCTGCTGTGGACCTCGACCCGTGCGTTCCTGCCGCTCGCCACGGCGGAAGAGACGACTTGCGAGCCCCCCGAGGCGATGATCCCGTCATTGCTCCGCATTTCTTTCCTCGCCCTTCACGATGGTCAGTCCATTTTCACGCGCGGTAGTTTCTTGAGGATCTTCGACGAGACCTTGGAGTTGTCACCTGAGGCGACCGAGCTGGCGTGGACGCTCGCTCCGTGACTCGCGATGATCCCGTGATTGATGATCAGTTCCTGCCGTTGCACCAACTCGTCCGTATGGATTCCATGAGCTTCGGCGAATTCCACGATGGCGTTCAGCACCCTCTTTTCGATCGCCTTGAGGACCATGCCGCTGTCCGCTTCCTGGAAGTAGCGCTGGTGGTCCTTGTCGGCAACGTTGCGACGCACCGCCTGCCGGGCCCCGTAGTCGAAGCGGCGCAGCTGCGTGATCAGCTTGTCCTGCTTCTGGACCCGGAAGTACATCCAGAAGTCGGGGGCGAATCCCGCGATCGCGCGCACGGGCGAGGCCAGGAGCTCGAACAGGGTCGGGACCAGGGTTCCCGCCGCGAGCTTGAGGACCTCGAACAGGGGCGGCCTGGGCATCAGGGTGTCGACGACCCGGTAGCTGTCGCGCAGAGGGAAGAGCACCGTCGGGGCCGCCTCCACGACGAGGCTGGAGTCCGACCGGACGAAGCGGATGAAAAGGGAGGTCACCAACTCGCCGCCCCAGCCCGTGGAGTACACGGCGAGGTAGGGCCGGGCCTTCTCCTCCGGCGAGCGCTTCAGCGCGTCCATGGCCTCGGGCGTGACTGCGGTGACGGGCCGGCCCAACGGATCGGGGAGGAAGCGCCGGTCCTCCCGGACGGACGAGCCGTCGACGAAGAGCCGCTCCTCGATTTCCAGACAGGGCAGGCCCAGCGTGCCGAGCCGGCCGGCGACATGGGCATAGAGGTCCACCACGTCGAAGTCCTGCGGCTCGACCCCCGGTCGGCTCGGCGAGGTGACGTCGAAGGCGAGTGACCACGAGTCGCGCGCGGAGCCGTACCCGGCGAACGGCGAGTAGCCGCTGTAGGTGGTGACGTTCCCCTCCGCGTACTGGCCGATCTCCCGCAGGCGCACGGCGACGCTCCTGCTGATCGGCTCAGGGGCGGCCGCGAGGTCGAAGCTGTCGGGACGCAGACTCTGCATCGCCCGGCCGTACTTGGTGGAGAGGTCGAACGAGAACACCGTCACCCACGCGAGGAACAACATCAACAGGGTGATGCCCGGCATCGCGACCCACAGCTGAAAGATGAGGGCGAACAGCAACAGGAACGCGAGCAGGATGTCCCGGCTGTGCCTGCGCGCGTTCGCGAGGTACGCGTGCCTGAGCACCACCGGGACGTCGCACGCCGGGGCCGCGGCCACGCCCAGATGCGGCTCCGCCGCCACGTCTTTGACGAGCGACGTGGCGTAGGCGCGTTCCAGGTACGCGGCCGCGCACAAATACCTGGTCACGTCCCGGCTGCCACCCCATCCCGGCACCGCGTTGCGGCGCGCGGGAACCGAACCCGTCATGATCCCCACCCGATTTCAAGCCATTCCGCTTTCGCTCGTGCGCCATGAGGTTGCCAAGTGTGGCCGGGGGCACTGCAATGCTGATGAAATTTCGATGATGCGGCTGAAGGGATGCGCGTGGACGGGGAATCTCCGCAGCGGCTCAGGATCGAGCTGCTCGGACCGGTACGGGTCTGGCGGGGTACGACGCCGCTGGCTTTGGGACCCGTCCGGCGCCAAGCCGTACTGGCCGCGATGGCACTGCGGCCGGGCGGCACCGTGAGCCACGAGGACCTCCTCGACGCGGTGTGGGGCTCGGCGCTGCCGCCCACCGGTCACCGGGTCCTGCCGAGCTACGTGTACGCCCTGCGCAAGGCCCTCGACCCGGAGGGAACCGGGTACGAGGAGTCGGTGATCCGCAGCAGCCAGGGCCGGTACGGCATGGCCGCGGACGCAATCCGCGTCGACGCCGCCGAGTTGGCCGAGCTGGTCGAGGAGGCGCGGCGGGTGAAGGCGTCCGGTGACGTGGCCACCGCGATGGCCCTGCTCGCCGATGCCCTCGCGATGTTCCGGGGAGAGCCCCTGGCCGGGCTGCCGGGGCCGTTCGCCCAGGCCGAGCGGCGGCGGCTGACGGAACGCCGAAGGACACTGCAGTCGCAGCGGCTCGCATGCCTCCTCCTGCTGGGCCGGGCCGCCGAGGCCCTGGACGGTCTGGCCTCGCTGTCCGCCGCCGAGCCGTACGACGAGTCGCTCCTGGCCCTGCACATGCGTGCCCTGTACGCCAACGAGCGCCAGGCCGAGGCGCTGAACGCCTATCAGGGCATGCGCGAGCGGCTGCGCGACGAGCTCGGGGTCAGCCCCGGCGACGCACTGAGCCGGGTGTACGAAGCGGTGCTGCGCCGCGACGACGAACTCCTCCTCGGCCCGGCCGCGGCCCGCCTCGCCGCCCTCCCCGCGGCCGGCCCGGCCGAACTCTCCGCCCCGCCCCGGCCCCGTCCCCCGGTCAACGAACTGCCCGGCGTCACCGGTGTCCTCATCGGGCGGGAGCACGAACAGGCCCTGCTGGCCACCGCGTTCCCACCCGACTCCGTGGGGGTCGCGGCCGTCGACGGCATTGCCGGGGTCGGCAAGACCGCCCTCGTCGTCCGTGCGGCCCAGGAGTTACGCGGCCACTATCCGGACGGCTGCCTCTTCGTCGACCTGCGCGCCCACAGCCCGGGGCGGCAGAAGCTCTCGCCCCAGCGCGTGCTGCGGCGGCTCCTGCGCACGATCGGCACGGCCGACAGCGAGGTACCGGCCGATCTGGACGAACTCGGCGCCGCCTGGCGCGCGGCGACCGGCTCGCTGCGGCTGCTCCTCGTACTGGACGACGCGCGGGGAAGCGCGCAGATCCGGCCGCTGCTCCCGGCGGGACCGGGCAGCATGGTGATCGTGGCCAGTCGCCGGCGACTGGCCGGACTCGACGCCGACCGGCGCATCACGCTGGAGCCTCTGGAGACGGACGACGCGCAGACCCTGCTCGGGCATCTCGTCGGGGAGGAGCGCACGGCCGGGGAACGGGCGGCGACGCGCGAGCTGGCAAGGCTGTGCGGCGGACTGCCGCTGGCTCTGCGCATCGCCGGGACACGGCTGCAGACGCGCCCCGTCTGGACCCTCGCCCATCTGGTGGACCGTATGACGGACGACGACCAGCGGCTCGGCGAGCTCCGTGCCGGGGACCGCAGCCTGGAGGCGGCCTTCCGCCTGTCGTACGACCAGCTCACGCCCTTGCAGCAGCAGGGGTTCCGCGCCCTGGGCCTGACACCGACGAGTGAATTCGACGCCCTGACGCCGGCGGCCATGCTGGGCCGGCCGGCCCGCGACGCCGAGCAGCTCCTGGAGAGCCTGGTCGACACGAGTCTGGTGCAACAGCCCCGGCCGGGCCGCTACCGGCTGCACGACCTGGTACGGGTCCATGCCCGGCGACTCGCGGAGGCCACCCCGGCCGAAACGGGGGCGGCGCGCACCGCCGTACTCCGCCTCTACGTGGACGCGGGCCGGACCGCCAGCGACTGGGGCTCCGACGGCTTCCCCACCGGACCGCCCGCGACGGGAGCCTTCACGGGCTGGGCCGACGCGAGTGCCTGGCTGAACGCAGCCGACGCCGAACTCGCCGACGTCGTCGGCCATGCGGCAGGCCTCGGCGAAGCCGACCACGCCTGCTGGATCGCCGAGGCGCTGACCGACCACTTCCTGCGCCGGGGCCGCTACCACGAAGGCCGCACGGCCCTGGAAGTCGCGCTCCCCCAGGCGGACCTGGCCACCGACCGGCGGATGGCGCCCGCGCTGCGCAACTGCCTGGGGATCGTCGAGATCTACCAGGGCGACGCCGCACGGGCGCGCGCGATGTTCACCGAGGCGCTGCGCCTGAGCCGCGATCGTGCGGACCGGCGTGAGGAGGCCCGGGCCCTGGGCGGGATCGGGGCCGCGGAGCTGAACTCCGGCGAGTTCGAGCAGGCCCTCTCCCCCCTCACCGCGGCGGTCGACCTGGCCCGGGTGGTGGAGGACGACTGGCTGGTGGCGATGGTGCTCTGCCTGCTGGGCATGACCTACCGCACGCTGGGGCGGACCGGCGACGCGCTCCTGTGCCTGGCCGAGGCCGCCCTCCGCGCCGAGGCGAACGGGCGGCCCGCCATGATCAGCAGGGCCCTGAGCTGCGCCGCCGACGTCCACCTCGACCTCGGCCAGTTCACCGAGGCCAAGGAGCTCCTGCGCCGGGCGGCCGACCTGGTGCAGCAGGCGGGCGACATCCCGCTGACCGCGATCACGCTGAGCATGCTGGGCACGGCGGAGCTGGGCGCCGGGAACCTGGAGTCGGCCATGGCCCTCCACCACGAGGCCCTCGCCCGGATCCAGTCGCTGTCCCCGCTGAACGAGCCCCAGCAGACCCGGATGGAGATGGAGATCCGCAGCAGGCTGGGCCGCGCCTACTCGGCAGCGGGCCGGGTCCGCGAGGCCGGCCAGCAGTTCCGGACGGTACTCGCGGTGCCCGGCGCCGGCGCGTACCCTACGGCCCGCGCGCTCGCGCTCGCCGGACTGAAGGAGTGCGAGATCCCCTAGCGAACATGCCTAGCCGTGGCCCACCGCCGCCTCCAGGCGTTGTTCCAGGCGGCGGAAGTTGCGTTCGCCCACCGCCCGCCAGAGCACCCGGGGTGGCAGCGGCAGGTGGCCCATGATCAGGATCTGCTCGCCCGGGTCCGTCTCCTTGAGGATCATCCCGAGTACGGTGAACAGCCTGCTCTTGGGGACTGCGGCGCTGGCCGCGTCGCCGATCTCGTCCCACTCCGCCTGCGACACCACCCCCGGGACGAGCGGCAGCGCCTCGCGCTCCTCCTGGTCGAAGTGGTCCCCGGCGGCCTTGGACACCTGGTCGAGCGCCTCGGCCAGCTCCTCCCGGTGCGTGCTCCCGCCGGCGGCCGCCCACGGCCCGAGCAGGGCGCCCGCCCGGGCGAGGTGGTCCGACAGCTCGGCGTGCTGGTCCTGCATCCGCTTCCACAACTCGCGCTGCCGGGGGAGGCGTTGGGTCAGCTTTGGCCACAGCAGCCGGTCCTCGCCCTCGTGGTGGTGGTGCAGGGTGTCCAGCAGCAGCTCCAGCCGCTCCGCGACCAGCCTGACCTGGGCACGGCTGCCGTGGCGCACTCCGCGCACCCGGCCCGCCGCCTCCCCGAACTCGCGCCGGAACATCCGGTGGACCACCACCATGTCGTGCGTGGTGATCGGTTTTCCCTGGTTCTGCATCGATGTCGACATCGACCATGCCCCCCGCCCTGGTGGGTGTACCGGGCTTCAGCGTGGCGGCCGGCCGGCCGTCTCCACCAGGGGCGCACGGCGGCGCTCCAGCGCCCCCGGGGAGCCCGGTCTATGCCAGGGTGCGCACTGTCTGGTCGCGGAGCCCGTAGCGGGCGGCGACGACGGCCAGCTTGCCGGCGGCCATGCGCCGGGCGATGTCGGGTTCGGCCACGAGCCGGTCGCGGGTGCGCCGGGCGTGCGCGTCGACGGTGGCGTCGATCCGGGCCTCGCCCTGCTGGGCGTGGTCGATGGACGGCCGGATCTGGTCGGCCAGGTACTGGATGTGCGCGGGCAACGGCTCACCCGTCTCCTCGGCGCGGACGGCGGCGCCGACCGCCCCGCAGGACTGGTGGCCGAGCACCAGCAGAAGCGGGATCTCCAGTTCCAGGACCCCGAACGCGACGCTGCCGAGGACGGCTTCGTCCAGTACCTCGCCGGCCGAGCGTACGGTCAGGAGGTCGCCGAGGCCCTGGTCGAAGACGAGCTCCGGCGGCACGCGGGAGTCGACGCAGCCGAGGACGTTCGCGAAGGGGCGCTGGGCCCTGGTGAGTCGCATCCGGATGAAGGCCGACTCGTGCGGGTGCTCCTGCCCGTACGTACGCCAGCGCCGGTTGCCGGCGGCCAGCCGGCGCAGGGCCTCCTCCGGGGAGACGGGGCCGGCGGCGGTCTCCGCTTCGGCGGGCGGCGCCGGGGCGGGAGCGGCGGCGGAGGCGGGGAAGGCGGAGGCGAGGGGGAGGACGGACCCCACGGCCGCCGAGCCCGCCGCGGCGGCGAGGAGCAGGCCGCGGCGGCTGGGCGAAGGGGTGTCCAGTATCCGTGCGTTCGAATCCATCGCGGGACGGTAACCCCGCCTCCGGTGCCCCTGCCCGGGTGCGGGGCGGAATATCGGAAGTCCGGCGGGGTCAGCCGGCCCCGCCCTTGCCGTCCAGGGTCGTCCGGCCGAACTGCTCGTCCAGGACGGACAGTCGGCGCCAGTACTCGTCCTCGTCGATCTCGCCGGTGGCGAACCGGCGGCCCAGGATGGCGATCGGCGAGTTCTCGCCGTACGAGCCCCGGGTCGCCCACGGTCCGCGCGGTCCGCGGCCGCCGCGCCACACCGTGCGGCGCAGGACGGTGACGAAGCCGAAGACGACGGCCGCCCAGATCAGCGGGACGAAGAGGATCCACGGGCCGGGCCCGTCGTAGGCCAGGGTGTTCATCTCGGTTCAGCTCCTCGGAAGGGGTGCGGTTTCCTTGTCGCTTCCGAGACTCTCCCCGGGAGGGTGCCCGGGTCGTCGTACGGCCGGCGGCACCGTGCGTACCGCTACGGGAGTAGCCCCCGGCGGGAGCGGCCTCAGCCGAGCCAGCCGGGCCGGACCAGCCCGGACTCGTAGGCGAGCACCACCAGCTGGGCGCGGTCCCGGGCACCGAGCTTGATCATGGCCCGGCTGACGTGCGTCTTCGCCGTCAGCGGGCTGACCACCAGCCTGCGGGCGATCTCCTCGTTGGACAGCCCGAGGCCGACCAGGGCCATCACCTCGCGCTCCCGCTCGGTCAGCCGGTCCAGCCCGGCCGCCGCCTCCGGGGCCTTCGACCGTGCCGCGAACTCGGCGATCAGCCGGCGCGTCACCCCGGGTGAGAGCAGCGCGTCGCCCGCGACCACCGCCCGTACCGCGCGCAGCAGTTCCTCCGGTTCGGTGTCCTTGACCAGGAACCCGGACGCACCGGAGCGGAGCGCCTCGAAGACGTACTCGTCGAGCTCGAAGGTGGTCAGCATGACCACCTTCACCGCGGCCAGTCCGGGGTCCGAGGTGATCGTGCGGGTGGCGGCGAGGCCGTCGAGCTCGGGCATGCGGATGTCCATCAGGGCGACGTCCGGGCGCAGTCCGCGCGCCAGGCGCACGGCCTCGGCCCCGTCGGCGGCCTCGCCGGCCACCTCGATGTCCGGCTGCGCGTCGAGCAGCGCGCGGAAGCCGGCCCGTACCAGCGCCTGGTCGTCGGCGAGCAGTACGCGGATCACTCCTGGTCCTCCCTCGATGCCGGTCTCCCCGGCGATGTGGTGTCCGTCAGCGGGAGCCGGGCCAGCACCCGGAAGCCGCCGTCCGGCCGGGGGCAGGCCTCGATGGTGCCTCCCTGCGCGGCGGCCCGCTCGCGCATCCCGATCAGGCCGGTGCCGCTGCCGCCGGCGTCGCCGCCGGTGGCGGGCCCGTCGTCGTCCACCTGCAGTTCCAGCGCGCCGAGCGGGCGGGTGACGCGGATCCGGGCGGTCCGCGAGCCCGAGTGGCGCACCACGTTGGTGAGCGCCTCCTGGAGGATCCGGAACGCGGCGAGATCCGTGGCCGGCGACAGTCCCCGGGCCTGCGCCTCGCCCGTCACGGAGACGGTGAGCCCGGCCGAGGCCGCCTGGGCGACCAGTTCGGGGAGCCGGTCGAGTCCGGGGGCGGGGTCGCGGGGTGCCTCACCGGGGGCGCGCAGGGTGTTCAGGACCTGCCGGACCTCGCCGAGCGCCTCCTTGCTGGCCGCCTTGATGGTGGTGAGCGCCGTACGGGCCTGTTCGGGGTCCGTGTCGAGCAGGGCCAGGCCGACGCCCGCCTGCACGTTGATCACGGAGATGCTGTGGGCCAGTACGTCGTGCAGCTCGCGGGCGATCCGCAGCCGCTCCTCGTCCACCCGGCGCCGCTCGGCGGCCTTGCGCTCGGCCCGGTCCCGGGCCCACTGCTCCCGGCGTACGCGGACCACTTCGGACGCGGCGAGTACGGCGATCGCCCAGGCGGTGATGCCGCCCTCCGTCCCCCAGGGGGCGGGGCCGTCGCCGGGCGGCGGCAGCCACCGGTACAGCCAGTGTCCGATGAGCAGATGGCCGGCCCACAGGGCGCCCACCGCGCCCCAGGCGGCGTAGCGGTGTCCGGAGACCACGGCGGCGAGGCAGGCCACGGCGACGCTGATGAAGACGGGGCCGTACGGGTATCCGCCGGCGAGGTAGCCGAGCGTGACGGCGCAGACGCCGTACAGGACGGGCACCGGGTACCGGTGGCGCAGGACCAGCAGGGCGGGGCCGAGGAGCAGCAGGAGCCGCCCGAGTGCGCCGATGGGCTCGCGGCCGGGCTGGGTCTGCTGCACCCAGCCGGTGGCCGCCTGCGCGAGCACGGCCACGAGGAGCGAGGACCGCCACGGCAGCCGCCCGCCGCGGGTGCGCTCCGCCCAGTACTCCCACCGCCGCTCCGCCATGCGGCCACGCTAGACGCCCGGGGCCGCCGCCGTCGTCCGCCGGGCGGGCCGATCGGGCGTACTCCCGGTGGAGTACGCGCGGATCAGGCAAGGTCCGGCAGAGCCTGCCTCGCGCGCAGGGCGTCGACGGCGATGCGGGCGGTGGTGCCGATCACCGCGTCGGCCGCGGGGAGGGTGGCGGCGGGGTTGGCGGCGCGGGTGAAGACGGCGACGGCGTAGCGGCCGCCGTCGGGGTACTCGATGACTCCGACCTCGTTGCGTACGGTCGGCAGGCTGCCGGTCTTCCCGGCCACGTGGACGTCGTCGAAGGGGAATCCGGCGGCCATCCGGTGGGGCCACACCTGGAGTCCGAGCAGGCGGCGGATCGCGGCGCCGTGTTCGGGGGTGCAGGCCTCGTCGCGCCAGACGGCGGCCAGCAGCCGGGTCATGTCGCGGGGGGTGCTTCGGTTGCTCCGGGCCGGGTCGAGGGCGCGGAGCCGGGCGAGCACCTGCGGGTCGGCGAGGGCCCGGGCCGCGTCGGGGCCCGCGTCCTCCCGGACGGTGGCGAACAGCGAGCGGAAGGTGTGGACGGCGCGGGTGCGGGTCAGGCCGAGCCGGGCCGTGGCCTCGTTGACGCCGTCGAGGCCTATGCGCGCGAGGAGCAGGTCCGCGGCGGCGTTGTCGCTGACGGCCGTCATCAGGTACGCGGCGTCGCGCAGGGACATGCGTACGGGATCCAGCATGGCGGCGAGTCCGGTGGGGCCGGCGGTGCGGTCGGCCGGCGGGCACTCGACCTGTTCGGTGAGGTCCAGGCGGCCGGCCGCGGCGTGCTGGTGGAGGGCGACGAGCAGGCAGAGCTTGTGCACGCTGGCGGTGACGACCGGGTGGTCCGCACCGGCGTCGATCTCCGTACCGGAATCGATGTCGACGGCGTGCAGCCGGCCGCTGACGCCGGCTTCTGCGAAGGCTGCGGCGATGCGGCGCAGGGCGTGGTTCACAGCCAGTACTCCGCTGCCGGGCGCAGGTGGAGCGGCCGCGCGGGTGCGTCGGCGGTCACCGCCGCAGTGTTCCACAGGGCGCGGGTGGTCGCTTCGGCGAAGGCCCCGACGGCGGCGTCGCCGCGGCCCTGTGGCCAGGCGACGCTGTGGCGCCAGGCCAGCGGGGCGCCGGCGAGGGGCCGCCAGACGATGTCCGCCTGCGGGCCCGGGGCGTCGGCCGACCCGGTGTCGCGCGGGGCGAAGGCCACGGCGTTCGCGGAGAGGACGAGGCCGCGGACGAAGCCGGGGCCGCGGCCCTGGCGGACGGTGGCGGGGGTGTAGCCGCCCCGGGCGCACGTGTTCAGCACGTCGTCGTGCAGGGCGGGTGCCTCGGCCCGCGGGAAGAGGACCAGACCGTATCCGGTGAGGGCGGCGAGCGGTACCTCGGCCAGGGCGGCGGCCGGGGCCTCGCGGGGCAGCAGCACGCCGAGTTCGCGGCGCAGGACCGGCCCGAGCTCCAGGCCGGCGATGTCGCAGGGGTGCCGGACGAACCCGACGTCGAGCTCGCGGGAGGTGAACCGGGCCAGTTGTTCTGCGGTGGACAGCTCGTGGAGCTCCAGTTCCACGCCGGGGTGGTGCTGCCGGAAGGCTGCCAGGATCGCGGCGATCGCCTCGCCGGCGAGGTCGGGCGGCAGCGCGGCCCGCAGGAGTCCGCTCTCACCGTCGCGGATGCGGCGGGCGGTGGCCGCGAGGGCGTCCGCGCGGGCGAGCAGCAGACGGGCGTCATCCAGCAGCATCGTGCCCGCCGCGGTGATCGTGACCTGTCGGCTGGTGCGTTCGAAGAGCCGGACGCCGAGCTCGCGCTCCAGGCGCTGGATGCGCTGGGACAGGGGTGGCTGGGCCATGCCGAGCAGCTCGGCGGCGCGGCCGAAATGTCTTTCTTCTGCAACAGCCACGAAGCACTGCAGATGCCGGATCAGGTCCACGGCCAGCAACGATATCCGAGTTTGATCGATCCGAGATCCATAGGGAACTTGGACGGAGGCCGGGCGGCGGTGTTGTGCTCAACTCATGTCCTCGAACCGCTTCTCCCCATGCGCCGCCGCCATTGCCCTCGGCCTCGCGCTGACCGCCGCCGGGCTCACCGGCTGCTCGACGGCCGCGCGGCCGCCCGCCGCGGCCGGGCCGACCTCGACGCTGAGCGCCTCCGCCCCCGCCCCCGCCCCCGCCGTCCCGGGTGTCGACAGCCGGGAGCGGCTGACCGTGGACGGCGGCACCCGGGAGTACCTGATGCACCGCCCCGCCGCGGACGGCGGCGGACCGCGGCCGCTGGTCATCGCCTTCCACGGGCGCGGGGCCGACGCCGAGAACCTGCGCAAGCAGAGCGGCCTGGACCGGGCCGCCGAGGCCCGCGGCATGCTCCTCGTGTACCCGGAGGCCCTGGGCAAGGCCTGGGGCGCCGGCACCGCTCCCACCGACCGGCGCCCGGATCCGGACGCCGATGTCCGGTTCACCGAGGCGCTGGTCGCCGAACTCGTGCGCACCGGCCGGGCGGACCCGCACCGGGTCTACGTCGCCGGGTTCTCCAACGGCGGCTCCATGGCGCTGCGGATGGCCGCGCAGCGTCCGGACCTGGTCGCGGGCGCGGCTTCGGTCTCCGGTGAACTCCCCACCGGGGCCGCCGCCGTGAAGCCCACCGGGCCGGTGCCCGTCCTGATCGTCTACGGGGCCGAGGACCCCGTACGGCCACTGGCCGGGCTGCCCAGTCCCGGGCCGGCCGCTCCCGGGGAGGAGCCCATCACCGCGACCATGTCCGCCCGGGCCAGTGCGGAGGCGTTCGCCGCCGCGGGCGGGGCCGGCAGTCCTGGCGAGGAGGGCAGGCCCGGCTACGACTCCGTCACCTGGCCGGCCGGCCCCGCGGGGGCGGCGGTGCGGCTGCTCGTCATGCACGGGGCGGGCCACACCTGGCCCGGCTCGGCCGTTCCCCCGCCCGCGGGCTTCGGTTCCGTCAGCACCGCACTGGACGCGAGCGCCACCGTGCTCGACTTCCTTTCCACCGGGCGGCGTTGACGGCGGCCGCCGCCGCGCACCCTCGCCGCTCATGGCGCCCTACACCACAGCCCGGCCCCCGAGTGTGGTGTGCGGGGCCATGGGCGCGGCCGTCCGCCCTCCCTAGGGTTCAGCCATGACGAGCCAACTTCCTTTCCTGCGGGAGCGCGTCGCGCTGGTGACCGGCGGCGGCAGCGGCATCGGACGGGCCTGCGCGATCGCCCTGGCCGAGGCGGGCGCCACCGTGCACGTGGTCGACATCGCCGAGGAGTCGGCCACCTCCGTCGCCGGACTCGTCGGCGGGCGGGCGCACGTCGTCGACCTCGCCGACCCGGCCGCGATCGAGGGGCTGCCGACCGAGGTGGACATCCTGGTCAACAGCGCGGGCCTGCAACACGTCGCCCCCATCACCGAGTTCCCGGCCGAGCGGTTCACCCTGATCCAGCAGGTGATGGTCACCGCGCCGTTCCTGCTGCTGCGGCACGTGCTGCCGCACATGTACGCGGCCGGCTGGGGGCGGGTGGTCAACATCTCCAGCGCCCACGGGCTGCGGGCCAGTGCGTACAAGTCCGCGTACGTGGCCGCGAAGCACGGGCTGGAGGGGCTGAGCAAGGTCGCCGCGGTCGAGGGCGCACCGTACGGGGTGACCAGCAACTGCGTCAGCCCAGGCTACGTCCGTACGCCGCTGGTCGAGGCGCAGATCGAGCAGCAGGCCTCCGCGCACGGCATCGCCCCCTGCGACGTGCTGTCCGAGGTGCTGCTGACCCGGTCCGCGATCAAGCGGCTGATCGAGCCCGAGGAGGTCGCGGCGGCGGCGGTGTGGCTGTGCGGGCCCCACGCCGGCTACCTCACGGGCACCTCACTCCCCCTCGATGGTGGCTGGACGGCCACCTGAAGTTAACTACCGATCAGTAGACAGGCGGGGCGATCTTTCGAATTCTGGCACCGTACATGTCAATCCCCCCTGAGGAGCGCCCCCACATGCGCAGCACCCGCGCCCGCGTCCGCCTGCTCGGCACCGCCACCACCACGGCCGCGGCCACCGTCGTCCTGATGCTGGCCCCTGCCGCCTCCGCCCAGGCCGCCCCCGTCCCGGTCCCGGCCCAGGTGACCGCCCCGGCCGCGGCCACCGCCTCCGCGCCGGGCGGCAACGCCCTCCTGCGCGGTATCGACTACGGCACCTGGAAGCAGGATGTCGCCGCCGTCATGGCCACGGCCCGTCCCTACGTCGAGCAGCGCATCGCCCAGTCGCCCGCCGGCGAGAAGCCCGCGATCGTCCTCGACATCGACAACTCCTCGCTGGAGACGGACTTCCACTGGTTCTGGACCCTCCCGACCCCGGCGATCTCCGAGGTCCGCGACCTGACCCGGTACGCCAACGAGCACGGCGTCGCCATCATCTTCGTCACCGCCCGCCCCGGGATCATCCAGTCCCTCACCGAGCACAACCTGAAGGCCGTCGGCTACCCCGTCACGGACCTGTACGTCCGGGACCTGCCGGCCCTCTTCAGCGAGGTCAGCGCCTACAAGACGGCCAAGCGCGCCGAGATCGAGGGCCGCGGCTACACGAT
The DNA here is from genome assembly GCF_045162725.1 of Streptomyces sp. NBC_01006. Classification (NCBI taxonomy): domain Bacteria; kingdom Bacillati; phylum Actinomycetota; class Actinomycetes; order Kitasatosporales; family Streptomycetaceae; genus Streptomyces; species Streptomyces sp. NBC_01006. The sequence goes on along the minus strand of NZ_CP108700.1, from coordinate 8,036,658 downwards.
CATCGCCAACATCGGCAACAACAACAGCGACCTGGTCGGCGGCCATGCCGAGCGCACCTTCAAGCTCCCGGACTACGACGGCAAGCTCTCCTAGCCGGTCCGCGAGGTCAGCGGCGAAATCCGCGCCTCCTGAACGGTCCTGACAGACCGTAAGACGCGTCTGCCCTGGTCCTCACCGCTCATGCGGGGAGCCGCGGGCCGGTGACCCGGCCCGCGGCTTCAGGAGGGTCGGACCCCGTCGCAGGTGATCCGCAGGTGGCGCGGGCCGCGCAGCACCGCGTTCTGCCGGTAGGGCGGCGGGTCCTCGACCAGGCGCGGGTTCTCCAGGCGGCGGGCCAGCTCGGTCAGCGCGAGCTGCGCCTCCAGCCGGGCCAGCGGGGCGCCGAAGCAGCTGTGGATGCCGCTGCCGAGGCCCAGGTGCTGGATGTCCTTGCGGTACGGGTCGAACCGGTCCGGGTTCTCGAAGCGGTTCGGGTCCCGGTTGCCCGAGGCGAGGATCAGCCACATCGAGGACCCCTTGGGGATGGTGACCCCGCCGACCTCGATGTCCGCGAGCGGGGTGCGCTGCGGCAGCAGCTGCACCGGCGGCTCGAACCGCAGCAGTTCCTCGACCATGGGCACGGCCAGGTCGGGCGTCGCGCGCAGCTGCTGCAGGACGTCCGGATTGCGCAGCAGCGTGAGCATCCCGTTGGTGATGAGGTTGACGGTGGTCTCGTGGCCCGCGATGAGCAGCAGAGCCGCGGTGCTCAGCAGCTCCATCGTGCTCATCGTCTCGTCCTGGCCGTGTCCGACGGCCAGTTGGGAGAGCATGTCCTCGCCGGGGTTCTTGCGGCGCTCCTCGATCAGCCCGGCCAGGTACATGCCCAGTTCCATCCGGGCGTCGTGGGTCTTCTTCTCCCGCTCCGTCTGGTCGGCGCCGGGGTCGGGGTCCAGGCTCGCGGCCAGGGTGTCGGCCCAGACGTGGAAGCGGGCCTCGTCCTCGCGCGGTACGCCGAGCAGCCGGCAGATCATGGTGACGGGGAACGGGTAGGCGAACTGGTCGACCAGGTCGATCCGTTCCGGGTCTCCGAGGTTGTCGATGAGTCCGGTGACGGTGGTGCCGAGGAACTCGCGCATGTCGTCGACGCGGTGCGGGGAGTGCGGCGGCCCGAAGGGGCGGTTGGTCATCCGGCGCAGCCGGTCGTGCTCCGGCGGGTCCAGTTTGAGGAAGCTGGGCGGCAGGGCCGAGGCTCCCTCGTCCTCGGCGCCGGCCAGCGGGTCCCCGGCGCCGGCGGCGAGGTTGCGGGCCTCGGAGCTGAGCCGCGGGTCGTGCAGCAGGCTCTGGATGTCGTAGTACGTGCTGATGACGTACGGGCCGTCCCCGTCGTGGAAGACCGGGGTCTTGCGCAGCTCCGCGTACAGCGGGTACGGGTTCGCGCGGTTCGAGTAGTCGAGGATGTCGCTCAGGATGCCTTGTTTCATGCCGGGTCCTCCGGGGGGCGGGCGGGTCAGTGCCCGGCGGGGGTGAACGTGAGGCGCCGGTCGGCCGGCGAGTATCCGCTGAGGGTGACGGTCGGTCCGTGCGTGGGCAAGGACGGGTCCGGGAAGTCCGCGGGGAGCGGCTTCTGCCCTTCGGGCCGCCGGTCGACCGTGGGGAACGGGGGCGGGAAGGGCGCGGTGGCCTCGATCTGCTGCTGGTAGAACTGCAGCCAGCGCGAGTTGTCGAAGGTGACCGCTCCGATGACGCGGCCCTGGTAGCCGTAGACGCCGGTGAAGCGGCGTTCGGCGCGCGAGCCCTGGGTGATCATGATCTCGGTGCCCATCGAGGGCACGCCGACCGATTTGATGCTCACTCCGAACTGCGAGGACCAGAAGGCAGGCACCCAGATGTGCGGGCGGCGCTCGGTGCTCTCGCTGAGCATGTTGTGGGCCGCGGTCTCCGCCTGCGAGACGGCGTTGCCCCAGTGCTCCAGGGACAGGAACTGGTAGCCGAACAGCGGGTGCGGGGAGCGGGCGACGTCGCCCGCCACGAAGATGTCGTCGGTGACGATGCCGCGGATGTCGAAGGCCCGGCAGCCCGCGTCGCAGGCGATGCCGCGGGGTCCGGCGCCGAGTCCGGAGCCGGTCAGCCACTCGGTGTTGCGCTGGGCGCCGAGCGAGACGACCACGACGTCGCACTCCAGCGAGGTGCCGTCGGAGAAGTGCGCGGCGCGGACGCGTCCGGTGGTGTCGCCCTCCAGGGCCGTGACCATGATGCCGGTGCGCAGGTCGACGCCGTTCTCCCGGTGGAGTTCGGCGGCGACCGCGCCGATGACCCCGCCGAGGGCGCCGACCAGGGGCGCGTCGGCGCGCTCGGCGACGGTGACCTCCACACCGCGCTCGCGGCAGGCGGAGGCGATCTCGGAGCCGGTGAACCCGGCGCCGATGACCAGGACCCGGCGCGGGCCCGCGTCGAGCCGCCGGGCCAGGGCCGCGCCGTCGTCGCGGGTCCGGAGCACGAACACGCCGTCGAGCTCGCCCTCGGCCGGGTTCGGCCAGGGCCGGGCCCGGACGCCGGTGGCGATCAGCAGCCGGTCGTACGGGACCTCGTCCCCGTCGGCGAGTTTGACCCGGCGGGCCGCCATGTCGAGGCCGGTCGCCCGTACGCCGAGGCGCCATTCGGCTTCGATGTCGCGGCGGCGGGGCAGCGCGGTGCCCTCGGCCGTACCCATGCCCAGCAGCGCCTGCTTGGACAGGGGCGGGCGGTCGTACGGCTCGTAGGGCTCGTCGCCGATCATGGTCAGCGAGCCCTTGAAGCCCTTCTCGCGCAAGGTCTCGGCGCCGCGCAGCCCGGCGAGCGAGGCGCCGACGACGACGATCCGGCCGTCCACCTTGAGACGGTCCGTGGCGGTGTCAGCCATCGGATGCCTCCGCGGCGGCCATGTCCAGCTCGTCCACGAGGATCGCCTGCACGGGGCAGGCGGCGACCGCCTGGGCCACGCGCTCGCGGTGGGCGTCCTGTGCCTGCGGGTCGTAGAGCAGGCCCTCGTCTCCGTGCATCGCGAAGACGTCGGGTGCGAGGAAGGCGCACTGCGCGTACCCCTGGCACCGGTTGAGATCGACGACAAGCCTCAGCAAGGTCCGGTCCTTTCGTTGGCCCTCCGGCTCCCCGGTCAGCGTGCGGCCCGGGAAGCGGAACGGCCCGTCCGGCAAGGCCATTGGGGTGACGGGAGGCGGCGACGACCGGACGTCACGCGGAGCGGCGGGCGACGCGCAGGATGTACAGGCTGATGAGCAGCGCCCAGGCCGGGAAGACGAGCTCGCAGTACGGCACGCTGGAGCCCACCGCCAGCAGGACCAGCCCGGCCAGGGTCCCGATCACGACCAGGGATCTGGGCAGGACCCCGAGCTTGCGCCCGATGGTGGAGGTCGCGAGGACGAAGACGGCCGCCATCCGCATCCCGTACGTCGTGAGCAGCGTGTACGCGAAATGCCGGCCGAAGCCCGTGGGGTCCTCGGCGTCGAGCACGGTCCCGGCGGCGGCGACGGCGCCGAAGAGGCAGGCGACGAAGACCAGTCCGCTGCCCAGGAACACGGTCGCGATGAACCGGTCCTCGGCGTCGCCGGTGTGCTCGCGCAGTGCGCCCATGAACCACAGGAAGGCGATGCCCGCGAACGGGACGAGCTCGGTCGCGGTCTGCAGCGCCCCCCGCTTGCCCGGGGCGATCATCTCCTCGCCGCCGCCCCCTTCGGGCAGGGCGATCCGGGCGAGCACGATCGCCGCCGCGAGCAGGACGGCGAAGACGACCCCCGCCAGCCCCGCGGCCTTGGGGGTGCTCAGGGCTTGTTGCCGGGTCCCCGGTGCTCGCTCTGTCATATCTCCAGCAAGCCGCCCGCCCGGCCCTCGTGCCAGCGGGGCAGCGCGGTCGGGTGACGCCCGGGGCGGTCTGCTGAGGACCGCCCCCGGGCGTCCGGAGTCCCGGCTAGGTCGCCGTGATCAGGATGCTGCCGGGCTCGCCCGCTCCCTCCTCCAGGTGCGGCGCCGTACGGGAGGTGGCCGGGCCGGTGCCCGCCACGATGAGGGCGAGCAGCACCGCGGCGGCCTCGCTCTGCAGGATCCGGGCGGCCTGCACGAGGCGGTGCGGGTCGGGGGCGGGGATGGACAGGGCCAGGCACTCGGCGTTGGGGCCCGAGGTGATCGGGACGGCCGCGCAGACCGTTCCCACGGCGTACTCCTGGAGGTCCAGCAGGGGTGTGCCCGGGCGGCGGCCGTCGAGCTGCCGGAAGAGGTCTTCCTGCCGGGTGATGGTGTGGGCGGTGAAACGCGCCGCCCGGTGCCGGGACAGGTGGTCCTTGCGGCCGTCGGGTCCGAGCTGGGCCAGCAGGGCCTTGCCGACGGCCGAGGCGTGGGCGGCGGCCCGGAAGTCGACCCACTCGTCCACGAGCGGTGTCGCAGGCCCGTCGGCGTACTGGGTGATGCACACCTCGCCGTCGGTGTAGCGGGCCACGTAGACGGCGGCGCCGACCGCGTCCCGGACCCAGGCGAGGGTCTCCTTCAGGTGTCCGCGCCCGTCGCCGGACGCCGCCTCGGTCAGTAAGAGCGCCCGGCCCGCGATGTACGCGCCGGGGCCGGCCGGGGCCGCCAGGTTGGCCCGTACGAGCTGCTCCATCACCCGGGCCAGCACCAGCTGGGGCATCCGCGTCTCGCGGGCAATCTGGGCGAGGCCCACCCCGCCCGAGTACCGGCCCACGACCTCCAGGACGCGCAGTGCCCGGTGGACGGCCTCCATCGCGACCGGAGCCGGCCGCCCCTGGCCCGAGCCGCGCGCGGCGCCGGTCAGCGGCGGGTGCCTGAGGGCTTCGAGCGCCCAGGCGTTCGCCTCGTCCGTCAGGTGCAGGATGTCCAGCCGCGTGTGCTGGGCGATGGCCACCGCCACGTGCGGGCCGAGGAGGTACACCTCCCCCTGGTCCTGGTCGTCGCTCCAACTCAGCGCCGTCACGGCCCTGCGGAGCCGGGCGGGCAGCCGGTACGGGGGCCGCCCGCCGTACCCTCTCACCACCGTGAGGGCGGTGAGGTCCTGGGTGCTGATCGGCGGCGAGGTCCAGATGACCGAGGCGCCGAGGGCGTCCTCCAGGTTCTCCGGGACCTCCGGCAGGTGCGGCAGGCCCTCGTCCGGGGGCAACGCCTCGGCCAGTGCCTTCCAGTGCCGGGCGGTGTCCACCTCGGCGCGCGCGAGGTGGTGGAGGTGCAGGAGGCGCGCGGCCGTCCGCGAGCCGGCCCCGGCCGCGTACTGGAACCAGAACTGCGCGCCCTCCATCCGGTCGGCCAGGTGCAGGAGGCAGCCGAACAGCAGCGCCGGTTCCGCTCCGTGCGGCCAGGTGCCGGCGGCCAGGGCCAGCTCGGCGAAGGACCGGCTCTCGGCCAGCGACCAGGCCAGGTCGTCCAGCGCCCGGGCGGCCCGTACGTGGCAGGCGGCGTCGAGCACGAGGTCGTCCGCCAAGGTGGGCACGGGCCGGGGCAGCGGCGCGCGGCCGGCCAGGGAGGCCGGTGCCGGGAAGCCGCCCAGGCCGGTGGCGCCGGTCGCCGCGCGGGCCCGGTCCGCCGCGATGCGGCGGGCGATGCGCCGCCGGGCGGCGTCCTCGTCGTAGCCGGCGTACTCCTCGACCAGCACCTCGGCCTCCTCCAGTGCCGCCGCCAGCTTCTCCCCCGGCACGGCGTCGTCATCGGCGGTCATGTCGCTCACCGGCCCTTCTCCTCTCCAGGGGCCCAGTCCGCCCCGAGTTTCTGGGACAGGATTCGGCTTGCGCCTCGAATGTGCGAACGGACCGCCGCGGGGGAGATCCCCAGCATCCGGCCGACGGTGCCGTTGTCGTACCCCAGCAGGAAGGCCAGCAACACCACGTCGTGGTGCCGCTCGGGCAGGCACGCGATCGCCGCGTAGAGGCCGAGCTTGGCCTCCAGCAGCTCCATGCGGTGCCGGGATGCGCGGCGCAGGGCGGCGAACCAGGCCGTCTCGACCATGGCGGCCGGCCGGCCGAGGAGCGCCAGCCGGCGCGCGACGTGTTCGCGCAGCACCGCCCAGGCGAAGCCGTGCAGGCTCGCCTCCTTCAGCGCCTGGCGCCACACCTTCAGCAGGAACGTGAACACGTCGTCGACGACGTCCTCGGCATCCTGGCGGGAGCCCAGTTGCAGGTGTGCGTAGCGCAGGTAGGCGCGGTGGTGCTGGGAGTGGAACGCGCTGAACTCCACCGGCAGCACGCCGGCCAGCTCGCTGGAGACCGCCCGGTCCCCGGACGGGTCGAACTCGCCCTCACTCATGCGCTCCTCCAGGGATGCCGGTCGTCGCCGGTACGAGCGGTCGCTGCCCGGGTCCTCGCACCCGCCAGGCGCGGGTGTCTGCGGACGGCGTCGAAAGCGTGGGAAGCGACGAGTATCAGCACGGGAGTGAAGGTCTGGACAGGAATCACGTCGGCGGGAAGCCTTCCGGTGAGTGAACGGAACGGGCATGCCTGCCCCCCACATCCAGCGGCCGGTCGGACCGGCCGCTCCCCCAACACCACCCCATCGGAAAACACGCCCGAATGTGCACGGCTGTCGACGGAAATCTTTCGGGAAATGGCGCATCTGATCCGCTGCGCGCCCCCCTTCCCGCCGCGTACGCCCCTACTCGACCACCAGGTCGGCCCGGGTCCGGCCGGCGGCGATCAGCCGGGCGTTCGCCTCGTCCGAGCGCGCCACCCACTCCTCGGCACGGGCCGGCGCCTTCCCGTGGCGTACGTGGCGGTCGACCAGCCGCCGTACGCGCAGGGTGTCGTCGGGCGCGAGGAACCAGACCTCGTCGAGGAGCGCCCGTACCGCCGCCCACTCCCCCGCCTCGTACAGCAGGTAGTTGCCCTCGGTGATCACCAGGCGTACCGCCGGGTCGACGGGGATGCTCCCGGCGACGGGCTCCTCCAGCGACCGGTCGAAGGCGGGGGCGTAGACCGCGGCGGCCGCGGGCGTGCGCAGCCGGGCCAGCAGCGCCGCGTACCCGGCGGCGTCGAACGTGTCCGGGGCGCCCTTGCGGTCGGCCCGTCCCAGCCGCTCCAGTTCGGCCTGGGCGAGGTGGAACCCGTCCATCGGTACGACCACGGCCCGTTCGGGCCCGAGCGCCTGCGCGAGGCGGGCGGCGAGGGTGGACTTGCCTGCTCCGGGCGGTCCGGTGATGCCGAGGATCCGGCGCTCGCCCGAGGCCGCGAGCGCGCGGGCCCGCTCCTCCAGTTCGGTGAACTCCATTCCCCCATCCTGCCCGTCAGGGAGGCGGGGGCGTGTGGGGGTCGGTGCCGACGCGGGCGACGAGCAGGGCGATGTCGTCGTCCGCGGACGCCGGGACCAGGTGCGTGATCAGCGAGTCGCACAAGTGGTCCAGCGAGTGCGGGGGTTCGGCGAGCAGGCGGGTCAGCTCGGCCAGGCGTTCGTCGATGTCGCTGCCGCGGGCCTCGACGAGGCCGTCGGTGTACATGACGAGGAGGCTGCCCGGGGACAGGGTCACGTCGGTGGTGGAGTACGCGGTCCCGCCGACGCCCAGCGGGGTGCCGGGCGGCAGGTCGAGGAGGCGGACCGTGCCGTCGGGGGTGACGGTCGCGGGCGGCGGGTGCCCGGCGCGGGTGATGCGGCAGTGGCCGGTCTCCGGGTCGATCACGGCGTACAGGAAGGTGGCGATCATCGGATCGGCGAGGTCGTCGAGGGTCGCCTCCAGCTGGTGCATCAGGGCCTCGGGGGCGAGGTCGAGCCGGGCGAGGGCGCGCACGCTGGCGGAGAGCCGTCCCATGACCGCCGCGGCCGCGATGCCGTGACCCATGACGTCGCCGATGAGCAGGGCGGCCTTGCCGCCGGGGAGCTGCAGGACGTCGTACCAGTCGCCGCCGATCTCGTTGACGTCGCTGGCGGGCAGGTAGCGGTGGGCGACCTCGATGCCGGGCGGCGGGGTGATGTGCTGGGGCAGCATGCTGCGCTGGAGGATGACGGCGGTCTCGTGTTCGCGGTGGTAGAGGCGCGCGTTGTCGATGCTGATGGCGGCCCGGGCCGCGAGCTCGCCGGCGAGGGTGACGTCGTCGGGTCCGAACGGGCCGACGGGGCTGGTGCGGTAGAAGGTGGCGACGCCGAGTACGAGGTCCCGCGCGATCAGCGGCGCCATCATGAACGAGTGCACGCCGACGGGCAGGAGCTGCGCGGGTTTGCCCGTGTGGCGGGCGGCGGAGGAGACGGCCTGCTCGTCCAGGTGCGCGATCAGGAAGGGCCTGCGGGCGGCCAGGGCCAGGGTGTAGGGGGCGGCCGCGGGGAAGACGAGGGTCCTGCCCAGCGGGGCCAGGATGCCGATCACGGCGGAGCCGGTCAGCGGGGCCTTGCCCAGGCGCCGCAGGGCCACGCCCCCGGCCAGCCCCGGGCCGGGCTCGTCACCGCCCGCGAGGGTGTCCAGTACGTCCACGGTGGCGGCGTCGGCGAGCTGCGGTACCGCGAGGTCCGCCAGCTCCTGCGCGGTGCGCTCCAGCTCCAGGCTCGCCCCGATGCGGACGCTGGCCTCGCTGAGCAGAGCCAGCCTGCGGCGGCCGGCCTCGGCCTCGATGTGGTCGCGCTGCTGCTCGGTGATGTCGAGCAGGGAGGCGATCACGCCGATCGGGCGGCCGCCGGGGTCCTCGACGCGGACGTACGAGCACGACCAGACCCGGTCGCGCGACGGGTCCGCGGGGGTGCGCCCCGAGCGGCGGCGGTCCAGCACCGGCTCCCCGGTGGCCAGGACCTGCCGCATCGCGTCCTCCATGTCATCCGCGTTCACCTCCGGCAGGACCTGCACGAGGCGCCGCCCGATGTGGGCGGACTCCGGGAGGCCGTTCATCGCCTCCAGGGCCGGGTTGACCTGCAGGAATCGCAGCTGTGTGTCGAGGATGGCGATGCCGACGGGCGAGCGGGCGAACAGTCCGTCCCAGACCGCCGACGATCCCCGGATCCGGCGGGCCGCGTGGGCGTCGGCGGCGAAGACCAGGACCGCGGAGGCGCCGTGCCGCCGGCTGGGCACCGGGCAGGCCCAGATCTCCAGTTCCACCGGGTGCCCGTCCTGGTGCCAGGCGGTCACGGTGCCCATCACGCCGCGCCCGGTGACGGCGGTCTCCCACAGGGCGCGGCCGAGGCTGCGGTCGGCTCCCGGGTGCAGGAGGTCGGCGATGTGGCGGCCGACGATCTGCGGCGGGGCGTAGCCGAGCAGCTCCTGCGCCACGCGGTTCCAGCGCACGATCGTGCCGTCGGCGCCGGTGGCCAGCTGCGCCACGGGCAGGGAGCCGAGCCAGCCTCCGGCGTCCTGGGCGGCGCTGCTGATCAGATCCTCGATGGGTATCTGCTCGGTCATGGCGCACCTTCCACACCCCCATGGTCGCCCGGTGCACCCGGGGCCGCTTCCCGGCGCCGTCAGCGCGGGCCTGCCGGCCCGTGCCGGCAGGCCCGTCAGTCCGTCAGCCGTTTCGCCGCCTGCCGTACGCCGTCGGCGGCCGTGGCGCAGCGCTCGGCGTGGTCCAGCAGGATCATGCGGAACCGCTCGCCCTCCTCGTCGGTGTTCCAGCCGCTGTTCCCGGCGCAGGCGGCGAGGCTCTGCGCGTGCCGCTCCAGCCGGTCGGCGCTGGCGTGCGCGAGGGCTCCGTACGCGGCCGGGGCGTAGCCGAAGGCCGAGACGGGCACCGCCGTCGGCAGGGTCACCGTCACCCGCCCGTCGCCCTCCCGGGCGGTGAGGTCCTCCAGCGCCACCACCAGCGTCCGCGGATCGAGCGTGTCCGGCAGCCGGTCCGCGGTGAACGTCGGGGCGATCAGCAGCGGGCGGACCGCCTCGGTGACGGCGCGCACGATGTGCTCGGCGACGAGTGCCGCGAACCGCGTCGCCGCGCACCCGGTCGGGGCTCTGCACAGCGGCGGCATCCCCGGGCTCCCCGCCGGGTCCGGGCGGTCCTCGCCGTCCAGGCCGCGCAGCCAGCCGGGCACCCGCAGGATCTCCGTCCCGGCCCCGACCGCCAGGTCCTGCCAGACGAAGTCCGCGCGTACGGGGTACACGGCCGCGGCCACCGGCGGCCAGCGGCGCAGCGCTTCGGCCACGGCTGCTTCCGACGAGGCGGCGGCGCCCACGGCGAGCAGGGCAAGCGCCTGGAGCACGGTCTCGGCGGCGGCCCGGGACACCAGCGCGAGCGCGTGCGCGACGGCCGGTCCCGCGGCGTCCGGATCACTGCCCTTGTGCCCGGGACCCTGGGCCAGGAGCCGGCCCGCCAGGGAGGCGGGGTCCGGGTCGGCCAGGTACGGTGCCAGCCGGCGCCACAGGGCCTCGGCCCGGCCCGCGTACGACCTGCTGTCGGCGGCGGTCGTCGCCGCCGCGAGCACCTCGCTGAGCAGTGTGTCCTCGACGGCCGCGGCGCCCGCCACCACGCGCCGGGCGAGGCGCTGCATGCCGCGCTGCCAGTCGTGCCACTCCAGCGTGCCGTCCCCGCGCCGGGCCGCGATCACCCGGTCCACGTCCCCTGCCAGCAGGGTGCCGAGCTCGGCGGCCGGTACGGCCGCGTCGCGGGGCAGCGGCACGTGCGGCGACAGGCCGTACCGCTGGCCGCCGGCCGTGAGGCCGACCGCGGGCGCGAGGGCCCCCGCCTCGTCCGCTGCCGCGAGCAGGCCCGCCGCGTCGGCGGCGGTCATGGGCAGGAGGAACGGCCCGAAGGGGGTGCTCAGTTGTACCGGGCGGCCGGAGCGGGTGCGCCGCAGGAACGCCAGCAGCCCGCGTGTCACCCCGTCCCGGGTCAGCATGTCCAGCCCGAGGGCGCGGGCCGGGGCGTCCACCCAGGGCAGCCGCTGGGCGACCATCGCCGCGCTGAACACGGCGTTCTCCAGGGTCCAGGCCGTGGCGGGACGTCGCGCCGCGGTGGCCGGGGTGTCGGCAGTGGTCATCGGTCGGTCTCCCTTGTGGTCACTTGTCGCGCAGCATGTAGGGCTGGTTGCCGACGACTTCGCCGTCGTACTCGGTGATCAGCTTGTTGACCCGGTCCCGGTAGGGCGTGAACTCCCCGCGCAGCGCGTCGGAGTACGCCTGCGGGGCGTGCGACAGCGGGTAGTCATACGACTCGTCCAGCCAGGCCAGTTCGACCCAGTTCTCGGGGATGTCGTGGGGCGAGGCCGGTCCGCGCCCGTCCAGTCCCGGGATCACGTCGTGCTTGTTGACGAGGCTGATCACCCGGGTGGTGTGGTCGGCGGGCCGCTTGCTGTCGATCGGGGAGCCGATCGCGATCACGTGGGTGACCCGGTAGGTGGCGGAGACCTCCACGTCGGAGGCGAGGTTCATCGCGGTCATCCCGCCCAGGCTGTGCCCGACGATCATGAGCTCCGAGCCGGTGGGCACCCCGGCCCGCCGGAGCAGCTTCTTCGCCGCGCGGGTGTACGTCGTGTCGGTGCGCAGCAGTCCGTCGAGCGCGCCGACCAGGTCCTGCGGGGTGCTGTTGCTGAGCAGCCCGAAGCTGGTGCCGGGCAGCAGGAGTACGTACCGTACGGCGCCGTCGGTGCACTCGACGCGGCGCAGCAGCACCAGGCCGTGGTTGCCGAGGGCCCCGATGTCGTTGACGTAGCTCACGATGTCGTTGCGGGAGGTGGCGAGCACCTTGGCGAGGATCGGGTCCGGCTCGGTGCGCTCGGCGCGGCCCGGCCCGGGGTTGAGGAACTTGAGGACCGAGCTGGGCAGTCCGAGGAACGGATCGGTGGTCGGCACGCCTCCGGCGAGGGTCACCCACGAGAAGTCGTCGTTGACCGGGTTCTCGTCGAGCATGCCGAGCAGTGCCATCAGCTCCATGATCACGGGGCTCACCGTGGTCAGGGCGCGGGTCACACCGAGCAGCTCGATCAGCGCGCGCATCGCCCGCGCCGCCTCCAGCCGGTTCCCGGCCACCATCGCGTCGGTGAGGCGGCGGGCGGCCGGGGCGCCGAGATTGGGGTGGTCGATCGCGGCCGCCTTGATCCGCAGGGCGAAGGCGTCCACCGCCATGGCCACCTTGGCGGGCCGACGGTACGTCATGTTCCCGCTCATCCGGAGGAGTTCACCGATGAAGCCCCCGTTCGCCCCGAACCCGAGGCCGGCCGACCCGGTCAGCGCCCGAGTGCAGGACACGGCCGTACCGAAGGCCCAGCCGGGGCGCCGCAGCGCCTCCAGCCCGAACCGCCAGCTGAACATCGCGCCGGTCAGCTCCGCGCCGGACTGCTTGGCGGTGAGGGCCGCGTCGGCGAGCAGGACCGAGGCGGCGATGAGGAGTTCGGCGTCGATCCGCTCGGGGTCCGGTTCGGGCGCGGTGGGGGCGGGTACGCGCAAGGGTGCGGCCGGGGCCGCGCTCGGGGCGGCGGTCCCCGGGTCCCTCCGCGCGGGGAGACGCTGAGCCGTTTCGTCGACCACCTGAGGCGCCACTTTCGTACCTCTCATCCCTGTGAACGGCTTCGCAGCCTTGCCTGCCCGCTGTGTGCGGGGGAATCGTGGCATCGAATGTGATCCTTTCCGCGCGGCCGGAGCTCCGTGCGCGCCTCTCGTCCCCGCACGGAGCCGGCCCCGGGCCCCCTCCCGGACCAGTGCCCACGGGCCTGGGCGGATCCGGCGGGCGCCCGGTTCACCCGGCGGGGTTGGGCGGCTCCGGGAGGATGACCGGGCCCCCTCGCTGTTGACGCAGCCCGGTCCGGCCGCCCGGCAGCCCGCTTGGCATGGACGCGGCGTACAGTCGGCTGCCGACGCCGGGACCCGACCGAGAGCAGGGGCAATGACAGGCACCGCACCGACTTCCACCCTCGCCGGCTGGAGCCGGGCTCCCTTCTCCGCCGAGGGGCTCACGTACGACTGCTTCGAGAAGGGCGAGGGGCCGGGCGTGGTGCTCCTGCCGGAGCTGCCCGGCATCACGCCCGAGGTGCTCGGCCTCGCCGAACACCTGGTGGACGAGGGGTTCACCGTCGTGATGCCCTCGCTGTTCGGCACGCCCGGCAAGCCGTTGTCCCTCGCCCGGACGGCGGCGGTCTTCGCCCGCATCTGCGTGTCCGCGGAGTTCCGGGCCTTCGCCACGAACGCCCGCCGGCCCGTCGCCGACTACCTCAGAGCCCTCGCCCGGGACCTCGCCGCCCGTACTCCCGCCGCCGGGGTCGGCGTCATCGGCCTCTGCTTCACGGGCGGTTTCGCCCTGGCCGCGGCGGTGGACGACGTCGTTCTGGCCCCCGTGATGAGCCAGCCGTCGGCCCCGATCGCGCTGACCGCCGCCCGGCGCGCGGACGCCGGTGTCTCCGAGGACGAGTTGCAGCGCGTCGTCGAGCGCACCCGGAACAACGGCCTGTGCATCATGGGGCTTCGCTTCAGCGAGGACTGGATGGCCCCCGAGGAGCGGTTCGACACCCTGAGCTCCCGGCTCGGCGAGGCCTTCAAGGTCATCCGGCTCAGCTCGGCTCCGGGCAACGGCGACGGCTTCGGGCGGCAGGCCCACGCGGTGCTGACCCTGGAGGTCCGCGAAACCCCGGAGGACCACCCGGCCTTGAGGGCGCGCGCGGAGGTCACCGCGTTCCTGCACGCACGGCTGAGCGGCTGAGCGGCTGGACGGCTGGACGGCTGGACGGCTGGACGGCTGGACGGACAACCATTCGTCCAGAAACGTGTTCCGGCCGGGTTGGCTCACCGGCAACACTTGCACCATGACCGGTCACGACCTCGACGAACTGCCCGACCCTGACCAGCCGCGGCCCGCGGGGCAGCCGGCAGGCCCCACTCCGGCGCCTGCCGTGCAGCCCGGCTACGGCTCCGACTACCGTGCGCCGGTGCCCGGTTCCGGACCCCTGCCGGGGAACCCGTACGCGCAGCCGCAGCCCGCGCCCTTGCCGCCTCCCCCACCTGGTGTTCACGGCCTTCCGGGGCAACAGCCGGGATTCGGCGGCCCGTTGCAGCCCGCGCCGGGCAGGGCGAGCAGGAGCCCGCTCCGGGGCCGGCCCGCCGCGCTGATCGCGGCTTTGGTGGCGGGCCTGCTGGTGATCGGCGGCGGCGTGTACGCCGTGGTGGGGACCGGCCGCGACAAGCCGGTGGCCGGGGCAGGGGGTACGGGATCGGCCACGCCGTCCGGCTCCCCCTCGGTCGACAAGGGCGACGGCAAGGGCTCGGGCGGCGGCCCGGACGTGTCCGACCTCAACGCCGGGATCAAGCCGGGCGAGGCCCCGGTCTGGCTGAGTGAGAACAGGAGCGAAGTCCCCGGTTCCGGGACCTCGCAGTACGGCCCGTGGCGAGTGGGCGACGTGGTGGTCAGGGCGATGTTCAAGGAGGTCACCGCCCATGCGGTGACCGATGGCCGGGAGAAGTGGAAGGTCGCGCTGGGGAGCCCGCTGTGCGGAGTCGCGCCGGCCCCGTCCGCGAACGGAAAACTGGTCGTCGGCGTCAAGTCGAGCGACGGCGAGGGCGCCCGCTGCACCCACCTCCAGCAGATCGACCTGACCGCCGGCAAGGCGGGGTGGAAGGTCGAGGTGCCGCAGGAGAACTCCTATGACACCGCGGTCGAGTTCAGGCTGGCGATCGCCGGGGACACCGTCGCGGTCGCCCGGTCGGCCGTCGTCAGCGGCTTCTCGGTCACCGACGGCCACAAGCTCTTCGGTACGTCGATGACGGGTGCGTGCTATCCGGCGGCCGTCGGCGGCGGCGGGGCCAAATTGATCAACGTACGGAACTGCCCCGACCCGAACGACGCCGGCAAGTCCCGCACCATGATCGAGGAGGCCGATCCGGCGACGGGCGCGCCCAAGTGGAACTACCAGTACGAGAAGGGCTGGAACCTCGGCCGGATCTACTCGGTGGACCCCCTGGTCGTGGCCGCGTACCACTCGGACCGGAAGGTCTGGAACATCACGGCCTTCACGGCCGAGGGCAAGATCCGCTCGCAGACCGAGTCCAGGTTCGGGGTCCCCGGCCGGTGCAACGGATGGGGGGACGGAAGCGGTGACCTGCACGGCTGCGTCGGCGCCGTCGTCGACGCCGACACGCTCTACATCGCCGCGGGCAAGCCCGGCACGAGCCTCGGCATCGACGCGACGGACGAGGTGGTCGCGGTCGATCTGAACAGCGGTGCCGAGAAATGGCATGCGACCGCACCCAAGGACCGCGCCATGTGGCCGCTGGCCGTCGAGGACGGCAAGCTCCTCGTCTATATCCAGCCCGGCGCCCAAGCGGCGGGCGCGGTCGCGGCGCTCCCGGTGGCGACCGGCGGCGAACCGCAGGTGGTCCTGGCGAGCCCGGAAGGCACCAAGGGAGCCCAATCCGTCTTCTACCCCAACATGGTGCGCCTGGCCTGGGCGCGCGGACGGCTCTTCCTGCTCAACGGCCGGGTGTACAGCCCCAAGCCGTCGGAGGTGTCCCACGCCATCCTTTCCTTCGGCCGGTAGGCGAAGGGGCGGACACCGACAACAACTGGCGTGCTGCGTCAGCCTCGTGCGCTCCCGCCGCCCGGGTCGTCCGAGGCGCGGGCGATGCCGTCGAGCTCCCTGGCGATCCACGCCCGCTCGGCGGCGTCGCACGGGGACAAGGACCCCGCGAGCGCGGGCTCCTGGCGCGGGCGGGTGTTGTCCACGACCGCCCAGCCCTTGCCGCCGTCGGGGGCGGCCAGTTCGACGAGGCGGTGGTCGAGGTGTCCCGTGATCATCACGGCCATCAGGGACAGGTACTCGCACTGCAGGTCGGGGGCGAGATCGGTGTCTCCCGGCACTTCGAGAACGGCATCGCGGCCGTCGGCGAGCAGCGCGCAGGTGGTCTGGACGGCTCGGATGAGCACCTCGAACCGCTCGCCGCTCAGGCGCCCCCGCAGGAGTTCGAGGTAGGGCCCCAGGACATCGGCCTCCTCGCCGTCGCCCGAGTCCGCCGCATGGTGCTCGATCATGTTCCCCGCCCCTCCCGGACGGCCTCGTCCTCCCGAAGTGTAGGGAGTGCCCCGCACCTCCACGGCGCTCTTCGGCCACCGACGGACGGCGCCCCCGCCCCACCTTCAACAGGCGCCACCGCCAACCGTGTTCGCAGGCGGCCGTTCCAACGGTTCGACGAGTGGCCGGAAGACGTCCATGACGACCGGCCGATCCGGAGGCTTCCCCTCCGAATAGCCGGGACTATGCCGCCCGCATACCCTTCGGAGATATTCCTTGCGTAATTGCAGGGAGAATGCAGTATCTCCGCACTTTCTACATTGACAGTGCGCTGCGCCCTGAGGGTTAATTACTTCACGGGTGGCCTGATGTAGTCGTGTGCGGACGGGTTCTGGTCGGATCCTGACCGGTTCTTTCCGGCAGTTGCGGAGTGTGCGGCCGTGACGACGCCGCGGCGGCGGGGGCCGCTCCGAAATTGCGTGTGTCATGACGATCGTACATTGAGCGGGTATTGGCGAATCCGACTCTTCCGTGGGGGGATCAATGGCCCGTCTCGACCCATTCCCTGTTCCCGATTTCCACCTTCCGTTCGGGAACTCCAAGCATCCACTGGCCGCACGGGCCAACGCCGAGGCCACGTCATGGGCGTTGGGCCACGAGCTCGTCACCGATGCCGCCGAGCAGTTCACGGCGATCGGCTGCGGACACCTCGCGGGCCGGGTGAGCGGCGAGGTGCCGTACGAGACCATCGTGCTGCTCGCGGAGTGGATGGCCTGGTCGTTCGTCCTGGACGATCAGCACGACCACCTCATCAGGACGGGTGAACTTGCCGCCTGGCGGCCCGTCACCGATGCCATCACCGAGTACCTGGCCACGGGCAGGACCTCACGGTCGTCATCGCGCCACAATCCACTGGTGGGCGGATTCATCGAGCTGTGCGACCGGATCCTGGACGGCATGTCCGCGGGCACAGCGGCCCGATACCGAACACATGTCCCCAAGATGCTGCACTCGTTGGACCAGGAGGCGGGCAATCGCGGGGCCGCCAGGCGCCCTTCGATCCAGGACTACGTACTGATGCGCCGGCACAGTTCCCAACTGCTGCCGATGATGGACATGGTGGAAGCCGGACTGGGAATCGACCTGCCGCAGCACGTCCACGACCTCCCCGTTTTCCAGGCGGTCGTGGAGAGCGCCGTGGACATCATCTCGTGGGGCAACGACGTGTTCTCGCTGCCGAAGGAGCACGCCTGCGGGGACAACAACAACCTGGTCTCCCTCATCGCCTCCTGGGAAGGACGTTCGCTTCCGGAGGCCGTCCGGTCGGTCGAGGCGCGCATCCAAGTCCGCATAGAGGACTACGTGGCGGCGGAACGACGACTGTTTCAAGTCATCGATGCCGATGGGGAGATGGAGTCATCGATGCGTACGGCGATCACCCGCTGCGTGCGGAGTTACGAAGACTGGATGATCGGCGCCGATCTGTGGCAGCGTTACGAGTGCACACGGTACAGCGACGAACGGTTCGCGGCCGGGCTGGAGTCCGCGTACACCCGCCCGGACCTCGTTTCGGTGGCATGACGGCATGACAGGGAGTCGACCCATGGCCCGTACGGAACAACTCGGCCCTGCGGTCCACGCACCGGCGGCTCCGGGGCGGTTACCGCTCCTGGGCCACGCCGTCCCCCTGTGGCGGCAGCCGATCGCCTTCCTCGAATCGCTGCGTGAGCACGGCGACATCGTGCGGCTCGACATCGGCACCTGGCCCGTCCACGTACTGACGAGCCCGGACCACGTCCACGCCGTACTGGTGCAGCAGGCACAGAAGTTCGGGCGCGGCCGGGTCTTTGACAGGCTGCGGCCGATGTTCGGCAACGGCATCGTGACGACGGACGGCGAGTTCCACCGCAAGCAGCGCCGGATGATCCAGCCGGCGTTCCACCGGAGCCACATCACCGAGTACGCCGAGGTGATGAGCCGGGCTGCGGAGGAGATGACGGCGTCGTGGACGGCGGGCCGGGAGATCTCGATGGTCACCGAGGCGCGGCGGTACGCGCTGTCCTCGGTGGCCGAGATGATCTTCTCGGGTGACCTGAGCCGGCCCGCCATCGCCGAGGTGCACCGCTCGCTGCCGATCGTCCTGGAGGGGATGCTGCTGCGGGCGGTCATGCCCAAATCCCTGGACCGGCTGCCCATACCGCTGAACCGGCGATTCGACACGGCCGCCGCCCGGCTGCGGGGGATCATCGACCAGGTGATCGCGCAGTACGCCGCCGAGGAGGCCGGGGAGGAGGGGCGCCACGACCTCCTGTCCCTACTCCTGTCGAGCGTCGACCCGGAGACGGGCACGACGATGAGCCCCGAGCAGGTGCGGGACGAGGTCATCGCCATCCTGTTCTCCGGTACGGAGACCTCGGCGACCACCCTGTCCTGGGTCTTCCACGAGGTCGGCCGCCACCCCGACGTGGAGAGGCGTCTGCACGACGAGGTCGACGCGGTGGTGGGCACGCGCCGCGTCCGCCCGTCCGACATCGCCCAACTGCCGTACGCCAACCACGTGTTCCAGGAGGCCCTGCGCCTCCACTCGCCGCTGCTGTTCACCCGGCGGGCGCTGGTCCCGCTCACGCTGGGCGGGGTCTCGATCCCGGCCGGGGCCGAACTCGCCTACAGCCCGTACGCGTTGCACCGCGACCCCGCACTGTTCCGCGATCCCACGGTGTTCGATCCGGACCGGTGGGAGGAGAACGCGGACGAGCAGCCGCGCGCGCACCGGTACATCCCGTTCAGCGCCGGCCAGCACAAGTGCATCGGGGATACGTTCGCCGTGGCGGAGATACTGACCGCCGTCGCGACGGTGGCCTCGCGGTGGCGACTGGTACCCGCTCCGGGGGTGACGGTACGGGAACTCCCGGCGGGGATGCCCCAGCCCAGCGAGCTTCCGATGATCCCCGTTTCACGCCATTGACGGAATCTGATCGATTCCGCGCATTTCAAGGCGAGTTCAGGGATCACCCGCCGTCACAGCCCGCGTAAAGCCAGCAGAGGATACAGCCTTGTCCCCTTACGGGTGACGTGATCCCGCAATAATGTGCTTAAGCAGCAACTTCCCGTCCCCAAGGTCGTACACTCGGCCGCACGCGCTGGAGGGGGCAAGAATGTCACATGTCACGGAACCGCGAGGGTGGGCGACTCAGCCGCTGCTCGAACGGGAATCCGAGATTCGCGCGATCCACCGCGCGGTGGACGAGCTGTGCGGCACCTCGGAGAACGGTCCCACCGCACGCCGCGGAGGTGTCCTGACCTTCGCGGGATCGGGCGGCATCGGCAAGACCACGCTGTTGGTCGAGGCCCGTCGGCACGCGGCCGAGCGCTCCTGCACCGTACTGTTCGCCCGCGGCGGCGAGCAGGAGAAACAGGTGCCGTTCCACGTCATGCGGCAGCTCATCCAGCCGGCCTTCGCCGCCATGACCGAGGACGAACGCCGTGACGTCCTCGGCACCTGGTACAGCATCGTCGCCCCGGCGCTCGGACTCACCGCCGCCCCTGAAGGCCCGACGGCACCCGACCCGCAGGGCGTGCGCGACGGCCTGGACTGGGTCGTCACCCACCTGACGGTACGCAGCGCGCCCGTCGTCCTGATCCTCGACGACGCTCACTGGGCGGACGCCGAGTCCCTGGCCTGGCTGACCGCGTTCGCGGCGCGGGCCGAGGAACTCGCCATGCTGATCATGGTGGCCTGCCGACCGGACGAGATCCCCGCCGGCGCGGGAACGCTGCGCGCCCTGATGGGCCGGCAGGGGACCCGTCCGCACGAGCTCGCTCCCCTCACCACGACCGCGGTGGCCCGCATAGTGCGGGACGCCCTCGGCCAGAGCGCCGATGACGTGTTCTGCCGCGAGTGCTGGGCGATCACCGGCGGAAACCCCTTCGAGGTCGTCGAACTGGCCATGAAGGGCCGCGACCGTGAGCTGAAGCCGCATCAGGACAGCATCCCCGAGCTGCGCGACCTGGCCTCCGCCGTCAAGGGCAGCGGCCTGATCGACCGCCTCGAACAGCTCGGTCCGTCCATCGTCCGGCTCGCCTGGGCCGCAGCGGTGCTCGGCACCGCCGTCCCGACCGGCATCGTCGGAAGCGTGGCGGCCCTCGGTGACGCACAGGTCGCCGACGCCATCACCCAGCTGCGGTCCGCGCGCATCCTGACCGTCCTCAGGGGCCTGCGCCGCAAGGAGGTCGTCGAGTTCTTCCATCCGCTCGTGGCCACCGCCGTATACAGGTCGATTCCGCCCGGTGTGCGCGTCGCGATGCACGGCATGGCCGCGCAGGCCCTGGTCGACGACGGGCAGGGAGCCGCGGCCGCGGCCCGTCACCTGCTGGAGATGCACCCCGACGGCGACCCCTGGGTCGTACAGCAGCTGCGCCAGGCCGCGCGGGACAGCTTCTCCGCGGGAGCGCCCGACGCCGCACGCCGCTATCTGGCCCGTGCGCTGCGCGAGCCCCCGGACACGGAGGACCGGGCCGAGGTGCTGTTCGAGCTCGGCTCCGCGAACCTCCTGCACGATCCCGCGACCACCATCAACCAGCTCAGAGCCGCGCTGGAGGAGCCCAAGGCCGAACAGGGCCTGCGGGAGGCCATCACGTACCGGCTCGCCCAGGCCCTCGCCCACACGGGTCAGCTGGCGGAGGCCGCCGGGCTCCTCCAGGAGGAGGCCAAGCAGGCCACCAGCTCCCGCACCCGGCTGCGCATGCAGGCCGAGCAGTTCAAGTGGAACTCGGTCCGGGTCGACGAGGAGAACTCGCCCGCCCGCTCCCGGCTCCTCGCCCAGTTCGCCAAGCGCATCACGGGCCGCGGTCTGGCCGAGCGGCACATCCTGGGCCTGCGGGCCTGGGACGCCGCCATGCGCGGTGAGCCCGCCACCACGGCGCTGGACTTCGCGGAACAGGCGCTGGACGGCGGGATGAGCTGGACCGACCAGGACTTCGGGTTCGAAGTGCCGGCGGTCATCGCGGTCACGCTGATGTACTGCGACCAGCCGGGCCGCGCCGAGGACCTGTTCAACACCGGCATCGTCGAGTTCGAGGCGAAGGGCTGGCGCGGCGCGCACCTGTCGTTCGTGTACACCCTGCTCGGGTACGTCCGCTACCGGCGCGGGCGGCTCGCCGAGGCGGAGGACTTCGTACGCAACGGCCTGCAGATCGCCGACCGTGTCGGACAGGGGATCCCGGCGCAGTGGTACGCGATCGGAACGCTCATCGAGACGCTGCTCGCCCGCGGGAACACCGAGGAGGCGCAGCGGGTCGCCGACACCTACAAGCTGGGCGAGGGCTTCCCGAACGCCGTCGTCTATCCCGACCCGCAGGCAGTGTGGGGCAAGCTGCTGCTGGCCCAGGGCCGGACCGACGAGGCGCTGCGGATCCTGTCCGCGGCGGGCAAGCGGCTCGATCTGCGCGGCACGCGCAATCCGTCGTGGAGTCCGTGGCAACTGGACCTGGCGCTGGCGCAGTTCTCCCGCTCGCCCGCGCAGGCGCGTGCCACGGCGGCCGAAGCGGTGGCCCGGGCGAAGGCGTTCGGTACGTCCAGCGTGATCGGCCATGCCCTGCGCGTGTCGGCGGCGGTCACGGACCCGGCGCAGGCGGCCGTCCTGCTGCAGGAGGCGGTGGGCCACCTCGAACAGTCCCCGGCCGCCTGCGAGCTCGCCCACGCGCTCGTCGATCACGGCACGGCCCTGCACACCCTCGGTGACCCGCACCGGGCGGCGCAGCAGCTCTACCGGGGCATGGAGACCGCCGCGGCCTGCGGCGCCGACGGCCTCGCGCGCCGCGCCCGCTCCCAGCTGGTGTCGGCCGGACTGCGCCCGCGCCGGCTGCACACCTTCGAGCAGGACACGTTGACCGTGACCGAGAGCGCGGCGGCCGAGCACGCCGCGCTGGGTCTCGACAACGCGGCGATCGCGGCGAAGATGCACAGCAGCCCCCAGGCGGTCTCCGAACTCCTCTCTGCGGTCTTCACCAAGCTCGGCACCGACCGACTCGGCCTCCGCAGGGCCCTGGGGACCTGACGGCCTGGCCGAAACCGGTCGCTGAGGAAGTCACCACTGGCGTCGCCACCACACCCCTGCACTAGCTTGAACGGACATGCGAACGCATGCCGACGGGGGTGTGATGGCGACGCAGTCTGTGGGGACCGACGTCCGGCGCGGGGGGCCTCCTGAGGCCACCCGCCTGGGAACCTCGAAAGGGGCCCGGCCGGCGGTCGTCGCCCTGGGCGTGCTGACGGCCGTGGCACTCGCGCTCTGCGCGTTCGGAGCCGCTCGGAGCGCCGGCACTCCGGCACAGCGGGCCGTACTGGGGACCGGCGCGGTGGTGTGGGCCGTGGTGCTCGTGCCACTGCTCGTGCGGGCGTTGTCGCCGGAGGTCCTCACCGTGGGGCCCGACGGGGTCGAACTGCGGCGCGGGCGGCGCCGGGTGCGGCTCGCGTGGGACGACGTGGAGGCGCTGTTCCTGCTGCCCTCGCGGAAGTCCGGCCCGGCCGCTCAAGGGGCTTCCCCCGTCGGCATCTCTGCCTCGGCGGTCGCGGCCGCGGCCTTTGACGGGCGACTCGTGATCCGGCCGCGTGCGGGCAGTCCGGCAGGGCTCGCGCTGCGGGGTTCGCCGAAGTGGGACCGGCACTGGCAGGCCGTCGCCTTCGACCTCCGGCACGTGGAGGTGGGGAGTTCGGTGCAGGCGCCTTCGCGCTTGGAGCAGCTCTTCGTTCCGTACGCGGGCAGCCGCTGGCGCGGGTCCGCCGCGCTCCCCTTCGACCGGACCGGTGGAGTGACCGTACCGGGACGGCTGCTGACCTGGCCCGCCGTCCTCGTGTTGAGGGTGCGGTGGCTGGTGATCCTCGTCGGCATGCTCGCCGCGGGTGCGGGGTCGGCGGGCCACGGAGTCGGGTTCCCGACGCGGGCCGCCACCGCGGCCGCGGGGGTCGCCTGCGCCGTGGCGGGTACGGGGTGGCTGGCCCGGCGTCTGTGCCGGAGCTGTCGGCTGCGACTGGACGGGGAAGGGCTGCGACTCGGCGTGGGCAGCGCCGAACGCCTGGTGAGCTGGGGCGAGTTGAGTGAGGTCACGATCGGTCCGGCCCTGAGCCGGCGCGGCGGGTCCCCGGGATCGGCCACCGCCGTCCTGGCGCGGCCGGCGCCCGACGCCGCGACACCCGCACCGCTGCCGGGCCGGGCCTTCCCCGTACGGACGGATCCGCGGCTCGTCGAGATCGTGCCGCTGCACTCCCCCGGCCTGCAGTACTGGCACGGACTCGACGTGTTCCCGGAGCAGTTGGCCGCGGCGCTCGACCGGGTCCGGTCCGACGCGGGCGGTGGCGCCGTGCACGGTGGACCGGTATCCCCTGCCGCCACGGGAGAGACGCTCACCCTGTACGTCTCGCCCACCGCGCCTGGCGCCCACCGCACCATCGCCTCCGCCCTGAGGGTCGAGGCGGGGCCCCGGCGGGTACTCGTCGTGATCGAACCCGGCACCTACCCGGAGGCCCTCCGGGCGTCGGGCACCGTCGAACTGTCCGCCGCCCAGGGCGGGCACACCGTGGTGATCGACGTGCCGGCCGGGACGGCGGGCGCCGCGGCCGTCGACTGCTCCGGGCACATCACCCTCACCGGGCTGCGCATCGTCGGCCGGGCGATGGCCGCCGTACGGACGGACGGCCGGCTGCGGCTGAGCGGCTGCGCCGTCGAAGGGTGGGCCGAGGACGCCGTACAGGCGGTGGGCGGCGCCGAGTTGACCGTCGAGGACTGCGAGGTCCGGGTGGGCCGCACCGCACTGGCCGGGGCCCGCGCCGTCTTCCGCCGGAGCCGGTTCCGAGAGGCGAAGGCCGACGCGATCGCCCTGACCGAGGGAGCCCGCGCCGAGCTCCGTGACTGCCATGTGTCCGATGCCCGGGGCTCGGCCGTGAGCGTCTTGGCGTCCTCCGTCGTCATCGAGGACTGCGAGCTGTACGGCGCCGGCAGCCACGCGGTGCTCGCCCGCGATCACGCGGAGGTCGACATGGCGCGCTGCCAGATCCGCGACATCGCGTCGACGGCCCTTTCGTACGTCGATCAGGCCCGCGGAACGATCGAGGACACCAGCGTCTCCGGCGCCAAGCACGGGATGTACGTGGCCCACGGCGCCGACCCCCTCGTGCGCCGGGTCCGGTTCCGCGACTGCCGCGTCACCGGGGTGAGCGTGGGTGAGCAGGGGCGCGGCCGGTTCGTCGGCTGCTCGTGGGAGGACTCCGGGGACACCGGCATCAGCGTGTCGGGCGGCGGCGCTCCTGTCATGGACGACTGCCTGGTCCGGGGCGGGAGGCTCGGGCTGCTCACGGAGAAGGCGCAGGGCCGGTTCACCGGGCTGCGGATCAGCGAACAGAGCACGACCGCGATTCTGATCCGCGAGGAATCGACGGCCGAGCTGAGCGACGTACACCTGGAGAGGTGTGACGACGGACTGGTGCTCCGGGGCGACGCGGTCTCCGTCACCCTCGCCGACGCGACCATCGCCGACCTGGCCGCCTCCGGAATCTGCCTGGAGGGCAAGGCACGGCTGCGGGCTGAGCGGTGCACCATCGAACGAGCCGCCCTGTTCGGATTCAACTGCCGTGACAACAGCAGCCTTTCGGCGCAGGACTGTGTCGTGACCGGCGCCGGTGAGGCCGGTGTCCTGGCGGTGTCGAACGCCACCGTGGACGCCGAGCGGCTCACGGTCACCGATTCGGCCAAATGCGCCGTCATCGCGAACGGCAACAGTCGGGTCACCGTCGCCCATGCCGTACTGCGCGGGGGCGAGCAGGACGGCATCCGGCTCGCGGAGTCGGTCATCGGCCGATTCGAGGACTGCGAGGTGACCGGTTTCCGCGGCGAGGCCGTCTCCGGGAACGACCGCGTCCCCCTCGTCGACGTCCGCACGGGCACCACCGACGCGGACATCGAGCGGCCCGAAGCAGGCCCGCTCGCCGCGCTCCACGCCATGATCGGCCTTGAGGCGGCCAAACAGCAGGTCAGCGTCCAGGTGGACCTGATCCGCCTGGCCAAATGGCGCAAGGAGGCCGGCCTGCCCGCGCCGCCCCTCGCCCACCACCTCGTCTTCTCCGGGCCGCCCGGCACGGGCAAGACGACCGTGGCCCGGCTGTACGGACAACTGCTGGCCGCCCTCGGCGCGTTGAAGAAGGGACATCTCGTCGAGGTGGCCCGCGGCGATCTGGTCGGCGAATACCTCGGGCAGACCACGCAGAAGACGAATCGCGTCTTCGAACGGGCCCGGGGAGGCGTCCTGTTCATCGACGAGGCGTACAGCCTGTCGAGGCGCTTCGGTGCCGGGTCGGACTTCGGCCAAGAGGCCATCGACGTACTCACCAAGCTGATGGAGGACCAGCGCGAGGAGATCGTGGTGATCGCGGCCGGCTACACGGAGGAGATGCGGACGTTCCTGAACTCCAACCCCGGTCTGCGCTCACGCTTCTCACGCACCATCGAGTTCGTCGCGTACGAGCCCGAAGAGCTGACCCGGATGGTCGAAATGCAGGCCCGCTCCCTGGCGTACGAACTCGCCCCCGGCACCGACGGAGTGCTCACGGAACGCTTCGAGCGGCGTGCGCGACGCGGTGAGCCGGCCAACGGGCGGGACGCACGGACCCTGTTCGAGGGCATGGTCGAACGGCAGGCGGGGCGGCTGGCCGCGCACGAGCAGCCGACGCGCGAGGAGCTCGTCCTGCTGATCGCGGACGACATTCCGGGCGAGCGTTAGGCAGTGTCGTCAAAGCCCCGGAGCCACGGCGAAAGGCGCACAGGCATGACCGTGGAGGACTTGGCGAACGGGATACTCGCCCACGTCCCTCAGGACTCCCACGACCCGGAAGCAATGAGCTGGTTCCTGTCGGACGCGGCCGCGGAGGCCGCCGACGAGTTGCGCCGGGCCGCCGTGCGGCCGGATGGCAGCGTCCTGCTGATCGCGGTCCACGCCTTCGCATGGCACAGCTTCTGCCGCTATCTCGCCAGTGGGGAGACGGAGCCGGCGGCTCTGGGCCGCGCCGTGCTCTGCTTCCTCGACGTGTACCGCGCCGATCCCGAGAGCGTCCCGCCCCCGCTGGGACCGGTCGTCGCGGTCCTCGCGGGCGAGCCCGCGGGGGCGGACACCGATCCGGGCGACGTGTACCTGAGCGGCACAGCGGTTCTCACCCTCTACCAGCAGGAGCGCAATCCCGTCCAGCTCCAGGCGGGGGGCATCCTGCTGCGCCACGCGGTCGACGCCTTCCCCGCGGGCAGCTTCGAACAGGGCGCCGCTCTGTCCGATTTCGGGCTCGTGCTGCTGTACGCGTTCCGGGAAGGCGCCGGCCGGGAGTTCTTGGCCGACGCCGTGCAGCGCAGCCGCGCCGCGGTGGCCGCCGCGCCCGGCGACCGGGCCGAACAGGCACGCCGGCACGGCAACCTGGGGTTCGTCCTGAGGAACTGGGCTGAGGTTACGGGCGACCCGTCGGCCGCCCGGGAGAGCGTGGCCGAGCTGCGGCTGGCGACCCGTACCGGCGAACCGGAAGACCCGCACTACGTACTGCACCTCGCCGCGCTCGGTACCACCCTCGCCTCGGCGGCGGTCCCGCTCGTCGAGCCCGCGCTGCTGTCCGAGGGCGTCGGACTCCTGCGCCGCGCCGTGGCGGCCGCGGCCGGATCCGGTCAGCCGTCCGCCGCGTACCTCTCCGACCTCGGCATGGCACTGGTCTCCCTCTCCCTCGCCCCACCGAGGCGGGCGGACGGGCCCCTGCGGCCGGACGAGCGCACCGCCCTCTTCGAGGAGGGGGTCGACGCCCTCCGCCGGGCCTCCGACACGGCCCTCAACCCCCTCGAACGGGCCGTGTACCTCGGCCATCTCGCCCTCGTGCTCAACGGCCGCAACGTGAACACGGCAGATCCCGAGGCCCTCGACGGCGCGTACACCGCCGCGCGCGAGGCCATGGCGGCCGCCCCTCCCGGGCATCCCGCGCACACCCAGGCGCAGTACGTGCTGAGCCAGGTCCTGCGCTCCCGCTATGTCGAGCGGGGCCGCCTCGACGACCTGGAGGCCGCGGTCGACTGCGCCCGGCGCGCGCTGGAGGCGACCGCGCCCGACGCCCCGCCGCATGTCACCCGGACCGTGGACCTCGCCGACCTGCTGCGTCTGCACGCCGACGCCGTCGCCGCGCCCGAGGCGCTCGCGGAGCCGCTCGCCATGCTGCGCGGTCTGGCCGCCGCCACGCCGCCCGGCTCTCCGCAGCGGGCCGAGGTGCTGCTCAAGCTGGCCCGGGCGCTCGCGGCCGTGGGGCAGGGCACGGGTGCGGCCGCGGAGGCCGCCACCGACGAGGCCGTACGGGTGTTCCGGGAGTGCCTCACGCTGCCGGGCGAGAGCACCGGTTACGAGGCCGCGGTGCGGTTCGCCCTCGGCGCCGTGGTGGCCCGGCGCGGGCAGTGGACCGAGGGTGTCTCCCTGATGCGGCAGGGAGTCGACCTGCTCGGTGCCGACGATGCGCGCCGCTCGGAGTACCTGTCCGACCTCGCCGGCGTGCACCTGGACCGCGCCCGCGAGGAGAACGATCCGGCCGAGTACTCCGAGGCGGTACGCCTCCTGCGCCAGGCGGTGGCCTCGGCCCCGGAGGGTGACGCGAGCCAGGAGGCGGTGAGCCGCTCCAACCTCGGCGTCGCCCTCGTGAGGCTCGCCTCCCTGACCGTCGACGAGGAACTGCTGGCCGAGGGGGTTCAAGCGCACCGGGACGCCGTGGCCGTGAGCGCCCCGGACGACCACTACCGGCCGCACCGGCTCGGCAATCTCGGTGACGCCCTGCAACAGCTCGCGCAGTTCCGCTCCGACGCGACCCTCGTCGTGGAGGCCGTGGAGGTACTGCGCGAGGCGGCCCGGGCCGGTGCGCCCACCGTGCCCAGCAGCGCGGCGAGCTACAGCCGCCTGGGCAACGCGCTGCGCTCGCTCACCCGTTTCACCGGGGACGGCGCTCCCCTCGAAGAGGCCGTCTCGTGGCACCGCAGGGCCGTCGCCGCGTTGTCCGGTACGGACGGGAGCGGAAGGGGCGGGCACGGCACGGGCGACGAGTCCCTCAGCCTCCCCGGCGCCCTGCTGGGGCTGGCGAACGTCCTCGGCGAGCGCTTCCGCCTCACGCAGGACGAAACGGTCCGCGAGGAGGCCCTGGAGTACTACCGGGCGGCGCTCGCGGCGGCTCCCCGGGTCTCCGGCGACCGCCATGCCATGCTCAGCAGTTACGGCCACATGCTGTGGGGCGCTGCCGTCGACACCGGCGACGAGGCCCGCATGGACACCGCGATCGGCACCCTGCGCGAGGCCGTCGCCACCGCGCCGGCACACCACGCGCAGCTCGGCATGGTGCTCACGAACCTGGGTTCCGCCTTGATGCAGCGGGCCAGGATCACCGGTGACCGCGTCTGGCTCGCCGAGGCCGTGACCGTACTGCGCCGCGCGGTGGACGCAAGCCCGCCGCACGCCTTCGAGCGCGCCGGGCTGCTCTCCAACCTCGCCGAGGCACTGCGCGCCTGGTACGGGGTCACGGAGGACCGGGCCGCGGCCGAGGAGGCGGTCGCGCTGCTGCGTGAGGCGAGCACGCTGGAGCACGGCGTGCGGCACGGTCCGGACCTGGCCCGCGTCAACCTAGGCGTCCTCTTGCACGACCTCGCCCTGGAGCCGGGACCGGACGGGGAACCCGACCCGGGCGCCCTCGCCGCGTCGTGGCAGGTCCTGGAGGGGGCCGTCGCCCGCCTCGGCGTCGGTGACCCGCTGCGGCCCCTCGCCCTCGCGAATCTGGCCGGCGCCGCCGTGGAGACCGCGGAGCTGGCCGAGGAGGAATCCGGACCGACGGTCCGCGCGGCGCTCGAACGCGCGGTGTCCGCCGCCCGGGAGGTGCTCGACCTCACGCCCGAGGGCCATCGCGAACGGGCCCGCACCCAGTGGGTCCTGGCCCGGGCACAGTGGCGGCGCGCCCTGCTCGGCGAGAGCGTCGATCTGGCCGAGGCGGCCCGGCTGGCCCGGCAGTCCGCGCAGAACGGGGCCGAATCGCTGTCCGTGCGGGTGCGCGCCGCCCGGACCTGGGGCGATGTCGCGGCGGCCGGCGGCCGGGACGCCGAGGCCCGTACCGGATACGCGTACGCCGTCGGCCTGCTGCCCCGGCTCACGCCGCACACCCTCGGGCGCGCCGACCAGGCGGCCCGGCTCGGCGCCGGGTTGGGCCTCGCCTGCGACGCCGCGGCCATGGCGCTGCGCGTGGGCGATCCGGAATCGGCCCTCACCCTCCTTGAGCAGGGCCGCGGGGTACTGCTCGCCCAGGGTCTGGAGATGCGCGGCGACCTCTCCCGGCTGCGCGCGGTGTCCGTGCCCCTGGCCGCCGAGTTCGAGCGGATCCGGGAGGCGCTGAGCACCGATCCGGCGCCGGCCGCGGTCATCCGTACCGACCTCGGGTCGCCGGCCGCACCGGTCGCACCCGCCACCGAGCAGGAGGCCGGACTCCTGGCCGAGTCACGGTACGCCCTGGCGCGGAGCTGGGAGGAGCTGCTGGTCCGGATCCGGGAACTGCCCGGGCTGGAGGACTTCCTGCGTCCGCCGCGGGTCGAAGACCTGATCGCCGCGGCGTCCGGCGGACCGGTGGTCGTGGTGAACGTCAGCCAGTACCGCTCCGACGCCCTCGTCGTCACCGCCGGCGGGGGCGTCGAGGTGGTCCCGCTCCCGGCCCTCACCCCGGACGCCGTCCTGGCCCACGCCGCCGCCTTCGCCACGGGGGTCGACGCGGCGTACGGAGACCTGGGCGCCGAGGAGGCCGTGAGCGCGATGCGGATGCTCTCCGACACGCTGGAGTGGCTGTGGGACTCCGTCGCCTCGCCGGTCCTCGACCGACTGGGGCTGCGTACGGTCCCGATCGACGGGGAACCGTGGACGCGGCTGTGGTGGTGTCCCACGGGCTGGCTGTCGTTCCTGCCGCTGCACGCCGCGGGGCGCCGGGAGGTCCGCTCCGCCGAGAACGTCATGGACCGTGTCATCTCCTCGTACACGCCGACGCTGGGCGCGCTCGTCCGCGCCCGTCAGGCGTCCGGCACCGCTCCCGGGCCGCGGTCCTCCCCGGCCCCGCTGGTGGTCGCGCTCGCCGAGACGCCCGGCGCCGCGCCCCTGCCCGGGGCCTCGCGCGAGGCGCGGCTGCTACGGGAGCTGTTCCCGGCGGGGGTCGAACTCGCGGGCGCCGCGGCGACCGTCGACGCGGTCCGGCGGGCGCTGCCCGACCACCCGTGGGTCCACTTCAGCTGTCACGGCGTGAGCGACCCGATGTCCCCCTTCGAGAGCGGTCTGATCCTCCACGACGGGCGGCTCACGGCGCTCGACGTCGCGGCGCAGCACCCGAGCACGGCGGTCCTCGCCGTCCTGTCGGCCTGTTCCACGTCCCAGGGCGGGTTCCTGCTGCCCGACGAGGCGGTGCACCTGTCGGCCTCGTTCCAACTGGCCGGATATCCCCATGTGGTGGGGACGCTGTGGCCGGTCTCCGACAAGCTGGCGACGCGGCTGGCGGAGGAGTTCTACACGGCGCTCGCCGACGACATCGCCCACGGCCGGCCCATCGACCCGGCGGCGGCCCTGCACCGGCCGGTCCGGGCGCTGCGCGGGCGCCTCGCCCGCGCCCCGCACCTGTGGGCCGCGCACATCCACGCGGGTGCCTGACCCGCCGCCCGCTCAGCCGGCGGGCGGCTCGGCGGACGGGGTCGGCTCGGCCTGCGCGGTGCCCGACCCCGCCTGGGGCAGGTCCTCCGGTTCGGCCGCGTCGCCGGTCGGCCGGTAGACCCGGCGATCGGAGAACTCCTCCACGAGGGCTTCCAGTTCCTCGTCGGACGCCCCGTCACGGTGCGGTGTCATGTACGGCTTCCCCTTCGTCGGTGGGTGACTGCGGCTGCCCCGGTACGGGCGGCAGCAGGACTTCCAGTACGTCGATGTCGGCGGCCCGGAGATAGACCCCGCCGGTGTCGGGCACCCGGCCGAGGAACCGGCCGTCGGGTGCCATCCGGTACTGGGACTGCAGGTAGAGGTCCCCCTGCTGGGGGAAGGCGGACACGGCCGACTGCGGACCCAGCCAACCGCCCACCCACAGCCCGCTCTTGAGGCGGACCCGGACGAAGCACGGCCCGCGGTCGCGGAACAGCGCGTCCCAGGCCGTCGGCGTCGGCTCGTACCGGGCCCTCCGGCGCCGCCTCCCCCAGGCGACCTCCACCCAGGCGATGCCGGCCGGCACCACGACCACCAGGAGCAGCGCGGTGAGGCCCGCCTGCCGGGGGCGCCGCATCACCCCGGCGAGCGGCCCGGCTCCGTCACCGGAGAGCAGGCCGACCAGCCACGGCCCGGCGACGAGCGCGTACACGGTGTCGAGCAGCGCCCCGGCGGCGATGGCGCGAACGAGGCGGTTCTGCGGCTCCTGCTCGGCCGCGACGGCGCCGCGCAGGTGCTCCCGGACGGCCTGGTAGAAGACCCCGGGCAGCACCAGGATCAGCAGGATGGCGAGCTGCTGTACCGTCCCCGGAACCATGGCTGCCGCTCCTCCCCCTCCCGGCCCGCGTGGGCGTGCCGACTCCTTGATCACACGGTACGTCGACGAGCCGCGCGGGGGGTCGGGATCCGGCCGGGCGAGGGAGGGGTCACAGTCGGCTCAGCGGTGGGTGAAGTCCGGGGCGCGCTCGTCCACGAAGGCGCTCATGCCCTCCTTCTGGTCGCCGGTGGCGAACACGGCGTGGAACAGCCGGCGTTCGAAGCGGACGCCCTCGGCCAGGGTGGTCTCGAAGGCCCGGTTCACGGCCTCCTTGGCCATCATGGGGTCCGTGGTCCGTCCGGTCAGGCAGAGTTCCATCGCCTTGGCCTTGCCGACGGCCGGGTCAGCCGCTGGGAGCCGCCATCGAGGGCGTAGCCACCGCGTCGGGTGGACGCGGGCCGGATCAGCGGCCTGCCGCAGGAGCCGGCTGCGCGCTGTCCCGGGGTGCGTGGGACCGGACCGTCAGACCGGCGATCAGGCCCGCGAGCAGCACGCTGCCGGCCGCCCACCAGAAGCCGGCGGTCTGCGCGCGCAGCAGCTCCCTCTCGATCATCTTCGGCATCACCGACCCGGCGCGCAGGCGGTCCACGTGGCCGGAGAGCACCGTGTCGAACACCGCCGCGCCGATCGCCGTACCCAGCGCCTGGGCCGTGAAGACGGCTGCCGAGGCTCCACCGGAATGCTCCGCCGCGACTCCGCCGGTCACGGTGGCGAAGATCGGCACGAAGGCGAGGCCGACACCGAGGCCGACGAGGAGCATGCCGGGCAGCACCCCGGTCGCGTACGAGCTTTCGAAGCGCAGGCCGGTCAGCAGCAACAGCCCGACGGCCGTGAGTGCCAGGCCCGCCAGCATCGGGACGCGCGGCGCGACGCGGTTCAGCAGTCGGGCGGAGACCTGGGTGGAGCCGACCAGGATCGCGGCGACCATGGGGAGGAAGGCCTCTCCGGCCATGGCCGGGTCGTAGCGCAGGACGACCTGGAGGTAGTAGCCCACGACCGGGTACAGGGCGAAGACGCCCGCGCCGGCCAGGAGCATGCCGAGGAGGCTGCCGGCGCGGTTCGGATCAGTGAAGACGTACGCGGGCAGGAGCGGGTGCGATGCCGCCGACTGCCGCCACAGGAAGCCGACGAGCAGGAGGACGCCCCCCACGAGCAGGACCAGCACCAGAGGGGTGGCCCAGCCGCGCGGCCGGGCCTCGCCCAGTCCGTAGATCAGGGCGGCGACCCCTCCGGAGCCGAGCAGCACGCCCGGTAGGTCGAAGTGGCCCGCGGTGCGGCCCGGGCGCTCGTGCACCATGGTGAGCGTTCCGATCAGGGCGATCACGGCGAGGGGGACGCCGACGTACAGCGAGACGCGCCAGCTCAGGGAGTCGACCAGCCATCCGCCCTCGGCGGTCCCGAGCGCCGTACCTCCGGCCGCGATCGCGGCGTAGATCCCGAAGGCCCTGCCGCGTTCCTTCGGGTCGGTGAAGCCGGTGGCCACCAGGGACAGCGCGGCCGGTGTCAGCAGTCCGCCGAAGACGCCCTGGAAGACGCGGGCCCAGACGAGCGTGCCGGACTCGCCGGCCGATCCACCGAGCGCGGAGGCGGCCGCACAGCCGAGCAGGCCGACGATCAGTGTCTGTTTGCGTCCCACGAGGTCCGCGATGTGCCCGCCGATCAGCAGCGCCGCGCCGAAGGCGATGACGTAGGCGTTGGCCATCGTCCGCAGGCCGTCTGCGGGCAGGTCCAGGTCGGCCTGAATCGCCGGAAGCGCGACGCTCAAGTTCGCCGCCTGGAGGAACACCATCAGCTGCACCAGGGCGATCACCACCAGGCCCCACCAGCGCTTGGGGTGCGCGGGCGCCGCCTGGTCGGCGAGGGAGGCCACGGGCGGGGTCAGCGGCCAGGCGCTCGCGGGCGCGCCCGGGGGCGGCCCGAATCCCCGCGCGGGATCGAAGGGCGCCGCAGGCGCCGGGGCGTAGGCGGGCGGCAGGGGCGGCGGCTGGTCCCGGGGCTGGTCCTGCGGAGCGGGCGGCTCAGCGGGCGCCGTGGCCTGGGCGGGGATCACCGGAGCGTAGTCGAGCAACTCGGCGGCATGACGGCCGAGTTGCGCCAGCACGGCGCCCGGAAGCCACTCCTCTGCCTGATCCGTCGCCGTACGCTCGGCCACCTCCCGGGGGCTCGGCCGCTGCGCCGGGTCCTTGTGCAGGCATGCCCGTACGAGGTCGACCAGCGCCTCCGGTACGCCGGTCAGGTCCGCCTCCTCCTCGGCGACCCGGAAGAGGTGGGCGTTCAGGCCGGTGTCCGTGGCGCCGAAGAGGAGGCGTCCGGTGGCGGCGTAGACGAGGACGGCGCCCAGGCAGAAGACATCGCTGGCGGGGGTGAGTTCGAGGCCGCGGACCTGCTCCGGCGACATGAAACCGGGGGAACCGATCAGCATGCCGGTGCGGGTGTGCAGGCTGTGCTCCTCGGCCAGGCTGTCCATCGCCCGGGCGATCCCGAAGTCGATGACGCGGGGGCCGTCGACGGTGACGAGGACGTTGGACGGCTTGAGGTCGCGGTGGATCAGGCCCGCCTCGTGCACGGCCTGGAGGGCGAGGGCGAGGCGGTTGGCGAGGGTGTGGACGGAGTGCTCGGGCAGTGGCCCGAACTGCTTGGCGACGACGGCGTGCAGGTCGGGACCGGGGATGTACTGGGTCGCCACCCAGGGGATCGCGGCCTCGGGATCGGCGTCGAGCACAGCTGCCGTACAACTGCCTCCCACCCGCCGCGCGGCGGCCACTTCGCGGGCGAAACGCCTGCGGAACTCGGGGTGGCCGGCGTACTCGGCCTGCACGACCTTCACGGCGACGGTACGGCCGACCTCGGAGCGCCCCAGATAGACCAGGCCCATCCCGCCGGCGCCCAGCCGGGCGATGAGTCGGTACGGGCCGATACGGGTCGGGTCTTCGGCGATCAGCTGGTCCACGGGGCGAAAGGATAGGCCAACTATCGGCCAACGGTGGGGACATCAGGCGGATCGACTACTTCGGCCGCACGTAGACGGCGGGGTCAGGCCGCGTGGAGGCCCCGGCTGCTGAGACCTTCCCGCAGGGCGCGCATCGCGTAGTGCGTCCGCGATTTGACCGTGCCCGGCGGCACGCCCAGCACTTTCGCGGTCTGGCTCACGCTGCGCCCCATGTAGTACATGTGCAGCAGCACCTCCCGCTGGAACGGCGCGAGGTCGCGCATGGCGTCGACCACGACCTGGGTGGTGAGGGCACGGTCGACGCCGTCCGGTACGGGCAGCCGCCGCAGGCTCTCGTCGTCGTCGGCCTCGGGCGGGCGCGCCTGGCGGACCCGGTAGCCGTCGATGACCAGGTCGCGGACCACGGCGAACAGCCAGGGGCGCAGCGCCTCGGCGCTCGGATCGAGCTCCGAGGCGTGCTGCCAGGCACGGATGGCAGCCTCCTGGAACACGTCCTCGGCCCGGTGCCAGTCGCCGCCGAGCAGTCGGGCCGCGAAACGCATCAGCACGTATCCGTGCCTTTCGTAGAGCGCTCTCAGGAATTCGTCGCTCGGCCCCGCGGAATGGTTCCGGGCTGCCTGTGGGCTCGATATCAGTAGCTCGTGCAAGACGGTTCCCTCCGGTCCGGCACCGGCAGAAGAGCCTGCCGTAGCTGATCTCTGATGCAGTTGTAGTCCCGAACGGACGGCCGGACCGGGCCCGTTACGGAGCCGATCGCGCCCGAGTCCGACCGCCGGGACGGGCGCGAACCACCAGTTCGGAGCGGGTACGCGGGACCCGGCGGCGGCACCGGGCGCCCGAACGGCGGGTTTCGCCGATCCGATTGGGGCCCGCGGGGTTTCCGGATCCGTGTCCGGTACGGCATTTCATCCGATAGGGATCCGCCGGTCCGGGCTCCCGCACCCGCAAGGCGGGCCCGGCCGCCCGAACCGGATCAGACGGAAGGCACCCGATCCGGCACCCCAAAGCGCCAAACGGGCACCTCCAGCGCCCGGAATGACCAAGTGCACCTCTGTGACCTGCTGTTCCGCCCCTTCCGGAACGGGCGCATCCAGGCCATCTCATGCCCTGAACGGGCCGGTGCGCGGCTCACGCCCGGAGGTATAAATCTTTGGCGGGCCCGTTCGGGCCGCCGGTGCCCGAACGGGCTGGGGAAGGGCAGGTACGTCCGATGCGGTCAGAGGAACGCCACCAGCGGCTGCTCAACCTGGCCCGGCAGCAGGGGCGACTGGAGGTCGCCGGTGTCGCGGCGGACCTCGGGGTGGCGCCGGAGACGATCCGCCGGGACCTGAGCGAGCTGGAGCGCCGGGGGCTCGTCCGCCGGACCCACGGCGGCGCGTATCCCGTCGAGAGCGCCGGCTTCGAGACCAACCTGGCGCAGCGCGTCACGCGCCACGTCGAGAACAAGCGCCGGATCGCCGCGCAGGGCGCCAAACTGCTCGACGGAGCGGAGACCGTGTTCATCGACGAGGGGTACACCCCGCAGCTGCTCGCGACCCTGCTGCCCACCGACCGGCCACTCACCCTGGTCACCGCCTCGCTGTCGACGGCCGCGGCGGTGGCCGACTCTCCGCACACCACCCTGCTCCTGGGCGGCCGGGTCCGCGCCCGGACGCTGGCCAGCGTGGGCTCCTGGGCCTGCGCGATGCTCTCGGGCTTCGTCATCGACCTGGCCTACCTGGGATCGAACGGCATCTCCCGGGACTGCGGCCTGACCACCCCCGATCCGGTGGTGGCCGACGTCAAGGCGAAGGCGCTGGAGGTCTCCCGCAGACGGATCTTCATCGGACACCACGGCAAGTTCGGTGCGAGCAGCTTCTGCCGCTTCGCCGAAGTGTCCGACTTCGAGACGATCGTCACCGACACCGGGCTCTCGGTCGCCGAGGCCCACCGGTACTCGCTGCTGGGCCCGCAGGTCATACGCGTCTGATCCGCGCCGGCCACACGTCGGCCCCGCCCGCAAGAACGCACCGCGCACGCCACGCGTGTCTTCGCCATGCCCGACCACCATCGAGAAGAGGACCACCATGACGACCCGAGGAACCAGCAGAGCCGCCCGAGCCTCACGGGCCTCCCGGGCCTCCCGGGCGGCAGCCGTCGGCCTCGGCATGGCCGTGCTCGCGGCGTGCTCCGGCGCCGGCGGAGCCGCCGGCGGCTCGGCCGGCCGCTCCATCAACGTACTGATGGTCAACAACCCGCAGATGGTGGACCTCCAGAAGCTCACCGCCGACCACTTCACCAAGGCCACCGGGATCAAGGTCAACTTCACCGCGCTGCCCGAGAACGACGTACGGGACAAGATCAGCCAGGACTTCGCCAGCCAGGCCGGCCAGTACGACGTCGCCACCATCAGCAACTACGAGACGCCCATCTACGCCAAGAACGGCTGGCTCGCCCCGCTCACCGCCCGCGCCAAGGCCGACCCCGCCTTCGACCAGGGCGACATCCTGCCCCCGATCCAGGAGTCCCTCACCGCCGCCGGCGAGATCTACGCTGAGCCGTTCTACGGCGAGTCCTCGTTCCTCATGTACCGCAAGGACGTCTTCGCCGAGAAGAACCTCACCATGCCGCCGAACCCCACCTGGGCGCAGGTCGCCGAACTCGCGGCGAAGGCCGACGGGGCCAGGCCCGGCATGAAGGGCATCTGCCTGCGCGGCCTGCCGGGGTGGGGCGAGGTGATGGCCCCGCTGACCACCGTCGTGAACACCATGGGCGGCACCTGGTTCGAGAAGGGCTGGAAGGCGCGGCTCGACAGCCCCGAGTTCGCCAAGGCCGTGAAGTTCTACGTCGACCTGGTCCGCGACCACGGCGAAGCCGGCGCCCCCCAGGCCGGGTTCACCGAATGCCTCAACGAGATGGAGCAGGGCAAGGTCGCCATGTGGTACGACGCCACCTCCGCCGCCGGCCCCCTGGAGGACAAGGCCTCCCCCGTGGCGGGCAAGGTCGGCTACGCGCCCGCCCCCGTGGAGCGGACCAAGAGCTCCGGCTGGCTCTACACCTGGGCCTGGGGCCTGCAGAAGGCCGGCAAACACCAGGACGACGCCTGGAAGTTCGTCTCCTGGGCGTCGGGCAAGGAGTACGAGAACCTCGTCGGCGAGCAGCTCGGCTGGTCCCGGCTCCCGGCCGGAAAGCGCACCTCCACCTACGCCAACCCCCAGTACGTGGCCGCGGCGTCCGCCTTCGCCAACGCCACCAAGTCCGCGCTGAACACGGCCGATCCCGCGAACCCGGGCGTCCAGCCGCGACCCGCCCCGGGCATCCAGTTCGTCGGCATCCCCGAGTTCACCGACCTCGGCACCGAGGTCTCCCAGCTGATCAGCTCCGCCATCGCGGGCCGTACCAGCGTCGAGGAGGCCCTCAAGGCGGGCCAGTCCCGCGCCGAGGCCGTCGCCAAGAAGTACGCGGGCAACTGAGCGGCAGGACGGAGGCTCCCCATGACCGCCCCTCTGACAGCCAAACCCCCTCGCACCGCCCTGCGCGGTGGCCTGCACCGGGCCGCCCGCCCCGCCGGATCCCGCCCCCGAGGCGCCTGGGCCCGGCGAGCCCCCCTGCTGCCGGCCCTGGTCTTCCTGATCGCGGTGACGCAGCTGCCGTTCGTCGCCACCCTGGTCATCTCGTTCATGCGCTGGAACGCCCTGGCGCCGGACGACCGGGGCTTCGGCGGCCTCGCCAACTACCGCAACGCCCTGACCGATCCCGCGCTGAGATCCTCGCTGCTCACCACTGTCGTCCTCACCTCGGCGGTGGTGCTCACCAGCCTCCTCCTCGGCCTCGGGCTGGCGCTGCTGCTCGACCGCAGCTTCGTGGGCCGCGGCATCGTCCGCACCCTGCTGATCGCCCCGTTCCTCGTCGTTCCGGCGGCCTCGGCCCTGCTGTGGAAGCACGCCCTCTACAACGCCTCGTACGGGCTGATCAACGGCTCGCTCACCTGGATCTGGAGCCTGTTCGGCAGCGACGGCGCCCCACAACCCGACTGGATGTCCAGCCTCCCGCTGGTCGCGGTGGAGGTGTCGCTGATCTGGCAGTGGACGCCGTTCATGATGCTGATCCTGCTCGCCGGGCTGCAGAGCCGGCCGCCCGACATCGTCGAGGCCGCGCACGTCGACGGCGCCGGCACCTGGCAGGTCTTCCGCCACCTCACCTTCCCGCACCTGCGCCGCTACCTGGAGCTGGCCGCCCTCCTCGGCAGCATCTACGTCGTCCAGAACTTCGACGCGGTCTTCACCCTCACCTCCGGCGGTCTGGGCACCGCCAACCTGCCCTACACCGTCTACGAGACCTTCTACCAGGCCCACGACTACGGCCAGGCCTCCGCCGAGGGCGTGCTCGTCGTCGTCTGCTCCATGCTGATCGCCACCTTCGCCCTGCGTACGGTCTCGTCCCTGTTCCGCGAGGAGGCGCTGTGATCGCCCTCGTCCGCCGCAGCGCATGGGGCCTGGCGGCCTGGCTCTGCGGGCTGCTGTTCTTCCTCCCGTTCGCGTGGATGGTCCTCACCTCGCTGCACAGCGAGCAGGACACCGCGACCAACCCGCCCAGCGTGGGCGCCGCGCTCACCCTGGACGGCTACCGGGAGTTCTTCGGGGCGAGCACGGGGACGAGCCCGTGGCCGCCGCTGATCAACTCGGCCACGGCGAGCGTCGTGTCGACCCTGCTGGTCCTGGCGCTGGCCCTGCCGGCCGCGTACGCCCTGTCCATCAAGCCGGTCCGGAAGTGGACCGACGTGCTGTTCTTCTTCCTCTCGACCAAGATGCTCCCCGCCGTGGCCGGGCTGCTGCCGCTGTACCTCATCGCCCAGAACACCGGGATGCTCGACAACATCTGGCTCCTGGTCATCCTCTACACCTCGATGAACCTGCCGATCGCGGTGTGGATGATGCGCTCGTTCCTCGCCGAGGTGCCCAAGGAGATCCTTGAGGCGGCCTCCATCGACGGCGCCGGGCTGCCGACCACCCTGGTGCGGATCGTGGCGCCCGTCGCCGCGCCCGGCATCGCCGCCACCGCGCTCATCTCGTTCATCTTCAGCTGGAACGAGCTCCTCTTCGCCCGGGTCCTGACCGGGGTCGTGGCCGGCACCGCACCCGTCTTCCTCACCGGGTTCGTCACCAGCCAGGGGCTCTTCCTGGCGAAGGTGTGCGCCGCCGCCGTGTGCATCTCGCTGCCGGTCCTCATCGCCGGGTTCGCCGCCCAGGACAAGCTCGTCCAGGGCCTCTCCCTTGGAGCAGTCAAGTGAAAGCAGCCGTCATCAGCGCTCCCGGCGTCGTCGCGATCGAGAACGTCGACGACCCGAAGCCCGGCCCCGGGGAGGTGGTGGTCCAGGTCGCCGCGTGCGGGCTCTGCGGAACCGATCTGCACATCCTCCAGGGCGAGTTCGCGCCCAGCCTGCCGATCGTGCCGGGCCACGAGTTCGCCGGCACCGTCGTCGCCTACGGCCCCGGGGTGACCGGGCTGGCCATCGGCGACCGGGTGGCGGTCGACCCGTCGCTGTACTGCAACGCCTGCCACTACTGCCGCATCGGCCGCAACAACCTCTGCGAGCGCTACGCGGCCATCGGCGTCACCGTTCCGGGAGCGGCGGCCGAGTTCGCCGTGGCTCCCGCCGCCAACTGCGTCAGGCTCCCCGACGACGTCCGCGTCGAGGACGCCGCCCTGATCGAGCCGCTCTCCTGCGCGGTACGGGGGTACGACGTCCTGCGCGCCCAGCTCGCCAGCAGCGTCCTGATCTACGGCTCCGGCACGATGGGCCTGATGATGATGGAGCTCGCCAAGCGCACCGGCGCCGTCGCCGTCGACATGGTCGACATCAACCCCGAGCGGCTGGCGACGGCCCGCGCGCTCGGCTGCTCCCACGCCGTCGGCTCCCCGGACGAGATCGACCGGCCGCGCGGCTGGGACCTCGTCATCGACGCGACCGGCAGCGAACAGGCCATCCAGGACGCCATCGGCCGGGTGGGCAGGGGCGGTACCTACCTCCAGTTCGGGGTGGCCGACTACGCGGCCCGCGCCACGATCGAGCCGTACCGCATCTACAACCGGGAGATCACCATCACCGGGTCGATGGCGGTCCTGCACAGCTACGAGCGGGCCGCGGAGCTCTTCGCCGCGGGCGTCCTGGACCCGGACGTGTTCATCAGCGACCGGCTGCCGCTCACCGACTACGCGGCCGCGCTCGGACGGTTCCGGGCCGGACAGGGCCGCAAGATCCTGGTCACCCCGTGACGGCGGGACCGGGACCGGAACCGGGACCCACCCCGAGCACCCCGACCGGCCCGACCCTCGTCATCGGCGAGGCGATCACCGACGTACTGACCGGCGAGGACGGGGTCCGGCGCGCCCGCCCGGGCGGCAGCCCGGCCAACGTGGCCCTCGGCCTGGCCAGGCTGGGCCACCCGGTGCGGCTCGCCACCCGGATCGGCCGCGACGGGCCGGGCCTCGATCTGCACGCCCACCTGCGCGGCAGCGGTGTGGTGCTCACCCCCGGGTCGGTCACCGACGAGGCGACCTCGACGGCCACCGCCCGGCTGGACG
This sequence comes from Streptomyces sp. NBC_01006, assembly GCF_045162725.1. Taxonomy (NCBI): domain Bacteria; kingdom Bacillati; phylum Actinomycetota; class Actinomycetes; order Kitasatosporales; family Streptomycetaceae; genus Streptomyces; species Streptomyces sp. NBC_01006. The sequence continues at coordinate 7,995,708 of NZ_CP108700.1, read as the reverse complement.
CGGCGGGCACCGCGCACTACGCGTTCGACATCACCTGGGATCCGCCGCTCGCCGCGCTCGCCGCACCCGATTCCGGTCCGGCGCCGGCCCACCTCCACACCGGGTCGATCGCGGCGGCCCTCGCCCCGGGCGCGGACCGGGTGTTCGCGGCCGTCGAGGCCGCCCGGCCCGGCGCCACGGTCTCGTACGACCCGAACATCCGGCCCGCGCTGCTCACGGGGGCGGACCGGGAGCGGCCTCGCGCCGAGCGGTTCGTCGCGCTGAGCGACGTGGTGAAGGCCAGCGAGGAGGACCTCGCCTGGCTCTACCCCGGGCAGTCCCCCGACGGGGCCGCCCGGCGCTGGGCGGACGGGAGCGGCCCGGCGCTCGTCGTCGTGACCTTCGGCGGCGCGGGTGCGCGGGTCTTCTGGCCGGGCGGCCACTGCGATGTGCCGGCGACCCCCGTCAACGTCGCCGACACCGTGGGCGCGGGCGACGCCTTCATGGCGGGCCTGGTCAGCGGGCTCCTCCACACCGGACTGCTGGCCTCCGCGGACCTGACCGGAGCACCCGACGCCGCCCGCGCCCGTACGGCACTGCGCGAGGCCACGGCCTGCGCGCACCTGGACCCCCGCGTGGCCTCGGCGCTCTCGCTGGCCGCCCGCGCGGCGGCCCTGACCTGCACCCGCGAGGGCGCCGACCCGCCGACGCGCACCGAACTCGCCCGCTGGGCGGCCGGGGGCCGCGGGGGCTGACCGGCTGTCCGGGGAGCGGCCGCCGGGCGTCCCCGCGCGCCGGGCGGGGCCGGGTCGGGGCGGCGATAATGGGACGCATGAGCACAGGTGCCGGGCACGGGGGCTACGGCGAGGCGGTGTTCCGTCCCGAGCAGGCCGGCGAGGACGATCGCATCGACCTCGGGGCGCTCACGTACGACGACATGACGATGGACCGTCTGCGGGCCTTGGGCGCAGGGCCGGGCTGGAACTGCCTGGACGTGGGAGCCGGGACCGGCACCGTCGCCCGGCGGCTGGTCGAGGAGGCCGGGGTGGCGAGCGTGCTCGCGGTCGACCGCGACGTCCGCTTCCTCGCCGCCCGTCCGCTGCCGGGGCTCGATGTCCTGGAGGCGGACGTCAGCGCGCCGGATTTCGACCCCGGCCGTCGCTTCCAGCTCGTCCACGCCCGGTTCGTACTGATGCACCTGCCCTCGTGGCGGAGCATGATCGCCCGGCTCGGCGGCCTGCTGGCCGAGGGCGGGGTGCTGGTCCTCAGCGACGCCATCGACCTGACCAGCCGTACCGCGCCGCAGACCCCGTACACGAGGGTCATGCAGGCCATGTGGCAGGGGCTGCGGGAGACGATCGGCACCGACGTCTCGTGGGTCGCGCAGTACCCACAGCACCTGCGGGAGGCGGGTCTCGTGTCGGTGGCCGCCGAGATACGGGTGCCTCCCCTGATCCCGGGAAGCCCCATCAGCCGCTTCTGGGTGGGGACTTGGGACCGGGCCAGGGAGTCGATGGTGGCCACCGGGCTGGTGGACGACACGACGATCGAGGAGGCGGTCCGCTACCTCGGCTCACCGGACTGCGCCGCCCTCTCGCCGGGAATGATCACGGCCTGGGGCCGCCTGTCGCTGCGGCACCAGATGCGGTAGGCGCTGAAACAGCAGGCCAGGGCGACCGAGGCAGCACACCAGAGGCCGACGACGACGAGGATCGTGGCGAGCAGGGACATGTGGATCACTCCTGTCCGGATGGGTGCGCTGTCCGGGCCGTCCGAAGTCGGGTCCTGGGCCCGCCTTTCGTCATGAAAATACGCGTGAAGGCGGGCAACTGGTCCGCTGACCGAAGTGGTGGGGCGCAGATGCCGAATACCTCGTCACGTACCCGTGTCAGGGCGTCCTCCAACGCACCTCGCGGCACCGGCTCGTGCCGGATTTCCCCGCCCCGATGTGCTCAGCGAGCGGCGACCGGCAGGTGGACCACACCGCGCAGCGCGATGCCCTCGATCCACTCGAACTCGTCGGCGAGCAGGTGCAGGTCGGGCATCCGCCGGACGAGCAGCCCCATGCAGATCCCGGCCTCCAGCCGGGCCAGCGCAGCGCCCAGGCACACGTGCAGGCCGTGCCCGAAGGTCAGGTGGCGTACGGCGGGGCGCTTGATGTCGAAGCGGTCGGCGTCGGTCGGCGCGCAGCGCGGCCAGCTGGTCGGGGTGGGTCAGCAGGGCGATCATGCCGTTGCCCATGACGTTGGCGGTGGTCTCGTGGCCGGCCGCCAGGATGAGGGCGCAGGTCGAGACGGGCTCCTCGTCGGTCAGCGGCCGGCCGTCGGCCCCGGTGTTCACCAGCACGCTCAGCAGGTCGTCGGTAGGCCGGCTGCGGCGCTCCGCGATCAGCTCGGTGAACAGCGCCTCCATGTCGCGTACGGCCGCCGCGGCGGTACGCGTCCGGGCCGCGGGCTCGCCGCTCATCGCGGGCACCGCCATCAGCTCCATGGACCACTGCTTGAAGTCGGGCAGATCGGCCGGGCGCACGCCGAGTACGTGGCCGATGACCGCCAGGGGCAGCGGCATCGCCATGTCCTCTTTCAGGTCGAACTCGCCCATTTCCAGGGCGTCTTCGATGAGGCGCTCGGCGCGTTCGGTGATGAAGGGCTCCAGCGCGGCGATGTTGCGGGCGGAGAAGGTGCGGGTCATCGGCGCACGCAGCCGGGTGTGGTCGGGGACGTCGGCGAAGACCATCCAGTCCCCGAAGAAGCGGCCGAGCAGCGCCACCTCCTCCGCCAGTCCCGCGTCCGCCCGGGGCAGCAGCGGCCCGACCCGCTCGGCGGACATCCGCCGGTCCCGGAGCAGCGCGTCCACGTCGTCGTAGCGGCTGAGCAGCCACGCACCGAGCTCGGGGTTAGTGGTGCACCGGCTCGTCCGCGCGCAGCCGCGCGTAGGCCGGGTACGGGTTCCGGAAGAACTCCGGCGTCAGCAGACCGTACGGATTGCTCATGGGGTCTCCGCCTCCTCGTCGTCGTCCGCGTTCGGGGGCTGCCCTCTTTCCCTCTCATGCGGAACGAGCGTGCGCGGGGCGGTGGTTCAGCCTCCGTTTGTGGTGGAGGCGGAGGCGGAGACCCTCATGAGGATCACGGACAGGAAGGCGTCAGCCGCCCGCCAGGGACTTCGACGACACGACCTGGCGCAGCAGCCGCTCGGGGACGTATTCCGGGAAGGGCGACAGGGCGTGGGTGGTGGCCTCGTGGATCAGGTCCTGGATCGGGTCCGCCTGGGGGTCGGTCAGGGGGGTGCCCAGGCGGGTGGCCACCTGCTTGCGCAGGGTCGGGAGCAGGGCGTAGAGGCGGTCGCCGGGGCAGGAGGTGGAGTTGAAGTCCCGGTGGCCGTAGATCTCCGAGGCGGGCAGGCCGTACTGGGTGCAGATGTGGGCGCACAGGTCCGCCAGCGCCGCGAACTGCGCCGCCGGCGGCTCCTCCGTCATGTACGTGCCCTCGTTCTCGATGCCGATCGAGACCGTGTTCTGCCCGATGCAGTGCGCCGCGCGCACCTGGCGCTTGCCGGTGCGGAGTTCCGCGAGGCTGTTGTGGCGGCCCTCCATCACGAACGCCCCGCGGCTGACCGTGAAGTGCTGACCGGTGTCGATCCAGCCCTGGGCGTCCATGTGGTACGTCTGGATCGCCCGGGCCAGGGCGTACGCGCGCGCTTGCGAGTAGTCGGTCACGTTGAGCGTCGCCGTGTGGTGGACGATGATCCGCTCCGGGCGGTTGGCCAGGACCACCACGGCCTCGGATGGGGCCCGCGCCCCCCAGCCGGCACAGCTCACGATCTCCGGTCCGGCCGCGGCAGCGGCGTGCGCGCGGCCCGCCGGGACGAGGGAGAGCGCGGAGCCGGCGGCCAGGGCGAACGCGCCCGTGACGACCGCTCGGCGGGTGGGCTGCGCGGGGGAGGTCATACCGTGCCCTTTCGGTCGGAGGCTGCCCATTGAAGGGGCCCCGTCCGCGGGAGCGCGTATGACACACCGGTGATCGGCTTCCCGGCGGCGCCACGGGGTGAGCGGGGACCGCCATCCGGGTGCGGCCCGGGCCGCGTTCCCGGCCCCGGCCGGGCCGTCTCTCACATCCTGGGCCGGGAACACTGCCTCCCGCCCAGCCATCCAGCCTTCGAACCTTCCAGTCGCCCAAGGAGTACGGGATGTCCTTCGACGCCGTCGACCGCTTTCTGACCGCCCTCGACCCGGCACACCGCGAGGCCGTCGACGGCCTGCCGCGTGACGAGCAGGAGCGGCTCGCCGCGGCCTGGGAGGAGGAGCTGGAGACGGACACCGACATCGACACCCTGGACGAGCTGTCACCCCCGGCCGCCGAGAGCGAGGCGGCGCGGCGGGTGATGGAGCGTCGTTCCGAGTAGCCGGGCCCGTGGGTCACGGGCCCTCCGCTTCCCTCAGACGCGGTCGGCCGCGATCAGCAGGTACTGGAACGAGCCGTCCTTGTACGAGTTGATGAACGCCTCCTCGATGCCGGTGACGAGCGAGGAGGTGGCCCGCAGCTCCCAGTACGGCAGGGTCTCGGGGGTCAGGTCGATGACGGCCTGCGGTACGAGGCGGTTGTCGGCCATGGCCCGCATGTACTGCCGGCGGGAGTGGATGTTGCACTCGAAGTGCGCGTTGATCTGTGAGACCCACTTCGAGGGCTGGCCGTAACGGGGGTTCCAGCAACCGGTGATGGTCACGTACCGCCCGCCGACGGCCAGGACGCGGGAGTGCTCGGCGAACAGGTCGTGCAGGTCGACGTACATGCTCGACTCGTTGTTCCAGGAGGCTGCGGCCTGCCCCGTCTCGAACGGCGTGTTGAGCATGTTGCAGACACGGGCGCGGACGGAGTCCTCGATGCCGAGTTCGCGGGCGCGCTGGTTCGCGAAGTCGGCCTGCTTCGCCGACAGCGTCACGCCCTCGACCTTGCATCCGAACCGCTGGTGGGCCATGACCATCGATCCGCCGCGGCCGCAGCCGGCGTCCACGAGCGTGTCGTCCTGCCCGATCCGGCCGAGGTGGTCCAGGAGGACGTCGGCCTGCGCCGACTCCAGCCTGTGCAGCTCGGCGATCAGCTTCTTCTCGTATTCGCTGTCCTCGGCGTCTCCGAGGGCCGCCCGGTTGATGTCACCGATGCCGTAGTGGTGGTGGTAGAGGCCGTCGACGTCGCCGAGACGCAGGTTCACCGGCCGGGCCTCGTGGTCCCAGTAGCGGGCGATGTCGCCCTGGTAGGGCGTGGCCGGGGCCGGGATGAACGCCGAAGGGGCGGGAGCGGAGGGGGCAACGGTGAGATCGATGTTGGTCACTTATAAATCCATCCTTACCAGAAGTCGGGCAGGCTGTAGCGGTAGGTGTTGGTCTGGTGCCAGTAGTGGTTGCCGTCGACCCAGGCGGCCACGCCGCGCAGGAAGCGCGGCACGCTGGGGACGGGGCAGGCGACGGCCAGGTCGGCGGCCGCGGCCTCGAAGGCGTGCATGAGGTCGTTGTGGACCTCGACCGCCTTCAGGTAGGCCTCCTTCACGGAGACGCCCTCGCGTTCGGCGATCACCACGGGCAGGTTCAAGTGCTTTCCGGGGCTTGCGAGTTCCTTCGTGTACGAGTAAAGGTCGTTGACGATGGTCGTGGCGTTGCCGGCGAGCGCGATGACCCGTTGCATGGCGGGCTGGGCGTGCAGGTCCGCGGGCAGTTCGTAGCCGCCGACGGTGTCGGTGATGGTGGGGCAGGGGCGGAAGTTGTTGAACTGGCGCATCGCCAGGTACTCCCACACCTCCGGGACGTGGTCGGTCTCGGCCCAGGCCGCCTCGGCGAGGTACCCCATGTGCAGCCGGGCCATGTCGTGCCGGAACCGGTCGGCCTGGGAAGGGGTGGCCCCCTGGAGGAGGTGCTCCATGGCCGAGCGGTACGCGCGCCGCGGGGCGTCCGAGTGCAGGGACTGCGACCACTGCGGCTGGTACTCGGTCGTGGTGTGGAGGGGGTCGAGCGCGGTGTGGGCCAGCAGCAGGCGTCCGCCGAGGCCGACGGGCGAGCCTCCGTGGTCCTCGCAGTAGCAGTCGTCGACCACGTTCTCGGCGACCATCAGCCGGGTGGCGAGCATCAGGTGGTCGATGGTGGGGGCGTCCGGGTGGCAGGCGACCATGTACCGGCCCACGGAGAAGCCGTCGAACTGGTCCTCCCACTCCGGCGGGTAGAGGTCGACCTCGTCCGCCCACTCCTTGATCCGGCGGCTGACCTCCTCCACCCTTCCGGGGTCGGGTTCCGCCACGGGGTGGTAGTAGAGGCCCGGGATCGGACGGCCCGCCGCCGGCTCGGGCGGCTCCGGCACCGCCGCCGGCGGCGGCTCCTCGTACCGGGCCGGGTGGAGGCCCACCGTGCCCAGGCCGCTGGGACCGCGCAGGATCCGCTCAAGGGCGGGGCTCGGTGCGCCGACGGGGGCCGGCGGCCCGGCAGGGGCGGGCACGGCGAGCTGCTCGGGCCGGATGCAGCCGACGGCTTCGACGCCGCGGCCGTGACCGTACGTCCCGAAGGCGGCCGCGGCGGCGGGGAGGCTCGACTGTACGGGGGAAGGCCCGGGATCGGGCATCCGTAACTCCTTGGTGAGGTAGTGGGGCTGTCCCGGTTCCCGGGCGCGGCCCCGGGTCGCCCGGCCCGTCAGTCCTGCCTGCGGGCGATCTGTACGTTCTCCAGCACGCCGAGCGCGTCGGGCACCAGGATGGCGGCGGAGTAGTAGGTGGAGACCAGGTAGGAGATGATCGACCGCTCGTCGATGCCCATGAACCGCACCGACAGGCCCGGTTCGTACTCCTCCGGCAGTCCGGTCTGGCGCAGGCCGACGACACCCTGGTTGTCCTCGCCGGTACGCATGGCGAGGATCGAGCTGGTGTTCTCCTTGCTGATGGGGATCTTGTTGCACGGCAGGATCGGGACTCCGCGCCAGGCCGGGACCTGCTGTCCGCCGAGGTCCACGTGGTCCGGGTAGAGCCCGCGGGCGTTGAACTCGCGCCCGATCGCCGCGATCGTCTTGGGGTGGGCGAGGAAGAGCTTGGTACCGCGGCGGCGGCAGAGCAGCTCGTCGAGGTCGTCCGGGGTGGGCGGGCCGGAGTGGGTCTGGATCCGCTGCTTGAAGGCGGCGTTGTGGAGCAGACCGAACTCCCGGTTGTTGACCAGCTCGTGCTCCTGGCGTTCGCGCAACGCCTCGATGGTGAGCCTGAGCTGCTCCTCGGTCTGGTTCATCGGCTCGTTGTAGAGGTCGGCGACCCTCGTGTGCACCCGCAGGACGGTCTGCGCGATGGAGAGCTCGTACTCGCGCGGGTTGAGCTCGTAGTCGACGAAAGTGCCGGGCAGCTCGGGCTCGCCGGTGTGGCCGGCGGACATGGCGATCTCGGCCTCGCCGTGCTTGTTCTGCCGCTGGTGCGGCAGCGAGCCGAACTGCTGGACGTGGGCCTGGAGATGCGGCGCCGAGGACAGTACGGCGGCGAAGTCGGAGCGGGAGAGGGTGAGCAGGGTGCCCGCGGTGGCGGCGGTCGCGGTGTAGTCCCAGCCGCCGGCGCCGTCGAGCAGGGCGTTGTCGCCGAACCGGTCGCCGTCGGCGAGTACGGCGACCGCGACCTCGTCGCCGTACTTGCCGACGGAGGTCTGGTTGATCCGGCCGTGGGCGATCAGGTGGATGTCGTTGGCCGGGGTGCCGCGCTCGACGAGCACCTCACCGGCACGGAAGTCGCGCTGGACGCACCGGGCGGCGAGCGCGGTCAGCACCTCCAGGTCGTCGAAGCCGCGCAGCATGGCGAGTTCGCCGAGCTCACGGGGGATCACCCGGACGTGGGCGCCGTCCTGGACGAACTCGATGCGGCCGTCGCCGACGGTGTAGGTCAGCCGGCGGTTCACCCGGTAGGTGCCGCCCTTGGTCTCCACCCAGGGGAGCATCTTCAGCAGCCAGCGGGAGGTGATCTCCTGCATCTGCGGTGCGGACTTGGTGGTGGTGGCGAGGTTGCGGGCAGCCGCCGTGCCCAGGCTGGTCTGCCGGGGCGGTTCGAGCTGCGCCTCCGGGCTGGTGTCCACGGTCATCGGGCAGGCGCTCCTTCGTCGGGGCGGTGACCGGCGACGCGCACACGTCACCGGTGGAAGAAGAAAGTCAGGGGGCGGAATTCCGGGCAATCCGTCCAGATCCGGGAGCACACTAACCGTCAGCACGCCCCATCAGCCCCTTGAGCCGTTTCCATTACCTCGATACGGCGATCTTGTCCCGCGCGGCGTTTACGGAGGGGTACAACGACATTCAGGCCAGCTCGAACACCTGTCCCATGCGCCGCCTCGGACGGATCCTCACCGGTCGACGAGGAACATCGCCGCGTCGTCCGCCAGGCGGTGCCGGGTGTGCCGGAGCAGTGCCCGATGCAGCTGGTCCAGGAACCCTTGCGCGTCGGGCGCCGCCTCCACCGCCGCCATCGCCCCGGGCAGGGCGAAGAAGTCGCCGGCGCCGTTGCGGGCTTCGATGACGCCGTCGGTGTAGAGGAGCAGACGGTCCCCGGGCGCGAAGGAGTAGCTGTCCACCACACCGGGAGGCCCGGGGACGAACTCCGCCAGACCGAGCGGCGGCAGCGGGCAGGCGGGCTCCAGGGCGCGGACCGTTCCGTCACGGAGCAGCAGCGGGGGCGGATGGCCGCGATTGACCACCTCGACGACGGGCCCGTCCGGCACCTGTGCCACCAGCGCGGTGACGAACCCTTCCACGAGTACTTCCGGGTCGATCACGCCCGGCACGGCCGCATCCCGCAGCAGCGCCGCCTCGCAGCGGCCGATGACCCCCACCAGTTCGTCCTCGTAGTGCACGGCCTCCCGGAACGCGCCCAGCACGGCCGCGGCCGCCCGTACGGCCGGCAGGCCCTTGCCCCTTACGTCGCCCACGATCACCCGGACCCCGTACCGCGTCTGCACGGCCTCGTACAGATCGCCGCCGATCTGCGCCCCCGTCTCGGCCGCCAGGTACATGCCGGCCACGCGCAGGCCACCCAGCCGGACCGGGACGGGCCGCAGCACGGCTTCCTGGGCCGCCACGGCGATCCGGCGGACCTGTTCGAGTTCGTCCTCCCGCCGCTTGCGGACGGTACTGCTCGTCGCGAGGCTCGCCAGCGACACCAGGAACAGGGCCAGGAAGTTGGTGTAGACCTGCTGGCTGCCCCAGGCCCCGTTGTACGTGGCGGTGGTGACGCTCACGGCCACGGCCAGCGCCACCGCCGCCAGGGTGCCCTTGGGACCCATCGCCACCGCGGCCAGCGCCGGCGTCGCCACCAGGAGGGGGCCGGTGTACAGCACGTGCGCGGGCGTGAATTCGATGGTCAGCACCGAGAGCGCGATCGCGAAGGGCAGACACTCCGCGACTACGAAAAGGACCTGGTGGTGGCCGCCTGCTCCCGGTCGAGGAGGTGAGCGGAAGGGCACCCGCATGGATCCAGCCTGCGCCGCCGAAGCCGTTTGCCGCCACCGTTCGCCCGTGCGGGGCCCGTCAGGCGTAGAGCCCGCGGCCTGCGGGCATGTGACGCGGTGCGGGCGGCGGGGCGCCCGCTCCCCGGCCCCGCCCTCCCCCCGGAGCGGGGCCCCGCCGAGCCTGGGAGCGGTGAGTCCGGATGAGCAGCAGCCCCGAGCGCCGGGTCTCCCGTCGGGAGTTCGACGCGATCTTCGCCGAGGTCCGCACGTGGGGCCGCTGGACCCCAGCCGACCGCGGCGCCTGGAACCGGGTCACTCCGGACCACGTACGGAGGGCCGCCGCCCTGGTCCGGTCCGGAGCGGCGGTGCCGCTGGGCCTGCCCTGGGACACCCGGCCGGGACCGGACAACCGCAGGCCCGCCCTGCACCACATGACCGACCTCGGCGACGTCGAGGCCCCGGAGCCCGCCACGTACAAGGACTTCCTCGCGGTCGACTACCACGGCAAGGCCGTGAGCCACCTGGACGCGCTGTCACACGTCGCGTACGAGGGGCGACTCTACGAGGGCCGCCCGGCGCGGGAGGCCATCGGCTCCGGGGGTGCCCGCTTCGGTACGGTGGCCGCTCTCGGCCCCCTCGTCACCAAGGGCGTGCTCCTCGACCTGCCGGCCGTTCTCGGGGTCGACTGGCTGGAGCCCGGGCAGGCCGTCCACGCGCGGGACGTCCTCGCCGCGGAGCGGGCACTGGGCGTGACGATCGACGAGGGCTGCGCGGTGCTGCTGCGCTCCGGCCGCTTCCGCCGCAGCCGGGAGCTCGGTCCCTGGGACTCCGACGCCGCGAGCGCGGGCTTCCACGTGGACGCCGTGCCGATGCTGGCCGAGCGCGCCGTCGCCCTGCTCGGCGGGGACGGGGACAGCGACCTGCGCCCCTCGCCGGTCGAGGGCGTCCACTCCCCCGTCCACGCCCTCACCGTGGCCGCCATGGGGGTGCCGCTGCTGGACAACCTGGACCTGGAGGCGCTCTCGGCCGCCTGCGCCGAGGCGGGGCGCCACGAGTTCATGATCGTCGTGGCGCCGCTGAACGTGCCCGGCGGGACGGGTTCCCCCGTCAATCCGGTCGCCATCCTCTGATGCGGACAAATGGGTGGGAATATACTCGGAAAGCACTTGCTCGGTGTAAGCGCTCCGCTGTGGCGCCCCGCTGCGGCCGAGCGCTCGGTAAGGGGAAGTGATGCGTATGGGGGCCACGGGAGAGCAGATCGGCCCCGCACGCTCCCGTGAGCGGTTCCTGGTGGGCGAGCCGATCGCGGACGGGGTACGCAGCCCGATCTTGAACTCGTGGCAGCGCTGCCAGTCCCTCGGACTCTCGCCGGACCAGACGGACCTTCCCTACCGGGACGATTTCGACCCGGACAGCCGGCTCGTGCACGCGGCCCAGCCCGTACTCGACCAGCTGGCCTCCCGGTTCGCGGGCAGCCAGATGAACGTCTCCCTCGCCGACGGGAACGGGACGGTGCTCCAGCGCCGCTTCGGGGAACCCACCCTGGCCCGGAGCCTGCCCCCCATCCAGAGCGTCCCCGGCTTCGTCTTCGCCGAGCGGTTCGCGGGGACCAACGGCATCGGTCTCGCGCTCGCCGAGCGGCACCTGGTGCAGGTCTACGGGGCGGAGCACTTCGCCGAGCGATCCCAGTCGAACGCCTGTTCCGCGACCCCGATCCGCGACCACCTGAGCGGGCACATCGTCGGCGTGCTCTGCTTCGGGTACCCGCACGGCTACGAGCACCCGGCGCTGCCCGTCCTGGTCCGCCGGGCTGCGGAATCCATCGAGCGGCGGCTGATGGAGCAGCGTTCGGCGCGGGAGCGCGCGCTGCTGCGTGCGTACCTCGACGCCGGCCACCTGGCCGTGAACGGCGCGGGTCCCGGGGAGGGGCCGGCCATCGGGCTGGAGGAGCTCGGCGACAGCGGGCTGGACCTGCACGATCAGATGATCCTCAAGGAGAAGGCCACGGAGCTCATCTCCTCGACCCAACGGACGGCCGTCGAGGTGTTCCTGCCCCACGGGCGGGGGGTCACGCTGATGAGCAGTCCGGTGACGAGCCTCTCCGGGGTGGAGGGCGTCGTCGTCGAGGCCGTGTTCACCGGCGAGCCGCCACCCGCGCACCACCTCTCCGTCGCGACCGGCGCGGGACCGCCGCACGGAGCACGGCACGTCGCAACGCACGAAGCGCCTCCCGGCCCGTCCGGAGCGCACCCGTCCGCCCCCGGCGCACCCGCCCCCGGCAAGGTCAGGGGCCTGGTCCTGGTGGGCGAGCCGGAAGTCGGCAAGTACGCCGTCGCGGCGCGCCGCCGCCTGGAGCTGCTGGCCGAGGCCAGCACCCGTATCGGCACCACATTGGACGTGACCCGCACCGCGTGGGAACTCGCCCAGACGGCGGTCCCGCGCCTGGCCGACTACGTCACCATCGACGTGCCGGAGGCGGTGCTGCGCGGCGAGGAATCCGCCGATCCCCGGAGCGAGCTGCACCGCGCGGTGGTCCACGGCATACGCGAGGACTGCCCCTTCTACCCGGTCGGCCGGGTGCAGCTGCGCTCCGGCACCCCTCACATGCGGTGCCTGGACAGTGGGCAGGCGGTGCTGGCGCCCGACCTCAGGGAGGCCGTCGGCTGGATCGACCAGGAGCCCGAGCACGCGCGGGGGATCCTCGACCGCGGCGTGCACTCCCTCATCTCCGTCCCCCTTCTCGCCCGCGGCGTCCTGCTGGGCATCGCCAGCTTCTACCGCTCCGAGGACCCCGCCCCGTTCGGGGAGGACGACAGCTGGCTGGCCCAGGAGCTCGCGGCCCGCGCCGCGCTCTGCATCGACAACGCACGCCGCTACACCCGCGAGCACACCCTGGCCCTGGCCCTGCAGGAGAGCCTGCTTCCGCAGGGCATGCCCGAGCAGGGCGCCGTCGAGGTCGCGCACCGGTACCTGCCCGCCGAATCCGGGGTGGGCGGCGACTGGTTCGACGTCATCCCGCTCTCCGGCACCCGCGTCGCCCTCCTCGTGGGGGACGTCGTCGGCCACGGCCTGCACGCCGCCGCCACCATGGGCCGGCTGCGTACGGCCGCCCGCAACTTCGCCGAGCTGGAACTCGCCCCCGACGAGCTCCTCACGCACCTGGACAACCTCCTGGTGCGCCTGGACCGGGAGGAGGGCGGTGACAACGACTCCGGCAGCACCGGCATCGTCGGCGCCACCTGCCTCTACGCCGTCTACGACCCCACGACGCGACTGTGCACCATGGCCCGCGCCGGGCACCCCCCGCCCGCGCTCGTCCACCCGGACGGCCGGGTGACGTTCCCCGAACTGCCCGCCGGACCGCCGCTGGGCCTGGGCGGCCTGCCCTTCGAAACGGCGGAGATCGAGCTCCCCGAGGGCAGCACGCTGGTCCTGTACACGGACGGTCTGATCGAGGACCGCGATCGTGACCTCGACGTGGCCCTCGACCAGCTGAGCCGCGCCCTGGCCCTGCCCGACCGCTCGCCCGAGGACACCTGCCAGGCGGTCATCGACGCCGTGGCACCCGAGCACCCCGCCGACGACATCGCGCTGCTCGTCGCCCGCACCCGTACCGTGCCCGCCGACCGGATCGCCACCTGGAACGTGTCCGCCGACCCGTCCCTGGTCGCCGGCGTCCGCGCCGCCGCCACCCGCCAGCTCACCGACTGGGGGCTGGACGAGCTGGCGTTCGCCGCCGAGCTGATGCTGAGCGAGCTGGTCACCAACGCGGTCCGCTACGGCACCGAGCCCATCCAGGTACGCCTGGTCCACGACCGCTCGCTGATCTGCGAGGTCTCCGACGGCAGCAGCACCGCCCCGCACCTGCGGCGGGCGGCCAGCACGGAGGAGGGCGGCCGCGGCCTCTTCCTCGTCGCGCAGCTCGCCCACGCCTGGGGCACTCGGTACACCACCCACGGAAAGGTCATCTGGGCCGAATGCGCCCTGGACGCGGCCTGACAGCCGACATATCGCCCATATCCCCCTAGCCGGCAGTAGCATCACCGGTGTCCTCACCGCTTCACGCTGTACCTCCCCCAGCACCACCTCCCCAGGCGGCCCCGGAGAAGTCCGTGCATGACACTCCCGCCACTCCCGACACCCCCACGCCCCCGCCCCCGCGCTCCGGCGCAGAGCCCCTCGTCCGGATGCGCGGTCTCGGCAAGCGGTTCGGCGGCACCGTCGCCCTGGACGCGGTCAGCCTCGACGTCCACGGCGGCAGCGTCCTCGCCCTCCTCGGCCCCAACGGCGCCGGGAAGTCCACCCTCATCAAGGTGCTCGCCGGGGTGCACCGCGCCGACGCGGGAGAGGTGACCGTGGCCGGGCACCCGCTCGGCTCCGAAGCAGCCTCGCGCAGCATGTCCTTCATCCACCAGGATCTCGGCCTGGTCGAATGGATGACCGTCGCCGAGAATATCGCCCTGGGCACCGGATACCCGCGCCGCCACGGCCTGATCTCCTGGCGGCGGACCCGGGAGCGCTGCGCCGAGGCGCTGGGCACCGTCGCCGGGCACCTGGACGCCGACGCCCGGATCGCCGACCTCGCGCCCGCCGAACGCTCACTGGTCGCGATCGCCCGCGGCCTGGCGAGGCGGGCGGAGCTCTTCGTCCTCGACGAGCCGACCGCCACCCTCCCCGCCGCGGACTGCGCGCGCCTCTTCGGCGTCCTGCACGCCCTGCGCGACCGGGGGCACGGCATCCTCTACGTCAGCCACCGGCTCGACGAGGTGTACGAGGTCGCCGACTCCTTCGCCGTCCTGCGCGACGGCCGGCTCGTCAGCCAGGGGCCCCTCGCCGCGTACGGCCCGGACCGGCTCGTCCGCGACATCGTGGGCCACGAACCGGCCGGGCCCCCGCCCCCCGCCGCAGCCCCCGCGCCCGCATCCGCCGGCCGCCCGCCCGTGCTGCGCCTCGACGACGTGACGACGGAACGCACCGGACCCGTCAGTCTGGAGCTGCGCGAGGGCGAGGTCCTCGGCATGGTCGGCCTGACCGGCGCCGGCCACATGCACCTCGGCCGCGCCCTCGCCGGCGCGCTGCCGCCGATCGGCGGGCGGGCGCTGCTCGACGGCCGCCCGTACCACCCCCGTACGGTCGCCGCCGCCCTCGGTGCCGGGGTCGGCTTCGTGGCCGGCAACCGGCAGGAGGAGGGCTGCGCCGCGGAACTGACGGTACGGGAGAACTTCCTGGCCAATCCCCGGGCAGCCGGAGTGCCGGCCTGGCACTGGCTCGCTCCGCGGCGCGAGCGCGCCGAGGCCGCCGCCCTGATCGAGCGGTTCTCCGTACTCCCCCGCGACAGCGAGGTGCCGATCGCCACCCTGTCCGGCGGCAACCAGCAGAAGGTCATGGTCGGCCGCCGCCTCCGGGGCCGTCTGCGCCTGCTGATCCTCGAAGAGCCGACGGCCGGTGTGGACGTCGGCGCCAAGGCGTCGATCCACCGGCTCCTCGACGAAGCGCTGGCCGCCGGGCTGGCGGTCCTGCTCATCTCCACCGATTTCGAGGAGATCGCCGACGTGTGCCACCGCGCGCTGGTGTTCGGGCGCGGGACCGTGGTGGCCGAGCTTGCGGGGGAAGCGCTGAACGTCACCGAACTCACCCGCACCGCCTCGGCCCTGCCCGCGATCACCGGAAGCCCGGAGGGCCGGTGAGCCCGTCGTCCCGCCTCACGCCTCCGGCTCGGCGGCACGGGCGCGGGCACCGGCGCGGCCACGGGCACTTCATCGGCACGTACGGCCTGCTGTCCCTGACCGTCCTGCTGTTCCTGCTCTTCTCCGTCGTCCTGCCGGACACCTTCCCCACGCGGGACAACGTCTCCTCGATCCTTTCCAACCAGTCGATCCCGGCCATCCTGGCGCTCGGTGTGACGGTCCCCATCGCGAGCGGCAAGTTCGACCTGTCCATCGGCTACGGCCTGGGCCTGGCCCACGTCCTGGTGCTGTTCCTCATCGTCGAGAAGGGCTGGCCCTGGCCGCTCGCCTGCCTCACGGTCGTCGCCGGAGGGACGCTGGCCGGCGCCGTGAACGGGCTCATCGTCGAGTTCGCCCGCATCGACTCCTTCATCGCCACGCTCGGCACCGGCAGCATCATGTACGCCGTCACCGGCTGGATCACCGACGGGGGCCGGATCGTTCCCGGTCCCGAGGGTCTCCCGGCCGCCTTCACCGACATCTACGACGCCCGGTTCCTCGGCCTGCCGGTCCCCGCCTTCTACGTCCTCGGCCTCGTCATCGTCCTCTGGCTGGTGCTGGAGCGGCTGCCGTTCGGCCGGTACCTGTACGTCATCGGCTCCAACCCCCGCGCCGCCGAGATCCTCGGCATCCCCACCCACCGGTACTGCGTCTACGCCTTCGCCTGCTCCAGCACGGTCGTCGGGTTCGCCGGCGTGCTGCTCGCCGCGCAGCAGCAGATCGGCAACCCGAGCGTCGGCCTGGACTACCTGCTGCCCGCGTTCGTCGGAGCCCTGCTCGGCTCCACCGCGATCAGGCCGGGCCGGGCCAACGCCATCGGCACCCTCGTGGCCGTGACTGTCCTGGCCGTGGGGCTCGCCGGGATCGGCCAGCTCGGCGCCCAGTTCTGGGCCACCCCGCTGTTCAACGGCTGCACGCTGCTCCTCGCGGTCGGCCTGGCCGGCTACTCGGCCCGGCGGCGGCTGCGTACCGACGCCATCGCGACGGCGGACGACGACACCGGCATCGGCACCGCCACCGCCACCCCCTAAACCAGCCCAGGAGCACTGTGTACGCGAAGTACCCGAACCGCAGGACCGCCCTCGCGGCCGCCACCCTGCTGGCCGCGGCCGCCGGCGCCACCGCCATCGCCGGGTGCGGGGGCGGCGGCTCGCCGAACGCCACCGGCCCGTCCGCCGCCGGCTGCCCGGCCGTCCTCCAGGAGGCGAAGGCGGCCGTCCAGCGGGCCGAGAGCACCGACACAGCGTGGAACGGCCCCACCAGCGGTCCCGCGGCGGTCCCCGGCAAGACCCTCGTCTACGTCGCGCAGACCATGACCAACCCGGGCGTCGCGGGAGTCGCGAAGGGCGTACAGGAGGCCGCGCAGGCCATCGGCTGGAACGTCCGGGTGATCGACGGGGAGGGCACCCCGGCCGGCATCCAGGCGGCGCTCAGCCAGGCGGTCACCCTCAAACCCTCGGGCATCGTCATCGGCGGCTTCGATCCCCGGCTGACCTCGCAGCAGGTGGCGCGGGCCGAGGCCGCGGGCATCCCGCTCATCGGCTGGCACGCGGTCAGCTCCCCCGGCCCGAGCACGAACCCCCGGCTCTTCACCAACGTCACGACGAAGGTGGAGGAGGTGGCGAAGGCCAGTGCGGACTGGGTCATCGCCCGGTCCGGCGGGGCCGCCGGGGTCGTCGTGTTCACCGACGACTCGATCCCGTTCGCCGGTACGAAGTCCAAGCTGATCGAGCAGCGGCTCGCCGCCTGCCCGGGCGTCGAGCTCCTGGCCCACAAGAACATCCCGATCCCGGACGCGAGCCGGCGCACCCCCCAGGAGGTCGCCTCACTGCTGTCCCGGTTCCAGAAGCGGTGGACGTACTCCGTCGCCATCAACGACCTCTACTTCGACGATGCCGCGCCCGCCTTCCGCGCCGCCGGCAAGCCCGGCGCCGGGCCGCCCTTCAACATCGGCGCCGGGGACGGGGACCCGTCCGCCTTCCGGCGCATCAAGAGCGAGCAGTACCAGGCCGCCACCGTCCCGGAGCCGCTCTCGCAGCAGGGCTGGCAGATCGTCGACGAGTTCAACCGCGCGTTCGCCGGGCAGCCGGCCAGCGGATACGTGGCTCCCGTCCACATCGCGACGGCCGAGAACAGCGCCGGTGCCGCCTCCTGGGACCCCGAGGGCTACCAGGAGGCGTACGAGAAGATCTGGCACGGCTGACCCGGTCGTGTTTGCGTGGATGCGCGCCTCACGGCCGGTGGGGGCGCCCACGCAGCCGCTTGTAACCCCGGGGCGCCGCCGCGCGTCACATGGGCGCAACAGGGATTTCCTACGTTGGGCGCCACCGGATCGACCTGCACACGGCCGCGGCGCCCGGGGTTCTGGGGGTCGGCCGGTGTTCTCCGAGGAGGTCTCCTGTGTCCGAGGCGGAAGCTGCGAACGCACGCATACGGGAAGCGGCGGCCCCAGCCGCAGGGGCCTCGGCCACCGGATCCGTACGGACGGTCTGCTCGTACTGCGGCGTCGGCTGCGGGATCGTGCTGGACATCGCCCGGGGCACCGACGGCCGCCGTACGGTGGCCAAGGCCGTCGGCGACAAGCAGCACCCGGCCAACGCCGGGCGGCTGTGCACCAAGGGCGCCACCCACGCGGACCTGCTGGCCGCGCCCGGCCGGCTCGGGACCGCCCTGGTCCGCGAAGAGCGGGGGGCCGAGCCCGCCGCCGTGGCCGTGGACGCGGCCATCACCCGGACGGCCCAGCGGCTGCGGGCCGTCCTCGACGCGCACGGCCCCGACGCGCTGAGCCTGTACGTCTCCGGTCAGATGTCCCTGGAGGCCCAGTACCTGGCCAACAAGCTGGCCAAGGGGTTCCTGCGCACGAACCAGATCGAGTCGAACTCCCGGCTGTGCATGGCGAGCGCCGGCACCGGCTACAAGCTCTCGCTGGGCGCCGACGGGCCGCCCGGCTCGTACGAGGACTTCGAGCGGGCCGATGCCTTCTTCGTGATCGGCTCCAACATGGCCGACTGCCACCCCATCCTCTTCCTGCGGATGATGGACCGGGTCAAATCCGCCGGCGCCAAGCTGATCGTCGTCGACCCCCGGCGGAGCGCCACCGCCGACAAGGCGGACCTGTTCCTGCAGATACGGCCGGGCACCGACCTCGCCCTCCTCAACGGGCTGCTGCACCTGCTGGTCGAGGGCGGCCGGACCGACCCGGCCTTCATCGCCGAGCACACCGAGGGCTGGGAGGACATGCCCGCCTTCCTGCGGGACTACCCGCCCGCGACGGTCGCCGAGATCACCGGGATACCGGAGGCGGACATTCGGCTGGCCGCCCGCTGGATCGGCGAGGCGGACGAGTGGATGAGCTGCTGGACCATGGGCCTCAACCAGTCCACCCACGGCACCTGGAACACCAACGCCCTGGTCAACCTGCACCTGGCCACCGGGGCGATCTGCCGCCCCGGCAGCGGCCCCTTCTCCCTGACCGGTCAGCCCAACGCCATGGGCGGCCGGGAGATGGGCTACATGGGACCGGGCCTGCCCGGCCAGCGGTCGGTCCTCGTCGACGGGGACCGGCGCTTCACGGAGGAGTTGTGGGGTCTGCCGGAGGGCACCCTGCGCACCGACGTCGGACGCGGCACCGTCGAGATGTTCGAGAAGATGGCGGCCGGCGAGATACGGGCCTGCTGGATCATCTGCACCAACCCGGTCGCCTCCGTCGCCAACCGCAGTACGGTCATCAAGGCCCTGGAGACCGCCGAACTCGTCATCACCCAGGACGTGTTCGCGGAGACCGAGACCAACGCCTACGCGGACATCGTGCTCCCCGCCACCCTCTGGGCAGAGGCGGACGGGGTGATGGTCAATTCCGAGCGCAACCTCACCCTGGTCCGGGGCGCCGTCGACCCGCCCGGACAGGCCCTGCCCGACTGGCAGTTGATCGCCCGCGTGGCCTGCGAGATGGGATTCGCCGAAGCCTTCACGTACCGCAGCTCCGAGGAGGTCTTCGAGGAGCTGCGGCGTGCCTGGAACCCCACGACCGGCTGGGACCTGCGGGGCGTCTCGTACGAGCGGCTGCGCGGCGGGCCGGTGCAGTGGCCGGCCGCCCCGGGCGGACCGGACCGCAACCCGGTCCGGTACCTCAACGACGGCGTCAGCCAGACACCGGCCGAGCACCCGGACGGCAGCCGTCCGCGCCTGGTCTTCCCCACCGCCTCCGGGCGGGCCTCCTTCTTCGCCCGCCCGCACCTCCCGGCCGCCGAACTCCCCGATGACGACTACCCGTTCGTCCTGAACACCGGGCGCCTCCAGCACCAGTGGCACACCCTCACCAAGACGGGCAGGGTCGCCAAGCTGAACAAGCTCGACCCGGGCCCGTTCGTGGAGATCCACCCGCAGGACGCGGCCGCCCTGGGCATCGCGGAGGGCGACGGGGTGGAGGTGGCTTCGCGGCGCGGCCGGGCGGTCCTGCCGGCCGTCGTCACCGACCGGGTGCGGCCCGGGAACTGCTTCGCCCCGTTCCACTGGAACGACCTGTTCGGCGAGTACCTCAGCGTCAACGCGGTCACCAGCGACGCCGTCGACCCCCTTTCCTTCCAGCCCGAGTTCAAGGTGTGTGCGGTGACGCTGGCCAGGACACGGGTACCGGTTGCCGCGGCCGCGCCCTCCACCGAGGCCCTGGGCGGGTCCGGCGCCGCCGCGGCCGAGGGGACCGGACCCGGCAGTACCACGACGACGCTGAAGCAGCCGGTGACGGTCCGGCCGGCGACCGCGGTCCCCGCCCTCACCTCCCTGTTCGGGCTGGACGGGCACGCGCCGCCAGCCCTCTCCGACCGGGAGCGCCAGTACCTCGCGGGATTCCTCGCCGGGCTCGCCTCCGCACCGCCCGGTACGGACGTCCCGCTCCTTCCCACCGGCGCCCCCTTCGAGGAAGAGCACTCGCTCTGGGTCGACGGGGTGCTCGCCGGCACGTACTCCCGTACGGCGACGGCCCTCGCCGCGGTGCCCGCGTCCGCCGCTCCGGCCGCGGCGCCACCCGCCGCTCCGGCGCCGGACCCCGCCACCGCGGGTACGCCGCCGACCCGGCAGACCGTGGTCCTGTGGGCCTCCCAGACGGGCAACGCCGAGGCCCTCGCCGCTACCGTCGGCGCGGCGCTGGCCCAGGACGGCTCCGCGGCGGCCGTGCACAGCATGGCCGACCGGCCGCCCGCCTCCCTCGGGCCCGGCACGGACCTGCTGGTCGTCACGAGCACCTTCGGCGACGGCGACGCCCCGGACAACGGAGCCGCGTTCTGGGAGGCGCTCAGCGCGCCCGACGCGCCCCGGCTGGAGGACGTCCGGTACACGGTGTTCGCCCTCGGGGACTCCTCGTACGACTCCTTCTGCGGCCACGGACGCCGGCTCGACCGGCGCCTCGAAGAGCTCGGAGCCCGGCGCCTCCTGCCGCGCGTGGACTGCGAGCCCGATGACGAGGAGTCCGCCGTCCGGTGGCTGGGGCAGGTACGCACGGCCCTGGCGGCCGGCGCCGCGCCCCCGGTGGCAGCCGCCGGGCCGCCCCGGCCCGCCGCGACCCCGGGCAGGGCCGCCGCCGCCCGGCACACCGCCCGGCTGTCCGGCAACCGGCTGCTGAGTCTGGCCGACGCCACCAAGGAGGTAAGGCGGTTCACCTTCGGCCTCGGCGAGGACGGCCCGGCGTACGAGGCGGGCGATGCGCTCGGCATCCAGCCGGTCAACTGCCCTGAGCTGGTGACGGAATGGCTGGCCGCAACCGGGCTGGCCGCCGATGCCGAGGTCGCCGTACCCGGGCACGACCGGCCCATGCCCTTCGCCCGGGCGCTGCGCCTGCACCTGGACATCACCCGTGTCACGCCCGACCTGCTGCGCTTCGTCACCGAGCACACCGGCGACCGCAGGCTCCGGCAGCTGACGCGCCCCGAGAACAAGGACGGCCTCGCCCGCTGGATCTGGGGACGCCAACCCGTGGACGTCCTGGCCGAGTTCCCGGTCCGGCTCAGCGCCCAGGAGTGGGCCGAACGCCTCAAACGGCTCCAGCCGCGCCTGTACTCCATATCCTCCAGCCCTCTCGTCGACCCGCGCGAGGCCAGCCTCACCGTCTCGGTCCTGCGCTACGAGGGTCCACGCCGCCACCACCGCAAGGGCGTGGCCTCCACCTTCCTCGCCGACTCCGAACCGGGCAGTCCCGTACCGCTGTTCGTCCAGCGCTCGGCGCACTTCCGTCCGCCCGCAGGACCCGAGACACCGGCCGTGATGGTCGGCCCGGGCACCGGGATCGCCCCGTTCATGGCCTTCCTGGAACACCGCCGCGCCCTCGGCCACCACGGCGGGAACTGGCTGTTCTTCGGCGAGCAGCGCCGGGCCACCGATTTCTACTACCGCGAGGAGCTGGAGGAGCTGCACCGGCACGGCACGCTCAGCCGGCTGGACCTGGCGTTCTCCCGTGACCAGCGGGCCAAGGTCTACGTCCAGGACCGGATGCGCGAACAGGGCGCCCAGTTGTGGTCCTGGCTGCAGGAGGGCGCCCATTTCTACGTGTGCGGTGACGCGAGCCGGATGGCCAAGGACGTGGACCGGGCGCTGCGCGACATCGCCGTGGCCCACGGCGGCCTGGCCGAGGACGAGGCCGCCGCGTACCTGAAGCAGCTCTCCGCCGAGAAGCGGTACGCCCGGGACGTGTACTGACGGGCTCCGCTGCCGGGCGGGGTCTCAGAACCAGTTGATGGTGAGGGGGAAGGTGGTGGTGGCGGTTGCTGTGGTGGTGTCGGTGGCGGTTGCGGTGATTTGGAGGGTTCCGGTGGCCCAGGGTTTGCCGGTGATGCGGCCGGTGTTGGTGTCGATGGTGAGGCCGAGGGGGAGTCCGGTGGCGGTGTAGCGGAGGGCGGGTTTGCCGCCGGTGGCGGTGAGTTGGATGGTGCAGGTCTGGTTGAACTTGCAGGTCTGGGGGCCGGGGTTGGTCAGCTTCAGGTCACCGGGGGTGGGGGTCGGGGTGGGCGTGGGGGTGCTTCCGCAGCCCGGGGCGGCCTCCGGCGGCAGCGGGACCCGCCAGATCTGGGTGTCGTTCTCCGACCCGACGAGCAGGCTCGTGCAGTCGAAGTAGGTCACCGTCTCGCCCTGTGACTGCGCGGGGAGGGCGACGTCCGCGAGCTTGGTCCCCGCGGTGTCGTACACGGAGGCCGTGTTGGCGCCGAACGGCCCGCCGCTGCGCAGGGTGTACGAGGCGCCCGACGGCGAGAAGGCGCCGTCGGTGGTGAAGACCGGGCCGGGCCGGACCCCGGTGAGCGTGTTGACCTGTCCGGTCTGCGGGGGCAGCGGGGCCTTGTACAGCCGGCCCGCCGCTCCGATGAGCTTGCTCGCGATGTAGAGCTGACCGGTGAGGGGGTCGGCGAGCAGGGATTCGGCGTCGTGCCGGCCGTCCGCGTAGGCGAACTTGTAGGTCACCGGGGTCACTGTGGCGTTGGCGAGCTGGTCGGGCTCGGCGAAGGAGTGCACGAGGATCTCGGCACGGCCGCTGAAGTTGTCCCCGATGTCGCCCACCAGGATCACCGGCTGCCCGGACGCGTCCTTGCCGATCGTGAGCCCCTCCCAGTCGGTGTTGCCGACGCCGGAAAGGGTGTAGGTCGCCTTGAGTTGGCCGGTTGCACCCGTGCAGTCGACGGCGAAGACCTGGTTGGTGTTGCCGCTGTCGTTGACGGCGTAGAAGATGCCCGGGTGCTCGCGGCTCATGGCGAGCCCGCTGAGTTCGGCCATGCCGCCGGGCAGCGTGCACTTGCGTTCCGGGGCGAGCGCGGCGGCCGCGGCCCCGGCTCCGGGGGCGGCGGCCGGGCCGGTGGCGGCGCCGGCCGGGCCGGCGGCCGGCCATGCGGTGGCCGGCAGCACGGTGGCGAGGGCCGCGGTCGCGAGGGCGGCGGCCCGTGGGGGTGTGAGGAGTCGAGACATGCGCACCATGTGATGGCACATCAGATGGTGATCGCCAGGCCCGGCGACCCCCCGTTTGAGCATCATTCAATGCCGGGCCGGCATGCCTGGCCGAAACCCGGCGGGTTCCGGTGGCTTCCGGCGGCTTCCGGTCAGCGCGCCGGCTCCCGGACGGGGGCGTTGTGCCGGGCGTGCGCGATGAACGCCCGGGCGGCGCGGGTCAGCGGCCGACGGGCGTGCGCGATGCCCACCGGGCGCAGCAGCGGCGGGGTGAAGGAGCGGATCTCGGCGCGGCTGCCGAAGGCCCTCAGTACCACGTCCCGGTACCAGATGAGGGAGCCGCGTCCGTCGGTCACACCGGTCACCCAGGCGAGCCGCTCGTCGACCTCGAACGCGGGCACGGGCCGGACCCCGAGGCAGCTGAACATGGCCTCCATCTCGGTACGCCGCCCGGTGCCCGGGGTCGGCAGCACCATCGGGAGCCCGTCGAGCATCCGGAACGGCACCGGGTCGGGCAGCCGGGCGCCGAGGGGCGAGACCAGCACCACCTCGCGCTCCTGGATGTGGTGCGTGGACAGCTCCTTGTCGACGGGCAGGTCCACCAGGGCCAACTCGGATGTCCCGTCCAGGAGTTCCTGTACCAGCGACTCCCGGCCGTCGTGCTGGTGGAGCCGTACGTGCACGCCGGGGTGGCGCGCGGTGTACGCCGGGACCAACTCGGAGGCCAGGTCGAGGGCCAGGGTGGGGGTGGCGACGAGGGTGAGGGTGGTCCGTCCGCCCTTGCCGATCGGGGTCCCGATGTCGTCGATGGCGTCCACCGCGTCGAGCACGGTACGGGCCAGCCGGACCACCCGGGTGCCTTCGGCGGTGAGGTCCACCCCTCTGCCCCGGCGGGCGAGGAGCTCGATGCCGAGGTCGCGCTCCATGGCCTGGACGGCCCGCGACAGGGCGGACTGGGCAACGAAGACCGAGGCGGCCGCGCCGGTGATGGAACCGCAGTCCGCGACGGCGACGAGGTAACGAAGCTGCGCGAGTGTGGGGGTCATGACCGGACGGTAACCGCGCGAGGTTGACCCTGTAAGGGGCGTCATGGTGAACAACTGCACGAATTTGGCGAGGTGCTCATACCCAGAGGGCGCCGAGGCATACCGGCCGGGCATGAGACCGGGCCCCTGCCCTGCGTCGGCCCCGGCTCCGGCGGCGCCCGCCCCGCCGGGGAATACCGCAGGTCGGCGGCCTGACAGGAGCCGGCAGGTGAAGCCGTCGGGGTGCGCCTGAGCCGTCCGGTACGTGAAGGACCTTACTCCGCATAGCCGTTGACAGTGCACGGCGGCCACCGCACGATGCATCCCGGCGTCAGGGGAATTGACCAACGTTCAAGCCCGTCCCACCCAGACGGGTCGCCCGGCCACCTGTACCGGCGGGGAGCTGCCTGCGCGCACTCCCCGCTGCCCCGCTCGGCCCCGCTCGCCCCTGCGCCCCCGCTCGCCCCCGCTCGCCCCTGTGCCCCCGCAGGCCCCGCACCCCGCTCACCCCTGCGCCCCGGCCCGCCCGGGGGTGCACCGCCGCGCCTTGCCCAGCCTCTGCGCAACCGGCGACATGTGACACAGCACTCGATGAGGAGCGCCCGTGACCCCCCAGCCCATGCCGTCCCCCCAGTCCGGCGAACCGTCCCCGCAGTCCGCCGGAGCCCCGTCCGCCGACGCCCCGGCCGACGCCCCGCAGTCCGCCGCCCCGCGCGACCTGGTGGTCGCGCTCAGCCCCTTCGAGGAGCCGCAGCCCCGGATCGTGATCGCCGCCGAGCGGGCGGGCAGCCTCGGGCTGCTCGACCTCGGCCGGGATCCCGAGACCGCGCGGGCCGCCTTCGCGGAGCTCGCCCGGCGGCTCGGCCCCGGGCGGCGCTACGGCGTACGGGTGCCCGCCGGCTGCCCGCTCGGGCCGGAGCAGCTGCCCTCCGAGGTGGACACGGTGCTGCTGGCCGACGCCGCCGAGCACACCCCGGAGCGGGTGGCCGACTGGGCGGCGGCGCCCGGGCGGCCCCGGGTCTGGGCCGAGGCCACCGGCCTGGCGGAGGCCCGGGCCGCGGTGGCAGCCGGGGCCCGGGCGGTCGTCGCCAAGGGGCACGAGGGCGGTGGCCGGGTGGGCGGGGCCACCACCTTCGTCCTGCTCCAGCAACTGCTCGCCGGCCCCGGCATCGGCGTGCCCATCGTGGCCTGCGGCGGGATCGGCCCGCATACGGCGGCCGCGGCCGTCGCGGGCGGAGCCTCGGGCGTGCTGGTCGACGTACAACTGGCCCTCACGCCGGAGGGCGAGGCCGGGCTGCCTGCCGAAGTGGCGGCGGCCGTACGGGCGATGGACGGCTCGGAGACCCGGCTGGTCGACGGTCACCGGGTGTACGCGCGGCCCGACCTGCCCTCGCCGCAGGGGCCGGCCGCTCCCCTGCTCGGAGCCCGGGACCTGCGGACGCAGCTGCTGCCCGTAGGCCAGGACGGGGCCGCAGCGGCCCGGCTGGCCGCGCGCCACCGCACCACGGGCGGTGTCCTGCGGGCCGTCCGGGGGGCCGTCACCGGGCATCTGGCGGCCGCGGCGCGGGTGCGGCCGCTCATGGCGGCCCGGCCCGTCGTCCAGGGGCCGATGACCCGGGTCAGCGACCAGGCGGCCTTCGCGGAGGCCGTGGCCGCCGCGGGCGGGGTCCCGTACCTGGCGCTGGCGGTCATGGAGGGGCCGGACGTACGCCGGCTGCTGGACCGGACCGCCGAGCGGCTCGGGGACCGGCCCTGGGGCGTGGGCCTGCTCGGCTTCGCCCCGCCCGAGCTGCGGCGGGAGCAGCTGGCGGCCGTGGCCGAGACCCGGCCGCCGTACGCGATCATCGCCGGCGGCACCCCGGCGCAGGCGGCCCCGCTGGAGGCCGCCGGGACGCTGACCCATCTGCACGTGCCCTCGCCGGGCCTCCTGGAGCGGTATCTCGCCGAGGGGGCACGGCGGTTCGTGTTCGAGGGGCTGGAGTGCGGCGGCCATGTCGGGCCGCGCGCCTCGTTCCCGCTGTGGGAGGAGCAGATCGAGCGACTGCTCGGCTGCACCGAACCGGCCGCCCTGGACGTGCTGTTCGCCGGTGGGATCCACGACGAGCGCTCAGCGGCGATGGCGGTCGCGGCCGCCGCCCCGCTGGCCGAGCGGGGCGCCCGGATCGGCGTACTGATGGGCACGGCCTACCTGTTCACCGAGGAGGCCGTGGTGGCGGGCGCGGTCATGCCCCGGTTCCAGCGGGCGGCGGTGGAGTGCGCGGACACCGTGCTGCTGCACACCGCGCCCGGCCATGCCACGCGCTGCGCCGACACGCCGTACGCCCGCACCTTCGAGGAGACCCGGCAGCGGCTCGCGCAGGGCGGCACCGAGCCGCGCGAGATGTGGGAGGAGCTGGAGCGGCTGAACCTGGGGCGACTGCGGATCGCCAGCAAAGGGCTGCGCCGGGGCGATGCGTCGGAGTTGGAGGCCGTCGACGAGGAACGGCAGTACGCGGACGGGTTGTTCATGCTGGGGCAGGCCGCCACGCTGCGCAGCGGGACCACGACGGTCGCCGCCCTGCACGCCCAGGTGACCGAGGGAGCGACGGAGTTGCTGGAGCGGCGGGCCCTGGAGATCGCCGCTTCGGCCGCCGGGGAGCAGGTTCCCGGTGGTGGGCCCGATCCGCTCGACATCGCCATCGTCGGGATGGCCTGCGCCTATCCGGGCGCGCCCGACCTCGCCGCGTACTGGGCGCAGATCCTGGCCGGCCGGGACGCGGTGACGGAGGTTCCGGCGGAGCGCTGGGACCCGGCGCTCTACTACGACGCCGATCAGGCGCGGGGCGGTGAGCGCACCCCCTCGCGGTGGGGCGGATTCCTGGACCCGGTGCCCTTCGACGCCCTCGCGCACGGGATCCCGCCGTCCTCGCTGGCCGGGATCGAGCCGGTGCAGCTGCTGGCCCTGGAGATCTCGGCGCGGGCCCTGCGGGACGCCGGCTACGGAAAGGACCGGGAGTTCGACCGCTCGCGGACCTCGGTGGTCTTCGGGGCGGAAGCCGGTACGGAGCTGGCGGGCGCGTACGGGCTGCGGGCGCTGCACCCCGCCTACCTCGGCGAACTCCCGCCCGCCCTGGACGAGCAGCTCCCCCGGCTGACCGAGGACTCCTTCCCCGGGATCCTCGCCAACGTGATCGCGGGCCGCGTGGCCAACCGGCTCGACCTCGGCGGCGCGAACTGCACGGTCGACGCGGCCTGCGCCTCGTCGCTGGCCGCGCTGGACCTGGCCTGCCGCCAACTGCGCGACCGGGACAGCGACATGGTGCTGTGCGGGGGCGCCGACGTGCACAACGGGATCAACGACTACCTGCTGTTCGCCTCGGTGCGCGCCCTGTCGCCGGGCGGGCGCTGCCGTCCCTTCGACGCCGCGGCCGACGGGATCGCGCTCGGCGAGGGGGTGGGCGCGCTGGTGCTGAAGCGGCTCGCGGACGCGGAGCGGGACGGCGACCGGGTGTACGCGGTGATCAAGGCGGTCGGGGCTTCGAGCGACGGCCGCTCCCTCGGGCTCACCGCGCCGCGGCCCGAGGGGCAGCGGAGGGCCTTGGAGCGGGCCTATGCGCGGGCGGGTGTCTCGCCGGGCGAGGTGGGGCTGGTCGAGGCCCACGGCACGGGCACGGTGGTCGGTGACAGTACCGAACTGGGCGTACTGAGCGAGGTGTTCACCGCGGCCGGGGCGGGGGTGGGCTCGTGTGCGCTGGGTTCGGTCAAATCGCAGCTCGGGCACACGAAGTGCGCGGCGGGTCTGGCCGGGCTGATCAAGGCGGCCCGGGCGGTGCATGCGGGGGTCCGGCCGCCGACGCTCCACATCGACCAGCCGAATCCGGCCTGGCAGGCCGAGACCAGCCCCTTCGTCTTCGACACCGAGGCCCGGCCGTGGGCGGTGCCGGTGGAGCGGCGGATCGCGGGGGTCAGTGCGTTCGGCTTCGGCGGAACCAACTACCACGCGGTGCTGGCCGGTTACGCGGGGGCCGAGGAGCCGGAGCAGGGTCGGGAGGACTGGCCCGCCGAGCTGTTCTGCTTCCGCGGCGAGGACCGGCGGGCGGCGGGGCGGGCGATGGCCCGGCTCGCGGCGCGGCTGGAGGAGAACGACGCGGCGGGGCGTCCCTGGCCGCTGCGGGACCTGGCCGCGGAGGCGTGCGCGGGCGAGGGGCCGGTGCGGGTGGCGGTCGTGGCCGCCGACCTGGACGAGCTGGCGGCCCGGCTGGAGCGCGCCCGGGGGTTCACCGCGGGTGACGGGGTCCACGTACGGGAGGAGTCCGCGGATCCGCGGCAGGTGGCGTTCCTCTTCCCCGGGCAGGGCAGTCAACGGGCCGGCATGCTGGGCGGGTTGTACGTGGCCTTCCCCGGACTGCGGGGCCTGCTGGACGCGGCTCCGCGGGCGGTGGTCTCGGCCGTGTTCCCGCCGGCGGCGTTCACGGCCGAGGCGCGGGCCGCACAGCGGGCCGCGGTCACGGACACCCGGGTCGCCCAGCCTGCCCTCGGGCTGGCGGGTGCGGCGGCGCATCTGCTGCTGGGGCGGCTCGGCGTACGGCCGGACTGCGTGGCGGGGCACTCGTACGGGGAGCTCACCGCGCTGTGGGCGGCGGGGGTGTACGACACGGAGAGCCTGCTGCGGCTGAGCGCGAGGCGGGCGGAGGAGATCCTGGCGGCCGCCGGGGACGACCCGGGGTCGATGGCCGCGGTATCGGCCGCGCCGGAGGAGGTCCGGGAGATCGCGGAGCGGGCCGGGTGCGTGGTGGCGAATCACAACGCGCCGCGGCAGTGCGCGATCTCGGGCGCGACCGCGGCCGTCGCTGCGGCCGTGGAATCGCTGCGTGCGGCGGGAATCTCGGCGCAGCCCCTGCCGGTGGCCTGCGCGTTCCACAGTCCGGTGGTCGCGGAGGCGACGGCCGGGCTGGCAACCGAGCTGGCCGGGACGGCGGTTGCCGAAGCCTCCGTCCCGGTCTGGTCGAACACGACGGCGGCTCCCTACCCGCCGGACGCGGATGCCGTACGCGTTCTCCTGTCCCGGCAGGTCGCGGAGCCGGTCCGGTTCGTGGAGCAGGTGGAGGCCATGTACGCGGCCGGGGTCCGGACGTTCGTGGAGGCGGGGCCGGGCAAGGTCCTGTCCGGGTTGGTGGGCCGGATCCTGGCCGACCGGCCGCACACGGTGGTCCCGCTGGACGTGCCGGGCGAGCACGGGCTGGCCCGGCTGGTCACGGCCCTGGCCGAACTGGCCGCCGCCGGCGTCCCGATCATCCCGGAGCCGCTGTTCCGCGGCCGCACGACCCGCCTCCCGGACCGCGCCCCGCGCCGCCCCGGCTGGCTGGTGGACGGCCACCTGGTCCGTACTGCCGCCGGAACCCCGATCCCGGGCGGCCTCCAGCCCCCGCGCCGCATCGAGGCACCCGTACCGCCCTCGGCGGCGGTGCCCGGCCCGTCGTGGCCCACGGCGCCCGGGTTGCAGGCGACGCCCGGCGCTTCGAGTCCCCTTCCGGCGCCAGCGCCTGATCCCGCGTGGTACGCGGCTCCCGCGCCCGGCACGGCGCACGCGGCGCCCGACCGACGGCAGGAGGCCGTGCTGGAGTACCTGCGCGGCTCCCGCGAGCTGATCGAGGCCCAACGGGCCGTCCTGCTCGGCTATTTGGGGACCGACCCGACTCCCGCCGGAGCACCGTCCCGCGTCGGCGACACGGCAGACCCGACAGTCACGGCCGGGCCGGCGGAAATGGCCGGACCAGCGGCTGCCCAGGCGTGGCCGGGCCCCGCAGGAGTCGGCATGAACGGGCATGCGCAGGCAGGCACGGCCTGGCCCGAAGGACTGGCGAACCAGCCGGGGCCGGCAGGCGCAGCGGGGGCGCAGGCTTGGCCCGGCACCTGGGAACTGGCGAACGGGCACGGGCCGGCCGGTCCGGCGGGCGCCGAGCGAGTCGACGCGGGCGGCTTCGGGTCGGCAGGGCTCGGCGGGGCGGACGCGGCGGAGCACGCCGGCGGTCTGGCCACTGCCGGAGACCGCGATCCTCGGGACCACGTCGGGGCGGGGTCTGCCGAGGAGGTGATGGACGCCGTACTGGAGATCGTCCATACCCGGACCGGATACCCGCGGGACATGCTCGACCCCGAGCTGGACCTGGAGGCGGACCTCTCGATCGACTCCATCAAGCGGGTCGAGATCATCGGAGCCCTCGCCGACCGGATCGGGCTCCCCACCGACCCCGGCGGTTCCGCCGAGTCGGCGGTCGAGGAGCTGTCCCGGATCAAGACCCTGCGCGGCATCGTCGACCGGGTCACCGCCCACGCCTCCACCCAGACAGCGGCCGCGGGCGGGCCGGCACCGGCCCCGGCAGCGGCTCCGGCTGCGGCCCCGACAGCGGCGGCAGCCGGACCGGCACCGGCCGGGCCGCTCCGGCGGATGCGGGTCGATGTGGAGCCGGTGGCGGCGGCCGGTGGGGATCCGGGCGCCCTGCAGGGGCTGCGGATCGGGGTCGTCGAGGACGGGCAGGGCGTGGCTCTCGCGCTCTGCGGGGCACTGGAGGCGCACGGGGCCCGGGCGGAGGTGCTGGCCGAGGCCGACGCCGGGTTCGACGGCATCGTCGACCTGTCCGCGCTGCGGGCCGGCCAGGAGGCCGTGCTCCCCGGCGCCTTCCCCGGGTACAAGCGCGCCCTCACCGGCGGTGTCCGCCGGCTGATCCTCGGCTCCACCCCCGGCAGCGGACTGCACGGCTTCGCCCGCAGCGCCGCCCTGGAGTTCCCCGGCACCCTCGTCCGCGCCGTTGACCTGCATCCCAAGGAAGACCCCGGGCGGATCGCCGCCCAGTTGCTCGCCGAGCTGTCCGACCGGGGCGAAGGGCTCGCCTCCGTCGGGTACACCGCCGAGGGCCTGCGGGTCACCCGCCGCCCGGTACCGGCACCACTCCCCGTATCCGCCGGGACGCTCGGCGGGAGCCCCCTCGGGCCCGGGTCGGTCGTACTCCTCACCGGTGGGGCCCGGGGGATCACGGCCCGGACGGCGGTCGCGCTGGCCCGGGCCACCGGGTGTCACGTCGAGTTGGTCGGGCGGACCCCCGAACCGGTCGGCCAGGACGACGAGTTCGTCCATGCCGGTGACCGGGTGGCGCTGCGCGCCGCCCTCATCGGCAGCGGGCTTCGCACCCCCGCCGAGATCGAGGCCGCGGCCTCGCGGATCCTGGCCGAGCGGGAAGTACGCGCCACGCTGGCCGCCCTCGCCGGCGCCGCCGCATCCGTCCGGTACCACTGCACCGACGTCACCGACGCGCACGCCGTACGGGCCGTCGTGGCCGACGTACGGGCCCGGCACGGCCGGCTCGACGGCATCGTGCACGGCGCCGGGACCCTGCGCGACGGGCTGCTCTGCGACAAGGAACCGGCCGTGTTCACCGAGGTGTTCAGCACCAAGGTGGCCGGCGCCCGCCACCTGGCCGCCGCGGCCGCCGAGTACGGCAGCACGCCCGCCCCGGCTTTCCTGGCCCTCTTCGGCAGCGTCTCCGGGGTGTACGGCAACCGCGGCCAGACCGACTACGCCGCCGCCAACGACGCCCTCGACGGACTCGCCCTCTCCTGGGCCGAGACCTTCCCGGGCCGGGTCCTGTCCGTCGACTGGGGTCCCTGGGCGGCCGAGGCGGGCGGGATGGTCACCCTCGAGCTGGAGCGCGCGTACGCCCGGCGCGGCATCCCGCTCATCTCCCCCGAGGCCGGGACCGGCGCGTTCCTCGCCGAACTCGCGCACGGCGGCGATGTACAGGTGGTCCTGATGGCCGAGGAGGACGCGGACCATGAGTGAGTCGGCGCGACGCGGCCCCCGGCCGACCGACGCCGCCATCGTCGGGATGGGCGCCGTCTTCCCCGGCGCCGCCGACCTGGCGGCCTACCGGCGCAATCTGCTCGCCGGTACGGACTCCATCTCCGAGGTGCCGCCCGGGCGTTGGGACCCGAAGGTGTACTACGACCCGCAGGGCGCCACCGGAGCCGTGCGCGGGGACCGCTTCTACTGCCGGCGCGGCGGCTTCGTCGACGGGCTGGCGGCCTTCGACCCGACCCGATTCGGGATCATGCCGACCGCGGTGGAGGGGGCCGAGCCGGACCAGATGCTGGCCCTGCACGCCACGGCCGAGGCGATCGCCGACGCGGGCGGCGAGGACCGGCTGCCGGCCGACCGCTCCCGGATCGGGGTGGTGCTGGGGCGCGGCGGGTTCATGGGGGTGGCGACCGCCCGCCTCGACCAGCGGGTGCGCACTGCCCACCAGTTGGCCCAGACCTTGCGGGAGCTCGCTCCGGAGCTGGGTGAGCGGCGGATCTCCGAGGTGCGGTCCGCCTTCCAGGACGCCCTGGGTCCCGAGCGGCCGGACGCCTCGATCGGGCTGGTGCCGAGCTTCACGGCCGCCCGTACGGCCAACCGGCTGGACTTCCGCGGCCCCGCCTACACCCTGGACGCGGCTTGCGCCTCCTCGCTCCTGGCAGTGGACCAGGCGGTGGGGCTGCTGGCGGGCGGGCGGTGCGACGCGGTGGTCGCGGGGGCGGTCCACCACTGCCACATCGCCACGCTGTGGAGCGTGTTCACGCAGCTGCGGGCGCTGAGCCCGAGCGAGCGGATCCGGCCCTTCGACCGGCGGGCCGACGGAACCCTGCTCTCCGAGGGCACGGGCGTGGTGCTGCTGAAGCGGCTGGCGGACGCGGAACGGGACGGCGACCGGATCTACGCCGTGATCCGCGGTACCGCGGTGGCCGGGGACGGCCGGGCGGCCAGTCTGATGAGCCCGCTGGTCGCCGGCCAGGTACGGGCGCTGGAGCGGGCTTGGCAGGAGGCCGGGCTGGATCCGCGGGCCCCGGGCGCGCTGGGGCTGCTGGAAGCGCACGGCACCGGCACACCGGTCGGGGACGCGGCCGAACTGGACACGCTGGCCCGGGTGTTCGGCCCGCCCGAGACCGCGGGTCCCGGCGTCGGCTTCGGTTCGGTGAAGTCCATGGTGGGGCACACCATGCAGGCCTCGGGCATGGCCGGGCTGATCAAGGCGGCGCTCGCCGTGTACGAGGGGGTGCTGCCGCCGACCCTGCACCTGGAGGAGCCGCACGCGGACCTGGCCCGGACCCGGATGCGGCCGGTGACGACGGCGGAGCCGTGGGAGCGCGGGCCGCAGCCGCGCCGGGCGGGGGTCAACGCCTTCGGCTTCGGCGGGATCAACGCGCACGCGGTGCTGGAGGAGGCCCCCGGTTCCACCGCACCGGCGCCGCCCGTACGCCGCTTCCTGCCCCTGGGGCCCGCGGGCCGGCCGGTGGCAGGGGCCGGGACCGGTGCGCGGGAGGACGTACTGCTGCTCGGCGCGGACAGTCCGGCGGAGCTGGCGGACCTGCTGGCCGCCGGGTCGGCGTCCGCGGGCGAGGGGCCGTGCCGGCTGGCCGTGCTCGGGCCCACCCCGCAGCGTCTCGCGCTCGCCGCGAAGGCGGTGGAGCGCGGCCGGGCCTGGCGGGGGCGGGGGGACGTGTGGTTCACCCCGGAGCCGCTGGGCGGCGCGACGGCGTTCCTGTTCCCCGGCCTGGAGCCGGAGTTCGCTCCGGTGCTGGACGATGTCGCGGACCGGATGGGGCTGGAGCGGCCGCGGCTCGGCCGGGGCGCCGAGCTGATGGAACGGGCGCTGGACGCCCTCGCGACGGGCCGGTTCTTCGCGCGGGTACTGCCGGAACTCGGAGTGTCGGCCGATGTGTTGGCCGGGCACAGTCTCGGCGAGTGGGCCGCGATGGTGGCCGGGGGGATGTACCCGCGGGACGCGGCCGACTCCTTCCTCGACTCGCTGCGGCCGGGCTCGCTGAAGGTCCCGGACCTCGTGTACGCGGCGCTGGGCTGCGGGGCGCGCAGGGCCGAGGCCGCACTGCACGGCCTGGACGGGGTGGTGGTCAGCCACGACAACTGCCCGCACCAGTCGGTGGTGTGCGGGGATCCGGCCCAGATCGCGCAGGTCCTGGAGCGGCTGCGGCCGGAGGGGGTGCTCGGGCAGGAACTGCCGTTCCGGTCGGGATTCCACACGCCGATGTGGGAGCCGTACCTGGGGCAGGTCCGGGCGGCGTTCGCCCGGCTCCCGCTGCGCCGGGGTGATCTGCCGGTGTGGTCGGCGACGACGTGTGCGCCGTTCCCTGACGAGCCGTCCGAGGTACGGGAGTTGGTGGTACGGCACCTGCTGGAACCGGTCCGCTTCCGGGAGTTGACGCTCCGGCTGTACGAGGAGGCGGGGGTCCGAACGTTCGTGGCGATGGGGCCGGGCAGCCTGCCGGGATTCGTGGAGGACACCCTGCGGGACCGCGCCCACCTCTCGGTGGCCACGTCCTCCCCGCGCCTGTCGGGACTGGCCGCCCTCCGGCGCACCTGCGCCGCGCTGTGGACCGAGGGCCACGCCCCGCACTGGGACCGTCTCCGGGATCCGGCCCCCGCCGCCCGCCCGGCCGTACGGGGCCGACCCGTCCCCCTCGACCTGGGCTCCCCGCTGGTCCACCTCCCCGAGGACACCCGAACCCGCCTGGGCATCCTCACCGGCACACCTCAGCCGGCGCCTTCGGCGGAGGCGGGGCGGCCGGAGTTGCTGTCCGCGCTGGACACGGTGCACGACGACCCGCGCCCGGGAGCGGTATCCGGATCCGGCGGGGGGCGCGGGGGTTCGGGGAGGGCTGCGGGGCAACACCGGCTCCGGGTGTCGCTCGACGCCCTGCCCTACGTACGCGACC
The DNA here is from genome assembly GCF_045162725.1 of Streptomyces sp. NBC_01006. Lineage (NCBI taxonomy): Bacteria > Bacillati > Actinomycetota > Actinomycetes > Kitasatosporales > Streptomycetaceae > Streptomyces > Streptomyces sp. NBC_01006. Next base: position 7,960,870 of record NZ_CP108700.1, on the reverse strand, counting down.
ACTGCGTGTACCTGCAGCCCGACGGCTGGCCGGAGGATTCCGACCGGTTCCCCGTCGTGCCCATGACGACCATGCTGGAGCTGGCCGCCGACGCGGCCCGCCGGCACGCCCCGCCGGGCGCCGCCGTCCTCGGCTACGACGACGTACGGGCCATGCGGTGGCTCCCCGCCGCCCCCGCCCTCGACGTCGAGGTCGGCGTCCGCGCCGAAGGCCCCGGACGGATCCGGATCGGGCTTGGCCCGTACGCCTCCGTCGTCGTCCTGCTCGGCCCGGGCCACACGCAGCCACCCGCGCCCGACCCCGCACCGCTGCGCGACCCGCGCCCCGCCCCCGTCAGCGCCGAGGCCCTGTACCGGGACCGGTGGATGTTCCACGGGCCCCGCTTCGCCGGAGTCCACGAGGTCCGGTCCGTCGGCTCGGACGGCATCCACGGGGTCCTGCGCGCGCTCCCCGATCCGGGGGCGCTGCTCGACGCCGCCGGGCAGCTCTTCGGGCACTGGATGCAACTCCGGCTCCCCGTCGACCGGTTGGTGTTCCCCGCCACCGTCGACCGGATCCGGTTCTACGGGCCTCCGCCCCCGCCGCACGCCCTGGTCTCGGCCACGGCACGGATCCGGGAGGTCCGCGATGTCACCGTCCGCGGTGATCTCGAACTCCTCGACGGCGCCGGCCGGTTGTGGGCCCGGATCGAGGGCTGGACGTACCGCCGCTTCGGCGCGGACGAGCGGGTGTGGCCGATGAAGTTCACCCCCGAGGTGTGCGGGATCGGCGAGCCTCAGCCCGCCGGCTGGTGCCTGGCCCGGCGGCGGTGGACGGATCCCGCCTCGCAGGAGCTGGTGATGCGCCGCTACCTCGGCGCCGCCGAGCGCGCGGCGTACGAGCGGCTGACGCCGCGCGCCCGGGCGCCCTGGCTGCTGGGCCGCATCGCCGCCAAGGACGCACTGCGGCAGCTGCTCTGGGACGGCGGCGCCGGTCCGGTGTTCCCGGTGGAGGTCCCGGTCGGCAACGACCCGGCAGGCCGGCCCGTCCCCGAGGGCGCCTCGTCCCGCGGCTTCCGGCTGTCGATCGCGCACAAGGACCGGGTGGCCGTGGCCCTCGCCCACCCGTCCCACCCCGTCGGCATCGACGTGGAGCCGGTGACCTCCGATCCCGACGCGCTGATCCGGGTCGCGCTCACCCCGGCCGAGCTGCTCCTCGCCGAGGACCTGGCCGCCCGCGAGGGCACCGGGCTGCCGGCCGCGCTCACCGCCCTGTGGTGCGCGAAGGAGGCCGTCGCCAAGGCCTGTGGCACCGGGCTCGGCGGCCGGCCGCGGGACTGGCGGGTCACGGAGGACCCCGGCTCGGGCGGGCTGCGCGTGCTGTCGCCCGAGGGGCAGCCGTACCCGGTCCGTACCGCCTCCCTGCCCCCGTCCGAGGCCGAGAGCACGACCGGCACCGGCTCCGGCCCCGGCCCCGGCTCCGGCCCCGGCTCCGGCGAGTACCTCGTCGCCTGGACCGCCCACCCCGCGGCCCCCTCCCCCGTCCCCTTCCACCTCACGGAGACCAGCCATGGCCACCACCACTGACGTCCTCGCCGAGATCACCGGCATGCTCGTGGAGATCCTCGGCGACGAGTTCCTTCTCGCGGAGGAGGTCACCATGAGTACGAGCTTCAACGAGGATCTCGCCCTGGAGAGCATCGAGTTCGTCGCCCTCGCCGAGCTGCTGCACGAGCGCTACGGGTCCGAGGTGGACCTGATGGGCTTCCTCGCCGAGAAGGACATGGACGCGATCCTCGCCATGTCGGTCGGCGAACTCGTCACCCACATCGGCCGGATCACCCACGCCTCCCTGGCCCGTACGTCGTCCGCGACGCCGGCCCCGCCGATGACGGCCCCTGCTGCGGCGGCCTCCGCGCCGACGGCCGGCTGAGCCCGCCATGGCCTTCGTCCCCGCGGGATCTCTGCGCTTCCACGTCCAGCGGCTCCCGGCCACCGCCGAGGCCGCCGGTCCCGACCGTCCCGTAGTCGTCTTCCTGCACGGGCTGGTCGTGGACAACCTGTCCTCCTTCTACTGCCCCCTGGCCGTCCCGGTGGCCAGGGCGGGCCACGAGGCCGTCCTCTACGACCTCCGCGGCCACGGCCGCACCGAGCGCCCGGCCACCGGCTACGACAGCCGCACCGCCGTACGGGATCTGGTTTCGCTGCTCGGCGCGCTGGGCCTCGGGCACCGCCCGGTGCACCTCGTCGGCAACAGCTACGGCGGCACGCTGGCCCTGCACGCGGCCCTCGCCCGCCCGGATCTCGTCGCCGGACTGACCCTGCTCGAACCCCCGCTCAGCGGGGCCTGGGTGGAGAACATGGTGGACACCCTGTCGGCGGCCGCGCTCAGTCTGGAGGACAGCCCGGTCCCCGCCGAGCTGCTCACACTGCGGCTGCGCAAGGCCGCCAACCTCACCTCGATCGCCGACGAACTGCTGAACCGGACCAGCCTGATCGACGACATCGCGGCGAGCCGCACCTTCACGGCCGCCGACTTCGCCCGGCTGGACTGCCCGACGCTGATCGTCTGCGGCGAGCACTCGGAACTGGTTCCGGGGGCGGTGGAGTTGGCCCGTCATGCGCCCCGCGCCACGATCGAGATCCTGCCCGGCCTCGGCCACGACGTACTGAAGGAGAGCAGCGGGGTCCTACGGGAGACCGTGCTCGCCCATCTGGAAGCGACGGCGGCGGGAGCGGTGCGCGGGGCACGCGCCCCGCGGGCGGGAGCGCTGGTCCGATGAGGGTGCTGTTCACGGTCCCGCCGCTGGCGGGGCACGTCAACCCGACGGTGGCGGTCGGCGCCGAACTGGCCGCCCGGGGGCACGAGGTGGCCTGGACCGGGCCGGCCGGGGCGCTGGCCCGGCTGCTGCCCGCGCACGCCCGCATCCTGCCGGCCGGGGACGAGGCGGGCGGCGGCTACGCGGCGCTGCACGAGCGCTGGCGCGATCTGCGCGGGGTCGGGGCGCTGCGCTTCCTGTGGGAGGAGGCGCTGGTGCCGCTGGGCCTGGCGATGGTGGCCGGGGTGACGCAGGCCGTGCGGTCCTTCGAGCCGGATCTGCTGGTCGCCGACCAGCAGGCGCTGGCCGGCCCGGTGGTCGCCCGCCGGCTGGGGATCCCCTGGGCCACCTCGGCCAGTACGTCGGCCGAACTGACCCGCCCCTTCGCCGATTTCCCCAAGGTCGGGGAGTGGGTCTCCTGCCAGATCTCCGGTTTCCTCTCGGCCTGCGGGATGCCGGACGCGGATTGGGACCCCCGGTTCTCCGAGCGGCTGGTGATCGTCTTCTCGACTCCCGAACTCGTCGGCATCGGTGAGGAGTTCCCAGTCCATCACGCCTTCGTCGGACCCGCCTTCGGGGCCAGGCCGGCCGCCCCGCACTTTCCGTGGCGGCGGCTCGATCCGGAGCGGCGGCGGGTACTGGTCTCGCTGGGCACCCTCAACCAGGAGGCCGGCGGGCGGTTCTACGCCACCGTCCTGAAGGCGGCCGAACGTCTGGTGGACGACGTGCAGTTGGTGCTGGCCGCGCCCGCCTCGCTCGTCGGGCCGGTACCGCGCAACGTACTGGTCCAGGAGCGGGTGCCGCAGCTGGAGCTGCTGCCGCATCTGGACGCCGTGGTCAGCCACGGCGGGCACAACACCGTCTGCGAGGCGCTCGCGTACGGGCTGCCGCTGGTGGTCGCGCCGATCCGCGACGACCAGCCGATCGTGGCCCGGCAGGTCGTCGAGGCGGGGGCGGGGGTGCGGGTGCGCTTCGGCAGGACCCGGGCCGAGGAACTGTGTGGTGCGCTCACGGCCGTGCTGGACGATCCCGGCCATCGCCGGGCCGCCCGGCGGATCCAGGCCTCCTTCGCCGCGGCCGGCGGGGCCACCGCCGCGGCCGACCGGTTGGAGAAGCTCTCATGACACCTCCCCCCTTCCACCGGGTCCGATGGACCTCCGCGCTGGCCCTGGCCGCGCTCGGCGCGGGTACGGTGCGCGCCCGGCGTCGGCTGCGGGCGATCCCCGTACTGCCCGCACCCCCGTCCGCGGCGGACGGGCTGCCGCGTGCCGCGGGGTGGCGGCTGCTCACCGCGCGCGGGGTCGAGGTCAATCCGGCCACGTTCCTGGCCGCCTGCGCGCACGCCGACCGGGAGGGCCTGCGGGTGCTGGACCTGCTGCCGGCCGACCTCGCCGCCGAGCGGGTACTGGGGCTGCTGCGGCTGGTCGACCCGGCCGGATACCGGGAGGACCGGCTCGCGGAGGGGCGCGGGGCGGGGTACGCGGTGCTCGTCGCCGAGGAGGTCCTGGCGAGGGCCGGGGTGGATCTGGGCGGGACCGGTCTGGGTGGGACCGGTCTGGGCGGGACCGGTCTGGGCGGGACCGGTCTCGGCCCGAGCGGTCCGGGCGCGAACGGCGCGGAGCCGGGCCGGGCGGAGCTGCTCTGGCCGTGTCCGGAAGGCTCGGGCCTGGAGGCCGCCGGCCGGGAGCCCGCCGATCTCCTGGCGCTGACCCGTCGTTTGAAGGAGTACGCCGCCGACTCCACGGGCCTGGCCATCGCCCCCGCGCTGTCCGTCGGCCGGGTCGGCGATCCGGTGGGGGCGGTTCGGGCGGCCGAGCTGCGGGCCCAGGGGCTCCCGCCGGGGGTGCTGGCCGCCGCGCAGCTCGCCGGGCTGGGGCTGCTGGCCGGGCTCGCCGGGCGCCAGGGCCGGTGGGGTGCGGCCGCGGCCGGGCTGTACTGGCTGCAGCCGTACCTGGTGCTCGGGGGGCCGGGCGCCTCGCTGCGTCCCGCCGACCTCCCCGGGGCCACCGCCGCCCGGCCGGCGCGTTCCCTCGGCGCCGCTGTACGTACGGCCGCCGCCGTCCTCCGTACGCCCGCCGACGCCGACGCCGACTCCGAATCCGGCGCCGACACCGACACCGCCCGCGCGGCCGCCTACCGGGCCGAACTCGCCTTCGGCACCGACCGGTTCCTCGAACCGCGGCGGACGAGCTGTCCCTGGTGCGGCTCCCGGGAGCTCTTCGTCCGCGTCCGGGTGCCCGATCTCCTCCAGGGCAAGCCCGGCCGGTTCACCCTGGAACAGTGCGCGGACTGCCGTCACGTCTTCCAGAACCCCCGACTGACCCTGGACGGACTGGAGTTCTACTACCGGGACTTCTACGACGGGCGCGGCGGGGAGGGCGCCGGGACGGTCTTCGGACGGCTCGGTGACTCGTACCGCAAGCGCGCCGAGATGCTCCGCCCCCACACGGCGGACGCCCCAGCCTCCTGGCTCGACGTCGGGACCGGGCACGGCCACTTCTGCAACGCGGCGCGGGCCGTCTGGCCGGACACCCGCTTCGACGGGCTGGACATGGGCGACGGCGTCGGCGAGGCAGAGCGGCGCGGCTGGGTGGAGACCGGGTTCCAGGGCCAGTTCCCGGAGTTCGCGGAGAAACTGGCCGGCCGGTACGAGGTGGTCAGCATGTACCACTATCTGGAGCACACCCGGGATCCGCTCACCGAGCTGGACACCGCGGCCGCCGTCCTCGCCCCCGGCGGGTTCCTGGCGATCGAGCTGCCCGACCCCGAGTCGCGGATGGCACGGCTGCTGGGATCCGCGTGGCTGCCGTGGTTCCAGCCGCAGCACCAGCACCTGATCCCGGCGTCGAACCTGCGCGAGGCGCTGGCCGACCGCGGGTTCACCGTCCTGGCAGAGGAGCACGGCGCCGCCCACCAGGGCAACGACTTCTTCGGCGCGGTGGCCCTGACCACCACCCGGCTGGCACCGGACCCGGACCGCCCGTGGGCTCCCCCGGCCACGCGCCGCGGGCGGGCGCTGGCGCATGCCGTACGGGCGGCAGCGCTGCCCTGCTTCGCGGGTGCGGCGGCGCTCGACGCGCTGCGGACGACCATGGCCCGGCGGACGGACGGCGGGAACGCCTACCGGCTGCTGGCCCGCAGGGACGACCGGCTGCCGACGGCGGTCGGGGAGGACCGGTGACGGCGGCCCGGACCGGCGCCACGCCCGCCGGCTCCGTCCCGGTGGGGCGCGTCCCCGTCGGCCCCGTCCCCGTCGACCCCGTCCCCGTCGGCCCCGTGCCGCCGGATCTGGCGCGCCGGGCCACCGCCGATCCGCTCTTCCGGCTCGTCGCCTACGCCCTGGAGGCCGCGCACGGCCGGCCGCCGACCGCCGTCTGGAGCGCCCCGTACGCCTTCCACCTGGGCTCGCCCGGGCTGGTCGCGGCAGCCGGCTGGCCGGTGGCGGCTGCCGCCGCGCCGCGTACGGACGGGCTGGTGCGGCTCAGCTCCCTCGGGCACCCCGCCGACAGCTGCGATCTGCCGCTGACCCCGGACGGGCCGCCGCCCGCCGCCCCCGCCTGGGCCGTCCGCCCGTACGCACTGCTGCGGGCGCTGGCCCGCGCCGGGTACGGGCGCGGCGGGACCGACCTGCACCTCCAGGGCTCGCTCACGGAAGCCGCCGGGCTGGCCACGGCGGAGCCCGCCGACTGTGCGACGGCGCTCGCGGTGGCCGACGTACACACCCCGGCCACCGACGCGGAACCGGACCGGGACGGGCTGGCCCGGCTGCTGGCGCGGGCGCTGCCGGACGGCGACGACGCGCTGCGCAGGGCGGTGCTGTTCGCCCGGCCCGGCCAGGCCCTGCTGCCGGACACCGGGGAGGAGCGGCGTCACATCGCCTTCGATCCGGCCGCTTCGGGGACGCGGCTGGTGCTCCTCGCCGTCCGGGGCGACCCCGCGGACCGGGCGGCCGAGCTGGCCCGGGCGGTGTCCTGCGCCCGCCGGGCCGGGGCGCTGAGCGCGTGGCCGCCCGGGCGGCGGCCGGGGCGGAGCGTGCTGGTGCTGCTGCCCGTGTCACGCCTGACGGCGGTACGGGCCGCGGTGGCGGAGGACTTCCGCGGCCGGGGCCGGCCGGTACCGCGCTTCCTGAACATCGCCGTGGCCGGTGCGGCCCGGCGGGAGGAATGAACCACCCACGAGGAATGAACGCCCACACCGAGGAGGAACCGCTCATGCCCTCACCCATGGCCGCCACGAGACGCAGGGCCGGCCGGTCCGCGCTCGTGGCCGCACTCGGCACGCTCTGCCTGCTGGGCGCGTTCACCGCGGCCAACTCGCAGGCGGCCGAGACGGATTCGGCGGCCTCGCGAACACCTGCGGTCGCGGCAGCCCTGCCGACCTACGACCACGTGGTGGTCGTCGTCTACGAGAACAAGCAGTACGGCGAGATCATCGGCAGCGCGAACGCCCCGTACGTCAACCAGCTCGCGAACGGCGGCGCCGGCCTGACCGGCATGAAGGCGCTGACCCACCCCAGCCAGCCGAACTACTTCAACCTGTTCTCCGGCGCCACCCAGGGCATCACCGGGGACGGCTGCTACACCCCGCAGTCGATGAGCGCGGCCAACCTCGGCCAGGAGCTGATCGCGGCCGGGAAGACCTTCGCGACGTACAACGAGGACCTGCCGGCCGAGGGGTCCACCGCCTGCACCAACGGCCAGTACGCGCAGAAGCACAACCCGTGGTTCGCCTTCAAGAACGTACCGCTGAATACGGGCAAAACCTGGACACAATTCCCGCAGAACAACTTCGCGGCACTGCCGAACCTGTCCTTCGTCGTCCCGAACCAGTGCAACGACATGCACTCGTGCTCGGTGAACACGGGCGACACGTGGACGAAGAACAACATCGACGCGTACGCGCAGTGGGCGAAGGCCAACAACAGCCTGCTGGTCCTGACGTGGGACGAGGACAACTACCTCGGCTCCAACCAGATCGCCACCGTGTTCTACGGGGCGAAGGTGAAGACCGGCAAGTACGCCACCGCCTTCAACCACCACCACCTGCTGCGCACCTTCGAGGACCTTTTCGGTACGGCGACGCACGCGGGCAACGCGGCGAACGTGCAGCCGATCACGGAGGTCTTCGACGGCTCCACGACCCCGACCCCGACCCCGACCCCCACGCCCACGCCCACGCCGACTCCCACCCCCACCCCGACTCCCGGTGACCTGAAGCTGACCAACCCCGGCCCCCAGACCTGCAAGTTCAACCAGACCTGCACCATCCAACTCACCGCCACCGGCGGCAAACCCGCCCTCCGCTACACCGCCACCGGACTCCCCCTCGGCCTCACCATCGACACCAACACCGGCCGCATCACCGGCAAACCCTGGGCCACCGGAACCCTCCAAATCACCGCAACCGCCACCGACACCACCACAGCAACCGCCACCACCACCTTCCCCCTCACCATCAACTGGTTCTGATCACCAGCAGGGGGCGGGCGCACACCGCCCGCCCCCTGAGCCCCGCTTGGTTCCATGCGAAACAGTGACATGCATCACCACGGGACAACTGATCACGGAAGCATTACGTCCGTTCACTCGTCCCCGACATGTCGATATTTGTCCCACTCGAATCGACATTCCCCTCTTCGCCCGACATGGGTGTCTCGCGCAAGGGCAGCGCCTGCGGCAACTCGCCACGTCACAGCCATGTCTGATGGTGGGTCCCGATCTCACACGGCCGGCCGACCACCCGGTCAGCACGACTGTCCGCCCTTTTCAAGCCCGGCGCCCGGCTCTGCCCCGCGGCCCGGCGGCGAGACTTGCCAGCCCGTTCCGGGGCTTCTAAGAATGGCGGCCCGGCCCCCGCGCTCCAGCAGCTCAGGCGCAGGACGCATCGCAGAAACCACGTGAGGTCACGCATGCACAAGCACCGCAAGAAGACGCACTACAAGAAAATAACCATCGCCGCCGTCACCCTGGGCCTCGTGGGCATACCCACGGCCGCCATGGCTTGCCTGCACACCAATGGGGCAAATGAGGCGAAGGCCGGCGGCAGGCACGGCATGCGCCCCTCTCACACCGCGCCCTCCCCCACCGAGTCGATCGAGACCCTGGCGGAGCCGACGGACGCCCCGGTCCCGGTCGAGACGGCGACGGCCACGCCGGCCGCGCAGACCACGCAGGCCCCGGAGCCGACTCAGCCGGCCGCCGAGCCGACGCAGCAGCCCCCCGCCGCGAAGCCCGCGCGCCCGGCCCCCGCGAAGCCCGCGGCTCCGCCGACCGCGCAGCAGCCGACCACCCCGACCGGTACGGCCTCCGGCCCGGCGGCCGAGGTGGTGGCCCTCGTGAACAAGGAGCGCGCCAAGGTCGGCTGCTCGGCGCTCACCGTCAATCCGAAGCTGACGGCCGCCGCACTGAACCACAGCCAGGACATGGCCGCCCACTCCAACATGTCGCACACCGGCTCCGACGGTTCGGACCCGGGAGAGCGCATCACCCGCAGCGGCTTCAGCTGGATGACGTACGGCGAGAACGTCGCGTACGGCTACAGCACGCCCGAGCAGGTCATGACCGGCTGGATGAACAGCCCCGGGCACCGCGAGAACATCCTCAACTGTGCCTTCAAGGAGATCGGCGTCGGCCTCGCGCAGCCGAACTCCTACTGGACGCAGGACTTCGGCACGGCCCGCTGACGGCTCCCGCCGGCTCCTCCCGCTACGGAAGGGGCCGGCGACCTCGTCCCGGTGCCCCGCTCGTTACTGGCCCACCCTGCCGTCGACGCACTCGCGCAACAGGTCGGCCTGCCCGCAGTGCCGGGCGTACTCCTCGATCCGGTGCACCAGCAGCTCCCGTATCGCGATCCCCTCCTTACCCACCCGAGCACCAGGATCCGGGTGCTCGGCCAGCGCGGCGTCGGTCGCTGCCTGCTCGCGCTCCAGATCGGCGTAGGCGGCGTCGACCACGGCCTGCTCGGCGACGGCTCCGTGGAAGTCCGCGTCCTTCGGGCCGTAGAGCTTCGGCACCGGTTCGCCGTCGGTGATCCAGTTCCGCCAGTCCCGTTCCACCTCGGCGAGGTGCCGCAGCAGGCCGAGCAGCGACATCGTGGAGGGCGGAACCGACCGGCGGGCCAGCTGCTCCGCGTCCAGACCCTCGCACTTCATCCGCAGGGTCAGGCGGTAGTTCGCGAGGAAGTCCTGCAGCGTCGCGAGCTCGCCGTCCGGACTGTTCTCGTTGTTGCGGGGATCCTCGTCCGGGTCGGCCCACATGTCGGGGTAGACGGTTGCCTCGGTCCATCGCGCGGGTTGATCGCTCATGCGGCGCATGTTCGTACGCAACGGCCCGAGTTCGCCACCGAATTCACCTGCCGGGTCAGGGCGCGGGCGTCAGCGACGCCGCCTCCCAGACGAACCCGTCCGGGTCCGCGAAGGCCCCGGCGTCGCCGCCGAGCACGAGCCGGTGCGATCCCGTGCCGTCGGCCGGGACGCCGAGCTCCTTGGCGAGGGCGCGGCGCCCGTACAGCGCCGGCTTGACCCCGCCCGTCGGGGCCTGGAACTGGACGTACTTGCTGCCGAAGCTCTTCTCGACGGGGAGTCCGCGGCCGACGTAGAACCGCTTGCTCGCGGTCACGTCCGCGCATCCCAGCAGCAGCACCATCTCGTCGAACTGCAGCGGGGCCGGGCCGCTGTCCTTCTTCTCCGACGTGGCGACCTTCCAGATCGTCCCGTCCGGTGCCTGTACGACGCCGCCGTAGCCCCAGAAGGACTTGGCGGCGGGCTTCAGCGACGTGGCACCGGCGTCGAGGGCGGCGCCGATGAAGCCGTTGACGACGGACGGCTGGGACACGGTGAGCGAGAGCGCGAACCCGCGGAAGCCGGTCGTCGGTGCCTGCGAGGCGCGCAGGCGGACCTGGCCGCCCAGACCGAAGGCGGTGTAGAAGCGGTCGGCGGCCGTGGGGTCGGCCACCTCAAGGGTGACGGATGCGATGGAGTTCATGTCCTTCACGCTAGTTGCGGCGGGGCGGCCGGTGCTTCTCGATTCCTGACCGGTCCGCAGGCGCCCGGCGGTACACCGACCAGCTCGGTGAAGCGGGTGCCGAAGGTGCCCGGCGAAGACCAGCCGACCGCGGAGCGGACCTCCGTGACGCCGAGGTCGCCCCGGCGCAGCAGTACGGTGGCACGCTCGATGCGGCGCGTCATCAGATAGCCGTACGGCGACTGCCCGTACGCGAGCCGGAACTCCCGGCTGAGGCGCCCGGCCGCCATGCCGGCGCCGCGCGCGAGCGCCTCGACGTCCAGCGGCCGCGCGTACTCCCGGTCGATCCGGTCGCGGACGCGGCGCAGCCGGGCGAAATCCTTCAGGCGCTGCGCCTCGGTGAGTGCGCGCCCCCACGCGGGATTGCACATACGGGAACCCCCCTCTGCTCGGTGGCGGCGCGGCTCAGCGGAGTTCTTGGATGCGGATCAGGTTGCCCGCGGGGTCGCGGAAGGCGCAGTCGCGGATGCCGTACGGCTGCTCGGTCGGTTCCTGGACGACCTCGGCGTCGCCTGCCTGGACCTTCTCGAAGGTGGCGTCGAGGTCCCGGGTGGCCAGCAGGATCCAGCCGTACGTGCCCTTGGCCATCATCTCGACGATGGTGCGGCGCTCGTCGTCGGTGATGCCGGGGTCGGCGGCCGGCGGCGCCAGCAGGATGGAGGTGCCGGGCTGGCCGACGGGGCCGACGGTGATCCAGCGCATCTTGCCCTGCCCGACGTCGCTGCGGACCTCGAACCCGAGGGTGTCGCGGTAGAAGGCCAGCGCGGCCTCCGGGTCGTCGTGCGGCAGGAAGCTCGTGTGAATAGTGATGTCCATGACCAACACGGTAGTTGGGGGGCGACGCCCCGCGCTTCTCCGTTCCTGATCCGTCCGCCGGTCACTTTCCGACTGTGTTCATCAGGATGATCGCCGCGAGGTCGGCGAGGATGACGAAGAGGATGCCGAAGATCGTGATCCAGGCCCGGCGTGATTCGTCCATGCGTTTCAGTCAAGCCCCACGGCTCCGGAGCGGCAACCAGAGTGGCTCCGGGGCGGGGTTTGTATCCGCCGCGTATCAGGGAGCGCTTGGTTGTCCATCGGAGCGGGAGGCCGGGTCGGCGAGGCCCTCGCCACGCCCGCCACCTGCCGTATCGTTCCTTTCGGGTCGCCCCCCACCCCCGCCCGTCCGCCCCACAGGAGTCCTCCCCGTGTCCTCGTCCGCCCACTCCCCGGCCTCTGCGCGCCCCGTGCGCGTCTTGCTGGTGGAGGACGACGAGCTGATGCGCCGCTCCTTCACGGTCGCCCTCGAACGCTACGGCTACCGGGTGAGGGCCGCGGCCGACGGGCTCGCGGGGCTGGAGCTCTTCCGTGACGGCGACGGCGACCGCGACAACGGCAGCGACGGCGACGGCGACGGCGACGGCGACGGCGACAACGGCTTCGACCTGCTCATTCTTGACGTGATGCTGCCCGGCCTGGACGGCATCGGCCTGTGCCGCAGGGTCCGGGAAACCAGCCTGGTGCCGATCCTGATGATGTCCGCCCGCGGCGACGGGCTCGACATCGTCGCCGGTCTGGAGGCCGGGGCCGACGACTACGTCGTCAAGCCCGTGGACACCTACGTACTCGTGGCCCGCATCCGCTCGCTGCTGCGCCGGGCGACGTACGCACCCTCGGCCGCGGAAGCCGGGCGCACCGCCGGCGAGGAGCCGGTCCCGTCCGAGGGGGACCTGCTGGTCTTCGGGGACCTGGCCCTCGACACCGCCGGCCTGGAGGTCTTCGTCTCCGGAAGCCCGGTGGCCCTGACCCCGACCGAGCTGAAACTGCTGCTGGAGTTCGCCGCCCACCCGGGCGTCGTACTGGAGCGGCACACCCTGCTGCGCAACGTCTGGGAGTACGGCTGGGACGGCGACAGCCGGGTCGTGGACCTGTGCGTGCAGCGGCTGCGCCGGAAGCTCGGCCGGGACCGGATCGAGACGGTCCGCGGCTTCGGCTACAAGCTCAGGCGCTGAGACCGTGCGCCCGTACCGCCACCTCCCCCGGCCGGACCGCGTCTCCCTGCGCTGGAAGATCGCCGCGCTGGCCGCGGCCACCGCCTGCCTCGTCGCGGCGGCCGTCGGGGTGCTCGTCCACCTGTGGACCGCGAGCGACATCCGCAGCCGGGCCGAGATGCGGGCGTTCAACGGCGTGTACGCGGCCATGGCGACCTACCGGCGCACCGGGACGCTGGTGGACGGTGCCGAGCTCGATCCCGCCGAGCTGCCCCTCGTACTGGGCCACCCGGCCGACGGCGACCGGCACACGGCCTACGACGGCCACGTGGACAACAACGTCGGGCCGCGCGTCTGGGCCGCCCAGCGGGTCGGCGGACCGGGCAGCCCGGTGCTGGCCGTCCAGGTCGGCATGAACTCGGAGCTCCACGACCTGCGCCGGCTCGACATGAGCATGGCGGTGGCCTCCCTGGTCTCGCTCGCGGCCGCCGTGCCGCTGGCGGCCTACGGGGCCGGGCTGCTGGGCCGCCGGCTGCGCCGGGTCTCCGAGACCGCCGGCCGGATCTCCGCCGGTGACCTGGACGCCCGTACCGGGCCCACCAAGGGCGGCGACGAGGTGGCCGACATCGCCGCCACCGTCGACCTCATGGCCGACAGCCTCGGCCGGCGGCTGCGGACCGAGCGACAGTTCACGGCGGACGTGGCCCACGAGCTGCGCACCCCGGTCGGCGGCCTGCTCGCCGCCACCGATCTGCTGCCGCCCGGCGAGACGGAGGACCTGGTCAGGGGCCGCGTACGCGATCTGCGCGGTCTGGTCGAGGACCTGCTGGAGATCTCCCGGCTGGACGCGGGCGCCGAGCACCCGGTCCGCGCCCGTGTGCCGCTCGGCGCGGTCGTCCGCGAGGCCGTGGCGCGCACCGGATTCGACGCGCCGGTCACCGTGACCGAACCTCCCGGTACGGCGGCTGCCGCGAACGAGGAGACCGTCGAAACCGTCGAAACCGATCCGCGCCGCCTGGAACGGATCGTCGGCAACCTCGTCGTCAACGCCCACCGGCACGGCGCGACCCCGGTCGAGGTCACCGTCGAGGGCCGTACCGTCGTCGTACGCGACCACGGCCCCGGCTTCCCTCCCGACCTGCTGCGCGACGGTCCGCGCCGCTTCCACACGGGCGCGGCGGAGCGCGGATCGGGCCACGGCCTGGGCCTGACCATCGCCCTGGGCCAGGCCCGGGTCCTCGGCGCCGAGCTGCGCCTGGACAACGCCCCGGACGGCGGCGCCGTGGCCACCCTGCACCTGCCGCCGTCCTGACGGGCCCGCCCCGCCCCTCTACGCAACTGATACGAAGCGACGCGGACGCCGATACACGGCCGCCCGGGTCCCGATACACGTCCCGGACACCCTTCGAAGTGCATCCACCCGCACCGAAGAGGAGTCCCCGTGACCGCCGCACCCTTTGACGCCCTCGCGCCGCACCCCACGACCGGGTTCGCCGCGGCCACCAGCGACCTGTCGAAGGTCTACGGCAGCGGCGACACCCGCGTCGTCGCGCTGGACCGTGTCAGCATCACCTTCCGGGAGGGCGAGTTCACCGCGATCATGGGCCCCTCCGGCTGCGGCAAGTCCACCCTGATGCACTGCGCCGCCGGGCTCGACTCGGTCAGCTCCGGTTCCGTACGCATCGGCACCACCGAGCTGAGCAGCCTGGGCGACCGGCAGCTCACCGAGCTGCGCCGCGACCGGATCGGCTTCATCTTCCAGGCCTTCAACCTGCTGCCGACACTGACCGCGCTGGAGAACATCACGCTGCCGCTCAGCATCGCCGGCCGCCGCCCCGACCAGGAGTGGCTGGACCGCGTGGTCTCCATGGTCGGCCTCTCCCAGCGGCTCGGCCACCGGCCCGGACAGCTGTCCGGCGGGCAGCAGCAGCGCGTGGCGGTGGCCCGGGCCCTGGCCTCCCGGCCCGCGATCATCTTCGGCGACGAGCCCACCGGCAACCTCGACTCCCGCGCCGGCGGCGAGGTCCTCGGCTTCCTGCGCGATTCGGTGCGCGAGCTCGGCCAGACCGTGGTGATGGTGACGCACGACCCGGTCGCCGCCGGCTATGCCGACCGCGTGGTCTTCCTCTCCGACGGCCGGCTGGTCGACGAGATGTCCCGTCCCACCCCGGACCGGGTCCTGGACCGGATGAAGGCGTTCGACGCCCGCTCCCGCACCAGCTGACCCCGCGGCTCCCTCCCCGGATCCCCGTACGCCCACGTCCCCGAAAGCTGCCCATGCTGAGAACAGCCCTGCGCAACGTGCTCGCGAACAAGGCCCGTCTGGCAATGACCGTCCTCGCGGTCTGCCTCGGTGTCGCGTTCGTCTGCGGCACCCTCGTCTTCGCGGAGTCCTCCGCCGCGGCCTACCGTGCCGCCGCGTCGAAGAACTTCGCGGACATCGCGGTGAGCGTGACCCCGAAGTCCGCCCCGCCCGGAGCCGCCGAAGAGGAGGCCGGAGCGCTCGACGACGCGCTCGTACGGAAGCTGGCCGAGGTACCCGGCGTCGCCGCCGCTCGGCCGGCGGCCGACGGATCGGCCACCCTGAACGGAGCGGACGGCCGTCCGCTGCGGGCCGGCAAGGCGTGGTCGAACCTGGCCGCCGCCTACGTACCCGGCAAGGACGGCAAGGACGGCCGCCATCCGCTGGTCGAGGGCCGCGCCCCGCGCAGTGGCGGGGAACTCGCCGTGGACAGCGGCACCGCGGCGGCCGGCGGGTTCTCGATCGGCGACACGGTCACGCTGGCCACCGACGGCCCGGTCCTGAAGAAGCGGCTCGTGGGCATCGTCAGGACCGAGGACTCGCGGGTGACGGCCGGAGGCACCCTCGCCGTGTTCGACAAGGCGACCGCCCAGGAGCTGTTCGCGTCCCCGGGCCGGTACACGTCGATCGACGTGTCCGCCGAGCCCGGCACCGACGAGTTCAAGCTCGCCGAGCGGATCACCGCCCTGCTCCCGGCCGACCGGGCCGAGGCCGTCACCGGCACCGCCCAGGCGACCCAGCAGGCCACCTACACCGACACCCTGACCCGCGGCCACCAGAAGATGCCGATGATCTTCGCCGGGGTCTCGCTGTTCATCGGCTCCTTCCTCATCGTCAACACCTTCACCATGGTCGTCGCCCGGCGCACCCGGGAGATCGCGCTGCTGCGGGCGATCGGCTCCTCGCGCCGCCAGGTGGTCCGCTCCATCCTCTGGGAGGCCGTCCTGCTCGGCCTGGTCTCGTCGGCGGCCGGCTTCGTGCTCGGCCTCGGCATCGCCGCCGTACTGCCCGACCTCCTGAGCACCTCGCAGGACTCCCTGCCCGACGGCCCCCTGGTGATCGGCCCGCTCCCCGTCGTGGCGGCGCTCGCGGTGGGCGTGGGCGTCACGGTGCTCGCCGCGTGGCTGCCGTCCCGCAAGGCGGCGAAGGTCGCGCCCATCGAGGCCCTGCGCGCCTGCGAGCAGCCGCCCACCGCGGCCGCTTCCCGGGTCCGCGGTGTGGTGGGACTGGTCCTGCTGGCCGCCGGCGCCGGGCTGCTGGTCGCGCTCACGGGGGCGAAGGACGCCTCGGAGGAGAACCTGCGGAACGCGATGTTCGGGTGCGCCCTGGTCGTCGTCGCCCTGATCGTGCTGGCGCCGCTGCTCGCCGTCCCCGTGATCCGGCTGACCGGACGGCTGACCGGCCGCTTCGGGATCACCGGGCACCTCGCCCGTGAGAACGCGCTGCGCGACCCGCGGCGCACCGCGGCCACCGCCTCCGCCCTGATCGTCAGTACGGCGCTGGTCGCCGGGCTCGCCGTCATCGGGAACTCCACCGGGCAGGCCCTGGACCGGCAGGCCGCGGCCGGCCTCGGCGCCGACTACGTGATCGGCAGCCGCAGCACCATGACCGCCATCGACCCGGGCACCGAAAAGCGGGTGGCCGGCGTCCCCGGGGTGAGGACGGCGGCGGGCATCGCGGACTCCACGCTCTTCACCGGTGGCCGCGTCCGCAAGATCGCCGGCGTCGACCCCGCCACCGTGAACGACGTCATGAAGCTCGACTTCGTCAGCGGCTCCCTGAAGGACCTCGGACCGGGCCTCATCGCCCTCTCGGCCGCCGTCGCGCGCGAGCAGGGCGTGAGCACGGGCAGCCAGGTCAAGGCCCGCATCGGCCGTAACCAGGAGTTCACGCAGTACACCGTCGTCGGCGTCTACGAGGACAACCCCACCGCCGGGGACGTGCTGGGCTCGCGCGCCGACGTACAGCGGGACGGCTTCCTGCCCGACTCCGTCCAGCGGATCCTCGTCCGCGCCGCCGGCGCCGCGGTCTCGAAGACCACCGAGGACCGGCTGCGCGCCGCCGCGGGCAACAGCCCGCTGGTGCAGGTGAAGGACCGGCAGGCACTCGTCGACGAGGCCGCCGGCTCCCTGGCCGACCTGCTGACCCTGATGTACGGTCTGCTCGCCATCGGCACCGTGATCTCGCTGCTCGGCATCGTCAACACCCTGGCCATGTCGGTCGCGGACCGCACGCGCGAGATCGGCGTCCTGCGCGCCATCGGCATGGACCGCGCCGGGATCCGGCGGATGATCCGCCTGGAGTCGGTGACCGTCGCCGCCTTCGGCACGCTGCTGGGCCTGGCGGGCGGGCTGCTGGGGGCCTGGGCGGTCGGGTCGCTGACCAACGGCGCCTTGAAGCAGTACTCCCTGGCGCTGCCCTGGGGGACGCTGCTCCTCCTCTGCCTGGTGTCCCTGACGATCGGCGTGCTCGCGGCCGCCGTACCGGCACGCCGCGCGGCCTCGCTGAGCCCGCTGGAGGCCGTGGCGGAGAGGTGACGGAGGTACGCGCCGAGGGCCGGACTGGTCAGACCCGGCCCTCGGCGCCGTGCGTTCGGTTCACTCGTACGTTCGGTTCACCCGCACGTTCACGCGCAGGCTCACCAGAGCACGGGCAGCCGCTCCGGGATCCGCTTCATGAACCCCGTACGCCAGACGAGTTGCTCGATCGGCACGGCCAGGTCCAGGCCGGGCAGCCGTTCGAGGAGCACCTCGATGGCGATCTGTGCATGCCGCTTGCCCAGGGCTGTGGCCGGGCAGTAGTGGCCGCCGCCGCCGAACGACAGGTGCGCGTTCGGGTTCGGCCGGTCGAGGCGTACGGTGTGCGGGTCCTCGAACTCGGCGGGGTCGTGGTTCGCGGCCTCGACCAGGACGAGGACCAACTCCCCCTTTTCCACCGTGACATCGCCGAGCTGCATGGTCTCGGTGGCGATGCGGGGCAGGCCGTCGGCGATCGACAGGTTGATGCGCAGCAACTCGTCCACGGCGGCGGGGACGAGCGTCGGGTCCCCGATCAACTCGGCCTTGAGTTCGGGGTGCTGGATCAGCGAGACGAGTGCCATGGTGAGGAATCCCATGACGCTGATGACACCCGCGCCGAACATGGTGACGCCGACGGTGGCGAGCATCTCGTCGGTCAGGTGCGCGTATTCGGGGTCGTTGCGCAGGGCCGCGAGTTCGGCCATGAGGCCCGTCGTCGCCGGGTCGTCGAGCCGGCCGATCATGTGGCCCATGTCGCGGTCCCAGTTGATGCCCGCCGCGGGGATGGTGCGGGGGCTGTTCATGAACGCGACGTGCAGCGACCGGTAGAGGTCGGGGCCGTCGCTCTGCGGGATGCCGAGGATGTGGCAGTGCAGCCCGGTGGAGTACGGGACGGTGAAGTCGCGGCGCAGGTCGGCCGGCACCCCGGTGGTGACGAGCTGGTCGACGAGTGCGTGCGCGTGGCCGGTCAGCCACTCCTCCAGCCCGGGGGCCTTCGGGTTGAGGGCCTTCATCACGGCCTTGCGCAGCCCGGCGCCCGTGATGTTCCCCATGTTGTTGACCACCTCCGGGGGGATGGTCAGCGCGTACTGGCGGGGCGCCCCCTCGGCGGAGGTGTCCTTGAGGGAGAACCGGGGGTCGTCGAGCACCTGCCTGCACAGGCGATAGGAGGACACCAGCCACGCTTCCGCCCCGGCTATGGTGCGGACCTTCTTGACCGGCTCGTCGGTGAGGAGGTGTGCGATCTCGTCGGGCAGTCGCGTGCCGTTGGCGTCGAACGGGAACCGGGTGAGCTCGTCGGACGCGGCCGCCGTGGTGGGTTCGATCGTGGTGGTCATGCGCGGCGGTCCTGTCCTTCGGGTTCTTCGGCGGGGGTGATGACGGCGTGGCCCTGATTGCGCGAGGCGCGCAGACCCCAGCCCCGTGCGTACAGCAGCTCGGCCAACGGCAGTGCCTGGTGGTAGCAGTTGAGCGAGGAGGAGACCCCGAGGATGGCCGGGGTGTCGAGGAACAGCGGCACTTCGGCGCACACGTACTTGATGCACACCTCGCGCTGGAGTTCGGTGGGCGGTTGGCCGGCCAGCTTGTCGGCGAGGAACCGGGCCGCGAGTTGGTCGCAGACCTCGCGGAACTCGGGGTCGTCGGCCATGAGGGTGTCGAGCCCGGAGCGGATGCGCTGGTAGGCGGGGAGCTCCAGGAGCGCGGACATCGGGCGGCCGCGCAGCCGCTCCCCTTCGGGGTCGAGCGTGGCGACGGCGGCGGTGACCTTGGCCCGTACGCCGCGGAGGTTCTTCACCGCCTTGCGCTGCGCTTCGACCTCGGGGTAGCCGAGGGCCACGAACATCTCGGCGACGTGCATGTCCGTCCAGATGAGGTCGACTTCGCGGAAATGGTCGAGTCCCCACCGGGCGAGTTCGAGCACGCGGTCGTGGGTGAAGTAGGAGTTGCCCGACGAGATGCCGATGACGGCATGGTCGCCCTCGTCGTGGATGACCTGGCAGTGAGGAGTGTAGGGACGGACGGCGAAGATGCCTTGAATGGCAGTCGTCAACGTGAGTAATTCCCCTGCGCCGCAAGTCCCGGCAGGGCCGAGTGCCCTGGGTGTGGCGGCGCGAGCAAGACGCTAGCCGAGAACAGGCACGATGATCCAGAGCTACCGACCGGTTACTCTACGGATTTAAGCCGCACAAGCTGTGTGATCGCACAATCTATCCCGTCGGCGTATCGCCCAGGGCACCCCGGTCCACCCGGGTCCGGTGATTCCCGGGGGTCAGCCGTGGGACTCCCCGTGCGGGATCTCGCGGACCGGCCCGGGGCCCTTCTTCGGGACCTCTCCCGGCCTGTCGAGACGACTCGCCTCGTCGGTGTCCGCCGCCCGGACGGCGTGCTCGTCCTTGCCGGACCCGGTCCGCTGGACGTGTGGGGCGCGACGCCGCTCCTCGTCGCCGTGGCCGTGGCCGTGCAGGGGAACGCCTCCGGCGCCGCCTTGGTCTTCCATGATGTGTCACTCCTCGAAAGCGTCGTACGTCCCCCGCGCCGCGCCTGCCCGCCCACTGACACGGGAAACCTGCCCCGACCCACCCCTCACCCGGTCCTGGCCTTGCTGCGCAGGAGCATGCTCGGCATGACGAGCCAGCAGATCGCGAACCAGCCCGTGACGCAGGCCGTCACCGGCCAGGCGATCCAGTGCGCGGTGGCGACCCGCAGCAGGAGCAGCACCGAGAAGGTCACGGTCAGTGCGAGGAGCACGATGCCGATGGAGACCAGACGGCCCGCCGCCCGGACCAGTTGCGGCTTGAGGTGGTGTCCGGCCAGGAGTTGGTGGTACGCGACCGGGGCGATCATGGTCCCGGTGGCCAGGGCGCCCAGCGCCACCGTGACGACGTACAGGCCCCGGTCGAAGGGGCCCAGCTGGGCGAAGCGGGGGGTGAAGGCGACGCTGAGCAGGAAGCCGAAGAGGATCTGGGCCCCGGTCTGGGCGACGCGGACCTCCTGGAGCGTCTCGTTCCAGCGGCGGTCGGCCCGCTCCGCCGGGGTCTCGTCCCGATCGTCGTCTGGCATGGGCGCGGGCCTCCTCCGCATGGGGACACGGCCCGGTACGGGTACCCGCAACCGGGCGGGGCATTCTCGGCGGCCCTCCGTCTGCGACCCTAGCCCGACGCCGGGCGACGGCGCGGCGGTGGCGAGGCCGTTCGGCCTCCGGCCGCCCCGGGAGCAACCGAATGGCCGCACAGCGGCCCGGGCACGGGCATGAGACCCGTGGGGCGAGCCCGCGGCGCCGATTGAGACGCTCCCGTGCGGGCAGGCGCCTCGGTACGAGACGGGCCCGGCTGAACGAGGGGGTACGAGATGCGGGAGCGCCCGGGCGGCCGCGACCGGACAGGCCGACGTCATGGGTGACACCCGTACGCACTCCGCGCGGAAGCGGAAGGGGGACAGCGAAACCCGCTTCACCGTCTGGGTGGCCCTCGCGGCCAATCTGGTCATCTGCGTCGCCAAGGCCGTCGGCGGGGTCATCGCCGGCTCTCCCGCGCTGCTGTCCGAGGCCGCCCACTCGGCGGCCGACAGCATGAACGAGGTCTTCCTGCTGGCCTCGGTCAAGCGCAGCCGGCGGCCGGCCGACCGGCACCACCCCTTCGGCTACGGCAAGGAGCGCTTCTTCTGGTCCCTGCTGGCCGCCGTCGGCATCTTCGTCACCGGAGGCTGCTTCTCGGTGTTCCTGGGCATCGAGGCGTTCCGCTCGGGCGGTTCCGAGTCCCACGAGGGGTATCTGATCGGCTTCGCCGTGCTCCTCGTGGCGCTGCTCGCCGAGGGGGCCTCGCTGGCCCGAGCCGTCCGCCAGGTCCGCGGCGCGGCCGCGGCGGCCGGCCACAGCCTGCGCGAGGAGATCCGGGTGGGCCGGGACCCGACGCTGCGGACCGTCCTCGCGGAGGACAGCACCGCCTGCGTCGGCGTCCTGCTGGCCATGGCGGGGATGGGCCTCCACATGGCGACCGGGCAGGTGGCGTACGAGGCGTCCGCCTCCATCCTGATCGGCGTCCTGCTGGTCTACGTGGCGTACACGCTCGGCAAGGGCGCCCGGGCCCAGTTGATCGGCGAGGCGGCCGATCCCGAGGTGCAGCGCGGGGTACGGGAGCTGCTGCTGAAACAGCCGGAGATCGACTCGGTCACCGCGCTGCTGACCATGCGGCTGAGTCCGGATTCGGCGCTGCTGGCCGCGAGCGTCGACCTGACGCCCGGGTACGACAGCGAGAGCGTCGAGGACGCGATGGTCCGCATCAAGGAGGAGCTGAAGACGCGCTGGCCCGAGCTGGACCAGGTGTTCCTCGACGTCACGGACGCCGCGGCGGCCCGCCGCACGGCCGCCCGGGACCAGGGCGCGGCGGGGGCCTGACACCCCCGCGGTGCGCGGGCCCGTACCCCCGACCCGAAGTGGTGCCCGCCCTGGCCGTGTGGGCAGGGCGGGCAGTGCCCGGGGGCGGGGTCAGGTCTGCAGTCGGCAGTTGGGGCCGTCCTGGCCGTCGGCGCCCTCGTCGTTGAACCAGTAGTCCCCCGCCGCGAGGTAGCGGAAGGAGTGGGTGACCTTCGCCGGCAGCGCCACCGTCACCGCGCGCGTCCCGTCGGGGCGGGATTCGAGGACGTGGGATCCGGGCTGCCAGCCGTTGAACGTTCCCACCACGCTGACCGGTCCGGGCGGGTCCCCGTCGGGCAGCACGAAGGTGACCTCGGTGGCGTTCTTGCGACGCTGTCTCTCGAGCACGAACAACTCCTTCTCACTGTCGGGAGGGGGCCATCCTGACGGCCCGGCCCGTCCCCGACCCGCGACCCGCCGCAAGGCGGGACACGTCACCCGTCCGGGCCGATCGCGTTCATCCGAAAAACTGCCTTTTCCCGAATTCCTCAGCGGCCGGAAGAGTTCTGCGTGTTCTCGTAGCGGTGCGGTCTGCGGTGCGCGACCATACGGACGCCCAGCAGTCAGCAGCAGAAGCAGAAGCAGACACCGAGACAGGAAGAAGGGCGGACGTGTCCGGCAGCGAAAGCGAGAACCCAGCAATTCCCTCCCCGACCCCCGCGCCGACTCACCCCAGGACGAACCGGGACTGGTGGCCGAATCAGCTGGACCTTCAAGTCCTCCACCAGCATTCACCCCTGTCCGATCCGATGGGCGAGGACTTCGACTACGCGAAGGAGTTCGCGACCCTCGATGTCGACGCGCTGAAACGGGACGTCTTCGAGGTGATGACGGAGTCCCAGGAGTGGTGGCCCGCCGACTACGGCCACTACGGGCCGCTGTTCATCCGGATGAGCTGGCATGCCGCGGGTACGTACCGCATCGCCGACGGCCGGGGTGGCGGCGGCGCCGGCTCGCAGCGCTTCGCCCCCCTCAACAGCTGGCCGGACAACGCGAGCCTGGACAAGGCGCGCCGTTTGCTCTGGCCGGTCAAGCAGAAGTACGGACCGAAGATCTCCTGGGCCGACCTTCTGATTTTCGCCGGGAACTGCGCCATCGAATCCATGGGGCTCAAGACGTTCGGATTCGGTTTCGGGCGTAAGGACACCTGGGAACCCGAGGAAATCTTCTGGGGGCCCGAGGACACCTGGCTCGGCGACGAGCGCTACAGCGGCGACAGGGAACTCTCCGGTCCTTTCGGCGCCGTGCAGATGGGATTGATCTACGTCAATCCTGAGGGACCCAACGGCAATCCGGATCCGGTGGCCGCCGCCCGGGACATCCGCGAGACGTTCGCGCGCATGGCGATGGACGACGAGGAGACGCTCGCGCTCATCGTCGGCGGCCATACGTTCGGAAAGTGCCACGGCGCCGTCGATCCCGCCTACATCGGTCCGGAGCCCGAGGCGGCCCCCATCGAGCAGCAGGGCATCGGCTGGAAGAACGCGTCCGGCACCGGCGTCGGCGTCGACGCGCTCACGAGCGGGCTCGAAGGCGCGTGGACCACCGCACCGACGAAGTGGGACAACGGGTACCTGGACAACCTGTTCGGATACAACTGGGAGCTGACGACCAGCCCCGCCGGCGCCAACCAGTGGACTCCCACGGACCAGGCCGCCCAGGGCACGGTGCCCGACGCCCACGACCCGTCGAAGCGGCACGCCCCGATGATGCTGACGACGGATCTCGCGCTGAAGGTCGATCCGGTCTACGCGCCGATCGCGAAACGCTTCCACGAGAACCCGGACCAGCTCGCGCTGGCGTTCGCCAAGGCCTGGTACAAGCTGCTCCACCGCGACATGGGACCCCTCCCGCGCTACCTCGGCCCCTGGGTCGCCGAGCCGCAGCTGTGGCAGGACCCCGTCCCCCAGGTCGATCACCCGCTGGTCTCGGACGCGGACGTCGCCGCCCTCAAGGCCAAGATCCTCGCCTCGGGACGGTCCGTCCCCCAACTGGTCACCACCGCTTGGGCGTCGGCGGCGAGCTTCCGCGGCACCGACAAGCGGGGCGGAGCCAACGGGGCCCGGATCCGGCTCGCGCCGCAACGGGACTGGGAGAGCAACGCCCTGCCCGAGGTGGGCGAGGTGGTGGGGACCCTCGAAGAGATCCAGCGGGACTTCAACGCGTCGGCGACGGGCGGAACGAAGGTCTCGCTCGCCGACCTGATCGTCCTGGGCGGATGCGCGGCGGTCGAGCAGGCCGCGAAGAACGCCGGGTACGACATCAAGGTCCCGTTCACGCCGGGGCGCACCGACGCCTCGCAGGAGCAGACGGACGTGGACTCGTTCGCGGTGCTCGAACCCAGGGCCGACGGGTTCCGCAACTACCTCCGGGAGGGGGAGAAGCTCGCGCCGGAGACCCTCCTGCTGGACCGCGCCAACCTGTTGAACCTCACCGCTCCCGAGATGACGGTCCTGATCGGCGGCATGCGCGCCCTGAACACCGGCTTCGGGCGGTCCGCGCACGGTGTCTTCACCGACCGGCCGGAGACGTTGACCAACGACTTCTTCGTCAACCTGCTCGACATGGGTACGGAGTGGAAGGCGTCGACTGCGGCCGAGAACGTGTTCGAGGGCCACGATCGTGCCACGGGCGAGGTCAAGTGGACGGCCACCGCCGTCGACCTCGTCTTCGGTTCGCACTCGCAGCTGCGGGCCCTGTCGGAGGTCTACGCGTCCCAGGGCGCGGGAGAGAAGTTCGTACGTGACTTCGTGTCCGCGTGGGACAAGGTGATGAACCTCGACCGGTTCGACATCCGCTGACCCTGGCCCGAGGGCCCGGTCGGCCGCCCCGGCCGACCGGGCCGTCTCAGCGCAGCGCCGCGGGGAAGACCACGCGCAGGCTCTGGACGCGTCCGTTGCGGCGGAGCATGAGCCAGGCGAGGGACGGCGGGCAGGGGTTGTCGATGCCGACGGGGTTGGTGACGTCCATCTCCCAGATGGTGATGGAGCGGCTGGCCACCACATGGCGCACGTGCTGGCGCGGATCGAGGGGGTGTGCCATGTCTGAACGCCTCCGTGGCGACGGGTCACGCGCCTTGGGCGGGCTCCGGTAGCCGGCTTCCGTGGAAACCGGCCGGGACGGGATGGGGAAGCTCCACCACGGCCTGGACCGAGAGGTCCGCGGCGTCCAGGACGAGCAGTTCCCCGGCCCCGCCGCCGTCGTCCGAGACGAGCGACAGGAGCCGGCCCTCGTCCTCGGCGGTGGCACCGGCCGCGGGTACGAAGACCGCCTCCCCGGTGTAGCGGCTGCCGGGGGTCTCGTACACGCGCCGGGACGGGCGGGTGAGGTCGTGCTTGGCGATGCCTTCGCCGGAGGCGGTGTAGAGGTAGCGGTTCGGCCGCCCGGTGAAGTTCTCGTTGTGCGTGGGGAATTCGGCGGCGCGGTCGTCCAGGGGGGACTCCGTGACACGGCCGGTGGCCGGATCGAGGATCCAGCGGTGCAGAACGGCGAGGGCCTCGATACGGCCCGGTTCCAGCGCGCCGGCCAGACCGGCCGGAGCCGCCTGAGCGGCCGGGCCTGCGGTCCCGCCTATGTCCGTCCAGGTTCTGCGGAACCCGGCGTCGTCGTAGCGCACCGCGTCCAGCACGATCCGCCCCTGCTGGTCCTCGTAGGCGTTGCCGACGTGGAAGACGTAGCAGGGGTCGATGTCGTACCACCTCACCCCGGTGCTGCCGGGCGCGCGGGACATGACCCCGAGCCGTGCCCCGTACTCCTCGTCCCACCGGTACGGCATGCCGCCGCGCCCGGCCGGGGCGGGGTCGAAGACGACGGGCAGGTCCATCCAGACGACGTGGTGCTCGGTGATGGCGAAGTCGTGCATCATCGTCGGGCCCGGCACGTCGATCGGCCGGCTGTCGAGCAGCAGCCCTTCCGCGGTGACCCGGTGGTACGTGAGGTAGGGCGGGGCGAAACCGGCGCCGAACACGTGGAGTTCGCCCGTGACGGGGTCCTCCTTGGGGTGGGCCGTCATCGCGGTGGTGAGCCGTCCGCCGAAGTCGTACGGTCCGACGGTCTCCAGCGAGGGCGAGACCCAGTAGGGAAGGCCCGCCTCGCACAGGGCGAGGACGGTGCCGGCGTGCCGGATCACGTGCGTGTTGGCCGGCGTCGAGGTGAGGTCGACGCTGAAGTCGGGGCGGATGAACGGATGCCCCTCCAGCTCGCGCGTGCGGATCCAGCGGTTGCGGTACCACTGTGCGCGTCCGTTGCCGAGCCGGATCCCGTGGAGCATGCCGGGGCCGGTGAACCAGTGCCCCTTGTCCTGTCCGGGCAGCGGGTTGGGGCCGTTGCGCAGGTAGCGGCCGGGGAAGAAGTCTCGTCTCGTCGGGCATTTCGCCGTCCCCGCCGTGGACGAGGACGACGTTCCTTGCCTCCGGGCCGGTGGTCACGATGTGGCCGCTCCTTCGTGGTGCGGGTTGGCGGCCGGGGCCTGGGCCAGGAGTCGCGCCTGGGCCCGGGCGGGGTAGACCTTGGTGAAGACGGCGGGGCCGACGAGACCGGCGACGTGGGCGGCGATGCCCACCCAGGCGGGGGCGTCCACGGCGCCGCAGACGGCCAGGCTGACGCCGATGAAGGTGAAACCGGCGCCCCAGGCACTGGTGATGTGGTTGTTGACCCGGATGAACTCCGGCATGTCCCAGTACTCGGGAGGCGTCTGGCGCCGGGCGATGCCCAGCGTGAAGGGGCGACGGATCGCCAGGCTCCCCCAGGCGGTGGCTGCGAGCCAGCCGAACGAGATGACGTCGGTGTGCTCCGCCAGGGCCGAATCCGGCCGGGCGACGGCCACCGCGCCGACGACGACGAAGTAGACGACGGTGCTGATCTCCAGGATCAGTGCATCGAGACCGACCCCGCGACGGCGGTCCTGCAGCAGGAGCAGCAGCCCCGTGACGAGTCCCCCTATCGCGCCCCGGCGCCAGTCGAAGGACGAGGCGACGCCGGAGACGATCCAGGGGATGAACCCCCGTAGACAGCCCATTGAACTGTTCCTCCTGTTTGGGAATGGACGGCTGCGGAGGGGCGTGGATCCGCAGCCGTCCGGTGACCGACGCCGACTAGACGCAGGAGGAACGCCGAAGTTCGAACGTGCGAATGTGATGCGCGTCACACGCCGGTCAAGCGTGAACGGTCGGGCCCGTCACCAGGGCCGCCGCCGGGGCCCGGTTCCAGCGCATCCGGCACCACGGGAGGGCCAGTTGCCCGTGGTCGGTGACCTCCCGCGGGGCGAGCTCACCGATCGCGGCCGCCTCCCGGTGGCGGGCGTAGACGGTGTCGACGTACCGGTGCCCGGTGTCGGCGGCGATGAAGAGGACCGTCCGCTCGGGGGCGCGCTCGCGTTCGTGGCGGGCGGCGAGATAGCCCGCGCCGGTGGAGAGCCCCGCGAAGACGGCGTGCCGGCGCAGCAGGTCGACGCTGCCGGCCAGCGCCGCGTCGAACGAGATCCAGTGCAGGGTGTCGTACAGCTCGTGCGAGACGTTCCCGAACGGGATGGAGCTGCCGATCCCGGCGATGATGATCTCGGGGTCCAGGACGTGCTCGGCGCCGAAGGTGACGCTGCCGTACGGCTGGACCCCGACGAGTTCCACATCGGCCGGGGCAGCCGCGGCCGCCCCGCGCAGGTAGCGGGCGAGGGCTCCGGTGGAGGCCCCCGAGCCGACCCCGCCGACGACGGTGAGCCCGGCGGCGTCGCCGGTCCGACCGCCCGTCGCCTCCCGGATCCGGTCGGCGATCGCGCGGTAGCCGAGGTAGTGGACGTCGTCGTGGTACTGCCGCATCCAGTGGTACTCGGGGTGTTCGGCGAGGATCTCGTGGATCCGCTCCACCCGCCGCTTCTGGTCGAGCTTGAGGTCGCTGCACGGCTCCATCTGCTCCAGCGTCGCCCCCAGTACGGCGAGCTGGGTGCGCAGCGTGTGGTCCACCGTCGTCGAACCGACGATGTGGCAGCGCATGCCGTACCGGTGACAGGCCAGGGCGAGGGCGTAGGCGTAGATGCCGCTGGAGCTGTCCAGCAGGGTGTCCCCGCGGCGCACCGCCCCGGTGTCCAGCAGATGGCGCACCGCGGCGAGCGCGGAGACCACCTTCATGGTCTCAAAGCGCAGGCAGAGGAGTCGGTCGTCGAGCCGTACCAGGTCCGGCCGGCCGATCGCCTCGGCGATGTGCTGGTCCATGCGGGAGCTCCTCGCTGCTGGTGGTGTCGAAGGTCGTGAAGGTCCGGGTGGCGGGGATGCCGTGGGCGTCGAGGGCCCGCAGGCAGCTGCGCACGCGGTACCGCAGGCCGGGCGCGGCCGCGTCGAACAGCACGCCCGCCACCGCGCCGCTGTGCGCGATCTGTACGCCGACCGCCCCGACCCGCCGGGAGATACCGGTCAACGCGTCGAACTCGGGGTGCTGCAAGGCCTGTTGGCCGCACCGGGCGCTGGCGGTGGCGACCTCGCCGAGGAGTGCGGCGTCCGCCGTGGCCACCGCCCGGCGCAGCAGCGTACGCAGCCGCTCGAAGGCCCGTACGTCGCCGTCGCCGGGCTCCCGCACGGGCAGGGACAGGGTGTCCACGGGCGCGCCGGCCCCAAGGGCGCAGCCCACGACGACCAGCGGTGGCAGCGCCGGGCCGAGGGCCTCCAGCACCCTGCCCTCCCGCTGGGCGAACAGCACCGGCCGGCCGTCCAACATCAGGGGATCGCAGGCCAGTTCCGCCCGTACGGCCAGCCGGGCGACCGACTCGGGGGCCGGCCGCAGTCCGTACGAATCCGCGACGGCCCGTACGGTGGCGATCACATCGCTGGTGGAGCTGCCCATGCCCAGGCCCACCGGAATGTCGCTCGTGAGCCTCAACTCCCCGCCGCAGGGCGGCTGTCCGGTCCGCTGCGCGCACTGCGCCACCGCGAGGGCCGCGGCCCGTACCGCTTTCGTACGGTCGGCGGGTACGGCGGTGAGCGCCCCTGGCTCGGTACCGGGCCTGCGGACGAACTCGGCGCGGCTGCCCGGGCCGGGCATGGGGAGGGTGACCAGGCCGGCGCACCGGCGGCCGTCGGCGTCGAGGAAGACGCCCTGGAGGATCTCGCCGTGGTGGCAGGGGGCGTGTCCGGTGCCGGTGCGGATCACGCGGGGCTCACCGTCCGGTAGCGGTACAGGACCGTCTCCTCGGCGCTGAACTGGGAGAACGGGAAGGGCTCCGCGGACAGGGCGGTCACGCCGGAGCCGAGGAAGGCGCGGGCGACGGCGCTGCCGGTCTGCGCGTAGACGATCAGCGGGATGCCACGGGAGCGGCAGCGCTCCAGGACGGTGTCGAACGAGCCGTTGCTCAGCGTCATTCCGGTGGCGACGACGGCCTCGGCACGCTCCAGCACCGCGTGCATGTCGTCGGTGACGGGGTCGCCCCACTGGGTGGCCTTGAGGTTGAAGTCGCAGGGCAGCGGTTCGCCGCCGCGTTCGCGGATCGCCGCGACGAGTGGGTTGACGACGCCGATGAGGCCCACGCGGGCCCCTTCCCCGATGTCGAGCAGGCCGGCTATGGCCGTGTCGCGGGCCTTCGCACGTATCTCGGGGGTACCGGTGGGGAGCGCGACGGGCTCGGCGTCGCCCGCTGCCGCGGCCACCCGGTGCGGGCGGGCCTCGGAGAGGTACGCGTCGAGGGCGGCGATCCGCAGCGGGCGCGGGGCTTCGCGCAGCAGGCGGTCGAGCGGGGTGCCGGAGGAGTCGCGGCAGATCGCCGGGGCGATCTCGCCGGCCTCGAAGGCGCAGCCGCCGAAGGAGCCGCCGAGGCGGACCAGGACGTACTGGTTGAGGTACGTGGTGTCGCCGCCGGCCAGTCGGGTGCCGTGGTGGATCCAGAACACGCTGGTGGCGACGAGTGCGGAGGGGAGCGGGCCGTGTTCGCCGGCCAGGACGGCCTCGATGAGCCCGTCCACGGACGACGGTACGGGGGCGGGGGCGGGACTGGGGACGAGGCTGGGGGCGGGGCTTGCGTGGTGCACGAGTCTCCTTTTCACAGGGTGGGTCGGGGCGATCGAAGCGGAGTGCCGAGCGGCCCCCGGTAGACGACCGAGGGGTGGCCGAGCGGGTCCGTCGTGAGCTCGGCGTCGACCTCGAACACCTCGGCGAGGCGTTCGGAGGTGAGAACGGCGGCGGGCGTGCCGGATGCGATCAGGCGGCCGTGGCGCAGGAGCAACAGCCGGTCGCAGTACCGGGCGGCGAGCGACAGGTCGTGCAGCGCGACCAGGACCGTCTGCTCGCTCCCGGCCAGCAGCTCCATCAGGTCCAACTGGTGTTTGACGTCAAGGTGGTTGGTGGGCTCGTCGAGCAGG
The DNA here is from genome assembly GCF_045162725.1 of Streptomyces sp. NBC_01006. Classification (NCBI taxonomy): domain Bacteria; kingdom Bacillati; phylum Actinomycetota; class Actinomycetes; order Kitasatosporales; family Streptomycetaceae; genus Streptomyces; species Streptomyces sp. NBC_01006. The sequence continues at coordinate 7,930,511 of NZ_CP108700.1, read as the reverse complement.
AGCCCGTACGGCTGCTGGGCCAGCGCGCGGGCGAGGTGGGCGCGCTGGCGCTCACCGCCCGACAGCGCCTTCCAGGACCGGCCGGCGAGCGCGGTGAGGCCGACCCGCTCCAGCGCATCGGCGACCACCGCCCGGTCGGCGGCGTCCGGTCCGCGCCAGCGGTTCCGGAACGGGGTCCGTCCCAGGCCCACGACGTCGGCGACCCGCAGGTCACTGTCGGCGCCCGGGTCCTGTGCGACGAAGGCCACGTGGCGGGCGGTCCGCCGCGCGCTCCAGTCCCGTACGGACTCGCCGTCGTAGCGGACCGTACCCGCGTCGGGCGCCCGCAGGCCGGCCAGGCAGCGCAGCAGCGAGGACTTGCCCGAGCCGTTGGGGCCGAGCAGCGCGACCGTCTCGCCGGGCGCGATGTCCGCGGCGACCTCCCGTACGACCTGCGAACCCGCCACCGACCAGCTCACGTTCTCGGCGGTGATCCTCACAGCTCACCCCGCTTGCGCAGCACGAGGAGGAAGAGCGGTACGCCGAGCAGAGCGGTGATCACGCCGACGGGTACCTCGCGGGGTGCGAAGGCGATCCTCGCGAGCGCGTCCGTCCACACCAGGAACACCGCACCCGCGAGCGCCGCGTACGGCAGCAGCACCCGGTGCAGCGGCCCGACGAGGAACCGCACCCCGTGGGGGACGATCAGCCCGACGAAGCCGACGGCGCCGACGGTGGCCACCGCGACCGCGGTCAGCGCGGCGGTGACCACGAGCAGCACCATCCGCGTGTTCCGTACACCGATCCCCAGGGACGCGGCGGTGTCGGTTCCGAACGCGAGCCCGTCGAGGGCGTTCGAGCACAGCCACGCCGCCAGCAGCCCCAGCGGGGTGACGATCGCGCAGACCGCGACGGTGTTCCAGCGGGCCGGCGCCATCGAGCCGAGCAGCCAGTGGGTGACGGCCCGCGTGGTGTCCGCGTCCGCCGAGGCCATCAGGACCAGCGAGGTCAGCGCGGTGAAGAGCTGGCCGATCACCACGCCGGTGAGGACGATGCGGGCGGAATCCAGGCCGGTGCGCCGCAGGAGGAGCAGGAGCAGGCCGAAGGAGAGCAGCGCGCCGGCGAGCGCGCCGCCGGTGACTCCGAGCGTGCCCGCGCCGATCCCGAGGACGAGGACGGTGACGGCTCCCGTCGACGCTCCGGAGGAGACGCCGAGCAGGTAGGGGTCGGCGAGAGCGTTGCGGGTGAGCGCCTGGAGCACCGTGCCGCACACGGCGAGCGAGGCGCCGACGAGGGCGGCCATCAGCACCCGCGGCAGCCGCAGGTCCCAGACGAGCGAGTCGACGAGCGGCGCCAACGGCGGTACGTCCAGGCCGAGACGGGCACCGAGGACGCGGGCGAGGCCGGCCCAGCCGACGTCGGAGGCGCCGATGCGCACGGCAGCCGCCACCGAGCCCGCCAGCGCGCCCGCGGCGAGGAGCAGCCGGAGCGCACGGGCCGTCCCGGCAGGACCCCTCCGGGTGGCCGGGTCAGCGGACATACCCGAGGTCCTTCATGCCGTTCGCCAGGAGCCCGAGGGCGTGTACGGAGCGCACGGAAGGGTCCAGCTCGATGCCCGGCACCTCCAGGATCTTGTCTTCGCGGACGGCGGCCAGCTTCGAGACCACCGGGTGGCGGGCCATCTCGGCGCGCTTCTCGGCGGCGCTGTCGCCGGGCCGCCCGCGCTCGGACAGATCGCCGATCACGATGAAGTCCGGTTCCCGCTTCGCGACTTCCTCCCAGGTGACCTCCGGCCAGTCCTCGTCGACGTCGTCGAAGGCGTTCTTCGCGCCGGCGATCCGGCTCATCTCACTGGGCAGGCCCGTCCTGCCCGCGACGTACGGCATCCCGTTGAAGACGGAGTAGAGGTAGACGACGGTCGGCCGGTCCGCGCCCTGGGGGACCTTCGCCGCGTTCTCTCCCGCCTTGGCGAGCGCCGCGCGCTGGTCGGCGGCGAGCCGGTCGGCCCGCTCCCGGACGCCGAAGAGCGTGCCCAGGTTCTCGTAGTCGGAGAAGAGCAGATCGAAGGGGGTGGCTCCGGCCGGGTTCTGCCGGGGGCAGTCCACGGCGCTGACGAAGGTGGGGACCTTGAGGGCGGCCAGCTCCTCGCGGGTGCCGGCGCGGTCCTTGGTGTAGAGGTCCGCGGAGCCGGCGATGACGAAGTCGGGTGTGGCGGCGCGCAGTTGTTCACCGGTGGCGATCTTCGGGGCGATGACCGGGACCTTGGCGTACGCGGCCTCGTACGGTGCGGGGATCTTCGTCTTGAGGTTGGCGGTCCCCGCCATCCGGTCCTGGAGCCCGAGTTCGAGCAGGATCTCGGTCGAGGCCTGGTCCAGGGCGACGGTCCGCTGCGGTGGCGCGGCGAAGGACACCTGACGCCCGCAGCTGGTGACGGAGACCGCTTCGGCGGCGGGCTCGCCGTCCGCCCGGGAACCTCTGCCGGCTGCCGTGGAGCAGCCCGCGGTGGCGAGGGCGAGGGTCAGGGCTATCCCGAGGCGGGCGGGGTGGCGCATGGATTCTCCGTTCTGGGAGGAAAGGCATGGTTGTGGTGGTGCACCGGGCGGGAGTGCCGCGTTCGAAGAGTACTGTAATGGTATTCATTTTCATTAACTCCATCCGGGGCCGGTCCGCCGAGCCCTCCCCGAACCGAAGGAGCCCCCACACGTGGCGACCACACCCACGCCGACCGCGGCCAAGACCAGTACCCCGCCCCCGCGTTCGATCCTCCGCGACCCCGTGTTCCTGCGCCTGTGGGCGGGCACCACCGCCTCCGGGCTCGCGACCTGGGCGCTGCCGTTCGTCCTCGGGCTCGCCGTCCTCCACCACGATCTCGGCGCCGCCGGCCTCGGCCTGGTCCTCGCCGCCCGCACCGCCGGCTTCCTCGCCGCCGTCGCCATCGGCGGCGTACTGGCCGACCGGCACTCCCGCCGCGCGGTCGTGCTCTGGTCCGCCCTCGCGGCGGCGGCCGCCGCGCCCCTCCTGGCCGCCGGTCTCGGCCGCTCGCTCGTGCTGATGACGGCCGCCGCCGCCCTCGCCGGAGCCGGACAGGGCGCCTGCCGCCCGGCGTTCCAGGCGCTCACCGCCGAGACCGTCGAGCCCGGGCGCCGCCGGCAGGCCAACGCCGCCATGACCATGGCGATCCGCGGCTCCACACTCGCCGGACCCGCCCTGACCGCCCTGCTCGCGGCCTTCCTCGACGTACCCACGCTGCTGCTGGGCATCGGCCTGCTCTGGCTGGTCGCGGCGCTGGTACCCGGCCAGGGCGGTGGCGCCACGGCCACCGCGCCCGCCGCCGCGCCCGCCGCCGAGGAGTCGGCCGCGGAGCCCGCCCCGCGCGCCGGCTTCCGTACCGAGTTCCTGGAGGGCATACGCGAGGCGCGCCGCCACCCGTGGTTCCTCGCCGGACTCGCCGCCCTCGTCGCCGTCATCGCCCTCGGCTACTCCGCCACCAGCGTCGCGCTGCCACTGATCAGCCGGGACCGCTACGGCACCGAGTGGGTGCTGGCCGCGGCCATGACCGCGTACACCCTGGGCGCGCTTAGCGGGGCCCTGGCCATCGCCCGGTGGCGGCCGCGCTCCCCCGGCTGGGCGGCCCTCGCCGGGCTGGCGGCGTACGGCCTCGCCCCGCTGAGCCTGATGCTGCCGGTCCACCCGGTGGTGGTCGTCGCCGCGTACGCCCTCGCCGGGATCGGCATCGAGCTGTTCAACGTGCCGTGGTTCACGGCCACCCAGCGCGAGGTCGCCCCGGACAAGCTGGCCCGCGTCTCCTCGCTGGACTTCCTGGTGTCGTACGGTCTGGCACCCGTCGGGCTCGCTATCATCGCCCCCGCCATCGACGCCTTCGGGGTGACGGCGGTACTGGGCGCATGCGCCGCCGCGTGCTTCCTCGTACCGGCAGCGGCGGCGCTGGTGCCCACCGCGCGCCACTTCGGCCGCCCGGGCACGGCGACGGCGCACTGATCGGCCCCGTGCACGGCGGGCCCCGGCCGACCTCGCCCGGCCGGGGCCCGCGTCGATCCCCCGTCTGGCAAGCTGCGGTGCATGACAGCCCTGCAACCAGTCGATTTCGCGCAGATCACCCGCCCGCGGGAGCTGCCCGCCGAACTCCGCGAGCAGCTCGTCGACTGCTGGGTACGGGTCATCAACGCCGGGGGCGCCGTCATCCCCCGGGGGCTCCCCATGCCGCCGGTGACCGCCGGCCAGGCCGACCCGGCCCTGGGCCTGCTCGTCGGCGCGCTCGAACCGCGCCGCGCCCGGATGCTGATCGCCACGGTCGGCGGGAAGCTCGCGGGGTGGCTCATTGTGCGCCGTGACCCCCATCCGCTCGTCGCGCACTGCGGCGCCGTCAACCACGTCATGACCCACCCCGACTTCCGCGGCAGCGGCATCGGTACGGCGCTGATGCGCCGGGTCCGCGAACTCGCCCGGCAGGAGATGGGGTTGGAGCAGCTGCACATCGCCGTCCGGGCCGGGCTGGGGCTGGAGGAGTTCTACGGCCGTCTGGGCTGGTGCGAGATCGGGCGCTGGCCCGGCGGTCTGCGGGTCGCGCCCGGCGACGACCGCGACGAGATCCTCATGTACCTGGCACTCTGACGGCGCCGTCGCATTTCGGCCAACTCCCGCCAGCGCGCGTCCAAACCATGCCAGCAGGGCATGAACAGGGCCGCGAGGAATATCGTCGTACGATCGGCGCGCGGGAGGAGCAGCTGGGATGGACACCGGCCCCCTGTACCTGGAACCTCGGTTGGCGCCGCGGCTCGCCGCGCTGCTCGGCTCCGCCCCGTTCCTGCACATGCTCGTGGACGCCCTCGGCTCGCCCCTCAACGTCCTCGTGCCCGAGCAGATCGCGGAGAACGCCGAGGGCTTCCGCTCCGTCTACCGCCGCCACCGGCTCGGCGGGCAGGTCTTCTTCGCCCACAAGGCCAACCGTTCCCGGTCCCTCGTCCGGCGGCTCACCACCGCGGACGCCGCCGTGGACGTGGCATCCGTCGGCGAGCTCCGCCGCGCCCTCGGCGCCGGCTTCACCGCGGACCGCATCATGGCGACCGGCCCCAAGGATCCGGCGTTCCTCTGGCTCGCCGCGCGGTCGGGGGTCACCGTGAACGCCGACGGCCCCGACGAGCTGGAGGCCTTGGCGGGCCTCGTACGCCGCCACGACCTGCCCCGCCCGAAGGTCTTGCTCCGCCTCGGCGAGTTCGAGACCTCGGGACCCAGGATGCTCTCCCGCAGGAGCCGGTTCGGTACGTCCGTGAAGGCGCTCGGGCCGCTGCTGGACCTGCTCGAACGCCACCGGGACTCCGTCGATCCGATCGGCGTCGCCTACCACCTGGACACGACGAGCCCGGACGAGAAGGCCATCGCCCTCGAAGGCTGCCTGCGGGCCATGGACGACCTGCGCTTACGGGGATTCCAGCCGCGCGTGGTCGACATCGGAGGGGGCTTCGGGGTCAGCTACCTCGCGCACGCCGCCCAGTGGGACCGCTGGACGAGCGAGCTCGCCGCCGCGGTGATGGGCCGGCGCCCGCCCCTCACCTGGGGCGGCCACGGGTACGGCCTGCACGCCGAGGGCGGTACGCTGCGCGGCGCCCTGAGCCTGTACCCCGCCCACCGCCCGGTGGCCGGAGCCGGCTACCTCGACGCGCTCCTGTCGCAGCCCGCCCCCACCCTGGGACGGGCACTCGGCACCCTGCTGCTGGAGAGCCTCTACGACCTCTACACGGAGCCGGGCCGGGCCCTGGCCGACCAGTGCGGACTGTCCCTGGCCCGGGTGCTGGAGGTACGGCGCCAGGACGCGGGCCCCGCACTCGTACGCCTCGCCATGAACGCGAGCGACGTCGCTCTGGAGGGCCACGGGATCCTCATGGACCCCGTACTGGTGCCGCGCGAGGGCGAACCCGCCGGCGCGGGGCCGCAGGAGCCGGTCGGCGTCCACCTCATGGGCAACCTCTGCCTGGAAGCCGACCTGATCACCCGCAGAGCGGTGTTCCTGCCGCGGCTGCCGCGCCCGGGCGATCTGCTGGGCTTCGCCAACACCGCCGGCTACTGCATGGACTTCAGCGCCACCCGTGCCCAACAGCAGCCCATCGCACGCAAGGTGGCGGTCCGTCAGACGGAGGGCTCTTGGCACTGGTGTCTGGACGAGGAGTACTGGCCCATCGAGGAGTACGGGCCGATCACCGATTCGGGGGGACGGGCATGAGGTACGACAGCATCACCGAGGCCATCGGCAACACCCCGCTGGTCCGCATCGATCCGGCCGTACACGGCCTGCGCCAGATCGATCTCTACGCGAAGCTGGAGATGCTCAACCCCTTCGGCTCCGTCAAGGACCGGGCCGCCTGGAACATGGCCCGGTCCGGCCTGCCCGGCGCCCAGGAACGCGGCGAGACCATCGTCGAGCTGTCCAGCGGCAACACGGCCAAGGCGCTGGCCGTGATCGCGGGCATGCACGGACTGGCGTTCAAGAGCGTCACCAACCGGATGCGCATCCCGGAGGTCAAGGACCTGCTCCTGCTGCTGGGCGCCGAGATCGAGGAGCTGCCGGGCCGCAGCGAGTGCCTGGACCCGACGGACACCGAGGACCCGCTGACCCTCTTCCATCAGAGGCTGAACGAGTCCGGCAGCGCCCACTTGCACACCGACCAGTACTTCAATGCGCTCAACACTGAGGCTCACGCGACGGGTACGGGCCCGGAGATCGTGGCGGATCTGGACGGCCGGGCCCCGGACTGGTTCCTCGCCTGCGTCGGCACGGCCGGTTCCTCCACCGGCGTGGCCCGGTCCCTGCGCGCACACGATCCGGCCGTACGGGTGATCGGGCTGGTGGGCGAGAAGTCGGACTTCATCCCCGGCATCCGCAACATCGACGAGGTCCACGAGGTCGGCCTCTTCGACCCGGCCACGTACGACACGATCGAGTCGGTCAGCGCCGACGACGCGATCGACGGCATGCTCACCCTGGTCCGGCGCTGCGGCATCCTCGCCGGTCCGACCGGCGGCGCCGCGTATCACGGCACCGTGCGCCATCTGCAGCCGATAGACGCGGAGTTGACGGGCGGACCGGAGCGCAGGACCGCGGTCTTCATCGTCTGCGACCGGGTGGAGAGCTATCTCGGCTACGTCAAACAGCGCCGCCCGGAGCTGCTGGGCCGTCCGCCCGCGCGGAACTCCGTGTCCGCGCTGACCGATACCGAGGTACGGGCGGCGCAGGTCATCGAGGTGGCCGACGCGCAGAAGTGGATCGCGGCGGAGCGGCCGCTGGTGATCGATCTGCGCAGCTCCTTCGCCTACGCCGCGCTGCACATCGACGGATCGGTGAACATCGTGGACGAGCTCTTCGACGAACTGGTGCGAGGCGGGCTGCCGTTCGGCAAGCGGCAGGCCGTGCTGCTGGCATGCCCGGTCGGCGAGCAGTCGGCGCGCTACGCCGCACTGCTGACCCGGATGGGCCATCCCGACGTACGCAGCCTCGCGGGCGGGATCATCGCGTGGCGGGACGCGGGCGCGCCGCTGGTGCGTGACTGACGTGGCCGATGCCCTGGAGGAACTGCGTTCCTGGCAGCGTCCGCTGCGCGCCCAGTTCCCGATCATCGTGGCGAACCCGGAGCTGGCGTACCTGGACAGTGCGGCCACCGCGCAGAAGCCGCAGGCCGTACTGGACTCCGTACAGCGCTATCTCACCACCTCCAACGCCAACGCGGGCCGCGGCTCGTACCCCTGGGCCAACGCGACGACGGCCGCGGTGGAGCGGGCCCGCGACCGGGTCAAACGGTTCCTGGGCGATCCCGCACCGGACCGCTCGTCCGTGCACTTCACCAGCGGGGCCTCCGAGGGGCTGCGGACGGTCGCCCTGGACTGGCTGGCGGCCCGGCTCGCCGACGGGGACGAGGTCGTCGTCCCGTTCGCCGATCACGAGGCGAATCTGGCGCCGTGGCTGGAGGTACGGGAGCTGCTGGCGCGGCAGGGCGTCAAGATCCGGGTCCGGGAGCTGCCGTACCAGGACGGCTCCGGTGACTACGATCCGGCGGCGCTGGCCGCCTCGGTGGGCCCGCGCACCCGGTTCGTGGCGGTCACCCACGTGCACCACGTGTACGGCGTCGACATGAACGTGCACCGGATACGCCGGGTGGTCGGGCCGGATGTCCCGATCTGCCTCGACGCCGCGCAGAGCATCGGGCACCTGCCGTTCTCGGTGGCCGAACTCGACGTGGATTTCGTGGTGTTCTCCGGTCACAAGGCCATGGCGCTGCCGGGTACGGGCGCGGTCTGGGCCCGCGGCCGGCGCGGACCGCGGTTCCGGCCGGGCGGCTGGGCCGGTACCCCGAACACCGTCGGCATCGCGAGCCTGGCCGCCGCCCTCGACTGGCTCGACGCGGCCGGTACGGACCGGATCGAGGCGTGGACGGTGGCCCTGGCGGCCCGGCTGACGGACGGCCTGAACCGGCTGGACGCGTACGAGGTGCTCGGCTGCCGCTCCAGCCTGGCGGCCGACTCCGAGGTGCAGCGGCGCCGGAGCATCGTGGCGTTCCGGCATCGCGAGATCCCCTCCCGCGACCTCGGGTTCATCCTCTACAGCCATGGCTTCATGGTGCGCTCCGACGGCCACTGTCAGGCGGGCGCCGCGGAGTCGGACGGCTCGGTGCGGGTCAGCCTGCACGTCCACAACACGGCGGAGGAGATCGAGAAGTTGCTCGGCACCCTCACCAATCTGCAATGATTTTCATGTGGAGTTCAGGGCCGTGAGAACGGCACAAGCACGAGTGGACAGAAACATGAACGTGAGCGGCGTGGGCACGGTCGCGGCGGCCAGCCGGTGGGTGGAACGCTGGGAGCGGCAGCAGCAGCGGTACGCGATCGACCGCGAGGAGCGGTTCACGGTCATCTCCGACGTGGTCGAGCGCGTCACGGCAGGCCACCCCGCTCCCCTGCTCCTCGACCTGGGCTGCGGGCCGGGGTCCCTGGCCGCGCGGCTGGCGGAGCGCATGCCCGCCGCCGAGGTCGTGGGCATCGACGCCGACCCGCTGCTGCTGGAGCTGGGGCGGGCACACCACGGAACGGCTCTGCGCTTCGCCGAGGCCCGCATCGGGGAGCCGGGCTGGCTCGACGCCCTCGCGCTGGACCGCCCGGTGGACGCGGCCGTCTCCACGACGGCCCTGCACTACCTCGGCGAGGACACGCTGCGGCGCACGTACACGGAGCTGGCCGGGGGCATCCGCCCCGGCGGAGTCCTCGTCAACGGCGACCATCTGGACCCGGACTCCCCCAAGGTCCACGAGCTCGCCGTGGACATCGGCCGGCGGCGCGCCGAGCGCCAGCAGACCCTCGCGCACGAGGACTGGGAGTCGTGGTGGTCGGGTGTGCGGGCCGATCCGGAACTGGCGCCCCTCCTCGCCACCCGCGACCGCCGCACCCACCCGCACTGCGAGGGCAACCGGCTGACCCTCACCGACCACCTCGCACTGCTGCGCGAGGCGGGCTTCGAGCACGTCGGCACGGTCTGGCAGTTCGGCAACAGCCACGTGGTGGTGGCGGTCCGCTGAACCCGCCGGAGATCGGCGCCGTGGGCCCTTCGGGGCAACCGTCGCGGCGCTGTCGCGCGGCGCGACTCGGTCATCATGCTCGCCGACGAGTACCCGGACATCGATTTCCGCTCCCCGAAGGCGATCGGCGGCACGCCCGTCACCCTCCACGTGTACGTGGACGACGTCGACGCCGTCTTCGCCAAGGCCCTCTCCCTCGGCGCCACGGAGCGCTCACCGGTCAAGAACGAGTTCTACGGCGACCGCACCGGGCAGTTCGAGGACCCCTTCGGACACCGCTGGAACGTGTCCACGCACGTGGAGGACGTCTCCCCGGAGGAGATGGAAAGGCGTTCCAAGGAGGCCATGCGCTCCGAATAGCGTCCGGGAGCGACCAGGAGCCACCAGGAGCGACCGGGTGCGTACCCGGAGCGCGCGTTCGCGGTGTTCCGGAGCGCGCCGGGGCCATCGAACATACGATGGGCGGGAAACCGGCGCGGGCGGCTCGCCGTGCGGCCCGCCCAGAGCACTCGGGGTGGAGACGTATGGCACAGGCCGCCGATACGGCGCGGACCGTCATCCTGACCGTGGACGACGACCCGGGAGTCTCCCGTGCCATCGCCCGTGACCTGCGGCGTCACTACGGCGCCGACTACCGGATCGTGCGCGCCGAGTCCGGCGAGTCCGCGCTGGAGGCCTTGCGCGAGCTGAAGCTGCGGGGCGACCTGGTGGCGGTGATCCTCGCCGACTACCGCATGCCGCAGATGAACGGCATCGAGTTCCTGGAGCAGGCCCTGGCGGTGTACCCGGGCGCGCGGCGCGTGCTGCTGACCGCGTACGCCGACACCGACGCGGCCATCGACGCGATCAACGTCGTCGACCTCGACCACTACCTGCTCAAGCCCTGGGACCCGCCGGAGGAGAAGCTCTACCCGGTCGTGGACGACCTGCTCACGGCGTGGCGCTCCAGCGACTACCGGCCGGTACCCGCCACCAAGGTGGTCGGGCACCGCTGGTCGGCGGGCTCCTCGCGCGTACGGGAGTTCCTGGCCCGCAACCAGGTGCCCTACCGCTGGTACTCCTCCGACGAGCCCGAGGGACAGCGGCTGCTGGAGGCCGCCGGGGCGGAGGGGCAGCGGCTGCCCCTGGTGGTCACGCCTGACGGCACCGTGCTGATCGAGCCGGAGGCGGCCGAGCTGGCCGCCCACGTGGGGCTCGCGACCACGCCGACCGCCGATTTCTACGACCTCGTCGTCATCGGAGGCGGACCCGCAGGGCTCGGCTCGGCGGTGTACGGGGCCTCCGAGGGGCTGCGTACCGTCCTCGTCGAGCGGTCGGCGACCGGCGGGCAGGCCGGCCAGAGCTCCCGCATCGAGAACTACCTCGGCTTCCCCGACGGAGTCTCGGGCGCGCAGCTCACGGACCGGGCCCGCCGCCAGGCGAGCCGGTTCGGCGCCGAGATCCTCACGGCGTGCGAGGTCACGGGGCTGGAGGTCAACGGCGCTGCCCGCGTCGTCCACTTCTCCGACGGCACGGCGGTCGCCGCGCACAGCGTCATCCTGGCGACCGGGGTGTCGTACCGGCAGCTCCACGCACCGGGCTGCGACTCCCTGACCGGCTGCGGGGTGTACTACGGCTCCTCGCTCACCGAGGCGGCCGCCTGCCAGGGGCAGGACGTGTACATCGTGGGCGGCGCCAACTCCGCCGGGCAGGCGGCGATGTACCTGGCGCGCGGCGCGAAGTCGGTGACGCTGCTGGTGCGCGGGGAGTCCCTGAGGGCGTCGATGTCGTACTACCTGATCCAGCAGATCGAGGAGACGGCGAACATCACGGTGCGGACCCGGACCGTCGTCGAGGAGGCGCACGGGAACGGGCACCTGGAACAGCTGACGCTGCGGGACGTGGACAGCGGTGCGACCGAACTCGTCGACTGCCAGTGGATGTTCGTGTTCATCGGCGCGGCCCCTCTGACGGACTGGCTGGACGGCACGGTGCTGCGCGACGAGCACGGCTTCATCCTCGCCGGGCCGGACCTCACCGCGGACGGGCGGCCGCCGGCCGAGTGGGAACTGGACCGGCCGCCCTACCACTTGGAGACCAACATTCCCGGCGTGTTCGTGGCGGGCGACGCGCGCGCCCAGTCCGCGAAGCGCGTCGCGTCCGCCGTCGGAGAGGGAGCCATGGCCGTGATGCTCGTCCACCGGTACCTGGAGCAGTCATGAGCGATGGCCGGTTCATTCCCTGCAGCCCGCAGGAGATCTCCTCGCTGTTCCTGTTCGAGAAGCTCTCCCCGGAGCAGCTCGGGCGGCTGTGCGCCGAGGGGCGGGTGGAGCGGTTCGACGTCGGCCCGGTCTACACCGAGGGCGACCCGGCCACGTGCTTCTACGTGATGATCGAGGGCACCGTCGTACTGTCCCGCCGGGTCGGCGGCGACGACGTCGAGGTGAGCCGGACCTCGCAGCGCGGTGTGTACGCGGGAGCCATGCAGGCCTACTTGGGCGACCAGGTGCCGCAGACGTACACCAACTCCATGCGGGTGACGGAGCCGACGCGGTTCTTCGTACTGCCCGCCGAGTCGTTCGCGGACATCATGCGGGACTGGTTCCCCATGGCCGCGCACCTGCTGGAGGGACTGTTCTTCGGGTCGAGGAACATGCAGCGGGCCGTCGGCCAGCGCGAACGGCTGCTGGCGCTGGGATCGCTGTCCGCCGGTCTCACCCACGAGCTCAACAACCCGGCCGCGGCGGCCGTACGGGCCACCGCGACGCTACGGGAACGGGTGGGCAAGATGCGGCACAAGCTGGCCGTCATCGCCCAGGGCCCCTACTCGCGCGAGGCGCTCGCCGAGCTCATCGAGATCCAGGAGCGCACCGCCGAACGCGTCGCCAAGGCGCCGGTGTTGAGCCCCATGGAGGCCGCCGACCGGGAGGACGAACTCACCGACTGGCTCGACGACCACGGCATCCAGGAGGGCTGGCGGATCGCGCCGACCTTCGTACAGGCCGGGCTCGACACGGACTGGCTGGAGCAGGTCGCGGCGACCGTGGCCGAGGACATCCTGCCGGGAGCCATCGGCTGGCTCAACTACACGGTCGAGACCGAGCTGTTGATGGACGAGATCAACGACTCCACCACCCGCATCTCCCACCTCGTGGACGCGGCGAAACAGTATTCGCAGCTCGACCGCGCCCCGCACCGGGTCGTCGACGTCCACGAGCTCCTCGACAGCACCCTGCTGATGCTGTCCGGCAAGATCGGCCGAGGGGTGCGGGTGGTCAAGGACTACGACCGCTCCCTGCCGGAGGTGCCGGCCTACCCGGCGGAGCTCAACCAGGTGTGGACGAACATCATCGACAACGCCGTCTTCGCCATCGGGAGCACCGGCGGCGAGGGCACGCTGACGGTCCGCACGGCCCGCGAGGGCGACCGGCTGCTGGTGGAGTTCCGCGACACCGGGCCCGGCATCCCCGCGGACATCCGCAGCCGCATCTTCGACCCCTTCTTCACCACCAAGCCGGTCGGCGAGGGCACCGGTCTCGGCCTCGACATCTCCTGGCGGATCGTGGTCAACAAGCACCACGGCAGCCTCCAGGTCGAGTCCGCACCGGGCGACACCCGGTTCCAGGTGCTGCTGCCGCTGACCGCCCCCGAATCCGAGACCGCCCAGGAGCCGGCATGACCGAAGACATCAACGGAATCGACCCGACCGTCCCGCCCACCGGAACCGGCTGCGCCGACTGCGACGCGGTGGGTGGCTGGTGGTTCCACCTGCGCCGCTGCGCCCAGTGCGGCCACATCGGCTGCTGCGACTCCTCCCCCGCCCAGCACGCGACCGCCCACTGGAAGTCCGCCGGCCATCCGCTCGTACAGAGCTTCGAGCCGGGCGAGGAGTGGTTCTGGAACTACGACACCGACGCCCTGTACGAGTCCGGGCCCGCGCTGACCCCGCCGTCGGCCCACCCTGCGGACCAACCGGCCCCCGGCCCGGCCGGCCGCGTCCCCGAGGACTGGACTCAGCTGCTGCACGGCTGACGGCGCTGCGCCGCCGAAGGGGCACACGCGGCAAGAAGAGGGCATTCGACCTCGCAGATGCCATCCATAGTGACAAATTCACCTCTTGAATGATTGACTGTCCCCATCAGGCCATCGCGGCCTACCGGCCCCGTGACGGTCGAGCGGCTCTCGCCGCCATGGGGAGCACCGGCGAATGGCCCCTGCATGCCGATCAGCGGTGTTCGGCACGCAGGGGCTTTGTGCGTCCCGGCCACCACCCGGACCCGCTGTTGTCGCTACCTCCAATATCCCCGCTCCTCACTCGCCGCGAGATTCGGGGGCATCGGCCAAGCATTTACCAGGTGATTGTCGAACATCGGCCGCAGATGCAGGGTGGGCCGTAGCGGTTCGACGCGGAGGAGGCGGGTCCCGGTGGGCGATGGCGACGGCGATCACGGCAGAACCGTCAGCGGGTGGTTGCGGGGCATCGAGGTGTTCGCGGGACCGCTTCCGGAGTTCGAGCCGGAACGGGCTCCGGCCCATCCCGTTCAGCTGTTCCTGTCCTGGCTGTCCGACGCCGTGGCGGACGGTTTGCGCGATCCGCACGCGATGACCTTGTCCACCGTCGACGAGGCCGGTGATCCGGACGCCCGGGTCCTGATCCTCAAAGGGGTGGACGGCTCGGGATGGCAGTTCGCCGACCCCGCGGAGCGCGACCACGCCCTGGCGAAGTCCTTGGCCCTGATCGAGCAGGCGCCGTCGCTCGTCGACTCCGCCTGGACCCTCTACACCCTGGCTCCGGCGGAGGTGGAGTTCTGGCAGGCGGCGAAGAACCGCGTCCACACCCGCCTGCGCTACGAACGGACCGCGGACGAGGGCTGGGAACGGTTCCGGCTCTGGTCGTAGCCCCCTGGTGTCCCAGCCCCCTGGTCAGCGGTCCTGATTGGACCTTCTGCTGATCGCGTGCGGCTTCCGTGGTGGGGAAGGCGCATTGCACATACGGGTGGTGAGGGATTGGCTTGTCCCAGGAACGGGACAGAAGGAAACGAATGCCATCCATGCTCGCCGGCTGCACGCCCTGGCCCGAGGAGTTCGTCGACCGCTACTGGGCGGCCGGGCACTGGCGCGGCAACACCTTGGACAACCTGCTGCGCGGCTGGGCCCAGCAGTACGGACCGCGGACCGCGCTCGTCCACGGCGGCGGCACCCGCATCACGTACGCGGGCCTGAACCGGCGCGTGGACCGCATGGCCGCCGGATTCCGGCTGCGGGGCCTGCGGCCCGGGCAGCGGGCCGTCGTCCAGCTGCCGAACGTGCCCGAGTTCGTCACCACCGTGTTCGCGCTGATGCGCATCGGCGCGGTCCCGGTGCTCTGTCCGGTCTCGCACCGCGCGTCCGAGGTGGCTCATGTCGTGCGGATCACGGAGGCCGTCGGCTACGTCGGCCCCTCGACGTACCGGGGCTTCGACCACACGGCGATGGCCGCGGACATCGCCGCCCAAGGGCCCTTCCTGCGGCGGGTGTTCACCTTCGAGGCCCCGGGCGAGTCGTCCCCGAACGGCGGCTTCTCGACCGACCCGGCGGGCTGCCACTACTTCCCGCTGGGCTCCCTCGACTCCCCGCCCGGGCCGACGCCCGCACAGAGCGCCGACCAGGTGGCCTTCTTCCTGCTCTCCGGCGCTGCCACCGAGGCACCCAGGCTCGTTCCGCGCACGCACAACGACTACGCCTACCAGGCGCGGGCGGCCGCCGAGCTGGTGTCCCTCACCGAGAAGGACGTGTATCTCGCCGCGCTGCCCGTCGAGTCCAGTCTCGCGTTCGGCTGCCCCGGCATCGTCGGCACGCTGTCCGTCGGCGGTACCGTCGTCCTGGCCGAGAACCCGGACCCCGCCGAATGCCTTGCGGCCATCGCACGGGAGCGGGTCACCATCACGTCCGTGACGCCCTCCGTCGCCCAGGACTGGCTCGACGTACTCCCCACGGCCCAGGCCGACTTGAGCAGTCTGCGCCTCGTGCAGGTCGGCGGCGCCGCGCCCTTGCCGCGGGCGACCGCCGAGCGGATGGGCCCCGAACTGGGCTGCCGCCTCCAGCAGGTCTTCGGCATGGCCGAGGGTCTGCTCACGCTCACCCGGCCCACCGATCCGGACGGGACCGTGCTCACCGCGCAGGGCCGCCCGCTCTCGCCCGACGATGAGATCCGCATCGTCGACGCCGACGGCAAGGACGTGCCCGACGGGGAGTCCGGCGAACTCCTCGCCCGCGGCCCGTACACCCTGCGGGGCTACTACCGGGCTCCCGACCACAACGCACGCTCCTTCACCGCCGACGGCTACTTCCGCACCGGCGCACTCGCGCGCCGCACCCCGGAGGGCAACCTGGTCGTGACCGGCCCCCTTACGGGAACGGCGGCGGGTCCTGGCAGGTCACGTCTGCGGCGGGCAGCCGGCCCGTGGCCAGGTACGTGTTGACCGTGGCGTCGGCGCAGGAAGCCGGGTCGGAGAGGTACACACCGTGCTTCTCGCCGCCCAGCGCCAGCACCATGCGCGAGCCCTTGAGCGCCTTGTGCAGGCCCTGGCCGCTGGCCAGGGGGGTTATCAGGTCCCACTCGTTCTGTACGGTCAGTACGTCGGCCCGGGTCTTCATGGGCGTCGGGGGCTCGACCGGCCGCTGCCAGAAGGCGCACGGCTTGATGTTCGACGCGAAGTCCCCGTACAGCGGATACTTCGCCTTGTCCCGCACCGCGTCCCGTGCGTACTGCTCGGGGTCGCGCGGCCAGGCGTCCGTGTCCCCGCACACGACGGACCAGTAGGCGGGCGTGGCCCCGTCAACGGATTCGGAGGCGGCTGCCGGCCCCGCCGCCGCGGTGTTCAGCGCGGAGGCGTTCGGCCCGGAGGCGTTCGGCCCGGAAGTCCGGGAGCCCGCGAGCAGTTGCTTCAGATCCGGCGTGTCGCCGTCCGTCGGCCGGGGCCCGTTCTCGGCCAAGGACTTGAGGAACTTGACGACGGCCGAGGCCCCGTACGGGGAGGAGAACAACGACGGGTCGGCCCTGAGATCGTCACCCGTGACCTTCTGCCCGTCGTGGACGATCGGATTCCGGTCGGCCCGGGCCACCAGACCCCAGAAGGTGGCGGACACCTCCTCGGGCGTGGTGCCGAGCCCGTACCGGTCCGAGCGCTCCGCGGCCCACCGCGTCCACCGCGCGAAGGCGGGCTCCGCCTCGGTGGCCCACACCTGGATCATGCCGCGCCAGACGCGCTGCGGGTCCACCCCGCTGTCCAGCACGAAGCGGTCGGTGCGCTGCGGGAACATCTGTGAGTACACCGCGCCGAGGTAAGTCCCGTACGAGTAGCTCAGGTACGAGATCTTCCGCTCGCCGAGCGCCGCACGGATCACGTCCAGGTCGCGGGCCGTGTTGCGGGTGGTGATGTACGGGATGACATCGCCGGACTTCTCCCGGCACTTGTCGGCGATGCCCCGCGCCCAGGCCACGTCAGAGGGGAAGGTCTCGGGCCGGTACGCGCCCCCGATGCCCTGCTCGGCCTGGCTCAGCCCGCCACAGCTGATCGGGCTGCTCTTGCCGACCCCGCGCGGGTCGAAGCCGATGAGGTCGTACTGGTCCCGTACGTCCTTGGGCATCTTCGCGTTCAGGACCATCGGCCGGAACAGCCCGGGGGTGCCGGGACCGCCCGGGTTGAAGAGCAGGACCCCACGCCGCTTGCCGGGGTTCTCGCTCTTGATCCGGGATATGGCGATGTCGAGCGTGCGCCCCTCGGGGTGCTGGTAGTCGAGCGGCACCTTGAGGGTCGCGCACTCGTACGTCACCGGCTGGTCGGGGCTACAGCGGTGCCAGACCGGCTTCTGGCGCATGTACTCGGGGGTCGCGGCGGCCGCCTGGGGAGCCGTCAGCAGGGGGAGTGAGGTGGCGAGGAGTCCGACGGTGGCGAGCAGCGGTGCGAGGCGTTTCATGGGAGGTGCGCCGTCCTTCTTCCGGTGAAATCGCTGGTGTGCCCACTGTGTTGCATCGGTGGGCGTCGCCGAATCCCCTGGAAGAGCCGTCCCTGGTCCCTCTCCCGTACCACGCGATATCCGGGCAGTTGGCCGAAATCAGGCACCGGAATCCCTCCGCAAGGCCGCGGACACCGCCCCCGCCGCCGGTAGTCCGCTCCGCCGCAAGTACGACGCGGGGGCAAGACTGCCGGTGGAGAAGGCGGTGCCGCGGGGTGCGCTTCGTCCAGATCCCTGCTCCGGATCAGTACTTGGCGCCTACAGGGCGCCGTCGGGGATCCAGGAGCCGTGGAGTCCGGCGCTCACCCTGTGGGGAAGGTGGACGGTGGCGACCCGCTCGAGGCCGGAGGCGTCGAGCACCAGGAGCTGCGAGGCGTCCTGCTTGAGGTCGGAGACCACGGTCAGCAGATAGCCGTCGTCCTCGCACGTGGCATCGGCGGCGGGGACGAACACGGCCTCACTGGGCATCCGGGCATCGCCCACCTGGTGGATGCGGCGTGCACCGCTGGCGCGGTCGTACTTGACGACGCCGTAGCCGCCGAGCCCCTCCTCGTTCGGGAAGGAGATGGCGTACTGGTAGCGGTTCTCGGCGCCCAGGTAGGCCTCGTTGAGGGTCGGGAACTCCACCGGCAGGTCGTCGATGATGTGCTCGTCGACGGTGCCGGCGGACATGTCGAGCACCCAGCGGCGGGTGTACGAGCGGCTGACGGGCTCGCTGCCGCGCCCGGGCGCGCCGACCCACCAGTTCCAGGAGAGCCGGAAGCCCTCGCGGTCCACGGTGGGGCCTTCCAGGACGATGCGGCCCTGGCCGTCCTCGTAGGCGTTGGAGACGTGGAGCATGTTGCCCGGTTCGATGGAGAACCACCGGATGTGCCGGGCTCCGTCTTCGCCGCGGGGCATGACGCCGATACGGGCGGGCTGCTGGTCGCTCCAGCTGTACGGGATGCCGGAGGCTTCCGTGTGGTCGAAGGTGACGTTGCCCTCGACGAAGACCACGTGACGGCGGGTGAGGGCGAAGTCGTGCTTGAGTGCGGCGGTCGCCCCCGGCACCTCGGCGCTGTGGGTGATCGATCCCTTGGCGTCGGACACGTAATGGGTCAGGAACGGCGGGAACGGCGAGGACCCGAAGAAGTGGAGCTCCCCGGTCACCGGGTCCTCCTTGGGGTGCGCGGTCATCGCGCTGCGCAGCTTTCCGTCGAAGTCGTACGCACCGACCGTTTCCAGCTCGGGGGTGAGCTCGAACGGGAGGTTCGCCTCGCACAGCGCCAGCAGGCGTCCGGCGTGTTCGATGACGTGCGTTCCCGCGGCGCTCGCGGTCAGGTCCGGGCCGTGCTCGGTCATGTAGGGGGCGCCGTCGAGGGCGGGGGTGTGCACCCAGCGGTTGCGGTACCACTCGGCGCGGCCGTCGCGCAGCCGGATGCCGTGGACCATGCCGCTGCCCTTGAACCAGTGGGTCGGGGTGACACCGGGCTTGGGGTTGTGGCCGTTGCGGAGCAGCCGGCCGGTCAGCTCGGGGGGCAGGGTGCCCTCGACGGTGAGGCCGGTGGCGGTGATCTCGTTGGCGACGGGGGTGAAGTGGCCGGTCAGGTAGGGCTTCGCAGTGGTCATGGCTGGACTCTCTTTTCGTGGATGTGACGTGTGCTCAGACAGCGGGTTCGGCAACGGACTTGAGGTGGGATGGTGTGGTCGGGGTGGTCGGCGTACGTGAACTCGTACGGCGGGTGAGGAACAGTGCGAGGAGGGCCGTGGCGGCCAGGACCGCGGCCGAGACCGTGAAGGCGGTGCGGTAGCCGGCCGTGAGGGCCTCAAGTGGAGGCGTACCGGCGGACGCGCCGGCGGTGACGGAGCCGGCCAGGGTGGCCAGGGCGGCGAGGCCGATCGCTCCGCCGACCTGCCGGGTGGTGTTCACCAGTCCCCCGGCGAGGCCCGCGTCCTCCCGCGGGACGCCGTCCACGGCGAGTGCGGTGAGCTGGACGAAGGCGATGCTGAGGCCCAGGCCGACCAGGATGCTCGGGCCGAGGACGTCCGTCAGGTAGCTTCCGTCGGCGCTGATCCGCGACAGCCACAGCAGTCCGGCGGCCTCGGTCAGCAGGGCCGCGGTCACGGTCGCGGTGGCTCCGATGCGCCGGGAGACACGTGGAGCGAGGGCGGAGCCGAGCATATGGGCGACGGCCAGCGGGAGTTGTCCCGCTCCGGTGGCCAAGGGACCCGCCCCGAGGACCTGTTGCTGGTAGAGCGGCAGGAAGAAGAACAGGGCGAGCCATACCGATCCCAGCAGGGCCATCAGCAGATTGCCCGCGGCGACCCGGCCGGTGGCGAACAGACGCGCCGGAATCAGCGCGTCGGGCCGGCGGAGCTCGATCACGGCGAAGGCCGCGAACAACGCGGCGGCGGCGCCGAGTGCGCCCAGCACCCGGGCGTCGGTCCAGCCGGCCCCGCGCGCGGTGGTCAGGCCCCAGACCAGGCCGGTCAGCGCGAGGGTGACGGTGGCGGTGCCCAGCAGGTCGAACCGCCCGCGCTGCCGTCCGGTGTCCCGCCCTGCGTCCCGAGGTACGCGTACGGCCACCGCGGCCACGACCAGTGCCGCTCCGAGCGCGACCGAGTGGAAGATCCACGGCCAGCCCCATGCCTGGGTCAGCGCGCCGCCCAGCAGGACGCCACCCGCCGCTCCCGCACCGGAGACCGCTCCCCACACGCCCAGGGCCCTGCCGCGCTCGGGGCCGGACGATGCCCGGTCCATCGCCAGGGCGAGGGCGGCCGGGGCGATCGCGGCGGCCCCGAGACCCTGCACCGCACGGGCCGCGATCAGCACGCCCGCGGAGGTGGCCAGCCCCGCTGCCAGCGAAGCGAGCGCGAACAGGGCGAGCCCGGCCATCAGCACCCGGCGGCGGCCGAGGAGGTCGGCGACTCGCCCGCCCGCCAGGAGCAGCGCCCCGAACGCCAGGCCGTAGGCGTTGACCACCCAGGTGGTTCCGCTGTCAGTGAGCCCGGTGCCGGCCCGGATCTGCGGGAGCGCCACGTTGACGATCGAGGTGGCGAGCATGACGGTGAACTGGGCGGCGGCGAGCGCCGCGAGGGCCGATCCCGGCCCGGGAGACCGGCGTACTGTCCGGTCCGTCTGCGCGTGTGCAACGTTCATGGCGCACAGACTCGGCGCGGACGGTGTCCACTATCCAGGCCCGGCCGGGAGGGGCACTGTCCACTCGTGTTCGCACCTGTCCACCCGGCCCCGCCGGTTCCACCGGTCGCGCCGGGGGCCCGCGACTGCCGCTCTCACCTGGGGCCGTGCAGCTCCTGCTGCCACAGGGCTTCCGAGAGCAGGTCCAGGCCCTGGCGCAGGTGGCGGCGGTAGGTGCCGTACGGAAGGCCGAGGCGGCGGGCGGCCGCCTCCTGGGTGGGCGCACCGGAGAAGTAGCCCGCGGCCAGGGCCTCGCGGGCGCGTACTCCGCGCGGGTCACGGGCGAGGTCGTCGACGGCCTGGCGCAGCAGGGCACGCAACTCCCCCACCGGATCGGCGAAGTCGGCCGCGAGACGGGCGCGCATCAGGGCGCAGGCCGCGAAGGCGTCCGCATCGCGCCAGTGGGCCAACGCCTCGCGCACGGCCTGGTCGAACGCCGTACGCGAGACGGGCGACGGGGCGGACCGTACCGGCTCGTCGGCGGTGGTGGATATGAAGCGCAAGAGCCAGGACTCCACGGGTACTTGACGCCAGTCGACGCCGAACAGCCCGTACGTGTACTCACCGACGCGCGGCCGTGCCCCGGTGTCGCTGAGGGTGCCCTTGACCCGCTCCGCCCAGGTCTCGGCGTCCCGGTAGACGGCGAACCCGTACGCGCGCCCGCGGGCCCGGGCCGCCTCCGCCTGGGCCCGCGAGCTGCTCAAGTCGATGACGCGTGAGGGTACTTGGTACCGCTCGGGGTAGATCGAGAAGCGGCTGACGCCGATGTGTTCGCCGGGGCTCACCGGCTCGGTGGCCTCGGTGTACCGCCAGGCTGCGGCGACGACTGGATCGGTGGCCAGGTCCTGGGGGTCGGGCGGGGACGGCAGGGCCAGCCGGGCCGTGAACGCCACGATCCGTCCCGTGCTCACGAGCCGGTAGACGCTGAAGGCCTGCGGCTGACGCCGCGTCCAGTACCGGACCAGCTCCGCGGAGGCGGCTCCCTCGGTCTCCTCGGTCATGCGCAGCACGGCATCGATGTCATCGGGGTGCAGGGGACGGTCGTGCACCTCGTCCTCGCGGGACCAGGACCGCAGTCGGGCCAGGGTCGCGCCTTCCCGGAAGAGGTAGAAGAGCTCGTCGGTGACGGTCCACACGCGCTCCTCGGGCGCTTCGCGCAGTATGCGCAGGTACTCGTCCGCGAGGCGCCGGCGCATCGCCTCGAACGCGTTGGGCGCCCGCCAGCGCAGGTCGGCGGCGAGCGTCTCGCGTGCGGCGTCGTGCGGGTGGAGCCCCCGGTGGGTGGACTCCATGAAGGGCAGGTCCCGCAGCCAGGAGAAGAGCAGATGGGCGTCCTCTTCCGGCAGCACCGCGGCGAGCAGCTCCTCGGACGTCGAATGGGCCTGCGCCGCCACCTCCAGTGCGCGGCGATGGGCTGCCGTGGGTACCTCCCCGATCAGCCCCGCCAGCAGGGTGCGCAGTACGTCGGCCGTGGGGGCCCAGATCTCCTCCCGGCCGCAGCCTTCCGATCCCGCCGCGGCCGCGAGCGACAGGGCCAGCGGGTTGCCTCCGGCGAAGCGCAGTACCCGGTCCCGCAGTTCGGGCCGGATTTGCGCCGCCACCAGCAGGCTCCGGGCCTGCTCCTCGGAGAACGGCTCCAGCTCGGTGACGTGAAGGAGCCGGGACCAGGCGGGGTCGGCGGTCCACTGCGGCTGCGGAGCGCGCCGGCCTGCCAGGACGACCAGGGTGTCGTCCGCGGCCCGGGGCAGGAGGTGGTGCCACAGCCAGCCCTCCAGCCACTGGCAGTGCTCGAAGGAGTCCACGAACAGGACGGTTCCCGGAACGTCCAGGAACGGACCGGCGGCGCGCTCGAAATCGGCCGGGTCCCGGCTGACGAACCGGCCGTCGAGTTCGACGAGCAGCCGGCCGGCGGCACGGGCGCGGTCCGCCAGGTGCCGCAGCAGCGTCGATTTCCCGATGCCGCCCGGACCGCACACGTAGAACGCGAACGGCGCCTGCGGATCACCGGCCAAAGCCTCTCCGAAGCGCCCGAGTTCCTCGTCCCGGCCGACGAAGGCCCGTACGCGCGCTCTGCTCAGTCTTTCCCCCACGGACACCATGGCGGCTCCCAACTTCCTTGTGCACCACCCGGCTTCGACCGGGCGAACGGAGATCCTAATGGAGGTGTCCGTGGGCGGGCCCGAGGTCTCCTTCGCCGAGGTGGACGGGGGTGAAGTCCAGCGACAGCGAGAGGGGGCCCCGGGTGTACAGGCCGGTCTCCCGGTAGCGGAAGCCGGGGCTGTAGCGGACCTCGTCGAGCAGGGGCAGGAGCATGGCGGCGACGGTCTCGATCTCGGCGCGCGCGAAGGCCGCGCCGACGCACTGGTGGAGTCCGGTACCGAAGGCCAGGTGCTGGGCGGCCGCGGTGAAGGAACGGGCGGTGCCCAGGTCCGGGCGGTGGATGTCGAAGGCGTCCGGGTCGGTGAAGGCGTCGGGGTCGCGGTTGGCCGCGCCGATCATGCAGAAGACGGTGGCACCGGCCGGGACGGTGACGCCGGCGAACACGGAGTCCTGCTCCGCCTGACGGGGGATGAGCTGGACCGGCGGGGTGTGGCGCAGGGTCTCGGCGATCGCGGCGGCCAGCAGGCCCGGGTCCCGGCGGACCTGCGCCAGCTGCTCGGGGTGGTCGATGAGGTGCTTGAAGAGCAGGGCGAGGGTCTTGTCCGCGGGCTCGGTGGCGGCCGCCAGAACGTTGATGATCAGTGCGGTGACCTCGCGATCGCTCATGGCGATGCCGTCGAACTCGGCAGTGCACAGCTTCGATATCAGGTCGTCGCCGGGGTGGCGGCGCCGCTGTTCGATGACGGGCAGGAGGTACGCCTCCAACTGCTCGGCGCAGTCCAGGCAGTGGCGGCGGCGCTCGGGGGTGAGGGCCAGGCTGGTGATGAACTCGGCTACTCCGCTGTGCCAGACGGCCACCTGCTGCCAGTCCCGTCTCTCCAGACCCAGGACGTCCAGCGTCACGTGGACGGCGAGGGGTTTGCCGAAATCGTTGACCAGGTCCATCCGTCCCTCGGCGAGGAAGGGAGCCATGAGCTCGGCGGCATTGGCGCGGATGGCACGTATCTGGTCCTGGAGGGCCTGCCCGGTGAAGCCCCGTACGACGATCTTCCGCTTGGCGGTGTGCTCGGCCCCGGTCATCTGCGCGAGGACCGGCCCGCGCATCACCGGCTCGGCGCGCACCTGAAGCGTCTCGGTGGTGAACGCGTCATGGTCGGTCAGTACCCGCTTCACGTCCTCGTGGCGCGAGAGGAAGTAGCTGTCGATCGCCGACTCGTAGTGCACCGGAGTCCGCTCCCTCAGCTGCGCGAAGTACCGGTAGGGGTCGGCGTCGAAGTCCTCGGACAGGACGCTGAAACGGGTGTTGGCGACGAGCACGGTGAAGGCCTCTCACATACGCGGTACACGGAACGAGCCAGAGCCGGAACCTAGCGGACAATCCCCCGCAGGGGTGAGCATCCCTGTTCGAGCGAGTTTCAGGACGACCGCCCCAGACCCGCCAAGGCCACCGGCGCGATCCAGAACATGTGTTCCCAGATTGCTCCCGAATCGGCCGTGACGACCTCGATCCAGCACCGTTCTTAGAGCACCAGTACCAACCGTGCGCCCATCAGGAGGACGTCGTGGATTCTGCGCTCACCGCCCGCTTAGCCCCTCCACCATTCGAACATCAGCCACTCTCCCCCTGCCCCGGCCTCCGCGAGCGGCGCCGTGTTGACGGCCCGGCCGGCCGCCGTGGGTCACGACCGGATACGAGGTGGGGGGCATGAGCGGCATGAGCGAGAGGACTTCTTCCGGATCCGGCACCGCAGGGGTGTCGGAGTCGGAGCGGCTCCTCTTCGGCGGCGAGCTCGCCTACGACATCGGCTGGGACCGGCACGAGGGCGCCTGGCTCGGGCTCGGCCTGTGGGCGATGGCGAAGGGCCTGCCCCGGCTCGTCGGCACGGGCATGCGGCTCGCGCACCTCGCCGACGCCCACGCCCTGCGGGTCGTCCTCGGCGCCGAGATCAGCCGCGGCATCACCCAGGCCATCGGGCTGGTCGCGGTCAACAGCGTCCTCGGGCACCTCCTCACCGAGGGCACCACCAAAGAGCGGCTGGCCCGGGCGGTGCCCGCGCTCCTCGTCGTGGCCGTGACGGCGCTGCTGGGTTCGCTCCTGCGGTCCGCGTCCACGGCGGCCACCGGCACGCTGGAGCCGAAGGTGCAGCGGGTGGCGACCGAGCGCTACCTGGGGCTGGTGCACCGGGTGGAGCTCGCGGCCGTGGAGGACGACGAGTTCCACCGGCTGCTGGACGCCGCCCGCTACGGGGCCGACTCCGCCCGCCGCATGATCCGCTACTGCACCAACACCCTGAACTCGGCGATCTCCTTGATCGCCGCGGCGGGCGTCCTCACCATCCTGCACCCGGTCCTGCTGCCGCTGCTCGTGCTGATGACCCTGCCGAGCGCGTGGAGTTCGCTGACGATCTCCAAGCAGCGTTACATCAGCTTCCACACCTTCGTCCAGCATGCGCGTGCCGGGCATCTGCTGGGGCAGCTCCTGACCCAGCAGGAGGCCGCGGCCGAGGTGCGCGTGCACGACGTCGGCCCGTTCCTCCTGGGGCACTTCCGGAACATGGCGGAGACCAGCGAGAGGGAGCAGACCCGGCTGGCCCGGCGGGCCGCGCGGATCGGCCTGGTCGCCGACGGCGCCGGCGGCGTGGCCACCCTCATCACGTACGGGGCTCTCGGGCTGCTGCTGTGGGGCGGGGCGATGGAGCTCGCGGTCGCGGGCACGGCCGTACTGGCCATCCGGACGGGGGCCTCCAGCCTGGACTCCCTGGTACTGCAGATCACCGACCTGCACCAGGAGAGCCTCTTCGTCGCCGACTACGAGCGACTGTGCCGGGAGGCCGAGGCCCGTGCGATCCCCTCGGGCGGGCAGCCGCTGCCGGAGCGGCTGCGGGAGGTCCGGTTCGAGAAGGTCACCTTCACCTACCCCGGAAGCGGCGGCGAGGAGCCGGAGCCGACGCTGCGGGAGGTCAGTCTGTCCTTCCCGATGGGGAAGATCATCGCGCTGGTGGGTGAGAACGGCTCGGGCAAGTCCACGGTGGTCAAGCTGCTCGCGGGTTTGTACCTGCCGGACGAGGACGGCGGGACCATCCGGTGGGACGACGTCGACGCGCGGACGGCGGACCGAGGTCAGGTGTTCTCCCGGGTCGCGCTGATGTCGCAGAACTTCTTCCACTGGCCCTTCACCTTCCGCGTCAACGTCGGGATCGGCGAGTCCGGACTGCCGATCGACGACGGCGCGGTGGAGAAGGCCGCCGCGTACGCCGGGGCCGATGAGGTTCTGGCCGGCCTGCCGCGTGGGCTGGGCACCCTGCTGGCGCGCGGATACCGGGGCGGGCACCAGATCTCCGGCGGCCAGTGGCAGCGTGTCGGGATCGCCCGGGCGAAGTACCGGCAGGCCGAGATCCTGATCGTGGACGAGCCGACCAGCGCGCTGGACGCGGTCGCCGAGCAGCGGGTCTTCGACCAGATCCGGGCCCTGGCGGCGAACACCGGACAGACGATCGTGCTGATCACCCACCGCCTGCACTCCGTACGCCACGCCGACCTGATCCACGTACTGAAGGACGGGCAGGTCTCGGAGTCGGGGACCTTCGCCGAGCTGATGGATGAGAAGACCGGCACCGGGGAGTTCCGCGACGCCTATCTAGTCCAGGCCGCCGCCTTCGCCGACAGCGTCCCCACTCAGTCCGCCGGCGACCACGACGCCCTTCCCGCCGAGGACCGCGCATGACCGATACCGACGTGCCGCCGGTGAGCGGCGGCGCCCGGCACACCGTGCCGGTCGACGTCCACCTCGTCCTGCGCCGCACCGGCGAGCACGGCCCCGAGGTGCTGCTGTCCCGCCGCGCCGGGCCGGTGTACGCGTCCGGCCTGTGGCACCTGCCCTCCGGGCACCTCGACCCGGGCGAGGACGTGGTCGAGGCGGTGATCCGGGAGGCCCGCGAGGAGACCGGCGTACTCATCGACCCCGAGGACGTCACCGCGGCGGCCACCCTCCACCACCGCCCTCCCGTAGGCACCGGTTCGCGGATCGGGGTGTTCTTCGAGGTGCGGCGGTGGTCGGGACGGCCACGGGTGATGGAGCCGGACCGGTGCGACGGCATGGGCTGGTACCCGCTGGACGGGCTGCCGGATCCGATGGTGGCGTACTGCCGGGCCGGCCTGGACGCCTACCGCGCCGGGATGCCCGCCGCCGTGCACTTCCAGCAGCCCGGCGACCCGATCCGGTACGCCCCCGGCGTCCCCGACCGCACCCGCCTCCTGCCCGGCCCGCCCATCGGAGGGGTGGAGTTGCCGTACCGGCTGCGGGAGTTCGCCGAGCAGGCCGTCGGCCGGACCACCGAGGCGGTGGAGGTCTCCTGGATGCGCACCGGAAGCCGGGTCTGGCGGATCACCGGCGTCGGCGGCGGCACCTGGTACCTCAAGCGCCACCGGGGGGCGAAGTTCCACGAGCGGGAGGTGGCCGCGTACCGGAGGTGGGTGCCGGCGCTCGGCCCACGGGCTCCCCGCCTCGTCGCGGCCGACACCGCGGCGCGGGCCGTCGTCGTCACCGCGCTGGCGGGGCGGCCTCTGCACGGCACGGTCCTCGATACGGACTCCGAGGTGCGAATCCAGCACGAGTTGGGCCGCCTGGCCTCTACCCTGCACGGCGGCGCCCCACCGGAGCAGCCAGCCGAGACGGCGTCGGCCGCGGCCGAGGTCGAGCACCACCTGTGCGCGGCCCGGCCGTACCTGGCGAACGGGGACGAGACCCTGGTCCTCGCCCTGGCGCGCACGTACGAGGGCCTCCCGCCGCCCGTCGTGGTGCCGACGCACGGGGACTTCCAGTACCGCAACGTCCTCCTCACCGAGGACGGCGAGCTTCGGCTGTTCGACTTCGAGCGGTCGGAGTACGGCACCGCCACGCGGGACATGGTGCGCCTGAGCGACACCTGGACCGGCCGGCCCGACCTGCGCGCCGCGTTCCTCGACGGGTACGGCAGACCGCTCACGCCGGCCGAGGAGCTCCGCCTGGACTGCGAGTCGGCCTTCGACGCCGTCTCCGGCATCGCCTACGGCAGCACCCACGACGACCCCGAGGTCGCCGAACGCGGCCGCCGCACCCTGCTCCGCCTCCATGCCGCCCACCGTTCGTAGCCCGAAGGAGCACGCACCACATGAGCACCACACCCACCATGGAGGACTGGCACGCCCACTACGACGGCGGCCACGACTTCCGACCGCTCACCGACACGGAGAAGGCCGTCCTCGGCCAACGCCTCGCCCTCCCCGACGACGCTCGGGGGGCGAGGGCGCTGGACGTTGCCTGCGGGACCGGCGAACTGGCCCGTCTCCTCGCCGGAGCGGGGTACCGGGTCGACGCGGTCGACTGGGCCGAAGCCGCCGTCGAGCGCGCCTCCGCCGCCCCGTCGGACGCGATCGACTACCACCGGCTCGACGTCACCGGCGGCGACCTCGCCTCCCTCGCCCCCGCAGGCGGCGGGTACCGGGTCATCACCATGCGGCGGGCCTTGGCCCACCTGCCCGACCGCACCCGCACCGTAACCGAACTCGCCGCGCTCCTGGAGCCCGAGGGCACCCTGTGCGTCATCACCCCGCACGCCGACCGTCACCCGGAGAAGCTGCGCGGAATCTGCCTGGACGACTCCGAGATCGACCTGCTCCGCGACGGCTGGGTACACACCGAACGCGTCGAAGCCGGCGACTCCACGATCCTGCTGCTGCGCCGGCCCAAGGTCGACGCCGTCGTGTACGCGGAGAAGCGCACCCCGAAGCCGGCCGCGATGGCCGGCGTCGCGGTCGTCGTCACCAACGGCCGCGGTCAGGTCCTCCTCGGCTGGAACCCCTCACGCACGATGTGGGAGCTGCCGGCGGGCAAGGTGGAGCCGGGCGAGGCGTTCGAGGCCACGGCCGTAAGGGAGTTGGAGGAGGAGGCGGGACTGGCCGCGCGACCGGAGGCGGCGCTGCTGCTGGGTGCCCTGTGCGACGCCGCTCACGGCTTCACCCGCGTCACCGAGGTCGCCCGGATCACCGACTTCACCGGCGAGCCTTCGGCGCTGGAGCCCGAGCTGGTCACGCGGTGGGAGTGGCACACCCTTGCCGCACTGCGGAGCCTGGCGCAACCGCTGTTCGCCGCCTCGGCCCAAGCCCTGAACGTCGTCTGGCCCGGCCTGCTGCCCGGCGTTCCGGCCGCGCACCACACCCCACGGCCCGCCGGGAACGTGACGCTGAGTTTCGGGGAGCCGCAGACCGCCGTCAGGCTGCGGGAGCAGCTGGTACGGGACCTGACCGAGGCCGGGTGGACCGACACCCCCGAACTCCGGCGGGCCTTCACGGCCGTCCCCCGACACGCGTTCCTCCCCGAGCAGCCGCTCCGGCGGGCGTACGCCAACGAGGCCGTCGCCACCGTGGTCGACGAGGACACCGGCCGGTCGACGAGCTCGGTGTCCCAGCCCGGGATGCAGGCCGTCATGCTCGACCGGGCGGGCCTGCGGCCGGGAGACCGGGTGCTGGAGATCGGAGGCGGCGGCTACAACGCGTGCCTGATCGCCGAACTCGTCGGGCCCACCGGGTCGGTGGTGTGCATGGAGACCGACCCGTACGTACACGCCCGCACCGAGCGGTTCCTCGCCGAGACCGGGTACGCGGAGCGAGTACGGCCCGTCTTGGGCGACGGCGTCCACGGAACCCCCTGGCATCTGCTGCCGGAAGCGGGCTTCGACGCCATCCTGGTCACGGTCGCCGCCAAAGACGTGCCGTGGGCCTGGCGTGCCCAGCCGGCCGAAGGCGGGCACCTGGTCCTCCCCTTGCGGATCGGCGGCTTCACCCGCGCCGTCGGGCTGCGCCACCAGGGCGGCACGCTGCGCTCGACCGGGATCAGCCCCTGCGGGCCGGGAGGACACCCCGCCGGCCCCGGTGGACGGCTTGGACCGGGCCCTTGCAGCTGACCGGGTTCTGCCGGGTGACCGGCGACCCTGACCAACCCGGCTCCCCGCGGGCGACGTCTTCGAGAAGGCCGGTGCTCGGATCGTGGTCAGCTGGCCGGACCGTGACGGTGCCGCCGGCCCCGGCGTTGGACAGGGCACGAGGAGCGGAGGGGGCAGCGGGCGGTGATCACCCGGATCAACGGGCCGTTCGGCGGCGGGAGCCGACGGTGGCTCCCACCACCTCGTACGGCACGCACAAACCTCGCTGCCCGCCACGCCCCCTCCTGTGAAAGCGATCCACGATGACGACGACCATCAGGACCAGGCCCTTCCGCATGGGCACCCGGCCGAGCCCCATGGCCATGGAACAGACCGGCCGGTTCGCCCGGGCCTTCCGCTCGCGCTACCCGGACATCGAGCTCGCCATCCTCAAGATCACCTCTCAAGGCGACCAACACCGCAGTCCGCTGGCAGAGATCGGCGGCAAAGGGGCCTTCACCCGCCGGGCCGACGAACACCTCCTCGACGGCAGGGTCGAGGCCACCATCGCCTGCGCCAAGGACCTCCCCGGCCCCCACGACCGGCTCCCCGGGATCACGGTCGGAGCGGTCCTGCCCCGCGAGGATGTCCGCGACGTCCTGGTCCTGCCCGCCGGCCAACCGCCCGCGACCCTGGACGGTCTGCCTCCCGGTACCCGGATCGGCACCAGCGCGCCCCGTCGGGCCGCCCTCCTCAAAGCCCTTCACCCCCAGCTGGTCCCGGTACCGATTCGCGGGAACGCCGACAGCAGGCTCGCCGCCCTCGACAACGGGACGATGGGCGCTGACGCGATGATCGCCGCCCTGGCAGGACTGCGCCGCCTCGGCCTCGCCGACCGGGCCTCACAGATCCTGGACCCGACGGTGTGGCTGCCGGCCGCCGGTGCCGGGATGGTCGTCATCGAGCACCGCCTCGACGACCACACCACCCACGGCCGCCTCGCCCCGCTCACCCACGCCCCCACCCGCACTCTGCTCGACGCCGAACGCGCGGCGCTCGCCGTCCTGCGCGGCGGCTGCCTGACCGCCGCGTCCGTCCACGCCGCCCTCGACGAGACGACCGAACGACTCACCGTGTACGCGGTCGTTCTCGACCCGGCCGGAGGCGAACCGCTTCGCACCGTCACGACCGGCCCCGCGGCAGAGCCCGCCTCTGTAGGCCACGAGGCCGGGGAGCAACTGCTGGCCGCCGGCGCCGCCCGCCTCCTCGGAGCACGCCCGTGAGCAGCGACACGCGTGTACCAACACCAGCACCAGTGGATTGGCCGTGAAGCCCGTCCTGAAAGGGCCCCAGGAGGCAATCGTGCCGCTGCCCAGTCTGCTCGGCGTCTTCGCCCACCCCGACGACGAGGCCCTCCTCGCCGGAGGAGTCCTCGCACAGCACGCCGCCTCCGGCTCCCGGACTGCCGTCGTCACCTCCACCTGGGCCCCCGACAGTCACCGCGCCGCCGAACTGGCCGATGCCACCGCGGCCCTGGGCGCCGGCGCACCTCGCATGCTGGGCTACGCCGACCACCGCATCCCCGACTCCGCCCCGAACCGACCACGACTCTGCGACGCACCACTCGACGAGGTGATCGAGCGGCTCGTGAGCCACATCAGGCGGTTCCGGCCCGAGATCGTGGTCACGCACGACCCCTACGGCCAGCTCACCGGCCACCCCGATCACCGCCACACCCACCGCGTAACCACCTTGGCCTTCACCGCCGCCGGGCTGGAACACCTCTACCCCGACGCAGGGGAACCCTGGCAGCCGAAGGCCCTGTACGCCGCTACCCACCCCCACTCAGCCCTCGGTGACCTGGGGCCCCTGCTCGCCGGGGTGGACAAGTCGGCCCTGAGCCTGCCGGACGAAATGATCACCGCGACGGTCGACGTCCGGCCGTGGCTCGACAGCAAGTGGTCCGCGATCCTCGCTCACCGCAGCGAGGTCGCCAAGGAACGTCCGCTCCCCGCGCTCCTGTCCCGTCTCCCGGACAAGACCCGGAACCGAATCATCGGGACCGAGTACTTCACCCGCCTCCACGCCGAGAACTCAGCCCGCATGCTCACGCAGCTGATGGCGTAGACAACGTCCTCAGACCGTAGACGCCCGAGAGTCCGCCACGCGGCAGGCGGGCCGACCCCCGCTCTCCGCTAGCCTGGGCGCTGGTTGCCTACTGGGCTGAATCGACCAGGAAGAGATCATCGTGACAACCGTCCTCATCGCCGGAGGAGCCGGCTACATCGGCAGCACCGTCGCCTCGGCTTGTCTGGATGCCGGGATCACCCCCGTGATCCTCGACAATCTCGTCCGTGGCCGCCGTGAGTTCACCAAGGGCCGCACCTTCTACGAAGGCGACATCGCGGACGGCGCGCTGGTCGACCGGATCTTCTCAGAGCACCCGGACATCTCAGCCGTGGTCCACTGCGCGGCGCTGATCGTGGTGCCGGAGTCCGTCGCGGACCCGATCGGTTACTACGACGCGAACGTGTCCAAGAGCCTTTCCTTCGTCGGCCACCTGTGCCGCAACGGCTGCGACCGGATCATCTTCAGTTCCTCGGCTTCCATCTACCAGGCCGAGGACGGCTCACCGGTCAACGAGGACTCGCCACTGGCCCCGCAGAGCCCGTACGCGCGGACCAAGGCGCACTGCGAAGAGATGTTCGCCGACATCGCCGTCGCCGGGCCCCGCGTGCTCTCGCTGCGGTACTTCAACCCCGTCGGCGCCGACCCCGAGCTGCGCACCGGTCTGCAGCTCAAGCGGCCCAGCCACGCACTGGGCGTACTGATCCAGGCACACCAGGAGGGCCGCCCGTTCCCGATCACGGGAACGAACTACCCGACGCGCGACGGTACGGGCATCCGCGACTACGTCCACGTCTGGGACCTCGCCGCGGCACACATCGCCGCGATCCAGCGCTTCGACTCCATCCTCACGGAGGAGAAGCGCTCGATCGCGATCAACCTGGGCACCGGCTCCGGTACCACCGTCCGCGAGCTGTGCGATGCCTTCAACAACGTCGTCAGCACGCCCCTGCAGACCATCGACGCCGACCCACGGCCCGGTGACGTGGCCGGCGGCTACACCAAGAGCGACCGGGCGGCCGAGCTGCTGGGGTGGACGCCGAAGCTGTCCCTGGAGGACGGCATCCGGTCCGCCCTGAACTGGATTCCGGTTCGCGACGAGCTGCTGTCGGACTGAGCCGTCCTTCTCGCGCGGCGGTGCCTACGGCCGTTCGAAGGCCTGGAGCACACCACCGATCGAGAAGCACAGGGCGCCTGACAGCGTCCCCCAGTTGGCGATGTCGGAGTTGACCAGGCTTCCGGTGGCCGGACGGGTGAAGGCGGCCAGCGCCGACACCATGAAGAGCACCGACCCCAGCTGGTTCACGGCTACGACCCACCAGCCCAGGCTCCGCGAGCGCAGGCAGGGCCGGAACCGGTGGCAGATCTCGGCGAAGGCTAGATGGCCGGACACCAGGAACAGCGCGCATCCCACCACGTCGGGGGTCCAGACGAGCCGGTTGACCTGCTGGGCCGTGAGCCCTTGGAGGAAGGAGTCCAGCAGGTTGACGCCGAATACGAGCGTCCCCACGAACAGCACGAACGTACCCAGCCAGTCCAGCCGCATCGGCTCGTACCCCCACCACCTCCAGTCGGCCGTGGCCAGTCGGCCGCTGCCCGGGGTGTGGCGAGGCGCGTTCAGCACCTGCAGGAGCGAGGTGTAGCCCCCGAGGTTGAAGAACAGACCGCCCGCGAAGTAGATCGAGGCGCTCACGAGCGCGTCGCCGGACCCGACCTGGGCCACGGCGGCTCCGAGGGCGAAGAGCGCTCCTCCGACGACGAACGCGCCAGAGGCAATGGTGTTCAGCCTGCGAAGGCGGCCGAGGGCCTCTGCGTCGGCGCTCGCGGCCAGGGTGACCGCGTCCCCGGGTCCGCGGAGCGAGAGCGCGCCGCGCCTGCGCGCGGGCCGGGACTCCCACACCACCGTTCCCCCTTCGGGGCGGTTCCAGAAGAGGCGGGTGGTGAAGGGTCCTGCGCCTTCGGCGCGCTGCTCGGGCTGTCCCACCACCCGAGCCTAGCCACGGGTACGGGCCCCGGCAGGCAGTGAAACGCGGCCGTCCGTCAGGCGACCAAATCGTAGATGCCCCGCGCCACCAGCCACAGGCCCACGAGCAGGGAGAGCGTGATGACCAGCTGTTCCTGATGGTGCGCGAGCCAGCTGCGCAGAGCGTTCAGCTTCGCGCCCGCGGCCTGCGGCGCCCAGACGGTGTACATCTCCATGACGACGAGGCTGAGCGTGGCCAGCAGGCAGTAGCCGGTCAGGGCCAGCCAGTCGGCGACGGAGGAGAGGTCGGCGGCGACGACCGTGGCGGCGCCGGCCCCGACCAGCGCCCAGGGCTGGAGCAGCCAGGCCAGCCCGGCGGCCGTGGCCAGTGAGGCACCGTCCACCCGGGCGGCCCAGCGCGGCGGACCGTGGGGACGGGGCGGCCGGCGGCGGCGGTGTGCGCCGTACAGCACCAGCCCCACACCGATGGCGAGTTTCGCGCAGGCCACGGCGGTCGACGGCGCGCTGTGGAGTGCCGGGGGCACGCCGCCGGTCAGCAGCAGCACGCACGCGATGACCGCCACCAGGTCGACGAGCCACGACAGCAGGAACGCCAGGCCCTTGCGGGCGCCGCGCCGCGAGGAGAGCAGCAGGATGAAGGCGCTGTTGTGCAGGGGGCCCAGGGTGATGGCCGTACCGATCACGATGAGGTCGACGACCATCAGCTCAGTCACTCCCGGAGGTCGAGGCCGACCGCCGCCGTCCACCGACGTCCGCCGCCGTTGGACGGCGCAGTTGGCTGGGACGGGGTCGAGCGGCGCTGGCACGGCACCGCATGCCGACTCTGCGGGCGGCGGCCCGACCGGTCAAGGAGGCCACGCGCACGTCCCCGAACGCCGCATCCGGCTCCGGGTCTCTTCCAAGATCGATTGTCAGTGGTGGATGGGAGGATCGAAGTATCGAATCGGAAAACGGGGGAGCCGCCATGTCCGGAAAGCAGAACTACATCAATCACGTCGCTCTCGTGCTGGACGCCAGTTCGTCCATGTCGCACCTGAGTCGCAAGGTGGTCGAAGTCGCCGATCAGCAGATCGCTTATCTGGCCCGCCGGTCACAGGAACTGGACCAGGAAACCCGTGTCACGGTGTACGTCTTCGCGGACAAGGTGGAGTGCGTCATCTACGACAAGGACGTGCTGCGCATGCCGTCCCTGAAGCAGCTTTACCGGGCCGGGGGAATGACGGCTCTGCTGGCGGCCACGCTGAAGTCGCAGCGGGAGCTGGCGCAGACGGCCCAGCTCTACGGCGACCACAGCTTCCTCACGTTCGTCCTGACCGACGGGCAGGAGAACGCGAGTCACCGCTGCCCGGACGCCCCTTCCCGTAGCCCTCGTGATCTGGTGCAGGCCGTGGCCACGATGATCGAAACGCAGCAGGACAACTGGACGCTGGCCGTCCTCGTGCCGGACCAGATGGGCAAGCGCGAGGCCATGCAGTGCGGATTCCCGAAGGACAACATCGCCATCTGGGACGCCACGAGCACGCAGGGCCTGGAGGAAGCCGGACAGGTCATCCTGAAGGCCACCGAAAACTTCATGATGGGCCGTACCAAGGGCATCCGGGGATCGAAGACGGTGTTCTCCACCGGCGCCGAGGTGGTCAACAAGGAAACCATCGCCGCAGCCGGTCTCACCCCGGTCGATCCGTCGCAGTACCAACTGATTCCCGTGGCTCGCGATGCGGCGATCCGGGAATGGGTCATCGAGTGCGGGCAGAATTACCGGACCGGTTGTGCGTTCTACCAGCTGAGCAAGTCGGAAAAGATTCAGGCGCGGAAGCAGATCGCGGTGCTGGAGAAGAAGACGGACCAGGTGTACACGGGACCGGAGGCCCGGGCCCTGCTCGGCCTGCCCGACACGGAGGTCCGCGTCAAGCCGGACCACAACGACGACTTCACCATCTTCGTGCAGAGCACCAGCGTGAACCGGAAGCTGGCACCGAACACGCGGCTGCTGCTCATGGTCTGATGCCCCCGATCACGCCCCGCGCGCCGTGTCGTGCAGGCGCCCGGCTGCTTCGGTCCCCTGCTGCTCGGGGTGACTGCCCGTAGGCGTTGCGGTAGGCGCGGCGGAAGTGGCTGGGGTCGGCGAACTGCCAGCGTGCCGCCACCTCGGCAACGGTGTACGGACTGCCGGAGCGGTCGAGGTCGCTCCGCGCGCCCTCGAGACGCCTTCGGCGGACGTAGGCCATGACGGTCTCGCCGTCGAAGGCGCGATGGAGGGTGCGGACGGAGACGTTCAGCGCCCGGGCGATGCCGGCGGAGTTCGAGGCGGACTTCGCCTACGCTGCGCTGCACCAGCTCACCCGCTCATTGCACGACCGGATCGAGCGGCCGCCCACTCCCCACCGGGACGATCTGGCCGTGGCCCTCGGAATCCGGGACGGCAGCACGCCGAGCCGTTTCGCCGTCGGACCCTCCCTGTTGGGTCTGCTGTCCGACGTCGCGGGCGAGAAACCCGTGGTGTGTGTCGTGGACGACGCGCAATGGCTGGACCGGGCGTCGACTCAGGTGCCGGCGCTCGCGGCCCGGCGGATCGCGGACGAGCCGATCGCGATCGTGTTCGGGCTCCGTGATCCACACACCGTCGCCGAACTCGACGGGCTGCCGGCGCCGGCCTTGCCCAGATTGCCCGATCAGGCAGCGCGGGCTTTGCTCTCCTCCGGCCTCCCCGCGCCTTTGGACGAGCAGGTGCGCGAGCGGATCCTCGCCGAGGCACGCGGCGATCCGCTCGCGCTGCTGGAGTTGCCGCGCAGGCTCGGCCCCGCCGGTCTGGCCGGTGGTTTCGGGCTACCGACCCCGGTCTCGCCGGCCAACCACATCGAGCAGAGCTACGCGCCAGTGGCTCCTGCATCTGAAGTCCGCCGCCGAACGCGCCCCTCCACCGCATCGCCACCGTCCACCTCCCCCGCCGCGTCACCGGCGGCATCCACGGCTCCTGGATCCCCGACAGCGCCCTCTGATCCCACCACCCCACGAAAGGGCATTGCCATGCGTACGCTCACCGCGGCCAATTCCGCCGCCGTCACCATCGCGCTCCTCCTCACGACCTCCACCACCGCCTACGCCCTCACCCCCACGACGGCCAAGGCGGCCGCGAAGCACCCCGTGGACGTGCGGATCGACGAGCGCGCACCGGTCATCACCCGCACCGACGTCCTCATCCACGCCCCGCTGCACACCATCTGGAAGATCCAGACCGACGTCGAGAACTGACCCAACTGGCAGCCGAACGCCGAGACCGTCGTCAAGGACACCCCCGGACGCCTCCGCCCCGGCTCGGTGTTCCGCTGGAGCACCGAGGGACTCGACATCACCTCCACCGTCAAGCAGGTCGACTACGGCAGGCGCCTCGCCTGGGGTGGCCCGGCCCAGGGCATCACCGCCGTCCACGTCTGGACCTTCACCCCCACCTACGACGGCGTCCTCGTCCACACCGAGGAGCCCTGGACCGGAGACCCCGTCGTCGCCAACCAGGCCGTGCTGCAGGCCGCCCGATAACCCGCCCGCCTCCAGCGCCCGGCCCTGGCATCCAGTCAGGGCCGGGATGCCAGGGTGCTCTCGGCACGCGACTGCATCCTTTGGACTACTGCGTTTTCGGCCCTGCGGAGGAGTATCCAGCAGCATCGCCGCGAGAGGGTTGATCCGTGCGAACAACCATCGGATACACCCTCGAAAGCATCGGCTACGTCGTAGGAGCCCAGGGGCTTGTCAGCTTCGCCTCGCAGACCTTCTTCGGCACGGAGTGGGGCTGGATGCACAAGATCGTCGACCTTCCGTCCACCGCTTACCTCGGCGTCGTCGCCGTGGGGCTGGCCCTCATCGTCGGCGGGGTGAAGACGCGGAAGACACCCCAGCCCCAGAAGGCCGCCTGACCGGCGCGCCCTTCAGCACACCTGAACCGAGGGAGCCTCGCACGGCGAACATCAAGCGACTGCGGGGCGTCACCCCACTGTCCCGTAAAGATCTTCGGTGGGCCCGGCAGCTGGGCTATCCCATGACCGCTCGGGCCGCGTCGAGGAACGCCAGGCGGTTGTCCTCCAGGTAGTCCCGCACGCTCTCGCCGTCGGGCAAGCCTTCCCACACGGTCCGGTTGAGGTCGAGGAAGTACGCCCGGGCCGCGTCATGTACGGACAGGGGGAACTGGATGCGGATGAGCCGCTCTGCGACCCATAGCCTGTTCATGACGCCCTGGGTCGTGAGGTACCAGGCGTGGGTATCGTCCCACTCGGAAGGCCGGCTGAACGCTGAGCGTTCGGCCTCGGCCGCCACCTCGATGAACCGCTCCAGCAGCGCCAGCCGTTCCGACCGCCGAGCCTCCGACAACGCGCTCAGCTGCCGCCGCTGTTCAGCACGCTCCGCTGTCGACTGAGTCCTGTACTGGACGAGGTAGGACAGCATGCCGCCCAGTACAACGCCGCCCAAGGATATGAGGGACACCCAGACCTGACCTGACATGGCCGCCATGGTCCCATGCAGCGTGGCTGGTGTGATCAGGGCGTCGGAGCAGTCCTGAACAGCGCCCGTTCACCGGGCTGAGCCCGCGCCTGTTCGGGAGGCGTCGACTACAACAGGGCGGCCTGCCGCCTCCGCGCTTCGCTCGCTTCGTTCCCCATACCCGTACCGGCGCCCTGGTACGCACTGTTGTTGGACTCGTGGCCGCTGTGACGGCCGTTCTCGCTCCACAGACAGAAGAAGGCCTCCGGGACGCCTACGTCCTGCTCGTCAACAAGGTGATCAGCGCCGGCACGGAATGGAAGCCGATCCTGGATCAACTGGCGGAATCGGGTGGGCCGCTGCTCACCATCCCATCCCGGACAAGTACCTCCCGCCCGCGGCCCCGGCGTCCGCGACGACGAGATCGAGCTCCGGCAGCAGTGAGCCGAGCCACGGGCCGGTGTCGGCGACGCCGAGCACACCGTGCGACTGGGGGCCGGGTCGGCCGCATGTCCTGGACGAGGCCGCCGCCTCTCCACCCGCCGAAGGCCTCTTGCCGACGCTCTTCACCCGCCCGTCCAGACACCGCACCGCAGTCCCGGTGCGGTGTCTGCACCACGCCCAGCCCGTGGCCGATGGCCGCGCTGACGCCGCAGACCGGTCCCTACAGTGCGCCTCCGCGGTCATGGTCCCGAGGCCCGGTTGGCCGTGCCATCCGGCGCGGGCGGCCGCGGTTGGCAGGCCGCGCGGGGGCGGCGCTCGTAGCCTGAAGTGGGTGCCCGACTCATGTCCGGCAGCCCGTGGAGCGGCGGGAGGTTGTCATATGAGCAGGCGTTGGACCGCGCGTCTGGCCCTGACGGCGGGCTTGGCGGCGCTCGTGGTGCTGGTGGTGTTCGGAGGCCTCGCGAGCCTCCTGCTGATGGCGGTGGGGTGGGCAGGACTGGTCCTCACGGCGGCAGGCCTGTGGTGGATGCTCACCCACACCGGCTGGATCAGGGTGCTCGCCGGGCTTCTGGTGGTCGTCGCACCGCTCGCCGTCCTGCTTCTGTACTCAGCCGCCGGGCTGCTGTGGGTCGTGCTGGCCTCAGTCGGCCTGTGGGCGCTGGCCGTCGCCGCGGGCAGCGCCGCTCTTGCCGAGGACACCGCGTCGAGCATGCCGGAGCACCCCGCCGTCCGGGCCCAGCGGCCCTTCGTGATCATGAATCCGCGCTCGGGCGGCGGAAAGGTCGGGAAGTTCCGCCTGGCGGAGCGGGCCGAGGCCCTGGGTGCCGAGGTCGTCGTGCTGGATCCGGCCCGGCGGCAGGACGTGGCCGAGCTGGCACGGCAGGCCGTCGAGGACGGGGCCGACCTGCTGGGTGTCGCAGGCGGCGACGGCACGCAGGCCCTGGTCGCCGCCGTGGCCGTGGAGCACGACATTCCGTTCATGGTGATCAGCGCCGGGACGCGCAACCACTTCGCCATGGACCTGGGCCTGGACCGGCAGGATCCCTCCCACTGTCTGGAGGCACTGACCGACGGCGTCGAACTCCGCGTCGATCTGGGCTTCATCCATGAGGGAGAACCGGCGGACGGGAACACGGGGCGCGTCTTCGTCAACAGCGCCTCGTTCGGCGTGTACGCGGAAGTCGTGCAGAGTCCGGCCTACCGCGACGACAAGGCCCGCACCATTCTGGAGATGCTGCCGGCTCTGCTGACCCAAGACAGCGGCTCGCGGCTGAGCGTCCGTGCGGATGCGCTGGTCCTGGACGGTCCCCAGGCCGTGCTGGTGAGCAACAACCCTTACCAGAAGGGTGATTCTGCGGGGCTCGGGCGCCGGGAGCGACTGGATTCCGGTGAACTGGGGGTGCTCGGCGTCGAAGTCTCGAGCGCCGCCGAAGCGGCGGGGCTGCTGCTGCACGGCAGGCAGGGCCGCGGGCTGACCGCCGTCACCGCCCGCGAGGTCGTCGTCGACGCCGACGCTCCCGCCATCCCGGTCGGTGTCGACGGGGAGGCCCTGGTGCTTTCCACTCCCGTGCACTGCCGTATCGCGTCCGGCGCCCTGCGCGTGCGCGTGCCGCGACACCGTCCCGGCGTGCCGCGGACCGCGCCCCCGATGGACTGGCGCCGGGTACGGCAGCTGGCGCTGACCATGGGACGGACCGCGGCAGGACACGGCGCCGCCTGAGCGCCGGCAGTCGGAGCCTTCCGGTGTCTCCCGCCCGGCGGGCGGTCACTGCCCGCCGGTGGGCGCGGGACCGGTGGACCCGGGTTCGGGCCCGGCGGGCCGTTCGGCGGGGGTGGGCGAAGACCACTGCGCTCCGGTGCGCAGGCGGAAGGCGGTGACGGCGGCCTCCACCGTGGGGAAGAAGTGGCGGGGGTCGATGGTCCGGGTGAGTTCGTACCGCTCGATCTTCAGTCGCACAGGGTCCTTGAGCTCGGCGAACACGAGGTGGATGCCTTCCGCGTTGAGCGCCTCGTCGAGCTCCTCCAGCACATCGGCGGCGGTCGTGTCCACGTCGGTCATCGGCTCGGCCGCGACCACGATCCAGCTCGGCCGGGGGTCCGCGCCGGCCAGTCGCCTGATCTCGTCCCGGAAGGCCCTGGCGTTGGCGAAGAAGAGCGGGGCGTCGAACCGGTAGATCACCAGGCCCGGCAGCCGTTCGGCCCGCGGGTAGGAGCGGATGTCGTGGTAGCCCTCCAGGCCCCGCACCCGCCCCAGTACGGTGTCGTACGGCCACCAGGCGCGCCGGAAGACGTTGAGGACGGACAGGGCCACGGCGATGGCGATCCCGGGCAGCACGCCGAGCAGGGCCACGCCCGCGAAGGCGGCGAAGCACAGCAGGAACTCCGCCCGGCCCTGCCGCCACAGCCGTACGGCTCCCGGTACGTCGGCCAGGGACAGTGACGCGGTGATGACCACGGCGGCCAGGGCCGGCTGGGGGAGGTTGCGGAACAGACCCGGAGCCAGCACGAGCATGAGGACGATGAGCACCGCTCCGACGACCCCGGTGAGCTGGCTCCTGGCCCCCGCGCGCTCCGCGACCGCCGTCCGGGACCCGCTGGTGCTGACGGGGAAGCCCTGGAAGAAGGCGGCCGCCAGGTTGGCCGCACCGACGCCCGCCATCTCCTGGTTGCCGCGGACCTCCTGCCCCGTACGGGCCGCGAAGGCGGACGCGTTGGAGATCGTGTCGGCCAGGGACACCAGGGCGATGCCCAGCGCGCCGCCGAGCAGCGGCGCGAGGTCGGCGAGCCGCACGTCGGGGATCGTGAACGGCGGGAAGCCCTCGGGCAGCACCCCGACCAGGCCGACGCCGTGCTCGTCCAGGTCGAAGGCGGCGGCTGCGGCGATCGCCAGGACCACCATCACGAGCACCGCGGGGACCTTCGGCAGGAAGCGCTGCAGGACCAGGATCAGGGCGATCCCGCCGAGGCCCACGGCGGCGGCGGCCGGCACCGTCGCCCCGTCGGCGATCTTCCGCACGAGGCCGGCACACTCGCCGATCAGGTTGTCCGCCTCGACCTTGAAGCCGAGCAGCTTGGGCAGCTGACCGATCAGAATGGTCAGGGCCAGGCCGTTCATGTAGCCGATCATCGTCGGTTTGGAGACCAGGTCGGCGATGAAGCCGAGCTTCGCCGCCGAGGCGAGGATCATGATGGCCGCGACCATGACAGCGAGCATCGACGCCAGTGCGACGGCCCGGTCGGGATCCCCGTCGGCGGCCACCAGGGGCAGCACGGTGGCGGCGATCATCGGCCCCAGCGAGGAGTCCGGGCCCAGCACCAGGATCCGGGACGGGCCGAACACCGCGTATCCGAGCAAGCAGAGGATCGTCGTGTACAGGCCGGTGATGGCCGGCAGGCCCGCCAACTCCGCGTACGCCATGCCCTGCGGCACCAGCAGCGTGGTCAGGACGACTCCCGCGACCAGGTCCTTGACCAGCCACTCGCGCCGGTAGGACGACACCGCGCGGATCCCGGGAACTGCCCGGAAGCGGGAGAGCACCCCGTGGCCGTAACGCCGAGTGGTCACGGACAGGCCTTCCTCAGGCGGCCTTCGACCGGCGGGCCACGAGTTTGCCCAGTTCCCACACGAGCAGGAGCGCGAGGGCGGCGAGCACCGCCCAGCCGAACTGCCTCGCGTCGATCTCGGTCGTCCCGAGGATGCGCCGGAAGCCGTCCAGCTGGGTCACCAGCACGGAGAGCACGAACTGGGCCAGGGCCACCCAGTTCATCTGCTTGCTGTCGAACGTGGAGGTCGTCAGCACGGATTCCGTCTCGCTGCGGCATTCGAAGGCGGCCACGATCAGACAGAGCGAGAAGGCCGTGAACGCGATCGACTGGCCCGTCGCGACGCTGTCGTAACGGCTCTGGCCGAGCCGGATCAGCCAGAGCAGCAGGACGGTGATCGCGAGCCCGCCCAGCCCTACCGTGATGAGCACGGGACGCGTGAGCACCGATTCCCCGCGCGGGCGCGGCCTGCGCCGCATGAGTCCGGCGCTCTCCCGGTCGAAGCCGAGCGCGAAGCCGAAGGAGGCGTTGACGACGAAGTGGATCCACAGCACCTGCGGCGGGGTGAACGGCTCACCGGCGGCGACGTTGAAGACGGTCGCCCCGAGGAACGTCAGCACGAACGTGACCAGCAGGAGCAGGACGAACCGGATGTACTTGGTGAGGTTGTCGTAGATCGTCCGGCCCTGCTCGACGGCGTAGACGATGGTGGCGAAGTTGTCGTCGGAGAGGATCATGCGGCCGGCGTTCTTGGCCACGTCCGTGCCGCTGCCCATGGCGATACCGATGTCGGCGGCCTTGATGGCGGGAGCGTCGTTGACGCCGTCCCCGGTCATAGCCACGACCTCGCCCTTCTTCTTCAGCGTGTTCGCGAGCAGCACCTTGTGCTCCGGGGCGACCCGCCCCACCACACCGATCCCCTCGATGCGGGCGAGCTGCTCATCGTCGCTCATGGCGGCGAAATCGGAGCCGAGAACGGCCTCGCCGGGAATCCCGATCTGCCGGGCGATCGCCGCCCCGGTGGTGACGTCGTCCCCGGTCACCAGGCGGACCCGGATGTGCGCCGCCTGCGCGTCGGCCACCGCGGCCTTCGCCTCCTCGCGCGGCGGGTCGACCATGCCGACGAGGCTGGTCATCCGCAGGTCGGTGACGTACCCGAGCAGGTCGCCGTCCGGATCGAAGCGGTCCGGGTCCAGGTCGCGGCTGGCCGCGGCCATCACCCGGCGCCCCTCGCCGCCCATCCGCTCGCTCTGCTCCTCGGCCCGGCGGAGCAGATCGGCGTCCCACGGGACGGTCTCGCCCGCCGCGAGAGCGGTGGCGGCCCGCGCCATCACCGCGGGGGCCGCGCCTTTGACGAAGCAGCGCACGACCTGCCGCCCGGAGGCGTCGACCGCCGAGTGGAAGGTGGCCATCAGCTTGTACTCGGGGTCGAACGGGAGGGTGGCGAGCCGGGGAAGGGCCTCGCGGGTGGCGTCGGTGTCCAGGCCG
Organism: Streptomyces sp. NBC_01006; assembly: GCF_045162725.1. Classification (NCBI taxonomy): domain Bacteria; kingdom Bacillati; phylum Actinomycetota; class Actinomycetes; order Kitasatosporales; family Streptomycetaceae; genus Streptomyces; species Streptomyces sp. NBC_01006. The sequence continues at coordinate 7,886,741 of NZ_CP108700.1, read as the reverse complement.
GCCTTGTGCGCGAGCACCAGCAGCGCCCCCTCGGTCGGATCGCCCACCACCTCGCCACCCACCAGCTTGGCGTCGCTGGCCACCACGTACGGCAGGATCGCGTCCTCGATCCCCGCGGCGGACCCGGCGGCGTGTTGGACCTTTCCCGCGAGTCCGTAGCCCGTGCCCGACACGGTGTACCGGCCGGTGGGGCTCAGCACCTCGACGGCCGTCATCTGGTTCATCGTCAGGGTGCCGGTCTTGTCCGAGTTGATCGCCGAGGTGAACGCCAGCGTCTCGACCGACGGCAGTTCCTTGACGATGGCGTTCCGCTTCGCCAGGTTCAGGCTCCCGACGGACAGGATCGCCTGGGTCACGGTCGGCAGGGCCTCGGGGATGGCCGCGATGGCCAGTGAGACCGCGCTGACGAACAGCACGTCCCAGGCCTGGTCCCGCTGGCGCCCCAGGGCGAACATCACGATCATGGTGAGGCCCGCCGCCCCCGTGATCCACAGGGTCAGCCGGTCGAGCTCCTTGGTGAGCGGCGGCACTTCCTTCTCGGTGGCCGACAGCATCCCGGAGATCTTGCCGAGCTCGGTGTCCGCACCGGTCGCGGTGACGATCATGAGGCCGCTGCCGTGGGTGACCGGGGTGTTCATGAACGCCGTGTTGGTCCGGTCGCCGGGCGACAGCCGGCTGCCCGACAGCGCGCCGGTCTCCTTCGCGGCCGGCACGCTCTCACCGGTCAGCGCCGACTCGTCGATCTGCAGGGCGCTGGCCTCGATGAGGCGTCCGTCCGCCGGCACCTGGTCCCCGGCGGAGATGAGCACGACATCGCCGTCGACCAGCTGTTCGGCGGGGATCTCGGCCTCCCTGCCGTCCCTGCGCACCCGGGCCGTCGCCTTCATCATCGACTTCAGCGCGTTCATGGCGCTCTCGGCCTTGCCCTCCTGGCGCAGGCCCACGACCGCGTTCAGCAGCGTCAGTGCGATCAGCAGGATCGCGGTGGTCCACTCCTGGATGACCAGCGAGACGATCGCCGCGGCCACCAGGACGATCTGCATGTAACTGCGGTACTGGGCGAGGAAGCGGCGCCAGGCCGGTGTCCGCTGCTCCTCGGGCAGGGCGTTGGGGCCGTGCGCGGCCAGGAGTTCCGCGGCCCGCGCCTCGGACAGGCCGGCCGCGGGATCGACATCGAACGCCGCCACGACCTCCTCGGGGGAGCGCGAGTACCAGCCGTCCCCAGCAGCCCGGGGCGGTTCCGCCACGGAATCCGACCGCACCGTCATGGTTGTGCCTCCGATCCGGGGCCGCGGACGCGTCCGGGCCGGCCGCGCGCCGCCCGAGGGCCGCTAGCCACGCTTCTTCTTCGGCTTGCTCCTCGGCTTGCCGTGCCGGGCGGCGTACGGATCGGCCGGGGCGCCGGCGGGCGCCTCCTTCTCCAGCGCCCGTTTGGTGACGAGCAGGTCCTTGCGGGCCTCTTGCCCCACATCGGGGTACCGAGGATCGATGTCGATCAGGGTGTGCGCGAGGACCGCCCCCGCGCAGAGCCGCGCGAACCACTTCCGGTCCGCCGGTACGACGTACCACGGCGCCCACTTCGTACTCGTGGCCGACAGCATCTCGGAGAAAGCATGCTGGTAGTCGTCCCAGCGGCGCCGCTCCCGGACGTCCGCCGCGGAGAACTTCCAGTTCTTCTCCGGCCGGTCGATCCGCTTCAGGAAGCGGGTGCGCTGCTCCTCCTTGGACAGGTTCAGGAAGATCTTCACCACCTTGAAACCGTTGTCCGTGAGGTAGTGCTCCCAGCGGTTGATCTCCCGGTAGCGCCGGTCCCACAGGCCCGGCCCGCATGCGTTCTCCGGCAGCTTCTGCCGGACGAGGATCTCGGGGTGGACCCGGACGACCAGGACCTCCTCGTAGTGCGAGCGGTTGAAGATGGCGATCTCGCCGCGCGTGGGCAGCCGCTTGGCGTAACGCCACAGGTAGTCGTGGTCGAGTTCCTCGGCGGAGGGCACCTTGAAGCTGCTGACCCGTACGCCCTGCGGATTGACGCCGCTCATCACATGGCGGATCGTCCCGTCCTTGCCTCCGGCGTCGAGCGCCTGGAGACAGAGCAGTACGCCGTACGTGTCCTGTGCGGCGAGCCGCTCCTGGTACTCGGCCAGCAACGACACCCCGGTCCGCAGCAGCTCCATCCCCTCGCGCTTCTTCAGACCGGCCTTGTAGCGGGGATCGAAGTCCCGGTCCAAGCGGACCTTCGACCCCGGTCGCACCCGTAGCGGCTCGATGAAATCCGCGATGCGTTCGGCTCTCTCGTCGGACATCAGCGCTCGCCCCTTCCCCGGCCCCCGGCGGTCACTGCCCGTCCCCCGCTGCGTCCGGGGTGCTCCCGGTGGCGGCGGCGAGCGCCTTCCGGGACCGGCGTTCGGCCAGGATCGGGACGTACTTCCTGACCCTGGCCTGCCGGAACGCGTCGTACCCGGCCTCGACCGTCGCCTCCACGGCGTCCGCGTCGACCGACGGGTAGGCCGCCTTCAGCCGAGCCACGGTGGTCCGGACGGACGCCAGTTCCTCCGGGGTGGGTGACCACTCTTCCGTTGTCCGCGCCCCGGGATCTTCCATGGCGGGTGAGGTCCCGGTCCGTTCCGCGCCCTGGAGCATTGCAGGTGCCATATCCCACGACCTTCGGACCGCCGGTCCGCGCATGCCGACATCGGGTGAGGGTGTTCGTCATGGCGATTCTCTGCCAAACGGGACAAGATCGCCCATTGACTGCGCGAATATGGGAAGGCGGGTCGTGCGGCCGGGCCCGGCAAGGTCCGGAAGGGACGGCCTAGGTGTGTTGTCCCGGGGCGTCGGTGACGCGCGCACGGACGACAGTCGGTCACGAAGGCGCACAGTGGGGAGTACCCCTCCGGCCATCCAAGCCGCTCAGCCGCCGTGATCAAGATCCGGCCATTTTCGGACCAACTTCTGTCCGACGAGCACCACAGCCACCATTTCCGCAGGTCAACGCCGGTGCGGGCCGTGTATTACCAGCAGACGAAGACCCTGCTGGCGGCCGGTCTCTGCACCGGAACACAGATTCGGCGACACGAAGCGGGCTGAGAGCGAGGCGAAGCCCGTCTCGCTGCCTCACCCGATTGCCGGGGGTGCGGAGCACACCGCCCTCGGACGTGTGGCTGTTGGGCACACCTGGGGACTTCTACGTCAAGGCGACACCGATCGTCCCCGCGTCGGCGAGCGCGCCGGCAGTGCCGCCCTTCGCCGGCCAGGTCGACGCCCCGGCTGACACTCACCTGACCGCTCGTCAGTGAAGACGACATCGGGTCGGCATTCGTCCGAACACGGCCACAGCCCCTGAGGCCGGGGCCCCGTCCCGAGGCGGGTGCCCGGTGCGGGGCTGTGAGTTGGCTGTGAAGCGACGGGGGTGAGGAGGCTGGAGTGTGGGATGAGTGCCGACAAGTTCTATATTCGTATGAACCATCCACACGCGGCCCGGCTGCGGGGATCTCAGGGGGACGACTGCGATGGCCGATACCGACACCGCTCCGGCTGCCCGGGCGGAGTCCCGGAGTAGCCGCAAAGTACGGAGGAAGGCGCAGAACCGCAGACGCCTGGGCGTGGGCGTCGCCGTGATCGCCATAGCCGGGGCCACCGCCGCCGCGTTCGCCTTCACGAGGGGCGGTCCCGAGGGGGCCGCCCAAGGCGATGCGAAGCTCGGGGCTCCGGGCGGTGCGGCCGACGGGGCCGCCGCTGCGAAGAAGGCCGAGGAGGCCTGGGACGGCAAGGTCAAAGTGTTGGGAGACGGCTCGACCTCCTACACCGGGCCACAGCCGGGACAGCTCAAGCCCGAGCGGCTGAAACCCGGGGAGAAGCCGCCGCAGTTCGTGGTGTTCTCCTGGGACGGTGCGCTGGAGGGCGACGACCACCTCTTCTCTCACTTCCGCCAGGTCGCCCGCGAGAACAAGGCTCACATGACCTTCTTCCTCACGGGCATCTACCTGCTGCCGGAAAGCAAGAAGACGCTCTACCGGCCGCCGCAGCACAACCCGGGCTCGGCCGCCATCTCCTACCCGACCGTCCCGCACGTGAAGAGCACGCTGGAGCAGTTGCGCGGCGCCTGGGGCGACGGCGACGAGATCGGCTCGCACTTCAACGGGCACTTCTGCGGGCCCAAGGGCGGCGGGGACTGGAGCCCCGCCGAATGGAAGAGCGAGATCGACCAGACGTATTCGTTCGTCAAGAACTGGAAGACCAACACCGGTTTCACCAAGGAGGCGCCGCTGCCCTTCGACCCGGACCGGGAAGTGGTCGGAGGCCGGGCGCCCTGCCTGGAGGGCCAGAAGAACCTCCTGACCGCGATCAAGCCGTACGGCTGGCGCTACGACGCGAGTTCCGCGGGAGACTTCCAGCTGTGGCCGTCCAAGCAGGACGGCATCTGGAACTTTCCGCTGCAGCTCGTGCCGCTGCAGGGGAAGGAGGTGCAGGTCCTCTCCATGGACTTCAACTTCCTCTTCAACCAGTCGGGCGACAGCACACAGGGCGACCCGGCGAAGTTCGCAGCGTGGCAGGCGCAGACCCGGGCCTCGTATCTGAACGGCTTCAACCGTGTGTACAACGGCAGCCGGGCGCCCATGTTCGTCGGCAACCACTTCGAGGACTGGAACGGCGGCATCTACATGAAGGCCGTCGAGGACGTGATGAAGGACGTCTGCCCGCGCCAGGACGTCCGCTGCGTGTCGTTCCGGGAGCTGGCGGACTGGCTCGACGCGCAGGACCCGAAGGTCCTCGCCCAACTGCGCACGCTCGACCCCGCGCAGGCACCTGACTGGGCTTCGCTCATCAAGTAGACGGGGGCCCGGGGCCGGGCAGCAGCATGCGCTTGCGCTGCCCGGCCTACTTCACCGCCTTGATGTAGTCGGTCCACAGACGCACCGCCCGCTCGCTGCCGGGCGTGCCCGGGGCGTCGCCGCCCAGTCCCGTCAGCGGCAGCGGAACCAGGTCGGTCAGCGACATCCGGTAGACCACCACGGCCGTGGACTCCTGCTCGGTGCTCGCAACGAACCAGCCCGCCGTATTCGCTGCCGTCGTTCCGGTCTTGCCCGCCGCCCCGGCGTGCGCCTTGGCCGCCGTCTTCGCCGAACCCTCGGTGACCGCGTCCCGCAAGGCGTCCGTCACCGCCTGGGCGGTCTTGGCCGTCACGGCCCGGGTCGGCTGCGGCATGTCGAGCGGGACCGCAGCGCCGTTGCGGCTGGCCGAGCGCACCGAGTAGGGGTCGGTGTGCATGCCGTCGGCGGCGAAGGTCTCGTAGGCGCCGGCCATGCGGATCGCGCTGGGCATCGAGTTCTCCCCGAGCGCGAACGTGGGAACCCGTGGCCCGAGGCTCGATCCGAGCAGGCCCGCGCGCTGGGCGAACGACTGCACCCCGTCGAGGCCCACGTCGAGGCCGAGTTGCAGCATCGGCGTGTTGACGGAGTTGGCGACGGCCTGGCGCAACGTCACCTGGCCCCAGTTGCGACCGTCGTCGTTGCGGCCCTTCACCACCTTGCCGCTGCGGTCCCAGTACGGCCCCTCGGGCGTCTGCACGGTGACCTGGTCGTCGCCGTTGTACGTGGTGGAGGGGGAGACGGGCGTCCGGGTCTTGCCGCGTGAGCGGAGCACCCCTTCGTCGAGCGCGGCGGCGTAGACGATCGGTGTGAACGCCGTGCCGACCGGGATCGTCGTCGCGTTCGACTCGTTGAAGCCCTGCTTCAGATAGTCGGGGCCGCCGTACACGGCGAGCAGCCGCCCGTCGGGGGAGACGCTCGCCGCGCCGATCTTCGCGTGTTTGTCCGTGTCGGGACGCCGCTCGGCGTCGAAGTCCTTCTGCGCCTTTTGGACGGCAGAGGTCAGGGCCGTCATGCGGGTCCGGTCGAAGGTCGTGTAGATCTGGTAGCCGCCGAGGTCGAAGTCGGAGTCCGTGATGTGGCCCGCCTTGATCGCGTAGGCCTTGGCCAGCTCGACCAGATATCCGGTCTGCGCGCCAGGAGTGCCGGGGAGCGCGGCCCCCAAGGGCTCGGGGAACGTGGTGTAGGTGGCGCGCTCGGCGCGCGAGAGTTGGCCGGTCTCGACCATGCGGTCCAGGATCCAGGCCCAGCGTTCGACGGCCCGCTCGTGGTTCTCCTTGCCGACGGCCGGGTCGTACAGCCCGGCGCCCTTGAGGAGCGAGGCCAGGAAGGCGCCCTCGCCGGCATTGAGCTGCGAGACGTCCTTGCCGAAGTACGCCTGGGACGCGCGCTGGATCCCGTATGTCCCGCGCCCGAACCAGCTGGTGTTGAGGTAGTCCTGGAGGATCTGCTTCTTGTCCCTCTGGTTGTCCAGTTTCACGGCGAGCAGGAGCTCGGTGAACTTCCGGGAAAGTGTGCGGTCCTGGTTCAGGTAGGCGTTCTTCACGTACTGCTGCGTGATGGTGGACCCGCCCTGGGTCTCGCCCCCCGTCGCCGCGGCACCCAGGGCGCGCAGGACGCCGGACGGTGACACACCGGGATCCGCGTAGAAGCTCGCGTTCTCGGCAGCGAGAACGGCTCCCTGGACCTTCGCGGGCACCTTGTCCAGCGGCATCTCCTGCCGGCTGACCCAGCCCGTCCGGGCCATCGTGGAGCCGTCTGCCCAGTAGTAGACGTTGTCCTGCTGTGTGGCGAACGAGTTGAGGTCTTCGGGTATGTCCGTGGTCGCGTAGGCGTACGTGACGAAGCCCGCCAGGACTATGAAGGCGTACAGGCAGGCACCCAGCCACTGACGCCAGGAGGGTATCCACCGGCGCCAGCCGCTGCGGCCAGGCCTCGGGAAGGCGGGTCGCAGGCGCCGCAGTTGTGTGCGCGCCGCAGCGGCGGCCGGCGCGAGGGCGCCTGGCAAGCCGGCCGCCGCCTGGGGCCGACGGCGCGTCCCGGTCTTCCTCCGGCGGCCCGACGGGGCTGCTCCGCTGCCCTCCGGAGCCGCCCGCCTGCCCCACGATCGCCCTCTTGCGGACGTATCCTGCCTGCCCACTAGGAATGCCCCCCTTGCTGCGCTTTCCTGCATACCCTAGAGGCATTTGCTGTGAGGTCGGTGTGTGGCATCGGCTTCCGGCCGCGAGGTGCGGCGCCAGTGGCGGAAGGTGACAACCGGAGGCAGGTCGCCCTGCGCTCAAGGCGATTCCTGTCAGGTGACCGTCTACGAAGCGGAACGCGCCGAAGGAGGCGAAGGAGCCGCCTGGTTGTGCGAAGATTCCGTCCCCCGGTTCGTGTGGACCGGGTGACAAGGGGAAAAGCAGTGATACCAAAGAGGTTCAGGCTTGCCGTCGGCGCAGCCTTGACCGTGACCCTGTCGTCCGCGACGCTGTTCGCCTACTCCGCGAGTGCGGGTTCCGGGCCCGAAGCAGCCGACCGCGCGACCGTCGACGCCTTCGCCCGCATAGCCGACGAGGTGCTCTCCCAGCGCACCCAGGCTCTGGTCGAGGAGCAGGCGGGACACCGCAACTCCGGCCCGTCCTCCGCGAAGACGCGCATGACGGCTCAGTTGAAGAAGGACGAGGACGCCGCGATCTCGTCGCTGCAGTCCCGTAAGACGCGCCTGGCGGCGCTCGGCGAGGCCTACACGGGTGCCAACACCCACGTCGCCGTGGACCGGGCCACGGTCACCGGCGGGAAGGCGACCGTCGAGGTCTCCGAGGACACCACGCTCACCTACAAGAGACTGCGCGGGGACGAGCCGGCCACGACCGACTTCCGGACGCGCTACGAACTGACCCTCACCAGCAAGCGGGGCGGTGCCTGGGAGCTGACCTCGATCAAGTCCCTGGACAACGGCCCCGTCGCGATCAACGAGCCCGTGGCGGCCAAGACGAACGTCGCCAAGGACGATGGCAACCAGTACCCGGACGGCACGCCCGCGTCCACCAAGTACCCCGCCCCGGCGAAGCCCAAGGCGAAGACCGGTGGTGCGTACGACTACGCGGCCATGGCCAAGTACGCGGAGAAGTACTGGAGCAGCTACAACCCGGCGTACCGCAAGTTCAGCGGCGCGGGAGGTGACTGCACCAACTTCATCAGCCAGGCGCTCAAGGCGGGTGGCTGGAAGCCCGTTCCGGGCTCCACGACGGACTACCGCAACTGGTCGTACGACGGACCCCGCCAGACGGACTCTTGGGTCGGCGCGAACGAGTGGGCATGGTTCACGCTGTCCAACAAGCGGGCCGCCAACCTGGCCAACGTCTACCAGACGGACGTCGGTGACATCGTGCAGGTGGACTTCAACAGGGACGGGTCCAAGGACCATTCCATGATGGTGACGTACCGCAGCAACGCCGGAATGCCGTACCTCACGTACCACTCCACCAACACCTACCGTAAGTCGCTCGCGAGCATCATCGCGTCCTACCCGGACGCGGTCTACTACGCGTACCGCACCTGACGGGTGCCCTTCGGCTTCTCCTGCCGCGGAACCCCGCGGCAGGAGAAGCCGGCCAGGGTCACCGCAGGTAGCCGCCAAGGGCTCGGCCAGGACGTCGCCGCCCAGCCGGCTCCTGGGTAGCCGCGGGCAGACGGCTACGGGCTGTCCTCCCTCAGGCGGAATCCGGTGACCAGGTCGGGCCGGATCCGGATGGCGCCCGATCCGGTACCCGCGGCCCAAGGCTGGAGCAGGCTCGCGTAGCGCTCGATCTCGGCGGGGTCGGTGACGGCAGTGGCGTAGCCGGTCGCGACCACGCTCCACCCCAGGTGTGACTGCGGATCGATGGCGTCCGCTTCGTACGCGACGACGATGCCCGCGTCTTCCTGGGTCGCGAGCAGGGCTGCGAGCGTCGAGCCGTCCTGAACGCGGACGATGATGTCACCCGCGTCGAGAAGGTGGTTGACCGGACGAACGGCGGGCAGCGCGTGCCGGGTGAAGACGATGCGCCCCAGCTCCACGGAACCCAGCAGCTTCAGGGCCTCGTCGGCAGGCAGATCCTCCACGCGCCGCTTCGCCGTCCGGAGGGCGGCCGGAGTGGGGGCCGTACCGACTCGATGGCTCTTCATCGTGGGCACCTCGGTCGAGCAGGAGGACGTCCGTCACGCATCCGTCGTGGGCTCGGCGGCAGCGGCCGCAGAGGGATGTCTCCTGCCAGGGTCTCCGGGGTGCACTCGTTCGGACATGGGCCGGTCGGACCCCAGAGGGGGCCACAGGGCCCATGCCCCCGATGGGCCGGACCCCCAAGACTGGAAGCACACTCGAACCACGGAGGCTGTTCAAGGCTCGGACCTCGTCTCCGCGGTGCGGACGGTCGCAACCGGCCAGTCCATGCTGGACCCGGCCACCACCGCCCGCCTGATGCATTCGCTGCGCGATCCGGAGGTGTCCAAGGCGCCCGGGGACGCTCGGCTTGCCGGTCTCTCCGAGCGGGAACGGGCGGTGCTGGAACTCATCGGCGAGGGCATGACCAACCGGCAGATCGCCAAGCAGCTCTACCTGTCGGAGAAGACGGTCAAGAACCACATCTCGCGGCTCCTGGGCAAGCTGGGCGTGGAACGGCGGGTCCAAGCGGCCGTGATCGCGGCCCAGGTCCACGAGCACGAGCACGACATCGGCGACCCGAAGCACTAGCCGGGTCGGCAGGCTCAGGTCACGGCGACGGGGGAATCAGCGGTACCCGCCATTCCAGATGGGTCCCCCGCTCCCCCGCACCCCGCGCAGCGGCCGCCATGCTCCCACCGAGCTTCTCGGCGCGCTCTGCGAGGTTGCGCAGTCCGCTCCGCCCGCCGCCGTCGGGCAGGCCGATGCCGTCATCGGTCACCGTGACCGTCAGGGTGCCGTTCGCCGCGGCGACGGAGACCTCCGCTCGGGTGGCCCGCGCATGCCGGGCGACGTTGGTCAGGGCCTCTCCGATGACGGCGAGGACCTCTTCGGCCACGGCCGCGGGAACGTCGGTGTCGATCAGCCCTTCCATGCGCAGTGCAGGGGTGAACCCGAGGACGGCGGCAGCCTCGTCGATGGCCTGGACGGTTCGGGAGCGCAGCTTCAGGGGCGTTCCGGGCGCTTCGTGTTCACGGAGCCCGAAGATGGTGGATCTGATGATCTTGATGGTGGCGTCGAGGTCGTCGACTGCCCGCGCCAGCCGTTCGGAGGCTTGGGGATGGTCTACGAAGCGTTGCGCACTCTGGAGGGTCATGCCGGTGGCGAAGAGGCGCTGGATGGCAAGGTCGTGCAGGTCGCGGGCGATCCGGTCGTGGTCCTCCAGCAGGCTCATCTGCTCGGCGTCGTGGCGCCGGTCGGCCAGTTCCAGGGCGAGGGCTGCCTGACCGGCGAAACCGGCCAGGGGGGCGACCTCCGCAGGGGCGAACACGGGGCGGCCGTGGTGCCTGGCCAGCATCATGACGCCGCTGAGCTTCTCCTTGGTGCCGACCGTGACGGCGACGGCCGGGCCGTAACCCGTCCAGCGTTCGGTCTGCACGGTGACCCTTTCGTCGGTCGCCACGTCCGTGACCGTGATCAGGCCGTCGTTGGCGAGGGCGGCTTCGGCGAGGGTGCCCTCGGTACTGGGCAGGATGATGTCGCGGTGTGCCTCGGCGCCTTCTCCCAGGGCGAGGGAGCCGCGTAGTTCTCCGGTGGGGCCGAGGAGGTAGAAGACGCCCATGTCCGCGCCCGCGATGTCCTTGGCGCGCTCCATCATGCCCCTGAGGACCTCGTCCCGGGGGGTGCCGGAGAGCAGGGCGCTGGTGATGTCGGAGCTGGCCGCCAGCCAGCGCTCGCGCAGCCGGACCTCCTCGAAGAGCCGGGCGTTCTCGATGGCGATACCGGCCGCGACGGCGAGGGTGGACAGGACTGCTTCGTCCTCCTGGTCGAAGTCGGTGCCGCCGCGCTTCTCGGTGAGGTAGAGGTTGCCGAAGACGTCCTCGCGGACCCGGATGGGGACGCCGAGAAAGGAGTGCATCGGGGGGTGGTGGGCCGGGAAGCCGTACGAGGCGGGGTGCTCGGAAAGCTCGGAGAGCCTCAGCGCTTCCGGGTGGCGGATCAGCTCGCCGAGGATGCCGTGGCCGGAGGGCAGGTCGCCGATCTGCGCGCGGAGCTCCTCGCTGATGCCCACGGGAAGGAACTGGGCGAGCTTCTGGTCGTCGCCGATGACGCCGAGGGCACCGTATTCGGCGTCGACGAGGACCACCGCGGCCTCGACGATGCCGCGCAGCACCTGCGGCAGGTCCAGTTCACGGCCGACCGACATGACGGCTTCGAGCAGGCCGTTCAGCCGGTCTCGGGTGCCTCTGACCTCGTCGATCCGCACCTGGAGCTCGTCGAGCAGTTCGTCCAGCCGCAGCCGTGGCACACCGCTCGCCTGGGCGGACCGACCGCCTGCGCTCATGTCCCACCTCCGGGCGGCAGCGGCCGTGGGGTGCCGCTTCCTTCACGGTAATCCCGGCCCAGTGGGCGTGCCGTACAACCGGTGCGGCCTGATTCGTACGGGGTTCCGACGGTGGGGCCGCCCACGACGATCCGGTCGCCCACTTCGGCGTGGATCCCGTCCCCGGGTACGTACACGTCATGATCATGACCTCCTTCGAAATGCGGCCCGCATGAGCCGGGCGGCGAGGAACCCGGAGAGCGCGGCAGCTGTCGCCAGCCAGAGGCCGTACCAGCCCACCGGCTGGGTCTCCAGCAGCGACTGCAGCGCAGGGACGTACAAGGCGGCCATCGCCAACAGGGCGGAGCCGCCCACGGCGGCCGGGAGGGAGAGGTTCTCCCTGGTCAGCAGCCGGGTCCGCAGCCCCAGTGCCACACCCAGCTGGGCCCCGAGCAGGGCGAGGAAGAGCACGCTCTGCCAGGGCAGGTCCATGGCCTGCGCGACAGCGCCGGCCAGCAGGCTGGCAGCCGTCACGGCCGCGGCCAGGACGAGGAGGCGTTGCCACACGCCGGCGGCGAGGATGTGCTGGCCCGGCGGCCTTGGCGGGCGTCGCATCGCTTCCGGGGCGACGGGTTCGGCGCCCATGGCCACACCGGTCAGACCATGGGTGAGGAGGTTGATCCACAGGATCTGGCCGGCCCGCAGGGGCAGGGGCAGGCCGAGCAGCGGTCCGGTGAGCATCACCAGGATCTCGGCGGTCCCGCCCGCCATGGCGTAGACGAGGAAGCGCCGGATGTTGTCGTAGACGCGGCGGCCTTCCTCCACGGCCACGACCACGGTGGCGAGCTCGTCGTCGGTGAGGACGAGGTCGGCGGCCTGGCGGGCCACCTCGGTGCCGCGGGCGCCCATGGCGACGCCGATGTCGGCCTGGTGGAGGGCGGGGCCGTCGTTGACTCCGTCGCCGGTCATCGCGGTGACGGCGCCTCGGGCCCGCCAGGCGTGGACGATGTCCAGTTTCTGCTGCGGGTCGGTGCGGGCGAAGACGCGGACCTCGGTGATGTCGGTGTCCGGAGCTGCGGCCAGCTCCGGGCCCGTCAGGACCTCACTGGCCGGGCCGTCCTCGACGAGCCCGGTGCGTACGGCGATGGCGTGGGCCGTCGCCGGGTGGTCGCCGGTGATCAGGATCGGGGTGATGCCTGCCGCGCGGCAGGCCGCCAGGGTGGCGGCGGCTGCCGCTTTCGGCGGGTCGCTGATCGCGAGCAGGCCGAGCAGGCGCAGTCCGTGCTCCGCCTCGGCAGCAGACGGGGACCGGGTCCGTTCGGCGGTGGCGACGGCCAGTACGCGAAAGCCTTCGGTGGCCATCTCGGCGGCCTGGCGGCGGGTGGTGGCCAGGAGCTCGGACGGATCGTCGAGCAGTTCCGGGGTGAGGACGGCTTCCGGTGCCCCTTTGAGGCAGATGAGGGTGGTCCCGGCAGGGGTCCGGTGCACGGTGGTCATGCGCTTGCGCAGGCTGTCGAAGGGGGCTTCCCCGGTACGGGGGTGGGTCCGGCGCAGCTCGGCCGGGTCCGGACAGCCGGCTTTGGCAGCTGCTGCCAGCAGTGCGGCCTCCATGGGGTCTCCGACGGCTGTCCAGACGTCCGACCTCTCCCCCGGCGGCCTCAGGCCTGCGTCATTGCACAGTGACACCGTAGTGAGCAGTTCCCGCACCGGTCGCAGCTGCTCGGCCGTGAGAGGGCGCCCTTCGATGTCCAAGTCCCCGTAGGGCTCATATCCGGCGCCGGACAAGCCGACCGCACCAGAGGGAAGCAACACCTGCTGGACGACCATGCGGCCCTCGGTGAGGGTGCCGGTCTTGTCCGTGGCGAGCACGCTCACCGAGCCCAGCGTCTCGACGGCGGGCAGGCGCCTCACCAGCGCCCCGCGGGACGCCATGCGGCGGGCGCCCAATGCGAGGGAGAGGGTGACCACGGCGGGCAGCGACTCGGGCACGGCAGCGACGGCGAGGCTGATCGCCGTGACGGCCATCGTGCCCAGCGCGAGCCCGCGCACGAGGCCCAGGGCAAAGAACAGCACGCACAGGGCGAGGGTCACGGCGGCCAGGACGCGGCCGAGGGAGGCGAGCCTGCGCTGGAGCGGTGTCGGCTCGTGGCCGCCGTCGAAGAGCGCCGCGATCCGGCCGAGCGCGCTGGCCCCACCGGTGGCCGTGGCGATGGCGACACCCCGGCCGCGCACGACGACGGTGCCGGCGCTCACCGTCTCGCCCGAGGTCTTGTCGACGGGTTCGGATTCGCCGGTGAGCATGGATTCGTCCATCAGGAGCGAGGACGCCTCGGTGATGTCCGCATCCGCCGCGACGATGTCACCCTCGCTCAGCAGCAGGGTGTCGCCGGGCACCACGAGGGCTGCGGGCACCTCGCGACCGGATCCGTCGCGCAGCACCCGGGCATGTGGGGCCGAGAGTGCCGAGAGTGCGGCGACCGCGTGGTCCGCCCGGACCTCTTGGGCAACCCCGACGGTGGTGTTGAAGACGACCACCAGGCCGATGATGACGGCATCCGGGTGGTCACCGATCGCGATGGTCAGCAGGGCGGCACCGAGCAGCACCATGATCAGTGGATCGCGGAGCTGTACCAGCACCCGCTGGTGGATCGGTGTCGGTGGGGGCGGTGCCACCTCGTTGCGGCCGTAGCGGGCCAGTCGGCGTTCGGCCTCGGCCTGTGTCAGTCCCGTCGGGGCGGAGGAGCCGACAGAGGCCGTGTCGATCGCTCGGCCGGTCATCGCAGGCTCAACCGGTGGGGACGGTGATCACGGGGCAGTGCGCACGGTGCAGGAGGCCATGGACGACGGATCCGATCCGCATGCCGGTGTATCCGCCGCGGCCGCGGCGGCCCACGACGACGGCAAGGGCGTGCTCGGCGGCCCGGGCCAGTTCCTCGACCGGGTGGCCGGTGAGGACCTCGTGGGTGACGTGCACGTCCGGATACTTCTCGGACAGTCCGGCGGCGGCCTCGGAGAGCAGGGTGCGCTGTGCCCGCAGTGCCACCTCCTCGTCGTCCAGCATGATCCGCGGCCGCTGCCAGACGCAGACGACCCGCAGCGCCGCGCCCCGGAGGTCGGCCTCGTCGAAGGCGAAGGCCAGCGCGGCCGTGGCGGACGCACTGCCGTCGATACCCGCGACGACATAGGGCGGCTGCTGGCTGATGTGCTCCGCGTCGCCCACCACGACGACCGGGCATGCGGCCTGGGCGGTGATGGGGACCACGAGTGAGCCGGCGCTGAAGAACTCCGCCGTGCGGCTCAGATGGCGGGAGCCGAGCACGACCAAGCGGGCGTCCCGCGCCGCGCCACCGAGGACGGGGGCGGGCAAACCGCCCAGCAGATCCGCGGTGACACCCAGCTCGGGGTGGCGGTTGCGCACCCAGTCCTCGGCCTGTGCCAGTCTTTCGGCCCCTGCCCGCCGCAGGGACATCTGGTCGGGGGTGTCGTCCACGTGATCGTGATGGGTGTCGTGCTGGGGCGGCACCGCGAGCACCAGGCGCAGCCGCAGCCGGCGCCGCTGGGCCTCGTCGGCGGCCCAGGCCAGGGAAAGGTGCCAGTCCCTGACCGGGTCGATGCCCACGACGATGTCCCGGGTTCCTGCCCGGTGGCTGGTCATGGCTGACCCCCGAAGTCGCTGCCGGTCCGGGGGATGAGGAGGACGGGGCAGTGGGCGTGGTGGACCAGGCTGTGCGTGGTCTTGCCCAGGTTGGGGGCGAGTCCGAGGGGTCCGTGGGCCCGCCGTCCGCCCATGACGAGCAGGTCGGCATGGCGGGACGCCTCGACAAGGACGCCGGCCACGGAGATGCTCTTCTCCGCATCGGCATCCACCTCCAGATCGGGGAACTCCTCACAGATCACGTCCGTGACGGCCCGCAGGGTCTCCGCGTGGCCGCCCGCGATCTCGTCGATGCCGTCGAGCATGCTGACCACCTCGCCGACGGACTGGAGCACGTTCCACACGTGCAGCAGCCGCAGCGAGGCCTTGTGCAGCTCGGCTTCCCGGGCGGCGTACCGGGCGATCACGAGATCGTGCTCGTCGCGAACGGCCGCGAGGACGCTGCCGGTCTCCTCGGCCCCGTCGATGCCTCGGACGACGATGACGGGCGTCGAGGCGATGGCCGCTGTATCCAGGCCCACGGAGCCGAGCATGAGGGAGTTGAAACCCCCCAGGCCGCGGTTGCCCACCACGATCGTGCCGTGCAGACCGCCGGCCCGGTGCAGGCTGTTGACGGCGTCCGCGCGGCTGAATTCCGTGGTCACGGGCAGGCCGGGATACTCGGCCGACACGGCCTTCGCCGTCTCGTCGAGAAGCTCCCGGCCCTCGACGCGGACCCGTTCGATGGTCTCCGCCGGCAGGTACAGAGCCCGGCCGTCGGTGTCGGCGCCGAAGACGATGTGCAGGGGGCGGTCGCGACGTACGGCCTCCCGGGCCGCCCACAAGGCAGCGCTGCGCGCCGACCGCGAGCCGTCCACGCCGACGACGACCGAGCTGGTGTCCGGGGTACGGAATGCGCTTTCCACGATTCCTCCCAACCGAGAAGCCGATGAGGGACACCACTCACGTTGGCACCGCCGGTGCTCCTGGGCGAGGGCCGCCCGGGACCACCGCCGGGACCAAAGGTCCCCATCGCCCCGGCTGGGCGGGCCCTTACGGGCCCCAGGACGGGACCGTTCGGCCCTCGATCACCTGCGGGCTCCGACGGATGGTGGGGGCAGACCCCGCATCGGGCATGGGCCTGGCGGGACACGGCGGAGCAGGAGGACCTCATGAAGCACATGAAAGTGGCGGACCTGATGACCGACGAGGTCGCCTCCGTGACGCCGGACACCACCTTCAAGGACGTCGCGAAGCTCCTCGCCCAGTACGACATCACGGGAGTCCCGGTCCTGGACGACCAGGACCGTGTGGTGGGTGTCGTTTCGCAGACGGACCTGCTGGCGCACACGGCCCGGCACAACAGCGCAGTGGCCGTGCCGCCCAGCGCGGGCGACGTCATGTCCGCGCCCGCGGTCACGGTCCACCCCGAAGAAACAGTGGCCGACGCCGCCCGGCTGATGACCCGCCGGAGCGTCGAACGCCTCCCCGTCGTGGACGTGGAGGACCGCCTCGTCGGCATCGTCACCCGCCGCGACCTGCTCCGCACGTTCCTGCGCCCGGACTCCGAGATCCGTCGGCGAGTGACCGACGAGATCCTCGCGGAGGTACTCCGTGTGCCGGCCGGTGACGTCGACGTGCACGTGGTGGACGGCATCGTCACTCTGGACGGCCAGGTCGAGCTCCGAAGTCAGCTACCCGTACTGCGCAACCTCGTCGAGCACCTCGACGGGGTCGTCGCCGTGGCATCGCGCGTCACCGCCCGAACCGACGACACGGCAACAGCTCAAGCCGACCGCGCTCGCCATGCGATGCCGTGGTGACGAGGCGCAGAGCGTCACGAAGGACGCCACCATCCCCGTTGCAGCGCGTCTGATCGCTCGCAGCCACCTCAAGCGCCTTCCCGTGGTCGACGAGGACGGCCGCCCGGTCGGTCTCGTCGGCCGCGGGGATCCCCTGAAGGTCCACCTGCGCACGTCGCTGCCCGGACCCCGCGCTGGAGGACGTCGTCGTGCGCGCCGCCGGCACCGCATCGGGAGTCGTGGGCGTCAAGGCGGATCTCACCGCCCCCATGCCCGCATGAGAGGTCGGCCGACATGAGGCACCGGAGCGTCGCGGACCTGATGACGCCCACCGTCATCACCGTCCGGCGCGCGACCGCCTTCAAGGAGATCGCTCGGCTCCTGAAGGAGTTCGACATCACCGCCATGCCCGTCGTCGACGAGACCGGGCACCCGGTCGGTGTCGTCTCCGAAGCCGACCTGCTCCGTCGGCGGCCCGCCGGCGGTGCGAGAACTGCCGAGGAGCTGATGACGAGCCCGGCCGTCACGGCACGGCCCGAGTGGAGCGTGGTCCGCGCGGCCAGGGTCATGCAGCGACACCAGGTCAAGCGGCTACCGGTCGCGGACTCGGACGGGCGTGTGGTCGGCATACTCAGCCGCAGCGATCTGATCCAACTTTTCCTGCGCCATGACCACGCGATACAGGAAGAGATCATCGAGGACGTCCTCACCCGGACACTCCACCTCGCCCCTTCGGCCATCACCGTCGAGGTCGAAGACGGCATGGTGACGCTGAGTGGCACCCTGCCCCAGCCCGGAGTGCTGCCCGTGATCGTTCGCCTCTGCCAGAGCGTCGACGGGGTCGTCGACGTCGACAACAGGCTGACCCGGACCGAGGCCGGGGCCGAGCTGAACTGAACTGAACGGGCAAGGAGGGCCGATCGGTCCCCGGTCGGACCGCTCGGGCCCTCCCGCCGGCACGACGAGCGGAACAGTCTGGAAGCAGCCGACCATCGGCTCCAGGAGGAACACCATGTCGAACCGGATCACGGTAGGTCTGGACGGATCGAGCGCCGGCAGCGCCGCAGCCGGCTGGGCCGCCCACGAGGCCGAACTGCGCGGCGCGGCGCTGGAACTCGTCCACGCGGTGGACCGGGCTCAGTACGGGCCCTTCGCCGTCCCGCTCGTCGACGGCCAAGACCGTCCGCCCGTGAATGCGGACGATGCCGGACCGGTGGTGCTCGGAGTGGACCCGCGCAGCAACTGCGACCGGCACCTCTCCTTCGAGATGGCCGACGGACTTGAGACCACTCTCCGTGAGCTGCTGAGTCCCCGGGAGCGGCAGTACCCACGACTCGCCGTCGACGGACGCATCGTCATCGGCCAGCCCGCCATCCAGGAGGCCGCACAGACAGGACCAGTCCCGTGACCGCAACACATCTCGACCCCGACACCGTCATCCAGCTCATCGGCGACGCCGTCACCGCCCCGTCCATGCACAACGCCCAGCCATGGAAGTTCGTGTTCCACGTCGGCAGCGGTGCCCTCGCCCTGTACGGCGATCCGGAACGCGCCATGCCCCGGACCGACCCGAACCACCGTGGCCTCCACCTGGGTTGCGCGGCGGCGCTGTTCAACCTGCGCGTGTCCGCGGCCTGGATCGGCCTCCCCGTCCGTGTGCGACTCTTGCCCGACGACGCCGAACCATGGCTGCTCGCCACGGTGACCATCGACGAGGCGACGGGCGCGGACCCCGAGCTGGCCTCCCTGCACGACGCCGTCCGGCGCCGGCACACCAGCCGGTACCCCTTCAGCGAGGAGCCGGTGCCGACCGCGCTGCTGGACGGTCTGTGGGCCGCGGCCCACTTGGAGGGCTGCCGGCTCACCGTCCCGGACACCTGGCACATCGACACCGTGCTCGGGCTGGTACGGGACGCCGAACACCGCGAGGAGATCGATCCGCTCGCCCAGGCGGAAACCGCGGCCTGGACCTCCCACCCACAGAGCGCCACGGGCACACCTAGCGACGGCATTCCCGCCGCCGCATTCGGACCGAAGGCTTCCGGTGGCCCCACGCCCGTGCGCGACTTCGGGTGGGCCAACCCGATACCGGATCGCGGCTGGGCCGTGTTCGAGAAGCGGCCACAGCTGGCTCTGCTCAGCACCGAGGGGGACACGAGAGCCGACTGGCTGCGTGCCGGTCAGGCAATGGAGCGCGTCCTTCTGCAGGCCACCGCTGACGGCCTTGCCACTTCGGTGACGTCCCATCCCCTGGAATGGCCGGAGCTGCGGTGGACGGTGCGCGACCCGGTCGCGGCCATGGGACAAGTGCAGATGATCTTCCGTCTCGGCTACGGCCCGGCAGGCACCGCCACGCCCCGCCGTCCGGTCTCCGAGGTACTGGAAATCCGGGAGTAGACACCTTCAGTGTCCACCGCGGTTCAGTCCTTCCCGAGGGTGGCCGCGTGGTCGGGTACGGCGGTCTGCAGGTCCTTGGACGGACGCTCGTAGCCCGTGGACCGGGGCCTCGGCGGCAGGGTCAGCGACGGTACGGCGACGTCCGCGTAGGGAACAGAGGACAGCAGATGGGCCATCATGTTGATCCGCGCGCTGCGCTTGTCGTCGCTCTCGACCACGTACCAGCGGGCATCCGCCGTGTCCGTGTGGACGAGCATCTCGTCCTTGGCCCTCGAGTACGCCTCCCAGCGCGTGAGGGACTCCAGATCCATCGGGGAGAGCTTCCACCGGCGCAACGGGTCCTGTGCACGGGCGCGGAACCGCTCCTCCTGCACCGCGTCGCTGACGGAGAACCAGTACTTGCGAAGCAGGATCCCGTCCTCCACCAGCATCCGCTCGAAGACCGGACACTGCCGCAGGAAGAGCTGGTGTTCCGCCGGTGTGCAGAAGCCCATGACGTGCTCGACCCCGGCCCGGTTGTACCAGCTGCGGTCGAAGAGGACGATCTCGCCGGCGGCGGGCAGATGTTCGACGTACCGCTGGAAGTACCACTGGGTACGCTCCCGCTCCGTCGGCGTGGGCAGGGCCGCGATGCGTGCGACGCGGGGGTTGAGGTGTTCGGCGACCCGCTTGATCGTGCCTCCCTTGCCCGCGGCGTCACGCCCCTCGAAGACGACGACCAGGCGGGCGCCTTCAGCCCGCGTCCACTCCTGGAGCTTGACCAGCTCCGTCTGGAGCCGCAGCAGTTCTCTCTCGTAGACCGCCTTCTTGAGGCCCATCGCCGTCTCCGCCCCTCTTCCGTCCGGTTCTGCGATCAAGTCAGTCACGGCCCGCGGCCGTGCGCAACGACGCCCCTCACGCCTCGGCGTGTCGTGCCCCCCTCGTCCTGCCGGCGTTCCGCTCGACGCACACGGCCCGGCCGCGGCGACCCCTGGTCTGCCGCTCCCCGCCCCCCAAGGCCGGGCTGTCGATACGCTGACTCCGCACGGGGCGGGCAGCGAAGGGGAATCACGTGGGTGTGGGGGATCCGTTGACGCAGGTGCCTCGGATGCGGTTGGACGAGCTGCTCGACGAGCTCCAGGTGCGCATCGACGCCGTGCGCGGCACCCGGGACCGGGTGCACAGCCTGCTGGAGGCCGTCGTCTCGGTGGGCCGCGAGCTGGATCTGGCCCAGGTGCTGCGGCGGATCGTGGAGGCGGCGGCCCTGCTCGTGGACGCCGAATACGGGGCGCTCGGGGTCATCGGCCCCGACGGCCGCACCCTGTCGCAGTTCCTGACCGTGGGGCTCACCGAGGCGGCCATCGCCGAAATCGGTCCCCTGCCGGCCGGTCACGGTCTGCTCGGGGAGGTCATCCACCACCCGGAGCCCTTGCGTCTCACCGATCTCGGCGCGCACTCCTCGTCGTACGGGTTTCCGCCGCACCACCCGCCGATGCGCACGTTCCTCGGTGTGCCGATCCGGGTGCGTGACGAGGTGTTCGGGAACCTCTATCTGACCGACAAGCGGGGCGGGGCCGATTTCGACACCGAGGACGAGACGGTGATCTCCACCCTCTCGGTGGCGGCGGGCGTGGCGATCGACAACGCCCGGCTGTACGAGGGGTCGCAGTGCCAGCAGCGGTGGCTCAAGGCCAATGCGGAGATCACCGAGAGCCTGCTGTCGGGCAGTTCCCGTCCGGCGGTGCTGCAGCTCATCGCCCTCCGGGCCCAGGAGATCACGGGCGCCCGGATCTCGGACATCTCCATGCCGGTTCCCGGCGCCGAGGGGTTGTTCGTGGAGTTCGCGGCCGGTGCGGACAGCGAGGCCCGTCAGGGACTTCTCGTCCCCTTCGCGGGAACCCTCTCGGGAACCGCTCACCGGACCGGGCAACCCGTCACGGTCGTTCACGCCTCGGACGACGACCGCCATCCGGCCGATGTCCAGACACAGGGCGGGCTGGGTCCCGCCGTTGCGGTCCCGCTGGGCACCGCCGGCGGAGAGAGCAGGGGCGTGCTCCTGCTCGCGCGCGCAGCCGGCGAACCCGTCTTCGGCGAGAACGAGTTGGAGCCGCTCGTCGCCTTCGCGGGTCAGGCGGCCATCGCCCTGGAGCTGGCGGAGCGGCGACGTGACGCCGAGCGGATAGCACTGCTGGAGGAGCGCGACCGGATCGCGAGGGACCTGCACGACCTGGCCATCCAGCGGCTCTTCGCCACGGGCATGACCCTCCAGAGCGCCGCACGGCTCGTCGAGCACGAAGGGGCCGCCGAGCGCGTCAGCCGTGCGGTCGACGACCTGGACGAGACCATCAAGATCATCCGATCGACGATCTTCGGTCTGCGCACCAAGGACCGCGAGAGCGGCCCGGGTCTGCGGGCCCGCGCTGCCCGGGCCGTGGGCGACGCGGCCACCACCCTCGGCCATCCTCCGCGCCTGAGCATGGAGGGCCTGCTCGACACGGACGTCCCGTCCGAGGTGGCCGATCATCTCATGGCGGCGCTGGGCGAGCTCCTGAGCAACGCCGCCCGCCACGCGGGGGCGACCCGGGTCGCCGTGGCCCTCAAGGCGGACCCGGGCGAGGTCGTACTGACGGTCTCCGACAACGGCAGGGGCATCCCGGCGCAGGGCCGCAGGAGCGGTCTGCTCAACCTCGACGACCGGGCGCAGAAGCTGGGCGGGTCCTTCACCGTGGACGCCCCCGACGAGGGGGGCAGCCGACTCGTCTGGCGGGCGCCGCTCCCCACCGGGAGCTGACGGCACCGACGCGATCATCCCCGGGCAGCCGGCTCCGGCAGCATCCGCTCCGCCTCCAGCCGGAATCCGGTGACGAGGTCGGGGCGGATCCGCAGGGTTCGGGTCATGGGGCGTCCCACCCAGGGTCGCAGCAGGGCGGCGAACCGGGCCGCCTCGTCGGGGTCGGCCACCGGGCACGCGTAACCGGTGACGACGACGCTCCAGCCGAGGTGGGTGACGGGATCGATGGCGTCCGCTTCGTAGGCGACGACCACACCGAGGACATCGGCCGGGGCCACGAGGGAGGCGAGTGCCCCGTCGTCGTGGATCCGCACGATGATGTCCTCGCCCTCGACGAGATGGTTGACGGGGCGGACGGCGGGCAGCGCGTGCTGCGTGAAGACGATGCGCCCCAAGGACACGGTCGCCACCAGCCTGAGCGCCTCGGACCTGTCGAGCTCGCGCATGCACCGGGTGGCCGCCATGTCGCCGTCCTGTCCATCGGTGCGCCGTATGCCGCCGGCCTCGTCCATGCTGCGTACCTTCATCCGGTATCGATCGGTCCTTGCGGCTTCCGAGTCACCAGCCTCTCTCTCGATCACCACGAGAACCAGGGCCCAACGGTCCCGAACCGGGCACCGGTTGCGGACACCGCCGTGGTCAGGCCACCACGAGCCACAGCACTCGGTCGGCGCCGAGCACCCGCATCGACTTGGCCACCAGAGGCGGCACGTCGATCAGCCGGAGCCGGGTTCCGGCCGAGCGGCAGCAGTGGTGCACGTGCAGGAAGAGGTCGATGCCGGCGCTGTCGCAGAAGGAGATCCGGGACAGGTCGAGGACGAGACTGCGGTGACCGGAGGCGGCGAGGGCGGTGAGTCGGGGTTCCACCTGCCCCGCCGTGTGGAAGTCGAGTTCTCCTGCCAAGGTGACGCGCACGTCGCCGTCGTTCCTCACTGCGGTCTTCAGGTCGATCAAGGTGGTCGTCATGTGGAACCTCCACGCTGCGTGCGGCTCTGCGGTCGAGCCGCCCCTCTCCCCGTGCGGCACCAGTTCAACGCACACGGACCGGCCCCGGGAAGGTCCACATGCCCCCCGCGCAGGGCCGAAGGTCCCTTTTCCCCGGGTGCCCCATCGCGCGGAAAAGGGCCGGATGAGGGCCGATCGGCCCTGTCCGTTCGGCCCCTTCGGCAGGCAGGATGCTGGAGTTCGTGCTCCCAGGGCGAACAGAGGCGAAGGAGTTGCGTCATGACCGACAGCGGTGGCCCCTCCCCCACCAGGACGCCGATCACGGTCTTCCTCCTCGACGACCACGAGGTCGTACGCCGAGGGGTGCACGACCTGCTGGACGCGGAGCCCGACCTGACCGTGGTCGGTGAGGCGGGCACGGCGGAACAGGCCCTGATCCGCATCCCCGCGCTGCGCCCCCAGGTGGCGGTCCTCGACGTACGACTCCAGGACGGCGACGGCGTGAGCGTGTGCCGTGAGCTGCGCTCGCGGATGCCCGAGCTGGCTTGCCTGATGCTCACCTCGTTCGACGACGAGGAAGCCCTGCTGGACGCCGTGATGGCGGGCGCCTCCGGTTACGTGCTGAAGCAGATCACCGGAACCGACCTGGTCACCGCCGTCCGCACGGTCGCGGCCGGCCAGTCCATGCTCGATCCCGGAGCCACGACCCGGCTGATGGCCCGCATGCGCGGTGACGTGCCCAAGGAGGAGCAGGTCCCGGGTCTGCCCGGCTTCACCGACCGGGAGAAGCAGATCCTCGTCATGGTCAGCGAGGGGCTCACCAACCGGGAGATCGGCGAGCGGCTGTACCTCGCGGAGAAGACCGTCAAGAACATCATCTCGCGCCTGTTCACCAAGCTGGGTGTGGAGCGCCGCGTTCAAGCTGCCGTGATCGCCAGTCATACGCTGATCCCGCCGAGTCAGCACCCCGTCCCGACCACGGAATAGCCGGCGGCCGGGCACGCCGGACAGTCGCGTGCCCGGCCCTCCCGCCTGACCCCGACCGGGTCAGGAGTGCGGAACCACCGCGACGGGACAGACCGAGTGGTGCAGGACGGCGTGGGCCACGGATCCGATGTGCGCCCCCACCGCCGATTCGCGGACCCGGCGGCCCACTACGAGCAGCTGCGCGTCCGACGCGGCGGTCAGCAACGCGTGGCCGCCACTGCCCTGCTCCACGTGCTCGACGACATCGACCTCCGGGTACTTCAGCCGCCACGGCTCCAGCGCCTGCTCCAGCGCGGCCTTCTCGTACGGCTCCAGGCCACCGAACTGGTCGGCGATCCACATCGACCCGGGGCTGTACCCGTAGACCGGGGGCAGGCTCCAGGCGCGGACCGCACGGAGCGGTGCCTTCCGCGCCGCGGCCGCCTCGAAGGCGAAGCGCAGTACCCCGGCGGACTCCTCCACGCCGCCCTGCTGTCCGACGACGACCTCGCCCTCCTCCGGCACGGCCGCCGGCCTGCCGTGCGCGGAGCGTACGGAGACGACGGGGCACTCGGCGGCGGCGATCACCTGCCGGCCGTATGAGCCCAGCAGAAAGCCGACCAGGGCTCCGTGCCCGCGAGCGCCGATGACCAGCATCTCCGCGTTCTTGGCGGCATGCAGCAGGGCCGGTACGGGTGCGTCGGAGAGCACTTCCGCGGTGAGGGCCAGCCCCGGATACCGGTGGGTGAGCTCGCCCTCGACCTCCTTCAGGACGTCGTCGGCGCGGCGGGCTTCGGTGTCGCGGTCCTGGACGATCGGGGCTGCGAGCAGCTGCCACACCCAGGCGTGGACCACGTGCAGGGGCAGGTCACGCCGTACTGCTTCCTGTGCGGCCCAGTCCGCCGCGGCCAGGCTCTGAGGGGATCCGTCCACTCCGACAACCAGGGTGCGCTTCACAAGTCTGTCCTCCGTCGTGATGCCGGGGCATCGGGGTCGGCCGTCAGGGGAGCGGCGGCGACCGGGGGACCGGCGCCGCTGACCCCACCCTCCCGGCCGGGCGCCGTGGCGCACAGGGGCCAACGGTCCCTCCCCCAGGGCCGGTCCTCCCCTCGCGGCGCCGACTCGGTGAGGGCAGTGTGGAGGCATCGGCTCAGTCGACGAACGTCCCGGACCGTCGCACTCAGGAGCGGGCATGACCTCGCACCCCATCTCGGAGCTCGACGCGCACTGGCGCGCCGCCAACTATCTGGCAGTCGGGCAGATCTATCTCATGGACAACCCCCTGCTCACCGAGTCGCTGAGGCCCGAGCACATCAAGCCACGACTGCTCGGCCACTGGGGCACCTCCCCCGGTCTGAACCTCGTCCACACCCACCTCAACCGCGTGATCAGGGACCGCTCGCTGGACGCCCTGTGCGTCTGGGGCCCGGGCCACGGCGGTCCCGCCGTCCTCGCCAATTCCTGGCTGGAGGGCACGTACACCGAGACCTACCCGGGCGTCACGCGGGACGCGGTCGGCATGGGCGCGCTGTTCCGGCAGTTCTCCTTCCCCGGCGGCGTGCCGAGCCACGTGGCCCCCGAGACGCCCGGCTCCATCCACGAAGGCGGCGAGCTCGGATACTCCCTGGCCCACGCCTACGGAGCCGCCTTCGACCACCCCGGCCTGCTGGTCGCCTGCGTCATCGGGGACGGCGAGGCCGAGACGGGGCCGCTGGCGGCGTCCTGGCACTCGAACAAGTTCCTCGACCCGGTCCACGACGGCGCGGTCCTGCCGATCCTGCACCTGAACGGCTACAAGATCGCCAACCCGACCGTGCTGTCCCGGATCCCCGAGGACGAGCTCGACGCGCTGCTGCGCGGTTACGGGCACGAGCCGCTGTACGTGACCGGCCGCGACCCCGGCCAGGTGCACCAAGCCATGGCCCGCGCCATGGACCACGCCCTGGACCGCATCACGCTCATCCAGCAGGAAGCCCGGACAGCGCGCACCGGCACGCAGCGCGAGCGCGCACGCTGGCCGATGATCGTTCTGCGCACCCCCAAGGGCTGGACCGGCCCCGCAACCGTCGACGGCGAGCCGGTCGAGGGCACGTGGCGGGCTCACCAGGTCCCGCTCGCCGGAGTGCGCGAGAACCCCGCCCACCTCCGGCAGTTGGAGGACTGGCTGCGCTCGTACCGGCCGCAGGATCTCTTCGACGCCGACGGGCGCCCCACCGAGCAGGTCCTCGCCTGTGTCCCGCGGGGCGATCACCGCCTGGGCGCCGTCCCGTACTCGAACGGCGGCCGACTGCTGCGGCCCCTCCCGCTGCCCGCCCTCGACACCTGCGCCGTCCCCGTCGACAAGCGAGGCAGCAGCCTCCACGAACCGACCCGCGTCCTCGGGCACTTCCTGACCCGGATCATGCGCGACACGGCCGAGCGGCGGGACTTCAGGGTCGTCGGACCGGACGAGACCGCCTCCAACCGGCTGGACGACCTGTACGACGCCACCGGCAAAGCCTGGCAGGGCATGACGGAGGCGACGGACCGGAACCTGTCCCGCGACGGCCGGGTCATGGAGATCCTGTCCGAACACGTCTGCCAGGGCTGGCTGGAGGGCTACCTCCTCACCGGCCGCCACGGACTCTTCTCCACCTACGAAGCCTTCGCGCACATCGTCGACTCCATGGTCGGCCAGCACATCAAGTGGCTGAAGACCTCGCGCGAGCTGTCCTGGCGGGCGCCGATCGCCTCCCTCAACTACCTGCTCACCTCGCACGTCTGGCGCCAGGACAACAACGGCTTCTCCCACCAGGACCCCGGCTTCGTCGACCACGTCCTCAACAAGAGCCCCGAGGTCGTACGGGTCTACCTGCCGCCGGACGCCAACACCCTCCTCGCCGTGGCCGATCACGCCCTGCGCAGCCGCGACCAGGTCAACGTGATCGTCGCCGGGAAACAGCCCTGCTTCGACTGGCTGCCGCTGGACGAGGCCCGCACCCACGTGACGCGCGGCGCCGGCGTCTGGGAGTGGGCGGGCACCGACCACGGCTCCCGCGAGCCGGACGTCGTACTCGCCTGCGCCGGCGACGTACCCACCATGGAAGTGCTGGCCGCGGCGGCCCTGCTCCGCGAGCACCTTCCCTCACTGGCCGTCCGCGTCGTCAACGTCGTCGACATCGCCCGGCTCATGCCCCACGAGGAACACTCCCACGGCATGACGGACACCGAGTACGACGCGCTCTTCACCACCGACCGGCCCGTGATCTTCGCCTACCACGGCTATCCGTGGCTCATCCACCGCCTTGCCTACCGCCGCACCGGCCACCCGAACCTGCACGTGCGCGGGTACAAGGAGTCCGGCACCACGACCACCCCCTTCGACATGGTCGTGCGCAACGACATGGACCGGTACCGGCTCGTGATGGACGTCATCGACCGCGTCCCGGGCCTCGCCGGCCGGGCCGAGGGGCTGCGCCAGGCCGTGGCCGACCGGCGCATCCGCCACCACGGCTGGATCCGCGAGCACGGCACCGACCTCCCGGAGGTCACGGACTGGTCCTGGCCGTACTGAGCCCCACGCCGGGCTGAGGCGCCCTGTGGCCTCGTCCGGAAATCGACCGATGCTGCGGCCGACGGCGGCAACGTCGGGTTGCAGCGCGCGGTGCCGTGGGCGGTGAGGTGGTGTGCCTCCGGCGAGTTCAGGAGCAGTCGTGTCGGCGCCGGGCCCGGTGTCGGATCCGGGCCGGCGGCGGTCTCAGTCGTCGCCGGGTCCGTGGCCGGGGCGCAGGCGGCCGGACCAGAGGGGCTCGACGCCCGCCCACTCGGATTCCCAGGCCCGTGCGCTGCGCGCGTCCACGATGCGGAGGCGCACGGCGACAAGGGCGCCGCCGGCGAGCACGATCCCGGCCAGGGCTCCGGTGCCGACGCCCACCGCGTTCAGAGCGACGTCGGCCCGGCCGGGCGGCGCGGTGGCCGCACTGCCGTTTCCGTCGACCCACACCCGGACCGTGTCGCCGTTCCGGGTTCCTGCCGGAACGGGGATGGTTTCCGTGTGCGGGCGCTGCGAGGGGTAGTGCCACGTGGCGGTCGCCACGCTTACGGGCCGACTGCTCGGCTGGTCTCCCGCCCGGTAGCCGGTCTCGCCGATCGTGGTGGCCGTCACGGTGTGCCGATGGCGCGCGATGTTCTCGGCGGTGCGGTGGCCGTCCGTCCAGGCGGCCCGCCCGAGGGCGAAGCCGGCGATGACTGCCAGCAGGCAGGTCAGCGCGAAGGCGGCATGCATACGGGTCCGGGTGCGGTCGGCATCACGCCTGAGCGGGTTGGCCCCCGTCCCTTTCGTCCGGTGGTGCATGGCACGCCTCCGTGCTGGTGCGTGCCGAGCCGGCCGTCCCTTCAGGCGGCGACGAGCTCGGCGCTGATGTGGTGGGCCCACTTCTGGATCCGCTCGGGGTTGCGGAAGTCTCCGCCTTTGCCCTGGCGGGTCAGTGCCTTGGCGAGGAAGCCCGGGGTGTGGGCCGTGATGCTGCCGCCGAAGGTCATGTGCTCGCGCGCTCCGACCAGCTGCATCTCCCGGGCGACCGCGGAGACCGGGGGGATGTCGTGTTCCTCGGCCGAGCGGTCGAGCGCTGAACATCCACACAGGGCGGTGCCGCAAGGAGTCGGCGTTGCGTTCGGCGCAGTGCCTGGCCTTGCTGCTCCAGTGGCCGGCGTAGAGGGAGCCGCCGAGGACGACGGCGTCGTAGGCGCGGACGTCGTGGACATCGTCGGCGGGCCGCACGACGGCGTCGAGACCGTCCTCGCGCAGGGTCACCGCGATCTGTTCGGCGATCCCTGCGGTGGCTCCGTGCTTGGTCCCGTAGGCGACCAGGACTCGCTTGGTGCTCATGGCGGGTGCTCCTCGGCTCCATGGTGCGTTGCTGATGCCACTGTCACGCGGCCGATGGCTGGTCCGCTTGGGCCGGACGGATCCCTACGGGGACCATTCGGTCCTCCCCGTAGCGGCTCTCCTCGGCGACGGCGGTGCCTGTTCCTCGGGGGTGGTGTCGACGGTGTCGGTCAGCCCGCGCTCCGCGTAGACGGCCTTGCGACGCTTGGCGCCGGTCCGCACGTCGATGACGGGGGTCAGGGCCGGGTCCCTGAGGCCGGGCTTGAAGACGGTGTACTCGTCGGGATCGGTCTCCCGCTGACGACGGTCTCGCCCGGCCCCCAGGCCGCGCTCACCACGACGACGTTCGGGAAGCCGCTCTCGGGGTCGAGGGTGAAGGTCACCCCGGCCCCGGCGAGCTCGGAGCGGACCATCGCCTGGACGCCGACGGACAGGGCGACCTGGAGGTGGTCGAAGCCCCTCCGCTCCCGGTAGTCGGGTCGGAACGGCCCAGCTCTCGGCCGAGGCCCTCGTACGCCGTGATGATGCCGGTCTGGCCGACCAGCTCTTCACGGCACAGCTGCCGCAGCTTGGTCAGCGCGCCCCTGCGTTCCTCGGGATCCTCAGTCAGGTAGCCATCGACGTCGCTTGCCTTGCTCTGGACCATTCCGCGGGGCCATGCCGGATTTCAAGGGCCCATCAATGTTCGACGGGTACGTCCGCCCGGACGATGGTGATCGGACACGGCGCGTGGAGCGCCGTCTGATGGCTCACCGAACCGAGCAGGGCTCGGCTGAAGCCACCTCGACCGCGGCTGCCCACGACCAGCATGTCCGCATCCTCTGCCGCATCGACCAGGACGTCGACCGGATTGCCGCGCACCAGACGCTGGTGCACGGAGGAGGCGCCGTCCTCACCGAGAACCGTGCGGACCTCCTCGACCAGCCTGCGCTCGGCCTCCTCCTCGTCGAACGTGGCGTCCACCGCCGGAGCCGACCACGATGCGCCACCGGGCAGGTCCCACGCCGCGACCGCCTCTACTCGCCCGCTCACCAGCCCTGCGTACCGGACCGCCCAGCGCAGCGCGGCCTGGGACGAGGGCGATCCATCGACGCCCACCACGATCCGCGGAGCCTCTTGCTGCCTGTTCATCCCGTTTCACCCTTCCGACGGCTGATATATCCACAGTGTGCGCATCACGAACGCAGCGCCACGCGAGCATGCGGCGGTTGCCGGATAAGCCCTTGGGTAGCCGGAACCACCGCTCCTGGCCTGCGGCTATGCGTTCGCGCCGGTCGCCGGGCAGGACCAAGGGCACCGGGCCCATGAGCCAGCGGGCGTGCCGTGACGCCGAGACCGCCGCGCAGTCGAACGTCTCCTTCCAGGCGGCCGCGTGTCGGCCCGCCGTGGCGAGGAGCACTCCGTCCGTGTCGAAGACGACCGCGCCCAGCTCGTTCATCACTCATGCACCACACGGCGGCCGGTGAGTCGGACCGGGGTGAGCTTCATCCAGTGGGTACGGGCGCCGCCGGCCCAGGGATGGGACCGGGCCGTGGCGTTGAGGTGGTGGAGGTCTTCCGCGTCATTGACGGGTGCCAGTTCGCCCACGGCCAGGACGCTCCATCCGCTTGCGGTGACGTCGTCGATGTTGTCGATCTCGAAGGCGGCCTCGGTCCCCGCTGCTCTGGCGGCGGTCGCTCCCTCAGCGGTCCGGAAGGCGATGTCGGATCCTGCGACCAGGTAGTTGACGGGGAGAACGGCCGGGCCGTCCGGGAGGAAGACCGCGATGCGGCCCACACCGTGGCTGGCAAGAAGCCGTCGGCATTCGGTCTCGTCCAGCGGTACGAGCGAGCTGTCGCGCCGGGCGGTGGACCGGCCGGGCACACGCTCTGCGCTCGCGCCGGTCAGGTCCTCGACGGCGACGCCGAGCGCGTCGGCGATGCGGAGGAGGGTGCTGATGGCCGGGGACGAGGCGTGGTCCTCCAGATAGGCGATGTAGTTCGCGTCGGCTCCGCACTTCTGGCCGAGTTGCTCGCGGCTCAGGCCGAGTGCGTTCCTGCGGGCCGCCAGACGGCGGCCCAGGTCGGTGCGTCCGGTTGTCTCGCCGGACGGCTGCGGCTGTGTGCTCGGCGTACTCTTCACGGCACTCACGCTCCCTGGGGAGGCACGGCGAGCGTGTCGTGCTGCGGTCCGCCGAGCACGACCTTGAGGGCGCCGGTTTCGCCGGCGCGGGAGAAGACGTCGTACGCCTCCTCCATCTGGTCCAGCTCGAAGCGGTGGGTGACCATGGCGGCCCCGGGGAGGCGGCCTGCGGCCATCATGCGCAGCAGCATGGGAGTGGAGTGGGTGTCGACGAGGCCGGTGGTGATGGTGACGTCCTTGATCCACAGGTCTTCGAGGTGGAGGACGGCGGGCTTGCCGTGGACGCCGATGTTGGCGACGTGTCCGCCCGGGCGGACCATGCGGGTGCACATCTCGAACGACTCGGGGACGCCGACCGCCTCGATGACCACGTCGGCGCCCAGCCCCTCGGTGAGGTCTTCGACCAGCCGCTCGGGCTCCTCCTGCGCGCTTGCGGTGGCGTCGGCACCGAGGTGACGCGCTGCTGCGAGCCGGGAGGCGGCGAGGTCGACGGCGATGATGCGCCCGGGGCTGTAGAGCTGGGCGGTGGCGATGGCGGCCAGGCCGATGGGGCCCGCTCCGACCACGACGACGGTGTCTCCGGGGCGAACGTTGCCGTTGAGGACGCCCACCTCGTAGGAGGTCGGGAAGATGTCGGCGAGCAGCACGGCGTCGTGGCTGGCCAGTGCGCTGGGCAGCGGGTGGACTGAGAGGTCGGCGAAGGGGACGCGTACGTATTCGGCTTGGGTGCCGTCGATGGTGTGGCCCAGGACCCAGCCGCCGCCTCCGCGGCACTGGCCGTAGTGGCCCTCGCGGCAGAAGCGGCAACGGCCGCAGGCGGAGATGCAGGAGATCAGGACGCGGTCGCCGGGACGTACGGTGCGGACGTCGCCGCCGATCTCGACCACGGTGCCGACGGCCTCGTGGCCCAGGATGCGGCCGGGTGTCACTTCGGGGACGTCGCCCTTGATGATGTGCAGGTCGGTGCCGCAGATGGTGACGGCGTCGACCCTGACGATCGCGTCGGCGGCGTCCTTGATCGCGGGGTCCGGGACGTCCTGCCAGGAGATCTGCCCGGGACCGTGGAAGACGAGTGCCTTCATGGCGCGGCCTTCTCTCTGTGCTGTGCGGTAGGGGTCACCGCCAGGCTGTGCCTCCGCTCCCCCAGCCCGCTTGGGCCGGTCGGTCCCTACCCGTGGACCGGTAGGGACCCTCCCCGTGGTTGCCGCGGATGCGAAGGTGAAATCCGGCATCCGTCCCGAGGTCTTCCTCCGTTCCGATGAAGAGCTGACCGCCGAGATTCGCCGGAGCGTCGTCGAGCGCCTCTTCCCGCTCTCCCACAAGGCCGTCAAGGTCACGGTGTCCCGGGGGATCGCCACCCTGACCGGAACGGTCCGCGATGCCGGCCTGATCCCCATGGCAGAACACCTCGCCCACTCCGTCGAAGGCATCGTCGACGTCCGCTGCCGACTCGTAGGCCCCGCATCGAACTGAGCGTCCCAGGCGGTGCTCGCCAAGCCGGCCTGCACACGACGAAGGCGGAAAGAGCCCACCCGCTTCTCGCGGATCCCGATTGCGCGGTGCACGGCCGTGAGCCGCTTCTCCGCATCCTCGTGAGAACTCTTTCCGTCGATTCCATGGAAGCACCGCATACCGCCTCGGCGACAGGGCCGGTCAGTCCCCACCAGCCCCCTGATGGCCCTATCCCCGGCAGACGTCGGTGCCGACGCTCGGACATGGGGGGATGCCGCTCTGGAGGAATCATGAAGCACCTGCGCACCGTCAACGACGTAATGACCCACGCCGTCATCTCCGTCGACCGAGGAGCACCGATCAAGCAGATCGTGGAGGCCATGCGGCAATGGCGGATCAGTGCCCTGCCCGTCCTGTCGGACGAGGGCCGCGTCGTCGGTGTGGTGTCCGAAGCCGATCTGCTGCTGAAGGCCCAAGGCGCGGACGAATCCCGCGCCGTGACCGCCGGCCAGCTGATGACCTTCCCGGCCGTCACCGTGACCGAGGAGACCGGCATCGCGAGCGCCGCCCGTCTGATGGCCCACGGGCACCTCAAGCGACTGCCCGTCGTCGAGCGCGACGGCCGCCTCGTAGGCGTCGTCAGCCGGGGCGACCTGCTCAAGATCTACCTCCGTCCCGACGCGGACATCGCGGAAGAGCTCCGCGAACTGATCATGGCCGAACTCATCCCCGCCGGCTCAGCCGTGGTGCAGGTCCACGTCACCGACGGCCTCGTGCACCTGGAAGGCACCATCCCCGACCCGGCCCTGAGGAACGTGCTGATCCGCGTCGCACGCACCGTACCGGGGGTCGTCGACGTCACGGCCGAGCGCCTCGGCACCGAAGTCCACACGTAGAAGGGGCCGGCCGCGAGGCACCGCAGCGTCGCCGACCCGAGCCGTCGGGCTGCACCTGGGCCAGAGCATCGACGGTCCCGTGGGTGTGGTCAACCGGCTCGACTACGAACAGGACGACGTGTCATCGGCGCTCGCACCGCTGCCGAGAGGTAGGAGAAGAGCATGAGGCATCGAGAAATCCGCGAGTTGATGACCCGCGAGGTCGTCACCGTCCCCCGACAACGCCCCGTTCAAGCAGATTGCCCGAACCCTGACGGACCACAGGCTGCGCGGCGCGCCGCTTCACCTCGTCCACGCCGAGGAGTGGTCGTCCCCCCGAGCCGTCCCCGTCCCGACAACCGACGTGCGCCGTCAATGGTCCCAGGCACTGCTGACCGAGGCCGCCGAAGCACTGCGCACGACCCAACCGCGACTGGACGTCGTCATCCGGTCGCTCGACGGCCGCCCGGCCGCCATGCTGGCACACGTCGCGGCGAACGCGGGCCTGATCGTCCTCGGGTCTCGGGGATTGGGCACGCTGATGGGTTTTGTCCTCGGTTCCGTCGGCATGGCGGTCATCCAGGCGACGGTGCGGCCGGTCGTCGTGGTGCGGGCGAGCGAGCGAGCGAGGACGCCGTACCGCACCCCGCAAGCCGACACGCATCCCGTGACCTGGTGGTGGGCGTCGACACCGGCAAGCCCTGCAATGCGCTACTGGCCTTCGCGTTCGAGGAGGCGGCGCGGCGGGGCTTACGATCCGAGGATTCACGCGCAGCTCG
Source organism: Streptomyces sp. NBC_01006 (assembly GCF_045162725.1). NCBI lineage: Bacteria > Bacillati > Actinomycetota > Actinomycetes > Kitasatosporales > Streptomycetaceae > Streptomyces > Streptomyces sp. NBC_01006. The sequence goes on along the minus strand of NZ_CP108700.1, from coordinate 7,852,819 downwards.
AAATGAGTGCGAAGGCTGCTCTGGAGGACGTCCTGGGACCCTGGCAGGCGGAGTACCCGGCCGTCGCGCCGTCACCTCGCGGGCGCGCGTCGGGCACGCCGCCACGGAGCTCGTCGACCGCAGCTCCGAAGCGGGACTCGTGGTCGTCGGCCGCCGCATTCGGCAGTCCTCGATCGGCGCGCACATCGGACCTGTCGCCCACGCGGTCCTCCACCATGCCAAGGGACCCGTCGCCGTCATCGCGCACGAATAGCCCCCCGACGTGACGACGCACTGCCGCTCAGCGCTCTGCGCAGATCGTCTCGACGACGTGGCCGACCGGCTTGGGCCGGTCGCGGCGGAGGCGGGCTCAGGTGTGGAGGCGTCTGTGCGCTCCAGCACGGGTGCTCCTGACGGGCGGTATCGGATGGGTGCGTCGCCCATCGTGGATGGGGCGCGCGCCTCGCACGTCGACCCGGCCACCCGCGTCCCGGCATCACTCGCGCCCACCACGCCAGGTGACAAAGATGACGCGAAACATCACGCAAAGTGTCATCCTGACGGGAGGAATCCAGTTCCGCAATAGCGCCAGGAGCCGGTGATCGATGCCCAGCCGGCTGTGCTGGAAGGTGCACGAACCGATCGACTGCACCACCGGACGCACGGCGGAAGCCCAGGGCTCTGAGATGTCGACGCGGGCCGGCGCAAGACCGCGACCGTGTACCGCATACCGTCTTCGTTGACCGGGAGAGAAGTATGACCATCAAGGACATCGGGCCGGAACCTCAGAGCTTCGACCTGGAGAAGGCGACGCTTGAGAACACGAACTATCGCGCCGTCGCCTGGTCCGGGAAGTACCTTCAGTTGACCCTCATGTCGATCCCGGTGGGTGAGGACATCGGGTTGGAGGCGCACCCGGAGACCGACCAGTTCCTACGACTCGACGCAGGCCGGGGCCGCGTCCAGATGGGCCGCACGAAGGATCGACTCGACTTCGAGCAGGAGGTCGAGGACGGTTGGGCCATCTTCGTACCCGCCGGCACTTGGCACAACGTCACCAACATCGGTGAGGAGACCCTGCAGCTCTACGCCGTATACGCACCGGTCCACCACGCGTCGGGCAAGATCCATGCGACAGCCGCCGACGCGGAGCGCGACGAGGACTCGGGCGGCGACGAGCCGCCAAGCTGGTCGGTCCAGCCTGCCCAGCAGCCATCGGACGAGCACGCCTGACCAGCGAGGGACCAAGCCTTGACGAATTGGTCCGGCATTGGCCATTTGGGCTGGTCACCGATGGTTCGCGAGAGGTGCTGACGTGGATTACCAGGGCTCCGGCGGGAGGGCATGGCCGCTCGGCGGTGCGACGGGAGCGGGCCCGGCAGGTCCGATCAGATGACGCCTGCCGCCCGCAGTTGTTTGATCTCCTGTGGGGAGGTGCCGAGCTCCTCGAGGATTTGATCGGTGTGTTCGCCGAATCCGGGCGACCGGCGGGTGAGGTGCGGGCCGTCATGGTCGTAGGTGAAGGCGGCGACGGGGACGGTGGGGTCGCCGTCCGGCTGGGATTGGAAGAGCGGGCGGTGTCGGACCTGTTCCTGGGTGACGGCTTCGTTCAGGGTCTGGACACGTTCGCCTGCCAGGCCGTGGTCGTGCGCCCACTGTTCCCAGTCGTCGGCGGTGCGGGTTCTGAAGATCTCGCCGAGCGCCCGGGTGAGGGCCGGGGCGTGCCGGCGCAGGTCCTCGAAGGTGGCGAGGTCTTCGTAGCCGTGGGTGGGGTGGCCATCGGCGCGGAGGGCGAGCCAGAGTCTGCGGTTCTGCTCGGGCGTGGGGGTGCCCAGGACGAAGACGCCGGCGGTGGGGTAGGCACCCAGACCGGCGTCGGCCCATTCGTCGCTGTCGTCGGCGTACAGGTGAGCGGCGGCCTGGGGCGCCATGAGGATCAGGGCGGTGTCGAGCATGGCGCAGTCGATGTGCTGGCCCTGTCCGTCGCGTGAGCGGGCGAAGAGGGCCGCGGAGATCGCGAACGCGGCGTTGTAGCCGCTGGCGTAGTCGATGAAGGCGACGGCGGGTTTGCGGCCGTGGCAGCGGTCTATGACCCCGGACAGTGCACGGGAGAACCACAGGGGTGTGCCGTCCGGCGCGCAATGACCTGCACGTTCATCCCGCGCTACTGCCGCGAGGGCAAGACCGACGCCGGTGACGCCTTCGTGATCGCCGACGAGGTCGGCATGCGCAGGGACCGCAGGCTCATGCGGTCGGCCGATGAGGCCCTTTGGGCTGGAGATCCTCAACCATCCGCCGCACCGACCTCGTCCGCTACCGCCCCCGGGCCACGATCGCCTGCGCTCCGCACTGGCAGGAAAGTCTTGCGGCAATGGCGCCTGCCTGACTGAATCAACGATTTCAATCAGGTTTATAGGCGTCCTGCAACAGCGTGGCTTCTCCATCAGGACGGGCAGGTCGTGGCTGAGCCCCCTCGCCGGTCGGGAGGGGGCTCAGGCCTGTTCGTTCAGCAGGACGCGGGCGGGATGCTCTGCTCGTACTTGAAGACGTTGTGGGGGTCGTACTCCGCCTTGATCTTGCGCAGTCGGTCGAAGTTCGATCCCCAGTAGGCGGTCTCCCAGTCCTGCATGCCGATGTTCGCCACGTTGACGTAGGCACCGTCTACGTAGGGGCGCAGTGCCTGGCTGAATTCGGCGATCCAAGCCTGGGCCTGCGGGGTGAGCGGGTCGCAGACGCCCGGCTGGTCGGAGCGGGTCCCCCAGCCGGCGCCGGGCTCGGAGTAGAAGAGCGCGTCGCGGTGCGGGAACGCCGTGCCGCCGCGGGGGCTCTTCCTGACCGCCCCGCCGAACGCCTGCACAAAGAAGTTGCTGTCGTCCGTGGGCGCGTCCCGCATGAACGAGGAGATCACATCGATCGCCTTCCTCGGGAACGGCTTTCTGGCGAACTGCGAGAAGAACTTCCAGTTCGCGGGTTCGTCCGCGATCGGGATCTGGAAGCCCGCGTACACGTCGCCCCAGTTCCCTACCTGCACCGACACCTGGGGGCTGTCGACCGACAGGATCGGGGCCAGCAGCTTCTTCGCCTCCGCGGGTGTTCCTTCCGCGAGGACCGCAAACAGCAGGATCTGGTTCCGGTGAATTTCGAGCTGGGTGCCGAGGCGGTCGTCCGTGTACGGCGCAGTACGCTGATAGGCCTCGAAGATCCTGGACAGGTCGCCGATTCCGTCCCAAGTGGCCTGCAAATACGTGACGCTCCTCAGCGGGGCCACTTTGTAGGTGAGTGAGGTGACAATCCCGAAGTTGCCGTTCCCGGCTCCGCGCAGCGCCCAGAGCAGGTCCGGGTTGTTGTGCAGATCGGCCTTGACCACCTTGGCGCACTCGGCGCCTTCCGCAACGACGACCTCGGCACCGATCAGGCTGTCGCAGGCCATGCCGATCCAGCGGGTGAGGAAGCCGAGACCGCCGCCGAGTGTCGCCCCGGCCAGGCCCACGCTGCCTTCGGTCCCGGTCGTCACCGCGAAGTTCTGCTCCGCGAGCGTGGTCACCGCTTCCAGCTGGTTGAGTCCGGCGCCGACCGTCGCGACACGGGCGGCGCTGTCGATGCGGACCGACTTCAGCTCGCTGATGTCGATCACGAGGCCGTTGTCGATGTTCGACCAGCCCTCAGTGTTGTGGCGGCCGCCGCGGACCCGTAGCGCGACGTCGTTCTGCCGTGCCCATGTAAGGGCGTTGACCACGTCCTGGGTGTTCTGGGCGAAGACGATGACCAGCGGATAGCGAGAGATGAGCTGGTCCCAGCCGAGGCGGGCGTCCGTGTACCCGGCGTCGTCGGGGCGGACGATGCGGCCGGTCAGCTTCGCCGGCGGGCACTCCGCGTTCGCGGACGCCTCCTTCACGGCGCTCGCACCATGGGCCTCGGTGGCCGCGAGGCCCTGCGCGACGACCGCACCGGCACCGGCGGCCGCCGTCGCCTTGAGCACTTTACGACGGGAAAAGTCGTTCATGGTCCGTTTCCTCTCGGCCACCAGCGGGCGCGAATTATTCACTTGCGGGCAATTTGGGCGAAGCGGACAGTAGCAAGGGTGACCACGGTGGACTGCATCGACACACTCGCAACCACGGCCGAAACGGCCCAACGGCCGTAGCCCAGGCACGAACCCGGTGTGCTTGGTAGGTGATACGACCACCCTGGCCGGCCAACCCACTTGCGTCTCGGCTGCCAGCTCCTTCAGGCAGCCGTGGGCGTTCGACCGAGGCCCGGCGGCCCAGCAGGCCGGAGAATCACCTCGGTTGCGCCTTGGACGAGCCTCCGGGCCACTCCCGGGCCGGTTGGAAATACACCCGCCCCGCGGGTTCGCGGACACCTTCGGCCGAGAGGCTGCCGACAGCCCCTGTGGTGGCCGAGCTTGCCGCGGTGGGCCTGGGTGAGTCGGGCGTCGAGGGTAGGTGCTCCTCACCCACCTCCCCCGGTGGTTCGGCCCCGTCACACCCTGCCCCGACAGTTACCACGCACCTCGACTGGTGGCCTGGGACATCAGCGTTGACCGGCGCTGGCTCGCGGTGGAATGCGCGTTGGATGGCACGCCCGAACCAGCACCGAATCTACGAGCCTTCATGCGACAGCAAGGGATCCTGCATGGAGCGAATCCGCTCGCGGTCGCGTGCCAGTTCGTGGGGGCCTGCACCGGGCTCACCGGAACGGGCTGGGTCCAGCGCACAGCCCCGGCCCCGCCGCACTGCCCTACGTTGGCGGCCCGGGCGGACCGTGGCCAGATCCACGCGGCCAGGGACACCTCCAAGCCGCTGCCGCTCCGGAGGACGGCCTGCAAGGCTCACCGATTCGACGGCGCGGGCTTCGATGGCACTCTGTTGGGGGCCCAACCAGCCAGACCATGTCCGCAAACGCCCTACGGGGCTTGATCCATGGAGTGGGCACCCCCTCGACACTCGACGAGGCATGGCCCCAAAAAACCAGCGACAGCGGCGGGTTCGACTCCGCGCTTTGTTGACTGTCCACAACGCTGCACACGGACTTCCGCGACACACCGACAGAAAGACGCGGTCTCGAACGAGAGCCCACCTGAAGCTGCACGCAGCAGCCGAAGAGCTCTGGACCAGGCCCCTCGACATGACGCTCCTCTGCCGGGAGGCGCGCCCGGACTCCCTCCCTCGATATCTAACTACTCGTCAGCGCGCTCCACCCCGAGGCGCCAAGGTCCGGACCATTCACGGACCAGCCACCGACCGACAGACCCACTCATCACTGTTTCGGCTGGTCAGAGGCAGTGCGGCCCCTGTACCACCAGGAGACGAAGAACCTCATGGCAGGAGCGAGCCCAACGCTTATGGATCGACTCCCTCAGCCCGAGTGGCACCCCCATAATCCTGGGGGTTCATCCGCTCCGCTCATCGCCGGTCCTCGCAGCGGAGATTTCAGGGCGCGCGTTCCGTTCGGGCTCGCAACTTCACCAGTCAGTCGATGACGGCATGCGGTGGCACGAAGCAGACCGGGGAGACGAAGCGACATCCTGTTTCCTGCGGTTCCGTTTTGTGCCGCCTCGGCCGTAACGGGTCACTCTCAACGCAGCGTAACCAGCGCCGAACCAGCACGGGAGTCAGCACCGGCCCTCCAAAACGGGCGCAACTCTGCAATTCCGGCAGGGGCCGTCGTCATCGCGTCCGGGGCCGCGGGAGGCAGCTCCATCGGTGGTGTGGGCGTGGGGCACATAGAAGACCACCTCATTGTGATGGCCCGCCACATATGCCGGTGAGCTGGGGACTTCTACGTTGTGGCGACACCGATCGTCCCCGCAGACCCCCTGGAAGCGGTGTTCATGGCCTCCCCCGAGACCGCTCCCCCGACCGCCGGATCCATCAAGAGAATCGTCGCCGCCAGTCTCATCGGGACCACCATCGAGTGGTACGACAACTCATCCGATCAGCGCTAGGACCTGCGATTTTCCATGATTCCGGCCCTCGAAGTCAGCACCAAACCAGCACCGGGTCGATGGCGAGCCGGCGCCGGACTGATGGAGCGGCTTCGCGGCGCCTGAGCCTGGGCCGACCCGCCCACGGGAACCGATTACAGGGCGTTGCGCTTCTCCAACATCACGGCCTTCCTCCGGAACGTGTACAACTAGGTCCGTCCCGACCGCGGATACCAGCTGTCGCCCGCCGGCCAGTGCGACGGTGGTGGCGCCGGGTACGAGCATCGTGCCGATGAGGCGGCGGTCGCCCAGGTCCCAGACCTGTACCGTGCCGTCCCGGTCCAGAGTGGCGGCCAGGGGTGGCCCGGCCGCCGGCAGGGCGCATGCGAGTGCCGAGGTGCGCGCCGCCACTACCGGAAGGGGCTTGCCCAGTGGCCGCAGCGCGGCCGGACACCGGGCTGCCCGGATCCCGTGTCGTACGCGGGCTGATGTCGCGGCCGCCCACCGTCCGCAACGGATCTCACCGAGCCCGGTGGTGCCGCCGGTACGGCCGAAGGATCTGACCCCGTACCGGGAATCAGGCCACGACGAGCTCCTGCTCGCGGTCCGGCGTTTTGACCTTGGGCTTCTTGTTCGGCAGCGAGAGCCGGAAGACCTTGTGCCACGCGGAGAACACCTGCTTGGGCAACGGGCCGGTGACGTACTCCAGCTCGTACTTTTCGAACAGCGCGCGCACCTTCACCGCGACCTCGGCGTAGCGGTTGCTCGGGAGGTCCGGGAACAGGTGGTGCTCGATCTGGTGCGACAGGTTGCCGGTCATGAAGTGCATGGCCTTGCTGCCGCTGATGTTCGCCGAGCCCATCATCTGGCGCAGGTACCACTGGCCGCGCGTCTCGCCCCTGATCGACCGGCGCTCGAAGACCTGAACGCCCTCGGGGAAGTGCCCGCACATGATCACCGAGTGGGTCCAGATGTTGCGGACCAGGTTCGCGGTGAACGTGGCGGCGAGCGTGGTGAGGAACGACGGGCCCGACAGCAGCGGGTGGATCACGTAGTCCTTGAGCACCTGCTTGCGGATCTTGCGGCCCACGGCCTTGGCCCGCGCGCGGAACTCCGGGTTCTTGCGGCGGCGCTTGTGCAGGTTCTTGGCGAGCTCCAGGTCGTACGCTGCGATGCCGTACTCGAAGAAGCAGGCGTTGATGAAGTTCCACAGCGGCTGGCCGAGGTGGAACGGGTGCCACCTCTGGTCCTCGTCGACGCGCATGATGCCGTAGCCGAGGTCGTTGTCCTTGCCGATCACGTTGGTGTACGTGTGGTGCAGCTCGTTGTGCGAGTGCTTCCACTGATCGGACGGCGAGGCGTGATCCCACTCCCAGGTGGTGGAGTGGATCTTCGGGTCTCGCATCCAGTCCCACTGGCCGTGCAGGACGTTGTGGCCGATCTCCATGTTGTCCATGATCTTCGCCACGGACAGACCGGCGGTGCCGAGCAGCCACGCGGGCGGGAAGAACGAGAACAGCAGCACGCCCCTGCTGACCAGCTCGAGCTTGCGCTGCACCGAGATGACCTTACGGATGTAAGCGGCGTCTTTCTCGCCGCGGCCGGCGATCACCTCGTCGCGGATCGCGTCCAGCTCGCGGCCGAGCTCTTCGATCTGCTCCGCGGTCAGATGGGCCGTGGGGTCGATGGCGGTCAAAGTGCTCCTACCGTTCGATGTCGCAGGGGCCCGCCGCGGCGGACACGCAGGTCTGGATGAGGACGCCCGGCTCGGCCTCGGTGATCTCGCCGGTACGCAGGTCGCGGACGGCGCCCGACTTGAGCGGCGTGATGCAGCCGAAGCAGATGCCCATGCGGCACCCGGAGGGCATGAGCACGCCGGCCTCCTCGCCGATGTCCAGCAACGGCGTGGCGCCGTCCGCGTCGACGGTCTTGCCGGTGGCGCTGAACGTGACCTCGCCGCCGTCGCCGGCGACGACGATGCCGGGGCGGAAGCGTTCGGTGTGCAGGCGCTCTTGTACGCCGCGCGCGCTCCAGTGCCCTTCGGCGGCGTCGAGCAGGCCCGCGGGCCCGCAGGCCCAGGTCTCGCGCTCGGCCCAGTCGGGCACGAGTTCGTCGAGACGGGAGATGTCGAGCATGCCGTCCGTGTCGGTGTGCACCTCGGTGAGCCGCAGCTTCTTGTCCACGACCAGGTCGTGCAGTTCGTTGCGGAAGATCACGTCTTGCGGCTGTGGCGCGGAGTGGACCATGACGGCGTCGTCGAACTCGGTGTCGCGCAGCATGCCCATCACGGGCGTGATGCCGCTGCCGGCCGTCAGGTAGAGCACCTTGGCGGGCTTGGCCTGCGGCATCACGAAGTCACCGGTCGGCTGGTCGAGCTGGATCAGCGTGCCCGGTTTCGCCCTGCGGACCAGGTGGTTGCTGACCTTGCCGTCGGGGATCGCCTTCACGGTGATCGTGACGCGGCCGTCCCGGCGGCTCGTCGGCGAGGTGATGGAGTAGGCACGCCACAGGCGCACCCCGTCGACGTCGACCCCGATCCGCACGTACTGACCGGCCGTGTGGCCGCGCCAGCCCCGTCCCGGCCTGATCACGATGGTCGCGGCGTCCCCTGTCTCGGGGTGCACGGCCTCGATGCGCCCACACAGGTCGGCGCCCGCGCGCAGCGGGCTGACCAGGTCGAGGTAGTCCGACGGCAGCAGCGGCGTCGTGACCATCTCCAGTAGTTTCCACGCCCTGCTGCGGAGGGCTGTACTCGTCATGGCTCCAGCTTGCTGCGCCTCAAGGGGTAAAGTCCTGACCGCAGGACGTAAATCTGATCGGCTAGATTGTTCGCAGGGAACAAAACGTGAGCCATGCAATCCGGAGGGCCAGCGAACTGGCCCTGGACGAGACGACGGTCACCGTACTTCGGGCCGCGCTGAAGACGACCGCCGACGAGGTCGTCCAGGCGATCATCGACGAGGTCCCTCCCTACGCCAACGCCCTTTCGGGCCGCATGGGCGCCACCATCCGCCGAGCCGTCCGCACCGCCCTGGGGCACTACCTGGACCTCGCGAGCGGATACGCCACAGGCGGCGTCGCCGGCGACGCCGCCTACGAGCTGGGCCGCGGCGAGGTGCGCGACGGCCGCTCGATGGACGCCCTGCTCAGCGCCTACCGCGTCGGCGCCCGCGTGGCCTGGCGATGCCTGGCAGCGGGTGCCGTACCCGCAGGTCTGCCCGCCGCCGCCGTCGCCAAATTCGCCGAGCTGACCTTCGCCTACATCGACGAGCTCTCCGCCGCGAGCGCCGCGGGCCACGCCGACGAACTGGCCGCCCGGGGCAGGGACCACGAGCGCCACCTGGAACACCTGGCCCGCGATCTCCTCGCCGGCGCGAGCCCGGACGTGCTCCTCGCCTCTGCTCAACGAGCCGGGTGGCAGCCTCCGGTTTCGCTGACCGCGGTCCTGCTGCCCGCCGCCCAGGCCCGGCCCGCCTACCGCGCGCTCGACCCGAGCACCCTCGTCCTCGATGATCTGCCGGACGTCACCGGTGTGCTGCTCGTCCCCGATGCCGATCGATCACATCTCTTGCGGCAGCTGACCGACCGCACCGCCGTGGTCGGCCCGGCCCGGCCATGGACTCGTGCGTCCGCCTCGTACCTACGCTCCGTACGCGCGCGCTCCCTCTCCGCTGATATCCGCGACACCGAGGAGCACCTGCCCGAGCTGGTGCTGAGCGCTGACGCCGACGCGTTCGCAGACCTGCGTGCCCGAGCCCTCGCACCGTTGCGGACCTTGCCTGTCGCGACCGCACGGCGGCTGGAGGAGACGTTGCGGGCGTGGCTGCTGCACCAGGGCAGGCGCGACGAGGTGGCGGCGGCGTTGTTCGTCCATCCCCAGACAGTCCGGTACCGAATGTCGCAGCTGCGGGAGCTGTTTCCGGATCTCGCATCACCACAGCGGGTCCTTGAACTGACGCTGGCCGTCGGTCTTCGCGTCACCTGACGCGTACTTCGACCGTCCACGACCGCGTCCGCGAGCAGTCCAGCAATCATGTCCCGTTCCCGGCGCCATCAGCTGGCTCATGCGGCCAAGTAGCCGCCGGGTCGTGTACGCATTGTGGATGTTGCAATCCTGATGCGTCATCAGTTGATCCGCTGCATCAAGGGCGGTTTGTGGGTCGTGGGCCATCAGGGCGCGGACGGCTTCGGCAGCACAGACACGGACAGCGAGTACCGGGTCGGCAGCCAGCCGGAGGGTGAGGGTTGTGAGCTCCGGCACGTGGCAAGCGTCGTGGAAGAGGAGGGCAGCCACTGCAGGCCGCTGGCCTTCGTGCTCACGCCGGGCCAGGCCGGCGATGCACCTGCATTCGTGCAGGTCATGAGCCGCTTACGAGTGCCCGGGCGGACCGGCCGCCCGAGAATCATCCCGGATGTGGTCCTGGCGGACATGGCCTACTCGTCCCGGGCGATCCGCCGGCATCTGCGGCGCTGCGGAATCCAGGCGGTGATCCCGCAGCCCACTGACCAGGCCGCCAACCGCCAGCGGCTGGGTCGGCTCGGCGGCCGCCCGCCAGCCTTCGACCGCGAGGCCTACAAGCAGCGGAACACCGTCTCGCCGCCATCTTCATCTGGTCAGCCAGGTGATCCGAAGGAAACGGCCTAGCCCCACCAACTGCTCACTGTGCCTCATCCGCACGACGGCGGGCCGGATAAAGAGTCACATACCTCCTCTCAGGACTGTCAGTCCAGGTGGAACACCTCTGTCAGCGGTGCCATCGCCTGGTCAGCCGGCATGCCGTCCAGGTGCTGGAAGTAGCGGGACATCTCGGCCTGCCAGCGGGCGTTGACCTCGGTGGCGGACATCGCCTCGCGGGCGCGATCGAAGTCCTCGGTCTCCAGGTAGCCGACGAGCAGGCCGTCCGGGCGCAGGAACAGGGAGTAGTTGGTCCAGCCGGTGGCCCGGAGGGCATCGAGCATCTCCGGCCACACCTGGGCGTGGCGCTCGCGGTACTCGTCGCCGAGTTCGGCCTTCACCTGGAGCAGGAAGCAGATCCGGTGCTTCGTCATGAGACACCGATCCCCGCCAGCTGCATGTAGTACACGCCGAACTGGTCGGCGGTGAGCGTGGTGCCGGTGACCTTCACGTACCGGGCGGTGGTGGCGGCGAAGACGAAGGAAAGGCCGCCGGCTCCGGGGCGCGGGTACGAGCTCCTCGACACCACGGTGGTCCAGTTCGTGCCGTCGGTCGAGAGCTGGACGGTGAAGGCCGACGGGAAGCCGCGCCCGGTGTTCGGGATGTCGTCGCGGGGGTACAACGTGACCTGGCTGATCCATGACGGGCCGCCGAGGTCCACCCGCGCCCACTGCGTGGTGTTCGGGGAGCCGGCCCCGGCGCTGCTCCAGCCCGAGGAGTTCCACAGGTCGGTGTGATGGGTCCCGTTGGTGAGGTTGGCGGTCAGCCAGCCCTCGTTGGGGTACTCGACCGAGCTGGAGGTGGTCGCCGTGCGGCCCGGTGCCAGATCTCCGCCGACAGCCTCGATCTCCGCGAACTGCATGCGGAAATTACCGAACTGATCTGTGCTCAGGTCGGTCCCCGTCACCTTCACGTAGCGAGCGTTGACCGTCGCGAACGGGAAGGTCTGCGCCGTGGCGCCGGGCCTCGCGTACCCGGTCCGGGTGCTGACCGTGGTCCAGTTCGTGCCGTCGGTGGAGGTCTGGATGGTGAAGTCGACCGGGAAGCCCTGACCGGCGTTGGCTCCGTCGCTTCGCGGGTAGAGGTCCACCCGGCTCACCGGCCGGGTCGAGCCCAGGTCCAGCCGCACCCACTCGGTGTGGTTGGTGGCGATACTGCCGGAACTGCTCCACCCCGCAGCGTTCGGCGCCGACGGCCGCTGCCCGTCGACCGCCGAGCGGATACCCCAGCCGTCGGCCTCGTACGAGCTGGAGGCAGTGACGGCGGCACTCTCGGCCGGGGCGAGAGAGGTCGGCATGATCCGGGCGTTCCAGAAGTTCGCGCTGGCGCCGCCGGTGACCAGACCCACGTCGCCTGCGGTGAACGCCGCGTCGGTGACGGTCAGCACCGGCGCCTGCCCGGTCCCGGAGTACACCGTCAGTGCGTTCCCGCGCGCCACTACGCGCAGGCGGGTGCGCTGCCCCGACACGTAGCCGGGCACGGACGCCGAGCCGATCCTTGTGTCGCTGCGGTAGACGAACACCTGGCCGTTGTCCCGCTGGGCGATCAGGTATCCGGAGTCCAGGTCCGTGCCGTTGGCCGAACGCACCATCAGACCGGCCCAGTTGGTGCTTCCGCCGGACGAGCTCACTCCGGTGATCTGCAGGTCCACGCCGACCGAGACGTCGGTGTAGCCCCGGCCGCGCAGGTAGGAGACGTCCCCCCAGTTCGCCGACGCGTCGGACTGCGTGTACTGGGCGCCGCTGGTCGACCAGGTCCCCCGGGTGTGGGTCCAGAAGTGGTCGCCGCCGCTGAAGTCGTCCGTGAACGGCAGCGCCAGGTCACCGGACGCCGCGGCCAGTTCGTCGAGGAGCTGCTTGTGCCGGCCCTCGACGTTCCACCCGGAGGGGTCGTACGCCGTCGGGTTGGTGATCACCGTCTCGGCCAGGGTGCGTGCCGCCTGTGGCTTGACCGCGGCCAGCTGCTGCAGCAGTTCGAAGTCCTGCAGGCCCGCGGTCTGAGCTTCGCTGCGGAGGCTGTCGTAGATGCTGTAGGCGGCCTTGTTCGGATAGACCAGCCAGTGGTCGCCGGTCTGCGGGGTGTTGAAGGTGTCGGCGGCCGGGTACGGCTCGCTGAAGCCGTCGTGCCAGTAGTTCCAGCCCCAGTGCAGGTAGCCGTCGCCGCCGATCTTCCAGGTCAGCCAGGGGAGGAGCCTGGTCCCGCTCAGGTGGTTGCTGGTGAAGCGGTTCATGTACAAGCCCTGCGGGAGGATGCAGCTGTACAGCCACAGGTCCTTCCCACTGATCCGGTAGCTCTGATAGAGCGCGACGTTCGCGTCGTAGTTCGACGAGAGCGGGGTCTGCGTCGACAGATGAGCCGCGTCCCCGGTGAAGGTGGTCAGCTGCGCCTCGTTGGTACGCGGGTTCGGGAAGTACTGCTCGTAGAGGGTGTAGAGCCAGTTGGCAGCCGTGGCCTGTTGCGTGGTGGTGGGCTCGTCCAGGGCGCTCATGTAGAAGTTGTTCGTCCAGCCCTTGGCATCCAGGTGCGCCTTCAGCGCCGGGAAGAACTGGTTCAACCAGTTGTTGGTGTCCGGGCAGCCATTGGCCGGAGCGGAGTTGGGCCGGCAGAGCGCGTGATTGACCGCGCCGCTCACGCCGTTGGCCGGCACCAGGGTGTCGAGGTACGGACCGGAGGCGGGCGGCTCCAGCAGGGTCGGGGTGTAGAGGTACTGCATGGCCCCGGCGCTGACGAAGAGGTTGACGAACCGGTCGAAGGTGGACCAGCCGAAGGTGAAGTGGCCCGCGGCGTCGACGGTGGTGTCCGGGATCAGCAGAGCCACCGCGTCGGCGTAGATCACGTTGTTCCGGTGCCGCGCCATGTTCGCCGCGATGTTGGCCTCGACGGTCCACCAGTTGGCGTCGTACATCTGCACGCCGTACTCGTTCGGGATCGACGCCTCAGTGCCCGCGTAGTCCCAGCCCGCCGAAGAGAACCAGTTGTTCATCTTGAACGTGGACTGCGAGGTCGGCGGAATCGTGGCGCTGTACACGGTCACCGACACCGGCACCGTGACGGCGCCCAGGCTGCTGTTCACCATGGCGCTGCCGATGTAGACGCCCGGCGCCTGACCGGCCGGCACGTAGACCTGGTAGTAGGCGGCGTACGTGGTGTTCGCCGCCACCGACTGCGGACTGTTGTTCATCAGCGCGTCGTAGTAGGCGATCCCACCGTCGGGCGGGTTCTGGACGTTGCCGACCTTCTGGATGTTCGGGTGGTTGTACTCGTAGCGCGTGGTGATGTTCGCGGCGGGAATGAACGCGCCGCCGGGGCCGGTCAGCGCCCCGGAGGTGACGGACACCCCGGTCTGCGCCGAACCGGACCGCACCAGGATCTGCGCCCCCTCGTAGGCGTTGCGGGCCGCGTACAGCTCGATCCCGGTCGGCGCCCAGCCCGGCGGGGTGGTCGAGGTGAAGGGCCGGTCGGTGGCGTCCAGGATCCACACGGTCGGCCCGTCGGCAGCGCCGGCCTGAGGCGCGGCGAGGACGGCCAGCGGCACTGCGGACAATGCCAGTGCCAGGCACACCAGGAGACGCAGGGATCTGCGGCGACGCGTGCGCATGGAAACCCTCCGAACTCTGAGAAATGGCTTCGAGAGCCGAACAGGCCTTTTTTCTAAACCTGTTCGGGCCGCCCGCAATTGTTTTGCGGCGCGACTTTCGGTCGACGCGGGGGCTCGCTGTTCGGAGTCCTGGTGACGGCGTGCGGGCAGCTCACAGCAGTGACAGCGAGGTCGAGGATGACACGAAGGGCAGCCGCTGGTCGCGCGATCGCATCGGGAATATGCACACCCGGCCACCTGACGGCCAGCACGTTGCCCTTCGGTAAATGGAGTATTTCCAGAATTGCGATCCACAACCATTCGAACTTGAGCAATATTTGACCGATCGTCACAGTCTGGGCGACGGGACGGGAGGTGACACCGCGTCCATGCCGTGCAGCTCAGGTCAGGCGAGCCCCACACGGGCGGCGGCGACGTCCCACGCGCGGATGTCTCCGGCGGGCTCGTAGCGCCGCAGGCGCTGGCTGCGGGCGACCAGGCGACGCATGGCGCCGCGGTCCTCGACCAGGCCGTGGGTGCGGGCCTGGACGAGGATGTTGCCGATGGCGGTGGCCTCGGCGGGGCCGGCGATGACGGGCAGGCCGGTGGCGTCTGCGGTGAGCCGGCACAGCAGGGCGTTGCGGCTGCCGCCGCCGACGAGATGCACGGCGCGGATCGCGCGGCCGGTCAAATGAACTGCCTGGAACAGGGTGTGACGGTGCGCCAAGGCCAAGCTCTCCAGGATGCAGCGGACGACGGCGCCCTGGTCCTCGGGCAGGTGCTGGCCGGTGCGGGCGCAGTGCTCGGCGAGGCGGGCCGGCAGGTCGCCGGGGGCGAGGAACTCGGGGGCGCCGGGGTCGACGAGCGCCGCGAACGGGCGGGCGGCGGCGGCCCGTTCGAGCAGCTCGGGCAGGTGGTGTCCCACGCCACGGGCGCGCCAGGTGCGCTGGCTCTCGCTGAGCAGCCACAGGCCCATGACGTTGCGCAGGTAGCGGACGGTGCCGTCGATACCGAGTTCGTTGGTGAAGTTGGCGGCGCGGGAGGCGTCGGTGATGACGGGCGCGTCGAGTTCGAGGCCTACGAGCGACCAGGTGCCGCAGGAGATGTAGGCGAAGTCCTCGGTGCCGGCGGGGACGGCGGCGACCGCGGAGGCGGTGTCGTGGGAGGCAACCGCGACTACGGGGGTGTCGAGGCGCAGGCCGGTGGCGGCGGCGACATGCGAAAGGACGGTGCCGGAGTGGTCGCCGGGGCGGCGCAGTGCGGGCAGGAGGGCCGGGTCCAGGTTGAGCGCGGCGAGGACGGGGGCGGACCAGGCGCCGGTGCGGGCGTCGTAAAGGCCTGTGGTGGAGGCATTGGTGACCTCTGCGCCGACGGTGCCGGTGAGCCAGTGGGTGATCAGGTCGGGCAGCAGGAGCAGGGTGCGGGCGCGGTCGAGGTGCTTCTCGGCGGCGAGCTGGAAGATCGTGTTGAACGGCAGGTGCTGAAGGCCGGTGATCCGGTACAGCTCACGGGCCGGGAGGCGGCACCAGACGGCCTGGACGGCGGCGGCGCCGCGCGGGTCGCGATAGTGGAACGGGTTGCCGAGGAGCGCGCCGTCGGCGTCGAGGAGCCCGTAGTCGACGGCCCAGCTGTCGATGCCGACGGAGGCGAGGTCCCAGCGCGCGGCGGCCTCGCGGAAGCCGTCCAGGACGCCTTGGTACAGGCCGAGGGCGTTCCAGTGCAACCCGTCCGGGAGTTGGACGGGAGCGTTGTCGAAGCGGTGGGTCTCGGTGAGGTCGAGACGGTCACGGCCGACCCGGCCGACGACCACCCGTCCGCTGGTGGCGCCGAGGTCCGCCGCGGCGAAGGCGGCCGGGGTGTGTGGGGTGCGGGGCGTCACGGCCGCCTCAGCGCAGGAAGGCCGCGGCGACGCCGGCGTCGACGGGGATGTGGAGGCCGGTGGTGTGGGTGAGGTCGCCGCCGGTGAGGGCGAAGACGGCGGCGGCGACGTGCTCGGGCAGCACCTCGCGCTTGAGGAGGTTGCGCTGGGCGTAGAACGCGCCGAGCTGCTCCTCCGCGATGCCGTAGGTGGCGGCGCGCTGGGCGCCCCATCCGCTGGCGAAGATGCCCGAGCCGCGGACCACGCCGTCCGGGTTGACGCCATTGACGCGGATTCCGTGCTCGCCCAACTCGGCGGCGAGTAGCCGAACTTGGTGGGCCTGGTCGGCCTTGGCGGCGGAGTACGCGATGTTGTTGGGGCCGGCGAAGACCGCGTTCTTCGAGGCGATGTAGACGAGGTCGCCGCCCAGGCCCTGCCGGATCATGGTGCGGGCGGCCTCCCGGGAGACGAGGAAGGAGCCGCGGGCCATGATGGCGTGCTGCCGGTCCCAGTCATCGGCGGTGGTCTCCAACAGCGGCTTGGAGATGGAGATGCCCGCGTTGTTGACCACCAGGTCGACACCGCCGAAGGCGAGGACCGCGGTGCGGAACGCCTCGGCGATCTGCTCCTCGGAGGTGACGTCGGCGGTGACGGCCACGGCCCGGTCCGGGCCACCGAGTTCGTCGGCGACGGCCCGGGCGGTGGCGGTGTTGACGTCGGCGACGACGACGCAGGCGCCCTCGGCGGCCAGGCGGTGCGCGATGGCCTTGCCGATGCCGGAGCCGGCGCCGGTGACCAGGGCGACGCGGGTGTCCAGCGGTTTGGGCGCGGGCATCCGCCGCAGCTTCGCCTCTTCCAGTGCCCAGTACTCGATGGCGAACTTCTCGCGCTCCTCGATCGGGGCGTAGCCGGAGACCGCCTCCGCGCCGCGCATCACGTTGATCGCATTGAGGTAGAACTCGCCGGCCACGCGGGCGGTCGGCTTGTCGCTGCCAAAGGAGAACATGCCGACGCCCGGGACCAGGACGATCGCCGGGTCGGCGCCGCGCATGGGGGGCGAGTCCGCGGTGGCGTACCGCTCGTAGTAGGCCCGGTAGCCGGCCCGATAGCCGGTGTGCAGCTCCCGCAGGCGGGCGATCGTCTCGTCGAGGGGCGCGGTGGCGGGCAGGTCGAGGACCAGCGGGGCGACCTTGGTGCGCAGGAAGTGGTCGGGGCAGGAGGTGCCGAGGGCGGCCAGGCGGGGATGCTCGGCGCGGGCGAGAAAGTCCAACACGGGCGCGGCGTCGGTGAAGTGGCCGACCTGCGGGAAATCGGTGGAGGCCAGACCGCGGATGACGGGGGCGAGCGAAGCGGCGCGCCAGCGGCGTTCGGCCTCTGGCAGGGCTTGGTAGCCGTCAAGCTGCGGGCCGAACGGCTCGGCCTTGCCGTGGCGGGCCAGGAAGGCCTCGGCGGTGCGGATGATGTGCAGGGCGTTGGCCTCGCACTCCTCGCTGGTGGCGCCCCAGGCGGTGATGCCGTGACCGCCGAGGACGCAGCCGACTGCCTGCGGGTGGGTCCGATTGATCTCGGCGATGTCCAGGCCGAGTTGGAAGCCGGGACGGCGCCAAGGCAGCCACGGCACGGCGTCGCCGAAGCAGGCGGCGGTGAGCCTTTCGCCGTCGGCGGCGGTGGCGAGCGCGATGCCGGAGTCGGGGTGCAGGTGGTCGACGTGCGCGGCGTCGACCAGACCGTGCAAGGCGGTGTCGATGGACGGAGCCGCGCCGCCATTGCCGTGCAGGCAGTACTCGAACGCGGCGACCATCTCGTCCTCCTGTTCCACGCCCGGGTAAGTGTCGGCGAGGGCGCGCAGCCGGTCCAGTCGCAGCACGGCCAGGCCCGCCTCGGCGAGGGTGCCGAGGTCGCCGCCGGAGCCCTTCACCCACATCAGGTCGACGGGCTGCCCGGTGACGGGGTCGGTGGCTGCGCCCTTGGCAGAGGTGTTGCCGCCGGCGTAGTTGGTGTTGCGCGGATCCGATCCGAGCCGGTGGGAGCGGGCGAGGAGGGCTGCGACGACGGGGTGCTGGGCCATGGCGGGAGCAGCTTCCTTGTCTGGTGGCGGTGGCGCTCTCGTGGGGGTGCGCGAGGAGGGTGCGGGCCGGCCTGTGGGTACGAGGTGGTGCGGGTCGGCTCGTGTGGCGGACGGGTCAAGCCCCCCATCCGGCCTGGGCGCCGCCGACCCGCTCGGCGACGATCTTCTCGGCCCAGCCGCCGGCCCGGTAGGCCGCGACCGGGTTCGGGTCTCGCCCTGCCTCGGCGCGGACCTCGGCCAGCAGCGGACGGACGTCGGTGGCGTAGGCGTCCATCAGCACCTCGTTGGCGCCGAGTACATCGCCCGCGTCCTGAGCGGCCGTCAGGGCCGAGCGGTCGACCAACAGGGCCTTGGCCGTGGCCTCCTGGACGTTCATCACCGAGCGGATGATCGCAGGGATCTTCGCCTCGATGTTGTGACACTGGTCTAGCATGAACGCGACGCCGGCCTCGGGGGCGAAGCCGCCGTTCCCGGTGACCTCGTGCAGGATCCGGAACAGCTGGAACGGATCGGCGGCGCCGACCATCAGGTCGTCGTCCGCGTAGAAGCGGGAGTTAAAGTCGAAGCCGCCGAGCTTCCCCTCGCGCAGCAGGAACGCGACGATGAACTCGATGTTGGTGCCGGGGGCGTGGTGGCCGGTGTCGACGACGACCGCGGCCCTGGGCCCGAGCCGCAGGCAGTGCGCGTACGCGGTGCCCCAGTCCGGGACGTCCGTGGTGTAGAACGCGGGCTCGAACAGCTTGTACTCCAGCAGGATCCGCTGGTCGTCGCCGAGCCGCCCGTACACCTCCGACAGGGCGTCGGAGAGGCGTTGTTGGCGGGCCGAAATGTCGTCCTGGCCGGGGTAGTTGGTGCCGTCGGAGAACCATAGCTTGAGGTCGCGCGAGCCGGTGGCGTCCATGATGTCGACGCATTCCAGCAGGTGGTCGAGAGCCTTGCGGCGCACCCGCGGGTCCGGATGGGTGACGGAGCCGAGCTTGTAGTCCTCGTCCTGGAAGACGTTCGCGTTGATCGCGCCGATCTCCAGCCCGAGCTCGCGGGCGTGGGCGGACAGCGCACCGTAGTCCTCGACCCGGTCCCAGGGAATGTGCAGCGAGACCTTCGGGGCGACGCCGGTGGCGGCGTGCACCTGGGCCGCGTCGGCGAGCTTCTCGAACGGGTCGCGCGGCACGCCGGGCTGGGCGAAGACTTTGAAGCGGGTTCCCGAGTTCCCGTAGCCCCACGAGGGCGTCTCGATGCGCTGGGCCCGAAGGGCGTCCTTCACGGCGGATCGGTCGGCCACCGGAGCACCTCCAACGATCTGAATCGTTTCAGCCAGACGGTAGGTGGGACCGCGGGAAGCGTCAAGACACCGGCGGGGAACTGTTGGTGTGATGTCGTAACCTGATCTCCAGGTCGGCCGTCGGAGCCGGTGAAACCTTTCAATGGTGGGACATGGGCGGCGCGGCGAGCATCAAGGACGTGGCACGGGCGGCCGGTGTGTCGGTCGGCACGGTCTCCAACGTGATCAACCGGCCGGGGACGGTCGGCGAGGAGACCAGGGCCAGGGTCCGGGCCGCGATCGACCAGCTCGGCTACGTACGCAGCGAGTCGGCGCGCCAGCTGCGCTCCGGCAGCAGCCGGATCATCGGTCTGCTGGTCCTCGACCTGGGCAACCCGTTCTTCGTCTCCGTGGCGCGCGGGGCCGAACAGGCGGCGCGCGCGGCGGGCCTGGGCGTGATGGTCTGCAACAGCGCTCAGCGACTCGCCGACGAGGCGGACTACCTCGCCCTCTTCGCGGAGCAGCGGGTGCGCGGGGTGCTTCTGACCCCGGCCGACGCGGAGGGGTCGGGAGCGGCGGCGCTCCGTCGCGGCGGCGTGCCCTTCGTGCTGGTGGACCGGCTCGCCCCGGGGCTGGAGGCCTGCTCGGTGTCGGTGGACGACGTCGGGGGCGGCGCCCTGGCGGCCGGGCACCTGCTGGCGAGCGGCCACCGACGGATCGCGTTCGCGGGCGGCCGCCACCGGCTGCAGCAGGTCGCCGACCGTCGCAGCGGCGCGCTGCAGGCGCTGGCCGGCCGCGACGCCGTCCTGCTGGACCTGGAGGTGGACGGGCTGGACGTGGCGGCGGGCCGCGACGCCGGCGCCCGCCTGCTGGGGATGCTGCCGAGACCGACCGCGGTGTTCTGCGCGAACGATCTGCTGGCCCTCGGGATGCTGCAGGCCGCGTTCGCCGCGGGCCTGCGGGTACCCGAGGACCTCGCGATCGTCGGCTACGACGACATCGAGTTCGCCGCGGCGGCCGCGGTGCCGCTGACCTCGGTGCGCCAGCCCGCGGAGGCGATGGGGCGGACGGCGGCCGAGATGCTCGCCGAGGAGACCGGCCTGGGCGGCGCGGCCCACCGGCACCGACAAGTCGTGTTCGAGCCGGAGCTGGTGGTGCGGCGTTCGACGCTGGTCGTGCCGCTGCCCGGCTGAGCGTGGCGTTGCTGTGCCCGCGCGACTGCCGTCAGTGCGGCACCTCGACGGCGGGGCCGGGGCGACCAGGCCGGTCTCGTAGGCGAGGACGACGGGTTGGGCGCGTTCGCGCGGGCCGAGTTCGGCGAGGATGCGGACGACGTGGGTCTTGACGGTGGCTTAGGAGAGGGCGAGGTGGGGGGCGAGTTCGGCGTTGCTACGCCGCGGGCGAGGAATTCGAGCACCTCGCGTTCGCAGTCGGTGAGGGTACTGAGGGCGCTGTGCCGACAGGTCCAACCGATCCGTTCCGTCCGGGCCAGGATCATGCTCTGAGGCCACCCACTTGCCGACGTAGTTCCCGTACGACGTGGGCACGAGCATGCCGTGGAATCCCGTCGCCTCGGCCTCCTTCGCAGTCCGCACCATGTGGTGCACGGTGGGGAGGTCTCCCTCCGGCGGCCACGTGCCGACCTGGGCGACATCGGGCCCGGTGACCAGGAAGTTGTAGAGCCAACGAGGATCGGTCAGCCATGCCGTTCTTCCAGAGGTACGGGCCGGGAAAGATTCAGGGCGCCGGTGAAAGCGGGGATCCGCGCGGTAGCGCGCCGCCGCCTCGCGGCACAGCGTGGAGGCGTGGCCGGCCGGCAGCGACGGCGCGACGCGTTCAGCGCGGCGGCCGGGCCCACCGTGAGCCACATGACGCCCTACCCACGGTCCACGGCTGTCTGGCGGTCGAGATGCCTGTGCCACGGCGGCGAGGTCCGAGCCTCATCCAGTGTGCGCACGACGGCTGCCACGCGGCACCCACCTGGGGTTTGCTGTGAAAGTGGATCATGTTCGTTCATGATCACGTCTTGTGGGACGTGGAGATCTGACGAACGGCCAGTGGGCCCGGCTTGAGCTGCTGCTGCCGCAGGGCATCAAGCCTGGCCGGCCGCAGGTATGGACGCGCCGTCAGTTGATGGACGGCATACGGTGGCGGACCCGCACGGGCGCCCCGTGGCGGGTGTGCCGGAACGCTACGGGCCGTGGGACCGGGTCCACGATCTGTTCCGGCGGTGGCAGCGGGACGGAACCTGGGCCGGGATCCTCACCGCACTCCAGGCCGAGGCGGACGCCAAGGGCCTGATCACCTGGGAGGTCAACGTCAACTCCACCGCCTGCCGGGCCCACCAGCACGCCGCGGGGGCGGCGAAAATGGGGGATCTCCAGAAGGAGCCGCCCGGCGGCGTCTTCGTCGAGCCGACCGACCACGGCCTCGGACGGTCCCGAGGCAGCCTACGCGGGGGTGCTCCGATGCTCGCCGCCATGGTCGCGAGGGAGACGAAGCCCTCCTCCCCCGGCCCCGACACGGGGGCACATGGGGAGAACTGGTATCTGCAGATCGCGAACAGCGCGGCAGAGAACCCCCACAACAGCGCCCATCCCAGGGCACGATCCACGGGATGGGCAACCGCTGGCCACCCGGCGAGCGACGTCCCGGCCGCAAGTAGCGATGGCGGCTTCAACGCCGCGCATTGGCGAGAGACCACCCAGAACCGGCCGTGACAGCCGGAACCGAACCAGCACGGGGCGGTTGCGAGGGGTGGTGACGTGGGGTTTCAGGTGTCATCGAACCAGCACCAAACCAGCACGGGAACCAGCACCGCCTCCCCAAACAGGCGCAACTCTGCAATTCCGGCAGGTCTTGCCCACCCCCTCCAGGGGGGTCTGAGGGGATCGGTTCGGATCGTGTGGTGGTCGGGCACATCTGGGTGGGGTTGATTGTGATGACGGGCCACATATGCCGGTGAGCTGGGGACTTCTACGTTGTGGCGACACCGATCGTCCCCGCAGACCCCCTGGAAGTGGTGTTCATGGCCTCCCCCGAGACCGCTCCCCCGACCGCCGGATCCATCAAGAGAATCGTCGCCGCCAGTCTCATCGGGACCACCATCGAGTGGTACGACTTCTTCCTCTACGGCACCGCCGCCGCCTTGGTGTTCAACAAGCTGTTCTTTCCGACCGGTGATCCGCTGACCGGGACTCTGATCGCGTTCATCACCTACGCCATCGGGTTCCTGGCCCGGCCGCTCGGCGGGGTGGTGTTCGGGCACTTCGGGGACAAGGTCGGGCGGAAGAAGCTGCTGGTGCTCAGCCTGCTCATGATGGGCGGGGCGACCTTCGCGATGGGGCTGCTGCCCACGTACGCCAGCATCGGCGTCGGGGCTCCCGTGCTGCTCACCGTCCTGCGGCTGGTGCAGGGCTTCGCCCTCGGCGGGGAGTGGGGCGGGGCGGTGCTGATCGTCTCCGAGCACGGCGGGGCCGCGCACCGGGGGTTCTGGGCCTCCTGGCCGCAGTCCGGGGCACCGGGCGGGAATCTGCTGGCCACCGGGGTGCTCGCGCTGCTGGCCGGTGTGCAGTCCGACGCGGCGTTCCTCGCCTGGGGCTGGCGCGTCCCCTTCCTGCTCTCCGGCGTCCTGGTGGTCGTCGGACTGTGGATCCGGCTGTCCGTCTCCGAGTCCCCCGTGTTCCTCGCCGCGCAGGCCGCCCGGCAGGGGCGCAAGGACGAGGCGCCCGTGGTCCAGGTGTTCCGCCGCAGCCTGCGGCAGGTGCTGACCGCGATCGGCACCCGGTTCGGCGAGAACATCTCGTATTATGTCCTGACTTCGTTTCTCCTTGTGTACGTCACCGTGCACTTGGGGCTGCCGAAGAGCACCGCGCTGAACGCCGTCCTCATCGGCTCGGCCGTCCACTTCGTCACCATCCCGGCCTGGGGCGCGCTCTCGGACCGGATCGGGCGGCGCCCGGTGACGCTGATCGGGTCGGCCGGCATGGCCCTGTGGGCGTTCGCGTTCTTCGCGCTGGTCGACTCGAAGTCCTTCACCGTCATCACCGTCGCCGTTACCGCCGGACTGCTCCTGCACGGCGCGATGTACGGGCCCCAAGCGGCCTTCATCTCCGAGATGTTCGACACCGACGTCCGCTACTCCGGCGCCTCGATGGGCTCGCAGCTCGCCTCGATCGTCGCGGGCGCGCTGGCCCCGCTCATCGCCGTCGAACTCCTCAAGGACTACGGCTCCTCCGTACCCGTCTCCCTCTATCTCTGTGCGGCCGCCGTGGTGACCACCCTCACCGTCGCCCTCGCCCGCGAGACCCGCGGCCGGGATCTGGCCCAGGCGGGTACCGGGCCCGCCGCCGCCTCCGGCGGACGGGCGGCTCCCCTCCCGGCCGCCGTCGACCCCGCCTGAACCGGACCTTCCGGCCACGGCAGAATGCCGCCATGACCTCCGCGAGGGAATCCGCCGTGCTCGAACTGCTCGAACTGCTGCGCCGCGGCGCGCCGGTCGAGCAGTTCGCCCGGCCCGCCGCGAACGCCCGTACCGCCGGGGTGGGCCCCGCCGAGCAGGCCCTCATGGAGGAGGCCACCCGGGTGGCGCTGGACATCCGGCGCACGCTCGACCAGCACCGGCGGCGCGAGGCAGAGCTCACGGCCCTGTTCGACACGGCGGGCGACCTCGCCGCCCTGCGCGACCTCGACGCGGTGCTGCGGGCCATCGTCCACCGGGCCCGCATGCTGCTGGGCACCGACGTCGCGTACATGACCCTCAACGACCCGGTGGCCGGCGATACGTTCATGCGCGTCACCGACGGCTCGGTGTCCGCCACCTTCCAGCAGTTGCGGCTCGGCATGGGCGAAGGGCTCGGCGGTCTGGTCGCCCAGACCGCCCGCCCGTACGCCAGCTCCGACTACCGCACCGACGACCGCTTCCGGCATACGGACACCATCGACAACGGGGTCCGCGAGGAGGGCCTGCGCGGCATCCTCGGCGTCCCGCTGCGCGTCGGGACCCGCGTGATCGGAGTGCTGTACGCCGCCGACCGCGCGGTCCGCGACTTCGCGCCCGACGCGGTCGCGCTGCTCTCCTCCCTCGCCGACCACGCCGCCGTGGCCATCGACGGCGCCCGGCTGCTCGAAGAGACCCGTACCGCCCTGGTGGAACTCGGGGTCGCCACCGAGACCGCCCGCGCCCAGAGCGAGGCGATGCGGCTCGCCGCGGATACCCACGACCGCCTCACCCGGCTCGTGCTGCGCGGCGGCGACGTGGCCGACGTCGCCCGGGAGGTCGCCGCCCTGCTGGGCGGCAGCCTGGTCGTGCACGACGCCGACGGCGCCGAGCTCGCCCGGGTCGGCACAAAACCGGCCGGCGCGTCGGCAGGCGCGTGGGCGGGCCCGCCGGCCCACGCGCTGGCGGCGTCGCGCTCCGGCGGCCGGGCCGTCGCCGTGGACGGCATCTGGGTCTGCGCGGTGCTGGCCGGGCCGGAGCTCCTGGGCAGCATCACCCTCGGCGGGCGCGGTGACGACCTGCCCGACACCGAGCGGCGGCTGTTCGAGCGGGCCGGCCTGGTGACCGCGTTGCTGCTCCTGCTGCGGCGGTCCATCGCCCACGCCGAGGACCGGGTCCGCGGCGAACTGCTCGGCGACCTGCTGGCTCCCGCGGCCCCCGGCCTGGTCCGCGACACCGGCAGCCGGACGATCCGGGCCCGCAAGCTCGGGGTCGACCTCACCCGCCCGCACGCCCTCGTGGTGCTGCACTGCGACGCCGCGCTGCGCTCCCGCCTGGCGGCCGAGGCCGCCCGGCACGCGCGCGCCCGCGACGGCCTGGCCGGGTTGCACGAGGGTCGCGTCATCCTCCTCGCCCCGACCGACAGCCCGGGCCCGCTCGCCCGGTCGCTCGCCGCCGAGCTCGGCCAGGTGCTGGGCACCCCGGTCACCGCGGGCTCCGCCGGGCCCGCCGCCGGTCCGGAGGGCCTGCCGGGCGTGTACGCCGAGGCGCTGCGCTGCCTGGAGGCCCTGCACGCCCTCGGCCACACCGGCGACGGGGCCGGCCTGCCTGACCTCGGCTTCCTCGGGGTGCTGCTCGGTGACGGGGCGGACCTGGGCGCGTACGTCGACCGGGTGCTGGGGCCGGTCATCGCGTACGACACGCAGCGCGGGACGGAACTGGTCCGCACCCTGGAGGCGTACTTCGCGCACGGGTCCAGCCTGGCCCGCACCAAGGACGCCCTCCACGTGCACGTCAACACCGTGGTGCAGCGCCTCGACCGGGTCCGGCAGATCCTGGGCGAGGACTGGAACACCCCGGCCGGGGCGCTGGAGATTCAACTCGCCCTGCGGATCCGGCGGGTGGCGGTGGCCCGGCCGCCGCGGCCGGCGGCCGGGCCACCCGCCTCCGATTCGTCCTATCCGACCTCGCGGTGAGCGGCCCACGCCCCGAGGGTGAAGTCCTGCCCCTGGCGCCGGACTTCGACCGCTCCCGCGCCGCCGAAGTGGGCGGGTACGAGCAACTCGCACCGCTCGGCGGCGCGTTCGAGGATGCGGCGGCGGCTGGCGGCGGCCTGCACCGGATCCAGGCAGAAGCAGCTGTTGCAGGCGGGCTCCAGGATCTGCACCGGGCTGTGCAGCAGATCGCCGACGAAGACGGCCCGGTCGGTGCCGGAGGCCAGCCGGACCACGGAGGATCCGGGGGTGTGCCCGGGAGCGGACTCCAGGGTGAGGTGCTCGTCGATGCGGTGGGCGCCGTCCCAGAGCACCACCTGTCCGGTGCGGTGGACGGGCGCGATGCTGTCCTCGTAGATCAGCCGGTCGACCTCCCGGGCGCCGCCGCCGTACCCGTTGCCGGGCCCGAAGTGGTGGTCGTCCGCAGCCGGGATCAGGTACTGGGCGTTGGGGAAGGCGGGCACCCAACCACCATCCTGGCCAACGGTGTTCCAGCCGACGTGGTCACCGTGGACGTGGGTGTTGACGACGATGTCCACGTCCTCCGGCCGGATTCCGGCCGCCCGCTCCAGCTCCCCGAGGAAATCGCCCTCCCGGCGGTGGAAGAGATCCGAACCCGGCCGCTCGCGCCCGTTGCCCACGCCCGTGTCGACCAGGACGGTCTTACCTGCGCTGCGCAGGACCCAGGTCTGGAGTGCGAGGACCGCCCGGTCGCTGTCCACCTCCCAGTGGTCCGGTGACAGCCATTCCTCGTTCTCCTTCCACACCTCGCCGCCGGCCTCCGGTACGAGGCTGCGCGTCGGTCCGAGCGCCCCCTGCCACTCGACGACCCGGGTGACCTCGACGTCGCCCAGCACGATGCTCTTCCTGATCTGCCTGCCCTGTACGCCCTGCATGCCCTGTACGCCCTGCTCGTTCTCACTGTTCATGACGTCGAGTCTACGAAGGGCAGTTGAGCCTCTCAATGCCTGCCCGGCTCATGTGGATACGCAGCCGTCTCACCCCTGGCGCCTACGAGTACTGTGGCTTCATGGATGTGGTGAGCGACGCCATCGCGGCCGTCCGGATCGGGCAGCCCTCCTCCAACCGGGTCAGGGTGAGCGGGAGTTGGTGCGCGCGTTTCGCCCCGTACGACGGCGCCGGCTTCCATGTGGTGCTGGAGGGCAGCTGCTGGCTGTTGCCCGACGGGGGCGGCTCGCCGATATCCCTCGCCGCCGGCGACGCGGTGCTGCTGCCGCACGGTACGGGACACGTGATCGCCGACTCCCCCGCCGACCCGGCGGCCGTGGCGCGGGCGGTGCCGTTCGAGCTCCTGCCCGGGGCGCCTGGAACTGCCGCCCCCGGCGGGGTGGAGATGCTGTGCGGCAAGTACCGGCTCGACCGCAGCCGCGTGCACCCGCTCATGCTGGAGCTGCCGAAGGTGGTCCATCTGCCGAACCGGGTCGGGTCACACCCCGAACTGCGCGCGGCGATCGCCCTGTTGGGCGGTGAGCTGGGCGAGCAGCGGCCGGGGGCCTGCATGGCGGTGCCCAGCCTGCTCGATCTCCTGCTCGTCTACATGATCCGCTCCTGGATGGCCGAGGGCCCGGGCGGAGCCTGGTCGGCGGTGCTGGGTGATCCCGTCGCGGCGGCCGCACTGCGGGCGCTGCACTCGGATCCGGCCGCGCCGTGGACCAACGAGCGGCTCGCGGCCGAGGCGGGCGTCTCCCGGCCCACGCTGGCACGCCGGTTCACCGCGCTGGTCGGCCGCCCGCCGATGGCGTACCTGACGTGGTGGCGGCTGACCTACGCCGCCACCCTGCTCCGGGACACCCCGGACCCGCTGGCCGCGATCGCGCGCCGGGTCGGGTACGGCACGCCGTACGCCTTCTCGCACGCCTTCAGCAGGGAGTTCGGGACGACACCGGGCCGCTACCGGGCCGGGGCGGCGAAGGCCTCGTAAGGCGAAAGGCCGCCCCGGGACCGGCGGCCGGCTCAGCGGCGGACCGGGCACTGCTTCCAGGAGAAGTGGTACACGGAGTTGATGCTGCCGTCCGTGGAGTCGACGGTCATGTAGCTCGTCTTGCTGCTGTCGGAGGTCCCGACCTCCGCGCGCAGCTCGGTGTTGATGTTGAAGTTGCGCTGTTCGCCGCAGGGGGCGAAGACCAGGGCCTCGATGCCGGTGGTGTCGGTCACCTGCCAGTTGTCGTCGAGCGCGCCATGGAACTGGTGGGTCCGGTTGGCGGTCTGGCTCATGCCCTGGAAGTAGTAGCTGGCCTTCTGGGTACCGGTCGCTCCCGGCTCCAGCTTGCCGTAGCCCCGGTAGTCGACGTGGGACACCGCGTACGTGTAGCCCTGCGGGACGTGCACGAGGAGGGAGAGGAGACAGTTCTTGCGGCCTTCGGTGGCGGCGACGCCCCCGCCGGCCGAGGCCAGGTACTCGCTGTAGGTGACGGTGAAGGCCGAGTTGTCGGGGGCCACGGCGACGGTGGCGCTGCCGGGGCGGCAGCCCGAGCCGTTGACCGAGGCGACGTCGACGGCCACCCGGCCCGGGGGCGCGGCGGCAGCGGTGGCGGTGGCCCCGGCCGACGGGGAGAGCGTGACGAGGCATCCGGTGACGGCGGCGGCGGTCAGTGCGGCGCGAGCCTTGCGGGTGGTGCGAGGTGACTTGATCACGTCGCCATGGATAGCCGTCGCGGGCGGCCGTCGAGCGCGAACGGGTACGCCGCTTCACCCGGTCGGACGGGCCGGTTCACCGAAGAAACGATTCAGCGCAGCGGGCCGGGCGGCCGAATGGCCCACACCGCGCAGCTTCACCCGCCCCGGTCGCGTCATTCCGTACGAAAAATGGCATTTTTCATATGATGGTCATCCCGCCGACGGAGGAGAGCTCATGCCCGGCCTGCCCGGTCTGCCCGGTCCGCTCGTACGGCGGTCCGCCGCGCTGTCCGCATGCGTGGCCGTGGCCGCCGCCCTCGCATCCCTCACCGCGTCCGCCCCGCCCGCCTTCGCCGCAGCAGCCCTCGGGCACGAATCCCCGCCCGGGCACCACCGGCCCGACGACGACAGCGCCCGCGCCGCCCGCGTCGAGGCCGACCCCGACGAGGCCGCCGTCATCGGCGAGGAGCACGCCCGGGCGCACGCGCAGCGGCGGACCGCGGTCAAGGGCCCCAAGGAATACCCCCAGAAGAAGCGCACCGAGAGTCTGGCCGCCCTCAAGGCCTCGCAGCGGCTGACCAATGCCCCGTTCGCCGCGGCGCAGTTCGGCCGCTTCACGCAGTACTTCCCCTCCCCCGACTTCGGCGTCCACACCGCGCTGCTGCCCACCGGCAAGGTGCTGCTCTTCTCCTTCGAGCGCGTGGAGACCAACCCCACCAAGGAGACCGGGCCCACCGACCGGATCGGCCCGACCAACGCCGGCCGCGCCTTCCTGTGGGACCCGGCCAAGGGCACGGGCCCACGGGCGTTCAAGAAGGTGGAGCCCCCGACCGTCCTGATGCCCGACGGTACGTACACACCCCGCCCGGCCCCGTTCTTCTGCGCGGGTCACGCCTTCCTGCCCAACGGCATGGTCGGGGTCTTCGGCGGCAACACCGGCGGGAAGGGCGGCAGCGGCGCCAAGCTGTCCTTCGTCTTCGACCCGTGGACCGAAACCTGGTTCCGCAACCGGGACATGTCGGTGGGCCGCTGGTACCCCTCGGTCGTGACGGGGGCGGACGGACGCCAGATCATCATGTCCGGCCAGTCCGAGCGGGGTACGGGCACACCCACCCCGGTCGTGGAGCGCTTCCCCGCGCTGCGCCATCCCGTGCCCTGGCGGACGTACGACATCCCGGTCGGCCTGGCGGCGGATCGGCTGCGGGCGGACGCCCCGTTCCGCAACGACTATCCGCACCTCTTCTCGCTGCGCGACGGCATGATCTACGGGCTCGGCCGCGACGCCGATCAGCAGTGGCTGTTCGATCCGGTCAAGGAGACCCGGACCGATCTGCCGCGACGGCCCGCCGACTTCCGGGGTTACGGATCGGCCGTACCGCTGCCGGCCGGGTTCCGCGGCCCGGACTCCGTGCTGGTGCTCGGCGGCGATCCCCACGACCCGAACACCTACCGGCTGTCCGGCGGCCGGTGGACCACCGAGGAGCCGCGGGCCTTCGGCCGTACGCAGGACGACACGCTGATCCTGCCGGACGGCACGCTGCTCACGGTCAACGGAGCCCTGGACACCCGGGATTACGGGCACGGGCCGTTCAATCCGCAGGCCGACCTCTCGTACCGGCAGATCGAACTGCGCGACGCCCGGGGCCACTGGAAGCTCGGGCCGGCGCAGCGACTGCCCCGCGGATACCACTCCAACGCCCTGGTGCTGCCGGACGGCCGGATCATGGTGACCGGCGACGAGCTCCAGCAGATCGCCAACGACCCCGACATCCGGGACGCGATGGACGGCAGCATCGAGCTCTACGAGCCCGCGTACCTGCACCAGGGCGGCAGCCGACCGGCCCTGGACCGGGTGCCCGGGGGCGAGTTGGGCTACGGAGCCGGGTTCGAGGTGCGCAGCTCCACGGCCGCCAAGGTCACCCGCGCCGTGCTCCTGGCGCCGACCACCGTCACTCACGCCGTGAACACCAGTCAGCGCCATCTGGAGCTCCCGATCACCGGCGTGCACGGCGCCGCGATCGGGCTCCGGACACCGCCGAGCGCGGCGGACGCCCCGCCCGGCTACTACTTGCTGTTCCTCCTCGATGCGAGAGGGGTGCCGAGCACGGCGAAGTGGATCAAGCTCGGCGGCCGCCACTAGACCGTCCCGGACCCTCGCGGTTCAGGGCTCGGGCGGCGGCTCGACCCTCGCCTGCCAGGTTCCATTCCTTCTCCATGCGCTCGGTGAGCGCCCCGTCGATCAGCTCGCGCCCCGCCGGGGTCAGCGCGACCACGCGCCCGCGGCCGTCGGCCTGCTCGGGCTGCCGAACCCGGTCACGGGCGTGCTGTTCGGCACGGCGATCGGCGGGGAAACGCTCAACCTTCGACAGATCTGCGGACTCCTGCTGCCCCTGACGGGCATCCTGCTCGGGCGGAGGGGAGCATTCCTCACCGCTCGTGACGGGAGGAATTCGGCAGGTAGTAATTAGGTGAATCCCTGACTGAATTACCGTCAACAAGGATTCCGGCCATATCTCGATTTGATAACGAGATCCTTGAAATGGCCTGGACCATTAACGGCCTACGCGCGTAACTGGCCTATTTTTTAAGCAAATTGACTGTTCATCAAATCCAGCCAGCAGGTAACAGTCCGGTATCTCGGGCCCCATTCCCGTTTGTCCGAATTCTCCACCGCGCCGGTCTGGCAGGCTTCCGCGCACCCACTCCTCCGACCAAGGATTTGAGGTGCGCATGACTAGACATCGCAGGAAGCAGCGCGAACACCGACGCAAACCGCGCCGGTTGATACTCCTCACCGCCGCCATGGCCACGGCGGCGGTGATAGCGGGCGGTATCGCCTACTCCGGACTGGGCGACAACGCCCAGGCGGGGACCGCCCTGGCCGACGCGGCCGCGGAGAACCTCACCCCGGCCGCCGCACCGGCCCGTGACGCGGAGCCGGCGCCCATCGTGGGCGAGCCCGCCAACGAGACCGCGAAGGGCATGATCTTCGACGGCCTCAAGGCCGCACCGAAGGGCGACCGTTGCGTCGGCGTGTACCGCACGGAGGCCGGGCTCTGCACGCACGGCCCCGACGCCCCGCCCAAGGACGTCGACATCAAGGCCGACGTGGCCCCCGTCGTCAAGACGAAGGCCCCGGCCGCCGACCCGGCGAAGCCCGAGGCGGGCGACGCGGCCGAAGGTAGCGGGCGTCCTCAGGACGCGCCCGCCGCCGACGCCTCATCCGCCAAGTCCGCCCCCGCCGCGGCGCCCTCGCCCGCCGCGGCCGGCGGCAGCAGCCAGGCCGTCGCCGCGGGTCCCGCCGGCCAGACCGTCCAGTGCGACGGCGACGGCAGCACCGGCAACCGCGTCCAGGTCGTGTACGTCCACGGCTCCGACCGCGACCGGTACTCCGAGTACCTCGCCTCGTTCCGCAAGTGGGCGGCCGACGCCGACCTCATCTACTCGACGAGCGCCCAGGAGACCGGCGGCATCCGCCACATCCGCTTCGTCACGGCCGCGGACTGCACGCCGACGGTGCTCAACATCGAGCTCCCGGCCTCCGCGCTCTCCGAGTTCAGCGCGACCAACAACGCGCTCGCCGGCAAGGGCCTCGACCGCCGCGACCGCAAGTACATGATCTTCTCGGACACGCAGGTCTACTGCGGCATCGGCACCTTCGCGGGCGACGAGCGGCCCGGCCAGGACAACCAGAGCAACTTCGGCCCCTCGTACGGCCGTACGGACTCGGGCTGCTGGGGCGGCCACACCGCGGCCCACGAACTCGGCCACAACCTCGGCGCGGTGAACAACAGCGCCCCCAACACCAGCCGCGGCGCCCACTGCACGGACGAGTGGGACGTCATGTGCTACTCGGACACCCCGTACTACCCGCAGATGCGCAACGTGTGCACCAACCAGGCCGCCGAGAACATCCTGGACTGCAACCACGACGACTACTTCCACACCAACCCCAAGGCGGGCAGCTACCTCGCCACGCACTGGAACATCGCGAACAACCAGTTCCTGATGAAGGCCAACGGCGGCGATGGGACCAACCCCGACCCGAACCCGAAGCCCACGCCGAGCCCCACCCAGAAGCCGACCCCGACGCCGACCAAGAAGCCCACGGGCGGCCCGAAGGTGACGGCGGCCCAGATCCAGGCCAACTCGGTCGTGGTGAGCTGGCCCAAGGTCGACGGAGCCGCGTGGTACCAGGTCCTGCTGAACGGAAAGCACCTGACCTGGGTCCAGTCCCAGGCCCTGCGCATCTACAACCTCCAGCCCGGTACGGAGTACAAGGTCGCGATCTCGGTCCGCGACGCCTCCGGCCGTGACAGCGGAGCCGGCCCGACCACGGCCTTCCGTACGACGGGTGCGGGCGGCGGCACCACCACCCCCGGTGCCCGCTACACCCTCGGCAACGGCAGCACCGGCATGGCCGCCGAGCTGTGGGGCGGCCGCAGCGCCGACGGCACGGTGCTCGTCGGCGGCCGCGCCAACGGCTACGCCCAGCAGCAGTGGCTCTTCGAGGACGCGGGCGGCGGGCTCGTCCGCATCAAGTCCGCGGTCTCCGGCAAGTGCCTGCAGACGGGCGGCGCCCCGGCCGCCGGCATGTGGATCGCCCAGCAGCCCTGCGGCGGCAACTCCGCGCAGCAGTGGAAGCTGTCGTCCCGCGGCGGCGGTGTGACCGTCACCGACTCCAGTGGCGGCTACGCCCTGACCGTGAGCGGCCGCCCGTACTACGGCGCCTGGCTGCTCGACCTCCAGCGCGCGGACGGCCGCGCGTCCCAGGTGTGGACGGTCCAGAAGGTCGGCTGACCTTCCGGAACCGCTCCCGCCTCCCGCCGGTGGACGGCCGCCCCGCGCGGCCGTCCACCGGCCCCCTCATATCCCGCACCGCGGCTCACTCCCGCAGCGCAGTACCTCGCATCCCACCGCACCAGGAGCACCCAACGATGCGTACACGCCCCGCTTTCCCGGTCCGCAGCGGACTCGGCTTCCTGTTCCTGTTCCTCGCCCAGGCCCTGGCCGTGGCCGTGCCCACCGCGGCCCACGCGCACGGCGACACCGTCAAGGTCGTCATCACCGGGCAGCGGGAAGGCCATGTCACCACCGAGATCACCTGGGAGAACGACGGGGACGCCATCGAGGAGGCGGTCGCCGCCACGGTGAACTCGATCAGCCCCGACGGCTCCCGCACGATGGGCCCCTGGCGGCTGGTCCGCGACGCCGGGACGCGTACCGGCTGGAGCACGGCCGAGGTGCTGCCGCCCGGCACCTGGAAGGTGAGCGTCGACGTGGGGTTCCCGTCCCTCGGGCACGGCGCGAAGGAGATCGCCGTTCCGGTGGTCGACCCGGCGCCGTCCGCGGCCACGCCGAGTGCGGCCGCACCGTCCGCCTCCGCCTCGCCCGCCCCCTCCGACGCGTCCGCCGCGCCGGTGCCCTCCGCGCCCACGTCCTCCGAGTCGGCGGCCTCCGGGTCGCCGGCTCCGGCGCCGGAGCCGGCCGGCGAGGGCCAGGACCGTACCGTGTGGTGGACCACTGCGGGGGTGGTCGTGATCGCCCTGGCCGGCGCCGCCGCCGGCGTACTGGTGCGCCGCGCTCGGGCCCGCAGGCTCTGACGCCGCAGGCGGCGCGCGGAGGGGCGGTGGCTGAAGTCGGCGGTACGACCTGACAGCCGAACGGGACCGCGTTGACAGTGGAATTCGCCGTACCGTTCATTCGGCGCATGCACCTCACCGCCGCCGCCGTACGCTCCACCCTCCGCGTCGTCCGCCCTTTCCACACCTTCGAGGGCGAGGGCTTCCCCGTACGCCGCCCCTTCCCGCAGCCCGAACTCCCGCTGGCCGACCCGTTCCTGATGGTCGACCAGGTCGGGCCGCACGTGCTCGGGCCGGGCGAGGCCAAGGGCGCCCCGCCGCACCCGCACCGCGGATTCGAGACCATCCAGTACGTCATCGAAGGCGCGATGGAGGACATCGACTCCGCGGGGCACAAGCGGGTCATGAACCCCGGTGAGGTGCAGTGGCTCACGGCCGGGTCCGGGCTCGTCCACCTCGCCCGCCCCACCCCCGAACTGCTCGCCGAAGGCGGCCCGCAGCACCTGCTCCAGATCTGGGTGAACCTGCCGGCCCGGCTCAAGGCGACGCCGCCGCGGGTCCAGTACGGCCGCGCCCCCGGCGACATCCCCCGCATCGTCACCGAGGACGGCGGCGCCGAGCTCACGGTGATCTCGGGCAGCACGCACGGCGTGCGGGGTCCGTTCGAGACCCACACTCCGGTGCTCGTCGTACACGCCCGCCTCGCGGCCGGCGGCCGCGCCGGGTTCACCGTCCCGAGCGGACACAACGCCATGCTGTACGTGCTGTCCGGGACGGCCGCCACCCCCGATGCCCGCCTCCCCGACGGCCATCTGGCCATCCTCGGCCGGGACGCGGAGCGGTTCACGGTCGAGGCCCCGGGAGAGGCGGCCGAGGTGCTGGTACTGGCCGGCGAGCCGCTCGGCGAGCCCGTGGCCCGCACGGGCCCGTTCGTCATGAACACCGCTGCCGAGATCCGCCAGGCCCAGATGGACTACCAGCACGGCCTGATGGGGCACATCGACATCTGAGTCAGCTCACGGCCGGCGGCACCAGCTCACTGCTGGCGGCACTGACCCGAGCGCGGGCCCTCCACCGTGTTGCCGCTCTGCTGCGGGGCGGGGACGTTGGCATCGCAGCGCAGCGGGCCGACGACCGTGGTGGCCGAGACCTCGACGCCTCCGGTGTTGGCGTTCAGACTCACCGGGCCCTGCACGGTATTGCCCGCGCAGCCCGCGGTGGCGTCGTTCGAGCCGATCAGCACCGGGCCACTGGTCCGGCCGATGGTGACCGCGCCGGTGAGCTTCGAGCCGCAGACGGCGACGGCGAGCGCACCGTCGCTGGAGACGGGGCCGGTGATCTCGGCTCCCGTCACGGCCAGCGCACCGCCGGAGCTGACCGTCACCGGGCCGGTCTGGCTGCCGCCCGGTGCGATGCAGACCGACTCGCCGCCGGCCACGGTCAGCGGGCCGCGGTGGGCGGTCGTGATGCACGGGCGGCTGAAACCGACGGTGACCTCCGTGGCTTCCGGCGCGGCGCTCGCCTCGTTCGCCGGGTCGCCGCCGTAGGTGGCGGTCACCGGGTGCGCGCCGGGGCGCAGCGCGCTGGTCCGGAACTCGGCGCGGCCACCGGTCAGCGGTACCGTCGCCAGCTGCTTCGTCCCATCGGAGAACGTGACCGTCCCGCCCGGGGTTCCCGCGGCGGGGTTCGCCGTGCCCACGGCCGCGGTGAGCGTGACCGCGCGGCCGAACAGCGGGGTGGCCGTGTCCGCGGTGAGCGAGAGTGTCGTCCCGTAGCGGAAGGAGACGACCGCCTTGCTGTCGCCGTGGTTCACGCCCCGCAGGAGGGAGACGTCGGTTGCGGAGGGCGCCGCGAAACTGCTGCCTCCGCCGCCGCCCGCGCCGTACAGGTTGCCGGGGTTCCCGCCGCCGGAGCCGCCCGCGCCGCCGAAGTGGCCGCCGCCACCCCCGCCGCCGCCGTTGCCGCCGCGGCCGCCGTTGCCGCCCGGGCCGCCGCTGCCGGGGTTGGGCAGGCCGGTGTTGGGGTCGGTGTCGCCGCCGGGCGCGCCCGGACCGCCCTGGGCGGAGTTGGGGCTGCCGGCGCCGTGGGCGCGCTGCGTACCGCCGCCGCCGGCGACCCCGGAGCCGTCGGGGCCGCCGCCCTGGCCGCCGTCTTCCGCCTCGGGGCCGCCGCCGGCGCCGCCGTGCAGCAGGGGGCCGCCGTTGCCGGCTCCCCCGCCGCCGCCCGCGACCAGGATCCGGTCGGCCGGGCCGAAGGCGCCGACGCGTACGTCGGAACCTCCGCCGCCGGATCCGCCGCCGCCGTGCGCACCGCCGCCGCCGGCGCCGTGGCCGGTGCCGCCGGGGCGGGCGTACTCGCCGTGCCGGGAAGTTCCGGAGCTGCCTGCCGCGCCCAGGGTGATCTGGAGGCTCTGCCCGGCGCTCACGGCGAGGGTGGCGCGGGTCTCGCCGCCGAGGCCGCCGGGGGATCCGTCGTTCGGCGGGTTCGGCAGGACGAAGCCGGCCGCGCTGCCGCCCTCGGCGCCGAACAGGTCGACGCGGATCGCGCCGACCCCGTCCGGCACGGTGAAGGTGTCCGTACCGGTGTCGGCGTACGTACAGGTGGGCGGCGAGGCGGTGAAGACCCCGGCGGAGCCGCAGGGCGAGGGCGCGGGCGCGGGCGCCGGGTCTGCGGCGGCGAAGGGGACGAGGACGGCGGCGAGCAGGCCGGTCGCGCCGAGCACGATCGCCGTCTTCGATGTCGATATGCGCGTACGAGGGGTGGCGAGCGGGGTGGAACGAGGGGTCGAACGGCGGTTCATGGAAGGGACGCTGCCTCTCCGGGCCGGTTGGGGGCGGCCGAGCTGGGATGGGGTGACCGGCGGGCGGGGGACAAGGTGCATGCCCCCCTTCCCGCCGGTCAGGGTCGTTGCGGTTGCCGTTGCCTTGACCGAGTCCTGGAACCGGCGCAGGGTCAGGCGATCGGGTCAGACGCCGTCGTCGGCGCAGAGGGCCCACACGTCGGAGGACGTGCCCGGCGAGCTGGTGCCCCCGGTGTGGGTGGAGGCCGTCCAGTAGGAGGCCGTGGTCGTCCCGTCGCTGACCGGTGTGCCGCCGGAGTCGCTCGGGTAGCTGCCGTTGAGGTGGTCGCCGACTGAGCCGGGGCCCGTGAAGTCGGTGGTCGTCACGCTGCCGCCGCTGATGGCGGCGCCCCCGGCGACCAGCTTTCCGTCGTTGCCGCCGCAGCCCACCGTGACCGTCTGGCCGGCGGTCGCCGAGGTCGGGCCGCTCACCTCGCTGAAGCGCACCTT
This sequence comes from Streptomyces sp. NBC_01006, assembly GCF_045162725.1. Classification (NCBI taxonomy): domain Bacteria; kingdom Bacillati; phylum Actinomycetota; class Actinomycetes; order Kitasatosporales; family Streptomycetaceae; genus Streptomyces; species Streptomyces sp. NBC_01006. The sequence continues at coordinate 7,815,535 of NZ_CP108700.1, read as the reverse complement.
CACCGTGGTGCCGCTGATGTTGATGTTGTTGCCGCTGCAGATGGCGTAGGCGTACGTGGTGTTGTTGCTGTTGCCACCGCCGCCGTTCCACCCGACCGCCGCCCACGAATCGGGGTTGGTCTCGCCGTCGGCGGCCGCCTTCTGGCCGAAGTCGTGCCCGGCGTTGTTGAAGGTGGGGAAGCTGGCGATCGGCTTGAGGCTGCCGACGCTCGCCGGGGTGATCCGGGCACCGCCGCCGAGCAGGCGGGTGTTGGCCGGGCAGGTCGCGACGACCAGGCCCACCGTTCCGCTGGTGGTGGGCCCGGCGATCTTGTTCATGACCACCTGGGTGTGGTTGATCAGGTTGCTCGTGAAGCACATCGCGTACGGGGTGCTGGAGAACGAGGCGTTGACCGCTCCGCCGCTGCCCCCGATGCCGAGCCAGTGGGTCACGTCGGTGCCGACGACCCCGGTCGTGCCGAGGTACTCGGTGCTGCCGTCGGGGCTCGGCGATGTGCCGTTGATCTTGTTGCCGTTGGAGGACGTGCCGGTGCCGATGGCCTGGTTGATCCCGCCTCCGGAGATCAGGCCGCTGCTGCAGTCCGCGTGGGTGGAGATCTCGGAGAAGGTCGACCCGGGCCCGGCGGTGGCCCCGGGGGTCTTCACGGTGACGCTCACGGTGTTCGCGTAGGCGGTGCCCGGCACGGCCAGGGCCAGTGCGGCGCCCACGACCAGTGCCTTGGCTGCGGCATGGCGCCGCAGAAGTCCCGTGTTCACTTGTGTTCTCCCCATCTGATAGGCGATGAAGGCGGCATGGCTCGGCATCCGGCGGCTGAGAACCGGAGTTCGCACAGGTGCTGGGCGCACGACGGCCGCGCCCCTGGGTACGGGGGCGCCGAAACCGTCGGTGCGGAAGTGCCACGGCATCACAACTGTTGTCTGCCTGGCGGATGTACGCCGCTCAGGGGCAGATCAGGGCGTGCGGATCGGCCAAATCGCCACCCCCATCTCGGAGTCGCGCATGCGGACTCTAACAGGGTCCAGGCCCGGCATCTACCAGGTGTTTCGCTCTATGAACTGGCAGATGCGGAATGGTGAAATTGCGTGCCGGAGCGGGCTCCGATGTGACTTTCCAGTAGCTCCGGCGGGAGGTCGGACGGCGGCCGCGCCCGGCGGGCCGCCCGCGGAAATCCCGGTGCGCGGGCCGGCCCCGGTGCCTAGGCTCGCGGGATGAGCACTCGCACCTTCCGGATCACCGTCCGCGGCTCCTTCGACGGCCTCACCGCCGAGCAGCACGCGGAGCTGCTCGCCGCCGCGCCGGAGCACGACATCATGAGCTCGGCGTACACCGCCGAGGGCCACCTCGCGTACGACGTCGCCGTCGGCCCGTTCTTCACCTTCCGCTTCCTCGACTCCGGCGAGGCCGAGGAGGACGTCCTCGACGCGACCGCCCGCGCCGAGCTCGCCGCCGAGAGCTGGCTCACCGAGCGCGGCTACGGTTTCAAGCGCCTCACGTCCCGGGCGCAGGACCTCTCGCAGGCCCCGCTGAGCAAGCGCCAGCGCCAGGCGGCCGCGCGCGGCAACGCCTGAGCCGTCAGGGGAGGTTCTTCTCCAGGGCGCCGACGTAGCGGTGCATCGAGTGGTCCCTCACCCCGTCGCTCGCGGGGGCGAACAGATCGGCGGTCATCCCCTTGGCCCGGTCACCCAGCGCCTGCAGCGTCGGCATCGACTCGCGGAGCCTGCCGTCCGCGTCGATGTAGCGCAGGGTGTCGACGTGGTGGAAGGCCGGCTCCGGCGGGAGCTGCGGCACGATGTCGTTGTTGTTGACGAAGCGGTGCATGCGCTTGCCGAACGCGGTGTTGCACTCCTTCGCCAGCATCCGGTCGCAGGTGCGCGGCTGGCCGTACGTGTAGACGCCGTCGGCCCGCAGCCTCGGGTCTTCGAGGTGCAGGCGCGCCCCGGTGAGCATGGCCAGCGCGCCGCCGAGGCTGTGGCCGCAGATGAGGACGGTCTGTCCGCGGTCCCGGAGTTCGGTGATCCCCTTCGCGACCTCGGGGAAGACGGACTGCAGGGCCTGGGCGAAGCCGTAGTGGACGTACCCCGTCGAGGCCGGGCCGGGCCACGGCGGGGTGGTGGCGTCGGAGAGCCAGTCCTTCAGCTGCACGGGCTCGGTGCCGCGGAACGCGACGACGATCATCCGGTCGGACGCCATCGTGAAGGCCTGGGTGTCTTCGAGCGGGAACGGCGGGGTGAACCGGGTCCGGTGATGGCGTACCCGGTCGAAGCCCCAGGCACGGGCGTCGGCCTCGATGCGGGACTCGTCCTGGTAGGCCAGCGCGGCCGCCCGTGCCATCCAGTACGCGAGCTGCGGGCTGTAGTCACGGGCTTGGTGATCGAACGTCGTCGGAGCCGGCACCGTTCTCCCCTTCGCGCAACGGCCGACGGCCCTGCGCCGATCAGCCGGGACTCCGTCGTACCGCGTACGCCCGAGCCCCGCCGTCTGACGCGCGAGTGCATCACCCGAACGGCGGCCCCCACCGCCTGCGGCAATCCGGACGACGTAAGACGCCCCCTACCCCTGGCCCCCGGGGAAGCCGTAGTTGTGGACGGGGAAGACCTCGGGGCGTCCGGCCGTGCTCTGCCAGCCCTGGGCCTCCACGACGGGCATCAGCTTCTCCGAGAACACGTTCATGTGCAGCTCGCTCTCCCAGAGGTCGTAGATGTCCAGACCCTCGGCGCTCGCGACGCAGATGTGGGAGAGGCAGCCGTCGAAGATCCCGGGGATCGACAGGAGCTCCTTGTGGAGGGCGTCGTACTGGTCGGCCGTGATGCCCGGGACGGTGGCGTGCATCAGGATCGCCATGGCAGGTCACTCCTCGCGTGCGGGGGTCAGGCGCCTCCCCGCCGCCCGGCGGCGGCCCCCTGCCCCACGGGAACAGGACAGCACGCATACGAGGGGACGGCATCCGCGAGCGGTGCCGTCCCCTCGAAGGGCCGGTCAGACGGCCTCGGCCGGCTCCGGCTCCGCCACCTTCGCGGGAGCCGCTGCGGGCGTGCCCGCCTCGGCGGTGCGCGGTCCGTGCGCTCCGCGCAGGCCGATCCAGCTGATCACCGCGACCAGGGCGAAGGCGACGGCCCCGATCCAGAAGGTGAGGGTGAACCCGGACTCGGCGGGCAGGGCCGGGACGCCGGCGGGCAGGTGCTCGATGGTCTTCGACGCCAGGATCGTGGTGACGATGGCGCTGCCGATCGCACTGCCGGTGGAGCGGGAGATCGAGTTGATGCCGTTGGCGATGCCGCTCTGGTGGTGCGGGACGCTCGCCATGATGACGGCGGGCATGGCCGCGTAGCCGAAGCTGACGGCCGCGCCGACGATGAGGCCGGCGCCGATCACCGAGAAGCTGTGGCCGTGGTCGAGGGCGAGCCAGCCGAAGCCGACGGCTCCGAGCCCGGCGGCGAGGCCGAGTGCCACGCGCGGGCCGCGGTGGCGGACCAGCTGGCCGCCGATGGGCGAGGCGAGCAGGGAGACGATCGCACCGGGCAGCAGGAACTGTACGGAGGCGCGCAGGATGGAGGCGTCGAAGCCGTAGCCGGTGAGCTTCTCCGGCATCTGGACGAGGTACGAGACGCCCAGGAAGTTCGCGAACATGCCGAAGCCGACGAGGATGCCGGCCAGGTTGGCCATGAGCACCGGGCGGTGGACGAACATCCGCATGTCCACGAGCGGCTCGCTGACCTTGAGCTCGGTGAAGACCCAGACGGCGGTCATGACGGCGGCGCCGGCGAAGCTGCCCAGCGTACGGCCGGAGGTCCAGCCCCACTCGTGGCCCTGCGAGATGGGCAGCAGGAGCAGCAGGAGGGTGATGCCGAGGGTCAGCGCGCCGAGGAAGTCGGTGCGGCCGCCGGTCTTGTGCCGGGTCGCCGGGACCAGGAAGGCGACGGCGAGCAGGGCGAGGGCGGCGAAGCCGGTCGCCATCCAGAACGCGTTGCGGTAGTCGGCGTCGGAGCCGGAGGTGAGCAGGCCGGTGGCGACGAGCGCGAGGCCGCTGCCGAAGGCGAGGGTGCCGCTGACCAGGGCCATCGCGCCGGGGAGCTTCTGCGGGCGGACTTCCTCGCGCAGCACCGAGAGGGCGAGCGGGAAGATCGCGGTGGCGGCGCCCTGCAGGACGCGGCCCAGGATGAGCAGCGGGAGCGAGGTCGCAACGGCGGCGATGACGGAGCCCACGACCATGACGCCGAGGACGGCCACCAGCGTGGGCTTCTTGCCGTGCTGGTCGCCGAAGCGGCCGAGCAGCGGGGTGAAGACAGCGGCGGACAGCAGGGTGGCGGTGGTCACCCAGCTCACGTTCGCGGTCGAGGTGCCCAGGTCGGTGCGTATGAGGCCCAGGATCGGAACCGGCAGGGTCTGCATCATCGACACGACCATGGCGGCAAGGCTCAGGGCGAAGACGATGATCGTCTCGTTCCTGTTCTTGGCCTCGGCGGGGGTGGGGGCGGCGGTGCTCATGGCTGGCAGGACCTTCTTAGTGCTTCAGATCGCAGATGTTTGATGTCATCAAGTAACTCGGTAGACGGTAGACGTCAATAGTTAAAGTGGTCAAGTAAACAATTGACAATGTCAACCACCTGAGTACGCTCGACGGCATGAGCGCCACCACCCCACCCGCCCCCACCAAGCTCGAGCTCCTTGAGCTGCTCGCCGCCATCGGAACCGCCCAGTGGCGAGATTTCGCGGCCGCGGCGGCCCACTACGGCCTCACCTCCACCCAGGCCCGGGTCCTCGCCCAGCTCAACGGCCCGCTCCCGATGCGCGGCCTGGCCACCCTCCTGGTGTGTGACGCATCGAACGTCACCGGGATCGTGGACCGCCTGGAGGCCCGCGAGCTGGTGCGCCGCGAGGCGGATCCCGCCGACCGCCGTGTGAAGAACGTCGTGGCGACGGACGCCGGCCGCGAGATCATCCGGCGCGTGCGCGAGGAGATGCAGGCGACGCACGGCGCGCTGGACACCCTCGACGAGAGCGAGAGCGCGACGCTCTACGCCCTGCTGGGGCGGCTGCGCCCGACCATGGAGAAGGACGCGTAAGAAGGACCGTGCAAGGACGCCTCGCACCGGCCGGTCCGTACGGGGGCCTGGTGCCGGGTCGTACGCGTCACCCTCACCACCGGCGCTCCTGCGCGGGGCCGGCGGGATCGGCGGGGCCGGCGGCCAGCAGCACCTCACCGACCCGCTCGGTGACCGCGGCGGCCTCCTCCGCGGGGAGGGAGTCGGTGACCAGCACGTCGATCTCCTCCAGGGCGGCGAAGGTGGTGAGCCCCACGGTCGACCACTTGGTGCGGTCGGCGAGGAGCGCGGTCCGCCGCGCGGAGCGCAGGAACGCCCGGTTGGTCTCCGCCTCGGCGAGGTTCGGCGTGGTCAGCCCGGTGGCGGTGCCCAGGCCGTGGCAGCCGAGGAACAGCAGGTCGACGTGGAGGGACCGGATGGCCTGGTCGGCGATGGGCCCGACGAGCGCGTCGGAGGGGGTGCGGATGCCCCCGGTGAGGATGACCGTCAGAGTGCCGCCGGCGCTGCCGGTCCGGCAGACGGCCTCGAAGACCTCGGCGGTGCGGACCGAGTTGGTGACCACCGTGAGACCGGTGACCTCCGTGAGCTCACGGGCCAGCGCGTGCGTGGTGGTCCCGGCGGACAGGGCGATGGCCGAGCCCGGTGCGACGAGGGCGGCCGCCGCCTTGGCGATGGCCTGCTTCGCCGCCGTCTCCCATTCCGACTTCGCCTCGAACCCGGGCTCGTGGCTGCTGGCCTCGTCGCCCAGCACGGCGCCGCCGTGCACCTTGCGCAGCAGGCCCTCGCGGGCGAGCACGTCCAGATCGCGGCGGACGGTCATGTCGGAGACGTTCAGGAAGCGGGTCAGCTCGTTCACCCGTACCCCGCCGCGCCGACGGACCTCGTCGAGGATGAGGGCGCGGCGCTGATGCGCCAGCAGGCTGCCGGGATCGACCATGCGGCGGTTCCTCTCGTGGGGCACCGGCGTCCCCGGTCAGCCGAAGCATCCTGACGGATCGAACAGAAGTCAACAGACCTCGAAAAAGCCGCAGTTGGGGAACCGGGCCGAGCCCGTGGCCACCGACCCGGGCGGCGGCCGGCAGCGGATTTGCGCAGTCCATCCTCTTGACATGTCCCTGCTGTGGCAGTGTGATGTGGGCCTTCCCGTTGGAGTCCGTTCGTTCCTGAGGACTTCTGCGGGAATCGACGTGCCGGACGTACGTGTCAGGGCGCATTTCCGCACACTCTCTCCCGGAATTCCGGGCCCCACTCCCACCCCAGGAGCCGTCTGTGCACTCGTTACGAAGCGCCGTCGCCCGCCGCCTGACGGCGGTCCTCACGGCACTGCCGCTACTGGCCCCGGCGGCGGGGGCCGCCGCACTGGCCGGTACGGCGGTGCTCGCCGGCGCCGCGCCGGCCGCCGCCGTGGCCGACGGCCAGGCACTGACCCCGCCCATGGGGTTCAACAACTGGAACTCCACCCACTGCCGGGCCGAGTTCAACGAGGCGATGGTCAAGGGCATCGCCGACCTCTTCGTCGCCAAGGGCCTCAAGGCCGCCGGCTACCAGTACGTCAACCTCGACGACTGCTGGGCCCTGCCGAACCGCGACGCCTCGGGCAACCTGGTGGCCGATCCCGTCCGCTTCCCCGGCGGGATCAAGGCCCTCGCGGACTACGTGCACTCCAAGGGGCTGAAGTTCGGCATCTACACCAGCGCCGGCACCAGGACCTGCGACACTGCGGGCTTCCCCGGCGGTCTCGGCCACGAGCAGCAGGACGCGAACCTCTTCGCCTCGTTCGGGGTCGACTACCTCAAGTACGACAACTGCAACAACCAGGGCGTGGACGCGAAGAAGCGGTACACGGACATGGCGGGCGCGCTGAAGAAGACCGGCCGTCCCATCGTCTTCTCGCTCTGCGAGTGGGGCGAGAACCAGCCGTGGACGTGGGCGTCGAGCCTCGGCCATCTGTGGCGCACCACCGGGGACATCAGCGACAGCTGGTCCTCGATGATCTCCATCGCGCACAGGAACCAGCCGCTCGCGCCGTACGCGGGTCCCGGCCAGTGGAACGACCCGGACATGCTGGAGGTCGGCAACGGCGGGATGACCGCCGCCGAGTACCGCACCCACTTCACCCTCTGGTCGATGATGTCGGCGCCGCTGCTGATCGGCAGCGACCTGCGCAAGGCGACGGCCGAGACCTTCGACATCCTCTCCAACCCCGATGTCATCGCCCTGGACCAGGACGCCCTCGGCAAGCAGGGCACGGTGGTCTCCAGCTCGGGCGGCCTGGTGGTGATGGCCAAGGAGCTGGCGAACGGCGACCGGGCGCTGTCGCTGACCAACGAGACCGGTTCCACCGCCACGATCTCCGCCCGGACGGACGCCCTCGGCATCGGAAACCGCGCCCCCTACGCCCTCAAGGAGCTGTGGACGAAGGCCGCCTCGACCAACACCAGCGGCACCATCAGCGCCTCGGTCGCCCCGCACGCCACCGTCGTCTACCGGATCACCCCGGGTCCGGCGCCGCTTCCGCCGGCCGGCACCTCCCACCTGTCGGACGTGCCCTGGACGGGTGTGAGCAGCGGCTGGGGCCCGGCGGAGAAGGACCGGAGCAACGGGGAGCAGGCGGCCGGGGACGGCAGGACGCTGACCGTGGGCGGCGTGACGTACGCCAAGGGCCTGGGCGTCCACGCGGCCGGCACCCTGACCTACCACCTCGGGGGCAGGTGCACCGGCCTGACGGTGGACGTCGGCGTCGACGACGAGAGTTGGCACACCGGCGCGGTCGGCTTCCAGATCTACCGGGACGGCACCAAGGTCGCGGACAGCGGGGTCGTCACCACGGCGGACGCGGCCCGGACGCTCACCGCCGATCTGACCGGCGGACAGACGCTGCGGCTCGTGGTCACCGACGGCGGCAACGGCATCGACTACGACCACGCGGACTGGGCGGCGCCCCGGCTCACCTGCAACTGACCTGCGGGCCGGCGGGCTTGCCGGCCTGCGGACCTGCCTGCTCACCGATCCGCCGTTCCACCGGTGACAGGTGGGGGGGAGTTCACCGGTTGAAGGGCGGGCCACGCGTGCGCGTGGCCCGCCCTTCAACCGGTGAACTCCCCCTGTCCATATGCCCGTTGTCGGTTCCAAGTCTTGACGCCCGTGGGTGCCGGGAGCACAGTGGCCAGCGGCGCCGCTTGAGAGCGCTCTCAAACAGCGGACCGCCTCCCCCCAAGAGAGGGCACACCCATGCGTCTCCCCACCCGTAGAAAGCGGCCGTCCGTCCGGCGGGCCGTCATCGCCGCCTTCGGCACGATGGCCATTGCCGCGGCGGCCGCCACCGTGGTCACCCTGCCTGCCAACGCCGTCGCTCCCCCCACCCCGGCAGGCTGGTCCCAGGTGTTCCTGGACGATTTCAACGGAGCCGCCGGCTCCGGTGTCAACACCGCCGACTGGCAGTACACCACCGGCACGAGCTACCCCGGCGGCCCCGCCAACTTCGGTACGGGCGAGGTCGAGACGATGACCGCGAGCACCGCGAACGTCTCCCTCGACGGCGCCGGCAACCTGCGGATCACCCCGCGCCGGGACGCCGCCGGCAACTGGACCTCCGGCCGCGTCGAGACCCGGCGCTCCGACTTCCAGCCCTCGGCGGGCGGCAAGCTGCGCACCGAGGCCCGGATCCAGATGCCGAACGTCACGGGCGCGGCGGCGAAGGGCTACTGGCCGGCCTTCTGGATGCTCGGCGCGCCGTACCGCGGCAACTGGTGGAACTGGCCCGGCATCGGCGAGATCGACATCATGGAGAACGTCCAGGGCATCAACAACGAGTGGGCCACGGTCCACTGCGGTACGAGCCCCGGCGGCCCCTGCAACGAGACCTCCGGCATCGGCGGCCAGCGCGTCTGCACCGGCACCACCTGCCAGGGCGGGTTCCACACGTACGCGGTGGAGTGGGACCGGTCCACCGCCGTGGAGGAGATGCGCTTCTACCTGGACGGGGTCAACTTCCACACCGTGCGCGCGAACCAGGTGGACGCCGCCACCTGGACCAACGCCACGAACCACGGCTACTTCATCATCCTGAACGTCGCCATGGGCGGCGGCTTCCCCGACGCCTTCGGCGGCGGACCCGACGCGGCCACCCAGCCCGGCTACCCGATGGTCGTCGACTACGTGTCCGTACTGCGCTCGACGGGCGGCACGACCCCGCCGACCACGCCTCCCACCACACCCCCGACGACTCCGCCGACCACTCCGCCGTCCGGCGACCGCGACGCGTACGGCACCATCGAGGCCGAGTCGTACGACGGCCAGGGCGGGCTGGCGACGGAGACCACCACCGACACCGGCGGCGGCCGCAATCTGAGCGCGATCGCCAACGGCGACTGGGCCCTGTACAAGGGCGTCGACTTCGGATCCACCGCCGCGCGGCAGTTCCTCGGGCGGGTGGCGAGCGGGGCGGCCGGCGGGGTCAGCGGACTCGTCGAGGTCCGGCTGGACAGCCGTACCGGCCCGCCGATCGGCAGCTTCTCGGTGGCGAACACCGGCGGCTGGCAGAGCTGGAGAACCGTCCCGGCGAACATCAGCGCCGTCACCGGCAAGCACGACGTGTACCTGACCTTCACCAGCGGTCAGGGCGCCGACTACGTCAACGTCAACTGGTTCGGCTTCGGCCACTGACCGGCCGGACCCAGGAGACGCCGATGAACACGCGCAGAACGTTCCCGCCGACCGTCCCCGCCCTGCTGGCCGCGCTGACCGCCCTGGTGGCGGCGGCCTTGCTCTGGGCCCCGGCCCGGGCCGGGGCGGGCCCCGCACAGGGCGGGCCGGGCAGCTTCCCGATCACCTTCCAGAACAACACCCGCGGCACCTACACCGATGCACAGGTCTTCGTCACGGTCCTCGGCCAGGTGACCCCGGGCCAGTGGTCGTACATGAAGCCCGACGGCTCCATGGCCCACATCAACCACCTCGACGCCACCGCGCCCGGCCACCTCGTCAAGAACGGCGTGTCCTACCCCAACATGTCCTTCACGCTGGCCCGGGTGGGCGGCACGGTGCCCTCCCCGCCATCGATCCGCGGGGGCCGGATATACGTCTCCCTCGGCTCCCCCGTCTACTTCCCGGTCTCCCCCGACGACCAGGGCTGGGGCGGCCCCGACCTGCGCAATCCCCGTGACCCGAACACCGACGTGTACTACGACTGGTACGAGTACACGTACGTGCAGGGCCAAGTCGCCTTCGGCGGGAACACCACCCAGGTCGACCAGTTCGGATTCCCCATGACCTCGCGGCTGCGCCAGACCTCCAGCGGCTACGACACCACCCGGGGCATCGCCCGGACCCGCGCCGAGGTCATGCAGCAGTACGCGGCCTCCGCCGGGGCCGCCTTCAAGCCGCTGCAGAACGGCTACCGGATCGTGGCGCCGCGCTCCTCGGAGCTGTTCCTCGCGGGCGGCGCGCAGCAGAACCACCTCACCGCCGCCATCGACCAGGCCTGGGCCTTCTACACCACCCACCCCTTCACCCTGACCCGGCACGGCGAGACCTTCTCGGGGCGGGTCTCCGGTTCCACGCTGACCTTCAGCAAGAACGGCGCGGGCCCCTACACCCTGCGCAAACCCACCTCGCCGGACGTCATGGCCTGCGCGGGGGCGCTGGCCTCCGGCAACGACACCGAGAAGCAGCTGGGCGCGGAGTTCTGCGCCGCGTTCAACCGGGGCGTCGCGCTCGACACCACGGCCTGGTACACGCCGGCCGCGTACTACCGCGGGGCGGCGAAGAACGACTACGCCGCCTTCTTCCACACGGTCGGCCTGAACGGGCGGGCCTACGGCTTCCCCTACGACGACGTCAACGACCAGTCCTCCGTCCAGATCCTCGGCAACGCGGAGCCGCCGACCGGGCTGACCCTCGGGATCGGCTGGTAACCGCCGCCCGTACTGCCGGGAGCGCTCTCAGCCTCCCGGCGGTACGGGTTACCCTGCTGTCCGTCGCGCCAACGGCCCCCGGACCCGCAGGAGGAGCGCCCGTGCCCGAACAGCTTCCCGGTCAACGCCCCACGCTGGAGGCCGTGGCGGAGCGCGCCGGGGTGTCCCGGGCGACCGCGTCCCGCGTCGTCAACGGCGGGGACGGCGTCCGCGCGCATCTGGTGGAGAAGGTCCGCGAGGCCGTACGGGAGCTCGGGTACGTGCCGAATCCGGCGGCCCGCGCGCTGGTCACGCGACGCACCGGGGCCGTCGCGGTGATCATCGCCGAGCCGGAGATCCGGATCTTCTCCGACCCGTTCTTCTCCCGGCAGCTACGCGGCATCAGCAAGGAACTGACTGCGCAAGATACGCAGTTGGTCCTGCTGCTGGTGGAGGACCGGGGGGATTACGACCGCATCGAACGCTATCTGGCCGGCGGCCACGTCGACGGGGCGCTCGCCTTCTCGCTGCACACCGACGACCCGCTGCCCGCGATCACGCGCCGCGTCGGCATGCCCACGGTGTACGGCGGCCGGCCGGGCTGGACCGCCGGGTCCGGGGGGCACGGCGGTGTCGCGTACGTGGACGCGGACAACCGCGGGGGCGCCCGCGAGGCCGTACGGCACCTGCTGGACCGGGGCCGGCGGCGGATCGCGCACATCGCCGGTCCGCTGGACCAGACTTCGGCGGTGGACCGGCTCGACGGCTATCGGGACGTACTGCTCGACTCCGATCCCGCGCTGATCGCGGAGGGGGACTTCACCGCGGCGGGCGGGGCCGAGGCGATGGCCGGGCTGCTGGAGCGGTGCCCGGACCTCGACGCCGTGTTCGCGGCGAACGACCTGATGGCGACGGGCGCCCTGCGGGTGCTGCGGGAGCGCGGACTGGCCGTCCCCGGGGACGTGGCGCTGGTCGGCTTCGACGATGCCGAGCTGGTGGCGGAGACCGCCGATCCGCCGCTGACGACCGTACGCCAGGACATCGAGGGCATGGGGCGCCTGATGGCGCAGCTGCTGCTGCGCACCCTGAACAAGGCCCGGGGCGACCGTGCCGTGCCCGAGTCGGTGGTCACGCCGACGGCGCTGGTTCGGCGTGATTCCACCTGATGCGCCGGGGCGGTCGGCGCAAACGGCAGGAGGGGCGCAATCGGCGTGAACTCGCCGTGCGGCGCGGGTGATTGTGGACGAATGCACTCCGTTGCGCGTACGACTCTTGACGGGGCCCGGGCTGCGGGTGCACGCTCCAGTCGCGCTCTGAGAGCGCTCTCAATGCTGGCGCACTCCCACCCCCGCACCCTGCCCGTCCAGGCCAAGGAGGCCGCCCCATGTCGATACCCCGAACCGTCCAGAGAACCGCGGTCCGCCTCGGCGCCGTCGCGCTGACCGGAGTGGTCCTGGCCGCCTGCGGATCCGGTTCGGGCGGCGGTTCCTCCGACGCCGCGGGGGGCGACATCACGCTCACCGTCGACCTGTTCGGCGCGTTCGGCTACCAAGAGGCCGGGCTCTACGCCGAGTACGAGCGGCTCCACCCCGGCATAAAGATCAAGCAGACCGACACCGAGGACGAGCAGGACTACTGGAAGTCCCTCCAGACCCGCCTCGCGGGCGGCGGCGGCCTGGCCGACGTCCAGGGCATCGAGGTCGGCCGCATCGCCTCGGTCGCCCAGCAGCAGGCGGGCAAGTTCGTGGACCTCAACCAGTACGGGGCCGGAGCGCTCAAGGAGGAGTTCGCCCCCGCCAAGTGGTCCGCCGCGACGACCAAGGACGGCAAGGTGCTGGGCCTCGGCACGGACGTCGGCCCCGAGGCCATGTGCTACCGCAGCGACCTGTTCCGGGCCGCCGGCCTGCCGACCGACCGCACCGAACTGGCCGCGCGGTGGGCGACTTGGGACGGCTACCTCGAACTCGGCCGCCAGTACAAGGAGAAGGCGCCCGCGGGCAGCGCCTGGATCGACAGCGTGGGCAGCCTGAACGCGATCATGGTCGGGCAGGAGAAGGAGCGCTACTACGATGCCTCGGGCGCCCTGATCTACGAGAACAGCCCTGCCGTGAAGGCCGCCTGGGACGCCTCGGTCAAGGCCGCGGGCGAGGGACTCAGCGCCAAGCTGGACCAGTGGTCGCCGCCGTGGAACCAGGCCTTCTCCTCGGGGTCCTTCGCCACCCTGCCCTGCCCCGCCTGGATGCTCGGCTACATCAAGGGCCAGGCCGGGGACGCGGGCAAGGGCAAGTGGGACGTCGCGAAGCTGCCCGGCGGCGCGGGCAACTGGGGCGGCTCGTACCTGGCGGTCCCGACCGCGGCCGCCCACAAGAAGCAGGCGTACGAGCTGATCAAGTGGCTCACCGCGCCCGAGCAGCAGACCAAGGTCTTCCGCGGGCAGGGCAACTTCCCGTCCGCCACCAAGTCGATCGGCCAGATAGCCGACGCCAAGGACCCGTACTTCTCGGACGCGCCGATCGGCAAGATCTTCGGCGACGCCGCCGAGCAGGCCCCCGTCCAGGTGCTCGGCCTGCACGACAAGGACATCGCCGACCAGATCAACAACGCGCTCAGCGAGGTCGAGCGCAAGGGCACGGCGCCCGAGACGGCCTGGTCGAACGCGAAGAAGGCCATCAAGAATGCCCTCGGCTGAGCCGCTGGCCCCGCCGACCCCGCCGGCGCCCCTGACCGTCCCGAAGCCGTCGGCGGCGCCGCTCCGGCGGCGCGGCCGGCCGGGCTCGCTCTCCCCGTACGCCTTCCTCGCCCCGTTCTTCACCCTGTTCGCCGCGTTCGGGATCTTCCCGCTGCTCTACACGGCGTACGTCTCCCTCTACCGCGCCGAACTCCAGACCCCCGGCGAGCTGGAGTGGCGCGGGCTCGGCAACTACACGGCGCTGTTCACCGACCCGTTCTTCTGGACGGCGCTGCGCAACACGTTCACCATCGGCGTGCTGTCCACCGTGCCCCAGCTGCTGATGGCGCTGGGCCTCGCCCACCTGCTCAACTACCGGCTGCGCGCCCGTACGTTCTTCCGCACCGCGCTGCTGCTGCCGTACGCGACCTCGGTCGCCGCCGCTTCGCTGATCTTCGCGCAGCTCTTCGGGCACGATTTCGGGCTCGTCAACCGCCTGTTGGACCTGATCGGCATCCACCCGGTCGACTGGCAGAACGGTACGGCGGCCTCCCAGATCGCCGTCTCGTCCATCGTCGTCTGGCGCTGGACCGGCTACAACACGCTGATCTACCTGGCCGGCATGCAGACGATCCCGACCGAGCTGTACGAGGCGGCCGAGGTCGACGGGGCCTCCCGCCGGCGGCAGTTCCTGCACGTGACCCTGCCCGGACTGCGCCCCACGATCGTCTTCACCGCAATCGTCTCGACGATCGGCGCCACCCAACTGTTCGGTGAGCCGCTCCTGTTCGAGGGATCGGTGTCCGGCGGCATCTCACACCAGTACCAGACCCTCGGGCTGTACATGTACGAGCAGGGCTGGGGCTTCTTCCACCTGGGCCGGGCGGCGGCCATCGCCTGGGTGATGTTCCTGCTGATCGTGGTGCTGGTCGGGGCCAATGCCTGGGCCGCGCGCCGCCGTTCCCTCAAGGAGGCCGGCCGATGAGCGCGAACGTCTCCGCCCGGCGTGGCGGCAGGCTCACGTACGCCGTCCTGATCTGCGCGGTGCTGGTCTCGGCCTTTCCGCTGTACTGGACCCTCGTCGCGGCGAGCCGTTCCAATGCCGAACTGGCCCGCTCCGTACCGGCTTTGCTGCCGGGGCCGCGGCTCCTGGACAACCTCCAGGCCGTCCTGGACGAGGCGTCGATCGGCAAGGCGCTGCTCAACTCGCTCATCGTCTCGGGCGCGATCACCGTCGGAACGGTGCTGTGCTCCACGCTGGCCGGGTTCGCCTTCGCCAAGCTGCGCTTCCGCGGCCGGGGGGCGCTGCTCGGCGCCGTCGTCGCCTCGATGATGATCCCCCCGCAGCTCGGGGTGATCCCGCTCTTCATGCTGATCGTCAAGCTGCACTGGGTGAACCAGCTCCAGGCCGTCATCCTGCCCGGACTCGTCTCGGCCTTCGGGGTGTTCTTCATGCGGCAGTTCCTGGTGCAGTCGCTGCCGGACGAGATGATCGAGGCGGCCCGGGTTGACGGGGCCTCGCACGCCCGGATCTTCTGGTCGATCGTCGTGCCGGTCGCCCGCCCGGCCATGGCCGTCCTGGGCCTGCTGACCTTCATGACCGCCTGGAACGACTTCTTCTGGCCGATCGTCGCACTGTCCTCGCAGGAGCCGACGGTCCAGGTCGCGCTGCGCCAGCTGGGCGGCGGTTACGTCCACGACCAGTCCGTGGTCATGGCGGGCACCCTGCTGGGCACCCTTCCCGTGCTGCTGGTCTTCGGACTGCTCGGCCGCCAGATCGTCGGCGGGATCATGCAGGGCGCGGTCAAGGGCTGACGCAGCCGCCTCCCGGCCCTCCCCTCACCCTCTTTGGAGCCTTTTCATGACCACGCTCGACGCGTCTCCCCTCGCGCAGACGGGGCTGACCTTCCCGGCCGGTTTCCGCTGGGGCACGGCCACCGCCGCGTACCAGATCGAGGGCGCGGCCACTGTGCACGGCCGGACGCCGTCCATCTGGGACACCTTCAGCCACACCCCCGGCAAGGTCTTCCACGGCGACACCGGGGACACGGCAGCCGACCACTACCACCGCATGGCCGAGGACGTGGCCCTGCTCAAGCGGCTCGGCGTGAGCGACTACCGCTTCTCGGTGGCCTGGCCCAGGGTCCGGCCCACCGGCCGGGGGCCCGCCGACCGGCGCGGCCTGGACTTCTACCGGCGGCTCGTCGACGCGCTGCTGGCCGCCGGGATCCGGCCGGTGGCCACCCTCTACCACTGGGACCTGCCGCAGGAGCTCGAAGACCTGGGCGGCTGGCCCGTACGGGAGACCGCCGAGCGGTTCGCCGAGTACGCGGGGCTCGTGGCCGGGGCTCTCGGCGACCGGGTGGCCGACTGGACGACCTTCAACGAGCCCTGGTGCGCGGCCTTCCTCGGCTACGCCTCAGGAGTGCACGCCCCGGGCCGCACCGAGCCGGAGGCCGCGCTGCGGGCCGCACACCACCTCAACCTCGCCCACGGCCTCGGCACGGCGGCGCTGCGCGCGGTCCTCCCCCGCACGGCCGAGGTCTCGCTGACGCTGAACCTGCACGTGGTGCGGCCGCTGACGCGCTCCGCCGCCGATCTGGACGCGGTCCGCCGGATCGACGCGGTGGGCAACCGGATCTTCCTCGACCCGGTCTTCCACGGGCGCCTGCCGGAGGACCTCGTCCGCGACACCGCCGCGGTGACGGACTGGTCCTTCGTCCGGGACGGCGATCTGGCGGCGGCGGCCGCCCCGATCGACTGGCTGGGCATCAACTACTACGCGCCGACGGTGGTCGCGGCCGCCGAACCCGGGCGAGGCGTCGCGGACGAGGGGCCCTCGCCGTGGGTGGGCGCCGAGGAGCACGTACGCTTCCTGCCCGCGCCGGGGCCGCGGACGGCCATGGACTGGCCGGTGGACGCGGGCGGCCTGCACGAACTGCTGGTCCGGCTGCGCGACGAACTGCCGGGCGTGCCACTGCTGATCACGGAGAACGGCGCGGCGTACGCGGACTACGCCGACCCGGAGGGCGATGTGCACGATCCGGACCGGATCGGCTATCTGCACGGCCAT
The DNA here is from genome assembly GCF_045162725.1 of Streptomyces sp. NBC_01006. Lineage (NCBI taxonomy): Bacteria > Bacillati > Actinomycetota > Actinomycetes > Kitasatosporales > Streptomycetaceae > Streptomyces > Streptomyces sp. NBC_01006. The sequence goes on along the minus strand of NZ_CP108700.1, from coordinate 7,798,857 downwards.
CTGGCGTCGGTGCACCGGGCGATCGCGGACGGGGCGGACGTGCGCGGGTACTTCGTGTGGTCGCTGCTGGACAACTTCGAGTGGGCGTACGGCTACAGCAAGCGGTTCGGCCTCGTCCACGTCGACTTCGCGACCCAGCGGCGCACGCCGAAGGACAGTGCCCGCTGGTACGCCGACGTCATCGCCCGGGGCGGGCTGCCAGCCTGACCACCGCCGCGTGGCCCCGGGTGCGCAGGCCGCAGGCGTTGCCGCCGGAGATCCGGACCGCGTCGTACGGGCCGAGGGCGACGGGCCCGGGCGCGGTTTCGAGTCCCGTTCCGGCTTCGAGTCCTGTTCCGGCTTCGAGTTCCGCCGGGCCCCGGAGCGCGACCACCAGCAGGGTCTCCCCCGGCGCGGTGGCGAGCACGAGGGTGCCCCGTACGACCGCGGTCTGCGCCCGCACCCGGTCCCGGCGGTACATCACGTTGAAGTTCACGACGGGCCCGTCGATGAGCCGGCAGTCGGTGGGGGCGTCGCCGGGGAACTCCTGCGGCGCGTAGCGCTCGTCGACGAGGCGGCGAGCGCCGGCCACCGTGAGGTCCATGCCGGCGCCCTCGGCGAGGGTCAGCGTGCGGTCGACCCCGGGGAAGCCCGAGAACGGCCCGTCGGCGGCCACCTCCGCGAGGCTGATCCGCCACCCGAAGTCGGCCAGTCCGGCGCCCTCGGGCCAGGCCGCGATCTCGCGGGTCACCCCGCCGCCGTTCTTCCAGGCGACCGCCGCGCGGTCGCCCGCGCGCAGGATCCGGATCTCGTTGCCGCCGGCCATGGCGCTGTTCCTTCCGTCGGGTACGCACCGCCCTGCGCGGGGCGGTGCGTACCCGGGCGGCCGGGGCCGAGCCTATCCACCCGCGGTCTACCCCACCGACAGGTCGTCCCCGTACACGGCGCCCTGCCCGTACCAGCCGTGCAGGTAGACGGTGACCGTGCCGGAGGCGCCGGTCGTGAAGGGGACCGTCAGCTTCGACCAGCCGGTCGAGCTGGTCCACGTACTGGCGCTCGCGCCGCCGCGGACGCCCAGGTAGGCGTAGCTGCCCTGCACCCAGCCGGCCAGCGTGTACTTCGTGTTCGGGGCGAGGGTCAGCGTCTGGGCGCACTCACCGGTCTGTGCGGAGGTGGGTGCGGTCTTCAGGGCGTACGAGCCCCCGTGCGCCGGGGCGCCGACCACCGCTCCGCCGCTCTCGCAGGTCCACGGGGTGAGCGAGCCGCTCTCGAAGCCACCGTTGACGAGAGCGCCGCTCCCGCCGCCCGGGCCGGTGACCGTGAGGGTGAAGGCGGCGGTGTGCGTGAGCGCGCCGGCGGCGGCGGTGACGGTGATCGGGTACGTGCCCGGAGCGGCCGAGGCGGAGGCGGCGACCGTGAGCCGGGCCGAGCCGCCCGCCGTCACCGAGGCCGGGTCGACGGAGGCGGTGACTCCGGCGGGTGCGCCGGACGCCGTCAGCGCGACGGTGCGCGCCGTGCCGGAGACGACGGCCGTGTTCACCGTGGCGGAGGTGGAGCCGCCCGGCGCCACGGAGGCCGAGCCGGGCGCGACGGCGAGCGAGAAGTCGTCGGCGACGGGACCGCCGCCGGTGAACGGCGCGAAGGTGTGGCTGAAGTACCAGGGGTCCTGGACGATGCCCGAGCACGAGTCGGAGCCGCCGGTGCCCGGGCAGCCGCCGTTGTCGCGCTGGAGCGCCCAGAAGGAGAGCGTGTCGATGCCCTTGCCCACCGCCCAGTCGTGGACGGCGGTCGCGTCGGCGGTGGTGAATGTCTCGGCGGGGCCGTAGTCGTCGATGCCCGGCATCTCGGTGACGCCGATCATGCCCCAGAGCTGGGCGGGGGTCTTGGCCGGGTACAGGCCGGCGAGCTGTTCGTGGAGCCCGGTGGCGGCGGTCTGGGTGTCGGTGGCCATGTGGTGGGTGGCGCCGTCGTAGTAGTCGAAGGTCATCAGGTTCACGACGTCCACCTGCACGCCCGCCGCCTTGGCGCTCCCCAGGACCGCGAGTCCGCTGCTCGCGAGGCCGGTCGTGGTGGTGGGCAGGGTGTACGAGACCTGTAGCGGGCGGCCGTTCGCCGCTGCCCAGTCCTGGACCTTCTTGATCGCCTGGTTGCGCCGGTCGATGCCTGCCTTGTTGGTCAGCGAGTTGTCCTCGATGTCCATGTCGAGCCGGGAGACCTCGTAGGTGGTGATCACCTTCTCGTACGCGGCGGCGATCGCGTCGACGCTGGTGCAGCTGTCGGCGATCTCGGTGCCGCCGTTGTCGGCCGCGTAGCCGCCGAAGGAGGGGATCACGTCGCCGCCGCGGGAGCGGATCGTGGCGAAGTCGGCGCCGAAGACGGAGGCGGAGACGGGCTGTCCCGTGTCGCCGTTCCAGTACGGGGTGCAGGAGCCCCTGGCCTCGGTCTGTACGAAGGCCATGGTCAGGTATTTCGCGCCGGACTTCTGGGCGAGGTCTGCGGGGCTGTCTCCGTTGTACGCCTCGAAGTAGGGGGCGAAGACGTGCGCGGGCAGCGGGGTCGCGGCGTGGGCGGCGCCGCCGGCGGCGAGGACGAGGCCGGCGGAGGCGAGGAGTGTGGTCAGGGCCGCGGATAAGGCATGGAGGGGCCTGGGACGTCTCATCGATGCTCCCGGTGGGGCGCGAGCGAACGGGCGGACGCCCCATGATTGGTCTGGACCAGGTGTGGGTCAAGGGTCCGGACCCCTCCGGTTTCCGCGGCGGGAACGGGAGTTACACGAGGCGCCGGGTGGTGAGGGGCAGCGAGACGTGTCCGGGGTGTCCGAACTCGGCGGAGCCGCCCTCGGCGGCGTCCGCATCGATCGCGTACACCATGAGCGGGCTGCTGCCGGTCGGGCCCGTGGCGGTGGCGCGCAGCCGGTAGCGGTCGGTGCGGACGGCGTCGGGGGCGAGGGCGGTACCGCCCGTGTAGAGGTGGGCCGGCTTGGCGTCGGTGGCGATGCGCAGGTCCACGGCGTGCCAGGCACCGGTGGCCGGGTCGCGGCGTTCGAGGACGAAGGGGGCGGCGGGTCCGGGGAGGTCGCCGGGTTCACCGGTCAGGGGCTCCATCTGGAAGGCGACGAGCAGGTGCCGGTAGGCCTGGGAGTTGCCGTTTTGGACGGTGACCGTGAACTCCTGGGCGGGGCCGCCGCGGACCAGGTGCAGCGCGCCGCCGCGGGCGGCGGCGGTCAGGGACAGCCGCGTCGCGGGAGCCGGGGGCGCCGTCGGCGTCTTCGCGGGCGCGGCCGGGGACGCGGCGGCGGAGGTGACGGTCGGGGACGGCGTGGGCGCCGGCGCGGAGGAGGCCGGGGTGGCCGGTGCGGTCGCCGTCGGGGACTCGGAGCCGGAGGGCGAGGGGCTCGCCGACCGGGTGGGAGCGGCCGGGTGGTCCGGGTGGCCGGAGCAGGCCGTGAGGACGGCCGGGAGCGCCGCCAGTACCGCCGAGGCGATCAGCAGACGGGGTCTGACGTGCATGGTGGGCCCTCCTACGGCTCCCGTGAGGGCAGGACCGTAGCAAGCCCGGGGCATCGGCATGGAGGGGCGGAGGATGACACTTCGGTATCGGTTCCCGGCCGGGGACGCCGCGCGGTCCCTCCGGGGGGAGAGAGACGCGCCCGGGGCCGGCGCGGGAGGACCCGTAACTCCCGCGCCCACCCGGGACGGTCAGCCCTTGAAGGCCGCCTGGCGGACCGGAGAGGCCTCGGCGAGGGCCTTCGCGACCGCGTCGGTCCCCGCCCGGAGCCCGTACACGGGGGTGCCCGGCTGCTGGCGCCAGGAGTCCTCGATGCCGCCGGAGTCGACGGTGTCGAAGCCGAGCTCGTCGATGAGCGCCCGGACGGTCCGCTTCGCCGCCGGGTCGTCGCCGGCCACCGGGAGGGCCACCCGGTCCGGTGCCCCGGCCGGGCGGTGCAGGCCGAGGATGTCCTCGGCGTACGTCCCGTTGAAGGCCTTGACCACCGGGTGGCCGAGGCGGCGCTGGCTCCAGCCGCTCTCGGTCAGGCCCTCGTCCTCGATCTCGGCGATACGGCCGTCGCGCTGCTGCGGGTAGTAGTTGCCGGTCTCGATGAGGACGAAGTCCTTCGCCGCTTCGTCGAAGAGGCCGGCGGGCAGGTTCGCCACGTTCTTCAGGGGGACGGTGACCACGACGACCTCGGCGCCCCGCGCCGCCTCCGTGACGGTGACGGGCGTGGCTCCGGTCTCCTTCGCGAGGTCGGCCAGGGTCTCGGGGCCGCGGGAGTTCGCCACGGACACCTCGTGCCCGAGGGCGGTGAGGCGGCGGGTGAGGTTGCCGCCGATGTTGCCTGCGCCGATGATGCCGATCTTCATGAGCTCTCCAGTCCGTGCAGGGTGGTCGGGTGCTGCGTGGAGTCCGAACCACCGGGCGCCGCCGCGCATTCCGCGTCCGGCGCCCCCGTCCCACGGATCACCCGTACGAGTGGCCGGTTCCCTGCCATACGAAATCAGCCAGGGAACTTCGGCGCCGCGTGACCGGAAATCGACTTCGATTGCCGCGCGATGAGATCCGTACGGGGAATTCGTTTACACGTGAACATCCTGGCCAACCGGTGGTAACTTCACGGGACTCCAGAGTGACGGAAAGAATGAGAATCGCCGTGCGGTCGGAAACAAGCCGTACACCACTCGACTTTCACAAGATCCCTTATGTAGTGTTTCATTCATTCGTCGCCCCACCAGGGGGCGGAGAGCAGGCGGGGCCGACCACCGCCCCTGTCCTGCTCGTTCGCGAAATACGTGACCCGACACGAGGGACCAGTATGCGGTTCCAGCTTTTGGGGCCGCTGAGTATTGCCCACGGCCCGGAAACCGTAGTTCTCAAGCCATCCAAGCCGACCAGTCTTCTCGCCGCTCTTCTTCTGCATCCCGGGGTCGTTGTTTCGACCACCTATCTGGTGAGCGCGGTGTGGGACGAGGAACCGCCCGCCACCGCGCGCGCCGCGTTGCAGACGTGCGTCCTGAGGCTGCGGAGGTTATTCACGAAGTACGGCATATCCACGACCACCATCGAAGCCGTGCCCGGCGGATACCGGATGCACAACGACGCCGAGACCCTCGATCTCGTCCTCTTCCGCGCCCTGACCTCGCGGGCGACGGCCGCCGGCGGACCGGGCGAGGAGCTGTACCGGCTGCGCGAGGCGCTGTCCCTGTGGCACGGGCCGCCGCTCGCCAACGTGGCCTCGCGGATGCTGCGGCGCGACGCGGTGCCCTCGCTCGAACAGGAGCGGCTGCGCGTGCTGGAGCGGGTGTGCGATCTCGAACTCGCCGCCGGGAACTGCCACCAGGTCCTGGTCGACCTGTACGACGGAGCCCGCCGGCATCCGGTGCGCGAGCGCTTCACCGAGCAGCTCATCGAGGCCCTCTACCGCACGGGGCGGCAGGCGGAGGCTCTCGCCGAGTACCGCACGGTACGGGACCGGCTGCGCGACGAGCTCGGAGTCGACCCGGGGGCCGGGCTGCGCCGCCTGGAACTGGCCATCCTGCGGGCCGAGGAGATCGGCGGGCCGCAGGCGCCTGCCGTGGGCCCGGCGGCACGGCCCGCCGTCGGGCCCGCGCCCGGGCCGGCCGCTGTACCGACCGCGGCACCGGTCGTGACGCCCGCCGCACAGTCTCCGGCGGGGCCTGATCTGCCGCGGACCGGCGCCGCCCCGGGTGCGCTCCCCGCACCGTCGGCGCGGCCGGCCGAGCCCGCGGCGGACAGCGGCTGGCGCGGAGTACCCAGGAAGGGATCCGGGCGCCCGGGCCTGGCGCCCGTGCCCGGGTTCGCCGGGCGCGAGGGCGACCGCGGGGCCATCGCCGCCCGGCTGACCTCCGCCGACGGCCCCCGGCTGGTCGTCGTCTCCGGGGCGCCCGGCATCGGCAAGTCGGCGCTGGCCCACCAGTGCGCGTACGAGGTCCGCGGCGAGTTCCCCGGCGGGGTCTTCACCCTCGCGCTGGCCCGGCCCAACGGTAGCCCCCTCACCCTGGACGAGGCCCGGGAACTGCTGCCAGGACCCGGCGACGGCGACGGCCGCCGGCTCCTCGTCCTCGACGACGCGGCCGGCGCCGGGCAGGTGCTGCCGCTGCTCCCCGCGGCCGAGGACGCCGCCGTACTGGTCACGAGCAGACGGGGGCTCGCCGCGGTCGTCGCCACGCACGGCGGCGCCGTCCACCGGCTGGACGTCCTCGGACCGGACGAGGCGTACGCACTGCTCGCCGGGCTCGTCGGCGCCGACCGGATCGCGGCCGAGGCGCAGGCGGCCGCGGAACTCGCCGGCGTCTGCGGGCACTTCCCGCTCGCCCTGCGCATCGCGGCCGGCCGGCTGCTGACCCGGCCCGGCCTGTCCGTGGCGGACTGCACGGCCTGGCTCGCGGAGGAGCCACCCGCCCGGCTCGCCCTCGCCGAGGATCCACGGCTCTCCGTACCGGAGGTGTTCGGGCGGGCCGTCGGCGCCCTCTCGCCCGAACTGCGCGAGGTCTTCCTCCGCTTGGGCGCCCTCGGTCCCCGGGCCCCCCTCACGGACGCCGGGTCCGAGACCGAGCTCGAACAGCTGGTGGAGGCCGGGATGCTGGAGGACGGACCACCCGGCAAGCCACGGTACCGGCTCCACTCCTTCCTCCTCGGCTACGCGCGCTGGCTGGCCCGCGGGCCCCTCCCCGCTGCCGCCGCCCCCGTCGCGCGCTGACCTCCCCCCTCCCCTCGCGTTCCTCTGTCGTCTCCCTCCACCCACACCGCACCCAGGGGTGTCCCATGTCCCAAGCCAGCTATGAGACCGTCGCCGCCTCACGGCCCCGGATACGCCGGGACGTGCTCTTCACCGAGACGCCCGACGGTGTGCTGTTCCACAACTCCGACGGCGGGTTCCGCCTCACCGCCCGCTCGGCGTACCGGTTCGCCACGCTGATCGTCCCGCACCTCACCGGGGAGCACTCCGTCGAGCAGCTCTGCCAGGGCTTCGGCGACGCCCAGCGCGCGATGGTCGGCGAACTCGTCAAGACGCTGTACGAAAGGGACTTCGCCCGCTCCGTACCCGCCCCGCGGACCCCCGCCGGCCCGGTGCCCGCCCCCGACGTGGCGCGGCGGTTCGCGCCGCAGATCGCGTACGTGGACCACTACGCCGACGAGGCCGAGGAGCGGTTCCTGCGCTTCCGCGGCACCCGGGTCGCCGTCCTCGGCGAGGACTCCGTGGCCCGCTGGTGCGCCCTGAGCCTGGTCCGCAACGGCTGTGCGGTCGTCGGTGTCCTGCCCGGCGCGGAGCTCGGCCTCGTCGAGGAGGACGCGCAGCAGGCGCGAGCCGACGGCTGCCCGGTGGAGATACTCACCCTGGCCCCGGGCGGGGAGCCCTTCGGCTGGGCGGAGTCGGCGGGGTTCGACTTCGTGGTGGTCACCGGGGGTCACGCGGCTCCCGCACGGCTCCTCCCGCTGCTGCGCGCAGGCATACCCGAGGGCCGCACCCTCCTTCCGGCCTGGTCGTACGGCTCCGACGCCGTCGTCGGCCCGCTGATGGCCGCCGGGACCGAGGGCTGCTGGGCCTGCGCGGCGCTGCGGCTGGGCTCCGCCCGCCCCGGCTCCGGGGCGGCCGCCGACCTGTGGAGCGCACTGGCCCTGCCGGGCACCGGGGCCGTCCCCTCCGGCCTCGTGCCGGGCCGGCCGCTGGCCGCGATGCTCGGCAATCTGCTCGGATACGAGGTCTTCCGCACGGCCACGGGTGCGCTGCCCGCGGAGACCTCCGGGCGGCTGGTCGTCCAGGACATGGAGTCGCTGGACGTCACCGCCGAGCCGCTGTTCCCGCACCCGCGCTGCCCCTTCTGCGCCGGGGGCGAGACGGGCGACCGTGCGGCCGACCGGGCGGCCGGGCAGCCGGTGGACCTGGCCGCGGCGGGCACTTCGGGCGCCCCCGAACTGCCGACGCTCGACACCGCCCGCGAAGCGGACGCGCTGGTCGAGGAGTTGAACCGGCGCTCCGCCATCGTCCGCCCGTACGCCGGGGTGTTCACCCGCTTCGCGGACGAACCGCTCACCCAGATCCCGCTCAAGCTGGGAGTGGTCGAGCTGGGCATCGGCCATGCCGGTCCGCGCGCCATTGCGGCCTTCGACATCCACCACGTGGCGGGCGCCCGGATGCGTGCCCTGGACGCCGCCGCGCTCGTGTACGCCGAGCACGTCGTCCCGGCGCGCGGGCTCGTGACCGGCTCCTGCGTCGAGGCCCCGGCCTCGCTCGCCCTCGCCACCGGGCTGCCGGGCGGATCCACCGTCCACCAGCGGGCCGTGTCCCTCCTGACGAAGGAGCCCGTCCTCGTCCCGGCGGGCGCCGTCCGCCCCTTCGGACCACACAACGCCGACCGGCTCTTCGAGCGGACCCGCGCGGGGGCCGGTGCGGGCCCCGCCCCCGCCGACGCGGCAGCGGCCGGGCTCCTCTCGGCCCTCGCCTACGACGCGCTGCTGCGCACCGTACGGGGCACCCCGGCGACCCCCGTGCCGCTGCCGGACCCGGACGGGCCGGACGCCGAACTCGGGTTCCTCGTACGGTCGGCGGACCGGCTGGAGCTGCCGGTGGAGCTGCTCGACCTCGGCGAGAGCGGCCGGAGCGGCGTGAGCGTGCTGCTCGCCCGGTCGGCGGAGCGCTGGGCGGTCGGCAGCGGCCTGGACCGGCGTACGGCGGCCGTGGCCGCGCTGCGCGAGCTCCTCGGCGCGGCCCAGTACGAGGCGGACCGGGCGGGCGGCGGCCGGCCGGCCGACACCGGCGATCCGCTGCTGCGCGATCTGGACCCCCGGGCCCTGGCGGTCTCGGGCTCGGACGCCGGCTCGGGCTCGGGCGGCGAGGCCGTGGGGGCGAACGGAGCGGCCGGGGCCGTCGGTTGGCCGGAGGTACTGGAGCGGCTCGGCGCCGCCGGGCGCGATGCGTACCTGGCCCCGACGGGCGCACCCGAGCTGGCGTCCGCGGGGGTCCACACCGTACGCGTACTGCTCACGGCGGTGCGGGAGCCCGGCGATGACGCGTAGCCGCCCCGTTCTGGTCCGGGCCGATCCCGCCGTACGGGACGTGCTCGGGGCCGGGGCGGCCGAGCGGTTCACCGCGCTGCTGGACCGGGCGTTGGACGCGCTCGGCGGGCCGCCGGTGGAGCTGTCGGTGCTCGGGGCTCGAAATGCCTTCGCCGATCCTGAGCCTGAGCCCGTTCCCGTTCCCCTTCCCGTGTCCGTGTCCGCGGAGATCGGCGCCGCCTTGCCCGTACGGCTGTACGGCCGCCAGGCGGTGGTCGGCCCGGTGCCGGTCCCCGATGGCGGTCCGGGGTGCGCCCGGTGCCTGGAACGGCGCTGGCAGGCCGTACGGTCGGTGGGGCTGCGCGATGCCCTGGAGCTGGGCGGGGGCACCCGGGCGGCGGGCGACTGGCCGCACGCCCACGCCTTCGCCGCCGACGCCCTGGCCGCACTGGTCACGGGTGTCACGGCCCCCCGCGGGCCGTTCCCCGAGGTGCGCTCCCTCGACCTCGGCACCGGCGCCGTCCGGCGGTATCCGCTCGTACCCGACCCCGAATGCCCGGTGTGCGCGGCGCCCGTCGCCGACGAGCCGCGCGCCCTGGAGCCGCTGGCGCCCGCGCCGAAGTACCGGCCGGGAACCTTCCGTACCCGGCCCGTGGAGTCGTACGCCCTCGACGTGGCGGCCTTCGCCAATCCGCTGTGCGGGGCGCTGGGGCCCTCCCTCGTCCAGGACATCTCCTCCACCTCCACCTCGGCGACCATCGGCTGCTTCTCGCTGCGCTCCGGCCCCTATCTGCGCGAGACCTTCTGGGGCGGCCACACCGACTCCTTCGACCGCAGCGCCCGGGTCGGGGTCCTGGAGGGGCTGGAGCGGTACGCCGGGATGCGCGCCCGGGCCCGGACGACGGGCGTGCGCGGCTCGCTCACACGGCTCGGCGCCGACGCCGTGGACCCGCGCGAAGTCGGCCTGTACAGCGAGCGGTTCTACGCGGACAACCCGCGCGTGCGGCCCTTCGACCCCGGCCGGGAGATCCCGTGGGTCTGGGGCTGGTCGCTGCGCGACCAAGTTGCGCGCCTGGTGCCCGAGGTGCTGACGTACTATCACTCGCCCGGTCTGGAGAACCGTTTCGTACAGGAGAGCTCCAACGGCTGTGCCACCGGCGGCAGTCTGGCTGAAGCGGTGTACTTCGGGCTGATGGAGGTCATCGAGCGGGACGCGTTCCTGCTCGCCTGGTACGGGCGCCAGCCGCTGCCCGAGATCGACCCGGCGACCAGCGGCCGCACGTCGACCCGGATGATGGTCGACCGGCTCGCCCTGTACGGGTACCGGGCACGGTTCTTCGACACCCGGATCACCTTCCCCGTCCCGGTGGTGACCGCCGTCGCCGAGCGGTTCGACGGCGGACCCGGCCGGATGTGCTTCGGGGCCGGCGCCGGCCTGGACCCGGAGTCGGCGCTGGACTCGGCACTGTGCGAGATCGCGACGGACGCCGTGAACCTGCCCGGGCGCACCGAGCGGGACGAGGCCCGGCTGCGCGCGATGGCCGCGGACTTCGACCTCGTCACCGCGCTCCACGACCACCCGCTGGTGTACGGGGTTCCGGAGATGGGCCGGCACGCGGACTTCCTGCTGCGCACCCCGGCCCGGGAGCCGCTGCGGCCGGTCTCGGCGCTTCGTCCGCCCGAGGACCGGCGGGGCGGCGGCGCCGGTGGGCCGGACGACGTGCGCGAGGATCTGGCGCGGTGCGTCGGTGCGGTGGCCGCCGAGGGCTTCGACGTGGTGGTGGTCGACCAGACGCTGCCCGAGCAGCGGGTCCTGGGGCTGCACACGGTGAGCGTGCTGGTGCCCGGACTGCTGCCGATCGACTTCGGCTGGTCGCGCCAGCGGGCGCTCGGCATGCCCCGGCTGCGGACCGCCCTGCGCGCGGCGGGGCTGCGCGAGCGCGATCTGGAGCCCGGCGATCTCAACCCGGCGCCGCATCCCTTCCCCTGACCGACCGTAGGAGGACCCGTGGGCCACGCCCATGACTACGCCACCGCCATCATGCACCGCGGCCGGGTGCCGATGGAGCCCGTCGACTTCGTACCCGACTGGGCCGACCGCCCGCGCAAGGCGAAGTTCCATCCGGGCGCGGAGACCCTGCCGCTGCCCGAGCCTGAGCCGGAGCCGGACCCGGAGGCCTCGACGGGACCCCTCCGGGGGTTCACCCTGCCCCTGCTCTCCGGGATGCTGCTGGACTCGTACGGGCTGACCGGCCGGCGCCTCGGCATCCAGGCCAATACGGATCTGGCGGCGCTGCCCCACTACCCGCAGGCCAACTGGTCGCGGGGGACGGCCTCCGGGGGCGGGCTCTACCCGGTCGCCGTCCACTGGGCGGCCGGGCCGGGCGGGCCGCTCACGCCGGGCGTGTACCACTACGCGCCGCACCAGCACGGGATGCGGCGGCTGCTGGCCGGTGATGTCACGGGTGACATCCGGGACGCGCTCGGGGCCGATGCCCCGGCACACGCCTCGGGCGCCGCCCAGTACCTGATCCTCAGCGTCAAGTACTGGCAGAACTCCTTCAAGTACAACAGCTTCTCCTTCCACGCGGTGAGCATGGACGTGGGCACGGTGCTCCAGACCTGGCGGCTGTGGGCACGGGAGCACGGGCTGCGGATCGCGCCCGTGCTCTGGTTCGACGAGGAGCGGCTGGCCCGCCTGCTGGGCGTGGACCACCGGGAGGAGGGGGTCTTCGCGGTCGTGCCGCTGGAGTGGGCGGACGACCGTACGACCACGGACGCGGGCCCGGCGCTCTCCTCCCCCTCCCCCGCCCCTGCCCCCGTTCCCGCCGCCGTCCGCCACCGCGACCTCGAACGCTCCCGCCGCGTCCTGGCCTTCGAGACCCTGCACCGGATCCACGAGGCCACCCTCGGCCGCGCCGCCGACCGCCCGGAGCCCGGTGCGCTCGACGCCGCGGCCGCCCGTCCGCCGCGCGGTACGGCCCCTGTGCCGCTGCCCGCGCCCGCCACCGCCCCCACCGGCGTCCATGCGGCGCTGCGGGCCCGGCGCAGCAGCTTCGGCCGGTTCGACGCGAGCCGCCCGGTCGGGCCGGAGCAGCTGGCCGCCGTACTCGCGGACTGCGCCAGGGCGGCCGTCGGCAGCGAGGCCGAGCGGCCGCAGGGGCCGGGGCTGACCTCGCTGTACGTCTTCGTCAACCACGTCGACGGGGTGGCCCCGGGCGCGTACGCCTACGATCCGGCGGCCCGCACCCTGCGCCTGGTGGTCCCGGGCCCGCCCGGCCCCTTCCTCCAGCGCAGCTACTTCCTCTCCAACTACAACCTGGAGCAGGCGGGTGCGGTGATCGTGCCGACCGTGCGGGCCACCGCCGTGCTCGACGCGGTGGGCGACCGCGGCTACCGGCTCGTGGGCGCCGCCGTCGGGGCGGTCGCGCAGACCTTCTACACCAGCGCCGCCGCCCACGGACTGGGCGCGGGCGTGGCGCTCGGCTTCGACACCATCAGCCACATCGAGGAGCTGGGACTGACCGGCACCGACGAGGCGCCGCTGCTGATCATGCTGCTCGGCCACGAGCGGCCGCGGCCCGCCGACTTCCGCCACGAGATCGCCTGACCCCGCCCATCTCCCCCTCCCCACGACCCGACCGCGACCCACCGACGACAGAACCAGGACGATCAGGATGAACACCACCACCGAATGGCAGGCGGGCGACCGCTTCATGCTGCGCGTGGCCGGCCTGCCCCTGACCGCGGTCGACGCGCTGCGCTGCCCGGACACCAGCCGCTGGGCAGCCGAGGTGCTGTCGGCCGAGGACTCGCTGCGCGCCGACGCGGAGCAGCTGAGCGAGGCCCTGCACAAGGCGGTCGGCGCGACCGATCCCGGCCCGGGCGGCGAGGGCGCGGCCCGGCGCCGCGCACTGCTGCGGCTGCGCCGCCAGATCCACAACGGCAAGCTGCCCGCCGACCCCGACGCGGCCGTACGGGAGCTCTCCGACGTCGACGGCGTCGCGGCCGGGCACCTCTCCGCCTGGGTGTTGCGGCGGCGCCGACTGGACGCGCTGCTGGCCGAGGGGGCCGGGCTGCTCGGCGGCGATCTCGGGCGGGGCCGCGCCGCGCTGCGCGAACTGCTCGGGGACGACCGGCTGCGGATGGGCCTGCTGCTGGCCTCGCCGGTACTCGAAGCGCAGCTCGACGCGTACGCGGGGGCCACCGGCGTACCCGGTGGCAGGGCCCGCAAGGTGGAGCGCTCGGTGCTGTCGTACCTCTACCGCACGGCCTGCAAGACGAGCCCGTTCAGCACGTTCACGGCGGTGGCCACGGGCCGGTTCACCCCGGCGGCGGCGCCCGGGGAAGGCATCCGTACGGCGGACACCTGGACCAGCCATGTCCGGCTGAACGTCGTGGTGCTGGCCCGGCTCGCCGAGCTGATCCTCGCCGATCCGGTGCGACGGCGGGACCTGCCGCTGCGCCCGGCCTCAGGCTGGGGGCGCGAGGACGACCGGATCCGCTACGTACGGCGCTCGGTCACGGCGGGCGACGACGCGGCGGCGGTCACCTTCGACGCCGTCAAGGACCGGCTGTTCTTCCTGCGCCGCAGCGGCACCCTCGACCGGCTGCTCGCCCTGTTCGAGGAGCGCCCCGAACTGCGCCACCAGGAGCTGGCCGACTGGCTGGCCGCGGAGCACGGCGCGGCGCCGGCCGACTGCGAGGCGTACATCGGCGCGCTGCTCCAGCTCGGCATGGTGCGGGTGCCCTGCCTGGACACCGAGGTCCACGACGGGGACCCGCTGCGCGCGTTCCAGCGGTCGCTGTCCGCCCTGGAGCGGCCGTGGGCCGAGGAGCTCGCGGGCCTGCTCGACGCGCCCGCCGCCGTACTGGAGCGCTATCCGGCGGCCGGGGCCCGCGAGCGGGCGGAGCTGCTGGGTGAGCTGCGCTCGGGCCTGCACCGGGTGCAGCGCGAACTCGGTTCCCCGGGCGCCGCGTTGCCGCAGACCTTGCTCTACGAGGACGTGAGCGCGGGCCGGGAGCTGGCCTGCCCGGAGCCGGCCTGGGCGGCGGCGGACGCCGACGGCGGGGGGCTGCGCTCCGTCGAGCGGATCCTGCCCGCCTTCGACCTCACACTGGCCCAGCGGATCACCTTCGAGGGGTTCTTCACCGCCCGCTACGGCCCGGGGGGCCGCTGCGAGGATCTGCTGGGCCTGGTCCACGACTTCCACGAGGACTTCTTCGACCAGTACCTGTCCTTCACGGCACGCCGTACGCCCTTCGACGCACGCGGGGAGTACGTCCCCGAGGAGAACTGGCTCTCCCTGCCCGGCATTCGGGCCCTGGACGCGGCGCGGCGCGCCTTCGTCGGCCGGATGCGGGCGGCCTGGTCGGCGTACGGGGAGCGGGATGCGGAGGAACTGCGCCTCACCCAGGAGGACATCGAGGCGGTGGCGGATGAACTGGAGCCGGTGCTCCCCGGGTTCGCACCGCGCTGCCACCACCTCCAGCCGGCCCGCCATCCCGGCACCGGGGAGCGACTGACCGTACTGAACCGCTCGTACGGCGGGCTGTCCTTCCCCTTCAGCCGCTTCACGCACGTGTACGAGGACGCCGAGGGCGCCGGGGGCGGTCCGGGTCTGGCCGAGGGGCTGCGGGCGAGCGCCGCCGAAGTCACCCCGCAGGGAGCGGTGTTCGCCGAGGTGACCGGCGGCCCGGTGACCACCAACCTCAACCTGCACGGCCGGCTGACCGACTACGAGATCGTCTGCCCGGGCGAGAGGGGCACCCTGCCGGAGGACCGCCGGCTGCACCTCGACGACCTGTACGCCGAGCACGTACCGGACACCGGCCGGGTGGTGCTGCGCTCGCACCGGCTCGGCCGCGAGGTGATCCCGGTCTACCTCGGCTATCTCGTACCGCTCGCCCTGCCCGCGATCCCGCGGACGCTGCTGCTGCTCTCCCCGTCCTCGATGTCCCCGCTGGACGTGTGGGCGGGGGTGCCGGAGGGCGCCGCGCACGGCGGGGTGCGCACCCGTCCGCGCGTGGTGCACGGGGACCTCGTGCTGAGCCGGCGCAGCTGGACCACCACGGCCGGTGAACTGCCGGTGCAGGGTGCGCAGGAGGCCGGGCACTTCCTGGACTGGCAGCGCTGGCGGCGGGCGCACGGACTGCCGGGACGGGTGTTCGCGACCGTCTCCGCCGGGCCCTCCGCGCTGGGAGCCAAACCCCAGTACGTGGACTTCTCCAGCCTGCTCTCGCTCGCGGCCTTCGAGCCGCTGCTGCGCGATACCGGCAGCCAGGTGGTCTTCCGCGAGATGCTCCCGGACCACGGCGCCCTGCACGCGTATTCCGAGCACGGCGCCCACGTCGCCGAACTCGCCGTCGAGACCTTCACGACCCTCATCCGACGCCCGGAAGGCGGACCCCGATGTCAGAGCTGACCGAGAAGCGCGGCGCCGAGGAGCCCGGCGCGTGGCAGGCCGTGCACATCTTCTACGCCGCCAACCCGACGCCCCTGCTGGTGCAGTGCGTGCGCCCGCTGATCGCCGGCTTGTCCCGGGACGGGCTGCTCGCCGGGCACTTCTTCATCAACTACTGGCTGGAGGGCCCGCACGTACGGCTGCGGCTGCGCCCCGCCACGCCCGGGGACGGGCCCGAGGTGCGCCGCCGCACGGAGGAGGCCGTCACGGCCTTCCTCAGAGCCCGGCCCGCGCTCTACGAGGTCGACTCCGGCTTCCTCAACGAGTTCTACAACACCCTGTTCGACATCGAGTTCCCCGAGGGCGACCGGGCCGCGTTCATGGGCCCCGACGGCCGGATGAATCTGCGGCCCAACAACAGCCACGCGTACGAGCCGTACGAGCCCGAGTACGGAAAGTACGGCGGCCCGGCCGGAGTCGAGCTCGCCGAATGGCATTTCGCGCACTCCAGCGATCTCGTGATGGACGCGCTGAGCGGGATGAACCTGCACCTGCGGACCGTGCTGCTCGGCACCTCGGCCCAGCTGATGATGGTGATGGCGGGGGTGTTCCTGCCCGACCGGGAGGAGCTCGGCGGCTACCTCGACCGCTACTACGAGTTCTGGCACCGGGCCTTCCCCGGCACCGGGTTCATCGGCTCGGCCGAGTACGACCGTACGTACGAGCAGACAGGGCCCGGGATCGCGCGCCGCTTCACCGCAGTCCGCGAGGCACTCGCCGCCGGGGAGACGGGCCGGCTGCCGGGGTTCCTGGCCGGGTGGGCCGAGCACTGCCGGGAGCTGCGCGGGCGGGTCGAGGCGCTCGCGAGCGCCGGGGATCTGGTCTTCCGCTCCTGGGACGGCACCCGCGACGAGCGGGTGACGGATCCGGCGGCGGCCCTGCCACTGCTGCTCTCCCCGTACATGCACATGACCAACAACCGGCTGCACGTGACGATCCGGGACGAGGCCTATCTCGCGCACCTGCTGGGCCGGGTGCTGCGCGAGGGCGCCGGCGGGCCGTCCGGCTCCGGGCCGACCGCGGCGGTCCGGGCGTGAGCACCCCCGCGGGGCTGTTGGAGCACCGGCCGGCGCTGCGCCCCGGCATCCTGCTGTCGCCGCCCCTGCTGAACGGGCCGGTCGTGGTCCATCTGGTCAAGGACCCGGTGTCCGGGGCCTCGTTCGAGATCGGCCCGAAGGAGTTCTTCCTCGTCTCGCGCCTCGACGGGACCCGTACGCTCGCGGAGATCGGCGTGGCGTACGGGGAGACCTTCGGGCGTCGGCTCGACGAGCGGAACTGGCAGCAGCTGCTGGCCCTGCTCGGGACCCGGCGGCTGCTCGCGGGCGGTCCGCCGCCCGCCGCGGCGAAGGCCGCCGGCGAGCCGAGGACCGGGAACCTGCTGCGCGGCACCCTGCGGCTGGTCGCGGACGCCGACGCGACGACGGCCCGGCTGCACCGGTTCCTGCGGCCCGCCCTGCACCCGGCGGCGCTGGGCCTGCTGCTCCTGGGCTGCCTGGCGATGGAGTCGGTGCTCGCCGCGAACGCCGGGGAACTCGTACGCGACCTGTGGTGGCTGGCCTCGAACCCGGTGCCGCTGCTGGCGGTGGCCACGCTGCTGTGGCTCAGTACGGTGCTGCACGAGTTCGCGCACGGGATCGCCGCCCGCCATGTCGGCGGGACCGTCGGCGAGATCGGGCTGCGCTGGCGGCTGCCCGTCGCGATCATGTACTGCACCGTCGACAACTACCGCTATCTGCGCCGCCGCCGGGACCAGCTGGCCGTCGCCGGGGCCGGCGCCTTCGCCAACCTGCTCTTCCTGCTGCCGTTCTTCGGCTGGTGGACGGCCCTCGCGCCCGGCGACGCCACCGGCAGGGTGCTCGGCGCGCTGCTGCTGCTCGGCAGCGCCCAGGCACTGGTCAACCTCCTCCCGCTGCCACCGCTGGACGGCTACACGATGCTCGGCCACGCGCTGCGCGTGACCCGGCTGGCGCCCGCCGGATCCGCGTACGTACGGCTGCGGCTGCGCGACCGGGCGGTGGCGGCCGGTTACCCGGCGCGCGCCCGCCGGATCTACGCCGGCTACGCCGTCGGCTCGGCCGTCCTCGTCCTGCTGGCGGCCTGCGCGCTGACGGCCGCCGCCTGGTACGCGATCGCCGCCGCTGCCTCCCCGTCCTCCTGATCCCGACATCCGCGACAACACCGAGGGAATGCACCGCCCATGACGACCGACAGCACCCAGCCCCCCGACTCCTCCGCCATCGCCGTCCGGGACGTACGCAAACGCTACGGCGACCGCCAGGCCGTGGACGGGGTCTCCCTCGACGTCCGGCGCGGAGAGTTCTTCGGCCTGCTCGGCCCCAACGGCGCGGGCAAGACCACCCTCATCGAGATCATGGAGGGACTGCGGCAGGCCGATTCCGGCACGGTCCGGGTCCTGGACCACAGCCCCTGGCCGCGCAACACCGCGCTGCTGCCCCGGATGGGCGTGCAGACCCAGGCCTCGGCCTTCTTCGTACGCCAGAGCGCGCGCGAACATCTCGCCACCGTCGCCGGGCTGTACCGCGCCGAACCGGCGGCCGCGGACCGCACCCTGGAGACGGTGGGGCTGACCGGGCAGCGCGACGTACTCGTCGAGAACCTCTCGGGCGGGCAGCGCCAGCGCCTGGCCATCGCCTCGGCGCTGGTCCACGGCCCGGAGCTGATCTTCCTGGACGAGCCGACCGCCGCCCTCGACCCGCAGGCCCGCCGCGATCTGTGGGAGGTGCTGCGCGTCCTCAAGAGCGAGGGCCGCACGATCGTCTACACCACCCACCACCTCGACGAGGCCGAGGCCCTGTGCGACCGGGTGGCGATACTCGTCGACGGCAAGGTCGCTGCCCTGGACTCCCCGCACCGGCTGGTCACCGCCGCGGGCGCGCCCTCGCGGCTGCTGCTGCCGGCCGGCCGGATCGAGCTCGCGCAGGCCATGGCCCTGCCCGGGGTGGACCGGGCGAGCCTGCAGGGCGGCTCGCTGGTCCTGGAGACCGCCGCACCCGGCAAGGTGCTCCAGGCCGTCGACGCGCTCACCGGGCTCGACGGGGTGCTGACCCGTACGGCCACGCTGGAGGACGTCTACCTCGAACTCACCGGCCACGCCCACCCCGTAGACCCCACGCAGCCCACGAACCCCGCACACCCCCACACCACGGAGTCCCAGGCATGAGCGCGTACACGGCCCTGACGGCCGCCGGCTACCGGGCCCAGATCCGGGACAAGGCCACCCTGTTCTTCACGTTCGCCTTCCCCCTGCTCTTCCTCGTCGTGTTCGGCTTGATCTTCAGCGGGCAGGACGTGGAGCAGAGCGGCCGCCCGTACATCTCGTACATAGCTCCCGGCGTGATGTCGTGGGGCGTCGCGAACGCCGCCGTGTTCGGCATCGCGTTCACCCTGATGCAGTGGCGGCGCGACGACCTGCTGCGGCTGATCCGGCTGACCCCGACCCCGCTGACCACCGTATTGGCCTCGCGGTACGTACTGGCCCTCGTCGTCGGCGCCGTACAGGCCGCGGTGTTCATCGCGGTCGCGATGCTGCCCGGGTTCGGGCTGGTGCTGGACGGGCGCTGGCCGCTGGTGCTGCCCGCGCTGGTCCTCGGGATCACCGCGTTCATGGCGATCGGGGTGATCGTCGGGACGTACGCGAACACGCCCGAGGCCGTCGCCGCGATCGCCAACTGCATGATGGTGCCGATGGCGTTCCTGTCCGGCTCCTTCCTGCCGCTGGACATGATGCCGTCCTGGCTCCGGTCGGTCTCCCGCGTGCTGCCGCTGCGCTACCTCAATGACGCGGCGACCGGCGCGCTCACCGGTTCGGGCTCGCTCGGGGCGATCGGCACCGGGTGTGCGGCCCTGGCCGGCTTCGCCCTGCTGTTCGGCGCGATCGGGCTCAAGACCTTCCGCTGGAGCAACCGGACATGACGGACGTGAGGGCCCCCCTCCCGGACTCCCGCCGCCCCGCCGCCCCCGACGGCTCCCCGCTGGAGGCGGCCCGGCGCGAACTGGCCGGGGCACTGGCCGGACTCGGCGCCGGCGTGGTCACCCTGGGCGTGCACGACGCGCTCGGGCCGCGCACCGCCGACCCGTTCGCGGCGGTGCGTCCTGCCGCCACCGTCCATCTCAGCGCCCGGGCGGTACTCGTCGGCCCCTGGGGCGGGGACGGCTCCGCCCCGGCCTGCGGGCAGTGCCTGGCGATGCGCTGGCAGCGGCTGCGCAGCCGCAGCGAGCGCGACGCCCTGGAGACCGGCAGCGGGCCGCCCACCCCGGTGGCCGCGCGGTGGCCGCTGCTCACCCCCGCCCTGCGCGACGCCGCGTACGCGCTCCACGAGGCGGTGTTCGGCGGGTACGCGAGCGCCCCCGGCCCGGCGGCGGCCGACCGGGCCCTGCCCCAGGTCACCCGGCTGGACCCGGAGACCCTCCAGGTCCGCACGTACCCCCTGGCCGCCGACCCGCTCTGCCCGGACTGCGGACCGCGCGGCGCCGACGCCCCGGCTCCCTTCACACCCGTCTCCAGGCCCAAACCCGCCCCGGGCGCGCAGCGGCTGCGCGCGGCGGACTCGTACCCGATGCCGTACGCGGCGCTGGCCAATCCGGTGACCGGGGTCCTCGGCGGGGGCACCTGGACCGACGTCACCTCGCCCACGACCGCGCCCGTCGCGGGCAGCGTCTTCATGCGCGGCTACGCGGGCCTGACCGACGTCACCTGGAGCGGGCAGGCCAACAGCTACACCGCCAGCCGGGACCTGGCGTACCTCGAAGGGCTGGAGCGGTACGCCGGCACGCACCGACGCACCGGAAGCTCCCTGCTCACCGCCTCGTACGCCGAGCTGGGCGACCGGGCACTGAACCCGGCGGAGTGCGGCTTCTACGCGCCGCGGACCTACCGCGAGGATCCGCTGGTGTCGCCCTTCGACCCGAATCGGCCGATTCCGTGGGTGTACGGGCATTCGCTGCGCGACGACCGGCCGGTGCTGGTCCCGGCGCGGCTGGTGCACTACAGCGCGGGGCTGGCGGCCGACAACTTCGTCTTCGAGTGTTCCAACGGCTGCGCCATCGGCAGCTGCACGGAGGAGGCGCTGCTGGGCGCGCTGCTCGAACTGATCGAACGGGACGCCTTCCTGCTCGCCTGGTACGGCGGGCTGCCGCTGACCGAGATCGACCTGGGCTCGGTGCCGGGTCCGGCGGTCCGGACGATGGCCGACCGGGCCGCGCTCCAGGGGTACGAGGTCCACGCGTTCGACAACCGGATCGACCTGGCGGTGCCCGTGGTCACCGGGCTCGCGGTGCGCCGGGACGGCGGCCCCGGGCTGTTCGCGTTCGGGGCGGGCGCGGCGCTCGATCCGGCGGCGGCCGTGGAGGCCGCACTCTCCGAGGTCCTCACGTACATTCCGCACCTGCCCCGGCAGGTCGCGGAGCGCCGGGGTGAACTGGAGGCGATGGCAGTCGACTTCGACCTCGTACGGCACCTCAAGGACCACGCCCAGCTGTACGGGCTGCCCTCGATGGCCCCGTACGTACGGCCCTACACGGAGCCGGCGGGCATCCGGCCCATGGATGCGCTGTACCGCTCTTGGCTGCACCCGTCGAAGGGCTCCGGCGGGCGGCCGGCCACCGGCGATCTGCGCGACGATCTGATGTGCTGCGTACGGGAGTTGACGCAGGCGGGGCACGATGTGATCGTCGTGGACCAGACGACCCCCGAGCAGCTGCGGATCGGGCTGCGCACGGTGTGCGCGGTGGTGCCGGGGCTGCTGCCGATCGACTTCGGCTGGTCGCGGCAGCGGGCACCGTACCTGCCGCGGCTGCGGACGGCCCCGCGCCGGGCGGGGCTGCGGAAGACGGACCTGGCGGAGGCGGAGATCCGGATGGTCCCGCATCCGTTCCCCTGACCCGCCCGCACCGTACGACGGTGCCCCGGCCCGCGCGCTGCGCGAGGGCCGGGGCACCGGTGTGCGTACGTCCTGAGCTCGGGTCAGGCGCTGCAGGAGGTCGTACTGGTGGTGGAGGAGCAGGTCGAGGTCGAGCTGCAGCTCGTGGAACCGGCGAGCACGACCTCGCTGGCGTCCGAGTAGTCGGAGATCTCGAACGTCTCGGATTCGAGTTCGAGGATCTCGTCGGCGAGCGAGGCGAGGGGCGACTTCTCCATGATGGCTCCTTCGGTCGGTGGGCGGGGACCTGTTGCCCCTCCATCAGAGCCCGTCGCGCCATCAGCTCACCCCCCGGACCGCTGGCACCTCTCTGACAGGAAGTGTCAGCGCCCTGACGCTTCCGCCCCGCAGGCCCTGTCCGACCATGGGGCCATGCTCTCCGCTCTCATCAGGCCGCTGACCACCCTCTACCTGGAACTGCACCGGGATCCGGAGCTGTCGGGCCGGGAGCAGCGCACGGCGGCGCGGTTCGCCGGCGCGCTCGAAGCCGAGGGGTACGCGGTGACGCACGGGATCGGCGGGCACGGCGTCGCCGGGGTGCTGCGCAGCGGCGACGGGCCGACGGTGCTGCTGCGCGCGGAGCTCGACGCCCTGCCCGTACGGGAGACGACCGGGCTGCCGTACGCGAGCGAGGGCGGCGCGGCGCACGCCTGCGGGCACGATCTGCACCTGGCCGCGGCGGCCGGGACCGCCGCCCTGCTGGCCCGGGCGGCGGGCAGCTGGCGGGGCACGGTCGTCGTGGTCGGCCAGCCCGCCGAGGAGACCCTGGAGGGGGCGCGGGCGATGCTGGAGGACGGGCTGTACGAGCGGGTCGGGCGGCCCGATGCCGTCGTGGCCCAGCACGCGGCTCCGCTGCCGGCCGGGATGGTCGCGCACGGGTACGGGCCGATGACCGCGGGGAGCGTCACGTTCCGGATCGTGGTGCACGGGCGCGGAGGCCACGCCGGAGCCCCTCATCTCACCGTGGACCCGGTGGTGACGGCCGCCCACGTGGTGACCCGGCTCCAGACGGTGGTGGCGCGCGAGGCGGCCCCCTCGGAGCAGGTGGCCGTCACCATCGGCTCGTTCCGGGCGGGCGAGCGCGCGAACGTCGTGCCCGACCGGGCCGAACTGGGCGTCACCGTACGGGCGGCCGGCGAGGCGGCGCTGATCCGGGCGGCGGCCGCCGTGGAGCGGATCGTCCGCGCCGAGTGCGCAGCTTCGGACTGCCCGCGGGAACCGGAGGTCGTCCGGGTCGGGTCCTCTCCCGTCACCCATCCCGATCCCGCGACCACCGCGGCCGTACGGGAGGCGCACGCGGCCGAGTTCGGGGCGGAGCGGGTGGCCATGTGGCCGCCGTCCCTGGCCACGGAGGACTTCGGGCTGTTCGGCGACGCGGGCCGGGATCTGCACGGGGCGCAAGGGGTGCGCCTCGCGTACTGGATGCTGGGCGTGATCGGCCCGGCGGCCTGGTCGGCGGCGCCGGGCGCGACGGCGGCGGAGAAGCTGGCCGTCCTGCCGGCCAACCATGCGCCGGATTTCGCGCCGGACGTGCGCACGGCGCTCCCGGCGGGGGTGCGGGCCCTGCGGGCGGCGGCGCTGAGCTGCCTGGGTTCGCCCCGATAGGCGGCTGTACGCCATCCGCGTCGCATTCAGGCCATTTCGCACGTTCCGAGAACCGTCCGCCGGGACGGCGGCGTCGGTGGGTTCAGCTACTCGGCAACCGAGCACGGCGAAAGGTCCGAACGATGTCCAAGTCTCCGGCCAAGGCCAAGCGCACCGCTTCCCTCGCCCTCGCGGCCGCCGCCGCGACGGCCGCACTCACCCTCGCCTTCGTCACCAGCGCCTCCGCGACCGCAGGCGCGCCGCAAGACGGCCGGGCGGCCGTCGCGGCCCCGTCCGTGTCCGGCAGCCCGGAGGGCGCGTTCTCCCGGATCGCCACCTTCTACGGTGCGTACATCGACGCGGTGTACGACGGGGACGGTACGCGCGCGAAGCAGCTGCGGGCCGCCTACCTCTCCGCGCCGCTCCAGCGCGAGCTGGCCAAGTGGGAGGAGACCAACCACGCGGACGGCGTCCTGCGCGCCCAGAACGTGCCGCTGGAGTGGAAGGTCACCTACGTCGACAGCGGCATGGGCAAGACCAATGCCACCGTCACCCTGACCTGGAGCGGCAGTGACACCACCCAGCTCCACGTCCAGGCCGATCTGAAGACCCGGAAGATCCTCTCCATCACGGACTGACGACGCTCCGGACATGCGGGTGGGGGCCACCTCCGGCGGCCCCCACCCGATCGCCAACGCGTGGCGGTGTTACGCGCCGCTCGCCTTCAGCATGTCCTCGCGCTCGACGATCTTCACGCGCTCGCGGCCCTCGGGCTCGCCCAGCGCCTTCTCGGCCGCGTCGAGCCTGTGCCAGCCCTCCCACGTCGTGAAGCGGACGTTCCGCTCGGCCAGGAAGGCCTCGACGGCCTCCGGCGCGGGCGCGGCGGGCGTCTGCAGGCGGCCGCCCGCGTGGTCCGCCAGGAGGTTCGCGACCGTCTCGTTCGCGTCGCCCTTGGTGTGGCCGATGAGGCCGATCGGACCGCGCCGGATCCAGCCCGTGACGTACGTCGACTGCAGGTGCGCGCCGGCTTCGATCACGCGGCCGCCCTCGTCCGGGACGGTGCCGCTGTCGACGTCCCACGGCAGCTTGGGCAGTTCGTCGGAGAGGTAGCCCACGGCGCGGTAGACGGACTGGACGTCCCAGTCGGTGAACTGGCCGGTGCCCTTGACGTTGCCCGTGCCGTCGAGCTCGGTGCGCTCGGTGCGCAGGCCGACGACCTTGCCGTCCTCGCCGAGGATCTCGGCGGGCGACTCGAAGAAGTGCAGGAAGAGCTTGTGCGGGCGCTCGCCGATGTCGCGGATCGCCCAGTTCTCCAGGGTCTTGGCGACCATGTCCGCCTGCTTGTTGGAGCGGCGGGTGGCGATCGAGCCCTCGTCGTAGTCGATGTCCTCGGGGTTGACGATGACCTCGATGTTGGGCGAGTGGTCGAGCTCGCGCAGCTCCATCGGGCTGAACTTGGCCTGCGCCGGGCCGCGGCGGCCGAAGACGTGCACCTCCAGCGCCTTGTTGGCCTTGAGCCCGTCGTACACGTTCGCCGGGATCTCGGTCGGCAGCAGCTCGTCGGCGGTCTTCGCGAGGATGCGCGCGACGTCGAGGGCGACGTTGCCGACGCCGAGCACGGCGACCTTCTCGGCCTCCAGCGGCCAGGTGCGCGGGACGTCGGGGTGGCCGTCGTACCAGGAGACGAAGTCGGCGGCGCCGTAGGACCCGTCGAGCTCGACGCCCGGTATGGCGAGCGCGCGGTCGGCCGTCGCGCCGGTGGAGAAGATCACCGCGTCGTAGAACGAGTGGAGTTCGTCGAGGCTGATGTCGTTCGGGTAGTCCACGTTGCCGAACAGGCGGACCTGCGGCTTGTCGAGCACCTGGTGGAGGGCGGTGATGATGCCCTTGATCCGCGGGTGGTCGGGGGCTACGCCGTAACGGATCAGGCCGAAGGGGGCGGGCATCCGCTCGAAGAGGTCGATGGAGACACCCGGCTCGGCGGCCGCCTCGGACTTCAGCAGCGCGTCGGCGGCGTAGATTCCGGCGGGGCCGGCACCGACGATTGCTACCCGGAGGGGGCGAGGCATGACTGGTTCCCTTCGACCGAAAAACACTGGATCAAGGGAACCCTAAACTAAGGGAACCCTAAGCCAGCACCCACCCCCCGCTTATAGCCCTATAAACAGAGCTTATGACCTTCCCAAGACATCCTTGGGGGTGCCGGTCACACTGGAACCCGGAACCAGGAACCAGGACCCGGGGGCACTCAGGAGGTACCGCATGGATCCGGTCGCGGCGCTGGAGCGGATCGCCTACCTGCTGGAGCGCGGGCAGGCACCCACCTACCGGGTGCAGGCCTTCCGTACGGCGGCGGCCGCCCTCGTACGGATGGGCGAGCGCGAGGTACGGGAACGGGTCGGGGCGGGCACCCTCGAAGCGGTCAAGGGCATCGGGCCGAAAACCGCCCAGGTGGTGCGGGAGGCCGTCGGCGGGGCGATCCCCGCGTACCTGCAGACGCTGGAGGACGAGGTCGCGGCGCACCCCGAGGGCCCGCCGCCGAGCCCCGCCGCCCTCGCGCTGCGCGCGGCCCTGCGCGGGGACTGCCACCTGCACTCCGAGTGGTCCGACGGCGGCAGCCCGATCGAGGCGATGGGCCGGGCGGCAGCCGCGCTCGGCCACGAGTGGGCCGTACTCACCGACCACTCGCCGAGCCTGACCGTCGCCCGGGGGCTTTCGCCGGAGCGGCTGCGCGAGCAGCTGGACGCGGTGGCGGAGCTCAACGAGGAGTGGGCGCCCTTCCGGCTGCTCACCGGCATCGAGTGCGACATCCTGCTCGACGGCTCCCTGGACCAGGAGCCGGAACTGCTGGACCGCCTCGACCTCGTCGTCGGGTCCGTCCATTCGAAGCTGCGGATGGAGTCGCCGGCGATGACCCGCCGGCTGCTGGCCGCCGTACGCAATCCCCTGATGGACGTCCTGGGCCACTGCACGGGACGGCTGGTGACGGGGCGCACCCGCCCCGAGTCGCAGTTCGACGCCGAGGCGGTGTTCGCCGCCTGCGCGGAGTCCGGGACCGCCGTGGAGATCAACAGCCGGCCCGAGCGGCTGGACCCGCCGCGCCGGCTGCTGCGGCTGGCCGTGGAGTCCGGGGCCCTGTTCGCGATCGACACGGACGCGCACGCCCCGGGCCAGCTGGACTGGCAGCCGACCGGCTGCGAACGGGCCGTGGAGTGCGGGGTGGCGACCGAGCGGGTCGTGAACACCTGGCCGCGGGAGCAGTTGCTGGAGTGGACCCGGACCCGCCGCCCGCCGGCGGCGGCAGCAGCCGCGGCCTGAGCCGGCGCCCGACGCCCGGGAGGTCGCGTCGGCGCGAGCCGTTTCAGCGGAGTCCGGCCAGGTCGGTCCCGCGGACCACCAGGAGGACGACATCGGCTCCGGCGACCGCCATCGTCGCGAGGAACGGAATCCGGCTCCGGCCGGTCGGCCGTCCGGCCCCGATGAGCACCGCCGAGGCCGTCACGGCGAGCAGTCCCCAGCCGTACGGCGGCACCCGCCCCGGCGGTCCGGCGACCAGGGCCACGGCCGAGCCGAGGACCAGGAGCCCCCCGACGGCCGCCGAGCGCCGCGCGCCGATCCGGTGCGGCAGCCCCGACACGCCCGTGGCCAGGTCGTCGTCGATGTCGGGCAGCACGTTGGCGAAGTGCGCGCCCGCGCCCAGCAGGGCCGCCGCGGCCGTCAGCCACCACGGCGGCCACGGCGCGCCGGGCAGGCCGAGGGTGACGAAGGCGGGGAGCAGCCCGAAGGCGAGGGCGTACGGGAGCCACGAGACGGCGGTGCTCTTCAGCCGCAGGTTGTAGGCCCAGGCGGCGGCCACCCCGCACAGGTGCGCGGCGCCTGCGAGCCATCCGCCGGCCAGCGACAGCGGAACGCAGAGCAGCAGGGCGGTGAGCGCCGCGGCCGTCACCGCGGCGGGCCGTACGGCGCCGCGAACCAGGGGTTTGTCGCGGCGGCCGGTCGCCAGGTCCCGGCGCAGGTCCACCCGGTCGTTGCACCAGCCCACCGACAACTGCCCCGCGGCCACCGCGGCCACGGTGAACGCCGCCCCGGGCAGGCTGCGCCCCACGGCGGCGGCCAGGGCGGCGGCGAGGAGCGTCACGGCGGCCGCGGGCACCGGATGGCAGGCCCTGAGCAGGCCGGACACGGCGGACTGCGGCGGGCCGGCCGCGACCGTTGCTGCGGACATGGTCAGGGCTGCGTCCGGGGTTTCGGCTCTGGCGCGGGGCACGCGATCACGCTATGCCGCGCCGCGCCCAATATGCGGTATTCCTCATGAAGTGTCAGTTGTTCCCTATGTTGAGGCAATGACGCGTGTCCTGGCCGTGAGCAGTGTCTTCCCGCCCCACCGCTATCGGCAGTCCGAGATCGCGACGGCGCTCGCCCGCTTCCTTCCTCCGGGGGCCGACACCGCCCTCCTCCACCGGCTGCACGCCGCGGTGGGCGTCGAGTCCCGCCACCTCTCCCTCCCGCTGGAGCGCTACGGACCGTCGAACGACTTCGGCCGTACGAACGCCCTCTTCCTGGAGAGCGCCGAGGAGCTCGGCGTCCGCGCCGTCGAAGCCGCCCTCGCCGCGGCCCACCTGAAGGCGCACGAGGTGGACCTGATCATGTCCACCACGGTCACCGGCCTCGCGACGCCCTCGCTGGAGGCCCGCATCGCCGGCCGGGCCGGTCTGCGCCCCGACGTGAAGCGGCTGCCGCTCTTCGGCCTGGGCTGCGCGGCGGGCGCCGCCGGACTCGGCCACCTCCACGACCATCTGACGGGCCGCCCCGACCACGCGGCCCTGCTGCTGTCCACCGAGCTCTGCTCGCTGACGCTCCAGCCCTCGGACACCTCGGTGGCGAACCTGGTGGCCGGGGCCCTCTTCGGCGACGGGGCCGGGGCCCTGCTCGCGGTGGGCCGCGGCCATCCGCTGCACGGTACGAGACCGGGGCCGTCGGTGGTGGCCACGCGCAGCCGCCTCTACCCCGGCACCGAGGGGCTCCTCGGCTGGGACATCGGCCACTGGGGCTTCCGGATGGTGCTGGGCCGGGAACTGCCCGCGCTGGTCAGACTGCACGTGGCCGAGGAGGTCGAGACCTTCCTCGCCCGGCACGACCTCAAGCCGCCGGACGTCGACGCGTGGATCGTCCACCCCGGCGGGCCCAAGGTCCTCGACGTGCTGGCGGACGCGCTGTCGCTGCCCGACTCCGCCTTCGCGGCGAGCCGGCGCTCGCTCGCGGACGCGGGCAACCTCTCCTCGGCGTCGGTCCTGCACATCCTGAACACGATCCAGGCCTCCGCACCGCCCGCACCGGGCTCCGTCGGGCTGATGATCGCCTTCGGACCGGGCTTCGCCTCCGAACTCGTCCTCCTGCGCTGGTGACCCCATGTCTGTGACACTGACCCCCTCGATGGAGCTGTACCTGCTCCTCATCGGCCTCGTCGCGGCCGAGCGACTCGCCGAACTCGCCACGGCCCGCCGCAACACCCGCTGGAGCCTGTCCCGCGGCGCCACCGAGTACGGCCGCGGCCACTACCCCGCCATGGTCGCACTGCACACCGCGCTGCTCCTGGGCTGTGTGGTGGAGCCGCTCGTCGCCGACCGCCCGTTCCTGCCCGCACTGGGCTGGCCCGCCCTCGCCCTCGCGCTGGCCGCCCAGGGCCTGCGCTGGTGGTGCATCGCCGCCCTCGGCCCGCGCTGGAACACCCGGGTCCTGGTCGTCCCGGGGCTGCCGCTGGTGGCGGCGGGTCCGTACCGGCTGCTGCGCCACCCGAACTACGTCGCCGTCGTCGTCGAGGGCGCGGCACTGCCGCTCGTGCACACCGCCTGGGTGACGGCGGCCGCCTTCACCCTGCTGAACCTGCTGTTGCTCGGCGTACGCATCCGCTGCGAGGAGGACGCCCTGGCCCATGCCGCGCCCGTCTACCGCAGCGCCGTACCGGCGGAGGGCCGGACCCGGTGATCGACCTGCTCGTCGCGGGCGGCGGGCCGGCCGGGCTGGCCACGGCCATCCACGGGGCGCTGGCCGGCATGGAGGTCGTGGTCCTGGAGCCGCGCCCCACCCCGATCGACAAGGCCTGCGGCGAGGGCCTGATGCCGGGGGCCGTACGCGGCCTGCGGGAACTGGGCGTCTCCGTACCGGGCCACGCCTTCCACGGCATCCGCTACCTGGACGGGGTGAGCGGCCTGCACGCGGAAGGGCGGTTCCGCACCGGGCCGGGTCTCGGCACCCGCCGGACCGTCCTTCAGGCCGCGCTGGCCGAGCGGGCCGAGCGGCTGGGCGTACGGGTGCTCGCGCGGCGCGTCGGCGAGGTCCGCCAGGACGAGGAGCGGGTCGGTGCGGCCGGTCTGACGGCCCGCCACCTCGTGGCGGCGGACGGCCTGCACTCCCCCGTCCGGCGCGGGCTGGGCCTCGCGGCGCCGCCCGCCACCGGCCGGCCGCCGCGCTACGGTCTGCGCCGCCACTACGCGGTGGCGCCCTGGAGCGACCTGGTCGAGGTCCACTGGTCGGCGCACTGCGAGGCGTACGTGACCCCGCTGGGGCCCGACCGGGTCGGCGTGGCGGTCCTGACCGGCGAGCGCGCCCCCTTCGACGTACAGCTGGCGCGGTTCCCGCTGCTGTGCGAGCGGCTGACCGGGTCCGCCGGTTCGCCGGTGCGCGGCGCCGGGCCGCTGCGCCAGCGGGCCAGGGTACGGGTCGCGGGGCGGGTGCTGTTCGTCGGTGACGCCGCGGGGTACGTGGACGCGCTGACCGGCGAGGGGCTGACACTGGCCCTGACGGCGGCGGGTGAACTGGTGCGCTGCGTACGGGAGGGCCGGCCGCAGGCGTACGAGCGGGCCTGGCGGGAGCTGTCGCGCAGCTACCGCACGCTGACCGCGTCCTTGCTCTGGGCGCGCCAACAGCCCCGGCTCGCGGGGCGGATCGTCCCGTTGGCGGCCCGGCTGCCCCGGGTGTTCACGCACGGGGTCAACCTGCTCGCGTAGGCGGTGTCCGCAGGCATGCGGCGGGGGCGGGACCGGCGACACGTGCCGGTCCCGCCCCCGTCGCGCGGTCAGCCGCCGGCGCCCGCCCGGGCCCGGGGCGACCGGTTGCCGAGCGCCAGGCCCGCCAGGACCGCGGCGGCCGCGGCGCAGAACACCGCCGCGACGCCCGCCCAGGCCTGGGAGGCGCTCACCGCGCCCTCCAGCGGGTCGAAGGCCGCGATTCCGCCGACCACGTGCAGGGCTACGACGGCGACGGCGGCCACGGCAGCGGCCCGCCACGCTCCGGCGCTGTCGTGCACCGCGATCAGCGCGCCGAGCCCGAGGCACAGCACGGCGGCGAGGAGCGGAAGGAACGCGGTCGGGGTCTCGGTCGACAGCGCCGTCACGTCACTCGGCAGGTGCAGGACCCCGCAGACCAGCAGGGCCGCCGCCACGGGCCAGCGCAGCAGGTGGCGCAACGGGCCGGAGGGGGCGGGGACCGCGGCCGGGTTGCCGTACGGGCCGCGCCCGTACTTGCGCCGGTACTCCGCGAGCGATTCGTACGGCTCGTCCTCGTAGGGGTCGTCGAACGGCTCTTCCTCCGGCGGCTCGGGCCGCTGCGCGGAGCGCTGCCCGTCGCGTGCCGGTGATCCGGCGTGGACGGTGGGGACGGCGGGCGGCCGGGCGGGCCGGCTCGTGTGCGGCGGCTGGGCCGGGTGCACGGACGGGACGGCCGGGACTACTGGGACTACTGGGGCGGCCGGGGCGGCCGGGGCGGCCGGGACGGGCTGCGGGGAACCTGCGACCGGGCCGGGGTGCACGGGCTCGGGGCTCTGAGCGGTCGGGGCGGGATCCGGGGGCGGTTCGCGGTCCTCGTCCGTCCCGAGGATGCCGACCAGCAGGGCGACGTCCTGGACCGGGCGTCCGACGGCGGCCGCCCGCAGCGTCTGGTGGCCGTGGCCGGGGCTCTGGCCGGTCTCCTCCAGGAGGCTCACCAGTTCGGCCACTTCCTTGAGAGGCCGGCAGGTGCCTGCCGTCTCCAGCAAGGTGCGTATGGGCGCGGTACTCGCCGGGTCCGCCGGGGGTGCCGGGGGCGTCGCGCCGGTGGGTTCGGGGGCGGGATCGGGGTCGGGGTCGGGGAGCTCGCGGGGGCCGTCGTCCTGCGTCGCCGCGAGCGGGATGGGGTCGTTCATGGAAAGCTCCGTTCGCCGACGCGCGGGTCTACACATCGCACGCCGGTCAACGTGCGTCGTGGGAAGCGCACGCTCGGTCACCATTCACCGGCACCCGGCTCCGCTGCGCCATTCGGGGCGGGCAAACGGGGGAGCCGCCCTCCCGTCCGGTTGCCGCAGGCGTGGGTTCGAGATGCGCCCGCGCGGCGCTGCTGGTTCGCTGGATCCGGCCTCCTTACCCCCCACACCCGAGGAGTGATCATGAGCGCAAGCGAAGCCCGTGGCCGGGTCCGGCAGTTGCGCGAGAAGGCGCAGGAGCTGAACACGGCTGCCGAACGCTCCAGCGATCCGGAAGAGCGCCGAAGGCTCCAGGAGAAGGCCCGCCGGCTCCAGGAGCAGAGCGAGAAGGAAGACAAGATCGACGACCGGGGCATGGATCCCATGTAGCCCCGCGCCGGTCCACCCATCGGCCGGTCGCCACGGGGCACCGGCCGATGTCGTACGTCAGGCGACATGACGCCACGTCAGGAGGCGGTACATGAAGGCTACGGAGGCACTGGCCGATGCATACGGGCGCATCCACGAGGTGGTGCACGAGGTGGTCGAGGGGCTCTCGGCCGAGGAGCTGAACGCACGGATCGACCCGAAGGCGAACTCGATCGCCTGGCTGGTGTGGCACCTGACCCGGGTGCAGGACGACCACATGGCGGACGCGTCGGGCCTGGAACAGGTCTGGACGGAACAGGGATGGTTCACCCGGTTCGCCCTGCCGCTGCCAGCCGAGGCCACCGGTTACGGGCACACGGCCAAACAGGTCGGGACGGTCCTGGTCGAGTCGGACGAGCTGCTGCTCGGCTACTTCGACGCCGTTCACGAGCGGACCGCCGACTTCGTCCGGGGGCTCTCCGCCACCGATCTGGACCGCGTGGTCGACACGGGCTGGGACCCGCCGGTCACCTTGGGGGTGCGGCTGGTGAGCATCCTCTCCGACGACCTCCAGCATGCCGGCCAGGCCGCGTACGTACGAGGCGTCGTGCAGCGCGGATAGCGCCATCCGGGGTACGTATGAGGACAGAGACTGACGACGAAGGGCGGTCGATCGTGTCCCGTGCCCGCTCCGTACGACGCTGGAGCGCCGTGTGGTGCGCCCTGCTCATGCTCGCCGCCGGGGCCGGACCGGCGTCCGCGGCGTCCGCGACCCCCGGGGACCGGCCCGTCGTGCAGACCGACCGGGGGCCGGTACGGGGCACGGCGCACGGCACGTACCGCACCTTCGAGGGCATCCCGTACGCGGCCCCGCCGACCGGCCCGCTGCGCTGGCGCCTTCCGCAGCCCGCGGCGCGCTGGGCGGGCGTACGCGACGCCGGGGCGCCGGGGGCGCGCTGCGTGCAGCTTCCGGCGGTGGGGCCGGGCGGGCCGAGCGGCTCCGAGGACTGCCTGTACCTGAACGTCACGTCGCCATCGCCATCGCCATCGGGCGGGCGGGGGCGGGCGGTCATGGTCTGGTTCCACGGCGGCGGTTTCGTCAACGGAGCCGGTGACCTCTACCGGGCGGACCGGCCGGCCGTCCAGGGCGGTGCGGTGGTCGTCACCGTCAACTACCGGCTCGGCGTCTTCGGCCTCTTCGGGCATCCGGCGCTCGGCGGCGCCCCCGACTTCGCCATCGCCGACCAGCAGGCGGCGCTGCGCTGGGTGCGGTCCAACGCCGCCCGCTTCGGCGGCGACCCGTCCGACGTGACCCTCTTCGGCGAGTCGGCGGGCGGGCTCAGCATCTGCGCGCACCTGACCTCGCCGGCCTCGGCCGGCCTGTTCCAGCGGGCGATCCTGCAGAGCGGCTCCTGCTCGACCACCATGCCGCCCCGCTCGCTGCTGCCCACACTGGGCCGGTACGAGCCCTTCGTGCCCGAGCAGCGCACCGTCGCGGACGGGGTCACGGCGGCGGCCGGGCTCGGCTGCGACCGGCCGGAGCCGGGCGCGGTACTGGAGTGCCTGCGCGGGAAGGACGCGGTGGAACTCGCAACGCCGGAGCTGATGATGCGGTTCTCGCCCGTCTCCTACGGCAACGGCAACCGCGTGCTGCCCGAGGAACCCCGACGGGCCCTGGAGGGCGGCCGCTTCCACCGGGTGCCGGTGATCGAGGGCGTCAACCGGGACGAGATGCGGATCTTCCTGGCGCAGGGCCTGGCGGCGTTCCCCATCCCCGACGCGGGCGCCTACCGGGCCCGGGTGGAGCAGTCGTTCGGCGCCGCGGCCGTCCCGGCCGTCGAGGCGCGGTACCCGGTGGCGGCGTACCCGACCCCGGCACTGGCCTTCGCCGCCGTACTCTCCGACGTCTCGTTCATCTGCCCGGCGCTGCGGGACGGCCGGGCGATGGCCCGGCACGTGCCGGTGTACGCGTACCGGTTCAGCGACCGGGACGCGCCGAACTTCACCGGGCTGCCGGAGGTGCCGGGTTTCCCGTACGGCGCCTCGCACGGCTTGGAACTGCCCTACCTCTTCACGATGGATGCCGCCCTGACCGCTCCGCAGCGCGCGCTGTCGGAGCGGATGACCGCCGACTGGAGGGGATTCGCCCGTACGGGCACTCTCCCGGCGTGGCCGCGGTTCGGCCCGGCCGGTTCCGTACTGTCGCTGGCGCCGGGACCGGGCGGGATCCACGAGGTGAACGGCCCGGCGGAACACCACTGCGCGTTCTGGGACGCCCAGGGGGTCTGAGCCGCCATCACCATGCCGAGGTGGCCACGACGTCCCCGTCGCGCGTCCTGACGGACAGGCTGCCGTGGTCCTGGTACACCTGCTGCCGCCAGGACACGAACACGTCCGCCACCCGACGGCCGTCCTCCCCGACGCCCTTGCCCACGGATCCGGTCGCAAAGGTCACGATCGCCTCCCCGGAATCCCGCCCCTTGCGCACCCGGGCCTCGCTGACGGCCTGCTCGGGCAGGAACTTGTCGGCACTGGTGCGCCGCTGGGCGTAGTAGGCGTTGAAGTCCCGGGTCATGTCGAACCACCCGGCCCCGCCACAGGGCCCGGCGCCATCTGTGACGTCCCCATCGGTGGGCGGCCCGGCATACGCGCCGCTCTCCTGATCCGTGGGCGGCCCGGCGTAACTCCCCGTCTCCTGATCCGTGGGCGGCCCGGCATAGCTGCTGCCCGTTTCCTGATCGGTGGGCGGTCCGGCATAACTGCTGCCCGTTTGCTCCTCCGTCGGCGGATCGGGCAGACCTGTACCGCCGCCGCCCGTCGTCCGGTCGAGGCCGCAGGTCTCCTGCACCGGCGCGGCCGGGGCGGGCGGCCCGGCGGCTTCCCCGCCCGCGTGCCGGGTACCGCATGCCGCCAGCACGGCGCACATGAGCCCCACCACCGCCGCTCTCACGGCCGGCCTGGACACAGCTGTCCTCGTCATGGTCGTCACGATCGCCCCCTTGCCGATGGAGAGGGGATCACACCGCCCGCGGTTCCACACCGGGGGCTACGGTGCCGCCATGACCAGCCCAGTCCAGCGCCCCCTCCTCTTCCTCGACGTCGACGGACCACTCATCCCGTTCGGGGCCAACTCCCACGAACTGCCGGACGGCTACCCGGCGTACGGGACTCAGCCCGACGCGAACCCCCTCCTCGCCAGACTCGATCCCGCCCTCGGGCCCCGCCTCCTGGCACTACCGTGCGAACTGGTCTGGGCCACGACCTGGATGGCCGACGCGAACGCGTGGGTCGCACCCCGGATCGGCCTACCGGACCTGCCGGTGGTGTCCTGGCCGGACCCGTCCGAGAACGACGACCGCGGTCGAACCCACTGGAAGACCCGCGCCCTGGTCGACTACGCCGCCGGCCGGCCGTTCGCCTGGGTGGACGACGAGGTCGCCCCCGCCGACCGCACCTGGGTCCGCGCACACCACCCGGCCCCGGCCCTGCTCCACCGCGTGGACGCCCGCTTCGGCCTCACCCCGACAGACTTCACCACGCTCGCCGCATGGCTCCGTGGCCACACGCGCCCCCAGGAGGTCACCGCATGACGCCGCTCCCCGCCCGGCTCAACCGGACGGCGTGACCGAGGACCACACGCCGAACCACTGCTCGGCGCCGAACTCTTCGAACCGCTCCACTTCGGTGAACCCCAGCTTCGCCGCGAGCCGCATCGAGCGGTCGTTGGCGGTCTGGGTGCAGAGCACCACCGGCTCGCCGGGAAGCGCGTCGGCGAACCAGTCGAGTGCCGCCGCGCACGCCTCGGCGGCGTACCCGCGTCCCCACGCCTCCGGCAGGAACATGTAGCCGAGCTCAACCTCCCCGGCATCCGGGCGGAGGTGCCCCGGACGCTCCGCGTCGCGCCGATCGAGCGTGATCGTGCCGATCACCGCTCCGTCAAGCTCGATCACGAAAAGGCCAGGGCGCCGCCCGGGCAGTTCAGGCACCACGCGTTCAAGCTCGTCACGGGTGCGAGGGCCACCGAGGTAGGTGCGCACCTCCGGCGAGGCGAACAGTTCGATGAACGCCGCGCGGTCCCGGGCCTCGGACTCCCGGAGCACGAGCCGTTCGGTCCCTGTCGGGGCAGGAGGCCAGGCGACTGGTCCGAGTTCAGTCATGGCCGGCAACGTATCAAACGCCCGCGCGAGTGATCCGACTCCGTCATCACCACAGCAGGGCATCCATCACAAGACGCGCGACCGCCGGTCAAGGCGACACCCCCTGGCCCCAGGCCCAGGACGCCGCCACCAGGGAGCGTTCTGCTGCGGCCAGGTGGGTGGAGGTGGCCAGCCAGGCTTGGGCGTAGGCGTCGGGTGAGGGGTTCGTCAGGCGGCCGAAGGGGTCGCGGGGACGGCGGTCCGCCTCGGCGACGAGGGCTGTGGCGAGTTCCGCCGCCGTGGTGAAGCCCGCCCGGCGCAGGGGGCCGTACGCGGTGAGGGGCTCGGTGGTGCGGGCCGCCTCGGCGACGGCGCGGCGGCCGCCCGCGACCCCGCTTTCGAGCAGGCGGCGTACCCGCCACAGCGGTGAGTCGGCCAGGACGTCCGGGCCGTCGGCGGCGGACGGCGCAGCGGCCGCGCCGGGCGGGAAGTGGCTTCCCTGGAGCAGGTCGTAGCCGAGGTCTGCGCGGCCCAGCCATTCCTCGGGCAGGCGCAGCGTGTACTGCGCGCCGGGGACCGGCCCGACGGCCAGCGGGCGCAGCGTCGCAGCGCGGTCCAGGTCGGGGCGTCCCAGGACACGGAGCAGCAGCCCCGGATGGGCGGCGATTCGGCGCAGGTTGGCCGTGTGCGGCAGCTCCGGGTGCGGGTGGGCGGCGCGCAGCCGCAGCAGGGGCGCGTCCGCTCGTACCTCGCGGACCAGGAGGTCCTCGCCGGCGGCCCCGACGACCGCGACCTCGCAGCCGATCAGGGCGGGCTCGGCCCCGTCCGGGTCGGCGTCCCGGTCGGCGAGCTGGGCGGCCACGGCCTCGGCCGCCGGGCGGGCGAAGAGCGCGGCGGCCGGCTCCTCGGTCCACGCGACTCCGCGCAGCGGGGTCGCCTGGACCCCGCGACCAGCGCCGAGGCGGCCGTCGGCGGAGACCGTGGCCCCGGCGATACGGAGTCCCCCGCGCGCGAGGCCGGCGTGGTCGAGGGCGGCTCCGCCGAGCGCCACGGAGGCGGATCCGGCGCCGCGGGCGCGGGCCAGGCCGCCGGGGCGGACGTCGGAGACGGAGTAGCGCGAGCCGTCCTCGGCGAGCAGGTGGGTGGCCACGCCCCCGTACCCGGTGGCCGACAGGACCGGCTCCCGGCACAAGCCGTACGCCCGCAGGCTGCCGCCCGGCCGGTAGGCGCGGCGGGCGGTACCGGTGAGCGCCGGGCCGACCGTACCGGACGCCAGCAGTCCGGCGGTGTGGAGGAGTTCGCGGAAGGCTCCGGTGAGGTCGGCGAGCCGGTGGCCGCCGCTGCGCTCCCGGGCCGCGCGCAGGCCTCGTACGACCCGCAGGGCGGCGGCCTCGGCCCGGGGCAGCCCGGCGAGGCGGGCGGTGTGGGCGGCCCGCAGCAGCTCGGCCTGGACCACCGCGCCGCCGGCGGTGACACCGGCGGCCAGCGCCTCGGCGGCGGCCCGCCAGAGCGCGGCGGCGGCGCGGAGCTGGGCGGCGGTGAGGGCCTCGGAGGCCGGCTCGGGGGCGGGCTCGGACCCGATGCCGGACGCGGATCCCGACGCGGTCCCGGGCACGGGACCGGCCGCGGGCGACGCCCCGGAGCCGAACTCGGGAGCGGACCCGGACCCGGACACAGTCCCGGGTACGGACCCGGGTGCGGTCCCGGCGCCGACGGCCGGATCGGTGGCCGGGTCCGGTGTGGGCAGGTCCGCCAGGTCGGCCAGGGGGGCTGCGCCCAGGACTGCCGCCCGATGCAGGCAGCGCGGGGCCAGCAGGCAGGTGCAGGTGGCCTGTTCGGCCGCCGTGACCGCAGCGCCCGGGCCCGGCCGCAGGGTGACGAGCGCGTCCTCCCCGAAGCGGACGGTCACACTCCCGTCGTCCTCCCTGGCCGCGCCCGCGGCGCAGCCCTCGATGGCGGCGTCGAGCTTCTTGCGCAGCCGGGCGGTGAGATTCTCCACGGCCTCGGCGAGGACCTCGGGGGCCACGGGCGGCAGTTGCGGGAAGCCTGTGTTCAACTCGGTGCTCCACTCCTTACTCGACTCACTGCTCAACGGGGTTCTCCACGGAGGCGGTCGCCCACCCAACGGGCGAGGGCGAGCGGGCTGAGGGCGGCCACCGGCATTCCGGCCGCGACGAGCTGCCGGGCGACGGGAACCGAGTACCGGGGCGCGCCGGCGTCGTCGAGCGCGGCGCAGCCCAGCAGATGGGCTCCGGACGCGGCCAGCGCGCGGACCTCCCCGAGGAGCCCGCCGATCGGCGCGCCCTCCTCGAAGTCGCTGACCACGACGACGAGCGTCCGGCTCGGCACGGTGATCAGGGAGCGGGCGTGGGCCAGACCCGCCGCGATGTGCGTACCGCCCCCGACGCGGACCTCCAGCAGCAGCGAGAGCGGGTCCTCGACCCGGTCGGTGAGGTCCACGACCTGGGTGGAGAAGGCCAGGAAGTGAGTGGACAGGGTCGGCACACCGCCGAGGACTGCGGCCGTGAGGGCCGACCAGATGACCGAGGCCTCCATGGATCCGGAGACGTCGACGACCAGGATCAGCCGCCAGTCGGCCTCGCGGCTGACCCGGGTGCTGAACACGGGCCGTTCGGGGACGACGACCACCCGGCCGTCTCCGAGGCGGCGGGTGTGGGCGAGGTTGGCGCGCAGGGTCCGGGCCAGGTCGAGCCTGCCGCCGGGGCGGCGGGTGGGGCGCGGGGTGGCGAGGCCGGAGAGCGCCGGGCGCAGCCGGGTGGCGAGCTCCTTGGCGAGTTCGTCGACCAGCCGCCTGACCAGGGGCCGCAGCCGGGCGAGTTGGCCCTCCGGCATACCGCCGGCCAGCGACAGCACGGAACTCAGGAGTTCCACCGAGGGGCGGACGGCCGCCGGGTCGAGCTGGCTCAGCACGTCGGCGCGGCCTGCGTCGGCCGCGTCGGCGAGCACCTCCTCGCGTACGTCGGCGCCGAAGAGCGCTTCGAGCTCCTGCGACCATTCGCGGGCCGTGGGGAAGGAGGCCTCCCGGCCGCCGCCGCTGCCCCGGCCGCCCTCAAGGTCGGCGGAGCCTTCGCCGCGGCCGTTCCCGTACAGCTCGTCGAGGGCCTGCGCGTAGCGCCGGGCGCCGGCGGGGAGCCGGTCGCGCTGGCGGCCGAGCAGCAGGCGCCAGCGGTCGGCGGGGGCCAGCCGGTGGTCGCCGCGCAGGGGCGCGGGTACGGGCGTTGCGGATGGTCCGGACGGTACGGGTGCCTCCGGCACGGCGCCCGGTCCGAGTTCGGGTCCGGGAGCCGCACTGCCCCCGATCGGCAGCCCAGCGAGGGCCTTGAGCGCGGCGGCGCCGGCGGCGTCCGCGGCGGCCCACAGGGCGAGCAGCGCCGGTGGCGCGTCGAGCGACAGGTCGAGGCGGTCGCCGAGCCGCTCGGTGACGGTGTCCAGCAGCCGTTCGCGAGCGGCCGGGGCGAGTACGTCGAACCCGCCGCGCAGCGCCGGGAGCCGGTCCAGGAACTCCTGGTCGGCGAGGGCGTCGATGCGGTCCAGGACCGGGGTGAGGGCGGCCGCGGAGGACTGGAGCAGCGGTCCGGCGGCGGCCAGGACGCCGCCGAGGCGGCGGGCGAGGGAGCGCCGGCCGTCGGGGGTGCCGGCGCCGTCGATCCACCCGGCGGCCCGGTCTCCGAGACCCGCGGCCGGGTCCAGATCGAGCAGGACCCGTACGGCCAGTGCCGCGCCCTGCATCAACGGGGAGGCGGTGGCGGCCAGTTCCGCCAGGGCGGCGTCCATCCGCAGGCCCAGGTGCAGGGCGGCGGCCCGGTCGGCGAGGGCCACGAGGGCCCGCGCGTCGGCGGGGTCCTCGCTGCCGGCGAGGCCGGGCAGGGACCGTACGGCGGCTTCGAGCAGCCGGCCGGTGAGCGCGGTCGCGGCGGCGCGGGATCCCTCGGAGGTACCGGGGAAGTGTCCGCGGGAGAGCCCCTCCAGGAGGTCCAGCGACTCCAGGAGTTCCGACAGGGTCGCGGTCTGCGGAAGGGTCTCGGCGGCTTCCTCCAGCCGTACGTCGACCAGCTCGGGCAGGTCGCACCGCGCGGCGGCGGCCAGGCCGGTGAGGATCCGGGCCGGGGTCGGCCCGCCCTCGGCGGCGGCCCGCCGGGCGGTGTCGCGCAGCGTCCCGGCGGCGGCCTGGGCCGCGGTGACTCCGCGGACGCCGGCCAGGTCGAGGCGGGCCGGGACGGAAGGGGTCCAGGTCAGCCGCCACTTGGTGCCGAGGGCGGTGCCGTCGCCGGTGGATGCCACATCGAGGGGCTCCCCGTACGCGGCCCCGCAGACGGCCAGCCGCTGGAGCAGCACCTCGCGGCGGCGGTCGAGCGGGGAGCGGAGCGGGTCGAGGCGCACCTCGCGGGAGGCGGGGTCCTCGGGGCCGGGCAGCCGCAGCTCCGCGAGCTCGGCCTCGACGGAGGGGCCGAGTCCGGAGCGTGGGGCGTGCGGGGTGATCCGGCCGCGGCCGGTGCCGACGAGCACGGCCTCCAGAGCCCGGGCCAACGCCCGTCCCCGGCCGAGGAGTTCACCCTGGCCGAGCACGGTGGTGACGGCTTCGAGGAGCTCGCCCCGGCCGGGGGCGGGCAGCCCGCGCAGGACGGCCAGGTCGCAGGCGAGCCGCAGCGTCTCGGCGGCCTCGCCGGT
Source organism: Streptomyces sp. NBC_01006 (assembly GCF_045162725.1). Classification (NCBI taxonomy): domain Bacteria; kingdom Bacillati; phylum Actinomycetota; class Actinomycetes; order Kitasatosporales; family Streptomycetaceae; genus Streptomyces; species Streptomyces sp. NBC_01006. Next base: position 7,758,470 of record NZ_CP108700.1, on the reverse strand, counting down.
CCCGCCGGTGTGCCCGGCGCGGCGCAGCTCCCGGCAGATGCCGGTGACGGCGACGGATGCGGCATCACGCACCCGCACGGCATCCCCGCCGGCCCGGAGCACTTCCTGCTGCCACAGCGGATCCCGGATCCCGGCGGGGTATCCGGAGCGGGAGTCGAGCAGATCGAACGAGTAGGGCACGAGGGAGGTCACCGCCCCGCCGGCCTCGCCCGCTCCCCGGACGCCCGCCGCGGAAGCGAGCGCCTGCACGGCCGAAGCATCGGCACCAGGCGCCACCACGCCGGACACCGTGCTCCCCGGAGCAGCAGCCGCACCCGCACGAGACCCAGGCACCCGCGCCTGATCCGCAGCCGGCACCGCGGCACCCGCCGGGCCGTCAGCCCGGCTTGCGCCCACGACCCCCGGGGCTGTGGCCGAACCGGGCGCGGCGGCGAGTTGCGGGTCGGCGGCGGTGAGGAGTGCCGGGGCGTGGAAGGCGCCGATGAGGGCGGCGACCCTTCGGCCGCCGGACGCGGCGGCGTTGAGGACGGCGCGCATATGAGCCTCGCGGGCGAGGTCGGTCGCGGGGACCGGGCCGTCCTGGCGCAGGGCCCAGCCCACGCCCAGCGCGGCCCGCCGGACGGCTTCCGGCGTACATCCGGGGGCCAGTACCTCCACGGCCCGGTCCCACAGGTCGTCGCCGTCGCGCCCGCTGCCGGATGCGCTCAGCGCGTCCGCGTACGCGCTGCGGCCCATCGGGGCCGAGTCCCCGGACCGGGCGGTCCAGCCGGGGTCGGTCAGGGGGAGGTCGCAGCAGCGGACCTCCACCCCGCGCGCACGCGCCCAGCGGATCGCCGCCAGCTCCGGGGAGAAGTCCGCGAACGGGTAGAACGCGAGCCCGCCCTCCCGGCCCGTGCCCGCCAGGGCGACCGGGGCGACGGTCTCGGGGTCCGCCAAGTGCTCCAGCCACGGCTGGAAGTCGGCCGGCAGCTCGATGCACACCACCTCCGCCTCCGCGGCGTCCAGCAACGCCGGAACCACCGCCGCCAGCGCGGGGCTGTGGTGCCGTACGCCCAGCAGGTACGGCGCCCGCGACGCGGCGAGCCCGTCCACGACGGTCCGCGGGTCGGCTCCCGGCGTCTGCGGGGCTCGCGCCGCCTCCGCCGCGCCCGGACCGCCGCGCGAGCCGGCCGCACGGTCGGCGCCCGGCGACGGGGCGGCGAGCGCAGCCGGAGCACCGGCGGCCGGCGGGTCGGCGAGGGCGGTGGGCTCGGTGCGGTCGTCAGGGGCCGTCATCGGAGGTTCCCGCGGAGGTCCCACAGGCGGCGCCACATCGCCGAGCCGTCCTCGGCGCGGCGGCGGACCGGGCCGTCCCAGTAGCCCAGCAGGCGGCCGTGGTCGGCCGGGTCGTCCTTGCGGACCACGCCGAGCAGGTGCCCCGGCAGCAGGTCCAGTACGTCGCCGCCCGGCAGGTACGCCGCGGCCACGCCCAGCGAGGCCGCCACCTGGACCGCCTCGGCCGTGGACATGACCGTACCGGGCCGTTCCACGTCCCAGCCCTCGGCCGAGCGCCCCGAGCGCAGGTCCCGGAAGACCGTGACCAGCGCGTCCAGCACCGCGTCGTCCACTGCGAACGCCGCGCCCGCCCGCTGCACCGCGGCCACGGCCTGGCGGCGGATCAGCGTGGCCTCGGCGTCCGCGTCCGCGATCGGCGCCACGGTCTCGAAGTTGAAGCGCCGCTTGAGGGCGGCGGACATCTCGGAGACCCCGCGGTCCCGCAGGTTGGCGGTGGCGATGACGGTGAACCCGGGGGCCGCGGAGACCACCGCATCCTCGGTGGCGGTCAGTTCGGGCACGCTCACCCGCCGGTCGGACAGGATCGACACCAGCGCGTCCTGCACCTCGGGCAGGCAGCGGGTGATCTCCTCGACCCGCACCACCCGCCCGGTCCGCATGGCGGAGAGCACCGGGGAGTCGACGAGCGCCTGGGAGGTGGGGCCCTGGGCGAGCAGCAGGGCGTAGTTCCAGCCGTAGCGGAAGGCGTCCTCCGTCGTACCGGCCGTGCCCTGCACGGTGAGCGCGCTGGTGCCACAGACGGCGGCGGCCAGCAGCTCGGACAGCATCGACTTCGCGGTGCCGGGCTCGCCGGTGAGCAGCAGGCCGCGCTCCCCGGCGAGCGTGACGACGCAGCGCTCGACCAGGGCGCGTTCGCCCACGAACTTCGGGGCGATCGCCAGCTTGGCCGGGAGCCCGGCGGGCCGGCGGCCCGGCAGGGCCAGTTCCGCTCCCTCGCTGCCGCACACGAAGGTGACGACGGCGCGCGGGGTGAGCGCCCAGCCGGGCGGGCGGGGGCCGGTGTCCTGGGCGGCGAGGAAGGTGAGTTCGGCGGCGTACCGCTCCTCGGCGGGCAGCGATTGCCGGGCAGGGCTCTGAACGGGTGTGTCGGTCAGGGTCATGACGTGGTGTTTCCTTCGCAAGTTACGGGCGTACGGGCCTACGGGGTGCCGGCCGGCTCGGGCGTCAGCGGCGGCGGGCGCGGGTGCGCTTGACCTTCAGGGCCTCGAAGCGCGGTACGTCGCCCTCGCGGACCCGCTGCCAGGCCCGCCGGTAGAGGTCCGCGGCCGGCTCGTCCGGCACCAGCACCCCGAGCACCGGCTGCCCGCCCGGGGCCAGCCCGTACATCGGCAGCTTCCACAGCTCCACCGGCAGCACCGGCGAGGCCATCTCCGCCCAGCCGCCCGGCAGGAACAGCGAGCGTCCGGCCCGGGTCCGGGAGGCCGTCACCACCAGTTCGGTGGCGGCCAGTTCGGCGCGGGCGGCCTTCATCCTGGCCGGCTTCCAGCCCGTCCAGCGCGCCAGGTTGCGGTCGGTGGGGTCGGGCATGGCGAGCAGTGCCAGGTACACGGCGGCCGCGTCCGCGCCCAGGCCGTGCGCCTCGCGGACCTCCGCCACCAGCTCGGGCACCGAGCGGCTCGGGTCCTGCGGCCACCATGTGCCGTCCTTGTCGGCGGCCCCTGCCGCCGGGGCGCCCGGATCCGCCAGGAGAGCCGCGAACCGCGCGTCGTGGACGGCCCGCAGCGCCGTCTCCACCGGCGACGGCTGCTGGTCCTCGCCGCGCAGCGCCGGCAGGTACGGGTCGGAGCCGGTCGAGTCGAGCAGGGCCGTCCGCAGGGCGGGCTTGGGCCGGTCGTCCGCGGTGGCCATGACCACCGCGCCGTACCGCTCGTAGCCCTCGCCCGTCTCGGTCGGCGTGCCCGCGGCCTTCCGGAAGTCCGGCAGGCTGGTGAAGTGCCCGATGCTGAGCATCAGTTCGGGCGCGGCCAGCCGCTGTCGTACCGCGGTCAGGGCGGGCGGCAGCGCGGCCCGCAGGGGGTCCCCGGCGGGCAGCCGGTGGGCCGCCCAGGCCGTCAGGGTCAGCGCGCCGGTCAGGACGGTCGAGGTGAAGGGCTCGTCGGCCGGTTCGCGGGGCTCGACGTGGTCCCCCTTCACCTCCCAGGCGACGTCCACGCTCAAGGGGCGCGACTGCGCCGGGCCGAGGATCGCGGCCAGCGCCCGGTGCGTCGACCAGCCGGTGCGCGCGGCGCGCGTGGCCTCGGCGAGCAGCCACTCGGGCACGGGCGTACGACGGCCCACGAGACGGTTCCACGCCTGCGCGGCGGCGGCCACGTCCGGACCTTCGGTCCACAGCCGCGCCGGATCGGCGGGCAGCAGCGCGGCGACGACCTCGCGCCGCACCTCGATCTGGAGGCTCTTGAGCTCGGACCGGGCGTGCTTCGCGTCGGCCGCCTTGACGCCGAGGGCGGTGCGCAGTTCGGCCGGCAGGAAATGGTGCTCGTAGCTGTCGATGTTGGGCAGGCCGGCCAGCAGCAGCCGCGCGAGGGTGCTGGAAACGCCCGTGAGCCGGGCGAACTCCTCGGCGGCTTCGGGGAAGAACGGCGCCGTCCCGCGTCCGGCGGCCTCGGCCAGGAAGGCCGTCAGCCAGCCGGGGCCGCGCTCCCGGTCGCCGAGGGGGGCATCACCGCGCACGGCGTAGGGGCCGGGCACGGCGAAGCGGCCGGCGGGGTCGTACAGCAGAGCCCCGAACTCGTGTCCGTCGGGTACGGACACGCTGTGCTCGGTGAGGCCGAGGACGGCTCCGCCGCCGAGCGGGAGCAGGCTGCGGTGCGAGGTGTTGCGCTCGATGCCGTCGGGGGTGCGCAGGTGGCGCTGGTCGAGGTGGACCAGGACCCGGCGCCAGCGGTCGGCGGAGCCCTCCGCGGAGGCCAGCCCGAGCGCGTCCACCCGGCCCAGCAGGGTGCACAGGGCGGTCCGCTGCTCCTCGGTGGTACCGGCGGTGACGGCCCGGTACGCGATCGCCGCGGGCTGGTCCAGCAGCTGGGTGAACGGGAGCGCGGAGTACGGCAGTTCGGGCAGGTCGAAGTGGAGCCGGCCGGGGACCTCTTCGGCGCCCGTGTCGGCGGCCGCCCGGACCAGCCCGTCCAAGTAGCGGTAGGCGACGTCGCTCTGGGCGCCCCAGCGGTAGTACCCCGTGCCGACGAGCCCGTGCAGCGCGTCGGCGATCAGTTCGTCGGTGGGGCCTTCGGGCTGCCCGTCGGCCGCCGCACCCGAGTCGGGGTCCAGGCGGGCGGCGACCGCGTCCAGCGCCGCCTGCTGGACGAGGGCGAAGCGCAGCACCTCGACGATGCCCCCGATCAGCTGCGGGGCGGTGACCTGCGGCAGCGCCGCGCGGACCAGGTCGGGCAGGTCCGTGGCCGTCTCGGCGGCGCCGGCCGCCTTGAGCAGGATGCCGACCGACCCGCCGTCCGCGGCGCGCAGGGCGGCCGATCCCTCGGGATCGCGCGGGCGCAGCGCGTACCAGAAGGGGAGCGGCGGGAGTTCGACGCTGCCGGTGGCGAAGGCGGTGGTGCGGTAGTCGCTGCGCGACTGGGCGGTGACCACGCCGTCCGGGTCGCTGATGCTGAGCTCGCGCCAGCGGTGGGTCAGGGCGCGCGGCCGCTCGTCGCCGGGGAAGGTGAGCGCGGCGACGGGCATCTCGGCGCCCTCGGGCACGCTGACGCTGCGGCCGCCGGTGTCGGAGGCCTCCCAGCCCCGCCCGGGGACGCGTACGATGCGCCAGCCGAGCAGGCCGTCCGCGGGCGAGCCGAGGGCCGAGCCCTCGACGGCGGGCGCGGGCCGCAGCCAGCAGGACTGGGTGGGCACGGTGTTGCCGTCCCCGGGGTGGGCGCGCAGGGTGTCGGCGAGGAAGCCGGGCACCGAGAGCCGGCCGAGGGCGCCGCCGGCGGGGTCGTACTCGCGCCACCCGCCTTCGTGTTCCTGGTCGCGGTTCTGCCACACCCAGTACGAGGTCCCGTCGGACAGCAGCCTCCGCTCGCCCGGCAGTTTGGTGTCTCCGGCGTGCAGGACCCCGCCGCCGGTGGCGCGGCCGCCGCCGGGCAGGGGCAGGCTGATGTCCTCGGAGCGCAGGTTCCAATAGCCGCCGTCGACGTCGACGGTGAAGACGTTGCCGGGGTCGGTGTGCCAGTAGCCCTCGATGCCCCCGCTGCCGTAGTGGGCCCAGAAGACGAGCAGTTCGCCGTCGACGTAATGGAATCCGTACCGGCGTGCGTTGCTGCTCGCCGCCCGCAGGTCGTGGGTGAGCACGGTGGAGTCGGCGTCGATGACGCGGACCTGGGCGGAGTTGGCGACGATCAGGTGCGGCCAGGCCTCGACGACGGTCAGCCCGTGCCCGCCCTGGCCGGCGGGCGTCATCTCGGCGATCGCGGTCTCCCAGGCGGGCCAGGAGAGTTCCTCGAAGAGGCCGGTGCGCAGGGTACGGGCGAGGGTCTCGCCGAGGTCGGCGGAGGCGGCGAGAGCCACCTCCTCCCGGGCGAGTTCGAGGGCCTCGGCGGGCAGCCAGGTCAGCCGCCGGATGGCGTCCGGCAGTCCGGGCAGGCCCGCGGCGGTGGAGGCACCGGCCACCTCGTGCATCCACTCGGTGAGCATCGGGCGGCCGCCGGGCGAAGCGGCGAGCAGCCGCATGACCTCCACCGCGTGGCCGTCGCCGCCCAGGCCGTACGCGGCGCGCCCGAACGCGGGCCAAAAGCGCCGGTCGGCGGCGAGGGCGAGCAGGTCCCGCCGCTGGTCGGAGCGGGCCCAGTCGGCCAGGTTCAGCTGGTCGTGGCGCCGGCGCGACGTGGAGTCGGGCTCGGGGTCGGTGACCGGGATGTCCAGGGAGAGCAGCAGGTCCAGCAGGTCGGCGTCCTCGACGCCCACCTTCAGGCCCGCTTCGCGGCCGGGCTCGGCGAGTTCGGCGCGCAGCCGGTCGGCGGCGCGGACGACGAGGTCGAGCAGGGCGGGCAGCGTGGGGCGCGAGCCCCAGCCGGTGTGCCGGGCGGCGTGGAAGCGCTCCAGCCAGCCGGCGGCGCCGTCGGAGCAGCGCTCCTCGGCGGGCAGGTCGGCGCGGACCAGCCCGTCGGTGGCGCCGGATTCCTCCAGCAGGCCGAGCCACAGCGCGGGGAGTTCGCCGTCCCCGCCGCCGGGCGGCATCAGACCGAGCAGGGTGCCCCGTACGGACGGCACCCGGCGGGCCAGCGCGACGAGCGCGGTGCGGTGGGCCTTCCACCAGCCGTACGCGGCGCGCAGCGTGGCCGGCAGCGGGAGCAGCTCGGCGAGGTACTCCTGCTCGGCCTCGGTGCCGGTCAGGCCGGCGGCGCGGGCGAGGCGGCGCAGCTCGGTCGCGGCCTGCGCGGAGGGCGGCAGTCCGCCCGCCGTGCGCCGCACGCACAGCCGGCGGAAGCGCTCGTGGGCCTCGGCGGGGCTGACGCGGGCGGACAGCTCCTTGGCGTAGCCGGTGAGCACCTTCACCGGGAGGGCGCCGACCAGGGCGAATTCGAGGAACACGCCGTCGAGTCGGTCCTCGTCGACGGCCAGGCCGTGCTGGGCCTCGCTGGTCCGGGCACGGCCGAACAGCTGGGCGGCGTACGTGGTGTTCTCGACGGCGAGGAAGATGCGGGCGGCCTGCTCGTAGAAGACGGGCAGGAAGTGCGGGACGGCGGCGCCGAGCCGGCCGGCCAGTTCGTGGCAGGCGTCGAGGGCGGCCTTGGGCTTGGTCCTGGCCGTCCGGGCGAGCCGGTCGAGTTCGGGGACCACGGCGAGGGCGTGGTGTCCGTCCTCCGGGTGGTGGACGAGGACCCATTCGGGGAAGCCGAGGGCCTGGCGCTGGCCGAGGCCGACCACGGGCGGCGCGCCCTCGGCCTCGTCGAGTACGAGTCCCAGGAAGCCGGCGGCGAGGTCCTCGGCCGGACCCAGTTCGGCGGCGGCGAGCCGGACGACGACACGGTCGTCGGGGAGGGCCGGGTGGCGGTAGGAGCGTGCGGTCAGGTCGACCGCCGAGGGGCCCGCGCCCTCGGTGCCGTTCGGCAGCACGGCGCCGGCCTTGAGCAGCAGTTCGGCCTCGGCCGCGGTGTCGTTCGTCCCCGTGGTGCTGGTGGTGGTGCTCATCGCGCGTCCCCGCCCTCTTCGATCTTGCGCCCGGCGTACAGCGCCGCGGCCATCCGCATTCCCTCGGACCAGGCGACCGGTCCGACCTCCGTCAGGCGCACCGCCCGGCCGTTCTCGTCGTGCCAGCTCAGGGCGCCGGTGCTCGTCTCGTCCTCGTAGTACGGCTCGCCGATCCAGACCGCCGCCTCGGTTCCCCCGCCGGTGTCGCGCACCTTGCAGGTCGCGTAGCCGCCGGAGACCCGGTAGCCGAGGCCCGTCGCCCGCGCGGCCAGGCCGAACCGGCTCGCGAAGACCCCGCCCGCGTAGTCCCGTACCTCGGTGGCGGTGGCCGCCAAGCCCTCGGGCTTCTCCCAGGTGGGCCGGTGGATCTGCTCGACGCGCTGCACGATGCGCAGTTCGGCCGCGAAGTCCCGTACGTCGTCCAGGTCGGGCAGCAGCACCGGATGGGGCAGGGTCACCGTGCGCGGGGAGAGCCGTACGGTCTCGCCGTCGAGGTTGACCACCTTCAGCTCGCCGGACGCGGTGGCGTCCCGCAGGAAGCCCACCTCGTCCGGGTCCTCGCCGACGACGGCCATGTCGCGCAGCGCGCTCTGCCAGGCCTCGTCCGGCCAGACCCGGGCGAGCAGCGCCGTCGGCACCGGCAGCGAGGAGACCATCCAGGTGTCCACCTGGGCGACGCAGGCGGCCTCGTGCCGCTCCAGCCATTCGGCGAGCCGGCGCAGCCGGTCCACCTCGGGATGGTCGCGCAGGGCCTTGGGCAGCGTCTTCAACTGCCGTCCCGCCGAGCGGCCGGTGGCGGATCGCACCGCCACCTTCCCTTCCACCAGGGCGATCTCGTACCCCTCGCCCGCCGCCAGCCATGCCATCAGTACGTGCCCCTCCGCCTGCCCTGTCCCGGATGCGCGCAGCGTCGACCAGGGCGGACGAATCCCCCCTGAGCTGCGGTATGTCGGGAGACTAGCGAGAGCCACTGACAACGCCCGCCTAGGGGCCCCGCTCGGCGCCCGGCCCGGCGGCCCGCCCGGCGCCTGGCTCGACGGCGGAGTGTCCGCGGCGGCTCGGTTGTCCGGTTGAATGTCCGGTTCTGGGTAGTCTTCCCGGGACAGTGTGCGGTGCGGGACCGGCTCGGGGTGGGTTCATGGGACGTCAGACACGTGTCCGGGGTGCGGTCCTGGCGGCGGCGGTGCTGCTGGCCGTGGCCGGGTGCTCGGGTACCGGCACCGCGCCGGGCAAGGACGCGAAGCCCTCGGCGGCCGGTACGTCGTCCTCCGCTCCGGGCGGCACGGACGCCAAACCCGCCTCGGGGGACGTACTGCCCGGCATGGTCGGCGTCCAGGCGGCCCGTACCCAGCTGGCCGCGCTGAAGGTCGCCCCGCCCGGGACCATGGCCGGCTACAGCCGGGCCAAGTTCACCCACTGGGCCGAGCAGGGCAACAAGTGCGACACCCGCGAGGTCGTCCTCAAGCGGGACGGCAAGGACGTGGCCCAGGACGCCGAGTGCAAGGCCGTCTCCGGTACCTGGAGGAGCCTGTACGACGGGGTCGTGGTCACGGAGGCGTCGAAGATGGACATCGACCACATGGTGCCGCTCGCCGAGGGCTGGCGCTCGGGCGCGGCCGGCTGGGACGCAGCGCAGCGCAAGGCCTTCGCGAACGACCTGACCCACCCCCAGCTGCTGTCGGTGACGGCGGCCTCGAACCGCTCGAAGGGGGACCAGAGCCCCGACCTGTGGCAGCCGCCGGACAAGTCGAGCTGGTGCCAGTACGGGCGGGCCTGGACCACCGTGAAATCCACGTACGGACTGACCGTGACCGAACCGGAGAAGAAGATGCTCGGAACGATGCTGGACAGCTGCGCGGGATGACCGGACGACAGCACATGGCCGGCCGGCAGCAGTGGTGCGACGAGGTCCTCGCCGGGCCCGGCGGGGCGATGACGGACGAGGTCGGCGTCATCACGGGCCCGCTGACCCTGCGCACGACGGCGCTGCCGGACGGCGCGCAGGTCCGGATCGAGGTCCAGTACAAGGACGCGGAGGAGTGGTACACGCTGACCGGCAGCCCGGTCCGCCACCACGGCGACCCGGCGGCCGTCCACGCCGCCGCCTTCGCCGCGATCCGCACGGGCCACGCCGCCGAAGCCCCGGCCCCGCCGCCTACGCCCTCGCCACGGCCCCCGGCCTGACCCGCCGCGGAAGGAAGGAGCCGGAGGTCAGCCCTCGTACTCCGTCAGGTCGATGCTGTGGACCTGGAGCAGGTGGCCGTTCTCCGGGTCCGTCGTGTCGAGGTCCAGCACCATGCCGAGCTTGCGGATCACGTTCTCGGACTCCTCGTGGCCCGACCGGTTCACCGCGATCACCCGGTCGAGGCCGCGGTCCTGCAGGGCGAACTCCAGGGAGGCCTGCGCCGCCTCGGAGGCGTAGCCCTGGCCCCAGTAAGGCCGGCCGAGCCGCCAGCTGATCGCGACGAAGTCCCGTGCCTCCGAGGGGGACTGCGCCACGGTCAGGCCGACCGCCCCGATCAGCTCGCCCGACGCCAGGAGCTCCACGGCGAAGAGCCCGAAGCCCTCCTCGTCCCACTCCTCCTCCCAGCGCTCGATCTCCTCGGCGGTCTCCTCCAAGTCGAGTGTGGAGCCGTCGCCGATCCAGCGCATGACGTCCGGGTCGGCGTTGATCTCAGAAAGGGGGACGAGGTCGTCGTCGGTCCAGCGGCGCAGGAGCAGGCGGGGGGTGCGGATCTCGGTCATGCCCCCCATCCTGCCGAACACCGCCGACCAGCGGTAATCGGGTCCGCCCGGGCGGCCGCCGGGGACCCGGTCGCCGCCCGCGAAGAGGTCAGGACACGGTGATCGCGTCCAGCTTCGCCCGCAGGTAGGCGTGGGAGTCCACCGGGTCGTGGACCACCCGCCCGACCGGGGCCGGGAGGGACTCGACCCGGGTGTGCGGGTCGCATTCGTAGAAGTAGACCAGCGAGACGAGCTCCTCGGCCGGTGCGTCGGCGGGCGGCGGCAGCACACGGTGGCGGCCTGCGCGCCAGCGGTCCCCCGTCCAGCGGGCCATCAGGTCGCCGATGTTCACGGTGAGCGCGGCCGGGTCGTACGGGGCGTCCTGCCAGCCGTCGGCGTCGGTGTGGATCTGGAGTCCGCCCGAGCCCGGCTCGCGGTCGAGGACCGTGACCGTCCCGAAGTCCGTGTGCGCCCCGATGCGGAACTGGCCCGGCAGGGGTTCGCCGAGCACCTCCGTGCCCGGGTACCAGTTGAGGTTGAACCCCCAGGTGGGATGCCCGGTGTGGCGGGTGAAGTGGTCGGCGGCAAGGCCGAGTGCGGTGGCGAGGAGCTCCAGCAGCTCGTCGGACAGGGCCCGCATCCGGGCGATGTACTCGACGGCCAGCGGCCCCAGCTCCGGTACCTCGGCCGGCCAGGCGTTCGGCCGGAACCACTCGGCGTCCACGGACGGGTTCCCGGTGGGCTCGTCCGCCGCGCAGGACCAGGACTCCTTGAGGTCGGGCGGAGAGGCAGCCCCCTCCGCGTAGCTGTTGGCCTCGGCGCCCGGTCCGAGCCAGCCGCGACCGCCGACCGCGACCGCGTACGGCTCCTTCGCCTCGGCCGGCAGCCGGAAGAACTCCTTGGCGGCCTCCCGGATCCGCGCGGGCAGCCCGGGATCCACCCCGTGCCCGGTGATCAGCAGGAACCCGGCGGCCTGGAGGGCCTCGTCGACGCGGGCGGCGATCCGCTCCCGCGCCCCGGCCCCACCGGACCGCCACGGCCCGAGGTCGATCACGGGAACCCGGGATCGAGCGGAAGCGGAGGAAGTCGGGGAAGGAGAGGAAGGGGAAGAGGGGGAAGAACTCGGTGGATCGGCTGAACTCGCCATCGGGACCTGCCTTCCGAGCCGGTGTCGGGCGTCCACCCCGAGGCTATCGCCACGCGCCCCCGCCCGGCCGCTATTGACGCTGCTCCAGCCCGCTGCACGGCGGCGAGTAGGCGACGTACGGCAGGTGCGCGGACCACTGGGCGCGGGTGATCCGCGGTCCGGTGTGTGCGCAGGCGTCGGCGATGACCCGCGCCTCGTCGGTCCCCGCCAGCCGGACGGTGGCATCGAAACCCCCGGAGGCCAGCACCGCGCCGTCGGGGCTGAAGGCGACCGAGCTGACGGCGGTGAGGGCAGTGGGCCGCGTGCATGCGGGAGGCGGGCCGCCCGTACGCGGGCCCCGACGCCTCCCGGCAGGCCGCGGCCCGGTTCGGCGAGAGCATGCCGCCGGCCGAGGCGGACGTGGCCGAGGCCGAACTGGCCGTCGTCGAAGCGACCTGCGCGGCCGGCACTCCGCTGGCCCTGGTCTCCCAGGCTCTGGACCACACCTACGGCGAACAACTCCGGGCCCAGCACCAGGAGGAGATCGCGCTCAAGTGGCGGCTCCAGAACGGCGCGCTGCCGATGGCGCGCCAGGTACAACACGGCACACCGAACCCAACGACCTTCCGGAGGATCCCATGCGTAAGTTCCGCACCCTGCTGCTCGCCGGCGCGCTCGCCGTACCGCTGCTGGCCGTTCCCGCGACCGTGACCGCCGCCGGCGCCGCCACGGCCGGCGCCGCCGGCGCGGCCGCGGACGGCAACTACTGGGTCTGGGAGGACACCAACCGCGGCGGCCACGCCTGCGGCTGGAGCGGCGACGACTCCGACTGGCGCACCTGCGGGGCCGGCGGCAACTTCAACATGAACGACCGGGCCTCGTCCTGGTGGAACAACGGGTACGCCGGCTCCTTCGGGGACGTGCGCGTCTACGAGAACATCGGCTACGGCGGTGCGTCCACCTGCGCCCCGAACGGCTCGGCCGGCAACATCCCGTGGGAGTGGAACGACCGCATCTCCTCCCACAAGTGGGTCACCAACTGCGGTTACTGAACAGCGGCCACCGAGCGGCGGCTACCGACCGGCCGCCCTCAGGGTGTAACGGGCTCCGCCGTCCTCGGTGGAGCCCGTCCGCTCGAAGCCCGCCCGGGCCAGCACGCCGTGGGAGGGCGCGTTGTCCGCGTCCACCCTGGCGTGCAGCGCGGTCACACCGGGCTGCGCGAAGGCCCAGGCGACCAAGCCCTTCAGCGCCTCGGTGACGTAGCCGTTGCCGCGGGCCGACGGTACGAGGTCGTAGCCGACCTCCGCGTTCCCCTCGGCGTCGGGGGCTCCGTGGAAGCCGATCCCGCCGATCGCGCGCCGGTCCTGCGTACGGACGACGGCGTACGCGCCCCAGCCCGCGCGGTGCGTACCCTCCTCCCGCGCCTTGGCCACCATCCCGGAGGCGACCCGGGTGCCCTCTCCGGGGCCGTCCTCGGCCCAGGCGAAGCCGCCGGTGCCGCCGCCGTGGAGGTCGCCGGCGACGAGCGGGGAGATCTCGCAGAGCACGACGCGTTCCGCGGTGATGGGTTCGGCGTACCAGCGCCACGCCGTGCGCTGGGGCAGGCCCGGGAGCTCGCCCCGGCCGGTCACCCACAGCAGCGTCGGCCACGGGGCGGCGATGTCGCGCGGCGCCTGGGGGAAGAGCCGGTCGAGTACCTGCTCGCAGAGGTCCGCGTCGGGCTCCCAGTCGTGGACGCCGAGAGCGGTCAGGATGTCGTGGGTGTGCAGCAGCGTCTCGACGATGCCCATCGCGGCGAATCCGTCCGGGCCCGCCATGCCGTACGGGTGCCAGGCCCGGACCTCGGGGTCGGTCACGGCCACGGCGGCGGACAGCAGGCCTCCGGTGGCCTCGATGACCTGGATCAGGCCGTCGGGGGTGGTGCCGGGGGCGGCGCTGATGACGAAGGGGGCGTACCCGCTGGTCGAGCGCCCGGTGAGCTGGGTGGCGTACCCGGCGAAATCGCTCGCCACGTGGACGGCGGTGTCGTAACAGCTCCACTCCAGGCCGGCCGCCGGGACGGACCAGTCGAGGTGGGCCACCCTCCTGAGCGCCTGTGCGGTGAGGGACACGGATCGGTCTACGGCTTCGGAGCCCATGATCGTCATGGCTCGCACCCTAGGACCGCCCCCCGCGCCCGGGCCACCGGATATCCGCCGGCCCCGCCTTCCGGTGGTGACCCTTCCGGTCGTCCGCCGCGCGTCGGCCGCGCGTCCGGCCGATGAATGCGCGGCGCTGCGGGAGTCTGTGAGAAGCAGGCATCCGGAGCGGGATCGGGAGAGGTGGAGTGATGAGCGACCTGCGCGACATCCTGGAACGGCACGTGAGCAGCGGATCGCTGCCCGGGGCGGTGGGCCTGGTGGCCCGCGGCGATCGGGTGGAGGTGGAGGCGGTCGGCTCGGCCGACGTCGAGGGCACGGCTCCGATGGTCCGGGACTCGATCTTCCGGATCGCCTCGATGACCAAACCCGTGACGGCCGTGGCCGCCATGACACTGGTCGAGGAGCGCCTGCTGGCCCTGGAGGACGAGATCGCGCCGTGGCTGCCGGAGCTGGCCTCGCCCCTCGTCGCCCGTACGCCCGAGAGCCCGCTCGACGACGTGGTGCCCGCCGACCGTCCGATCACCGTGTTCGACCTGCTCACCTCGCGCGCCGGGTACGGGTTCCCGTCCGACTTCTCGCTGCCCGCGGTCGCACCGCTGTTCGGCGAGCTGAAGCAGGGGCCGCCGCAGCCGCAGCAGACCGCGGCGCCGGACGTCTGGCTGAAGACGCTGTCGGGCATTCCGCTGCTGTACCAGCCGGGCGAGGCCTATCTGTACAACACCTGCTCCGACATCCTGGGCGTACTGATCGCCCGGGTCTCGGGGCAGTCCCTGCCCGAGTTCATGGCCGAGCGGATCTTCGAGCCGCTGGGCATGGCGGACACCGGGTTCTGCGTCCCGGCCGCCGACCTGGGCCGGTTCACGAGCCTCTACCGCGGGGGCGAGGGCGGCCTCGAACGGGCCGACGCCCCGCACGGGCAGTGGAGCAGCCTCCCGGCCTTCCCCTCCGGCGCCGGCGGCCTGGTCTCGACCGTCGACGACTGGTACGCGTTCGGCCGGATGCTGCTCGCGGAGGGCGCGCTCGACGGGGACCGGGGCCGGCTCCTGTCGGCCAAGTCGGTGCGGCGGATGACCACCGACTGGCTGACCCAGGCCCAGCGGGCCGCCGGCGAACTGTTCCTGGAGGGCCAGGGCTGGGGGTTCGGCGGCTCCGTGGACGTCACGACCCGCGATCCGTGGAACGTGCCGGGGCGGTACGGCTGGATCGGCGGCACCGGAACCGCCGGCCACGTCACCCCGTCCACCGGCGCCGTCTCCGTCCTGCTCACCCAGCGGGAGATGACCAGCCCGGCCGCGCCCGTCGTCATGCGCGATTTCTGGACGTACGCGGCCGAAGTCTGAGGCCCCCCGCACACTCGACCGGACCCTCCTAGAGGCGGACGCTCCAGTCGACCGTGGACTTCAGGGTCCGGGCGATCTTCGGGTCGCGGACCGAGGGGGTGCGGTCCTCGGCCGTGACCGACAGCTTGTGCGTGCGCAGGTCGAAGAGCCACAGCTCGGCGACCGCGACCTCGGTGCGGCCGGCGAACCGCTTCAGCTCGCGGCCGTCGAGGTACCAGCGGACGTCGACCTGCCGGCCGTCGGCACCGGCCAGCCGGGGTACGGAGACCTTCGCCGTGTTGCGCAGCCGCAGGGTGCGGCCGGTCGGGGTGAGCGGGGCGGCGGGCTTCGCGTGCTGGTAGAAGCCGGCGATCATCGCCTCGGTGCCGGGCAGGTTGAAGGGCTTGCCGAGCACCCGCATGATCGAGCTGTCGGTGGGCCGGTACAGGCCCTTGACGTAGTAGCCGCCGCCCTCGTACGCGCCGACCGTACCGCCGTCGGGTGATGCGGCGCCGAGCCAGCGGTACCACTTGGCCCGCTCGGCGGCCATCCGGTCGGCGGGCAGCGTGGAGGTGTTGGAGTCTGCGGGCTCGGGGCCCTCGTACTTCTCGTAGCCCGGGGTGTCCGGGTAGAAGTACTCGTCGGCGAGCTTGCCCAGGGAGTGGCCCGTCTCGTGGATGGCCACCTGACCGGATTTCGCGTTGCCCGCGGAGGCCGTCGATATCCCCTCGTAGCCGAGGGCGGCGCTGGGCTCGTTGTACCCGGCCCCGCCGTACTTGGCGCTGTTGGAGAGGACCAGGACCAGGTCGGCCGCCGGCGCCTTCGCCACGTACGCGTCCACCTTCGGCTGGTCGATGCAGAGCAGCCGCTCGATGTCCTCGCACCAGAAGTACGAGCCGAGGGCGGTGTCGCGGACGGTGGCCGGCGTGGGGTCGCCGGTGACGCCGGAGTCGTGGGAGACGGCGTCGACCGTCCAGACGTTGAAGAGGTTCCGGTACGTGGAGTACGGCTCGACGGCGGTGATCTCGGCCCATTTGGCCCGGGCGTCGGCGTGGAACCGGTCCTGCTCGGCGGCGGTGTAGCCGTCACCGATGACGACGATGTCGAGGCGGTCGGCGGTCGAGCCGTTGTCGACCAGCTTGGCGACCTCGCCGTCGGCCGCCCGCTCGGCTTCGGAGAGCTGCGGGGCCTTCTTCGCCTGCCCGGCGGCGGGGACGCGGACGTGGCCGGATCCGGCGGCCGTGCCGTCCTCGGGCCCGGGTATCTCCACCTCGGTCCCGGTCCCGGCCTTCACCGTTGAAGGTATCGGCGGCGGCGCCGCGGCGGCCGTGCCGAGCGGGCCCGCGGCCAGCAGCAGGGCCGTCGTACAGGCCGCGGCCAAGGCGGCGCGCAGCGTGAGGCGGAGGGACGCGTCCATGGAGTTCTCCCCGGGAAGAGGCCGGAAGTCACCGGAAGTTAAGCGGCTCGATAAGTACGCTGAACCGATTGCTTAAACTAGGGGGCGCACGGGACGTGCGCAATGGCCAGCCACCCCTGCACCATGGGGAGTTGGAGCAACCAGGGGGTCTTCATGGACGAACCGGCCGAGATCGGCCGCAGGGTTCAGCGCATGCGCGCCGAACGCGGGCTGACACAAAGGGCATTGGCGCAGCCCTCGTACACCTCCGCCTACATCTCGACCCTGGAGTCGGGCAAGGTACGGCCCTCCGAGACGGCACTGCGCTTCCTCGCCGAGCGGCTCGGCACCTCGTACGAGGAGCTCGCCACCGGGCGCCCCGCCCACCTGGCCACCGAGCTGCGCCTCGGCCTCACCGACGCACAGCAGACGCTGGCCACGGGGGCCGCCGCCGAGGCGGCCGTACGCTACCGGCAGCTGCTGGCGGACGCGGAACGGCTCGGCCTCGATGCCGAACGGGCGGAGGCGCTGCTCGGGCTCGGCGACTGCGCGCTGGAAGCGGGGGAACTGCCGGACGCCATCGGCCGCTTCGAGGCGGCCGAGCGACTGCTGGCCGACGAGCCGCTCCCCCGCCGGGCCCGCCCGATCCGCGGCCGGGCCGTGGCGCACCTGCTCGCCGGGGAGCTCCGCTACGCCTGTTACCTGCTCGAATCCGCCATCGACGAGCTGAACGCGGGCGGGCTGGCCGATCCGGAGGCGCTGGTGCTGCTGTACGCCGCCGTGATCGGCCCGTACATCGACATGGGCGCCCACGCCCGGGCCGCGCACGCGGCCGAGCTGGCCCTGGCGCTGGCTCCGCAGGTGGCCGATCCGGCCCTGGTGGCGGGGATGCACCGGCAGGTCGCGCGTACGTTCCTCGCCGCGGGGCGTCCGGCGGACGCCGATGCCTCCCTCGCCAAGGCACAGGCGATCTACCGGCAGCTGCGGCTGCGGACCGATCTGGCGCACTGCCACTGGATGCGCGGCTACGTACAGGCGCAGAACGGCGATCTGGTGGCGGCGGAGGCGGAGTTGCGCACGGCCCGGGACATCCTCGCGGCCCGGCGGGCCGCTCTGTACACGGCGCAGGTCGAGGTGGAACTCGCCGACGTACTGCGCCGGCTGGGCCGCTGCGAGGAGGCCGCCGAGCTGCTCTCCGGGCTGTTGGAACTGGGCGACAGCCACGGGGCCGTGCACGCGGGCGGGGCGCACCGGCTGCTCGGGCTGATGGCCGAGGAGCGCGGGGAGACCGAGTCCGCCGAGGAGCACTACGTCCAGGCGCTGACCCTGCTGGAACGCAGCGGGGCCAGCGGGGATCTGGCCGATCTGTGCCGGCTGCTGGGCGACCTGCTGCGGCGCACGGGCCGGATCGAGGCCGCGCTGGATGCGTACCGTACGGGGCTGGGCCACCGCGCGGCGCCGGGCACCACCACGCTGGGCCCGGCGCCCGCGTCACCGCTGCGGCGGTGAGGCGGGCGCCGGGGCGCGGCCGTGTCAGTGGTTCTCGGTGGGCCGGAGGTCGCGCGGGATCATCGTCCACGTCGTGGCCGCCGCGGCCACCGCGAGGAGGCCCGCGATGAGGAAGGCCGGCGTGATGGCGAGGGTGTAGGCCTGGGAGGCCGTCTCGATCAGGCCCTTGCCCACGGTGCCGCCCAGCCGTTCGGCGATGTGGGCGGCTTCGCCCACGGACTCGTGGACGGCCGCGGCGGCCGCGCCGTCCAGGCCGAGGGCCGGCAGGTTGCCGCGGTACAGGACGGCGGCGGTGCTGCCGAGGATGGCGACGCCCATGGCCGAGCCGAGTTCGTAGCAGGTCTCCTCGATGGCGGCCGCGCTGGAGACCTCGTGCGCGGGCGCGGCCGAGATCAGCGTGACCGAGGCGACGGTGGTGGCGATGCCCGCGCCCAGGCCCATGACCGTGAGGGCCACGGCGAACGCCGGGTAGCCGAGCTCGGTGAACTGCTGGAAGGTCCAGGGCAGGGCCATGCCTGCGGCCAGGACCAGCAGTCCCGCGCCCAGCACGTGCCGGATCGCGAAGCGCTGCATCAGCGTGGGGGCCACCATCGAGGCGCAGATCAGGGCGAGCGGGGCGGGCAGCAGGCGCAGGCCCGCTTCGAGCGGGGTGTAGCCCTGGCCGTACTGGAACCACTGTGTGACGAGGAAGAGGATCGCGCCCATGCCCACCATGGGCAGGAAGATCGCGGTGGCGGCGACGCTGAAGGCGGGCTTGGTGAACAGCCGGACCTGGAGCAGCGGGTTGTCCACGCGCAGCTGGCGGCGCACGAAGACGGTCAGTGCGACGGTGGCCAGGGCGAGCAGGGCCCACGGGAGCGGATCGGCGATCCCGCTCTTGCCGAGCTGCTTGATGCCGCCCGCGAGGGCGAGCATGCCGACGATCGACTGGCCGACGCCCCACCAGTCCCAGCGGCCGCTGCTGCGCGGGGAGCGGGATTCGGGGAGGTAGCGCAGGCCGGCCGCGACGATGACCGCGGCGACGGGGAGGTTCAGGAGGAAGGCGGAGTGCCAGCCGTAGTCCTGGACGAGGAGCCCGCCGATGACCGGGCCGAACGCCATGCCGCCGCCGAAGACGGCCGCCCAGACGGCGAGCGCGAAGGCCCGCTCCTTGGCGTCGGTGAACACGCTGCGCAGGATCGACAGGGTGGCCGGCATGATCGCGGCGCCGCCGACGCCGAGGAGGGCGCGGGCCGCGATCACGTGCCAGGCCTCGGTGGAGAAGACGGCGATCAGGGAGGCGACGGAGAAGATCGCGAAGCCCGCCATGAGCAGCCGCTTGCGGCCCCAGCGGTCGCCGAGGGCGCCGGCGGTGACGAGCAGGCCGGACAGTGCGAGCGCGTAGACGTCGATGATCCACAGCTGCTGCACGGCACCGGGCCGGAGGTCGCCGACGAGGGAGGGGAAGGCCACGTTGAGGATCGTGGTGTCCATCGAGATCAGCAGCAGGCTGCCGGAAAGGATGGCGAGGACGATCCACCGGCGCGGGTCGAGTGGAGCGGTGGGGCGGCGGGCGTGCATGGGGTTCCGTTCGGGTGAGCGGGCGGGGAGGCCCACCGCTTCGCACAGCGATGAGCCTCCTTCGCCTCGAATGATACATCAACGTCTCATTCGAGGCGAAGAGTTCTCACACCCCGGGCGCACCCGTACGCTGTTTCCGTAGCCACTGGCCCCCCGCCCCGCATTCGAAACGGAGATCGGCCGTGCCGGACAAGACAGAGGGGCCCGCCTCCGCGGCGGCGCGGCACGAGCAGTGGAAGGGGAAGGGCGTCGCACTGCGCGCGTTCTTCTACATCTTCGGCACGCACGCGTTCGCCGGGTTCATCTGGCTGCTGTTCTACCTGGGCGAGCACGCCAAGAAGTAAGGCCCGTACGGCCTGCGCGACGGCCGGCGTGACCCCTCAGTCCTCGCCGGACCGGGCGCGCGCGCCCGACCGGGTCCGCCCCGGCGTCTGGGCGCGCTGGGGGTGCCGGCGTACGTACTCGTGCTCCAGCTCGTTCATCCGCTGCGTGTGCGTGACCAGCGCCTCGTCCGACCCGTAGAGCAGGGTCTCGTGGCGGGTCCGGTGGATGGCCTCCAGCTCCTTGAGCAGCTTGCCTTCCTCCAGGTTCGCCGCCGAAGGGCCGCCGTCATGCTGCGCCATGGCCCGTACACCTCCTCCCCTCCATCATCCCCTCCGATGCCCCTTTCGTCCCGGCCACGGCGGTTTCGGCCGCCCTTCCCCCGGACTGCGGGCCGTGGCGCGGCGGCTACCCTTGCGCCATGACGATGCGAGCGGCCGTCCATGTGAGTGTGGATGCGATGATCGAGGACCTCCGGACACTCGTCGAGATCGAGTCCCCCTCGCGGGACCTCGACGCGCTGGGGGTATCGGCCAAAACCGTCGCCGCCGTCATCGAGGACCGCCTCGGCGGGGAGGCCGTCCTCATCGAGAGCGAGACCGGACCGCACGTCCACTGGTCGGGCGGCGGCGAGCCGCAGGTGCTGATCCTCGGCCACCACGACACGGTCTTCCCGCTCGGGACCCTCGAACGCCGCCCGTTCACGGTCGAGGACGGGCGCGCGACCGGCCCCGGGGTCTTCGACATGCTCGGCGGTCTGGTGCAGGCCGTCCACGGGCTCGCGCTGCTCGACGACCTGTCGGGCGTCGAGATCCTGGTGACCGCCGACGAGGAGATCGGCTCCCCCTCCTCCCGGGCCCTCATCGAGGAACGCGCCCTCGCCTGCGGCGCGGTGCTGGTGTTCGAAGGCGCTGCCGACGGCGGCGCCCTGAAGACCGGGCGCAAGGGCTGCGGCTCGTTCCACGTCTCCGTCGCGGGCCGGGCCTCGCACGCCGGCCTGGAGCCCGAGGCCGGGGTGAACGCCCTGATCGAGGCGGCACACCTCGTACTGGACATCGCGGCGCTCGGCCGGCCCGAGATCGGTACGACCGTCACCCCGACCGTGGCCTCCGCGGGAGGGGTGGACAACGTCGTTCCCGCCGAGGCGACCGTCACCGCCGACGTACGGGTCGAATCGGCCCGCGAACAGGCACGCATCGAGTCCGCGTTCGCGGCGCTCGCCCCGCACCTCGAAGACGCGGAGATCTCGGTCCACGGGTCCATCGGCCGGCCCCCGATGCCGGAGTCGGCGTCGGCGGATCTCTTCGCGGTGGCCCAGCGGCTGCTCCCCGGCCTCGAAGGCCGGTCGGTCGGCGGCGGCAGCGACGGCAACTTCACGGCGGCGGTGGGGGTGCCGACCCTCGACGGCCTCGGTGCGGTCGGCGGCGGAGCCCACGCCGACCACGAGTACGTGGTGGTCGAGGCCATGGCCGAGCGGGCGAACCTCGTCGCCGGCCTGGTGCGGGCGATCCGGAACACCCGGGAGAGCGCGAGCGCGTAGCGCCTGCGCACCCGGCCTGCCCGGACCGGCCCGGTCCGTCAGCGGAGCGCCGGGAAGAGCCGGTCGAGGTGGTGGCGGAGCACCGACGCGGCCGATTCCTCCGTGCGCTGGCCCACGAGGACGCTGGTGCCGAGCCCTGCCGACATCGCCAGCAGGCTGATCGCCTCCGTGCGCGGATCCGTGTCCGGCGGGGCCAGTTTCGCGTCGACCGCCTGCTGGAGGAGCGCCGTCAGGGCGTCCTCGGCCGCGTTCGGGTTGTCGATGAACGGCTGCGCGGCGAGCGCCTCGTCCGTCAGCGCGAGCGCCGCGTACGAGGTGTACACGATGTGGAAGGTCCGGCTCACCTCGTCCGTGGGCAGTGACTCCATCAGCAGCGCCTCGATCATCGCGCGCGGCCCCGGGTCCTGCCCCACCGCCCGCAACCGCTCCGCGACCCGGGCGCCGAGGCCGGAGGCCAGGTGCTCAAGCCCGTACAGGAGCAGGTTCTCCTTGGTCTGGAAGTAGTACTGGACGAGGCGCAGCGAGACCCCGGCCTCCGCGGCCACGTCCCGCATGCCCACCGCGTGCAGTCCGCGCCGCCCGGCGACGCGGACCAGCGCCTCCGCGATCTGGCTGCGCCGCTCTTCGTGGTCCACCCGCTTCGGCATCCGCCGTGTCTCCGCCCGTTCGCCCGGTCTGTCGTGGCCCGGGCCGGAACGGTTCCGGCCCGGCCGCAGATTTTCATGGTACCGCCGTATCAGTATCGTGGTACGGTCGTATCAAGAAAGCGACGGACCACCGGAGGTGCCCACCGTGCCCGAGACCACGACCCGCGACCGCAAGCGCGCCCAGGCCGATGTCGGCCGCTACGTGAGCGACGAGCTGCGCGAGCGGTACTTCGCCGCCTGCGACGCCGTCTACGCGCTGGGGCCGGCCGCGGACGCCGAGACGGACGTCGAGACGAGCTTCGGGACCACGCACGTCTACCGCTTCGGCCCCGCCGATCCGCGGGCCGCCTCCCGGACCCCGGTGGTGCTCGTCCACGGCGCCGGTGGCAACTCCTCGCAGTGGTACCCGAATTTCGCCGCCCTCAGCGCCGAGCGCCCGGTGTTCGCGGTCGACACCCTCGGCGATCCGGGCCGCAGCGTGCAGCACACCCCCATCCACCAGCCCGAGCGCGCCGCCCAGTGGCTCGACGAGGTCCTCGACGGGCTCGGCCTCGACCGGGTCCACCTCGCCGGCAGCTCGTACGGCGGCTGGCTGTCGCTGAACCAGGCGCACCGCCGGCCCGAGCGGCTGGCATCGGTCACCCTGCTCGACCCGGGCGGCCTGGAGAAGACGGGAGCCCGCTTCTTCGTCTGGATCTTCATCAGCCTCTTCGCGACCATCGCCCCCGAGCCCGTACGGCGGCGCCTGGCGGCCTGGCTGGACCAACCGGTGCTCATCGTGCCGGAGTTGCGCGCGATGATCATGCTCAGCGTCCGCGCGTACCGGATCCGGCGACCCTCCCCACAGCCGCTGACCGAGGACGAACTGCGCACCGTCCGGACGCCGTTGTACGTCCTGCTCGGCGAACACAGCCTGCTCGTCCACCCGGAGCGGCAGCGCGAGCGCGTACCGCGCCTGATCCCCGGCGCCGTCGTGGAGATCATGCGCGACACCGGGCACGGCCCCCAGATCGACCACGCCGAGCAGGCGAACAACCGGATGCTGAAGTTCATGGACTCGGTCGACTGAGCGGCGGTCCGACTCGATCGAGCAGCGAGTAGACACTGTCTACGCATCCTGGTAGACAGTGTGCATGGATCCGCACAGCCCGCTCCGGGAACGTCTGATCGACGTCGGCGTCGACCTCGTGCTGACCGAGGGCACCGCCGCTCTCGGCCTGCGTGAGATCGCCCGCCGCGCCGGGGTGTCGCACGGCGCACCCCGGCGCCACTTCCCCACCCACCACTCCCTGCTCTCGGCGATCGCCCGGCGCGGATTCGCCGACCTCGGCGGCCGGTTCGCGGCGGCCACCGCTCATGCGTCCTCGCCGCGCGAGCAGGTGCGGGCGCTCGGGTGCGCGTACGTCGGCTACGCGCTGGAGCACCGCGGCATGTTCGAGCTGATGTTCCGCCACGACCTGCTCGACAGCGAGGGACAGGAGAACACCGGGGAGGAACCCGCCGGGAAAGAAGCCGTCGGGGAAGAAGCCGTCGGGCAGCGGCCGCCGAGGCTGCGCGAGTCCACGATCCCGCTCTTCCGCCTCCTCGTCGGGCTCGTCTCCCGCTGCCGGACCGGCGGGGATCCCGAGGTGACCGCCGCCGCCCTGTGGGCCAACCTGCACGGCGTGGCCCAGCTGTGGGGCTGGGGCAGTCTGCCCCTGGTCCTCGGCGACGCCGCCGATGCCCGGGCCGGCGTCGAAGGGCTCGTCGACGCCGCCCTCGACGCCCACCTCGGGCCGGATCCCGCCGCATGACCCGCGCGAGGCAGCGGATCGCGCTGCTCGTCAGCGTCGGCGGCGCGATGCTCGTCGCCCTCGACGGCACCGTCCTCAGCGTGGCGCAGCCCAGCCTGCGCCACGACCTCGGGGCCAGCGTGGCCCAGGTCCAGTGGACCAGCACCGCCTACCTCCTCGCCGTGGCCGCCCTCCTCGTCATCGCCGGCCGCCTCGGCGACCGGTACGGGCATCCGCGGCTGCTCCTCATCGGCGTGCTCGGTTTCGCCGCGGCCTCCGCCGGGGTCGCGCTCGCGCCCGGGGTCGGCTGGGTCATCGCCCTGCGCGCCGCCCAGGGGGTGTTCGGCGCCCTGCTGCAACCGGCGACCCTCGCACTGCTGCGCCTCGCGTACCCGCCCGACCGGCTCTCCACCCCGGTGGCGGTCCGGACCAGTGCCATCGGCGCCGCCGCCGCGGCCGGTCCGCTGCTCGGGGGCGTGCTGGTCGCGCAGTCGGGCTGGCGTTCGGTGTTCGTGCTGAACGTGCCGATCGCCCTCGCGATCGCCGCGCTCACCCTCGCCCTACGGGTGCCCGCTCCGGCCCCGGCCGGATCGGGAGGGGCCGGATCCGAGGGGCGCGGGTCGGGCAGGCCCGCGCTGACCGGAGCGGCGCTGCTGGCCGCGGCCCTCGCCGTGCTCGTCCATGCGCTGGCCGGCGTACCCGCCCACGGCTGGGCCGCGCCGCAGACGCTGCTCGGGCTCTGCGGGGCCGCCGCCCTCGCGGCCGTGCTCGTACGGTACGAACGGCGGGCCGCGCAGCCCCTCGTACCGGCCGCCGTGGCGCGCTCCCGGCCGGTCGCGGCCTCGATGGCGCTGCTGCTGGCCGTCTCCGCCGGCATGTTCGGGGCGTTGTTCGCGGCGACCTTCCTGCTCCAGGACGTACGGGGGCAGGGCCCGCTCGCCACCGGCCTGCTGGTGCTCCCGCTGACCGGCTGCATGGTCGCGGGCGCACCGCTGGCGGGCCTGGCGCTGCGCCGGTACGGGCCGCGTCGGACCGCGCTCGCCGGTACGGGGCTGGTGGTCCTCGGGGTCGCCGGGCTGGGTGCGGTGGCGGGCCCGGCGGTCATGGCGGCCTTCGCGGTTCTCGGCGCCGGGTTCGCCGCGGTCATGGTGACCGCCACCGGCACGGTGGTCGGCGACGCCCCGGCCGGGTACGCGGGGGTCGTCGGCGGGCTCAAGCAGACGGCGATGAACATCGGTCCGACCCTGGGCATCGCCGTCGCGGCGGGCGGCGGCGCGGGCGCCGGGGCCGGGGCCGCGCCGACCGCGCTGTTCGCCCTGGCGGCGCTGGCGGCCGTGGGACTGCTGCCGGCGTCACTGCTGCCGCGCGGCGCGGGCCGTGCAGCTGCGGGCCACGTCGTCGGCGAAGACGCGGGCCAGCGGGGACAGCGCCGACCAGCGCCGGACCGCCCAGCCGACCGGGAGCGGCGGCAGGGCCGGGACCGGGACGAGGCGCAGCGGGCCCTCTGATCCGGGGACCCGCCACCCGGGCAGGGCGGGCACGAGGGCATGGCCGAGGCCCAGTTCGGCCAGGAGCAGGGCGGTGTCCCAGTCGGCCACGCTGGTGTCGGACCGTATCCGGATGCCGGATTCCGCGAAGGCGGCGTCGAGGTGGGCACGGGAGGCCGAGTTCTCCGGGAGCCGGATGTGGCGGATGCCGGTGAGGTCGGCCGGCTCGACGCGGGGCCGGGCGGCGAGGGGGTCGTCGGCGCAGACCGCGAGCACCCAGGGCAGCTCCATCACCGGGCGCTGCTCGATGCCGCGCACGGGCCGGCCGATGGTGATCCAGGCGAGGTCCAGGTCGTCGGCGGCGAGCGCGTCGAAGCAGCTGCGGCTGGAGTTCTCGGTCTGGAACTCCAGGCTGACCCGCGGGTGGCGGCGGCGGAAGCCGACGACGGCTTCGGACATGAAGTGCCGTACGGTCGTCGCGCCCGTGGTGATGCGCACCGATCCGCTGTCGCCGCGGACGAGTTCGTCGAGGCGGCGCAGGGCTCCGTCGAGCCCGGCGATGCCGTCGGCGGCGGCCGTCTGGAGGATGCGCCCGGCCTCGGTGGGGACGACGCCGCGGGCGTGCCGCTCCAGCAGCTCGGTGCCGGTCTGCTTTTCGAGGCGGCGGACGTGCTGGCTGACGGCCGACTGCGTACAGCCGAGGTCGCGGGCGACGGCGCTGAGACTGCCGGCCCGGCAGACGGCCACGAAGACGCGGAGATCGTCGAGAGTCACGGGGCCCACGCTACTCCAAGCTGTGGCTTGGGTCTTGATAGGGAATCAGAGGATTGACTTGGATCTACGGGTGGACAACGATCAATCCAGGGCCCCGGGCGGCAACCCGTCCCCGCTCGCGCCACGGTCCGGACCCCGGCGCGAGCGGGGACGGGTGTCGACCCACCCACCTGACCGGGTCACGCGGGAGAGGACCACGCCCATGCCGGCACCGATACCGACACAGGCCGAGCGCCGGGAGGCACGCGCCCTCGCGCTGCTGCGCGAACTCGGCGCCGGGCGGCTGGCGCACCCCGGTGGCACCCTGCTCGCCCACCTGGAACGCGTACACGCACTGCTCGGGGCGTGGGGAGCCCGGCCGGCGCTCCGGCTCGCGGGCCTGTGCCATGCGTTCTACGGGACGGACGGCTTCGCCAGCGCCCTGCTGCCGGTCGCCCGGCGGGCCGAACTGGCCGCGGTGATCGGGGCCGAGGCCGAGGAGATCGTCTACTTCTACGCCAGTTGCGACCGCGCGGCCTCCTATCCGACGCTCGCTTCCGACGTACCGTGCGGCGCGGACGCCGGCGCCGCCGACAACGAGGCGGTGTCGTCGGTGGCGCCGGCGTTCCGCGACCGGTTCACCGGCCACGTCCACTCCCCCGACCGGCAGTCCCGGCGCGACTTCGCCGAGCTGTCCGCGGCGAACGAGCTGGACCTCGCCCGGATCGACCCGGCGTTCCGCGCGGCCCACGGGCCGGGCCTCCTCGCCCTGTTCACCCGGCTGCGGGGGCTGCTGACCGAGCCGGCCCGGCGGGAGTGCCGGGCCGTGCTCGGCGGCGGCGCGCTCTGACGACCGGCGCCGTCAGGGCGTGAAGGTCCAGCGTTGCGCGGGGCTTCCGTCGCAGGCCGCGCGGGTGAGCTTGGTGCCGTTCGCGGTGCCCGCGCCGACCGGGGCCAGGCACTGGCCGAGCGTACGGAGGCTGCCGTCCGGCCCCGGCTGCCAGTTCTGGCCGGCGGCCCCGCCGCACGTCTGGACGGTGACCGCGGTGGCGCTCGTACCGTCGAGGCAGACCCCGCCCAGGCCGGTGACCCGGCCATCGGCCGTCAGGCTCCAGCGCTGGTTGGGGCCGCCGTGGCAGGTGTACAGGGTGGGTTCGGTGCCCGGCGCGGTGGCGCTGTACGGCAGGTCCGCGCAGCGGGCCGAGGCCGCACCCACGAGGGTGTCGTCGGCCGGGAGCGGGGCGGCCCGCCCGGTCAGGCTGATCTCGGCGGCGCTGGTCCAGGGGCCGCGGCCACCGGCTTCGGTCAGAGCCCGCAGGCGCAGGTAGCGGCCCGTCTTCGCGGACAGGGAGACGGACTTGGCCGCGGCGGTGTCCGCGAAGGTGCCGGTCGCCACCGGTGAGCCCCAGTCGGTGGTGCTGTCGGATACGTACACCTCGTAGCCGCCGATCCGGCCGTTGACCCCGCCGTCCTGGCGGGGCAGGTAGCCGAGGCCGTCGACCGCGTAGCGCGCGCCGAGGTCGATGCGGATCTCGTGCGGCAGCGCGGCCGGGGTGCCCGAGGACCAGGCGGTGTGCCA
This sequence comes from Streptomyces sp. NBC_01006, assembly GCF_045162725.1. NCBI lineage: Bacteria > Bacillati > Actinomycetota > Actinomycetes > Kitasatosporales > Streptomycetaceae > Streptomyces > Streptomyces sp. NBC_01006. The sequence goes on along the minus strand of NZ_CP108700.1, from coordinate 7,731,138 downwards.
GAGCGTGGCCGGGTTGCCGTCGAAGGCGTTCTTGGCCGCGCCGTTCTCGGCGGCGGTCTCCTGGCTGTCGGCGGAGACCAGGGTCCACGCCGACTGCGGGACGGGGGCGGAGGTCGCCGGGATCGGTTCGGCGGCCGGGACGGACGTGCCGGTGACCGTAATGCCGAACGCGCCGGACTTCGTACCGGACTTGACCCACAGGATGCCGCCGCGGTCGGCGGGGTCGAAGAACCAGCCGGACGCGGCCGCGTCGTAGGCGGCCTTGGACGTGTGGCGGGCCAGGGCGGCGGCGTCCGCGGCGACCGCGCCCGGGGCGGAGGCCACGTGAAGGCTGAACTCGTAGCCCCGGGCGGCCGGTTTGCCGGTGTAGCTGCCGGTGGGGGCGCCGACGGAGACGGTGACCGTGCCGGAGCCCGCGGCCGGGGCCGTGACGTCCACCTGCTGGCGGGCGTACGCGCCGGACTGGTAGGCGCGGGTGAGCCCGTCGTCCTCGTAGAGGCTGAAGGAGGAGTTCCCGCGCGGGTGGATGTCGTAGGTGAGGGTGGAGACGGGCTTCTCGCCCGTGTGGTTCATCTGCGGCCACATGGGCACGATCGCGCCGCCCTTGACGAACAGGGGCAGGGTGTCGAGCGGCGCCTGGTAGCCGTTCAGCCAGCCCGGTCCGGCGTACGTCTTCCCGCTCCAGTAGTCCGTCCAGGTCCCGGCGGGCAGGTAGATGCCGTCGCGGACGGAGGTGTCGGAGACGACCGGCGCGACGAGGAAGGAATCACCGGCCATGAACTGGCCGCTGGTGAGGTTCCCGCGGGCCACCGGGTCGTCCGGGTACTCCAGGACCATGGCGCGGGTGCTCGGTACGCCGCTTTCGTGCGCGGTGCGGCTCATGGTGTACAGGTACGGCATCAGCCGCATCTTGAGCTGGAGGTACTTGCGGTTGATGGAGAGGTACGGCTCGGTGAAGCGCCAGGGCTGCTTGTCCTGGTAGCCGGCGGCCGGGTTGGTCGCGCCCCAGCCCGACATGGTCATGAAGGCGGGGGTGAAGGCCTTCCACTGGAGGTCGCGGGTGTAGGTCTTGGGGCTGCCGCCGAAGATGCCGTCGACGTCGCCGGAGGCGTAGTTGAGGGCGGACAGGCCCGCGCCGGCGATGGCGGGGACGTGCCAGCGCATGTCGTCCCAGGTGCCGTTGGTGTCTCCGGTCCAGACGACGGCGTTGCGCTGGGTGCCGGCCCAGCCGTCGACGGTCCAGACGTAGCGGCGGGCGTCGGAGTTCTTCTCGATGCCGTCGACGGCCTGCTGGACGCCGGTGAAGGCGGTCTTGTAGCCGCCACCGATCCAGGCGACGTCCGTCTTCACCCCGCGGGTGCCGGCCGTACCGACCTCGTCGGCGATGGAGCCGAGGCCGGTGGAGGTCCACAGTCCGGTCTGGAAGCCCTTGGCCTTCAGGGCGTCGACGGTCGATTTGAGCGGCGCGGTGTAGCCGCAGCCGTAGCCGTCGTTGGGCAGGAACCAGCCCGAGGGCATGTCGGCGGCGCGGGCATCGGTGGCGTATCCGACCACGTCGGGGGTGGTCTGGTGGCGCAGCCGGTTGTGGTCGCCCTGGTATGCGGGGTTGGAGGCGTTGAAACAGTCGGCGTTGCCCAGTTCCAGGCCCCACATCGGTGCCATGAACGGCTTGCCGCTCACATCGGTGTAGCCGTCGAGCACGGATTTCAGCGAATCGCCGGTGAAGTACCAGGCGTCGAAGCGCTTCTCGTCGTGGGTGAGGGTGGTCGGGGCGTTGAAACCGTACGAGCCGGGGGCCCAGGTGTTGCGCATGACGCCGTAGCCGTTGGTGGACATGTAGAAGGGAGCCGGGCTGGCGTTGTTGTTCTCGCGCCACTTGTTGTCGACGGCCACGGGGACGGTCTTGCCGCGCAGCGCCCATTCGCCGAGGCGCAGGCCGGTTCCGTAGAACTGCTCGTCGGCGCCGCGGGCCAGGTACTGGGTGGTCTGGGTGCCGGTCCAGGAGGTGGGCTGGGTCTCCTGCCAGATCAGGGTGGCGTTGTCGGCGCGGTAGACGGAGAACTGCAGGGGCGTCTTGTTGACGCGGATGTTCAGGGCGCCGGTGGTGATGCGGTAGTACGCGCCCGCGTCGGTGAAGGAGGCGTCGACGGGGCCGAAGTCGGTGGTGGGGGCGAGGTCGGAGCCGGCCGGGTCGTTGGTGAAGGCGCCGTCGGGCGAGAGCCAGAGCCGGAAGATGTCGGCGCGGGCGATGACCACGCGGGCCTTCGCTCCGGCGGAGGTGCTGACGGTGAAGGTGTTCCCGGACCGGGTGAGGCCGGTGGCGTTGCCCGCCGTGGCGGGGGCCGGGGCGGCGGCGGCCGGTGAGGTCATCGGCCCGGCGGCGGCCAGGCCGGCGACGGCGAGGGCCGCTGCGAGCAGCGCGACGAGGGGTGCCCGCTGCCGCTTGGCCTTCTTGCGTATGCGGGTGGGGATACGGGTGGGGATGGGACTGTGCGTGCGCCTGGGGATGCGGATGAGTCTCATGGGGCAGCTCCTCGTGCGGTCCGGATTGCGGACACACCGCTTTGGCATGCGCCTGGCAAGATAGCGGTCCACGGAGATCACTTGAAGGATGCTGCTCGAAATCGTCTCCAATCAAGCAGCTTTGAGCATCCGTCAGCCAGATCGTGCGTCGGGGGTGGCGTGTCGTTTCTGCGGTGAACCGGGCCATCCGATCGGGTGACCGTACGGCCGATGCTCTTCCCGCCGGACGAGCCGGAGCGCTACAAACCCGTGCCGTGACCATGGCAAGCTCGTGAACAGGAACTCCTCGAAGTGCGCAGACGTCGAGGGGTGGTCCAAGGACGACGGGGGCAACGTCCACCAGTGGAGCTGCAGGCTGGACGACGACTCGAACCAGAAGTGGACGTTCCGCCGCACGGCCGACCGGTACTGGAACGTCGTCAACCAGAACAGCGGCAGGTGCCTGGACATCCAGGGCCCTTCGTACGCCGACGGAGCCCACCTCCACCAGTGGATCTGCCGGAACCAGGACAACAACAGCCAGCAGTGGCGGTTCTTCACCGCCACCTGGGGAGGGTCTCGCGGCACGGTCCCGGGGCGTTGTCAGACCCCTGCGCGACGATCGGGGCATGACGATCACCACCGCCACTCCTGCCGGTTCCGCCCTCACCACCCGTGACGAGTACGCCGACGCGATCGGTACGGCCATCAGGGCCTCCGCCGCGTACTACGGGTCGGGCGATTCGCCGCTCGACGACGCCTCGTTCGACCTCCTCGTCTCCCTGATACAGGCGTACGAGGAGCGGTACCCGGAGCACACCGACCCGGCCTCGCCGACCGGGAAGGTGGCCGGGGGCGCGGTGCCGGCCGGGGAGGTGGCGCACACGGCGGCGATGCTCTCGCTGGCGAACGCGTTCGGCCCGCAGGACCTGCTCGACTGGGAGGCCTCGGTGGTGCGCCGGCTGGGCGGGCCGGTTTCGGGCGGCTTCGTGGTCGAGCCGAAACTGGACGGGGCCTCGCTGGCGGCCCGCTACCAGGGCGGCCGGCTGGTCCGGCTCGTCACCCGGGGCAACGGGACGAGCGGCGAGGACGTGTCCCACGCCATCGGGACCATCGTCGGGCTGCCGGAGCGGCTGGCCGCGGACGTCTCCTTCGAGGTGCGCGGCGAAGTGCTGCTGACCACGGCCCAGTTCGAGCGGGCCAACGAAATACGGGCCGCGCACGGCGCCGGGCCGTTCTCCAACGCGCGCAACGGGGCGGCCGGAACACTCCGGGCCAAGGGCCGCCCGTACACGGTGGAGATGACGTTCTGGGCGTTCGGCGCGGTCGGGCCGGACGGCCCCGCCGTACTGCCCGGCGCCTCCCACGCGGAGGTGATGGCCTTCGTCGCCGCCGCGGGCGTGCAGACGGCCGCCGCCACCCCCGCGGGGCTGACGGTGGTGGCGACGGCCGCCGAGGTGCAGGAGCAGGTCGACCGGATCGCGGACCTGCGCGCCCGGCTGCCGTTCGGGATCGACGGGGTCGTCGTCAAGCTGGACTCCCTGACCGAGCAGGCCGCCGCCGGGACCGGTTCGCGCCACCCGCACTGGGCGACCGCGTACAAGCTGGCGGCGGTGGAGCGGCGCACCCGGCTCCTCGGCGTGACCTGGGCGGTGGGCCGCACCGGGGTGCTGGCGCCCACCGCCGTCCTGGAGCCGGTGGAGGTGGACGGCTCGGTGGTGCGGCACGCCACCCTGCACAACCCCGCCGACATCGAGCGCCGCGGCCTGCGGCTCGGCGACACCGTGACCGTCTACAAGGCGGGTGACATCATCCCGCGCGTCGAGGCCCCGGTGGTGGAGCTGCGCACCGGCGAGGAGCGGCCGATCGAGCTGCCGGCCGTCTGCCCGGGCTGCCAGGGGGAGATAGACCGGAGCCAGGAGCGGTGGCGGTGCGCGCAGCCGGCCGACTGCGGGCGGATCGCCGCGATCCTGTACGCCGCCGGGCGCGACCAGCTGGACATCGACGGCCTGGGTGAGACGTACGTACGGGCGCTGGTCGAGGCCGGCCGGGTCAGGGACGTCGCCGACCTGTTCGCGCTGGACCACGCGGCGCTGACGCAGGCCGCGGGGAGCGGGAAGCGGGCCGCGAAGCTGCTGGAGCAGATCGGGGCCGCGAAGGGCAGGCCGCTGGCGCGGGTGTTCTGCGCGCTCGGGGTCGTCGGCACCGGGCGCGGCATGTCCCGCCGGATCGCCCGCCATTTCGGGACGATGGAGGCGATCCGGGCCGCCGACGCCGCCGCCATGACGGAGGTCGAGCTGGTCGGCGAGACCAAGGCGGCCGGCATCGTCGCCCAGGTCGCCTCGCTTGGACCGGTCATCGACAAGCTGGCCGCGGCCGGGGTCAACCTCACCGAGCCGCAGGTGGAGCGCCCCGCCGGCGCCGAGTGCGCGGAGGGTGCCGAGGGGCCGCTCGCCGGTCAGACCGTGGTGGTCACCGGGAAGATGACGGGCGCGCTGGCGGCGTACGACACGCGCGACCGGGTGCGCGAGCTGATCGAGCGGGCGGGCGGGAAGTCCGCGAGCGGCATATCGGGGCGGACGACGCTGCTCGTGGCGGGGGCCAAGGCGGGCGGCAAGGTGGCCAAGGCCGAGGAGGCGGGCATCGAGATCCTCGGCGAGGAGGCGTTCGCCGAGCGGATCGCCGCGTTCCTCAGCTGCTGACCGGTACGGGCGGCGCCGGCGGTACGGTCGGTCCCGGCGGCGGGGTGACGGCCAAGGTCGGCGGGGCCTGCGAGGCGTACCGGTCGCCGCAGGGGTCGAAGACCAGCAGCACCGGCCGGCCCGGGCACTGCCGCCAGGAGATCCGCTCCGGTGCGCCCCCGCACACGGGGCAGCGCGGCAGCGGGCCCGGCTCCGCCGCAGGAGCCTCGGGGGCGGCCGCGAGCCGGGGCACGGGGTGCGGATCACGCATGGGGGCTCCCTGGTCCGGCGGTGGTGTCCCAGGCACTGTGCCATGGCCCGCCACTCTGCGGCACGGGCCGATCCTCCAGGATCCCGGCTGGTCAGGGGTGCGTTCCCGGTGCAGACCCGCCGTACCGTCCGCCCGGGCCGACGAAGGCGCCGGCGGTCGGTGGAGAGGTACGCTCCGCCGACCGCCGGCGCCTTCACCGCCGTACGGCGATCACGCGGCCTTCGCGACCTCCGGGTGCTCCTTCAGCCAGGTGCGGACGGCCTGCTGCTCCTTGCCCTTGCCCGCCTCCTGGATCTTCGCCTCCAGGCCGGTCAGCTGGGCCTCGGTCAGCTTGAACGAACGCAGCCAGGAGGCCACTTCGGGCTCGTCCGCAGCGAAGCCCTTGCGGGCCAGGGTGTGGATGCCGTCGCCCTTGCCCCAGGCCCCCTTGGGGTCTTCGAGCTTCTTCAGGTCGTACGAGGCGTACGCCCAGTGCGGCGACCAGAGCACGACCGCCACCGGCTCCTGCTTCTCGTAGGCCCGCTTCAACTCGGCGAGCATGCCGGGGGTCGATCCGTCGACGACCTGGTACTCGCCGTCCAGGCCGTACTCCTTGAGCAGCTTGCCCTTCAGGATCCCCATCGCGCCGGCGCTCGGCTCGATGCCGATGATCCGGCCCTTGAACTCGGCGCCCTTGCCCTTGAGGTCGGCGAGGGAGGTGACGTCCTTCACGTAGGAGGGGACGGACAGCTCGATGGAGGTGGGCCCGTACCAGGAGCCCAGGTCGTCCAGCTTGTTCCCGTACTTCTCCCAGTACTGGGCCTGCGTGACCGGCAGCCAGGCGTCGGTCTGGAAGTCGACCTGGCCGCCCGCGAGCCCGGTGAACAGGGCGCCGAGCTCCAGCTGCTTGGCCTCCACCTGGAAACCGCGGCGCTCCAGGAGCTCCTTCCACAGGTAGGTCGAGGCAATGCCCTCGTCCCAGGGGATGTAGCCGATGCTGATCTTGCGGCCCTTGCCCATGGCGTCGGCCCCGGCGGCGGCCGGCTGCCCGGAGCCGCCGAAGGTGTTCAGGCCGCCCGCGACGAGGGCGAGGACCACGGCTCCGGTGACGGCGTAGGCGGGCTGGGGGCGGTGGTTCCACAGCTTGGCGGCGCCGCTCGCGGCGGCCTGTGCCTTGGCGAGCGTGCGCCGGCCGATCGGGGAGACCTGGCGGCCCAGCGCCCCGGTCATCCGGTCCAGGTACATGGCGAGGATGACGATGGAGATGCCCGCCTCGAAGCCGAGGCCGATGTCCACGTTGCCGATGGCCCGGTAGACGGCGCCGCCGAGCCCGCCGCCGCCGACCATGCCGGCGATGACGACCATGGACAGGCCCAGCATGATGACCTGGTTGATGCCCGCCATGATGGTGGGCAGGGCCAGCGGCAGCTGGACGCGTACGAGGGTGTCGCGCGGGGTGGTTCCGAAGGCGTCGGCGGCTTCGACGAGTTCCGCGTCGACCTGGCGGATGCCGAGCTCGGTCATCCGTACGCCGGGCGGCAGCGAGAAGATGATGGTCGCGATGATGCCCGGCACCACGCCCACGCCGAAGAAGATGATGCCGGGGATCAGGTAGACCATGGCCGGCATGGTCTGCATGAAGTCCAGGACGGGCCGCAGGACGGCGCTGACCCGGTCGGACCGGGAGGCCCAGATCCCGAGCGGGACCGCGAACACGAGGGTGACGAGGGTCGCGACGAGGACCAGCGAGAGCGTGGACATCGCGTCGGACCACAGGTCGACGGAGTCGACGAGTGCGAAGCCCGCGAAGGCGAGGAGCCCGGCGAGCAGCCCGCGCAGCCACCAGGCGCCGACGGCGAGGATGCCGGCGAACAGCAGCGGGGCGGGCGCGTCGAGCACGGCGTGGATGCCGTCGTACAGGCCAGTGACGAGCGCGCTGATGGCGTCGAACAGCCAGGACAGGTGGCGCTGGAGGAAGTCGACACCGCTGTCGACCCAGGCGCCGAGGTGCAGGCGGGGCATCAGGCGGCCACCTCCGCGCAGCGCACCTGGTCGCGCTGTTCGTCGCCGATGAAGGCGACGAGCCGGTCCTGCGGTACGGAGCCCACGACGACCCCGGCGCCGTCGGTGACGGCGACCGCGTGCGGGACGCGGGCGCTGACGGCGCACAGGTCGGCGATCGGGGTGTCGGCGGTGACGCTGGGGCAGCCGCAGGCGGGGGCGGCGCCGGCTGCGGGCTCGGTCATCACCGCGTCGGCGGTGAGCACGCGCGAGCGGTCGACGTCCTGGATGAAGGAGGCGACGTAGTCGTCGGCGGGGCGGGTGAGGATGTCCTCCGCGGTGCCCTGCTGGACGATGCGGCCGTCGCGCATGACGGCGATGCCGTCGCCGAGGCGCATGGCCTCGTTGAGGTCGTGCGTGATGAACACGATGGTCTTCTTGAGCCGCTGCTGGAGCTCCAGCAGCTGGTCCTGCATGTCGCGGCGGATCAGCGGGTCCAGCGCGCTGAAGGACTCGTCCATCAGGAGCAGGTCGGCGTCCGTGGCGAGGGCGCGGGCCAGGCCGACACGCTGCTGCATGCCGCCGGACAGCTCGTCGGGCCAGGAGGCCTCCCAGCCGGCGAGCCCGCACAGCTCCAGCGCCTCGGCGGCGCGGCGCAGGCGCTCGTCGCGGGCGACGCCCTGCACCTCCAGCCCGTAGGCGGCGTTCTCCAGCACGCTGCGGTGCGGGAAGAGCGCGAAGTGCTGGAAGACCATGCTGATCTTGGTGGAGCGGACGTGGCGCAGCTCACGCCTGGAGAGGGAGGTGAGGTCCTGGCCGTCGAAGAGGATGCGCCCCTCGGTGGGTTCGAGCAGTCCGTTCAGCATGCGCAGCAGCGTGGACTTGCCGGATCCCGACAGACCCATGACGACGAAGATCTCGCCGGGCTCGACGCGGAACGAGGCGTCGATCACAGCGGCCGTCGTACCGTCTGCGCGCAGGTCGTCGCGGCCGGCGCCGGCTCGGAGCGCGCGGACAGCGGCGGCGGCGTCGCCGGGTCGTCTTCCGAACACCTTGTAGACGTGCTCGGCCTGGAGCGTGGACACATACACCTCGCGGGTCGTACCGGAAACGGGCTGCGCCCGGCCGCTGGGGCCGGGCACAGGCCGTGGAGCGGCACGGGATCCGCCCGCACCCGGGCCGGCCGCGTGACGGCCGACGGAAGGGTTCGCTCCGGATCCGCGGGTGCCCACGCTCCTCCGGGGTAAACGCCGAGGTGACCCACCTCACGCCGGGAGGTCCGGGCCAGGTCCGGGGCGTCCCGGGTCGCCCTAGGCGATGTCCGGGTCCGGGTCCTCCAGCATGGAGGCGCGCAGGTGGGCGAGGACGCGGGTCAGCAGGCGCGAGACCTGCATCTGCGAGATGCCCAGCGCGGCGCCGATCTGCGCCTGGGTGAGCTCCTCGCCGAAGCGCATCCGCAGCATCCGGCGTTCGCGGTCCGAGAGCTGTTCGAGCAGCGGTGCGAGGGTCTGGATGTCCTCGACCCGCTCCAGGGCCGGCTCCTCCTCGCCCATGACGTCGGCGAGGGTGTGGCCGTCGGCCGAGCCGTCGCCGCGCTCCGCGTGACCTGAGTGCGGGGCGTCCAGGGAGCCGGTGGTATGGCCGTTGGCGGCGACGAGACCCTCTATGACCTCCTCCTCCGCGAGGTCGAGGTGGCCGGCGAGGTCCGCGACCGTCGGCGCTCGGTCCAGGGTGGTGGTCAGCTGCTCCTTCGCCTGGGCGATGTCGATGCGCAGCTCCTGGAGCCGGCGCGGGACGCGCACCGCCCAGGAGGTGTCACGGAAGTGCCGTTTGATCTCGCCTGTGATGTACGGCATGGCGAGTGTGGCGAATTCGTTCTCGAGAGCCGGGTCGAACCGGTCGATGGCCTTGATCAGGCCGATGGCGCCGACCTGGACGATGTCCTCGATGTCGCCCCCGTCACCCCGGCCGCGGAAACGGCGGACGGCGTACTGGACGAGTGAGGCGTTCATCTCTATGAGCGTGTTCCGGACGTACTGGTGTTCCGGCGTGCCCTCGGGCAGTTCGCGCAGCCGCCGGAAGAACACCCGTGACAGCTCCCTCGCATCCGCGGGAGCCACCTCCCTGGGCTCCTCGATCCGCGGCAGGTCCGCGATCCGGGCGGCGTGGCTGCCGCGGCGCGGACTGGGGACGACTGCGGTGGTTTCGGAAGTGGAGGACGGGGCAAAGGCGGGCATGGGGTTCGCTCCTTGGGCTTGTCGGCTTGCGGCGCGGGACCTTGACTGCCGTAGATGGTGGTCTCTTTCAGCTTGTACGTCAAGAATTGCCGGAAATGCGGCCGTCCGCTTACACGCGCACGCGTAGGCACGCACACGAACGCGCACGCGACCGGCGGGTCTGGTTCCTCCTGTGTACACAGCCTTGTGCGGGGCCCCTTGGCGCCCCAGTCTGGGCGGACGACTCAAGGGGGGTTCGACCCGAATGCTCAAGACATGGCACGGATCACACGGGTTGCGCAGATCACACGGATTGCGCAGATCACACGGGTTACATGGGTCACACGGATTACGGCAGTTCGGATTCGGACCACGGCGGTGCGGGGCCGTCCTCGCCCTCGCCGCGGCGCTCGCCCTCGGCGCGCAGACCGGGGCCTCGGCCGCGAGTCCGCCCGCCGAAGGGACCGTCCGGTACGCCGGAGCGCCCGGAGCCGTCGCCGGCAGCTACCTCGTCCTGTTGAACCCGGCCCGCGCAGGCGCCCGTACGGCACAGGGCCGGTCCGTGGTCACACGCTTCGGCGGCACGATCCGCCGGACCTACGACTCCGCCCTCAACGGCTACTCCGTCCAACTGTCGGAGCACCAGGCCCGCCGGCTCGCCGCGGACCCAGCCGTCGCCGAGGTCGCGCAGAACCGCAAACTGCGGCTCGATGCCACCCAGCCGGAGCCGCCCTCATGGGGCGTCGACCGGATCGACCGGCGCAGGCTCCCGCTCGACGGGAGCTACACGTACCCCGATTCGGCCGGGCAGGGTGTGACCGCGTACGTCATCGACACCGGCGTCAACATCAGCCACCAGGACTTCGGCGGGCGCGCCTCGTACGGGTACGACGCCATCGACGAGGACTACGAGGCCGACGACCTGCACGGGCACGGCACGCACGTCGCCGGGACCCTCGCGGGCACGACGTACGGCGTCGCGAAGAAGGCGAAGCTCGTGTCGGTCCGGGTGCTCGACTGGTCGGGCGAGGGCACCACGGAGCAGGTGGTCGCCGGGATCGACTGGGTCACCCGCAACGCCGTGAAGCCCGCCGTGGCCAACATGAGCCTGGGCGGCGACCCCGACGACGTACTGGACGCCGCCGTACGGAACTCCATCGCCTCCGGCATCACGTACGCGGTGGCAGCGGGCAACCAGAGCGCGGACGCCTCCACCCACTCCCCCGCCCGGGTGCCCGCGGCGCTCACGGTCGGGGCGACCAACGACCGCGACGCGCGCGCCTCGTACTCCAACTACGGCCCTCTGGTGGACCTGTTCGCCCCGGGCGACTCGATCACCTCGGCGGTCTTCTGGGGAGACGACTGGAGCACGACCATGTCCGGCACCTCGATGGCCTCGCCGCACGTGGCGGGTGCGGCCGCGCTCTACCTCGCCGACCACCGTACGGCCACGCCCGCCCAGGTGGCGGGCGCCCTGACCGCGGCGGCCACGACCGGCTCGGTGGTCGACGCCGGACCGGGCTCGCCCGACCGGCTCCTGTACGTGGGGACGGCGCCGAACCGGGTACCGGGGCCCCGCTTCGCGAACACGTCGGACTATCCGGTCGAGGACCTGGAGCCGATCGAATCCCCGGTCACGGTCGGCGGGATCCCCGGGCACGCGCCCGCGCAGCTGGACGTGGAGCTCGACATCGGGCACCCGGACTCCGGCACCCTCCAGGTCGACGTGGTCGCGCCCGACGGCACGGTGTATCAGATCAAGGACAGCTACACCGGCTGGGGCGAGGCCGATCTGCGAGGGGTGTACGCGATCGACGCCTCGTCGGAGACCGCCAACGGCGTGTGGAAACTGCGGGTGTACGACGCCTTCGCGGGCTACACGGGCTACATCGACGCATGGGCCCTGCGCTTCTGAGGGTCCGGTCTCGGGGGTCCGGCCTCAGGTGACGTGGAATCCGGCCACCGCGTGGTCCCGGTGGAAGGTCAGCCGGTTCCAGGTGGGAAAGGCGAGGTCGGTGACGGCGAGCAGCCGGCCGCGGTCGTCGTACAGCGTGCGGCGTACGGTCAGGCCGCAGACGGGGACCGCGGCCGCGGGCCTGCTGCTCCGCGTCATGGTGAGGGTCTCGGCGACCCGCCCCTGCTCCGCGGCCCGTTCGAGCCACCGGTGCAGAGGCCCGAGATCCTCGTCCCGGACCGCCGCCTCCGGGCGGTCGCGGTAGCGGGCGAGTTCGGGATCCCCGGCGACCGCGCCCGGGCAGACGTACGTGACCGCGTCCCGGAGGGTCTCCCCCGACGGGCCGCGCTCGCGGCGGTGGTGGACCAGGGTCCGGTCCCCGCCGCGCATGCCGAGCAGCTCGGCGAGCGAGGGCGGCACGCTGACCAGGGTCAGCCGGCTCTGGTCGCGCACGACGGCCGGGCGCGTAGGGGAGCCGCCCCCGACTGTCTCGACGGCCGCGGACCGGGTGCCCCGCCGCTCGGTGACGATCAGGCCGTCCTCCCGCAGGTGTTGGAGGGCGGCCCGGACGGTCTGCCGGTTGACCTGGTACCGGGCGGCCAGGGTGCGCTCGGAGGGCAGTCTGCCGCCGGGGGTGTGCGCGGCGCGCTCCAGCTCGCGCCGCAGCGCCGCGGCGATCCGCTGATACTTGGGCATGGCGGCGGCCGGGCCGCCGTCCCGCGTAAGGGAGGGCATGACTTCTCCTCTGACGGGTGGTCAAGGACTGCGCGGTACGCAACCTAGCATTGGTCTATACCTCTGAGTGAGAGGTACCCGCCGTTCCCGCCCCACCTTGGCCGAATCCCGGCGCCCCGACGCCGCTCTCGCCGCGCAGGGGGTTCGGGAGGGGGATGTAGCGGGCGGCCGCGCCGTCCGCGCGGGTCCAGCGGAGCAGCAGATTCGTTTTGGCCGGGAGGGAGGGGGCCGAGAGGAGTTCCGCGATCTCGGGCAGGCCGTGCTCCGCGTCGTAGCGCAGGAACTCCTCGCGCACCGCCGGCCACACCCCGGCAGCCGCTTCCGGATGCGCCTCGGCAAGGGCTCCCGCCACCTCCGTGAGGTGGTTGACGACCAGGCAGTAGACCAGCCGCTGCCAGGCGGCCGCGCGCTCCGTACCCGGCAGCAGCTTCACCCCCTCCGCATCCCGGAACAGCGCCTGTACCGGGAGGCCCTGGGCGTCGACCGCCACGAGGGTGTTCTGCAGGTGCGCCTCCAGTACGACGCCGTGCCGGGCGAACAAGTCCAGTACGGGTGGTACGACATGGCGCAGGTACGCCCGCCACCAGCCGGCCGGATCGTTCGTCGCGGCCAGCGGACTGCCGGCGAACCCCTCCGCGAGCGCGGCGGACGCGAGCGGCGTGGCCCCGGGCTCCAGTTGCGCGTGGAGTCCGTCGCGGATCAGCACGGCGAGTTCCTCGAAGGCGAAGGACGCGGTCCGGTAGCCGCGGTCGGCGAGCCAGACCGCGTTCGACCCGCGGCGCCGCAGATCGGCGAATCCGGCCCCGACCGCGGCGTCCGTACGGCGCAGCTCCAGCAGGTCATGCCGCCACAGCCGGCGCACGTCGTTGGTGATCCGGACGTCCAGGCTGAACTTGACGAAGAGGTCCGCCGCACCCGGCACGTACACCGTGCGGATCGATGCCGTCGGCCGGACCGTCCGGCGGCCCGGGCCCAGGCGCAGCAGCCGCCCGTCGGCGAACGCCGTGCGCAGGGCCGCCGAGCCGCCGACCAGCTCCAGCTGCCAGGGATGCGCGGGCAGCAGTCGGTATCCGGCCGGCGGGCGCGGCCCGTCGAGCAGCCCGGCCAGCGCGTCGACCGCGTCGGCGGCGGCCGGCCCGCCCTCCTCGGCCACCTGGTCCTCGCGCAGCCCCAGGAAGACCAGCGGGTGGCGGGCGTACGCCTCCGGCGCGTACGGCAGCCAGCTCGCGGCGGGCGCGCCGCCCCGCGCCTTGGGGGCGGGGTGGTACGGGTGTCCCATGACCAGGGACTGCTCGGAGAGGACGTACGGGTCCTGCGGGGGCGCGGCCTCGGCGCGGGCGGCCAGCAGCGCGGCGACGGCCTCGCGGCTGTCGGCGATCTCGACCGGGAGCTCGTCGTTCGGGACGCCCGTGTACCGGTGCAGTTCGTCGGCGGTCAGTTTGACCAGCTCGGTGTGGCTGAGCGGACGCCAGCCGTCCGCCGCGCGCAGCTCGGGGCGCAGCGGCCGGCGCGGGCCCCGTACGCGCAGGAGCCGGCCGCTGCCGCGCAGCCGGTGGACCGACCAGCCGTCGTCCGGCGCGGCGGAGAGCTCCTCGGCGGGATCGGCCGCTTCCCTCAGCAGGCAGTTCAGCAGGGGGGTGGTGGCGTACGCGTCGGCTGCGGCGTTGAGGTCCACGGATTCCATTCGGTCCATCCCAGGTGCCGGGGTCGCGGGGCGTACCTCCGGCCGTGATCTTCAGTATCCGCGATGATGACGTGATCATCACGTCACCCGTGAGAGACCCGTGAGAGGAACAGGGCCCTGCACCCCAGCATGAACCTCCCCGCCTCCCCGGCCGAAGAGGCCGTGTCCGCCGAGCTGGCCGAAGTGCGCCCAGCCCTCGGTTCCGCTTACGGCGCCGCGCTCGGCGGCGCCCGGGCCGCCGTGCTGACCCGGCTGTGGCGGGCGCTGGCCTTCGAACCGCTGCCGTGGGTGGAGCGCCGCGAGCGCGGGCCCGGCGGCCTGACGCTCCGGCTGTCCGGCGGCAGCCGGCTGGAGGGCCCGCCGCCGGACCCGTACGCGACCGATCCGTACGTCCACGAGGTGCTGCTCGACGGCGTCGCGTACCGGCAGTCCGGGCGGCTCGTGGCGGCGCTGGGGGTGCCGCACGGGGACGCCTTCGCCGCCGAGCTGGACGACAGCACGGCCTCGCTCGCGCTGTCCCGGGCCGGGCAGCCGCCCGCGGCGGAGGCGGCTCCGCAGGCCGCCCGGGAATGGGAGCAGCGGGTGGTCGACGGCCATCCTTACCACCCCAACTGCCGCTCCCGCCCCGGGTTCTCAGTGGCCGAGCAGCTGGCGTACGCGCCGGAGCACCGGCCGCTGGTCGAGCTCGGGCTGGTCGCCGTACGGGCCGAGGAGTGCCTGGTCACGGGCGCGTGGCCGGCCGGGCTGCGCGACGGTGGCCGGCTCCTGCTGCCGGTGCACCCGTGGCAGGCGGAACACGTCCTGAAACAGACGGGCCGGGGGGTGGCCGGGGCGCTGCGCCCCGGCTTCGCGGCGCACCCCCTGATGGCCCTGCGCACCCTCGCCCCCGCGGCGGGCGGCGCACACGTCAAGACGGCGCTGAGCACCCGGCTGACCTCCTCCGTGCGGGACATCTCCGAGTACTCCATCGAGACGGCCGCCGCGGTCTCCGCCTTTGCCCAGGCCCTGTCGGAGCGGCTCGACGGGCAGTTGCACATCACCCGCACCCTGGGCGCCGCGACCGCGCACAGCCCCGACCTGGCCGCGGTGCTGCGCGAGCCGCCCGAGGTGTACGCGGACGCCGCGGCGGGCGAGCGGGTCGTACCGGTGGCGGCCCTGGGCGGGGCTCCGTTCGCGCGTTCGGCGGCCTGGCGGGCCGAGTTCGCCCGCCTCGCGCTCTCGGTTTGCCTGCGGGTGCTGGACCTCGGGGTGGCGCTGGAGGCCCACGGCCAGAACCTGCTCGTCGTGCTGTCCGCGACGGGGGCCCCGCTGCGGCTGGTCTACCGCGATCTCGCCGACATCCGGATCAGCCCGGAGCGGCTCGCCCGGCACGGCCTGCCGGTGCCGCCGCTCTCGGGCCGGCTGGTCACCGATGACGTGACCCTGCTGCGTCGCAAGCTGTTCGGTTCCCTGCTGACCGGGACCCTGGGGGCCACGGCGGGCTCTGCGGCGGCCTTCGGCGAGGCGCTCGCCGAGGCCGCCGGGCTCCCGGCCACCGCCGACACCGAGGCCCTGCTGACGGCGCCGCTGCCGACCAAGGCCCTGACGCTGATGCGGCTGAGCCCCGGAGTCCCGGGCGACCAATGGGCGGAGCTGGACAATCCGCTGGCCAGGACCGACAGGCGGGGGCGGGGGCGGGCAGTCTAGTGTCACAGGGCATGAAGGAGACCTCGGACCTGAACTCCGTACGGGCGTCGTACGACGCCGTCGCCGTCGACTACGCCCGGCTCCTCGGCACGGAGCTGGTGAACAGGCCGCTGGACCGGGCCATGCTGGCGGCCTTCGCCGAGTGCGTGCGCGGCGACGAGGGCGGCGCGGCCCGGGCCGTCGCGGACCTGGGCTGCGGCCCGGGCCGCGTGACGGCCCATCTGGACGGGCTCGGCGTACGGGCCTTCGGCGTCGACCTGTCCCCGGCGATGGTCGCGGTGGCCCGGCGGACGTATCCGGGGCTGCGCTTCGAGGTGGGCTCGATGGCGGCGCTGGACGTGGCGGACGGGGTGCTCGGCGGGGTCCTGGCCTGGTACTCGACGGTGCACACCCCGCCGGGGGAACTGCCGCCGCTGTTCGCGGAGTTCGCCCGCGTGCTCGCGCCCGGCGGCCATGTGCTGATCGCGTTCAAGGCGGGCGAGGAGAAGATCCGGCTGGAGCACGCGTACGGGCACCCCGTCGAGCTGGACGTGTACTGGACCCCGCCGGAGCTGATCGCCGACCTGCTCGCCGGGGCGGGCCTGGAGGAAGTGGCCCGCCTGGTGCGCCGGCCCACGGGCCAGGAGAAATCCCCCCAGGCCTTCCTCCTGGCCCGCAAACGGCTCTAGATCGTCCGGCCGGCGGGGCTGCCCTCCAGTACCTCCAGCCGCTGCTGGGTCAGCCGCAGGAGCCTCGGTTCGAGGCTCGGCAGGGCGCGCAGCAGGCGGACGAGTTCGGGGCCGGAATCGCGGGCCGCCGCCTGGTCCTTGAGCTGGGTCCAGCAGTACAGGGCGCCCGCCGCGGCCGCGAGGACCTCGGGTGCGTCCGGCGGCTGATGCTCCAGCCGGGTGTGCCCGGCGTTGATCCAGAGCTGGGTCGCCGAGCGGTAGTTTCCGGCCATCCGGGCGAGGTCGGCGCGGATCTCGGCCCAGTGGGTGGCCTCGGGCGAGGTGTGGCCGTGGGTCTGGAGAACGTGCTGCTCCCAGGCCTGCGCGAGGGTGGCGGCCTCCTGGTGCCGGCCGCCGGAGGCGAGGGCGTGGATGTGCGGCCGCGGGTCGGGAACCTGCTCCGGCGGCGCCTGCTGGGCGGCGGACGCGCTGAGTTCGCGTGTGGCGGGCAGGACGAGGGTGCCGGGCGGCAGGGCGGCCGCGCCGACGGCGAAGGCGTGCAACTGCAGGTTGGAGGGGCGGGTGGGGCTGCGGCGCAGCTGGTCGATCCAGTGCCGGGTGTACGCGCTCACCTGCTGCTGCCCGCCGGCGAAGGCGGGCGGGACGACCACCCCGTACACCTCGGCGGAGGGTGAGGCGGGCAGGCTCCCGTACTCCTGCAGCACCGGCCAGGCTGACTTGTCCGCGACGAGGTCGAGCACCACCGTGGTCGGGCCGGTGGGACGGGCCGCGAGCTCGGTCCCCAGCCAGTCCCACGGCAGGGCCGTGTAACGGACGGTGGAGGCCGTGGTTCCCGCGAGCGCGAGGTGCAGTCCGTGCCCGCGGCGGTCGAGCGTGAGCCGGCCGGAGAGGTAGACGAGCAGCGGCCCCGGGGTCGCCGCGGCCGCGCGCAGCCGCATCAGCACGGTGTTGGGATCCCGGGCCCCGTCGAGGTACGTGGTGTCATTGGGGACGTGACTGTTCAGCAGCGCGGACGCGGGCAGCACTCCGAGCGCGGCCAGATTCGCACTGGGCGCGACCTGAACGGCCCGCCGCCGTACGGCGGCGTCGCCCGCTATGAGAAGAACATGCCCCCGCTGCTGCCTGCCGGCTCCGTCGATCTGCATGGGCAGACCGTACTCACCTCACGCCCCCGTCGCAGCCCAGGGGTTCGAACCATACCCTTACGCCTCCCGCCACCCGCCTGATCGGGCACCCCCCGAGGCACCCCCCAAGGGTCGGGTTTCCGCGGGGTGGGCGGCTTCGCCGGGCGGGGCGTGGGCCGTTCGGGGGGCAGCGTCCTCCCCCTGGGCCCGCCTTCGCCGCGATCGGGCCGGGCGATGGCAGGAAGGAGGGATGAGCCTCCACCGCCGCCAGTTGCTGGGCAGCGCTCCCGCGGCCGTGCTGGCCGCCTTCGCCGTCGCGGCGGCGCCCGCCCGCGGCCCCGACTGGGCGGCGCTCGCCCGCGGGATCGACGGGCGGCTGGTGCTGTCGGGCGACCCCGACTACCCGGAGGCCCGGCAGCTGTTCCAGCCCCGCTACGACACGGTCGCGCCGGGCGCGGTGGCCTACCCCGCGCACGCCGCCGACGTGGCCGTCTGCCTGGACTTCGCCCGCCGCTCCGCCGTCCCCGTCGTACCGCGCGGCGGCGGCCACAGCTACGCCGGCTGGTCCACCTGCGCCGGAGGGCTCGTCGTCGACGTCGGCGCCATGGCCGGGCTCGCCGTCGAGGGGACGGCCGGCGTGCGGATCGGCGCCGGAGCCCGGCTCGGCGACGTCAACCGGACCCTCGCCGCGCAGGGCCTCGCCGTACCGACCGGCCTGTGCCCCACCGTCGGGATCGCCGGACTCACCCTGGGCGGCGGGCTCGGCCTCGCCTCGCGCGCCCACGGGACCACTTCCGACGCCCTCACCGGCGCCACCGTCGTCACCCCCGACGCCGTCGTGCGCGAGGTCGACGCCACCCGTGACCCGGGGCTGTTCTGGGCGCTGCGCGGCGGCGGGGGCGGCAACTTCGGCGTGGTCACCGAGTTCCGCTTCCGCACCCACCCGGCCACCGATTGCGCCTACGCCGAACTCCACTGGCCCGAAGCCGACTCCGCCGCCCTGCTGCGCGGTTGGCAGCGCTGGCTGGCCGCCCTCCCCGACCCCTTCTGGAGCCAGGTCGAGTTCCTGATCGAAGCCGGCCCGGCCCCGGCCGCGGCCCCCGCCGTACGCGTCCTGTGCTTCGACGGGCGCGCCGAGCTGGAGCGGCAGCTGTCCCGCCTGTCCGACCTGGTCGGCAGGCCGCTCCGGGACAGCTGGACCGTCGTACGCACCTACGAGGAGACCCTGCGGGCCATGTCGGGGTGCCTGGAGCAGAGCGCCCCGCAGTGCCATCTGCCCGGCACCCTGCCCGGCCGCACCCCCGAGGGGCTGATCGGCCGGGACTCCTACGGCGGGCGCTGCGACTTCTGGGGCGCCGCCGGGCTGCCCGACGCGGGCGTCGCCGCCGTGCTGGCCGCCGTACGGCGCTACGGGCGGACCGTGCCGGCCGGCGGACTCGGAGTCGTCCAGTTCAGCGGCGAATGCGGCGGTGCGGTGAACCGGCCGGCGGCGGCCGATACCGCGTTCGTGCACCGCGACAGCGCCTTCCTGACCCAGTACCTCGCCTACTGGCCCGCCTCCGCGACGTCCGCGCAGGTGGCCGCGCACCAGGGCTGGCTCGACGGGCTGTGGCAGGACCTGCGCCCCTGGGCGAGCGGCCGCGCGTACCAGAACTACATCGATCCGAAACTGCCCGCCTGGCGCGAGGCGTACTACGGGCCGAACCTCGCCCGCCTCGAAGAGGTCCGGCGCGCCTACGACCCGGACCGGCTGTTCCGCTTCCCGCAGGCCATCTAGAGGAGCTCGACATGCGACGTACGTTGACCGTGGCGGCGGCGACGGCCGCCCTGCTGCTGCCCGCCGGACCGCTGCCGGTGGCCGAGGCCGGGAGCGCTCTGCCGCCGCCCGGCCGGTGGTCCGCCCGCGAGGCGGAGACCTTCTGGACGGCCGACCGGATGGCGTCCGCGGCGCCCATGACCCCCGCGTCGGCGGCCGCGGCCACGGACCCCGGCACCGGGCAGGACTTCGACGGGATCCCGGTCGTCGGCCGGATGTTCGTGATGAAGGGCGGCGGCGCGTACTTCTGCACCGCGAGCGTGGTCGCCTCCCCCGGCCGCGACATGGTGCTCAGCGCGGCGCACTGCCTGCTCGGCACCGACGCCCGCCAGGTGGCCTTCGTACCGCTGTACACGGCGGACAACCCGCAGCCGTACGGGATGTTCCCGGTGCTGCGGACCGCCGACGGAAAGTCCAAGGTGTGGATCGACCCCCGCTACAAGAGCCTGGGCGCCGACAAGGGAGCCACGCTCGACGTGGCCTTCGCACAGGTCGGGCCGGATGCCGACGGGTTCCCCGTAGAGGACGTGGTCGGCGGCAACCGCCTGGTCACCGGCGCCGGTTACGAGCACGCGAAGGTGTCGCTGATCGGCTATCCGGCATCGGCCGCGCGCCCGCGGCTGTGCGTGAACCGTACGACCAAGTTCACCAGCAGCGATCCGGGGATCCCCGGATCGTTCCTGCGGATCGACTGCACCGGATACCCGGGCGGGACCAGCGGCGGCCCCTTCCTGAAGAACTACGACAAGGTGACCGAGACCGGGGACGTCGTCGGGGTCATCGGCGGCTGGAAGACGGGCGGGGACACCGCCGACACCTCGTACAGCTCGTACTTCGGCCCGGAGGTCAAGAAGTTGTACGAGCAGGCGGTTGCCGGGGCAAAGGCGGCGTGAGCACCCGCACCCAGCGGGTGCGCCGGGGGTTGCCCACCGTGCGCGGGCTCGCCGGGTTCCCGTCGGCGGTCAGCTGGTCGGCGGGTGGCAGTCCGAGCTGGCGGCGCAGGTCGGCGAGCGCGGTGTGGACCGGGGCCAGGAGGACCTCGGCGCGCGGATGGGCGTACGCGAGCGCGTGCGCGGTGGTCTCGATGGTCTCGGCGGCGTCCTCGGCCGCCGTACGGCTCCACCCGCCGGGCTCGGCGGAGCTCCAGGGGGCGACGGCGTCGTAGAGGTGGCAGGCGGCATCGGCCGCGGCGTCGGCCCGTTCACCGACGCCCGGCGCCGCGATGGTCGGCAGCAGCTCCATGCCGGGTCAACGACCGAAGCCCGCGCGGGGAACGACCACCGCGCCGCCGGTTCACCGGACGCGGCTCAGCCGAGCCGCCGGGCCACCGCCTGCGATCCTGCGGCAGCCGCGGCGGCCAGGGCCAGCCCCTGCACGGCGTCCCGCACCCGCATCGGCCGCAGCACCCCGGCGCGGCGCAGCCGGCCGCGGGCCCAGAGGGTGAAGGGGACGACGAGGAGCGGTGAGGTGACCACGCCGGGGGTGTAGCCGCAGGTGGCGGCCGCCTGCCCGAGGTGGACGAGGCCGTGCAGGCCGAAGCCGTTCAGGCCGGCCTGGTAGAAGGCGGACCGGCCGCCGGTGCGGTGGCCGTCGGCGGCGGCCGCGGCCACGATGACGCCCATCACCCCGACGGCGCGGGCGAACTGCCGGCCGTCCGTGCTGCCCAGCACGTCCCAGACGCGGTCGGGGACGCGGGGGTGGCGTTCGCGCAGTACCGGGACCCGGGTGCGGGACCAGCGTCCCACGGTCGCCACTTCCTCCAGGTCGTGCAAGGCCCAGGCGGCCAGCAGCCCCCAGCCGGTGGCGGCAACGGCGGTGTTCGTGGCGGCAGTTCGTATCGGTGTGCTCATGAGGCCACAGTCTGCAGCCAGAGGGGGAGCAACAGCAGCGACACGACCGAACTCTTGATCACCAGTGAGGCGGAGAGGTCCACGCCCACGTCGTAGCGCTGGGCGAAGACGAACAGGTTCTGCGGGGTGGGCATCGCGGCGATCAGGACGAGGTACGTCAGCCACTCCCCCCGTACGCCGAACAGCACCCCGCACACCGTCCAGGCCAGCAGCGGGAACGCCAGGCACTTGAAGGCGATGAGGGCCATCTCCTCGCGGGAGGTGCCCCGGACGTCCAGCCCCACGCCGCCGAGGTGCAGGCCGAGGGCGAACAGGGCGATCGGCGATGCGCTGTCGCCGACGAAGGAAGCCCCGTCCAGGACCACCTTCGGGAGGTGCACCGAGAGCAGGTTGAGCACGATCCCGGCGTTGCAGGCCAGGACCACCGGGGTGGCGAGCGAGGCGCCGACGGCCCGCGAGAGCCGCTGCCCGGGACCGCCCGCGGCGGGGCCGGCGCGGCCCAGCTCCATGATGGAGATGACGACGAGGGAGAGCACGCAGACCTGGAAGAGCAGGACGGGGAAGATCGGCGCGGCCGTCCCGAAGAAGGTGATGAACACGGGAACGGCGAAGTAGGCGGTGTTCACCTGGACTCCGGCCATCACGCGCAGCGCCACGTCGCGGGGATCGCGGATGCCGCGGGCGCCCGAGGCGAAGGCTATGACGAGTACGGCGAGGGCGGCGGCCGCGGCGTAGGCGCCGATCGCGTGCCAGTTGAACAGGGCGCCGAGGTCGCTGCCGTAGATGTTGCCGAAGAGGTAGCAGGGGACGGCGAAGAGGAAGGCGTAGTCGGCGAAGGCCTTGGAGGCCTCGGCCGGGACGGTCTTGCGGCGGGCGAGCAGTACACCTCCGCCGAAGGCCAGCAGCACCGGTACGAGCTTCTCTAGTGCCGCTGCCGTGCCCATGCGTACCGGCTCCCCCTGTGACCCCGTGATCGACCGCGAGCAGCGTACTCCTGCCTTCCTGGAGCCCCTGCGGAGCATAGGCTGGTCCGATCATGAGCGATCGCGACGAAGCCCGCCCCCGTACGCCGGCCCCCGCGAAGGGGTCCCGGGCGCCGATGCGGTTCACGGTGGTGCTGCGCACGCCGGCCCGGGCGGCGGAGCCGCTGTTCGCGCAGGCGCCGAAGGCCTGGCAGCGGATGCTGCCGTACGTGGTCGTCGGCGTCTTCGTGGTGGCGCTGCTGCCGGCGACCGTCACCGTGCTGACCAACGACTACAAGTCGGGCGGCGGCTGGGCGGGGGCGCTGGGCGTGGCCCAGACCGTGCCGCTGCTGCTGGCGGTGACGCGGCCGCTGCCCGCGTGGGCCCTGGTCCTGGTCGCGGACACGGTCGGGGCGGTCGTGCTGACGCACGCCGACGAGGTGGCCGGACACGCCTGGCCGTGGACCCCGATGTGCATCGTCGGCTACCTGGTGCTGATGGTGTGCCTGGGGCTGCGCGAGTCGATCCGGACGCTGATCGGCGTGTGGCTGGTGACGGGCGCCGTAGGGGTGGTGCTCGGCTTCTTCGAGCCCGACGGGGTGACCACCACGGTCGCGCTGCTCTCCGTACTGAGCGGGAGCTTCCTCGCTGTGACGGGGGCGCTGCGCGGGATCGGTGACGCGCAGCAGCGGATCGCCGAGCAGGAGAGCATCAGCGAGGCCGAGCGGGCCCGGCGGACCCTGCTGGAGGAACGGGCGCGGATCGCCCGGGAGCTGCACGACGTGGTGGCCCACCACATGTCGGTGATCACCGTGCAGGCGGACTCCGCGCCGTACCGGCTGCCCGGCATGCCGGAGCCGGTGCAGGAGGAGTTCGCGGCGATCGCGGCCAGTGCGCGCGAGTCGCTGGGCGAGATGCGGCGGCTGCTGACGGTGCTGCGCAGCGACCGGGCGAACGGCGGGGACGCAGCGCCTGACGGTACGGGTGCGCCGGCCCCGCAGCCTGGGATCGGCCGGATCCAGCAGCTGGTGGAGGCGACCGTACGGGCCGGGCAGCCGGTGGAGTTGTCGCTCGCGGCGGGGGCGGAGCGGGCGGCGCCACCGGCCGTGGACCTGTCGGCGTACCGGATCGTGCAGGAGGCGCTGGCGAACGTGGTGCGGCACGCGCCGGGCGCCGCGACCCGGGTCTCGGTGACGCACGACGCCGAGGAGGTCCTCGTGCTCGTGGTGAACGGCCCGGCGGCCCGGGACGCAGTGGTGGAGCCGGGCAGTTCGGGCACCGGGCACGGGCTGGTCGGCATGCGCGAGCGCGTACGGTTGACGGGCGGGACGCTGGACACCGGTCCACTGCCCGACGGCGGCTTCCGGGTCGCGGCCCGCCTGCCCCTGAACGAACCCACGAACGACCCGACCGAGGACGCCAGTTGACCATCCGTGTGATCATCGTCGACGACCAGGCCATGGTGCGGGCGGGGTTCGCCGCCCTGCTGTCGGCGCAGGCCGACATCGACGTGGTGGGCGAGGCCCCCGACGGGCGGCAGGGGGTCCAGGTCTCGCGCACCGCGCATCCCGACGTGGTGCTGATGGACGTGCGCATGCCGGAGATGGACGGGCTGACGGCGGCCCGGGAGCTGCTCAGCCCGCCGCCGGGGGTGGTCCACCGGCCGAAGGTGCTGATGCTGACCACCTTCGACATCGACGACTACGTGTACGAGGCGCTGCGCGCGGGCGCCTCGGGTTTCCTGCTCAAGGACGCCCCGCCGGCCGATCTGATCGCGGCGGTCCGGGTGGTCGCGTCGGGCGAGGCGCTGCTCGCGCCCTCGGTCACCCGGCGGCTGATCGCGGACTTCGTCCAGCAGCGGCCGGCCCCGCGCAAGGACCCGGCGCTGCGGCTGAAGGGGCTGACCCCGCGGGAGACCGAGGTACTGGAGCTGATCGCGCGCGGGCTGTCGAACCAGGAGATCGCCGGGCACCTGGTGCTGGCCGAGCAGACGGTGAAGACGCACATCGGGCGGGTGCTGGCCAAGCTGGACCTGCGGGACCGGGCCCAGGCGGTGATCTTCGCGTACGAGGCGGGGCTGGTGCGGCCGGGCGACTCGGACTGACGTCTCCTTCACCCCCTACTCCTCCACCCCCTACCGGGGTATGAAATCCGACTTGGCTCCACGGTCCGACGCCCGGCGGGACACCTTCTTCCTACCTTCCTCCTCATCACGAGGAGAGGAGAAGGGGCATGCGCCGCTTCGGAAGGACCCTGGCCACCGCCGCACTGGCCGTGGCCGTGGTCGGGGGGACCGCGGGCTGGGCCTCGGGCGACAGCCAGCAGGCGGTCACCGGACCGCCGCCCGGCACCGCCGCCTGGCGGGCCGACACCGCGTCCGGCCGGTCGCTGCCCGACCCGGCGAGCGCCTCGCCGCACGACGTGGCCCGGTTCTTCGCCGGGCTGGACGACGCCGGGCGCCGGCAGCTCGTACGCCGCCACCCGCTGGTGGTGGGCAACCTCGACGGCGCCCCCGTCACCCTCAGGTACGAGGCCAACCGGCTGGCCGTCCTGGCGACGGGTGAGGCGCGCTACGCCTCGCTCGCCTCGCCGGGGCGGCAGATCCTCGCCTTCGATCCGCGCGGGCGCGGCCAGGTCGTCGAGGTGTTCGGGGATCTGGGGCGGGCCGCGCACGTCTCGGTGATCGTGCCGGGTTCGGACAGCGACGCCACCACGTACGACGCGAAGCGCGCGCCGAACACCGGGCCGGCCGGGATGGCCCGGTCGCTGCGCGCCGCGGCCGGCGAGGACACCGCGGTGGTGGCCTGGACCGGCTACACCACCCCCGTCGGGGTCGGTCTGGACGCGGCCTCCGGGCGGCTCGCCGAGGCGGGCGCGGAGCGGCTGGTCCGGTTCACGGCGGGGCTCGACGCGGTCGGCGCACCCGACCCGGTGCTGTTCTGCCACAGCTACGGCTCGGTGGTCGGGGGCCTCGCGGCCGGGCGTACGGACGCCGGCGACATCGTCGTGTTCGGCTCCCCCGGCATGCGCGCCGACACCGCCGCCGACCTGCACACCCGCGCCCGTGTCTGGGCGGCCCGGGGGCCCTCCGACTGGATCGGCGACGTGCCGAACGTGGAGTTCGCCGGGATCGGCCACGGCGCCGACCCGGCCTCCGCCGCCTTCGGCGCCCGCAAGGTGCCGGCCGCCGACGTGCACGGCCACACCGGCTACCTCGTACCCGGCACCCAGTCCCTGGCGGCCTTCGCCGCGATCGCGAAGGGAGAGGTCCGATGAGCACGCTGACCCGGCTCGGGAAGGCCGCCGACCGGATCGAGCGGCAGACCCCCGCCCACCGCGACCGGGCCGTCGACGGGCTGCGCGCCCTCGCCCTGCTGGCCGTGCCGACCGGGCACTGGCTGCTCGGCGGACTGACCCGTGACGCGGAGGGCGGCCTGCACAACGCCAGCCCGCTCTCCGCGTTCGGCGCTCTGGCCCCCGCCAGCTGGGTGCTCCAGATGCTCGGCATCTTCTTCCTCGTCGGCGGCTACGCCTCGGTGCTCTCTTACCACCGCCGCACCGGGTCCGCCGGGGCCTGGCTGAAGGGCAGGATCGCCCGGCTGGGGCGGCCGGTGCTCGGGGTCACGGCGGTGTGGGCGCTGGCCGCGCCGGTGCTCTACGCGGCGGGGGTGCCGGAGGCCACGCTGCGGACGGGGGCCACGCTGGTCGTCCAGCCGCTGTGGTTCGTCGGGGTGTACGTGGTGGTCACCGCGCTGACCCCGTACTGCGTACGGGCGGCGCACCGGCTCGGCGGCTGGGCCGCGGCCCCGCTGCTCGCCTCGGTCGCGGTGGTGGACTTCCTGCGGTACGGGCCGCTCGCCGACTCCGTGCCGTCCTGGCTGGCGGTGGTGAACACCCTGCCGGGCTGGCTGTTCGCGTACCAGCTGGGCGTCTCCTGGGGCGAGGGGCGGATCGGGCGGCGCGGGTCCTGGCTGCTGCTGGCGGGCGGGACCGTACTGTTCGCGGCGCTGCTGGCGGTGTTCCACTACCCGGCGTCGATGGTGGGCGTACCGGGCGAGGCGCGGACCAATTCGCACCCGCCGTCGCTGCTGGTGCTGGCCCTGGCCGCGGCGCAGTCGGGGGCGGCGATGCTGCTGCGCGACCGGCTGGCGAAGCTGCTCGCCCGGCCGGCGCTGTGGGCCCCGGTGGTCGTGATCAACCTGTGCGCGATGACGATCCTGTGCTGGCACCAGACGGCCATGCTGGCGGCGGCCGTTCCCGCTTCGTTCGCGGGCGGGCTGCCGGGTCTGACGACGGCGCCGGACAGTCCGGTCTGGATCGCGGCGCGCCTCGCGTGGATGCCGCTGTTCGCGGTGCTGCTGGTGGGCATCGCCCGGTACGCCCGACGGTTCGAGGAGCCGTGGAGGGGGGCGACGGCGGTGCGGCGCATACTCGCCGGGGTCCTGGCGGCCGGGTTCGCGGTGTTCGCGCTGGGTCTGGCGTAGCACCGGTCCCAGGGAGTGTCAGGCGATCGAGGCGGCGACGATGGCGGCCACCGCCAGGTTGCAGGAGGCCGTGACCCAGACCGCCGGGTGCGGCTCCGGGTCGACGACGATCGCGCCGAGCTTGCCGGGGGTCACCCAGTCCAGCACCAGGAAGGCGAGGCCCATCAGGACCAGGCCGAGCAGCCCGAACGCGGCGGTGGACAGCAGCCCCTTGCCGAAGTCGTCGTACGTGGTCCAGATCGAGGTGAAGACGATCCCGCCGACGCCCAGGAGCGCGGAGCTCAGCATGACGGCCGCGTTCCGGTTGCGCTCCTCCCAGATCTGCTTCGGGAGCTTCCCGGGCGTCAGCACGTCCACGAGAACGATGCCGAGGATCAGCAGGACCAGGCCGAGGGCGCCGTAGGCGCTGGTGCGGCCAAGTCCGTTGATGATGTCGCTCATTGGGAAGCCGTTCTCCGCGGGGGTAGGAAGGACCTGCCGTACATGACGGGACACCTCCCGTCAGGGGGGCTCAGGGTGGCCGAATCTATCGCACGGTCTCGCGGCAGGCCATGGGGAGGTCAGGGAATGGTAAAGCTCAGAGCGGCGCGGCCCGGTGAGGCGGAGGAGCTCACCGCCCTCGTGCTCCGCTCCAAGGCGTACTGGGGGTACGACGCCGCGTTCCTGGCCGCGTGCGCGCCGGAACTGCGGATCCCGGCCGGGGAGGTGGCGGACCGCCGGATCGTGGTGGCCGAGGACGCGGCCGGCGGCCGGGTGCTGGGGCTCGCCTCCCTGGAGGGCGCGCCGCCGGTGGCCCGGCTGGGACTGCTGTTCGTGGAGCCGGGGGCCATCGGACGGGGCGTGGGGCGGCGGCTGTACCGGGACGCCCTGCGCCGGGCCGCCGAACTGGGCTTCCGCAGGCTGCTGATCGACGCCGATCCGTATGCGGCGGGGTTCTACCGGGCGATGGGCGCGCTGGGTCCGCCGGAGTCCCGCGCGGCCGGCGGCGAGGACGAACCGCCCGCCGGTCTGGCGCGGTTCGAGGCCGCGCCCGCGCCGCTCGCCGACTGGGCGCGGGCCTGGACGGGCGGCGGGCCCGCCGTGCACGTGGGCAATGTCGCCGAGTACAACGCCCAGTTCGCCGATGCGTCCCTGGACCGCGAGCAGCGGGCCGCGCACCACTACGCCTGCCTGGCGGCGTTCTACAGTCCGTGGCCGGGGGCGCTGGTGCTGCCCGGGGCGGTGCCTCCGGGCTGGATCGAGCGGGTCGGACGCGTCCTGGAGTGGGAGGGGGTGGAGGTCTACGACGGCCTGGCGGACGGCGGCCCCGGACTGCCGCCGGATACCGGGCTGTCGCCGAGTGCCGGGCTGTCGGATGCCGTACGGGCCCGGCCGGCGCTGGCCGGGCGGCTGACCTCGGCCGGGCTGCCCCTCGTACCGTGGGGGCGGACGGCGGCCTTCGCGCGGCTGGCCGGGCTGCGGTGGCGGCCCCGCGAGCTGCGGTACGAGTCCAAGTCTGCGGCGCACGGCCTGTTCGGCCGGATCCTGGCGGACGGCGGCCACCCCCGGATCCTGCTCCCCGGGCAGTGGCCGGCCCCCACCCGGCGGGCGGCGGCCAGGCTGCTGGCCGCGCGGGCGGAGGCGGGCGAGAGCACGGTGCTGAAATCGGAGCACGGTGTCGGCGGTTCGGGCACCACCGTGGTGACGCCCGACCGGGTCCGGGCCGCGGGCGGCGCCCGCGCGGTGCTGCGCGCCCTCCCGCGCGGGCCCCTGCTGGTGGAGGAGTACGTGTCCGGCCCGGCCGGGCTCGACGAGGCGCGGGATCTGACGTACGACGGGTTCGTGGACGAGGCGGGCCGGGTGCACGAGGTGGGCGGCGCGGTGATGGACGTGGCGGGTTCCGGGTACCGCGGGGCGACGGTGGGCCCCGGGGTGGTGCCCGCGTGGGCGGAGGAACCGCTGCTCGCGTTCGGGGAGGCGGTGGGCCGGGAGCTGTCCGCCGCCGGCTACCGGGGCTGGTTCGACGTGGACTTCGTCGCCGACGGGGCGGGGCGGCTGGCGCCGACGGAGACGAACCTGCGGCTCACCGGGCCGTCGATCGCCTTCATGGTGGCGGCCCGGCTCGACTCGCTGCGCGGCGCCGGGCATTTCGTACGGATCGCGGACCGGGTGGGGCTGGGGGCCAGACTGCCCGGGGCGGCGCTGGACGAGCTGTGCGAGACGCTGGAGCGGGGCTGCGCGGAACTCGGGGCGGTGTTCCTGCCCGCGATCCCGACGGGCGCCTTCGACCCGGCGCCCTGGCTGGGCGTACTGGTGGCCGCGCACAGCAGGGAGGTGCTGGACGCGGCCGAGGCACTGGTACGGGCGGAGGCGCTCGCCGTGGGGGCGGGGTTCACGGAGGGTCAGCCGACGGAGTGGCCCGGGACGTCGGTGTCGGAGTCGGCGGGTGACGGCGGCGCCTCCGTGACGTAGACGGCGAGGACGGCGGCCGCGATCATCAGCGGAATGTTGAAGGCGTAGACGAGGGCTGCCTGGACCGGCCAGTCCTGCTTGGCCGCGAGCCGGTAGCAGTTGTCCTGCGGCCACCAGGCGACGAGCAGGTAGACCACCGCGAGATGGGCGGCCGTGGTGATGCCCTGGCCGTGACCGTGGCGCCGCATCCGGGCACGGCCTCTGAAGAGGAACAGCAGCCCGGCCGCGAAGGCTGCCCCTTCGAACAGGTAGAGCACGAAGAAGAGGAAGGCCCACGGGCTCGGCACCCCGTACAGGTCGGTCGCGCCCGGCCAGACGACCTTCGAGAGGACGAAGAAGAAGAGTCCGGTGAAGACCACGAACCCGGCGCAGAGGGCGATCACGGTGAGCGGTTCGGCGGTCGGGACGCCGGCGGCCGCGTACTTTCCGCCTCCGCTCGCGCCGTCCCCCCGGCCCGGATTCGTCGTGAGCACGGGCTGGGCCAGGGCGTCCCGGTTCTCCTGGCCCGCGCGGTTGCGGGGCAGCGTGCGCAGCCGGACCACGGCCTGCGGGGTCTCCACCCGGAGCACCTTCCCCGCGAGGTGGTCGCGGAGCCGCCCGCTGTCCGGCAGGTCGGCGGCCGGGGGCCAGGCCTGCGCATCGGCGGGCGGGGCCAGGTAGGCGACCAGTCGGCGCGCACCGCTCCTGCCGTCCGGGACTTCGGCCACGAGGGCGGCGCCGATGTCCGGGTGGCTGCGGATGGCGGCTTCGACGGTGTGCGGGTCGAGTGCGCCGTCCGCCGTGGTGATCCGGTCCCGGATCCGGCCCTGGAACTCCAGCAGTCCGTCCGGGCGCAGCTCTGCCAGATCGCCGGTGGGGATCGGCTCGCCGCCGTCGGGCGGGGTGAGGCGGATCTGCCCGCCCGGGAGCTCCACCCGGCAGCCGGGGAACGGGGTGCCGATCAGGGAGAGCTGCTCGGGGTCGTCCAACGGGCCGGGCAGCTGGGACAGTTCGAACCAGGTACCGGTACCCGCCGCCTCGGTGAGCCCGTACACGTTGAGCAGCCGGGTGCCGGCCCGGAGCCTGGACTGCAACGCGTCCTGTTCGTCGAGGAAGAGCCGGTCGCCGGTGACCGTGACCATGCGCAACGACCGCAGGGCCGGGTCGGATTCGCGGCGGCGCGCGGCCGCGGAGCCGGGGCGCTCGGCGGCGCGCACGAGCAGCCGGGTCGCGCCCGCCGGGTCGGTGTGCACCACGCTGACCTGCTCGCTCTCGACCGCCCGGCGGATCCCCTCGGGCGTCCAGGGCGTGCGCTCGGGCACGACGAGGGCGCCGCCGGAGCACAGGGCCCTGGTCCAGCCGGCGGCGAACGGGGTGAGGTCCGGGCCGTGGGTGATCAGGTGCCGGTCCCCGGGGACCGGCCGGATGACCTCGGCCCAGCCCTCGTGGGCGGCGAGCAGCCGGGCGTGGCCGACGGGCACGGCGCGCGGGGACGCCGCTCCGGTGAACAGGACGGCGGCCGTCGCACCCGGCTCGGGGCGCTCGGGCGCTTCGGTGGGCCGACCGGATATCGCGGCCGCCTCCGCGCCGAGGCGGATCACCCGCAGCCCGCTGCCGTCGTCCAGCCGGGCGTGGTGCGCGGCGTCGGTGAGCAGGACGTACGGGGTGAGGGCGGCGAGCTGCCGCTGCCCGGTGAGCGGGACCTCGACGTCGATGACGGCGTAGGCCCCGCCGGCCTTGAGGACGGCCAGGAGCGCGACGACGATCTCGGTCCGGCGGGCGGTCCCGATGGCCACGACGGCGCCGGGCGGCAGTCCGTCGGCCATGAGGTGGTGCGCCAGCTGGTTGGCGCGGACGTCCAGTTGCCCGTAGGTGAGGCTGTGCGCGCCGGCGATGACGGCGTAGCCCCGCGGGGTGTCGCGCGCCTGTTGCTCGAACAGGTGCAAGGCGGTGTCGGCGGTCGTCCGACCGGAGCGATCGGAGCCTGGTTCCTGCGTCGATCCCTGCGTCGATGCCTGGGTCATTCCCCGATGATGGCACCCCCCACCGACAGTCCGCAGGATGCTGAACGTCCCTCGTGGGAGCGGGGGTTCGGTATCGATCCGGCCAATCCCTTGACCTCAAGTTTGGTTGAGGTCTTAGCGTTCCCCGCATGGACATGGAAGTCACCGCCTGGACATCGCTGCACAGCGCGATGAACGCCCAGCAGGACCGGCGCCCGCTCTCCCGGGCGAGTCTGCGCCGGGTCGCCGCATTCGCCCGCCCGCACCGCCGCGGGCTCACCCTCTTCCTGCTGCTCAGCGTGGTGACCGCGCTGCTCGCGGTCGCCACCCCGGTGCTCGCCAGCCGGGTGGTCACCGCCATCGTGGACGGCAAGGAGAGCGGTACGGTCACCCGGCTCGCCCTGCTCATCGCCGTGATCGCGGTGGTGGAGGCGGCGCTCGGGCTGCTCACCCGCAAGCTGTCGGCCACCCTCGGGGAGGGGCTGATCCTGGACCTGCGGACGGCCGTCTTCGACCACGTACAGCGGATGCCGGTCGCCTTCTTCACCCGGACCCGCACCGGCGCGCTCGTCAGCCGGCTCAACAACGACGTGATCGGCGCCCAGCGGGCGTTCAGCAACACCCTGTCCGGGGTGGTCGCCAATACGGTCACCCTGCTGCTGACGCTCGCCGTGATGCTGAGCATCTCCTGGCAGATCACCCTGCTGGCCCTCGTCCTGCTGCCGGTGTTCGTGCTCCCGGCCCGCCGCACGGGGGCGCGGATGGCCGCCATGCAGCGGGAGGCGTCGACCCTGAACGCGGCGATGGGCACGCAGATGACGGAGCGTTTCTCCGCTCCCGGCGCCACCCTCGTCAAGCTCTTCGGGCGGCCCGCCGACGAGTCCGCCGAGTTCGCGGCGCGTGCGGCGCGCGTACGGGACATCGGGATCCGTACGGCGATGGCCCAGTCCGCGTTCATCACCGCGCTCACCCTCGTCTCGGCCCTCGCGCTCGCGCTCGTCTACGGGCTGGGCGGGTACTACGCCCTGCGCGGGAGCCTGGACGCCGGGAACGTCGTCGCCCTCGCCCTGCTGCTGACCCGGCTGTACGCCCCGCTGACCTCGCTCGCCGGGGCCCGCGTCGAGGTGATGAGCGCCCTGGTGAGCTTCGAGCGGGTCTTCGAGATCCTCGACCTGAAGCCGCTGATCGCCCAGAAGCCGGACGCCGGCCGGGTGCCGGAGGGGCCGGTGGCCGTGGAGTTCGACCGGGTCTCCTTCGGCTACCCCTCCCCCGACAAGGTATCGCTCGCCTCCCTGGAGGAGGTCGCGGTCCTCGACGCCCGGGGCGGTACGCAGGTCCTGCACGAGGTGTCGTTCCGCGCCGAACCCGGGCAGATGGTCGCGCTCGTCGGCTCCTCCGGCGCCGGCAAGTCGACCATCGCGCAGCTGCTGCCGCGGCTGTACGACGCCGACGCGGGTGCCGTCCGCCTGGGCGGGGTCGACGTACGGGACCTCACGGCCGACTCGATCCGGGAGACGCTCGGCATGGTCACCCAGGACGGGCACCTGTTCCACGAGTCGGTGCGGTCCAACCTGCTGCTGGCCCGGCCGGGGGCGAGCGAGGAGGAGATCTGGGAGGCCCTGCGCCGCTCGCGGCTGGACGGGCTGGTCGCCTCGCTGCCGGACGGCCTGGACACGGTGGTCGGCGAGCGCGGCTACCGCCTCTCGGGCGGCGAGCGCCAGCGGCTCACCATCGCGCGGCTGTTGCTGGCCCGGCAGCGGGTGGTGATCCTGGACGAGGCGACGGCGCACCTGGACTCCACCTCGGAGGCGGCGGTGCAGGAGGCCCTGGGCGAGGCCCTGGCGGGCCGGACCGCGGTGGTGATCGCGCACCGGCTGTCGACCGTACAGGCGGCCGACCTGATCCTGGTGGTCGAGGACGGCCGGATCGTGGAGCGCGGTACGCACCCAGAGCTGCTGGCCGCGGGCGGTCGGTACGAGGAGCTGTACCGGACCCAGTTCGCGGCGGCGGACGCCGCCGCTCCGGGCGGCGCCGTACCGGCTGCGGGAGCATGATCCCGGGAGGCCCGCCCGCGGCGGGCCTCCGCCGGGCACCGGCCGTGGAGCACCGACGGACATCAAGCTGGAGCGGGTCCCCGTCCCCGTCACCGACGTCGACCGGGCCAAGGCAGGCGGACGGTGCAGGCCCGTCCAGTCCACGGGCCGCCCGCACTGCAGCGTGACCGCCGGACTTCCCGGTTCCGGGTTTGGAGCACCAGCCGGGCAGGAACCATGGCCCGCGTGAGACGTCGCCGCTCTTGCGACGCCCCCACGGCTGCACGGATGCACGGCTCCAAGGAACAGGCTCCCTCTAGCTCGGAGTGCCGATGGACTGCACCAATTCGCTCCTCGATTTCACCCAGGTCGCGAACCTCTACGCACAACTGTCCGGCACACTCGCAGGTTTCGCCCTCGCGGCCGTGTTCATCGTGGTCTCGCACCTGCTCGGCGGCGCCCCGCCCGCGGGACGCCGGGAAGAGGCGCTGAACAAGGCCGTGCCCGTCCTGCTCTCGGCGCTCCTGGGCCTCATCTTGACCTCCCTCGCGTACTGCATCATCGCGTCCGACGGGAAGAACACCGGCAGGGCGATAGTCGAACACGACGTGGCGGGCGTCGCGTTCTCCGTCTCCGGAGCGATGCTGATCTTCGCGGCCATCCTCCTCCTGGAGAGCGTGCTGCCGCACACGGCGGCCGACCACGGGCGCCGCCTGCTCGGCCAGTGCGCGCCCCTGCCGATGTTCACGCTCCTGTGCAACGGGGTGTACGAGTACGGCAGGGCGTACTACACAACGGTGCCCGGTTGGCTAGGCTTCCTCATCGCAGGCCTGCTCGTCCTGCTGCTCGGAGTCTCCGTAGTCGGCTACATCGCTTACGGCCGTCCCGGCTTGGACGGAGTCCGTCTGGCGGGGGACGGGGCAACCCGGGGGATCGCCGGTGGCGGGCTGGCGGTCGTCACCGTGTGTGTCCTGCTGGTGAGCTGCACGGTCGCGCTTGGCGGGAGCGGCTGCCCGGTGCCGATGGCCGGCGTGGTGGCGGTCATGGTCGCCGGTTTCCTGGCGGCGGTCGGCCTCTCCGTCTGGCTGTTCTTGACCCGCCCACCGCGTCCCGTGATTCCCGTACCCGCGCCGGCCTCGGCACCGGCGCCTGCCCCCGCCCCTCCGGCGGATTAGTCGCCGCCTGCCGCGTACGAGAGATTTGGTCTCCCGGATTCCGCGGATCAAGGGCGTACCACTCGGCCTGCGAGACATCACCGGGTCTGGTCGCGTACGTCGCGGCCGGTGTGTGCCCCGCCGCTCTTGCCTGCCGGATCAGTTCGGTCCCCAGGAAGCCGCTGCCGCCAATGATCAGAACTGTCATGGGCGACACGGCAGACCGGGTACGCGGGCACCGGGGTAGGACCGCGCCTACTCCTCTGGGCGTCCGATCCAGTGCCCGGTTGCGGGGGTGCCGCCCTGTGGCCGGCCCCGGCATCGCTCTCCAGCGTTGCACGTCTCGTCGTAGCCGAGCGTTCGGCGAACTCGTCGAGGCGCACTGCACCGCTTGCTCAGCGCGGGGACGCCAAGCCCTTCAGGGGATCGTCGCGACTCACGTGGGAGCGCCCGGGGATGACGGCGGCAGTCCCTCTTGTCGAGGTCAGCCTTCGACAGGACCGTCAGGTCCTGGCCTTCGGTGCGGAGCGACCGCATGGCCTTCCGCCAGCTCGGCTCCAGACCGAAGCCTCGGCGGCTGCCAAACGCTTTGCCTCACACTCCGAGGCCGGCGTGCACATGAGCGAGGCGTGGAAACAGCCGCCGATCGACACAGACAGCGGCATGAACCTGGGTACCGCCCACCCCCGGCGACCGCTCGAACGCCGCCCACGCCACCTGCATCGAGGCTATGCGCCAAAGCCTCTGACAGTCACGCTCCGTCCAGGGTGTCGCGTCGGCCCTGTGAGCCCAGTTCCACGCCTTCTTCACGATCGCCTCAGGGCGCCGACTGACCTGACGAACCGTCACCAAAGTCGGCATTGGGCCAGCAATGGTCCTGGCAAAGCTGACCCAGCTGGTTACACCTGGGAAACCGACGGGGCTGACGGTGGCGACGGCCTTGATGCGGTGATCGGTGGCGGCTGCGGGCAGCACGTATCCGCCGGAGGCACAGATGCCCAGCGCGCCGATGCGTTCAGGGGCTGTCACTGAACCGGACCATGCCACATGGGCCTTGCCGCCCCTCCCCGGGCATCCTCCGGGGAGGATGGCCTCGGTGGCGGGGTGCAGTGCAGTACATGAGCGGTCCAGGTCCGGAACCTCCGCAGGCCCATGCGGTCGTAGAACCCTCCGGCCGCCATGGGGTTGGTCGAATCGACGTCCAGGACGGCCCACCGGTAGCCCCGTGTCTTCGCCCGGTCCAGAGTGTGGGTGAACACGGCGCGGTAGAGGCCCCTGCCGTGCAGTGCGGGCCGGGTTCCGGCGTTGGCGAGGTAGAGCTCGCGGTCGTTGCCCGAGCCGGCGTCGGCGATCTCGGTGCACAGCAGGCAGCAGAGGATCTCCCGGTGCTGCTCAGGCAGGAGCAGGAACGAGGAGTCCGGCCTGAAGTACGGACTGCCGGTCACCGAGTGGCGCCACGTTCGCGCCGTCATCGGAACGCTGCCCCGGTTGTCGGCGAAGATCTCGTTGCGGGCGCGCAGTAGCAGCGTGTCGTACGCGTCGTCGAAGGGCACGATCACCGCGTCGTTCGGAATCGGTGCCGAGCCGACGAGCCGGTGGTCCTTCAGGTCCAGCCGCATGCCCCAGTACGTGCGCTCGGGTCGGTGACCCGCACCCTCCAGCGCCTCGGCGAGCCAGGCCTGGCCGTGGTGGGTACGGGTGTGGAGCTCCAACAGGGTCTCGCCGTAGAGCTCTTGGTGACGGCGAGGCCGACGTCTCGGCACCAATCGAGCAGGGCGCGGAGCGTCCTCGGTGCGCGGTACGAGGGGTGTACTGCGATGTCGAGGGTCACCCGGTGTACTGGGTCCGCGTGTTCACGGGCCGGTGTCGTCGCGTAGGCCACCAGCTCGCCACCGAGCCAGCCGGACGTGGTGCCGCCGGCCAGGTCCATGCCGGGCGCCCTCAAGACCTCACACACGTCTGCCACGCCACCGCCTCCGCCGCCCGTCCCGTCGACTGCCTCGCACACGGCGAGCAGTGCCGCCACCCGCGGTGCGTCGGCGAGGCGGAGCGGTCGCCACCGCGGTTCAGCCACGGCCGCGGGCCGCCATCCCGCGTCGGCCTGGCACGACGACCTGCCCGTCGGTGACGAGCATGAACCGCTCCAGTCCCGGCACCGTGACGTTGACGACAGCGAGGTCCGGGGTGACGTAGTGGTCGCGTTGATAGACCTCGAAGCCGCGCTTCCGCAAGATGGCGAGGAGCCGGTCCAGATGGCCCCGGGGCGTGTCCGGCACCACGGTGGCCTCGTACGGCCTCGATTCGGCCGAGGGCAGGGCGGCAGTGAAGTCCGACAGGTAGCAAGCGTGGAGCTGCGGGTACGGCAGGGTGTCGTCACGTTGCTCGGGCAGCAGGTGTACGTACTGCTCGCGCAGGCCCATGGTGCTGTGCAGCTGCACGAGTTCCGTGACCGCTCGGGTGATGGCGTACCGCGCTCGAGGGCACCCTGGAGGCTCTTTCCACTGCCATCAGCGGGTCTGTCGCTCGGGGTGTGCGTGGGCGCCGTCTGCGGCGGGCAGCTCGGTGCCGTACCCCAGCCGTCGTACGGCCAGGGCGCAGGCCAGGCCGAGCGCGGTGAGGAAGAGCCAGGGCAGGGCCGGGAGTCCGGCGCGGCGGGCGGCGTCGAGGGCGACTCCGGTGAGGAGGTTTCCGGCGGTGATGCCGATGCCGCAGATGGTGTTGTACAGGCCGTAGTGGGTGGCCACGAGGCGGTTGCCGGCGAGGGTGACGATGGTGTCCATCTCGAAGGGGTAGACGATCATCGTCGCGACGGCGAGGAGCAGTCCGCTGAGGACGACGGGCAGGGTGCCTCCGAGAAGGCGGCCGATGCCCGCCGCAGGTGCGGGGACGAGCATGGGCAGGAACGCGGCCCCCATCAGGACCAGTCCGGCCGTGATGGAGCGGCGGGAGGACCACCGCTCCTTGCACCAGGCCGTGATGCGGGTCTGCCCGGAGATCGTGGCCAGGCCGGAAACCGCGAAGAGGATGCTGGTTGCGGCCGTCGTGGCAATGCCGGGCGGTGCGGACTCGCGAAGGGCGAGCGGCAGGGCCAGGTAGACCTGGAAGGACAGGACGTACGAGCCGGTCATGGCCGCGGCGAAGTACAGGAACGGCCGGTTGGCGACGACCGTGCGCCACTGGTGCAGGACGCTCTCGCGCGGGCCGGTGTCGGTGCCGCGCGCCTGCGGCAGGGAGCGCAGTTGCACGACGGTCAGGACCGCGAAGACACCCGCCGAGACGAGACAGGTCAGGGAGAAGTCGACCTGGGTGAGGGCGAGCCCGATGAGCGGCCCGGCCAGGATCCCGGCCTGGTAGAAGACGTTGAACAGGGCGAACGCCTCGACTCGTCGTTCGCCCGAGTCGCGGGCCAGGTAGGCGCGCACTGCCGGGTTGAACAGGGCTCCCGCGAAACCGGTGGCCGCGGATGCGGCCAACAGTCCGGGCATCGAGTCGACGAGGCCGAGCGCGGCGAAGCCGATCGTACGGAGGGTGCAGCCGGCGACGATGAGCGGCTTGTAGCCGAAGCGGTCGGCGAGGGTGCCGCCGAGGAGGAACATGCCCTGCTGGCTGAAGTTGCGTACGCCGAGGATCAGGCCGATCACCCACGCGGACAGGACCAGGTCCCCGGACAGGTGCTGCGCCAGGTACGGCATCAGCATGTAGAAACCCAGATTGATCGTGAACTGGTTGAGCAGCAGCAGCTGGACGCTGCGGTCGTAGCTGCGGAGCTGCCTGAGGACGGCCGCGCTCATCGGCGGCCCTCCGCTCCGGCCACGGCCTGCGGGTCCACTGCCTGCGGGTCGAGTACGCGTCGGCAGCGGGTCCAGGTGACGGCTTCGAGTTCGGTGGGGTGGGCGATGTCCAGGGGGGCGTCGGCCGGTTCGGCGCCCAGGAGGTCATGCCGACGGCAGTAGTCGTCGTTGTAGACGGTGGAGAGGTAGCGGTGGGGGCCGTCCGGGAAGACGGCCGCGATCCGGGTGTCCGCGGAGTGGGTACGGGCGGCCCAGGCGGCCACGAGCGCGACCGCCCCGACGCTCCAGCCGCCGGATACGTAGTGGGAGCGCGTGAGCCCGCGGCACGCCCAGACGGCTTCGCCGGGGGCGACCCAGTGGACCTCGCTGAACTGGCCGTAGGCGACGTTGCGGGGGTGGATGCTGCTCCCGAGGCCGCGCATCAGCCGCTGCCGCGCGGGCTGCCCGAAGATGGTGGAGCCGGTGGAGTCCACCCCGATGACCTTGAGACGGGGCGAGTGCACGCGCAGGACCCGGCTGATGCCGGCGGAGTGCCCTCCGGTGCCGACGCTGACCACCAGGACGTCGATCCGGCCGAGCTGGGCGACGAGCTCGCGGGCGAGCGGCGCGTAGGCCCCGACGTTGTCGGGGTTGGCGTACTGGTCGGGGCACCAGGATCCGGGGCGTTCGGCCAGGAGTTCACGCACCCGCAGACGCCGGGCCTCCTGCCAGCCGCCACTGGGGTGCGCGGTTTCCACCATGTCCACCCGGGCGCCCTGGGCGCACAGCAGGCGTTGCATGTCGGGTTCGAGTCCCGGGTCGGTGACGACCGTGACGGGATGTCCGTAGACCTTTCCCGCGAGGGCGAGCCCCAGCCCGAGCGTGCCGCTCGTGGACTCGATGATCTCTGCTCCGGGCCTCAGTTCGCGCCGGGCGCGGGCCCGCTCCACCATGTGGAGCGCGGGTCGGTCCTTGATGCCGCCCGGGTTGAAGCCTTCGAGCTTGGCCCAGAAGCCTCGCCCTGACGGGGTGAGGGGGTCGGAGACTCGGACGACCGGGGTGTTGCCGACGGCGGCCTGGAGGGAGTGACCGGCGTCAGGTGTCGCGACGGCGGTGAAGGAGTCGTGCATGGGTCTGCTCTCTGGTACTTGATGCGCCGGGTGCCGGGCAGCGGCGGCTCACCCGCGCCCTCGGCATACGGGCAGGCGGGGGTGAGGGACCGCGTCAAAACGGTCCGTTCGGCGGTTTCTAGATGCGCCAGAGGCAGAGGCAGGACTGGGTGTTGGTGCAGGCAGGACCTGGTGGTCCGCCGCCCATGTCGAGATGGGGCCCGGAAGGGTCACGCGGCTGCGCCGGGTCGGCCTCGACGAGAGTCGCCCGTCCTGTGGGCGACGGGCCCTCGGCCCCGGTCCAGTACGGCTCGGTCCGTTCACGCGAGCAGTGGTCACCCGGCTGGTGCGGGGCGGCCGGATCGTCCGGGTGGGACAGCTCCGCGGTGCCGGGCGGGTCGGCCACGACGAAGGCGGAAGCCTCGGCCCGTGACAGGGCGTGTACGTGTGCGGGGGACCCGGCCGCCGTGCAGAAGGCAACGGTCAGCAGCGCCATCACCAGCGCCGTCAACACTCTGCGACCATTCATGCACACAACGTCAAGGCTAGTGGATGTTCAGATGCCCGGCGACCCGGCGAAACGCAGGTTGGCGCAGCTGTTCATCGAGAAGGTCGAGCAGCGGCATTCGGTCGTCTCGCCGAGGAGCCCGGCGTCCTCGGCCTGTACGCCTTCCAGCCGTCACGACGAGTCCAGCGGGAACTGGATCGCTGACGGGCGCGGACCGACGACAGGTAGCGGTTCTGCGCGCACGAGCGGGCCGCCCGCGACTGCGGTCATTCGCATCGGGCCGCCCTAACATGTGCGCATGAGCGCAAGCAAGCACGTGGCAGATGCACACCCTTCGCAGGAGCAGACGGAACGGCTGGCCGCAGCCGTATCGGTTCTGGCGCTGCTCGCGGACGCCACCCGCCTCGCGCTGCTGGACGAGCTCGGCCGGGGCGAGGCCGACGTCACGACCCTCACCGAAGCGTGCGGCGCCGCCCGTCCCTCCGTCAGCCAGCACCTCGCCAAGCTCCGGCTGGCCGGACTGGTCACCACCCGCAAAGACGGCCGCAGGGTCGTCTACGCCCTGCGGCACGGGCACCTGCGGCGGCTGGTGGACGAGGCCCTGAACGTCGCCGACCACCAGCTCGGCTCCCTCCCGCCCCACGACTGACCGCTCCCCCGGCCGCCGGTCGCTGGTTCCACAATCAACATGTGCACACGTATGCACATCTTGGTTATGCTCGTTTGGTCTCCCCACGCCGCCGACCGGGACGGGATCGATGCTCTACGTACTACGGAACCGCACCTACCGCCGCCTGTTCACGGCCCAGGTCGTCGCCCTGGTCGGTACGGGACTGGCGACCGTCGCCCTGAGCCTCCTCGCGTACGACATCGCAGGCGACAACGCCTCCGCGGTCCTCGGCACCGCATTGGCGATCAAGATGATCGCCTACGTGGCCATTGCCCCGGTGATCGGCGCCATCGCCGACCGGATACCCCGGCGAACCTTGATGGCGGCGATGGACCTCACCCGCGCCGGCGTCGCCGTGGCCCTTCCGTTCGTCACCGAGGTCTGGCAGATCTACGTCCTGATCTTCCTGCTGCAGGCGGCGTCGGCGGCCTTCACCCCGACCTTCCAGGCCACGATCCCGGAGGTCCTTCCCGCGGAGCGGGACTACACCCGGGCCCTGTCGATGTCCCGGCTCGCCTACGACCTGGAGAGCCTGTTCAGTCCGGCCCTGGCCGCTGCCCTGCTGACCCTGGTCTCGTACAACTGGCTGTTCATCGGGACCTCCTTCGGCTTCATCACCTCGGCGGTCCTCGTCGTCGCCACGGTGCTGCCGAAGCCGGCCCCGATCGAACGCACCGGGGGCGCGTACGCGAAGGCCGCGTTCGGCATCCGGCTGTTCTGGGCGACGCCCCGCCTGCGGGCCCTGCTCGCCCTTGACCTCGCGGTCGCCTCCGCCGGAGCCATCGTCTTCGTCAACACGGTCGCCATGGTCCGGGACCACTTCGAACGCGCCGCCAGCGCCGTGTCCCTCGCCCTCGGCGCGTACGGCGCCGGCTCGATGATCACCGCGCTGCTGCTGCCGCGCCTGTTGCGGCGCTTCACCGACCGCGCCGTCATGCTCCCGGCCGCGTTCGCCCTGCCACTGATCCTCGCAGCCGTCGCCGGCCTCACCGCATCGCCGGCCGGCTCGTGGTCCTGGCTCGCCATCCTGGCCTCCTGGGCCGCGATCGGGGCCGCCTGCTCGGCAGTACTGACCCCCGGAGGCCGGGTGATCCGCCGCTCCACGGCCGACGCGGACCTGCCCGCCGCCTTCGCCGCCCAGTTCTCGCTCTCCCACAGCTGCTGGCTGCTCACCTACCCGCTGGCCGGCTGGCTCGCCGCCGGCGCCGGGCTCCCCATCACGGCCGTGGTCCTCGGCGTCATAGCCCTGGCCTCCGCGACCGCCGCGGTCTTCATCTGGCCGGCCCGCGACCCGTCCGAGCTGGAACACGTCCACCCGGACCTGCCCCCGGGCCACCCCCACCTCACCGACGCCCACCCGGCCTCGGGCGGCTGGCAGCACGGCCACCACTACGTCATCGACCAGCACCACCACCGCTGGCCCGATCGCGCCGAGCACGCGTCGTCCGGATCGCGCTGACGACGATCTCGCACCACCCCCGCCCGTACCGTGAGAGATCTCGATCCGGGCCACGGAGCAGACCGGTCAGAAGGAAGACACCTCTCTCGCGCTGCCGATCGGCCTCGGAGTCCTCGTCATCGTGGTGATCGCCGGTGCCTGGTGGTTCCTCAAGCGCCGCCGCTCCGAGAACGCCTGACACCGGCCGACCCGGCTTCGGGTGAGCAGTCGGCGGCTCCGCGTTGTAGAACCCCGCCGAGGGCCGCGACATCGGCAGACCCCATACTCGGTCATCGTTGCCGGGCCATCGAGCCGGTGGACCGGGCGAGTTGGAAGGGTTGATGGGGGACATGACAGACGTGAACGATCTGGCCGTACCAGAAGTAGTGGAGAGCCCTGCCCGGGAGGCGCCACCGACCGGCGGTCTGGCCCAGTGGTTGCTCCGCCACCGCGTACAGCCGGTCGGACCTGCGGCCGGCGAGGGACACGGCGAGCCGCACGCCTGGTGGAAGGTGATGTGCCTGACCGGGGTGGACTACTTCTCCAGCCTCGCCTACGTCCCGGCGATCGCCGCTCTCGCGGCGGGTGCGGTCTCACCGCTCGCCACCCTGCTGATCGTGGCCCTGACCCTGCTGGGGATGCTGCCGATGTACCGGCGGGTGGCCCGCGAGAGCCCGCACGGTGCGGGGTCGGTGGCGATGCTCGAGGACCTGCTGCCGTTCTGGCGGGGCAAGGTGTTCGTGCTGGTGCTGCTCGGGTTCGTCGCCACCTCGTGGATCATCACCATCACCCTGTCCGCGGCGGACGCCTCCGTGCACGTGGTCGAGAACCCGTTCTTCCCGCAGGCCCTGAACGGCCACGAGGTCGCCATCACGGTGGCGCTCCTGCTGCTGCTCGGCGGGGTGTTCCTGCTCGGATTCAGCGAAGCGGTCAGCGTCGCGATCCCCCTGGTCGCCGTCTTCCTGCTGCTCAACGCGGTGACCATCGTCGTCGGCGTGGTCGACGTCGTCACCTCGCCGGGCGCCTGGTCGGCGTGGACCGACGCGCTCATGGACGGCGGAGGCGGACTCGGCGAGCTGGCCGGACCCGCACTGCTGGCCTTCCCTCTTCTGGTCCTGGGCCTGTCGGGATTCGAGACCGGGGTGAGCATGATGCCGCTCATCGCCTCCGACGGCGAGGACGCCGAGCAGCGGCTGCAGTCCCGCATCCGCAACTCCCGGAAGCTGCTGACCACCGCCGCGGCCGTCATGAGCGTCTACCTGCTCGCGGCCAGCTTCGTCACCACGGTCCTCATCCCGCACAAGGAATTCGAGGCCGGCGGGGCGGCCAATGGCCGCGCCCTGGCCTACCTGGCCCACGAGCACGTCGGAGAAGCCTTCGGCACCGTCTACGACATCAGCACCATCCTGATCCTGTGGTTCGCGGGCGCCTCCGCGATGGCGGGGCTGGTCAACATCGTCCCGCGCTACCTCCCCGACTACGGCATGGCCCCCGAATGGGGCCGCGCCGTACGCCCGGTCGTACTGGTCTACACGGTTGTCTGTGTCGCCATCACCTTCGCCTTCGACGCCGATGTCAACGCCCAGGCCGGCGCCTACGCCACCGGCATCCTGGCCATGATGGTCTCCGGCGCCTTCGCCGTCACCGTCTCGGCCCTGCGCCGCCGCCAGCGCGCGACCACCTACGGCTTCACCGTTCTCACCGCCGTGCTGGTCTACGCCTTGGTGGCCAACATCGTCGACAAGCCCGACGGCATCACCATCTCCGGCCTCTTCATCGCCGGAATCATCGCCATCTCCCTGATCTCCCGGGTGTCCCGGACCACCGAACTGCGCGCCGACCGCATCGTCTTCGACCCGATGGCCCGGCAGTTCATCACCGACACCCTCGCCTACGACAACGCGATCAACATCATCGCCAACCGCCGCCAGGCAGGCGACGGCGCCGAATACGCCGACAAGGAACGCGAACAGCGAGGCAACAACCCGGTGCCCGGTCCGGCCGACGTGATGTTCGTGGAGATCGACGTCGTCGACCCCTCGGACTTCAGCGAAACCCTCACGGTCCAGGGGGTCGAAGTGGACGGGTACCGGATCCTGCGCGCCGAAGCCCCCGCCGCCCCGAACGCCATCGCCGCGATCCTCCTCGCACTGCGCGACACCACGGGCGTCAAGCCGCACTGCTACTTCGCCTGGGCGGAAGGCAGCCCCCTGACCCACATGTTCCGCTACTTCCTCCTCGGCCGCGGCGACACCGCCCCCGTCACCCGCGAGATCATCCGCAAACACGAACCCGACCCCGCCCGCCGCCCCGGCATCCACGTCGGAGGCTGACGCCGTTGCTGCCCTGGCGCTGGGAGGATGGCTCCAAGCCGAAGATGCCGAGTTCGGGCGCGTCCTGAAGCCGAAAGAACAGCGCCACCTCCGGCTTGGGACCGATCCCCTTCCTCGCCGCGATCTTGCGTTGCCCCGACCCCGC
The DNA here is from genome assembly GCF_045162725.1 of Streptomyces sp. NBC_01006. Taxonomy (NCBI): domain Bacteria; kingdom Bacillati; phylum Actinomycetota; class Actinomycetes; order Kitasatosporales; family Streptomycetaceae; genus Streptomyces; species Streptomyces sp. NBC_01006. The sequence goes on along the minus strand of NZ_CP108700.1, from coordinate 7,686,932 downwards.
TGTCAGCAGTGGTGAGTCCGGCTCGGCTCGGAGCTACGTCAGCTCGCTCCCCAAGTCCCGGTACCGGCTCTTGAACCGCTCGGCGTCATCCGGGGAGTCGTACGGCCCGGCCTCTCGGTCGCTGCGGAGACGGGCCCGGGAGACCTCCACTTCCGCGATCCTGGAGTCACGACGGGCCGCGCCCGGGTGCGCCGGGCGTGGGATGACCCGCCGGGCGGGGTGCGGCGCCGAGACTGGACGGACTGGACGTATCCGGAAGGGAAGTGACGCCGTGAACACTGTCGCGCTGCTGGGCACCGGGATCATGGGCTCGGGAATGGCACGGAACCTGCTGCGGGCCGGGCTCGGGCTGAGGGTGTGGAACCGGACCCGGGACAAGGCCGAACCGCTGGCCGCGGAAGGCGCGGTGGTCGTGGACACCCCGGCCGAGGCGGTCGCCGGGGCCGACGTGGTGCTGACCATGCTGACGGACGGCGCGGCCGTGGCGCAGGCGATGGCCGCCGCCGTGCCGGGGCTGCGCGCGGGGCAGGTGTGGGCGCAGATGAGCACGGTCGGCGTGGCCGCGCTGGACGAACTGGCCGGCTTCGCCCGCGAGCACGGCCTGGTGTTCGTGGACGCCCCGGTGCAGGGCACCCGGCAGCCTGCCGAGGCGGGGACGCTGGTCGTACTGGCCTCCGGGCCGGCGGATCCGCGGCTGGACCCGGTGTTCGACGCGGTGGGCGCCAAGACTCTGTGGGCCGGGGCCGAGGCGGGGGCCGCGACCCGGCTGAAGCTGACCACGGTCGGGTACGCGATCACGTTGACGGCGGCGGTCGGCGAGGCCCTCGCGCTGGCGGAGGGGCTGGGGGTGGATCCGGGCCTGTTCGCGCAGGCGGTGACCGGCGGCCCGATGGACAACCCGTACCTCCAGACGAAGATGAAGGCCGTCCTGGAGCGGGACTTCGCGCCCAGCTTCACGGTGCACGGCGCCGCGAAGGACACCGCGCTGATCGCGGAGGCGGCGGACGGGGCGGGTGTCGCGGTCGACCTGGCCCGGGCCACGGCGGCCCGTATGCACCGCGCCGCGGCGGGGGGCCACGCCGAGGAGGACATGGCCGCCGCCTACTTCGCCGGCTTCGAGAACGCCCCCGTGGCGTAGGGAACGTGTCGTGAACGCGCTGCGGTTGAACGCGATTTAGGCGCGCTTCAGAGGTCGGTCACGGGCAGGTGGGCGCCGGGGCGAGGACGTCGAGTTCCTCCAGGGCGCCCACCGCGATCTGCCGGGTCAGGGACTCGGCGCGGGCCGCGTCGCCCTCCCGTACGGCCTCGGCGACCCGGACGTGGAGGGTGACGGCGGCCGGGTCGGGGTCGGGGAACATCACGGCGTGCTGCGTACGGCCCGTCAGGACCTCGGCGACGACGTCGCCGAGCCGGGCGAACATCTCGTTGCCGGAGGCGTTCAGCACGATCCGGTGGAAGTCGATGTCGTGGCGCAGGTACGCGTCGAGCTGGTGGCCGCGCGAGGTGCTGACCATGCCGAGGGCGGCCTCGGTGAGCGCGGCGCACTGGCCGGGGGTGGCCCGGGCGGCGGCGAGGCCGGCCGCGACCGGCTCGATCGCGGAGCGCAGCACGGTCAGGGAACGCAGCTGGCGGGGGCGGTCGGCGCCGGCGAGGCGCCAGCGGATGACGCGCGGGTCGTAGACGTTCCACTCCTCGGCGGGGCGCACGGTGACGCCGACCCGGCGGCGTGACTCGACCAGTTGCATGGACTCCAGGACGCGCACGACCTCGCGGACCACGGTGCGCGAGGCGTCGAAGCGCTCCGCGATCTCGTCGGTGCGCAGGACGCTGCCCGGCGGGTGCTCGCCCGCAGTGATCGCGAGGCCGAGGGTGTCCAGCACGTGGGAGTGGAGTCCCTGGCCTTCGGTGGTCATGGCGTAAGCGTACGGCGACCTCTCGATGGACAAAAGATGTGATGTTTTGCCGTCAGACTCTTGAATAAGTACTACTTAATGGGCTTCAGTGAGGGCGCACGAACCGATGTCGACGAAGACGACGAAAACAGCGAGGTACGAAGTGAGCGGCACCCAGCGCGTGCTGGTGGTGATGGGTGTGGCCGGCACGGGCAAGACGACCGTGGGCGGGCTGCTCGCGGACGCGCTCGGCCTCCCGTACGTGGAGGGCGACGCGTTCCACCCGGCGGCCAATGTCGCCAAGATGTCCGCCGGCATTCCGCTGGACGACGCAGACCGGCGGCCCTGGCTCGACGCCATCGGCGCCTGGATCGCCGGCCGGCCGGCCGGGCGGGGCGCGGTGGTGGCCTCGTCGGCGCTCAAGCGCGCGTACCGCGACCGGCTGCGCGGCGCCGCGCCCGACGCGGTGTTCGTGCACCTGACCGGCGAACGCCCGCTGATCGAGCGGCGCATGGCGGCGCGCACGGGCCACTTCATGCCGACCGCGCTGCTGGACTCGCAGTTCGCCACGCTGGAGCCGCTCCAGCAGGACGAACTCGGCGTCGTCGTCGACGTGTCCGGATCACCCGAGGAGATCACCGAACGGGCCCTGGCCGCGCTGTCCGCGCTGCCTGGCGTCTGCCCGACCGCCGCTCCCTCCCGAGAAAGCTAAGGAACCCCCCACTGTGACAGGTCTCAGCGTCGAGATACTGGCAGCGGCCGCGCCCGCCCCGATCACCTCGGCCGGGAACACCCAGCTGGGCGTGGCCGTCCTCGCGGGTATCGCCGTCATCGTCCTGCTCATCACCCGCCTCAAGCTGCACGCCTTCCTGGCGCTGACGATCGGCTCGCTCGCCCTCGGGGTGTTCGCGGGCGCCCCGCTGGACAAGACCATCGTCAGTTTCACGGCCGGGCTCGGCGCCACGGTCGCGGGGGTCGGCGTACTGATCGCGCTCGGCGCGATCCTCGGCCGGCTGCTCGCGGACTCGGGCGGCGCGGACGAGATCGTCGACACCATCCTCGCCAAGGCCAAGGGCCGGGCGATGCCCTGGGCCATGGTGCTGATCGCCTCGGTGATCGGGCTGCCGCTCTTCTTCGAGGTCGGCATCGTGCTGCTGATCCCGGTGGTGCTGCTGGTGGCCAAGCGCGGCAACTACTCGCTGATGCGGATCGGCATCCCGGCGCTGGCCGGCCTGTCCGTGATGCACGGGCTGATCCCGCCGCACCCCGGCCCGCTCGTCGCCATCGACGCGCTGCACGCGAACCTCGGCGTGACGCTCGCGCTCGGCGTGGTGGTCGCCATCCCGACCGTGATCATCGCCGGGCCGCTGTTCTCCCGGTACGCGGCCCGCTGGGTGGACGTCCCGACGCCCGAGCAGATGATCCCGCAGCGGCCCTCGGCCGAGCTGGAACACCGTCCCCGGTTCGGGGCGACGGTCTTCACCGTGCTGCTGCCGGTGGCGCTGATGCTGGTCAAGGCGCTTGTTGACATCGTTGTCGACGATCCGCAGAACGGCCTGCAGCGGGTCACGGACGTCGCGGGCTCCCCGCTGATCGCGCTGCTCGCGGCGGTGCTGGTGGGCATGTTCACCCTCGGCCGGGCGGCCGGGTTCACGAAGGAACGGCTTTCGACGACGGTGGAGAAGTCGCTGGCCCCGATCGCGGGCATCCTGCTCATCGTGGGCGCGGGCGGCGGCTTCAAGCAGACCCTGATCGACGCGGGCGTCGGCCGGATGATCCTGGACCTCTCGAAGGGCTGGTCGATCCCGGCCCTGCTGCTGGCTTGGCTGATCGCCGTGGCCATTCGGCTCGCCACGGGCTCGGCGACGGTCGCCACGATCTCGGCGGCCGGGCTGGTGGCTCCGCTCGCCGCGGGCATGTCCACCACTGAGACGGCGCTGCTGGTGCTGGCGATCGGGTCGGGCTCGCTGTTCTTCAGCCACGTCAACGACGCCGGGTTCTGGCTGGTCAAGGAGTACTTCGGGATGACGGTCGGACAGACGATCAAGACCTGGTCGGTGATGGAGACCATCATCTCGGTGGTCGGCCTGGGCTTCGTCCTGCTGCTGTCACTCGTCCTCTAGCTGCGCGGCCGCCACGGCGAGGCCGTTCGCGGCGGTGGCGCAGCGGTCGGCCAGGGCGGCGACCTCGGCGCGGAACGCGTCGGCCTGCGGGCCCTGCCAGTCCAGCGCTTCGGCTGCCGCGTGCAGCCGGAGCGCATGGGCGCGCAGGGCGGCGGAGTGGCCGCGCAGGCCGTCGGCCGGGTCCGGCGGACCGGGCCGGAGCCGCGTGGCGGGGCTCACCGGCTGCGCCAGGGCTGTACGAGGAGGATGCCGCCGGTGCCGAGGAGGCCGACGGTGTGGACGCAGCCTTTGTGCGGGGCGGTCGGGGCGGGGCGTTGCCCCTGATCCCGGTCCTGGTCCAGGTTCTGATCCCGGTTGCGGTCCCGGTCCCGGTCGAAGAACGCCCGGATGGCGGCGCCCAGTCCGAGCAGCGGCTGCGCGGGCACGGCCCGGCCGGTGGCCACCTGCCACCCGGCGTGGTCGTTGAAGGGGTTCGCGTCGGTCAGGGCGTTCCAGGCGAACAGGTCGGCGAAGGACGGGGACAGCAGCGCGAACGCCCGCTCGGCACCCCGGTCCCGCATGAGCCGGCGGAACACCCGGACGGCCGCCGCCTGCCGGTCCTCGTCCACGGCCCGGAGGATCGCCGCGCAGTCGGGGTCGTCCAGCAGGTCGGGCCGGTCCGCGCTCGCCGCTCGGATCCGGGCCTTGAGTCCGCAGACGGCGAGGCTGACGGCGAGGCTCTCGCGGCCGGTGAGGATTCCGGCGAACCAGCCGGCCCCCGCCACACCCCTGCCGCGCGGTGCCCAGCCCAGGCCCGCCGGGTCGGTGAGGGTGCGCAGGAGGGTGCGCCAGCCGTGCCGGGAGCGGGCGCGGCGGCGCCCCAGGGCGGCGGCCGGGAGCCGGGTGCCGAGGGCCAGTTCGGAGGCGTGCCGGGCGGCTTCGCCGACGGCGTCGGCGGCCTCGGCGAGCTCGCGGCACAGGGCGTCGAGCAGCTCGGCGTCCGGGTCGGTGGGCGCGGAGGTCGCGGCGTCGGACATGGAATCCTCGCGGGATCTCGGTGGGGAGGGTGGCGTCGGCGACGGGTGGTGTCGGCGGCGGGTGGTGTCAGCGGCGGGTGAGGGCGAGCCGGATGCCGCGCGGGTCCAGCGCCAGGGGCAGCGGTCCGTGCGGGTCGAGTACGGGCCGGGTGGCCGTGATCCGGCGGCGGCGCAGGACCTCGGCGCACAGCGCGGTGGTGATCAGCAGGCCCAGCAGGTCGCCCGGGCAGCGGCCCGGGCCGTGGCCGAACGGGGCCATCCGGATGTCCTCGTCCGCGCCGGGGGTCTTCCAGCGGCCCGGTACGAAGACGTGCGCGGCGGGCACCTGCTCCGGGTCGCGCTGGTGGAAGTGGGCGGGCAGCAGGACGGTGGTGCCGGCGGGGTGGCGTACGCCCCGCCACTCGGTCTCGGTACGGGTGACGCGGATCAGGTCCGGCACCGCCGGGTACAGGCGCAGGCACTCCCGTACGCAGGCCCGCAGCCGGGGCAACTCCTCGGCGACGCCGTGTCCGGCGGCTTCGGTGGCGGCAGCGTCGTGCTCGGCGGTGTGGGTGCCGAGCAGGAGCAGGGTGCGCAGCATCGTGGCGGGGACTGCGTCCATGGCCCGCAGGGTCTGTTCCTCCCGGTCGGCGTACGCGGCGCAGTGGCCGAACAGGGTGTGCCCGTCGCCACCTGCGGCGCGCTCCCGACTGCGGCGGCGGAGCCGGCCGAGCAGGCCGGTGAACTGCTCGGCCCCCGCGGCCGCGCCGTCGCCGAGCACGATCCGGCGGGCGGCGCGGGCCACGGTGTGCCGGGCGCGGGCCAGGTCGAGGGTGGCGGCGGCGGTCAGGTGCCGGGCCTCCTCGGCGATGACGGTGCGGACGGCGGCGCAGGAGCGGACCGCGCCGGGGCCGGGCGACAGTGCGGCGGCGGGTTCGGCTTCGTAGAACTGCCGGAGTTCCTGCCGGTCGAGCAGGACGAGTACGGCTCCGGACAGCCCGCGCACGAGCACGGGGGCGCCGCCGTGGCGGGCCCGCAGGGCGCGCAGCGCCTCGGCGGAGAAGGCCGGGCGGGCGCCGCCGGAGCCGCGGCCGCGGACCAGGAGCGGAAGGGCCCGGCCCGCCGCGAACCGGACGGCCCCTGCGCGGCCGGCCCGTGCCTGCTGTCCGCGTGAGACGGCGGACTGGGTCGTACCGGGACCGGTCATGGCCGCACCACCTCCCTGCGATCCGGCCACCGGGGCGAGGTCCTCCGGCAGGACGTCCGGGGCGGCCTCGTGAAGCGTGCGCATCCGGGTACCTCCGCGCGCGGCCGGAAACCAACGGTCGGTGACATCGCCCTCACCGTACGTCCCCCGAGCCACCCCCGCGCCCCGAGCAACCGGGGTGGATCCGGAACCCGGGACCCGGCCGCTACGGAATCGGCGCGAAGGCCGCTTCGCGGAAGGTGGTGCGGAGGGGGCCCGGGGGGTGGGTGGGGAGGAGGAGTGCCCAGCGGTGGAGGCGGGGGGAGAGCCAGAGCGTCGGGGTGTCTCCGTAGGACCAGGTGCCGTGCGGGGCCGGGTGCCAGAGGAGGCCGCGGGCCGGGGTCAGCTCACCGGTGCGGATGCGGAGGGATTCGGTGATCCATGCGCGGGTGAGGGGGTGCTCCGCCGGGGCGAGGAGGTGGCTCAGGAAGCGGGCGAGGTCGGCCGGGGGCGCGTGCAGGACGCCGTCGGCGAAGCCGGTGCCGGTCATGCCGAGGGGGTGCCAGATCCGGGTGGCGGCGAGCTCGGCGAGGGGGCTGCCGGTGAGGTGCTCGGCGAGGCGGGCGAGGGCGGTGTGGGCCGTGGGGCCGGTGGAGTGGCTCAGGAGGTGGTGTGCGGTGGTCCCCGCGGCGGCTTCGACCCCGTATGCCGTGAGGGGGGTGTGCAGCCGTAGGGCCTCTTCGGCGACGAGGCTCCCGATCACGGGCCACAGGGCGAGCGCGGGCATCAGCCCGTCGACGTCGAGGGTCGAGTCCTCGTCCGCCGACCCGGCACGGACCCCGTCCGCTCCCCCGACTCCCCACACCGCCCCGGGGTCCGCGGCCTGCATCAGGGCCCTGATCCGTTCCCCGACCACACCGGTCGGCTCGGCCGCGTCGGCCCGGTCGCTCTGGAGCGTCATGGTCCCCCACGCTAACCACCACCGGCCCCCGGCCCGGCCACGCCGCCCCCGACACGCCGGTCCGGCCTTCGCCGACCGCGACACGTCGTTCCTGCGACAGCCGCACGCGCGAGGGGCGGGCCGCCCTTCGGCGACCCGCCCCCGCTGTCCGCCGGTGCCCGTCAGCTCTTGTCGGGGCGGTCCGTCACCCGGAGGGAGTTCAGCAGCGGCTTGCCGTACCCGCCGTGCGCGACGAAGCGGACGTTGAGCACACCGTCCGTGACCGTGACCGTGTACGTCCGGGTCAGGGCCGTGTACGTGCCCGCCTCCAGCGCGATGTCCAGCGAGGGCAGCACCTGCGTGCCCTCGGCCATCACGTCGAAGACCCGCTTGTTCGGCTTGGTCGACGACAGCTCCGCGAAGCCGAGCTCCACGGTGTACGTGCCGTTCGGGACGTTGTCGAAGCGGTACTCGTACATGCCCTCACGGGCGTTGCGCAGCAGCTTCTGCTCGGCCGTACCCGCGATCGTGCGCCCGGTGGAGTGCACCGAGGAGCTGCCCTGGTAGCCGTAGGAGCCGGCCGTGTACTTGCGGTCCGGGGACCAGCCGTCCCCGAGCGTGTCCGTGGCCGCGGAGTCGGAGCCCGCGTCCAGGGCCACCTGGTAGCGCGGGACCACGACCTTGACCGGGACGGTGAGGACCGGGCTGCGGCCGCTCACCGAGCTGATCCGCAGGTTCGCCGTCAGGACCGAGCCGGCGGCCAGCCCCGTGGTGTCGACGGCCAGGTTCACGGTGGCCCTGCCTCCGATCGCCAGGTTCCCGGCGTCGGGGGTGGCCGTCAGCCAGGCCGCGTCCTCGGCCACGGTGAACTGCGAGTCAAGGGTGCCCGAGTTGGTGAGTTCGAGGGTGCGGGTGCGCTTCTGGCCCGCCGGGAGGACGAGTTCCAGGGAGGGCTGGGACGCGGTGACCCGCGCCGTGCGCAGCGACTCGTTCAGGGCGGTGACGCCGCCCTGCTCCACGGTGAGGGCGTTGGTGACCCCCGTGTACCAGTCGGCCAGGATCGTGACGGAGCTCTTGCCGGAGCCGGCCTGCAGGAGGTAGCCGCCGTCCGACGCGGTGGTCGCCGTGACGGCGTCGGCGCCGGTGCCGACGCTTACCGTGGCCCCCGCGACGCCCTTGCCGTCGTTCGCGTCGAGCACCCGGCCCGCGACCACGCCGCTCTTGGTGGTCTTGAAGGCGATGGCGAGCCCGTCGGTGATGACGGCCTGGTTGAAGGAGTACTTGAAGGCGTCGGTGCCCGTCGCGTTCTCCACGCCGACCGTGGCCGTGGAGCCGCCCTTGATGCCGGTGCCGCCCGTCCCCTTGTACGTGTAGACGACGGTGCCGTCCTCGCCGATCGCCGCCGAGAACGAGAACTTGTCGGCCTGCGCCGACCAGTGGGACACCTCGCGCCACTCGATCACGTACGTCCGGTGCGGTGCGGTGCCGGTGACGCCGGTGAAGACGCCCGAGCCGCTGCCGGCCGCGCCGACGACCAGGTCGTCCCAGAACGGGTAGAGCGCCGCGTTGGGCGTGGCCGTGCTCGGGAGGTCCCCGTTGATGTCACCGGTGTTGTTGCCGCCGAAGCTGACCGTGCCGTTCGTCCCGATCCAGGCCTGGCCGTACGTCTTGCCGTACATCGGGACCGGGAACGGCAGGTCGACGCGCTCGGTGGTGTTGTCGCCGGTCAGCGCGAGCTGCCGGTCCCCCGCCGCGTACGGGCGGCCGCCCGGGGTGGCGCAGGCGTAGCCGTAGCCGTCGGTGCGCTCGGGCAGCGCGACCGCGACGGTCGTGTCGCCGGCGACGGTGGCCTGGGCGCTGCCGCCGGTGACGCAGCGGGAGGAGTGCGCGGCCCGTACCTCGTACGTGCCGTGCGGCAGGGTGACCTCGAAGCGGCCCTGTTCGTCGGCGGTCGCGGTCACCGGGGTGTCCGTGACGGTGACGGTGGCGCCCGCGGCGGATCCGGCGGCCGAGGTGACGGTGCCGGTGAGCTTGCCGGAGGGGGCCTGGGTGAGGGTGAAGTCGCCGGTGGCGGTGGCGTTCTCGGTCACCGTCGCGGTCGAGGTCTGCTGGCCGTAGCCGAACTTGGAGACGGTCAGCGTGTAGTCGCCGACCGACAGGGAGCGGAACGTGTAGGTGCCGTCGGCCGCGGTGGTCGTCGTACGGCCGATCGGCCCGGCGGCGGTGACCTTGGCGCCCGCGAGCGGCGCGCCGGCGGAGCGGACGGTGCCGGAGACGGCTCCGATGGCGCCGCGCGGGGCGCCCGAGACGGCGGCCAACGCGTCGAGCTTGCCCTCGCCGAACACGTTGTTGTCGGCGGCGTTGCCACCGCACTGGCCGTTGTCGGTGTCCTGGGCGGTGCCGTTCAGCAGTTGCTCGGTCTGCGCGATGTCGCCTTCGAGGGCGGGGGCGGCGGACCAGAGCAGGGCCACGCTGGCCGCGGTGTGCGGTGAGGCCATGGACGTGCCGGAGAAGGCCTCGTACCCGCCGCCGGGGACGGAGGAGCGGACGTTCACGCCGGGGGCCGCGATGTTCGGTTTGACGATGCCGCCGGGGCCCGCGCCGCGCGAGGAGAACGGCGCGATCGTGCCGTTGATGTCGAAGGCTCCGGAGCTGTAGGAGCTCGCGTAGTCGCCGGGCGAACCGCTGGTGGCGCAGCCGGGGCCGGAGTTCCCGTTGGAGAAGGCGGGGAAGATGCCGGCGGCGCGCCAGGCGTCGACGATCTGCTGGTACCAGTCGTCGTGCGTGGCGCTGCCCCAGGAGTTGTTGACGACGTGCGGGGCGAGGTCGGGGCGCGGGTTCTGGCCGTTCAGGTCGGTCGGGGCGACGATCCACTGGCCGGCGGCGAGGAGGGAGGCCTCGGAGCAGGAGTTGGTCTCGCAGCCCTTGGCGGCGATCCACTTGGCCCCGGGGGCCACGCCGATCTTGTTGGCGCCGCCGTCGTCACCGACCATGGTGCCCATGGTGTGGGTGCCGTGGTCGTTGTTGTCGCAGGGGGCCGCGGTGGGGCAGACGCCGGCCGGATCGAACCAGTTGTAGTTGTGGTCGTACGACCCGTCGGCGTTCTTGCCGCGGTACTGGCCGTTCACGGCCGGGTGCGTGTAGTCGACGCCGCTGTCGATGTTGGCGACGACGATGCCCTCGCCGCGCACGCCGAGCTGGTCCCAGACCTGCGGGGCCTTGATGCGGTCGATGTTCCACTCGACGGCGTCGGCGGCGGCCTTCTCCCGTTTGCCCTCGGCGGGCTTGGGGAGGGTGACCTTGTCGTCGGCGTCGATCCGGGAGACCTCGGGGCGCTGCGCGAGGGTGCCGGCGAGTTTCTGGCTGCCGACGACGCGGACGGCGTTCACGATCCAGTACGAGGTGTACTCGGCCTTGGCGCCGTCCAGGGCCTTGATCACCTCGGCCTGGCTGCGCGCGGCGTGTTCCTGCTTGGCGTGCAGAACCGTTTCAGCTTTGGCTGCGCGCGTCTTCTGCCGCCCCGCCGCCGTGAGGTCGGCGGCGCTGTCCAGGTAGACCCAGAAGACGGCCTTGCCCGCGTCGTCGAGCTGGGTGCGGAGTTTCGGCTCGATCTTGCGCTCGGCCGCTCCGGGGGTGGGGCCGGGTTCCGGCGCGGCCGCCGCCACGCCCGCGCCTATCGGCAGGAGCAGGGCCGTGGTGAGAGCGGCGAGCGCCGCGCGTAATGATCGTCGCCTGTTGCGTTGGGCCACGTGTGGTCCTCCTCGGACGCCGTGTGCAGGTTGTGCGGGAAGGGCGTGCGCGACGTGCGCGGTCATGGTGAAGGAGGGGTCATGGACATTACAAGAGGGCCTAATGAGCCGTACGCTGCGCGCCTGGGGTGGCCATTGCGGCCCCGGCGGGCCAGCCTGAAGACATGACCGATCCAGTGCCGGGTACGGAAGAGCACGTTCCGGCCGGGCCCGGTGTGCCGCTCGCGACCGCCCGGGGCCGCTGGATCGTGCTGGCCACCGTGCTCGGGTCGACGATGGCCCTGCTCGACTCGACCGTCGTCAACGTCGCCCTCCCCACCATCGGGGTGGATCTGGGCGCCGACCTGGCCGTCCTCCAGTGGACGGTCAACGCGTACATGCTCACCCTGGCCGGGCTGATCCTGGTCGGCGGAGCGCTCGGGGACCGCTTCGGGCGGCGCCGGATCTTCGTCCTCGGGGTGGTGTGGTTCGCGGGTGCCTCGCTGCTGTGCGGGATCGCGCCCAACGCCGGGGTGCTGGTGGCCGCGCGGGCCCTCCAGGGCGTGGGCGGCGCACTGCTGACCCCCGGTTCGCTCGCGCTGATCCAGGGCTCGATCGCCGCCGGGGACCGGGCCCGGGCCGTCGGGCTGTGGTCGGGGTTCGGCGGGGTGGGCGCGGCCGTGGGGCCGTTCCTCGGAGGCTGGCTGGTGGACGGGCCCGGCTGGCGCTGGGTGTTCCTGCTGAACGTGCCGGTGGCCGCGGTGTGCGTGCCGATCGCCCTGCGGCACGTACCGGAATCGCGTGACCCGCACGCGCACGGACGGTTCGACGTGCTCGGCGCGGTCCTGGGGGCCGCGGCCCTCGCCCTGGTCACGTACGCGCTGATCGAGGCCCGTTCCGGGTCCCCGCTGGTGATCGCCTCGGCCGTCGGGGGCGTACTGCTGGGCGCCGTGTTCGTCTACGTCGAGCGGCACCGGGCCGATCCGATGCTGCCGCCCGACATCTTCGCCTCCCGGCAGTTCACCGCCGTCAACGTGGTCACCTTCTTCGTGTACGCGGCCTTCAGCGGGTTCTTCTTCCTCGTCGTGCTCCAGCTCCAGGTGGTCTCCGGCTACTCGGCGCTGGCCGCTGGGGCGGCGCTGCTGCCGACGACCTTGCTGATGCTGCTGCTCTCGGCCCGGTCGGGGGCGCTCGGAGAGAAGATCGGGCCGCGGATCCCGCTCACGGTGGGGCCGCTGCTGTGCGCGGCCGCACTGCTGCTGATGCTGCGGGTGGGGCCGGACGCCTCGTACGTACGGGACGTGCTGCCGGCGCTGATCGTGATGGGCATGGGCATGGTGGCCCTGGTGGCTCCGCTGACGGCGACCGTGCTGTCCTCGGTGGACCCCGGGCGGGCGGGCCTGGCCAGCGGCATCAACAACGCGGCCGCACGGGCGGCCGGACTGCTGGCGGTGGCGGCGCTGCCGCTGCTGGCCGGCATGGGGCCGGACGCGTACCGCTCGGCGTCCGAGTTCGACGCCGCGTTCGGGCGGGCCATGCTGTGGTGCGCGGGGCTGCTGGTGGCGGGGGCGATCGTGGCCTGGACCACCGTACGCAACCCCGTGCGGGGAACGGAGTGCCACCCGGAGTGCCACACCTTCTGCGCGACGACCTCCCCGCCGCTCGAACCCCCGAGGACGGCGAAGCCCTGACCGGCGCGGCATGTGCTGGAACGCCACGGCCGATCTGACGGCGGGTGCGGTCGTCACCGCCGTCGGGGTCGTGTGCGTGGCCCGCGCACGGCGGGTCCGCGATCTGCCCGTCGCCGCGCTGCCGTTGCTGCTGGGTGCCCACCAGCTGGTGGAGGCGGCCGTGTGGCGCGCGGGCGGCGGCTGCGGCCCGGCCACCACGGCCTGGCTGGTGATCGCCCTGCCGGTGCTGCCGGTCTGGGTGCCGCTCGGGGTCCTGCTCGCGGCCGCTCCGGTGGACCGGCGCCGCCTGTGGGGGCCGGCGGTCGTCGGGCTCGCCACCGCCGCCGTGCTCTCGCACTGCCTCGCGACCCGGCCGGCCGTCGCCGAGATCCGGGGCCACACCCTCGGCTACGGCGTGAAGGTTCCGTGGACGCCGCTCGTCCTCGCGGGCTACCTCTTCGCCACGCTGGGTGCCCTGCTGCTGTCGGGCGACCGGCGGCTGCGGCTCCTCGGCGCGGTGCTCGCCGTCGGGGCATTGGCCTGCTCAGCGCTGTGGCGGCTGGAATTCGCCTCCACCTGGTGCGCCTTCGCGGCGGTCGCCTCGCTGCTGGTCCTGGGCTGGGTCCGGCGCCCCCGGTCCGGCCCCCCTGTGACGTGACAGGCCGAAAGTTACCTAGACGTATGTAGTGACTTCCCATGCGCCCGGCAGTAGAACTCGTTCCCATTCCGTCGAGAGTGAGGAACGTCACATGAACGACAAAGGCCTGCACAAATCCGGCTCCAATGGAATCTCACGCCGTGGATTCATAGCTGGAACAGGTTCCATTCTCGGGGCCGCGGCCCTCGCCGGTCAGATCACCCCGGCCCACGCGCAGACCGCCGCCTCGTCGGCAGCGGCCGCCGGACACATCGCCGACGGCGCGCACGTGTCGGCCCTGGTGATCGGCACCGGCTACGGGGGCTCCGTCGCCGCCCTGCGGCTCGCCCAGGCCGGCGTCGACGTCCACATGATCGAGATGGGCATGGCCTGGGACACCCCGGGCACGGACGGCAAGATCTTCTGCAACACGACCACGCCCGACCAGCGTTCCTACTGGCTGCGGACCAGGACCAAGCAACCCCTGAGCAACTTCCTCGGCTTCCCGATCGACAAGGACATCCCCCGCTACACCGGGATCCTGGACGCCGAGGAGATGGGCGGCATCATCGTCTACCAGGGCCGCGGGGTCGGCGGCGGCTCCCTGGTCAACGGCGGTATGGCGGTCACCCCGAGGCGCGCGAACTTCGGCGCCATCCTCCCGTCGGTGGACGCGGAGGAGATGTACAGCACCTACTACCCGCGGGCCAACACCGGACTCGGCGTCGGCCTGGTCGACCCGGCCTGGTTCGACACCGTCGACTGCTACCAGTTCGCCCGCGTCGGCCGCAAGCACGCCCAGCGCTCCGGCTTCCCGTTCGTCTTCGTACCGGACGTGTACGACTGGGACTACATGAAGCAGGAGGCGGCCGGGACCGCCCCGAAGTCCGCGGTCGCCGGGGAGATCCTCTACGGCAACAACTACGGCAAGAAGTCGCTGCAGAAGACCTATCTCGCGCAGGCCGGGGCCACCGGCAAGGTCACCATCTCCCCGCTGCACAAGGTCACTTCCGTCTCCCCCGCGTCGGGCGGCGGCTACACCGTCGTCATCGACCAGATCAACACCACCGGCGCCACCACCGCAACCAAGACCGTGGTCGCCGACAAGGTGTTCTTCGCGGCCGGCAGCGTCGGCACCAGCAAGCTGCTCGTGCGGCTCAAGGCCACCGGCGCGCTGCCCGCCCTGAACGGCGAGATCGGCAAGGGCTGGGGAGACAACGGCAACGTCATGTGCGGCCGGGCCAACCACCTGTGGGACCCCACCGGCAAGGTCCAGGCCTCCATCCCCTGCGGCGGCATCGACAACTGGGACGCGGGCGGGGCGTTCGCCGAGGTGGCACCGCTGCCGACGGGGATCGAGACGTACGCCTCCTTCTACCTGTCGATCACCAAGAACCCGAACCGCGCCGAGTTCACGTACAACGCGGCCTCGGGCAACGTCGAGCTGAACTGGCAGACGGCGTGGAAGCAGCCGTCCATCGACATGGCCAAGAGCATCTTCGACAAGATCAACTCCAAGGAGGGGACGATCTACCGGACGGACCTGTTCGGCACCAACAAGATCTGGGGCGACCACCTCACCTACCACCCGCTCGGCGGTGCGGTCCTGAACAAGGCCACCGACAACTACGGCCGCCTGCACGGCTACACCGGCCTGTACGTGATCGACGGCGCGCTGATCCCCGGCAACACCAGCGTCAACCCGTTCGTCACCATCACGGCGCTCGCCGAGCGCAACATCGAGAAGATCATCGCCACCGACCTGTAGGTGGTCCGTACGCAGACCCGGGGCCGTCGGAGGTAGCGACCGGCCCCGGACCCGTTGCCCTCGCAGCCGGCGTCAGTGCCCCGGCAGTACGCACACGCTGTCGAGGCCGAGCACGTGGTTGAGCCGGCCGAAGGCCAGCCAGGACCCGATGCTCATCGTCAGCTCCACGATCTCCAGTTGGCTGTAGTGCGCGGTCATCCGCTCCCAGAACTCCTCGTCGAGGTTGTGGTGGTCGAGCGTGTAGCGCTCCGCGTACTCCGCCGCCAGCCGGGTCCGTTCGTCGAAGCGGTCCGTGGTGCGCCAGTCGGTCACGGCGTCCGAGAACTCCTCCTCGACCTTCTCCCCGTCCCGCTCGGTCCGCCAGTCGAGGCAGAACACGCAGCCGTTGATCTGCGCGACGCGCAGCCGTGCGGCCTCGAACTCGCGCAGGCCCAGGGTGGTGTGGGCGTACACCGACAGGGAGAAGTTCGCGGCGGCCATGCCGATCCCGGGGACCATGTCGCCCCACACGTACTCGATCGGGTGCTGGCCTTCGGGTATGTCGATCCTCATGGCTGTTTCCTTCCGAGCTTTCCGATGGCGGGGCGCAGGGGGACGTCGAGGGCGTCGTAGAGGCCCGGTTCTGCCTCCACCAGCCAGTCGATGGCGCCGACCAGGCGGCCGACGGCGGTGGCGTTGCCGCCGGCCGAGCGGTTCTCACCCTCGTCGGTGGCCTCGACGGTGACCTCGATGTGCGGGCGGCCCTCGATGATCACGCGGTGGGCGCCGTCGCCGCCGTCGGGCGGCGACGGCCAGTCGGGGGCGCAGGAGGCGTGGATGCGGGTGACGTGCTCGATGACGAGGCGGGGTTCGCCCTCGACGATGCCCTGCACCTCGAAGCGGATGGCGCCCTGGGTGCCGGCCGCGAACTCGCCCATGGTGCGGGTGGTGACGGTGGTGTCGAGGGCGCGGCGGTCCACGGTCTCGCGGATCTCGTCGAGTTCGACGCCCAGGGCCCGGGCCATCATGCGGATCTGCCCGCCCCACACCATGGTGGGGACGGACGGCATGAGCATCATCGGCTCGAAGTCCATGGGCTGGCCCATGCCGACGAGGTAGCGGACCGAGTCGGGCTGGTCGTAGGTGGAGTAGTCGAATATCTCCTGGCAGCGGATGGCGTCGATGGTGCTGCCGAGCCCGCTGAGCAGGAGCGGGAGTACGTCGTTGCCCCAGCCGGGGTCGACGCCGGAGGCGAACAGCGAGCCACCGCCCTCCGCGACGGCGGCGGCCACCGGATCGCGGAACTCGGGCGGGGCGTTGCGGTGGTCGTAGAGCGGGTAGAGGGCGGGGCTGACGACGACCGCGCCGGACCGGACGGCCCGGGTGATGTCGGCCAGCGCGTCGTCGGGGCGGGTGTCGCCGGAGGCCGCGTAGACGACGGCCTGCGGCCTGGCGGCGAGGACCGCTTCGACGTCGTCGGTGGCCAGGACCCCGGTGTCGTGGTCGAGTTCACCGAGCCGGCCCGCGTCGCGGCCGATTTTGTCGGGATGGTGGACGATGACGGCGGCCAGTTTCAGCGCCGGATGGGCCTCTACGGCACGGATGGCCAAACGGCCGACGTTGCCGGTACCCCAGACAACCGTGGAAATCATGCGCGGAGGGTAGCGACAGGACCTGCACGTTTCCAGAGTCGCGGACCCCGGCCTTCGGTTACTGGTTCTGGCCGCCCAGGACGAAGAGGAGGTAGACGAAGAAGGCGAAGAGGTGGCCGACGAACAAGTAGGCGACCAGCCGAATCACCAGACCGCGCGGGAACTTGGACTGGAGCTTCATGGTGGGACTCCTGGGCTGGGGGGACTTGGTGGGGTTCGAGGAGTTCGAGGAGTTCGAGGGGTCAACGGTGATGTGCGGGCGCGCCGGAGGCACCGCCGCCGCCGAGGCACAGCCCGGCGAGGCTGCTCTGCAGCAGGGTGTGGACGAACAGCAGGTCGGCTCCGCCCTGGGTGGCCGCGCCGATCCGGTGCGGGGTGAGGGAGTCGAAGTGCGCGCTGTCCCCGGGCTCCAGCAGGTACTCGGCCTCGGCCAGGTGCAGCCGCAGCCGTCCCTTGAGGACGTACAGCCATTCCTCACCGGGATGTACGCGGACCAGGTCGCCCTGGCTGCGGCCGTACGGGACGTGCACGCGCAGCGCCTGCATCCCGCGGCCGGAGCCGCCGGCCTGCCAGTACGTCCACCCGTCGGCCTCGCGGGCGCCCGGACCGCCCGCCCGTACGATGGGATCGGCGACGGCGGGGCTCTCGCCGAGCAGTTCCGAGACCGTCGTACCGTAGGTGCGGGCGAGTCCGAGCAGCAGCGGCAGCGAGGGCTGGCGCCGCCCGGTCTCCAGCCGCGACAGGTGCGCGGGCGAGAGCCTGGCCCGCGCGGCGGCGGCCTCCAGGGTGAGCCCGGAGCGGCGTCGCAGGTCACGCAGCTGCGGTGCCACGGAGGGAAGCTCTTCGGAGCCGGGATCGGAGCCGAGGTCGGGTCCGGCGTCGGGGCCGATCGGTTCGTCGGGACGCTCGGGCCCTTCGGGGCCGGGGGCAGGACCGGATGTCATGCCTCGATTGAGCCAGAATCCTGCCTCTCTGGCAATTTCCCTTGCCTCTGAGGCAAAAAGCCTTGTCGGCTCGTCGGCTCCCTCGCCTCATCCGCCCCCGAGCACCGTCTCGACCGTGTCCGCCTCGTCCGCACTCTTGTCCGGGCGGTGCCGCAGCACCCGCGCGAAGCGCAGCGCGACCCCGGCCGGGTAGCGCGGGGAGCGCTGGAGGCCGTCGTACGCGATCTCCACGACGAGCTCGGGCCGTACCCGCACGGTGAAGCCGTCGTCCTCCACCGCCAGCTCACCCAGCCGGTCCGTCTGCCAGCGCAGCATCTCGTCGGTGAGCCCCTTGAAGGTCTTGCCGAGCATGGCGAACGAGCCGTCGGCGGCCCGCGCCCCGAGGTGCAGGTTCGACAGCAGCCCGGTGCGCCGGCCGTGGCCCCGTTCGACGGCGAGCACCACCAGGTCGAGGGTGTGCACCGGTTTCACCTTGAGCCAGTGTTTGCCGCGCCGCCCGGCCGCGTAGGTGGAGTCGAGGGCCTTGACCATGACCCCCTCGTGGCCGCGGCGCAGGGTCTCGGCCCAGAACTCCTCGGCGGCCGCCGCCTGCCCCTGCGCGTCCTCGACGACGAGCCGGCGGACCCGGGATTCCTCCGGTACGAGGGCGGCGAGCGCCGCGTACCGCTCGCGCACCGGGAGGTCGAGGAGCACCGCGTCCCCCGCCGCCAGGACGTCGAAGAAGTACGGGACGACGGGCAGCGTCCGCCGGGCGGCCTCGACGTCGACCCGGGATCCGACCCGGCTCGCGACCTCCTGGAAGGGCACCGGGCGGCCGTCCGGCGCCTGCCCGATCACCTCGCCGTCGAGGATGAACCGCTCCCCCGGCAGCGCCCGCGCGAGCTGCGCCACCTCCGGCAGCCGGCCGGTGATGTCGTCCAGGGAGCGCGTGTACACCCGTACGTCCTCCCCGTCCCTGTGCACCTGCACCCGGATCCCGTCGAGCTTCTCCTCGACCGCGCAGGGCCCGAGCGCGGCCAGGGCCCCGGCCACCGATTTTGCGGTGTTCGCCAGCATCGGCTGTACGGGCTGCCCGACGCGCAGGGTGACCCCGCGCAGGGCCGCCGCGCCGTCGGCCAGTACCGCCGCGGCCACCCGGGGCAGCGAGCCGTCGAGCATGGCGGCGCGGCGCAGTTCGGCGGCGGGCACCCCGGCGGCCGCGGCGACCCCTTCCAGCGCGACCGCGTCGAGGGCGCCCTGGCGGACCTCGCCGGAGAGCAGGCTGCGCAGGAACCGCTGCTCGGGCCCGGTGGCCGCACCGAGCAGGGCGTCGAGGATCCGGCGCCGCTCGGCCTGCGCGCCCGTGCCCCGGGCGGCGGCGAGCTCGGTCACCGCCGCGTCGACGGCGGTGACGGTGAGGGTGGGCCCGTCGGCGGGCTCGACCTCCCGGCCGAGGGTCCGCCAGCCGATGCCCGGCCGTCCCTGCGGGAGGCGCCCGGAAAGGTACGAGACGACCAGGCCGGCCTCCTCGGGCGGCGCGGCGGCGAACACCTCCGCGAGCAGGGCGGTCTTGCGGGAGCGGGCGGAGGTCTCGGCGACCTCCCGGGACACGCGCGCGACCTCGGCGAGCAGCATGCCGTCATCCTCCCGCCGCTGGGCGTGCGCCGCAGGTCGGCTCGGGGTACCGCGGGTGCGGTATGCCGGGCCGCCCGGGTAATCCTTCAGGAGGTGGGCGGCTCCGCCTGGGGGTGCTGGGGGGCCCGCGGCCCGGCGTCTAGGGTTCCCGTATGAAGCCCCGACTGCCGAAGCTCCGGCTGCCACGGCGCCGCCGCACCCGCCTGCTCGCGGGGGCCGCCGCGCTCGCCGTCGTCGCGGGGGCCGGTACGTGGACCGCCGCCGCGTCCGGCGGGGCGCCCGCCGTGCACCGCCAGGACCGCATGGTGGAGATGCCCGGAGCGGCCATCGACACCTCGTACTTCACGGCCGGCGGCGGGGAGAAGCGGCCCGCCGTGCTGCTCGGGCACGGGTTCGGCGGCAGCAAGGACGACGTCCGCGCGCAGGCCGAGCGGCTGGCCCGGGAGGGGTACGCGGTGCTGACCTGGTCGGCGCGCGGCTTCGGCCGCTCCGGCGGGCAGATCGGGTTGAACGATCCCGAGCACGAGGTCAAGGACGTGTCCCGGCTCGTCGACTGGCTCGCGCTCCAGCCCGAGGTGCGGCTCGACGGGGACGGCGATCCGCGCGTCGGCGTCGCGGGGGCCTCGTACGGCGGGGCGATCTCGCTGCTCGCCGCCGGATACGACCGGCGGGTCGACGCGATCGCACCGCAGATCACGTACTGGAACCTCGCGGACTCCCTCTTCCCGCAGGGCGTGTTCAAGAAGCTGTGGGCAGGGCTGTTCTTCACCACCGGTTCGGCCGACGGGATGCAGCCCGGGACGCTGCCGGCGGGCGGCCCCGGCGCGGCGGCAGCCCCCGCTCCCTCCGACGCCGCCACCGCCACCGCCTGCGGGCGGTTCCAGCCCGAGCTGTGCGCCATGTACGAACGGGTCGCCGTGGCCGGGAAGCCCGATGCCGAGGCCCGCGCCTTGCTGGAGCGGCGCAGTCCGTCGGCGGTCGGGGACCGGATCAAGGTGCCGACCCTGATCGTGCAGGGCCAGGACGATTCCCTGTTCCCGCTGGACCAGGCCGACGCGATGGCGAAGGCGATCGCGGCGAACGGCGCGCCCGTCTCGGTGGACTGGGCGGCCGGCGGGCACGACGGCGGCGTGCGCGAGTCGGGCCGGGTCGATGACCGGGTGGCCGCCTGGTTCGACCGCTACCTCAAGGACGAGCAGGGCGTGGACACCGGTCCGGCCTTCCGCGTCTCACGCTCCGGAGGCATCGATTCCACCGACGGGGCGGTGCAGCTGCGCGGCGCGAGCGGCGAGCGCTATCCGGGGCTGACGTCCGCTCCCCGGGAGTTCGCCCTGAGCGGGCGGGAGCAGAGCTTCGCCAATCCGGCGGGCGGCGCCCCACCCGCGCTGTCCTCCCTGCCCGGGATCGGCGGGCAGCTCGCCGCCGTCGGGGCCGGGCTGTCGCTGGACTTCCCCGGGCAGAACGCCCGGTTCGAGTCGGAGCCGCTGACCGGGGAGGTACGGGTCACCGGGGCCCCGACCGTCACCCTGAACGTGAGGTCGACGGCTGCGGACGGTTCGGCCGTCCTGTTCGGCAAGGTGTACGACGTCGGGCCCGATGGGCGCCAGCAGGTGCTGCCGAGTCAGCTGGTCGCCCCGGTGCGGGTGGAGAACGCGCAGCAGGGCGCCACGGTGGAGCTGCGGCTGCCCGCTGTCGACCATGCCGTGGAGGCCGGGCACCGGCTGCGGCTGGTCGTCGCCGCCACCGACCTCGGCTACGCGTCTCCGGCCGCGCCGGCCACCTACACGGTCGCCGTGCGGGGCGCCTTGGCCGTGCCGGTGGCCGACGGGGTGCGGACGGCCTCGGCGGCTCTGCCCGCGTGGACCTGGGGGCTGCCGCTGGGTGCGGCGCTGCTGGCCGCGGCGCTGCTGGGGATCCGGAGGACCGGTAGGGAGAGTGCGGGGGCGCGGGGCCAGGTAGCGCAGCCCGACCCGGCGCTGGCCGACGTACCACTGGAAATCACGGGTCTGACGAAACGGTACGCCAAGGCACAGGACCGGTACGCGGTGCGGGACCTGTCGTTCCGGGTGGAGAAGGGGCAGGTCCTGGGCCTGCTCGGGCCCAACGGCGCCGGGAAGACGACCACGCTGCGGATGCTGATGGGCCTCATCTCGCCGGACGCGGGCGAGATCAGGGTGTTCGGGCACGCGGTGCGGGCGGGGGCGCCGGTGCTGTCGCGCGTCGGGGCGTTCGTCGAGGGGGCCGGCTTCCTGCCGCACCTGTCGGGGCGGGCCAACCTGGAGCTGTACTGGCAGGCCACCGGGCGTCCGCCCGAGGACGCGCACATGGCGGAGGCCCTGGAGATCGCCGGGCTCGGGGACGCGCTGGAGCGCGCGGTGCGCACGTACTCACAGGGCATGCGGCAGCGCCTGGCGATCGCTCAGGCCATGCTCGGGATGCCGGACCTGCTGATCCTCGACGAGCCGACGAACGGTCTGGACCCGCCGCAGATCCGGGAGATGCGGGACGTGATGATCCGGTACGCGGCGGGCGGGCGGACGGTCATCGTCTCCAGCCACCTGCTGTCGGAGGTCGAGCAGTCGTGCACGCATCTGGTGGTCATGGACCGCGGGCGGCTGGTACGGGCGGGCGAGGTTGCGGAGATCACCGGTGGCGGGGACACGCTGCTGGTGGCGCTGGCCGGGCCGGTGGACGAAGGGACCGTGGCGAAGGTGGCCGCGCTGGAGGGAGTGGGTGCGGTGACGGCCGCCGATGACGGGCTGCTCGTACGGCTGGAGGGCGCGACGGCCTCCGGGCTGATCGCCGAGCTGGTACGGCTGGAGGTGCCGGTCGCCGCAGTGGGTCCGCACCGCCGGCTGGAGGACGCGTTCCTCACGCTGATCGGAGGTGCGGCATGAGCGCCGTGAGGGAGGTGGCCCGCGGCTACCGGCCGAGCCGTACGCTGCCGCTGCGCGTCGAGGCGCTGCGGCAGTGGCGCCGGCGCCGGACGCTGGTGATGGGCGGGGTGCTGGCCGCGCTGCCGTTCGTCATGATCATCGCGTTCGCGGTGGGCGGCGGGCAGGACGGCGGCCGGGGCGGCGGGAACGGCCGGATCACGCTCATCGACACGGCCACGGCCTCGGGCGCGAACTTCGCGGCGACCTGTCTGTTCGTGTCCGCCGGCTTCCTGCTGGTGGTGCCGGTGGCCCTGTTCTGCGGGGACACCGTGGCCTCGGAGGCGAGCTGGTCCTCGCTGCGCTACCTGCTCGCCTCGCCGGTGCCGCGGGCCCGGCTGCTGTGGAGCAAGCTGGTGGTGGCGCTGGGCTTCAGCCTGGCGGCGATGGTGCTGCTGCCGGTGGTGGCGCTGGCGGCGGGGACGGCCGCGTACGGCTGGGGGCCGCTGAAGCTGCCGACGGGCGGATCGCTGGCGGCCGGGGAGAGCGTGCCGCGCCTCGCGCTGGTGGTGGCGTTCGTCTTCGTCTCGCAGCTGGTCACGGCCGGGCTGGCGTTCTGGCTGTCGACGCGGACGGACGCACCGCTGGGCGCGGTGGGCGGGGCGGTCGGCCTGACGATCGTCGGCAACGTGCTGGACGCGGTGACGGCGCTCGGCTCCTGGCGGGAGTTCCTGCCCGCGCACTGGCAGTTCGCGTGGGCGGACGCGCTGCAGCCGCAGCTGGAGTGGGGCGGGATGATCAAGGGGACGGCGGTGTCGGTGTCGTACGCGCTGGTGCTGTTCGCGCTCGCGTTCCGCGGTTTCTCCCGCAAGGACATCGTGTCCTGAGCGTGGGCCGTCTGTGCCAATCGGGGCAGCGGGCGTGTGCGCCTGCCGTCCGGTCGCCCCCGGCACGCTGAACAATCGCGGTCGTCACGACGTACGGACGCGTCTGCGCGGCAGCGAGGGGTACGACCGATGCACACAGCAGGACTTCCGGCTCGCAGGGCCGTGCTGACCGGAGGCCTCGCGGCCGTCGCCGTCGCCCTCTCGGGGTGCTCGTCCGCCCCTCCCCCGAAGGCGACGACCGCCGCCCCGCAGCCACGGCCGGCCACCCCGCAGGCCGCGTTCGCCCGCCTGATGGAGGGCAACAGGCGCTGGGTGAGCGGCAACCTCGACCACCCCGACCGGGATCCGGAGCGGCGCGAGCTGGTCGCCGAGGCACAGGACCCCTTCGGGGTGGTCCTCGCGTGCATCGACTCCCGGGTGGCGCCCGAGCTGATCTTCGACACCGGGCTCGGCGACCTGTACGTGCTGCGGACGGGCGGGCAGGCGGTCGGCCCGGTGGTGACCGGCTCGGTCGAGTACGGGCCCATGACGGGCGGGACTCCTCTGGTCGTCGTGCTCGGCCACCAGCGCTGCGGTGCGGTCGAGGCCGCGTACAAGTCGCTGAAGGCGGGCAAGCCGCTGCCCGGCAATCTGGAGGCGCTCGCGAAGGCGATGGTGCCGGCGTACGAGCTGACGGCGAAGAACCCCGGCGCCGACCCCGTCGACACGATGACCCACCACCAGATCAAGGTGACCGCGGACGATCTGCGGGCCAACGCCGACCTGGGGCCCCTCGTGGAGAAGGGCGCCCTCGGCGTGGTCGGCGCCTACTACTCGCTGGACACCGGGAAGGTGGAGGTACTGACGGGTGCGCCCGTCTGAGCCCGGCTCGGGGCGCGGCTCAGGCGCGACTCACGGCTCGGCTCATGGCTCGGCTCACGCCCCTGCGATCGCGTCGATCTCCGCCAGCAGTTCGGGCTCCAGGGGGCGGTCGGCGACGGCCGCGTTGGCCCGCACCTGCTCGGGTGAGGTGGCGCCCGCGATGACGGAGGAGCAGCCGGGCCGGGCGGAGAGCCAGCCGATGGCGAGTTCGAGGATGCTGCGGCCGTGCTTGTCGGCGACGCCGGCCAGCGCCTCGACCGTGTCGAGCCGCTCCTCGGTGACGTAGCCGTCGCGGCCCTCCAGCCGGGAGCCGGCCGGGACGGCGGCGCCCCGGCGGATCTTGCCGGTCAGCAGGCCGTTGGCGAGGGGGAAGTACGGGAGCACCCCGAGGCCGTAGTGCACGGCCGCCGGAACCAGCTCCTGCTCGGCGGACCGCTGGAGCAGCGACCATTCGTTCTGCGCCGACACGAAGGGCACCGCGCCGGTTTCGCGGGCGACGTGGGCGGCTTCGGCGAGCTGCCAGCCGCTGAAGTTGGAGTGGCCGATGTAGCGGATCTTGCCCTCGGCGACGAGCTCGGTGAGCGCGGCCAGGGTCTCGGCGATGGGGGTCGCCGGGTCGGGGCTGTGGAGCTGGTAGAGGTCGATGTGGTCGGTGTCCAGGCGGCGCAGGGACTCCTCGACGGCCCGCCGGACGTACGCGCGGCCGCCGCGGGATCCGGCGGCGGGCCCGTACTCCATGGACATGCCCGCGTAGCCGAACTTGGTGGCGAGGACGACCTGATCGCGGCGGCCCTTGAGGGCCTGTCCGAGGTGGCGCTCGGAGCCGCCGAGCCCGCCGTAGATGTCGGCGGTGTCGAGGAGGGTGATCCCCGCGTCGAGGGCGGCGCCGACGACGGCGCGCGTGGCCTGGGCGTCGAGGCGGCCTCCGAAGTTGTTGCAGCCGAGGCCGACGGCGGAGACCTGGAGACCTGAACTGCCCAGCGGGATGTAGCGCATGCGTTTCGTTCCTCCAACGTCAGAAGAGATCGACGAGAGTCTTGCCGAAGGCCCCGCCCGCGTCCACCGGGCTCGAAGCAGTCGGCCGACCACCCGTCAGAAAATGCGTTCGGCCCCGGCGGCCGGGGCCGCCGCCGTCACGCGCGGCGGCTTGAACCCGGCCGCGGCGAAGGCCTCGGTGACCGCCAGGGTCACGGCCGCCTCGGCCTCCGCGTCGATCAGGGCCAGGGCCGAGCCGCCGAAGCCGCCGCCCGTCATCCGGGCCCCGTACGCGCCCGCCGCGTTGGCGGTGGCGACGGCCAGGTCGAGCTCCGGGCAGGAGACCTCGTAGTCGTCGCGCAGCGAGGCATGGCCCTCGGTCAGCAGCGGGCCCGTTTCGCGCAGCCGTCCGGCGCGCAGCAGTTCCTCCGCCCGTACGACCCGCTCGTTCTCGGTGACGACGTGCCGGACCCGTCGGCGCCGGACCGGATCGCCGAGGCGTGCCAGGGCCCGGTCCAGGTCCTCGTACGGGAGGTCGCGCAGGGCGGGCAGCCCGAGCGCGGCGGCCGCGCCGTGGCAGGAGGCCAGGCGCTGGGCGTACGCCCCGTCGCCGAGGTCGTGTTTGACGCGGGTGTCGATGACCAGGAGGCGCAGTCCGGCTGCCGCGCAGTCGAAGGGGATGTGCTGCTGTTCGAGGGTGCGGGTGTCGAGGTGGAGGGCGTGGCCTTCGGTGGCGCAGGCCGAGGCCATCTGGTCCATCACCCCGCAGGGCACGCCGACGTAGGCGTTCTCGGCGCGGCGGGCGAGCGCGGCCAGTTCGGGCCGGGTGAGCGGGATCCCGTACAAGTCGGTGAGCGCCAGGGCGGCGGCCACCTCCAGGGCGGCGGAGGAGGAGAGTCCGGCTCCGGTGGGCACGTCGGAGCGGATGTGCAGGTCCGCGCCGCCGACGGGCAGGCCCGCGTCCAGCAGCGCCCACGCGGCTCCGGCGGGGTAGGCGGCCCAGCTCTCCGGGCCCTCGTGCGGGCGGGCCGGGTCGAGGCGGTCCAGGTGGAGGGTGACGACGCCCGACGGGACGTCGGCGGAGTGGAGCCGCAGGGTCCGGTCGGGGCGGCGGGCCGCCGCCACCTCGGTGCGGTGCGGGAGGGCGAAGGGCAGGGCGAAGCCGTCGTTGTAGTCGGTGTGTTCGCCGATCAGGTTGACCCGGCCCGGCGCCGCCCAGACCCCCTCGGGCGGGGACCCGTACAGCCGGTGGAATCCGTCCGTGGCCTGGCTCATCGGCTCGCCACCTCCCGCAGCCGCGCGGCCGCGTCCTCGGGCCGGACGTCGTTCATGTAGGCCTCCATCCCGGATTCGGTACCCGCCAGGTACTTGAGCTTGTCAGCGGTGCGGCGGACCGTGAAGAGCTCCAGGTGGAGCGCGAAGTCGGCCCGGCCCTCGCCGGAGACCGGCGCCTGGTGCCAGGCGGAGATGTACGGGGTGGGCGCGGGCGTCCCGAAGAGCCGGTCGAAGCGGCGCAGCAGGTCCAGGTAGAGGCCGGGGAACTCGGCGCGGGCCGCTTCGTCCAGGGTGGTCAGGTCGGGGGTGCGGCGGTGCGGGTAGAGGTGGACCTCGTAGGGCCAGCGCGCGGCGTACGGCACGAAGGCGGTCCAGTGCTCCCCTTCGAGGACGACCCTGGTGCGTTCGGCGCGCTCGGCGGCGAGCACCTCCTCGAAGAGGTTGCCGCCGGTGCGGGCGCGGTGGGCGGCGACGGTGGCGAGCATGCGGGTGGTGCGCGGCGTGATGAAGGGGAAGGCGTAGATCTGGCCGTGCGGGTGCGCGAGGGTCACGCCGATCTCGGCGCCGCGGTTCTCGAAGCAGTAGACCTGCCGGACCCCGGCGTGGGCGGAGAGTTCGGCGGTGCGGTCGGTCCACGCGGCGAGGACGAGCGCGGCGCGTTCCTCGTCGAGCTCGGCGAAGGAGGTCCGGTGGTCGGGGGTGAAGCAGATGACCTCGCAGCGGCCGGTGTCGCCGGCGAGGGAGGGGAAGCGGTTCTCGAAGACGACCACGTCGTAGTCGGGGGCCGGGACCTCGCTCGCGCGACCCTCGGTGGAGGGGCAGAGCGGGCAGGCGTCGGCGGGCGGGTGGTAGGTGCGGCCCTGGCGGTGGGAGGCGATGACGACGGCGTCGCCGAGCAGCGGGTCGCGGCGCACCTCGGAGGAGGTGGCGGACGCGTCGAGGGGGCGGGTGTCGGGGACGGCGCGGGCCGCACCGTCGTCGGCGTCGTAGTACAGGATCTCGCGGCCGTCGGCCAGGCGGGTGCTCGTTCGCTTCACGGGAAGAGCTTCTCTCAGGGAAAGGGCGGGGAGGTGCGCGGGGGCTCTCCGGGGGGGTCGCCACCATGGGCCGCGATGGGCCGGGATTCATTCGAGGGTGACGACGGTGGGGCGGCCGAGGTCGGGGCGGTCGCGCAGCGGCAGGTCGGCGCCGGGGCGCTCCAGTTCGAGGAGGACGATCTCGTTCCGGCCGGCCTGCCAGAGGGGCGCGGGGGCGTAGAGGGTGCGCTGCGGGCCGCGCGGGGTGTCGTAGTGCCCGAGGAGGAAGCCGTTCAGCCAGACGAGGCCGGTGCCCCAGCCGGAGACGTCGACGAATCCGTCGGCGGGGTCGCCCGGGAGGGCGTGCGTGAAGCGGTGGAAGGCAGGGCGGCCCGTGTCCTCGGGGGTTTCTGCGGTTTCTGCGGTTTCTGCGGTATCCGTGGCTTCCGCAGTTTCCGCGGTTTGCGACGACCAGCCGAGGCCGCTGAGATCGGTGAGCGGGAGCGGCCGGATCTCCCACTCGAACAGCTGCTGGTGGCCGTGCCGGACCCCGCGCCAGATGCCCTTGCGGTCGTCGAGGAGCGGACCGTAGTTGACCCGGCCCTGGGCGCGGACGAGGACGTCGAGGACGACCCCCGGCTCGCCGACGGGCAGGTCGAGGCCCTCGTCGGGCCGGTTGCGGTCGAGTATGCCGAGGGGCTCGCCGTCGGCGAAGACGTACGCGCGGTCGCCGAGGCCGTCGATCCGGACGGGCATCGCGGGGCGCGGCCCGGTGACGGTGGTGCGGTAGTGGATCAGGCCGTGGGACTGGCCCAGCTTCTCCATGGACTCGGGCGCGGGGCGCAGCACGGGCTCCCCGCCGAGCACGTCGAGGTGGTCCAGGAGCGGGGCGGTGCCGGCGGGGACGGCGAGGGCCGGGGTGATGCGGGGCGGCGGCTCGGGCAGCGGGCCGTCGGGCAGGGGCACGTACTTGCCGATGACCTCGCGGAACGCGTGGAACTTGGGGGTGAGTTCGCCGGCCTCGCCGATGGGGGCGTCGTAGTCGTAGCTGGTGACCGTGGGCTGGTAGCCGGGGTCGCCGGGGCGGGACCCGGTGTGGTTGGCGCCGGCCCAGAAGCCGAAGTTGGTGCCGCCGTGGGCCATGTAGAGGTTGACGGAGGCGCCGGTGGCGAGGAGTTCGTCGAGGGACCGTGCTGCGTCCTCGACGGCGCGGACGTGGTGGTCCTCGCCCCAGTGGTCGAACCAGCCGATCCAGAACTCCATCGCGGCGAGCGGCCCGGACCGCTGGTAGCGGCGCAGGTGGGCGAGGCGTTCGGCGGGCCGCGCGCCGAAGGTGGCGGTGGCGAGCCGGCCGGGGATCATGCCGCCCTGGAGCATGGCGTCCTCGGGCCCGTCGGCGGTGAACAGGAGGCAGTCCACACCGCGTTCGACCAGTGCTCGTTCCACATGGGCGCGGTAGCGGGTGTCGTTGCCGTACGAGCCGTACTCGTTCTCGATCTGGACGGCGACGACCGGACCGCCGCGGCTCGCGAGCAGGGGCAGCAGCTCGGGGGCGACGAGGTCGAACCAGCCGTCGACCTCGGCCTCGAAGCGCGGGTCCGAGCAGCGCAGGTGGAGGCCGTCGACGGCGAGGAGCCGGGCGGGCAGGCCGCCGAAGTCCCATTCGGCGCAGATGTAGGGGCCGGGGCGGACGATGGCGTCGAGGCCGAGGTCCTGGGCGGTGCGCAGGAAGCGGCCGAGGTCGCGCGGGCCGGTGAAGTCGGCCTTGCCCGGGGCGCTCTCGTGGAAGTTCCAGGGGACGTACGTGTCGACCGTGTTGGCACCGAGGGCGCGCAGCCGCCGCAACCGGTCCTCCCACAGGTCCGGATGGACCCGGAAGTAGTGCAGGGCCCCCGAGACGATGCGGTGGGGGCGCCCTGCGCGCCGGAACCCGTCCTGGTCGTACGTGAGCATGCGCTGACTCCCGAGAGAGGTCGTGATGCCGTGAGGTGCGGGACGCCGCCGAATATATGAACGCTGCGTCCACGCCGTCAATGACCGGTTGATCGGAAACGATCGAATCGATCGGTTCTCTATGATGGCTGTGCAGTACGGAAGCAGGCACGGACGCAGACACGGATGCCGTCGGAAGACCGCAGGGGGTAGGGAAACCTTGAGACCACATGTGGACCAGCGCCAGGCGCAGGTGCTCGCGCTCGTCCGGGCGCGGGGCACTGTGCGCGTGGCAGACCTGGCGCAGGAGCTGGGCGTCTCGCCGGTCACCCTGCGGCGCGACATCGAGGCGATGGCGGCCCGGGGCGAGATCCACCGGATGCACGGGGTGATCAGCCGGGTGGAGACGGGGCGGCCGGGCGGCCCGTCGGCGGCCGCGGCCCGGGCGTCGGTTCCTTTGGCGGCCTCGGCCGGGGACCGGGCCGCGACCTCGGCGGATGCCGAGGGGCTGGTGATCGGCATGGTGGTGCCGACCACGGAGTACTACTACGCCGATGTCGTACGCGGAGCCCGCGAGGTGGTCGAGGCGCGCGGCGCGCGGCTGACCGTGGGCCTGACCCGGTATCTGCCCGGCGAGGACCGGACGCAGGCGGACCGGCTGCTGTCCACCGGGGCGGACGGGCTGCTGCTCACCCCGAATTGGGATGCCGGCTCGCCCGGCCCCGGCGAGGGGGCGTGGACCGCGGAGCTTCCGGTTCCGACGGTGCTGGTGGAGCGGTGGGCCCCGCCCGGCCATCCGGCGGCGGCGCTGGACCGGGTTGCCTCTGACCATGCGCACGGCGCGGCGACGGCGGTGCAGCACCTGGTGGAGCGGGGGCACCGGCGCATCGCGCTGGCCAGCCGTGCGACGCCGACGACTCCGCGGCTGCGGGCCGGGTACGAGGCGGCGGTGGCCGCGCTCGGCCTGGAGCCGGCGCCGCCGTGGCCGCCGGCCGGGCCGGGTCCGCTCTCGGACGCGGACCTGTTCGCGCGGATGCTGGACTACTTGTGCGAGGCGGTGACGGCGGGCGGGGTGAGCGCCGCGCTGATCCACAGCGACACCGACGCGATCATGCTGATCCCGCGGCTCCAGGCGCGCGGGGTGCGGGTGCCGGAGGACCTCGCGGTGATCACGTACGACGACGAGGTGGCGGGGCTCGCCGACGTACCGCTCTCCGCGGTGGCACCGGCCAAGCGCGAGGTGGGGGCTCGGGCGGCGGGGCTGCTGCTGGACCGGCTGACGGCGCCGGGTGCCGGGGCCGGTAACGGTAACGGTAACGGTAACGGTAACGGTAACGGTGACAGTGCCGGTGCCGGTGCCGGTGCCGGTCCGCGGCAGCACGTGGAGCTGCTCCCCCGGCTGACGATCCGCTCATAAGGAACGGGAAGGGACTCCCTGGGCGATCATTTCGATCGAGTTGCTCATTCGCTCTTGACGGTGTGCCTGTTCGCACAAAAGATGGGCCGCGTTCTCCCATCCGCCGCTGTCCGCGGTCGTCCGTAGGAGCCACTCCATGTCGCGCAGCCTCCGTTCCTCCCGCATGCCCCGACTCTTCCTGACCGCCTCGGTCGCCTCCCTGGCCCTGCTCGTCACCGCGTGCGGCGGGGAGGCGAAGCCGGGCGGGGCCGGGGCGGCCGGCGGTTCGCCGGAGCAGCCGCTCACCGTCACCTACTGGTCCTCGTCCGCGGGTGCGCAGCAGACGGCCGACGCGTTCAACAAGACGCACCCGAGCATCCGGGTGCAGTTCTCGGCGGTGCCGGGCGGGCCGGACGGGGCGGCGAAGCTGGCCAACGCGGTCAAGGGCGGCGACGCACCGGACATCGCGACGATGGACTACTCGGCGCTCCCGGAGTTCGCGAGCGGCGGCAACCTGGAGGACCTGAGCGGGACTTCCGGCAAGCTCGTCTCGGAGAAGTTCCCGGAGGCGGTCCAGTCGCTGGTGAAGCTGGGCGGCAAGACGTGGGCCGTGCCGTTCGACGTCACCCCGCTCGAACTCTTCTACCGGAAGGACATCTTCGAGAAGCACGGGGTGGCCGTGCCGAAGACGTGGGACGAGTACGAGGCGGCCGCCGAGAAGATCCACGGGGCCGACCCGTCCGTGAAGATCACGAACTTCGGCGGCGGCGACCCGGCGGTGCTGGCCGGCCTCTCCTGGCAGGCGGGCGCGCGGTGGTACGGGACCGAGGGCGAGAAGTGGAAGGTCGCGATCGACGATCCCGCCTCGAAGAAGGTGGCGGAGTACTGGAACGGCCTGATGGCCTCCGGGGTGGCCTCGAAGACCCCGTTGTGGGGCGAGGGTGAGGCGAAGGAACGTTCATCCGGGCAGGTCGCGACCGTCATCGGCGCCGCCTGGACGGCCGGCACGTTCCTCGCGAACTACCCCGACCTCAAGGGGAAGTGGGGCATCGCCCCGCTGCCGACCTGGGACGGCAAGCCCGCCACCGGCATGTACGGCGGCACCTCGTACATCGTGCCGAAGGGCAGCAAGCAGACCAAGGCCGCGGCGGAGTTCATCACGTGGGTCACCACCGACCCGGAGGCGATCAAGGCGCGGCTCAGCTCGCTCAAGTCGCCGAGCAGCGCCCTGCCGGCCAATGCCGAGATGCGGGCGGAGGCCGCGAAGCTGTTCGACACGACGTACTTCGAGGGGCAGGACCCGTACGGCCTGGCCGGTGCGGCCGCGGCGACCATCGTGCCCGGCTGGACCTGGGGCCCGGTCCACCTCCAGGTCAACTCGGCGCAGAACGCGACCGGCCCGGACCTGGTCAAGGCCCTGAGCGAGGGCCAGTCGGCCGCCGAGAAGGCCATAAGGGACCGCGGCCTGGGCCTGGCCGGCTGATGCCCCGCACCCACTCCCCCCGCCGAACCACCGGAGGTAGCGGCGCGGCGGCCGGGTTCATGGCGCCCTTCTTCCTCCTCTTCGCGCTCGTGACCGTCGCCCCCATCGGGTACGCCGCCTGGCTCAGCCTCTTCCGCGAGGAGCGGTCCGGCCTCGGATTCGGTGGAGCCCAGCGGGTCTTCAGCGGAATCGGGAACTACACCAAGGCTCTGGCCGATCCCCTCTTCCTCGCCTCGTTCCGCCACATCGCCGTCTACTGCCTGCTCTACATCCCCGTCATGGTCGGCGGCGCCCTTGTCCTCGCCCTGCTCCTGGACTCCGCCCTCGCCCGCGCCCGGCGGTTCTTCCAGATCGCCTTCTACCTGCCGCACGCCGTCCCCGGCCTCATCGCCGCGATGGTCTGGCTCTACCTGTACACACCCGGTCTCAGCCCCGTCCTCGACGTCCTCGACTCGGCCGGGATCTCCTGGAACTTCTTCGGCCGCGACGAGGCCCTGCTGTCCGTGGTCAACATCTCGGCCTGGCAGTGGATGGGCTACAACATGATCATCTTCTTTGCCGGGCTCCAGGCCATCCCCCGCGAGACCCTGGAGGCCGCCACCATGGACGGTGCCGGAGCCGTCCGCACCGCATTCCAGGTGAAGGTGCCGAGCATCCGGCCCACCCTCGTCCTGACCGTCCTGTTCACCTGCGTCGGCGCCGTCCAGCTCTTCGACGCCCCGCAGTTGCTCCAGCTCCGCGCCACCGAGATGGGCGAGTCCTGGTCCCCGACCATGTACATCTTCAGCGCCGCGTTCAAGGGCCACGACTACGGGCTGGCGGCCGCGAGCGCGCTGCTCCTCGCCCTGGCCGCCGCAGCCGCCTCGTACGTCGTCACCAAGCTCGGCAACCGCTGGAGGTCCGCATGACCGCCTCACTCGCCGCTGCCGAGGCAGCGAGCACAGCCCCGTGCCCGGGTCCTGCCCCGGCCCCCGCCACCTCGACCCCGCCCGCGGCCCCGGCCCGCAGTACGCGCGGCAGCGCCCTGCTCTCCCGTACGGCCGTCAACGCCGCGCTCCTCCTCGTCGCCGCCTACACCCTGATGCCCCTCGCCTGGCTGGTCCTGGCCGCCACCAAGAACCGCCGGGACCTCTTCGCCACCGGCCCCTACGCGCTGGGGGACTTCAGCCTCCTCGGCAACCTCGGCGACGTCTTCACGTACGACGACGGCATCTTCGGCCGCTGGCTCGCCAACAGCCTCCTCTACACCGTCGTGGGCTCCACCCTCTCCGCCCTCATCAGCGTGGCATGCGGCTATGCCTTCCACGCGTACGAGTTCCGGCACAAGGAGAAGCTCTTCGGCCTCGTCCTCGCCGGGATCCTGGTCCCCGCCACCGTGCTCCAGCTGCCGCTGTACCTGATGGCCTCGGCCGCCGGAGCCGTGAACACGTACTGGGCCTACCTGGTGCCCGCCCTGGTCAACCCCTTCGGCGTCTACCTGGCCCGGGTGTTCGCCGAGGGCTACGTCCCCGACGAGGTGCTCGCCGCCGCCCGCGTCGACGGCGCGGGTGAACTGCGGCTCTTCGCGCACGTGTCGTTCCCGATGCTGTGGCCGGGGTTTGTGACGATCTTCCTGTTCACCTTCACGGCCATCTGGAACAACTTCTACGGCGCGCTGACCATGCTGAACGACGAGCGGCTCTACCCCGTCAGTCTGGGCCTGTTCATGTGGAACCGCAGCGTCTACCAGCAGCCCGAGCTCTATCCCCTGGTGATCACCGGTTCACTCGTCGCCGTCGTCCCGCTCGTGCTGGCCTTCCTCGGCCTGCAGCGGTTCTGGCGCTCGGGTCTCACCGCAGGAGCCGTCAAGTGACCCACCGCCTCCTCCCCGCCGGGCCCGGCGACCGGCGCCGCCCCGCCACCGTGCTCGCCATGAGCGCCGGCACCCGGGCCGCCGTCCTCAGCGGCCGCATGCTGCCCGAGCTGGTCCGGGTCGCCGATGTGGACACCGACCTGCTGCTGACCGGCTTCGAGCACGAGGAGCCCGAGCTCCGGCGCCGCCTCGCGGACGCCGAGGTGCTGTTCACGGGGTGGGGCTGCCCGCCGCTCGACGCCGAGGCGCTGGAGCGGATGCCGCGGCTGCGCGCCGTGGTGCATGCCGCGGGCAGCGTCAAACACCATGTCACGGAGGCCTGCTGGGAGCGCGGGCTGCTGGTGTCCAGCGCGGCCGCCGCCAATGCCGTGCCGGTCGCCGAGTACACGCTCGCCGCCATCCTGTTCGCCAACAAACGGGTCCTGGAATCCGCCCATGCGTACCGGGCGGCGCGCGGCCCGATCGATCTGCTGCGCCGCTACCCGGCCGTCGGCAACTACCGGCGCACCGTCGGCATCGTCGGCGCCTCGCTCATCGGCCGGCGCGTGATGGAGCTGCTGCGCCCCTTCGACCTGCGGGTGCTCGTCCACGATCCGTACGCCGACCCCGGCGAGCTCGCCGCCCTGGGCGGTGAGTCCTGCGCGCTCGACGAACTGCTGTGCCGCAGCGATGTGGTGAGCCTGCACGCCCCCGCGCTTCCCCAGACCCGCCATCTGCTGGACGCGTCCCGGCTGGCGCTGATGCCTGACGGCGCCACCCTCGTCAACACCGCGCGGGGCTCGCTCGTCGACACCGCGGCACTGACCGAGGAACTGGTGGCGGGACGGCTGCACGCCGTACTCGATCACACCGAGCCCGAGGTGCTGCCCGCCGGCTCCCCGCTGTACAACCTGCCGAACGTGCTGCTCACCCCGCACGTGGCGGGTTCACTGGGCGGGGAGCTGGACCGGCTCGCGGCCACTGCGGTCGAGGAACTGGAGCGGTACGCCCTGGGGCTGGACTTCCGCTACGCCGTCGACCGCGGCCGGCTCGCCTACTCGGCCTGAGCCCGCGATCCCGCTCCCCCCGTCACCAGCCGTTCCAGGTACTCCCGGCCCCGCGCGAGCTGACCGGGCAGCTCGGCGGCGCCGGGATACCAGCGTTTCTCGTACTCCCAGCAGAGCCAGCCGTCCGGTGCCGTGGCGGCCACGGCCTCGGCGAGCGGCAGCACCCCGGCGCCGAGCCCGAGGGGGGTGAGCTCCTGAGCCGACTCCACGTCCTTCACCTGTACGTAGCCCAGATGCCGGTCCAGCGCCCGCCGCGACTGCGCAGGGGACTCGCCGCCGAGCCAGGTGTGCAGTACGTCCCACAGGGCGCCCGCGCCGCCGTGCCCGACCCGGTCCAGCACCCGCGCGGCGGCGGCTCCGGTCCGGTGCGAGTCGTGCGTCTCAAGGAGGATCCGTACCCCGTGCCGCTCGGCGAACGGTGCGGCGGCGGCCAGTCGGCGCACGGCACGGGCATCGGCGGCGGACTCGGGCAGCCCGGCGCCTCCCGGGAAGACCCGGACGTACGGGGCTTCGAGGTCGGCGGCGAGCCGGACCAGGGTGTGCAGTTCGGCCAGGACCGGCTCGTCGGCGCCGGGGGCGGCCACCCGGGCGTAGCCCGCGACCCCGAGGACCGCGACCCCGGCGGCGGCGAGGGTGCGCAGGCCAGCCGCCCGGTCCGCCGGCGGGCTGCCGGGGTGCAGGGGCTCCTCCGGGTGGGCGCGCAGTTCGAGGGCGTCGTAGCCGTGGGCGGCGGCGAGGGCGGCGCTGCGGTCGAGCGGCGCCCCGGGCAGGCCGAGCGTGGAGAAGGCGTACCTCACGGACGGCTCCCCTCGGGCGGGGGCGGCGCGGTGGAGCCGCGCACCATGAGCTCGGTGGGCAGGGTGGTGATGCCGCCCGGCGGCAGTGGTCTGCGGCCGGTGACCAGCTGGGCGGCGAGTATGCCGGCCTCCCGCAGCGGTACGCGGACGGTGGTGAGCGCGGGGGCGGTGTCCACGCAGACCGGGAGGTCGTCGAAGCCGGCGACGGAGACGTCCCCCGGGATGCGCAGGCCGGCCTCGCGCAGGGCCGCGGCCACTCCGGTGGCGACGGTGTCGTTGGCCGCGGCGACGGCGGTGAACGGGGCCCCGCGGCGCAGCAGCTCGCGGGTGGCGTCGTAGCCCGCGGAGCGCTCGAATCCGGCGTGCACGGTGAGCGGGTCGCAGGCTTCCGGCAGGCCGGCATCGTGCCTTCGCAGCGCCTCGCGGTGGCCGCCGAGCCGCTCCCGGGTGGTGCTCAGACCCGGCGGGCCGGCGACGTACGCGATGCGCCGGTGGCCGAGCGACAGCAGGTGTTCGGCGAGGCGGAAGGCGCCGCCGCGGTCGTCGAACATGACCGTGGCGACGGGCAGTGCGGGGGGTACGGGCAGCGGGGGCCGCCCGCACAGGACGACGGGGGCACCGGCGTCCGCCATTCGGGTGATGCGGGCGGTGAGGGCCGCGGTGTGCCCGGGCTCCTCGACGGCGCCGCCGGTCAGGACGACCCCGCCGGCGCGCTGGCCCTCCAGCAGAGTGAGGTAGGCGAGTTCGGCCTCGGGGGCGCCCTCGGTGTTGCAGACGACGGCGAGGCGGCGGGGGTCGCCGTGGCCGGTCGGGGCGAGCGCGCTCTGCAGGGATCCGGCGAGGATGCCGAAGAAACTGTCCGCCACGTCGTGGACGAGGACGCCGACCAGGTCGGAGGTGGCGGCCGCGAGGGCGCGGGCGGGGCCGTTGGCCACGTAGCCGAGCTCTTCGACGGCCTGTTCCACGCGGGTCCGGGTGCCGCCGGCCACCGGATATCCGCCGTTGAGCACGCGCGAGACCGTCGCGGGCGATACGCCCGCGTGCGCCGCGACTTCGGCGAGAGTCACCGCCATGTTGCACCCCTCCTGCTCGTCCCGGGTCATCGTCTCATCCGGGTGTGGATCTCCATTCTCCCCGATTGAGAAAGCGCTTTCCATCACTCGAACGTGTGTTGCGCCGTAGCTGTTCTCGGCCCTAGCCTGATGTGAGTGAAAGCGCTTTCTATCGGACTTTCCCTCGCGCTTTCCGCCAGGCCACGAACGAGCAAGAAGGCAACGAGCACGAAGGAGGGGACACCGTGGAGCGCAGGACGATCAAGATCGCCATGAACGGCGTGACCGGGCGCATGGGATACCGCCAGCATCTGGTCCGCTCGCTGCTCGCCCTGCGCGAGCAGGGCGGGCTGGACCTGGGCGACGGCCGGGTGCTGTGGCCCGAGCCGGTGCTGGTCGGGCGCCGGGAGCCGGCGCTGCAGACCATCGCCGAGGAGCACGGGCTGGAGCAGGTCAGCACGGATCTGACGGCCGTGCTCGCCGACCCCGAGGTCGAGATCTACTTCGACGCTCAGGTCACCGGTGCCCGCGAGGCGGCGGTCCGGCAGGCCGTGGCGGCGGGCAAGCACGTGTACTGCGAGAAGCCGACGGCTCTGAGCTTCGCTTCCTCGCTGGAGCTGGCCCGCCTGGCCGCGGAGGCCGGGGTCAAACACGGGGTGGTGCAGGACAAGCTCTTCCTGCCGGGGCTGCTCAAGCTGAAGCGGCTGATCGAAGGCGGCTTCTTCGGCGAGATCCTGTCCGTACGCGGGGAGTTCGGGTACTGGGTCTTCGAGGGCGACTGGCAGCCGGCCCAGCGGCCGTCCTGGAACTACCGGGCGCAGGACGGCGGGGGCATCGTCGCCGACATGTTCCCGCACTGGGAGTACCTGCTGCACGAGCTGTTCGGCCGGGTCCGCACGGTGCAGGCCCTGGCCCGTACGCACATCGGCCGCCGCTGGGACGAGGAAGGCAAACCGTACGAGGCGACGGCGGACGACGCGGCGTACGGGGTCTTCGAGCTGGAGGGCGGCGCCGTCGCGCAGATCAACTCCTCCTGGGCGGTGCGGGTCCACCGCGACGAGCTGGTGGAGTTCCAGGTGGACGGGACGCACGGGTCGGCGGTGGCCGGGCTGCTCGGCTGCCGCATCCAGCACCGGGGGGCGACACCCAAGCCGGTGTGGAATCCCGATCTGCCACAGACGGAGGCCTTCCGCGCCCAGTGGCAGGAGGTCCCGGACAACGGCCCGTTCGACAACGGCTTCAAAGCCCAGTGGGAGCTGTTCCTGCGCCACGTCGTGCTCGACGAGCCCTGGCAGTGGGACCTGCTGGCCGGGGCGCGCGGGGTGCAGCTCGCCGAGCTGGGACTGCGGTCCTCCGTGGAAGGCCGACGGCTGCCGGTGCCGGAGGTGGTCCTGTGAGCATCCGGCTCCCCGCTGCGGACGGCGGATACCGTCTGCACCGGCCCTGTACCGATCCGCTCGCACCGCTGGTCTGCGGTCCGGCACGCAGCCGCAGGTTCTATGCGGCGGCGCACGTGGTGGCGGATCCGCTCGCCGCCTGCTCCGGCGGCTCGGCCTCCCTGGCCGGCCCCGCCGTGGACTGGGAGGCGACGCTGGCCTTCCGGCACCGGCTGTGGGCGCAGGGGCTCGGGGTGGCCGAGGCCATGGACACGGCGCAGCGCGGGACGGGTCTGGACTGGCCGGCTGCGGCGGAGCTGATCCAGCGGTCGGCCGCCGAGGCCCGGGCGGTGGGCGGCCGGATCGTCTGCGGAGCGGGCACCGACCAACTGACCCCGGGCGGCGGGCACACTCCGGCCGCGATCACCACCGCGTACGAGGAGCAACTCGCGCACGTCGAGGAGTGCGGGGCGGGAGCCGTACTGATGGCATCCCGCGCCCTGGCGGCCGCGGCGCGCGGCCCGGAGGACTATCTGGAGGTGTACGGGAGGCTGCTGCGGCAGAGCGGCCGGCCGGTCGTCCTGCACTGGCTCGGCCCGATGTTCGATCCGGAGCTGGCGGGCTACTGGGGGCACGCCGATCTCGACGCGGCCACCGAGGTGTTCCTGAAGGTCATCGCCGACTGCCCGGAGAAGGTGGACGGGATCAAGGTCTCGCTCCTGGACGCGGAGCGGGAGAAGGACATCCGGCACAGACTCCCGCCAGGCGTGCGCTGCTACACGGGCGACGACTACCACTATCCCGAGCTGATCGCCGGGGAGGGGCCCGGAGATCCGGCGAGCGATGCGCTTCTGGGCGTATTCGACCCGATCGCCCCGCTGGCCGCCCGCGCCGGGCTCGCGCTGGACCGCGACGACCCCGCCGGTTTCCGCGGGCTGCTGGATCCGACGGTGTCCCTGTCCAGGCACCTGTTCGGCCCGCCGACCCGCTACTACAAGACGGGGGTGGTGCTGCTGGCCTGGCTCGCGGGGTACCAGGAGCACTTCACGATGCTGGGCGGGCTCCAGTCGGCCCGGCCACTGCCCCATCTGGCCACCGCGTACGAACAGGCCGATCTGCTGGGCCTGTTTCCCGATCCGGAGCTCGCCGAGTCGCGGATGCGGCAGCTCCTCGCGGTGTACGGAGTGGCGTCATGAGCCGGGGGCCGGCCCCGGCCCGGTTCAGCCTCAACCAGGAGACGGTCCGGCAGTGGTCGATGCCCGAGCTGGTCGACGGGTGCGTCGCGGCCGGGGTGGGCGCGGTCGGGCTGTGGCGGGATCCGGTGCGGGAGTTCGGGCTGCGCGAGACGGCGAAGCTGGTCGCCGGAGCCGGGCTGCGGGTCAGCTCACTGTGTCGCGGCGGGTTCTTCACCGCCGCCGATCCGGCGGGGCGGGCGGCGGCCCTGAAGGACAACCGCCGGGCCGTGGAGGAGGCCGCCGAGCTGGGCGCCGATGTGCTGGTCCTGGTCTCGGGGGGCCTGCCCGACGGCGACCGGGACCTGGTGGGGGCGCGGCGGCGGATCGTCGACATCCTGGGCGAGCTCGCCCCGTGGGCGGCCGCACACGGGATACGGCTGGGGATCGAGCCCCTGCACCCGATGTTCGCCTCGGACCGATGCGTGGTCTCCACGCTCGGACAGGCCCTGGACATCGCCGAGCGGTTCCCGGCGCAACAGGTGGGGGTGGTCGTCGACTCCTACCACTTGTGGTGGGACGAGCGGCTGCCGGCCGATCTGCGCCGGGCGGGTGCGGGCGGGCGGATCATGTCGGTCCAGGTGGCCGACTGGGTGACCCCGCTCCCCGAAGGGGTGCTGTTGGGGCGGGGGCAGTTGGGCGACGGCTGTATCGATCTGCGGGCGTTCCGGGAGCTGGCCGAAGCGGCCGGCTACCGGGGCCCGGTGGAGGTGGAGATCTTCCATCCGGGGCTGTGGGCGCGAGACGGTGCCGAGGTGCTCCGGGAGGTGATCGACCGATACCGCGAGCACGTGGCCTGACGCGCGTGGCACGAGGCACGACGTATTCCGAGTGGGGCAAGTGACGGGCCGGCGGGGGCCGGTACGGGATCGGACAAGGAGCATGCGATGACAGACGGGTGGAGTCGGCGCGCCTTCCTCTCGGCCGCGGGCGGGGGTGCGCTCCTGCTGGGAGCGCCCGCCGCGCGGGCGGGGGCCGCACCGGCGGATGAGGTCCACGACGCCATGCGGGCGGTGTGGCGCGGTCTATTCCTGGGCGGTGACGTCCCTGCCGCGGCCGAGCCGTTCCGTTCGAGACTCGCCGATCTCGGCGCCCTGGCCGGCGGGTGGCGCTCCGCCATGGCTCCGGCGACCGGATCGCTCTGGCCCGACCTGGGGTACGGCAGCGACCCCGAGATGATGTTGCAGAGCTACTACCGGCTGCGGACGATGGCCGAGGCCTATGTGCGGCCCGGGACCGGGCTCACCGGGGATGCCGGGCTGCGCTCGGCCCTGCTGACCGGGCTGGACCATCTGCACACGGACGTCTACCACGCCGGCCAGGTGCGGTACGGCAACTGGTACTGCTGGCAGATCGGCGCCCCGCAGGCCCTGCTGGACCTGTGCGTGCTGCTGCACGAGGAGCTGCCGGCCGCCCGGCTCGCCGAATCCTGCGCGGCCGTCGACCACTTCGTCCCGGACTCGGTCGTCGGCTCGTACACCGGGACCAGTACGGGGGCGAACCGGGTCGACCTGTGCCGGGTGCTGGCGGTGCGCGGGGTGGTCGGCGGGGACCCGGCGAAGATCGCCCTGGCCCGGGACGCGCTCGCGCCGGTGTTCCCGTACGTCACCTCGGGTGACGGGCTCTACCGGGACGGGTCGTTCGTCCAGCACACCTGGGTGCCGTACACGGGGACGTACGGGGCGGTGCTGCTCGGCGGGCTGGGCATGCTCTTCGCTCTTCTCAGGGGCACTGCGTGGGAGGTCACGGACCCCGGGGCGCAGATCGCCTTCGACGCGGTGGAGCGGGCCTGGGCGCCGTTCCTGTTCAACGGGCTGATCATGGACGCCGTTTCGGGGCGGGCGGTGAGCCGGGGTCTGATGGTCGCCGATCCTCGGCAGGTCCAGCAGGACGACCATGCCCGGGGGCATGCGGTGCTCGCCGCGATCCTGCTCCTCGCGGAGGGTGCGAGCGCCGTCGAGCGGGCGCGCTGGCGGGGGTTGGTGAAGGGGTGGATGGCCCGGGCCTACTACAGCCGTCCCCTCGCGGACACGGGACTCGCCCTGTCCTCGCTCGCCCGCCTGGCGCAGGTCGAGTCCGACGCGTCGGTCACGGCGGTGCCCGAGCCGGTCGGGCACCGCCTGTTCGCTTCCATGGACCGAGCCACGCACCGGCGGCCCGGCTGGGCGGCCTCGCTGTCCATGGCCTCGAAACGGATCGCCCACTACGAGACGGGCAACGGGGAGAACCTGCGCGGCTGGCACACCGGGAGCGGAATGCTCTCCTGGTGGGGGGCCGCGTACGGCAACGGCCAGTACTCGGACGCCTTCTGGCCCACCGTGGACCCGTACAGACTGCCGGGGACCACGGTGTCGCGGAAGGTGCTCGCCGACGGGGCGGGCGGTGACTGGGGGGCGTCCCGGCCCGACGCGGCCTGGGTGGGCGGGACGACCGACGGGGATTTCGCCTCCCTGGGCCAGCACCTGCGGGGACTGGGCAGCACGCTCACGGCCCGCAAGTCCTGGTTCTTCCTCGACGACACGATCATCTGCCTGGGGGCCGGGATCCGCTGCTCGGACGGGACCGCGGTCGAGACGGTGGTCGACAACCGCAATCTGGGCGCATCCGGCACCCATGCCCTCACCGTGGGCGGCACCGTCCAGCCGGCGGCCCTCGGCTGGTCGGCGGCCTTCCCCTCCCCCGGCTGGGCTCATCTGGCAGGATTCGGCGGGTACGTGATGTCGGGTCCGGGCTCGTTCAAGGCGCTGCGGGAGGCCCGCACCGGCCGGTGGAGCGAGATCAACCGGGGCGGCTCCGCCACGGCCCTGACCCGGCGCTACCTCACCCTCTGGTACGACCACGGCAAGGACCCGGCCGGCGCCGGGTACGTCCACCAGATGCTGCCGGGGGCGTCGGTGGCCCGGACCGCCGCCAGAGCCTCCGCCCCGGGGTGGCTCTCCGTACTCGCCAACTCGGAGACGGCCCAAGGCGTCTCGGTGCCCTCGCTGGGCTTCACCGGGGTCAATTTCTGGCGGGCTGGATCGGCCGGTCCGCTGGAGGCGGGAGCACCCTGTTCGGTGACGGTCCGGGAGAGAGCGGACGGCACGGCCGCGGTCTGCGTAGCGGACCCGGCCCGGGCGCTGACCTCGCTGACGCTGGTATGGAACCGCCCCGTCGCCGCGGTGCTGTCCCGCCCGCCGAGCCTGGTCTCGGAGGCCACGGGCACCCGGTTGCGGCTCGACTTCGGGAACCTCACCGCGGCGGCGGGCGCCGGCCAGCAGGTGGTGGTCCGGATGGGGTGAGGCGTCGAGGGTGACATAGCGTGCCCTTCATGGATCATGAGCACATAGCCGGGGCCCGCGACGGCGACGGCGCGGGCAGGCGGCGGTTCCTCGCGATCGCGACGGGAGCGGCCACCGCCGCCGGGCTCGGGGCCGTGGCCGTGGCCGGCTGCGCGAACGGAGCGGCCGGACGGGCAGCCGGGAAGAGCGAGGGCAAGGGGGCGGCGCCCAGCGGGGCAGCGGGGAAGGCCGGACCGGCCGGTTTCGACGTCAAGGCCGAGAACGCCAAGCCGGGGCACGCCGATTGGCGTGTGACCAGAGCCGGGGCGGCCCGGGCCATCGAGGGCTTCGCCGACAAGGTCAGCGTCCTGCCCGGCGAGTCCTTCGGCCTGCACGTGTCCACCACCGCGCCCCGGTTCACCGTCTCCGCCTACCGGATGGGCTGGTACGGCGGCGCCCGGGCCCGGCTGGTGTGGCGGTCCGAGGCGCTGCCCGGCGTCCGGCAGCCCGAACACACGGTGGATTCCGCGACCCGGATGGTCCGTACCCGGTGGCCCCGTACGACCACCGTCGACACCAAGGACTGGCCGGAGGGGTGCTACCTGCTGCGGCTCGACGCACAGGGCGGCGAGGGCCAGCGCTTCGTCCCGGTCACCGTCCGCTCGGCGGGGAGCGCCGGCCGTACGGTCGTGGTGAACGCGGTGGCGACCTGGCAGGCGTACAACCGGTGGGGCGGCTACGG
Organism: Streptomyces sp. NBC_01006; assembly: GCF_045162725.1. Classification (NCBI taxonomy): domain Bacteria; kingdom Bacillati; phylum Actinomycetota; class Actinomycetes; order Kitasatosporales; family Streptomycetaceae; genus Streptomyces; species Streptomyces sp. NBC_01006. The sequence goes on along the minus strand of NZ_CP108700.1, from coordinate 7,643,749 downwards.
CAGCTACGACGGCCCCAGCGGCGGCTACGCCTCGCGCTCCCTCTCGGTCACCTTCGACCGTCCGTACGAGTACGACGACGGCGCCGGCCTGTTCCTCGTGTACGAGGCCCCGCTGCTCGCCCTCGCCGAGCGGCTCGGCATACCTCTCGCCTACGCGACGACCACCGACGTGGCGCGGGAGAAGCGGCTGCTGGAAGGGGCCGCTGCGGTCCTCTCCCTCGGCCACGACGAGTACTGGTCGCCCGAGCAGCGGGCCCACTTCACCGCCGCCCGGGACGCCGGGACCAACATCGCGGTCCTCGGCGCGAACTGCTGCTTCCGCCGGATCCGGCTGGAGCCCTCCGATCTCGGTCCGGACCGTACGGTGGTCTGCTACAAGTCCGCCTACGACCAGGACCCCGGATTCAAGCGCGGCCGGCCGGCCACCGTCGACTTCCGCTCGGCGCCCGGCGCCGATCCGGAGAGCTCGCTGCTCGGCGTGATCTACGACGGCTACCCGGTGGACGCCCCCTACGTGGTGACCCACCCCGGCCACTGGCTGTTCGAGGGCACCGGCGTGCAGGCCGGCGACCGGTTCCCCCACCTGGTGGGGGTGGAGTACGACAAGGTCGACACCGGGTTCCCGACGCCCCGGCCGATCGAGATACTGGCCCACTCCCCCGTGGTGTGCGAGGGCCGGCCCAGCCACCAGGACACGGCGTACTACACGACGCCGAGCGGCGCGGGCGTGTTCGCGACCGGGACCATGCGGTGGGTGGAGGCCCTGGACGCGACGGGCGACGGCCACAGCGGCGCCAACCACGGCCTCGACGCGAAGGCGGGCGCGCTGACCACCCGCGTGACGGAGAACCTGCTGCGGACCTTCGCGGCCGGCCCGGCGGGCCGCGCGCACCCCGCGCAGGACAATGTGAAGGCGGTGTACGGGGGCACCACCTAGGATCGTGATCACGGCATCGCGTGTCGGTCACCGACCGGGTGAGGCATGGAGGTGCCGTGATGTGCCTTGCGGAGGCATTCACTCATGTCAGTACAGCTGAACCACACGATCGTCCAGTCCCGGAACAACCGGGAGGCCGCCGAATTCCTGGCGGACGTCCTCGGCCTTGAGGTCGGGACCGAGTGGGGGCCGTTCGTCCCCGTCGAGACCGCCAACGGCGTCACCCTCGACTTCGCGACCGTACCCGCCGGCTCCCTCACCATCCAGCACTACGCCTTCCTCGTCTCGGAGGAGGAATTCGACGTGTCGTTCGGGAAGATCCGGGCGGGCGGGATCCCGTACTTCGCCGACCCCCACATGAAGCGGTCCGGCGAGATCAACCACAACGACGGCGGCCGCGGCGTCTACTTCCTGGACCCGTCGGGCCACGGCATGGAGATCATCACCCGCCCGTACGGATACCAGGAGCCCACGGCCGGCTAGCCGACCCGACCGATGCGTCAGCCTCCCGCTCCCTCCCCGGCGAGCGGGAGGTAGACGATGTTCGGGGCGGCGGTGACCGGGTGGGTGGTGATGCGGGTGCGGACCCCGTACACCTCGGCCAGCAGGTCCTCGGTCAGCACCTGCGAAGGTGTCCCCGAGGCCGCCACCCGGCCGCCCGCCAGCACATACAGGCGGTCGCAGTACGAGGCCGCCAGGTTGAGGTCGTGCAGCACGAGCAGCGCGGTGGCCGGCAGGGCGCGGACCAGGGCGAGGATCTCCAGCTGGTAGCGGATGTCCAGGTGGTTCGTCGGCTCGTCCAGGGCGAGCAGGCCGGGCTCCTGGACGAGGGCGCGGGCCACCAGGGCGCGCTGCCGTTCGCCGCCGGAGAGCCCGTCGTACCGCCGGTCCGCGAGGCTGCCCGCGCCGACGGTCTCCAGTGCCTGGGCAACGCGCCGGACGTCGTCCGGGCCGTCCTGCTCCCAGAACCGCTTGTGCGGGCTGCGCCCCATCGCGACCACCTCGCGGACGGTCAGCCCGAAGGTCCCCGCCGCGTCCTGCGGGACGACCGCCACCCGCCGGGCCCGGTCCTTGGCCCCCAGCGGCGCCGCGTCCGCGCCGTCCAGCAGCACCCGGCCGGCGGTGGGCCGCAGGGTGCCGTAGACGCAGCGCAGCAGCGTGGTCTTGCCGCTGCCGTTGGGGCCGACCACGCCGACCGTCTCGCCGGGCCGGGCGGTGAGGTCGACTCCGTGGAGCAGCGTGTGCCCGTCGGTCTCGTAACGCACGGCCTCGACGGCGAGTTCCACCGGCTGCTGCCCGCTCATCCCGCCACCCCCTCGACCCGCGTCGAGCGGCGCAGCATCCACAGGAAGAACGGTCCGCCGGCGAGCGCGGTGACCACGCCGACCGGTATCTCCTCGGGCGCCGCGGCCGTACGGGCGACCAGGTCGGCCAGGGTCAGGAACACGGCCCCGCCCAGTGCGGCCACCGGCAGCAGCGCCCGGTGCCCGGCGCCGACGACCATCCGGGCGGCGTGCGGAACCATCAGCCCGACGAACCCGATGGCGCCGCTGTAGGCGACCAGCACGCCGATCACGAGGGAGGTGAGGACGAAGACGGCCGCGCGGAAGCGCCCGGTGTCCAGGCCTAGGGTCCGGGCCCCCTCCTCCCCCGCGAGGAGCAGGTCGAGCGGCCTGGCGAGCGCGGTGAGCAGGGCGGTGCCGACGAGCAGTGCGGCGGCGGGCAGGGCCAGTTCGTCCCAGCGGGCCCCGCCCAGGCCGCCCAGGGTCCAGAACAGGACGGAGCGGATCTGGTCGGGGTGCGCGGCGAGCACCAGCACCAGGCTGGTGAGCGCGGACAGGATGTACTGGACGGCGACCCCGGCGAGGATCAGCCGCCCGGTGGTCATGGTGGCGCCGCGCCGGGCCATGGCGTAGACGGCGACGAGCGCCCCCATCGATCCTGCGAACGCGGCGGCCGGCACGCCCAGGGCGCCGATCCCGCCGAGGGCTCCCACCGTTCCCGCCGCTCCCGCGCCGAAGACGATGACGAGGACGGCGCCCAGCGAAGCCCCGGAGGAGGCCCCCAGCAGGAACGGGTCGGCGAGCTGATTGCGTACGAGGGCCTGCAGGACGGTCCCGGCCACGGCGAGCCCGGCTCCGACGACCGCCCCGAGCAGCACCCGCGGCATCCGCACGTCCCACACGATGGAGGCGAACGCCCCGGTGCGCTGTCCGGGACCGCCGAGCACGATGTCGAGGACCTGGCCGGGGGCGATCCGTACCGGCCCCAGGGCCAGGCCCGCGACGGCGGACGCGAGGAGCGCCGCGGCGAGGACGGCCAGGACGACCGGCGTACGGGGGCGGCTCACGCGGCGTCGGGGTGGAGCTGGCGGCCCAGGGACTCGACGGCGTCGGCGACGCGCACGCCGAGGACGGCCGAGGACAGGGGCAGCACCACGAACCGCTTGTTCTTGACGGCGGGAACCTCCGCCAGCGCCAGGTCGTTCAACAGGCGCTGCTTCTTGGCTTCGACGGTGGTCCCGCCGTAGTCGTAGATGAGGACGACCTCGGGCCGCCGCTCGATGACCTTCTCCCACGACACGTCACCGAAGGTGTCCTTGAGGTCGGCGAAGGTGTTCGTCCCGCCCGCCAGCGAGACGATCTCGTTGCCGATGCCGCCTCCTCCGGAGGTGAAGGCGGGGCCCTCGCCGGAGTCGTAGACGAAGACGGTCGGCTTGGCCTTCTCCTTGACCCGGGCGGTGACGGCGTCGATGCGGCGCTGTTCGTCCTCGATGAGGTGCGCGCCGCGCTCGGGCACTCCGAAAGTGCGCGCGACCTCGGTGATCTCGGTCTTCAGCTGTTCGAGGCCGACCGCGCCGGTGCTGCAGTACTCCACGCTGAGCCGGGAGTTGATGCCGGCCTTGGCGAGCCCCTCGCGGTCGCGTCCCTGCGCCTTGTCGAAGGCGCTCGCATAGCCGCCGTAGACGAAGTCCGGGGCGGCACCGAGGAGGACCTCCTTCGAGGGGTACTCCTTGGCCAGCACCTTGATCTTGTCGTAGGCGGGCCGGTAGGCGGGCAGTACGGAGTCGTCGAGGTAGGCCGTAGCGGCCATCCGGTCCTGGAGGCCGAGGGCGAGCAGGATCTCGGTGGCGTGCTGGTTCATGGTGACGGCCCGCTGCGGCGGGGCCTGGTAGGTGCTGCTGACACCGCAGTTGGTGACGGTGTACGGGAACCCCGGCGCGGCGTCCGCGTCCGCGGCCCCGCCTCCCGCCGTGGGCGGACCGCCGCAGGCGGCCAGGGGTATCAGGAGCGCGATCGGGACAAGGGCGCGCAGAACGGCGCGGGGACGCGGCATGGCGAAGCCTCTCCGGGGGATCCTCGTCCCCTGGTCGACGTGAAGAGGCGATGCGTCAGTGTCTGACTCCCGGGCCCCGCACGGGGCCCGGTCACAGTGGCGGGACCGCACCGGATTCGCACCGGTTTCCTGTCCTGCACCGCCTTGGGTGGTTCGCCCCAGTCTGCCAGACGGCCGCGAAACGCCGTCGGGCCCGCCCCCGTGGAGGGGACGGGCCCGACGCCGCGTACTTCTTGCAGGGGCGGCAGGATTCGAACCTGCGGCATCTGGTTTTGGAGACCAGCGCTCTGACCAGCTGAGCTACACCCCTTCGGTGAGGGAAACTCTGACATGGAGCGCCGCGGAGATCCAAATGAATTAGTGGGTCAGGCGGGTGGAAGTTCGGCCCGTTTGTGGGCGCCGACGGTCCGGAGCCAGTCGATCAGGGCATCGTTTCCGCTGGTCAGGGCGGCATCCAGGGGGGTCGTGTCGCCGTATCCGATCCAGTCGACGTCCACACGATCGGACAGGAGGTACTGGGCGGCGGACAGTTGACCTCCGTGGCAGGCGGACCAGAAGGCGCCGGTGAGTTCGTCCGGCGGTCGGGGAGCCTGCGGCGAGGAACTCCGTGACACGGTCGAGCAGTCTCCGAGGGCTGCGGCCTCGTGGAGGTCGGGGCGGGCGCCGAGTTCGAGGAGCCGACGGGCGGCCCGCCACTGGCCGAAGGCGCACGCGTCGGTGAGCGGGGTGCCGCCGCCGATGACCGCGCCCGGCGCCGCGATGTCGGCTCCGGCCTCGACGAGGGCGTCGAGGGCCTGCACGTCGTCGTTGCCGGCGGCCCAGTGCAGCGGGGTCTCGGCGTGCGCCCCGACGAACCGGGCCATCGGGTCGGCCCCGGCGGCGACCAAGGTGCGGATCACCAGCGCGGTGTCCGGCCGGTGGCCGGGCCAGTCCGTGGCGATGTGCAGCAGGCTGCGCTCGCCGGCGCCCGCACACCGCTTGACGATGCGGCCGGCCGCGAGTCCGGGGTGCGCGTCCAGCAGCCGCCGCAGCTCGGATACGTCGCCGCCCTCGATCGCGGCCGTGACGGCGACGGCGAGCGGATCGCCGGAATCGAGGATCAGCGGCGGGGACACTGACCGGTTCGGCATGGGCGGGAGCCTCCTTCCGTGGGCGGAGCCCAGGCTACGAGGCCGGCGCAGCCGGCGCGGCCGCCGCCGCCCGATTTCGTACACCCCCTTGACCCGGCTGGTCCAGACCAATAGTTTCCGGCATGCACCGCGCACGCATCCCGCACCGCTCCCGCCTCCGCAAAGGAAGCCCATGCGCCGCAGCATGCCCGGCAGGCTGGCCGTCGCCGCCTGTTCCCTCTCCCTGCTCACCGCCCTCGCACCCGCCGCCGCCGCGCAGGCCGACACCGGGCACGACCGCTCGTACAAGCGGGTCGGGTACTTCACCTAATGGGGCGTCTACGGACGGGACTTCCAGGTACAGGACCTGGAGACGAGCGGCACGGCCGGCAAGCTCACCCACATCAACTACGCCTTCGGCAACATCAGCGCCGAGGGCAAGTGCTTCACCGGCAACGTGCCGGGTGAGGCGGACGCCTGGGCCGACTACGTGCGCCCGCTCGACGCCGCGAACTCCGTCGACGGGGTCGCCGACAGCGCCGAGCAGCCGCTCGCCGGGAACTTCAACCAGCTGCGGGAGCTCAAGGCCAAGCACCCGGGCCTCAAGGTCCTCCTCTCGCTGGGTGGTTGGAGCTGGTCCACGCACTTCTCGGACGCCGCGCTCACACCCGCCTCCCGCAAGGCCCTCGTCCAGTCCTGCATCGACCTCTACATCAAGGGCAACCTGCCGCAGGACGGCGCCCGCGGTGGCGCGGGCGCGGCGGCCGGCCTCTTCGACGGGATCGACCTCGACTGGGAGTGGCCCGGATCGGCGGGTGACACGGACACCACGTACCGCCCGGAGGACAAGCAGAACTTCGCGGCGCTGGTGAAGGAGTTCCGCACACAGCTCGACGCGTACGCGCGCGGCCAGAAGCGGAAGGAGAAGTACGAGCTGACGGCATTCGTCCCGACAGCCCCCGCCAAGATCGACGCGGGCTTCGACGTCCGCCGCATCATGCGCGACCTCGACTTCGTGACCCTCCAGGGCTACGACTTCCACGTCTCCGGCGAGCCGACCACCGCCCAGCAGTCCGCGCTCCACGCCCGCGGCGACTTCAGCGCGGCCGGCACGGTGGAGGCCTGGCGCCACCGAGGGGCGCCGGCGCAGAAGCTGGTGATGGGCATGCCGTTCTACGGGCAGGGCTGGACCGGCGTCAGCGGCGGCGGGGACGGCATGGGACAGCCGGCGACGGGCCCGGCGCCGGCGACCTGGGGGGCTGGGTACGAGGACTACAAGGCGCTGAAGAAGCTCGCCGATTCGGGCACGTACAGGGTCTACCGCGACCGCCGGGGCGGCCACGCCTGGCTGTTCGACGGCAGCACTCTGTGGACGTACGACGACCCGCAGGTGCTGCGGACCAAGACGGAGTACATCCGCGAGAACGGCCTGGGCGGCGCGATGTTCTGGTCCCTGGACGCGGACACCGCCGACGGCGAGCTGATGACGGCCGTCGACCGGGGCCTGCACGGCCGCTGACCGGGCTACCGGCCGGCCGGCCGGTAGCGAAACCGGCAGCGAAACCGGAAGCAAGACCGGCCGAGAGACCGGCGCCGCCGGGCCGCGGAAATCGACCCGGCCCGGCGGCGTCCCACCACGTACGCTCCCCGCCATGGAGATCACGACCGTACGGGCCGTCAACCAACTCACCGCACGCTGGGCCCGGCAGGCGGTGACGGGCGAGAAGGGCACCGTCCTCACGGCGGCCGGGATCTGGCCCCTGCTGGCCTTCCTCGCCGACGGCGCGGGCGGCCCGGCCCGCGCCGAGCTCGCCGAAGCCCTCGGCATACCCGCCGGGTCCGCGGCCCACGCCGCCCGGAAGCTGCTGACCGCCCTGACCGGCGTACGAGGCCTCCAGGCGGCCACCGGACTGTGGACCAGGGCGGACCTCCCCCTGCACGAACCCTGGCTGGCCGGCCTGCCGGACGGCGCCCGCGCCACCCTGACCGGCGACGAGGACACCGACCGCGAGGCCCTCGACGCGTGGGCGGCGGACCGGACCGGCGGGCTGATCGAGCGGATGCCCGTACCCGTCGACAGGGACACCATGCTGGTCCTCGCCTCGGCGCTCGCGCTGCGGCTCAAGTGGATCCGGCCCTTCCGAACCGGATCCATCGATCTGTCCGAGGGCCCGTGGGCCGGGCGGTCGGCGCTCGCGCTGTACCGCGGTACCTCCCTCCTGGACCGCGCCCGGGTGGCACACACGCCGACCGGCCCGGTGACTGTGCTCGAAGTGGTCGGCGACGGCGGGGTGGACGTCCATCTGGTGCTGGGCGAGAGCGCCGCCCGACCGTGGGAGGTCCTCGCGGCCGGCACCTCCGTCGTCACCCGGACCGTGCCGTCGACGGGCGCGAGCCTGCTTCCCGAGGGAAATCCGGGGCCGGGGCTGCACATCGGGACGGTCCGTTCGGCGGATCGTGCACCCCGCCTGTGGGTCAAGGCGGTGGCTTTCGATGTCAGCGCGGATCACGATCTCCTCGACCATGCCCGGCTCTTCGGCCTGCACACCGCTACGGACACCGGCTCCGGGCACTTCCCCGGGATCAGCGCCGACCCACTGGCCGTCAAGTCGGCCCGGCAGTCGGCGATGGCCCGCTTCCACGCCGAAGGCTTCGAAGCCGCGGCCGTGACCGCCGTCGCTTCGGCCGCGGGCTGCGCCCTCCCCCGCTACCGGTACCGGGTCCGCCAGGCCGAGGTCGCCTTCCACCGGCCCTTCGGCTTCCTCGCCGTCCACCGCACCTCCCGCCTGGTGCTCGCCGCGGGCTGGGTCGCCGAGCCGGTTACCCTCGCGCCATGACCTCCGAAACGATCACCGCGGCAGGATCCGGCACCTGGCGGCTCGGCGACCTCGCCGTCCGCCGGATCGGCTTCGGCGCCATGCGTCTGACGCACCTCGCCGACGGCTCCCCCACCGACCGCGAGCGCGTGGTCTCCGTACTGCGGAGGGCCGTCGAGCTCGGCGTGAACCACATCGACACCGCCTCCTTCTACTTCTCGCCCACCCGCTCCGCCAACGAGCTGATCAACAGGGCCCTGGCCCCGTACGCCGACGACCTCGTCATCACCACCAAGGTCGGACCGGGCCGCGACTACGGCGGGGAGTGGTGGTGGGCCACGCCCGAGCAGCTGCGCGGGCAGGTCGAGGAGAACCTGCGCCAGCTGGGCCGGGACCACCTGGACGTGGTCAACCTGCGGGTCCCGCGCCGGGAGACCACGGGATCGATCGCCGAGCACTTCGGCGCGCTCGCCGAGCTGCGCACGGCCGGGCTCATCCGCCACCTCGGCGTGTCCAACGTACGGCCCGACCACCTGGCCGAGGCCCGGGCCATCGCTCCCGTCGTCTGCGTACAGAACCCGTACGGGATCGGCTCCCCGGCCGAGGACCACGCCTTCCTCGACGCGTGCGGGCAGCAGGGCATCGCCTTCGTGCCGTTCTTCGCGATCGCCGGCGCGGGCAAGGAGGCCGGGGTGGTCACCGAGGAGGCCGAGCCGGTACGGGCCGTCGCCGAGGCCCATGGCGTGTCGGCGGCGCAGGTGCGGCTCGCCTGGACCCTGAACCGCGGCCCGCACGTACTGGCGATCCCGGGTACCGGAAACCCCGACCACCTCGTCGAGAACATCGCCACCGGGGCGCTGCGGCTGTCCCCGGAGGAGATCGCGCTGCTCTCGGCCTAGCTGCGGCCGCGCCCGCGGTGGGCGGCGGCCACGGCCGCCGTTTCGGGGAACGCCGGGACGCGGCCCGTGCCGCCGCGGCCGGAGACCGAGAGGGAGGCCGCCGCCATGCCGTACGCGACGGCGTCGGCGAGGCTGTCGCCCAGGGCGAGCCGGGCGGTGGTGGTGCCGGTGAAGCAGTCCCCGGCGCCGGTCGCGTCGACCGGATCGGGGTTGACCGGTACGGGGTGGTACTCGGCCCGCGTGCCGTCGTCGAGCAGCAGCCGGCCGGCGCCCGCGGTGACCACGACCGTACGGGCGCCCAGGGCCCGGTAGCGGGCGGCGGCGGCGCACGGATCGGTGGCGGCGACCAGGGCCTCGGCGTCGGCCGGGCAGGAGGACTTGAGCAGCCCGGTCAGCGGGGCGATCCGGGCCAGCAGTTCGCGGGCCTCGGCCCGACCGGTCAGGCGGGGGCGGAAGTTGGGATCGTACGAGACGTGCCCGCCGGCGTCGCGCACGGTCTGGGCGGCGGCCACCACCGCCTCGCGGCTGCTCGGGGACAGCGCGCCCGTGATCCCGCTGGTGACGAGCGCCTTCGTGCCGGTCAGCAGGTCCCGCCAGGACTCGATGTGCCGGGTGGAGAGGGTGGAACCCGCGCTGTGGGTGCGCCAGTAGACGAAGGCCCGGTCGCCCTCGGTGTCGGAGGCGAGCAGATAGGCGCCGTTGGGGCGCGGGGCGCGGCGCACGTGGGAGACGTCCACGCCGAGCGCGGCCGCGCGGTGCAGGAGCGGGACGCTGAGCTCGTCCTCGCCGACGACGGTGAGGAGGGCGGTCCTGGCCCCGGCGGCCGCAGCGGCGGCCGCCGCGTTGAGGGCGTCGCCGGAGTAGGAGATACGGGCCGGGGTGCCGTCGGCGGCTTCCCGCAGGGCGGTGTCGGCGTGGATCTCGACGAGGACCTCACCGAGGACGAGGACGTCGTAGCCGGTGTCGTGGCCGGCGTGAGGGCCGGTCCGGGGCGCGGGCGCCATCCTCAGCGCCCCGCCGCGCAGCCGGTGCAGCACGGCCGGGCCAGAGCCGCGAAGACGGCGGCCAGTTCGCCCGGATCGTCGGGCAGGCCGCTGCCGATGCCCACGGCGGCCGCCCCGGCGGCGAGCCACTCCCGGATCTCGGCGGGCCGGATGCCGCCGGTCGGTATGAACAGCGCCCCGGGCAGGACCGCCTTGAGGGAGCGGATGAACTGCGGGCCGCCGACGTGCGCCGGGAACACCTTGGCGGCGCCCGCCGACCGGACGGCGGAGGCGATCTCGCCCGGGGTGAAGCCGCCCTCGACGAAGACCGCCCCGCGCCGGGCGGCGACCGCCCGGACCTCGGGAGCCGGGTAGGGGGAGATCAGGAAGGCCGCGCCCGCGTCGAGGGCGGTCTCGGCCTGGTCGGCGGTGGTGACGGTGCCGACTCCGATCAGGGCGGGCCGGTCGTGCGCGTCGGCGAGCGGGGCGGTCCGGGCGACGGCCTCGGCCCAGCCGGGGGTGGAGGTGGTCAGCTCGACCACGCGGCAGCCGGCGGCCAGCATGGCGGCGGTCCGGCGGACGGCCTCGTCCGCGTCGGCGTTGCGCAGGACCGGCAGCAGGCGCTGGGCGGCCATCGCGTCGTACGGGTGGCAGGACAAAGGACCCCTCCCTCTCCATCTCATCCGCTGTCCCGCCCGCCACTTGTTCCACGTAGTGGAACGCAGTACCGTGTAGCGGAACCACTTCCCGCAGACCCTACCCCCACCCGCCCTGCACCGGGAGAGCGCATGCCCGACGACGGGCCCACGAAGGACGCGGCCGAAGGCCCCGCGCGCGGCGGCCGGACCTCGGCCGCCGGCACGGCGCTGGAGAAGTCGATGCGGATCCTGGAGGCCGTGGCCGCGCCGGGCGGACCGCACCGGCTCACCGATGTGGTGGCCGCGGCCGCCGTGCCCAAGTCGAGCGCCTTCCGGATCCTCGCCTCGCTGACCGAGCAGGGCTTCGTACGTCCGGAAAGCGGTTCGCGGTACGGGGTGGGCCCCCGGCTGCGCGGGCTGTCCGCCCTGGTCAGCGGTGGCGAGCCGCACAGCATCGGACGGATCCTCGGCGAGCTGCGCGAGGCGGTCGGCCAGACGGTCCACCTGGCCCTGCACAGCGGGGAGACGCTCACCTACATCCGGAAGCTGGAGAGCGACCAGCCGTTCCAGACGGCCTCCCGGGTCGGGATGCGGATGCCGCTGCACAGCACCGCGATCGGCAAGAGCATCCTGGCGCACCTGCCCGAGGAGGAGGTACGGGCGCTGATCGCGAGCGCGGGACTGCCGCGCCGCACACCGAGGACGCTGACCGGTCCGAAGGCCCTGCTGGCGGAGCTGGAGGCGGTCCGGGCCCGGGGCTTCGCCGTGGACGACGAGGAGAACGAGCCGACCATCCGGTGCATCGGCGCCGCGATCCTGGGCCCCGGGGGCCGCCCGATCGGCGGGGTCAGCGTCACCACGGTGACCTTCCTCGTCTCCCGCGAGGAGATCGAGGCGTACGCACCGGCCCTGCGCGCGGCCGCGGAGGCGCTCGCCCCGCTGCTGTGAACCGCGCAGAAAAACTTCTTCAGGTTCTTCTTCCGGATAACCGTTATCCGGGCCGCCCTCGACGGTCTCCCAGGTATCGGGCATCATCGACCGCCGGTACGGACAGGGAACCTCACATGACTACACAGCACACGGCAGAGCTGGTGGCAGCCGCCCGCGCGGGCGATCCCCGCGCGCAGGACGAGCTGGTCGGCACCTATCTGCCGCTCGTCTACAACATCGTCGGGCGCGCCCTGAACGGCTCCGTCGACGTGGACGACGTGGTGCAGGACACCATGCTGCGGGCGCTCGACGGACTCGGCACCCTGCGGTCGGACGACAGTTTCCGCTCCTGGCTGGTCGCGATCGCCATGAACCGGGTGCGGGCGCACTGGCAGGCGCGGCACAGCGCCCCCGGCGAGAGTGGACTCGAAGCCGCCTGGGAACTGGCCGATCCGGGCGCCGACTTCGTCGACCTGACCGTCCTGCGGCTCCAGCTCGAAGGCCAGCAGCGGGAGACGGCCCGCGCCACCCGCTGGCTGGAGACCGACGACCGGGCGCTGCTGTCGCTGTGGTGGCTGGAGTGCGCCGGCGAGCTGACCCGTGCCGAGGTCGCCGCGGCCCTCGAACTGTCCCCGCAGCACACGGCGGTGCGGGTGCAGCGGATGAAGGCGCAGCTGGAGTCGGCCCGGGTGGTGGAGCGGGCGCTGGGCACGCAGCCGCCGTGCGAGGGTCTGCGCGGGCTCACGGGCACCTGGAACGGGGCGCCGTCGACGCTGTGGCGCAAGCGAATAGCCCGGCACGCGCGTGAGTGCGTACGGTGCGCAGGGCTGTGGAGCGGACTGCTCCCGGCGGAGGGGCTGCTGGCGGGCCTGGCCCTGGTCCCTGTCTCGATGGCGCTGCTGGCGGGCATACGGTCGGCCGCGGCCGCCGGCTACGTCCCGGCGGGCACGGGCTTCGCCCCGGCCGACGCGGCGTACGCGTACGACGGCGGCGCGGGCTCGGGCGCCCAGGCCTACTCCCCGAATGGCGGCACGGGCTTCGGCGAAGCGGGCTTCGACGCCTCCGACGCCGCGACGCAGCTCACCCCCACGGTCTCCGCCCAGGGCGGCGTACCCGACGCCACCCCCGGCGGCGGCCGCAGCGTCCTGCGCAAGCGCCGCCAGAGCCGCCGCCGCGCGGTCGGCGGTGCGGTGCTCGCCGCGTGCGTCGCGGGCGGCGGGCTCGCGTACCTCGGCGGGTTCCCCGGCTCGGACGACAAGGACACCGGCGCCGCGCCCGCCGCCCCGCTGTCGGCGCTGGCGGCCCCCGACCCCGGCTCCGCGTCCCCCTCGGACTCGGCCTCGCCCTCCGCGTCGGCCTCCCCGTCCCCCTCGGCCTCCGCCTCGCCGAGCCCGTCCGCCGAGAGCCCGACGCCGAGCCCCACGCCGACCAAGTCCAAGGCGCCGGCTCCGCGTCCGTCGGCGCCCGCTCCGGGCCCCGCCCCGGCGGGCGTCGCCGGACAGGTCATCGCGCTGGTCAACTCCGAGCGCGCGGCGGCCGGCTGCGGCCCCCTGAAGGAGGACCCGCAGCTGCGGTCCGCCGCACAGGGGCACTCCGACGACATGGCGGCCCGCGACTTCTTCGATCACACCAACCCCGACGGCGCCGACCCGGGGAAGCGGACGACGGCCTCCGGGTACCGCTGGTCGACGTACGGCGAGAACATCGCGCGGGGCCAGCAGACCGCGGCCTCGGTCATGGACTCGTGGATGAAGAGCCCGGGCCACCGCGCCAACATCCTCAACTGCTCCTTCAAGGACATAGGCGTCGGCATCCACTCGGGCCCCGGCGGCCCCTGGTGGACGCAGAACTTCGGCGCCAAGATGTGATCCGGGCGCTCCGCTCGCGGCGCGGACCCGCACGCTTCACATTTCGTGCAGGATGGAGTCTGGAGCCGAAAGGGCTGGTCGGAGCCGAGGCGAGCGGGCGGACGGAGCAGGGCGCATGGCGAGGAAAGAGCTCCGTCCGCACCAGCGGGAGGCCGTCGACGCGGTGCTCCGGGCCCTCGAACTGCCCGCCGGCGGACGGGTGCCCGGGGGCGGGCTGCGGACCCAGGTGATCATGGCCACCGGCTCCGGCAAGTCCCTGGTCGCCGTGCGCTCGGCCGAGGAGCTGCGGGCCGGGCGGGTGCTGGTGCTCGTGCCCTCGCTGGACCTGCTCGTACAGACGGCGGCGGCCTGGCGGGAGGGCGGCCGGACCGGGCGCGCCCTCGCGGTGTGCTCCCTGCGCCCCGCGGACGCGGGCATGCCGGCCACGACCGATCCGGCCGAACTGGCCCGCCGGGCGGGCCCGTCGGCGGACCGGGTGACGGTGTACGCCACGTACGCCTCGCTGGGCCTCGGCACGATCGAACAGGCCCACCTCGCCGGGCTGCCGGGCTGGGACCTGATCGTGGTCGACGAGGCGCACCGTACGTCCGGCCGGATCGGGAAACCGTGGGCCGTGGTGCACGACAACACCCGGATCCCCTCCGTCCGGCGGCTGTACATGACGGCCACGCCCCGGGTCTGGGCGGACGGCGCGGAGGAGGACGAGGAGAGCGGCCGCGGGCGGGGCGAGCTCGTCGCGTCCATGGAGGACGACCCCGACGGCCCCTTCGGCGCGCGCTGCCACACCCTGACCCTCGCGGAGGCCATCGACCGCGGCATCTGCGCCCCGTACCGGGTGGTGTGCGTGGACGTCAGCGATCCGGGGTTCCAGGCGGCCGTGCTGCTGGGCGCGGACGGGCGCTCCGACGCCGTGCGCGGGTCGCGGCTGGCGGCCCTGCAGGCGGCGCTGGTGAAGGCCGCCGCCGACCAGGGGTTCCGGCGGACCCTCGTCTTCCATCACCTGACCCGGGAGGCGGAGGCGTTCGCCGCCGGGCTGCCGGCTTCGGCGCGGCGGCTGCGGGCCACCGCCGACGCGCCGAAGCCGGCGTACCCCCGTACGGTCTGGGCGGACTGGCTGTGCGGGCAGCACACGGCGGCGCACCGGCGGCGGGTGCTGGCGGAGTTCGCGGCGGACGGGGGCGCGGACAAGGCCTTCCTCGGAAGTGTCCGGGTGCTGGGCGAGGGCGTGGACACCAAGGAGTGCGATTCCGTCTTCTGGGCGGACGTACGGGGGTCCATGCCGGATCTGGTCCAGGCCGTCGGGCGGGCGCTGCGCATCCACCCCGGCGAGGGCAAGGTCGCCTCGCTGGTGGTGCCCGTACTGCTGGGGCCGGACGAGAGCGCCGAGTCGATGCTGACCTCGCGGGCGTACGGGGACCTCGCGCGGCTGCTGGAGGCGCTGCGGGCGCACGACACCCGGCTGGTCGAATCGCTGGCTCAGCCGCAGGCGCCGAGCCGGCCTCGGGCGGGGTCCGAGGCCGTGACCGGAGCCGGAGCCGGGATGCGGGCCGGGGCGCGGGCCCTGCTGAGCTTCTCCACGCCGCGGGATCCGGCGCTGCTGGCGGCGTTCATCCGGCTGCGGGTGCTGCATCCGGAGCGCGAGCACTGGCGGCGCGGGGTGGAGGCCGCCCGGATCTACGCGGCCGGGGTCGGGGATCTGCGGGTGCCGTTCGCGTTCAAGGTGCCGGCCGGGCCGCCCGTCGTGCCGGGTGCGGAGGCCGGTACGGAGGCCGGTACGGAGGCCGGTACGCAGGCCCCCGCCGAGGCCTGGCCGCCCGGGCTGGCCCGGTTCCCGCTCGGCCAGTGGATCGCGGACGTGCGGCGCACCCACCGCCGGGGCGCCCTCGGCCGGGAGCGGGTCGCGGAGCTCGACGAACTCGGCATGGTGTGGAGCCACTTCGACGTGGCGTACGAGGAGGGGCTCGCGGCGGCCCGCGGCTGGGCGGCGGAACACGGCCACCTGCTGCCGCCGGCGGAGGCCACCTGGCGCGGCGCGCCGGTCGGGGTGTGGGTCAAGAACCAGCGGGCCGCCGCCCGCCGCGAGGGCCCGGGCGCCCTGTCGGAAGAGCGCCGGGAGGCCCTGGAGGAGATCGACGCCTCGTGGTGCCCGGCCTGGGACGTCTCCTGGCAGCGCGCCTTCCACCTGACCCGCGTCCACCTCGACGCGGGCGGCCGGCTGCCGCTCGCCCCCGGCGAGGTGGTCGTCCAGGGCGAGGACCTGGGCCGGTGGGTACGCGGTCAGCGGCTGGCCTGGGAGCAGCTGACCTGGGCGCAGCGCTGGCTGCTGGAGCACACGCTCGGGGTGACGGAGGCGAGCGCGGCCGAGCGCCCGCGGCCGCGGCGCACGCAGGCCGAGAAGTGGGCGGAGCACCTGGCCGCGGCCCGCCGATTCCACGCCCGCGAGCAGCACCTGCGGGTCCCGCGCGCCCATGTGGAACGGGTCGGCGCGCAGGACGTCCGCCTGGGTGTCTGGATCGCGAATCAGCGCTCGCGCGCATCGGCCCTGCCCCCGGAGCGGATCGCCGCCCTCGACGCACTCGACATGCGCTGGTCGACGTCCGCCTGAGCGACGCCCGGCCGGGACACGGCCGGGGAGCCGGGGCACGCCCGCTAGTGGTGGAATCCCGAGCGGGGCTCGGTCGCCGGGACCGGCGGGGGTGTGGCGGTGAGGTGGTCCACCGCGTTGCGCAGGTCCGTGACGAGCAGGGCGATCTGGTCGCGGGTCACGCCGTGCCGGATCAGCACGCGCTGGATGACGGTGTCGTCGCGGTCGGCCGGCAGCGGGTACGAGGGCACCTGCCAGCCGCGCATGCGCAGCCGGTCGGAGAGGTCGTACAGGCTGAAGCCGGCCGCGGCCTGGTCGGTGAGCCGGTAGGAGACGGCGGGGAGGCCGCCGGTGCCGTCGTACAGGATGGTGAAGGGGCCCATCCTGGCGATCTCCCCGGCCAGGTACTGCGCGGTGTCGGCGCAGGCCTGCTGGACGCGCCGGTAGCCGCCGCGGCCGAGCCGCAGGAACAGGTAGTACTGGGCGATGACCTCGCCGCCGGGGCGGGAGAAGTTGAGGGCGAAGGTCGGCATGTCCCCGCCGAGGTAGTCCACGTCGAAGACGAGCTCCGGGGGCAGCAGGTCGCCGGTGCGCCACACGATCCAGCCGACGCCGAGGGGAGCGAGCCCGTACTTGTGCCCGGAGGCGTTGACCGAGGCGACGCGCGGCAGCCGGAAGTCCCACACCACGGCGGGGTGGAGGAAGGGGGCGACGAAGCCGCCGCTGGCCCCGTCCACGTGGATCGGGACGTCCCAGCCGTGCTCTGCCTGGATCCGGTCGAGTTCGGCCGCGATCTCGGCGACGGGCTCGTAGTCGCAGGTGTAGGTGACGCCGAGGATGGCGACGACGCCGATGGTGTTCTCGTCGACGTACTCGGCGAGCTGGTGGGGGCGCAGCCCGGTGGCGTCCGCTTCGAGCGGGACCTGGCGCAGCTCGACGTCGAAGTAGCGGGCGAACTTCTCCCAGCAGATCTGGACCGGCCCGCACACCAGGTTGGGCCGGTCGACGGGGAGGCCCTGGGCCTGGCGGCGGGTGCGCCAGCGCCATTTGAGGGCGAGGCCGCCGAGCATGGCGGCCTCGCTGGATCCGGTGGTGGAGCAGCCGGTGGCGCGGACTCCGGACGGTGCGTTCCACAGGTCGGCCAGGATGTTGATGCAGCGGGCCTCGATCTCGGCCGTCTGCGGGTACTCGTCCTTGTCGATCATGTTCTTGTCGAGGCACAGGTTCATCAGGCGGTGCACGCCGTCGTCCGACCAGGTGGTGCAGAACGTGGCCAGGTTCTGTGCCGCGTTGCCGTCGAGGAGGAGCTCGTTGCTGAGCAGCTCGTAGACCACCTCGGTGGGCGAGTGGTCCTCGGGCATCCGGTACTTCGGGAGGACCTCGCCGCTCAGCGCGGACGCGAACACGTCCGTGTCGGCGTCGACGGCGTTCGCGTCTTTCGTCTCATGAAGAGCCATATCCGGACTATAAGTGACTGATCCTAACAAATATTGCTTTAGACGCTCTAGCGGAGAATTCGGACGCGCCACCGAGAGCTTCCGGCCGACTCCGCGGCGTGACCTCCTCCATAGAGGCGCCGCGCGACCGGATAACTTACCGTCCAGTACACTTTTATACGAAGATCTTCCCGTCCGGGCCGCTGGAGCCGGTTCGGACGGGAAGATCGACCAACTGGTTCTACGGGCAACTTATCCACCGATGTCCGGATACCGGTCAACGGCCCCTGCCGTCCTGATAGTTCTTCGGCCCATGAACAAGATCACCCGCCGGCAGGCCTTGGGCACCGCAGCCGGCGCACTCTCCGCCCTCGGCATAGCCGGCGCCACCGCGCACGCAGCCGCCGCCGACTCCCGCGCCTCCATACCCACCGGCACGGTCGACGAGGTGTACCAGGGCCGCCGTATCCAGATCACCCCGGGCTCGGCCGGGGGCGGCCACCACGGTGGCCATCACGGCGGCGGCCACGACGGCCTGCCCACCGTCCGGATAGACGGACGCGAACTGCACGTCATGCGCAACGCCGACGGCACCTGGATCAGCGTGGTCAACCACTACGAGACCTTCGCCGATCCGACCTCGCTCGCCCGCGCCGCCGTGCGCGAGCTCCAGGGCGCCGTCCTCGTCCCCTTCGCGCCCATGGGAGGCACGGCATGACCGTCCGCAAGAACCAGGCCGCCCTCACCCCCGAGGAGAAGCGCGCCTTCACCAACGCGCTGCTCGAACTCAAGCGCACCGGCTCGTACGACCGCTTCGTGACCACCCACAACGGGTTCATCATGAGCGACACCGACTCGGGCGACCGGGTGGGCCACCGCTCCCCCTCCTTCCTGCCCTGGCACCGCCGCTTCCTGCTGGAGTTCGAGGCCGCGCTGCAGAAAGTGGATCCGAAGGTTTCGCTCCCGTACTGGGACTGGACCGCGGACCGCACCTCCCGCTCCTCCCTCTGGGCCGCCGACTTCCTCGGCGGCACCGGCCGGGCTCGCGACGGGCAGGTCATGGACGGGCCGTTCGCGTACGCCACCGGGAAGTTCAACGTGAACGTACGGGTGGACGGGCGCGCCTACCTGCGCCGCGCGCTGGGCGAGGGCGTGGCCGAACTGCCGACCAAGGCCGAGGTGGAGGCCGTCCTCGCCATGCCGGTGTACGACATGGCCCCCTGGAACAGCTCCTCGAACGGCTTCCGCAACCACCTGGAGGGCTGGCGCGGCGCCAACCTGCACAACCGGGTACACGTCTGGGTCGGCGGCCAGATGGCCACCGGGGTCTCCCCCAACGACCCGGTGTTCTGGATGCACCACGCATACATCGACAAGCTGTGGGCCGAGTGGCAGGCCCGCCACCCGCAGTCCACGTACCTGCCGGCCGCCGGCACCGCGAACGTCGTCGACCTGCACGACACCATGCGGCCGTGGAACGACGTGGCCCCGGCCGACCTGCTGGACCACCGGAAGTTCTACACCTTCGACACGGAACCGGTCCCGGCCGCCGCCAGCCAGCGGTAGTGCAGTTCGGGGCGGCCGACCTGCCCGTAGCGGGGGGTGCGGTCCGCCCGCCCCGTGTCCACCAGGTGCTCCAGGTAGCGGCGGGCCGTGATCCGCGAGATCCCGGCCGCCTCGGCCGCCCCCGCGGCGGTCAGCCCCTCGGTCGCCGCCCGCAGCAGCGCGCCGACCCGGTCCAGGGTCGGCGCGCTCAGCCCTTTCGGGAGCTCGGCGGGGCCCGGGGCGCGCAGGGCGGCGAGCGCCCGGTCCACGTCGTCCTGGCCGGCGGCCTCCCCCGCGGTGGCGCGGAACTCGGCGTAGCGCAGCAGCCGTTCGCGCAGCGTCGGGAAGGCGAACGGCTTCAGTACGTACTGGACCACGCCGAGCGAGACGCTCTCGCGCACCACGGCCAGGTCCCGCGCCGAGGTCACGACGATCACGTCCACGGGATGCCCGGAGGCCCGCAGCCGGCGGGCGAAGCGCAGCCCGTGCCCGTCGGGCAGGGTGAGGTCGAGCAGCAGCAGGTCGACCCGGGTCCGCTCCAGGACGCGGGTGGCCCCGGCGAGCGAGTGGACGGCGCCGACGGCGGTGAAGCCGGGCACCCGGCCGACGTACAGGGCGTGCGCGTCGGCGGCGACGGGGTCGTCCTCGACCACCAGCACCCGCACGTCGGGCGCCCCGGGGGTCTCGCGAGGCTCGCGGGCTGCGCGGGCTTCGTCGCTCATGCTGTCGGCTCCCTTCGCATGGGCAGTCGTACGGTGAACTCGGCTCCCCCGCCCGGCCCTTCGGCGGCCACCGCGCTGCCGCCGTGCCGGTGGGCCACCTGCCGGACCAGGGCGAGGCCGAGGCCGCGCCCCTCTCCCTTGCCCGACCAGCCGCGCAGGAACACATCGGCGCCGGCGCCCGCGGGCAGCCCGGGGCCGTTGTCGGCGACGCGGAGCAGCAGTCCGTCCCCGTCGGGCCGTACGGTGACGGCGATCCGGGCCCCGGGGACGCCGGTGAGGGCGTCCACGGCGTTGTCGAGGAGGTTGCCCAGCACGGTGACGAGGTCCCGGGCCGGCAGGGTTCCGGTGCGGCCGTCGACGGCTCGGCTGTCGGGGGTGACGACCAGTTCGACTCCGCGCTCGTGCGCCTGGGCGGCCTTGCCGAGCAGCAGGGCCACCAGGACGGGCTCTCCGACGCCGGTGACGACCTCGTCGGTGAGGGCCTGGGCCAGCTCCAGTTCGGAGGTGGCGAATTCCACCGCCGCCTCCGCGCGGCCGAGTTCGATGAGGGAGACCACGGTGTGCAGCCGGTTGGCGGCCTCGTGGGCCTGGGAGCGCAGCGCCTCGGTGAATCCGCGTTCCTGATCCAGCTCGCCGGTCAGCGACTGGAGTTCGGTGTGGTCGCGGAGGGTGACCACGGTGCCGCGGCGGCCGCCGCCCGCGACGGGCGAGCTGTTGAGGACGAGCACCCGGTCCGCGGTCAGGTGCACCTCGTCCACGCGGGGCCGGTCGGCGAGCAGGGCGCCGGTGAGCGGGGCGGGCAGTCCGAGATCTGCGGCGCCGGTGCCCCGGACCTCCCCGCGCAGGCCGAGCAGTTCGCGTCCGGCGTCGTTGATGAGGGTGATCCGGCGCTGGCCGTCGAGCATGAGCAGGCCCTCGCGGACCCCGTGGAGGGCCGCCTGGTGGTAGTCGTACATCCGGCTGAGCTCGGCCGCGTTCATCCCGTGGGTGTGCCGGCGCAGCCGGGCGTTGACGACGTACGTGCCGGCTCCGCCGAGGGCGAGGGCGCCGGCCGCGACCCAGGCGAGGGCGGTGAGCTGCTCGGCGAGCCGGGCGCTGATCGCGCGGACGGTGATGCCCGCGCTGACCATGCCGATCACCCGGCCGTCGTCCATGACCGGGGTGACCACGCGGATGGAGGGACCGAGGGTGCCGGTGTAGGTCTCGCTGAAGGTCTCGCCGCGCAGCGCGGGGGCGGTGTTGCCCATGAAGGGCTCGCCGATGCGGTGGGGGTCGGGGTGGGTCCAGCGCCGCCCGTCCGAGGCCATGATCGTCACGAAGTCCACCCCGGAGTCCACTCGGACCCGCTCGGCGTAGGGCTGGAGCGCGGCCGAGGGGTCGCCGCCGGCCGCGGCCCCGCGTACGGCCTCGCGTACGGACGGGGAGTCGGCGACCGCGCGGGCCACGGCCCCCGCCTGGCGCCGGGCGGCCTCCTCGGCCTGCCCGCGGGCGGTGGCGTACGCGAAGACCGCGCAGCCGGCCACGACCACGGCGACCAGCAGCACCTGCATGGCGAAGAGCTGGCCGGCGAGGCTGCGCGGCGGTCGAGGGAAACGGAACATGACGCTCAGTGTGCACCGGGCCGTGAACTCAATGAACGCAAGGGTGACCGGGGTCACAGCCTCGGGCGATGGTCCTCCCGGGACGTATTCACCACCAGGAGGCGAGCCGTGGCCGGCAGACGCGACAAGACCCATTACCTGTACATCGCGGTGATCGCCGCGGTGCTCCTCGGCATCGCCGTCGGCTTCGCCGCACCCGGCACGGCCGTGGAGCTCAAGCCGCTGGGCACCGGCTTCGTGAACCTCATCAAGATGATGATCTCGCCCGTGATCTTCTGCACGATCGTGCTGGGCATCGGGTCGGTGCGCAAGGCCGCGAAGGTCGGCGCCGTGGGCGGCCTCGCCCTCGGCTACTTCATGATCATGTCCACGGTGGCACTGGCGATCGGACTCCTCGTCGGGAACCTGCTGGAGCCGGGCAGCGGACTGCACCTGACCGAGGCCGTCAAGCACGCCGGTGAGGCGCAGGCCAAGGCGGGCGGGGCGCAGAGCACGCCCGAGTTCCTGCTCGGGATCATCCCGACCACCCTGGTCTCCGCCTTCACCGGCGGGCAGGTGCTCCAAACGCTGCTCGTGGCGCTGCTGTGCGGGTTCGCGCTCCAGGCCATGGGCACGGCGGGCGAGCCGCTGCTGCGCGGGATCGGGCACGTGCAGAAGCTGGTCTTCCGGGTACTGGCGATGATCATGTGGGCGGCGCCGGTGGGCGCGTTCGGCGCGATCGCGGCGGTGGTCGGCGCGACCGGGATGGACGCGCTGAAGTCACTCGCCGTCATCATGATCGGCTTCTACACGACCTGCCTGCTGTTCGTGTTCGTGGTGCTCGGCACCCTGCTGCGGGTCTGCACCGGGCTCAACGTGTTCTCGCTGCTGCGCTACCTGGGCCGCGAGTTCCTGCTGATCCTCTCCACCTCCTCCTCGGAGTCGGCACTGCCCCGGCTGATCGCGAAGATGGAGCACCTGGGCGTCTCGAAGCCGGTGGTCGGCATCACGGTGCCGACGGGCTACTCGTTCAACCTGGACGGGACCGCGATCTACCTGACGATGTCCTCGCTGTTCATCGCGGAGGCGACGGGCAACCCGCTCGCCCTCGGCGAGCAGATCTCGCTGCTGCTGTTCATGATCGTGGCCTCGAAGGGTGCGGCGGGCGTGACGGGCGCGGGACTCGCGACACTGGCCGGCGGACTGCAGTCGCACCGGCCGGAACTCGTCGACGGCGTCGGGCTGATCGTGGGCATCGACCGGTTCATGAGCGAAGCCCGGGCGCTGACGAACTTCGCGGGCAACGCGGTGGCGACAGTGCTCATCGGCACCTGGACCAAGGAGTTCGACCGCGAGCGGGCCACCGAAGTCCTCGCGGGACGCCTGGAGTTCGACGAGACCACGCTGATCGACGACGCCCACGGCGCGGAACTCCCCACCGTGCCCGCCCCGTCGTCGGCCGGCGCCAAGGACGGCGTACCGGTCTGACCGGAGCGCCCGTCACGGGCCGGCCGGGCCGGGCTCGCCCCCACGGTGCCCGGGCCGGTCGGCCCTCACAGCCCCTTCACACCGCCCTCACGCGGCCCCGTGGTCGATTTTCGGCCACGGGGCCGTTAAGTGTCGTGCGGTAAAAGGTACTTCCATACCGGGGCACGCGTCTGACATCTTGCGTCCACCACTCGTTTCGTACGGCCCGGTAGGTGTCATGAGCACCTCCAGGCCGTCTTCGGAGGACGCATTGATACCCCACATATCCAGCCGACCTCGACGCACACTCGTGCTGGCCGCCACCCTCGGCGCCGCACTCGCCTTCGGGGCCCCCGCCGCGCTCGCCGGCACCGCCCCGGTATCCCCTTCCGGCCAGACCGTCCCCTCCGCCCCCGCCAAGGCAGCGGGCAAGGCCGCCGCGGCGCCGACCTCCCAGAGTGCGACCTGGGTTGCCGGCACCCGTGCCTACCTCGTGATCACCGCCCCCGGTGACAGCTCGGCGGTGCGCGCCGCCGTCGCCGCCAACGGCGGCACCGTCTTCTCCAACTTCGACTCCATCGGCGTGATCGTCGCCCACTCCGCCTCCGCCGGCTTCGCCGCGACGATGCGCGGGGTCAGCGGGGTCCAGCAGGTCGGCGCCACCCGTACCTCGGACGTCCCGGCCGACGCCTACAACCCGGCGCTGCCCGCCAACCCGGCCCAGTCGACGACCCCGGCCGGCGAGCCCGTCCGCGCCGACATGAGCCAGATCAAGGCGGACCAGGCCTGGGCCGTCACCACCGGCTCCTCCTCCGTCAAGGTCGGCATCCTGGACACCGGTGTGGACGACCAGCACCAGGACCTGGCGCCGAACTTCAACGCGGCCGACTCCGTCTCCTGCGCGTACGGCAAGCCGGACACCCGCACGGGCGCCTGGCGGGACGTGGACAGCCACGGCACGCACGTCGCGGGCACCATCGCGGCCGCCAAGAACGGCAAGGGCGTCGTCGGCGTGGCCCCGGGAGTGAAGATCTCCGCGGTCCGCGTCGCCGAGCCGGGCAACTCGTTCTTCTTCGCCGAGAACACCATCTGCGGCTTCGTGTGGGCCGGTGACCACGGCTTCAAGGTCACCAACAACAGCTACTACACGGACCCGTGGCAGTTCAACTGCCCGGACAACATCGACCAGGCCGCGATCATCGAGGGCGTCAAGCGCGCCCAGGAGTACGCGGAGGGCAAGGGCTCGCTGCAGATCGCCGCGGCGGGCAACGAGAACTACGACCTCGCCCACAAGACGACCGACACCGCGAGCCCGAACGACTCGACGCCGGTCACCCGCACCATCACCAACGCCTGCCTCGACATCCCGACCGAGCTCCCGGGCGTGGTCACCGTCGCGGCGAACGGCACCGGCACCTCGAAGGCCTCGTTCTCCAACTTCGGCTCCGGCGTCATCGACGTCGCGGCCCCGGGCAGCGACGTCTACTCCACCGTGCCGGGCGGCAAGTACGGCACCAAGAGCGGTACGTCGATGGCCACCCCGCACGTGGTGGGCGTCGCGGCGCTGCTCGCCAGCACCAACCCGGGCATCACCCCGGCGCAGCTGCGCGACAAGCTGGCCACCCAGGCCAACGACATCGCCTGCCCCTCGGACAGCCGCTGCACCGGTACCGCGGCCAACAACTCGTTCTTCGGCGAGGGCCAGGTCGACGCCCTGAAGGCGGTCGGCTCCACCCCGCCCCCCGGGAAGTACTTCGAGAACCTCGGCGACTTCGCGATCAACGACAACGCGACCGTGGAAAGCCCGATCACCGTCAGCGGGGTGACCGGCAACGCTCCGGCCACCCTCAAGGTGGGCGTGGACATCAAGCACACCTACATCGGTGACCTCAAGGTCGACCTGGTGGCTCCGGACGGCACCGTCTACACCCTGAGCAACCGGGCCGGCGGCAGTGCGGACAACATCGTCCAGAGCTTCACCGTGAACGCCTCCTCCGAGGTCGCGGGCGGTCTCTGGAAGCTCCGCGTGAACGACAACGCCAACTCGGACACCGGCAAGATCGACGCCTGGAACCTCACGTTCTGAGCGCCGGTGATCTGAAGCGCTGACGTCCCGGCGCTGTTGCGGGGCCATCGGGGAGCAGTGCAACTGCGCCCCGGTGGCCTCCGTCATTTTCAGGATGCCCGCCCCGGACGGCGCGGCCGGGTCACCTGGTGCGCAGTACGCAGTCCCCGCAGAGGCCGCCGCCGGGGACCTGGTAGTAGAGGCAGCAGCTGCGGCGTACGAACGCCACCCCGAGCCCTTCCTCGTGGATGAAGGTGCCGGTTCCGCCGAGCGTGCCGCCCTCGGCCAGCAGCTCCGCGGCGAGGGACACCGCCGGGCCGCCCGGGACCCGGTCGATCAGCACCCGGAGCGCTCCGACCAGCCCCGACGCGGCGTTGCCGCGCAGCACCTTGGGCGAGACCCCGTACCGCTCGCGCAGCCGCGCGTCCAGGGCCGCGAGGTTCCCGAGCACGGTCTCCCCGAGCGACTCGACCGGCAGGTCCCCCCGGCCGGGCTCGGGCAGCCACAGTTCCAGCGAGCCCGCCCCGGGCAGCCGCCACCACACCCGGTCGGCCCCCAGGTCCGGCACCCGCCCGCCCAGCGCGGCGCAGCCGAGCCCGATCGACCACAGCCGCGAGGCGATCCCGAACTGGACCGTCGAGGCCGCGACGCGCCCCGGCCCGCTGCCGATCCGCCGCCCGACCTCGGCGACGTAAGGCTCCAGCCGGGGCCCGTACAGCTCGCTCAGCGGCCGGAAGCCGTCCCCGGGCGGTTCCTTCCCGTACGGGACGGTGAAGAAGGGTCCGACGGCGGCGAGCCGGCTCAGTACCAAGTCCATGTGCGGATGATCTCAGGTGGTCTCGGGCGGTCTCAGGCGGCGGCGGACTCGCGGATCACGGCGAGGGTACGGGCGGCCGTCTCGGCCATGGACGTGCGCATCGCGGTGAGCCTGGAGGCGGCGAACTCGCGCTCGAACTCGCCGCTGAACGTCAGGGTGAGGGCGCCGGACGGGTCCTCGTCGATGACGTTGTCGATGGTCCAGACCTCCTTCTCGTCCGAGCGGCGGAAGCTCACGCGGTGGCCGATGTCGAAGACCACGACCTCGCGGAAGCGGTCCCCGGCCCGGGCTATCTCCCGGACCAGGCCCTGCGGGTTCTCCGACAGGACCGTGCACTCGGTGATCGCCGGTACGTAGGGGCGCGGGTCGGCGGCCTTGGCCACCAGACCCGTCCACAGGTCATCACGGCTCAGCTGGACCTGGTCCTCGACCACGGGGTCGTTCACGGGCAGGGTGTACTCGATGCGGGTGACGGTCTCGGTCATGCCGGGCTCCCCTGGTCTTCGATCTTGTCACGGGGCAACCAGCGTCGCAGACCGGGCATTCCCCACAGCACCCCTAAGGTCCGACCATGGCGAAATCAGGGGGCCGGAGGCCTTGCGGCATCGCCTGCCGGGGCGTAAGCGACCACCTGGAAGTCGGACAGGTCGAGGCCGCCCTGCTTGGTGTCTTCGTTGGCGAAGACGAACGACTCGATCGGTACACCGCGTTCGGCGCTGAGCTGGGCGACCAGCTCCTGGAGCACCACCGCCTCCAGCACCACGCGGACGGCGTCCGGGACTGCGGGGAGGCGGATCACCGACAGGCTGTCCGAGCTGTCCGAGCTGTCCGAGGGGGCGACCTCGGCCGTCGTCAGCAGCAGCGTGAGGTGCCCGGCGGCGGCCAGTGAGCGGGCCAGATCGATCTCGCGGCCGTCGCCGAGGACGAGGTGCAGGGTGTTGCCGGCCGACTCCATCCCCCCGTGCAGGTAGTTGCGGGTCGCGGAGGCGGCCGCGGCCATCCGGACCACCTCGCGCAGCAGCAGCGCGCCCTCCTCGGCCGAGGCCCGCGAGGCGCCGGCCGCCACCGCGTCGGAGGCGATGCAGCGGGCGCCGCGCTCGCGCAGGCCCGCGACCACCTCGGCGGCCTGCCGGTGGACCGCGGCGGTCTGCTCCGCGATGTCGCCCCACGGGTCCTGCTCGCGGCCCGCGATGACCCCCGCGACCAGGTCGAGCGCGACGACCGTCCCGGTGTAGCCGATGGTCGAGGCGTACGAGTCGGGCTCGTTGCCGAGGTCCACGGTCAGGTCGGCGAGTGCGCCGAGCGGCGACGGTACGACGTTGAGCAGCGCGGTCTTGGTGATGCCGGGGGCGGCGCACCGTAAGGCGGCGATGGTCTCGGAGCTGCGGCCGCCCTGGGAGACGGCGATCAGGCAGTCTGTGTCGAAGCCGGCGGTGCCGGTCTCGATCTCGCAGGACAGCACGCGCTGGGCGACGACCCCGGCCGCGCGCAGCTGCTGCACGGGGACGGCGAGGGCGGCGTAGGAGGCGCCGATGCCGGTGAACAGGGGGCGCCGGGCGGTGCGCAGGGCCCCGTACTCCGGGAAGGTGAGCCGGGTGCGGACGCGGGCGGCGATCCGGGCGAGGGCGGCGCCCTGGCCGGCCTGGCCCTCGATGAAGGTGATGCGGGATCGGGACATGGTGTGGGGTCTCTCGTCTTTCCTGGAAGGTCTGTGGCGGTCTGTGAAGGTCTGCGCGGGCTCCCGAAGGTCCGCGCGGGAACGGCGCGTTGGAGGGACGGTAGGGGGCGGAAGGCGGGATCGGGCGCCGGCCGCGCCGACCTCGTCGCGTTCGCGGCCCGGGGCGCCAGGTCGAGCGCGGCGAAGGGGAGGCCGATCGGGATGAGCGGGCAGGGTTCGGTGACGGTGCCGTGGTTGACGTCTCCGGCGTGACCCTCCGCCACATACTCGATCACCTGTTCGATCAGAGGCCGGTCGCCACACCCCTCGACCGGGCTCCTCGACCGGGCCCCTCGACCGCCTCCCGCGTCGCCGCCGGGCCGCCCCCGACCTCTGCTCCGAGTGCGACGCCGGACACATCACCGACGGCCGCATGTTCGATGGCATTGCGGCCCGGGCGGAGCCCTGGGATCATTCGCCGCGCACGCGGTCGGGGCCGCCCTGGGACCCGCCCGCGACTCATGACATCCGTGCAGGTCAGAGGGTGTTTGTACGCCGATCGGACGCCGTCTGGGCGGCCGTCCGAGGGACCCGTGCGGCGCGCCGGAACGGATGTCCGCGGATCAGGATTACGGGGGCTCCGGAGCGGGGACCAAAGTCATCGAAAAACATGGCCGCGGCGTTGCCAATTTGGGGGTTCATGAGAGCACATTTAGGGGCTACATTGAGCCACTCGCGTTCACCTGACAGCCCGTTGCCTTTCACCCGTGTTTTGCGCGGGGGGCGACGTCAGGAGCGCACACTGTGCAACCACCCCACCGCCCAGAAGGACCGAAGGCTCCGTGCCCGTACCCGTACTCCTCGCCGGCCGCAGCGTGCGGCTCGAGCCCCTCGCCCCCCACCACACCGAGGCCTTGGCCATGGCCGGGGCCGAGGATCGTACGACTTACGCCTTCACCCCCGTACCCCATGGGGTGCAGGCGTCCCACGAGTACATCGACCGCGCCCTCGCAGATCAGGCGGCGGGTCGATCGCTCCCCTTCGCGGTGGTCAGAGCCACCGACGGCCGGGTCGTCGGTTCGACCCGGTTCCTGGAACTCGACTACTGGCAGGGACCACTGGTGTGGCCCGCCGTGCCGGGCGTCCCGTTCGGTGATCCGGCGACGGCGGTCCCCGATGCCGCCGAGATCGGCAATACCTGGCTGTCCCCGGGCGCCCAGGGGACGGGCATCAACACGGAGGCGAAGCTGCTCATGCTCCGCCATGCCTTCGAGACCTGGGGCGTGCGCCGCATCTCGCTGCGCGCCGACGCCCGCAACGTGCGCTCGCGGGCCGCGATGGAGCGGCTCGGGTTCACCTGCGAGGGGGTCCGCCGGGCCCATTCGCGGGGTCTCGACGGCGCCGTGCGCAGTACCGCCTTCTACTCGATCCTCGACGAGGAGTGGCCGGCCGTACGGTCGATCATCGAGCTGAAGCTGTCGGCCGGGGCCCAGCGCAAGCGGCGCCGCAAGACGCTGGTACCGGCGTAACGGTCCTGCATTCGGCCCAGCGGTCCCGCCGGTCCTTGCCCCGGTCCCCTCCCCCGGCCCTTCCTCCCGGCGTCAGCCGAGGAAGGCCGGGGCGAGGGCCGATGCCATCAGCGGGGCCGGAGCGCCGCTGCCGTCGGCCGGCAGGGCGTACAGGTCGGCGCCGAAGTCGCCGGGCAGGGAGTAGACGACCGTCCTGTCGTCCGTCCACACCACCTGGTCGTCCACGCTGCGCTCCTCGGCGAGCGGGGTCTCCTGCATCGAGGCCAGGTCCAGCACGTACAGCCGCCACGGGGCGTCCGGTGACAGGCCGGGCACCCGCTTCTTGAACACCAGCCGGGTCCCGTCGGGTGACAGCGACGGGCATTCCAGGTTCTCGCGCAGCGTGGTCACCGTGCGTTCGGCGAGGTCGCCGCGGACCAGGTAGGTCTGGCCGCCGGTGGCGAGCGTCGCGTAGAAGGTCCGCTCGTCGGCGGCGAAGGTCACACCCCAGAAGTTGACGTCGGCGTTGCGGTACGCCTTGCCGTCCTTGCGGATCTCGAAGTCCTCCAGCGAGGCGTCGAGCCTGCCGGTGCGCAGGTCGAGCAGCGAGGTCCGGGTGGAGAAGTTCGTCCCGGCGTACGAGTCCCCGCCGACGAAGACCGTCCAGGCGACGAGGTGGCCGCCGGGCGAGACCCGGGCGCGGGTGGGGATGCCGGCCAGCGGGTGCGCGGAGACCTCCTTGAGGTGCGCGTCGAGGACGACGGCCCGGTAGCTCTCCTGGACCCCGCCCTTGTCGGCCTGGAGGCAGATCCCGGTGCCGGCCGCCGCGTAGAAGCGCAGGCAGCTCACTCCGGAGGCGGTACGGGGGCCCCGGGGCGCGTCGGCGGGGACGGTGGCGAGCTCGTCGCGGTGCGGGCCCCACGCCATGTTCCGGAACACGATCCGCCGCTTGCCCCCGTCCGGGGCCAGGGACACCTCGCCCCGGGTGATCTGCGGCCCGCCGGCCTGGGTCTGGTTCTTCTCGTCGGCCCGCGAGGAGGCCCGTACGACGGCGAGCACCCCCACGGCAGCGAGCAGCACGACGGCGGAGACGAGGATCAGGATCCGGCGTTGGAGGGTCATGGGGGCCTTTCGGGGATGTGTGGGGAACGTCGGAGGCGGCCGAGCGGGCTCAGTCGGCCCGCGCCTCGGCAGCCGACTCGGCCGCCGACTCCGCGGCCATCGCGTCCGCCGGGCGCAACCAGGCGCACGTGGCGGCCGCCGCGGCCAGCAGTACGGTCGCGACCGCGAGGGCCGGGCGGGGGCCCCAGACGGTCCAGGCGGCGCCGAAGCCCAGCGAGGCGGCGAAGCGGGCGAGGGCCTGGCCGGTCTGG
This sequence comes from Streptomyces sp. NBC_01006, assembly GCF_045162725.1. Taxonomy (NCBI): domain Bacteria; kingdom Bacillati; phylum Actinomycetota; class Actinomycetes; order Kitasatosporales; family Streptomycetaceae; genus Streptomyces; species Streptomyces sp. NBC_01006. Next base: position 7,613,479 of record NZ_CP108700.1, on the reverse strand, counting down.
ACGAGGGCGAGGCCGCCACCGCGGTGCTCCTCGGGCACGGCTCCGGCGGCCGCGGCCATCAGGACGCCGTCGGTGGCCGCGTAGAACCCGCCGTGCAGCAGGAGCACGGCGTACGGCAGGGCGGGCTGCTGCCCGCCCGCCAGCAGCAGCCCGTACGCGAGGAGCAGCGCGAGGTGGCCGCCGAGGAAGACGGGCCAGCGGCCGATCCGGTCGGCGAGCCGGCCGAGCGGCAGCGCGAGGAGGAAGAACGCGGCGGCGGTGCCCAGCGGCAGCAGCGCGAACCAGCGGTCGGCGATCCCGGTGGCGCGCTGGAGCAGCAGGAAGACGAAGGCGTCGCTGACGGTGCACAGCCCGAGCAGCAGGGCGCACAGGCTGATCCGGCGCAGGTCGCGGCGGCCCAGCAGCCCGAAGGCGGCGCGCAGCGAGACGGGCTCGGCGCCGGGCGACGGCTCGGTGCGCCGGCCGGGGACGAACAGGACGAGCACCAGCACACCGAGGGCGGCGACGCAGGCGCTGACGGTGAACACGGCGTCGTAGCCGTCGGCGGCGCCGCGCAGGATCAGGAAGGCGAGGAGCGGCCCGATCAGGGCGCCCGCGGTGTCCATGGCCCGGTGGACCCCGAAGGCCCGGCCGCGGTCCTCGGGGGCGGCGGCCAGGGAGATCAGCGCGTCGCGCGGGGCGGTGCGCAGGCCCTTGCCGGTGCGGTCGAGGGCGAGCACCGCGCCGATGGCGGGGAGGGTGTGCGCGAGCAGGAGCAGCGGCTTGCACAGGGCCGAGAGGCCGTAGCCGAGGCCGGCGAGGGCCTTGTGGCGGCCGAGGCGGTCGCCGAGGTGGCCCCCGGTGAGCCGGACCAGGGCGCTGATGCCGTTGTAGATCCCGTCGAGCAGCCCGAAGCCGAGCGGGGACAGGCCGAGGCCTGCGACGAGGTAGAGCGGGAGCACGGCCGTGACCATCTCGGAGGAGACGTCGGTGATCAGGCTGACCGTGCCGAGGGCGAGGACCGTGGGGGCGAGCGCGGCGCGCCGCCCCGGGCGGTTGCCCGGGGCGGCGGCCTGCGGCTCGGGGGTCACGGCGGGCGCGGGGGTACCGCGGCTGTCCGCAACGTACATGGTCAGGAAGCCCAGATCCCCGTGATGTCCTTCGCGCCGGCCGCGTTCCCGGCGTGGGTGGTCAGGCCGGCCAGGCTTTCCAGGGTGCGCAGCACGTCGTAGTGGTTGTAGGTGGTGGACGACGTGCTGCCGGGGGTGACGGGCTGGCCGTAGAGCACGGTGGGGATCTTGTTGCCTGCGAGCCGGTTGTCCTCGTCGAAGGTGACGACGAGCAGGCTGTTGTGGGTCTTGGCCCAGTCCGCGTAGGCCTTGAGGTTGTTCTTGAGCCAGGTGTCGCCGGTGCCGACGGAGCAGTCGTGCATGTCGCTGCACAGGTTCGGGACGACGAAGGACACCTTGGGCAGGGTGGTGTAGTCCGTCGGGAACTGGGTCATGGTCTTCGCGGTGCTGGTGGGCACGTTGGAGAAGGCGAACCAGGGGTTGTGCTTGCGGGCGTAGTTGCCGCTGCTGCACGTGGTGGAGCCCTGGCTGGGAAGGGTCTCGTTGTAGCTGGCCCAGCTCTTGCCCGCGGCGATGAGTTCGGAGGCCAGGTTGGGCGCGGAGCTGAAGCCGGGCGTGTAGCAGCTGTCGCCGGTGACGCCCTGGTTGGAGCCCGAGAACAGCTGGAGGTAGTTGGGCTGGCTGGGGTGGGTGATGCCGAACGACTGCGTGAGGTTGGCGCCCCCGCTCTTGAGGGAGTTGATGTAGGGGGCGCTGGAGCTGCCGATGACCTGGTTGTAGGCGTGGTTCTCGAAGACCACGACGACGACGTGGTCGGGGGCCGGCAGGCCGGCCGCGTGCGCGGGCTGGGCGGCGCCGAGGCCGGCCCAGAGGGCCGCGCCGGCGGCGGTGAGGCCGAAGGCGGTGGCAAGGGCGGTCTTACGGGCGGACCGTGACGAGGTCATGCCAAACACGGGAAATACCTCCGGGCAGGTGGGGGTCGGGTGGCGGCGCGCACGCACCATACCCACGGGCATGTGCATGGGCCAGGGACAGTCGGCTAACGGACCGGGAACTCCCGTGGCCCTGCCGGTGTTCGGCAACGCACTGGCCTACGGCAACCCAAGAGCTGGGAAAAAGGGGAACCGGGCAGCACGTAGGCTCATCCTTCGAACAGAAGAGACCACCCCCAGACGGGGAAGAGACCATCCCCCGACGGGGCAGCACCAGCCGGAGAGCAACCGCACATGTCGTACTCACCCGACGGACAGCACCAGCCGTACCGGTCGGAAGGGCAGTACCAGCAGCAGCCCTACGGCGCTTCGTACACACAGCAGTACGAACCCCAGTACCAGCCCGAGCCCCCGTACGGGCCGCCGCAGCCTCCGTACAACGAGCCGGAGGAGCCCCAGTACGAGCAGCGCCGGCCGCGCCGGGGCAGGCGCTGGCTGATCGCGGGTGTCTCCGTACTCGCCCTCGCGGGCATCGCGGCCGGAGTGATGTACCACTTCGAGATACCCCCGTTCACCGACAAGGGCAAGGACGTCTCCTTCGGCCAGCCGGCCGCGGGCGGCCAGACGGGCGGCACGGGCGGCGCGGCCAAGCAGGCGGCCAACTCGAAGGCCCTGATGCCCACCGGCCCGAAGGCCGAGTTCAAGAACTCGATGACCCTGGGCGACGGTACGCACGTGGCCGTGACCACGCTGGACGGCAAGAAGTCCGGCTTCAAGGGCAAGGTATGGGTCTGGGCTCCCAAGGAGTACAACGACCCGAAGTTCGCCAAGAGCGGCTTCCCGGTCATGATCGCCCTGCCCGGCGGCGCCGGCTACCCGAACAACTACTGGATGGGCACCGACCTGGGGCTCCAGACCAGCATCAGCAAGTGGTACGCCGAGGGCAAGAGCAAGCCGTTCATCCTCGCCATGCCGGTGCTGAACCCGGGCCCGGACGACAAGGGCATCTACTGGGACGGCTCCGACATCCCCGACCAGCCGAAGATGGGCACCTGGCTGACCGAGGACGTCCCGGACCTGATGAAGGAGAACTTCCGCACCATCAAGTCCCGTGACGGCTGGGCCTACATGGGCTCCTCCACCGGCGGCTTCGCGAGCCTGAAGGCCGTGCTCAAGTACCCGGAGAAGTTCAAGGCCGCGATCTGCTCCGGCCCGGACATCGTGCCCGACTCCTCGCTGTGGAAGGGCCACGACAAGGAGAAGGCCGAGAACAACCCGGAGCTCCTGGCGAAGGCCATGCTCGAAAAGAAGGGCGCGCCGGAGGTCTATCTCGCCTTCCAGGTCGGCGACAACGAGAACAACAAGAAGACGCTGCCCGATGTGCAGAAGTTCGTCGCGACGTACGGCAAGGGGCCGATCCACACCAGCCTGAGGGTCATCCCCGGCGGCCAGCACAACGCCAAGACCTACGTCCCGAACATGGGCGAGGGCCCGATCCAGTTCATCAGCAAGGTCATGGAAGGACCGGTGGAGTAACCGCCGGTGTAACCACCGGTACGGACGACTCCTCGCGCCGCGGCCCGCCGAACACCATCGGCGGGCCGTCGCCGTCCCAGGCCGCCCAGCCCGGGTCCCCGGTCACGGCGAAGCGCACCCAGGCCGCGTGCATCCGGTCGGCCAGCTCCTGCGGGGCGTCCCGCCCGGCCAGCCACGAGGCCTCCGGCACGTCGAGGGTGTCGAACACGAAGCCCAGCTCCAGGGCGTGGCAGGCGCCGAGGCCCGGTACGCCGGAGGGCCAGCCGAACTCGTACAGGAAGCTGGAAGCAGACCTCCGCGCCCCGGCGAGGCGGCGCAGCGGATCGCGCAGCAGCCGGTCGGTGAGCAGCTGCCCCGCGAGCTCGGCCGGGCCCGCCCCGGGCAGTGCGGCGCGCAGCGCCCGTACGGCGGCCCGGTCCTTCCCGCTGCGGGCGCGGGCCAGGGCCAGGGTGAGCGGACCGATCCGGTCCATGAGCGGCAGGGCGCCGGTGGGGGCGAGCCAGAGCCGGTACTCCTCGGTGGTCCAGCCCATCAGCAGCGGTACGTCCGCCGCCGTCGCGGCCTCCAGCGGGTCGGCCGGGAGCGTGTCCGGGTCGGCGACCAGGCCGAAGGCGGGGCCTCCGGTGAGCGGGCTGGAGCGGCGCAGCACGGCGCCCTGGGCGGCGAGCAGGTCGGGCAGGGCGGTCGCGGCGAAGGCCCCGGCGGTCGCGGGCACCTTGAGCAGGGAGGCCATCCGCCGGACCATGGCGCGCACCTTCTCGCGGGGCAGCACCTCGGGGGCGCCGCTCTGCAGGGCGGCCTGCGCGAAGAGCCCGGCGGCGCGCGGGGCGCCGAGCAGGGCCCCGACGCTGATGGCTCCGGCGGACTCCCCGAATACGGTGACGCGGTCGGGGTCCCCGCCGAAGGCCTCGATGTTCTCCCGGACCCAGGTCAGGGCGGCGATCTGGTCGAGCAGCCCGCGGTTGGCGGGGGCGTCGGGGAAGAGCCCGTAGCCGAGGACGCCCAGCCGGTAGTTGACCGAGACGAGCACCACCCCGTCGCGGGCGAAGGCGGAGCCGTCGTAGACGGGGACGGCCGAGGAGCCGCGGGTCAGCGCCCCGCCGTGCAGCCACACCATGACGGGCAGCCGGGCCCCGGGGGCCGGCTCCGGGGTCCACACGTTGAGGTTCAGGCAGTCGTCCCCGGGGACCTCCGGGTCGGGCAGCAGGACGGCGAACTTCGGCGGGTAGGGCACCTTGGGCGCGGTGGGCCCGAAGGCGCCGGCGTCGCGTACGCCGTCCCAGGCGGCCGGCGGCGCGGGGGCGGCGAAACGCAGCGCCCCGACGGGCGGGGCGGCGTACGGGATGCCCCGGAAGGAGGCGGTCCCACCCGGGCCGGTCCGGCCCTCGACGACGCCGTACCCGGTCCTGACCCGGGGCCGGCCGCTGCCGCCCGCTGTGCTCATCGTCCACCTCCGTGACCCCGTTGGGTCGCTGCACCACTGCATCACTGATTCCGGTGTTCCGCCTCCGGGCACGGTCGCACAGGCCTGCGAGGGGTGACAAGGCGTGACCCGGCACGGGGCGGGCCGGGTTGGGCCGGGCATGCGATCCATGCGTATCCACCCCGGCGTCCGCGGCTTCGTCCGGGCGGCCGGGCCGGTCCCCCCGCTCGCGCCCGCGCTCCTGCCCGTGCTCCTGCTCGTGGCCGTGGCCGCGGGCCCGGCGCGGGCCGCGGCCGGGCCCGACTTCCAGTACGTGGGCCTGGACGACAAGATCCATGGGCTGACCACCCCGCAGGGCTGCGTGGCGGCGAAGGGCGGCGGATCCCGGGCCGTCACCAACTCGACCCGCGGGACGGCGACCTTCTACCGGGAGCCGGGCTGCGCGGGCCGCCCGGCGGCGGTGCTGGAGCCGGGCGCCGCGGGCCAGATCGCGCCGTACTTCGCCTCCGTGCGATTTTCCTTCACCACTAAGGCCCAGCGGCCGTGACCGCAGGGCCCCCGCCGCGTTGTACGCCATGTCAAATGCCACAGACCCCTGTGGCACCACACGTCTCACGAGGAGATCTTGATGTCGCGTATCGCGAAGGCAGTCGCCGTCACCGCTGTTGCCGGTAGCGCCCTGGCCGCCGGTGCCGGTCTGGCCGTCGCCGATGCCGGAGCGCACGGTGCGGCGGTCGGCTCCCCCGGTGTCCTCTCGGGCAACCTGGTCCAGGTTCCGGTGCACGTCCCGGTCAACGTCTGCGGCAACACCGTCAACGTGATCGCCCTGCTGAACCCCGCGTTCGGCAACACCTGCGTCAACGCGTCGGGTGGCGCCGAGCACCACACCGAGGGCTACGGCGGCTGACGGCCGGATCGAGGACCGAGGGCCCCCGCCGTGCGGCGGGGGCCCTTCTCGCGTCCGGGCGAGGGTGCACTCGTACGGGTCACGCGTACGAGTCATTCGTAGCGGTCATTCGTACCCGGTCATTCGTAGCGGTAGAGGCCCTGGTGGCTGAGCATGTCGCGCGGGGTGAGGTCCCACGGCGGCATCGGCTCGTCGAGGGCGATCACCCGGCCGCGCTGGATGTCGCCCGGTTCGAGCGGGGCGGCGGGCAGGTAACCGGAGCCGGGGTGCCTCAGCTGCCAGCGGTCCCAGAGCAGGTCCACGAAGGCGTGGTGCAGCCAGAACGCCGGGTCGTTGGGGGCCGTGCCGCCCGTCATGTGGCCGCCGATCCACTGGTGGACCTTGTTGTGGTTGCGCCAGCGCTCGCTCTTCGGCGCGGCCCAGCCCTCCAGCTTGTTGCGGAACCCGCCGCCCTGCGCCGTGGAGTCCCAGGGCGAGGTGTCGTACTTCGGGTCGTCGAGCGCCCACTGGAGCTCGGCCGCGGTGGGCAGGGCGATCGGGTTCTGCGGCCGGCCGAGGTTGCGGGTGAGGAAGCGGGCCTCCGTGATGCCCACCGTGATCTCCCAGTTGCCCTTCCCGTAGGCGAAGGGGCCGGTCATCACCCGGCGGTCGCTCTCACGGCCGGTGCCGCCGAGGAAGTCCTCGGCCCAGAGGGAGGAGACCGGGCTGTTGTCCGCGGTCCAGTCCCAGTACGGGACCGAGACTCCCGGGTCGACGGCCTGGAGCAGCCGCTCGAACTGGAGCAGGTAGCGCCGGTGCCAGGGGAAGAAGGACGGGGACATGTGCCCGACGCGGAGCTTGCTGTCCCGGTCGGGCACGAAGTACTTGTCGTGCGTGCGCACCAGGTCGTCGTACGAGCCGGCGCGCTTGAGCTCCAGCACGGCCGCCGTGAACCGCCTCTTCTGGGCGCTGGTCAGATTCTTCTGGTTCTGCCGGGTGTACATGCGGGGCTCCTCAGCCGTGGTGCGGGGCCGCGAACGCCAGCTGGGTGGTGCCGAGTTCGTCGACGGCGGCGCGGGCGAGTTCGAGCGGGGTCCCGAAGGACTGGAAGTGGTTGATCCCGCTCAGGTAGCTGCCGTCTGCGCGGCGCATGACGTGCAGGGGGCGGCCGTCGATGCGGACCCCGGCGAGGTCGACGGCGATGTGCCGGCCGCGGTACGTCTCCTCGGCGAGGGGGGCCGGGGTCAGGGTCTGCCGGGGGCGGCGGGCGCGCAGTACGGGGGCCAGCGCGGCGGCGGTGCCGGCGAGCACCGCCGCGGTGAAGGCCGTACGAAGGGCCGTGCGGCGGGTGATTCCTGCGGAGGCGGGTGTGGCGTTCATGCGGTCTCCCTCGCTCGGTGGTCCGCGCTACGGGGTCTAACGCGGCGCGGCGGGCGAGGTCACCTCGGCAGGTCAGGGTGCTTGTAGAAGAGGGTGGTGGGGTGCGGCCGGGCGGCCGCCTGTTCGGCCTCGGTGAGGAGGGCGCGGGCGGTGCCGCGGCCGCGCGCCTCGGGATGCACCATGAGCTTGCGCAGCTCGGCGCGGTGGCGGCCGTTGGGCTGGGACTCGCGGTACCAGCTGACGGTGCCGTCGAGGCGGCCCTCACCGGTGCGGGAGACCCACAGGGCGAGGGAGCCGTCCTCGACGGCGGGAGCGAGGGAATCCCACCAGGCGGCCGGACGGGCGGCGTCGAGCCGGGCGATCACGGGGGTCATGCGGCGAGGACAGGGATCAGCCGGCGGCCCGCTGGAGGCGGGGCAGGTGCAGATCGCGGAAGACGGCGGCCATGCGGAGCGTGAAGACGAGCCCGGCGGAGACGGCGATGTTGACGGTGTCCGCGGCACCGGCCCAGTGCAGGCCGAGGTAGCAGGCCGCCCCGGCGAGCGCGGCGGTCGCGTACACCTCCTCGCGCAGGAGCAGCGGCGGGAACTCCCCCGCAGAGCACGTCGCGGACGACCTCGCCGGTTACCCCGGTCAGCACGGCGAGGATGAGCACGGCGAAGGGGTCCATGTCGGCCCGGTGGGCGGCGAGTGCGCCGGAGGCGGCGAAGGCGGCGATGCCGAGGAGGTAGAGGGCGTGCAGCATGGCGTCGCCTCCTTCAGGGACGGTACGGACGATCCGTCGACCCTGCCGCACCGCCCCGCTCCCCCCGCCGTTCAGCCATGCCCTGCCGGGTGCCGCCCGCCGCCGCGTCGCCCACGCGCCTCGAACGCCGGCGGGGCTGTTCTCGGCCCGTCCGGCGTTCGAGGAGCGGATCCGGGCTACGGGGACGGGAGTTCCGCGAAGTCCGCCACCAGGGTGTGGTGGTGGCCCGGGGTGCCCAGGGTCAGGGCATCGGCCTTGGCCCGCTTCAGGTAGAGGTGCGCCGGGTGCTCCCAGGTCATCCCGATGCCGCCGTGCAGCTGCACGCACTCCTCCGCCGCCCGCACCGCCACCCCGGAGCAGTAGGCCTGGGCGACGGCCACCGTCAGCGGGGCGTCGGGGGCCCCGGTGGCCAGGGCGTCCGCCGCCGCGCGGGCCGCGGCGCGGGCCGAGGCCACGTCCAGCCACAGCTGCGCCAGCCGGTGCTTCAGCGCCTGGAAGGAGCCGACCGGCCGGTTGAACTGGTGGCGGCCCCGCACGTGCCGCACCGTCTCCGTGAGGCACCACTCCGCGAGCCCGAGCTGCTCGGAGGCCAGCAGTCCGGCCCCCGAGAGCAGCGCCCCGGCGACCGCCGCGCGGGCCGTCGCCGGGTCCGCGAGCAGGGTCCCCGCGGCGCCGTCCAGCGTCACCGTGGCGAGCGGGCGGGTCAGGTCCAGCGGGACCCGCCCGGTCAGCGACACCTCCGCCGCCGGGACCGCGTACAGCCCCGTGTCGGCGAGGACCAGCAGGACGTCGGCGGCCACCGCGTCCGCCACCGAGGTGACGGTGCCCGTCAGGATCCCGCCCCCGGTGTCCCGTACGGCGCTCGGCAGTGGCGCGCCCGGGGCCTGCGTCAGCGGCAGCGCGGGTACGCAGACCTGCCGGCCCGCGGCCAGTTCCCGCAGGAGCCCGGCGACTTCGGGGGTCTCGGGATCACAGCCCAGCAGGATCTCCGTCGCGAGGACCGCGCTCGTCAGGTACGGCACCGGCGCCACGGCCCGCCCCAGCTCCTCCAGGACCACGGCCGCCTCCCGGTGGCCCGCGCCCTGACCGCCGAGCTTCTCCGGTACGAGCAGCCCGGCGGTGCCGATCTCCGCGGCGAGCGTGTGCCACAGCTCCGGGTCGTGCGGCCGGCCGGTCTCCGCCCGGGCGAGCACGTCGGCCGGTGCGCACCGGTCCGCGAGCAGCGCCCGTACGGCCGACCGGAGCTCCTCCTCCGTCTCGGAGTACAGCAGGTCGAACGCAGTGCTCATCGGGCCAGGTCCTTCCAGGCGAGGTCCTTGTCGTCGCGCGGCTCGGCGGGCAGGCCGAGGACGCGTTCGGCGACGATGTTGAGGAGGATTTCGCTGGTGCCGCCCTCGATGCTGTTGCCCTTCGCGCGCAGGTAGCGGTAGCCCGCGTCGCGGCCGGTGAAGTCGACGAGCTCGGGCCGGCGCATCGTCCAGTCCTCGTACAGCAGGCCCTCCTCGCCGAGGAGTTCCACCTCCAGGCCGCTGATCTCCTGGTTGAGGCGGGCGAAGGTGAGCTTCATCCCGGACCCTTCGGGGCCGGGCTGTCCGGCGGCGAGCTGCTGGCGCAGCCGCTCGCCGGTCAGCCGGGCCACCTCGGCCTGGACCCACAGCTGGAGCAGCCGCTGATGCAGTGCGTGGGTACGGAGCTCGGGCCGTTCGCGCCAGGCTGCGGCGACGCTCGCGATCATGCCGCCCTCCCGCGGGATCCGCATGCCGCCGATGGAGACGCGTTCGTTCATCAGGGTGGTGCGGGCGACTGCCCAGCCCTGGCCGACGGCGCCGAGCCGGTGGTTGTCGGGGATGCGGACGCCGGTCAGGAAGACCTCGTTGAACTCGGCCTCGCCGGTGATCTGGCGCAGCGGCCGGACCTCGACGCCGGGGGCGTGCATATCGCAGAGGAAGTACGTGATGCCCTGGTGCTTGGGCAGCGCCGGGTCGGTGCGGGCGATGAGGATGGCCCAGCGGGCGGTGTGGGCGCTGGAGGTCCACACCTTCTGCCCGTCGACGATCCAGTCGCCGGAACCGCTCTCGCGGACCGCGCGGGTGCCGAGCGCGGCGAGGTCGGAGCCGGCGCCGGGCTCGCTGAAGAGCTGGCACCAGACCTCCTCGCCGACCCACAGGGGGCGCAGGAAGCGCCGCTTTTGCTCGTCGGTGCCGTACGCGAGGATGGTGGGCGCGGCCATGCCGAGGCCGATGCCGATCCGGCGCGGGTCGTTGTCGGGGGCGCCGGCGGCCTCCAGTTCGGCGTCGACGACGGCCTGGAGGGTGCGCGGTGCGTCGAGTCCGCCGAGGCCCTCGGGGTAGTGGACCCAGGCGAGGCCGGCGTCGAAGCGGGCCCGCAGGAAGTCGGCGCGGTCGGTGTCGGCGGGCGGGTGGGCGAGCAGCAGGTCCCGTACGCGCGCGACCAGTGCTTCGGAGGTGATCACCGCAGGTCCCCTCCGTCCAGGGACGGTACGACGACCAGCCGGCCGGTGGTGGTCCCGTCGGCGAGGCGCTGCACGGCGTCGGCGGCCGCGGCGAGCGGGACGCGTTCGCTGACCAGCGGCTTGATGGCGCCCTCGGCGGCGAGCCGGGTGAGCTCGGTGTGGCAGGCGGCGATGGCGGCGGGGTCCTTGGCGGCGTACAGGCCCCAGTGCAGGCCGAGGATGGCGTAGTTCTTCACGAGGGCGTGGTTGAGGGCGGGGGCGGGGATGGTGCCGCTCGCGAAGCCGACGACGACGATCCGGCCCTCGAAGGCCACGCACTTGGCGGAGGCGGTGTACGCGTCGCCGCCGACGGGGTCGTACACCACGTCGGCCCCGCGTCCTGCGGTGAACTCCTTGACCCGGGTGACCAGGTCCTCGCTGGTCCGGTCGATCACCAGATCGCAGCCGAGGTCCTCGGCGGTGCGCGCCTTGGCCTTGCCTCCGACGACTCCGATGACGGTGGCGCCGGCGGCCTTGCCGAGCTGGACCGCGGCGCTGCCGACCCCGCCGGCGGCGGCGTGCACGAGGATGGTCTCGCCGGCCTGGAGGCGGGCCCGGCGGTGCAGGCCGAACCAGCCGGTCTGGTAGCCGATGTGCAGCGCGGCGGCCTCGGCGTCGTCGAGGGTCTCGGGGGCCGGCAGCAGGGCCCGTGCGGAAGCGGTGACGTACTCGGCGAAGCCGCCGTGCGGCAGGCTCGGGTTGGCGATGACGCGGCGGCCGTCCTCGGTCTCGCCGCAGATCTCGACGCCGGGGGTGAAGGGCAGCGGCGGGCGGATCTGGTACTGGCCCCGGACGAGCAGCGCGTCGGGGAAGTTGACGTTCGCCGCGAGCACCCTGAGCCTCACCTCGCCCTCGCCGGGCACTGGTTCGGGAACCTCTTCGAGGCGCATGGCCTCTCGGGGTTCGCCGGGGTTATGTACTCGCCATGCCTGCATCCGGGGCCTCCAGCCGCCGTCGAGGAACCACGCTCCGCGGGCATACTAAGCAGTCGCTTGCCTCTCTGGGAACTGTCGGCGGGACGGATTCCGGGTCGGACCGAAACCCCACGCGTCAATCCGGCCACTCCCGCCCCCGATCAGGCAACATGTGGCGTGCACGCGTCATGACTTGAGTCCAGGGGGGACCACCACATGAGAAGAAGCATGTCCGCAGCCGCGACCGCCGTCGTTCTCGCCGGTCTGATCACGGCGGCCGGACCGGCTGCCGCGGCCGGGCCGGCGTGCACGCCGGACATCCTCCGGCTGCCGGCCCTCACGGACGGCCCCGCGCCGGCCGGTGGGGCCGTACGGGCCTTCGGGACCGGCGGCCTGGTGGCCGGCGACAGCATCGGGCTGCCCGCGTACTGGACCGCCGACCACGCGGTGCACGCCGTCCCGCTGCCCGAGGGCTACGTATCGGGCCAGGTCCTCGCGGTGAACGCCAAGGGCCTGATGGTGGGCACCCTGCGGCGCGCCGGCGACTACCAGAACTCCTACGGGTTCACGTACCAGCGGGATGCGTCGCAGGTGCGGCTGATCGGCGGCGGGGCCACGGCGAGCGCGGTGACGGACGTCAACGACGCGGGCCGCTCCGTCGGCATGGAGGGCGGCGTCGCCAAGGAATGGCTGAACGGCACCGTGGTGCGCCAGCTGCCCGTTCCCGCGGACGCCCACCCGAGCACCCGGATCGTCTCGGTGGACGGGATCAACACGCGCGGTGACATCGTCGGCACGGCCCGGACCTCGTACGAGGAGGACGACGTGCTCCGGGGCAAGACCTTCCCCGTGGTCTGGCCCGCGGGCGGCGGGTACCCGCCGTACAGCCTGCGGGTGTGGACCGAGGACGACTGGACGGTCCAGACGATCGCGGCCGGAATCGACGACCGCGGCCGGGTCGTCGGCCACGAGGACCTCAGCCACCGCGACTGGCAGGAGCGCAAGCCGGCCGTCTGGAAGAAGCCCTACGACGCCCTGCCGAACGATCCCGGCCGGGTCAAGGGCTACGACCACGTGACCTTCGACGGCCTCAGCCCGGCCACGAACGTGGCCGTCGGTTCGGCCATGACCTTCGTCGAGGGGTACGCCAACTTCCTCCACGCCGCGTACTGGCCGGGAACGGGAGCCCCGCTGGCGCTCCCCCACCCCGCGGGTACCAGCCCGGACTCGCGCAGCTCGGCCTTCGCCGCCTCGGACGACGACCGGGTGGGCGGTACGTTCTACGACTGGGGGACCATGAAGGGCGGTGCCGTGGTGTGGAGCTGCGCGAGCAAGCAGGCGTACGCACCGCAGTAGCCCCCGGGCAGGGGCCCGGGCGCCCGCGGGCATGGTGATCTGAGCTCCGGCGCGCTATCGATGGGCGCATGCAGACGCCTTCGCAGGATCCCGCGCAGGAACCTTCGCCCGGGCCGCCCTCGCCGGCCGGACCGCCCGCGCCGACCGAACTGCCCGCCCTCCCCGGGCTGCCCGCGCCGCCGCCGCCGGGCGCCGCCGCGCTGCCCGCCGGTACGTACGCGGGGCAGGTGGTCCTCGTGACCGGCGGCGGCACCGGGCTGGGCAAGGCCATCGCCGCCGAGTTCGCCCGGCTCGGCGCGGACCTGGTGATCGCGGGCCGGCGCGCGGAGCGGCTGAAGGCGGCGCAGGAGGAGTTGGCGGCCGTCCCCGGCGCGGGCCGGGTGACCGCCGCCGTCTGCGACATCCGGGACCCGGAACGGATCTCCGAGGTCTTCGACGCGGCGGAGGCGGCGCTCGGCCTGCCGGACGTCCTGGTCAACAACGCGGCCGCCAACTTCCCCTGCCCGGCGGAGGACCTGTCCCCCAACGCCTGGCGGTCGGTCGTCGACATCACCCTGACCGGTACCTGGTTCACGACCCGCGAGTTCGGCCGCCGCCACCTCGGCGCCGCCTCACCCGGGTCCATCGTCAGCATCGGCGCCTCGTACGCCTGGACCGGCGGGCCGGGCTTCGTCCACAGCGCGGCCGCCAAGGCCGGGGTGAAGAACCTGGTGGAGACGCTCGCCGTCGAGTGGGGCCCGTACGGCATCCGGATCAACGGCCTCGTCCCCGGCCTGTTCCCGCACACCGACATGACCGAGGACATCCGCGGCGGCCTGGAGCGGGCCGCGCCCGGTGCCCGGGACTCCCGCCAGCCCGCCCTGCGCGTCGGCGCCCCGCGTGAACTCGGGTGGGCGGCCACCTTCCTGGCCTCCCCGTACGCCCGGTTCATCACCGGGCACACGCTGGTGGTCGACGGAGCGAACTGGCAGCGCCGCTCGCTGGTCAACCCGGAGGTGGTCCCGGTCCGCGCACAGTTGGGCCGCGGCCCGTTCACCCCCTGAGCGCCGGCTGTCAGTGGCCGGTGCGAGGATCCCCTCATGTCTCTCGCCGATCTGACCCTCACCCACTGGCGGTCGCTCGACCGGGCCGCCGCCGGGCGCATCGCGCACGAGGCCGCCGCGCAGGCGGGCGGCCTCGTGGTGTTGCTCGACACCGTCGACCACCTCGGCGGACCGCTGCACCGCGTCCGCATCGAGCGCGAGGGGCAGGAATTCGCCCTGATACCCGGCGGGCCGGTGCGGCTCGGGTTCGACCTCGGCGCCTGGGAGCCGACGGCCGCGCAGCTCGCCGACCACGAGGAGAGCCGGGCCGAGGGGTACGGGTACGAACTCGGCCTGAAGGACTACCTCGCCGAGGTGCTCAGCCCCGTCCGTACGGCGACACTGGCCACCGTGCTCATGGCCGTGGAGGACGAGACGCTGACCGAGCGCCCGGACGCGATGGCGGACGCCCTCACGGCGCGCGGGCTGCGTCTGCCGAGCGCCGACGAGTGGGAGCACGCCTGCGGGGCCGGGGCGGACACCCTGTTCCGGTGGGGGAACGAATGCCCCCTGGACGAGCCCTCGTACGGGGGCGACGGCGGCCCGCGACACGAGCCGAACGCCTTCGGGCTGCACATCGCGTACGACAGCTACCACGCCGAGCTGAGCGGCGACCCGACCGCCGTGCACGGCGGCGACGGCGGCGAGGCCGTCTGCGGCGGATACGGCGACCTGCTCGGGTGGCTGCCGCTGGCCACCGCCAACCGCAACCCGTCCATGGCGGAGTTCGTGTACGGACCGGACGGCGAGGGCATGTACGAGGAGTTCTCGACGCGACCGGTGTTCAGCCTCCGGTGAAGTGGGGCGGGCGGCGGGCCGCTTTGGCGGTGTAGCCCTCGCGGCAGTCCTCGGAGGTGAGGGTGAGGGCCGCCGTCATCGCGACACGGTCGAGGGCCGGGGCGAGAGCAGCGTCCGCGTAGGTGTCGATGGCGCGCTTGATCCCCTGCACAGCGAGCGGGGCGTTGGCCGCGATCTCGGCCGCCACCGCGCGGGCCGAACCCTCCAACTCCTCCGGGGGGACGAGCAGTTGGACCAGGTTCAGGCGGTGCGCCGTCGCGGCGTCGATCCGGCGGCCGGTCAGCGCCAGGAACTTGGCCCAGCCCGCACCCGCCTCGCGGGCGATCCGCAGATCGCCGCCCGCGTCCACCGCCACGCCGAGCTGCGCCTCGGGCAGGGCGAAGACGGCGTCCTCGGCGGCGACGCGGAAGTCGGCCATCAGTGCCAGTTCGAAGCCGAAGCCGAGGCAGTAGCCCTGTACGGCGGCCACCACCGGCTGCGGGAGCCGCGAGAGCACGGCGAAGCGCTCGTGCACCCAGCGGATGCCCTCGTAGTAGTTGCGGGTCCGCTCGGCGGCCGTCGTACCCGTGATGGCGCCGCCGGGCGCCGTCACGTCGATGCCCGCGCAGAAGGCGCGGCCCTCGGCCCGCAGCAGGACCACCCGTACGTCCGGATCGAAGCGGATCCGGTCCGCGAGCAGGCCCAGCTGGCGGGTGGACTCCCAGCTCCAGCCGTTGAGCCGGTCCGGGCGGCAGAGGGTGAGGACCGCGATCCCGTCCGCTGTCTCCAGCCGGACGCGCTCCTCACCCTCCGCGACCTCGGTGCCGATGGTGTCGATCACGGAACCCCTCCTTCTGACGGTGCGTCAGAATAGAGGGTCCGGGCTCAGCGGGTGAAGACCTCGAACGTCACCGCCGGGCGGCCGCCGAAGCGCGGCGCCGCCTGCTGGGCGTAACCGGTGAGGAAGCCGCGGACGTACTCCTCGGGGTCCTGGTCGGTGAGGACCTCGATGTACGCCTTGTGCTCCATCAGGGACTTGATCGAACGCTCCAGGCCGGGACCGGCGTCCACGGCGTGCGTCGGCGTCGAGGACCCGGCCACCGCGACCCAGCGCACCCCGTCCCAGGGCTCCAGGCCCTGCTCGGAGATGAGCTCGGGGAAGATCCACCGGTTGCCGGCGTCGGCGGCCGCGTCCAGGGTGGCCCGGCCGACGGCCTTGTGGTCGGGGGTGTTCCAGTTGCCCCCGCCGCCCTGCCCGCCCCAGGTGTCACGGTGGTTGAGGGTGATGAGCAGTTCGGGGCGGTGCCGGCGGATGGCCGCCGCGATGTCACGGCGCAGGTCCAGTCCGTACTCGACGACGCCGTCGCGGTAGTCGAGGAACTCCACCGTGGACACCCCGACGACCGCGGCGCTCGCACGCTGCTCGGCCTCGCGCAGCGGGGCGCACTCCTCGGGCGGGATCGTGTCGATGCCGGCCTCGCCGCGGGTGGCCAGGAGGTAGACGACCTCGCGGCCGCCGTCCGTCCACTGGGCGATCGCCCCGGCCCCGCCGTACTCCAGATCGTCGGGGTGGGCGACCACCGCGAGGGCGCGCTGCCAGTCGGCGGGCATCGGCTCCAAGGGCGCGGGCTGATCCAGTTGTTCGGTCATGTCCCGCACAATAGACGCACCCGCGCGCACCCCCACGCGGCGGAAGCGGAGTTCTAGACGTCGTCGTGCACGAGGGCCAGCAGGCGGTCCAGGACACGGGGGCCGCCGGCGCGGACGCCGTCGTGTTCGAACTCGTCCGTCACCCAGGTGCGCAGGCCCCGGATCGACGCGGCGGTCTGCAGGGAGTGCGCGGTGTCCACGTACAGGTCGTCGTGGTAGATCGCGGCGGCCACCGGGACCTCGTTGACGGCGAGCCGGTCCGGGTCGTACAGGGGTCCCCAGCCGGTACGGGCGGCCAGCAGTTCGGCGGTCTCGCGCAGCGGGGTCAGCGCGGGGTCGGCGGTGAAGTGCCAGGGGTGGACGGTCTCGCCGGTGAAGAGCAGGGGCCCGTCGCCCGCGAGGGTCTTCCCGGCGTCGAAGCCGGGGTGGCCCGCGCGGACCCGTTCGGCGGCCCAGGCGGTGGGCGCGGCCGGGTCCTGGGCGTAGATGGGTTCGTGGAGCAGGGCGTACAGGGGGTGCGCGGCGAAGGAGAGCAGCCCCTGTACCTGCTCCAGGAACGCGTCGGCGAGGGCCGGGCCCGACGGGGTCGGGACGAAGGCGTCCTCCAGGAGGTAGTGCAGCTGGTGGCTGCCGTCGCCGGTGCCGAGCAGGATGCCGAGGGACTGGAAGCCCTCGGCGGTGAGGCGGTGGCCGCCGGGGAGTTCGGCCGGGCGCTCCGCGAGGTGGGCGGCGATGCGGCGGGCGCGCTCGACGTCCATCGGGTAGCGGGCGTAGTGGGCCAGGTTCTTGCGCTCCATGCGGGGGTACGCCGCCGCGTACACCTCGTCGGCGGTGGCCGTCAGGGAGGGGAGGCCGCCGGTGATCAGGGCGGCCGTCAGGCCCTCGGGGGCGGTGGAGAGGTAGTGGGTGGTGCAGAAGCCGCCGAAGCTCTGCCCGAGCACGGTCCAGGGCGCGCCGCCGGTCAGGCCCGGGCGGATGGCCTCGGCGTCGCGCACGATGGAGTCGGCGCGGAAGTGGGCGAGGTACTCGGCCTGCTGCTCGGGGGCGCCGCGCAGGGGCAGGGTCTGCCGGTTCGCCGGGGTGGAGCGGCCGGTGCCGCGCTGGTCGAGCAGGAGGACGCGGTACTCGGTGAGGGCCCGCTCCAGCCAGGCCTGCCGGCCGGTGAAGCGGCGGGCGCCGAAGCCGGGGCCGCCCTCCAGGTAGAGCAGCCAGGGCAGGGACTCGGGGTCCTTGCCGGTGGCGACGGCCTCACGGGCGTACAGCTCGATGTGCTCCCCGTCCGGGCGCGCGTGGTCGAGCGGGACGCTGAAGCGGTGGTCGGTGAGGACGACACCGGGCTGACGGTAGCTGCGGTCGATGGTCACGAACGGCCCCTGGGTGTGCGGCAGCCCCGGTCGGATCGCGACCGGGGCACGGGTCTGGCGGCCCGGCCGAGTGTAGTACGGGCCCACCGCGCAGCCCGGCCCCCACCTGCGCCTACGTCGGCCGGGGGGCCGGGTGACAGCGGTCCGGGGGGTTTAGAACTCGACCACCGAGCGGAGGACCTCGCCGCGGTGCATGCGGGTGAAGGCGGCTTCGACCGCGTCCAGGGGGATGGTCTCGGAGACGAAGGCGTCGAGGTCGAGGCGGCCCTGGAGGTAGAGGTCGATGAGGAGGGGGAAGTCCCGCTCGGGCAGGCAGTCCCCGTACCAGGAGGACTTGAGGGAGCCGCCGCGGCCGAAGACGTCGAGCAGCGGGAGTTCGAGCTTCATCTCCGGCGTCGGCACGCCGACCAGGACCACGGTGCCGGCGAGGTCTCGGGCGTAGAAGGCCTGCTGGTAGGTCTCGGGGCGGCCCACGGCGTCGATGACCACGTCGGCGCCGTTGCCGCCGGTGAGGGCCTGGACGGCCTTGACCACGTCCTCCGTACGGCCGTTGACGGTGTGGGTGGCCCCGAGGCCCCGGGCCCACTCCAGCTTCCGGTCGTCCAGGTCGACGGCGATGATCCGGCCCGCGCCGGCGAGGCGGGCGCCGGCGACCGCCGCGTTGCCCACTCCCCCGCAGCCGATGACGGCGACGGAGTCGCCTCGCCCGATGTTGCCGGTGTTCAGGGCGGCGCCGAGGCCGGCCATCACCCCGCAGCCGAGGAGTCCGGCGGCGGCCGGGGAGGCCGCCGGGTCGACCTTGGTGCACTGGCCGGCCGCGACCAGGGTCTTCTCGGCGAACGCGCCGATCCCGAGCGCCGGGGAGAGCGGGGTGCCGTCCTCCAGGGTCATGGGCTGCGTGGCGTTGTGCGTGTTGAAGCAGTACCAGGGGCGGCCGCGCTTGCAGGCCCGGCAGGTGCCGCACACGGCGCGCCAGTTGAGGACGACGAAGTCGCCGGGCGCGACGGAGGTGACGTCCGGGCCGACGGATTCGACGATTCCGGCGGCCTCGTGGCCGAGGAGGAAGGGGAACTCGTCGTTGATGCCGCCCTCGCGGTAGTGGAGGTCGGTGTGGCAGACCCCGCAGGCCTGGACCTTGACCAGGGCCTCGCCGGGTCCCGGGTCGGGCACGAGGATCGTCGTCGTCTCCACCGGTGCGCCCTTGCTCCGGGCGATGACCCCTCGTACGCGATGCGTCACGTCGTACCCCGCTCTGGTGTGATCTGTCTGGATCAACGAACGTACACGGGCGGGGCGGTGGAAGGGAGCCGTGTCACCCCGAGGAATTGGGAGTGGCGAGTTCCGGCGGTACGGCGGCGCGAAGTGCCGCTCCGAAGGCGGCCACGGCGGGGTGGGCGGCGGCGCCGCTGCGGAAGGCGACCTGGGTACGGCGCTCCATGAGGAGGCGGGTGAGGGAGACGGCCGGGTCGGCGGGCCCCGTGACCCCGAGCTGCGGGACGACGGCGACGCCCTGGCCTGCCGCGACCAGTGCGAGCACGGTGGGGAACTCGTCGACCCGGTGGCGGATCCGCGGGGTGAACCCGGCGGCCTGACAGGCACGCAGGGCCATGGCGTGGCAGAGGGTGCCGTGGGTGGCCGTGATCCAGGGGGCGTCGGCGTGGGCCCGCAGGACGGCGCCCTGGTCGGGTCCGGGGGCGGTGGCCGCGGCGGCGGCCGCGCCGGCCGCGGCCGCCGCCGGGGCGGCCAGGTACATCGACTCCCGGTAGAGCGGCTGCGTGGTGAGCCCGGGCTCCTGCGGGGCGGGGACGAAGTCGTACTCGTGGATCAGGGCCACGTCCAGGTCCCCGGCGCGCAGCGCGTGCGCGACCGCCGCCGGGTCGGTCTCCGAGACCATCGGCTCCAGCCCCGGGTGGCGCCGGGCAAGGGCCACCAGGGCGGCCGGGACGATGGCCCGGATGGCGGTGGGGAAGGCTCCGATGCGCAGGGCCCCGGCCAGGCCGCCGCGCGCCTCGGCGAGATCGGCGTCGGCCTGTTCCAGCCGCTCCAGCACGGCCTCGGCGTGCCGGACCAGGTTCTGCCCGGTGGGGGTGAGCCGGACCCGGCGGCCGGTGCGTTCGAGGAGCGGCAGCCCCGCCTCGCGTTCGAGGACGGCGAGTTGCTGGGACACCGCCGAAGGGCTGAAGGCGAGGGCCTCCGCCACGGCGGCGATGGTCCCGCGGCGGGCGAGTTCGCGCAGCAGGCGCAGGCGTCGTACGTCGAGCATCGGCTCAGCTTACGGGTTGGGTAAGAAACGCGAACTGGATTTGACGCTCGGGGCAGATGAAGCTCGTGGGCATGGCACAGGACCTCTCCCTCCACGGGATTCACGTACCGCTCGTCACCCCGTTCACGCGCACCGGGGACATCGCCGCCGACGCCCTGGAGGCGCTCGCCCACCAGGTGCTCGACGAGGGCGCGACCGGGATCGTCGCTCTCGGCACCACCGGCGAGGCCGCCGCCCTCGGCGAGGCGGAGCGCGACCTCGTCACCGGCGTCTGCGCCCGGGTCTGCGCCGAGCGGGGCGCGGTGCTGACCGTGGGCGCCGGGGCGGGCGGCACCCGGGGCGCCGAGGCGGCGCTCGGCCGGCTGGCGAGGTGGCCCGAGGTGCGGGCGGCGCTGGTGACCGTGCCCCCGTTCGTACGGCCCGGGGCGGCGGGGGTGCTGGCGCACTTCGCGCGACTGGCCGGGGTGAGCCCCGTACCGCTGGTCGTCTACCACATCCCGTACCGGACCGGGCAGCCGCTGGACGCGGCCGCGCTGCGGGCGCTCGGGGAGCTGCCCGGCGTGGCGGGGATGAAGTACGCGGGCGGCGGCGTCGGCGAGGAGGCGGTGGCACTGCTCGGCGCGCTGCCGGACGGGTTCGCGGTACTGGCGGGCGACGACCTGTACGTGTCTCCCCTGCTGGCGATGGGCGCGACGGGCGGGGTCCTCGCCTCGGCGCACCTGGCGACGGCGCGGTACGCGGAGCTGGCCGCGGCCTGGCGGGCCGGTGACGTGCCCCGGGCCCGGGCCTTGGGCCACGCTCTGGCCCGGCTCTCGGCGGCGCTCTTCGCCGAGCCGAATCCGGCGGTCGTGAAGGGCGTGCTCCATGCCCAGGGCCGGATCCCCACCCCGGACGTACGGCTCCCGCTGCTGCCGGCGGGCGGGGCGGCGGTGTCGGCGGCGCTGGAACGGCTCGCGGAGGTCTGAAGACCGTCCGGCAGCGCGACGGGCGTGCCGGGAAGCGTCCCCTGTGGGCGGTTCACAAAGAACGGGCTAGATGCCCGAATCGGGCAGGTGTTCAGGCGACTTGTCCGTTTCCTCGAACGGCTTCCGGAGCCCGTGATGTGAGTCACTCGAATAGGAGCAACATCATTAATCCGGAGTAGGCGGTTCCCTTTTCCCGGAAAGGAATTCGGCATTCCCGGAAGGCGCCCCCAAGGTCGTTTCCGACCTTGAAACCGGCAAGTCGATCACCCGGGGGAATTCGTGCCTTGTTCCCGCCCGGCGCACTCGCTTACCTTCACGTCATTCCCAGCGGGCAGCTGCCGAAACCGGCGGCCGCCAGGGATCCCCCGCACCCCCACGTGAGGAATTCCGCCATGCCCGGACTCGGTAAGCACCGTCGGCCGAAGCAGCGCCCGATCGCCCGCAAGCTGGCCTTCGCCGGTACCGGCGGCGCCGCCCTCGCCCTGCCGCTGATCAGCGCGACCACGGCCGGCGCGGCCGTCACGCAGCCGGCCGCGGCGCCCGCCGTGAAGACCGTCACGCTGCCCGCCGTCAAGCCGGCGCTGGAAAAGGCCGCGCTCCCCCTGACCTATTCCGTGACCGTCGGCGACACCCTTTCGAAGATCGCCGTCGAGCACGCGGTGAACGGCGGCTGGCAGGCCCTCTACGAGGCCAACCGGAGCGCCATCGGGTCCAACCCTTCGATCATTCGCCCCGGGCTCAAGCTGAGCATCGGCGCGGCGGCCAAGGCGGCCGCCGCGAAGGCGACCGCGGTGAAGGCGGCCGCCGTGGCCAAGCCCGCCACCACGTACGCGAACAACCTCGACGGCTGGATCCGGCAGTCGCTGGACATCATGGCGCAGCACGGAATCCCCGGCAGCTACAACGGAATTCACCGCAACGTCATGCGGGAGTCCTCGGGCAATCCGATGGCCATCAACAACTGGGACTCCAACGCGGCGGCCGGCATTCCCTCCAAGGGCCTGCTCCAGGTCATCGACCCGACCTTCCGGGCCTACCACGTGCCCGGCACCTCCCTGGACTCGTACGACCCGGTCGCCAACATCACGGCCGCCTGCAACTACGCGGCGGCCCGCTACGGCTCGATCGACAACGTCAACGGCGCCTACTAGGCCCCCCGAAGGGCCGCCCGCCCCGGCACCGACGCTAGAGCCAGCCCTGGCGGCGGGCCGCGCGGACGGCCTCCATGCGGTTGCGGGTGCCCGTCTTGCCGATGGCCGAGGACAGGTAGTTCCGTACCGTCGACTCCGACAAGTGCACCCTGGCCGCGATGTCGGCCACGGTCGCCCCGTCGACCGCCGCGCCCAGCACGTCGACCTCGCGCGCGGTCAGCGGGTTCGGGCCGGCGCTGAGCGCGGCCGCGGCGAGCGCGGGGTCGATCACGGTCTCCCCTGCGAGCACCCGGCGTATCGCGGCGGCCAGTTCCTCCACCGGACCGTCCTTGACCAGGAACCCGGCGGCCCCCGCCTCCATCGCCCGGCGCAGGTAGCCGGGGCGCCCGAACGTGGTCAGGATCAGCACCCGGCAGCCGGGGAGGCGCGTGCGCAGCTCGGCGGCCGCGTCGAGGCCGCTGCGGCCCGGGAGTTCGATGTCGAGCAGGGCCACGTCCGGCTGCGCCTCGACCGCGGCGGGCACGATCTCGGTCCCCGTGCCGACCTGTGCCACGACCTCGATGTCCTCCTCCAGCCCGAGCAGCAGGGCCAGCGCGCCGCGCATCATGCCCTGGTCCTCCGCGAGCAGGACCTTGATCATCGACTCTCCTCGTTCTCCGCCGGCTCCACCGGGAGTTCGGCCGTGACCCGGAAGCCCCGCCCCGGGCTCGGTGCCGGGCCGCCTGCCAGGGTGCCGCCCGCCGCGGCGAGCCGTTCCGTCAGGCCGGTCAGTCCGCTGCCCGGCGGGGTCGAGCCTACGCCGCTCCCGTTGTCGGTGATCACCAGGCGGACCCGCTCCGCCGTGCTCCGTACCTCGATCTCGCAGGTGGTCGCGCCGCTGTGCCGGATGGCGTTGGTGGCGGCCTCGCGCACCACCCAGCCCAGCAGCGCCGCCGCCTGCGGGGGCAGCGGGGGCCCCGACTGCCGTACGACGGGCTCGATCCCGGCAGCGGTCAGCGCGCCGCGGGCCCGGTCGAGCTCGGCGGCGAGGCTGGCCTCGCGGTAGCCGGTGACGGCCTCCCGGATCTCGGTGAGCGCCTGGCGGCCGACCGACTCGATGTCGGCGACCTGGGCGAGCGCCGCGTCCATGTCCCGCGGGGCGATCCTGCGGGCGGCCTCCGACTTCACGACGATCACCGACAGGGTGTGGCCGAGCAGGTCGTGCAGATCGCGGGAGAAGCGCAGCCGCTCCTGGTCCACCGCGGCCCGGGCCAGCTCCTGCCGGGTCTCGCGCAGTTCCTTCACGGTCTCGGACAGGGCGAGGATGGCCGCGGTGACCATGCCGGAGACGAGGGTCCCGTAGATGATGCCGAGGGTGTCCCAGCCCTCGTCGAGCCCCGCGATCACCCCGGCGAGGCCGGTGACGGCGAACATCACCGGGCCGAGCGTGCGGCCCCGGACCACCGCGCCGGTGGCCAGGCCCCAGAGCGGGAAGAACAGCAGCCAGTTGCCCCCGTACGCGAAGGCGAGGGCGCAGGTGACCGCGCCGAGGGCGGCCAGGCACCAGCGGGTGCTCGCGGCCTCCCGGGCCCGCCGGTCGAAGGCACGGAACACCAGGGTGATGTAAAGGGAGTTGAAGAGCAGCAGGCCGAGGGCGCCGACCCAGGGGTTGGGGGTCTCCCCCTTGATGACGTTGGAGATGGCTCCCATGCCCAGCAGCAGCCACGGCAGCAGGGTGAAGGCATTGGGCGGGCCCATCGGGCCGCGGCCGTAGTCGGGGGCCTCACCGCATGCCTTGGGCCGCTTCTCCTTCGCCCGCCATTCGGCTTTGCGGATCGCCCAGTCGGCCTTCCACGCCTCCCTTTGCCTGCGCCTGTCCTGCATCTTCATTCCCGGTCCCTGCTCCATGCGTTACACCGTCCTCGCGGACCGACGGTACGAGAGCACTGCGTACGAGCCGAACAGCAGGGCCCATACCGCGAGTACGGCGGCCGCGGCCAGGCTGGGGGCAGCGCCGTCGGCGAGGGACTGGCCTATCTCGGCGAAACGGCGCGTCGGGGTGAAGCCGGACAGGGAGCGCAGCCAGTCCGGGAACAGCTCGACCGGGAACCAGAGTCCGCCGACGATGGAGAGCGCGAGGCTGCACCCGACGTTGACCACGCCGGTGGACTGGGCGGTGAGCCGGTACCCGTTGCCGATGCCGAGCAGCGTGAAGGGGAGCGCGCCGAGCCACAGGACGAGGGCGACGGCGGCCCATTGCCAGGCCTCCAGCCGGACCCCGTTGACGATGGCGCCGGCCGCTAGCACGGCGGCCACGGCGGGAAGCACGGTCACCGAGCCGGTCAGGGCCCGGCCGACCACCACCTGGCGGGGGGTCATCGGGGTGACCCGCAGCTGCCGCAGCCAGCCGATCCCCTTGTCCTCGGCGACTCCGGAGCCGGTCCCCAGGGCCGAGCCCAGGGCCCCGTACGCGGCCATGGCCACCATGGAGGCGGTCTTCCACCCGCCGGTGTCGGCGCCGGTGCCGAGGTTGGTGAAGAGCAGGTACATCAGCACCGGCATGCCGATGCCGAAGACGACGAAGGAGGTGTCGCGCAGGGTCCGGCGGACTTCGAGGCGGACGTAGGCGGTGATCATCGGGCGCTCCCCGCGGCGGCGGTGTGGCTGGTGGTGTGGGTGAGGTTGTGGCTGTCGGTGAGGGCGAGGAAGGCCTCGTCGAGCGAGGGCGCGGTGACCTCGATCCCGCGGACGGCGCCGAGGCCCGCGAGCGCGACGACCGTCGCGTCCGGGTCCTCCGTACGCAGCCGCGCGCGGTCTCCCCGCACCTCCACGGAGACCACCCCGGGCAGTTCGCCGAGCCCCTCGGTGGGGCGCCCGGCCAGGTCGACGCAGACCAGCGACCCGCCGGCGGCACGGCGCAGCTGCTCCCCGGTGCCGTCGGCGATGATCCGGCCGGCGTCGACGACCACGATGCGGTCGGCGTGGGCGTCGGCCTCCTCCAGGTAGTGCGTGGAGAAAAGGACGGTGTTGCCGCGCCGGGCGAAGCCGCGCATGGACTCCCAGAAGGCGCGGCGGGCCTCCACGTCGAGGGCGGCGGTCGGCTCGTCGAGCACGATGAGCTCCGGGTTCCCGGCGAGGGCGACGGCGAAGCGGACGCGCTGGGCCTGACCGCCGGAGAGCCGGTCGATGCGGCGGCCGGCGAGCTCGGTGAGCCCGGCGAGTTCCAGCGCCTCGGCGACGGGCATGGGGGCGGGGTAGGTCCGGGCCACGAAGCCGATGAGCTCGCGCACGGTGATCCGCGGTACGGCGCGCCCCTCCTGGAGCATGGCGCCGACCCGGCCGGCCCGGACCGCCCGGTCGGGGGTCTCGCCGAAGAGCCGTACGCTGCCCGCGTCGGGCTCGTTGAGCCCGAGCAGCAGGCTGATGGCGGTGGACTTGCCCGCGCCGTTGCGGCCGAGCAGGGCGACCGTCTCGCCGCGCCGGACGTCGAGGTCGATGCCGGCGACGGCCCGGACGGCGCCGAAGGACTTGGTGGCGTGCCGGAACCGGACCGCGGGCTCTTCGTGCGGCGGCTTCGCCGACCGCGTCGGCTCAATCGTCTGCGTCATGCCCACCACGCTACGAATCGGGGCGGGTCCCCCGGCAGATCCGCATGTACGGACCCGACCAGTACAAATGTCCCGGCGGCTACCCCGCCGCTACCCGGCCTGTCCCGCCGGCCGGAGCCGGGACCTGCCGGCACGGGCGCGCAGCAGGGTGCGGACGGGGGCCACCAAGCCGTAGCCGACGTCCTTGCGCAGCGCCTGGACGCCGGCCCGCTCCACGGCGGCCAGTTGGTGTCCCATGAGCTCCGTCATCGCGGCGATCACGGGGCGCAGGCCCGGCTCGACCAGGTCGAGGATGCCGTCGGTGGCGTCGAGGGCACTTCGGGCGCGCCGGGTTTCGGCGGCGAGGAGGGCGCGTACAGCCGGGGTGTCGCGGGCCTGTTCGAGGTCGGCCCGGGTGACGGAGTGCTCGGCGAGGCGGGCGCGCGGGAGGCAGAGCCGACCGTCCGCGAGGTCTCCGGAGAGGTCGGCGAGGAAGTCGACCCGCTGGGCGGCGTCCACGAACCGCCGCCACGCGGCGGCCTGTTCCTCGTCGGGGCCGCCCTGGTACTGGAGTCCGGTGAAGACCAGCACCCCGGGCCACGCATAGGCGTCGAGGTAGGACTGGAAGTCCTCCTCGGTGTCGAAGCCGTCGAAGCCGGCCTCGGCGGTGGCCGCGCCCTCCAGGAACCGGGAGACCCAGTGCTCCGGCAGCCCGCGGGTGGCGACGGCGTGGGCGTACGCGCGCAGCAGCGGGTCGGGGCTGTCGCCGGTCCTGAGCGCCGCCTCCGCCTGCCCGGCGAGTACGGCCAGACCGGCGGAACGTTCCTGCGGGGTGCCGGTCTCGGCCACGTCGTCGACGAGGTTCATGAAGGCCACCCCCGCCGTCAGCCAGGGCACCAGCGGCGGAGCGGCGAGCAGGCGCAGCGTCACGTACGGGGCCGGCTCGCGGCGCAGGACCCGGCGGGCGACGTACGTGTAGTCGTCGCGCAGCCGGGGGCCGGTGATACCGGCCGCCGTGAGGGTGTTGCGCCAGCTGGGCATGGTGGTGGGACTCCCCGGATCGAACCGCTCGTACCGCTCGTACGGACACACGATGTCAGGAGCGGTAGACCTTCTTCACCTTGCCCTGGGTGTCGGCGTAGACGTACCCGCCCTGGCCGTACTCGTCGGTGAGGTAGGGCCGCATGGACGGGGTGTTGTCGAGGAGCCAGGGTTCGACGATGACGTAGCGGGAGGTCGGGTTGGCCACGCCGAGTTCCTGCTTGGCCTGGTCGAGGAGGCCGGGCAGGGCGTCCCAGTTGACGGACGCCATGTCGATCAGCGGCTCGTCCGCCTTGATGGTGCTGCCTGGGCCGGTGCGCTTCGCCTCGCCGTCGCGGTACTGGTAGCGGTCGTAGGTCTTGGCTCCGGGGGCGGTGGGGATGGACGCGAGCACGTACTCCTCGTAGATGTTCATCTCCACGAACTGGGTGGTGCCCGTCTTCTGCTTGAAGGCCTCGATCGCGGTCCGCACGTTGGCTGGGGTGAGCAGGCTGCCCTTGGGGGCGGCGACCGGGCTGCCGACCGACTTGGGAAGGCTCTGCTTGGGGCCGGGGGTGGTGCCGGAGGGGCCGGCGCTCGCGGTGGTCCCGCCGCCCTTGGCCTCGCCGCCCCCGCCGCCGGAGTTACCGCCGGGCATCCACTTGACGAGCCCGATCACGCCACCGGCCAGGACCAGCGCGAGGAGGCCGCCGAGCAGCACCGGGCGGCGGCGCGGGGTGTGCGCCGCCGGGACGGGCGTGGTGACCGAGTACGGGGAGCCGCCCCCGGGGGTGAACGGCGCCGACGGCGCGTAGGGCTGCGCGCTCGGCGGCCCGTACTGGCCCAGGACCGTCGGCGGCGCGAGGGGCCGGGCGGCCGGCGAGGCCCCGCCGCCGAGAGCACTGCTCGCATCCCGGAGCAGCTGTTCCAGCTGCGCCGCGTCGGGCCGTACGGACAGGTCCCGCACGAGCAGCCGTTCCAGTACGGGCCCCAGCAGGCCGGAGCGCACCGGAGCCGGGATCGGCTCGTCGAGCACGGCGACGACGGTGGCCAGGGTGGTGGCCCGGCGCAGCGGGTGGGCCCCCTCCGCGGCCACGTAGAGGAGCATGCCGAGCGACCAGAGGTCGGAGGCCGCCAGACCTTCCTCGCCGCGGGCGCGCTCCGGGGCGATGTACTCCGGCGAGCCGATGAGCACGCCGGTGGAGGTGAGGGCGGTCGAGTCGTGCAGGGCCGCGATGCCGAAGTCGGTCAGCACGGCCGAGCCGTCGGGGCGCAGCAGCACGTTGGCCGGTTTCACATCGCGGTGGAGCACCCCTTCGGCGTGGGCGGCCCGCAGCGCGGACAGCACGTCGAGGCCGAGCCGCAGCACGTCGGCGACGGGCATCGGCCCCGACTCCAGCCTGTCGTGCAGGGAGCCGCCCTTGACCAGCTCCATCACGATCCACGGATGTCCGTCCGTGCCGGCGGCGGGCTCGACGATGTGGTGGATCGTCACCACGTGCGGGTGCGCGAGCCGGGCGAGCGCGCGGGCCTCGCGGATGGCGCGTTCACGCAGTTGTTCGGTGAGCCCGGGCTGGGCCGCGGCGGTCGCCGGGTCCGGCGGGCGCACCTCTTTCAGGGCGACGTCGCGGTGCAGTGCGATGTCGCGGGCGCGCCACACCGTGCCCATACCGCCGGCGCCCAGCGGCGCGATCAGTTCGAAGCGGCCGTCGACCAGCTGTCTGCCGGCCTCACTCATGTCCATGGCCGGTCATCGTAGGCGCAGGCAGTGTCAGCAGAGTCGGCGGTCCACCGTCACCGTGCCCTGGGCGCTGGACACCGTACGGTCGTAGCAACCGCGTCCGGCGTCCGACCCGTACATCTGGTAGTGCTCGGAGCCGGTGCCGACCGCGTGCCGCTGCTCGCGCGGGACGTTCGCCGTGTAACTCGCGTCGCCGGTGTACCGGTCGTCGAGCCAGGTGCGGTCCACGGTGCGGCCGCCGCGCAGGGTGGTCGTCTCGGCGAGGTCGCCGAGCGCGATGACGGTCCGCAGCCGGTCCCCGGCGCCGAGGGTGGTCTCGCCGTCCATCGTGTACGTGCGCGCGGTGCGGACGGTGGTGGAGCCGCGGGTGACACTCTCCTCGTCGGTCCAGTTCGCGGTCAGGGCGTCCTGGTTCTCGCCCTCCGTCCACCGGTGCGCGGAGGTGTTGTGCACGGCGCGGGTGACGGTCGTGGTGACCCGGCCGTGGGAGGTGTCGAGCCGGCCGGCGACGGTGAGCCGGTGGCCGCCCTCGGTGTCGAGGCGGTGCTGCGCGGCAGGTGTTCCGGGTGTGGCGGGCGTCCAGCGGGTGGAGTTGGCCGGTTCGCCCTCCTCGTGGCGGGTGAGGGAGCCGGTGACGACGGCGCGGCCCTCGTCCTGCCACAGGAGCAGGTTGTTGGGGGTGCTCCAGCCGCTCTGCCCGGCCGGGACGCCGGCGACGGACACCTCGATCCGGTGCGGGCGGCCGTCGTTGAGCAGCGCGGCGTACGGGGTGAGGTCGTACACGACCGGCTGGACGTCGAAGGCGCGGGGCGCGGGGGTGACGTACCAGAGGAAGGGGTTCGACCAGCCGCCGGTCCACACGGTCGGGAAGGGGGCCGCGATGCCGGCGAGCTGTCCGTCGACGGAGATGCGGACCTCGCGGTACGGACCGTCGGCGGCCTTGCAGGAGTACGGGGCGGCGTCGGGGGTGGTCATGTACCAGTACTCCTCGCAGCCGCCGCCGGAGCCGGTGGCGTACACCTCGGCGAGGAGCCGCTCGGTGTTGCGCGGGGTGGTGACGGTGGGGGTGGTCAGCGGCAGGACGCGGTCGGGGGTGTCGGGGGCGGTGTGCCGGTCCCGGTCGGCGGCGTAGAAGGTCAGGGTGACCTTGACGTCGATGACGCCGGTGTAGGTGTCGTCGACGAAGTTGCCGATCAGCATCTCGACGGGCTGCGGCCGGCTGAGGGTGTCGCGGTAGCGGGTGACGTCCTTCTCGACGGACCAGGTGATGCCGTCGGGCGAGGGCTCGGGGGTGGAGGTGCGCAGGATTTCGACGCCGCCGAGGGAGAGGTGGCCGAGGCGGTCGTACTGGCGGCCCTTGACCTTGCCGTCGAGGCGCAGGACGACCTTGGCCCAGGTCCCGCCGCACGCGGCCGGGGGTGCGTAGCTCCCGACGTACGGGGTGTAGTCGCGGAACTGTGCCTCGGCGACGGTCACCTCGCAGGACCGGGTCGCGGGCCGTGCGACGGGCGGGGCGGCGGTGAGGGGGTCGTGCCAGTCCGTTCCGAACTCGGCGGGCGGTGCGGCCGAGGGCCGGGCGGCGGAGGCGTGGACCCCGCTGTCGCCCGCGGCCGGGTCGGCGGCGGCCGCGGGTCCCGCGGCGCCGGCCAGGGTGCCCGCGGCGAGCGCGAGCGCGCTGAGCAGGCCCATGATCCTGTGTCGTGTCATGGCCCCGCAGTGAATCCCGCCCCACGGGCCCGGCACCAGGGGCCCCGGCCCGCTCCTGGCCGGATTTCGCCCCCGCCAGATCAGGCGGTGGGGAGGATGACCGTACCGTCGTCGTCCGCGTGGACCGTGTCACCCGGGCGGAACGTCACATCGCCGATGGTGACCGGCCCGTCCACCGTGCCCGCACCCGTCTTGCCGCTCTTGCGGGGGACCGTGCCCAGTGCCTTGATGCCGAGGTCGAGTCCGCCGAGGGCCACGCTGTCGCGGACCGCGCCGTTGATGATCAGGCCCGCCCAGCCGTTGCGCTGCGCCGCTCCGGCGATGAGGTCGCCGGTGAGGGCCGTGCGCAGGGAGCCGCCGCCGTCCACGACGAGCACCGCGCCCCCGCCCGGTGTGCTGACCAGCTCGCGCAGCAGCGCGTTGTCCTCGTGGCAGCTGACGGTCCGCACCGGGCCCGCGAAGAGCCGCCGCCCGCCGAACTGGCGGAACTGCGTGGTGCAGAGGGCGAGGGCCTCGCCGTGCTCGTCGTACAGGTCGCTGGTGGGGGCGGGGGTGACGCTCATGGGTCTCGGGGCTCCTCGCAGCTGGTACGTCGCGCCGTGCGGCCCGAGCCTAACGGGTGGCTTCGGGAGGGCTCAGTCCCGGGAGTTGCCGAAGAGGATGCGGTAGCCGATGAGCAGGACCAGCGAGCCCGCGATCGCGGAGCCCCAGGTGGCGGGGTCGTAGAAGTCGTGGCCGATCGGCTTGTCCAGGAACTTCGCGGAGAGCCAGCCGCCGATGAAGGCTCCGGCGATGCCGATGAGCGTGGTGCCGATCAGGCCGCCGGGGTCGCGGCCGGGCAGCAGGACCTTGGCTATGAAGCCGGCCAGCAGCCCCAGGACGATCCAGCTGACGATCCCCATGGTCGTTCACTCCGCTTCGCTCGTACGTAGGTGTTCGCGTTCTCACCAGGGAGGACGCGAACACCGGCGAAACGGTTCTCGGCCGCCTCAGACCGCCACCCGGCCCGCTACGGGTGCGGGTGCGGGTACGGAGGCGGGTGCGGGTACGGAGGCGGCGGCCGGTGCGGGCGCCGCGCCCGGCGCCGTACGCGTCAGCAGCAGCACCCCCCGCGCCGCCGCGAGGGCGCCGGCCACGGCGAGCAGGAGTCCCACCGCGCCGCCCTGGAGGCGCTCGCCGAGCAGGATCATGCCGATGGCGGCCGCGGCCAGCGGGTTGGCCAGGTTCACCACGGCGAGCGGCGCCCCGAGCCCGCCCCGGTAGGCCCGCTGCGACAGCAGCATCCCGCCGACCGCGAACACCACGACGAGCAGGGCGACGGCGACGACCCGCACGCTGAGCAGGGCCCCGCCGCGGCCGCCCGCGACGGCCACCGTCTGGGTCAGGGCGGAGGCCACGGCGGAGGCCAGCCCGGACGCCGTCGCGTGCCGCAGCCCCGAGCGCACGTCCCGCCGTACGGTCAACAGCGTGATCGCGGCGATCGTGGCCCCGGACACGGCGAGCGCTTCGGCCAGGGTGAGCGTGTCGTCGGGGGCCGGTCCGGAGGCCGGGAGCAGCAGCAGCCCGAGCCCGACGACGGTGGCCAGGGTGCCCCGCCATTCGGTGGCCGCGACCCGGCGGCCGGCGCCGTGCGCCCCGAGCGGGACGGCGGCGACGAGGGTGAGGGCGCCGAGCGGCTGGACCAGGGTGAGCGGCCCGTAGCGCAGGGCGGCCGCGTGCAGCAGCGCGGCGCCGGCGTTCAGCCCGGCCGACCACCACCAGGCCCCGTTGCCGAGCAGGGCTCCGGCGCTGCGGGCCACGGCCGCGCGGGCGAGCCGCTCCTGGGCCACGGCCGCGGCCGCGTACGCCACGGCGGAGGCGAGGCAGAGCAGGACGGCGAGGAGGGTGGCGTTCATCGGCCGGCCCCCACGGCCTCGGCCGCCCCGGCGGTGCTGCGCGGGCGCGGCAGGTGCCGTACGACGGCCAGCGACCCGGAGCGGACCCGCGGACGCGGCACGATCAGCAGCGCCCCGCCGAGCAGCACGGTGGCCACGATCGCGTCGAGCCAGTAGTGGTTGGCGGTGCCGACGACCACGAGCAGCGTCACCAGCGGGTGCAGCAGCCACAGCACGCGCAGGCGGGACCGGGTGGCGGCGATCATGCCGAGCGCCAGCACCAGTGCCCACCCGAAGTGCAGCGAGGGCATCGCGGCGAACTGGTTGGCCATGGTGTCGGTGGCGGGCGCGGCCCGGTAGACGGAGGGCCCGTAGACCTGTGCGGTGTCCACGAGGTGCGCGGCGCCGAGCATCCGCGGCGGTGCGAGCGGGAAGGCCAGGTGCAGGGCGAGGGCGGCGCCGGTCAGGACGGCGAGCACGCGCCGGGCCCACAGGTAGTGGCCGGGCCTGCGCACGTACATCCAGATCAGGAAGAGCACGGTCGCCGGGAAGTGCACGGCCGCGTAGTAGGTGTTCGCCGTGTGCACGAGGGCGTCCCCGTGCAGGAGCAGCCGCTGGATCGCGCCCTCGCCCGGCAGGTGCAGGATGCGCTCGGCGTCCCAGATCCGGCCGGCGTTGCGGAACGCCTCGTCGGTGCGGTCCGTGGAGAGCATCCGGCCGGCCTTGTAGACGGCGAACAGGCCCGCGACGAGCAGCAGCTCGCGTATGAGTCGGCGCCTCGGTCCCGGTATCGGGCCGTCGGCCGGCCCGGCGGGTGTGGTGTGGGAGCTCATTTCCCCCGCTTTCTCTTCTCTGTGCTCGCGCGCCGCCTGTACGCGGACATCGACACGCCAGTGTATCGATACATTTGCGTATCGATACGCGGGTGTACCGATACGCTTGCGTTCCCGTACACTTTCCTCACGGATACATCAGCTGCGGAGCCCCCGAGGAGAGCCGCTCACCATGACGTCGACAGCGCCCGCCGCGCGCCGCTCCAAGATCACCCCGGAACGGGTGCAGGAGTTCTACGACGCCGTCCTGGAGCAGTTGCGCGAGCACGGGTACGAGGCACTGACCATGGAGGGCGTCGCCGCCCGGGCCTGCTGCGGGAAGTCGACCCTCTACCGGCAGTGGAAGACCAAGCCCCAGCTGGTCGCGGCGGCCCTGCGCGCGAGCCGGCAGGGCACGCTGGCCGCTGTGGACACCGGCACGCTCGCCGGCGACCTGCGCGAGGCGGCCCGGATCGCGGCCGGCAGCTCGGGACGCGACACCCGCCTCACCCAGGCTCTCGGGCACGCCGTGCTCAGCGACGAGGAGCTGCAGGCGGCGCTGCGCGAGGCGCTGGTCGAGCCGGAGCTGGCCGCGTTCGACGCGATGGTGGCGCGGGCCGTGGCGCGCGGCGAGATCGCGGCGGGCCATCCGGCCGTGGAGTTCCTGCCGGCGCAGCTGATGGGTGTCCTGCGCATCCGGCCGGTCCTGGAGGGTCAGTACGCAGACGCCGACTACCTGGTCCGGTTCGTC
This sequence comes from Streptomyces sp. NBC_01006, assembly GCF_045162725.1. Lineage (NCBI taxonomy): Bacteria > Bacillati > Actinomycetota > Actinomycetes > Kitasatosporales > Streptomycetaceae > Streptomyces > Streptomyces sp. NBC_01006. The sequence goes on along the minus strand of NZ_CP108700.1, from coordinate 7,580,023 downwards.
GACGCGGCCCTGCTGCCCGCCCTGGGCCTGGCACCCGTCCCGGCCCCCGCGCCCGCCCCGGACCCGGACCGGGCCGAGGCCCCCTGAACCGGTGGGCCGCCGTCTCCGATGACCGGACGGCGACCCGCCCGCGCTGCCTCGTGGGGACGGCGGCAGCGCGCCACCCGGACGGGGCGGTGGTCACTCACTCGAGGGAGTGACCACCGCCCGGTCTGTGCGGCCCCACGTCACACGCTCGCGTCAGGACCGCGGCGCGCCCATGGTCCGGGCGAACTCCTCCGGATCCGCGTCGAAGCCCCGTACGGCGGCGTCCAGTGACCAGGCCCCCGAACCGTCGCGCGTGAACTCCGCGATCGTGGCCGCCGTGGCGTCCGGGACCCCCGCGAAGTCGGTCACCGCGAGGTCGGTGTAGCCCTCCCGGATCCGGACGCCTGTACCGCCTATGGCCGCGAAGGTCTTCGTACGCGCACCCCGCTGCCCGGTGTCCTGGATGACCACGCCGACCACCACACGCCCCAACTCGGGCGCCATCCGGTCCAGTTCGAGGGTCATCACCTCGTCGAAGCCGAAGCCCTGGCCGGTGTGGCTGTCGCGGTTCAAGGTGATGGTGCCGTCGGGCGAACGGCTGCCGAAGTGCACGAGGTGGACCGGCTCCCCGTGGGGATCCGCGGCGCCGAACACCGCCGCGATGATGTCCAGGTCGTGGGCGGGCGTGCCCGCGGGGCTCGGATCCCACCGCAGTGCGATCTCCACCTTGGCCAGGCCCTTGCGTACTCCGCTCGTCGAAGTGCTCACCGAACTCACCGAACTCCCCCTCCGCTTGCCGGGTGTTGCCCCGCCATGCTGTCATGCGGCGGCCCCGCCGGTCCGGACGAGCGTACGTTCCCGGCCAGTTGAGCCGGATACCGTCCGCCGCTCAGGACCCGGGCGGGACGCGTACGGTCTCCACCCAGCCCGGCGGCTGCGGTGCGTCGGCCCCGATCAGCGCGGCGATCAGCCGACAGGACGGGGTCTCGTCCGGCCACGGCGTGTACCCGTCGGTCAGCACGACGACTATGTTCGGCCGGTCCGCCGCCGCCAGCGCGGCCTTGATGCCGACGCGCATGTCGGTGCCGCCGCCCCCGGCCAGGGTCACCTGCTCGACGCTCGTCACCCGGGCCACGGTGTGCACGTCCGCGTCGCAGGCCAGGACGGCGACCCGGTTGCCCCGGACCCCGACCTCCCGCAGCACGCCGGTGACCTCGCCGAGCGCGGCGGCGAGCTCGTCCTCGCCCATCGACCCCGAGGTGTCGATGACGATCGCGACCCGCGGCAGCGGCCGGCGCAGGCTGGGCAGCACCACGCGGCCGCCGAGCGCCGGAGTGCGCCGCGAGGGGCGGCGATAGGTGTAGTCCACCGCGCCGCCGGCCCAGGCCGCGGCCTCCCGCACCGCCCCGGACAGCGCGCGGCGCCAGTCGACGGTGGGCTCCAGCAGCTCCTGCGCCCAGCGCTGCCAGCCGGCCGGGAGCCTGCCCCGGGCGCGCTGGTGGGCGCGCATGGCCTGGGCGGTCTGCCGGCGCAGCGCCTCCGCCTCGACCGGGCCGATCCGGGCGGGACCCGCCGCCTCGCCGAGCTCCCAGGGCATCGGCTTGCCGTGGGCCCCCGAGCCGCAGTCCGGTGCGTGCGGCGGGGTGGCCGGGATCGCGGGCAGGTACGTCTCGAACATCCCGCCGGTGGCGAGACCGAAGTGCCGGGGCTCCATCCGGCCCTCGGGCAACGCCAGTCCGTCGGCGAGGAGGTCGTCGTTGATCTCGCAGTCCTGGGCGATGTTGACGCGGCGCCGGTCGCGCTGGTCGGCGGCCGGGAGCCGGTCGGCGCGGGCGTGGTGGTCGCGCAGCAGGTGGGCCGCCTCGTGGATCCACACCCCGGCCAGTTCCGCGACCGGCGTGGCGTCGACGAACGCGGGTGAGACGTAGCAGCGCCAGTGCCGGTCCACACCCATCGTCGGGACCCCGGCCGAGGGGACCACGGTGAGCGCGTACAGGGCGGAGGCGAGGTACGGCCGGGCCTCGGCCGCCTTGTACCGGGCGGCCAGCAGTTTGGCCCGGTCCAGGCGGGCGCCGGCGGGAGCTCCGTCCCCGGGCTCGCCCGTCGGGCCGTCCATGGACACGCTCACCCGCCCGTCAGCCGCCGCCCGGCAGGGCGCCGGAGAGCTGGAGCAGTTCGACGAAGGCGTCGATCCCGGCGGGCACCGGCCAGTCCAGGTCGCGCATGGCGGCCAGGTCGGTGGCCGCCCGCGCGGCCACGTCGGGCACGCCCGCGTCGACCGCCTTGGCGAGGACCGCCCAGCCGGCCTCCCAGCGGGGGCGGGTGAGCTCGCCCTGGACGGCGGCGACCACGGCGATCAGGAAGGCCAGCTGCCGGTCGCCGCGTTCGGGCAGGGCGAAGGCGTCCGGGTCGGCGAGCACCCGGTCCGGGTCGGGCAGGTCGAGGTGTTCCACGTACGAGAGCAGCTCGATCCCGGCCGCGTCCCCGACGGCCCCGGTGAGCGCGGCGGCCAGGGCCTCCCGGCCGGCGCCGGCCGCGTACCCGGTGGCCAGCAGCCGCAGCGCCATCTCCCAGGTGCGCGGGGAGGGCCAGGCGCGGCCGCGGCCCTCGGCCTCGTTCGGCATGTGGTGGACCAGGCCCGGCCGGGCGGTCAGGAAGCCGGAGATCACGCCGCGGGCGCGGGCTGCGGCCCCGGAGGCGCGGGCGGGGTCGACGGCCGGGATGGCCACCTCGGGCCAGGTGCCGGCCAGGCCGCGGGCCACGGTGCGAGGGTTGTGGGTCCAGTCGAGGTGGACGAAGCGGTTGGCCAGCGGCGGGCTGAGGTGCCAGCCGTCCGCCGCACTGGACGGTGGATTGGCCGCGGCGACGATCCGTACGGACTCGGGCAGGACGAGGCTGCCGATCCGGCGCTCCAGGACCACGCGCAGCAGGGCCGCCTGCACGGCGGGCGGGGCGGAGGACAGCTCGTCGAAGAACAGCAGTCCGTGGCCGGTGCGGGCGAGGCGGACCGCCCAGTCCGGCGGGGCCATGGGCACGCCGGTGGTGGCGGGGTCGTCGCCGACGATGGGCAGCCCGGCGAAGTCGGAGGGCTCGTGGACACTGGCGATGACGGTCTCCAGCTCGACGCCGAGGGCGGTGGCGAGCTGCTGCATGCCGGCGGACTTGCCGATGCCCGGCTCGCCCCACAGCAGGACGGGCTGATTGGCCGTCACGGCCAGGGCCAGCGCTTCGAGTTGGGGGTTGGTCGCGGGCTCGGTGCGGGTGGCGCGGAGCCGGGCGCCCAGGGCGTCGGCGGCCGCCAGGGCCCGCGAGGGCTGCGGCTGCGGCCCTCGCTGCGGCGGGGTGCTCATGCGTCCTCGTGCTCCTCTTCCTCGCGCTCTTCCATGTACTCGTCGAACCACTCCGAGCCGATGCCGGGGAACTCCTCCTCCACCCGGCTGCGCAGGAAGGCGAGGTCGGTGCGCTTGTAGCGGCGCACCACCTGGGCCAGCGACAGCTCCGCGTCGTCGACGACGTCGATCCGGCTGCCTGCCGCGAGGTACTCCCTGACCAGGTCCGCGGAGCCCCCGTACTGGACCGCCAGCTGGAGCGGGGTGAGCCCCGCCTTGGTCCGGGCCTCCAGGTCCAGGCCCGCCGCCAGCAGCCGCGGCAGCAGCACCTCGTGGTCGAGCAGGTGCAGGACGTGCAGCAGCGTGTACCCGCGGGCGTCGCGGATCCGGGGATCCGTGCCCGCGTCGAGCAGCGCGACGACGCCCGGGGTGTCCCCGTGCTGGAGGCGCAGGAACAGGTCCTGGCGCTGTGCCCGCAGGGCGCGCGGCAGCCGCCCCTCGCCCGTGGTCCAGATCTGCTGCACGGCGAAGCAGCCCTGGATCGCGCCGCCGAACGCCCGCATGGCGCGCTCGCGTTGCTGCTCCTCGGCGCTGTGCGGGAGCAGGTCCAGTACGCCGCCCTGGGAGCGGACCTCGTGCCACTCGCCGCGGCAGCGCACCCGTACGGACTTCGCCTCGGCGGGGCCGGGCGGACCGGCGGCGGGGCCGGCCTCGGGGAACAGCGCGGCGGCGACCAGCGGGTGCAGCTCGCCCGGGGTGAGCCGGCCCGTGCGGACCAGTTCGAGGTCGGGGAGCCGCTTCCAGGCGAACAGCGGCAGCGGGAGCACTCCCCTCAGCTCGTCCGCGCCCGCCGCCCGGACCCGCAGCCCGTCGCCCGGACCGGAGCCGGCGGTTTCCACCAGCAGGCTGCCGCGCCAGTCGACGGCCAGCCTGAAGCGTTCACCCGCGCCGGCCGCAGCGAGGCGGCGCACCTCCGCTCCCAGCCGCGTCAGGTCGGCCGAGGAGGTGGCCATCAGGGTTTCCGGGTCCGCCGCGGTGCCGTACCGCGGGTTCTCCGCGGGCTTGGTCAGGTCCCGTTCGATCCCCGCGGCCTCGTACGCCTCGGCGAAGTCTCCGCGGGCCTGGAGCAGGGCGACCCGCTCGGCGCGCCCGGCCGGGTCGGTGGTGCCGGTGTCACCGGTGGCGGGATCGGCGATGGGCAGCTCGGACGCGGGCAGCGGGGTGCCGTCCGGGCGGAAGAAGGGCAGCCGCCGGCCGCCGCCGCTGAAGCGCTCGCGCAGCGCGGCCGTGTGCCGGGCGTCCCAGAGCGGGCGGGCCGCGGTCCAGTCCTCGGGGCGCAGCCGGTGGGCGCCGCCGAAGGTGCGGTGGAGCGGCGGGGGTTCGACCGGCTCGCAGTCCAGCCGCAGCCGCTGCGGACCCTCGATCATCGGGCCGGTGGCCACGGACAGCACCGGCGCATCGGCGCCGCCGCCGTAGCGGGCGAGCAGCACGCGCACGTCGGGCTCGACGGTCGTACGGCCGCCCAGGACGCGGGGCAGGTGCCAGCGCACCAGGTCGGGCGCGAGGTGGCGCAGGTCCTCCGCCACCGCGGCGGCGACCGGCGCGCCGTAGCGGCCGGCGAGTCCGGGCAGGTCGAAGGTGACGTCCACGGCGGCGGCCGCACAGGCGGCCTGCCAGTCGCCGGCCAGCCGGTGCGCGGTGGCGCGCTCGATCATCCAGCCGGGTACGGCGTAGCGGCGGATCCGCTGCCAGGCCGCGCCGTCCTCGGCCCGGAAGCCCCCGGGCAGCGCGCCGTGCTCGGTGTACCCGCTCACCGGTACACGCTCGTGATCGCGGCGAGGTCGGGGTGGGCGGGCAGGGCGGGCCGCAGCCGGGCGGTGAAGGACCGCTTCACCTTGCGGGGCAGGCCGGGGCCGAGGCCCACGTACTCCAGCGGGGAGTCTTCGGGCACCGCGGCCAGCAGGCACTTCGCTCCGCGCCCGGTGAGCCCGGTGTGGCGCAGTTCGAGACGGCGCAGCGGGCTGCCTGGGAGGGCGGCGGCCAGGGCGTGCGCTCCCTCGTCGCCGGTGTCGTTGCCGGCGGAGCCGAGGCTGCGCTCGGACATGGCCCGGCCGAGGTCGAGGGCTTCGATCCCGCCGAGGGCCTCGGCGAGGGCGCGGGCGCCGGCCGGGCCGATGCCGTTGCCGCCGAGGCCGAGTCGGACCGGCCGCGCGGGGTCGGCGGCCGCGGCGGCGGCCAGGACGGCGGTGCCCTCGTCGCCGAGGTGGTTGGCCGGGAGGTACAGCTCGCGCACCCCGGCCTCCCGGATGAGGGCGGCGAGCAGCGGTGCGGCCTCGGCGGTGAGGCCGTTGCCGCCGAGGAAGAGCCGTTCGAGCGGGGTCTCGCGGGTGCGCAGGGCGTCGAGGAGGAGGCGTACGCCGTCGATTCCGATGCCGGTGTTGACCAGGTCGAGGGTGCGCAGGGTCCGGTTGCGGCGCAGCAGGGCGGCGAGGGTGCGGGCGCCGTCTTCGAGGACCGGATTGCGCTTGAGCCACAGGGCCTTGACGCCGGTGTCGTCCGCGAGGGCGCCGGCGAGCGCGGCCACGCCGTCGGGGCCGATGCGGTTGCAGCCCAGGTAGAGGGTGTGCAGTCCGTGTCCGTCGGTGAGGGCGCCGGCGAGCGTACGGGCTCCTTCGTCGCCGATGGAGTTGGTGCCGAGGAGGAGGTGCCGGGCGTGGGCGGAGCCGGCGGCGACGGCGGCCACCCGGGCGGCGCCGGCCGGTCCGAGGCCCTGCTTGCACAGGTCGACGCGGCCGTCCGCGCGCAGGGTGCCGATCGGGAAGGCCTCGTCGGCCCCGACGGCGTCCTCGGCGGCGAGCCGCGCGAGCAGCGGGTCGAGCCCGGTCGGGTCGACGATCGGCAGGTCGGGGTGCTCGATCGCGGGGCACCGTACGGGTGTCGGTTGTGTCATCACCACTCCACCGGTCCTTCGCCGGTGCCCGGCGTCCACAACGACAAGGAAGAAAACGCAAGACCGGCCGGATTCGAACCGACGTCCTCCAGCTCGATGCGTGGGCGCGACGACCTCTGCGCTACGGCCTTGCTGCGGGAGATCATACCCACCCGCAGGCCTGAAATCGATCACCAGTTTGAGCCGTTCGGGTAGGCGCGATGTACGGACAAACCGGACCCGCACCCCTTCGCCCCATAGCGGTGCGTTTCAAGCCACCCGTACCGAATTCGCCATGGACTCGGCCCCCTTTATGCCGTTCACAGCACATTCGCCGGAGAAACGCCGGTCGCGCCGGATCGTTACCTCAAGTTTTGCTCAATTGCAGTGACATCGCGGCGGGCGCCTTCCTAGCTTCCTCGTACACGCGTCTCGACTCTTCTTGACGCTTCGTACGAACCCGCGGTTCCCCCCGCTGCCGGCGATCCCCGCAGCACATCCCGCGGCCCCTAGGAAAGAGTGCAGCATGAAGGTTCCCAAGGCCGGTGCTTTGGTCGCAGTGGTCGGCCTCGCCCTGACCGCCTCCGGTTGTGGCAGCGACAGCGGCCCCAAGGGGAACCTCGCGATCGGCATCAAGTTCGACCAGCCGGGTGTCGGGCTGCGTGAGACGGGCGGGACCTTCTCCGGTTTCGACGTGGACGTCTCGACGTACATCGCCAAGGAGCTGGGCTACAAGCCGGAGCAGATCGAGTTCAAGAAGGTCGACAGTTCCGACCGCGAGCTGCTGCTCCAGTACAACGAGGTCAAGTTCGTCGCGGCCAGCTACTCGATCAACGACAAGCGCAAGGAGAAGGTCGACTTCGCCGGCCCGTACTTCCTCGCGCACCAGGACCTGCTGGTCCGCGCCGACGACACCACCATCACCAAGGCCGAGGACCTCAACAACAAGAAGCTCTGCTCGGTCACCGGCTCCACCTCGGCCGAGAACGTCAAGAAGACCCTCGCGCCGAAGGCCAGCGTCCTGGAGCTCGACGGGTACTCGGAGTGCGTCGTCGCGCTCCAGGACGGTCTGGTCGACGCCCTCACCACGGACAACTCCATCCTGGCCGGGTACGCCGCCCAGAAGGGCAACACGGGCAAGTTCAAGCTGGTCGGGCTGAGCCTGAGCAACGAGAACTACGGCATCGGCGTCAAGAAGGGCAACAAGGACCTCCAGGGCAAGATCAACGCCGCCCTGCAGAAGATGGTCCAGGACGGTTCCTGGGAGGCCGCGGTGAAGAAGAACTTCGGACCGGCCAACTACCGGAACGAGCCGGCCCCGCAGATCACGACGGGCAACTGACGATCGTCGACGCGGTGGCGGGATCCGACCAGTCGGAGTCGAAGGCCGCGTTGACCACGTAGAGGCGGCCGCCGTGGACCGCCGCCGTGGTGGGTTCGTCGAAGCGCGGGTCGGTGATCCGCCGGACGAACCCGGCCCGGCGGGCGTCCGCGGCGATCGTGAACACGTCGACGGCCTGGTCCTGGTTGCGGACGACGTACAGCGTGCGGCCGTGGACGACGAGCCCGTCGCCGTTGGCCACCGATCCGCCGTCGAGCTCGACCTCGGTCGCGGCGCCGGTCCGCGGGTCGACGCGAAACAGCGCCCGCACGTTGTCGTTGACCACCAGCAGCGCCCGGCCGTCCGGGGTCCGCTCGATGCCGTTGGCACCCCAGACCTGGCCGCCGGGCGGGGTCGGCGCCCACTCCCCGGAGAGCGCCACGGCGCGCGGGGACCGGCCGGCGGGCAGGAAGTACAGCACGTCGTTGAAGGAGTCGGTGAACCAGGCTCCGCCGCAGCCGACGACGACATCGTTGACGAAGGCGGTCCCGGTGGCCGCCTGGTGGGTGGCCAGCACCCGGCCGTCACCGGCGTGCACGACGCGGATCCGGCCGCTCGCACCGCCCGCGACGAGCAGTCTGCCGTGCCCGTCGAGCTTGAGCCCGACGGAGGCCTCGCCCCGGCCCAGCGCCGGGGTGATGATCCGCCCGGCCCCGGTGGCGAGGTCCACGCGGTAGACGGACCCGTCGAGCAGGGAGCCCGTGTAGGCGAGGCCGCCGGGTGAGACCGCGATGCCCTCGGGCTGGAATCCGGGCGGGGTGTGCAGGGTGTCCGGCCGGGACGCGGCGGGCCGGGCCCGGGCGAGCGGTGCGAGCGGCCCTACGAGCGCGGCGCCGCCGAGGGCTGCGGCCGCGCCGAGGAAACTGCGCCGGCCCAAGGGTCCAGTCACGGTGGTGTCCTTTCGACTGCCGTACGAACAGCGGTGGTTGAACAGCATCGGTTGACCCTGCCACCTCAGCACACCGCAGCCGCCCCGTCAGTCCCGGATCCGGACACTTCACAAGGGAATGCGGAGCCTCCCCTTCATCACCACCGCGTACGTGGCCACCGCCACCACCGCGTACGTCAGGCCAGCGGAGCCTTGGCGCGCAGCACCTTCAGGAACTCCCGCATCCAGGCGGAGTGGTCGGGCCAGGCGCGCGCCGAGACCAGGGTGCCGTCGACCACGGCCTCGGAGTCCTCGTACGTGGCCCCGGCGGCCTTCATGTCGAGTTCCAGCGCCGGGTACGCGGTCACCCGGCGGCCGTCCAGCCCGCCGCTCGCGGCCGTGATCAGCGGGCCGTGGCAGATCTGGGCGACCGGCTTGTCGGAGCCGGTGAAGGCGGCCAGGATCCGCCGCACCTCGGGGTCGTTGCGCAGGTACTCGGGCGCCCGGCCGCCCGGGACGACCACGGCCGCGTACTCCTCCGGCACCACGTCCGCGAACGCCATATCGGCGGGCCAGGTGTAGCCGGGCTTCTCGGTGTAGGTGTCGAAGCCCTCCTCGAAGTCGTGCACCACGAACCGCAGCTTCTTGACCGCCGGCGCCGCGATGTGGACCTCGTACCCCTCCTCGCGCAGGCGCTGGTACGGGTAGAGGACCTCCAGCGACTCCGCCGCGTCGCCGGTCACGATGAGGATCTTCACTGCCATGGGCTACTCCCGGTAGGGATGTTCACGGTGTGTACCGTCCGAGCGGCCCCGGCCGGGGCCACCGCCACCGTGCCCGCAGCGGAGCGATCTGCCAAGGGGCCCTCACCCGTTCGGCCCCGTGGCGGCCAGGAGCAGAATCCGGCCTTCCGACACATGGATTTTACCTGTAGGGCACATGACAATGTGAGCCTCTGCTCTGCCACCTGACGCCCCGCCAACTGCCGTGGCGGGGGCGGTGCCTGCGAAGAGGTATCCCCCACATCATGAAAATCTCCCCACGCACCCCCTGGGTCGCCGGCCTCGCCGTCGCGGCCCTGACCCTCATTCCGGCCACCGCGTCGGCCGGCTCCCAGCGCACGGCGGCTCCCCACGCCGACGCGGCCGCCGCCACCACGGCCACCACCACCGCTTCCGTGGACGCCTACTACGCGGCCGCCGAGGGCAAGACCGGAGCCGCGCTGAAGACCGCGCTCCACAACATCATCAAGACCCAGTCCAAGGTGACCTACGAAGGCGTGTGGAACGCCCTGAAGGTGACCGACCAGGACCCGGCGAACCCGAACAACGTCATCCTCGTCTACTCCGGCCGCTCCCAGTCCAAGTCCACCAACGGCGGCGGCGTCAACGACTGGAACCGCGAGCACGTCTGGGCCAAGAGCCACGGCGACTTCGGCACGGCCACCGGCCCGGGCACGGACCTGCACCACCTGCGCCCCGAGGACGTCACGGTCAACAGCACCCGCGGCAACAAGGACTTCGACATGGGCGGCAGCCCGGTCTCCGAGGCCCCTGGCAGCTTCACCGACTCCGACTCCTTCGAGCCGCGCGACGCGGTCAAGGGCGATGTCGCGCGCATGCTCCTCTACATGGCCGTGCGCTACGACGGCGGCGACGGCTTCGCGGACCTGGAAGTCAACGACAAGGTCGACAACGGCACCGCCCCCGCCATCGGCCGGATCAGCGTGCTCAAGCAGTGGAACCAGCAGGACCCGCCGGACGCCTTCGAGCAGCGCCGCAACCAGGTCATATTCGACACGTTCCAGCACAACCGGAACCCGTTCATCGACCACCCGGAGTGGGTCAACTCCATCTGGTGACCATCCCCGGCAGCCAGGGGACGGCCCGCGAGGGTTGGGCCGCCCCTGGTCGGGTATGCGCAGGCCAGAGGCTGTGGTGCGCGCCGCCCGGTGACGCCGGCCGATGGAGGTCGTCATGGACGGAGCCGGACTGTCCGACCACGAGCGGCGCGCCCTCTCGGCGATCGAGGCCGATCTTGAAGCGGACCGCTCTCTCCAGCGGATCCTGCGCTCCGCGCACACCCGTCCGCGGCACCGCACCGTGGCCGCATGTCTCCTCGGCGCGGTGACCGTGGCCCTGCTGGTGGCGGCCGCGATCACCGTGTCGCTCCCGCTGATCTGGGGATTCGCCGCGGCCTGGACCCTGACCGTGGTCCTGGCCCTGCCGCTGTTCGGCCAGTGGATCCGCCGCCGCTGGCAGCGCCGGGAGCACGCCGAGCGGTCGTAGAGGGTCGCAGGGGGCGTAGGGGTTCAAGGGCCGTAGCGGCCGCTCCCCTACTGCTCTCCGAGCAGCATCCACTTCTCCTGGTCCGCCAGGGGCGCGAAGCCGACCTCTGCGTAGACGCCGTGCGCGTCCGCCGTCGCGAGCATCACCCGGCGCAGCCCGTACGGGGCCAGGTGGTCGCGGATCGCGGCGACGAGGCCGGTCCCCAGCCGTTTGCCCCGTGCGGCGCGGTCGATGTAGACGTCGCACAGCCAGGCGAAGGTGGCCCGGTCGGTCACGACGCGGGCGTAGCCGAGCTGGGCGCCCGAGGCCGCGTCGTAGACGCCGAAGTTCAGGGACTCCGCGATGGCCCGGTCCTGCTTCTCCCGGCTCCGGCCCAGCGCCCAGTACGCGTCTTGCGACAGCCAGCGGTGGATCAGCTCGGCGTCGAGTCGGGCGGGGTCGGTGGACAACTCATAGCCGTCCGGCAGCTCACTGTTCATCCCGGCATCCAAGCAACGCGGGCGGCGGTCGGGCCAGCGAATATCCGGGGCGGGGCGGCCGTACGCGGGTCAGCCCGGCGGCTGGAGCCGGTCGGCGAGTGCCTTGAACTCGGCCCAGGCGGGCTGCGGCGGGCGGGCGTCCCAGACCTTCTGGGACAGCGCCGCGAGCGGCAGCCGTATCCCCTCGGCGACCTGGGCCTGGGTCTGGGCGCCGGCCAGGTCGCACCACACGGCGAGCCGGGCGCCGAGCACCTGCGCCGCGTACCGGGCGGGCACGGGGGTCGTGCCGCGCAGGACGAGCGGGGTCCACTGCTCGTAGATCCGCTTGCCGGTGGGATAGGTGAACTGGTTCGGCTGGCCGAGCACGTAGTAGAGGTACTCGTCGTTCAGGTTGACCAGCTTGCGGCCCTCCCGCAGGTACTCCAGCGGCGGCCGGGCCCCGATCTCCTTGCCCGTCCAGTACTCGACCTGGATGTCCTTGGCCGCCTGGACCACGCCTCCGGTGAAGAAGCCGTCGTTCCACGCCTTGGGCGTCTTGCCCGCCGGACGCACCACGTCCGCGCGGTCGTCGAGCCAGCCCTCGGCCAGGTCCTGGATGCGCGCCTTGGGTCCGTACTTCTGCTGGGCCGCCCGCGCGAGCTGCGGGAAGGAGGCCTGCGGGTCGCGGTAGACCAGCGCCTGGTACTCGTCGGCGCCCAGGTGCCAGAACCCGCCCGGGAACAGCGGCAGGTATTCGCGGAGCAGTTCGTCGATCAGCTTGGCCGAGGCCGGGTCGGATATGTCCACGGCGCCCTTCACGGCCCTGCCCTGTACGTCGCGCAGCTGGAGGGCGGGGTGGGCGCGCAGCACGGCGCCGAGGTGGCCGGGCGAGTCGAGCTCGGGGACGACCGTGATGTGCAGGCGGGCGGCGAGCGCGGTGATCTGCCGGACCTGGGCCTTGGTGAGGTGGGGCGTGGAGACGATCTCGGGATGGGTGTCGGACTGGATCCGGAACGCCTGGTCGTCGGAGAAGTGCAGGCCGAGCTGGTTGAGTTTGAGGTCCGCCATGCGGCGCAGCTCGTCCTCGATCCAGCCGACGGTGAAGTTCTTGCGGGCTATGTCCAAGTTGAGGCCGCGCTGGGACTTGGCCGGGGCGTCGCGCACGGTGCCCTCGGGGGCCGAACCGGCGGATTTCACCGCCTGTTTGAGGGTGCGCGTCCCGTAGAAGACCCCGGCCTCGTCCGGGCCGGTGACGCGGACGCGGCCGCCCTGGACGGTGAGCGTGTAGGACTCGGGCGGTCCGGAGTTCTTGGCACCGAGGGCCAGTTCCACGTCGCCGGGGCGCGGGTCGGTGGTCTCGGCGAAGCCCATGCGCAGTTCCCCCGCGAGCAGCTTGCCCTCGTCGGCGAGGGCGGCCGCGTTCCCCGGCGGTACGACGACCCGCGCGTCGGCGGCCGGCTTCCAGCCGGGGCCGCGGGCCGGGGTGTGCTCCCGTACGGCCGGAATGGTGCGCGGGGCCGTGGACAGCGCGTACGACGGGGTCGGCGAGGGGGGCGGGGCCGTCGGCGCGGAGACCGTCGTGGCGGAGGTGGCGGGGGTGGCGGAGCCGGTGGTGCTGCCGTCACCGGGGCCGCGGCCCTCGTCGGAGGCGGCCGTACAGCCCGGCACGGCGAGGGAGACCAGGGCGGCGACGACCGCCGTCGCGATGACGTGGCTCCGCCTGACGTGCCTGACCTGCCTGACCCGCCTGGACGACCGGACCTGCCTGGGCTCTCGCATCATGCTCCCCTGTCCCCCGTACCAACGTGGCACGGGGGACCGGGGCGCGCGACCCGGAGGCCGGGGCGGGAGCGTCAGACCAGCGCGTCGAGGGCGGCCGCGGCGAAGCCGTGGTCCTGGTCGGGTGCGCCGCCGCCCACGCCGATGGCGCCGATGAGGCGGCCGTCGCGGTGGACCGGCAGCCCGCCCGCGAGGAACAGCAGGGGCCGGTCGAGGGCGGTGGGCAGGGTGTGGAAGGGCCCGCCGGGCTGGACGGCGTCGACGAGGTCGGCGGTCGGGGCGTCGAGCTGGAGGGCGGTGAAGGCCTTGCGGGTGCTGGTCTCGCCGGAGATCAGCACGGCCCGGTCGTCGCGGCGGAAGGCGAGCAGGTGCCCGCCGGCGTCGAGGACGGTGACGCTGACCGTGGCCCCTGCCCGCTCGGCGGCGGTGCGGGCCGCGGAGAGGAGGAGTTCGGCGTCCTCGGTGGTCAGCGGGGCGACGGCGGTACGGGTGGGGGTGGTGGCGGCGGACATGCGGGTTCTCCTGAATCGTGGTGCGGGGGGATGTACGGGGGCGTGGATCAGTGGTGGGCGGGCACGGGGGCGGCGGCCGGGGCTCCGGCCGCGACGGCCCGGCCACCGGCGCCCGGGCGGGCGGCCGTACGCCGCTCCAGCGCGCCGGAGACCAGGGCGAGGACCAGGGCGGAGGCGGCGAGCGCGGCACCGACCCAGTTCGGGGCGGTCCAGCCGAGCCCGGCGGCGATGACGAGGCCGCCCAGCCAGGCGGCGAGCGCGTTGCCGAGGTTGAAGGCGCCGATGTTGACGGCCGAGGCCAGGGTGGGGGCGCCGGCGGCCTGGTCGAGGACCCGCTTCTGCAGCGGCGGCACGGTCGCGAAGCCCAGCGCGCCGATCAGCGTGATCGTGGCGGCGGCGGCGATCTTGTGGTGGGCGGTGAAGGTGAACACGGCCAGGACGACGGCAAGGGCGCCCAGGGACACGTACAGCATCGGCATCAGCGCGCGGTCGGCGAACCGGCCGCCGATGAGGTTCCCGGCGACCATGCCGAGCCCGAAGAGGACGAGCAGCCAGGTGACGGAGGTGTCGGCGAAGCCGGTGACGTTGGTCATCATCGGGGTGATGTAGGTGATCGCGGCGAAGACGCCGCCGAAGCCGAGGACGGTCATCGCCATCGCGAGCAGTACCTGGACGTTGCGGAAGGCGGCCAGCTCGTGGCGGATCCGGACGCCCTCGGGCCGGGGCAGCTCGGGGACCAGCTTGGCGATGCCGAGCAGACCGAGGACGCCGAGGGCGGCGACGATCAGGAAGGTGACGCGCCAGCCGAGGGTCTGGCCGACGAGGGTGCCGAGCGGGACGCCGACCACGTTGGCGACCGTCAGGCCGGTGAACATCATGGCGATCGCGCCGGCCTTCTTCTCGGGGACGACGAGCCCGGCGGCGACCACCGAGCCGATGCCGAAGAAGGCGCCGTGGGCGAGGGAGGCGACGACGCGCCCGGCGAGCATGACGCCGAAGGCGGGGGCGAGCGCGGAGAGCACGTTGCCCGCGATGAACAGGCCCATGAGCAGCATCAGCATGCGCTTGCGGGGGACGCGGGTGCCGAGGACGGTCATGAGCGGGGCGCCGAGGACGACGCCGAGGGCGTATCCGGTGACCAGGAAGCCTGCGGTGGGGATCGAGGTGCCGTACTCGGCGGCGACCTCGGGGAGCAGGCCCATGATCACGAACTCGGTGGTGCCGATCCCGAAGGCCCCGATGGCCAGGGCGAGGAGTGCGAGGGGCATGAGGGGGTGTCCTTCAAGGGGAGGTGGTGGTGCAGTCCGCGGCGCTTGCCGTCGCCGCTTACATGCGTCCACATTAATTGCAGACGCGGGCTAATTGCAAGCGCGGGCTATTGCGGTGGTGGCCTATCCTGGGAGGACACCCGTGGAACGAGCAGGGAGCAGCCATGACGGCCACCGACAGCGCACTCACCGGCCTCGCCCAGGGCTGGTGCGCCCTCTCCCTGCTGCACGGGCGGATCGAGGCGCACATCGAGCGGGCCCTGCAGGCCGGCCACGGGCTGAGCGTGCGCGAGTACTCGCTGCTGGACGTCCTGAGCCGCCAGCACAGCGGCCCGGGCGGGCACCTGCGGATGCACCAGGTGGCCGACTCGGTGGTGCTGAGCCAGAGCGCGACCACCCGGCTGGTCAGCCGGCTGGAGGACCGCGGGCTGCTGAACCGCTACATCTGCGACACGGACCGCCGGGGCATCTACACCGACGTGAGCGAGGCGGGCCTGGCCCTGCTGGCCGCCGCCCGGCCGACCAACGACACCGCGCTGCGGGAGGCCCTGGCCGAAGCCGGCCGCAACCCCGAACTCGCCCCGCTGGTCGCGGCGGTGGAGAACACCCGCGCCTGAGCGCCCGAGCGCCTGACCCGAAAAACCCCTACCCCTTGGACGGTCCCGCGCTCGGGGGCGGTGAGGACCGCGACGGTGTGGACGAGGGGGTGGCGGACGGGGGCGCGGACCTCGACGGCTGGGCGGCGGAGCGCCCGCCCGACGGGGTAGGCGTCGGCTGGGGCGGCTGCGGCGAGCGGGTCCCGGGGGCCGCAGGGGGCATCGGGGACGACGGCACCACCGACGGGTGCGGACTGCCGGTTCCCGTACGGGAATCCGGGGTCGGCCCGGGTCCGGTGATCTCGGGCGGCGAAGCCGGCGGCACCGGCCGGGCCGGGGACGGGTCCGGGCCCAGTACGAGGTACCCGGTCACGGCTGCGGCAGCCGCGGCCAGTCCCGCCAGCGGCAGCGCGAACCGGCGCAGGTTCCGCCGCAGCCGCGCTGCGGGCAGCCGCCGGACGTGCAGGGCCGGCGGATCCGCGGGGCGCAGCTCGCGCACGGTGATCCCGGCCGCGCGGGCGTCGAGGGCCTGGCGCAGCCTGCGTTCGACGGGGCGTTCGCCGTGCGTCATATCCGTCCCTCCAGAATCCGTTCCAGCGCGTCCAGGGCTCGGCTCGCGTTCGACTTCACCGCGCCCCGGCTGATTCCGAGGGTGGTCGCTATCTCCGCCTCGCTGAGTTCGGCCCAGTAGCGCAGTACGAGGACCTGCCGGCGGCGGGGGGTCAGCCGGCCGAGTGCGGCGAGGACCTCGCGGTGCGCCTCGTCGAGGACGACGTGGTCCTCCGCCGACGGGATGTCGGCCGCCGCGGGCGGGGTCCACGCGCGGGCCGTGCGGCGGCGGCGCAGCACGGACCGGGAGGTGTTGACGACGGCGGTGCGCAGGTAGCCGAGCGCGTTGTCAACCTCGCTGATCTGCTCCCCGTGGCGCCGGTACAGGGCCGTGAAGGCGTCCTGGACCACGTCCTCGGCGGTGGCGAGGTCGTCGACGAGCAGCACCGCCAGCCGGACCATGCGCAGCCGGTGCGCGTGGTAGAGCTCGGTGACGGTGGGCTGCGGCGCGTCGACGCGCGGGCCGCCGGCGTACGCGTCGCGGTCGTACGCGGCCCCCGCCCCGTACGCGGCCCCCTGGCCGTAGGCGTTCCCGTACGGCAGGGCGTGCGGCGGCTGGGTGGCGCGCTCGCGGCGCAGCACCGACGACCACAAGCCCCGCCACGACCACGACCACGAGCCCCGCCACGCCCGGCCGAAGCCGAGCGTGAGGGGGCGAGCGGAAGGTGCGGGTGGTACGAGGTGGACCACTGGATTCCCGGGTTTCTGGGTGCCTAGCCGTTGGCGCGGCGCCGGACGGCGTAGAGGGTGCCGGCGCCGGCGGCGATGAGCGCGGCGGCCCCGCCCCCGATGGCGGCGGTGGTGGCGGAGGAGCCGGTCTTCGCGAGCTCGTCACCGGCCTGCGAAGGGGCCGCGCTGGGCGCCGCACTCGGCCGGCCCGACGGCTGGACGCTCGGCGCCGCCGTCGGCGGAACGCTGCGCGAGGGGGTGGGCTGGACGCTCGGCGCCGCGGTCGGCGGGAGGCTGCGCGAGGGGGTGGGCGTGGCGCTCGACGAGACGCTGGGGACGGGCGACGGGGTGGCCGAGGCCCCCTGTGCGGCGAAGGCGGGCCCGGCGAGCGCGAGGACCGCCCCGGCGGCGGCAGCGGTGACGGCCGCACGGCGGACGGTCGAGGGGACGCGCTTCAGGTTCATCACAGTGGTTCTCCACGGTCGGGTCACGGTCGGTGCAGGGCTCGGAATGCCGCCCTTCACCCCCGCACGACGCGCGACCCCCCGCGAGGTTGCCGCCGATTCCGAAGAATTTTTCTCAGGCCGAAGAAATTTTCTTCAGGCGGTGGGCAGCGGGATCCTGCGGACCACCTCGAAGCTCAGATTCCCGTACGAGGTGAAGAAGGCGGCGGCCGTGAGTTCCGTGGCGCTGCCCGGGTCGCGGGCCAGGACCTTGGCCCGGCGGGCCGTGCGGTCCAGCTCCGGGTCGTGCCGGCGGCCCAGCCGGACCGTACGCGTGACCCCGTCCGCCCGTACGTTCAGGAAGCAGTCCCAGGTGCCCGGCGGTATCGGACCCCCGCCGGCCAGCTTGGCCAGGTCGACCTCCGCCAGGAAGCCGGCCATCATCAGCTCCGGGTTCTGCTCGGTGAGCTCGGGCGCCGGCCGGGCCCGGGCGGGTACGCGGTGCTCGTCGCCCGTCTCCCGCGCCCGCAGCAGCAGCTCGCTCTCCATGCGGCCGGTCCCCAGCGACTGGATGTACGCGTGGCCGGTCAGCAGCACGCGGCCGCCAACCCAGGTCAGCGAAGTGAGCCGGTGCTGCGTCTTGAGCCTGTCGGTCACGTCGAAGAGCACGTCCGGCAGTGCCGCCGCCGGATCGCGGAACAGCGGGTAGCAGCGGTACACGCGCCCGTTGTCGACGATCTCCTGCGGCGCCGGCTCCAGGGCCGGGTCGTACTCCATCAGCTGCTCGAAGGCAGGCAGCGGGCCGCAGGCGAAGGCGTACAGCCGGATCCAGTCGATCGGCGGCAGCTCGCCGCCCATGTCCGGCCGCCAGTACGTCTGCACCAGCGCCCGCGCCCGGTCGTACACCTCGCCGGTGAAACCGGGGTTCTCGTGGCGGGCCAGGGCGGCCGGTCGCAGCGCCGTGCGCAGCAGGCTGCGGAAGTGCCGGCCGAGCATCCGGCGCCGCCCCACCGGGTCCTGGACCCGCTCGGAGACCAGGGCCATGACGCGCTCGATGTGCGCCACCGTCTCGCCGGCGGTCCGGGGGCGGGCGGTGATGTTCTGGCCGTCGTCGCGGCGGCGCAGGAAGTAGCAGTCGTAGTCGCCGACGACCGAGATCTTCCCGGCGGCCAGGAACACCTCCGTCATGAAGACCTGGTCCTCGCCGTACCAGAGGTCCTCCGGATAGCGCAGGCGGGCGTCCTCGATGACCTGGCGGCGCATCAGCTTGGCCGAGTGCAGCGAGCGGTAGACCTCCGAGGTGTGGAGGGCGGCCTCCTCGGCGTGGCGGTGAGCCTTGTCCGACACCGTCCGGCCGAGCCCGACCTGCTTGGCGAGCACGACGTCGCTGCCCTGGGTCTCGGCCATGTCCAGGAGCCGCTCCAACGCCTCGGGGCCGAGGTAGTCGTCGGCGTCGAGGACGAAGACGTACCGGCCGCGGGCCAGGTCGAGGGCGCGGTTGCGGGGGGCGCCGGGGCCTCCGGAGTTCGGCTGGTGCAGGACGCGGACCTGCGGGTACCGGGCGGCGTAGCGGTCCAGCTCGGCGCCGCTGCCGTCCGTGGAGCCGTCGTCGACCGCGATGACCTCCAGGTGCTCGGCCCCGAGGCTCTGGCCGAGCGCGGAGTCGAGGCACTCGTTCAGGTAGGGCATCGCATTGTAGACGGCGATGATCACGGTGATGTCGGGGACGGACGCGTGGTGCATGCGCCTGAGCATAAAGTTCCGCTTCCCGGCCTCCGGAGGGGGTGCCCCGCAGGCGGGTCGGGGCGGGTCAGCGGAGTCGGTGCAGGGCGCGGCCGAGCAGGGCGATGCCTTCTTCCAGTTCGCCCGGCGGGCCCGCCGCGTAGCCGAGGACCAGGCCGGGTGCGCCCGGTCGGACGCGGTGCCAGGACAGCGGGTGGGCCTTGACGCCCAGGGCCAGGGCCTCGGCCGCGAGGGCGGTGTCCTCGAAGGCCGCGCCGTCGAAGGTGACCATCAGGTGCAGGCCGGCCGCCGCGCCGTGGACCCGGGCGCCCGCCAGGTGCGCGGCGATCGCCCGGAGCATGGCGTCGCGCCGGCGGCGGTGGCGGCGCCGGACGAAGCGCAGGTGGCGCTCCAGCTCGCCCGAGTCCATCAGCCGGGCCAGCACCAGCTGGGCGAGGACCGGATTGCCGAGGTCGGCGTAGCGCTTCGCGGCCACCACCGCGTCCCGCAGGCGGGGCGGGACCAGCAGCCAGCCGAGGCGCAGCGCGGGGGCGAGCAGTTTGGACACGCTCCCGGCGTAGCAGACGCCCTCGGGCAGCAGGGCGCGCAGCGCGGGGACGGGGGCGCGGTCGTAGCGGTGCTCGGCGTCGTAGTCGTCCTCGACGACCAGTCCCCCTGCCGCCGCCCAGTCGAGCAGCTCCCGGCGGCGCTCGCCGTCGAGCACGACCCCGGTCGGGAACTGGTGCGCCGGGGTGAGCAGCACCGCCGGGGCTCCGCTCGCCCGGAGGGCGGCGGTGTCCAGCCCGCCCTCGTCCACCGGTACCGGTACGGTCTCCAGCCGGCCGTACTCCAGCTGCTGCCGGGCCCCGAGCGAGCCGGGGTCCTCCACGGCGACCTTGCGTACGCCGCCCTCGCGCAGGACGTGGGCCACCAGGGCCAGCGCCTGGGCGACTCCGGCGACGATGACGACCTCGTCGGGGTCGGCGCGGATCCCGCGGTTGCGGGCGAGCCAGCCGGTGACCGCCGTCCGCAGCGCGGGCACGCCCTGCGGGTTCCCGTAGCCGAAGTCGGCGGGCGTGAGCGCGCCGAGCACGCGCCGCTCGGCCTGCAGCCAGGCGGTACGCGGAAAGGCGGTGAGGTCGGGCACCCCCGGTGAGAGATCGATCCGGCACGGCACGGCCCGCAGAGCGTCGACGAGCGCCCCGGCAGCCCCCGGCCCGAACGGCCCGCCGGGCCCGCCGGGCTCGCTTGGCCCACTTGGCGTCGGTGGTACGCCCGGCCCGTTCCGGTCGGCCGGGGCCGGCGGGGGCAGGGGGGCGGCGACCACGGTCGTGCCCGAGCGGCCGCGGCCCTGGACCTGGCCGGCGTCCGCCAGGCGCTGGTACGCCTCGGTGACCAGGCCGCGGGAGACGCCGAGCTCCGCCGCGAGCACCCGGCTCGACGGGAGGCGGCTGCCGACCGGCAACGTGCCGTCGGCGATGGCGGCCCGGATGCGGGCCGTCAGCCATTGCGTGCGGCCGCCCGGCGGCGCCACCCGCCGGTCCAGCTGGAGGAAGTCCGAGCCGCCTGCGGGCTCGGCCGGTTTGGACCCCTGGGAACGATGTGGTTCGGCACTGCCCATGGGGCCAATGCTCGCAGAGGCTGGGTCGTATGAACACCTTCGCTCCCCTCGTCCCCGGCGCCCTCGGCATGGTGTTGGTCGGCAGCAGCGTCACTATCTCGCGCTCCCTGGTCCACGCCCCGCTGTTCGCCACCCAGGCCGTCCGATACACGGCCGCCACCCTCCTCCTGATCGCGTTCGCCCGGGCCGCCCGGGTGCCGATCCTGCGCCCGCGCGGCCGGGAGTGGCTGTGGCTGGCCGGGATCGCGGCCACCGGGCTCGTGCTGTTCAACGTGGCCGTCGTCCGCGGCGTCGCGCACGCCGAACCGGCCGTCATCGCCGTCGCGGTGGCCTCTGTACCCGTCCTCCTCGGGGTGCTCGGCCCGCTGCTGGAGGGCCGCCGTCCCACCACTCGGATCCTGGTGGCGGCCGTCGTGGTCGTCGCCGGGGCCGTCCTCGTCGAGGGGACCGGCCGGACCGACGCCGCCGGAGTGGCCTGGGCCGCGCTCGCGCTGGCCTGCGAGGCCGCCTTCACCCTGCTCGCCGTACCCGTACTGCGGCGCCACGGGCCGTGGGGGGTCTCCGTACACGCCGTATGGCTGGGGGCGTCGATGCTGGCGGTGCTGACGCTGTTCACCGAGGACCCCACCGATCTGCCGGCCCTGGGACCGGCCCAGTGGGCGGCCGCCGGGTACCTTGCCGTCATGGTGACGGCGGTGGCCTTCCTCCTCTGGTACCGCACGGTGGCCGCCGTCGGCGCCGGCCGGGCCGGGCTGCTGGCCGGGATCGCGCCCCTCGCCGCGGCCGCCATCGGGGCACTCTCCGGCGGCGGGATGCCGGGCCCGCCGGTCTGGCTCGGCCTGGTCGTGGTGGTCGCCGGGCTGGCGGCCGGGCTCCGCGCCCCGCGCCGCGGGCCCGTACGGAAGGAGCCGCGGCCGCGCAAGGAGCGGTCGCCCGCGTCCCCTTGAGGGCGCCCGGCCCGGTGGATCACAATCCGCAGATGCCGAAGCTCCCGTACAGCAGTTGGATGCGGTACTTCTCCCCCACCGCCAACCACCGGCGACTCGGCCTGGTCTGCCTCGGCGTCGGGGTGCAGGAGGGCCTGCTGCCGGTGGTCGGCCCGAGGGCCCTCGACCACCACGTCGCGGTGGTCGTCGGCCGGGGGCG
The DNA here is from genome assembly GCF_045162725.1 of Streptomyces sp. NBC_01006. NCBI lineage: Bacteria > Bacillati > Actinomycetota > Actinomycetes > Kitasatosporales > Streptomycetaceae > Streptomyces > Streptomyces sp. NBC_01006. The sequence goes on along the minus strand of NZ_CP108700.1, from coordinate 7,558,378 downwards.
CGGCTGGTTCAGCCACGGCGGGCGCCCGCCGCAGCAGGTGACCGCGCCCGCCCTGCTGTGGCTGGTGCCGGGCGTGGAGCACCACTACGGCCCGGACCCGGAGACCGGCTGGGACGAGTGCTTCGTGGACTTCACGGGCCGCGGCGTGGAGGCGTACACCGACCTCGGCTACGTCACCCCGGACCGCCCGCTGGTGCCGCTGAGCGGGACGGAGGGCGTACGGCACGTGGTCGACGGGATCGTACGGGCGGCCCGGCGCGGCGGCCCGCTGCTGGAGGTGGAGGCCGCCGCGGCCGTGCACGGACTGCTCGTGGCACTGCGCTACGCCCGCGCCGAGGTGTCCCGGCACGGGGACGCGGTGATGGACGCCCTGGCCCGGGACGCGCTGCTGCCCATTTCGGTGGCCGAGCACGCGGCCCGGCTCGGAATACCCCTGCCCGAGCTGCGCGCGGCCGTACGGCGCAGCACCGGCGAGGGGGTCAAGGAGTACCTCCTGGGGATCAGGCTCAGCCGGGCGAAGGAGCTGCTGGCCCGGACCGACCTGCCGGTCGCGGGGGTCGCCCGGCGGGTCGGTTACGAGGATCCGGCGTATTTCAGCAGGCTGTTCAGCCGCCGGGTGGGCATGGCGCCCGTCCGCTTCCGCCGGCAGCAGTCGGTACCGCAGCAGTCGATACCGCAACCTCAGGGCAGGTAGCCGACGTTGAGCTCCGCGACCGAGGTCCAGGGATTGCCGCCCACCTCCCTGGTCACCTTGAGCCTGACGTACCGGGCGGTCCTGGCGGTGAACGGCACGTCCTGCTGGGCGGTGGTGTTCGCGAAGGTGCCCGTGGCGGCGGCCGTCCCCCAGTTCACCCCGTCGGTGGAGGTGAACACCTGGTAGTCGGCGATACGGCCGTTGCTCTGCGTCTGCCGGGGCAGGCAGTGCAGCGCCGAGACGTTGTACGAGGCGCCGAGGTCAAGGGTGATCTCGTGCGGCATCGGCGCGGTGGCGGCGTACCACTGGGTGTGCCAGATGGTGGCGGCGTCGCCGTCCAGGACGTTGGCGGCGCTGCCGTTCTCGCCGGTGGTCTCCTGGCTGTCGACGGCCTTCACGCTCATCTGCGCCTGCGGTACGAGGAGTTCGCCGCCGCCGACCGGCCCGAGGTCGTCCACGGCGAGGTCGTCGAGGATGAAGTCGGCCTCGTTGTGGGAGTCTTCGGCGGTGGCCTTCCGGATGCCGATCCAGGCGTCGTTCCCGGCGGTGAAGGTCTTCGTGAAGGTGGTGGCCGTCCGCGCCTGGTTCAGCGCGGTGGCCGTCTCGGTGCTGCCGGAGCCGGTGATGAACTGGTAGTCGCCGGAGAAGCCGTTCTCGTAGCCGAAGGTCACCTTGTACGCGTGGCCGGGCACCAGGCGCAGCGTCTGCGGGAGGGTGCGGTAGACCAGGCCCTGGCGCTCCTCGTGCGACTTGAGCGAGTTCTGCCCGGAGATCACGTCGTCGACCAGTTTGCCGTTCCAACCCGCCTGGGTGTACGGGGCGTTGCGCTGGGCGATGTGCGTACGCGGATCGGTGGCCGAGCCGCCGGCGCCGCCGAAGGCGAAGGGGCCCCAGCCGGCGTCCACGTTCTCGAAGTCCTCGGTGAACCAGTGGCCGGCGAGCGGGGTGCGGGCCGAGCGGACGACCCGTACGTCGTCCAGGTGGACGGTGCCGGAGCCGGCCGCGGCGGAGAGCTTCAGGGTGGCGGTGGACTGTCCGGCCGGTACGTCGAAGAGCACCTTCATGCGCTGCATCTTGGTGCCGTTCTTCTCACTGCCGCCCAGGTTGTCGGTCAGCGTCGAGGAGTCGGCGTACACGGATGCGGCGGCGCCGCCGGCCGGGGTGACGGTGAGGGTGGTCGAGCGGCCCGTCGGGGTGGATACCCGGACGGAGGCCGCGTAGGTGCCGGGAGTCAAGCCGGTGAGCTGCTGGGAGACGGCGGGGGCGGTCCCGGGGGCCAGGGTGAGTTCGTTCTGGCCCAGTGCGTTGCGGGCGACGGCGGCGCCGGTCCCGGTGACCGTCCAGGCGTTCAGGTCGCCCGCGTAGAAGGAGGGGTCCTTGACCGGGGTCGCCTCGCCCCACTTCGGGTCGGCCTGGGCGGGCGCTGCGCCGTTGGTGACGACGTAGGCGGTCTTCGCGGTGGCGTTGACCGTGACCTGGCCGCCGCTGACGGCGAGGTCGCCGACCAGCTGCCGGCCGGTGTCGGTCAGCTTGTACAGCTTGGGCGCGGACCAGCCGGCGGGCAGGGTCCAGGTGGTGGAGCCGCCCTTGTCGTTCCAGTGGTAGAGCTTCCCGTCGCGCGGGAGCAGGTAGCTGCCGCCGCTGAGGACGGTGCGCCCGCCGGTGGTGATCTTCCGGGTGCCGCCGGCGGTGGTGGCGGTGGTCCCGTTCGCGAGGGTGACCGTGTCGGAGGTCCACTTCACGATCGGGGATTCCTGGAGGTACTTGGTCGGCAGGTTGACGGCGAAGGTGGTGTTCAGGAAGGCGGTGTAGTCCTTCTTGCCCTGCCAGCCCTCGTACGCGGCGAGTTCGGCGCCGCCGAGCAGCGGGTTCGCGGCGATCCAGTCGTCCTTCGTGTGGTTGCCGATGAAGCGGGCGATGGTGGAGTTGATGCCCTTCAGGTCGCTGCCGCCGTAGTTGACGTCGGCCGCCCAGTGGTGCCAGAGGGACTGCTCGGTCAGGGTGTTGGGGAACTCGGTGGCGATCTGGAAGCCGAGGCCGCCGATCTCGCGCTGGAGCTTGCGGGACACGTACCCGTCCCCGTACCAGACGTCCACGTACAGGAAGTCGAGCCCGGGCGCGGCCGCCTTGAGGTCCTGGAGCCGCTTCAGCCGCTCGCCGGACTGGCCGTCCTTGCGCGTGTCCACGTAGTACGACTGGTCGAGCCAGTCCCAGCCCTGTCCGCCGCTCTGGTGGGCCGGGTCGAAGGTGGCGGAGACCGGGTACTCCTCGGTGGCGTTGATGTGGACGCCGAAGTCGGCGTTGTAGGCGTGTCCGGCGGTGGTGAGGGCGTTCAGGTCGGCCGCTCCGCCCAGCTTGGAGCCGATGTTCTTGTAGTCCATGTGCGCGGAGTCGTGGCCCTCGGAGGCGTACCCCTTGAGGAGGACGAACTGGCCGAGGCCGTCCGTGGCGAGGCTGACGCGCTTGGTCTCGTCGAGGGTCTCGGCGAAGGGGTGGGTGGCCTGGGAGGCGAAGTTGAAGGGGATGCGCTGTACGACCCGGTCGGCGGTCTGCTGCCAGCCGGTGGGCGGGGTCCAGATGTCCCGGTAGGCGACGGCGGCGTCCTGCCAGTCGACGGTCGCATCCCCGTTGCGGTCGCCGGTGATCGCGATCCGCGCGTACGGGAGCGGCTCGGTGTCGGTGTCGGCGGCGCCCGCGGCCCGGTAGAGCCAGGCTCCGCTCCACAGTCCGGCGCGCCGGTAGGCGCCCTTGTCGGTGACGCGCTTGCTGATCCGGCCGTTCTCCCGGGCGGCGGGGCCGGATGGGGTGTCGTAGAGGGAGTTGGAGTCGATGGCGGCGGCCAGCTTGGCGGTGCCGGCCAGCCCGTACATCACCGTCGTCGCGGCGGAGTCCACGGGGGTGCTCGCGGTGACGGGGGTGAAGGTGTCCCCGGTGCCGGTGGTGGCGGTGTACATGTTCGCGGTGGCCAGCGCGGCGCCTGGCTGGTCGCTGCGGACGCTGACGAGGGTGTGGTCGGGGATGGCGAGGCTGCGTACCCGCAGGGCGGCGGTGTCCTGGATCGCGGTGACCTTGAACTCCACGACCGAACCGGTCACCGAGAGCCGGGATCTGATGGTCACCCCGGAGAAGGAGAGCGCGTAGTCCACGGCGGAGGCGGAGGGCGTCGAGGTCACGGTGGGGGTGTACGTGGTGCCGTTGACGACGATCGCGGAGAGGGCGTCCTCGTTGCCGTTCAGCACGTCCCCGGTGGCCCGCCGGGTGTAGCTGACGACGCGGGGGAAGCCGCTGTCGACGCTGACGGACAGCTCGGGCGAGCTGATCGTCACGGCTGCGGCGGCGGTGGCATCCGCCGCGGAGGCCGCCGGCACGGAGACGACGAGGGTGGCGAGGAGACCGGCGACCGCGGCTGCGGTCGGCCAGAGGGGGGTGCGCATCGGGCCTCCGGGAGTCGGTGCTTCCTGGGCGGAAGACCGCACGGCACGGAGGCCCGCGGTCCGCTCACTGACCTGTCAGCTTGCGGACCGCGCCACCGCAGGCCCATGGACAAAGCGGAGCCCCGTCCTGGACTTACGGAAGTGGATGGAGGGGATCAGGAGGCGGCGGGAGTGATCACGACGGCCGTCCCGTACGCACACACCTCGGTCCCGACGTCGGCGGCCTCGGTCACGTCGAAGCGCATCATCAGGACCGCGTTCCCGCCGCGGGCCTTCGCCGCTTCGATGAGCCGCTCCATGGCCTGGTTGCGGGTTTCCACCAGGGTCTTGGTCAGGCCCTTCAGCTCGCCGCCGATCATCGACTTCAGGCCCGCGCCGATCTGGCTGCCGAGGTGGCGGGAGCGGACGGTGAGGCCGAAGACCTCGCCGATGACCTGCTCGACCCGGTACCCGGGGATGTCGTTCGTCGTCACGACCAGGACGCCGGTCTGCTGGACCCCCGGGCCGCCGCTGTAATCTTCGATACCCATGGCGACCACTCTGGCGCCGGGCGCGGCCCCGCGCATCCGGAGGGAACCCGTTCCGGCCGTCCTTCAGCGGGCTTCAGGGCAGCCGGGCGGCGAGACCCGATTCGTGCGCCAGTGCCACGTCCTGGGCGCGGCAGCCCGCCCGGAGGTCTTCGGCGCTGAACTGGCGCTGCGCCGTGCGGATCAGGTCGGCGCTCTCGTCCTTGGAGGCCGCCGCGGTGCGCAGGTTGGTCAGGGCGTTGCGGTAGTCGTCGAGGGGCCGCGGCCTGGTCACGTAGTTCGCGCCGTTGATGTGCTCCACGTACGCCAGCTCGGCGTGCTCCCCGTCGCGGAACCTCAGGTGGGTGATCGGGTAGGGCGGTGTGGCCCCGTACGCGCGGGCCATCGGGAGGATACGGATGCTCACCTTTCCGGTCTCCCCGGCCCGCAGCAGGTGGGTCAGCTGCTCGTCCATCACGGCTGCGTCCCCGCAGCGGCGGTGCAGTACGCCTTCCTCCAGCAGGGCGGTCACCCGGGGCAGCGGACCGTTCATCAGCCGCAGCTGCCGTTCGGCGCGGAGTTCGACGACGCGGTCGACCTCCTCCCGCTCGGCGCCGGGCACGACCGCCCGCGCCATGTGCCGGGCGTAGGCGCGGGTCTGGAGGATGCCGGGGACGACGAGGTTCTCGTAGACGCAGATCTCCTCGGCGTCGCCTTCCAGCTGGATCAGACGCTTGAGGAAGTCGGGGGTGACATCACTGAACTGCTCGTACCACTCGGAGTCCCGCGCGTGTTCCAGGAGCCGTTCTATCGCCCGCATCTCGTCGGCGTCGACGCCGTAGTACCGGGCAAGGTCCCGTACGTCGCGCGGTCTCGGCGGGCTCTCGCCGCGCTCCAGCCGGCTGATCTTCGACACCGAGCCGCGGATGACCGGTGCCACCTGCCGCAGGGTGAGGCCCCGCGCCTCACGGCACCTGCGCAGTTCCCGCCCCAGCAGGCGGTCGGCCGCCGCCCGGACCCGATCGCCGCCCATCGGTCCACCCCTCACGCTCCGGCCTCGAATCGAGCCGTCATCCGGTCAGATGATCGAATTCCGCGTCTTTGGCGCCGCGGAGGAACGACTCGATCTCGGCGGCCGTGAACACCAGCGCCGGCCCGTCAGGGAAGCGCGAGTTCCGCATCGCCACGCCGCCGCCCGTCAGGGCGGCGACTTCCACGCAGTTGCCGTTGCCCACGCTGGCACTGCTCTTGACCCACACCACGCCGGGAATCGCGCCGGCCACCACGCCATTGTCGATCTGCATGACAGAAATGCTAGCCAGATGTACGGGGCACGGGAGTCCCTCGAATGGGTGCCTCGACTGCCCGATATCCCGATGATCCGACCCCCGGGGCCATGGGGCGCTTATTGCGCATTTCGGGCTAAACGGCGGTGGGTCACCGGGGCTGCTCGACCCGCCCTCGCCATAGTCGACCATGGCAGCCGACTGGCTGCCGCCCCGGCCCGCGGCTCACCGCGGCCGGGCGGAAGTCTTCGCAGAGGAGCCTGCACATGCGGAAGCCCACCAGGACCATCCTCGCTCTCGCCGCCGCAAGCCTGGTGCTCGGCGGGGTCGGGGCGGGCGCCGCCGTCGCGGACGAGGGTCCGACGACCGACGGCCCGTCGCAGGAGTTGGTCGTTCTCGAACCGGACAGCGACCAGGCCGGCACCTACCAGGGCAAGGAGTACTCCGTCGGCAAGGTTGTCTCGCACGGACCGCTGAAGCTCCGCTCCAAGCCGACCAGCCGCTCGAAGTCCGTGGGACACGTGAAGCCGGAGCACAAGGTCGCCATCGTGTGCAAGGTGCGCGGTGAGTCGGTCGACGGCAACAACGTCTGGTACCTCCTCCACGTCAAGGAGAAGGAGAAGGACGGACAGAAGCCCATGGAGCAGCCCATGGAGCAGCCCATGGAACAGCCCATGGAACAACCCATGGAGCAGCCCACGGTCTCGAACCCGGAGAACGGGGCGGACGCGATGGAAGGGAAGGACGGCAAGGACCGCAAGGAGGCCTGGGTCACCGCCCGTTACGTGAAGAACCTCCACCACGTGAAGTGGTGCGACTGACCTTCCGGTCCCCGCACCGGACGGTCAGTCCGCCGGGCGTACGGTACGCGGCCCGACAAACCGCGCTCCGCACGCCCGTTCGCGGCGTCCACGATCAGCACGCTCATGGCCCCGGTACGGGGAAGTCCGGCAGCCGTCCGCGCTAGAAGTCGCCGTAGTTGACCTGCCAGGTCGCCAGGCCCATCCGGCGCCAGACCGCGACCACCCGGTCCCGGTCGTCCAGCGACACCCGCACCGCGTACCGGTGGCGCACGTGCGCGTCGAACAGCTCCGCCTTCACCACGTCGTCGCGGCGCGTGTCGCCGAGCGGCCGCATCCACAGCTCGTCGTACGGCACCTCGTGCCGGCGCAGCCACGCCTCCGTCTGCGGCCGGTGCTCCTCGCCGCGCCCGGACAGCAGCACGATGGTGTCCCCGTCGGCGCGCCGGAAGGCGTCCAGCGCGTACCGCACCGGCTCGTTGAGCGCGTCGATCTCGCAGCGCGAGAAGTCGTACGGGCTGCGGTCGCCGGTGAGCGCGAGCGTGCCGTCGATGTCGCACATCACCGCGGAGGGCAGCGCCGGGTCGGCCACGTACGGCACGACCACGGGCTGGTCGTTCAGCCACTCCGCGGTGAGCCGCCAGCCGCCCTTCTTGGCGCTCATGTGCTTGTCGTTCAATATCCGGATGATCTCCTCGCCGACCGGCCGCTCCCGTGCGGCGTCCCGGCGCAGGCACTCCTCCACCGGCACGTCGGTGAAGTCGTGCACGACGAAGGTCGCGAGCCCGGCGACCGCCGCCTTGAGCCGCTTGGGGATGTGCGAGGTCAGGTGCGTGTTGTCGACGACCACGTCGAAGCCGCCGTCGACGGCCGCGCGCACGGCCGCGTCCTGCACGGCCAGGACGGTCTGCTCGTGCCGGTACGAGCGGCCGCGCGCCGGGTCGGGCAGGTCGAGCATGGCCCGCAGGTCGTCCAGGTTGACGCGGCGCATCCGGCCCGCGGCCTCGGCCTGCAGGGCGCGCGCGGCCGTCGTCTTCCCCGAGGCCGGCAACCCCGTCATGACGTGGACGACGGGGCGTGCGGGGTCTTCGGACACTGGTCAGTTCTCCTCATCGGTCGTGAAGGGGTCGGACGCTTCGGGCCGCACGTGCCGCCATACGACGAGCTCCGTGGACCGGCCGTCCAGGCGCAGGAACATCGCGGCGCGGATCCAGCGGTCGGGCAGCGCCTTGGCGGCGCGCGCGAACGCGCCCCGGTCGCCCGCCAGATGGGCGAGCTGCGCGTACGCCTCGTCGATGGCGCGCTCGCGCCGCGCCGCCGCGTCCTCGATGCGGGCGACCACCTCGCGCACCCAGGTGTCGAACTCGTCCGGCACCTGCTCCAGCAGCGCTTCGAGCGGCTTGCCGCCCGAGGCTTCGATGTCGGCGACGGTGCAGTTCAGGCCCTGCGCCAGCTCCTTGGCGGGCAGTCCGGCGAAGCGCTCGATGCCGTGGCTGCGCCAGACGTCCCGCTCGGTGACGCCGGTGACCAGCTTGTGGAGGCGTACGTATTCGGACAGCTTGGCCTTCGCGCGCACGCCGGAGGCGAACCGCAGCACGAAGCCCTCGGCGTCGGTGCCCGCGGCGTTCTCCCCGCCGGGCAGGGTGTTCGACTCGGCCAGCGCCAGGAGTTCGGCGAGCGGCATGGCGGGCCACACCGTGACGACGGACCCGATGCCCTGCCAGTGGCCGGCCGCCTCGGCGAGCGGGACCTCGGTGCCGTCCAGGCCGAACGCGGCGAGGAGCACCAGGTCCCGGCGGTCGCCGTAGTCGACGACGATACGGTTCTGCGGGTACAGGATCTCCGCGAGGTAGGTCACGCCGGGGACGAGGGCCGAGGTGTCGCGGCCGTCGAGGTGGCGCTGGCCCCAGGTGGCCTGGGTGCTGATGAAGGATCCCTTGGACGCGACGCGCCAGCAGCCCGCGTAGTGGAAGACCACCGCGAGGCTGCCGTCGACCTTGTCGTACACCTCGAACGGCTCGTCGGGCAGGGCCGGTGCGTACGGCCGGCCGGACTCGTGCTCGCCGACGTTGAAGAACTTCGGCAGCGGCAGTGCGACGATCGCGCCGGTGGCGTCGTCGGCGACGAGTCCGCGGCAGCGCATGGTGATCCGGTTCCAGACCTGCTCGTACTGTGCCGTCCGCGTGTACGTGTAGATGGACAGCGGCAGTTCGGGGTGCGCCTTGCGGGTCACGTGTCCGGCGTCGATGGCGGCCGCCAGCTCCTGCTGCGGCAGCAGGTCGTGCAGGGTCGGGTAGGCCTGGTTGTGGCCCATGGGTTCCTCCCGGTTCGAGATGGTTCATTCTCACGTGCGGGAGGGGTGGCCCGGTACCGAATTATCGCTGGTCCGAAGGGCTCCGGCCCAGCCGGTTGATGTCCTGGGACCGCAGGATCCGGGTACGGACACCGGCGTCGGGCCTCGCGACGGCGATCATCGCACGGCCCAGGGCCTCGGTGGTGGTGACGAGGTTCGGCGCGAAGCGGCGCAGCAGCGGGAAGAGCGGTGCGGTGACCAGGTAGCCGACCCGGTAGAGGAGGGTCTTGGAGGGCATGCCGCGGACGGGCTGTACGAGGCCGGGGCGGAACATGTAGGCCTGGAACGGCAGCTGGAGCAGGTCGTTCTCGGTCTCCCCCTTGACCCGGGCCCACATGGTGCGGCTCTGCTCGGTGCTGTCCGTGCCCTCGCCGGAGACGTACGCGAAGGTCAGCCGCGGGTTGGCGGCGGCGAGCGGGCGGGCCACGGCGAGGGTGAGGACGTGGGTGATGCGGCGGTACTCCTGCTCCTTCATACCGACGGCGGAGACGCCGAGGCAGAAGAAGCAGGCGTCGAAGGAGGCCAGGTCCAGATCCGGGGCCGAGAGGTCGGACGGATCGTCCTGGATGCGTTCGCGCAGCTTGGGGTGGGAGACGCCGAGCGGGGTGCGGCTGACGGAGAGGACGGCCGTGACGGAGTCGTCTCGCAGGCATTCCCGCAGAACACCCCGGCCGATCATTCCGGTTCCGCCGAAGAGGATGACGTTCACATGCGCAGCCTAAAGGCGTCAGTGCGAGACGCAGAGCTCATTGCCCTCCGGATCGGCGAGTGTGGTCCAGGTGTAGGGGCCCTGGCTGCTGTCGTGCAGGTGCCGGGCGCCCTTGGCGATCAGGCGCTCGACGACCTCCCGCGGGTTGTCGGAGCCGGTGCGGACGTCGAGGTGGACGCGGTTCTTGACCGTCTTCGGCTCGGGGACGAGCTGGAAGAGGACGCGGGGTGCGCGCTCGATCCCCTCGGGGTGGCGGATGGCCGCGCCGACCTTCCAGACGAGGGCTCCGCGGTGGGTGGTGGTGTCCTCCTCGGTGGCCCGGCCCTCGGCGACCATCTTGCGGATGAACTCCTCGTCGGTGGGCTCCACTTCCCAGCCGAGGGCGTCGGCCCACCAGTCGGCGAGGGGGTGCGGGCCGGCGGAATCGATCGTCACCTGGAACGTGTATGCCATGAGGGGGACCCTACTGAGGACCACTGACAACGGCTCCGGAAGGCGTCCTGGGATTCCGGGTCGGTCATCCGATGCCGCTCGTTCGGCGGGTACGGTTTGCGCCGTAACTCCCTTTCGGAACGGGGTTGGCGCATGGAATTCGCCCGGCGCGGGATCCTGCGGCTGCTGGCCGGGCTGCTCTTCCCGCCGGGGCCGGAGGGCGGGATCGGGCCGCACGGGGTGCTGCCCGCGCTGCTGGTCGCGCTGACCTTCGTGAGCGGGGTGGTCGACGCGGTGAGCTACCTCGGGCTCGACCACACCTTCGTCGCGAACATGACCGGCAATGTGGTCTTCCTCGGGTTCGCGCTCGCCGGTGACCGCCAACTCTCGGCCGCGGCCTCCCTGCTGGCGCTCGGTGCCTTCCTGGCCGGTGCGACGGCCGCCGGGCGGCTGCGCCACGGCCGCGAGCCGGCGCGGATGTTCGCTCCGCTGGTGGCGGCGCAGACCGTACTGGTGGCCGGGGCGCTCGCCCTGTCCGCGGGTGGGGCGGGGGCGCTGCCGGTGGTGGGGCTGCTCGCGCTCGGCATGGGCCTGCAGAACGCCGTCGTGCTCCGGCTGGGCGTGCCCGATCTGACCACCACCGTGGTCACCCGGACGCTGACGGGCCTGGCCTCCGACCCGTGGGACCGGGCCGCCGTACGCAGGGTGGTCTCGGTGGCGGTCCTGTTCTGCGGGGCCCTGGCGGGCGGGGTGCTGACGATCCACCACGGATCGCGCTGGGCCCTGGCGCTGGCGGTGGCCCTGCTCCTGGTGATCGCCCTGGCGGGCGCCCTGAGGGCGGCCGAACACCACACGACCTAGGGGGTGCCCGGGCGGGTGGCGGCCAGGGCGGCGAAGGTCAGCAGCCAGGCGCCGACCGCGATCCAGAGCAGTACCTCGCCCAGCGGGCGCAGCCGGCCGACCCCGGTGGGGCCGGCCGCCGAGAGGCAGGCGGTGGCCGTCATGCCGAGGGGGAAGACGGTCGCCCAGCGCCGGATGTCGTAGTGCGGCCGCCACCGGCGCAGCTCGGCGGCGAGCAGGAGCACGTACCAGCCGAGGGACAGGGCGAGCGTCACCAGCGTCGCGATGCGCAGCGCCGCGTGCGCCGAACCGGTCCATACGGGTGATGCCGTGAGCTTCGATCCCGCCAGCGCCGAGATGGAGAGCGCGCCGCCGGCCACCCACTGGTCGCCCGCGCCCCGCAGCACCTCGCGGAAGTCGAAGTGTACGAGGGCGACCGCGTACAGCAGCAGGCCGAGGCAGAAAGCGGCCAGCGCCGCCCGGGCGAGCCAGTCGCGGTGGACGGCGGCGGCCAGGGTCGCCGCCAGGACGGCGAGCCCCTGGGTGGCGACGCAGACGAGGAACGCGGTGCCGGGCACCCGCCGTGCCCAGTGCCGTACGACGGTGATCAGCAGTCCGGGCCAGAGCACGGCCGCCAGCGCCAGCAGGGCGGCGGCGATCCCCTGCCACCCCAGCATGGAGATCCGGGTGCCGAGCACGGTCGTGGCGGCCACGGCCATCAGGGCGGCCGGGGTGTCGGCCTCGGCCCGGAAGCGGCCCCGGTCGCCCACGAGCCGGGTGGTGAAGTCGGCGGCGAGTACGAGCCACAGCGCGGCGGCGAGGACCAGCGCGGCGAGGGACAGCCCGTCGAACCCGATCAGGTGCAGGCCGACGGAGAGGATGCCGTCGGCCATGACGGCGGCGCCCGCGGCCGGGGGGAGTCCCGTCCACCACCGGCGGCCGGGCAGGGGGAACGCCTGCTTCACCGTGCCAGCGGACACCGCCGGGCCGCGGCCCGCGAGCGCGGTGGGCCACCCGGCCCAAATCACGTGCACCGTGCCCGTGCCTTGACTTCCTCGGGGTGCTGCCCGACCCTCTGCGCTCATGGGACAGCTGGACGGCAAGGTCGCGGTGGTCACCGGCGGGTCCGCCGGCATCGGACTGGCGACGGCGCGCCGGTTCGTACGGGAGGGCGCCCGGGTGTTCGTCACGGGGCGCCGCGAGGCCGAACTCGCCGCTGCGGTGGAGGAATTGGGGAGCGGCGCGGTCGGGGTGCCGGGCGATGTCACCCGGTCGGCGGACCTGGAGCGGTTGTACGCGGCGGTCGCCGCCGAAGGCAGGGCGATCGACGTCCTGGTGACCAACGCGGGCGGCGGGAAGGCGGGCGGCGTCGCCGAGTTCACCGAGGAGCAGTTCGACATCGTCTCGGACCTGAACTTCCGCGCGACCTTCTTCACCGTGCAGCGGGCGCTGCCGCTGTTCGGGGAGCGCGGCTCGGTCATCCTGGTCGGCTCGACCGCCGGCTCCTCGGGGTCCACCCGGTTCGGCGTCTACGGCGCCACCAAGGCGGCCGTACGGTCGATGGCGCGCAGCATGGCGCTGGAGCTCGCGGGGCGCGGGATCCGGGTGAACGCGCTCAGCCCGGGCCCGATCGACACTCCCGCGCTGGCGCGGGCGCCCGCCGCGATCCTGGAGGAGGTCACGTCCGGGGTCCCGCTGGGCCGGACCGGCCGCCCGGAGGAAGTGGCCGCGGCGGCGCTGTTCCTCGCCTCGGAGGAGAGCAGCTACATCACGGGCATCGAACTGTTCGTGGACGGCGGAGCCGCCCAGGTCTGACCCGGCCCTGATCCGGCCCTGATCCGAAAGACACGGCCTAGGCTCGGGCCATGCGCATCGTCTCCCTGCTTCCCGCCGCCACCGACATCGTGGCCGAGCTCGGGCTGTCCGCCGATCTGGTGGGCCGTACTCACGAGTGCGACTGGCCGCCCGCGGCCGTGGCCGGGGTGCCGGTGGTGACCGCCGCCGAGTTCTCCTCGGACGCGCTGAGCAGCCGGGAGATCTCCGCGGCGGTCGGCGGCGCCGCGCACAGCGGCTCCTCCCTCTACACGCTCGACGCCGAGGCGCTCGGCGCCCTCGCGCCCGACGTGGTGCTGACCCAGGACCTGTGCGACGTCTGCGCCGTCTCGTACGCGGGGGTGAGCCGGGCGGTGCGCGTGCTGGACGGCGGGCCGCGGGTGCTGAGCCTGGAGCCGCGCACCCTCGGCGACGTACTGGACTGCCTGGTCACGGTGGGCGAGCTGCTGGGCGTACGGGAGGCCGCCACGGAGCGCCGGGCCGCACTCGCGGCCCGGCTGGAGGCCGTACGGGCCCGGACCGCGGGCCGGCCGCGGCCGCGGGTGGTGGCCGTCGAGTGGCTCGATCCGCTCTGGCCGGCCGGGCACTGGGTGCCGGAGCAGATCGCGTCCGCGGGCGGCGAGGCGCTGATCGCCGCGCCGGGCGAGCACACCCGGCCCATGGACTGGGAGGCGGTCCGGGCGGCCCGTCCGGACGTGCTGCTCCTGCTGCCCTGCGGGTTCAGCCCGCAGCGCACCGTACGGGAGCGGGAGCTGCTCACCTCGCTGCCGGGCTGGGCGGAGCTGCCCGCGGTACGGGCCGGGGAGGTGTGGGTGCTCGACGGGCCGGCGTACTTCAACCGGCCGGGCCCCCGGGTCGTGCGCGGCGCGGAGGTCCTGGCGCACGTCCTGCACGGGGTCGCGGTGGGCGATCCGGTGACCCCGGCGGAGGCGTTCCGGCTCGCCGGGGCGTGATCAGGAGGTCTCGGGTACCGGGCGGGCCGTGGTGAGCGTGAACATGGCGCCCTCCGGGTCGCGGAGGTTGACCCAGCGGTCGGTGGGGCTCGACATGATGGTCGACAGCGTGGCCCCGCCGGAGGTGGTGGCCGCCTCGATGGCCTCGTCGAGGTCCGGTACGCGGAAGTAGACGTGCCAGCGGGGTCTGGTCTCCGGTGCGTGCGTCGCGGCCTCGGTGATCCCGCCGTTCAGGCGGGCCACGGGGTCGCCCGCCTGTCGCAGGACGACCTGGTCGTCCTCGTACGAGACCTCGCAGCACCCGGGACGGCCGGTGGCCCACTCCAGCACCTCGCCGTAGAAGATCGCCGCCTCGAAGGCGTCCCTGGTCCGCAGCTCCAGCCAGGCCGGTGCCGGGCCGCGGCCCACCCGCCAGTCGGCGGACACCCCGCCCGCCCAGATCCCGAAGACGGCGCCGTCCCGGTCGGCGACCAGCGCGCCGCGGCCGCCGGAGGGGAAGGAGACCGGGCCGACCGCGACGGTGCCGCTGCGCTCGCGGATCCGGTCGGCGACCTCGTCGGCGTCGTCGACGGCGAAGTACGGGGTCCACGCCGCGGCGACCGGCAGGTCGGCGGTCAGCGTGCCGACGCCGGCCACCGGCACCCCGTCCAGCTCGGCGACGGTCCAGCCCTCGCCCAGCCGGGCGGGCCGGAACTTCCAGCCGAGGACAGCGCCGTAGAACTGCTGGGTCCCCTGGAGATCGCGGGCCATCAGGCTGACCCAGCACGGCGCGCCGAAGACCTCCCTCGTAGAAATCTCCACCACACGCTCCGTCCCTCGTCCAGCCCATCGTCCCGTCGGGGCCGCCGCCCCGCACGTCGGCCGGGCACCGCCGCGGCCTGCTCAGCGGCCGCTCCCGGCGCCCTGCCCGGTGATCAGATCGGCGAGGGCCGCCATGCCCCCGTCCGCGAGGGCCCGGCGCTGCCGGTCCGCGGGCGTGCCCTCCCTGAGGAGCCGGTGCAGCAGGGAGCCGACCTCGCGCTGGTCCCCGGCCTCCTCCAGTGCGGGCGTGATGTACCCCATCAGCAGCGACAGCACGTCTCCGGCGCTGCGCCGGCGGCCCTGCGGGTCCATCAGGGTGCCGTCGAGGCCGTGCCGGGCCGCGTGCCACATGGCCGCCTGGAGCAGCTCGGGCGCGCACTCGACGGGGGCGGCTCCCGCCTTCTCCTCGGCGATCGCGGTGCTGACCAGCCCGCGGACGATCCCGGTGAGCAGCACCGCGTCGGTGGCGTCCAGCTGTACGTCGAGGCAGCGCACCTCCACCGTGGGGTAGCGCTCGGACAGCCTGGCCTGCCAGTAGAGCTGGCCCCGGTCGGCGATCAACCCCGCCTCCAGGAGCGCGTCGGCGCGTTCCTCGTAGTCGGCGAGCGTACGGAAGCACGGCGTCGGGCCGCTGACCGGCCAGCGGCCGAAGACGATCGTGCGCCAGCTGGCGAAGCCCGTCTCGCGCCCGTCCCACAGCGGGGAGTTCGCCGACATGGCCACCAGGGTCGGCAGCCAGACCCGCAGCCGGTTGAGGACCGCCACGCCCGTCTCCCGGTCGGGTACGCCGACGTGTACGTGCATGCCGTTGATCAGCTGCTCGTCGACGAGGCGGCGGGCTTCCTCCCGCATCTTCAGGTACCGGGGCTTGCGGGTGACCGGGACCGGTACCGCGTCCCGCAGCGGGGCCGCGGCGGAGGTGGCGAGCAGGCAGCCGTACTCCTCGGCGGCGGAACCGACGGCGTGCCGCAGCCTCAGCAGGTGGCCGGCGACCTCGTCCAGGTCCGTGCAGACGGGTGTGGCGACCTCGATCTGGGCCTGGAGCAGCTCGTTCTGTACCTCCCCGGCGTCCACGAAAGGCCCGAGGCCGGCCGCTGTCCTCACCTCCTCCGCCCGGGACACGGGCAGATGGGTGACCGGATCCAGCAGGACGTACTCCTCCTCAACCCCAACCGTGTTCATGTCGCGTCGGACTCCTGCCTCGAGTTCTTCGATCCCCGGCGCCCGCGGCACCCACGACACCCACGGCGGCGGTCCTTCGTGGTCCGGTCCGTGGGCCTTGCGTCTGCCCGGGCGGGGCCGCCTCATGCAGGGGCGGCCACCGCGCTTCGGGCGCGGGCATTCGGCGGTTCCTTCGGGCGAATCTGGCTCCCGGTGCGTGGGGTGTCGAATCCAGCGTGGCAGTTCACAGGGAAATGCACCCATCGGGCCACCGGCAGAGGCGGTACATGACCAGGCGATCCGCAGGCCGGCCGACGCCCCGCTCCCGGGTGGCCGTCCGGCGCGCCCGGGCCCTCGGCCGCCGCCCGGGCGGGAGGCCGGTCGAGCGACCGTACGCCTCCGTGTCGCCCCCGCTGCGGACGGCCGCGGCGTACTCCTGGCGGCTGCTGGTGGTCGGCGCGGTCGTGTACACGGTGTTCATGGTGCTGGGGCGGTTCCACGAGCTCGCCGTGGCCGTCTTCCTCGGCCTGGTCGCGACCGCGCTGCTGCGCCCGGTGGCCGATCTGCTGGCCCGGTGGATCCCCCGTTCCCTCGCCGTGGCCTGCGCGCTCCTCGGCAGCATCGTGCTCGCGCTCGGCGCGCTCGCCTTCGTCGGCGAGACGGTCGCCGCGGAGTGGAACTCGCTGGTGGCGGAGTTCCGGGCGGGGCTGGACCGGCTGGAGCCCCTGCTGGAGCGGCCGCCCCTGCGGCTGAGCCCGCACGCGCTGGGCGATCTGCGGGACCGGATCGGCGACTACCTCTCCAGCCACCGCGCGAGCCTGCTCAGCACGGCCGTGAGCGGTGCGGGGCGGCTGGTGCAGGCCCTGACCGTGGTGGCGCTGTCGATGTTCTGCTCGGTCTTCTTCATCTACTCGGGTGACCGGCAGTGGCGCTGGGTGTGCTCCCAGTTCCCGGAGGGCGCGCAGCAGCGCATCTCGGTCGCGGGCCGGGCCGCGTGGCGGACGTTCACCGGGTACACCCACGGGATCGTGCTGGTCGCGGCGACCAACGCCGTCCTGGTGGGGGTGGCGCTCTACGCCTTGGGCGTCCCGCTGGCCGTGCCGCTGGCGCTGCTGGAGTTCTTCGCCGCGTTCATCCCGCTGATCGGCTCCCCGGTCGCCCTCGCGGTGGCCGTGGTGGTCGCGCTGGCGGCCAAGGGGCCGCTGATCGCCGCGCTCGTGGTCGCCCTGATCGTGATCATCGGGCAGATCGAGGGGCATGTGCTGCACCCGATGCTGATGAGCTGGGCGGTCCGGTTGCACCCGGTGGTCGTGGCCCTGTCCGTGGTGGCGGGGGCCATCGCCGCGGGCGTGCTGGGCGCGGTGGTCGCGGTACCGCTGGTCTCGGTCGTCTGGGCGGTCCGCCAGTCGCTGCGGTCCCCGGAAGCCGGGCTCTGAGCTGCGCTTCCCCGATCGAACGGCTTCATCCGGCCGGGAGGGGGGTATATGTACCGAGAACAGCTCACGAGACGGCCGTGCCGCACCGCAGTGGCGCGACCACCCGTCGGAGGAGCCGAGATGGGGTATGCAGAGGTCACCGAACGCATTCCGCTGGACCCGCTGAGTGTGAGCACCGGCGAGGCCCGGGCGCTGTCCGGGGCACTGTTCCACCGGCTGCGGAGCCTGGACGAGGGGAGCGCAGCGTACTCGTACGTGCGCAACACGCTCGTCGAGCTCAACCTCAGCCTGGTGAAATACGCCGCCCGCCGCTTCCGCGGCCGGAGCGAGCCGATGGAGGACATCGTCCAGGTCGGGACGATCGGCCTGATCAAGGCGATCAACCGGTTCGACCCGGAGCGCGGGGTGGAGTTCACGACCTTCGCGATGCCGACCATCGTCGGCGAGGTCAAGCGGTTCTTCCGCGACACCAGTTGGGCCGTCAAGGTGCCCCGGCGGCTCCAGGAGCTGCGGATCGACGCCGCGAAGGCGCATGACGCCCTGGAGCAGGACCTGGGCCGCGAGCCCACGGAAGCCGAGATGGCGGGGTGCCTGCACGTCACGCCCGAGGAGCTCGTGGAGGGGCAGAAGGCGGCGCACGCGTACTCCGCGCGCTCCCTGGACGCGCCCGCGCAGGAGGACGGCGACCGCACCACGTACGCCGACCGGCCCTCGCTCGGCGCGGAGGAGACGGCGTACGACACGATCGAGTGTCTGGAGTCGCTCAAGCCGCTCCTGGCCGAGTTGTCCGAGCGGGAGCGCACGCTGCTCTCGCTGCGCTTCGGCGACGGGCTGACCCAGTCCGAGATCGGCGAGCGGCTGGGGCTGTCGCAGATGCACGTCTCGCGGCTGCTCAACCGGACGCTGACCGCCCTGCGGACAGGCCTCCTGGAGGATCCGCCGGAGGAGCCTGCGCAGCCGTGAGCGGCGTCGGGACTTCCGCCCACACCGTCTTGCCGGTCCGCCCGTGGCCGTAGGGCTCGCAGCCCCAGCTCCGGGCGAGCCGCTCCAGGATGAGCAGGCCGTGGCCGCCCGGAAGGGCGGAACCGGCGGTCAGCAGGCGACGGGGGTGCTCGGGGCTCCCGTCGCTGACCTCGATCCGCAGCCGGGCGGTGGTGCGGCGCAGCACCAGCTCACGGGGGCCGCCCGCGTGCAGGCAGGCGTTGCCGACGAGTTCGGAGACCAGGAGCAGGACGTCTTCTGCGGCCTCCTGCCGGTCCGGGTCGTACGGGCTTCCCGCGTCGTCCGCATCCGTGATCCACTGCCATTCGGCCAGCGCCCGCCGGGTGAAGTCCCGGCACCGGGTGACGGCCTTCTGCGTCCCGCCGCCGAGGATCAGCGTGCGGGTGTCCTCGCTCATGCGGGCCGCCTACCCAGGCCGGGGGAGAAAACACCGTGCCTGCATGATCCGATGGCCTGGCCGAAGGAGAAGAAGCCCTCCGGGTCGTGTCAGGACACCGGCGCGGGATCACTTCCCGTCGCCGTACGGGAACCGGCCGGTACGGCGGCCGCGGCCTCCGCCCGCTCCATGGAATCCAACCGCCGTAGACCGGTCCGCCGTTGGACGACCGAGACCCCCGCGACGGCCGCCCCGAGCGCCAGCCAGCCCGCCGGGCCGGCCGCCATCACCGCGCCGGTCAGCAGCAGCGGCCCGGCCGACTTCTGGATGGACTGGGACATGCCCGCCACCCCCAGGTACGAGGCCTTCGCGTCCGGGGGCGCGAGGGAGACGGCCAGCTCCCAGGAGCTCACCGAGCGCAGCAGCTCCGCGGCCGTGGCCAGCACGGCGGCGGCCAGGAGGGCGATCGAGGCGGCCCAGGCCCCGTGTTCGGGGGTGAGGGCCAGGAGCACGCAGCATCCGAGCAGGGTCAGCCCGTACAGCCGGGCCGCTCCGGCGGCCTCGCGCGGCCGCCGGACCCTCGCCGACACGGTCATCTGCAGGGCCACGACGAGCACGGTGTTGATGATGAGGAAGGCCGGGACCACGGCGTGCGGGGCGTCGGTGTGTTCGATCAGCCACAGCGGCAGCCCGACCCCGAGGATCGAGTCGTCCAGGCACAGCGGGATGTCCAGGAGGACGAACCGGAGGTAGCCGCGGTCCCGCCACGGATTCGCGACGCCCGGCCTCCCCGCCCCGGGCGCGTCCGCGGTCTCCGCGGCCCCCTCCCCGCTCCCGAGGCCGTGCGGCTGCTCCCGGGTCCGCCACACCAGCGCCGCGGCCAGGACGAACGACAGTGCGTTGCCGAGGATCAGGACCTGGTACGCCTCGCGCGTGCCCACCGCGAGGCCGATGGCGGCGAATCCCGCGCCGAGCGCGTACCCGGCGTTCGCAACGCTGCGCGACAGCGCCTGGTACGTGCCGCGCTGCTCGCCCGCCGCCCGCGTGGCGAAGAGCATCTCCAGCATCTTGGCCGCCCGGTCGCCGAGCGAGGTGAGGGCGACCACGAGCAGCAGCACCTCGAAGCGGGTGAACACGAGCAGCGCGCAGATCGCGGCCAGGCGCAGCAGGTGACAGCCGATCAGCAGCGCACGCGCCGGGAAGCGGGCCGCCAGGTGGCCCGCCAGCGGCGAGCCGGCGATGCCCGCCACGCCTGCCGCACCCAGCAGCAGGCCCAGCTGCCGCCCGTCCAGGCCCGCCACGAAGGTGAAGAAGAGGACGGATGACGCGCCCCACACCCCGGTCCCGGTGCGGTCCAGCAGCTGGGCGAAGAGCATGATCCGGGCGTCCCGCCCGCCGGGCGGACGGCGCAACTGGGCGAGCAGCCCGGCTCCGCCCTTCCGGACCCCCGGGTCCTTCCGGTCCGTCCGCTTCCCCGCGCCGCGCCGCCAGATCATTCCGGGCCTCCGCATCCCCCGCCAAAGTATCTCGATGTCGAGATACCTCGCGGTAGCCTGCCGGAAATCAATCTTGACGTCAAGATAAATCCGCGGCCCCCGCCACATAGGCTGGGCGCACGGACGAGAGGAGCAGTCGTGACCGACCGCAAACCACCGGGCGTCAGCTTCGAGTCCTGGGTGGACCGGCAGATCAGGGAGGCCGCCGAGCGCGGCGAGTTCGAGCAGCTCCCGGGCTACGGAAAGCCCCTGGCCTCGATCGACGCCCCGTACGACGAGCTGTGGTGGATCAAGGGCAAGATGCACCGCGAGGGGTTCGCCGTTCTGCCGCCCGCGCTCGCCCTGCGCAAGGAGGCCGAGGACGCCCTGGAGGCGGTACACGCCGCCCGCTCGGAAGGCCAGGCCCGTGACATTCTCACCGGGATCAACGAGAAGATCCGCGCGGCCCTGCGCCGCCCCCCGCCCGGACCGCCCCTCCACCTCACCGAATTCGACGTCGACGAGGTGCTCAGGACCTGGCGCGAGAGCCGGACCGACTGACGGCGCGCGCCGGCCGCGCTCGCGGCTCTCCCGGCTGCGGACCACCGACAGTGCTACAAATGGTCTCGTGACCCATCCTTGCAACCCGTGCCGGGGACGTCGGTGCGGTCACTGAGGCAAAAGCGCCCGCGCAGCGTCGCCCGACAGGTATTCGTCCTTCAGGTGGCGATCGTGGTGCTGCTCGCCGCCGGGGCGGTACTGGCCCTCGTACTCCAGTCCCGGCACGACGTGGACCGGGAGGCCCGGACCCGCTCGGTGGCCGTCGCGCAGACCTTCGCCCACTCGCTCGGGCTGCGCCCGGCCCTCCTCACCCCCGACCCCTCCAAGATCCTCCAGCCGCTCACCGAGGTGACCCGCAAGGACGCCGGGGTGGACTTCATCGTCGTCATGAACGACCAGGGGATCCGCTACACCCATCCGCTCCCCGACCGCATCGGCAAACAGTTCGTGGGTACCATCGCGCCCTCACTGGCCGGCCAGGTGTACACCGAGAGCGTGAAGGGACCGCTCGGCCAGGAGATCCAGGCCGTGGTGCCCGTCTTCGCCGACCCCTACAAGGACGGCGGCCCGGTCGTGGCCCTGGTGTCGGCCGGCCTCACGGTGAAGAACGTCACCGGTGTGTTCCAGCGGCAGCTGCCCCTCATCCTCGGCACCAGTGCGATCGGCCTCGCCCTGGCCACCGCCGGCGCGGCGCTGATCAGCCGACGCCTGCGCCGCCAGACCCGCGGGCTCGGCCCCCTTGAGATGACCCGCATGTACGAGCACCACGACGCGGTGCTGCACTCCGTACGCGAGGGCGTGCTGATCACCGACGGCGGCGGCCGGCTCCTCCTCGCCAACGACGAGGCGAAACGTCTGCTCAGGCTCCCGCCCGACGCCGAGGGGCAGCACATCCGGGAGCTGTCGGGGCTCGACCCGCAGATGGCCGACCTCCTGCTGTCCGGCCGCGAGACCACCGACGAGGTGCACGAGGCCGGGGACCGGCTGCTGGTCGTCAACCAGCGCGCGACCCGCCCGCGCGGCAGGCCCGAGGGCACGGCCGTCACCATCCGGGACTCCACCGAGATGCAGGTGCTCAGCACCCGGGCCGAGGCCGCCCGCAAACGGCTCCGGCTGCTGTACGACGCGGGGGTCGGCGTCGGCACCACCCTGGACGTGGAGCGGACGGCCCAGGAGCTCGCGGACGTGGCCGTACCGCGCTTCGCGGACTTCGTCACCGTTGACCTGGCGGAACCCGTTCTCCTCGGCGACGAGCCCACCGCCGTCAAGTCCGACCTGCGGCGCACCGGGGTCAGCGGGATCCGGGACGACGTCCCGCTCTACCCGCGCGGCCGGCTGATCGACTTCCTGCCCTCCACCCCGCAGGCGCGCGGACTCAACAGCGGACGCGCCGAGCTCGTGACCAACCTGGCCGACGCGCCGGGCTGGCACGCCCAGGACCCGCCGCGGGCCAAGGCCATCGTCGACTACGGCGTCCACTCCCTGATCACGGCCCCGCTCAAGGCCCGCGGCGTCGCCCTCGGCGTGGTCAACTTCTGGCGCTCCGAGAAGGAGCCCTTCGACGAGGAGGACCTGTCGCTGGCGGAGGAGCTCGTCGCCCGCGCCGGGGTCAGCATCGACAACGCGCGCCGCTACACGCGCGAGCACGCCCTGGCCGTGACCCTCCAGCGCAGCCTGCTGCCGCGCGATCTGCCCGAGCAGAGCGCCGTGGAGGTGGCGCACTACTACCTGCCCGCGCAGTCGGGGGTGGGCGGCGACTGGTTCGACGTGATCCCGCTGCCGGGCGCCCGTGTCGCCCTCGTCGTCGGCGACGTCGTCGGGCACGGTCTGCACGCCGCCGCGGCCATGGGCCGGCTGCGTACGGCCGTACTGAACTTCTCGTCCCTGGACCTGCCGCCCGACGAGCTCCTGGCCCGCCTCGACGATCTCGTCCAGTACATCGACCAGAGCGTGGCGGGTGGCGACGGCGCCGAGGGCGGCCTGATCGGGGCCACCTGCCTGTACGCCGTGTACGACGCGGTGACCCAGCGCTGCACGGTGGCACGGGCCGGCCACATGCCGCCGGCGGTGGTGCGCCCCGACGGCACGGTGGAGATCCCGGAGCTGCCCGCGGGTGCGCCGCTGGGGCTCGGCGGGTTCCCCTTCGAGTCGGCGGAGCTGGACCTGAGCGAGGGCACCCAGCTGGTGCTGTACACCGACGGGCTGATCGAGGACCGGGCCCGCGACATCGACGAGGGGCTCGCGCTGCTCCGCTCGGCCCTGGCGCACGCGGACCGCAGCCCGGAGGAGACCTGCCGGGAGGTCCTGGCGGAGCTGCTGCCGGTGCGCCCGCGCGACGACGTGGCCCTGCTGGTCGCGCGGACGTCGGCGCTGCCGGCGGACCGCATCGCCGAGTGGGAAGTCCCGTTCGAGCCGAGTGCGGTCGGGGCCATGCGGGCCGTCGCCATGGAGAAACTGGAGGAGTGGGGCCTGTCGGAGCTCACCTTCGGTACGGAGCTGGTGCTGAGTGAGCTGATCACGAACGCGATCCGGCACGGGGCCGAGCCGGTCCGCGTACGGCTCCTGCACGACCGGGTGCTGACCTGCGAGGTCTTCGACGGCAGCAGCAGCTCGCCGCGGCTGCACTACGCCAAGACCACGGACGAGGGTGGCCGCGGCCTCTTCCTGGTGGCCCAGCTCAGCCGCCGCTGGGGAGCGCGCTACACGCCGGAGGGCAAGGTCATCTGGTCGGAGCAGTCGCTGCCGGACCCGGAGGAAACCGACCCGGTGTGACCGGGCCGGACCCCCGGTCCCCCGGCCCGCCGGTCCCCCGGTCCGCCGCGCCCCCTCGGAGTCAGGCGAGGTCGAGGAGCTGCTCGTGGAAACCGCCGAATCCGTGCGGCTCGTCGACCAGATGGAGCTCCAGGATCCAGTGGCAGCGCCACCCGGCCCGGTCGGTGCGGCGCAGCGGGGTGTCGTTGTCCGGTGCGATGTACGACTCCGCGCGGGCGCCGTCGATCGTCTCGTGCGGGAACTCCCCGACGAGGTGACCGGCGTGCCACCCGCCCAGCGTCCGGCCCGCCTCGGCGGCGAGCCGCTCCACCTGCGTGTACAGCTGCTTGCCGGTGATGTGGGGGTCGGCGCGGAAGGCGGCGCGACCCGCCGCGAACACCGTGGCCAGGTCCTCCCTCAGCCCGCTCCGCGGCGCCGGGCGCGACCAGCCCCCGCGCCTCGATCTCGGCGAACAGGGCCTCGGCCTTGCGCTGGGCCTCGACCAGACCCAGGACGCGCAGTCGTTCGTCCATGCGGTCAGGTACCTCCATCGCGGTGCTCCTCTGTCCGGGGCTCGGGTATCGCGCGCACGATGACGAGCGACCCCTCGTAGAACGGCCGGCTGCGCAGGTGGCCGAAGCGCTCGTCCCACGCACCGGAGTCGAGGTCGTCCCGCAGCCGGGTGGTGAACCGCTCGCGCACCCCGTCGTCGACAAAGCTCCAGGCAGAGCAGGCCTGGCGGGCCGCGGGGTCCAGCAGCATCTCGGGGCGGCCGTAGTAGGCCTCGTTGAACCCGTCGGTGCAGTCCAGCGGGATGGGTACGGTCCGCACCGTCCCGGTGCCGCCGAGGGCCGCGGCCATCTTTTCGAGCGGCGGGTAGCGGCGGGCCTCGGTGTCGAGGACCTCGGGCGCGTACTCGTAAAGCCAGAAGTCGCGTACGCGGTGGGGGTCGCAGGTCAGCACGACCGCCGGGCCGCGGGTCACCCGGCGCATCTCGCGCAGGCCCGCCTCGACGTCGCTCCACTGGTGCACGCTGAACAGGGTCATCGCCCCGTCGAACTCCCCGTCCGCGAACGGCAGGTCCTCCGCGACGGCGTCCACCGCCCGCGGCAGGGCCTCCGAGCGCTGGGCCCGCATCGACCGGGACGGCTCCACGGGAGTCACCGCGGTGGCGGCGGACTCGTACGATCCGGACCCGGCGCCGATGTTGACCACGGTGCGGGCCCCTTCGAGCGCGTCGGCGATGAAGCGGGCGATGCGGGGGTCGGGGCGGCGGAAGTCCGCGTAGCCGGAGCCGATGGCGCCGTAGTCGACATCGCCTGCGCTGCCGTCCCAGCTGCGTACATCCATGGATCCATACCTCGCCTCGTGAGCAGGAGTCGGGAGCGTTGCCGCCCGGGCGGTGGCCTCCCCCATAGTGCATCTGCAAGGTCACTCACGTAAATCGGTTGGCAGATGCCTGGCAAAACAAACAAGAGCCCCGCACATGTGGACCTGGAGATCTGCTCAGCGGATCCGGTGCACCCGCTGGCTGGTCAGTTCGTACCGTGCTCCGACCACGGCCAGCCTTCCGGCCGCGACCCGGGCGGCGAGATCGGGCTCGGCCGCCAGCCGGGAGCGGACGAGCCGGACGTTCTGGGTGACCGCCGCGTCGACGCGCGCGTCCCTGCTCAGCGTGCGGTCGACGGCCGGACGGATCTGCTCCGCCAGGTAGCGCAGGTGTCCGGGCAGCTGCTCCAGCCCCTCGGCGGCGCGGACCGCGGCGGTCACCGCCCCGCAGGACTGGTGCCCGAGGACCACCACCAGCGGAATGGCCAGCTCCACGACCCCGAACGCGATGCTTCCGAGCACGGCGTCGTCCAGCACCTCACCGGCCGACCGTACGGTCATCAGATCGCCGAGCCCCTGGTCGAAGACCAGCTCCGGCGGGACGCGGGAGTCGACGCAGCCCAGGATGACGGCGAACGGATGCTGGCCCCCGACCAGCGCCTGCCGTACCGTCCGGGTGGCGTCGGGATGCCGCTCGTGGAGGGTCCGCCAGCGGGCGTTGCCGGCCGACAGCTCCCGCAGCGCCGCCTCCGGCGTGCCGGGCCGCGGACCGTTCGGCCCCGTCCGGGTGGAGCCGCCGGTGGAGCCGGCGCCGGCCGCCAGCCCGGCGCACAGGGCCACGGCCCCGGTGAGGGCGCCGCGTACCAGGCGACGCCGCCCAGGAGTCCCGTCGGCCCGGTGCTGCTCGGCAAGGACGCTCATGCGGGCCCAAGCTAGGCCCCGCGCGGCCGGGGACCCGGAGGCGGGCCCGCCCTTGGGGAACTCTTGGGCAAATGCCGGGGCCCGCGTGGCGGTTCAACGGTCCCGGGACGTGCCCTGGCCCTGGTCGAAGTAGGCCGCCAGGGCCGGATCGAGCGGCGGCACCCGCCGGGGCGTGCCCCCGTCGCGCAGGGATTCCGTCGCCATGCAGCCCGCCGCGACCGCCATCCGGGCGGCGACCGGCGAGGTGTCCGTCGCTCCCCCGTGGCGTACGAAGCGCAGGAACTCGTCGATCAGCAGCGGGTCGGCGCCCCCGTGCCCGCCCGCGCCCTCCGCGTCGGGGACGACGTACGAGGCGTCCGGCGCGGCCCGGTAGCCGGAGCGCCGGGCGTTCCAGACCCGGACCTCGGCGCCCGGGCCGTCGCCGAAGTTCTCCAGGCGGCCGGCGTCGCCGATGACCGTGTAGTTGCGCCAGTAGTCGGGGGTGAAATGGCACTGCTGATAGGCGGCGAGCACCCCGCCCGTGAGGCGGAGGTTGAGCAGCGAGACGTCCTCGACGTCGATGACGGGGTTGAGTCCGCGCTGGGTGTGCGGGGGCCAGTGGCCGTCTTCCGTGTACCAGTCGTCGGTCTTGGGTTCGCCGGGAGCGCGCCGGTGCGGGTTGTCCCCGTAGACGAGCAGGTCGCCCATCGCCTGGACGTCGTCGGTGTAGGCACCGGCCAGCCAGTGCAGTACGTCGATGTCGTGCGCGGCCTTCTGGAGCAGCAGGCTCGTGGTGTGGCGGCGTTCGGCGTGCCAGTCCTTGAAGTACCAGTCGCCGCCGTAGCCGACGAAGTGCCGGACCCAGACGGTCCTGACCCGCCCGATCGCACCGGCCGCGATCAGCTCGCGCATCGTCCGCACGACGGGCATGTGCCGCATGTTGTGCCCGACGTACAGGCGGGTGCCCGTCGCGCGGGCGGTGCGCAGGATCTCGTCGCAGCCGTCGACGGTGATGGCGAGCGGCTTCTCGACGAAGACGGGCTTGCGGGCGACGAGCGTCCGGCAGGCCAGGTCGGCGTGGGTGTGGTCGGGGGTCAGGACGAGGACGGCGTCGACGTCCGGATCCTCGATCACGGCGGCGGGATCGGGGGTGGCGTACGCACCCGGGAAGGCCGCGGCGGCCTCCGCCCGGGCCCGCGGATCGGGATCCGCGACGGCGGTGACGGTCGCGCCGCGGCCGGGCCGGTGTGCCGTACGCGCGATGCTGCCGCGGAGCCCGTATCCGAGGACGCCGATGCGAAGGTCGGTGGTCATGGCGGAGTCCCTTCCCGGCCCGGCCGCGTTCATCCGCCCGGCCGAGCACCGGATGCCGCCCGCGCCCGGCCGGGGCACGCTGTGGGCAAGGCAGTCACCACCGCACAGACGAGGACCGCGCCATGTCCCACAGCCGGCGTATCGGCGTCATCACCGCGGCCGCAGCACTGCTGCTGACCGCCACCGCCTGCTCGGGCCTGGGCCGGAGCACCGTCGGCATGCTGACGTTCCGCAGCCACGACTCGCCGGCGGAGCTGAGTTACTCGAACACCTCGGTGAACGGATGCCACAGGATCGCCCTCCCGAAGGGCGCCACCCACGTGGAGAACAACACCCTCGTCGACGTCGTGCTGTACAGGACGGAGGACTGCACCACGCCCTTGGGGAACGAAGGCATCTACGTCGCCACCACGCTCTCGAACGTGACGGCCCCGGTCAGCCTCCCCTGGCGCAGCTTCAGCGTCATCCACTGACGCCGGCTCCGGTGACGCCTGCTCCGGATCAGGCCGGGAGGGAGTCGACCGTCGGGGCCACCGGGGCGAAGAGGTCGGCGATCGTGGTGAGGCTCGCCGACTGGAGGGTGGCGGCCGGGATCAGCGTGCCGTCGGGGGCCGTGAGGGTACGCGTCGCGGTGGCCTCGGCGACGACGGTCGGGCGGTAGCCCAGGTTGAAGGCGCCCTGGGCGGTGAACGTGACGCACATGTGCGTCATGAACCCGGCGATCACCAGGTCGGGTCCGGCGCCCAGCTCCCGCAGGGTCTTCTCCAGCTCGGTGGCGTGGAAGGCGTTCGGGAACTGCTTGACGACGACCGGTTCCCCCTCGCGCGGCGCGACCTCGGCGCTGATGGCGCCGATCTCGGCCCGGATGTCGTACGGGGTCCCCTCGCCGCCGTCGTTGACGACGTGCACGACCGGCGTGCCGGCGGCCCGGGCCGCGGCCAGCAGGCGGGCGCCCGCCGCGAGGGCCGGTTCGGCGCCGTCGAGGGCCATCACACCGGAGCGGTAGGTGTTCTGGAAGTCGACCATGATCAGGACGGACTCGGCCAGGCGGGGCAGCGTGCCGGGCAGGCCGATCACATCGCGCAGGGTCCTGGATGCGGTGGGTGCGGCGGATGCGGTGGGTGCGGTGGATGCAGACATGGTGAAGGCGTCCTTCTCTCGGGAAACGGGCACGGCGAAGCCGCGGCTCGGCGCGCCATCGCGCCGAGCGGTCAGTGGGCGGTGCGGAAGCGGCGGCGGTATGCGGCCGGGGTCGTCGCGATCTGTTTGCGGAAGGCCCGGTGCAGGGTTTCCACCGAGCCCAGGCCGGCCGCCGCGGCGACCTGCTCCAGCGGCTGGTCGGTGGTCTCCAGCAGCCGGCGGGCGGCTTCCACCCGTACGGCCTCCACGTAGGCGGCGGGGCTGGTGCCCAGCTCCTTGCGGAAGGTACGGGCGAAATGGCGCTCGCTCAGGCTCATCCGGGCCGCGAGCGCGGCCGCCGACAGGTCCGCGCCGAGGTGCTCGGTGATGTAGGCCCGCAGGGCGTCGATGTCCCTGCGGGAGGCCGCCGGGCGGCTGAGCGGCACGCTGAACTGGCTCTGGCCGCCCTGCCGTTTGAGGTACATGACCAGCTGCCTGGCGACCGCGAGGGCCAGTTCCTCGCCGTGGTCCTCGGCCACCAGGGCCAGCGTCAGGTCCATGCAGGCGCTGATCCCGGCCCCGGTCCACACCCGGCCGGACCGGACGAAGATCGGGTCCGGGTCGACCTCGACCCGCGGGTGTTCGGCCGCCAGCTGGCCGGCCGTGGACCAGTGGGTGGTGGCCCGGCGCCCGTCCAGCAGGCCGGCCGCCGCCAGCAGGTGGGCGCCGACGCACACCGAGGCCACGCGCCCGGCGTACGGGGCGGTCGCGGCGATCCACCGCACCACCGCCTCGTCGACCCGCGCGACCGGGCCCTCCTGCGCGAGCTCGACGGCGCCGGGCACCACGAGGGTGTCCACGGCGGCGCCGACCTCGGCGAAGGAGAGGTCGGTGACCAGCCGGACGCCGGCCGACGTGGTGACCTGGCCGCCGTCCGGACCCGCCAGGCGTACGTCGTACAGCCGACGCCCGGCCTCCCGGCTCGCGAGGGCGAAGACCTCGGCGGGGCCGGTGACGTCGAGCAGGTCGACATCGGGGAAGACCGCGATCACGACGCGGTGGGGGGTGGACATGTGTCCATCCTGGCCGGACGGCCAGGTGTCCGCAATGACGGTTGTCTGTCACATCCGGACACCGCGGACGCCGACTGGAGCCTGCCGCGTGCGGCGCGGATGATGGAGGGGCACAAGGTCCGGGGGGTTCGACGACGCCGGACACGGGACGGTGACGCAATCATGTCCGCGAACGCTTCGTACCACCGCTCGGTCAGGGTGAACGCCGACCTCGACAGCCCGCTGTCGCGCTGGCTCTGGCTGGTGAAGTGGATCCTGGCGATCCCGCACTACATCGTGCTGTTCTTCCTCTGGATCGCCTTCATCCTGGTCAGCGTGATCGCCTTCTTCGCGATCCTGTTCACCGAGCGCTACCCGCGCGCCCTGTTCGACTTCAACGTCGGCGTGCTCCGCTGGTCGTGGCGGGTCTCGTTCTACGCGTACGGCGCCCTCGGCACCGACCGGTACCCGCCCTTCAGCCTGGGCCCGGAGCCCGGCTACCCGGCACGCCTGGAGGTCGCCTACCCGGAGCGCCTGTCCCGGCCGCTGGTCCTGGTGAAGTGGTGGCTGCTGGCGATCCCGCACTACCTGATCATCGCCTTCTTCATCGGCGGCATGCGCCACGGCTGGTGCGGAGGCGGCGGTCTGATCACGCTGCTGGCCCTGATCGCGGCGGTGGCGCTCGCCTTCACCGCGACGTACCCGCGCGGCCTGTTCGACCTGATCGTCGGGCTGCACCGGTGGGTGCTGCGCGTCGCCGCGTACGCCACGCTGATGACGGACGAGTACCCGCCGTTCCGGCTCGACCAGGGCGGCACCGACCCGGCACCCGCCCCGGCCTCGGACCCGGCGACATCGCCTGACCTGGCCTGACCTGCTCCGACTTGGCCTGACCTGACCCGGACCGAAGCGGATCCGCCCCCCGCCGGAACCGGAACCGGCCTCCGTCCGACCAACTCCGCGTGCCGGGAGCCACCCGGCACCGGACGACGGGAGGGCGACGGATGGGCGGGCTGGACGTACGCATGCGGGGGGTCGCCTGCCGCCACGGCCGGGTCGAGGCGGTCGCCGACGTGGACCTGGAGATCGCGGCGGGCGAGCGCGTCGCGCTGACCGGGACCAACGGCTCGGGCAAGACCACGCTGCTGCGCGCGGTCCTGGGGCTGCACCGCCAGGTGTCCGGCAGCATCCTGGTCGGCGGCCGCGGCACCTGCTCGGCCGCGGAATGGGCCTGGCGGCGGCGCTCCTGCGCCTGGATCCCGCAGAAGCCGGCGGCCGGCCGGTTCCCGCTCCTCGGGGACGAGCTGCTGGCCAGCGGCGGCGCACCGGCCGAAGCGGCCGAAGCGGCACGGAAACTGGGCGTCGGCGCACTGCTCGGCCGGCCGCTGCACACGCTGTCCGGCGGGCAGTTGCAGCGGATGTACCTGGCCCGGGCGATCGGCGCGGTGGCGGCGGGGGCCGAGGTGCTCCTGGCCGACGAGCCGACCGCCGCGCTGGATTTCGACGGCCAGGAGGAGGCGGCCGACGTACTGACCGCCCTGCCGGTGACCCTCGTCGTGGTGACGCACGACCGGGCGCTCGCGCAGCGCTGTGACCGCGTACTGGAGATGGCCGCGGGCCGGCTGCGGGAGGTCGCGTGATCCTCGCGGGCGCCGACCTCGGCGAACTGCTCCAGCTGGTCCCCGTCCAGCGGGCGGGCTTCGCCCTGCTGCTGGCGGCGATCGGCCTGCCGGTGATCGGCGTGGTCATCGTCGGGCTCGACATCATGCCGGTGCGCTTCGCGATGATGCACGTCGCCCTGCTGGGCATCGCGATCGGGCTGCTGACCGGGCTCGATCCGATGCTGTGCGCGCTCGTCGCCTGCGCCCTGGCCGGGGCCGGGGTGGCACCGCTCGCCCGTACCCCGGACGGGCTGTCCAGGGCGATGGGCCTGCTGATGAGCCTGGCCATCGCGGCCGCGCTGCTCGTCCTGGCCGTGTCGGGGGTCAACGCCTCCGGTGCGTTCGCCCTGCTGTGGGGCTCGATCCTGTCCGTGGGCACCGCCGACCTCGTGGTGCTCGGCGCGCTGGCGGCCCTCGTACCGGGGCTGTTCTGGTGGCGGCGGCGCGATGTGGCCCTGCTGCTGTACGACCGTGAGCTGGCCCAGTGTTCGGGCGTCCCCGTCCAGGCGCTGACCGTCGTCCTGCTGGTCCTGGTCGCCGTGGCGGTCGCCGGGGCGATCAAGCTCACCGGCGCGCTGCTCGTCGACGCCCTCACCCTGCTGCCGGCACTCGCGGCGCGCCGCCTGGGCACCTCGCTGCGGTCCATCACCCTGTGGGCGGTCGGCATCGGGGTGGCCGTGAACCTGACCGGGTTCCTCGTCGCCCTGCGGCTCGACTGGCCGCCGGGGCCGGTCCTCGTCCTCACCGCGGGGGCGCTCGTCCTCGCGGTCCATCTCATCCCCGAACGGAGCATCAGCACATGGCGCGCACCCGCGTCCGATTCGCTTCCCTCCTCACACTGACCGCGGCACTGACGGCCCTCGTCACCGGCTGCGGCAACAGCAACGGCAACACCGGCACCTCCTCGAAGGACGCCGCGCCCGGCCACCACGGCGGGAAACCGGTCGTCGTGGTCACGACCACCTGGGAGGGCGCCTTCGCCAAGGCCGCCGGCGCCGAGGACGTCAAGGTGATCGTGCCGCAGTCGGTACACCACGCCCCGGACTACGACCCCAAGCCCTCCGACCTCGCCGCCGTCGGCAAGGCCGACTTCGTGCTCTACGCGCCCTTCGAGCCGTACGCGGCGAAGATCAAGGACGCGGCCGGCTCGAAGGCCGAACTGGTCGAGGTGAACCTCGACAACGACGCCGACAAGGTCAAGGGCGAAGTGGCCAAGCTGGGCAAGCTGTTCGGCACGGAGGAGGCCGCCGCGCGGTGGACGGCGTCGTTCGACGCCGAGTACGCGAAGCTGTCGAAGGACGTCCAGGGTTCCTGGCCTGGCGGGAAGAGCCCGGCGGTCGTCAGCCAGGTGTTCACCACCTGGTCCGCGAAGCTGGCCGGGGCCGCGCCGGTCGGCACCTACGGCCCCGAGGCGGTCACCCCGGCGCAACTCGCCGAGCTCTCCGGGAAGAAGCCCGCCCTGGTGCTGGACAACGCCCACATGTCGACCGGGACCGTCCTGCCCGATTCGGGCGCCCGGCAGATCGAGATCGTCAACTACCCGGGCACGGACCTCGACTTGCTGCCCGTCTACCGCAACGCGGCGGCCGAACTGAAGAAGGCCGCGGGCGCTTCCTGACGCGCGCGGCACACGCGAAGGCGGCGCACGAGGAGGGGGAGAGCAACTCAGGTTGCTCTCCCCCTCCTCGTGTCCCCGGCGTCGCCGGTCCGCGGGCGGGTCAGCCCGCGTGGGCGAGCGGAGGGGCAGGGGCGGCCGGCGTGGGGGCGGTGCGCACGGGCTGCGCCAGCCGCTCGCGCAGGGCGGCGCGGTCGGGCTTGCCGGCCGGCGTGAGCGGGAGTTCCGCGAGCACCAGCAGGTGTTCGGGGTGCTTGCGCCGTTCGAGGCCGCGGCGGGTGAGGTGCTCGCCGAGCGAGTCGAGCGTGGGGGCCTCGGGGCCGCGCGGTACGACGCAGGCCGCGAGGCGCTCGCCCATCAGCCGGTCCGGGATGCCGACGCACACCACGTCCCGTACGCGGGGATGCGCGGCGAGCTCCCGCTCGACCTCGGCGGGGCTGATGTTGGCCCCGCCGCGGATCACGATGTCCTTGAGGCGGCCGACGAGGTGCAGGACCCCGTCCTCGTCGATCAGGCCGAGGTCTCCCGTACGGACCCAGCCCTCGGGGGTGCGGTAGCGGGCGTCCAGCTCCGGGGAGGCCACGTAGCACATCGGGGTCATCGGCCCGCGCGCGATGATCTCGCCGATCTCGCCGTCCGGGAGCTGCTCGTGCGTGTCGGGGTCGGTGATGTGGATGTCCGCGACTCGGGGGTCGGGGCGGCCGGCCACCACCCCCGTGGCGTGCACCTCGGCCTCCGGGGCCTCGTCGCCCAGCCCGGTGTGGCAGTTGACCCCGTCGGCCGAGCCGTAGAGGTTGACGACCCGGCAGCCGAAGGCGCGGGCGGCGTCCTCGGCCGTGGTCTCGTCCAAGGCCGAGCCGCCGAGGACCAGGGCGGTGGGTGCGGGCAGTTCGCCCGCACCCGGCTCAACACCTTCCAGCCGGTCCAGCATCATGCGGACCATCGTCGGGACGCCGAGGATGTGCGTCGGCCGGTGCTCGCGTACGGCGGCCAGGGCGGCCTCCGGGGTGAAGTGGTCGAGCAGGATCAGCGTCCCGCCGTGCCGGGCGAGCGTGACTGCGGTGCCGTTGGACCCGAACGCGGACCCGAGCGGTACGAGGAACAGGCAGCGCGGCGGGGTCCCGTCAGGGATGAGCGAGGCGAGGAAGTTGCCCCGGCCCCCGGCGAGCGCGTTGTGGGAGTACGCGACCATCTTCGGCTCCGCCTCCGACCCGGAGGAGACGAGAATGCGGGCGGCGCTGTCGGGGTCGGGCCGGGCGGGCACGAACGCGGCCGGGTCGGAGCGCAGCAGTCCGGAGAGCGGAATCGTTCCTTCAGGCGCGCTGCCGGCCCGCCCGGCGGCGATGACATGGCGCAGCTCCGGCAGGGCCGGGACCAGGGCCCGCAGCTCGGCGGCAGGGTGGCTGCCCCGGTGTTCGACGGGAGCGATGACCGCGACGGCCTCCGCCCGGCGCAGCAGGGCTTGCGCCTCCAGGCTCCCCCGGCCGACCGGGAAGGGCAGCGCCACCGCGCCGACGGCGGCCAGGGCCAGATCGGCGATGACCGCTCCCCGGCCGTTGGGGAGTTGGACGCCGACCACCTCGCCGGGGCGTATGCCGAGGCCGGCGAGGCCGGCGGCCAGACATCGCACCTTGCGGTCCAGCGCGGTGTAGCAGAGCTTGCCCTTGGCGTCGACGACGGCGGTGGCGTGCAGGTCTGCGATCTGCCGGGCCCGGAACAGGCTGTAGAGGTCGAGGTCGGGGCAGGTCCCGTCGACGGCCCAGCTGCGGCGGAGGCCGGCGGGCAGCAGGTCGTGCAGGGCGACGGTCATAGGAAGCTCCAGGGGTCGGGAACGGCGGGGGCACCGTGCGCGTCGCGGCTGATCGAGCCGGGGAAGCGCGGGTCGTGGTGCAGGTCGGCCGGATCGGCGGTGACGGCGGTCGCGGACAGGCCGTGGGCGCGCAGCTGCGCCAGGGCCTCCGCGGTGGGCAGTTCGCGCAGGTCGTACGCGGCGGCCGCGGGCGCGCAGGCGTCGGTGGGGGTGATCCAGCCGTCCGCGGTGCGCAGCGGCCGCCGGAAGCCGGCCGGCCGGCGCGGGTCCTCTCCGCGCCGCGCCCGGCGCAGGGCCGGGGCGGTGAGCGCGTCGGCGGCTCCGAGCAGCGAGGAGTCGACGCGGACGCCCTCTCCGCCGCTGCGCTCGCGCAGGAGCAGTCCCGCCAGTACGGCCTCGGCGCCCAGGAGTCCGCCCAGTACGTCGAGCAGGGTCATCAGGGAGGGCGCCGGTGCCTCGTCCTGCGGGCGGGCGGCTTCGCCTACGCCGGTGCGGGCCTGCACCATGAAGTCCGTGCCCATCGGGGCGCCGGGGATCCGGCCCGCCCAGCCGCCCGTGTAGGTGTAGACGAGCGCGGGGTTCACGGCGGCCAGGTGGACGGAGTCGAGTCCCAGCGCGGCCGCCTTGCCGGGGGCCCAGTTGTGCAGGAAGACGTCGGCGTCGGCGGCCAACTGGCGCAGTCGGCGCCGGTCGGCGGCGGACTTGATGTCCACTTCGACGGCCCGCTTGCCGCGGTTCAGCGCGAGCCAGCGGGCGGAGATCCCGGAGCAGGCGGGCGGCATTCCGCGCAGCGGGTCTCCGCCCGGGGGCTCGATCCGGACGACATCGGCCCCGAGGAGGCCCAGCAGGTGGGCGGCGAGGGGGGCCTGGATCCGGCGGCCCGCTTCGAGCACGGTCAGCCCGGCCAGCGGCCGGGCGGGGGCGGGGGCCACGGGGTTGCGGTGCGTGGCGCGGGGCCGGTGGCCGAATCCGTACGGGGCGAGGGTCCAGGGCGCGGCGCCGTCGTGTTCGGCCGCGCGCTCGGCGAGGGTCCGCAGTCGGCAGACCTCGGCGCCGGAGGCCGCGGCCGCCGCCTCGATCCGCCGCCAGGTGTGCGTACGGGTGGTGCCGTGCAGGGCCGTCGGGAAGGGTGCGCAGGCGGTGGCGTACCGGAACTGGAACGGCCGCCACCCGGCGCGCACGGCGCCGAAGGGGGCCTCCAGGGCCCGCCAGAACGCGGCCCAGGCGCCCGGGTCGAGGGTCTCCAGCTCGAAGAGGATGCCGTCGGCGGACGTGAACGGCGGCCCACCGGGGGCCAGTTCTGCCGCCTCGCCCTCGTCGGCCCCGGCCGCGGCGAGGTACTGGGAGACCGCCAGCAGCCCGGCCCGGTCGGCGCTCGTGGCCACCCCGGCGGCCCGGCCGCCCCGAGCCTGGGCCAGAAGCCCGGCGAGCAGCCCCTGTACGGCGAGTACGCCCGTGGCGGTGGCGGCGTAGTCCACGGCCAGGCCGCGGGGCGCGCCGTCGCGCCGCCCGTGCACGGCCATGATGCCGGTGGCCGCTTGGACGGTGGCCTCGTCGGTCATACCGCTCGCCCGGTGCCTCGACCAGCTGACGGTCGCGTCCTGCCGGTCGAATTCGCTGCCGGACAAGGAGATGCGCGCCGTACGGCCGTCACGGGGATCGGCCGGCTCCGGTCTCGCTCCCATCCCCGCTCTCGCACCGAGGAGCACCAGGTGTTCCAGGGCCGGGCCGGTCAGTCCGGGCGGTCCCGAGGCGGCGAGGTGCAGTCCTTCGAGCGGCCGGACCGTGCGGGTGACGGCTGGTGAAGCCATGCCTCT
The DNA here is from genome assembly GCF_045162725.1 of Streptomyces sp. NBC_01006. Taxonomy (NCBI): domain Bacteria; kingdom Bacillati; phylum Actinomycetota; class Actinomycetes; order Kitasatosporales; family Streptomycetaceae; genus Streptomyces; species Streptomyces sp. NBC_01006. Next base: position 7,522,358 of record NZ_CP108700.1, on the reverse strand, counting down.
CCTCTTCTCGGATGTGCTGATCGCGGGAACCGGGTCGGGTGCGCACCCGACCAGTTCCTCGGGGAGGCAGTCGGACTGTCGTTCCCACGGGTTCCCGGCACGTTGGAGGAAACTGGTGCAGAGCCACGGAGACAGCAGTCACACCCATTCCGAACTCACCTTGATCGACGGTGAGTTGAGAGACCGGGTCGCGGACTTCGTCCGGAGCCGGGTCATGCCCTGCGAGCCCGTACTCGACGCGGGCGGGCCGCACGCCGCGGCGGCCCTCCGGGAGTTGCAAGCCCAGGCTAAGCAGGAGGGCCTCTGGGCATTGCCGCTCCCCGCCGAACTCGGCGGCCAAGGGCTCCCCTTCGCGCAGTACGCGCTGATCGCCGAGGCCGAAGGGGCGAGCGACCACGGACCGGCGGCTCTCGGCTCCGCACCCCTGCTCGACGCGACCATGCTGTGGAAGCACGGCGGCGACCGGGTCCGCGACCGGTACCCCGGCCGGCTGGCCGCCGGGGAGCTGCGCGCCTGCTACGCCATGACGGAACCGGACACCCCGGGCACCGATCCGTTCGGTACCGCGACCCGCGCCGAGGTGCAGCCCGACGGCAGTTGGCGTGTCAGCGGCCGCAAGTGGTTCGTCTCGGGGGCGGCCGGGGCCGATCTGGTGACCGTCCTCGCCCGGACCGACGGGGAGCGGGGGGACCGCGAGGGCCTGTCCCTCCTGCTGGTCGCCACCGACTCCCCCGGCTTCCGCGTCGTACGCGAACTGCCCGTATTCGGGGCCTGCGGCCAGTGGGAGATCGACTTCGACCAGGTCGCAGTGGCCGCCGACCATCTCCTCGGCCGGCGCGGACGAGCCCTGGCCATCGCCGCGGAACGGCTCCAGCTGGGCCGCACCCTGCGCTGCCTGCGCTGGCTCGGCCAGGCCCAGCGCGCCTTCGACCTGATGTGCGCACGCGCCAACTCCCGTACGGGATCCCGCGGTCCGCTGGCCGGCCACCAGCTCGTCCAGCAGCACGTCTTCGAGGCGCTGCTCGCGCTGCGCACCACCCGCCCGCTGGTCCACGAGGCCGCGGCGAAGATCGCCGCCGGCCTGGACGCACACGTGGAGGTGGGGCTGGCCAAGGTCGCCGCGGCCCGGATGCTCCAGCAGGTCGCGGACGCGGCCATCCAGGTGCACGGAGCGGCCGGGCTCGGCCCCGACACCCCGCTGCCGGCGCTCTTGCGCACCGGCCGCGCGGCCCGCATCCTCGACGGCCCGGACGAGCTCCACATCACCTCGGTGGCCCGCCGGGTACTCCGTACGTACGAGAAGTACGAGAAGTACGAGACGTAGAGCCCTCTAAACGTCCCCGATCTCGACCAGCCCGGTCAGCGCCGCCAGGCCGAGCGCCAGGAAGAAGTCGCCCCACACCAGCTCGTGCCGTACCGCAATGCCCTTCCCGGCGTCGTAGCAGCCGTCCAGCAGCATGCCCCGGGTCAGGTGCTCGCCCACCAGGCGCTCCAGGATCGCGGCGGCCCGGTACGCGTACTGCGACGCGGCCGGGCAGCCCGGCACCCGGGCCAGTTTCAGCAGGGCGACGGCCGCGATGGCGGCGGCGGAGGTGTCCAGAGGGCCGGCGGGCAGCGCCTCGTCCGCCAGGGGAACGAACGGGGTGCAGGGCCGCGTCCACGCGTCGGCCAGCCGCTGCGCCGCCGCCTCCAGCCGGTCCGGGGCGCTCCGGGCGATCTCGGGGCGGTGCAGGGCGTCGGCCACCGCCAGCAGCAGCCAGGCGCTGCCCCGGGTCCAGCCCGCCGAGGGTTCCCCGCACGCCCGCCAGCCCGCCTCGGCGTCGAACTCCCAGGCCGGTACGGTGCGTCCGCCCGCGCCGAGGCAGAGGTCGAGATGCCGGTGGAGGTGGGAGGCGGCGGCCCGTTCGCCGTCCGGGCCCGCTGCGGCGAGCAGCGCCACCATGCCGGGTACGCCGTCGACCCGGGCCAGCAGCCGGGGGCCGCCGAAGGCCGACCCCCAGGGCACCAGCCCGAGTTCGGGGTCCAGCGCGGCCAGCGCGGCCTTGGCCGCCCGAGTCCGCAGCTCCCGAGCCCCGGCGTCACCGCCGGCGAGCGCCGTCCCGTACCAGAGGATCAGCCCGCGCGTCGCGGTGTCGGCCTCGGCCCAGTCGGCCAGCCGTGCCGTGCACGCGGCGGCGGCCGCCCGGTCGCCCGCGTCCCCGGTGTGCCGGGCCCGCAGCCACAGCAGCCCGGCCCAGAACCCGCCGGTCCACGCACCGCGGCCGGTGGTCGTCCAGCGGCCGGTGTCCGGGTCGGCGTACAGCGGGAACCGGTCGCCGGTCTCGGTACGGGTGGCGGCGGCCCGGTCGAGTACGTCGGCCAGCGCCCGCCCGGCCCAGTTCGCCGGTGTCACGCCGGGACCTCCGTACGCGGGCCGCGCCGCCGTTCCCGTACGGCCCAGGCCGTCGCGACGGCGGCGGCCGCGGTGAACTCGGCGGCGACCAGCAGCCAGCCCGGCCCGTACCGGCCCGCCTGCGCCAGCAGTCCGAACAGCGGCGGCCCGACCGCGAACCCGGCGAAGAACCCGGCGGCGACCAGCGCGGAGTCCTGGCCGGCCCGGCCCGGCGCGGCCCGCTGCATCACCAGCACCATCGAGACGGCGTTGCCGGAGACGGCGAAGACCCCGACGGCGACGGCCGCGACCCAGACCAGCGGCGGCGCGTACAGCGCGGCTGCCAGCAGGCAGGCGGCCAGTACGGCGCCGGCCGCCAGCGCGCCGGGCAGCCACTCGGCGCGCCCCGGCCGGGCCGCCTTCGACCAGCCCACCCGGCCGGCGATGCCCGCGACACCGAGGACCGCCACCAGGGCCGCGGCCTCGGTCGGCCCCATGCCGAGCTTCCGGACGCCGAAGAGGGCCACGTACGTATTGACCGAGGCGATTCCGCAGCCCAGGAAGAGGGAGAAGACCGCGAGCCAGGCGATGGCGCCTCTCGGGACGAGCGAAGCGACCGGAGCCGCGGCCTTCGCCGGCGGATCCGCGGGCAGGGCGCGGTGCGCCCAGAGGGCGGCCGGCGCGGCCGCTGCGGCGGCCGTCCATACGGCGCCGCGCCAGCCGACGCTTCCGGCCAGCGCCGCCAGCGGCAACCCGGCGGCGAACGCGCCGAGTTGGACGCCGGACTGCTTCATACCGGTCACCGATCCATGCCGGGCGGGCGGAACGGCGGCCAGGATCGCCTTGTTGGTCGCCGGATTGGCGAGCGCCTGCGGCAGTCCGCCCAGCGCCACGGCGGCGAGGAGGAACCCCGGGCCGGGCGCTGCGCCGATCAGCCCGAGCGCGGCCGCGGACACCAGCAGCAGGACGACGAGGCAGCGGCGCGGGCCCGTCCGGTCCACCATGCGGCCGCCGACCGGCGAGAGCACGGCCGCCGTTCCGAAGCCGATCGTGGTCGTCAGGCCGAGGACGGTCGGTGAGACCCCCAGTTCGTCCACGAGGCGCGGGCCGAACGCGCCGAGCAGGAAGAGCTGGAGCATCGAGAAGGCCATCGCACACGTGAGCAGCGCCGTCAGCCGGCCGTCAGCCGCCGCCCCGGCGGTCTTCTCCGATGCCGTCCGCTCCCCCACGCTGACTCCGTTCCCATGGCCGCCATTTCGGTCCAGGGCAGGAGTCGGAGCAGTGAACCAGTGGGTTCCCAAGGCCTGTTGTGGCGTGCGACACATATGGTTTTGTCCGGTCGTGCCAATTCCCGGCGCCCCTCTGTGGCCGTCTTCAGAGGGGTGCGACGATGAGCCCGCCATGACTCCCGGTCGATGTTGCCGCGCATTCAGGGCCGCGTTGTTCGCGGCCATCTGCGTGCTGCTCGCATCCCTCGGCCACCTCCTCATGTCGGGGACGACCGTCCCCTGGTGGGCGATGGCAGCGGCCGTGGGGGCCACCGGAGCGGTCGCGTGGATCCTCGCCGAGCGCGAACGCGGCCTCCTGGCCGTCACCTCCGCGACCGTCGGCGTCCAGGCCGCCCTGCACACCGGGTTCGCACTGGCCCAGGCAGCGGCCCGCCCGTCGATGGACCCGCCACCGCCGCCCGGCACGGGCGGGCACGCCCACCACGCCGCGCACGCGATGACCGACGGCGGCATGACCGTGCAGACGCAGATGCAGATGCACATGCCGATGCCCGCCGCCGGGCACGACATCGGCTCCACGTCACCCACCGGCATGCTGGCCGCGCACCTCCTCGCCGCCCTGCTCTGCGGGCTCTGGCTCGCGTACGGGGAACAGGGCGCGTTCCGCGTCCTGCGCGCCCTGGCCGGGTTGCTGCTCGTACCGCTGCGCTGGACCTTCCGGCTCCCCCTGCCCGCCGGCCGGCCGCACCCGCGCGTGGGCCCCGACCTCCGCACCCGACCGCTGCGCGGTCTCCTGCTCGTCCACGCCATCACCTCACGGGGTCCGCCTCCCGGGACCGCTGTCATCTGACAGCCGGCTCACCGACGCGCGCGAAGCCGCACCGCTGCGCGCCTCGGTCATCGGCCTCGCCGTCCGGCGGGCCGTACCCCTCACCGGCCCGCTCACCGGCCCGCCCCGCCATCCAGTGCGCACGCGGCGCCGGATCCGGATCCCGGATTCCCAGAAGGACATCAGGCGATGACCCCTGCCCTGCTTCCCCGTCCGACCGCCGCCGAGACGGCACCCGCACGCCACACCGGCGGCCCGGACGAGTCGACGACCCTGCTGGCGCTCGCCGCGCGGGACGGCGACCCCGACGCGGTGGACCGCTTCGTACGCGCCCTGCACCGCGACGTCCGGCGCTACGTGGCCTACCTCAGCGCCGATCCGCAGTCGGCGGACGACCTGACCCAGGAGACCTTCCTGCGCGCCCTGGGCAGCCTGCACCGCTTCGAGGGCCGCTCCTCCGCCCGTACGTGGCTGCTGTCGATCGCCCGGCGCACGGTCATCGACAGCCTCCGCCACAAGGCGGCCCGCCCCAAGATCTCGGACCGGGACGACTGGCAGACCGCCGCCGAACGTGCCCAGCCGCGCGATCTGCCCGGCTTCGAGGACGGGATCGCCCTCGCGGAGCTGCTGGGGACGATCCCCGCCGAGCGCCGCGAGGTCTTCGTCCTCACCCAGGTGCTGGGGCTCCCGTACGCCGAGGCGGCGAGCGCGCTCGGCTGCCCGATCGGCACGGTCCGCTCCCGCGTCGCGCGCGCCCGTACCTCGCTCGTGGAGCTCCTCACGGACGCCGAGGCCGAAGCTCCGGCCGCCGCCTGACCCCCGGCCGGGGCAGGCTCCGAAGCTCCTGCCCCGGCCCTGTGGGGTGTCTAGCCACCGCCCTTCAGCCGGCGGATGACCTCATCGGAGACACGTCGTTGGAGGTCTGCGAGTTGCTCGGGGGTGTACGCCGTGAGATCGCCCGGGTCCTTGGCGGCGCCGCCCGGGCTCTGGCCCGCCTGTTGCTGTTTCTGTTTCTCCTGCTCCCTGCGCTGGAGTTCCTGCTCCTCCGGCGATCCGGGCGCCGCGTACGCGCACTTGATGAGGGCTCCGTCGGCGGCCTTCAGGCAGGTCGCCTCGCGTCCGCCCACCTGGCCCCGGCCCTCCACCCGGTACCGGATGTTCTGCGCGCTGCCGATCGTGGCGGTCCAGGTGCTGCCGCCGGTCGGCACGACCTCGAACACCTGGTCGTCGTTGTAGCAACAGACGTCCCGGTACTCGGCCTTGATCAGCGCGACGAGCGCCTGCGGCGACGACCACGTCGGATCGAGCCGGTGGACGGTCATCGGGGCGAGTCCGCCACCCTGGTGGCGGGTCGGCACGGTCGACACGGCGACCACCGAACTGGCCTCACCCTGGGGAGTGAGGGGGGTGACGTACGCGCTGCGCCCGCTCGCGTCGCGGTACTGGAGGGTGAACTCCGACTCGTTGCCCGCATTGGCCCCGTCCTCGGAGGCGTCCCAACCGCTGCGCTCGAACCACCAGTCGCTGAAGCTGCCGACGGCGGCGGTCCCCTCCCGCTGCCGGGCCGCGAGACTGAGCGGATAGGACGGGCCGGGTACCCCGGCCGTATCGTTGGTGATCGTGAGCTTCCCGGTCCGCCCGTCGTAGAGCGCCAGTCCGGCGGGCCGTTCGGTCACCACCAGGATCCCGGTCTGGCGTTTGAGCGGGACGACCACGATCGGGGTGTCGCCCGAGCAGGTCACGTACGCGTCGTCGGCGTCGAAGCGCACCCAGCGCTGCTTGGCCGAGATCTGTCGGCCGAGGTTGTGGCCGAACCAGCCGCCGATCCGCGCGTCGGCCTTGTCGATGTCGAACGAACAGCGCTGCTGGCTGCGGCTGTTGCCGCCGAGCGGGATGTCCTGCTCAAGGCCGACCTCGTACCCGGAGAGCCAGCCGCGCCGCTCGACGAGGGTCGCGAACCGGTCCGAGTCGGGCAGGTAGGTGATGTCGGAGATCTCGCCGGTGACATCGCCGAGGTGCGGGGCGGCCTGCGCCTTGCCGACCACATAGGGTGCGCGGGCCGCCAGTTCGGGCACCGGCCCGCTCACGATCTGCACGCTCTGCATGTACGCCCGGTCCTGGAGGTACGACCCGTACACCAGCCACCAGATCCCGATGCCCAGCCCGAGGACGGCGCCCAGCCATCCCAGGACCACCGCGGTACTCCCGCCGCCGCCTGCGCCCCTCTTGCGCCGGACGAGCTTCACCGCCAGCCCCGCCAGCAGGAGGAGGGCGACGAGCAGCAGCGGCGCGGCCAGCCAGGACAGGAGCTTGCGGCCCTCCCAGACGATGATCGTCGTGGCGTACGAGGCCCACCAGAAGAAGAGCCCCGCCAGAAGAACGGGTGTCCCCACCCACAATGCCCGCGACACCTGTGATGCCCGCGATGCCTGACCCATGACCGCCCCCCGACGTCAGCCTGCCCAATTGTGTACTGGACACGGGGAGTTGTCAGCCACTCGACGAGTTCCGGGCGCCCGGGTCAGCGAGCGGCCGCAGGGGCCGGACACCTCGGGAGCGACGGGCGGTCCTTCGTGCGTACGGCCGGCAGCCAGGCGATGGCACCCGGGTCGGCGCTCGGGTCGGCATTCGGGTCGGCATTCGGGTCGGCATTCGGCAGGCGGACCCGGAACCAGTGCGTGGAGCGGGTGTCCGACTCGTCGATGACCACTTCGCCGCGCAGCAGTTGGCAGTCGGCGTCGAGAACATCGGCGTGCCAGACGCGGAGCGGCACGACGTTCCCGGCGATGTACGGCCGCATGGGGTCGATCGCCAGGCCCAGACTGCACTGCGGGTCCCGGTCCGTACGCTCCTGGCACGCCTTCTCTGCGTTGAACACCCGTACATGGAGCGGTGGTTCGGCCGTCCCGACCTGTGCGGCGGCGTCCCCCTCCGAGCCGGCGTGCCCCGCGAACGACCAGATCGCGGAACCGACCGCACCGCACGCCGCGAGGGCGAAGAGGGCGATCCGCGTGGCCCGCCGAAGGCGGCGCGTCCGGGTCGGGGCCGCGGTCCGACCCGCCTGCCGGTCCGCGATGCGCTCCAGCAGGCTCTCGGCGGTGTGCGCTGCGCGCGCGGCATGCGTCGGGGCGAGGCAGTCGGTGGCCAGCGCGCGCCAGAACTCCGGGACCCCGTTGGCCATGCGCAGGGGCGCGCGCCCCGCCGCGTACTCCTGTACGGCGGCGCCCCGCGCCACCGGCGTGGCTCCGGAGAACAGCGGGGCGCCCGAGGCGAACACCTCGTGGATCACGATGCCCAGGGCCCAGATGTCGGCGCTCGGACGGATCTCCACGCCCAACTCCCCCAGCGGGGCCCTCCAGCGCTCGGGCGGGAGGTAGTCCAAGGTGCCCATCGGGGGCCCGTGCCCGTGCGTACCGGTGGTCAGCTCGGCGGCGAGCCCGAAGTCCGAGAGCTTGACCGAACCGTCCTCGCCGATGAGGACGTTCTCGGGCTTGAGGTCGGCGTGCACCCAGCCGGCGCCGTGCAGATGGGCCAGCCCCTCGCAGATCCCGGCGATCAGCCGGGCACCTTCGGCCTCGCTCACCCCGGCGTCGAGCAGATCGCGCAGGCTGCCCTTCGCCCGCTCCATGACCAGGACGATCGCGCCGTCCAGCGCCGGGTGGTCCGGTGCGCCGAGGACGGTGCTGTCCAGCAGCCGGATGAGCCGCGGATGCCCCGCCCGTACGCCGATCTCGACCTCGCGCCGGGCCGCCTCGGCGACGCTGCGGGCCTGGCGCGGTGCGAGTCCGGAGGTCGGCATGATCTTGAGGGCGACCTCGGCGGGCTCCGTGACCGCCGCACCCCGCCCCGGCCCGGCGGCGCTCACCGCGCGCCCGTCGGCCGGCCGGCCCGCGTACACGGTGGCCCAACCCCCGGACCCGATCGGCTCGGTGACCACCCAGTCGCCCACCCGGTGGCCCGCGGGCAGCAGTTCGGTGTGGGTGCTGTCCCACGAGGCGCCCGGACCGTCCGGACCCTGCACGCGCATCACGTCGCCTACCGCCCCCGCGCGCCCGCTTCGGCCCGGGGCGGCAGCAGCGCGAGGTGCTCCTCCCGTACGATGCCGAACTTCAGCGCGAGCCCGACGACCGCGTCCCGCTTGCCGTTGCGGCGGTCCGCGCCACCAACACCGCCGCCCGCACCCGCTTCGAGCGCGGCGGACGCGACGCCGATGCGGAGCTTCTCGTCGGCCAGGTAGTCGATGTGCGAGCTGACCGCGCGCGCCGTCAGCCTGCCGCCGGTGGCATGGCCCCGCAGCCGCTCGACGACCTGCGGGGTGGTGGGCACCGAGACCGGCGACCGGTCGCGCAGCCAGGGTTCGCAGAGCGCGACGAGCACCAGGAAGTACGTGGCCGTCTCGTCCAGGGAGTACGCCGTGACGGTGCGGCTCGCCCAGGAGCCGCCCGCACCGGGCGGGTCCAGGTAGACGTGGTCGGGCGCGAACACCTGGAAGGAGACGGTGGTGCCGCGGCGCGTGGGCAGCACCACCCGGGAGAACTCGAACGGGATGGGCGCCCCGGCCCGGCGCGGAGACACCCGCAGGTACTCGCCGGCTCCCTCCGGGTTCTCCACGAGATAGCTCTGGGTGGTGCTGTGGTTGGTCAGCTGCCAGTGGTCGTCGGTGACCCGGATCTCCCCGGCCAGCCGGGAGATCGCCTCGTCGGCGAGCCGCAGTTCGACTGGGGTCGCCGACGAACCGCGCCCGAACCGCGCGACCTCGCCCGGCCCGAGCCGTAACGTCACCGCGCCACCGCCCGGCTCCCCGTCGGCGCCGCCGCCGCTCCCCTGCGGCAGATGGACGACTATGCCGCTCACCACTCCCCCTGTACGACGTGCTGACAAGACGTCGTACAGGGAACGTTACCGGTTGGCGGCCTGACCACAGGGTGGTACTCCGGCCATTTCCCGGGCCGCGCGAGCGCGGCCTCAGTACCCGGGAGAGCCTGCCGGGAGCGGCGCCACCAGGCGTTCCCCGAAGGCGTTCCACGCGCCCCAGCCGCCACTGGGCCGGTCCTGGACCCGGGTACGGATCCGGCCATCGGCGGTGACGGCGAAGACGTGGATGCGGCCGGTGGCGTCGGCCGCGGCCGTGGGGGTGGCCGCGAGCGGCACTCCGGGCTCGCCGAACTCCTCGGCCGGAGCCCAGGTCCCGCCGGAGTCGGCGTACCAGCGGTGGCCGAGCCGGGAACCGCCGGGCGACAGCGCGAAGGCCTCCAGCCGGCCGTCGGCGCTGGGCGCGAGCGCCGGGGCCGACGCCGACCAGCCGAACAGGTGCTGCCAGTCGCCCCAGCCGCCGCTGGGTACGGTCTGGCGCCGGTGGAACGTGGCCAGGCCGGAGGGGGCGATGGCGGCGACGGTGAGCCTGCCCGTACCGTCCCGTGCCGCGCGCGGCGCGCCGCCGGCGGCCGTACCGAACGCCTGCCATCCCGCGGCCCAGGCTCCGCCCGGGGCCTCCTGCCAGCGGTGGTGGATCGCGGAGCCGCCCGGGGCGAGGGCGAACACCTCCAGCCGGCCGTCGGCGTTGGCGGCGACGGCCGGGGGCGCGCCGACCGGTCCGCCGAACCCCCCGTCCCACGCGTCCCAGGTCGGCGAGCCGGGCGACCACTGTCGCCGCCGTGCGAGGGAGGCGCCGCCGGGGGCCGGCGCGAAGACTTCCAGCCGGCCGTCGGCACCCCGGGCGACGGCGGGGGCGGCTCCCGCCGGTCCGCCGAACTCCTCCCAGTCGTACCAGCCGCCGTCGGGCCGCTGCACCCGGTGGTGCAGGTTGGCGCCGCCCGGGGCGAGGGAGAAGACCTCCAGCCGGCCGTCGGCGTTGCGGCCGAGGGTGGGGACCGCCCCGGCCGGCCCGCCGAAGGACTCCCACGGCGCCCACGCGTCGGACTCCGGGTCGAGCTGGACGCGCCGCAGCATCGACCGGTCACCTGCGTCGAGGGCGAACACCGTCAGCCGGCCGTCCACGTCGAGTGCGGCGACCGGGTTGTCCATGCTCTGCCACGGCGGTGGTGCGTCGTCCCGCCAGAGCAGGGGTGCCACGTACAGGCCTTGGCGGAACCAGCCCGCGGCGCTCGCGTACCAGTCCTGCCCGTCGGAGACCACCTCGACGGCGTGGCCGGGGACGTGGCCCGCGTAATCGCCCTGGCCAAATCGGAACGGGTCCCGGGACGCGAACACGTCCGTACCCTCGTAGCCGCCGCGGGGTCCGATGAACAGGTGGTACCAGCCGTCCCGTTCGACCACGCACGGAGACTCGGTGACCGAGAGCGTCGCGTCGGTGCTCGGGTCGGTGAAGGCGGTCTCCGGCGCGCTCCAGTGCACCAGGTCGGCGGAGCGCCGTACGGCCACGATGTGGCGGCCGTGCGGGGCGGACAGCTCGGTGTAGTACATGACCCACTCGTCGGCGACCCGCAGCACCATCGGATCGCGTGCCGCGAGCCCTCGGAAGAGGGGGCCGGACGGGACGCGGGTCCAGGTGAACAGATCGGTGGACGTCGCGAGGTTGATCGCGGCGCCGCTGCGGCCGCCGGCGGCGTAGAACATCCAGTACGTCCCGCCCGCCTCGACCACGTGCGGGGCCCACAGGTGCTCCTCGCCGAAGTACGACCGGTCGACGGTCAGCGCGTCGGGGTGCGTGGTCCACGGCCCGTACGGATCCGGGGCGGAGGCGTGGGCGAAGGTGACCTCGGCCGCGCTGTCCGGGGACTCACCGGGCCGTGCGCTGTCGCCGACGATGCCGAACAGGTGCCATCGCCCGGACGCCTTGATCAGCGTGTGGTCGTTGAGGTAACGCTGCCTGCCGGGTACGGACGGATCGTGGACGTGGGTGAACGGCCCGGCTCCGATCCACCGGTGCGGTGGGACCGTCGCGGCCGCGCTGCCCGTCCCCGGCAGCGCGAGCGCGCCCGCGGCGGCGGCCGCACCCCGCAACACGCGCCGTCTGCTGATCGGATGCACGGGCACCTCCGGGGTCAGTTGACGGCGGGGCCGGAGGTGCCGCTCACCCAAGCCCATTCGGACCAGGTGGTGAATCCGGTCTGCCATTTGTGGTGGACGCCGGCGCTGCTGGTGCCGAACACCTCGATGCGGCCGTCGGCGTTGGCGGTGGCGGCGACTTCGCTGCCGCCACCGCCGAACTCGGCCCACTGTTCGTACGGGGCGTTGACCCCGCTCTGCCAGATGTGCTGGGCGGTGGTCGCATTCATGGCGAAGACCTCGACGCGGCCGTCCGGCGACCGTTCACTGGTGAGCTGGGAGTCGGCCGGACCCCCGGTGGGTTCCCAGCCGGACCAACCGGACGCACCCGTCTGGTATTTGTGGAAGACGCCGACCGGTCCGGAGGCGAAGACCTCCAGGCGGCCGTCCTGGTTGTGGTCCACGGTCAGGTCGCGACCGCCGCCGCCGAAGTCCTCCCAGGCCGACCAGCCGCCGTTGACCGCCGTCTGGTACAGGTGCTGGAAGGTGTCGCCGTTCAGGGCGAAGACCTCCAGACGCCCGTCGAGGGACTTCTCCATCTCGATCCGGCTGTTGGCCGGACCGCCGCCGGCGGGCTCCCATTCGGACCAGCCGCCGCTCGGCGCGCTCTGGTACCTGTGGAACACCCCGACCGGACCGGAGGCGAACACCTCCAGCCGACCGTCGCCGTTCGCGCCGACCGCGATGTCCTTGCCGCCCCCGCCGAAGGACTCCCAGCCGGACCAGCCGCCCGAGGGCTGGAGCTGGTAACGGTGGGAGAAGGTGTTGTCGTTGATGGCGAACAACTCCAGCCGGCCGTCGGCGTTGGGGCCGATCGCCAGCTCCGCACCGCCCGGGCCGCCCAGGGCCTCCCACTCGGACCACGAGCCGTTCACCGTGTTCTGCCAGGCATGGTGGATGCCGTCGGCCCCGGCCGCGAAGACCTCCAGCCGGCCGTCCGCCGACCGGGCCGACACCACCCGGCCCGACTCCGCCGGGTACGTCAGCGGGCCCGGTCCGGGTTCGTGGTGACCGAGCCGGTCCACCGCGGCCCGGGCCTCGTCCATGTGCCGCCAGTGCACGCCCGCGGTGTACGTGGACCAGGGCTCCCAGTTCGTACCACCGGCGGAGATCTTGAAGGCGGCATTCGCGTTGCACTGGGCGTCGTACGCGCAGGTGTCGTCGACCTCGGAGTGCCAGTAGTCGTTGATCTGCCACAGGCCGCGGTCCCTGGACGGGGGCCGATTGTTCTGGACGTTGGTCGCCGACGGGTTGCAGCTGGACTCCGCGAGGGCTACGGCGACGGCGGTCACCAGGCCGTCGCCGCGAAAGCCCGCGTTGTAGCCGGTCTGCGCGCACAGATCGCTCGACGCGGCGGATGCGGGCGAGGCCCCGGCGACCGGTCCCGCCGCGCCGAGCAGCACGGCCAGCGCCGGTGCGGCCAGGCGGCGGGCGGCGCGGCTCCGCGGTGACGGCGTCGTTCCGGTGGGTAAGGAGCGCTGGGTTCTGGACAACTGCTTCCCCCTTCGGGCGTGCTGGGTGCAGGGCGGTGAGCTCGGGTCAGTTGACGGCGGGACCGGCGGTGTCGGTCACCCACGCCCATTCGGACCATTTGGAGAATCCGGTCTGCCACTTGTGGAACACGCCGGCGCCGCTCGTCCCGAAGACCTCGATGCGCCCGTCGGCATTGGTGGCGGCGGTGACTTCGGTCCCGCCGCCGCCGAATTCGGCCCACTGGCTGTACGGGGCGTTGAGTCCCGTCTGCCAGGTCTGCATGGCCACGGTGTTGTTGACGGCGAAGACCTCGACCCGGCCGTCGGCGGTTCGTTCGCTCGTCAGCTGCGAGTCGGCGGGCCCGCCGGAGGGCTCCCACTCGGACCAACTGCTCGGACTGGTCTGGTACTTGTGGTAGACACCCACGGGACCCGAGGCGAAGACCTCCAGCCGCCCGTCGGCGTTGTGGTCGACGGTCAGATCGCGTCCGCCGCCGCCGAAGTTGTCCCAGGAGGACCAACCGCCGTTGACGGCCGTCTGGTACTGGTGCTGGAAGGTGTCCCCGTTGACGGCGAACACCTCCAGCCGTCCGTCCGGGGACTTCTCCATCTCGATCCGCCCCTGCGCCGGACCGCCGCCGGTGGGCTCCCACTCGGACCAGCCGCCGCTGGGCGCGTTCTGGTACCGGTGGAAGATCCCCGCCGGACCCGAGGCGAACACCTCGATCCGGCCGTCGGCATTGGTGCCGGCGGCGATGTCGTGTCCGCCACCGCCGAAGCCCTCCCAGCCCGACCATCCCGCGGAGGGCGCGGTCTGGTAGCGGTGCTGGAAGGTGGTGCCGTTGAGGGCGAGCAGTTCGAGCCGGCCGTCCGCGTTGGGAGCGATGGCCAGTTCGGCGTTGCCGGGGCCGCCGAGGGCTTCCCAGGCGGACCAGCCGCCGTTGACGGCGGTCTGCCAGGCGTGGTGGACGCCGTCGGCGGCCGCCGCGAACACCTCCAGCCGGCCGTCGGCCGACCGCGCCGACACCACCCGGCCCGACTCCACCGGGTGCACCACCGGGGCCGGCCCGGGTCCGGGGCCCTGGCCCGGCACACAGGGGAAGGTCACCCCGCGTTCCGCGAGGTACGGCTCGGGGTCGGTGCGGACACTCGCGTTCGGGTCGCCCCAGATCCGCAGGTGGAGGTGGGGCCCCTCGGACTGGCCTTCGCTGCCCACGAGCGCGATCTGCTGACCGGCCGTGACGTGGTCACCGGTGGCGACGTCCCGCCGCTGCATGTGCCCGTACTCGGATATCGTCCCGTCGCCGTGCAGGATGCGGATCCACTGGCCGTAGCCGTCTGCGGGACCCGAGACGAGCACCTCTCCGTCGCCCACGGCATAGATCGGGGTGCCGTAGCCGCTCGCGATGTCTATGCCGTTGTGCTCTTGGCTGTAGTGCTGGATTATCCAACCGGAATTCGGGCACGAGGCGACGAAGCCGGCGGCCCGGGCAGCAGCCGTGGACGGGGCCACGAGCGGCGGCAGTACGGCAGCCGCCGCCGCCAGAACCAGCCCCAACGCGCGTCGCGAAAGACCGAGAACCACGTGACGTTCCTCCCCCTGGGTCGTCGAGCCGGGACGTACGGGAACGTAGCAACGGCCCGGGACCAGGGGATCCGGAACATTCCGGAATGACACGCGAGCACGGCTCGGGTAGGGCGGGACGCCCCCTGCCTGCGGTCAGCCGGTGGTCAGGGCGTCCACCTCGGACGCGTAGAGCCGGGCGGGGTCCAGGCCCATGCCCGTGAAGTGGCCCGCCAGTTCGAGGGACAGCACGCCGTGCAGGCGGCTCCAGAAGGCCAGCGCCAGGCGCAGGGCGGCCGGCGGGGCGTCGGGGTGACTGCCGGCCCAGTCCCGGTGGCCGGCCAGGTGCTGCTCGAAGTCCCCGGCTCCGTCCCCCTGTTCGGCGGCCGCGCAGGCGTCGAGCAGGACGGACATCATCTCGGCGGTGATCGCGGTGGTGTCCTGCGGCGCGTGGTAGCCCGGTACCGGGGTGCCGTAGACGAGGAAGTAGCGGTGCGGGTCCTCCAGGGCCCAGCGGCGCAGGACCCGCGCGAGTGCGGCGAGGCCGGGCCGGCCCGCTCCCCCGTCGGCGTCGCCGTCACCGGCGGCGGCAGCGAAGGCGTCGGCGAGGCTGCGGTACGCGTCCCGGATGAGCTCGGTGATCAGCTCGTCGCGGTTGGCGAAGTACCTGTACAGCGCCGGTCCGCTCATGCCCATCTGCTTGGCGATGGCGTTGAGGGACAGCGCGGAGGCGCCGGAGCCGGCGATCTGCTGCCAGGCCTTCTCCTTGACCTCCTCGCGCACCTGCTGCCGGTACCGCTCGCGAGGGGTCTCCGTACGTCCGGTCGTGCCCATGCCCGCCACCTCTCGTCGCCTGCCACGTCACCAATGAGTTAGAAGCTATCACCATCGGCAAGTCCCCTCACGATCGGACGAACGATTCGCTTGACATCCCCGATACACCTGCTCATTCTAGTTATAGCTTCTAACGAACACCAGAAGCCGAAACAGCAAGCCCCTTCTGGAGGTCATGGTGAACACCGCCGAGCGCGTCGAGATCGTTCTGCCGGGCAAGGTCGAGCCCGAGGGTCTGGAGCTGCACCGGGGCCCGGTCCCGGCGCCCGCGGCCGGACAGGTGGTCGTCGCGATGGAGGCGACGGGAGTCTCCTTCGCCGAGCAGCAGATGCGCCGCGGCCGGTACTACGACCAGCCCCCCTTCCCGTTCGTCCCCGGATACGACCTGGTCGGCACGGTGCTGGCCGTGGGCGAAGGCGTCGGCTCGGGCCTGCTCGGCCGGCGGGTGGCCGCCCTGACGAAGACCGGAGGATGGGCCAGCCACATCGCCCTCGACGCCGCCGACGTGGTGGAGGTCCCCGACGGCGTCGGCGCGGTGGACGCCGAGACGGCGGTCGTCAACGGCATCACCGCCTGGCAGATGCTCCACCGCAAGGCGCGGGTGCGCGCCGGCCAGACCGTCCTGGTCCACGGCGCCAACGGCGGCGTCGGCTCGATCCTGGTCCAGCTGGCGCTCGCCGCGGGGGCAAGGGTGATCGGCACCGCGTCCACCCGTCACCACGACGGACTGCGCGTACTCGGGGTGACCCCCATCGACTACCGCTCGGGCAACGTCTCCGCACGGGTACGGGCCCTCGTGCCCGGCGGGGTGGACGCGGTCTTCGACCACGTCGGCGGCGAGGGCATCGTCGATTCCTGGCAGCTGCTGGCCCCCGGCGGCACCCTCGTCTCGTACGGCACCGCCGCCACCCGCGACGACCAGGGCTCCGGCTCGTGGCCGGTGCTCAAGCTGCTGGGCCGGGTGTGGGTGTGGAACGCGCTGCCCAACGGCCGCCGCGCGTACTTCTTCAACGTGTGGGCCGGGCGCGCCTACGCCAAGAACCGCTTCCGGGCGCGGCTGCGCTCCGACCTGACCCAGGTGTTCACGGCCCTGCAGCGCGGCGAGATCACGGCCAAGGTCGCCGCCGAGATCCCGCTGGCCCGCGCCGCCGAGGCGATGCGCCTGGCCGAGTCGGGCACGGTCGCCGGAAAGGTGGTCCTGGTCCCCTGATCCGGCAACGCGCCGCGCACCGCACCATCCCCCGACCACTGCTCGCCAAGGCCGCAGCCCTGCCCGTCGCGTTCACGATCGGCATCTCCGGTACCGCCCAGCACCGGACGGCAGCAGAGCGCGCAGCCCGACGGTGTCGATGACATCGGCCCGGACCGGGAACACCCTGTCGAGCAGCACCCGATGGACCTCGGGATCGCGGTCGGCGACTCCGTCGGACAGGACGTGGACGCGGTAGTCGCGGTCGGCGGCGTCGATGAGCGTGGACAGGACGACGCCACTGGTGCTGATCCCGGTGAGGACCAGCGTGTCGATACCGCGGTCGCGCAGCTGCCGGTGGAGGTCCGTGGTGGAGCCCGCGCCGATGCGGACCTTGCGTACGACGATGTCGCCGTCCTCGGGAGCGATCCGCTCGTCGATCCGGGTGGCGATGTCCTCGTTGCGACGATCCCGTTCTGGAAGTCCATGACGAGCAGGGCGGTCCGCTCGGGTACGAGGTTCGGAAGGGCGGTGGCGTTCACGCGGGGGTCTCCTCGACGTTCGGGGTACGGGAGGTACGGGCGGCCGGGCGGCTCGTCCCGCGGGCCATCAGCCGGCGGTCGAACACGGCCAGCAGCAGGGCCGCGAGGCCCGCGACGACCAGCACGAGGCCGAGGACGTGCAGGCCGTGGTCGCTCGCCCCGTCGCGGAAGACGAGGCTGCCGATCACGGCGGAGGTGATGGATCCGAGGTATCCGCAGGTCCGGAGCAGCCCGGAGGCGGTGCCGATCTGGTCGGGCGGCGCCGCGAGGTAGAGGGCGGTCTGGTTCCCGACCGTGGTGGTGGCGGTCGTGATGCCGAAGACCAGGGTGACGAGCACGATGGCGATCGCGGGGCTGTGGGAGGTGAGCAGCATGATGCCGACCGAGCCGAGCAGCATGGTCAGCGCCGAGGCGATCAGCGGTCCGCGCACCAGGTTGCGGCGGGCGAGCGGGCGCGAGAACAGCGCGGACACGGCCCCCATCGGCAGCAGCAGGAGTCCGGCCTCCAGGGTGGACAGCCCGTGTGCGGCCTCCATCCACTGGGTCATTCCGTACATCACGGAGTAGACGCCGAGCAGGATGAGCGCTTGGCGCAGGTACGTACGGGCGAGGGCGCCGTTGGCGGCGAGACCCCGGAAGTCGAAGAACGGCGACGCCTTCCGCAGCTCCCATACGACGGTGGGTACGGCGACCAGCGCGAAGGCGGCGAGCACGGCCCACCGGACCTGCGGAAGGCCTGTCAGGAAGACGACGAGCGCGCTCATCGACGCGGCGAAGCCGAGGATGCCGGGCAGGTCGATCCGGCCGGCGAGCTCAACGAAACGGTTCTGCCCGCGGCCGGGCGCGGGATTCGCGGGATCCGCGGGCAACACCGGATTCCCGGGTGGCACGGGATCTTTGGGCAGCCAGCGCACGGCCACCGCCATCGCGATCACGGTGACCGGGATGTTGATCAGGAAGGCCCAGCGCCATCCCGCGGTGCCGACCAGAAGGCCGCCGATCGGCGGTCCGACGGCGGCGGTGGCCATGCCCGCGATCGCGAGGCCGCCGAGCACCCCGCCCGGCGGGGTGTCGAGGCCGACCTCGTCGGCACGGCGCCGGATCAGCACCATCGCGCAGGGAAAGGCGGCCGAGGTGCCGATGCCGACCAGGACGCGGGCGACGGTCAGCATCGCCAGGTTCCGGCCGAGGCCACCGACCAAGCCGCCGAACAGCACCAGGACGATGCCGGCGAGGAAGATCCGGCGTGCGCCGAAGACCTCCGCCAGCTTGCCCGCGGTGGGCTGGGCGACGGCGCTGGCCAGGTAGAGCGAGGTGATCAGCACGGCGGTGCTGCCCACCGGGACGTGCAGTTCGGCGGCGATCGGCACCAGGGCGGTCGCGATGATGGAGCTGTTGATGGCGTTGAGACCGGAGCCCACGTAGAGCGGGGCGGTGAACGTCCACGCGAACGGCTTGCGGGCGAGGCCGGATGCCGTCGCGGCGGCCCGGCGGGTACCGGTCCTCATATGCTGCCGTCACTCGGGTCGGCCGGGCCGCTCAGGTCGGCCGCGGCCAGTCGCTCCAGCAGCTCGACGGCCTTCTCCACGTCCGCCAGCCGGTCCGGGGGGACGAGCCGGTCGATGGCACGGGCCAGATAGGCCGCGCGACCCGCGAGCAGCCTGTCGATCAGCTCGGTGGCGGCGGGGTCGGCGCTCATCAGCTTCCGGCGGCCGTCCTGCGGGTCGGGCTCGCCGTGGACCAGGCCGGCGGCCTTGAGGACCGCCAGGCTCTGCGCGATGGACTGCGGACTGACGTGCTCCAGCGAAGCGAGCCGGGCCGCGGTGACCGGGCCCTCCCGTACGACACTCGCCAGGACGGTGAGCTGCGTGACGGTCAGGCCGGTCGCGTCCTGCCCCGATTCCGCGCGCAGGCGGGCGCGAAGCCGCTTGATCGCGTCGTTGAGCCGCTGCGCGGTCGCAGCGGACCCCTCTGGCCCGGGATTCGTGGTCATGTCCCCACCGTAGAACTCGGCAAGCAACTTCGCCAAGTTACTTGCCGAATTCCACTAAGTGGATTGAATTATCCAGTTACTGCTACGGTGGTGGCTCGCTCGTCGACGAAGAGCACGAGGAAGAGGAAGAGGATTCCCGATGCCGCGCAGGGTTTGGCTGCCACTGGCAGCGGTCGTCCTGGTCGTGAACGCGGCGCAGTGGGTGATCGCCGAAGCGATCGCCTCGGCGGCCTGGACCGATCCGACGTACAGCTATGCGACGAACTACATCAGCGATCTCGGCGTGCCCGACTGCGGTACGCGGTTCCAGGGGCGCGAGATCTGTTCGCCGGCGCATCAGCTGATGAACGTGTCGTTCGCGATCCAGGGGATCTTGTTCGCGACGGCGGTGGTCCTGCTGGCCCGCCTGGTCGAGGGCCGCGCCCGGCGCGTCGTCCTCGCCCTCGCGATCGCGCACGGCGGGGCGTTCGTCCTGGTCGGCCTGTTCCACGGCTCCGCGGATGCCCCGGGCTACAGCCTGGCCATCCACGTCGGCGGCGCGGCGGTCGGCATCCTGTGCGCCAACACGGTCGCCGTCATGGCGGGCTCTCTACGGAGCCTCGAACTGCCCACCGCGTACCGCGTCTTCAGCATCGCGGTCGGCGTACTGGGCCTGCTGAGCGAGGCCTTGGTCGGCATGTCCGCACGTACGGCAGGTGTGTTCGAGCGCGGCGGCGTCTACTCGTGGCTGCTGTGGAGCGTCGTGACGGGCGCACTGCTGCTGGCCAGGTACGTACGCGCCCCGGCCGTGATGGAGAATGTCCCGGTGTGACCCGGGAAACGCAACGCCCGCTGCGAGCGGACGCGGAACGAAATCGCCAGCTCATCATGGAGACGGCCGACCACATGTTCGCGCGGCGGGGCGCCGCCGTCACCCTCAACGAGATCGCCCGCGAGGCGGGCATCGGGGTCGGCACGGTCTACCGGCGCTTCCCCGATCTGCAGTCGCTGATCGACGCCCTGTTCACCGAACGCTTCAGGACCTTCCTGGACCTCGCGGCAGCGGCCGAAGCGCAGCCGGACCCGGGGCAGGCGCTGCGCCACTACCTGATCGAGGCGGCGGGGTGGCGGGCCCGGGACCGCGCACTGGAGGTCATCCTCGGCCACGCGAGCATCGAGGCGGGGCCGGTCTCCCGGATGCGCGACGACTTGGGCGTCCACGTGGAAGGTCTGGTGGAAAGGGCCGTGGCGGCGGGCGCGGTCCGCGAGGACTTCGCCGGCGCCGACGTGTACGCGTTCCTGTACATGATCGGCGCCGTCGCCGACCGAACCCACCACATCGACCCCGAAGCCTGGCGCCGCTACGCCGAGGCCCTGCTGATCGGGTTCGGCCTGGACCGGGCACCGGCAGCGCACACCTCGGCGATGACCGACGCCCAGATCCGCCGCACCTGGCCCGAACCCGCCGTGCAGCAGGGAGAGCGGCCCGACCGGGACCCCGAGGGGCCGGCCGGGCGCGCCCCGGGGCTCAGCTGACCGGCGTCACCCTCCGGCGTCCGGCGCGGTGAGCCCGCGGCTGCTGGAGGGGCAGCGTCGACGGTTGCACGGTCGTCGGGTACATCGCGACGGCCTGACGGGCCACGTACACGCGGGCGATGAGCTCGTCGCGGTCGGACTCCGGCACCTCCATGCCGAACAGGTCGCGCAGGAGGCCCGGGATCTCCTCCGGGGTGTAGGTCTGCGCGGTTGCCGTGCCGTCGGGCTGGGTTCGGGTCAGGACGCTGCCGTCGAGGAAGACGTGCTCCCCCTCGCGCATCTGCTGGACGAGGAGCCGACCCGCGAACGGCGAACGCGCGTGCGTGGACAGGAAGTGGTTGGCCACGATCCAGTCCTGCGGATACCGCTGGTCGACGGTGAAGGCGTGCAGGTCGTACCAGCCGTCGGCACCCCGCGTCCGCATCGCGTACAGACGGTCGCCCGTCTCGGTGGTCGAACCCTCCAGCCGGAAGCCCCAGCCGCCGAACGAGGTCTCGGCGCCGTCCACCAGCTCGATGGGCTCGATGGGATTGCGGCCGAAACCGGGGTCGCACACCCACACCTTGCCGGTCTCAGGGGTCTCGGCCGTCTCCACCCGCAGCATCGCGTGCGTGGCCGCACGGACCACGCCCTCGGAACCGATACGGACCCGCGAGGCGAGCCCGGTCACCCGGAAGCCGACCCGCTCCAGCACCGCCGCGAGCAGCACGGTGTGCTCGTAGCAGTAGCCGCCGCGGCGTCCGTGGACCAACTTGTCCTGGAGGTCCTGCAGTTCGAGGGAGATCGGCCGGCCGAGCACGATCTCGACGGTCTCGAAGGGTATCGAGGTGATGTGCGCACGCGTCAGCGCCCGCAGAACGTCGAGGGTGGGCACGAGCTCTCCGTCATAGCCGGTACGCCGGAGGTACGCATCCAGGTCGAGGCTGCCGCCCTGCCAGGCCGTGGCATCGTCGTTCGTCGTCATGGCAGACATGGTGCATACAAAACCGGACATGGCCGGAGAGCCCGGGGAAGAGAATGTCACGTCCCCGGGATCCCCGGTTTCCCTGGGCCGTGTCAGGGCCAGGTACGGGAGCAGAGCACCAGCCGGTAACCGTCCGGGTCGGCGACGGTGACTCCGTACTCGTCCCAGTAGGGGTTGTGGGCGGCCACGCGCGTGCCGCCGTGCTCGACGAGCCGCTGGACGAACTCCTCGTCGGGCGCCCCGCCCAGGTAGACGACGAAGAGGTCGTCCACGGTGGGGGCGGGCACGATCGGGTTATCGGGGTCGTGGGTGAGCTCGAAGTGCCAACCGCCCGCGGCCGGCCCGACCATGAGGAGGTCGTGTTCACCGGGCGTGCGCTCGGCACTGCGCCACTGCACTTCCAGGCCGAGCCCGTCGACGTAGAACCGCTCGGCGGCCTCCAGGTCGAGGGAGGGGCGGGCGACGCGGACATGGGTACGTGAATCGATCATGGGGCAGAGGGTACGGGCGCACCTGAGCCCGGGCCAGAGGGCCCGGGCGGGGTGTGGCAGGTCGGGGCCGCGGTCAGCGCAGGTTCATGGAGACGTGATGGGCGTCGATCCGGAAGCCGTTGCGCAGGTAGGTCCGGTGCGCGGCGTGGCGCTGGTGGCCCGTGTCGAGGTGGAACTCCTCGCACCCCTCATCCGTTGCGATGGCCTTCAGGGCGGTGAGCATCCGGCTGCCGAGGCCCCGGCCGCGCAGGGCCTCGTCGGCGACGAGGTCGTCCAGGTACAGGATGCGGCCCGAGATCATCGTGTGCATGACGCGGAAGCCCGCGACGACGCACACCTCGCCGTCCTCCTCCAGGTAGACGATCCGGTAGCCCTCCGCGGTCTGCGTACGCCAGCGCTCGGCGAACCCGTCCTCGTCCAAGAGGGGCCGCAGCTGGGAGAAGACGGGCCAGCAGCGGCGTACGGCACTCTCGTCCTCGGCAAAGATCACATCCATGGCTGAAGGATCGCACGCCGCCGCCGGCTCCCCGCCTCCACGAGCCCGATCCGGCCCCTTTGCCGTCAGGTCCCGTGTGCCGGCGGGGAGGAGGACCAGGCCCGCGGGGGGCTGCCGGGATCAGCAGGCGATGGTGCCCCTGCGGAGTGCGTGGCCACCGGTGTTGCTGTCGTCGGACCAGTACACGGGCTTGGCGCCGCCCACGCATTCGTCGGCTCCGGCGAGCGCGAAGCCCTCGTTGTTGAGGTCCGGCATGCCGCTCGGGCGGTCGTAGGTGGCGGTGAGGGTGAAGGCACCGGAGGCGCCGATCTTCATGGTCCGGTGGCGGCCGTCGCAGGTGTCGTCGCAGACCAGCCACAGCCGTGCGGCCTGCGGCTCCCACTGGAGCTCCATCACGCCGGACATGCCACTGGCGATCGTGGCGAGGCGGGTCGCTGCCCCGCCGTCCTGCAGGACGTAGCCGTAGACGGTGCCGGTGCCCTCGACCCCGAGGAAGAAGACGCCGCCGGTGTGCGCGCCGTACCGGCTCGGATCGTAGGCCGCGCCGGTCGACTCGTCCTCGAAGCCGGCCGCCGTCAAGGTGGTGTCGGGGATCCAGGTGATCGCCTCGAAGCCGAGGTTGGAGCCGACGGCGGGCAGGCCGGCCGTCAGGTTCCACTCCTTCGTGGCCGTCAGGGCACTGCCCGCGCCGGTGGTGACGTCGTAGCGCAGGACGGACAGGCGGCTGGTGCCCGACGCGTCGCCGTTGCGCTCGCTCGCGACGTACGCACCGCCCGCCGCGCCCGCGGCGGTCAGGGTGACGGCCTCGCTGTCCGGGCTGCCGGCGCCGCCGGGGTAGCGCAGGGTCTTGCCGGAGGACCAGCCGTTCGCGGTGTCCGGGCGCCAGCCGCCGGAGCCGTCGCGGACCAGCCGCCACAGCTTGCCGGAGTTCTGGGCGCCCCACAGCACGGAGCCCTCCTGGTACAGGCCGCTGAGGTCCTGGCCGAAGACGTTCGAACCGTCGGCCGTCGCCACGGAGCTGCCGCCGGGCCAGGCCACCGGGTTCGTACCGCCGCCGTCCCCAGAGCCGCAGTCGTTCGGTGCGCCGAGCGTCAGGGCCGCCTTGGCGAAGGCGCCGGTGCCGTCGGGACAGCGCGACCAGGACGGGCTGGAGTGGCTGCTCCAGCCGAAGCTGTCGACCAGGGTGGCGCCGTCGGGGAGGTAGAGGCGGGCCTTGTCGCTGGAGCCGAGGCCGAACGCCGCGTCCACGTCGAAGGCGCGGGCCGCCCCGGGGGCGAGCACCGCCCCGGACGGGATCTTGAACTTCGAGCTCTTGTCGTCGTCCTTGAGGATCCAGCCCGAGACGTCGACCGTGGCCGTGCCCTTGTTGAACAGCTCGATCGAGTCGTCGACGCTGCCGGTGGTCACCACCTCGTTGATGCGGATGTCGTCGGCAGGGGCCGCGTGCGCCGCGGGCGCGAACAGCAGCGCGGCGGCCGCCAGCATGCAGCCCGCGACGGCGAGGTGGAGCGGGGCGGGGCGAAGACGCCCCTGGGATGTGCCTGCTTCGAGCACGGTGACCGTCCCGGGAGGAGTGGGGAGTGGGGCTGGGGCCACACGAGGGTCCCGGCCGACCCCGAACGCCCGCCGTCGCCCGACGGGTTGTCCCGTGAACGCATGCCGAACGGCACGTCGCACCGTGCGCCCGCCGTCGGACGTGCGCCCGGCGTCGGAATCGAGCCCTTCCGGGGGCGCGGCGCATGGAGCGGCGGGTGGCGGGGCACCGATGCCCGCGTACACCGTGCAGACGAGACACACCGCTTCACCGGGCCCCACCGAACGGCCCCGGGGCCGAAGGAGGCATGACATGCCGTCCGGCTTACCTCCCCCGTCCCGGGCCCTCGCCAGGGACGCCTGCCCCCATGGCACGTGGGAAGTGGTGCGCGGCCTGCCTCATCCGCGGCTGCGGCCGGGTGTGCGCGGATACCGGGGCTACCGCATGGACCTCGGGTACGGGCGCCGGCGGCTGGAGGTGCCGGACGCCTGTGTCTCGCTGGTCTTCAACCTCGCCGACCCGGTGTGGGTGACGCTCGGCACGCAGCGCGACGCAACCGCCCGCCCCTACTCCGCGCTGCTCTCCGGCCTCCAGACCCGGCCCACGCTCGGTGAACACGCGGGCCGGGTGGAGGGCGTGGAGGTGCTCCTCGCGCCGTGGGCGGCGTTCGGGCTCCTCGGGCAGCCCATGAGCGACCTGGCCGACCGGATGGCCGAGCCGGGCGAACTCCTCGGCCGGCGGGCCGATCTGCTGGCCGAGGCCCTGTACGAAGCGGTCGGGTGGGAGCTCCGCTTCGCCCTGCTGGACGACACGCTCCGCACCTGGACCGAGGCGACCGGTGCGCGCGCCGCCGAGCCGCTGCGCCATGCGTGGGGGGAGTTGGTCCGCAGCGGTGGCAGCCTCCCCGTCGGGGAGCTGGCGGTACGCACCGGCCGCGGCAAGCGGCGGCTGGAGTACCTCTTCCGGGAGCAGATCGGTCTGACGCCGAAGACCGCGGCGCGCGTGCTGCGCTTCCAGCGCGCCCTGTGGCTGGTCAACCACGGCGGCCGCCCGCTCGCGGACGTGGCCGCGGCCTGCGGGTTCAGCGACCAGGCCCATATGAACCGGGAGTTCAAGGCGATGAGCGGGCGCTCGCCGCGGCGGTTCCGGTCGGAGCGCGGTGCCGACCTGCCCGGCCCGGCCGGGGTCGACCGGGTGACCGGGCAGGTCACCAGCATCGTGCTGCCCGGCCGGGTCAGTCGATCTTGATGGAGCTGACCCGGTTGTCCCAGCCGCTGCGCATCGAGTTCTCGATGTGGTTGGGGCCGGTGTTGCCCGGGTACCAGTACCCGCCGCCGCCCGCGTTCTCCGCGAGGTGCGCCGTACAGGCGCCGGTCCAGTAGGAGGACGTGGCGTTGTCGAAGCTGTACGCGGAGAGGTTCTGCCAGTACCCGCGGTCGTAGAACTTCAGGTCGCGGCCCCCCTTGTCCGTGTACTGGTACAGGTCCAGCGGGGTGGAGCAGGCGGCGAGGACCTGCCGCGTCGTGGCCGTGGCTCGCAACTGCCCTGCCCGCGCCTCCTGTTCGGCGGCCGTACGGAAGCACTCCACCGCCCCGCGGCCCTGCCACACCATGCAGACCCTGGCGTCGCCCCAGTCGCCGGACAGGTCCAGGGTCCGGCCCTCGAACGAGGCGTACCGGGCCGTGGCGTCCGCGGCGGGGGCGGTGGCCGCACCGGCGGGTGCGCCGAGGAGCACGGAAGCCGCGAGCGTTCCTGCCGCGACGACGCCGAACGTCGCCTTGCGCGTGTCGAACACGGGATGCGTCCCTTCACGAGGTACCGCCCGGCGGCTGCCGGGACGCCCCCATCCTGGAACCACCTCCGTGCCGGCTTCTTGAACAAACGCGCACCCCGCGCCGAGGGCCGTTCCCCTCGCAGTGGCCCGGGGTCCGAGAACGGCCCCGCGACGCCGAGGCGCCGGGGGCCGCGTCCTGGCTCACCCGCGAGCCGCGAGGGGCTCGCCGGGCGGCGTCAGGCCCTGTCGTTCTTGTCGCGCAGCGAGTCCTGGATGCCGCGGGCACGCTCCTCGGTCTCGCTCAGGGCTTCCTTCGCCTTGCCCTTGGCCTGGTCCATCTTGCCCTCGGCCTTCATCCGGTCGTCGCCGGTGACCTTGCCGACGGTCTCCTTGGCCTTGCCCTTGGCCTGGTCCATCTTTCCCTTGTCAGCCATGGTGAACTCCTTGGTGTGGGAATGGAATCTCGACGGTGCCCAAACTAGGCGATATCGGACTATCGCGCGCGGCGGCGCCTGCGGTTGCCGCGGATACCCGGAAGGCGCCGGCCGGGAGCCGGACGGGCGACGCATTTTCTCCCGGCCTTCGTGTTTGAGCCTTCGGTCGTGGGCCATACGCGTGAACATCGGCGGGTTGCCGTTTCGAGCGGGGCGGCAACCCGCCGCGATCGGCGGCCGCGCGCCGACGTCCCGTCCCCCCGGGCGCCGGCGCGCGGCCACCGTCCCCTCGCCCGTCAGAACGCGTAGACCGGGTTGCCGTTCAGGGTCGCCGCCATCGCGCACGCGTTGGAGAAGGTGTGCTTCCACGCGACGTGGGCACCACGCCATACGCCGTCCGCGGTGACGGTGACGGGGGCGTAGATCATCGGGCACACCCGGTCCGGATTCGGAGCGGCCAGCAGGCGGTTGAACTCGCCGCCGGTGGCGCCCAGGGCGTCGCACGCGGCCCCGGGGGCGGGGTGCGTGCCCTCGGCGGCGTAGGCGCAGCTGAGGACGGTCGCCCGCAGGACCGTACCCGTGGCGGCATCGTCCCCCTGGGTGACGGTGAAGACCATGGCGGAGGGGCCGTACAGGCTCGCAGGGCTCGCCTCCGCCACGCCCGTGACACCGGCGAAGCAGAGGAGTGCGGCGGCGGAGACGGTGGCTAAGCGGTGACGCATGAGAAGACTCGCTTTCGATTCGAAGGCTTCCTGGTGCGCTACGGCTTTCATGCAGCGCTCAACTGGGGCCGAGCCTGCCAGGCATGAAGGCCTGCCGCACATCAGCGGTCGATTTACGGACAGTTCGTTCGAATATCGGTTACGTGAGGGGTATTCGCACCGCTCCCGCCGGGTGGCCGCAGGCCCACGCCCTGCGGGAGCGCGGGGCGTCGACCGGCGTGACGCGACCTCCCGCGACTGCCGCCCAGGTCGTGGCCACTCTCGGTTCACCGGACGGCCCGCCAGGGTGACCGGATCGATGCGGCTGCGCACGGTCCGTCATCGCGCGGCACGGAGGGTGAGGACGTACGTCGCGGTGAGCGCGACGGCAGGGTCCTCGTCGTGCGACAGGTCGGTGAGGGCGCGGGTGGCGGTGGTTCCCGGGATGTCCGCGAGGGCCTGGGTCAGTCGTCGGCGTGCGGGTGACGCGTCGGGGCCGTGCGGGACGCGGGCAACGAGTGCGGTGGCGATCCGATCTGCCAACTCGGGGCGGCCGGCCAGCGCGCTCAGCGCGTCGGCCGCATCGACGTCGTTCGTGCCCTCGACGATCAGGTCGACGAGTGCGGGGATCGCCTCGGCTGCTCCGGCCGCTCCTCGCACGAGGGCCGCATGCCTGCGGACCGTGGGGTCGGAGCTCGTGAGGGCGCCCTGCAGCAGAGTGATCGCCTGTTCGCCCTGAATCTCGGCGATGCACCGGACCGCCCGCTCCCGCACCTCGGCCACGGGCGAGGCCAGGCCCTGCGCCAGCAGTTCCAACGCGCCATCGCCCGATTGGGCCACGGCCCAGCGGAGCGCCCCTGCGACGTTCGTATCCGTCTCGCCGAGCGCCGCCTCGACGAGGGCTTCCACCGGCAGCGGCGCCTCTTCGACCGAAGCCAGCGCCGCACGCTGGCGTTTCCCGGCACTCTCCGATCCCAGCGCGTGCAGGAGCGCGACGGTCTGGAGAACCTCCTCCCAGCCGGCCGGTTCCGCGGCGCCGATCCGGCGCAGTCGCGTGAGCAGCGCCGTCTCGACGGCGATGCGTTCCTGCGTCTGGCGGATGAGGTCGCCCACGAGGTCCGAGGGCCGGAAGCCAGGGTCGTCCAGCGCGCGTGCGACGTCGCGCAGCGACAGACCCAGCGAGCGCAGGCTCTCGACGTGGAAGATCCGCCGGATGTCCTCGTCGGAGTACTCCCGGTACCCGGACCCGGTGCGCCCCGTCGGCCGCACCAGGCCCAGCGAGTCGTAGTGCCGGAGCATGCGGGCGCTGACCCCCGACCACCTGGCCACCTCGCCGATCAACAACGCCTGCTCCCCTCACGGCCGGCCTTGCAGGGCCGTACCCGACCTCAATGAAGACCTTGTCACCGTGTCAAGGTCAAACGAGGCCGCCTGCCTGCGGCATCACCGCACGTCAGGAGCCCGTCAGAAGCCCGTCAAAGCCGGGCTCGGCTGCTTGCCCGGAGCCGAGGCGATGCGCTGGGATGGGTCCATGAACAGCGGTCCGCGCCACGAGGACCGGCCACCGAATCCGGTGCAGCCGGCAGCGCCCTCCGCCCGCCCGGCCGTCTGAATCCGGCCTCTCCCCCGCATGACCTGAGCTCCCGCCCCGCGCTCCGCGCCGGGTGCCGGGCGTATGAGTCATGCCTGCATCCAGGAATCACACATGTCCACCACCCTGTCCGGCCGTACCGTCCTCGTCACCGGGGCCACCTCCGGCATCGGCTTCGAATCCGCCCGCACGCTCGCCGAAAGCGGCGCCCGCGTCCTCCTGCACGGGCGCACCCACGAGGAGGCCCGGGCCGCCGCCGACCGCCTGATCGCCACCGCGGGCATCGACGGCGCTCTCCTGCACCCGCTCGCCGCCGACTTCTCCCGTCTGGAGGAGGTCGAGGCCATGGCCCACGCGGTCGTACGGAGTCACCCCCTGCTGCACGCGCTGGTCAACAACGCCGCCATGGCCGCCCCCGAACGGCACACGCTCACGGGCGACGGCAACGAGATCGCCTTCCAGGTCAACTTCCTGGCCCACTACCTCCTCACCAATCTGCTGGAGCCGGCGCTGACCAGCGATCCCGGCGGCCGGGTCGTCAACGTCTCCTCCTCGCTCCACCGCACCGGCGCGATCCAGTGGAACGACCCGCAGCGCATGCGCCGTTACGCCCGTCTCGCCGCGTACGCGCAGTCGCAGCTGGCGCTGACCGTCTTCGCCGCCGACCCGCGCGTCACCGCCGTCTCCGTCGATCCGGGCATCTGCGAGACCGGCCTCCTCGCCCTCTACGGACACGAAGGCGCGCCCGCCGCCGAGGGCGCGGCCCACGTCGTACGCCTCTGCGACCCGGCGACCGAGATCGTCAACGGCGCGTACTACGACCGCTCCGAGCGGGTCGCCCCGGCCCCGGCCGCCACGGAGGACCGCACGGTCAAGCGCCTCAACAAGCTCGCCGACCTCCTCGTCGGCCACACCGCCTGAGCCCCGCCGGGGCGGTCCTCCGTCCAGCGCCGCCCCGCCGGACCGGGAGCCCGGCGAAGGGTGTGCCGGGCGCGATCCGGACTGCTCAGGCGGTGCCGAGTGCGGTGCGCAGGGTCTTGACGGCCTGGCTGATGGCGGCTTCGGCGGCATGGGTCTCGCGCAGGGCGTTGAGCATGACGAAGTCGTGGATGACGCCCTTTTGGCGGACGGCGGTGACGGGGACGCCGGCGCTGCGCAGCTTGTCGGCGTAGGCCTCGCCCTCGTCGCGCAGGACGTCGGCCTCCGCGGTGATGACCAGGGCCGGGGGCAGGCCGGTGAGTTGCCCGGTGGTGGCGCGCAGCGGGGAGGCGGTGATCTGGGCCCGCTCGGCGGGGTCGGTGGTGTACTGGTCCCAGAACCACTGCATGCCGTCGCGGCGCAGGTAGTAGCCCGAAGCGAACTGCTGGTAGGAGCCGGTGTCGAAGGCGGCGTCGGTGACGGGGTAGAAGAGGACCTGCTGACGCAGGTCCAGTCCCCCGCGTTCCTTGGCCATCAGGGTCAGGGCGATGCTCATGTTCCCGCCGACCGAGTCGCCTGCGACGGCGATCCGGGTGGCGTCGAGGCCGTGCGCCGCCCCGTCGGTGACGACCCAGCGGGCGACGGTCCAGTTCTGCTCGATCGCGACCGGGTAGCGGTGCTCGGGCGAGAGGCTGTACTCGGGGAACACCACGGCGGCGCCGGTTCCGACCGCGAGCTCGCGGACGAGGCGGTCGTGGGTGTGGGCGTTGCCGAACACCCAGCCGGCGCCGTGGATGTAGACGATCACCGGCAGCGCGCCGGACGCCCCCGCCGGGCGGACGATCCGGGTCTTGACCTCGCCGGTGGGGCCGCCGGGGACGGTCACCCATTCCTCGTCCACATCGGGCTTGGCGATCTCACCCGACTGGATCTCGTCCACGGCCTTGCGTCCCTCGGCCGGCGGGAGCTGGAAGAGGAACGGCGGCTTCGCCGTGGCCTCCGCGAGCGCGGTCGCAGCGGGTTCCAGGACGGGAGGGGCACTCTTCTCGGTCATGTCGGGCTCTCCAGTTCGTGGGACGTCGAAGGCGGGCAGCAGTTCTCGACGATCGCAGTACCCGCCGTCCGGCAGGGCGTACCAGAAACATACTGCACGACTAAGTCGTGCACAACTCAATCGTGCACGCTATAGTCGCGCGCACCCTGAGAGGTAGGATCGGGAGCTGGCAGTCCGCCGGCGGCGGCAGCGGAACGAGCAGAGGGGCGGCGTATGCAGAACGCGGCGAGCGAGAACCCGGAGAACGGCTCGCTCCGGCTGGAGGACCAGCTCTGCTTCGCCCTCTACGCCGCCTCGCGTGCGGTAACGGTGCGCTACCGGCCCCTCTTGGACGCGCTGGGCCTGACCTACCCGCAGTACCTGGTGATGCTCGCCCTCTGGGAGCGGGATTCCCTCTCCGTACGGGACCTGGGCGCGGCGCTGCAGCTGGAGTCCAGCACGCTCTCCCCGCTCCTCAAGCGCCTCGAAGCGAACGGCCTGGTCCTGCGCGAGCGGCGCGCCGACGACGAGCGCTCGGTCGCCGTCCGCCTCACCGAGGCGGGTGCGGAGCTCCAGAACAGGGCCCACACCGTCCCGCTCGCCATCGGCGACGCCATGAACCTGACCCCGGAGCAGGACGCCACCGCCAAACACCTGCTCCGCCTGATCACGGCGAACGTCGCCCGCGCGTAGTCATGCCGCGTGCCCGGAGGGGCGGTCGCTCTCGTTCTCCGCGAGGAAGTCCGCCAGTGCCATCACCAAGAGGAACACGAGCGCGATGCCGACGATGACCCAGCCGGTCGGGTAGTTCCACAGCACGAAGGTCAGCACGGCCGCGGCGAGCAGGACCCAGGTGATCCACCTGCGGTAGCGGTGGACGAACGGGCCCACCGGGCCGGTCCGCATGCCCGCGCGGTCCGCCGTGGAGCGGGCCGCGCCGATGCCCG
This sequence comes from Streptomyces sp. NBC_01006, assembly GCF_045162725.1. Classification (NCBI taxonomy): domain Bacteria; kingdom Bacillati; phylum Actinomycetota; class Actinomycetes; order Kitasatosporales; family Streptomycetaceae; genus Streptomyces; species Streptomyces sp. NBC_01006. The sequence continues at coordinate 7,490,929 of NZ_CP108700.1, read as the reverse complement.
AGTGCCACATCTGCCGTACGAACGTGGCCCAGCGGCCGGGGCCGGTCAGCCAGGCGGCCAGCGCGATCACCACGCCCAGCACCACGGCCATCCGGACCGTCGTACGGAGGTAGTGCGTCAACGCGTCGTACACGCTTCCGGCCGCGGGTTGCGAGACGCTGTCCGGCAGCGCGTTCAGGTACACCACGCGGAAGATCGTCAACGCGACGCCGAGCAGGAGGACGGCGAAGGCGAAGGCGAGTGCCGCCGTCACGAGAACGCGGCGCCGGTGACGGGAGAGGAGCACACCGGCGGCGATCAGCAGCACCGAGAGCACCGGCAGCCAGTTGCCGGCGATCTGCAGGAGGCGGAAGTAGGTTTTGACCTTGCCGATGTCGTCCGCCCGCAGGACGGTGAAGTCGGTGTGCACCTCGGGGATCTTGGCGGCCACCGTCATGCCTTCGTCGACGAGGCGCTGTTTCACCTGGTCGACGACCGGGCCCAGGTCGACGGTCACCGAGTCGTTGTTGATCTTCACGGCGCCCCCGCCGCTGCCCGTGAGGGCCTTGTCCACCGCGGTGTGGATACGGCGGTTGGCCTCGGTCCAGATCCGCTCGAAGGTCTCGGAGGCGATGACGTCCTGCGCCTTGTCGTGGACGAAGCTGCGGACGGCGTTCTCCAGCGAGTCGCCGAGCTTGCCGAGTGCCTTCTCCACGAGTGGCCGGTCGTCGGGCCCCACGCCTTCCAGCAGGGACTTGAGGTCGATGTGCTCCATCACCGCGTTGGTGACCCGGTTGGCCGCCGCGGCCTGGATGTCCGGGTCGGACGCGAGCGGGGCGACCGTCGCCACGTAGCGGTCCGTGTCGCCGACCACGCTCGACGTCCACGCCGCGACGGCCGCGAGCGGGGCGAGCACACAGCCGATGACGATGAGCAGGGCGGCGAAGAACGACTTCCACCGATGATGGGTCGCGCGGTCCGCCTTGTCGGCCTCCAGCGCCGCCACCCGGGTGCGCAGCCGTTCGAGTTCAGAGCGCTCCGCGTCCGATCCGGGCTCGCGTGCGGGCTCCCCGCCGGGGGCGGTGGCACCTTCGTCCGTCATGACACGTCCTCTCCTGCCCATTAGGGTTCACCTTGCAGCAGACCCCGTGGAGAGGCCGGGCGCGAGCGTTACGCATCCGAACGAGCGAACGGCCGGCTCATCGGGAGGGTTCGCTCCGCGGGCGCCGCCCACCGCCGATGCCTTGCCGGTCGGCGGTCTGCGCACTGGCGCGGCGGGCGGGGTCGGTGAACGTCCGCCGGACGGCTTCGTCGAGGAGAACGAGCTCTGCGCGTACCGCCGGCAGACGCTCGGCCGGCTGAGTCTCCAGCAGGTCCTCCAGCAGGGCGCGGAGCCGCCTGCACACCTGGAGGGACGTGGCCCCGTACTCGCGGATCTCGGTGACGCCGACCCGGAGGTAGTCCTCCCAGCTGCGGCCCGGCAGCACCAGCCGCGGCCGGCCCTGGTCGTCGGCGAGCACGTACTGCTCGCGCAACCGGGCTCGGCCGACCGTGTGCAGGAACGTGTCGATGTGGTTGAGCACTTGCACGGCGGTCGTGGGGTCGTTCACGGCGGGAGAGAGGGCGCGGATGGCGATGTCGACGAGGATGCGCAGGGCGAAGGCGGGGTCCTGCTCGATGGTGCGCTCGGTTCCGAGGGCGACGAGTCCGGTCACCCGCCGCGGGTCGGGCGGCGGCGCGGAGCCGTGCGCCTCCACCAGGGTGGTGCCGGGCGGTACGAAGTCGCCGATCTGGTGGGCCAGTACGAGGACGCAGTCGTTGCGGACGGCGGCGGCGATCAGCCCCGCCGCGTCGAACGCCTGGATCACTCCGCCGCGTTCGGAGCGGATGGGGGTCACCGGACCGGCATCCGGCGGGGAAGCCCCCTCGCGTACCGCATGGCGATGGAGGTGCTGCGTCCCCTGGGCCAGCACCTTCTCGCCCAAACGCCCCACCAGGTCGGCGATGGCCACGGGCCGGAGGTTGTGGGTGAACCGGTTGAGGTAGATGAGCAGCAGCACGAGGCTGACGGAGACGGCCACGCCGGACAGGGTCACCCCCAGGTCGGGGACGGAGTCCGACTCGATGCCGCGCAAGAGGGAGTAGGCGAACGCGAATGTTCCGGTGAACGTGGCCAGCACGGCTTTCTGCAGCCGGTCGCGGTACCACAGGCGCATGTAGCGCGGGGACAAGGTTCCCGTGGCCTGCTGGACGACGAGTACGCCGATGGTCACGACGAACCCGAGCAGCGCGACCATGGACCCGACGACCGAGGCGAGCACCGTGCTCGCCGTCGAGGCGGAGTACTGCCAGGTGCCCGGCAGCCAGCCCGCTCCCTCCGCGCGGGCGGCCCATTCGGCGAGCAGCGCCCCCAGCAGAAGCCCGAACAGGGGGACGATCCACAGGCTCGCCTTGGCGTACTGACGCAACCGGAAGCGCGCCGCCCAGGACATCACGGTCCGATGGTAAAGCCGTTTCCCGGCGGGTGCAGGGGCCGACCGCTCGGGAGGCTCTCACGCAATCCTGTGCTTACGCTGATGGGGTGGCGTCGGAAGGGGCTTTCCCATGGCTGACTACCCGCTGATCGAAAACCACGGCCTGATCGGTGATCTGCAGACTGCGGCATTGGTGACCACGGACGGAACGATCGACTGGTTCTGCTGTCCGCGTTTCGATTCGCCCAGCGTGTTCGGTGCTCTTCTCGACTGGGAGAAGGGCGGCCATTTCACCGTCAAGCCGACGGAAAGCACGTACACCACGAAGCAGTTGTACTTGCCGGACACCGCGGTTCTCGTGACGCGGTTCATGACCGAGACCGGTGCCGGCGAGGTGGTCGACTTCATGCCGGTGACCGGGACGACAGCCACCGACCGCCACCGCCTGGTCCGTATGCTCCGCTGCGTACGGGGCACCATGACCTTCCAGGTCGACATCGCACCGCGGTTCGACTACGGCCGTAAGCCGCACACGCTGCACGTCACCGAGAACGGGGCGGTCTTCGCCTCGGAGGACCTGGAACTCACCCTCAGCGTGGTGCGGGAGCCCGAGGACGACCGCTTGGTGCACACCGTCACCGGCGAACACGACCTGCGCGTCGAGCTCGGGCTGGAGGCCGGACAGCAGCGGGGGCTGGTCATGGAGTCGGCTGCGGACGGGCCGCCGCGCGAGATCCGGGTCGCCGAGTTCCAGGAACTCTTCGCCGAAACCCGGGAGTACTGGCGGTCGTGGCTGCGCCAGTCCCGGTACACGGGCCGGTGGCGCGAGACCGTGGAGCGCTCCGCCGTGACGCTGAAGTTGATGACGTACGCGCCCAGCGGCGCCCTGGTGGCGGCCCCCACGGCGGGGCTGCCGGAGCAACTGGGCGGCGAGCGCAACTGGGACTACCGGTTCACCTGGATCCGTGACGCGTCCTTCTCCGTGTACGCCCTGCTGGGGCTGGGGTTCACCGATGAGGCGAGGGCGTTCATCGGCTGGCTCAGCGACCGGGTGAAGGAGAAGGCCGGTCGCGACACCGACACGGGACCGCTGAACATCATGTACCGGGTGGACGGTTCCTCCGATCTCTACGAAGAGACCCTGGAGCACTGGGAGGGGTACCAGGGATCCGCCCCCGTGCGCATAGGCAACGGGGCGGCGACACAGCTGCAGCTGGACATCTACGGTGAGGCGCTCGACAGCATCTCCTTCGCCCACCAGCACGGCATCCACCTGGACGTCCACGGCTGGAAGTCGCTGCGCACGCTGCTCGCATGGCTCGTGGACCACTGGGACCAGGCCGGAGAGGGGGTGTGGGAGACCCGCGGCGGACGCCAGAACTTCACCTACGGCCGGGTGATGTCCTGGGTCGCGTTCGATCGCGCGCTGCGGCTGGCGGTCGAACACGGCCGGCCGGCCGAGAGCGGCCGCTGGGCCGCCGAGCGCGACAGCATTTACGAGCAGGTCCTGGCGAAGGGCTGGGACCCGGGCCGCAAGGCGTTCGTCCAGCACTACGGGAGCGATGTGCTCGACTCCTCGCTGCTGCGGATGCCGACGGTCGGGTTCATCACGCCCGACGACCCGATGTGGCGGTCCACCTTGGACGCGATGGACCGGGAGCTGGTCACCGACAGCCTGGTCTACCGCTACAACCCCGAGGCCTCGCCCGACGGTCTGCGCGGCTCCGAAGGGACCTTCTCCCTGTGCACCTTCATGTACGTCGACGCCCTGGCACGGGCCGGGCGGACCGATCAGGCCAGGCTCGTGCTCGAAAAGATGATGACGTACGCCAACCACCTGGGCCTGTTCTCCGAGGAGATCGCCCTGACGGGCCGCCAGCTCGGCAACTTCCCGCAGGCCTTCACCCATCTCGCGCTCATCGATGCGGCCATCACGCTGGACGAGAGGCTGAACCGCTCCCAACAGGACCGTGACTAGGCCGCTGGAACGGGGCCGAGCAGAACGAGGAGGTCGGCGTCGTGCGGGGTCACGGGCTGCGTCTCGTCGACCGGATCCAGCCGGCCGCCGGCGGTGACCACGAACAGCGTTTCGTGCCCCGGCGGGACGGGATCGGAGGCGGGCCGCACCAGGAACCGGGCGCCCTGTTCGTACCGTTCCGCCAGGACGTGTCTGACGAGTGAGCCGCCGAACAGGATGGCGCCGCCCGTGTAGGGCGCGACGACACCGTGGCCCTCCTGGGGCGGTCCCACCCGGTAGACGGGGCCCTCGACGTTGTCCTCGACCACCACCGAGGCGAGCGCGTTGAAGTCGTCGTCATCGGTGAGCAGGTAGACGGCGTTGACCCCCTCCAGCCGGGCCCGGGGATTGGTGGCGGTCGCCAGCAGGTCTCCCCTGGCCAGCTTGATTCCGGCGTCCTTGATCCGTTCGCGTTCCTCGCCCAGTCCCGCCCACATCTGTACGTCCAGCCCCGCCGACCGCAGCGCTCGTGCCAGCGCGATCGCCCACGGAGCACCCCCCACGAGCAGCGGCCGGGTGAGGTTCGGCTGGACGACGCCGAGCCGCCGGGCCACGGGGCCCGCGGTCAGGGCGTACAGCACGACCGTGGAGACGATCACCAGGAAGGTGATGGGAAGGATCTTGGATGCGCCGCGCAGTCCCAGTTCGACGAGGCTCGCGGAAAAGGCGGCGGCGGTGGAGGCCGCGACGATGCCGCGCGGGGCCATCCAGCCCGTGAACTCCCGTTCCCCCTTGGTCATGTCCTTTCCCATGGTGGCGACGAAGGCCACGAACGGCCGCACCACGAGCACGAGGAGCGCGACGAGGATGAGCGTGGGCAGGAGCACGGGCTTCAGGGAGGCCGGGGTGACGCTGGCCGAGATGGAGATGAACAGCAGTCCGATGATCAGCTGGACCAGAGTCTCGAAGAAGGGGCGGCGAGCGGGCATGTCGAAGCGCCGGATGTTGGCGGCGGCCATCCCGATGACGATGGCGGCGATGAGCCCGGTGTCGTCGCGGACGATGTCGCATCCCGCCGACACGGCGATCACCGTGGCCAGTTGCGCCAGCGTGCCGAGCGCCTCACCGAGCCGGAGCACGCGCAGGGTCAGCCACAGCAGCGCGATCCCCACGCATCCGCCGACGAGGCCGACCGCCATGCTGAGGAGGAACTGGCCCACCTGGTAGCCCCGGCCGATGTCGATCCGGTGCGTCGTGTCGATGGCGTGGAAGACGATCGCGCCGAGGATGGCGCCGATCGGGTCGGTCAGCGTCCCTTCCCAGATCAGCAGGCGCCGCACCTTGTCCGTGGGCCGCACGTACTGGAGCAGGGGCCCCACGACCGTGGGCCCCGACACGACGAGGATCATGCCCACCATCGCGGCCACCCTGAGCGACATGCTGAACAGGGCCGGGCCGACGGCGCAGACGGCCAGGAAGGTGATGGCCACCCCGAAGAGCAGCAGCCTGCCCACGATCGCGCGCGTCTGGCCGGTGAGGTTGCGCAGGTCGAGGCCGAGACCGGCGTCGTAGAGGATCACCGCCACCGACAGCGACACGAGGGCGGAGAAATCCTCCCCGATCAGCTGGTCCGGGTGAATGACGTCGGTCATGGCGCCCGCGGCGAACCCGACCGGCAGCAGCAGGATCAGCGCCGGGATGCGCAGCTTGCCGGCCAGGATCTGGCAGGCGGCGGCCAGGGCCACGGTCAGGGCGATGCCGAGGAGGACGTCGTTCTCGCTCACAGCGGATTCCTTCCTCCCCGCACGGGCGCGATGAGGGACTCGACGAGGTTCCGGCGGCCCCGTTCCTGCCGGTGGAGCTCAGTCGCCGTCGACCACGTCACCCCTCGTGGGGCCGGCCCGGCGCAGGTCGGACTCGGCGAGCGGTTCCAGCTCACCATGGGTGTCCATCCAGTAGAGGAAGAAGACGGCCGGGGCGACGAGCAGCACGGCGACGAGGCTGACCACCGACAGCCAGACCAGCGTCTGGGAATCGCCCGCGGCATCCGCCACGGTCAGGGACGTCGGGATGAGGTAGGGGCGCTGTGCGAGGCCCCAGGCGAAGACGGCCGCGGCGACGATGCCGACGGCGCTGAAGCGGGCCCAGTGCGTCTGCCCGCGCAGCACGAGCAGTCCCGTGGCCGCGAAGAACACCGCGGCCACGATCACGAGGGCGAGCCCCGCACCGTGGGTCAGTCCGTGCCAGACGTAGGGGGCGTCGCCGTGGGTGACGAGGAGCACGCCCACGGCCAACAGGGCGACCACGGCGAGACTGCCGAGGGCGCGGAGCCGGAAGTAGCCGACCAGGTCGGGTGCGTCGAAGCGCGCGGCGTCCGCGGCCAGGAACACGGCGCCGAGGAGTGCGGTCGCGGCGACGGTGAGCAGCCCGAACAGCAGGGACGTGGGGTTGGCCCACGCGTCCGCCGAGGCCTCGGTACCCGGCGCGACCCGGCCGGAGGCGACGCCACCGACGGCCGCCCCGAGGAAGAACGGGGTGAGCAGGGAGGCGATCGCGAACACGGCGCCGTAGAGGCGCCGCCGGGCGAGGCGACGACTGGGTTTGCGCAGGGCGAACCCGGCGCCGCGCAGGACCATGCCGAGGGCGGCCAGCGCCAGGGGGAGCCACATCGCGGTGAACACCGTCTCGAACATCACGGGGAATCCGGTCCACATGAGGATGAGGACGAAGATCAGCCAGACGTTGTTGACCTCCCACACGGGCGCCATGGCGTGGTCGATCAGCCATCTGGGGCGCTTGCCGCGCTCGGCTCCCCCGGCCGTCAGGTCCCAGAAGCCCGCCCCGTAGTCGGTCCCACCGGCGCAGGCGTACGCGGCCACGGCGAGCAGCATCACGAAGGCGACGAGGTCTGCCATCACGTACCACCTCCCCCGGACGGAGTGGAGCCGCTGTCTCCCGAGGACGGGGCGTCACCGGCCGGGACAGGAGGGCGCGGACCGTAGGGGGTGTCCGCCTCCGGTGCTTCGCCCGGCCGCCCGTCCGCCTGCTCGTCGGCCAGGCGCCAGCGGTCGCGCAGCTTCAGCAGCACCGTGAGGAACGCCCCGAAGATGGCCACGTACACCACGACCACCAGCCCGAACATGATCCAGAGGGTGGTGGAGCGGGTCGAGGTCACGGCCTCCGCGACGCGCATGTTCTGGTAGACGATCCAGGGCTGGCGCCCCACCTCGGTCGTGATCCAGCCGCATTCGACGGCGACGACGGAGCCGACGCCGGCGCAGGCCGCGCTGCGGTAGAACCACTTGGAGCGGGGCAGCCGGCGATGGCGCAGCCAGACCAGGCCGTACCAGAGGGCGAGCAGCAGGAGCAGGCTTCCGATCACGACCATGATGTCGAAGGCCCAGTGGGCGATCGTGGCCTGAGTGGCGTTCGGGCGGTCGCTCGCCGGTACGGAGGTCAGCCCGGTCACCTTGGTGGCCGGGCTGAACCCGGCCAGGATGGAGTCGAGCTGGGGGACCTTGATGCCGCCGGAGACGGTGCCGTCCGGATGGAGCCGGCCGAACAGGTACTCCGGGACGTGGGTGTCGGTCTCCCAGACGATCTCCATCGCGGCGAACTTCACGGGCTGCTTCCGGAACACCTGCCGGGCGATCGAGTCCCCCAGCATGAACTGCACCGGAGTGGCCGCCGCGGCGAGGGTGAAGGGGACCGTGAAGCCGAGCCGGTGGTAGCGGTCCCGGCGGCCGCGCAGCCATCCGACCGCGTACACGCCCGCCACGACGTAGCCCGCCGTCACGAGCATCGCCACCACGAAGTGCCAGTACTGGGGTCCGAACATCGGGGTGAAGATGGCCTTCCAGACGTTCACGTCGACCGGGTTGTCCTGGGAGTCGAGCGTGAACCCCTGCGGGGTGTTCATCCACGAGTTGGCGGCCAGGATCCCGAAGGCCCCCAGGAGCGCCGTCGCCGGCAGCGGCAGACCGAGCAGGAAGTGGGTGCGGGGCTTCAGCCTGCGCCAGCCGTACAGGTAGATGGCGATGAGCACCGCTTCGAGGAAGAAGGCCCAGGCCTCGACACCGAAACCGATGCCGAAGACATCGCCCCACTTGCCCATCAGCCCCGGCCAGAGCAGGCCGAACTCGAACGACAGCACGGTTCCGGTGACGACGCCGATCGCGAACTGCACGGCCATCACGGCCGACCAGCGCCGGGCCAGCAGCAGGGCCGTGGCGTCGTTCCTGCGCAGGCCGCGGTGGTGCATGACGAGGGTGATGAGCGGCAGCGCCACTCCCATCGGCACCAGGATGATGTGGGAGGCGAGGGTGAACGCCATGAGCTCCCTGGCCGGGAGCATTTGGGCGGGGTCGTCCGCCGCCAGCAGCTGGAGCGTGGTGTGCATGCGTTCCTTCGGCGCTCGGGATGACAGCTCGGAGGGGGCTCAGCCGCCGGTGGCGAAGCCGGGGAAGAGGGTCATCCCGCCGTCCACGTAGATCGTGGTGCCCACGACGTAGTCCATGAGGTCGGAGGCGAGGGCCACGGCGGCGTAGGCGATGTCCTCGGGGTCGCCGATGCGCTCGTACGGGATCAGCTTGAGCAGGTCCTGCCTGGCCTGTTCCGTCTCCCACGCGCCCCTGTTGATCGGCGTCTTGATGGCTCCGGGAGCGATCGCGTTCACGCGGATCTTCTTGGGCGCGAGTTCCTGGGCCAGCGTCGCCATCATCATCTGCACGCCGCCCTTGGAGGAGGCGTAGTTCACGTGCCCCGCCCAGGGAATGATCTGGTGGACGGAGCTCATGCAGATGATCTTTCCGGCCGCCCGGGACACCTCCGGGACGACGCCGCGCCGCAGGAACTCCTTCGTCGCTTCCCGCGCGCAGAGGAACTGGCCCGTGAGGTTGACGTCCAGCACCTTCTGCCACTGGGCGAGCGTCATCTCCTCGAAGGGGGCGTCGCGCTGCAGTCCGGCGTTGGCGACCAGGATGTCGATCGTGCCGAACTCCTGGACCATCCGGTCCATCATGGCCACGACCTGGTCCTCCTGGGACACGTCCGCCTCGTACGCGGCGGCGCGCACGCCGAACGAGGCGATCTCCTCGACCACCTTCTCGGCGTCCTCCTTGCCCGCCACGTAGTTCACGACCACGTCGGCGCCGGCCCGGCCCAGGCCGATGGCCGTGGCCTTTCCGATCCCGCTGTTGGCGCCGGTGACCAGTGCCTTCTGACCCTTGAGCAGGTGAGCGGGGATCACTCCCCGCGGTACACCCTCGGTGGAACTCACGATCGACTGCCTCCTCGAATGCCCGGTCCGGTGCGCCGGCCCGCGGCCCGGCAGGGCCCGAACGCCACCAAATCACCCCTCGGGGAGATCGGCGTCCCGGGCGAGGCGGTCTTGGGCCACGCGGCCGAGCACCGCCGCCCGGTCGGAGGAACCCGCGGGGTCAGCTCAGCCGTTCCACCAGGTGGTCGCCCACCCGCAGGGCGTTCGCGATGGCCGTGAGGGACGGATTGACCGCGCCGATGCTCGGGAAGAAGCTCGTGTCGACCACGTACAGGTTGTCGAGGTCGTGTGCCTTGCAGTTCACGTCCAGGGCGGAGGTGGCCGGGTCGTCGCCGAACCGTACGGTGCCGGCCTGGTGCGCCGTGGCGCCGATCGGCATGCCCTTGTGGAGGTAGATGCTGCGCGACAGGAGATGGTGCTCGTGCATCCCCAGATGGCCAAGCATGCCCTGGAGCTTGTGCCGCAGGCGTTTCAGCCCCTCGATGTTGTTCTTCTCGTCGAGCACGAGACGGATGGTGCCGTCGCCGTCGACGGTGACCCGGTTGTCGGGCAGCGGAAGGTCCTCGCCGCACAGCCAGAAGTCGACCGCGTGGTGGGCCATGACCTCGAAGGGCATGTCCGGGGTCACGGCGCCCGCCCAGCGGGGCGCCTCACCGTGGATCTGGTCGGCGTCCGACTTGCCCAGCATCTGGATGCCGCCCAGCGGGTAGTCCCAGTCGTCGGCGCCGAGGTACCAGTCGTGCAGGGCCAGGGTCTTCTGGAACTTCGTGGGGTTGGGCTCCTTCGAAATGGCCATCAGAGCAAGGTTGTTGTGGCGCATGTAGTGCCGGCCGACCACGTCGGAGCTGTTGGCCAGCCCGCCGGGGTGGCGGTCGTTGGCCGAGGCCAGGAGCAGCGCCGCCGAGTTGACCGCCCCGCAGGCGACGACCACGATGTCCGCGGTGTACGGGGTCTCGGCCCCGTCCTCGCTCCGGGTCACGACCGTGCTGACGGTGCGTCCGGTCGGGTCGGTCTCCAGCCGGACCACCCGGGCATTGGTGATCATCTCGACGTTCGGGTGCCGCAGGGCGGGCTCCACGCAGATCACCTGGGCGTCCGACTTGGCGCGCACCAGGCAGGGGAAGCCGTCCACGCGGTCGCAGCGGATGCAGACGCTGGAGCTGGTCGCCCGCCCGTTCTCGTCCTGGCTCAGGTCGACGCCGATGGGCAGGTGGAACGGGTGCAGGCCCCGCTTCTCCAGGTCGTCGCTCAGCTGCTGGATCCGCGGCTCGTGTTCGACCGGCGGATGGGCGTACTGGGCGCTGTACGACCCCTCCCAGGGGTCCTCCCCGTGGCGTCCGTGCACCTTGTAGAGGTGCTCGGCCTCGGTGTAGTACGGCTCCAGGTCCTCGTACCGGATCGGCCAGGCGGGCGAGAGCCCGTCGTGGTGGCGGAGCTCGCCGAAGTCCTCGGGCCGCAGCCGGAAGAGGGCGGCGCCGTAGAACTTGGTGTTGCCGCCGACGTAGTAGTTGACCTCGGGCGGGAACTCTTCGCCGTTCTTGTCCAGCCAGAACTCCGGGGCACGGTACTTGCCCTTCACGAACACCGCGGTGGAGTCCCAGTTGTCCCGCTCGCGGGGCAGGTAGTCACCGCGTTCGAGGATGAGTACCCGCTTTCCGGACGGGGCGAGCCGGTGGGCGAGCGTACCGCCGCCGGCGCCGGTACCGATGATGACGACGTCGTAGTGCGGGGTGTCGCCCACGGCGACCACCGTCCTTGCGCTCGCGGGCCCGCACTGTCACCGGGTCCTCTGTCTGCGCGCTGCCGGGACACGGCAGCCACCCCACCCCTTCGAACGTATCCCTCCTTCCCGGGTACGGCGACCGCACGATGCGGCCGTGCGGTCGGCCCCCTACGGGCCGGTCACAGGACGGCGATCGGGTTGACGGGCGAGCCTGTGGCCGACGGGAGCCTGAGCGGCGCCACCGTGCACAGGAAGGACCACCGGCCCTCGCGGGCGCACTCCCGGGTCAACTCCTCGAACTGCAGGTAGTCCATCAGATGCACTCCCATGGCGTGCACCGCCAGCACGTGCACGGGAAAGTCGACGCCGGCCACCGCACTGGGCGCGGTGTCGTTGTTGCCGTCCGACCCCAGTGCGGCGACCTGCCGATCGGCCAGGAACCGTACGGCCTCGGGATGGAGGCCGGCCCGGGCCTGCGCGGCGTTCCACGCCCCGCGCTCCTGGCGCCGAGGGCGGTGCCCCACCCGTACGAACAGCACGTCGCCCGGCCCGACCCGGACCCCCTGGGCCGCCTCCGCCGCGGTGAGGTCGGCGGTGGTCACGTGCTCTCCGGGCTCCAGCCAGGGCACGCCCCGCAGCCGCGGAACGTCCAGGAGCACGCCACGGCCGACGATGCCGCCCCGGACGACCTCGACGGAGAGCGCGCCGGCGCCCTCGGACGTCACGCTGCTCGCCGGCACTCCGTTGTAGAGCTCACCGTCGAACAGCACGTGGCACAGCGCGTCGAGATGACTGTCCGCGTCCCCGTGCACGTTCATCGCGAATCGGTCGCGTGCGAAGTGCAGCCCGTCGCCGCCGGTCTCACCGGTCTCACCGGCAGCGGGCACGATCATACGGTGGCGTGCCGGGTCGGGGTTGTCCGGGCCGGGCAGGGTTTCGATGGGCGCGGCCAGGGACACCGTACGTCCGGAGCGGACCTCGGCGGCGGCGGCCACGACCCGCTCGGGCGTCAGGTGGCCGAGCGCACCGCGCCGGTCGTCGGGGGCACGGGGGCTGCGCTCGCGCAGCTCCTCGTACAACGCGCGGAAGGCGTCGCCTGTCATGGGCTGCGGCGTCGACGGCCCGGTGTGCGGGGTCACCAGGACCCCCACGGGGCCAGGACCCACCGGAAGACGTGGCTGTCGCCCGGTTGCAGGACGGTGAGCGCCGTCCCGCTGCGGAAGGCGTCGGCCGGGCAGGACATCGGCTCGATGGCGACACCGCGCCTGCGCCGCCCGGGCTCCGGCAGCGTGTCCCCGGTGTACACCTGCACGTACCGGATGCCGTCGACGAGCCGTACGTCGATGCCGTGACGCTCCGACGGATGCGCGAGCCGGACCGTGCAGTGGCCGGCGGGGTCCCGGTCGAGACCCGTGTACGCGGTGTCCAGGCGCTGCTCGCCGATGGGCCGGGCAGTGCGGAAGTCGTACGCCGTGCCCTCGACCGGCTCCTCGCCGATCGGCAGGCCGCGTTCGTCGGTGCTGAGCCGGAGGCCGGCCGGCACGGTCAGCAGCGCGGTGTCCACCAGGTCGGTGCCCACGGTCAGATAGGGGTGCTGGCCCACGCCGTAGGGCGCGGCGGTGTCTCCCGGGTTGGTGGAGGTGACGGTGGTCTCGAGCCCCTCCGGGCCCAGCCGGTACTCGGCGCGGACCTCCAGCCGGTACGGATATCCCGGCTGCGGGAAGAGGCTGGTGCCCACCGTGACCGCGTCCTCGCTGCGGGCGAGCAGCCGCCACGGAACCCACCTCAGGAGGCCGTGGATCGCATTGTCGTTCTCCGGTTCGGTCAGCGGGAGTTGCAGGTCCTCGTCGCCGCCGAACCGGTAGCGCCCGCCGCCCACCCGGTTCGGCCAGGGCACGAGGAGCTGCCCGCGACCGCCGGTGATCTGCTCGTCGGCGGCGAATCCGTCGAGGAGCGGCCGCCCGGCCACCTCGTAGTGGCGCAGGGCACCGCCCAACTCGACCACCACCGCCTCGTGCGCGCCGTGGCGCAGCCGCCACTGTTCTCCTGATGCCGTGGGGGGCATGTGTGGCTCCTCGGTGTCCGTACTGGTGCCGGTGCCGGTGCTGGTGCCATTGCCGGTGCTGGTGCCATTGCCGGTGCCGGTGCCGGTGCCGAGCAGTGCGACGACGGCTGTGACCACGGCTTGCGGTGGCCGGTCGACATCCACGACGCAGGCGTGCTCTTCGGGCTCCGGCTCCTGGAGATCGGCGAACTGGCTGTCCAACAGCTCGGCGGGGAAGAAGTGGCCGTGCCTGGACAGCAGCCGGGACCGGAGGAGTTGCCGTGAACCGTGCAGGTACACCAGCCGTACTTCGGGCCGTCCTGCGGCCAGTTGGTCCCGATAGGCGCGCTTGAGCGCGGAGCAGGCGATGACGGCGGGTTCCCGCGCCGCGATCCGCCGGTCGATCCATGCCGCGACCGCAGCCAGCCAAGGGCGTCTGTCCGCTTCGGACAGGGCCTCCCCGGCCGCCATCCTGGCCTGGTTCGCCGGCGTGTGGAAATCGTCCGCGTCCTGGTAGGCCCAGCCGAGCCGGTCGGCCAGCAGCAGGCCCACCGTGGACTTCCCCGACCCCGCCACGCCGGTCACGAGCACCACGAATGCCGGCGCTCCCGCCGCACGGGCTCGCGGCTCGGCCCTCGCGTGGTGACGCGCCATACGGCCTCCTTCACGCGGTACGAACGGACCCGTCCGGCCGTTTGCCGGGTGCTTCCGCGGGCACGCCCGTGGGACCGCGCGGCAGCAACTGGGTCGTCACGAAGGCCACGACGGCCGCCAGGATCACCACGGGGGTCATGGCGACGCTGCCGAGCACCAGGACGACGAGAACGATGCTGCTGACCGGCAGCCGCAAGGCGCTGGTCGTCGAGGCCGCCATGCCCGCGGCCATTGCCGGTACGACCCCCAGGCCCGGCAGGGGCGCGAGCAGCACACCCACGGCAGCACCCAGGAACAGCGACGGAAACACGGGGCCGCCCCGCAGACTGCCCAGGCACAGGGAATAGGCGACGCTGGTGCAGAGCACCACCGCGATCAGCGCCCCGACCCCCCACTGGTGCGGATCGGCGGCCATCTGGCTCAGCGTCTGCTGGCCGGAGGAGGCCACGTTCGCGGGCGAGCGGCCGGTGGTGAGCGCGTACACGGCGGAGCAGACGCCGGCCGCCAGGGCGCACAGGGTGGTACGGGCGACGGTGTGCTTCGCGACGAACCGCGCGGTCAGCCGCCCGCCTTCCATGATCAGATGTACGAGGACACCGATGGCCACGGCCATCAGCACCGCCCAGGACACGTCCGCGACATCGAGCCGCGGAGTGGGCACGCCCACCTTCACGGAAAGGGTGGGCGCATCGAAACCGGTCCAGCGGCCGATGCCGGTGAACACGAGTGCGCCCACTCCGCTCGACAGCAGCGCGGGCAGCATGACCGCGAACAGTTGTGGCCCGCCCACCCCGGCCACCTCGATGAGGATCACCGCCGCGACCAGTGGGCTCCCGAAGATCACCGCGACCGCTGCCGCCGCTCCGGCCGCGCCGAGGAGTGCCGTGCTCTGGGGAGTCGCCGGCACCCGCGCCAGATCCCTGAAGACCAGGGCCAAACCGCTGCCGAGGGCGATCAACGGGGCCTCCGGTCCGAGCGTGGCGCCCAAGGGAAGGCTGAGCATCGCGGCGAGGATCACGCCGGGCAGGGCTGCGGGCGAGATGCCGCCCGTATGGAGTCCCGAGGCGGGGACGTGGCCGCCCGTGCCGGGCAGGCGGGTGACCACGAGCCCGACGGTCGTACCGGCCACGAGCAGCAACGGCAACGGCCACCACCAGGGCGGGACGTTCCACCCCAGAGCCTGCGGCAAGCCGCCCCACATCAGGTGTTCCAGCTCGTGGAGTGCGACCAGGAACCAGAACGCGACCAGCGACACCGGAATGCCGATGAGGGCGCAGAACACGAGTGCCTTGAAGTAGCCGGGATTGCGCAGCAGTTCACGCAGCCGGTCCGCCTCTTCGGGCTGTGTCGCTTCGGAAGGCCCTGCCGGGTGTGGATCCGACGCCGTCATGCGGTGTGTCCCGTCTCGGTTCCGGACGTCCCTGTCAAGCGAGGAGTTTGGCCTTCTCGGCCGCGAACTCCTCGTCCGTCAGCAGACCTTGGGCCTTCAAGTCGCCCAGTTGCTTGAGTTGCTCGATCCTGGTGCTCATGTCGTCGCCGGGGGTTGCGGCGGGCGCCGGCGCCGCGGCGGGCGGGGGCGGCTCCTGAGCCGCCTGCTGCGGTTCGTTCTGCTGTGACCATCGGCCCGCCTGCCGCCGCGAGACGCGGTTCGATACCGCGGTGGCGGTTCCGGCCACCACGGCTGTACGGGCGACGCCACGAAGAAGTCCGGGCATGTTCGTTCATCTCCCAGGGGTGTACGGGTGGGCCGAAGCAACCTGATGGCACGGCCCGGGTCTTCGAGCGGGTGCCGGAGCGCCGGAGGCCGTCACGTCTACTCGCCCGCCTCGAGCGAGGCCAGCAGGGCCTGTACGGGGATGCGTCCGCTCGCCACCATCTGGGCGCCGCTGCGACGCAGGGCCCGGGCGAAGGGGGCGGCCCACACGTTCTCGTACACGAGGATCGCGGCGGAGTTGCCGGGCTCCAGTGCTGCCCCCGCCTCGTCGAAGTCGCCCTGGTCGAGCAGTCCGGACGACGCGCCTTCGAAAACGGTCAGATCGGCCTCGTCGCCGAAATCCCTGAGTTCGACCGCGACGACCGAGCCGTCCACGTCCTTGCGGACGAACTGCAAGTCCAGGATGCGGATGAGGCCGCGTTCGACGAGGTCGACGAGCAGCGGCAGGCCCTCGCCCGTCATGCGGTTGCCCCGGAACTCGACGATCAGGTAGTCGATGGGGCCCATGTCTTCGATGTCGGCGCTCATGGCCACTCCTCACGAGCGGATTGAAGTCCGGGCCGTGCCCACAGCCCCTGGTCAAGGGGTGCACGCCACGACACACGGCGACGGACAGCCCACCACAGCCATTGCAGCATCCTGCCGGAGGCTGCGCACTTCCGCGGGTTACGGACGGGCCTCGTCCCACAGCGTCGGGTAGCGCCGGGCCAGCTCCTGCTCGGCCCAGGCCAGCCGGCGCTGGACGAGGTCCTCGCGGTCGGCGGGCTGTCCTGCCGCCAGGTGCAGCAGCAGGGTCCGTAGACGCAGCAGGACCATCGGTGCATGGGCCGAGGCCGAGACGACGTCGTCGAGGGCGGTGTGCAGGTATTCGTCCCGGCCGGGAAGTTCGACGACGACGCGGACGTGCCCGTCGGGGTCGGCCACGTGGAGGGGACCGGCCGGCAGGCCGGCCGGTCCGGTCAGGAGGTCTTCGAGGCAGTCCAGGCCCTGTACGGCGGTGGCGGGGTCGTTCACAGCCGGCGACAGGGCCCGCAGGACGATGTCCGCCAGGAGCCGGAAGGCGAACAGGGGGTCCTGGTCGAAGGTCCGCTCGGCCCCGGTGACCAATGCGGCCAGGACCGCGGGGGCCGGGTCCGCGGTGAGCTCCGTGGCGGTGTGGATGTCGGCGACCGGCACCCCGAAGGACAAGGTGGTGCCCGGAATCGCGCGCAGTACGACGACCGCGTGCGCCGCGCGGGCCGTGGCCAGGAGGCGTTCCATGTCGACCTGCTGCAGGATCGTCATGGGCCTGGGCCAGCTGACGGTCGATCTCAGGGGCGGCAGTGCGGCGGCCGGCACGGGGGCCGCGGCTCCGGACGCGGCGCTGCGGAGGGCGTCCATGACGAGGCGCCCGCGCTCGGTCACCACGTGCAGGACCGGCGCGAGCTGGATCGATGCGAGCGCCTTCAGCTGCAGCGTCCGCAGCAGCGCCAGCAGGACCAGCAGCAGCACGACCGCTGCGCCCGGCACCGCGGTCGACACGCGGGTGCTCGTACCGATCACCAGCGCGGCCGTGAGGCAGAACACCACCAGGCCGATCGCGAACGAGAAGGTCCGCCACACGAAGGGTGCGTTGCCGAAGAGGGTCAGCCTCGGCGTGAAGGAGGTATGGGCCCACTGCACCACGAGGAACAGCAGGGAGAAGATCACCGCCGTCACTCCCAGCACGCTGAAGCCCAGTCCGATCAGCAATTCGTTCGCGTGAGGACCCGACACCTGGGGCCCGCCCGTGATCCTGGGGAGGACCAGGCCCAGGCCCGCCCCCGCCGCGGCGAACAACAGCTGGGACAGCTCGGCCCGCAGGCGCGGCCTGCGGCGCAGCGGGATCGGTCGGGTGACGGCGGCCATCGGTACTCCAGCAGCGACAGGGCTCCCCTCCGGACATCGGCCGGTTCAGGGCGCACGGGCGGAACGAGACGCACGCTGGTGCAACGTCTCAGATCTCGCCCCTCGCACGCCCCACGACACGGCATCGCCCGGACCGGTCGGTGAATGCCTCCCCGGAGCGCCCGAACGGCGCCTGCGCGGCCCCTCCGCATGCGCACTGCCTCGGGCCGACGCACCCTGTGAGCGTGGGCCATGACGCAGGTACGTCGATACGCCCGTCGGCGGCACAGCGACGGGTCCTCGCCCCGCTCGCGCTCGCGCAGTTCATCTGCAGCTTCGCCGGCTCGAACATGAACGTGATGATCAATGACATCAGCGAGGACCTCGACACCACCGTGCAGGGCGTGCAGATCGCGATCACGATCTTCCTGCTCGTCATGGCCGCGCTGATGATCCCCGGCGGCAAGCTGACCGACCGCTACGGCCGCAAGCGCTGCTTCCTGGCCGGTCTCGTCGTGTACGGGATCGGCGCCCTGCTGAGCGCCGCCGCCCCGGGCCTGGGCGTCCTGATCCTCGGCAACTCGATCCTGGAGGGTGTCGGTACGGCCCTGCTCATCCCGCCGGTGTACATCCTCACGACACTCCTCTTCACGGACATGGCCTCCCGGGCCCGCGCATTCGGGGCGATCATGGCGTTGGGCGGCATCGGCGCCGCGGCAGGTCCGTTGATCGGCGGGCTCATCACCTCATGGCTCAGCTGGCGGGCCGCCTTCGTGTTCCAGGCCCTGGTGATCGCGTTGATCGTCGTGCTCAGCCGCCACATCGAAGACCCCCTGCCACCGGATCCGACGCGCCCCTTCGACACCGTCGGAGCCGTCCTCTCGGCCGCCGGCCTCGTCCTCGTCGTCATGGGGATCCTGGCCGCAGACAACAACGTCTGGCTGATGACCGGCCTGCTCGCCCTCGGCGCACTCACGCTGCTGTGGTTCTTCCGCCACGTACGCGCCCGCGAGGCGGCCGGCAAGGAGCCGCTGCTGTCCACCAGCCTGTTCCGCGACCGCACCTCCAACCTCGGCCTCGTCACCCAGAACGTCCAGTGGCTGCTGCTCATGGGGTCCTCGTTCACGGTGGCGGCCTACCTTCAGGTCGTACGCGGCTACGACGCCGTCGAGACCGGCGTCATCTTCACCGCGGCCACCCTCGGCCTGCTCGCCACGTCCCTGGCTGCCGAGCGCCTCGCGAAACGGCGCCCCCAGCGCACGCTCATCACGGCAGGATTCGTCGTCGCGGTCGCCGGCATCGTCGTTCTGATCGCCATGGTCAACAGCTTCCCGAGCGCGTGGGCCTTCGCCCCCGGACTCCTCCTGCTCGGCCTGGGCCTGGGCCTGATGCTGACCCCGTCGGTCAACGTCGTCCAATCGAGCTTCCCCGAGGAGCGGCAGGGCGAGATCTCCGGCCTGTCCCGCAGCGTGTCGAACCTCGGCTCCTCACTGGGCACCGCCGTCGCCGGCACGATCCTCGTCGCCGAACTCACCACCAGCGCCTACGCCGCCGCGATGATCACACTCGCCGTCCTGGGGCTCGTCGGACTCACCGCCGCAATGCTCCTGCCCAAGACCCCGGCCACGGGAGACCACTGACCGAACCGACCCAAGATCCCAACGCCAACGCCGGAGGGTCAGTTCAGGAGGATCGCACGCAGGTTGGGCACGAGCTGTCGGACGAGTTCCTCGTCCGACAGCTCCGCGAGCGGGCCGCTCCTGAACACGTAGCGGGAGAAGGTGACGCCGATGAGGTAGGCGCCGACCGAACCGACACGCTCTTCCAGTTCCGGTCCCGGGATCACACGGCGGTACATCTCCAGGCTCTCGTCCTGCATCGCGGCGAACAGCCGCTTGGCGGTGTCCTCGTCGGAGGCCACGGAGCGGATCAGCGTGACGAACGGGTCGCCTCCGCCGCTCTCGGTCATAGGGCGTACGTACGACCGGGCGATCCGCACGGGGAGGGTCTTGGGGTCGCCGGCGATCTCCGCCATGAGGTTGCCGGAGCTGGGCACCGCGGCGAGGAACAGCTGCTCCTTGGTGCCGAAGTGCCTCAGCACGAGGCTGTGGCCGACACCGGCCCGGCTCGCGACGTCGCGGATGGTGGTCTTGGCGAAGCCGCGTTCGGCGAACGCGGCGCGCGCCGCGTCGAGGATGGCCGCCCTGCGCGCCTCGGGCTCGCGGGTACGTTTCCTGGCGGGCGCGGCGGCCTCGGGGGCTGCCGCCGAGCTCTGCTCGATCTCTGGGGTATCCACGAAACAAGGCGGGCTCCCCGCCACGCGTCCCCGCCATGGAAGGAAGCACAGCCATGTCCCTTGAGCCCCTCTCCCCGGAGAACACCACCGTCGTCCTGGTCGACTACGCCGTCGGCTTCGCGAACGTCCTCGGCTCGCACGACCTGGGCCGGCACATCAACAACGTGGTCGGCCTCGCGAAGACCGCCAAGTGGTACGGCAGCGGCCTGGTGGTCACCAACGGCCTGCCCAGCAAGCCGTCCGGCCCGCTGTACCCCGAACTGATGGAGGTCCTCGGCGACCAGCCGGTCATCGAGCGGGCCTGCGACCTCAACGCGTTCCTCGACGAGGCGTTCGCCGAGGCCGTCCGCGCCGAGAACCGCCCGAACCTGGTCATCGGCGGCATCGCCACCGACGGCTGCGTTCTGCAGACCGTGCTCGGCGGTCTGCGGGCGGGCTACCGCGTGCACGTCGCCGTCGACGCCTCCGCCAGCCTCACCACCGAGACCCACGAGGCCGCCGTGCAGCGCATGGTCCAGGCCGGCGCGGTGCCGGTCACCTGGTTCTCGCTCGCCGCCGAGTTCCAGCTCGACCCGAAGTTCCACGACGCGCCCCACCGGCTGCGCCTGATGACGGAGAACGTGCCCGCCCTCGGCATGAGTGCGCGCGCCTTCTTCAACGGCATGGAGCACGGCAAGCGCTCCGCCGCGGCTTCCTGATCCGGCACGCACCCCGAGCACCGGTCGGTGTACGAGCTGGACATCGGCCGCATCCGCACGCGGGCCGGCCCATCGCCAAGGCCGGCCCGCCGCCGTGCTGCGCGTACGCGGCCCCGAGGACATCGCCTCGACACTCGCCCACAGCCGGACGGCGGGCCTTCCGCTCGCGGTGCGCCGCGGCGGACACGGCATCAGGCGACGTGGCGGCGGGGCTCGCACCGTACGGCCTGGCCGTCTCCTACGCAGGACCGGGCCCCTGGGTGGACGGACTCCCCCGGGGCCCGGTCGGCTCAGCTGTCGGAGCCGTCGGCGTCGGCGTCCGGGATCCAGGAGCCGTGGATGCCGCCGGTGACGCGGCGGGGGAGGTGGACGGTGGCGATGCGGTTGAGGTCGGAGGCGTCCAGGACCAGGAGTTGGGAGGCGTTCTGTTTGAGGTCGGAGACGACGGTGAGCAGGTAGCCGTCGTCTTCGCGGGTGGCGCCGGCTGCGGGGACGTATACGGCTTCGCTGGGGAGGCGGGCGTCGCCGGCGTCGTGGATGAGGCGCTCACCGGTGGTGCGGTCGTATTTGACGATGCCGTAGCTGCCTTGGCCTTCCTGGTCGGGGAAGGAGACGGCGTACTGGTAGCGGTGTTCGGCGCCGAGGTAGTCCTCGTTGAGGGTGGGGAATTCGGTGGCGAGGTCGTCGATGGTCTGCTCGTCGACTCGCCCTGTGGTCAGGTCGATGGTCCAGCGGCGGTTGTGGGAGCGGGTGTTGGGTTCGGTGCCGCGGCCGGGTGCGCCGACCCACCAGTTCCAGGAGAGCTGGAAGCCTTCCCGGTCGACGGTGGGGCCTTCCAGGACGATGCGGCCCTGGGTGTCCTCGTAGGCGTTGGCGGCGTGCAGCATGTTGCCCGGCTCGATCGGGAACCAGCGGATCTTCGAGGCGCCTTGCGGTCCGCGGGGCATGACCCCGATCCGGGCGGGCTGCGCGTCGTTCCAGGAGTAGGGGATGCCGGAGTGTTCGGCGGGGTCGAAGGTGACGGTGCCCTCGATGAAGACCACGTGGTGGCGGGTGATGGCGAAGTCGTGCTTGAGGGAGGCGGTCGCCCCCGGTACCTCGAAGCTGTGCGTGATCTGCCCCGTGGCGTCGGCGACGTAGTAGATCAGGTGCGGGGGGATGGGTGAGGAGCCGAAGAAGTGGAGCTCGCCGGTGGCCGGGTCGGTCTTGGGGTGTGCGGTCATGGCGCTGCGCAGTTTGCCGTCGAAGTCGTAGGCGCCGACCGTGTCGAGGTCGGGGGTGAGTTCGAAGGGGAGGTTGGCTTCGCACAGGGCGAGGAGGCGTCCGGCGTGTTCGATGACGTGGGTGCCTGCGGTGCTGGCGGTGAGGTCGGGGCCGTGGTCGGTCATGTAGGGGGCGCCGTCGAGGGCGGGGGTGTGTACCCAGCGGTTGCGGTACCACTCGGCGCGGCCGTCGCGCAGGCGGATGCCGTGGACCATGCCGCTGCCCTTGAACCAGTGGGTGGGGGTGACGCCGGGCTTGGGGTTGTGGCTGTTGCGGATCAGCCGGCCGGTCAGCTCGCGGGGCAGGCTGCCCTCGACGGTGAGCTCGGTGGCGGTCAGCTCGTCGACGGCCGGGGCGTAGTGGCCGATCAGGTAGGGCTTGGCGGTGGTCATGACAGGAACCTCGCTTTGGTGACGGATCACGGATGACGGATGACGGATGAGGGGGACGGACGGGTTGATGTGCTGTCGGTCCTGAATCGGTCGGGGGGTCAGTGGCGGCCGCCGGTGGCGGGCTGCGCGGCTGGGCTCGCGCCTGCGCCGGAGGGGACGGTCTCCGTGCGGCGTACGAGGAACAGGGCCAGGGCGGCGGTGGCCGCGAGGACGGCGGCGGAGATGGCGAAGGCCGTGCGGTAGCCGGCGGTGAGCGCCTCCAGATGTGGCTGGTGGGCGCCCGCACGGGTGGTGGCGGTGCCCGCGAGGGTGGCCAGGACTGCGAGGCCGATCGCCCCGCCGACCTGCCGGGTGGTGTTCACCAGGCCGCCGGCCAGCCCGGCGTCCTGCCGACCGACACCCTCCACGGACAGGGCAGTGAGCTGGAAGAACGCGACGCTCAGTCCCAGACCGATGAGGACGGCGGGGCCGAGGACGTCGGCGAGGTAGCTGCCGTGGGCGCTGATCCGGGACAGCCACAGCAGTCCGGCGGCCTCCGTCAGCAGGGCGCCGGTCACCGTCGCGGTGGCGCCGATCCGGCGGGAGATCCGGGGTGCGAGGGCAGAGCCGAGCATGTTGGCTCCGGCGAGCGGGAGTTGGCCCAGGCCGGTGACCAGGGGGCTGGAGCCGAGGACCTGCTGCTGGTAGAGCGGCAGGAAGAAGAACAGGGCGATCCACACCGAACCCAGCAGGGCCATCAGCGCATTGCCCACGGTGACACGACCGGTGCGAAACAGGTGCGGCGGCAGCAGCGGATCGGGGTGGCGGCGCTCGATCAGGAGGAACGCGGCCCCCAGTACGGCGGTGACGGCGAAGGCTCCGAGGACGGCGGTGTCCGTCCAGCCCGAGCGGCGGGCGCCGGTCAGCCCCCATACCAGGGCGGTCAGCGCGAGGGTGACGGCGGCGGTGCCGGGCAGATCGAACCGGCCACTGCCGGTGACGGGCGTCCGCGGCACGCCGAGGGCGGTACCGGCAAGCACCAGGAGGGCTCCGAGGGCGACGGCGAAGAAGATCCACCGCCAGCCCCACGCCTGGGTGAGGACACCACCGAGCAGGACTCCGGCCGCGCCTCCCGCACCGGACACCGCGCCCCAGACGCCGAGCGCCCTCCCCCGCCCGGGTCCTGGCGGGAACAGGTCCATCACCAAGGCCAGCGCCGCCGGGGCGATCGCCGCCGCGCCCAGGCCCTGCGCGGCACGAGCCGCGATCAGGACCGTGGAGGAGGCGGACAGCCCGGCCGCCAGCGAGGCGGCCCCGAACACCGCGAGCCCGCCGAGCAGCACCCGGCGCCGGCCGAGGAGGTCGGCGATCCTTCCGCCGGCCAGCAGCAGTGCGCCGAAGGCGAGGCCGTAGGCGTTGACCACCCACGTCGTGCCGCCGTCCGACAGTCCGACGCCGTCGCGGATCTGCGGGAGGGCCACATTCACGATCGAGGTGGCGAGCATGACGGTGAACTGCGCCCCCGCCAGAGCGGCGAGCGCCCCACCGGGGTTCCGGGTGGTGGCGGCGATCTTCATTGCTTCCCCCTTGAGTGGTTAACCACTCACACATGACGCCTGAGAAAGGGCGGGGCTGGATGCCCCGCCGAGCGGCCGACCGCGCGGTTGCGCGGCCCGCGCCGGAGGTCAGTAGTGCGTGATGCCCGCGGACAGCGTTCTGATCCAGGGGGCATCCACCTCGTCGGCCCCCATGGAGACGATGAGATGGCAGAGCATGCCGAGCGCGAAGAACTGCTGGACCTGCTCCTCGGTGCCCCCGGAGGCCCCGCGCACGTATTCCACCAGCCGCGCGTAACCCTGCTGGACCGCCTCCCGTACAGCAGGCTCGGAAACGGCCGCGGCCTGGGCGTGCAGCTGGATCAGCATCAGGGCGTTGTCCGTGATCAGCCGTGCGTAGGCATCCCCCATGGCATCCAGCACCACCTCGGCGGAACTGCCCTTCGCCTCGGCCGCCGCCTGCTCCAGACCGGCCCGGACCTGCACGAAGCAGTGCCCGACCACGGCGGTGAACAGCTGCTCCTTGCTCGGGAACAGGCGGTAGACGTACGCCTGCGAGATGCCGGCCGCCTTCGCCACCTCGGCCGTGGTGGTACCCCAGTAGCCGCGCGCCGCGAAGGCACCGATGGCGGTGCGCAGCACCGTCTCGCGACGCTCCTCGGCGGTGGACAGCTGGCGGGGTCGTTCGTTCTTCATGTGAGTACTCAACCACTCACACTCTTGAGTGTCAACGGCGGCCCATCCGCGAGGGGACGGGCCGCCGTGACCGACGGAACGGATTCAGCGGGTACTGCGGTCGGCAGCCTTGATCAGGTCTTCGACCGTGCCGGGGTGGCTGACCATCACGGAGTGCGGACGCCCCGGGAACCTCCATGGTCCGGCGCGTACCGGCACGCTCGTACTCGAAGCATTGCAGCGCCGGCGGAATGGCCTTGTCCGCCGCCGCGACGAGCCCCCACGAGGGAATGTTCGTGCCAGGCGGCCGCCTGGGTGGGCTCGGTGAGGTGGGCGGCACCGGCCGGCCTCTGTGCGGCCTGCATGACGTTGGTGACCGACCGGGGAAGATCCGCTGCGAACGCGCTGCGGAACTTGTCGGCCTTGAGGTAGATGTCCTTGCCCGTGGTCCCGTCCGGGTTGGGGAAGGGCACCTCATTCATCGCGTCCGGGATCTCACTGCCCGGGTACTTGCCGAGGAGGCCGATCAGCGCGTCGCCCTTCTCGGGCACGAACGCCGCGACGTAAACGAGGGCCTTGACGTTGGGGTTGCCGGCAGCGGCGTTGGTGATGACCGCACCGCCGTACGAGTGGCCGACGAGGACGACCGGGCCCTTGACGGAGCGCAGGACGCTCGCCAGGTAGGGCGCGTCGGCGGTCAGGCCGCGGAGCGGGTTGGCGGGGGCGATCACCGGATACGCCCGAAGCCGAAGTTCGAACCCACGAACATGACCCCCGTCACACAGCCGCCGCAGCCCACCGCACGCCCACCAGGGCGATGGCCGTCAACCCCGGACGGGCGAGGCCGTCTGGGAGGAGCCGCTGGGACGCGCGGCCGGTTACCACTGGCCGCAGTACTCCGTCCACCGCGGCCGTCTGCAGTTGCTCCTGCTGGCGGCAGTGCGCGAGCGGCTGGGGCCGGACTCGGTCCGTACCGGCCTGCTCTTCCGGCGATTCGAGCAGACCGCGGACGGCGTCCGCGCCCACTTCCTGGACCGGTCGAGCGGCCTGCCCGTGGTCGACGACGCCGACGTGCTGGTCGGCGCCGACGGCATCGACTCCGCGGTCCGCGCCCAGCTCTACCCGCACGAGAGCCCGCCGAGGGGGAACGGCGTCCACATGTGGCGCGGGGTCGCCCACCACCCGCACGTCCTCGACGGCCGTTCGATCGTGGTGGCCGGGGGCACCCCCGGCGCGAAGTTCGTCGCCTACCCGATCGAGGACCCCGCGACCGCGGCCGGCGACCCCCTGATGAACTGGGTGCTGGAGGTGCGGCACGGGCCGTCCGCCCCGCCTCCGGACGGCCCCGGCCGACGCGTCACCGCGGCGGAGGCCCGCGCCGGACTGGCATCCTGGAAGCTGCCGTGGATCGACCTCACGGCGCTCGCCGAGCACTCCTCGGCGATCTTCGAGTACCCGATGCTCGACCGCGATCCCCTGCCCCGCTGGAGCTTCGGGCGGGTCACCCTGCTCGGCGACGCCGCACACCCGATGTTCCCCATGGGCATGAACGGAGGATCACAGTCCATCGTGGACACCCGTGTGCTGGCCTGGTGCCTGGCCCGGGAGAACGACCCCGTGGCGGCGCTCGGCCGCTACGACCGGATACGCCGGCCCGCCGTCGACGCCATCGTACTGGCCAACCGGAACCTGGGTCCGGAAGAGATCATCGCGCGAGCCGAGGAGCACGGCGGAGCGCTGCCCGCCGGGCAGGCCGAACAGATCGCGACCCACTACAAAACGCTGTCCCAGGCCACCGTTGCACAGGTCAACACCCACTCGTCCTGGACGGTCCCGCGCCGAGGGGCTGCCGGCTGAGGTCACACCGTGTCCTGGTCGGTGCCGATGGCGCCGGCCGAGCGGAGTGATCTCCCGAGGGCTCCGGTGAGGATGCGGGGGTGTCGCCGCCACCACCACAGATCGGGACCGGGCAGCTTGTGGAACTGGTCGAGTGCTCGGCCGTCGTCGTCGACGGTCGCGGCCCCGTACCGGTCGTCCAGGGCTTTGATCTGCGGTGTCCAGAGCTGGCGTTCACCCTTCCAGCGACCGTGAACGCCGTCCGCCAGCCGCGCTGGTGCAACAGCTCGCCTACCTCGGTGTCAGTGGCCACGATCGTGAGGCTCTCATACCTCGTATTCGTCGTGGCGGCGCAGCCAGTGCGTCTCCTCGCCCACCTCGTGGCGGCCCAGCGGTGTCCGGTCGAGGAGGCCGTAGTAGGCCATGGCGGGTTCGAGGCCGCGCGCGGTGGTGACGTACGTCCGGTAGACGATGCCGTCCGACAGCGCGTAACAGCTCAACCCGGGTCCCTCGGTGACGTACCCGAGCACGTCCGTGCCGCACGCCCGCGCCATCTGGCTCACGGTCGGCGGAACCCCGCCCTCCAGGAACGGTCTCAACTCCTCCGCCGTGTGCGTGAAACCGAGGTCGCGGTGGAAGTCGCTGCCGCCGGCGCAGACCCAGTCGAAGCTCCAGCCCATCCGCTCCCGGTAGGGGAGGAGCTTGTCGAGCGGCGCCCGCGAGGAGCAGATCAGCGTCACGTCACGGGCCTTGAGGTGGACCGCGTTGGGATCGAGGGTGTCCGCGATCGAGGAGCAGACAGGGCATCCGGCCTCGTACGGCGGTCCGAACATGAAGTGGTAGACGAGCAGCTGCGAGCGCCCGTCGAAGAGGTCCGCGAGCGACCTGGTGCCGCCCTCGGTCTCGAACCTGTAGTCCTTCTCGACCCGCACCCGGGGAAGTTCCCTCCGCT
Organism: Streptomyces sp. NBC_01006; assembly: GCF_045162725.1. Taxonomy (NCBI): domain Bacteria; kingdom Bacillati; phylum Actinomycetota; class Actinomycetes; order Kitasatosporales; family Streptomycetaceae; genus Streptomyces; species Streptomyces sp. NBC_01006. The sequence goes on along the minus strand of NZ_CP108700.1, from coordinate 7,463,593 downwards.
TCTGCGCGAGCGCGTCACTGCGCCGGGTCAGGTCCTTCTCCTCCACGAGCAGCTCTGCTCGCGCAGCCTCGAATTCCTCCTGTGTGCCGACTCTGTGTTCGGGCATGTGCCTTTCCCTCCTGTGCGGCAGCAGAACACCGCAACGCGCGGCGGGCGGTCGCCCGCAGCGGCTGCCGTCAGCGCCTGCACCGGCGTTACCCGTCGCCCTACGTCCACCGTACGCGCGCGGCGTCGGACCTTCGCGACCAGCTGGGGGCCCTGCGGCCTCCCGGGTTTTGGCCCTTCCGGTTCTGTGATCTGCTGGAGATCTGGAGATGTCGTCGGACCGTCGGCTGTCGACGGTGCACCACCGCCAGAGGTGTGGCACGGGTGACCGAGGCGGCCGGGGCAGCTCGCGTCCTTGGGAGGTTCCCGTGCCGCACCTCCGTCCGGCCCCTCCGGCACCCACGCGGCCCGGAGTCCTGCTACCCGCGCGGGACCTGGCGGTCGCGTGGTTCCTGATGGTGCTGCTGGCCGCGCTGGCGTGGGTACTGACCATCGGCCAGTCCCGCCGCATGGGGATGGAGCCCGGCACCATGGGCCTGGCGCTCCCCCTCTTCCTGCTGCTGTGGGTGGTCATGATGGCGGCGATGATGCTGCCGTCCGTCGCACCCGTCGCCATCACCTGGGTGCGCGGTATCAACCGCCGTTCGGCCGGCCCTGCCCGCGCCCTGAGGATCGCCGGGTTCGTCAGCGGCTACCTCCTGGCCTGGACCGCATTCGGGCTGCTCGCGTACGGCGCCCTGGCCGCGACCGGGCACCTGGTGGACAGCAATCCCGGGGCGGGCCGCTGGATAGGCGCCGCGGTGTTCCTCCTCGCGGCGGCTCAGCAGTTCGGGCCCCTGAAACGGGTCTGCCTGCGTCACTGCCGCAACCCGATGTTCCAGCTGCTCCAGTACTCGCGCTACCGCCCCTGGGCGAAAGACCTGCGGGTGGGCACGCACCACGGGCTCTACTGCGTCGGATGCTGCTGGGGCCTGATGATCGTCCTGATCCCGCTCGGCGTCATGAACGTCGCCGCGATGGCAGGACTGGCGGCCGTGATCTTCCTGGAGAAGCTCTGGCGGCAGGGACCCTGGCTCGCCTGGGCCGTCGGCCTCGTCTTCCTCGTCCTGGCCGTGCTCGCCCCCTTCCAGGACTGGCTGCTGCCCGGCCTGGGGACATCCGGTCCCCCCATGGACCAGATGGCCCGCTGGACAGGGTGAGCCGTCGCTGCGTACCCCGCGGGAAGCGACCCGTACAGCGGACCCCTCCATCGGGCGGCCTGAGCTTTCGCCGACGTGGCAGCGGGGGGAGAATTGATATGACCCGTACGGCCGAGCGCCTGGAGTGACGTCCGGCGGGGCAATCGCCGACCGTGCTTCCCGTCCGTACGGGCCGCGAGGAGGCGAGGAGATGTCTGAGACGGCAGCGACCGTTCCGAGATGGCACGCGGCCGGCGACTGGTTCGATACGTGCAGGTGCAACGTTCCCTGCCCCTGCTCGTTCGCCCAGGCGCCCACCTACGGCGAATGCGACGGCGTCCTGGCCTGGCACATACGCGAGGGCAACTACGGCGAGGTACGACTGGACGGCCTCAATGTGCTGATGCTCAGCTCCTTCGTCGGCAATGTGTGGGCCGACCACACCGATACGTTCGCCGCGGTATTCCTGGACGAGCGAGCCGACGGCACGCAGCGCGAAGCACTACAGATGATCTTCGGCGGCCAGGCCGGCAGCTGGCCTGCCGAAATGGTGAGCATGATGGACGCCGAGATGCGGGGCATGGACTTCGCCCCCATCGAGATCGAGGTCGACGAAGACCTCGGCGGCTGGCGGGCCACGATTCCCGACCGGGTCGAGGCGAGCGCGCAGGCGCTCACCGGACCGACGACTCCCGAAGGCGCCCGAGTCCAGTCGACCAACCTTCCGGGCTGCGAGACCGGGCCCGGACAGATCGCGACCTGGGGCCGCTCGACGGCGGACCGCGCCGACGCCTTCGGTTTCCGCTGGAGCCGCGAAGGCCAGTCCAGCAAGCACATCACCTTCGACTGGACGGGCCCCGACTGAAACCGGCTGCTCCCGTCCGACGGACAATGATCTCCGCGTGGGATGCGACCTCTCCTCGGCCGACCCCGACTGGTCGATGTGACCCAGAAAAGCGCAGATCAGCGCACCCGTCCGCGTGCTTTCAGCGGGACCGGCGGGAGTTGCGGGGCAGGGATCGGGGGGGCCGTCGTAGCCCTTCACCTCGCCGTAGAGGGAGCCGTTGGTCCAGGCCTCGCGGAACTCCTCGATGTCCGCCTGGCTGCGCCCGATCCAGTTCCAGAACGTCACACGAGATATCCGTCTTCGTGCAGGTCAGGAACGTATAAGACCCTCCAGCGTCAGCAAAAGGCCAGCATTGGCGCCCCAGGAGTCCCGCACCGCATGGCAACGAAGTCTCTGCCCCACGGCATGGGCACCTTCTACAAGGACTGCGAACACCCGCAGTCCCGCTGGTCGAAGTGCCCGCACGAATACACTCTCCGTTACCGCAACGCGGCCGGAAAGCAGTCCGAGGAGGCGGGCTTCTCCGCCCAGGAGAAGGCCATCGCCCGCCTCACCACGGTCTACCAGGAGAAGAAGGCAGCTCCCCGGAGCCGGAGCAAGGCCGAGCGCATCCAGAAGTACGGCGCGATGCATTTCCGCGAGTACACCGCGGAGTGGAAGGCCGGCCAGCGCGACCTCGCCGAGTCTTCGCTCCGCACCCTGGAGTCCCTTCTCGAGCACCACATCCTCCCGACCCTCGGCAGCCGCCGGATGAGCACCTTCGACCACAAGGTCGTCGACGGCTTCATCCGCACCGTGGAACGCAACGGCGCCGGCCTCGCCACCCGGTCCAACGCCTTCGACAAGGTCAAGTCCGTCCTCCTGGACGCCTACCGTCTCGGCATCTACACCGAGAACCCGTTCCGGGGCGTCAAGCCCCCGCAGTACGACCCCGAGCGCGCGGTCATCCCCTCCCCCGCGCAGCTCCGCGACATACGCACCGCCGGCGACGACCGGTTCCTCCTGATCGCCGATCTGATGAGCGGCTGCGGCATGCGCAACGGCGAAGCCTTCGCCGTCAACCTCAACAACCTCGTGGCCAGCGACGTCTACCGCATCACCGAGCAGGTCAACCAGACCACCAAGGCCTACGGCCGCCTCAAGCACCGCAAACCCACCGACTACCGCGACGTCCCCCTCCCGGCGCGCGTCCGCGAAACCATCGAGTGGTACGCCGACAAGCACGGCACGGTCGACGGCTACCTGCTGCGCCACCCCATGGACCCCACGAGGCCGTTCCTCGCCTACTACCTCCAGAACCAGTGGCAGCGCATCAAGCGCGCAGGCGAAGTCGACGTCTCTGACGGCATGGTGATCTACAGCCTCCGCCACTTCTTCGCGTCGAACTGCCTCACCCACGGCATCCCCATCACCGACGTCGCCGAGTGGATGGGCCACAAGAGCCTCGACATCACCTTCAAGATCTACCGCCACCTCATGCCCGGCTCCATCGGCAAAGCGGCCAAGATCCTGGACGTCGGCCTGGCAGCGTGACGCTTTCCTTAGTCAAGCTGGAATGGAGAGCAGGCCGCACGGTCCAGGGGCCTCTCAACGCGGCACCGGCACGCAGACCACCGAGAAATCCCGGTGCGCGCTGCCCCGGCGGAGTCACACTGAGAACATGAACGACCAGTGGCGACGCGGGTACCCAATAGATCAACGCACTGCGCGTAGGCCATGACCTGGGGCACGAGGTACGCGGCGACGGTGATACCCGCCAGCAGGTCGCCGCGAAGCCAGCTGCGCTGGTAGCCGGCCAGAGCGGGTGGCTCGAAGGCAGATTTCAGACGCTGGGGCATGGCACTCCTTCTCGCCGCTGCCCACAGCATCCCGCGAGCGCCCCTACCTCACGGGTACCGACAGTCCAGGTCCGCCCGTCGGCCTCTACTTCACACGTAAGCCGCCGACCAGGGGTCCGGGGGCGACTACTCGGCCACGTCGAGCAGGAAGCCCGTGACAAGATCCGGCCTGATGCGCAGGGCCCTGGTCATCGTCTGACGCACCCACGGCACGAGCAACGCCGCGTACGGGTCCGCCCCGTCCTCCTCTGCGACCAGAGAGGCGTAGCCGGTGACGACGACGCTCCAGCCGAGGCGGGTCTCGGGGTCTACGACATCTGCCTCGTAGGCGACAACGACCCCGGGGGCGTCGGGCGTCGCCACGAGCGAAGCGAGCGCTCCGCCGTCCTGGAGCCGGACGACAATGTCCTCCCCGTCCACGAGATGGTTGACCAGCCTCACGGCCGGGAGAGCATGCTCGGTGAAGACGATGCGTCCCAGCGATACCGTGCCGAGCAGGCTCAGTGCTTCGCTTCGGTCCAACGGCTTCATGCTCCGAGTCGGCGCCCCATCCGGGCCGCTGAGATCTGGTCGCCGCGTCGCTTCGTGGTTCATCGTTCGCGCCCCTTGGTCGGCTCCCTCTTCCCGATTGATCGCGAGACCGGGAGGCTTCCTGACGCGCCTTGCCTCCCTCTCGTAGGGCCGGGTTCAGCCCTCCCCCGGTCCGGGCCGGCTTCGACCAGGCCCGTGCTCACGCAGCACGGTCAGACTCCGTTCGAACTCTTCCTCGTCGATCTCCCCTCGGGCGAACCGTTCGGCGAGCACCTGCTTGGCGGAAGGCGTAGCGCGGGGCTCTACCGGGCCTGAGGGGAAACGGTCGACGCTGCGGAGGAGCAGAACGACTGCCATGACGGCCAGAGCGACGAGGAGGACCATGCTGAACGACATGGCGACCCAGCCCCATCCGCCCATTCCGTGTTCGTACCAGAACATGGTTCACGCTCCTGGGGCAACGGCTTGGGACTCGGCCACAGGGCAGGTCCCGCGTGTTCCTACTGTCCACCGGCCTGCGGCGTCAGGGCATGGGCCGGTCGGGGTCACGACCAGGGCCGATCGGCCCATCCCCGCAGCCCTGCCGTGTCCCAGACTGAAGGCGGACTCGAACGGAGGCCGCGATGAGCACACATTCCCCCACCCGGATCGCCACCGCCCTGTCGGCGGAGTACCGCGCCCGTCTGACGGACATCGCGCGTGAGGTCGGTTTTCCGGTAGGTACCCGCCTCTTCAATGAGGGAGGCCACGCCGACCGGTTCTGGATCGTGCGATCCGGCACGGTCGGCCTCGACGTCCACGTGCCCGGCAGACAGGCTGCGGTGATCGAGACTCTTGGTTCCGGCGAGCTGGTCGGCTGGTCCTGGCTGTTCCCTCCCTACACCTGGCACTTCGGTGCGGAGGCGACGAGCCCTGTACTCGCCCACGAGTTCGATGCGGCCGCCGTGCGCACGATGATGGAGGCCGACCCCCGATTCGGCTCCGCAATGGACCACTGGGTGGGTCAGGTGCTCGCCCACCGGCTCGTGGCCGCCAGGGTCCGGCTCCTCGACCTCTACGCGCCTCACGGCAGCGGCAGCTCGCTGTGAACCGGATCCTCCCCGTCGAGATCATGCGAGGGAGCCGGCCATGCCCGCATCCCAGTACACCGTCAGTGATGTCATGACCCAGACCGCCGTGGCCATCGGCCGCGAGGCCTCGTACAAGGAGATCGTCGAGCTGATGCATCAGTGGAAGGTCAGCGCACTGCCGGTACTCGAAGGAGAGGGCCGGGTCGTGGGCGTCGTCTCCGAGGCCGATCTTCTGCCCAAGGAGGAGTTCCGGCAGGACGACCCGAGACTGCCCGAGCAGCTGGAGGAGGCATCCAAGGCCGGCGCGGTGCTCGCCGAGGAGCTCATGTCCAGTCCTGCCGTCACCGTGCACCCGGACGCCACGATCGCCGAAGCCGCCCGCATCATGGCCAGGAAGGGCGTGAAGCGGCTGCCGGTGGTCAATGCCATCGGCCTGCTGGAGGGCGTCGTCAGCCGTAGTGACCTGCTCAAGGTGTTCCTGCGGCCCGACGAGGAGATCGAAGACGAGGTCCGCAATGCCGTCCTCGCGGAACTGGCTCCCCCGGTAGGCATCGACTGCACGGTCGAGGAGGGCGTCGTCACCCTTCGGGGCGACCTACGGGACCGAGCCCTGGCACCTCTGATCGCCCGTGCTGTCCGCGCCGTCGAAGGGGTCGTGGACGTGCGGATGGAGCTCGCAGGTCCCGTCGGTACGGCTGCGTGACCCGCTCCCCACAGGTACTTTCCGACCCTTTCTGCGACAATGCGACTGAGACGTACACAGACCTCAGGGGCGTGGATGTCCGATACACCGGCTGCTTCTGCGGAGGCGCCCATCAGGGTGTTCCTCCTGGACGACCACGAGGTCGTCCGCCGGGGGCTGCACGACCTCCTCGACGCCGAACCCGACATCGAAGTGGTGGGCGAGGCCGCCACCGCCGAGCAGGCTCTGGCCCGGGGTCCGGCCCTGCGGCCGCACGTGGCGGTCCTGGACGTACGGCTGCCGGACGGCGACGGCATCACCGTCTGCCGCGAGCTGCGCTCGCGCATGCCGGAGCTCGCCTGCCTCATGCTCACGTCCTTCGACGACGAGGACGCCCTCCTCGACGCGATCATGGCCGGCGCCGCCGGCTACGTGCTCAAACAGATCAAGGGATCCGACCTGGTCGCCGCCGTGCGGACGGTCGCAACGGGGCAGTCGATGCTCGACCCCGCAACCACCGCCCGGCTCATGCACTCACTGCGGGACCCGGAAGCCGCCAAGCCGCCGGAGGACGAGCGCCTCACCGGGCTCACTGAGCGCGAGCGGGCCGTCCTAGAACTCATCGGCAGCGGCCTGACCAACCGGCAGATCGCCAAGCAGCTCTATCTGTCCGAGAAGACCGTCAAGAACCACATCTCCCGGCTGCTCGGCAAACTGGGCGTCGAACGCCGGGTCCAAGCCGCGGTCATCGCCGCCCAAGTACACGAGCACGAAGCGGGCAAGCCCTGACAACCGCTACGGGGTCAGGCATCGGCCCTGGGCAAGGGAACCGTCCATTCGAGGCGGGTGCCGTGTCCCGCCGCGCCTCGTGTCGAGACGGTCAGTCGGCCGCCCAGCTTCTCTGCCCGCTCGGCCAGGTTGCGGAGCCCGCTGCGGCGCCCATGTTCTGGGAGTCCGACCCCGTCGTCGGTCACGGTGACCACGAGTACGCCGTCGACCGCCGCGATGGAGACTTCCGTATGCTGGGCACGTGCGTGCCGAACGACGTTGCTGAGCGCCTCACCGATCACGGCCAGCGCCTCATCGGCCACTGACACTGGCACGTCGGTTTCTACCAGTCCCTCCATCCGCAAGGCGGGGGCGAAGCCCAGCACGGCAGCGGCCTCGTCAACCGCTCGGACTGCGCGGAGCCTGAGTTTCGGCTCCGCATCCGGCATCTCGTGTTCTCGAAGGCCGAAGATGGTCGACCGGATGATCTTGATGGTGCTGTCGAGGTCGTCAATGGCCCGTCTCAATCTCTCGGACGCCTCGGGGTGCTCCACGAAGCGTTGGGCGCTCTGCAAGGTCATTCCAGTGGCGAACAGCCGCTGGATCGCGAGGTCATGCAGGTCCCGGGCAATGCGGTCGTGGTCCTCGAGCAGACTCATCTGCTCCGCGTCCCGCCGGCGATCGGCAAGCTCCAGGGCGATCGCGGCCTGCCCCGCGAAGCCAGGCAAGGCCAAGGTCTCCGTAGCCGCGAACGGTGCACGACCGCGTCGACGGGCCAGCATCAGTACGCCGCTCAGCCGCTCCTTTGTGCCCACCGTGACCGCTACCGCGGACCCGAAGCCCTTCCACCGCTCCGGCTGTACGGTCACGCGCTCGTCGCTCTCGACGTCCGGGACCGTGATCAATCCGTCCTGGGCGAGGGCCGCTGCGGCGAGGGTGCCCTCACTGCTCGGCAGCACGATGCCCCGATGTGCCTCGGCTCCCTCGCCGAGGGCCAGCGAGCCGCGCAGCTCGCCGCCCGGGCCGACGAGGTAGAAGACGCCCATGTCGGCCACGGTGATCTCGCAGGCCCGCTCCAGCATCCCTTCCAGTACCTGGGTCTCGGAGGAGCCGGACAGCAGCTCGTTCGTGAAGTCGGAGCTGGCCTCCAGCCAGTGTTCCCTGAGCCGGACCTCCTCGAAGAGCCGTGCATTCTCGATCGCGATTCCGGCAGCGACAGCCAGGGTCGACAGGACGGCCTCGTCCTCGGCATCGAAGTCCGCCCGGCCCCGCTTCTCGGTGATGTAGAGGTTGCCGAACACCTCCTCGCGCACCCGGATGGGCACTCCGAGGAAGGTGTGCATGGGTGGGTGGTGGTCCGGGAAGCCGTACGAGGCCGGATGGTCGGACAGTTCCGTCAGGCGCAGCGGCTGCGGGTGCCGGATCAGCTCTCCGAGGATGCCGTGTCCGGAAGGCAGATCACCGATCTGGGCACGCAGCTTGTCGCTGATGCCGACCGGGAGGAATTCCGCGAGTGTCCGGTCGTCCCCGATCACTCCCAGGGCCCCGTACTCCGCGTCCACAAGTACCACTGCGGCTTCCACGATCCCATTCAGGACCTGGGGCAGGTCGAGTTCATGACCGATCGACATCACGGCTTCTAGGAGACCGTTCAGGTGGTCCCGGGTACCGCATACCTCATCTATCCGCACCTGAAGTTCGTCGAGCAGTTCATCCAGCCTGAGTCGAGGCAGCTGGGCGCGTGGGGTGTCGTGGCCCTCCCCGACCATGGCACCTCCAGGGGCACGCGGGAACGGAACTGACGTCTCCCACCACGGTAGCCCCGCGTTGCGATGGGTTCATTTCGGAGAGGTGTGCGGCCGCCGCTGTGTCTGGCGGTCTGCCGGCTTTCCTTCGGCGTCGCCCAAATGCCTGACGTGGGCATCCGGACCGGGAAAGTAGAGCGTGACGCGGCCGGTGTCCGACCAGCGGACGTCATACGGCGGAGTGCCGTCGTCATGGTGCAGTCCGACGACTTCGCCGTCACGGCCGGGCTTGCCGACAGTGGGGCCGCCCACGACCATCTGGTCCCCCAGGTGTGCATGGATGCCACTTCCGGTGGTGTCAGGGTTCATCGTCTTGTCTCCTTGTGGAATGCGGTTCTCGAGAGTCGGGCCGCGGTGCCTGCGGTGATGGCGGCGATTGCCGCGAGGCCGACGCCGGTCCAGCCGAGGGGCTCGGTGTCCAGCACCGCCTGAAGGAACGGCACGTAGAGCGCGGCCGCGGCGAGCAGCACCGACGCGAGTACGGACAACGGCAGGAAGAGGTTCTCGCGGGTCAGCAGACGAGTTCGCAGGCCCAGCACGACACCCAGCTGGGCTGCCAGGAGGGCGAGGAACAGGACGCTCTGCCACGGCAGGCCCCAAGTGCCGCGCGACGGCCCCGGCACCGAGGCTCGACGCGGTGACCACAGCGGCGAGGAGGAGCAGCCGCTGCCAGGCTCCGTCACCGAGGATCTGCTGGCCCGGTGGCCGCGGGGGCCTGCGCATGGCTCCTGGCTCGACGGGCTCGGCTCCCATGGCCACACCCGTCAGTCCGTGGGTGAGGAGGTTGATCCACAGGATCTGCCCCGCCCGCAGCGGCAGGGCGAGTCCCAGCAGGGGGCCGGCCAGCATCACGAGAATCTCTGCCGCGCCGCCGGCCAGCCCGTAAATGAGAAAGCGGCGGATGTTGTCGTAGACCCGCCGTCCCTCCTCCACGGCCGCGACCACGGTCGACAGCTCGTCGTCGGTGAGCACCAGGTCGGCGGCCTGCCGGGCGACCTCCGTGCCGCGTCGGCCCATGGCGACGCCGATGTCGGCCTGCCGGAGGGCCGGGCCGTCGTTGACTCCGTCGCCGGTCATCGCGGTGATCTCGCCACGCGAGCGCCATGCCTCGACGATGTCCAATTTCTGCTGCGGGGTGGTGCGGGCGAACACCTTGACGCCGGTGAGGTCGGTGATCCGTCCGGCTGCTACGTCCGGCCCGGTGACGACGCGCTCCTCAGTGTGGTCGTCGTCCAGCAGTCCGACGCGTGTCGCGATCGCCCGTGCCGTGGCGGGGTGGTCTCCTGTGATGAGCACCGGGGTGATGCCTGCCGCGCGGCAGGCGGCGAGCGTGGCGGTTGCGTGGGGTTTGGGCGGGTCGCGGATCGCTACGAGGCCCAGCAGGCGCAGCCCCGATTCCGCTTCGGCGGCGTGGCGCGGCACGTCGTCCCGTATGCCCGTAGCGACGGCCAGGACCCGATAGCCGTGGGAGGCCAGCAGTGCTGCTTCCTGCCGGGCGCCGTGGAGCAGATCGGGCCTCTCGCCGAGGATGGCTGTGTCCAGCACTACTTCCGGCGCGCCTTTCAGGCACACGAGCAGCCGGCCCGCCAACAGGGCTGATGCTTCGGCAAGTTCGGCGTCGGCGGCGACGATGTCACCCTCGCCGAGGAGCAGTACGTCGCCGGGAACGATTTCTGCGGCTGGAACCTCCCCCGGGGCGGAGTCGCGGAGCACCCGGGCGTTGGGGGCAGACAGGGCGGACAGGGCTGCCACGGCATTGTCGGCCCGGACCTCCTGCGCGACGCCGACGGCGGTGTTGACCACGATCACCAGAGCGATGACCATCGCATCGGCATGGTCGCCGATCGCGAGGGTCAATACGACGGCTCCCAGCAACACGAGGATCAGTGCATCCCTCAGTTGCGCGAGCACTCTGGCATACAGCGGAACGGTCTTGGCGGCCGCCACCTCGTTGCGGCCGTGTTCCGCGAGCCGACGCGCCGCCTCCGCCTCAGTCAGCCCCCTGTGGGGCCCTGCGGGAGCGGACGCCTGCTGAGCGGCGGACATCGTCACGGCAGTCCTCACACGACGGGAACCGTGATCACCGGGCAGTGCGCCCGGTGCAGCAGCCCGTGGACGACCGAACCGAGCCGCATCCCGCTGTAACCCCCCCTGCCTCGCCGGCCCACGACCACGGCAAGTGCATGCTCGGCGGCACCGGCAAGCTCCTCCACCGGGTGTCCGATGTGTATCTCGTGTGTCAACACGACGTCCGGGTACTTCTGCGACCAGCCTGCCGTCGTCTCCGACAACATCCGTCGCTGCGCCTGGAGCGCAACCTCCTCGTCATGGAGCAGGAAGACCGGAGCCTGCCACACGGAAACGGCACGCAGCTTGGCTCCTCTGAGATCGGCCTCCTCGAACGCCAGCGCCAGCGCCGCCTTCGATGATTCGCTACCGTCGATGCCCACCACCAGGTAGGGCGGCTGCTGTGTCACGTGCTCGGCGTCGCCCACGACCACGACCGGACACTGCGCTTGCGCGGTGACGGGGACCACGAGGGAGCCGGCGCTGAGGAACTCCGAGGTACGGCTCAGGTGGCGCGAACCGAGGACGATCATGCGGGCCTGCCTGGACATTCGGCCTATCGCCGCAACGGGGAACCCTTCGACCAGGTCCGCGACCGGTTCGACTTCCGGGTGGCGCTCCCTGCTCCAGGCGGCAGCGGCGCTGAGGGCCTCCGAGGCGGCCTGGTGCAGGGCCATGCTGCGGGGCGTGCCGTCGACGTGCTGCGTGTCGTGCTGCGGGGATACGGCGGCGACGAGCCGCAGTCCGATCCGGCGTCGACTGGCCTCATCCACCGCCCAGGCCAGGGGCATTCGCCAGTCCCTGGCCGGGTCGATTCCGACGACGATCTCATCGTGGTCGCCCGGGGCCGTCACGACTCGCTCCCGTGCTCCTGGCTGTGGCGCGGAATGAGCTGCACGGGACAGTTCGCGTGGTGGACCAGAGTGTGCGTGACACGCCCGAGGGTGGGTCCGAGGTAGCTGGGGGAGCGTCGGCCGCCCATCACCAGCAGGTCCGCCCGGCGCGAGGCCTCGACCAGGACACTGGCCACGGACACGCTCTTCTCGGCGTCCACCTGCACGGTCAGGCTCGGGAACTCCTCGCGGATCCGATCCCCCACTGCCTTCAGGTGATGGACGTGCTCGCCTGCGATTTGGTCCACGTCGTCGAGCATGGTCGCGACCATGCCGACGGACTGCAGGATGTTCCACACGTGCAGCAGCCGCAGTGAGCCCTTGCGGAGCTCGGCCTCGCGTGCGGCGTACCGTGCGGATTCGAGGTCGTGTTCATCGCGGACGGCAGCAAGCACCACACCCGTCTCGGCGCCGTTGTCGATGCCTCTGACAATGATGACGGGCGTCTTCGCGCCCGCAGCGACCTTCAGCCCGACCGAGCCGAGCATGAGTGAGCTGAATCCGCCCGCGCCGCGGTTGCCGACCACGATGGTGCCGTGGAGGCCCGCGGACCGGTGGAGGCTCGGGACCGGTGCGCTGCGGCTGAACTCGGTGTTGACCTGCAGGCCGGGGAACTGCTCCGCCACCGCGGTGGCGGTGGTGTCCAGCAGTTCACGGCCCGCCTGGCGGACCTGCTCGATGGTCTCCGCCGAAACGTAAAGGACCCGGCCGTCGGTGTCGGACCCGTACACGATGTGCAGCGGGCGCTCGCGGCGCGCGGCCTCGGCCGCTGCCCACAGCGCTGCCTGGCGGGCCGGCTCGGAGCCGTCGACGCCGACTACGACGGAGCCCAGTTCCGAGCTGCTCGTGGTGCCTTCCATGGTTCCTCCTCAAAGAGCCGCCGAGGGTCCGGCTCTCACGCTGGCACAGCGGACTCCCGCAGCAAGAGGGCCGCCCAGGTCCCCGAATGGGACCAAAGGTCCCGGTTCAGCAGGAAAGAGGCGCCCGCATGTGTGGGGGCAGGTCCGATCGGTCCCGGCTCCGGACCATTCGGCCCTCCTCCTCTGGTAGGGGTCGGTGGATCGTGGTTCTCAAGCGACCCCCGGCCTTCACGTCCGTGCGGATCGCCGGGACGACGGGAGGTGCCTCATGAAGCACATCAAGGTAGGAGACCTGATGACCGACGAAGTCGTCTCGGTCGTCACTTCCACCTCCTTCAAGGATGTCGCGAAGCTGCTCGCTCAGCACGACATCAGCGGACTGCTGGTCCTCGACGAAGAGGACCGGGTACTGGGCGTCATCTCCGAAAGCGACCTGATCGTCCGGCAAACGGCGGAGCATCCGCTGATGAGCGATGCGCCCGGCGGCCGAGGGACATTCGCATCTGAGGTGTCCTTCACCGCTGGTGAGGTCATGTCCGCGCCGGCAGTGACAGTCCACGCGGAGGAGACCGCGGCAGGCGCCGCCCGCCTGATGGCCCACCGAGGCATCGAGCGGCTGCCGGTCGTGGACGAGGAGGACCGCCTCGTCGGCATCGTCACCCGTCGTGATCTCCTCATGCTCTTTCTGCGACCGGACGCGGAGATACGGCGCCGCGTGGTCGAGGAGATACTCACGGACACGATGGGGCTGGGCGCGGGCCCAGTCACCGTCCACGTCCTGGACGGCATCGTCACACTGGACGGCCGGCTGGAGAGACAGAGCCAGGTTCCGGTCCTGGTCCGCCTCACCGGTCAGCTCGAGGGCGTGGTCGGGGTCGTCCCCCGACTGACCGCTCGCGTCGATGACTCCCCGCTCGCTGCCCCGCCACGCAGCCCCCTTGGGATGCCCTGGTGACCGTGAGGGCCGAGCGTGGACCGTCCGGGGGACGCCTGGAGCCCGCGCAGCCGCGTTTGCCGCCGTCACAAAGCGTGACGGTGTCTGTTTGATGATTCCAAGGCGAGGCGAGGACCCGGTCATGGACCACCTGATCATCCGCAAAGAGCCCAGACCGGACGCCGTCTTCATGCTCCAGGACTACGAGCGTGCCCGCGCGGACTTCACCTGGGACGAGGCTCGATCCTGGCTGTCAGGGCTGCCCGGAGGAGAGGGGCTCAACATCGGATACGAGGCCGTCGACCGACACCTGGCGGCAGGTCACGGCGGGCGGGAGGCCCTCCGCTGCATCGCGGCCGACGACACCGTCACCCACCTCACATATGGCGAGCTCGGCGGCCTCACAGGCCGCTTCGCCAACGCACTCACAACCCTCGGCGTGGGCCGGCAGGAGAGGGTCTTCACGCTCCTCGGCCGCTGCCCTGAACTGTATGTGGCTGTCCTGGGCACATTGCGCAGCGCGCGCGTGCTGTGCCCGCTCTTCTCGGCCTTCGGGCCCGAGCCCGTGCGCCAGCGGCTGGAGCTGGGCGATGCCCGGGTCCTTGTCACCACCGAGGCGCTGTACCGGCGCAAGGTCGAGGAGAACAGGCACCGCCTGCCCCATCTGGACCATGTCCTGCTCGTGGGTCCGGTCACTGATCCACCCCCGGGGACCGTTTCCTTCGCCGAGCTCATGGAGCATGCCCCGCAGGAGTACGTCGTGCCGCCCACCGATCCGGAGGACATGGCGCTGCTGCATTTCACGAGCGGCACGACCGGTGCCCCCAAGGGCGCGGTCCATGTGCACGAGGCGGTCGTGGCCCACCACGCGACGGCGGCCTTCGCGCTCGACCTTCGCCAGGAGGACGTCTACTGGTGCACGGCGGACCCCGGGTGGGTGACGGGCACCTCGTACGGGATCATCGCCCCGCTCACCCACGGCGCGACGGTCGTGGTGGACGAGGGCGACTTCGATGTACACCGGTGGTACCGGATCCTGGACAGCGAGCGAGTCACCGTCTGGTACACGGCCCCGACGGCCGTCCGCATGCTGATGCGCGCCACGCCCAGGGAGGGTACCCGGGAGCTCCCGGGGCCGTACGACCTGTCGGCCCTCCGATTCATCGCCAGCGTGGGCGAGCCGCTGAACCCCGAAGCCGTGCTGTGGGGGCAGGATGTCCTCGGTCTGCCCATTCATGACAACTGGTGGCAGACGGAGACCGGCGCCATCATGATCGCCAACTTTGCCTCCAGTGACATCCGTCCGGGCTCGATGGGGCGCCCACTGCCCGGAGTCGAGGCCGCGCTACTGCAACGCGGCGAGGACGGCCGCGCAGAGATCACCGACGGGCGCGTGCGCGTGATCGGCGAAGCGGGTGTCGAGGGAGAGCTGGCGCTCCGTCCGGGCTGGCCCTCCATGTTCCGGGGCTATCTGAACGAGGGGGCACGCTACGCGGCGTGCTTCGCGGACGGCTGGTACCTCACGGGCGATCTCGCGAAGCGCGACGAGGACGGCTGGTTCTGGTTCGTCGGCCGCGCCGATGACGTCATCAAGTCGGCAGGGCACCTCATCGGCCCGTTCGAGGTGGAGAGCGCGCTGATGGAGCACCCCGCCGTCGCGGAAGCCGGCGTGATCGGCCGCCCGGACCCGGTCGTCGGAGCCGTCGTCAAGGCCTTCGTCTCCCTGCGTCCGGGGGTCGTCCCCGACGCGCCCCTCAAGCGAGAGCTTCTGGCGTTCGCACGCCGGCGGCTGGGCCCCGCAGTGGCCCCCAGAGAGATCGAGTTCGATCAGAACCTCCCCAAGACCCGCAGCGGCAAGGTGATGCGCCGACTGCTGCGGGCCCGGGAACTGGGGTTGCCCGAAGGGGACCTGTCCACGCTTGAGAACCCCGGATGACCCGCTCGCGAGAGAAGGCGGAACGATGAGCAGCACCAGCGCGCAGACGGAAGGGAAAGCCCGTCGGGCAGCACGCAAGAGCGGACGCAGGAAGGCAGGCTCGGCCCCCGCGCGCGGCGCTCCCGACAGCCTTCCCTCACCCGACCATCACCTCTCCCTGCTCCGGCAGATGCTCACCATCCGCCGCTTCGAGGAGCGGTGCGTCGAGCTGTACAGCAGCACGAAGATCCGCGGCTTCGTTCATCTCTACATCGGCGAGGAAGCCGTCGCCGTGGGCGTCAACCAGGCGTTGGGCGAGGAGGACGCCGTGGTGTCCACCTATCGCGAGCACGGGCACGCACTGGCCAGGGGAGTTCCCGCCGAGGCCGTGATGGCGGAGATGTACGGCAAGGCCACGGGGTGCAGCCGCGGGCGCGGCGGCTCCATGCACTTGTTCGACGCGGACCGCCGCTTCTATGGGGGCAACGCCATCGTGGCCGGCGGGCTGCCCTTGGCAGCGGGGCTCGCCCTCGCCGACCGGATGCGCGGCAGCACTCATGTCACCTGCTGCTTCTTCGGCGACGGCGCCTTCGCCGAAGGCGAGTTCCACGAGACGGCCAATCTCGCGGCCTTGTGGCAGCTGCCCCTGCTGCTGGTCTGCGAGAACAACCTGTACGCCATGGGGACGAGCCTGGCCCGGGAGCACGCGCAGACCAACCTCGCCATGCGCGCCGCGTCCTACGGCATGCCTGCCTGGACGGTCGACGGCATGGACGTGCTCGCAGTCGAAGCAGCCGTGCGGCGGGCGGTGGAGTCCGTACGCGCGGGCAACGGACCGCATTTCATCGAGGCACAGACGTATCGGTTCCGCGCCCACTCCATGTACGACCCGGACCGCTACCGGGCCAAGTCCGAAATCGAGGCGTGGAAGGGCCGCGACCCCGTCCAGGGGCTGGCCGACCTGATGCGTACGGACGGCCGGCTCGACGACCGGACGATGGAGGAGCTCGACAAGGGAGTACTCGGCGAGATCGACCGGGCTGTCCGATCGGCGGAGGACGCGCCCATGGAGCCCGTCGCGGACCTGCTTCGCTTCGTCACGAGCGCACCCGGGAGCACCACATGAGCACGCGAAAGTCATCCGCCGGGGCTCCGCCGCCGACCACGTACCGGGAAGCGCTGCGCGAAGGGCTTCGCGAGGCCATGCACGAGGACGAACGAGTCTTCCTCATGGGCGAGGACGTCGGGAAATACGGCGGATGCTTCGGGGTCAGTCTCGGACTCCTCGAGGAGTTCGGACCCGAACGGATCCGCGACACTCCTCTGTCCGAGTCGGGGTTCGTGGGTGCGGGCATCGGCGCCGCGCTCGGCGGAATGCGACCGGTGGTCGAGATCATGACCGTCAACTTCAGTCTTCTCGCACTGGACCAGATCCTCAACAACGCGGCCACCCTGCTGCACATGTCGGGAGGGCAACTGGGCGTCCCCGTGGTCATCCGCATGACCACCGGAGCGGGGCGGCAGCTCGGTGCCCAGCACTCCCACAGCCTCGAAGGCTGGTACGCCCACATCCCCGGGATCCGGGTACTCGCCCCCGCGACCGTGGACGACGCGCGGCACATGCTCGCGGCTGCTCTAGCCGACCCGGACCCGGTACTGATCTTCGAGCACGGCAGCCTCTACAACGCGGAGGGCGTACTGGACAGCACCATCGAAGCCGTCGACCTCGACACCGCCGCCGTACGCCGGCCCGGCACGGACATCTCCGTCATCACGTACGGAGGCTCGCTGCCCAAGGCCATGGCTGCAGCGGACGTCCTCGCCGGGGAGGGCATCAGCGCGGAGGTCGTCGACCTGCGTACCCTGCGGCCCCTCGACGATGCCACCATCATGGCCTCCGTCGGTCGCACCCACCGGGCGGTGATCATCGACGAGGCCTGGCGCAGCGGCAGTCTGGCCGCGGAGGTCTCGTCCCGCATCACCGAGCAGGCCTTCTACGAACTCGATGCTCCGGTGGAACGCGTCTGCAGCGCGGAGGTACCCATCCCCTATGCCCGACAACTCGAAGAGGCGGCACTGCCCCAAGTCGCGACCATCGCGGACGCGGTCCGCCGGACGGTGAGCTGACATGGCCGAATTCACCATGCCCTCCCTCGGTGCGGACATGGAAGAGGGCACTCTGGTCGAGTGGCTGGTCGGCCCGGGCGACACGGTGACGAAGGGGGATGTCGTCGCCGTCGTGGAGACGGCCAAATCGACGATCGAGGTCGAGTGCTTCGACTCGGGGACGATCAGCGCCCTCCTGGTAGAGCCAGGCACTACCGTGCCGGTCGGCACACCGATGGCATCCATTGACTCGGCCGTTGCCCCTCCCGCCCGCCCTGCGGCCAAGCAGCCCATCACACCCGCCCCGGCTCCTCCTCCCGACCTGCAGCCCGCCCCCAGTCGGCCCGTCACGCGGACCGAGAGGGCCGTATCCACCCCTCTCGTGCGGCACCTGGCCGAGGAGAAGGGCATCGACCTGTCCACCGTCCACGGATCCGGCAAGGGAGGGCGGATCACCCGCTACGACGTCGAACACGCACCGACCGAGCCGCCGCACCGGCTGCGGGCATCGCCGCTCGCGCGCCGCCTGGCTCAGTCGATGGGCGTCGATCTGGGGGGCCTACGGGGCACAGGGCGCAACGGCACCATCAGGGCGGACGACGTACGTGCTGCGGCGGTGGATCATCTGCCTCGTGAGGCGGAACCGCAGGAGCCGGTGGAGAAACCGGTGCTCGCATCGCCGGCCGAGTCCGCTCCGGGCGCGCGTGCGGCGATCGCAGCGCTGATGGCGGGCGAAACGCGAAATCCCCCACTACTACCTGTCCACGAAGGTGGACCTCGCCGCCGCCATGACGTGGATGCGCGACCAGAATGCGGGCAAGCCGGTGGCGCAGCGGCTCGTGCCGGTCGCCTTGCTGCTGAAGGCCGTAGCACTGGCCGCCCACCAGGTCCCGGAACTGAACGGCCATTGGAAGAACGACGCGTTCGTCCGGGCGAGCGGAGTACGACTCGGCATCGCAGTATCCCTGCGCGGCGGTGGCCTGACAGCGCCCGCACTGGCGGACGCCGACACCATGCCGTTGCCGGAACTGATGGAGGCGCTCAGGGACCTCGTCTCTCGGGCGCGCGGCGGACGCCTGCGTGCTTCGGAGACCACCGACCCGACCCTCACGGTGACCAACCTCGGCGACCAGGGTGTGGAGGCCGTCTTCGGGGTGATCTACCCACCCCAGGTCGCGCTCGTCGGACTGGGACGCGTCATCGAGCAGCCGGTGGCCGTGAACGGAATGCTCACGGTCCACCCGACCGTGACGGCCACGCTCTCCGCCGACCACCGTGCGAGCGACGGTGCGACCGGCGCCCGCTTCCTGACCGTAATTGACCGACTGCTCCAGCGACCGGAGGACCTGTGAACCGTGATGCGGCTCTCGAATTGATCAAGGAAGTTCTGACGGAGGTGGTCCCGGGCGCCGACCCGACCGCACTCTCGCCCGACGAGAACTTCCGGGACACCCTGGAGATGGACTCGCTGGATTTCCTCAACCTCGTCGAGGCACTGAGCGGCCGCACCGGCCTCCCCCTCCCGGAGACGGACTATCCCGCCCTGAACACCTTGAACGGCTGCGCGGACTACATCGCCTCGCACACTTCCCCGGCGTAGTCGGGGCTGGTCGGTCCCACGAGGGACCATTTGGCCCCTCCTCCGACCCTGGCCACGCAGGCCACGCTGAGAGCCAGACCGCAGACCCGCGGCGCGCAGGAGGTCCCGCCATGAAACATCACGTGACCGTCGGCATCGACGGCTCTCCCGAGAGCATGGCGGCCGCCCGTTGGGGAGCCCGGGAGGCGGCCTTGCGGCGGGTGTCGCTGAGGCTCGTCCACGCTGTCGACTGGCCGATCAGCCCTGCCATACCGCGGCTGGGCCACGAGGCGGCCGACCGGTGGGCCGACGAAGCTCTTACCGATGCGCTGGAGGACGTACGTCCCCGTCACCCAGATGTGGAGATCACCACGAGGTGTCTGTCCGGTAGGCCTGCCGCGGCGCTTGCCGCTGAGGCGATCGACGCGGGGCTGCTCGTCCTCGGTTCCCGAGGCATTGGCGGCCTGGTCGGCTTCCTCATCGGCTCGGTGGGCATGTCGACGGTCGCAGCCACCGAGACCCCGGTGGCCCTCGTACGGGCATCGGATGAAACGGCGGACGCGGAGCCCACCCGGTACGGCGAGATCGTCGTGGGTGTCGACATCCACGAGGCGGCCGACAAGGTCCTCGCGTTCGCCTTCGAGGAAGCCTCCCGTCGCGATTGCGCCCTGCGGGCGGTCCACGGCTGGAAGCTTCCATCCGCTTACGAGTACGTCCCCTTCTTCGACCCCGACAACGAACGTGACATCGGCCGGAGTGTCACGCAGATGCTGGACGAAACGCTGCTGCCGTGGCGTTCCAAGTTCCCGTCCGTGCGGGTCACCCACAACGCGTTCATGGGGCCTGCCGGCCCGCAGCTCGTCCAGGCTTCAGCCGGCGCGGACCTCGTTGTCGTCGGCCGGCATCTGCGCCGCTCGCCTCTGGGCGCGCATCTCGGACCGGTGGCTCATGCCGTTCTGCACCATGCCGCCGCACCTGTCGCCGTCATCGCCCACGACTGACGGACCCGCATGCAAGGGAGATCAGGCCATGCCGCATCGCACTCGCCACCACCCCATCGGCCTCATCTCGGAGGCCGCCTGCTCCGCCGGCAGGCCGGCCTTCCCGGCACCGACGGTCGGGACCACATGCGCGGGACGGCCGACGTGGACCAGCACGCCACGCTGCAAAGGCGGAAAGGGTCCGCCCGCTTCTCGCGGATCCAGATTGCGCGGTGCACGGCCGCCAGCCGCTTCTCCGCATCCGTAAGGACTCTTTCCGTCAATTTCATTCAAGCACCGCCAGTACGCGGCCAACAGGGCCGGTCAGTCCCCAGCGGACCCCGGACGGCCCTACCTCCGGAGGACGGCGATATCGAGGATCGAAATACGGGCTGATATTTCAGGAGGCGTCATGAAGCACCTGCGCACCGTCGACGACGTAATGACGCATGCCGTCATCTCCGTCGATCGCGGAGCACAATTCAAGGACGTGGTGGAGACCATGCGGCAATGGCGGATCAGTGCGCTGCCCGTCCTGTCAGAAGACGGACGGGTCGCCGGCGTGGTCTCCGAAGCGGACCTGCTGCTCAAGGCGCAGGGCGCGGACGAGTCCCGCGCCGTCACCGCAGGCGAGCTGATGACCGTACCGGCCGTGACGGTGCGCAAGGACGCCACCATCCCGGGCGCCGCCCGCCTGATGGCCCACGGCCACTTGAAGCGGCTCCCTGTGGTCGACGGCGACGGCCGCCTCGTCGGGGTGGTCAGCCGTGGGGATCTTCTGAAGATCTACCTCCGCCCCGATGCTGACATCGGAGAGGAGCTCCGTGAGCTGATCATGGCTGAGCTCATCCCCGCCGGTTCGGCCGAGGTACACGTCCACGTCGCAAACGGAATCGTCTACCTCCACGGCTCCGTCCCCGACGCGACTCTGCGGGACGTGTTGATGCGTGTCGCACGCACGGTACCGGGAGTCGTGGACGTCACGGCGCAGTTCGACGTCGAAGTTCCCGCATAGGGAGGACGACGATGAGGCACCGCAGCGTCGCCGAACTGATGACTCCGACAGCCGTCAGTGTCCAGCGCGGCACCCCGTTCAAGGAGATCGCCCGGCTCCTCGACGAGTTCGACATCACCGCTGTGCCCGTCGTGGACGAGTCCGAGCGTCCCGTGGGCGTCGTCTCCGAAGCGGACCTGCTCCGCAGACGTGATGGCGGAAGTGGCACGACCACCGCATCCGACGTCATGACCAGCCCGGCCATCACCGCTGATCCCGAGTGGAGCGTCGTCCGCGCGGCGCGCGTCACGCGCAAACACTCGGTCAAGCGACTGCCCGTGGTGGACGCCGCCACCGGCCGGCTCATCGGGATCCTGAGCCGCAGCGACCTCCTTCAACTCTTCCTGCGCCGTGACCACGCGATCCAGGAAGAGATCCTCGAAGACGTACTGACCCGCACACTCCGGCTCAGCCCTTCCGCTCTGACCGTCGAGGTCACCGATGGCGTGGTGACCCTCAGCGGCACGGTGGTACGACACAGCCTCGTCCCCATCGTCGTGCGGCTGTGCCAGAGCGTCGACGGAGTGGTGGACGTGATCGATCGGCTCAACTACGAGCATGAAGACATGTCGCTCGGCTCGCCGACGGCCACCGAGCGGTAGGAGAAGACCGTGAGGCATCGAGAAGTGAGCGAGCTGATGACCCGGGAGGTCGTCACCGTCCCCCAGAACGCCGCCTTCAAGGACATCGTCCGGACACTCCTGGAACACCAGGTGTCGGCAGTCCCCGTCGTCGACACCGCGGGGCATCCCCTCGGACTGATCTCGGAAGGGGACCTCCTGCCGAAGTCCGCAGGCCAAGGTGACTACTTCCGGTCGCTGCCCGAACGGGAAGCGTGGCAAGAGGAGAAGGCAGCGGGGTTGCGTGCCGAAGAGCTGATGTCTGCTCCTCCCGTATGCGCCAGACCCGACTGGACCGTCGCCGAAGCCGCCAGGCTGATGGAAGCGCAAGGCGTCAAACGTCTCCTCGTCGTCGACGAGACGGACACGCTGGTCGGCATCGTCAGCCGGCGGGATCTGCTGCGCATCTTCCTCCGTGACGACGATGCGATCCGCCACGAGATCACGAGTGACATCCTCGACCGCACCCTGCGCCAGAGCTCCACCGCCATCACCGTGGACGTGACCGACGGCCGGGTCCAGCTGCACGGAACGGTGCAGTTCAAGAGCCTCATCCCGGTCATCGAAAGGCTCTGCCGCACGGTGGACGGCGTGGTCTCGGTGAAGGAGCAGCTCGGCTTCGCCGTCGACGACACCCTCGCACCCTGAGGAGCTGAGCCTCATGATGCCAAGCGCCCTCCACCCGGTCCTGGTCTCGGCCCGGCTGGACTCTCCCTTGTCCCGGTGGCTCTGGCTGATCAAATGGGTCCTTGCAGTTCCGCACTACATCGTGCTGCTCTTCCTTTGGATCGCCTTCGTCGTCATCAGCGTGATCGCGTTCTTCGCCATCCTCCTCATCGAGCGGTACCCGCGCCCCCTCTTCGACTTCAACCTCGGTGTGTTGCGCTGGTCGTGGCGTGTGTCGTACTACGCCTACGGAGCGCTGGGCACCGACAGGTACCCGCCGTTCAGCCTCGGCCCCGAACCCGACTATCCGGCCCGGCTGGACATCGCCTACCCCGAGCGCCTCTCCCGGGGCCTGGTCCTGGTGAAGTGGTGGCTGCTCGCCATCCCGCACTACCTCGTGATCGGCTTCTTCACCGGTGCCGTGCGAGGCGGCTGGTGGGGCGGCGGCCTGATCGGTCTCCTCGCGCTCATCGCGGTCGTCACGCTGGCCTTCACCGAGAAGTACCCACGCGATCTGTTCGACCTCGTCATCGGGCTCAACAGGTGGGTGCTGCGCGTTGCGGCCTATTCCGGTCTCATGACCGACGTATACCCGCCGTTCCGCCTGGACATGGGGGGAGAGGAGCCCCCCGACCGCGTGCCGAACCCCGTCAGAGAAGCATGAGGATGGCCATCATGAACGGACTCGTCGCCGTCGGCCTCGACGGCTCGGCAGAGAGTGCGGCAGCAGCCCACTGGGCCGCGCGGGAGGCACTCCTGCGTGAGGTTCCACTCCATCTCGTCCACGCAGAAGAGTGGGCGTCCCCCCTCGACCTCACCCCCGTCACCAGTGCCGACATGCGCTCTCGGTGGGCGGAGGCGCTCCTGCGCGACGCTGCAGACGAGCTCCGCGACAGGCATCCCGAACTGAGCGTCAGCACCCGGTCACTCGACGACCGGCCGGCGAAAACCCTGGCTGCGGTGGCAGCCACCGCAGACATGCTCGTCCTCGGCTCCCGGGGGCTCGGCACCCTCGCCGGCTTCGTCCTCGGCTCCGTCGGTATGGCAGTCATCCACTCGACAGAGCGACCCATCGTGCTGGTGCGCGTGGGCGAGGATGCGATTGCGCACCCCCAGGACCGCCACAGAGACCGTGAGCTGGTCGTAGGCGTCGACACCAGGCAGCCCTGCGAAGCGCTACTGGCCTTCGCATTCGAGGAGGCATCCCGGCGGTCCTGCACACTGCGTGTGCAGCACAGTTGGACTCTTCCCCCGCTGATGGGGTACGGAGCTGCGTACGACCCGAGGATCCACGCACAACTCGACATCAGCGCGAAAGCCGGCCTGGACGAGATGCTCGAGCCTTGGCGTGAAAAATACCCGGGCGTCCACGTCGCCGCGCGTGCGACGGCCGGCCATGCCGCCTGGCAGCTCGTGGAAAGCGGATCCGAAGCGGGACTCATCATCGTCGGCCGACGCATCCGCCGTTCTTCCGTCGGCGCGCACATCGGCCCGATCACTCACGCGGTCCTCCACCACGCCCGGGCGCCTGTCGCCGTCATCGCACACCAATAGTGAAGCCAGGCCGTAGGAAGCGAGAAAACCGCTTCATCGAAGGAGATGTACCTCATGACGAGCCAAGTGACCGTGGGCCTGGACGGCTCCCCTGAAAGTACTGCGGCGGCCCGCTGGGCGGCCCATGAGGCCGAGCTCCGGAGTGCGTCCCTGGATCTGGTCCACGCCGAGGAATGGCTGGAGAATCCGCCGCTGCCCGTCGCGACCACCGAGGAACGCCGCCACTGGGCCGAAGGCATCCTCCGCGATACAGCCGACGAGCTGCGGCGCGAGCATCCTTCGCTGGAGATCTCCACGCGCCGGGTGGGGGGCCTGCCCTCTTTGGCTCTGGCGTCCGCCGCGAAAGATTCCGACATGCTCGTACTCGGCTCCCGCGGGCTCGGCAGCATCGCCGGCTTTCTCGTCGGATCCACAGGCGCCGCCACCATCGCAGAGGCCGAGCGCCCGGTCGTGCTCGTACGGTCAGCCGACAACACGGGGACCCCAGCCGTCCGTGACCGTGACCGGGCGCCGGTCGTGGTCGGGATCGACATCCACCACCCTTGCGACAGACTCCTCGCCTTCGCATTCGAAGAAGCAGCCCACCGCGTCTGTCCGCTCATCGTCGTGCACGGATGGTCTCCGCCGCCGATCCTCAGCTATGCGCCGATCCTCGACCCCGGAGTGCAGTCGGAGATGGCTCACGGCATCAGCACGGCGATGAACGAAGTCCTGAGCCCGTGGCAGGACAAGTTCCCTTCGGTGGCCGTCGAACCGCGCGTGACCACCGGTCAGGCAGCGATCCAGATCCTCGATGCCGCCACCGGCGCCGCCCTCGTCATCGTCGGCAGGCGTATACGCCACTCCGCATACGGCACCCACATCGGCCCGATCGCACACGCTGTGATGCACCATGCGGCAGCGCCGGTTGCCGTGGTCGCCCACGAGTGAGGTCCACCGCCCAGGCAGGAAAGTCTCATGACCACAACTCTCCCGGACGTATCAGAAGTCCTCCCCCTCATCGAGGACGCCGTCATGGCGCCGTCCATGCACAACGCCCAACCCTGGAGATTCGTCTTCCAGCCGGACACCGGAGTCATCGAACTCCACGGCGACCCCGGCCGGGCGATGCCCCACGCCGACCCGGACCACCGCGCCCTCCACCTGGGCTGCGCCGCCGCGTTGTTCAACCTGCGGGTGTCCGCCGCCTGGGCGGGCTGGGAGCCTGCCGTACGGATGCTGCCCGACGAAGGCTCCCCGTGGCTCCTGGCCACAGTGAGTCTCCGGAAACCAGAAGTGACGGACACCGAGCGGGCTCTTGCCGCCCTGCACCCGGCCGTGCGGCGACGTCACTCCAGCCGATTCCCGTTCAGGGAGGAGGAGGTACCACCCGCCCTGCTGGACGGTCTGCGGGCCGCCGCTCTCCTGGAGGGCTGCCGTCTGGCAGTCCCGGAAGCCTGGCACACCGAGACCGTCCTCGGCCTGATCCACGACTCCGAGCACCGCGAGGAGATGGATCCCGTCATGCGGGCGGAGACGGTGGCGTGGACACATTCCGGCACGCCGGAAGGGCAGGTCCGACCCGACGGCATCCCGGCCTACGCCTTCGGGCCCAAGCAGTCCGGCCGGGGCGGCGCCGTACGCGACTTCGGCCGCTCCCAGTCCGTACCCGGCCGCGGGTGGGCCGCCTTCGAACGGCGACCCCAGATCGCACTGCTGGGTACCTCCGGGGACGGACCCGAGGACTGGCTGCGCGCAGGACAGGCCTTGGAGCGAGTCCTGCTCCAGGCCACTGCCGACGGCCTGGTCACTTCCATGACCTCACAGCCGCTCGAGTGGCCCGAACTCCGCTGGACGGTGCGCGACCCGGGCTCCGCGATGAGCCACGTCCAGATGGTCATCCGGCTCGGCTACGGCCCCCAGGGGCCTGCAACGCCCCGGCGCCCCGTAGCCGAAGTCCTCGACGTCCGATGAGTTGCCAAAGGAGGCCCGATGCTGGGCGACGGGGTGAGGTGTGCGCAGCAGCGCGCGTGCCGTACCGGAGCAGCCCTGGCGCCTGCGCGAGCGTGGTGCCATGTGACCGCTTCCAACCTGGAGGAGCTTCTCCGGCTTCAGGAGCGCGCGGACATCGCCACCACGAGCCGGTTTGAGCAGTGGTACGGCCTCGTCACCGAGGGCAGACTCACCGGATGGGAAGAAGCGCCGCGCGCCGCCCGGCGGACCTTGGGTGCCACCGCCCCCTCCCGGCACACGGATAGATGACGACCGCCCCCGCCCCCGTCCGGTGCCGCCAGTGGACACCTAAGAGGCCTCCATATCAAGCCAGCCCGAATACGGCTTCGGGGATTCCTCATGCGACGGCGCCCCGACGGCCTGCATATCTCCATAGGCCGTTCGTTTCAGCTGCTGGGCCAGGTTCTCCATGGCCCGTGCTACGGCGAGTTCGTCGCCGATTTCCGGCACGTCCTTGTCCTGGGGTGCGCAGCGGGCGGTGCCGTGGCCGGTGAGCTTGTTCGTGCCGGTGTCCAGTTCGAGGCGGGCCTTGGTCGTCTGGTCCTCCTCGAAGAGGTAGAGACGGACCTTCCATTCAGCGGTGTGTGTCATGGCGTGCCTCCGGTAATGGGTGTCAGGGCGTCGTGTGCTGGTGGGTGCGCCGGACCCAGCGCCGCAGTTCGTCGGTGCCCCAGACGAGGACGGGGAAGGTGGCGATGAGGGCGACAACGTCGAGCGGCAGGGCGGCCGTACCGAACAGGCCTTGCAGGGGCGGCGCGTACACGAGGGCCGCGGTGAAGGCGAGCTCGAAGGCGATGCCGGCCAGGAGCAGGGGGTTGGTGAACAGGCCGATGTCGCGCAGGGCCGCATGGTCGGTGCGGGCGGCGAAGGCGGTGCCGACCTGGCAGGTGACGATGCCGGCGAACGTGGCCGTGGTCGCGGTGACGTACGCGTGGTGCAGGGGGCTGCCCGCGCCGGTGGGGTCGCCCGGGTGCCAGCCCGCGCGCCACAGTACGTAGAAGAACGCGCCCATGACCAGGACTGCGGAGACGGTACCGAGGTAGCCCCAGCTGCGGATGAGCATGTCTCGGGAGATGACTCCTTGCGAGCTCGGGCGGGGCGGGCGGCTCATGGTGCCCGGCTCGGCTCGTTCGCGGCCGAGGGCGAGGGCGGGGAGGGTCTCGGTGCCGAGGTCGATGGCGAGGATCTGCAGGACGGTCAGCGGGAGCGGGACCGTGCCGGCCGACAGCGCGAAGACCAGGAAGGGGACGACCTCGGGGGTGAGGTGGGCGAAGATGTAGACGATGAACTTGCGGACGTTGTCGTAGACGCGGCGGCCGGATTCGATCGCGGTGACGATGGTGGCGAAGTTGTCGTCGGTGAGCACCATGGTGGACGCCTCACGGGCCACGTCCGTGCCGGAGAGTCCCATCGCCACTCCGATGTGGGCCCGGTGCAGGGCGGGGGCGTCATTGACCCCGTCACCGGTCATGGCGACGATCTGCCCGTGTGCGCGCAGGGCGTCGGCCACCTTCATCTTGGTCTCGGGTGAGGAGCGGGCGAAGACCACTTCGGCGTCCGCCGATGCGAGGAGTGCGTCAAGTTCCTGGTCGCCGATCGACTCGGACTGTGCCACTACTTGCAGTCGAGGTAGGCCGATGCCGACTTCGCGGGCTACGGCCGCGGCGGTGGCGCCGTTGTCGCCGGTGACGATGTGCACGCGGAGTCCTGCCTCGTGGCAGCGCCGGACGGCGGCGGCGACTTCGGGACGCGGTGGGTCGTACAGGCCGACGAGCCCGAGCAGGCGGAGCCCGGTCTCCGCGTCCTGGCGACGGGTCGGTACCTCGGCACCGGCCGGCAGTGTTCGGACGGCGATGGCCAGGACGCGCATGCCTTCGTGGGCGAGTTCCTCCGCCGCTGCGGCCGCGGACTGCGAACTGCCTTCCAGGGTTTGCAACACCGTCTCCGGTGCTCCCTTGACGATGACGCGCAGCCCCTGCACGCCATCGGCTTGGAGGACGGACATCAGTCGCAGTCGGGGGTCGAAGCGGAAGAGGGCTCGGCGCCCGGTGTCACGGCCGTCGAGGTCGACGGGAGCGGCGTGGGCGGCGGCGCCTTCGACCAGGGCCGTCTCCGTCGGGTCGCCGTGGAGTTCGCCGGCTTCGTCGCGGGTGACGGTGGTGCACAGTGAGCTGGTTCGCAGCAGCTCTCCGTCCCAGGGGCCGGGCTCCCTTCCGTGCTCCGGGGTCCACACGGCTTGGAGTCGCATGCGGTTCTGGGTGAGGGTTCCGGTCTTGTCGGTGCAGATGACGTTGGTGGAGCCGAGCGTTTCGACGGCGCTCAGGCGTTTGATCACCGCTCCTTGGCGGGCGAGGACGCGTACGCCGACGGCGAGCGCGAGGGTGATGGTCGGCAGCAGGCCCTCGGGGACGTTGGCGACGAGGAGCCCGATCGCGAACATGAGGGTGTCCGTCAGCGGCAGGCCCACGGCGACTCCGGCCGCCAGGAACACGCCGCCCATGGCGACCGCTACGGCGGCGATGAGCCAGGCGACCTTCTTGACCTGCTGTTCCAGAGGGCTGGGGTCGCGCCGGGTGCGCTGACTCAGTGCGGCGATGCGGCCGAGTTCCGTGTGGTCTCCGGTGGCGAACACGATCGCCTGGGCCTGGCCCCCGGTGCAGACGGTGCCGCTGAACACGAGGTTGGGTTCCTGCAGCAGCGGCGCCCCGATGAGTCCGGGGCCGACGAGGCGTTCGGCGGGTGTGGACTCTCCTGTCAGCATCGACAGGTCGACCTCGATGCCTCCCTCGGTCAGCCGTGCGTCGGCGGGGACTTTGGCGCCCTCTTCGAGAACGACCAGATCGCCGGGCACCAGTTCTCTTGCCCCCACCGCCAGGGGCCGGCCGTCGCGGATCACCAGGGCGTGCTCGGGCAGGTACTTCGCCAGGGTCTCCACCGCCTGTTCGGCCTGCCGTTCCTGGAGAAGCGCGAACGCCGCATTGACGAGAACCACGGCGATGATGGCCCACCCGAGCACGGGAATGCCTGCGACGAACGCCAGCGCCGCGGCCGCCCACAGCAGCAGGGCCAAGGGGTGGACCAGCTGCCGTACGAGTTCACGTCCCAGTGACGTACGGGCCTTGCGGCGGACTTCGTTCGGACCGTAGACGGCGAGGCGTCGGCCCGCTTCCCGAGTGGAGAGGCCGCTCGAGCCGGTATGGAGTTCACGGCGCAGCAGCGGCAGAGGCTCCAGCGGGTCCGGGCTCAGGAGCGGTTCCTGACCGGCGGGCAGAGGGGTGGTGGTGGCCTCAGTCATCTTCGGCTCCCGGTTCCCGGCGCAGCCGGCCGGACCAGCGTGGCTCTACGAGATCCCACTCGCGGTCCCACCCAGCGAGGCTGCGCGCTTCGACGCGGCGGAGCCTGAGCCAGACGACTCCCCCGGCGGAGAGAACAAGCACCCCGAAGGCCGCGGCCCCGGCGGCAACGGCGGTGGAGGCGAGTTCGCCGTAGGGGCGAGGAGCCGGCGCCTTCCTTCCGGAGTCATCGACCCAGACCGTGACCGTCCCGCCCACGGCTGTGCCGGCCGGGACCAGGACCGTGTCGGTGTGCCGCTGGGAGGCGGGATACTGCCAGGCGGCCTGCGCCGTCGCCATCTGAGCGTTGTTGACTCTCGCGGGGAGGGCGCGGTCGGCCTCACCAACCGTCGTCGCCGACACCTGATGCAGGTGCAGGGCCTCCGCACGGGCGGCGCGGACTTCGGTGTTCCAGACAGCCGTCCCGATGGCGATCGCGCAGAGCACGGCGATGAAAGGAGAGAACGCGAAGGCGACGAGCCAGCGGCTGCGGGTACGGTCGGCGGCGCGCCGCAGTTCGTTCGAACGGCGACCGAGCAGCCGTCGCAGCGGGCCCTTCTCCGGGTGAGCCTCGAACATGTCCTGCCTCCGCGCTGTCGCCTTGCCGAGTCGCTCAGTTGAGGGCGGCGAGCTCGGCGCTGATGTGGTGAGCCCAGGTCTGGATCCGCTCGGGATTGCGGAAGTCACCACCCTTGCCATGCCGGACCAGCGACTTGGCGATCAGACCCGGAGTGTGGGACGTGATGCTGCCGCCGAAGGTGACGTGTTCGCGTGCACCCAGGCTCTCCATCTGCTGCGCGACCGCCCGCACCGGAGGGATGTCGTGCTGCTCTGCGGAACTGTCGACCGGACCGCTGCTGAACAGCCAGACCGGGCGGTGCTTCAGGTAGTCGGCGTTGCGTTCGGCGCAGCGCTTGGCCTTGCGG
Source organism: Streptomyces sp. NBC_01006 (assembly GCF_045162725.1). NCBI lineage: Bacteria > Bacillati > Actinomycetota > Actinomycetes > Kitasatosporales > Streptomycetaceae > Streptomyces > Streptomyces sp. NBC_01006. The sequence continues at coordinate 7,433,351 of NZ_CP108700.1, read as the reverse complement.
CTCCAGTGCCCTGCGTACAGGGCTCCTCCGAGCACCACAGCGTCGTAGCTGCGTACGTCGTCCACGTCGTCGGCGGGGAGCACGACGGCGTCGAGACCGTCCTCGCGGAGGGTCACACCGATCTGCTCGGCGATGCCGGCGGTCGCTCCGTGCTTGGTGCCGTAGGCCACCAGTACCCGCTTCGAGGTCATGACGATTCTCCGTTCCCGTCGTTCTTGGTGCGCTTCACCGGAATGCCGCGCACCCTGGCGATGGCGTGCTCCTCTCATCCGCTGGACGACAGGTCCACTCGGGGCTTTCGGGGCTGGGACGGGCCCCTTCGGTCCGCGCCGTATCGCTTCAGTTCGGCGGCGGCCACGTGCTGCTTGACCGCCGCGAAGCTGTCCGGGGCCACGGAGATCGAGTCGATGCCGGTCTTCACCAGAAACTCGGTGAAGGCGGGGTCATCGCTGGGCCGCTGGCCGCACAGGCCGACCGTGGCACCCACGGACTGGGCACGCGGGACAAGGATCTGGATGCTGCTGGTGACCGCGGGGTTGGTCTCGTCGAAGATGTGGGCGAGAGCTTCGGAGTCGCGGTCGACGCCCAGGGTGAGCTGGGTGAGGTCGTTGCTGCCGATGGAGAAACCGTCGAAGCGCTCGGCGAAGTCCTGGGCCAGGATGATGTTGGCGGGGATCTCCGCCATGACGTACACCTTGAGCCCGTTCTCGCCCCTGCGCAGTCCCTGTTCTGCCATGACCTCCAGGACCTTGTCCGCCTCTTCGAGGGTGCGGCAGAAGGGGATCATGATGATCACGTTCGTCAGGCCCATCTCGTCACGGACCCGGCGCAGTGCTCGGCATTCGAGGGCGAAGCCTTCCCTGTATCCGTCGCTGTAGTAGCGGCTCGCGCCGCGCCAGCCGATCATCGGGTTGGCTTCGACGGGTTCGAAGGGGCGCCCGCCCAGGAGGCGCGCGTACTCGTTGGTCTTGAAGTCACTGGTGCGGACGACGACAGGGGCAGGCCACCGGGAGGCGGCGATACGGGCTATTCCGTAGGCGAGGCGGTCGACGAAGTATTCGCCGCGGTCGAGGTAGCCCTCGGTGAGCTGGTCGATCGCGCAGCGGTCTTGGTCATCCAGTCGTTCGGGGTGCAGGAGCGCCATCGGGTGGACCTTGACCTGGTGCGCGACGATGAATTCCAGCCTGGCGAGTCCCACTCCGTCCGCCGGCAGCCGCCACCAGCGGAAGGCCGCGGACGGATCGGCGAGGTTCAGCATGACCCGGGTCCGGGTGGCCGGCAGGTCCGCGAGGTCGGTCTCGGTCTCCTCGTACGCGAGCAGGCCCGCGTAGACCCGGCCATGGCCGCCTTCGGCGCAGGAGACGGTCACGTCCTGACCGTCGCGCAGCACCTGGGTGGCCCGGCTGGTGCCGACGACGGCGGGGACGCCGAGTTCGCGGCTGACGATGGCGGCATGGGACGTGCGGCCGCCGTGGTCGGTGACGATCGCGGAGGCCCGCTTCATGATCGGTTCCCAGTCCGGGTCGGTGATGCCTGTGACGAGCACTCCGCCGGCCGGGAACCGGTCGAGGTCGACGGGCGAGTCCAGGGCGACGACCGGGCCCCGGCCGATGGCCTCACCGACCGCGATGCCCTCGATCAGGGCCTCTCCCGGCGTGGCGGTCAGCCGGCAGCGGCGCAAGGTGGAGGCGCGGCGTCGGGACTGCACGGTCTCGGGCCGGGCCTGCACGATCCACAAGTCTCCGGTGAGTCCGTCCTTGGCCCATTCCAGGTCCATCGGGCAGCCGTAGTGCTCCTCGACGGTCTGGGCCCAGTCGGCCAGGAGCCGAACTTCCGCATCGGTCAGCACACGCCGCGCACGCTCCTCGCCGGTCGTGTCGACGGTCCGGGTCAGCCCACGTTCTGCGTAGACGGCCTTCTGGCGTTTCGCGCCGATCCGTGCGCCGATCACCGGGTCCAGAGACGGGTCCTTCATGCTCGGCTTGAACACCGTGTACTCGTCGGGATCGACCTGACCGCTGACGACGGTCTCCCCCAGCCCCCAGGCCGCGCTCACGACGATGACCTCGGGAAAGCCGCTCTCCGGGTCGAGGGTGAACATCACGCCCGCACCTGCCAGGTCAGACCGGACCATCACCTGGATGCCGACGGAGAGCGCGACAGAGAGATGGTCGAAACCCATCCGTTCCCGGTAGTCGATCGCACGGTCGGTGAAGAGCGATGCGTAGCAGCGGTGGCAGGACTCCAGCAGCTGGGCGGGCCCCCGGACGTTCAGGTAGGTCTCCTGCTGCCCCGCGAAGCTCGCCTCCGGAAGGTCCTCGGCCGTGGCGCTACTGCGTACGGCGACCTCAGGTTCCTCCCGCCCCTGGTCACGGGCGAGCTGCTCGTACGCCGAGACGATCTCGGTGCGCAGCGCCTCAGGTAGCGGCTCGGCCAGGATCAACGACCGGATCGCCGCACCTACCTCGTCCAGCGCCGCCCCCTCGTGCAGACGCCCAAGCTGTTCCTCGATCCGCCCGCGCAGTCCGTGGCCGCCCAGCAGCTCTCCGTACGCGTCCGCGGTCGTGGCGAACCCGGGAGGCACCCGCACACCGGCAGAGGCCAGGTGGGCGGTCATCTCTCCCAGGGAGGCGTTCTTGCCGCCCACGCGACCGACGTCCTGCCGGCCGAGTTCTACGAACGGTATGACGCGTCCAGTGGTTGCCATGACGTCCTCCGTCGTACGTGCGGTGATCGAGGGGCTCAGTAGGGCAGCGGGCGGCCGGACGGGCTGCGCAGGTCCAGCGGCGCGGGCTTGTGAGGCTGCTTCGGTCGGGTCTGGATCCGAATGCGCTGCATCGTCGTCACCTCTTCGGGAGGGGAGCCCTGAGCGGCGTCCGAATTCCACGATCACGCTGCGCGGTGCCCGGGCCGCAGTACCGAGGGGGTCAGGAGCAGGGGGCCGAGTGGGCCGTACCTGGGAGGGACCGATCGGTCCATGGGCCTCAACAGGCCGTGGCTCCCAGGAGCAGAAGGACATGCCGCCAAGATCAAGATGCTCATCCAGACACCTCCGAGCGGTTGGTCCAGGCGGATGGAACCTCTTTCCAGGGAACCCGCCGGGCCGTACCACGGACAGGGCCGCGTGGGGCAATCGAGGGCCCAAAGGGCCCATGCCGCGACGGCCGGGCGCGGTCACGCTGGAGGTATGTCCGAGACGACGACCACCGACCTCTACGAGGTGACGATGGCGATGTCATACCTGCGTGAAGGTATGCGTGCCCCGGCCACCTTCAGCCTGTTCGTCCGGGATCTGCCGCCCGGCCGGGGTTTCCTCGTCGCCGCAGGTCTGGAGCCGGCGCTGGACTACCTCTCCCGGTTCCGCATCACGGCGGATGACGTGCGGGACTTCGCCCACGCGCTGCACAGGCCTCCTGAGGAGCTGGCCGCCCTGCTGGACCTCTGCTTCGACGGGGACGTCCGGGCAATTCCCGAGGGCCGCCTCGTATTCGCCGGCGAGCCCCTGATGGAGGTCACCGCCCCGCTGCCGCAGGCCCAGCTCGTCGAGACGTACCTGCTCACGCAGGTGTGCCACCAGACCGCGGTCGCGTCCAAGGCGTCCCGATGCGTGATCGCCGCGCAAGGACGGTCCCTGGTGGACTTCTCGCTGCGCCGCACCCACGGCCCCGGGGCCGGGCTGCAGGCCGCCCGGCTGGGTGCTCTGGTGGGATTCTCCGGCACCAGCAACGTCGCTGCCGCCACCCAGCTCGGTATTCCCGCGTCCGGCACGATGGCGCACTCGTACGTCGAGACCTTCGCCTGCGAAGAGGATGCCTTCCGCGCGTTCGCCCGCGCCCATCCCGGCCCGCTCACGCTCCTCGTGGACACGTACGACACGGAGGGTGGCGTCGCGACCGCCGCCCATGTCCTGGCCGACCTGCGCCGCGGCCCGGGCTGCGCGATCCGTCTCGACAGCGGCGACCTCGGCGCACTCGCGCACCGGTCACGAGCCCTGCTCGACACGGCCGGGCTGGAGGACGTACGGATCATCGCGAGCGGCGGCCTGGACGAGTACGCCATCGCCGCGCTCATCGGCGAGCAAGCTCCGATCGATGTCTTCGCGGTCGGGACCCGCCTGGGCGTGGCAGCCGACGCCCCGTACCTGGATGCGGCGTACAAGCTGGTCGAATACGACGGGAAACCGGTGATGAAGCTGTCGGCCGCGAAGGTCACCGCGCCTGCCCCCAAGCAGGTGTTCCGCCGACCCGGGTGCATGGATGTGATCGGCCTGCACGACGAAGAGCCACCGACCGGCGCGACGCCTCTGCTGCGTACCGTGATGCGAGGCGGCCGACGGACGGGCCCGCCCGATTCGCTCGCCGCTGCCCGAGCACGATTCGAGGCGGATCTCGCCGGGCTACCGGCAGCCGCGCGCCGCATTCAGGACCCCGAGGCGCCGGTCCCGGCCGCTTCCGCGCAGTTGGAGGCGCTGACCGCCGAAGTACGGGGGCACCTCGAAAGGGCCCTCGCTACGCGCCCCGGTACAGGCGCTCCAGGTCGATGAGCATGACCTCGTCACGCGCTTCAGCCGCATGCAGTTCGGGACTGAACCCCGAAGCGCTGTAAAGGGCCGGGCGGACTCTGCTGACGTCTTCTTCCTGGGCAGCGAGTGCGCCGAGGATGCTGTGCAGTCGTTGCAGATGGTGGATGTCCATGCCGGTGTGCCATCGCGCGATTCCCACCGACAGGAGGGCACCGGTCCTGTGACCGTCCCGTTTGCGGACCACGACCTCGGCCTCGTGCCCGCTCGTCGACAAAGGGTCGCCGAGCGAGCCGTACGACGCACTCAGGTGGTCGGCGCCGAAGGAATCCGGGGAGGCGAAGTGGACCACCCAGTCCCTGCATGTCTGAGCGAACTGGGGAGCCGAGACAAGGGAGTTGAAATCGGTTCGCGCCTCTTCCCACACCGCTTCGGCGGAGCCTTGTTCCAGCGCGGTCCTGCGCGGGCGCGCCACGGCGTGCTCGAACGCCAGGAGCTGGTCCGTGGGCCGGTGACGTACGACGGCCGGCCGCAGTCCATCGTGCTCCAACCGAATTAGGCCGTTCTCTCGGAGAACGGCGAGGGCGCGAGCGGCATCAGAGAGCTGCTGCCCGAGGAAGGCGGCGATCTCCCCCTGGGTCGCGCAGCCCGCGGCCAGGGCGGCGAGCACGGAGTGACAAGCCCCGGGGCTCTGGTGCCCGGTCTCCTCATCGACGAGGTGGCGGGCTTCACGGAACAGCGGCGTGCGCGGATTCAGGACGGTTCGGCAGACCCAGGCATCGAAGTCATTCCGGTCGACGGGGACGTCCTCGCCCACGTAGTCATGCCGGTAGGCCGGCGTTCCGCCGACAACGGAGTACACGCGGAAGGCCAACTCCGGGTCGTCGATGCACCACAACTGCGCTGCCTTGCGAAAGTCCAGGGGCTGAAGGTCGAGCTTCAGACCGGATACGGCCTCCAGCGAAGAAGCGGGCGCGAACAGCCGGTTCATGACCGGTGCGGTCGAACCTCCCAGGATCAGGCGCGCGCGGTTCACCTGCGGAGAGCGCTCAAGGCGGCGAAGGGCGCCGTGAATGACGGATGTCAGCGCCGGGCTCGCCGCGACGAGGTCGGGAAACGAGTCGATGATGACGGGAAGTGCCCGCGAGTCACCCAGTGCGAGAAGAGCGTCGATGGCTTCCTTCCAATCACGCCAGTGACTGGGTGGTACGACCTGCCGATATCGCGCGTACTCCTCGCCCAGTCGCCGCAGGGACTCGGCTTCGGTGGCTTCCTGGCCACAGAAGTAGAACCCGCCGGTGACCCTCGCCACCGATTCAAGCAGGAGTGTCTTGCCTTGGCGCGGCCGACCCACGACCGCGCCCAGCCTCGTTCCCGCATGCGGATCGCTGGAGAAGGCGATCAGAGTCGACCATTCGTCCTCCCTGTCGAAGAGCCGATCCGGCTTGGCAGAGAGGTCAGGGACCGCCATCTGGGGTCGCTGTCCGTGTACGGCATTCACACCATGCACCTCCGGAAGCAGCTGAGGGCTGACTCCATTCTCGGGCTCGTGACCGTCCAGCGCGCGGCGCGCTGCCCTCCATCGTTCCGGCGCACCTCGTCGGGGCCCGCCTGGGTCATTCCCCAGTCAGTCGGAACCATCGCTCCTCCCCCGCGGCAACGGCCTCAAGCCGTTCGCCGGCCAGGCACACCGGCAGCGGCGATGCCAGCGAGGAGGTGGGCACACTGATGCCCAGCCTGCCGGGAAGGAGCTGGACACGGATGCCTCGGTTCCCGAGATAACAGAAGGTGAACGAGGAGCGCGGAACCTCCCGGAGCGGGACGGGGTCGATGAGGAGTCCCCCCGGGCCCGCCTCGAGCCCCGCGATACCCCGCTCGATGAGGTCGAGGGTGCCGGCCATGGCGCCGAGGTGGACGCCTTCACCGGTGGTTCCGCCCTGAATATCCGCCACGTCACTAAGCAGGGCCTCCTCGCAGTACCGCCAAGCGTCCGCGCCCTGCTGGCAGGCGAGGACCCATCCGTGCACCAGGCTGCTGAGAGTCGACCCATGACTGGTGCGGTTCAGGTAGTACGTGACCGTCGCGCGCCAAACGTCGTCATCGAGCCGGTAGCCGAGACGGCCGAAGAGAGCCTGTAGGTCCGAGGGGCGGAAGAGGTAACCGAGCATGAGGGTGTCGGCCTGTTTCGATGCCTGATAGCGGTTGACCATGTCACCTTCGGCTTCCAGGATGCGATCGAGCCGGCGTATGTCGCCGTAGCGGGACCGGTAGGCCTGCCAGTCCAGTTCGGCCAGGCTTCCGTAGCCTTCGAACTGACTGACGACGCCGGTGTGGAACGGCACGTACATCCGACGGGAGATGTCCTCCCAGCGGTCCAAGGTCTCCTCGTCGGGGCCGAGTTGCTCGACCAGCTCTCTCCGGCGCGCTTCAGGCAGCCTGTCGAGCAGCTCACGTGCCCGCGCAAGGGTCCAGGCCGCGGTCACGTTCGTGTACGCGTTGTCGTCGATGCCGGGCCCTGGCGCCTCGGGGTAGGCGTCGTGGTACTCGTCCGGGCCGACCACACCGCGGATCCGGTAGCGCTCACGGTCGGCGTCGAAGGTGGTCACGGAGCACCAGTAGCGGGCGATGTCGAGCAGCAGTTCCGCCCCGGGGCCTTCGATGAAACCGGTGTCCCCAGTGGTCTGACCATAGCGCCAGACGTTCCACGCGATGGCCGACCCGACGTGGCGCTGCAGGTGCGAGTGGTCGGGCAGCCACCGGCCAGATCTGGGATTGACGTGGAGCGTCTGCGTCTCCTCGACGCCCGAACTACCGCTCTGCCAAGGGAACATCGCACCGCGAAGACCGCACCCCTGCGCGGCGGTACGGGCCGCCGGGAGCCGGCGGTGACGGTACATGAGTAGAGCGCGTGCCACTTCTGGAAAGTGCAGGGTGAGGTAGGGCAGGACGAAGAGTTCGTCCCAGAAGACGTGACCGCGGTACGCCTCACCGTGCAGGCCACGGGCGGGCACACCGACATCCATCTCCGCGGTGTGCGGGGAGAGTGTCTGGAGGACATGGAAGAGGTGGAGCCGAAGGATGCGCCCCGCCTCGCCGGGTACCTTCACTTCACCCTGGCTCCAGAGACGATTCCAGGCAGCACGATGGGAGGCGAGCAACACCTCGAACGCGGCGGCGTGTGACGCCGCCCCGACGGCGCGTGAGAGGGGGTCGCCCTGTGGGCGGTCCAGGGATGTGTACAGGCCTGCGGACTTGACGACGGTTGCGGAACGATTGCGGGAGATCGGCAGCCTGAACGTCTGGGTCGTGGCGGCCTGTGTACAGCTCATGGCCGCCGCGACAATGGGCCGGGACGTCGTCCTGACGGCGACACCGATGCCGATCCGGGAGGCACTGGTGCGGCAGGACAGCCAGGCGACACCGTCCGCGCCGACTCCGGCGCGGTGGCCGGTGAGGTGGTGCCCGTCCAGGTCTCGATAGCGCTCGACGCCCGCGTTGGTGACGTTGCCGTCGAGGACCGCCTCGGCCTCGATCGTTCCGCTCCAGCCGTACGCGCGGAAGGTGGTCCGCTGGGCGGCGAGGTACGGGTCGCCCATGTGGACCAGTCGGGTGTGGGTGACGCCGAGTCGGCGGCCGTGGCCGTCCTGGAAGAGCATCCGGCGGGTGAGGACGCCGCCGCGGAGGTCGAGCGAGGTCTTGTGGTGCCGCAGGCTCGGGTCGTCGGGAGTGAGCCAGGCACCCGTCGGCCCGTCGTCCGGCAGGCAGCGGTAGCGCAGGCGGAGCCAGTCGGGCAGGTTGACCAGATCCTCGTTGGCGACTTTCTTGCCCGCGACTTTCGAGGAGAGCCGGTTGTAGCAGCCGGCCGCATACGTTCCGGGGTAGTGGATGGTGTCGGCGCCGGCCTCGGACGCGGCTCCCCGGGTGGCGAATCTGCCGTTGCCGAGTGCGCACAGGGCTTCGACCAGACGCTCCTTCTTCGGGTCGTAGTCGTTGAAAGCCCAAGTCCACGAGGTGTTCACGGTACTGCTCCGCACACTCTCTCCGCCACGGCGGTGAGGCCGGGGAACACCACATCCGCGCCATGAGCGCGCAATTGCACTTCGGCCTCAAGGGCACGGGTCCGACTGATGCCTACGACCAGGCCGAAGTGACCGAGACGTCCTGCTTCCACCCCGGCGAGCGCGTCTTCGACGACGGCCGAGCGGGCGGGGGCGATGCCCAGCCGGTCAGCGGCTTCGAGGAAAAGCGCGGGATCCGGTTTGCCGACGAGACCGAGCCGGTCGGCGTCGACCCCGTCCACCAGAGCGTCGAAGAGGCCGGCCAGGCCCGCGGATTCCAGCAGGGGGCGGGCATGACGCGAAGCCGATACGGCCGCGCACCGCACGGTCTGGTTCCTGAGCCTGCTGAGCGCGGGCCTGACGTCATCGAAGGGCTCGACGGGGCGGGTCCGCAGCGTTTCCATGAACGCGTGTTCCTTCCTGGCGGCGACCGCCCACACGGTGCCGCAGCCAGGTGGATCGTCGGGGGCACCCTCCGGCAGTGCGATCCGGCGGGCTGTCAGGAAGGCCAGCGCACCGTCATGGCGAGGCTTGCCGTCGACCAGGCCGCGGTACTCCCGTTCGGCGTCGAAGGGCGGCTGCCTCTCACCATCCGATGCCCAGGTGTCCAGGCAGCCGTCGAATGCCGTCTTCCAGGCGGCAGCGTGGAGCGCCGCCGAGTCAAGCAGCACCCCGTCGGTGTCGAAGATGACCGCGCGGAGTGCGCTCACGGGTCCACCACGCGGCGTCCGGTGATCCGGATCGGTGTGATCTTCATCCAGTGGGTGCGCTCGCTCCCTGCCCAGGGCATCGAGCGCGCAACGGCATCGAGACGCTGCTTGCCCGCCGCATCGATGACGCCCTCGGCCTCGCCCACGGCCATGACACTCCAGCCTTGTTTCATGGCGTCGTCGATGTGGTCGACCTCGAAGGCCACCTCCGTACCTGCGGCCCTCGCGAGAACCGCGCCTTCGGACGTGCGGAACGCGATCTCGTTGCCGGCCACCACGTAGTTCACGGGGAAAATCGCAGGTCCCTCGGGAGTGAAGACCGCGACCCTGCCGACGCCGTGGGTGGACAGCAGACGTCGGCACTCGGCGTCGGTGAGCGTGATCAGTTCCGCGTCCCGCAGAGCGGTGCCCCGCCCGGGCGGATACTCGGTGGTCGCGCCGGTCAGTTCCGCCACGGTCGTTCCCAGAGCGTCGGCGATGCGGGCGAGGGAGCCGATGGCGGGGGCCGCAGCGTGTTCTTCCAGGTAGGCGACGTACGTGGCGTCGGCCCCGCAGCGCTTGCCCACCTGCTCCCGGGTGAGGCCGAGTTCCTGGCGGCGCGCGGCGATCCGGCGCCCCAGGTCGGTACGACCGGCGGGCACCTCAGTGGAGGCGGGTCCGGACTTGTTCCTGCTCACGACCATCACGTCCTCTCGACTTCGCGCTGAGCCGCCTCGGCAACCACGTCGTGCCGGGGGCTGCCCAGCACTACTTTCAGTGCACCCGTGTCACCGGCGCGTGCGAACACGTCGTACGCCTCTTCCATCTGTCCCAGCTCGAAGCGGTGGGTGACCAGCGCGCTTGCGGGGAGGCGGCCGGCCGCCATCATGCGGAGCAGCATCGGCGTGGAGTAGGTGTCGACCAGCCCTGTGGTGATGGTGATGTCCTTGATCCACAGGTCTTCGAGGTGCAGGGTGGCGGGCTTGCCGTGCACGCCGATATTCGCGACGCGGCCGCAGGGACGCACCATGCGGGTACACATCTCGAAGGCTTCCGGGACGCCGACGGCTTCGATGACCACGTCGGCGCCGAGCCCGTCGGTGAGGTCGGCGACCAGCTGTTCGGGTTCCTCGGTCGCGCTGGCGGTGGTGTCCGCGCCGAGTGCGCGGGCGGCGGCCAGCCGCGAGTCCGCAAGGTCGACGGCGACGATCCGTCCGGGGCTGTAAAGGCCGGCGGTGGCGATGGCCGCAAGGCCGATCGGGCCCGCTCCGACCACCACGACCGTGTCGCCCGGCCGCACGTTTCCGTTGAGCACGCCGACCGCGTACGAGGTGGGGAAGATGTCCGCCAGCAGGACCGCGTCGCGGCTGTCCACCGCGCTCGGGAGCGGGAGCACGGAGAGGTCTGCGAACGGAACGCGGACGTACTCGGCCTGCGTGCCGTCGATGGTGTGGCCGAGGACCCAGCCTCCGCCTCCGCGGCACTGTCCGTAGTGGCCCTCGCGGCAGAAGCGGCACCGGCCGCACGAGGAGATGCAGGAGATGAGGACCCGGTCCCCGGGCCGGACGGTGCGGACGTCGGCGCCGGTCTCCACCACGGTCCCGACGGCCTCGTGGCCCAGTACGCGGCCCGGGGTCACCTCGGGCACGTCGCTCTTGATGATGTGCAGGTCGGTACCACAGATGGTTACCGCGTCGATGCGGACGATCGCGTCGGCGGCGTCCTTGATGCTCGGATCGGGCACGTCCTGCCAGGCGGTCTGTCCCGGGCCGTGGAAGACGAGTGCCTTCATGACATCGCCCTTCTTCCTCTGTCTCGTCCGAAGGGGGACATCGCCAGGCTGACCCCGACAGCTGCTTCGCCGCATGGGCCGGTCGGTCCCTGTCCTGCCCCTGTCGGCCCCCTCTCCGCCCCATGCGGCAAATGCGATGGTGAAGGCCGGTATCCGCCTCGGAAGGAGGGCTGCCGCCATGGCCGAGACAGCCCCGACAACCGTGCCCTCGTCCTCCCGCCCGGCTCTGCTCCGCTTCCTGGGAGGCGTGCGGACCGTGACCGGCAGCAAGTTCCTGGTCGAGAGCGACCACGCCCGCATCCTCGTCGACTGCGGCCTCTTCCAGGGTTTCGCGGACCTGCGACGGCGCAACTGGGAGAAGCTGGCGTGCGACGCCTCCGACATCCACGCCGTGGTCATCACGCATGCCCACCTGGACCACTGCGGCTACCTGCCCCGGCTGGTCCGGCACGGCTTCCGCGGGCCGATCCTGACCAGTGCGCACACCGCCCGCCTCGCCGAAATCGTCCTCCGTGACAGCGCGAAACTGCAGATGGAAGCCGCCCAGCACGCCAACAAACACGGCTGGTCCAAGCACCGGCCCGCCGCTCCGCTCTACGACGACAACGACGTGGACCAGACGGTCAAGTACTTCGACCCCGTGCCGGTGGGCGAAGAGGTCGAGATCATGGCGGGAACGAAGCTGAAACTGCACCACGGCGGCCACATCCTCGGCTCCGCCTGGGTCCACCTCACGCTGGAGGACGGGCACACGCTCGCCGTCAGCGGCGACCTCGGCCGCCCCGGCCACCCCCTGCTCCTCCCTCCGGAGCCGTTCACAGGCTCGGACGTGCTGTTGATGGAGTCCACCTACGGAGACCGGCGCCATGATCACGAGACGGCTCAGCGGGAGTTCGCCTCTGTGATCACCCGAACCCTCTCCCGGGGTGGAACCGTCGTGATCCCGGCCTTCGCGATCGACCGCACCGAGGTCGTACTGCACGAACTCGCCGGACTGCGCCGGGACGGTGTCCTGCCCCACCACGTGCCGGTATACGTGGACAGCCCCATGGCCCTGGCCGCTCTCGACGTCTACCGCGACGCCCTTCGTTCCCACTCCCCCGAGCTGCGGCCGGAGGCCCTGGCCCAGGGCGACCAGGCGATCAGCCCGGATCCCTTCCTTGCTGCCCGCACGGTGCAGGAGTCCATCGACATCAACAACGCCGAGGGCCCGGTCGTCATCGTCTCCTCCGCCGGGATGGCGACGGGCGGGCGCGTCCTGCACCACCTGAGCAGGGTTCTCCCCGACCCACGGAGCGCCGTGGTCATCGTCGGGTTCGCCGCGGCGGGCACCCGGGCCCGCGACCTCGTGGACGGCGCCCGCACCCTCAAGATGTTCGGCGAGTACCTCCCCGTACGAGCCGAGATCGCCGATGTACCGCACTTCTCGGCCCACGCCGACGCCGGCCAGATCATCGACTGGCTGCGCGGCGCCCCCGCACCCCACACCACCTACCTCGTCCACGGCGAGGAAAGCGCATCCGAGACACTCCGGGACCGCATCGACCGCGAGCTCGGCTGGACGGCCGTCGTACCCAAGTCCGGGGAAGCTGTCCTGGTCCGCTGACCTGAGCCGCACGGCCCTACGTTAGGTACCGCGAGGCCCTCCCGAAGCCCCTGAGCCGGGCGCGAGCCTCTGGGGGGAAGGGTTGGAGGCACACCACCATGGGCACCATGAGGACCTTGCTGAACGACATAGCACCCAAGGCACGCGAGTCCCTGCTCGCTCGCTCCCGCCGGGTGGCTTTCCCGGCAGGACCCGCACGGTCGAGGAGCGGCGGCGCGCCGACCGGTTCTGGATCATCGAGAACGGCACTGTCGACCTCGGCATGCACGTTCCCGGGCACAGGGCCACGGTTGTCGATACCCTGGCCTCCTGGGAGCTGCTCGGCTGGTCCTGGATGGTCCCGCCCTACGTCTGGCACCGCGGCGCCACCGCCACCCACCCGGTCCGGGCCTCGAAATCGACGCCACCGCCGTACGTGAGCTCTGCAAGGAGGACTCCGCGGTAGGACGCGCCGCCTCGATCGCCGTCGCGGCCGTGATAGCGCAGCGCCTCTCCTCCGCCCGCACGCGGATCCTCGACCTGTTCGCCCCTCATGGCAGCGGTCAGCCGCTCGCCCACGCCCGCTGAGGAACATGCCATGACCTCCACCCCGTACACCGTCGCCGACGTCATGACCCACAAGGTCGTGGCAGTCACTCCCACGGCTGAGTTCAAGGAAATCGTCACCGCCATCGAGCGGTGGAAGGTCACTGCCCTCCCCGTCGTCGAAGGTGAGGGACGGGTGGTCGGCGTCGTCTCGGAAGCCGACCTCCTGCCGAAAGAGGAGTTCCACGAACACCGCCCCGGCATGATCGAGCACATGCGTCGTCTCGCCGACACCTCGAAGGCCGGCTCCACGTGTGCCGCAGACCTTATGACGACCCCTGCCGTCACGGTGCACCCCAACGCGACCCTTCCCCAGGTCGCCCGCCTCATGGCCGAGCGGCACATCAAGCGCCTCCCGGTCGTCGACGCCGACGGCACCCTCAAGGGCATCGTCAGCCGCGCCGACCTCCTCAAGGTCTTCCTGCGTTCCGACGATGCACTCGCCGCCGAGATCAGCCACGAGGTCGTCGAGCAGCTCTTCCCCGTCTCGCGTAAGACCGTCAAGGTCGATGTCACGCAAGGAATCGTCACACTCTCCGGCCAGGTACGCGACGCACACCGCATCCCCTTGGCCACACGCCTCGCCCAAGCCGTCGAGGGAGTCGTGAACGTGCGCAATCGCCTGGAAGCGCTCGCCTCCGACCTGGATGACGGAGGCTAACGGGCTACACGTGATCTGCGAGTGCGTGACGGGCCCTATCGGCGGTCCCCCAGCCAGCGAAAACGAGTAAGGAGCGGGGCACGTCAATGCCTCCTCCGGCCGACCGAGCTGGTGATTGCTCTGATGGGCGTGCCCCGGCATCGTGCGCGTGAGGCTTCGTGCACACTGCTGGCATGCCTGAGGACGAGGCGCACCACACCCCTCCAGACTCACTGCTCCAGGTGATCGACAACCTCGCGCGGTTCCATCGAGAGCATGAGAAGTACTACTCACAGGCCCCACTGCGGCAGGCCGGAGAGCTACAGGCGCGATCTCGGGCGTTGAAGTCACTGGCTGACTGGTGGAGCGACGTCGAAGCTGGTGAGCAAACTTCGACGATTGCGTTCGCCGGCCCGGAGGACCTGAATGCACCGGGGCTCGTAGCGGAGTCGGGGATCCTCTTCATGGAAGGGGAGGACGAGCCCGCCGAACTCCGAAAATTGAAGAGGGAAGTCGGCATGCTTGCCGAAGACACCGAGCGGGGCGGCGCCTGGCTGGCCCACGCGATGGAGCAGGCGTGGGAGATCGCGGGAAGCCTGGCAGCCTACCCGGCGCTTGCCGACCTGTTGGGGGAGCGGCACCGGATCATCGCCAATGACTGGCAGTCGGCGGGACTGCAGGCTCTGGTCGCACGGCTGTTGCGCCGCGCCCTTGACCTGCTGGCCGGGGTCGACTTCTCTCCGGCGGCGCTCCGGGCCGACCTGCGAGGCGAGCGGAAGGCCCCTGACTACCTCTATTCGGCTTCTGAGTTGTTCGACCGGGCAGCCGACCTGATGGCGGAGTCAGCGACGCTTGTGCATGAGAACGAGAGGCGCTGGCGCATGTTCCGTGCCCGGGTTCGCGAGTTGCAATCCGAATAGGGCAGCAGCCGCAGGAGGGATCCGACCTCGCAAAATGATCTCCATGTTGCAGGTGTGCTCATGGCTACGGTGCTACGGTGCCGTCCTGGACAGTCCCGTTAAGCGGGCTGAGCCCGCGCTGTTTCAGCAAGCTGGTTGCCGCACTGCGGCGGGAGGGTGCACACGCCTCGACCGGCGCTGAAACCTCGACGCAGAAGACCGACTGCTGGTGGTCATGGCTCACTGGCGTACGAATCAGAGGCCGCGTCAGCTCGGCCCGCTCTTCGGGATCTCGAAGCCGCGGCCGATCGGATCATCAACGACCTTGGGCCGCAATCGGGCACTGCAGGCCGCAAGGACGCCGTGCTGACCGTGGACGGCACCTTGCTGGCCACCCGCGATCACGACCTGGCCGAGCAGTCGAAGAACCGCCGATACCCCACCATCCACCAGGTCGTCATCGACGCGGACACCCCGCTCGTCGTGGTCGTCGGGTGTGGCCATCGAGCACAGGGCTGGTAATCCTGCAGAGCCCGGACAGGCCGAACTGCCAGCCTGGAACGAAGAGCACAACGCTTCCCACCGCCAAGTCCGCAGCTGCCTGGAGTACGTCTTCGCCCGGATGAAGTGCTGGAAGATCCTGCGTGATTGTCACCTGAAAGGCGCGGGGGCCACCACGCCACGCTCGGCACGCCCGGCTGCACCACCCCGCCCTTGCCGGACAGACGGAGCCACGAGGCAACCAGCCACCCTGCCACGAGCACGGTGATCGTCCACGGGACAGTCCTCAGGGGGACAGATCCCGCCTCATCAGCAAGGCGTGTGCCGCAACGAGTCCCAGCACTCCGACGCCGACGAGTACCCCCAACTGCGGCCACAGCACGTGTCCCTGGGCAAGTGCGTCACCCGGCGTGTAGTAGTGGAACGGGCTGATGAAGCGGAGCGGCGCCGCCTTCGACCACGCCAGGGCAATGAAGTCCACCGCGAAACCCACGGCCCCGATCGCGATGGTCGCCCCGATCACCTGGGCCCGCCTGCGCCCCCACGCGGATACAGCCAGGGCCGGCCCCATCAGGCACAACGCAAACCCGCACCCCATCACCCCGGCGGCGAACACTCCGCTGAGCGGCACGTCCCGATGGATGTCCGGCGACAGAGCCACCCCCGTCGCCACCGTCAGCGTGGCCGCCGCGTTCAGAGCCAGCGCGGCCAGCCCCAGCGCGACCGTACGCTCGGCCAAAAGGCGATTGCGGGACACCGGGCGAACGATGAGCAGCTCGATCGTCCCCGACTCCACGTCGGCGGCCACGGCCGCCGCCGCAAGGGCGCCGATCGCCGTCAGCTGCATGGCGATCCAGAACGGATGCACCAGGCCGGCCCCCAACAGCCCCGGGTAGCTCGCGATCGACACATCCCCGGTGGACCCGCTGAACGCCCGGAAGGCCGACGGCGTCCCCTTCCCCCTCCCGGAGAACAGCTGGCCCGGCGGAATCGTGTTCGCCACGACGACGATCAGTGCCTCGAAGACGGCCATCCCGATCATCAGGGCGACCAGCATCCGCCGACGCCGGTGGAGCGCCAGCCACAACAACGGCCATCGGGATTTCACAGCTCCTCTCCCGCTTCCCCGTTCCGATAAAGGTCCAAGAACGCCTCGTCAAGGCCCGCCTCCTCCACGGTCACGTCGGCCACTGCCAAAGCCAGCAGGCCCCTCAGCGCGGCCACCACCTCGCTCGGCGGCACGAGCAGCTCCACCCGGTCGCCCGCCCACTGCGGCGACCACTGATCCGCGAGCCCCAAGGGCCGAGGCCCCGCCCCGTCGCCGAAGGTGAGACGGATCCTGCGAGCCCGGGCCTCACGGAGCGCCGCCACGCTCTCCACGGTCACCAAGCGCCCGTCCCGTACGATCGCGACGCGCCCGCAGGCCCGTTGCACCTCGGGCAGCACATGGCTGGACAGCAGCACCGTCCGGCCGCCGGCCGCGGCCTCCCTCATCAGCTCGAAGAACGTCTTCTGCACCAAGGGATCCAGTCCCTCGGTGGGCTCGTCCAGCACCACGAGCTGCGGATCGTGCTGCAACGCTTGGACGAGGCCGATCTTCTGCTTCATGCCCCGCGAGTACTCGCCCACCGTCCGCCGCAAGATCGCCGAGTCGAGCCCCAGCCGCTCGCACAGCTCCCCGCGGCGCCGCGACGGCACACCCTGCAGGGCGGAGAGCAGATCCAGGGTCTGCTCGCCCGTGAGCTCCGGATACAGCCGTAGCTCACCTGGCAGGTATCCGACCTCCGGTGCCACCCGCCGGTGATCAGCTATGGGGTCCAGCCCCAGCATCAGCGCCCGGCCCGAAGTCGGCCGCAGCAGCCCCGTCAAGCACCGCAAGGTGGTCGTCTTGCCGGCCCCGTTCGGCCCGAGAAATCCGAAGACCTCCCCGGCCCGCACATTGAGCGTCAGCCCCTCCACACCGACCACAACCCCGTACATCTTGGTCAGCCCGCTCAGCTCGATGGCATACCCAGTGCCCATGGAAACAGTCTGTCGCCGCCCTCAAGCCCCCGCCCCACGAACCACGGTTCCGGAAGCCGGCGGCAAGGAGGACGCTCAGCTCCTGCGCTTACGACGGACCTGGGCACCGGCGGTCGCCGAACGCGTCGGCCTCCCCAGTCAGCCCTCGGGCCCGCGATGTACTTTGCCAACCTGGCCACTACGCGCGGCCTCCGGCATGTGCGCGGGTGCTCGGCAACGGCGTGTTTCGCCGTGATCGGCGGACACCATGTCGACACCGTGGAGCGGGGGCTGGGTGTCCGCGCGGGCTCCGGCTTCCCCAGACGGAACAGCGTCGCTGCAAGCGGTGCCATGCCTTGTACGACGGCACAGCCACGGAGCGACGGCCGTAGCTTGCCGCGCAGCACGGGCCCAGGGGCGTCTCACGCGTTGGGCCGACCATCCCGTGGCCATGCCCCAGTCACTCGCACGTCTCCGACGCGAGGCCGACGACCTGCTGTGACTGTCGGCGCTACATGCCCTCGCCGCCCGTGGGCGAGTGGTACGAGGATGTCTCTCAGCCCGGTGATGAACAGGTCAGGACTCTGCTCACGCAACAGGGGCCGGTGGCTCGACCTCCTGAGTCCTTCCGAAACAGACGGAGCCGGGTATGGCACTCGGCTTATCGCAGAGGCCCGGATCAGCCGAAGAGATCAGGCACCCGGATGGTGTGTATGGGACGCAGTCCGGGTTGGGCCCTCCCCTGATCCCGGGGAGGAGGCGTCGGCGTCGTGCGCGTCGGCAGCCTGCCGCTCGGACCACGAAAGACCGGTTCATGGGGAGCTGCCACGAGTTCCCCGAGTGGAGTCGCACGCGCCGTCACGCTCTCCCCCTATCGGCAGTTCCGGGGTCCGCCGGTGGGCCGCCCGGCGTAGCACGTGAGCGGCCATCCGGCCGGGCCCCAGATCCCTTACCCGCCCTCACAGGGCTTCAAGGGACGGCGCAGACGGCTTCGACGAAGTGCCCAACCTGGTCTTCTGACAGATGGCGTGCCAGGTCGGCTTCGCTGATCATGCCGACGAGCCGGTGGTCTTCGATGACGGGCAGTCGTCGGACACGGTGCTCTTGCATGATGTGCAGGACCTGCCCGCTGTCTGCGTCCGCGGCGACCGTGAACGGCTTGCCCTCGGCCAGCATGCCTGCCGTCATGTGGTGCGGGTCCTTGCCCTTGGCCAGGCACTTGATCACGATGTCACGGTCGGTGATGATGCCGTGCAGCCGGTCATCCGGCCCACAGATCGGGAGTGCTCCCACTCCCAGTTCGCTCATGCGGCGTGCCGCGTCCATGAGCGTCTCCTCCTCGCGGACGCAGGACGCGCCCTCGTGCATGATCTCTCGCGCGGTCGTCACGGCCGCCTCCTGGTTGGTTGTGGTGACAGAGCACGGAACTCCGAGTGACCTTTCTGAGGGTCCGGGAACACGCTGTGCCTAAGTTCCCCCCTCCTCGATTCATCTGCCCTGGGCTCGAGCGCCCGACAGGGACTCCTCCAATCTGCGCCTGGCCTGGAGAACGGTCTTGAGACCATCGGGTCCCTTGAGGGGGCCATTCGGCCTAAACGAGAGGTGATGACTGTCAACTCGGGCCACCAGTGAAAGCCTGCGGCCACATGGGTGGCTTCGGCACCGCCCCCGGCCGGATACACGGGGCTGGCATCGAGGTAGTGCCTGTCGGTTTGCTGCCGGGCCGGCCCGGGCGGCGCAGCACCCCACCCACGACCTCCGAAGCGGATACGCGTACTCAACGTTCACGCCGCGCGCTGCGCTTCGCGGCGATGGCGCAGTCCCAGCGGGAGAACTCCGGGTGGCGACGCTGGAAGTCCGAGGCCAAGGCCATCATGACACGCTGAGTTACATTGCACTTCGCGGCAGCTTCGGGAGAGCAGGGCCGTGACCGCTTGCGCACCCGCCGATCAGCCGTGGTTCTCTCACCCGGACGGGTGCCCGCTGCCACGTCGGGCCAGGCGGAACTGCCGCCCAGCTCCGAAGTCGTCGCCTACTGCCGCAGCGAGTACTGCGTCCTGCCACACGACGCCGTTCGGCTCCTCAACGCCCTTGGCCATCGCGCCGTGCGGCTGACCGACGGCATGCTGGAAGGGCGGCTGTCCGAACTGCCCGTGGACACCGAAGCCGCAGCATGAACTCCAGCCTCCTGCTGCCCCATGGGCTGCAGGCTTCAGGGAGCAGCTGAACGATGAACGTATCCGATCGAATGAGCGCACCAGCAGTGACGATTCCTCCGCGGACACCGGTCGGTGAGGTGGCCCGGCAGATGGGCGAGTACGGGATCGGTTCCGTGGTGGTCACGGAAGGTGGGGCGCTTCGGGGTATCGTCACCGACCGTGACCTGGCCCTGCGCGCGCTGGCCGGGGGCCTGGACATGGGCGAGGCGGTGGATGCGGTGATGACATCCCCAGTCGTCACCGTGAATGCGACCGACGACATCCACGAGGCGTACCGGACCTTCCGGAGAACCGGGGTCCGCCGCCTGCCCGTGCTGGACGGAAGCCAGGTGGTGGGCATGCTGACCGTGGATGACCTGCTGATGGACGTCTTCCAACGGGTGGCGGACCTACTCGGTCCCGTCGCGTGGAGCGTCCTTGAGGAACCACCCGGGCCGCCCTCCTGAACGTGTGCCTTCGCCCCCACACACGCCTTGTCCCGGCCGCGGAGAACGATGCCTGCGACGGATCACTAACCCTCCCGAGTATGGGCGCGCCGGCGCACGGCGGTTTGCCGACAGCTCGACTCCCTCAAATTTCATCGAGGCGCTGGACGAGCGCACCGGTCTCGCCCTGCCCGAGACCGACTGTCCGGCGGTGAACACCCTGGATGGCTGCGCGGACCGCACCTCCGGGGAGTAGCGGGGGGCTGATCGGTCCCACATGGGGCCACTCGGCCCCTCCTCGGTCACCGCGCCGCAGGTGACGCTGGAAGAGGGCCGCCGTCCCGCGGCGCCCAAGGAGGTCTCGCCATGAAGCACCATGTGACGGTCGGTGTCGACGGCTCTCCCGAGAGCCGGGCTGCGGCCCGTTGGGGCGCCCGGGAGGCGGCTTTGCGGGAAGTGCCGCTGAGGCTCGTCCACGCTGTCGACTGGCTGATCAGTCCCGCGGTACCGGGGCTGGGCAGCGAAGAAGCCGACCGTTGGGCCGACGAGGCGCTCACCGACGCATTGGAAGACGTGCGACGCCGGCATCCCGGGCTGGAGGCCTCGACGAGATGTCTCTCAGGCAGGCCAGCGGCAGCCCTCGCCGCGGAGGCGGTGAACGCCGGGCTGCTCGTACTCGGCTCCCGCGGGGTGGGAGGCCTGGTCGGATTCCTCATCGGCTCGGTGAGCTTGTCGACACTGGTGGCCACCGAGACGCCTGTGGTGCTCGTACGCGTGTCGGACGCGCCCGAGGAGGCCGAGCCCAGCCGGTACGGGGAGATCGTCCTGGGTATCGACATCCATGAGGCAGCGGACAAGGTTTTGACCTTCGCCTTCGAGGAAGCCGACCGTCGCGGCTGCGCCCTACGTGCGGTCCACGGCTGGAAGATGCCCTCCATGTACCAGTACGCGCCCTTCTTCGACCCGGAGAACGAGCGGGAGGTCGGCCGGAGTGTCACCGTGATGCTCGACGACATGCTGATGCCGTGGCGGCACAAGTTCCCGTCCGTTTGCGTCACCCACGAGGCGTTCATGGGGCCCGCCGGCGAGCAGCTCGTTCAGGCCGCGGCGAGGGCGGACCTGGTCGTTGTGGGTCGCCGCCTGCGCCGCTCGCCCCTGGGTGTGCATCTGGGGTCCGTGGCCCATGCGGTCCTGCACCACGCCGCTGCGCCCGTCGCGGTCATCGCTCACGACTGATGGCCCCATTCACAAGGAGATCGGACCATGTCTCATCGCACTGTCGCAGACGTCATGACCCGGAACGTGGCCACGGCGAGCCCCGAAGCCTCACTCAAAACGGTCGCCCGGAGTCTCGACGACAACGGGGTCTCCGCCCTGCCGGTCGTGGACACCCGTCGCCACCCGATCGGCATCGTCTCGGAAGCTGATCTGCTGCGCAGGCAGGCCGGGCTGCCCGATACCGAAGGGCGCGACCCCCTGCACACCACGGCGCCGATGGACCGTGCCTCCATGGACGCCCGGACCGCTAGCGATCTGATGTCCACTCCCGTCCTGACCGCCCGGCCGGAGTGGGGCATCGTCGAGACGGCCCGCTTCCTGCACGAGCGAGGTGTCAAGCGTCTCCCAGTGGTCGACGAAACGGGAACCCTGGTGGGCATCGTCAGCCGCACCGACCTGCTGCGCCCCATGCTCCGCCGCGATGACGCCATCCGCGATGAAATCGTTGACGACGTATTGGGCCGGACCCTCAGGATGACCCCGGGAGGCGTTGCCGTGACCGTAAACGAAGGGGTCGTCTCCCTGAGCGGCCAGGTCGAACAGCGGTCGGCCATTCCGGTTGTCGAACGACCGTGCCAGTCGGTCGACGGGGTCGTCAGCGTGGACCAGGCCCTCGGCTACGCGGTCGACGACCTGTCTCCGGTTGCCGACCCTCGCCATGCCACGCATTGACCCCCCGCGACACAGGGCGGAAAGAGTTCCGCCTGCTTCGCGCGGATCCCGATCGTGCGGTGCACGGCCGCCAGCCGCTTCTCCGCATCCTCCCAGGGACCCTTGCCGTCAACTTCATCCGTTCATGAAGTACGCCCGTCACCTGGAGAACAGGGCCGATCAGCCCGAAGTGATCCCCTGACGGCCCTACCGCCAGGCGGGCACAGGTGTCCACGATCGGATGTATCAAGACGCCGCTATGGAGGCATCATGAAGCACCTTCGCACCGTCGAGGACGTGATGACTCATGCCGTCGTCTCCGTCGACCGCAGAACACCGTTCAAGGACGTCGTGGAGGCCATGCGGCAGTGGCGGATCAGCGCTCTGCCCGTCCTGTCGGAGGAAGGACGGGTCGCCGGCGTGGTGTCCGAAGCGGATCTGCTGCTCAAGGCCCAGGGCGCGGACGAGTCCCGCGCAGTCACCGCCGGGCAGCTGATGACCGTACCGGCGGTCACCGTGACCAAGGACGCCACCATCCCCGGGGCCGCCCGCCTGATGGCCCGCGGCCACCTCAAGCGGCTCCCCGTCGTCGACGACGACGGCCGCCTCGTCGGCGTGGTCAGCCGGGGCGACCTCCTCAAGATCTATCTACGCCCCGACGCCGACATCGCCGAGGAGCTCCGCGAACTGATCATGGCAGAGCTCATCCCCGCCGGATCGGCCATGGTCCAGGTGCATGTGGCCGACGGCATCGTGCACCTGGACGGCTCCATCCCCGACCCGGCCCTGAAGGACGTGCTGGTGCGTGTCGCACGCACCGTACCGGGCATCGTGGACGTCACGGCCGTGCGCCTCGACGCCGAAGTCCGCACGTGAAGGAGGCCGACGATGGGGCACCGCAGCGTCGCCGACCTGATGACCCCGACAGCCGTCAGCGTCCAACGGGGCACGCCGTTCAAGGAAATCGCCAGGCTGCTCAAAGAGTTCGACATCTCCGCCGTGCCCGTGGTGGACGAGGCCGAACGCCCCGTGGGCGTCGTCTCCGAGGCCGACCTGCTGCGCAAGCGCAGCTCCGGCAGCGGCACGAACACGGCCGCCGATCTCATGACCAGCCCCGCCGTCACCGCACAGACCGAATGGAGCGTCGTCCGCGCGGCGCGAGTCATGCGGGGGCGGCAGGTCAAGAGGCTGCCCGTGGTGGACGCCGCCGGCCGACTGATCGGCATCCTGAGCCGCAGCGACCTGCTTCAGCTCTTCCTGCGCAGGGACCACGCGATCCAGGAGGAAATCCTCGAAGACGTGCTGACCCACACCCTCGGGCTCAGCCCGTCGTCGTTGACCGTCGAGGTCGCCGACGGGCTGGTGACCCTCAGCGGCACCGTAAGCCGACGCAGTCTGGTCCCCATCGTGCTGCGCCTGTGCCAGAGCGTCGACGGCGTCGTCGACGTGGTCAACCGGCTCGACTATGAGCAGGACGACGTGTCGGTCGGCGCTCGAACGCCAACCGAGCGGTAGGAGAAGAACATGAAGCATCGGGAAGTCCGCGAGCTGATGACCCGCGAGGTCGTCACCGTCCCCAACAACGCTCCGTTCAAGGAGATCGCCCGCACCCTGACGGAACACAAGGTGTCGGCCGTCCCGGTCGTCGACCCTGCCGGCTGTCCGCTCGGCGTGATCTCGGAGCGGGACCTGCTGCCGAAGTCGGCAGGCCAAGGAGACTACTTCCGGTCGCTTCCCGAACGGGAGGCGTGGCAGGAGGAGAAGGCCGCGGGTACGCGCGCCGAGGAGCTGATGTCCTCGCCCCCCGTGTGCGCCCGGCCGGACTGGACCGTCGCCGAAGCCGCCAGGCTGATGGAAGCCCAAGGAGTCAAGCGGCTCCTGGTCGTGGACGACTCGGACGTACTGATCGGCATCGTCAGCCGACGGGACCTGCTGCGGATCTTCCTCCGGGACGACGAGGACATCCGTCACGAGATCATGGGCGACGTACTCGACCTCAGCCTGCGTCAGAGCCCCACTGCCATCACCGTCGCCGTCATCGACGGCCGGGTCGAACTCCACGGAAGCGTCGACTACAAGAGCCTCATCCCACTCATCGAACGACTCTGCCGGACCGTGGACGGCGTGGTCTCCGTCACCCAGCATCTCGGATACGCCATCGACGACACGACCTCAGCGTGAGCGAGCCGGCGACCATGTCGAGTGCTTCCGGTCCCCGCGGCCGGTCAGCACGTCGGCGCGGTCGAACCATCCCCTCCTCACGGTGAACGTGGCCCGTCAAGTGGATCCCGGTCATCCCCCATGCTTGGGAAGCCATCGTGAACGATCGAATCGTCGCCAGCCTCTACTGATCTGCGGAAAGCCACGGAGCCGCCCACTGGGCGGCTCCTTGAGCGGCTGTGCCGATGAGGAGGAAGTGGACGTCTCCTACCCCCTCGTCGCCTTCCACCATGCGGTCCTCCCAGTGGCACTACAGGCCCTGGGCCAGGAGAAGCTCATGAGCGAGCCGTGCGCCGCGCGCCGCGTGGGCCGATCCCTCTGCCTCCTGTGAGGGGTTGGCCTCCAACCCTTCGGCCAGTGCCCGCACTGCCTGGGCAAGCGTCTGCACCTGTGCTTCGACGAGGGACAAACGGTCCTGTTCGGAAGGGGTGCTCTGGGTCATGACGAAGCCTCCGTGATCAAGACAGCGGGTGTACGGCGTCACGTGCCACTGTGCGCCATGGCAAGGGACGGGTCCACCGGAGGCATTCGGCACCTGCTCTTGCCGGGCGAGACAGATCTGCCGCAGGGCGAATCAATCACCGCGGCCGTCCGCTTCGCACTTCTTCTCTCCGGCCGGGCCGGCACCGGCAATAGAGGCCGCACTACCTCCCCCTGCGCGTGCGTCATGCCGGAGAGACCCTGATTCACCCGGTCGTCGTGATCAGCCGTCCTGGCTTCGTGTTGGGACCACCGGCTCGCCACGCTGCTCAGTCCGGCTCCATGTAGGGGCGGCGGAAGACCGGGGCCTGGCCGGAGCCGTACGGGCGTACGGCCGCCATCGCCTGGATGACTGCGGCCTCCAAATGGCCGCCGGTGTCGATGGGGACGGCCTCCTCCCACGGCGGCTCCGCGGCTGCCATGGCCTTGGCCACCTCAGGGGTGGCGTCGGATGCTCCGGGGGCGCGGGTGGTCAAGCGCGCGGCTGACACCTCTCCCGGAGCCTGGCAGTGCAGGGCCACCAGGTCGGCGCTCGTCCGTTCGGCCATGCGGAGGGCGGCTTCACGCTGTGCGGCATCGGACCAGGTGGCGTCGAGGACGACTGACTCGCCCAGGGACAGCAGGGTGGACGCCCGGTCGAGCAGGGCCGCGTACGTCCTCGCAGTCCATTCGGGCGTGTACAGCCCTTCGCCGTAGTCGGCGGCAGCGGATTCCTCCGCCGGCATGCCTGCCAGCTCCTTGCGCAGGCGGTCGCTGCTGAGCAGCGTGACGCCCAGTCGATCGGCGAGTGCGCCGGAGAGCGTGGACTTCCCACTGCCCGGGAGGCCGCCGACGAGGGTCAGGCCGACAGCGGAGGTGCGCAGGTGGCGCAGCGTCGTGGTGACCAGTCGCCGCGCGGCCGTTTGCGCGCCGCGAGCGCCTTGAGCTGCCTGGATGAGGGAGACCTTGGCCCGGACGAACGCGCGGTAGGCGACGTAGTGGTGCCAAAGGGACGGCGGTGCGGGGTCGCCGGAGTACTCGCCGTACTGGGCGAGGAAGAACGCCGCGGCCTCCGGGGCACCCGTCTGCTCGAGGTCCATGGCGAGGAAGGCCGCGTCGTCGAGGCCGTCGACGTAGCGAAGGCGGTCGTCGAACTCCAGGCAGTCCAGGACGCGGGGTCCGTCGTCGAGGCAGAAGATGTCCTGGGCGAGCAGGTCGCCGTGGCCGTCGACCACCCGCCCCTGCTCGATGCGCGTGTCGAACAGCTTCTCACGGCCGGTGAGATAGCGACGCACCAGACGCTCGATCTCCTCCACCCCGTCGAGCAGCCGGCCGTCTTCGGTCAGTTTCCTGACCTGTGTGAAGCTCGCTTCCCAGCGTGCGGACAGCGCGTCCCGCCGGCCCTGTTCGTCGATGTCCGGGCCGCGGGGCGCGTCCGCGTGACGGGAGGCGAGGAGGCGTGCGACGGTCCGCAGGGCGTCGTCTACGTCGGCGCCTTGACTCACGAGCAGGGACAGGCGGCGTTCCGCCGGCATGCGGCGCATCACCACGAGAGGCTCGGGCGTGTCCGCGTCCGGTCCGTGGAACTCACCCAGGCCCAGGTACACGTCAGGGGCGAAGCGACGGTTGAGGGCGATTTCGCGTTCGCAGACGATCCGCCGGGCCGCCGTGGTCGTGTAGTCGAGGAACCCCAGGTCGACCGGCTTCTTCAGCTTGTAGGCACGGTCACCAACGAAGAACAGCACGGCCGTGTGCGTCTCGCACACCTCTGCCCGCGGAAGTGGTGGAACACCGACGCCGGTGCCGGTCCGGAGTACGGACGCGTCGGTCCGGTGCCCCGGCACCGACGGCTCCTCGCGGTGGCTCGGCTCAGTCATGGGGAATGACGGCGACGGGGCAGCGCGCGTGATGGATCGCGGCCGTGGCCACGGCACCCAATGGGGGTGCCAGGGCGGGACGATGCATGCGTCGGCCGACGACCAGAAGCCCTGCGCCCTCGGCGGCACGCACCACGGCCTTGGTGGGGCTTTCAAGACCGATGCTGTCGGCCACCTCCACACTCGGAAACTTCTCGCGCCAGGGGCGGAGGGCGTCGCTCAGGAGCTTCTGCGCGTCCTGCGTGATCTTCTCGGTCACGTCGTGGTCCGTGCCCCAGGGAGCATGAGCGTGCAGGGGAACGCTCCGGCCATGGACGGCCCGAAGGGGCACGCCGCGCGCCGCGGCGGCGGCGAAGGAGAACGCAAGCAGGTCGTCGCACGGACCGCGCAGTTTCAGTGCCACCACCACTCCGCCCGAGGCACCCGGAGCGGACGACGGACCCTCTGTCCCGGCACGTACCAGGACCACCGGCCGCTCGGCCCGTGCGACGACGGGCATGCTGATGTCGCCCAGGAAATAGCTCTCGACGGACTCCAGTCCGCGCGAACCGAGCACGGTCATCTCGGACTCCGCCGCCGCCTTCAGCAGCGCCTCCTGGGCGTCCTCGGCGACCAGGTTTCCGACGATGACCAGGCCCGGGTGGCGTGCCTGCAGTTCCGCCTTCGCGTGGTGCACGATCCGCTTCGCCCAGTAGTTCTGATCCATCTCGGCAGTGACGTGGGCGGGTTCCGGAGCCAGGAGGGGCCACGCGTGCAGCAGGCGCAGCGTGAGTTTGCGGCGGTCGGCTTCGTCAGCGGCCCAACGGGCGGCGGCGAGGCTCTCGGGTGAGCCGTCGAGGCCCACGGTGACGACTGGCTCCATGCCGACTGCTCCGTCTGGTAGATGACTGGAATGGCGGTGAGGTGTCCGTCCGACCGGCCCGGAACCCTGTCGTCCCCGCGCTCCCGCCGGTAGCCGTGCAGCGACCGTAAGCGGTACTCGATGAAGCACCTGTGCCAACGCGCCGAGCTACGGCCACATGCCATCCGAGGAGCGCCCGAAGCCTCTCCGCAGCGCGCAAGAGGCCGCCCTTCCAGGGCGTGGTCAATGGGTGCGCTCGATGTCCAGTTCCAGGAAGTGGGCCGAACACGAGATGCACGGGTCGTGGTTGCGGACGGCCCGCTCGCACAGTCGGGTGAGCTCGGCCTCGGAGCCCTCGCCCCGATCGAGCCCGGCTTGGACCAGCCGGCGCAGGTCCTCCTCGATGGCGCCCTGGTTCTGTGCGGTCGGCGGAACGATGCATGCGTCGGTGACACGACCTCCGCCGTCGAGCGCATAGCGGTGGTACAGCAGGCCGCGTGGCGCCTCCGTAGCGCCGTGCCCGCTGCCGGCCCGGGCCGGCACCTCTGCGTACGGGCGGGCGGGACGCTCGTACTCCGCGATGATCCGGAGAGCCTCTTCCACCGCGTACAGGACTTCCACCGCACGGACGAGGATGCTTCGGTACGGGTTCCTGCAGACCTCTCCCCGCCCGGCGCCTGCGCGCGACGGCGGGTCGCCCAGCCCGGCCTCCCGTGCCGCTTGCAGGGCCAGCGGGGACAGCAGGTGACCGCTGACCGCCCAGCGGGCGAGGGAGCCGGTGAGATGCCTCCGGCCGTCCAGCCGGGAGTGGAGGGCCGTGGAGTGGGACACCTGCTCCTCGGCCACGTGGTCGGTGAAGTCACGCAGGGGGAAGCTGTAGGGCGGGGGCGTCCCGTCGTACGGGATCACGGTGGGCACGCCGGACTCGATGGCGTAAGTGCCCTCCTCGGCGAGGGCGAGCAGGTCGGCGTCGCACTCGGCGTCGGGGAATTCGAAGCCGGCGACCCAGCGCACCGTGTCCCAGGCGTCGTCGAGGGCGATGCGCAGCCGTTCTTCCAGGGGGCGGAGTTCGGCGCGGGTCGGGGCGCGGTGGAAGCCTCCGAGCCGGACGTTGACGGGGTGGATGGCCCGCCCCCCGAGCAGTTCGACCACGGCGTTGCCGGCCTGCTTCAAACGCAGTCCGCGCTTGACGTGCTCCAGATGCGAGCGGGACAGACCGATCACGTCGTCTTCGCCGAGGAAGTCCGGTGCGTGCAGCATGTGGATGTGCAAGGTCTGGCTCTCGATCCACTCACCGCAGTACAGCAGGCGGCGCAGGGCGGCCAATTGTCCGTCGACGACGACGCCGCACGCGTCCTCGATGGCACGGCAAGCACTCATCTGGTAGGCGACGGGACAGATCCCGCAGATGCGGGAGGTGAGGTCGGGTGGCTCTGTGTGCGCCCTGCCCCGGAGGAAGGCTTCGAAGAACCGCGGTGGCTCGTAGATCTTGAGCCGCGCCTCGATGACGGTGCCGTGGTGGATCCTCAGGTGCAGCGCGGTCTCGCCCTCGACACGGGCGAGTGAGGGGATGCGGAGCTCCCGGGACCCGGGCGTGGGATCGCTCATCCGAGGCCTTCCGCGTCGGTCCTGCCGGGCTGTCCTTGCTCCTCCACGGCGGTGAAGGCGGTCACGTTGAAGGTGTGCAGGAACCTGCCGATGTCTTCCTCGCTCATCCCGTCACGCTGCATGAGCGGGACAAGCGCGGGAAGGTTCGTGGTTCCGGCCGGCCCGAAGCAGCCGTAGCAGCCGCGCCCGTAGGTCGGGCACAGGGCTCCGCAGCCCGCGTGGGTGACGGGGCCGAGGCAGGGTGTGCCGTGGGCGACGGTGACGCAGACGTTGCCGCGCCGTTTGCAGGCGAAGCAGACGCTGTGGTTCGGGATGGCGGGCTTGCGTCCGGCGAGGAACGCGGTGATGACCTCGAGGAGCTGACCGCGGTCGATGGGACAGCCGCGCAGTTCGAAGTCGACGGGTACGTGGGCGGAGATCGGCGTGGAGGTCGCGAGGGTCTCGATGTAGTCGGGGCGGGCGTAGACGGTCGCCAGGTACCCGTCGACATCTGCGTAGTTGCGCAGCGCCTGCACGCCGCCGGCCGTGGCGCAGGCGCCGATGGTGACGAGGTGGCGGGCTTCGGCGCGGATGCGCCGGATGCGCTCCACGTGCTCGGGTGTGCTGACCGACCCTTCGACGAGGACGAGGTCGTACGGGCCGGGCGCGGCTTCGCTGGACGCCTCCAGGAAGTGGGCGATCTCCAGTTCGGCGGCGATGCCGAGCAGTTCGTCCTCGCAGTCGAGGAGGGTGAGCTGGCAGCCGTCGCAGGAGGCGAACTTGAACACGCCGAGGCGGGGGCGGGCAGGAGGCTGGGGTGGGGTGGGGGCGCTCATCTCATAGTTCCCGGACGGTGAGCAGGGGCTCGGCCTGGTCGTAGCCGACGACCGGGCCGTCGCGGCAGAGGAGCAGGGGCCCCAGCTGGCAGTGTCCGCAGTGCCCGGTGGCACAGTGCATGTTGCGTTCGAGGGAGACCTGGATGCGGTCGGGACGTACCCCTTGGTGGATCAGTGCCCGTGCGGTCGCGCGCATCATCACCTCGGGACCGCAGACGAAGGCGACCGTGTCCGACGGTGCGAACCGGGCCTCGCGGAGCAGCGTGGTGACGACTCCGACCCGGCCGGTCCAGCCGCCGGACGGCCGGTCGACCGTGACGGCGCCGAACGGCTTCTCCCAGGCGGGGAACTCGTCTGTGTAGAGCAGATCGGCGGGGGTCCGGGCACCCGCGAGGACGTTCAGCCGCCCGAACGCCTGGGGCTCGGCCAGAACGGCGTCGACGAGGGGACGGAGCGGGGCGAGCCCGATGCCGCCGGCGATGACGAGCAGGTCGTTGCCGTGAGCAGCGGCCGGGTCCCAGGCGGTACCGAAGGGGCCGCGCACGCCGACCCACCCTCCGGTCCGCAGGCCGCACAATGCGCGGGAGACGGCCCCCACGGCGCGCACCGTGTGCGTCAGCCGGTGCCCGTCCCCGAGCCGGGACACCGACACCGGAATCTCGCCGACACCGAACGCATAGAGCATCGCGAACTGGCCGGGCACGAAGGGCTTCAAGGCATCCCCGGCAGGCTCCAGTACGAGCGTGACCGTGTCGTGCGTCTCGTCGCGGCGGTCCACCACACGGTAGGAGAGGGGCGTGAGCGTCATGGCACCGGCCCGCTCCCCTGCGGTCCCGGCGGTCCGTAGAGGTCGAGCAACCGGGTGCGGGTCGCTCGCAGCCGGTCGCCGATGGTCTCGGCGACGACGGTGACCAGCGACAGGCCCAGCGCCGTGTCCTCGGCGCACAGGTCTTGGACCGCGGCGGCATCGAATTCCCAGGCGCGGACGGGCTCCCGTGTCTCGGCCGCGAGGTGCCACTGCCGGGGTGGGCACAGCCATGACCAGCCGAGCAGACTGCCCGCACCGATGGTCTCGACGACCACGCGACCCCGACCGGGCATGTGGACATCGAGCGCGACCGTGCCCGAGCGGATGACCCAGAAACGGTCGGCCTTCTCCCCCTCCTCGAAGATCCGCGTGCCGCCTGGAAGGGCGACTTCACGGGCGATGGCCATCAGCTTCCCGCGGTGCTCCGCCGTCAGAGCGGCGAACACCTCCTCGCCGGGAGGCCCGCCCGGTTGCGAGGTCACGGCGTGCTCTCCCGCTGCGTGGCTTCCTGGTGCAAGGCGTGGGCCTCCTCGGTGAGGTCGATACCCGTGGGACACCACACGATGCACCGGCCGCATCCGACACAGCCGGAGCTGTCGAACTGGTCGTGCCAGGTACCCAGCTTGTGGGTGAGCCACTGGCGGTATCGGCTGCGCGGGGTGGACCGGACCGGGCCGCCGTGGAGGAGCGAGAAGTCCAGGTCGTAGCAGGAGTCCCAGAGGCGCCAGCGCTCGGCGTGATCGCCGGTCAGGTCGGTGACGTCCTCCGTGGTGGTGCAGAAGCAGGTGGGGCAGACCATGGTGCAGTTGCCGCAGCTCAGGCACCGGGCGGTGACGTCGTCCCAGCGCTCCGCCTCCAGGTTGTCCCGCATCAGCGTGCGCAGGTCCACGGGCGGCATGGAGCGGCCCATGCGTTCGGCGGCGGCGCTCACCGCCTGGATCGCAGCCGCTCGGGTGGAGCCATCTGGGCTCCGGCGCGGTAGTTCCGCGAGGACCGCGGCTCCCTCCTCGCTCCCGCTCCGGCACAGGAAGCGGTGGCCCGCATCGTCCACGACCTCGGTGAGGGCGAGGTCGTATCCGGCGTCCGCGGCCGGCCCGCTCCCCATCGAGACGCAGAAGCAGGTGGCACCCGGCTCGGTGCACTCGGCCGCGATCAGGAAGGCGCCCGTCCGCCGGGAGAGGTAGGTGGGATCCCGGTACCGGCCTCCGCTCATCACCCGGTCCAGGATCTGAATGGCACGCAGATCGCAGGGCCGCACGCCGAGGAACGCGTACGAAACGCTCTCCTGCTTCTCCTCCCGGACGACCGGCGCACCGTCGGGGCCCCGGTCCGCGGACCACTGGCGGACACGCTGCGGATGCAGGAACGACTTCCACGACTGGGGCCCCGCGCTGTGCGCGAAGGCCGCCCCGTCCTCGCGGCGGCGGAGCCGGTACCGCCCCGCCTCCAGCTCGACCCCCCACCCGTAGGGAAGCGCATCGGCAGAGTCCAGCTCGTCGAGGACGATCGCACCGTCGCGCACGGTCGGGCCGATCACCGTGCGGCCGCGCCGCTTCAGGACACGCACGAGCGCGGCCAGACCGTCGCGGTCGAGAACCGCCTCCGCCTGGTGGTCGAGGACGGCTCCGGCATCCGAAGCGTCGGTCATGGTCCACCTCTCGGTCTCCACGTGCCTAGATCCGGCAGCATGTCAGACCAGCGGGCTCCGGGGTTCGAACCCGGTCCGGCGAGTCCGCTCGCCGTGTCGGCGGACATCCGCCTCGATACGCCGGGCCAGAAGCGGCAGGGCGGCCGCCACCGCCGGCGTGAGCCCAGTGCCCAGGGAGCGGTCCGCGCCCTCGACCGCGTACACGATGAGACGGCCGGGGCCGCGCCCGAGACTGTCGGCGAGGTACAAGGCCTCGGCGAGCCCCAGCCCGTGGGTGCTCTGCCTGCCTGCGGCAGCCGGGTGCGGCATCTCTCCCGGGGCCACCCACCACCGGTGTGTCCGCCCGGGCTGCGCCGCGGGTGGGAAACAGGCGTCGACGACGAAGGTGAGGGCCTTGCCTTCCCAGAGGCTGATCAGCCGGCCGGGGTCTCCGTCGCACTGTGCGAGCTCAGTGCCGGACGGGAGAGGTCGCTGCGCTTTCCGCGCGCGCAGCAAAGCGATGGTTGCCCACCCCACCCCGTCATCGCGCCTGAACTCGTTTCCGATCCCGATGACCGCCGTACCGGCGAGCGGCTTCATACGTACCCGCTTCCTCTTCGGGCGTCTCCCGGCACAGCCTGCCCCACTCGCGGGATGACGTCCTGTGCCACGGGGCAAACGGCGCACGGCACCGCACCGAGTGAGGGACGGGGCCCGGCCGCCCACCAAGGTGCCCGCGCCCGTTACGGCCATCGGTGATCCGTTGCGTCGGTGGTCAGATGCTTGCATCCCGGGTTTGTCATCCATCCCCGTTGGGGGGGTTCCCTCGGCCGTTACGGACTCCAGGTCTCGGCACACGCGGGGCAGTACGCTCACCGGTTCTGTGGGCGGAACCGACGTGGGCAGGATCCTTGCCGATAGCCGCAAGATCGACGGGGTAGCGGAGGTGACCGATCGACTCATCGCCGCATGAGGGCCCGCCCGCGCCCCTGACCTCCAGATCATCGCTCTCCCTCTCGGCCCGGCTCGCCGTACCCGCCTCCTCCTGGGGTCTCCACCACGAGCACATCGCCGGTCCGGACCTCGACGGAGTCGCAGCCTGCCATCGGGACGGAGGTTCCGTCGGCCCGCTCCACGTGGTTGACGCCCAGCGCGCCGGGGGCTCCGCCGGCCATGCCGTAAGGCGGGACTCTGCGGTGGCCGGAGAGGGTACTGACCGTCATCGGTTCGCGGAAGCGGATCTTGCGTACGGTGCCGTCACCTCCCCGCCATCGGCCCTGGCCGCCGCTGCCGCTGCGTACGGAGAACTCCTCCAGCAGCACCGGAAGGCGCCACTCGAGAACCTCGGGGTCGGTGAGCCTGGAGTTGGTCATGTGGGTTTGCACCGCGGATGCCCCGTCAAATCCCGGTCCTGCGCCGGAGCCGGAGGCGATGGTTTCGTAGTACTGGTGGCGTTCGTTGCCGAAGGTGAGGTTGTTCATCGTGCCGCTGCCCTCTGCCTGGGCACCCAGCGCGGCGTACAGGGCCCCGGTGATCGCCTGCGAGGTCTCGACGTTCCCTGCGACGATGGCCGCGGGGTAGACCGGCGCGAGCATCGATCCGGCCGGGACGATGATGCGCAGTGGCCTGAGGCAGCCGTCGTTGAGAGGGATGTCCTCGGCCAGCAGCGTCCTGAAGACGTACAGGACTGCCGCGTTCACCACGGCTGTCGGCGCGTTGAAGTTCGTCTCCAGCTGTGGCGATGTACTGGTGAAGTCGATGGTTGCCGACCGCTGCTCGCGATTCACGGTGATGCGTACGCAGATGACCGCGCCGGAATCCATCTCGTAGCGGTACGCACCGTCGGCGAGGGAGACGAGCGCGCGGCGGACGGCCTCCTCGGCGTGGTCCTGGACGTGTCGCATATAGGCGCGCACCACGTCGAGGCCGAAGTGGTCGATCATCTTGCCGACCTCCTCGACGCCCTTGCGGTTGGCGGCGATCTGGGCTCGTAGGTCGGCGAGGTTGGTTGCCGGGTCTCGCGACGGGTAGGGCGCCTCCGTCAGCAGTCGCAGCGTCTCGCCCTCCCGGAGCCTGCCGTTCTCGACGAGCAGCCAGTTGTCGAAGAGGACTCCTTCCTCGTCGATCTCGTGGCTGTTCGACGGCATGGATCCCGGTGTCAGGCCGCCGATCTCCGCGTGGTGACCACGTGAGGCGACGAAGAAGAGGATCTCCGCGCCAGGGGCCCCGACCCTCTCGCCCCGCTCGTCGAAGACCGGAGTGACCACGGTGATGTCGGGCAGGTGAGTGCCGCCGTGGTACGGGTCGTTGACCGCGTAGGCGTCGCCGGGCCGCATCGCACCGCGGCGGCGGCGGATCACTTCGCTGACGGCGGTGCCCATCGAGCCCAGGTGCACCGGGATGTGCGGGGCGTTGGCAACGAGATTGCCATCCGGGTCGAAGAGCGCGCAGGAGAAGTCCAGTCGTTCCTTGATGTTGACTGACTGAGCCGTTGCCTCCAGACGGCCGCCCATCTGCTCGGCGATCGACACGAAGAGGCTGTTGAAGATCTCCAGCATGACGGGGTCCGCCCTGGTCTCGACCCCGGTCTGGGCAAGTCCGACCACGCGTTCGAGACGCAGATGCCCTGTGGTGGTCGCGGTTGCCTGCCAGCCGGGGTCGACAACGGTGGTGGCGTCGGCCTCGGCGATGACGGCCGGTCCGGCCACGACGGCGCCCGGTCCCAGACACTCCCGTCGCCGCAGAGGGACATCGCACCAGGTTCCGCCAGTATGGAGCGGTACGGTGTCCGCTTCCTGCGCGCCGTCGTCAGCCGTTCCGGTCGGGGTGAGGCGGCCTAGATCGGGCTGCCGGGTCAGTCCCGTCGCCTCCACCGAGAGGGCGTCGACGATGACGGGGCGGTCCAGGAGGAACGAGTACGTCGCCCGGTGGTTCTGCTCGAATTCCGCTGTCATAGCAGTGGGGTCGGCCAGTGCCACCGTGACGGTCGTGTCGGTGCCGTCGTACCGCAACCGTGCTTGCCGCGACACCTGGATTCGGTCGGCGGGGACGTCCTCGTCGTGGAGCACGGCGCGGGCGGCGGCTTCCAGTTCGCGCGCCACAGCGAGGATCCGTTCCATGCTCGGCTCTTCGAGGGGAAGTTCCACCGACTGCTCGCGCAGGGTAGTGGTGTCGGCGAGTCCGATGCCGAGCGCGGAGAGTACTCCGGCCATGGGCGGTACGAGGACGGTGCGGATGCCGAGGGAGTCGGCGACGGCGCACGCGTGCTGGCCGCCGGCACCGCCGAAGGAGGTCAGCGCGTACTCGGTGACGTCGTGGCCCCGCTGCACGGAGATCCGTTTGACGGCGGTCGCCATGTTGGCCACCGCCACCTGCAGATAGCCTTCGGCCACTTGCTCCGGCGAGCGCCGGTCGCCGGTGTGCGCCTGGATCTTCGCGGCGAGTTCGGTGAAGAGCCGCCGTACGACCTCGTGGTCCAGGGGTTGGTCGCCTTCGGGCCCGAAGACGTGCGGGAAGTGGGCCGGCTGAACGCGGCCGAGCATCACATTGGCGTCGGTGAGGGTCAGCGGGCCTCCCGCGCGGTAGCAGGCGGGGCCGGGGGCCGCTCCGGCCGAGTCTGGTCCCACCCGGTAGCGGATGCCGTCGAAGTGCAGGACGGACCCGCCGCCGGCCGCGACGGTGTGGATGTCCAGCATCGGCGCCTGGATCCGGACTCCCGCCACGTGGGAGGTGGACACCCTCTCGTACCCGCCGGCGAAATGGGACACGTCGGTGGAAGTGCCGCCCATGTCGAAACCGATGACCTTCTCGAAGCCCGCCAGCTGCGACATGCGCGCCATACCGACGATGCCGCCGGCCGGACCGGACAGGATCGCGTCCTTGCCCCGGAAGTGTCCCGCCTCGGCCAGACCGCCGTTGGACTGCATGAACATCAGCCGAACGCCGCGCAGCTCATCGGCCACCTGCTGTACGTAGCGGCGCAGGACGGGAGAGAGGTAGGCGTCGACCACAGCGGTGTCCGCGCGCGGAACCAGCTTCATCAGCGGACTGACCTCGCTGGACAACGAGATCTGAGGAAAGCCGATCCGCTCGGCCAGGGCGCCGATCGCCTGCTCGTGTGCGGGGTGGAGGCTGCTGTGCATGCAGGCGACCGCCACGGCGCGGAATCCGTCGGCGTGCGCCCGCCTCAACTCGGGGGCAAGGGCCTCCAGATCGGGCGGAGTAAGCACCGTGCCGTCGGCGGTGACGCGTTCGGAGACCTCGATCACCCGGTCGTACAGGGCTTCGGGGAGGACAATCTCCCGGTCGAAGATCCGGGGGCGGTTCTGGTAGCCGATGCGCAGGGCGTCCCGGAAGCCGCGGGTGATCACCAGCGCGGTCGGCTCACCAGCACGCTCCAGCAGGGCATTGGTCGCCACCGTGGTGCCCATCCGCACCGCATCGATCGCGCCGCCGGGAATCCCTTCCTGCTCGGAAAGGCCGAGCAGCGCGCGGATTCCCGCGACGGCCGCGTCGCGATAGCGGGCCGGATTATCCGAAAGGATCTTGCGGGTCAGCAGTTCGCCGTCCGGGGAGCGGGCCACGATGTCGGTGAACGTGCCTCCTCGGTCGACCCAGAACTGCCATCCGAGACCGGCACTGGGGACCATGTACCCAGCATTACCCGTGCGGCACGCTCAGTGACCATGCGACTCGCCCTGAGCGAGATCCATACTGAACGGGGAACGCGTTCGGAGGGTGGTGCAGCAGTGATGGCTCCCATGATCGTCGGCGTGTGCGGGGAGACCGCGCCCGGGGAGCGACGCGTTGCCCTCGTGCCGGACGCCGTGGGCGCGGTGCAGGCGCTCGGGCTGGAAGTACTGGTGGAATCGGGGGCCGGAACAGCCTCCTGGCTGCCCGACCTCCTTTACCGGCAGTCGGGTGCGCAGGTCGCGACGCGCGACGAACTGCTCCATCGCGCGGACATCCTCGTGGGCGTACGACCGCCCGCCTTCCCGGCGGGACACCGGTTTCGCCACGGCCAGGTTCTGATCGCGCTCCTGGATCCCCTGCGCATTCCGTTCGACGTGCGGAGGTGGGCGGACGAGGGCGTGACCGCCATCGGGCTGGACCTGGCTCCCGACACCTCGGTACTGGCCCGGCCCATGGACGCCGTCGCCTCCCAGGACCGGCTCGCCGGCTACAAGGCGGCCCTGCTGGCAGCCGACCGGTTCGGGCATCCCCTGTCGGGCACGGTTGTTCCCGCCGCTCCCCGGGAGGTACGGGCTTTGGTCCTCGGCTCCGATGCTGCCGCGCGGCAGGCTGCGGACACTCTCCGCCGCCTGGGGGCGACCGTAGCCGTCGACGGTTCTGTTCCGCCGTACGGTCCAAGATTTTCCGGCCTGGTGGCAGGTGCGGACATCGTCATCACCATGGTCCGCCCACGCCGGGGCCTGCGGCCACCGGTGCTGGTGACGGCACGGGCCATGGCGGGCATGCGGCCAGGCTCCGTGATCATCGATACCGCCGTCGGACCGGACGGCGGAAACGTCGAAGGCGTCCTGCCCGAGTCCACGACGACCGTGGGCCCCGGCGTCACCCTGATCGGCGCCGGCCGCCTCCCGGAGCGCATCCCCCAAGCGGCTTCCGCGGCATACTCGCACAACGTCACGGCACTACTCGGGCACCTCGTATGTGACGGTGAACTGCTGATCGACCCGGCCGACCCCGTCCAGGCGGCGATGCTGGTCACCCACGGCAACATGGTCCTGCACAAGGGCGTATGGCAATTGATCGTGGAGCAAACCGCTGTGGCCGGCCTGCCCTGACGCCGAACGGCCTGCTCACCGCCCTGGTGCGGTCTCCTGTAGCAGGGCGATGTGACGGGCCACGGCAACGGCTCTCTGGGCGCACTCCTGGTAGCAGCGGCCGAGGACCGCCGCGTCGACGGCGTCACGGGTGGTGAGCGAGTCCCTGCTGGACAGCAGGACGCGACAGAGCTCCTGCTGGCGACGGTCGATGTCCTCCACCTGCCTGTCCATGACCGCACGAGGCGCGGACAGCTCAACGACATCAGCCGCCCGTCCGACCAATGCAAGACAGTCATCACCCATGTCACGTACGCGGAACCTCACTTCGTCGGGAAGAGGCTGCCTCGACCGGCGCGCCCATGCGATGTCACCGACCTGACGGATCAGCAGATCGATGCGCCCCGCGTCCTGGCCGACGTACATGTCCGTCACCAGGGACCGGAGGTCTGCCTCCTCGATCGTTCCGATGGAAGTATCTGCCGCGACCAGCTCGTCCGTCTCCTGCCGGAGCTCGCCCAGCGTTCCGCTCAGGGTGATCATCCCCTGCTCCAGCCCGGCCTCGGGCGTCGCCAGCAAGTCTGTCGCCTGGCCTACGGCGGCGTGAGCCAGCCGAAGCACGTGCGCCACACGGCGGACAGCCTGCTCCGTCTGCTCCAGCGCTCTTTCACTCATGTCGAGCTCCTGCTCCTGCGGCCGGCCGGAGTCGGCCGCGTCGGCCGCGGCATCCCGAGAACCGCAGCCGCGGCAGCTCTCGCAACCGCGCAAGCATGGCAGAGAACAGCCTGCCGGACGTCGGCACGCCACGCCTCACGACACCCTCACCAGGGCCGCTCGGCCAGCGCCAGGTGACCACAGCTCCCGTTGCCATCCATTCCCCTGCGTGCGCGTACCGGCGGACGGTATCCGTTCCCGGCCGCTTCCACCTGGACCTGCCGGGTCTCTGCGAGCCCTTGCGCGCCGCATTCGGAGAAGGCTGCACTTCGTGCGGGTCTGATTGGGCCACCTGTGGGGCCGGTCGGCCCATGCCCTGCGAGGGACCTCTGAGCAAGACTGGAAACGGACTCGAACGGAGGCCGCCATGAGCACCCCTTCTCCCATCCGAATCACTGCCGCCCTCTCGGCGGAGCACCGTACACGGCTGATGAGCGTGGCCCACGAAGTGAACTTCGTGGAGGGAACACGGATCTTCAGCGAAGGAGGCCCTGCAGATCGGTTCTGGATCGTGCGGACCGGCACCGTCACTCTCGACGTCAAGGTGCCCGGCACGAAACCTGCGGTGATCGAGAGCCTCGGTCCCGGTGAGCTGGTCGGCTGGTCCTGGCTGTTCCGCCCTTACACATGGCACTTCGGCGCCGAGGCGATGACACCTGTACGTACCCACGAGTTCGACGCCGCGGCCGTGCGGATGATGATGGACGCAGACCCGGCGTTCGGGTCCGCGATCGGCCACTGGGTGGGTCAGGTACTCGCCCACCGGCTTCTCTCCGCACGGATTCGCCTGCTCGACCTGTACGCCCCCCACGGAAGTGGCAGCACGCTGTGAGCCGCTCGGACCGAGAGCGGGATCCAAGGAGCCGGTCATGCATGCAACCCGTTAGGCCATCAGCGACGTGATGACGCATACGGCCATCGCCGTGGGCCGCAAGGCCTCGTACAAGGACATGGTCGAGCTGATGGATCAGTGGAAGGTCAGCGCCCTGCCGGTGCTGGAGGGCGAAGGAGACGTCGTGGGCGTCGTCTCCGAGGCCGATCTTCTACCCAAGGCGGAGTTTCGGCGGGACAACCCGAGATCTCCGGAGCAACTGGCGGAGGCCCCCAAGGGGCGGGAGCGGTGCTCGCCGAGGAGCTCATGTCCAGCCCGACCGTCACCGTGCACCTGGACGCCACGATTGCCGAAGCCGCCCGCATCATGGCCAGGAAGGGCGTGAAGCGGCTGCCGGTGGTCAATGCCATCGGCCTGCTGCAGGGCCTTGTCAGCCGTAGTGACCTACTCACTCCGGCGCCCCATGAGCGGCTCTGGTCCGGCCCCGGTCGGGCTCAGCCACCTGATCCGGTGGCTGGGCAGCGATCGTCAAGAGCTCCTCCTCACACGGGTTGCCTCGCATTGGAGGGAAAGGGCCTTTCAGAGCTGTACACAGGGAGATTGGCCCACCGGATGGGCGATCACGCCCTCCGTGAGACGTCGTCGGACTTCTCACGGAGCCGCAGGCGTTGCTGCCTCCGGCCGAGCCGACCAGCGCGGCGAGTACGGCGGTACGTCCTCGACTGGTTCTTCTGGCGGTACCCGGGCAGGGTGGAGCTGGCCAACCGGCTGACTGCTTCGTGTCGCACCGTTTGACCTGTGCGGCTCAGCTGCCGAAGCCTAAACGCGGGGCAGCCATCCGGCACCGAAGTCGGCGATGTCTCGTGCACGTTGCGCCCGTTGCTCGATCAGTCGGCGGAAGCCTGCCAGTGCGTATCGCTCCCCGGTGGCCGATCCCGGACCAGGAATCCCGGCAACCTGGGCCATCATCTGCTGCGGCTGGGGCTGCCACCCGACCACAAGCACTCGCAGCCCCAGGCGCTCGGCGCGCCGGTGCAGCTCCAAGAGGTGCAGCAGTCCGTCGGCGTCCATGGACAGCAGGCCGTGCAGATCCACCATCAGATCCCGCTCGCAAACGGTGACGTCGTCCAAGGCCCGCTGGAGCAGCGCGCCCGTACTCTCGTCCAGTTTCCCGCTGATGCCGACCATGGCCGAACTGCCACGGTGCTGAACGTCAATGGTGATCAATGCACTCTCCTTCCACCGGCGGCCCCGCGCCTGCGGCCCCCATCCTGGCCCCGTGTCCCCCGAACGGACGCGAGGCTCGCTGAAGCCCTGTGCGCGTGATGGGTGGCCTGGCTCACCGCGCCGATCACTGGCGGCGTCGAGTGCAGCGAGAGTGAGGGGCAGGCCGGGGCTGCGGCAGTGGAGAGACGCGCCGGGTACAGAGTGCCAGGACCATCGGCGCCCGAGTGTTTGGGGATTCGACGACCGCCCGGGGCGGAACCGGTCGTGCCTTGAGGGGGCACTGACCCTGCGGCGCTGCGTCCGCTGCCGGAGATCATCACCGCAATCGCCCTGATCCGCACAGCCGGGCTGGTGCGCGGCGGACTGTATGCCGCGCCGACGGCAAGCCCGTCCGTAACGTGGCCTGTATGGCGCATGGAACTGGCGAATCGGACGGTACCGGGCAACCGGTTCCCCGGCCGCTGCCCGCGTCGGCCCGTCACCCGTTGTGGTGGCTGCTGTCGGCCGTATTCGTGACGGCTGCCGCGGTCGCCGCTGTGAACCGGCGCCACGACATCGCCTCGGCCCTCCGCCTGATGGGGGCGGTGCCGCCGGCGTGGCTGGTACTGGGCGCCCTGCTTGAGGTGCTGTCCCTGACGTGTATGGCGGCGATGCAATGGTGGCTGCTGAAGCTGGGTGGCGCCCGTCTGGGATTCCCCCTGATGGGTGCCATGGTCGCCGCAGCCAACGCAGTGGCTGGAGCACTCCCCGGTGGTGCGGCATTCGCCGCTGCATGGCTGTTCGGGCAGTTGCGGCGCCGACACGTACCGCTGGTGCTCGCAGGGTCCGTCCTCGCGGTCTCCGGCTTGCTGTCCGCTCTCGCCCTGTTCTTCTTGCTGGTGGTCGGTGTCCTTACCGGCAGCGGATCGGGGCCCGGCGCCGGTCTGCGCTCCGCCGTGCTCTGGCTGACGGTGGCCCTCGTGCTCGCCGCCACCGCGGTGGTTGCCCTGTCACGGTTTCCTTCCTTGCGGCGCCGCGCATGGCGTCTGTGGCGAAGGATCGGAGTCCGCACCCCCCGCATGTGGGACATCGAGGAAGGGCTGTCCCGCCTCGTCCGACACGTTCGAGTAAGTAGGCCCGGCGTGCGCCCATGGCTGGCGCCGTTCGCCCTGGCCGTCTCGAACTGGATTCTGGATGTGGCCTGCCTCGTCGCCTGCGCATGGGGACTGGGGGTCGCGCCGCCCTGGCCGGGCACACTGATCGCCTACACCCTCACTCAGATGACAGGGGCCCTGCGGCTCACACCCGGCAGCCTCGGAGTCATCGAAACCAGCCTCGCCGCGCTCCTGGTCCTCTACGGACTCCCCGCGGATCAGGCCATCGCGCTCACACTCCTGTACCGGATCGCGAGTTACTGGGTGCTGCAGCCCATCGGCTGGGTGAGCTGGCTCGTCCTCACCATCGCCTCGCGTCATGGGGCGGTCACTCTACGAAGACGGCCGAAGGCGTGAGAAGCCTTGCCCGGGCAGCGCCTCACCGCTGCAGGGCGAGAATGGAAGAACAGGTGCGTCACCTGCCGTCGTCAACCGCGACGTGGTCTGCGAGACGGCCGCCGGGTCCTGCTAAGGGCTGCCACGCGGCCGTGGCCTCCCATACGAGTTGAGGCCGGGGACCGGGCGGCCGTCCCGGTCCGGTGTGAACGTGCCAGTGAGTCGATCTGAGTCTCGAGAGGCGGTGGGGATGATGAAGACCCTGGCTCCCCTTGTCGTAGGCGTCGACGGTTCCGATTCCAGTCTCACCGCGACGGACTGGGCCGCGGACGAGGCAGTACGACTCGCGCTCCCCCTGCGCATCGTGTACGCCTCGTTCTGGGAGCGGTACGAGGGAGCCGTACCAGCCTGGAGCCTGGACCGTCCCTCCGGACAGATCCTCGCCGAGAACATCGTGGGGGTCTGCGCCGAGCGCGTCCGGCGACGCACACCCGACCTGCAGGTCACGACGGACATCACGGCCGAGGACGCGGCGAGTGCTCTGCTGCGCGAGGGACGCACGGCAGACGCCGTCGTCGTCGGCTCGCGCGGACGTGGGGAACTCGCCGACCTTCTGCTCGGATCCGTGGCCCTGGTCGTGGCCGCCAGGTCCTCCGGCCCAGTCGTCGTCGTGCGCGGGGACCGGCACGCCCTGGAAGCACGCCACGGGCGCGTACTGCTCGGCATAGGCCCCTACGACGTCGACTCTCCAGCCGTACGGTTCGCCTTCCGCGAGGCCGCCGCACGGGACGCGGAACTCGATGTCGTCTGCACCTGGCGACGCTCACCACACGAACCGGTCGACCACATGGTCCTGCCCGGCGACGCCACCCGCGACCACGAGGAGCGGGCGAAAACGCTCCTCGACAAAGCCGTGGAAACCGCGGCCCGGGAACATCCACAGGTACGGCTCCGCCGCACCACACTCGAAGGCAACGCACGCAAGGTGCTCACGGAGCGGTCCGCCGCAGCAGACCTCTTGATCGTCGGCGCACGGCGGCCAGGCAGCCCGATCGGCATGGAACTGGGGAGGGTCGCCCACCGAGCCCTGCATCATGCCCTCTGCCCCGTCGCAGTCGTCCCACAGCACCACGGCGCACCGGCTCAGGAAGCACCGTGACCCAAGGGATGACCCATTACGGCACACCCTCCTGCGCCGCCGCAGGGCCATGCGGTCCCGGCGAAGCGGATCCGGGAAGCCACTCGCCGCTCCGCGTGGAACCCGCTGCTGCTCAGGGCATATCTCTGGGGCCGCCGCCGCTGTGTGGGCGCCCCTTGGCCGGGGCCGTCATCAGCCAGGACACGGTGCGGCTGATGTCCGAGGACGCGACGATGCCGACCAGGCTGCCGCTCTCGTCGACGACGAGGGCACGCTGCCCGCCCCCCGCCAGCATCTGCGGCAGCAGTTCAGCCAACTGGTCGTCCGGGCCGACCACGGTGACGTCCGACCGCGGGACCATCACGTCCCCAACCCTCGTCACCTCGCGTTGTCTCTCGGCCACCCGCCCTGCCGCGGAAAGCGTCAACAGCCCCACCGGGGAGCGTCCGTCATCACCGATGACCGGGAAAGCCGAGTGGTGGTAGCGGTAGCGGGGATCTGCCAGGAGCGCCGCAATGGTCGACCCGGCGGGAACCGTGACCGGGGAGGGCGTCATGGCATGCCGCACCGCTACACCCGCCAGCACCGCCCGCAACTGTGCCTGCTGCCCCTCCGCGGTCGCGGCGGCGATCAGGAACCAGGCGATCATGACGAGCCACAGCCCGCCGACCACGTCACCGCGCGCGAACAGCAGCAGGCCAAACAGGAGGAGGAACCAGCCGAACCCGCGCCCCGCCGCTGCCGCACCGGCCGTGGCCCGTGCCCGGTCTCCCGTCCTCCACCAGAGGAAGGCGCGCAGCAGTCGGCCTCCGTCCAGTGGAGCGGCCGGCACAGAGTTGGACAAAGCCAACAAGAGATTGATCACCGCGAGCCACATCAGCGCCTCGCTCGCCAGCCCGGCCCCAGAAGCAGTGCCGACCAGCCACCCGGCCAGCGCGAAGCCCACCCCCAGAGCCAGGCTCACGAGGGGTCCGACGCCGGCGATCCGCAGTTCGGCTGCCGGCGTGGATGCCTCCGACCTGAGCCTGGCCACGCCGCCCAGAAGCCACAGCACGATGTCGTCCACTGCCACCTTGTTGCGCCGGGCCACCACGGCGTGGGCCAGTTCGTGGGCGAGCAGAGACGCGAAGAAGAGCGCGGCGGCCAACAGCCCCACCAGCCAGTACACCCACCAGGAGCGCCCCGGGTAAGCATCCGGCAACCGTCCCTCGGCCAGCCCGAGTGCGATGAGCATGAAGATGACCAGGATGCTCCAGTGCACACCGACCCGGACTCCCGCGATCCGGCCCAGTACGAATGTCGGCTTCACGGTTCGTCCAGCGTCGCGCCCCCGCAGATCGTTCTCGACCCCGCCAGTCGACGGGCCG
Source organism: Streptomyces sp. NBC_01006 (assembly GCF_045162725.1). Taxonomy (NCBI): domain Bacteria; kingdom Bacillati; phylum Actinomycetota; class Actinomycetes; order Kitasatosporales; family Streptomycetaceae; genus Streptomyces; species Streptomyces sp. NBC_01006. Next base: position 7,388,700 of record NZ_CP108700.1, on the reverse strand, counting down.
TGCCACGTCCCGGCACACCACGGGACCTGCGAGGTGAGATCCCTCGCCCGGATTGCGTACCGGGGGCCATCACAAGCCGGTGATCCGGCAAGGCCTCGTCGCCGTTGACACCGGCGAAGCCGAGTCCCATGCGCCTCGCAGCCCACTCACCAGGCTAGACACCGGCCAGTCTCCTCACAGGGGCCGACTGGTCCCGCTCCTGTCCCCATTGGTCCTAGGCGCGGACTCGGCAACTGGCTGTGAGAACTGCACGGAAGACTGGCCCGGTGGTCTCGGCCGCAGTCACCGGCTGGCAACGGCGCGCGGTGCGGATCAGCCGACCAGTTCGCGGACCCGGATGGTCTCCACGGACCGATCCCGTGGTGAGGCGCCCCGCCGTGCAAGCGGTGGCCCGGTGGGCTTCTCGCGTGCGGGCAGCGGACCGCTCGGTCCATCGGCGTCACCCGGTTCCTGCCACCGCTTCGGGTTTGTCCTCTGTGTGCCCGCCCGGTCGTTCGCCCTGGTCATCCCGCCCTCACCCTGTGGTGCCGCTCATGGGACAGGGTTCACCCGGTCGTCGCGGCGGGGCCTGAGTCCCGGAGTCAGCGTGGACGGTCCGATCGCTGTCGCCTCGGCGTTCCCGGACGCGGAGGCCGGGTACCGCACGAGGGCGGCCACGATGTCGGAGGCCGTCAGCAGGCCGACCAGCCTGCCGGCGCTGCCGAGCACTGGAAGTGCCTCGCAGTTGTTGTCCGTCATGGCGACCGCTGCCCTGCGCAGGCTTTCCTCAGGCCTGACAACCGGCCGCCGACGCCCGGAAAGCAGGGTGCCGACGTCCTGCGCCGAGAGCACGACTGCGGGCGCGGAGCACGCGACCGCGACTTCGCAGCGGTCGAGGAGTCCGGAGCAGCGGCCGTCCGGCAGCAGGACAGGAAGGTACGCGGCACCGGTCCTCTCCAGCAGCTCCCAGGCCATGAGCACGGTCTCGTCGGCGGCGACGGCCGCCACCTCCGTCCGCATGACCTCCCCGACGGTCCAGGCCATGACGGCCATGTTCGCCCCGGCCCGGGGATGCGCCTGAGGGTGCGTCGCCGATGCCATGGCGGACTCCCCTCGCCGCGTTGTGAGGCCTTGCTATCGGACCTCCAGCATGGCCCCGTCTGAACGCCGACGTCGACACCACCTCACCGGCCGCCACCGCGGAGTCCATGACGGCCACGAGGTCGGCCCGCCGACCGCTCGACGCGGGCACCATCCGGATGCGGACTTCGTGCACCGGTACGACCCTGAAGTCAGGGGTTCTGTTGCGTGCCCGCCAGCACCTGATGCGCAGGTTGTCGGGGCTCCTGAGCTCGAACCCGGCACCACCGCGGCCTGGCCTGCCACCGAAACCGTCTGGTTCCGACCCGGCCCTCCGGCCGGCGTCTCTGCGGACGCTTGCCGACGGATCGGGGCCGTGAAAGGAGGCGCGGTATGTTCTTCTCCAATCGAACGGCCGCCGGCAGACAACTGGCCGGTGAGCTGGCCCGGCTCGGACTGGCCGGGCCGGTGGTACTCGGCCTCCCCCGCGGCGGAGTACCCGTGGCCGCGGAGGTCGCACGCCTCCTGGGCGCACCGCTGGACGTGATCGTGGTCCGCAAACTCGGGGTGCCCTTCCAACCCGAGGTGGCCTTCGGCGCCATCGGCGAGGGCGGCGTACGGCTGATCAACGGGGCGACGGTCCGTGCAGCCGGCCTCGGAGAACGGGACTGCGCCAGGGTCGAGGAAGCCGAACGGGCGGAGCTGGAACGGCGACAGGCACGCTACCGCCGGGGAGGGGAACGGATCCCGCTCACCGGACGGACGGTGGTCGTCGTGGACGACGGCATCGCCACCGGATCGACCGCGTCCGTGGCGTGCGAGGTTGCGTGGGAGCACGGGGCTGAGCAGGTGATCCTCGCCGTTCCCGTGGCGGCTCCCCAGGCACTGGAACAGCTTCGGCGCGAGGCGGACGAGGTGGTGTGCCTGTCGGTGCCCCGTCATTTCTCCGCGGTCGGCCAGTGGTACGAGGACTTCTCGCAGGTGGGAGACGAGGAGGTCGCCGCGCTGTTGGCCGAGGCGGTGCGGGCACGCCCGCCAGCACCGGCACAGGCTTCAGATCGGGTCGCGCCACAGACTGGTGAAGTGGTGGTGGACGCGGGAGGCACGGCGCTGCCCGGGCTGTTGACCGTGCCCAAGGACGCCGAGGGCGTCGTCGTCTTCGCGCACGGCAGCGGCAGCAGTCGCCTCAGTCCCCGAAACCGCCACGTGGCCGAGGTCCTGAACCGTGCGGGGCTGGCGACGCTGCTCTTCGATCTCCTCACCCCGGCCGAGGCACGTGACCGGGCGAAGGTCTTCGACGTACCGCTCCTCGCCCTCCGCTTGACTCAGGCCACGGGATGGATCCGGGCGCGGCTTTCCCTGCGCATCTGCTACTTCGGTGCCAGCACGGGCGCCGCGGCCGCGCTCATGGCCGCCGCCGAACCGCGATCGGACATCGCCGCGATCGTCTCGCGGGGCGGACGCCCCGACCTGGCGGTCTCCCGGCTCGCGGCCGTACGTGCTCCGACCCTGCTGATCGTCGGCGGAGCCGACGAACAGGTACTGAACCTCAACCGTCAGGCCGCGGCGCACCTGCGCTGCGAGCACCAGATGGGGGTGGTTCCTGGTGCGACCCACCTCTTCGAGGAACCCGGCGCGCTGGACGCCGTGGCCGACGCCGCGCTGGACTGGTTCGTCCGCCATCTCCCCCACCTCGGCGTCGTTCCCCACAGGTCCGGCGAACACCGAGAGACGTGATGGCCGCGCGCGCTGCCGAAGCCTGATGTCCCGGCCAGCCTCATCTGCCCCGGCCTATACGGAGGCTTCCGGGCTCGGCGGCCCGCGACTGGCGACAGTGCCGGAGCTCCGGGTGCGCGCTGGCGAAATCCGTGTCGGCGTCGGACGACGCAGGTGTCGCCGAATTGACAGGCAGCGTGGCTCCTCGTGCCGATTGCCACGCGGGCGGGCAGACGTGCTGGCTGCGGTCAGGGAGAGGATCGCCTGGCGAGGACGAGGGTGTGTCTCCCCGCTGCTCACTTCCAGGTGTCTCCGGACGGAGACAGGTCTCGCCGACCGGAGGGTGCCGTGCGGGATCCACCTTCGCTCTCCCAGGTGTCCTCACGGTTTCGGGTGTCCCGTAGACCGCGACCGATGGCCGCTTCGTCGGCCATGAGAGCGCCGGCGGTAAGGACGCTGCCGGGGATGGCTGCGGCTGCCATGAGCCGTGCCGCGGCGGCGGGCTCAGTCTCGGGCGGGATTACGAGCAGGTCCCAGCGGCCGACGGTGTAGGAGAGCAGGATCAGCTCGTCAGGGTGCTGTTCGGTGAAACAGCCCACGTGGATGATGTGCCCGTCGGTGTTCACCGTGTGAGGTACGACGGGCCAGCGGGTGGGGTTCACGGTGACGCGTGTGATGCGTCCCCAGACTTCGTCCAGTGTCGCCGCAAGGGGCGGAAGTTCCACTTGGAGGTCGCGCGAGCGCGGCCACCAAGCCCCGTCCAGCTGGCCAGTGAGGGTGGTCTTCGGCGTGAGGGACAGACGGGCCGGGAGCGCTGTGGCGAGGTCGCGGGAAGAGGTCCGGCCGGGGGTGGTGGTCATGTCACGCTCCTGCCCCCGGGCTGTCCGTCGGCAGCCCGTAAGTGGCTCACGCGGCGGCCCGGGCTTGGCCGGCCGCGACGCGTGTTACACCGACCAACGGACCCGTGTGAGCAACGGAAGGCTCCTCAGTCGAAGACGGCCCTTCGGCGCGGCATCCACAGCCGGGCGATGAAGGCCACGCATGCCCCGCGTTTCACCTCGACTGCTCGGTCGAGGAGGGTGAGGACGCTCCGGGGCAGCCTCCACAACCGTGCTCTGGTCCCTCTGGTCATGCGCGCCGCCCGCGCCGTCCAAGGCATGGTGGACGTGCGTGTGGAACTCACAGCAGCTGCGGGGGCCGCCCACTGACGGACTCACCGCAGCCGGCCCGGAGGTGTTCCACGAGGCTGACGCCGATTCCGCGGCCTTCGGGGTGGTCACAACCCTTGGTCCTCGTCGTCCTGCTTGCCATGGCGCGGAATGAGTTCCACGGGGCAGTGTGAGTGGTGCAGGAGGCTGTGCGTCGCCCAGCCCAGGGTGGGCCCGAAGTATCCGGGGGTGCGCCGTCCGCCCATCACCAACAGGTCCGCGTGGCGTGACGCCTCCACCATCACCCTTGCGACGGACGAACTCTTCTCGGTGTCGACGTGCACGCTCAGGGCCGGGAACTCGTCACGGATCCGGTGGGCCACTGACGTCACCCTTCGTACGTGCACCTGCACTCCCTCGTCCGCATCGTCGAGCACGGTCACGCTCTCCGCCACGGACTCCAGCACATTCCAGACGTGCAACAACCGCAGTGACGACCGGCGCAGCTCCGCCTCACTCGCCGCGTACCTCGCGCACTCCACATCATGTTCGTCACGGATGGCGGCCAGCACGACCCCTGCTTCGGCGGTGTTCTCGTCCCCCCGGACCACGACCACGGGCGCCTTGGCGCCCGCGGCGACCTTCAGGCCGACCGAACCCAGCATCAGTGACTCGAAGCCGCCGAGGCCGCGGCTACCGACCACGATGGTGTCGGAGTCCGCAGCCGCAGCGTGCAGGCCGGCGACCGGCTCGTGGGGACTGAGTTCGGTCGACACGTGCAGCCCCGGATGGCGTTCGGCGAGCTTGGCGGCGGTCTCCTCGAGCAGGTCCCGGCCCGCCCGACGTATCCGCTCGATGGCGTACATAGATGCATACAGCATCCGGCTGTCGGTGTCCGCGCCGTGCACGAGGTGCAAGGTGCCATCCCGCCGCACGGCCTCCGCCGCGGCCCAGACCACCGCCCGCTCCGCAGACCGGGATCCATCCACTCCCGCCACCACAGCGCCGAGCTCAGGACCATGCGTCATACCGACTGCCATGAATCCTCCTCACCGAAAGCCAGGAGGGGTCATCCATCACACGCTCCGAAACCTGATGACGAACGAGGTCGACTGGTGGATCCGGTCAGCTCCTTCAAGAATGACGCGAAGCCACGTGTCGCGCACGGCATCACCGAGCTCCCTGTGGACGAGCACGAGCGAGTGGCGGTATCCATCGGAAGCCGACCGGCTCGCCCGCCAGGCCGACCTCGCCTTGCTTACTCCCCTACCAGGGCCGATCGGTCTGATACGGGCCCTCTCGGCCCTTCTCCAGCGTGAGCCGTCGGGGGACTCTGGAGGCAGTAGCGCGCCATCCCAGGGAGATGTTCCTCATGACCAACCAGGTGACCGTCGGCCTCGACGGCTCCGGCGCCAGCACCGCCGCCGCCCACTGGGCCGCGCGCGAGGCCGAACTCGGGAACACTGCACTGGAGCTGGTCCACGCCACGGAATGGCTCGAGCAGCCGCCCCTCCTTCTGGCGAGCACCGAGATACGCGGCCAGTGGGCCGAGAACCTGCTGCGCGAGACGTCCAACGAGCTACGGCGCCTGCACCCGCTCCTGGACATCACCACCCGAGAGGTCCCCGGACCGCCCTCCGAGGCCCTCGCAGCCGCCGCGCGCTCCTCGACGATGGTCGTCATCGGCTCACGCGGGCTCGGCAGCATCGCCGGGTTCATCGTCGGTTCGGTCGGCTCGGCCACCATCGCCGCGACCGAACATCCTGTGGTGCTGGTCCGCTCCTCCGGCAACGCCGTGACCCCCGCCGACGGACTGCGCACGCACGGAGCCGTCGTGGCCGGCGTGGACACCCGTCAGCTCTGCGACAAGCTCCTCGCCTTCGCCTTCGAAGAGGCAGCCCACCACCGGGCCGCCCTCCACGTGCTGCACGGGTGGACTCCACCGCCGATCCTGAGCTACGCGCCCGCCCTCGACCCCATTGTTCTGCAGGAGATGGCCCACGGCATCACCGCCACACTGCAAGAGATGCTCAGGCCATGGCGCGACAAGTTCCCGTCGGTCGAGGTCGAAGTGCGGGCGCCCATCGGCCACGCCGCGATCCAGCTCGTCGAGGCCGCCTCCGACGCTTCTCTCGTCGTCGTCGGCCGCCGGATCCGCAGCTCCACCCTCGGCTCCCACATCGGACCGATCACCCACGCCGTACTGCATCACTCCACCGCACCGGTCGCCGTCGTGGCCCACGACTGACCGGCTCCGCAGGAAGCACCGTCCCGCGCCCGCACCACCCAGGCAACGCTGCCGCGACTGCCCTCGCCGAGACGCGGTCACGCGTGCGATTTCTCCTTCGCCCTATCCTGCGCACTTCCCCTGGCGGCTGACCGGTACCGGTCATCGCGGCCAACAGCGTGGGAGCCTCCCGCCGCTGGACATGCCTCTCAACCCGTCGGCGGGATGCACGGCGGAATGTGGCAACGGGTCACGGCCGGCCGCTTGTGCGGTGGCAGCTCGCGTACTTGTGGCCAGAAGAGCCCAGGGCTCTGAGAATGTCGATGTGCGCTGGCGCAAGACCGCGACCGTGTACCGCGTACCGCCTTCGTTGACCGGGAGAGGCGTGTGACCATCAAGGACATCGGGCCGGAACCTCAAAGCTTCGACCTGGAGAAGGCGACGCTCGAGAACACGAACTATCGCGCCGTCGCCTGGTCTGGGAAGTACCTTCAGCTGACCCTCATGTCGATCCCGGTGGGTGAGGACATCGGCTTGGAAGCGCACCCGGAGACTGACCAATTTCTACGACTCGACGCAGGCCGGGTCCGCGTCCAGATGGGCCGCGCGAAGGATCGACTCGACTTCGACCAAGAAGTCGAGGATGGTTGGGCCATCTTCGTGCCCGCCGGAACTTGGCACAACGTCACCAACATCGGTGACGAGACCCTGCAGCTCTACGCCGTATACGCACCGGTCCACCACACGTCGGGCAAGATCCATGCGACAGCCGCCGACGCGGAGCGCGACGAGGACTCAGGCGGCGACGAGCCGCCAAGCTGGTCGGTCCAGGCTGCCCAGCAGCCATCGGACGAGCACGCCTGACCAGCGAGGCTTATCGCGACAGCAGTTCCTGGCCCCGAGGCGAGCCGGGAGAATCACGATCTTCCCTTCCGCCCGTACACCCATCTGGCCGCTGTTGACCGCTTCGAAGGGCACGGTTGGGGACATGTCTTTAGCGGTAGCGCCTGGGAAGCGGCCTGATCCGCTCCTCGATGCCCGTGATTGGCCGTCGGTTGCGAGCGGCTGCACCTGGGACTGCTGTCTCAAGCAGTCAAGTGTCCGCTCCCTTTCCCGGGTTCATGTGCCTGGATGTGCCACCCAAAGGCTGTTCCCTCAAGCGTGCAGCACATGACGAGGTATCCATTCCCACGGCACGCGACGTTCCGCTCGGCTTCTGAAAGGCATGGACGTACCTCTGCGGCAGGTAGCGACCGACTCGGTGCTCGACCTGTCCGCAAAGTGCGGAGCATTGCGAGGTCCTTCGCAACGGGCTGGCGTCAGCCTGCGTGCAGCCTCGACCGTTCGTCCTCCGGTGCAAAAGCGTTCCAAGAAGGCCGATGCCACGCTGTCCCCGTCCGAGCTGGACGAGATTGCCAAGGCCGCGCGTTCTTGCCCCGGGTGCCGCAGCTGTCACCGCCCACCCGATGCTCCAGTAGATCCACGTGCCGAGGAACAGGCCCAGCCGTGGGCCGGCATGCAGGTGACGTCAGGCTGTTTCAGTATGGAAGTCGGGTCGGGCGTGTCGCTGTCCACGGAGGTGAGTGCGATGACGCTTCCCACGCGGCTCCGGACCGGTGGCCCGGTGGAGCCGGACGCGTTCTTCGGCCGCACGCACCCGTTACTGGGTGTGCCGTGGGCGCGGCACGCGCCGCTCCGGCCGATGCCGGTACCAGACCTGCTCCCAGCGGGCATGGCCAGGCCCCACGCGCTCAACGGCCGGCACCGTCTGGAGCCGAAGCTGTCCCTGGCAGCGGCCGAGATCGGGATCTACCGCAGCGCGCGGGAACAGACCCCAATCTCCTCAGGCTGCAGTGAGCGGGGCCCTGCCCAGCGGGCGGTGCGCCGGGCAAGGGTCGGCGCGACCACCCGGGTCCCGCGATGAGGACGGCCGCAACGCCGGACCCCACCACAGCCAGGACTACCGACGGTGCAGGAGGATCGGAGAGTGCAGCCAAGCCGTCGATCCTCACCTTGACGATGAATCCCGCGGTCGATCTCTGCTGGGAGGTCGGACACCTGGAGGGCATCGGCAAGAACCGCGCCCGGGTCAGGTCGGTGGCCGCCGGGGGCGGAGGGATCAACGTCGCCCGTCATGTCGTGCGGCTCGGAGGACGAGCCACCGCTGTCCACACCGCCGGAGGCGAGGTCGGCCTGCGCCTGAACCGGCTGCTGGACGAAGAGGGCGTCGACCACGTCGCCGTCGACATCGACGACGACACCCGCGAAGCACTCGTGCTGTTCGAGGCCGAATCGCGCCGCGGCTACCACATCGTGCCACCCGGCCCGCACCTGCACGACCACGAGGGGCGGCGGTGCCTGGATGCACTGGAGCGGACCGTTGGCGGTTGCCCGTACGTCGTGGCCAGTGGCAGCCTGCCCGGCGGCTTGCCCGACGACTTCTACGCGGCCGTCTCCCGCCGCATCAGGGAAGCCGGATCCCGACTGGTCCTGGACACCTCCGGTCCGGCACTTCGCGGAGCACTCGCGGAGGGCGTGTTCCTGCTCAGGTGCAACCGTACAGAGGCCGAGAGCCTGACCGGCCGGCCGGTCCGCGGCTTCGACGACGCCCGGGCCCTCAACGAGCACCTGCTCGCCACAGGGGCCGCCGAGATCGCCGTCACCACCCTCGGAGAACTGGGCGCACTGTGCTCGACCCGCCACGGCCACACCGAGCTCTACGCGCCGCCGCTGCCCGGCGAGCCCCTGAGCGACGCCGGGGCAGGAGACAGCATGGTCGCCGCCCTCATCACACAGCTGGCCGCCGGAGAGGATCCCGTCAGCGCCTCCGCGCTGGGGGTAGCCGCAGCCGCCGCAGCGATGCTCACCCCCAGCACCGAGCCCTTCGACCTGGACACGGCCCGATCCCTCCACTCCCAGGTGAGGACCAGGTTCCAGACCGATGCTCGACGCCGGGGCGTTTGACTCTGCCCACCCCCGTCAGCGCGTCGGGGCGGGGCGCTGACGGGGGTGCTGAGCGACGCCAGTGCCAACCTCGTGATGCGAGCGGGCCTGCGGTTGGGAAGACTGGAAGCATGGCGACCAAGGCAGTGCTTGAGGGCGGCCCGGACGATCTGCCCGAGCGGATCGTTCCGATCTCCGACCCCGGACAAGACCTGAAGATTCCGCACCGCGGCGGGTACGAGCATTTCAAGATCACGTCGCGGCACCAGGACAGCCCGGAGGGACAACTGGCGGTCTACGAATGGTGGGAACGGACAGAGATCGCCGAATGAAACGGACGGTCAAGGACGCTCGGCCTGCACCTCACCACGGCGGCCGAGATGCGCGGGCCGACACCGATGGTGTGCGGGATCGCCAGCCTCGATCCAGTCCACCCGCTCCCCAACGACTTCCGTCCTCCTGGTACTTCGCGACCGGCTTCCAGCCACGGCCGCTCAAGGCAGCACAGGAATCGTCTGCCCCCTCCATTGCCCTCTCAGTAGCCCGACCCTAAAGGGGGGCCCGGCCTTCGGAGCCAACATGACTCGGACGATGGGACGAGCAGAGGAACCTTGTGATCGGCGTCAGTGGCGTCGGTGTTTTCCTGGACGTGGGGCTCGTGGAACGCGTCGGCCGCGAACACGGCGTGGAGTATCCGATGCAGATGACGGTCGCGGTCAGTGACGGGACGGCCGTATGGGCCTTCCGGGGTGGGCGGATCCCCGTGGGTGAGACCGTCGCTCGGTATGACATGCAGGGCCAGCAGTTCACTGCCGGGGATGCGGGCGGTGACCCGGGCGGCGCAGCGGATCAGGGTGTCGCCCTCGGGGCCGCCGGTCAGGGCGACCATGATGCGCTCGCGGGTCTCCCAGGGGGTGGTGATGCCGTGCTCGGCCGGTAGCGCTGGAGGCCTTCCTCGGCTCGGTCGGCGAGCCACAGCAGGGCGAGTTCGCGTAGGGCGGTGAGGTTGCCGACGCGGAAGTAGTGGGTGAGGGCGGTCTCGATGCGGTCCGACGGGTAGATCTCGCCGTGCAGCATGCGCCGACGCAGAAGCTCGGGAGGCAGGTCCACCAGTTCGATCTGGTCCGCGCGGCGTGCCACCTCGTCCGGCAGGGTCTCGCGCTGCGGGACCCCGGTGATCTGCCGGACCACGTTGCCCAGGGACTCCAAGTGCTGGACGTTGAGGGTGGTGACGACGTCGATCCCCGCGTCGAGGAGTTCCTCGACGTCCTGCCAGCGCTTGGCATGGCGAGAGCCGGGCACGTTGGTGTGGGCCAGTTCGCCGACCAGGGCGACCTGTGGCTGGCGGGCGAGCACCCCGTCCAGGTCCATCTCGGTGAAGCTCGCCTCCCGGTACTCCACCGCGCGCCGGGAAATGATCGCCAGCCCCTCGGCGAGGGCAGCGGTCGGCCGTCGACCGTGCGGCTCGACGAAACCGACGACGACATCGGCACCGGCCGTGGCCAGCCGCTGCCCTTCTTCGAACATCGCGCACGTCTTTCCCACTCCCGGGGCGGCCCCGAGGTAGATCCGCAATCGCCCACGCGTCATCGGCGGGCTCCTGCCCGCTCGTCACACCCCCTCTGCATCCCATGGTGCGCCCAACCGTGCTCCCGCGCGCGAGCCGTGCGCAGGATCGCCGGTCAGAGGCCCTGATGCGAGAAACGCACGGTACCGAGGACGACGGCGGGGCAGCGAGTCGGACCGCCGTCCCCGCAGACCTCAGTCGGGGGCTCAGTCTCCTTGGCCGGTGCCTCTCGGACGCTGCGCACGCGTGATCAGCACCAGGGCGAGCAGCAGCACCACGCTGCCGGGCATGGTGAAGACTGTGCGGCAGGCGGAATCGACCGCCCGGAGGCCGATCAGCTGGATGCCCAGCGCGATGGCGATGAGGAGCTGCGCCCAGGCGAAAAGCTGGCGGACGACGTGCCGCCGCTGCCAGGGCAGCAGCCAGCCCCTGCTGAGTGTGGCGATGCCGGAGCCGGCGAGCAGTAGCGCTGTGACAGCGATCAGTGCGCCGATGCCGTAGCGGATGCCCATGCGGGCGCTCCTTTCCAGTGCGTGTGTGCCATCGGTGATTACTGTGGCCGTACGAGGGCCCGGCCGACCGCGCCTGCGGATCGTGGTCGATGTGGTGACCGCTTCGGATCAGTCGGCTTCGGCACGGGCTTCCACGTCCTCGATGTCGGAGGGGCGGCCGGCTCGGACCCAACGGAGGTAGAAGGCTCCGCCGATGGCGAGGGTGGCGACCAGGGAGAGGATGGGCCAGCCGCGGAGGAGGTTCACCAGGAGGGTGAAGGCCACCGCGACGGCCGCCATGGCATTCAGCCAGGCGAGGGCGGGCTTCTGCTCGGTACGGGCGAAGCGGGTCATGGCCAGCAGGCCGACGAGGAAGCTGACGAAGACCGCGACCGCGTAGAAGAGGACAAGTTCCTGCTCCTCTCCCGCGGCAGCCACGATGATCACCGCCGCCGCGGCCAGGTAGACGACGACGGACCAGTACGGGGTGTGGTGGCGGTTGGTCCGGCCCAGCGGTGTGGGCAGCACGCCAGGGCGGTCCTCCGTACCGGCCAGCGCCTTGAGGAGTCCGGGGCCGGCCTGGAAGGAGGAGCTGGCGGCGGCAAGGAGCAGCAGGGCACTGGTGAGCTGGAAGGCCCCGTAGAGCCAGCCGGATCCGGTGGCGGCGTGGGCGATGTCGGCGATCTGGGTCGAGTCCTTGCCGGGGATGCCGATGTGGAGGCGTACGGCGAGAGCGGTCAGCGCCAGGGTCAGGCCCCCGACGATGACCAGGAGCAGGGCGAGGGTCCCGCGCCCGAAGCGGCGGCGGTGGGTGTCGTTCAGCTGCCCGAGCTGGGCGATGGCCGTGGACGGCGCCTCGATGCCGGTGGCCAGGGCCATCGCGACGGGGAACGCGAGGACGACCGCGAGGGTGGCAGAGCGGCCCGGGTCGGTCGAGGCGGGAGCCTCATCGATGGCGTGGGGCGAGACGAAGCCGCGTACGAGTACGGCGACGCAGACGAGCACGAAGAGCACGGTCATGACGGCGAACAGCAGCCGCCCGCCGTGTCCGAACCACGTCAGCCCGGCGACGACCACCAGCAGGAGCAGAGCGAGCGGAACACGGAAGGGCGCGGCGGCGGGGAAGAGGGCGATCACGGCGCTGGCGGCGGCCGCGATGGAGATGCCGATGGTGAGGACGAAGTCGACGACGAGTGCGCCGATGGGTACGAACGTCCAGCGCGGCCCGAAGGCCCGCCCCGCCGCGGCCGCCGCCCCACCGCCCTTGGGGAAACGGCGCACCAGCTGCCAGTAGTTGGCGGTGACCACCACGACCAGGCCCACCACCAGCGACATCGTCGGCAGCAGCAGGGCAAGATCGCCGTGGAGAGCGCGCAGCGCCGCCTCGATGGCGTAGGCCACGGAGGAGACGGGGTCCGCGATCACGGCGAAGGCGAATGCGAAGAAGAGGACCGAACGACGTGGCCCGCGGCGGCTCGTGCCGTCTGACGCGGGAGCAGGTACAGCAGGCTGCTGTATGGCGGTCATGAGGAATGCCTTTCACGGCGAGAGCCGGAGCACATGGAACAGCCCATGGCTCCTGACCGCCGACCAGGCTTCCCGGCACACCAGGCATCAAGGATACGTCAGCAGTCCGTTAAGGAATAGCCGAAACGCACTGCCTGACACGGGGCTTGAGCGTGGCGCACCTTGTCGTGGCGGCAACGTGTCGGCGTGCCGCTTGACACAGGGGTCGCGGGGTAGCCGCCGGCGGTGACCACTTCGATGACACCCGTTCACCGCGCGGTGTCCACCCTGCCCCCGGAGCAGCAGGCATCGACGTCGGCGCCGCAAGCACTTCCGGGCTCCTTGACGGCGGGCGTCATCGGTGCAGGTGGCAGCCGCAGCCCTTGCCCTGCCAGGAGGACGGCGGACAGGTATGTGCACAGCAGGGCCTGCTTGGACTCTGCGCCCGCAGCCATCGCTGAGTGAAGGGACCGCAGTTGGGCGGGCAAAGGGACAGGCGGCGGACTCTCCGGCCATTCGGGCAGCTCCTCCGCCTTGGCGCGCCGTGCCCAGGGCCACAGGCTGTCCGAGCACATACGCGGATGCCCGCGGGCATCCGGCCTGGGACCGGTGAAGTGATGCTGCCGCGATCGGCATCGGCCGACGCCTGCCCGCTCCCCAGGGGCGCTCTTTCACCGCGGCGTTGCCGCACCGACTCGGCCGCGGAGGGAGCGGCCAGAGCACGCCCCGAGATGGTCATGCAAACCACGTGAGCCGCCGGCCCCGGAATCCCCACCCCGGGAGCCGGACGGCTCATGTGTTGTGCGACGGGTGAGCGGCACGCGGTGCGTCGGCCCGGCCCCCCACGGCCCGGGTCTTGCGTCCTTCGGCGGAGTTCAGGTCACACGCCTCCAGCCGCGCGCCACGGACCGTCATCCCGGTCCGTCGCCGCATCAGTCTCTCCCGTCGACACAGCCCTGGCAGCACTCCTTGACGCCTTCCTTCCGCGCAGCGATCGATCTTGATGCGCCCCTGATGGCGCGTACCAAGGTGGCGTCAAGGGCGCATTCAGAACCTTGTCTCCGCAGGTCGGATGCGCTGGGATGGGTTCATGAACAGCGGTCCGCGTTACGACGACCGGCCACCGAATCAGGTGCCGCCGGCAGCGCCCGCTGTCCGCCCGGCCGTCTGACTTCGGCCGCGCGTCGTGCGCGTACCTGCCACCACCCGCCTGAAGGGCGTTGTTCGGGGCACCGTACGCATCCCTCCTTCACCGCATGAGCTGAACCCGTGCGCCGCGTCCCGCCGGGGCGACAGGCAGGTCAGCCATGCCCGTTTCCAGGAATCCGACATGCCTTCATCCCTGTCCGGACGTACCGTCCTCGTCACCGGCGCCACCTCCGGCATCGGCTACGAGACAGCCCGCCAGCTCGCCGAGCGCGGTGTCACCGTCCTCCTGCACGGCCGCACCCCTGATGAGGCGCAGGCCGCCGCCGACCGGCTGATCACCACCGCCGGCATCGACGGCTCCTCCCTGCGGCCGCTCGCCGCCGACTTCGCCCACCTCGACGAGGTCGAGAGCCTGGCCTACGCGGTCGTGCGCGAGCACCCGCGTCTCGACGTCCTCGTCAACAACGCCGCCATTGCCGCGCCTGAGCGCCACACCGTCACGGCCGACGGCAACGAGATCGCCTTCCAGGTCAATTTCCTCGCCCACTACCTGTTGACGAACCTGCTGGAGCCGGCGCTGACCTCCGACCCCGGTGGCCGGGTCGTCAACGTCTCCTCCTCGCTCCACCGCACCGCCACGATCATGTGGAACGACCCCCAGCGTTTGCGCCGCTACTCCCGCCTCGCCGCCTACGCCCAGTCCCAGCTGGCCCTGACCGTCTTCGCCGCGGACCCTCGCGTCACCGCCGTATCCGTCAACCCCGGCATCTGCGACACCGGGCTCCTCCCGCTGTACGGGAACGAGGGCGCGCCCGCCTCCGAGGGTGCGGGGTACGTCGTACGCCTCTGCGACCCGGCCACCGAAATCGTCAACGGCGCCTACTACGACCGCTCCGAGCCCGTCACGCCGGCCCCGGCCGCCACGGACGACCGCACCGTCAAGCGCCTCAACAAGCTCGCCGACCTCCTCGTCGGCCACACCGCCTGAAGGGATCCACGGACATGTCCAAGCGCGCACGCAAGAAGAGGGCCCGCCGCAAGAAGGGCTCCAACCACGGCAGCAAACCCAACTGCTAGTCACCAGCCCACCCCGTGGGGCGGCCCTCGGACAGGGCCGCCCCACCTTCATGCCCCCGCGAGGAAGCATCGTGATCAACCTGCCCTCCCACCGGCTTCCGGGCCTCGTCCGCTGGTTCCCCGTCGGCGCACCGGGCTCGGGCGCCCTGACCGAGCACGTCCTGACCACCGATGCCGGCCGCTGGTGGGTGGACCGCGTCATCCAGCCACGCGTCATCGCCGCCGAATGCGGGGACCACGTACTGCTGCTCGGGGACCCGCAAGCGCTGGCACCCCAGGACCTGGCGCACTTCGCCCACCGGTACATCGAGGCACCCGGCCGCTTCCGGCCGCTGATCGGGGCCGCGTTCGACCGCGTCGTGCCCTGGCAGCGCACGGTGTACGTCAAGCGCACCACGGCACCTGCCGCACCTCGCCCGAGGGGGATCACGCTACGGCGGCTGACCGCTCAGGACGCCCGGGCGCTCAGCACCCTTCCGTGCGCGATGCACCGGATCCACCGCACCTGGGGCGGCCCCGACGCACTCGCCCGCTCCGGTTACGCCTGGGCCGCGTTCCGGGGCGGCCGCATCGTGGCCGTGGCCTGCACCTACTTCCTCGGCACCGCCTACGAGGACATCGCCTGCGTCTGCGTGCCCGACCCCCGCCTCCAGCACCTCGCACTCGCCTGCATCGACGCCCTGTGCTCGGACATAGACACCCGCCGCCGCACCCCCAGCTGGACCTGCTCGGCGGGCAACCGGGCCGGTCGCCTGCTCGCCTCCAGTGCGGGCTTCCACGCCGTACGCGATTACGGCCACTACGCGGTCGGTGCTCCTGCCGCCACAGGAAGAGTGGCAGCAGGATGAGGGGCCGTTGTCGCCCGATGGACTCCATCCGCCGCAGCGCGGCGGGCCGGGAGCACATCCGGCGCTGGAGTACCGACCGCCTCGTCCGCGCAACGCTCGGCACCGCCCTGCACGTCGCCCCCGACGCCGGCCACCTCGTCGTCGAGGAACACCCCGACCGCCTGGCGGCCCTCGTATGAGCCGCACCCCCGGCCACGACGGCCTGCCCGCCATCGCCGTCCTCGGCGGGTGGCACGAGCTCGCCGTTCAGGGACTCGCCCTGGAAGCCGACTCGTTCAGCATCAGCTACACCGTCACCCCGGCGCTGCCGCAGTCCGTACTGCTCACCCTCGACGCGGACGACGACCTCGGCAACACGTACGTGGACTGGGGCGGCGTCTACGACACGAGCCCGGACCGCCGCCGCACCGACGGCACCATCACCGCCCGTCCTGCACCCCCACCCACCGCACGCCATCTCCAGGCACGCCTCACCTTCCTCAGGGACGGCGAGGAGTTCCCGTACGACATCTCCCTGGACCTGTCCTGAAGCAGCCCCTACCCGAACTCGGCCAGCCGAGGTCTCAGGCCGAGGGCGGTCAGCCCGGCCACCAGCAGCATCGCCGCGCCGGCCGCCGGGGCCAGCGTGGTCAGCGCCCCGCGTCCCTCGTTCACCGCCCGGTCGAAGTGGCGCTGGTTGATGGCGGTGACCCGGTCCAGGGCCTTCATCCATTCCCCGAAGTGGGCGTTGGACGTGTCGGGCGCCCAGCCGACGCAGAACACCGTGGCCTCCTGCGTCTTCCCCTCGGTCACCAGCCGCCGGAAGGTCCGGTCGTCGCGCTGGTAGACGGCGTACGCCGCGACGGTCTTCTCGGCGGCGTCCCGCTCCCCCACGAAGGTGATGTTGTCCAGCTCGCGCCGGTACTCCCCGGTGAACTGCTTGTCGCCGTTGGCCTTCCGGTACGTGCCCCAGGTCTCGTCGAGTCGCCGGTCGTAGGTGGCGAGTCCGGCCCCCGCGATCCCGTACAGCTGCTGTGACTTGTCGAGGAAGGACCGCTCGTACGCGGGGCGGCGGCCGGGGTCCAGGAGGTAGCGGCTCTCGTCCGCGTTGGCGTCGTATCCGATCGCCTTGGACCGCGACAGCGCGACGACGGAGTCGAACGCAACTGTTCGATACCGCTGACATGTTGACGACACCCATACGCGGAGAGGCCGGCAATTTGACGGGCCCTTGACGACACCGGGATTCCGCACTGCAGCGAGGTCGACACCGCGCCACCAGGGGCCCGTCAAGAAACCGCGCCACGGCGTCAGCAGTTCGTCAGGGTTCGGCTCGGGCGGCTCCAGCCGCCGTAGCGTCGTCCTCATGGGACGACGCTTCACACTGGCTGCGACCGGTGCGCGTGCCGAGCGCGCGAACCCTGCCGGACCGTGCGCACACGACATCCACTGGGCAGCGGAGAGACGTACGGCGATCCGCGCCGCCTCCTTGCTGTTGACGACCCTGCTCGTGGTGGACACGGGCGTCGGCCATCTCAGTTTTCCCCGCGCCGCCCTCTGGAGCGGATTGGCCGCCCTCTTCTTCTTGATCCTGCTGCCGCCCAGGGTCTTCGCGCGTCCCGGCGTGCTGACCGTCCGCGGAGTACTGGTCGAGCACAGTGTCCGTACCGATTCCCTCGTCTCGGTCCACTGGTTCGACGGCGTGGCCCAGCGCATGGTCCTACGGGACGTGGAGGGCAGCGTGGTCGAGATCGACCCCACCGTCCTCGCCCGCAATCCTGCGCTGTGGCGGCGTTTCGACGCGGACGCCCTGGCGTCACTCCGGAGCGGAACGCTGGCGTGTGGCGCGACCGCGCTGCGTCAGCTGGCAGAGCGCATCGACCGCGAGACGGCGCGTACGGTCTTCAAGGTCTCCGGCTTGCACTGACCGGTGCTCGGGCACCGGGTGCTCCAGGGCCATTTGCAGGCCCCTTCTCCTTCCATCCGGGATCATTCGGCGGCGTCCTCATGCTGCGCGTGCCCGGGCCGGGCCTTCTGCGCCTACGCTCCCGCCGTGTTCAACGTGACGGGTCTGCTGAAGCGTCTGGTGATCGGCCGGGCGATGCGCAGCGAGGAGCTGGGCGAGACCCTCCTGCCCAAACGCCTCGCGCTCCCGATCTTCGCCTCCG
Source organism: Streptomyces sp. NBC_01006 (assembly GCF_045162725.1). NCBI lineage: Bacteria > Bacillati > Actinomycetota > Actinomycetes > Kitasatosporales > Streptomycetaceae > Streptomyces > Streptomyces sp. NBC_01006. The sequence goes on along the minus strand of NZ_CP108700.1, from coordinate 7,370,822 downwards.
ACCCGCTGTCGTCGGTGGCGTACGCCACGCAGGAGATCCTGCTGGTGCTGACGCTGGGCGGCCTCGCCTACCTGCACTTCACGCCGTGGATCGCGCTGGCGGTCGTGTTGCTGATGACCGTGGTGGTGCTCTCGTACCGGCAGGTCGTGCACGCGTACCCCAGCGGCGGCGGTTCGTACGAAGTCGCCTCGACGAACCTGGGGCCCTCCGCCGGTCTGGTGGTTGCCGCCTCATTGCTGGTCGACTACGTGATGACGGTGGCCGTGTCGGTCGCCTCGGGCGTGGACAACATCATTTCGGCGCTGCCGGGCCTGGCCGAGCACCGGGTGGGACTCGCGGTCGGCTTCGTCGCCTTGCTGACCGCGATGAACCTGCGCGGCGTCCGCGAGTCCGGGCGGGCCTTCGCCACGCCGACGTACCTCTTCATCGGCGGCGTGCTGATCATGGTGGGGACGGGACTCTTCCGCTATCTGCTGGGCGACGCCCCCGTCGCCGAGAGCGCCGCGTACGGCATCGAGCCGGATCCCGCCGACGCGGGCCTGGCCGGGTTCGCCCTGCTGATGCTCGTGCTGCGGGCCTTCTCCAGCGGCTGTACGGCTCTGACCGGCGTCGAGGCGATCTCGAACGGCGTGCCGGCCTTCCGCAAGCCCAAGTCCGTCAACGCGGCGAAGACCATGCTGGCCATGGGCGCCATCGCCATCACCATGTTCGTGGGCGTCACCACCCTCGCGATGGTCGCCAAGGTCCACATCGTCGAGGACCCCTGCCGGCTGACCGGGCTGGCGGACTGCGCGTCGTACACCCAGCGCACCGTGATCGCCCAGTTGGCGGCCTCCGTCTTCGGCGGCTCGGACAGCTTCGGCTTCTACTTCATGCAGGCGGCTACCGCACTCATCCTGATCCTGGCGGCCAACACCGCCTACAACGGCTTCCCGCTGCTCGCCTCGATCCTCGCCCAGCACCGCTACCTGCCCCGGCAACTGCACAACCGCGGGGACCGGCTGGCGTTCTCCAACGGCATCCTGGCGCTCGCGACCGTCGCCGCAGTGCTGCTGTGGGTCTACAAGGCCAACGTCACCGACCTCATCCACCTGTACATCCTGGGAGTGTTCACCTCTTTCACGCTCTCCCAGCTCGGCATGGTCCGGCACTGGAACCGCGAGCTGCGCACCGAGACCGATCCGGCGGTGCGCCGCAGCCATCAGGTCACCCGGTCCGTCAACGGCCTCGGCGCGTGCGTGACCGGGCTGGTCCTGGTGATCGTGCTGGCCACCAAGTTCACCCAGGGCGCCTGGCTCGCCGTACTCGCCGCGCTCGTGCTGTGGGTGATGATGCGCGGTATCCGGCGCCACTACGACCACACGGCGGCCGAGCTGACCGTCACCGATCCGCGGAGCGAGCTGGCACCACCGCCGCGGGTCTTCGCGATCGTGCTCGTCTCCACGATTCACAAGCCGACCCTGCGGGCCTTGTCCTACGCACGGGCCTTCCGCCCCAACCACCTGGAAGCGCTCACCATCTCCGTGGACCGCGAGGCGGCGGAGTCACTGAAGCGGCAGTGGGAGGAGTACGGGATCGAAATCCCGCTGAAGATCCTCGACTCCCCGTACCGCGAGATCACCCGTCCTGTCGTCGAGTACGTACGCTCGATCCGGCGGGAGAGCCCGCGCGATGTGGTGGGCGTCTTCATCCCCGAGTACGTCGTCGGCCACTGGTGGGAGAACCTCCTCCACAACCAGTCCGCCCTGTGGCTGAAGAGCCGGCTGCTCTTCACTCCGGGCGTCATGGTCACCAGCGTCCCGTGGCAGCTGACCTCCTCCTCGCGCGCCGACCACCCCGCGGCCCGCGCCCCCGGCTCCGTCCGCCGCGGAGAGCCCACCCGAAAATCCAAGAGCCCGCGGTGACTGCCTCGTGCCCTCACGTCACCCGGTCCGGATTCCCGTACGGGCTCACGCGGCCTCTCCCCTGGCGAGCGTCAGACGGCGAGCGGGGCCGGTCGCGTAGTGGACGTATTCGCGGGTGAGGCGGAAGCCCGCCGACCAGGCCAGCAGGCGGCTCGGGCGGTTGTCGCGGGAGCAGGTCCAGCTCGGCGTACGGCCGCGGGCGGCGATGTCCTGGCACAGGGCGGTGACGCAGGCCAGCGCGAGGTGTTGCCGACGGTGGCCGGGGTCCGCGAGGGCGGCGACGTCCTCATACCCGCTGCCGAGGAAGTAGGTGCAGGCCACCGAGAGGGTGCGGCCCCGGTGGAAGGCTCCCCAGCCGAGGCCGGAGGCGGCGAGCTGCTGCGGGCCGCCCCAGGTCCGGTGGATCCAGGCCGCCTCGGGGCCGAGGGCGACGAGGGCCGGCGCGTCATGCGGGGTCAGCCGGCGCACCGTGATCCCGGGTGCCGGGCGGGCGGCCAGGGCGGGCGCCCGGTGTACGTAGACCATGCGCTCCCATGGATCGACACGTGCGAACGCGCCCCCGAGGATGGGCACGAAGCGGGCCGGGGCCTCGATGTAGCTGCCGGCGAAGGGGGCGAGGGCCTCGGGCGACAACGCGCCGGGCTCTCCTCGCAGCAGGACGTGATCCCCGCTGGAGACCGCCACGACCCGCGGGTCCACGGCGCGGTCCGCCCACCACTGACCGGCTCCGGTGGCGATGACGTGCTCGGGGAGGGCCGCGACGCCCGGGGCCCCGCCGGGGAACCAGCGGGCGAGTGCGGGGAGACGGGTGGGAAGGAGCTGGATCACGACGGATGCCGCCTAGGGGGAAGGGAAGAGGTGTGCGGGGGCGGCCCGGGGCCGTGGGCCGCCCCCGCGGGGGAACCAGCGCGAGCGGGAAGGCGACGCTGGCCGGCCTTGCGGCCGTGGTTGGCTTTGTCGCGCGTCGGGCTTGCGCCCTCAGGCAGAGTGCCCGACGAGCACGTCGGCGAGCTTGTTGAGCCGCTTGACCGTGCGTTCCTCGGTCGCGCCGGAGGCGGGCTCCATCCGCTCGCTCCGGTCGTAGTAAGCCCCGTTGACGATCTCGACGGCCGGGTCGCACAGCCGCGCGACGTGGGCGGCCCCCTCGGACGGCGTCGCACCCTCGTGTCCGTACAGCGGCATCAGGGCCGTTTCACACACGCCCGGGTTCACGGAGACGGCGGTCACCCGCGGGTCGGCGGCGAAGACTGTGAGTGCGAGCTGCGACTGCGCGTAGGCGGCGAGGCGGGAGTAACGGCGGGTCCGGTTGGGGTCGTTCCACATGATGGAACCGGTGCGGTGCATCGAGGAGGAGACGTTGACGACGCGGCCGCCCGGGTCGGTGGTCAGGACCGGTTCCAGCAGGTTCGTCAGCAGGTAGTGGGCGAGGAAGTTGACCTGGAAGGAGAGCTCGTTGCCGTCCGGGGTGACCGTGTGGCGCTCCGGCGCCGCGACGGCGGCGTTGTTGACCAGGACATCGAGGTGTGGGTACCCGGCGGTGATCCGGTTCGCGAGCCGCTCCACCTCGTCGAGGTGCGCGAAGTCCGCCGCGCACGGGCGCAGCATGTCCGCGTCGACGTCGGCGGTGGCGATGAGGCGGTCCACGGCTGCCCGGGCTTCCGCAGGGGTACGGCCGTGGAGCAGGACCGTCGCACCGCACTCGGCGAGCAGGCGGGCGGTCTCGTAGCCGATGCCGGAGGTGGCGCCGGTGACCAGGACGGTACGGCCGGACAGGAAGGAAGACATGAGTGGTTCCTGGGGAAGGGCACGGCGGCCGCCCGTTGCGGGAAGCGGCCGTGCGGTGAAGGTGAATGGGTATCGCGTACGGGCGTCAGCACGGCCGGCGGTACGCAGTGATCACTTCCCTGCACGGCTCCGCCATGACGGTGGCCGGTCGTCGTAGGGGTGACCGATGTTCACGTCATCCATCCAACTGGTGTGCCGCTGTGGGCTCAAGAGCCCTGACGGCCCTCTGACGAGCCCTTGACGGACTTCAGCCGATGCCGGGGACGGTGGACACCGCCAGGTCGATGAGTTTGATCCCGACGAACGGCAGGACGAGGCCGCCGAGCCCGTAGACCGCCAGGTTGCGGCGCAACAGGTCGTGGGCCGAGGCGGGCTTGTAGCGGACGCCGCGCAGGGCCAGCGGGATGAGGGCGACGATGATCAGGGCGTTGAAGATGATCGCCGAGGTGATGGCGGACTGCGGGCTGTGCAGGCCCATGATGTTGAGGGCTCCGAGGCCGGGATAGGCCGAAGCGAACATGGCCGGGATGATCGCGAAGTACTTCGCGACGTCATTCGTGATGGAGAACGTGGTGAGCGCGCCACGGGTGATGAGGAGCTGCTTGCCGATCTCGACGATGTCGATGAGCTTGGTGGGGTTGGAGTCGAGATCCACCATGTTCCCGGCCTCCTTGGCGGCCGAGGTGCCCGTGTTCATCGCCACGCCGACGTCCGCCTGCGCGAGGGCCGGGGCGTCGTTCGTACCGTCGCCCGTCATCGCGACGAGCTTGCCGCCGGCCTGCTCCCGCTTGATCAGTTCGAGCTTGTCCTCGGGGGTGGCCTCCGCCAGGTATTCGTCGACGCCTGCCTCGGCGGCGATCGCCCTGGCCGTCAGCTCGTTGTCACCGGTCACCATGACCGTACGGATGCCCATGCTCCGCAGTTCGGCGAACCGCTCCCGGATGCCCTCCTTGACGACGTCCTTGAGGTGGATGATGCCGAGGACCCGCGGCCCGTCCCAGTCGTGCACGGCGACCAGCAGGGGCGTGCCCCCCGATGCGGACACGGTGGCCGACCATGCGACGGCTTCGGCCTGCACGGTCCCACCGCGCATCGCCACCCAGTCGCAAACCTGAGCGGTCGCGCCCTTGCGGATGGCGCAGCCGGCGCCGTTGTCCCAGCTCAGGTTGATCCCGCTCATGCGGGTGTGGGCGCTGAACTCGGTGAAGCGGGGGTTGCTGAGGTCCTCTTGGGCGGCCGGCTGGAGCCCGTACTGCTGGGCCAGGGCCACGACGGACCGGCCTTCGGGCGTTTCGTCGGCGAGGGAGGACAGCTGCGCGGCGTCCGCGAGCTTGGTCTGATCGACGCCGGGAAGCGGGATGAAGGCAGCGGCCTCACGGTTGCCGAGGGTGATGGTGCCGGTCTTGTCGAGGAGGAGGGTGTTCACGTCGCCGGCCGCCTCGACCGCGCGGCCCGACATCGCGAGGACGTTGCGCTGCACCAGGCGGTCCATGCCCGCGATGCCGATGGCGGAGAGCAGCGCACCGATGGTGGTGGGGATGAGCGTGACGAGGAGCGCCACCAGGACGGTCGTCGACTGCGCGGCGCCCGCGTATGCGGCCATCGGCTCGAGGCTGACCACGACCAGGATGAACACGAAGGTCAGGGCGGCCAACAGGATGTTGAGCGCGATCTCGTTCGGCGTCTTCTGCCGGGACGCGCCCTCGACCAGGGCGATCATCCGGTCCAGGAAGCTGTTCCCGGGGCGCGAGGTGACCCGTACGACGATCGAGTCGGAGAGGACCGTCGTACCGCCGGTCACTCCGGACCTGTCGCCGCCCGACTCCCTCAGGACCGGGGCCGATTCACCGGTGACGGCCGACTCGTCCACCATCGCGGCGCCGTCCACCACGTCCCCGTCGGCCGGGACCAGTTCACCCGCCTCTACGAGGACGAAGTCGAAGGGCTGGAGCTCGGCCGGAGTGACGGCCTCGGTCTCGGCACGACGCAGGTTCGCCCCGTACGTCCAGTGGTTCAGCCGCAGCGCGACCGTGTCCGTACGCGCCTTGCGCAGCGACTCGGCCTGGGCGCGGCCGCGGCCTTCGGCAACGGCCTCCGCCAGGTTGGCGAACAGGACCGTCAGCCAGAGCCAGACGCTGATCACCCAGGTGAAGACGGACGGGTGGATCAGCGCCGAGAGCGTGGTCAGGACGGATCCGACGGCGACGACGAACAGCACCGGCTTCCTCACCAGCTCACGCGGGTGGAGCTTGTGGACCGCCTCGCCGACAGAGGCCGCCAGCCGCTCGGGCTCCAGCATGTTCGCCTGTCCGGAGCGTCTGCGGGAGGGACGGGCAGGCGGTGTCCGCGGCGGGGTTCCGAGCCCTGGAGGAACGTGCTGCGCGGCGGCGCGAGGCATGAAGGGACCTTCTCAGTGGGATGTGGGATCGAGTGGGCCACCCGGCAGGGTGGGCAGCGGTGCGAGTGAGGGGTGTCGCCGCCGGGGAATGTCACCATGGACCCCCTCGGCCGTCATGTGAGCATGGCTCCCCGGCGGCGCAACAGGGAGGAAGCTACTGCCCGATCAGGGGGAAAGGCGCATGCGGGCGGGGGAATTGGCACCTTCTTGATGGCAGCGCACGGGACCTGTCAAGCCGCCGCCAAGGGCACGTCAATGTGCGTCGGCAGTGACGCGGAAGCGCAGTCGGCAGATCACGGCGTCGGTGTCGCGGCGGACGGCGTGGGCCACCACCGCGCCGCGCTGGTTCTGCAGCAGCCGCTGCCAGAGACGGGCGGGTTCGGTCTCCGGTATGAGAACGGTCACCTGCGCGTCCGGACGGCTCCGGACGAGCTCCCGTACGTAGCCGGACACCGGGCGGCCGAGGGAGCGCGTCTCCGAGGGGAGTTCGATGAGGCCGACGCCGGGATTCCACAACTCCCAGTCACGCCGGAGGGCTTCGGCGCTCTGACGGTCCTCAGGTGTGGGATGGGTGACGGTGACGGCGAGGACTTCGTCGCCGAGGGAGCGGGCGGCGGTCAGGGCCTGACAGGTCAGTCGGGACAGACCGGAGACGGGGACCACGACCAGCGAGTGGGCCCGGTGCGGGGGCTGCGGTACGCGGCCGAGTTCGAGGCGTTCGCCGATCTCGGTGTATGCGCGGTGGATCTTCTCGAAGCCGAGGACGATCAGCGGCAGCGCGAGCACGATCAGCCAGGAGCCCTCGGTGAACTTGGTGGCGGTGACGACGACGGCCGAGACACCGGTCAGGAGGGCGCCGAAGCCGTTGAGGGCGGCCTTGGCCTGCCAACCCTTGCGCCGTTCGCCGTACCAGTGCCGGACCATGCCGACCTGGCAGATGGTGAAGCCGACGAAGACGCCGATGGCGAAGAGCGGGACGAGGGAGTTCGTGTCGCCGCCGGAAAGAACGAGCAGGACGGCCGATACGAGGGCCAGCCAGACCACCCCGTGCCGGTGCACCTGGCGGTCGGCCTTGAGGGCGAAGACGTGCGGCAGGTGGTTGTCGCGGGCCAGCAGGCCCATCAGCACCGGCAGCCCGCCGAAGGAGGTGTTCGCCGCGAGCGCCAACAGCACCACGGTGGCGAACTGGACGATGTAGAAAGCAGCATTGTGGCCGAACGACGCGTCCGCCAGCTGGGCCAGCACCGTGACGCCCTCGACGGGCTGGAGGTGGAAGCGGCCGATCAGCACCGACAGCCCGATCAGCATGACGCCGAGCAGCGCGCCGAGGGCCACCTCGGTGCGCTGGGCCCGGCGGGCGGCCGGCACACGGAAGGACGGCACGGCATTGGCCACGGCCTCGACGCCCGTCAGCGCCGAGCAGCCCGCGGCAAACGCCTTCAACAGCAGCAGCGCGCCCACGCTGGTGGCGCCCTCGCCGAGCGCCGAGGCGTGTCCGGCCGCGGAGGCGGTGCTGACCGGGCCGTCGCGGAAGAGGCCGACGCCGATCATCGCCAGGATCGACCCGACGAAGAGCGCGGTCGGTACGAGGAAGGCCTTGGCGGAGTCGACGACCCCGCGCAGGTTCACGGCGGTCACCAGCACCAGAACCGCCAGGCAGATCCAGACCCGCTCCCCGTGCAGCCCCGGGAAGGCCGAGGTCAGGGCAGCCACGCCGGCGGTGACCGACACCGCGACGTTCAGCACGTAGTCGAGAATGAGCGAGGCGGCCGCGACCAGGCTGGTGCGCCGGCCAAGATGCCGCTTGGCGACCGCGTACGAGCCTCCCCCGTCGGGGAACGCGGCGATCACCTGTCGGTACGAGGCAACCAGCACCGCGAGCAGGGCGGCGATGGCCAGGGTGACGGGGAGCGTGAAGCCCATGCCGTGGGCACCAGCCGCGGCCAGGACCAGGACGATCGCCTCGGGCCCGTACGCCACGGACGCCATCGCGTCGAGCGACAGCGCGGCGAGGCCCTGGAGGGCAGTCAGCTTGTGCCGGTCACCGACCCCGGTGCCGTCGGTATCAGGGGGCTCCTCCTGGGCCGACCCTTGAGTGACCGTGGTCGATTCTCCTGCGTGCATGGCCACTTTTCGCCGATCCCTCCGTATGAGCAAAGTCAGCACAGCGTCGGAGCCGTAGGGGTCGGCCACCAGCACCCTTGGCGCGTTTCATACGCCCGCCCCCGCACTCTTCATGTGTTCCATACGCATGGACGCTCGCGGCGTAAGGGGTCCGTCAAGAGGCGCTGCCTCGCGTTGCCCCGGCTCCGCGGGGATGCATGCTTGATCTGGGCGGCACACGCCTGACCAGTACGAAGAGAGAAGCTGCTGATGAACGCGGAGAACGTGGTCGGCCTGCTCATCGCCCTTGCGCTGCTCGGCTATCTCGTGGTCGCTCTGATCAGGCCCGAGAAGTTCTGACCGGCGCTCTGCACAACGATCGCCTTGTCCGGACGGGAGGCCTCACATGTCCGGGTACTGGTTCCGGCTCCGCGACCGCGTCGCCTTGGTCGCAGCCCTCGTGGCCCCCTTCTTGGTGGCGCTCGTACTCGTGCCGTTCCGGACGGGGCTTTCGGCGACGAACGAGGCGCTGATCCTGGTCGTCGCGGTGGTCGCGGTCGCCGCCATGGGCAGCCGAGCGGCGGGAGCACTCGCCGCGCTCTCGGCGGCCGCCTGGTTCGACTTCTTCCTGACCAGGCCCTACCAGCAGTTCGCCATCTCTGACCGTGCAGACGTCGAGACGGCTGTCCTGCTGCTCATCGTCGGCTTGATCGTCTCGCAGCTGGCCGTGCGCGCACGCCGTCTCCAGGCGGTCGTGGTGACCGACGCCGCGCATCTGTCGAGTCTCCAGGGAACCGCTCGGCTGGCCGAGGACGGCGGCTCGCCGGAGGCGGTGGTCGAGTACGTGCGCCAGGAGCTCGTCGGCCTGCTGGGTCTGCGCGGCTGCCGCTTCGAGTACGGGACCCTGATCGGGCACCTGCCGCGCCTGGAGCACGGCGGTGGCCTGTGGCTGCGCCGTCCGGGCCGGATCACGGAGTACGCCGACTGGCCGGACGGGGAGACCGAGCTGCGGGTCGTCGGCGGCGGGCACTACTACGGCCGCTTCCTCCTCGACCCGCGCCCCGGCAGCCCACTGCCCTCCGAAGAGGCCCGTCTGGTGGCCGTCGCGCTGGCCGCGCAGGCCGGGAGCGCCCTGGACACGGCCGGGCTTTCCCACCAAGGCTGACCTCAGCCGGGCCCATCCCCGTAAGAGTGGCGTTAAGGGTTCCCGTGCGCCCGTATGGACTCCGTCAAAGTGTCTTAACACCCGACTGAAGACACGGTTATCTCGTCATCGGCCATCTGGCCGATTCCTTTCCTCCCTCTTCATCCAGGAGCTCACGGTGGCCGATCTGGCCTTCGTCGTCACCACGATCGCGGTGTTCGCGCTGGTGGCTCTCATCGCCCGGGGGGTGACCAAGCTGTGAACGCCGAAAACATCGTCGGCCTCGTCGTGGCCGTCTCCCTGCTCGGATACCTCGTCCTCGCCCTCGTGTACCCGGAGAGGTTCTAGCCACCGATGAGTCCCGTTCTCGCTGGTGTGCTCCAGCTCCTCGCACTGATCGCCGCGCTCGCGCTGGCCTACCGCCCCCTGGGCGACTACATGGCCCGCGTCTACTCCTCCGAGAAGCACTACAAGCCGGAGAAGTGGATCTACAAGGCCATCGGCGCCAACCCCTCGGCCGAGATGCGCTGGCCCGCGTACCTGCGCGGCGTCCTGGCCTTCTCCGCGGTCAGCGTCCTCTTCCTCTACGCCCTGCAGCGGGCCCAGGGCATCCTGCCCGGCTCGCTCGGCTTCTCCGCGATCGACCCCGACCAGGCCTTCAACACCGCCGCCTCCTTCGTGTCGAACACCAACTGGCAGTCGTACTACGGCGAGCAGGCCATGGGCCACGTCGTGCAGACCGGCGGCCTCGCGGTGCAGAACTTCGTCTCGGCCGCGGTCGGCATGGCCGTCGCCGTGGCCCTCGTACGGGGCTTCGCCCGCTCCCGCACCGGTGAGCTCGGCAACTTCTGGTCCGACCTCGTCCGCGGTGTCTTCCGCATCCTGCTGCCCATCTCCGTGATCGGCGCGCTGGTCCTGGTCGCCTGCGGTGTCATCCAGAACTTCGCCGGGATCCACGAGGTCGGCCAGTTCCTGGGCGGCTCTCAGCAGTGGAACGGCGGGGCGGTGGCCTCGCAGGAGGTCATCAAGGAGCTCGGGACGAACGGCGGCGGTTACTTCAACGCCAACTCCTCGCACCCGTTCGAGAACCCCACCCCGTTCTCGAACCTCTTCGAGATCTTCCTCATCCTGGTCATCCCGTTCGCGCTGACCCGTACCTTCGGCCGCATGGTCGGAAGCCTGCGCCAGGGCTACGCGATCCTTGCGACCATGGCCACCATCTGGCTCGGCTTCGTCGTGCTGATGATGTGGACCGAATTCGCCCACCACGGCCCGGCCTTCGACATCGCCGGCGGGGCGATGGAGGGCAAGGAGACCCGCTTCGGCATCGGCGCCTCCGCCATCTTCTCCGTCTCCACCACGCTGACCTCGACCGGCGCGGTCAACTCCTTCCACTCCTCCTTCACCGGGCTCGGCGGCGGCATCCAGCTGCTGGGCATGCAGCTCGGCGAGATCGCGCCCGGCGGCGTCGGCTCCGGCCTCTACGGCATGCTGATCATGGCGATCATCGCCGTGTTCATCGCCGGCCTGATGGTCGGCCGCACCCCCGAATACCTGGGCAAGAAGATCAGCACCCGCGAGATCAAGCTCGCCGCCTGCTACATCCTCATCACCCCCGCTCTGGTCCTCTGCTTCACCGCCGCCGCCATGGCCCTGCCCACCCCGCCCCACTCCATGCTGAACTCCGGCGCGCACGGCTTCTCCGAGGTCCTCTACGCCTACACCTCCGGCGCCAACAACAACGGCTCCGCGTTCGCGGGCCTGAACGCCGACACACAGTGGTTCAACAGCACCATCGGCATCGCCATGCTGCTGGGCCGCTTCCTGCCCATGGTCTTCGTCCTCGCACTGGCCGGCTCGCTCGCCGAGCAGAAGCCCGTCCCCGAGACGGCAGGCACCCTCCGTACCGACAAGCCGCTCTACACCGGCCTGCTCGTCGGCACGATCATCATCATCACCGGTCTGACCTACTTCCCCGCCCTCGCGCTGGGTCCGCTCGCCGAAGGGCTCGCATCATGAGCACCGCCACCCCCACCCGTGCTCCGCACGAAGACCTGCCCACCGGACACAAGCCCCCGGCCGGCCGGGTTGGCGGCGGCCTCTTCGACCCCAAGCAGCTGCTGAAGTCCTTCCCGGACGCGGTGCGCAAGCTCGACCCGCGCATCATGATCAAGTCTCCGGTCATGTTCGTGGTCCTGATCGGCTCGGTCGTCACGACCGTCCTGGCCATCAAGGACCCGACGGACTGGTTCGGCTGGGCGATCACCGCCTGGCTGTGGCTGACCACGATCTTCGCCAACCTCGCCGAAGCGGTGGCCGAGGGCCGCGGCAAGGCCCAGGCCGACACCCTGCGCAAGGCCAAGACCGACTCCGTCGCCCGCCGTCTGACCAAGGACGGCAAGGGCGAGGAGTCCGTGCCGGGCAACGATCTCAAGATCGGCGACCTGGTGGTCTGCGAGGCGGGCGACATCATCCCCGGCGACGGTGACGTCGTCGAGGGCGTCGCCTCCGTCGACGAGTCCGCCATCACCGGCGAGTCCGCCCCGGTCATCCGTGAGTCCGGCGGCGACCGCTCCGCGGTCACCGGCGGCACGAAGGTGCTCTCCGACCGGATCGTCATCAAGATCACGACGAAGCCCGGTGAGACCTTCATCGACCGGATGATCGCCCTGGTCGAGGGCGCTGCGCGGCAGAAGACGCCCAACGAGATCGCGCTCAACATCCTTCTCGCCTCTCTGACCATCGTCTTCCTGCTGGCCGTCGTCACCCTCCAGCCCTTCGCGATCTACGCGGGCGCCGAACAGTCCATGATCGTGCTGACCGCGCTGCTCGTCTGCCTGATCCCCACCACTATTGGCGCGCTGCTGTCCGCGATCGGTATCGCGGGCATGGACCGCCTCGTCCAGCGAAACGTCCTCGCGATGAGCGGTCGCGCGGTCGAAGCGGCCGGTGACGTCTCCACGCTGCTGCTCGACAAGACCGGCACCATCACCCTGGGCAACCGCCAGGCATCGGAGTTCGTCCCGGTCAAGGGCACCACCGAGGCCGAGGTCGCCGACGCCGCCCAGCTGTCCTCGCTGGCAGACGAGACCCCCGAAGGCCGCTCCATCGTGGTCCTCGCGAAGGAGAAGTACGGACTGCGCGAACGCCACCAAGGCGAGCTCGCGCACGCCGAGTGGATCCCCTTCACCGCCCAGACCCGCATGTCCGGCGTCGACGTGGACGGGCGCAAGGTCCGCAAGGGCGCGACCGGTTCGGTCGTGGCATGGGTGAAGGAGCAGGGCGGCAGTGTCTCCGAGGACGCGCAGACGCTCACCGACGCCATCTCGCAGGCGGGCGGCACGCCGCTGCTCGTCGCCGTCCAGGATGACAAGGGCGCCCGTGTCCTGGGTGTCATCCACCTCAAGGACGTCGTGAAGGAAGGCATGCGGGAGCGGTTCGACGAGCTGCGCCGCATGGGCATCAAGACGATCATGATCACCGGCGACAACCCGCTGACCGCCAAGGCGATTGCCGAAGAGGCGGGCGTGGACGACTTCCTCGCGGAAGCGACGCCCGAGGACAAGATGGCTCTCATCAAGCGGGAGCAGGCCGGCGGCAAGCTGGTCGCGATGACCGGCGACGGCACCAACGACGCCCCGGCACTCGCCCAGGCCGACGTGGGTGTCGCGATGAACACCGGTACCTCGGCCGCCAAGGAGGCCGGGAACATGGTGGACCTGGACTCCAACCCGACGAAGCTCATCGAGATCGTGGAAATCGGCAAGCAGTTGCTGATCACGCGAGGTGCGCTGACGACCTTCTCCATCGCCAACGATGTCGCGAAGTACTTCGCGATCATCCCCGCGATGTTCGCGGTGGTCTATCCCGGCCTGGACAAGCTCAACATCATGGGCCTGGCCTCGCCCGAGTCGGCGATCCTCTCCGCCGTCATCTTCAACGCGCTGATCATCATCGCGCTGGTGCCGCTCGCCCTCAAGGGTGTCCAGTACAAGCCGACCAGCGCCGACAAGATGCTCCGCCGCAACATCGGGCTCTACGGGCTCGGCGGCCTGATCGCCCCCTTCATCGGCATCAAGATCATCGACCTCCTCATCTCCCTCATCCCCGGAATCGGCTGATCTGCGATGAACAATTCCGTATCCAGCACCGTCCGCCTGATCGGCGCGGGCCTCCGAGCCCTTCTCGTGCTGACGGTGATCTGCGGGGTCATCTACCCGCTGGCCGTCACCGGGATCGCCCAGGCCCTGTTCAACGACAAGGCCAACGGCTCCGAGATCAAGGACAAGAGCGGCCAGGTCGTCGGCTCCTCCCTCATCGGCCAGACCTACAACCTGCCCAAGAAGGACCCGAACGACCCCGACGAGGCGGCCAAGCCGGACCTCAAGTGGTTCCAGCCGCGCCCCTCCAACGGTCTTGGCTCCAACAGCGTCAACACCCAGTACTCGCTGATCCTCTCCGGCGCCACCAACCGCTCCGGTGACAACGGCGCGGTCAACGGGGTCTGTACCAAGGCCGCCGAGGAAGGCACCCTCTGCGCCCAGGTCGTCGCCGCCAAGGAAGCCGTCATCACCGACAACTCCACGGCCTCCTACCAGGTCAAGCCCCAGGACGTGCCGGCCGACGCCGTCACCTCCTCTGCCTCCGGCCTCGACCCGAACATCTCCCCCGAGTACGCCAAACTCCAGATCCACCGGGTCGCCGAGCAGAACAAGCTCGACGTCCAGCAGGTCGAAAAGCTCGTCGCCGACCACACCAGTGGCCGCATCCTCGGCTTCATGGGCGAACCCCGCGTCAACGTCCTCGAACTCAACATCGCCCTCAAGGCGCTGTCCAAGAGCTGATGCCCGACATCGCACGACCTGAGAGCCGGCGGGCCGCGAGTTCGCGACCCGCCGGCTTCTTACCGTGCCCGCAACAAACGAAAGGCTGCACACCCATGACCCGGGTGCTGGTGGTGGAGGACGACCCACAGCTCGTCCGCGCGCTCAAGATCAACCTCCAGGCGCGCAAGTTCGACGTCGATGAGGCCTCCACAGGCCGATCGGCCCTCAGACTCGCCGCCGCCCGAAAGCCTGACGTGATCATCCTTGATCTCGGTCTGCCGGACATGGACGGAATCGAGGTGATCAAAGGCGTCCGCGACTGGAGTCGGGTCCCGATCGTCGTCCTTTCGGCACGCCACACCTCGGAGGACAAGATCCGGGCCCTGGACGCCGGCGCCGACGACTACGTGACGAAACCGTTCAGCATGGACGAGCTCCTGGCCCGCCTCCGAGCAGCCAGTCGCAGGCAGGAAACTCCGGCGCCCCAGGCCGACGACGCGGTGGTCACGACCGACGAATTCACCGTCGATCTGGTCGCGAAGAAGGTGCGGCGCGGTGACCGCACGATCCGGCTGACGCCGACCGAGTGGCACCTGCTGGAAATCCTCATCACCCACCCGGGCCGGCTGATCACCCAGCGCGAGCTCCTGCTGACCGTCTGGGGCCCGGCTTCCGGGGAGAACACCAACTACCTGCGTGTATACATGGCGCAGCTACGGCGCAAACTGGAAGCGGATCCCTCCCACCCCCGATATCTGATCACCGAACCCGGCATGGGTTACCGCTTCGAACCATAACGGGGTTTCCCTGACCGGCGAACGGTCAGGGAAATTCCGCATTGCACGCCCGTCAGCACACACACGAGAAGTCGGCATCATGGGACGCGGAAAGCTTCGGATCTACCTCGGCTCGGCACCAGGTGTCGGCAAAACCTACGCCATGCTCTCCGAGGGCCATCGGCGGCTGGAACGGGGCACGGACGTCGTCGTCGGCTTCGTCGAGCACCACCACCGCCCGCGCACCGAGGTCATGTTGCACGGCCTTGAGCTCATCGAGCGGCGCGAACTCGACTACCGCGACACCATCTTCACCGAGATGGATGTGGACGCGATCCTCGCGCGCCGTCCCGCCGTCGCGCTCGTGGACGAGCTCGCCCACACCAACATCCCCGGCTCACGCAACACCAAGCGCTGGCAGGACGTGGAGGAACTCCTTCAGGCCGGCATCGACGTCGTCTCCACCGTCAACATCCAGCACCTGGAATCCCTCGGCGATGTCGTCGAGACGATCACCGGCATCCGGCAGCGCGAGACCGTCCCCGACGAAGTCGTACGGCGGGCCGACCAGATCGAGCTCGTCGACATGTCCCCGCAGGCCCTGCGCCGGCGCATGGCCCACGGCAACATCTACAAGTCCGACAAGGTCGACGCGGCCCTGTCCAACTACTTCCGCCCCGGCAACCTCACAGCCCTGCGCGAACTCGCGCTGCTGTGGGTCGCCGACCGCGTCGACGAATACCTCCAGGAATACCGCGGAGAGCACAACATCCGCTCCACCTGGCAAGCCCGCGAACGCATCGTCGTCGGCCTCACCGGCGGACCCGAGGGACGGCAGCTCATCCGCCGCGCCGCCCGCCTCGCCGAGAAAGGCTCCGGCGGCGAGGTCCTCGCCGTCTACATCGCCGCCAGCGACGGGCTCACCGCCGCCTCCCCCAAGGAACTCGCCGTCCAGCGAACCCTGGTCGAGGACCTCGGCGGCACCTTCCACCACGTCATCGGGGACAACGTCCCCGACGCACTGCTCGAATTCGCCCGCGGGTGCAACGCCACCCAGATCGTCCTCGGCGTCAGCCGAAGACGCTCCTGGCAGTACGTCTTCGGGCCCGGCGTCAGCGCCACCGTCGCCCGCGAGTCCGGTCCCGACCTCGACGTCCACATCGTCACCCACGACGAGGCCGCCAAGGGCCGGGGCCTCCCGGTCGCCCGCGGCGCACGGCTCGGGCGCTCCCGCATCATCTGGGGCTGGCTGGCCGGAATCGCCGGCCCCATGCTGCTCACCATCCTGCTGAGCCAGGTCGTCCCAGACCTCGGGCTCGCCAACGACATGCTGCTCTTCCTCACCTTCACGGTGGCGGCGGCCATGCTCGGCGGACTTCTCCCCGCTCTTGCCTCGGCGGCCCTCGGGTCCCTGCTGCTGAACTACTACTTCACCCCGCCACTGCACCTGTGGACGATCGCAGATCCCAAGAACATCGTCGCCATCGCGATCTTCGTCGGCGTGGCGGTCGCGGTGGCATCCGTCGTGGACCTGGCCGCCCGCCGCACTCACCAGGCGGCCCGGCTGCGCGCCGAGTCCGAGATCCTCTCCTTCCTCGCCGGCAGCATCCTGCGCGGCGAGAACTCCCTCGACGCGCTCCTCGAACGCCTCCGCGAGACCTTCGCCATGCAGTCGGTCGTCCTCCTGGAACGCACCAGCGAAGTCGACCCATGGACCACCACGGCCGCGGTAGGCGCCGGCCCCGCCGCACGCCCCGAGGACGCGGACGTCGACATGCCCATCGGTGAGAACATGGCCCTTGCCCTCACCGGCCGGGTCCTGCCCGCCGAGGACCGCCGCGTCCTCGGCGCCTTCGCCGCCCAGGCAGCCGTCGTACTCGACCGCCAGCGCCTCGTCGTCGAGGCCGAGAAGTCCCGTGAACTCGCGGAGGGCAACCGCATCCGCACCGCCCTCCTGGCCGCAGTCAGCCACGACCTGCGCACTCCGCTCGCCGGCATCAAAGCCTCCGTCACCTCCCTGCGCTCCGACGACGTCGAATGGTCCGACGAGGACAAGGCCGAACTCCTCGAAGGCATTGAGAACGGCGCCGACCGACTCGCCGCCCTCATCGGCAATCTCCTGGACATGTCCCGCCTCCAGACCGGCACCGTCACCCCTCAGATCCGCGAAACGGATCTCGACGAGGTCGTCCCCATGGCATTGGGCGGGGTCCCCGAGGACAGCGTCCAACTCGACATCCCCGAATCCCTCCCCATGGTCGCCGTCGACCGCGGCCTACTGGAACGGGCCGTCGCCAACATCGTCGAGAACGCGGTCAAGTACAGCCCCGAAGACGCCCCGGTGCTGGTCGCCGCCAGTGCCCTGGCAGACCGGGTCGAACTGAGGGTCGTCGACCGCGGACCCGGTATTCCGGACACGGCGAAGGGCCGAATCTTCGAACCCTTCCAGCGGTACGGCGACGCGCCCGCCGGCGCCGGAGTCGGCCTGGGCCTTGCCGTCGCCCGCGGTTTCACGGAGGCCCTCGGCGGCACGCTGGCCGCCGAGGACACCCCGGGCGGCGGCCTGACGATGGTCCTCACGCTCCCCATCTCCGGGCAGACTCCTCCGATCACACCGGACCTTTCCGGCGCGGCGGTCACGTAAGAGGACGGGCCGCAGGATCCCGATGAAGCCAGAGGCCGCCCGGTCACAGCAATCCCCTTGAGCTGTGACCGGGCGACCTCTGTGTGGCACGACGGGCTCCCGGCGCGTGGTCACCCGGGCCCGCCCCCCACGGTCGGCCCCGGCGTCCTTCCGGCGGTAGTCAGGTCACCCGCCGTCCGGCTGCACCAATGGACCGTCATCCGGCGCCGTCGCCTGACCAGTTTGCGCGATGCCCACAGTCTGAGCTGCGCTTCTTGACGCCGCCTTGCCGTACGGAACGCCTTTTGCGGAGAAGCCGTCACGGTCGTGCTGCCGTCACGGCGCGACGGTCACAGCGCCGACGTCGTCGCCCTGCACCGCGATCCCCGGTCGAGCTCCTCGTCGCCGCTGGCGGCGAGACGAGCCGTGATGCTATCCGGTGACCGCCCCTCTCCTCCCACTTTTGTACATCATCGCTAAACGAATTTGTTTGCCTAGAGCAAAGGTTAGCGTGGCCGTGTCCAAAAGTTCCGGGCGCCACAATGCCGGTGGCGGCACTGGTGAACCGTCGCGCACCTCAGGAGGCATGATGAAATCTCATGCACGCAGCACCCGACCCCCGTCCCGTCGTCGCCGTGGCCGCCTGATAGCCGCGGCAGTCGCTTTCGTCGCGGTCACCGCCACTGCAACTGCATGGCTCTCACTCAAGAACAGCTCGGCCGACGAGTCGGTTTCCGCCAACCTCCCGACGACAGGCTCCAGTCTGGCAGTGCCTCAGGCCGCCAGCACCGACGCAGTCACCGCGTTGGACAAAACCTTCCTCACCAAAGTCCGACAGGCCGGACTGTGGGAGATACCGGCGGGCCGCCTCGCCCAGACAAACGCATCGAGCGAAGCGATCAAACGGGCCGGCCTGCATTTGCTCGATGGACACAGCAAGCTCGACCAACTGGTTCGCGAGGACTCCGAGGCGCTCCACGTGCCCATCCCCGACCAGGCGACAGCCGAGCAGCAAGCTTGGGTTGACCAGTTGAGGAACGCCCGAGGCAGCGCCTTCGACCAACTCTTCGTGGACCTGCTCCGGGCTTCCCACGGCAAGGTGTTCATTACCATCGGCGAGGTCCGCGCATCCACCAAGAACTCCTTGGTGAGACGGCTTGCGACCCAAGCCAACACCACCGTCCAGGACCACATGGATGTGCTGGAGGACACCGGCCTCGTCACTGACGCCACCTTGGACGACGTCGCCTCCACCATTCCCAAGTAACGACCACCTCCCGCGCCGAGAGGCCTCTCGAACTTCCCTTCGCGCCTCCGAGCGACGTGCGGGTGCATCAGCTATCGATCAATACTCCCAAGTCGACGGGGTCGGCCTCAAACCCGCCGCGTACGTGGCAGCATCCACGGGCAGCAGTGCACACGTGAGTAGTCATCTCCGCTCCAGGTCCAGTGAGAGGCACCAGCCCTCCGCGTCGCACAGGGACAGGGATCGCTGCGGAGTCTGGAGCGCCCGCGCGTAGGAGCCGCTGCTCCTACGACCGCGAGCTCGGCCGGCGCTTGGAGGAATTCCTCGATCAGGCCGTGACCGCATCGGCGAACTGCGCCGGTGGATCAGCGAGCACCCCGACGCGGACCTCTCCGCCGACGCACTCGCCCGGCGCGTCGGTCTCAGCACACGCCACTTCTCCCGGCTCTTCACGCAGCGCGCCGGCACCCTCCACCGGGCCTTCCAGCGCCATCTGGGAACCACTCCGGCCGAGTACCGCCGTCGCTTCCGCTGACGCCCCGGATTCCCCATCCCCACCACCGCGCGGCGGTTGCACCGGCATGCCCCGGGCGCAGTCCTCCCCTTCCCGAAAGGCCGACATGTCACGCACGAAGATCATCCCGATACCGGTGCTCGGCAAGCACGCGGTCAACGCCTATCTGCTGCTCGGTCGACGGCCTGTCCTCGTCGACGCCGGAACACCCGGCAGCGGCCAGAGCATCCGGGAGCGGATCGCCGGCCATGGTCTGGACCCCTCCGACCTTGCACTGATCGTCATCACCCATGGACACATCGACCACTTCGGCTCCGCGGCGGAGCTGCACCGCCTGACCGGCGCGCCGATCGCCGGCCACGTCGCCGACCTCGAACCGTTCCGTACCGGGCGGGCCCACATGCCCTACCTGCCGACCGGTCCTATGGGCCGCGTGATGAACCGGAACGGGAAGCTGCATGTCCCAGTCGATCCCTTCGAACCGAGACCCTGATCACCGGTGACCTGGCCGACTTCGGGCTCGACGCCCGCATCATGCCCACCCCGGGTCACACCGCGGGCTCCGTCTCCGTCCTCACCGACGACGGAGACCTCGTGGCGGGCGACCTCGTGGGCAAACCCTTCATGAGCCTCATCCCGGGCAAACCGGCGAACCCGCCCTTCCACGACAACCCCCTGCACAACCTGGCCAGCCTGCGCGCCATGCTCGCCCTGAACCCCGCGAAGCTCCACGTCGGCCACGGCGTCCCGCTCGACCCGGAGCGCGTACGGCGCTGGACGGAACGGGAGCAACGACGCCTGTCCGGCCGGGCAGCTCGTGGCCGCCTCCAAAGCCGCGCCATGAGGTGACATGGACGGTTCGCGTACGGTGCGCTTCTCGTCGTCATGAAGTGCGGGACCGGCCATTCCGCAGTGACTGCCGTTTTTTGCAAGAGCGGAACCCCTGACACGAGTCATGATCACGCCGCCACCCGCTCGTGGTGGTCAACACGTCTGTGACCAGGGGGAATCAGCCATGCCCGCGCACACCCGCCGCAGCAGAGCCCGCACCACCATCCGGCACCGCGCACTGGCCGCCGCCGTCGTCCTCGCGGCGACGGGATCCGTCCTCGCCGCCGCCCCTCAGCCCGCCCATGCCGCGATCCCGGCCCAGTCGATCTCCGACCCGGTCCACTACTGGAACGACGTCCTCCAGAACGTCTTCCGCCGGGTCGGCGGCGGCCCCGTCCCCATGGCACGGGCCGCGGCGATGATGAACGCCGCCATCTACGACGCCGAGTCCTCCTACCAGCTCAAGTGGAAGGGGAAGATGACCTCGGAGCCCTACATCCACGCCGAGAACTACGCCGGCTGGCTGGAGGGGCCCGACGAGGAGGAGCGGGTCATCGGGCGCACCGCCTACAACATCCTGCTCAACCTGTACGGCAACAAGCAGACGCAGTACTCCGACCAGACCTCCTACCTCGACGCCCGGTTCCGGGAGCGCTTCGGAACCGAGCCCACCGCCGGCGACTTCGTCGACGTCTCCGTCGTCGGCACGATGGTCAAGCAGATGACCGACGCCCGTAACGGCGACGGCTCCGCCAACCCCCAGGTCTACACGGCCGACAACAAGCCAGGGGCCTGGCGTGCGACCAGCTACCCCGACGTGGTCGACTCCTCGTGCGACGAGGACAGCGAGGCGGTGAACCCGTTCTGGGGGCAGGTCAAGCCGTTCGCGCTGACCTCCGGCTCTCAGTTCCGCCCGACCACCCTGACCCAGTACGGCACCTACGAGAACCTCCTCGCGAGCGACGAGTACAAGCGCCAGGTCGACGCCGTACGCACGGCCGGTGCCGACAGGCCGACGGCCGCCACCCCCATGATCAACCGGACCCCGGACCAACTGGCCGCCGCCTGGTTCTGGGCCAACGACAACAACGACACCTACAAGCCCCCGGGCCAGATGCTCCAGGCCACCCGCGAGGTGTCCAAAGCCCGCGGCCTCGGCGTCTACGCCAACGCCCGCCTATTCGCGCTCGTCTCCCTCGCACTCGCCGACACCGGCATCGCCGTCCGAGACGCGAAGTTCGCCACCCCCATCGACCTGTGGCGTCCGACGTCCGCCATCCGCGAGGGCGGGCTGGACCCGCAGTGGAAACCGCTTCTGAAGAACAACGACGGCGTGAACGTCAACCCGTGCTTCCCCGCATACGTCTCCGGCCACGCCTCCTTCGGCGCCGCCTGGGCCGGAGTCATGAAGCGGTACTTCGGCAGCGACGACATCTCCTTCGACCTCACCACCGACGAACCCCGCGCAACGATCAAGACCCGCCTCTTCACCAGCTTCAGCGCCGCCGCCAAGGTGGACGCCGACAGCCGCATCTGGCTCGGCGTCCACTTCCCGTGGGACGCCACCGACGGCCTCGCCCTCGGCGACAAGGTCGCGAACCAGGTCTTCACCACCAAACTCCGCGCCCTGTGACGTGAACGGTGGGGCGGAGGTTCTGTACCCCCGCCCCACCGTATGGGAGCCTGGGGCCAACACCTGTTCCTCCCTGCCAGGAGACGCGCCATGCCCCGACTCTCCCCCACCGGGCCGGCGGTGTCGCCTCTGGGTGCGTTCGGCGCGATCCTGACCGCAGCGGGGACGTTCCTGTACTTGCACCCCGGTCCCGGCCTGCTGCCGCTCGCCCTGGGCGCACTCGTCCTGGCGGTCTCGGTCTCGGTCTGGCTCTTCTCCCGGCAGCACTGACCTCCTCGGGCCCTCTGGGGACGTAAGAGGTCTTTTTCGCCCGTTGTTTCATCCTGGGATGAAACAACGGGCGCAGACCCAGGAATGGCTCTCGTGCTACTCGCTGCGGCCGCCATCGAGAGCACGATCAGCGAGTTCGTCAACGGCCACGGCATGCGCCAGTGCCGCTACCGCGGCGACGAGAAGGCCCACGTCCAGCACGCTCACAACATGCGGCCGGCCGGATCTCCGCCAGGGTCGTCGGCCAACCCCATCGTGACCTTCACCCGCTTGCCCACCGGCTCGCGCCGTAACTCGAAACTGCGGCACACCGCCATCGCGATCTCCAGACCATGCTGCCCCGGCCGGCTCGGATCAGTCGGGCAGGCCGCGGGCAGCGTCGGGTCGGTATCCCAGACGCTGACCTCCACGACACCGTCGCCGATCTCCAGCTCCAGCAGACACGGCCCGGGCACATATTTATAGGCATTGGTCACCAACTCGCTGACGACCAGCTCCACCATGCCCATCACACGGTCCGAGACCGGAAGCCCGTGAACGGCCTGCACCTCGGTCATGTATCTGCGGGCGGCACGCCTGGCGCCAGCGATCGGTTCACTGCCGTCCAAGGCCATGGCCGACAGGATCGGGCGGCTGACCAGCGACTCATTTTCGTCTTGGGGCACCACAGAGTCACACCGTCACCCTCGTCCTGGGCAAGCCACACGGCTGCTGCCAGCCGGATACCCCCAAAACGGCGCCATATACGAGGCAGGCCATCGGTTCAGCACCGGCCTCGCAGAAGGCCCACGCACCACCGCCCCGATACCGCCCCCCCCATTTCAATGGTTCGGCATCCGGGCGGTGGCGCGTTCCCCCGTGCCCTGATCCTGCCGCGTCCCGCGCCCAGCACACACTGCCGGTGACCGGCAGTCTTTACGCGCTCCTGATGCCGATGACGGAAGCACTCGCGGAACGTGACACCCTGGTGCCCGCGTCAAGGAAGCGTCATGGGCGCGTCAGACTGGGGGAAGAGCGTGACGGACCGAACGGCAGCACCGGATCATCTGACGGGCTACGCCGACATCGTCGCGGCCGCCTGCACCACCGGGCGGCGACTCAACCGTGACGAGCTGGACTCCCGTCGCGCGGAAGGGGAGCGTGCCGCGGAGGCCGGCCTCCCGCTGCGCGGCCTGATACGCAACCACTTGGCGGCGGCGCAGACAGTACAGCCCGTTCCCTCGTCGCCCGGTGGACTGCTTGCGGTGGTGGAACAGGCCGTGGACGCCTTCGTCGAGGGCTACGAGCGCGCCCAGCAGCAGGCCATCCGCCAAGAAGAGGCCGCGCGCCGCGAGTTCGTCGACGACCTCCTGTACGGACGGAGTGATCTCGGCCGCCTCGCGGAACGGGCCGAGCGCTTCGGCCTTCGTCTTTCTCAGGCCCATGCGGTGGCCGTAGCTGCCGGCCCCGAGCCGTACGGCGACGGATTCCGGGTGGCCCGGGGCATCGAGGCGGCGGTCCTGGCCCGCTTCCCGGGCCGACGGATCCTGCTGGCCACCAAGGAGGGCCGGCTGATCTGCGTGGCCCCCGGGGACCAGCCCGACGTACTGGCCTTCTTCGCCAAGCAGGCGTACGCGGCCACCGACGGCGGCAAGGTCGCCATCGGCCGCTCCCACCCCGGCGCCGGAGGAGTCGTCCACTCCTACGAGGAAGCCCTCGGCGCCCTCGACCTCGCCGAGCGGATGGGCTTCGACGGGCCCGTACTGCACGCCGTCGACCTGCTCGTCTACCCCGTCCTGACCCGCGACCGGCAAGCCATGGCCGACCTGGTGGAGACCACGCTCGGTCCGCTGCGAACGGCGCGGGGCGGCGCCCAACCCCTCATCGATACGCTCACCACCTACTTCGACAGCGGATGCGTGGCCACCGAGGCCGCGCGCCGCCTGTCGCTGAGCGTGCGGGCGCTGACCTACCGGCTGGAGCGCATCCGGAGTCTCACCGGGGCCGATCCCGCCGATCCGACCAACCGCTATGCCCTCCAGACCGCGGTCATCGGCGCCCGCCTGCTCGGCTGGCCCACAGACGCGGGCTGAGCTGCGACGTAGCGCAGCCAGCGTGGAGGGCGGATACGGCGACGGATACGGCGATCACTGCGAGTGCGTACCCGTCCGGTTCCCTGCCGGTGTCCGGCATTCACAACGTGGCGCGTCGCCATCTAGTCTGGGCGGGTATCCAGAGAGGCGCCAGTGAACGGAAACCCGGCGTACCAAGCCCTCGCACTGGTCGCCTCGACCCTGCTCCTGCTCCCGCTTCCGGTGGCGATCTTCGCCGGCTGGGTCCCTCCCCGTCTCGGCGACCGCTCGACCGCTCTGCCGTATGCGTGGGCAGCACTCTTCCTGTACGCCCTGGTGCCACTCAACGCGCTCCCCCGCATGATGGACGCGTCGGCAACGGTCGTGATGTGGTGCACCGGAGGCGGGCCGCTGTTCAGCCTCGCGGCCGTAGCCTGTCTCATGTGGTCGTACAGGTGTGCATGCACGGCGCGCCACGTCTTCCCGGACCGAAAGCTGATCGCCCATGCCCGATGCGAGCGTCCTCGCCTGGTTCCGCAGGAACGTCACCGAGTTCCGCATGGCTGTCGCAGCTGTCGGTATCGGTTTCGTGTTCACCGTGACCGCCGTCGTCCTGTACGCCCTCCCGGCTCGCGGCTTCCCGGAGCTGGCGATCGGCTTGTCCTTCCTCACGACCGGCCTGGTCATGCCGGGCTCGGGCTCGCTGAAGCACTGAGCTCTCAGCCCCAATGGCGGGGCGGCACCTCGTCCAGACGCACGAAGGGGATCCTGCGTCCGGCTTCCCGGAAGGGGTCCGTTCCGTCCGTCTGGGTGTCCAGGCCGAGGTAGCGGCAGAGGGCGCGTGCGGCCCGCGGGTGCCGGGAGGCGTATGCGGCCATCACCTCAGCACCTTCCTCCGCGGTGAGGAAGTGGGCATTGACGGGGCAGAACGTCTGCCCGACCTGGATGGTGACCTTGGGGATGTGGCGCAGGTTCCGGTACCACTGTGCGGCGGTCCCGAACCCCGAGGCCACCGTCCAGCTTCCCCGGAGCGGATCATGGGCCACCACTTCCAGGCACACCTCGCGGGTCTGACCGGACAGCCGTCCCGTGTGCTGGAGGAGGAGCATCCTTTTGCCGAAGACCGGGCCGAGGCCGATCCGGTACAAGGTGATCGGGAGCCGGGCGACGACGCGCCGCCAGCCGGTGGGTGGCCCGGGGCGGGCGCGACGTCGCGCCGTCACCGCCCGCTCCCCGGGTTCCGCGTCAACCAGAGCAGCACGGTGGAGGGGTATCGGTGGCATAGCCGGGTGGTTCGCCGGGCAAACTTTTGCATAGTCTAAACGTGGCACGTGACGGAGCACGGTTCAACAGCCCCGCCTGTGTCGATCGAAATGGACGGATGGCCGCGTTCGCCGCGCCGACGAGGAGCCGGGAGTACGACGTGGATCTCCATCGTTCCGGGAGCGTCGGTGAAACCCGCACTGCTCGCGCTCCCCTTCGTGGTGATGGCACTCGTCGCGGCAGCCGACGTCACCGCAGGACCGGGCGTCGGCCTGCTGCCCCTCGTCTCGCTGGGCCCGCCTTCGCCGGCCTGGCGGGCAGTTGGCGCCGGACGGCCGCCCTGGGGGCTGCGGCGATGGCCCTGTGCTGCGCGCTCGGGCTCTACGACGGTCTGTTCCAGAACCGCCGCGGTTACACCGCCCTGGCCGCGGTGGCGGGGGTGACCGTTGCCGGAGTCGCCGCCGCGGTGGTGCGCACACGCCAGGAACGGGAGCTGGCAAGCGTCCGTACGATCGCGGAGGCGGCACAGCGGGTCTTGCTGAGACCGGTGCCGCGCAGCGCCGGGCACCTGCGCGCCGCGGTCTCCTACACCTCGGCCGTCGCCGAGGCACGGATCGGCGGGGACCTCTACGAGGTCGTGCCGGTGCCCGGAGGCGTGCGGGTGATCATCGGGGATGTCCAGGGCAAGGGTCTGGAGGCAGTCGAGGCGGCCGCCACCGTGCTCGGTGCTTTCCGGGAGGCCGCACATGACGAACCCCCGGCTGAGCGGCGTCGGCGCCAGAGTGGAGCGTGCCGTCCAGCGCTCCCTGGAGGGCGAGGGGGATGGCGAGAAGTTCGTCACGGCCTTGCTGGCCGAGATCACGGAGGTGGGTGACGTCGTGTTCCTCAACTATGGTCACGCGCCCGCCATGCTCGTCCGGCCGGGGCGCCCCCCAGTCTTTCCGGAGCCCCCGCAGCCTGCTCCCCCACTCGGGCTGGCGTGGACCGACTCCGACTCGCCCGAACCTTACAGCGTCGATTTCGGCCCCGGAGACCAACTGCTCCTGTACACCGACGGCGTCTCGGAGGCCAGGAATTCCCTAGGCGTTTTCTACCCCCTGGGCGAGCGGAGTGGCCTGCTGTCGGACTCCGACCCGCAGCTCGCGCTCGATGCGCTGCGCGAGGATGTGGTGGCGTACGTCGGTGGACCCCTGCACGACGACGCGGCCATGCTGCTGCTGCGCCGCCGGCTGAACGACCCGACGCGCCGGGTGAGCGTTTCACCGGTGCCGGTCTGAGGGTCCGCGCCCGATCCGGCGTCGGCGGGCCTCCCCGAGCAACGCGGTCACCGCGATGAAGGCCAGGACGATCAGGACGAGCGCGAGCCAGAACCATCCGTGCACGAACACTCACCTCCTGATTGCCGCATCCCCCTCCACGCGGCTCGAAGCGCCTCCCTTCATCTCTCGGCTTGCCGGCGTCCAGCCATTCCAAACCTCGGCAGGACGACCGTCTCGAACCGGCCGAGACACCCGTGACCGGGCCCTGGACCAACCTGTTAACGTCGGTGCCCCACCTGGTTCTTGGTCGCTCGGCCGGGTCGGTGAGCGGTTCCGGGAACATGGGAGGCGAACGGCTGTGGGAACGGCTCTTCTGTGCGCCGCCGTCGCGGTTGCCGCGCTGGCGCTCCGCGGCGCCGTCACCGACCTCAGGAGCGGCGGCCGCAGGCGTTCACAGGCGCCACGACTCGCGCTCCGTCCCACGACCACGGCCGTGGCCGTCACCGCCATAATGCTCGCCCTCCTGGGCCGGCTGGCGGGCTTGGGGCTGTGGTCCGTGTGGATCCTGCTCGGCTTCGCCGTGACGGCAGGTCTGGCCGGGGGAATGATCCGCCGCCGTTGACGCAGCAGGCAGCACCCCGGCGCAGGAGCCGCCTACTCGCCGCTCCGGCGCTGCACAGGTTCGCTCCATCCCAGGGGAAAGAGCGAGCCATCCCCGTCGCGTACGGTGGGCTCCCCGCCGGCGGCGTTGAACGCGGTGAGCGCGTCGACCAGAGCGGCCCGCTGGCCGGGATCGATGCGCGCGGCGATGGCCGCGATCTCGCCCCTCCGCCGGGCCGTGACCTCTTCCACGAGCCGCAGCCCCGCCGGCGTCACCGTCAGTATCGTCTCGCGGCGGTTCTCCGGGTTGGGCCGCCTGTCGGCCAGTCCAACCGCGATCAGGCGGTCGACCATGCGCATCGCCGTCGAGGGGTTGACCCCCAGGGCTTCGGCGAGCACCACCAGCTTCGCCGCGCCCCGGGTGGCCAGCACCACCAGCATCCGGAACTGCGCGAGCGTGACCTTGTCCTCGGCCGCCGCGAGCGAGCGGGCGGAGACTGCCACGAGGAGCCGGGAGGCCGTCAGGAGGGCGCGGGTCACGTCGTCGACGTCGGCCGCGTCATCCACACGTGGTGGGGACGCATCGGCGTGCGGTAGTTCGGTCATACCTCTTTCTACCGCTTGGGCTCTCCCCCGTGCCCACCCGGCCCCGCCGCGCTCGGCGGATCGGGGTGGAGGGCCAGCAGGGCGCTCTGATGGGTGAGCCACCCGACCAGGTGCCCGTCTTCGGGGTCGAGGACCGGAAGACCCGTCCCCGGAGAAGAGACGAGGAGGTGGAGGGCGGTCCCCAGGCTCATGTCCGATGTGAGGGGGTGGGGTCGCTCCGCCAGGTCCGCGGCGGTCTTCGGTGCGCCCTTCGCGTCGTCGGGGGCTTCGGCGAGCAGCTCGGCAACGGCCCGTGCCGTCAAGGTCCCGCGGAATCCGCCTTCGGAATCCACCACTGGAAGGACCCCGTGCGGTGACCGGGACAGGAACTCTGCCGCGTCGGCGAGGCCACACGCCGCCAGGAGCGGTTCCGGGGCCTTCTCCATCACCTCTTCGAGCCGCTGGCCGCCGAGCGGCGCGCCCGGGGCGGGGGCGTCCAGGTCGATACCCCGACGCCGGAGCTTGAGGGTGTAGATCGTGTCGCGCGACAGCAGCTTGCTGGTCAGCGTCGCGAGGACGATGGCGAGCATCAGCGGCAGGATGATCGAGTACTCACCCGTGAGCTCGAAGAGGATCACCACGGCCGTGATGGGGGCGCGGGAAGCGCCCGCGAACACGGCCCCCATCCCCACCAGCGCGTAGGCCCCGGCGTTCCCCACGGTCCCCGGGACCAGCTGCTGCAGACCCTCGCCGTAGGCCGCACCCAGCATGGCCCCCATGAACAAGCTGGGCGCGAAGACCCCACCCGAGCCGCCGATGCCGATCGTCAGGCTGGTGGCGAGGATCTTGCCGGCGAGGAGGAGCAGGAGGAAGACCGCGGTGTACTCGCCCTCCGCCGCGTTCTCCAGTACGGGATACCCGACGCCGTACATTTCCGGGAGTGCCAGCAGCAGCACGCCCAGTAGCACCCCGCCGACTGCCGGACGCAGCCATTCCGGCCCGCGCCAGGCCCAGCCGCAGGCGTCCTCGATGGCGTACAGGATCCGGGTGAACCCCACGCCGACCGCGCCCGCCACGACTCCGAGGGCGGCGAACAGCCCGTACTGCGCCAAGTGCTCGACGTGGAAGGACGGCAGGCTGAGGAAGGCCACGTCCCCGAAGGCCGCCCGTCCGATGATGCTCGCCGAGACGCTGGACAGGACCAGCGCGCCGAACGCCTCGATGGCGAAGTCCCGCAGGATCAGCTCCATGGCGAAGAAGACGCCGGCCAGCGGGGCGTTGAAGGTCGCCGCGATACCCCCTGCGGCTCCGCAGGCGACCAAGAGCTTCATCCGCCCCTCGCCCACCCTGACCAGACGCCCGAGCGTGGAGCCGAGGGCCGAGCCGATCTGGACGATGGGTCCCTCGCGGCCGACCGACCCGCCTGAACCGATGGTCAGCGCGGAGGCCAGGGCCTTGACCACGGAGACGTTGGGATTGATCCGTCCGCCGCGCCGGGCGACCGCGAGCATGACCTCGGGCACCCCGTGCCCCCGGGCCTCCTTGGCGAACCGGTCGACCAGAGGCCCGTACAGGAGCCCGCCGACGATTGGGGTGAGCAGGACGAAATAGGGGCCGAGCCACGGCAGGTACGGGTTCGCCGCGTGCCCTGCGCCCGCATAGTCCTCCTGGCCGGTGAACAGCCATGTGAACGACTTGATCAGCCAGCGGAAGACGATGGAGCCCAGACCTGCCCCCACACCCACCAGAACCGCCAGCACGGCGAGGCCCCACTGCGCCTCGCGCGCCGCGGCGAAACCGGGCCGCCCGACTCCTCCGGGAGCCGGGCCTTGAGGGGAGGGGCCGTCACCCTCGTGTTCCGCTGCGCTGCTCGTCAGCATCCGTCGTCCGATCATTTTTGCATTATGCAAATGATGTCAAGCACGCCGCACTCGAGCTCAACATCCGGACAGAGCAGGCCGCCCGTAACCATCCAGTCGGCGGCGAAACCCCCAGGTCGCCGACAAACACATAACGTTCAAGTGGAAAATGTGGCACAGAGCAAAGACGTTATACTGTCGTTATAAAACCGAGGGTCGGGTGGAAATATACGCATTTCTCGTGAGGATACGACCTCGCGGCGCACCCTCCGAACTCCCCGAAGGGTGCGCCCTGATATCATAATCCAGACATCTGCCGTAACCCCCTAGGCCCATGCGATTTACGCCATCCCTGGGTAACTTCGGCCCGCATGACTGCTCATGCAGAACTGGCCCGTTACAGAAAGCACCTCCCGACCGCTCCGACCTCCTCGACGATGCGCATCGACCGCCCCCGCCCCGGGGACGGCCCACTGCTCTGGCGCCTCGCGCGCGATTCCAGGACGCTCGACCTCAACTCGGCGTACAGCTATCTCCTCTGGTGCCGTGACTTCGCCGGCACGTCCGCCGTGGCCCGTGACCCCGCCGGGCGAGCCGTCGGGTTCGTCAGCGGGTACCTCCGGCCCGAGGCTCCCGGAACACTGCTCGTCTGGCAGATCGCCGTCGACGAATCCATCCGCGGCCTGGGAGTCGCGGGGGCGCTGCTCGACGGCCTCTCCTCCCGCGTGGCGGCGGAACACGGACTGGACCACCTGGAAGCCACCGTCTCGCCCGGGAACCGCGCGTCGGAGCGGCTGTTCGCCTCGTACGCCGAACGGCACGGTGCCACGCTCACGCGCGAACTGCTCTTCAGGTCGGACGAGTTCCCCGAGAGCGGGCACGACGCCGAGGTCCTCCACCGCATCGGGCCGCTCCACTTCTGACACCGCTCCCCGCCACAGAGTGCGCCGGGGCCGATGTCGCCGGCCGCCGGCCGCCAAAAGAACACCGAACACTCACTGGAGAGTCGCCTTGACCATGACCGAGCCGGTCCTGTCCGTCTTCGAGACCGTGGAGTCCGAGGTGCGCAGCTACTGCCGTGCCTGGCCCGTCGTCTTCGAGCGCGCCTCGGGAAGCCGGTTGTACGACGAACACGGCCGCAGCTACCTGGACTTCTTCGCAGGTGCCGGATCCCTGAACTACGGCCACAACAACCCCGTCCTCAAGCGGGCCCTCCTCGACTACCTCGAACGGGACGGAATCACCCACGCCCTGGACATGTCGACGACCGCCAAGCGAACCTTCCTGGAGACCTTCCGGTCCACCGTCCTGGCCCCGCGTGCCCTCCCCTACAAGGTCATGTTCCCGGGGCCCACCGGCACCGACGCCGTCGAGGCCGCTCTGAAGCTGGCCCGCAAGGCCAAGGGCCGCGAGGCCGTCGTGTCCTTCACCAACGCCTTCCACGGCATGTCGCTCGGCTCTCTCGCCGTCACGGGCAACGCCTTCAAACGGGCCGGCGCCGGTATCCCCCTGGTCCACAGCACTCCCATGCCCTTCGACCACTACCTCGGCGGCCGGACCCCCGATTTCCTCTGGTTCGAGCGCCTGCTGGAGGACCAGGGCTCCGGCCTCAACCACCCGGCGGCGGTCATCGTCGAGACGATCCAGGGCGAGGGCGGCATCAACGTGGCCCGGGCGGAATGGCTCCGCGCCCTCGCGGAGCTGTGCCGGCGCCGCGACATGCTCCTGATCGTCGACGACGTCCAGATGGGCTGCGGCCGGACCGGCGACTTCTTCTCCTTCGAGGAGGCGGGCATCACGCCCGACATCGTCACGCTGTCCAAGTCGATCAGCGGGTACGGACTGCCCATGGCGCTGTGCCTGTTCAAGCCCGAGCTCGACCTGTGGGAGCCCGGCGAGCACAACGGCACCTTCCGCGGCAACAACCCGGCCTTCGTCACCGCGACCGCGGCCCTGGAGACGTACTGGGGCGACGGAGTCCTGCGCGAGCGGACCCTCGTCCAAGGCGGCCGCGTCGAAAGCGCGCTGCGCGAGTTGTGTGCCGAACACGGTCGGCTGGGGGCGGCCTACCGCGGTCGCGGAATGGTGTGGGGCATCGAGTTCACCCACAAGGAACGCGCCGCGGCGGTGTGCCGCAGGGCCTTCGAGCACGGTCTCCTCATCGAGACCTCGGGCCCCGAGGGCGAGGTGGTGAAGCTGCTCCCGCCCCTCACCATCGCCACCGACGAACTCGACGAGGGCCTCGACATCTTGGCCCGCTCCGTCCACGAAACCGCCTGACCAGCACCCCCGAACAGACCACGAAGGGCACCACCATGATCGTCCGCTCGTTCCGGGACATCGAGGGAACCGACCGCCACGTCAGGGCGGCATCCGGCACCTGGGAGAGCAAGCGCATCGTCCTGGCCAAGGAACGCGTCGGCTTCTCGCTGCACGAGACCGTCCTGTACGCCGGGACCGAGACGTCCATGTGGTACGCGAACCACGTGGAGGCCGTGGTCTGCACGGAGGGCGAGGCCGAACTCACGGACGAGGAGACGGGCCTGACCTACACGATCACACCGGGAACCATGTACCTCCTCGACGGTCACGAGCGGCACACCCTGCGCGTCAAGCACGAATTCCGCTGCCTGTGCGTCTTCAACCCGCCCGTGACCGGCCGGGAGGACCACGACGAGAACGGCGTGTACCCGCTGCTCACCGAATCCGACGACAGCTGAGAGCGAAGAGAAGAGAGGAGAGGCAGGCACCAGCATGACCAACGCATCCACCCGCACCGTCACCGACCTGTATCCGACCCGAGGCGCCGAGGAGGTGCTCATCGGCCGCAAGGACCCCGTCGTGTGGTCCGAGCCCGGCACTCCCGGCCCGATGTGGGCCCACGAGCTGGAGAGCTACGAGCGCGACGGCTTCCTGCCCGTCGACCAGCTCATCACGCCCGACGAAGTGGACCTCTACCGGGCCGAGATGGACCGGCTGCTCCGCGACCCCTCGACGCTCGCCGATGACAGGTCGATCGTGGAGCCGAAGTCCCGCGAGGTCCGCTCCGTCTTCGAGGTGCACCGGATCAGCGAGGTGTTCGCGGCCCTCGCTGCCGATCCGCGCATCGTGGGGCGCGCGCGGCAGATCCTGGGCTCCGAGGTGTACGTGCACCAGTCCCGGATCAACGTGAAGCCCGGTTTCGGCGCCAGCGGCTTCTACTGGCACTCCGACTTCGAGACCTGGCACGCCGAGGACGGCCTCCCGAACATGCGCACCGTGTCGGTGTCCATCGCCCTGACACCGAACCACTCGACCAACGGCGGGCTGATGATCATGCCCGGCTCCCACCGGAGCTTCCTGGGCTGCGCCGGGGCGACGCCGAGGGACAACTACAAGAAGTCCCTCCAGATGCAGGACGCCGGCACCCCGTCGGACGAGGCGCTGACCAAGTTCGCCTCGGCCTGCGGAATCAAGCTCTTCACCGGCAAGGCCGGATCCGCCACCTGGTTCGACTGCAACGCGATGCACGGGTCCGGTGACAACATCACGCCCTACCCGCGCAGCAACGTCTTCCTGGTGTTCAACAGCGTCGAGAACCGGCCCGTCAAGCCCTTCGCGGCCCCGGTGCGCCGCCCCGCGTACATCGCTTCGCAGGACTTCACCCCCGTGGGCTGACCGATCCGACCAGATCCGGCCGGCCCCGCTCCCGCTCGACCGGCCACCGAAAGGAACGAGATGCCCCAGCGCAAGGCCCTGTCCCGAAGAGGGTTCTTCTCCCGAACGACGCTGCTCGGGGGCGCCGTCCTGGCTCCGGGTCTGGTCGCCGCGTGCAGCCGCACCCAGGTCGGCACCGGAGCTCCCTCCGACGACGGGAAGCTGCTGGACAAGCTCCACGCACAGGGGTACGTCCGCATCGGATTCGCGGGCGAGGCCCCGTACGGCTTCAAGGACGGCAACCGGCTGGCCGGCGAGGCCCCCACCCTGCACCGGGAGATCTTCTCCGCCCTGGGGGTCGCCGAAATGCGCCCCACACTCACCGACTTCGGCGCGCTGATCCCCGGACTGCTGGCCGACCGTTTCGACGTCGTCAGCGCCGGCATGGCGATCACCCCGGAACGCTGCGCCAAAGTCGCTTTCTCCGAGCCCGAGTTCGTCTCCCCGACAGCCCTGATGGTGCCCAAGGGCAACCCCAAGGGCCTGAGCGACCTGAAGTCGGTGGCTTCCACCGGGGTCACCGTGGGGGTGCTGACCGCCGCCGTCGAGGCGACCTACGCCAAGGGAGCCGGTGTCGGCGGATCCTCGGTCAAGTCCCTCGCGAAGCAGCAGGACGGGCTCGACGCGCTGGTGGCCGGGCGGATCGACGCCTTCGCGCTGACGGGCATCTCGCTGCGCTGGCTCGCCAAGACCAACGCGGAAGCACCGGTCGAGGTCCTGGAGCCGTTCGTGCCGGAACTGAACGGCACACCCCAGTACAGCCCCGGCGGTGCGGTCTTCCGGCCCGGCTCCACGGCACTGCGCGACGCGTTCAACGGCGAGCTGGCGAAGATCACCGGCGATCCGGACCGCTACGTCGCTCTGATCGGCCAGTACGGGTTCACCGCGCGAGAGGTACCGCCACCCACCCTGCGCACCATCGACCTCTGCGCCGTCTGACGAGCACCACACATGACCGGTTTCTTCGACGAATTCGTCCACGCCCTGCCCAGTGTCGGCGAAGGCGTGGCGGTCACCCTCCTCGCCACCACGCTCAGCGCCGCCGTGGCGCTGAGCGTGGCCTTCGCCTTCGGACTCCTGACGCGCTCGACCCGGCTGCTCGTGCGGGGGCCGTCCCGGTTCACCGTCGAGTTCTTCCGCGGCACGTCCCTGTACGTACAGCTGTTCTGGCTGTTCTTCGCCCTGCCCGTGCTCGGCTTCCGTCTGGAGCCCATGGCCTGCGCCGTCGTCGCCTTCGGGCTGAACTTCGGCGCCTACGGATCCGAAGTGGTCCGCGGCGCGCTGGAAGCCGTCCCCCGGACCCAGTGGGAGGCTGCCGTGGCCCTCGGGATGAGCCCGCGGCAACGCATGATCAGGGTCGTGATGCCCCAGGCCTGGGTGCAGATGATCCCGCCGTTCGGGAACCTGCTCATCCAGCTGCTCAAGGCCACTCCCCTGCTGTCCCTGATCACCATCGCCGACCTCACCTTCGAGATGGACCAGCTGAGGTCCCTCACGGGCAGCACCGCCCAGGCCTACCTCGCCGTCCTGGTGATCTACTACACCATCGCCGCCGTACTCAACTCGTTCATGAAGGCGGCCGAATCAGCGGCGAAGACCCGGCTCGGCCAAGATCCGGGGGGTTCCTGATGTGGTCCTGGGAAACAGCCCGCGAGGGTCTGCCGGTGGTCCTGAGCGGCTTCGGGATCACACTGCTCGCGACCGTCCTCGGCTCGGCCGTCGCGATGCTGCTGGGCCTCGTGATCGCCGTGGCACTGCGCACGCCGACGCGCTGGGTCACTCTGCCCCTGCGGTTCCTGACCGACTTCGTCCGGTCCACTCCGCTGATGATCCAGCTGTTCGCCGCCTGGGTCCTCGTCCCCGGGCTGAACGCGCTGACCCTGGGCATCGCCGTGCTCGGCATCCACTACGCGACGTACACCTGCGAGGTGTACCGCGCGGGGATCGACGCCGTGCCCCGGGGCCAGTGGGAGGCCTGCACCGCGCTGTCGTTCCCCCGGCGACGGGTGTGGCGGGCCGTGGTTCTCCCGCAGGCGGTGCGCAACGTCCTCCCCGCCCTGGGCAACTACGTGATCTCCATTTTCAAGGAGACGCCGTTCCTTTCGGTGATCGCCGTCCAGGAGATGGTCCACCGGGCGAACGAGTACGGCAGCGTGCACTTCGCCTATCTCGAGGCCTTCACCCTGGCCGCCACGGTCTTCCTTCTGGCCAGCTATCCCACCTCCGTGCTGATGAGACGACTGGAGAAGCGCCTTGCCCGGTGAAACACAAGCCTCGGACGTGGACATGGTCCGCTTCGCGGGCGTCATCAAGCGGTTCGGCGTCCAGACCGTCCTGGACGGGCTCGACCTACGGGTCGCCCGGGGCGAGAAGGTCACCCTGATCGGGCCCAGCGGCTCGGGCAAGACCACCATCCTGCGCCTGCTGATGACCCTGGAACGGGTCACAGAAGGCACCATCCACGTGAACGGGAAACCCTTCTCCCACATGCCCGCGGGCGCGGGTGGCTCCCTGGTCCCCGCCGACGAGAAGTACCTCGCCGGGCCGCGACGCCGGATCGGCATGGTCTTCCAGCAGTTCAACCTCTTCCCGCACATGAAGGTGCTGGAGAACGTGATGGAAGCGCCTGTCCACGTCCTCGGCCTGAACCGGGAGGAGGCGGCCGAGCGGGCGCGGGAACTCCTTGATCTGGTCGGGCTCTACGACAAGCGCGGCGCGCACCCGACCCGGCTCTCCGGAGGCCAGCAGCAGCGGGTCGCCATCGCCCGCGCCCTGGCCATGCGGCCGGACGTCCTGCTCCTCGACGAGGTCACGTCGGCGCTGGACCCGGAACTGGTCGCGGGCGTCCTCGACGTCCTGCGGGACATCGCGCGGACCACCGACATCACCATGCTGTGCGTGACCCACGAGATGGGCTTCGCCCGGGACGTCTCCGACCGGGTCCTCATGTTCGACCACGGCCGCGTCCTGGAAGCCGGCCCTCCGGAGCAGCTCTTCGAAGCACCGGCACACGCGCGGACCCGGGCATTCCTGGGAGCGGTGCGGTGAACCGGGCTGCCCGGCGGCGCGCTTCATGGAGACCTGGACGGGTCTCACGGCACCGACGCCCCGTGGGGCCCGGGCTCACTTCGTGACGCGGTAGCGGAAGGCGTCCATGGTCAGAGTCTTCTCGGCAGCGGGCATGGAGATCGTGAACTTCTCACCGAACGAGTCGTAGGTGGTGGTACTCGTCCTGCCGTCACGCTTCGATTCCAGCAGGAGCAGCCGCTGCTCTGCATCGTCGATGAAGTAGACGTCTTCGGTCTTTCCGTCGCCGGCTTGTACCGCTCCGGCCTGCCTGCCTGCGACGGTCCGGTCCTTCCCCTTGGCCCGGCGTCCGGTTTCGGCGATCTTGAAATACATCGCGCAACCGCCTTCCGCTTTCGTGGTCACGTAGGCCGATCTCAGCTCCGCGGGAACGGTGATCTGCTGGCCCCGCTGACGCAGGGCTGCGGCGAAGAGGTCGGCGCTGGTGTAGGCGGTTCCGTCCTTGCAGTAGATGTCGCCCAAGGTGGCGCCGGTGACCTCCACATGGAGACCCTGGGCAGGGTCGGACCACATTTCCTGCTTCCCGCCGGCGAAGGCGGTGGTGGTCCCCGACGAATGGAACGACTCGGTCTGCATCTTCGTGTTCGCGGCTTTGGCCGCCGCCACGGCGTCGGCGTCGGGCTTCGCCCCGCTTCCGTCCCCGCAGCCCGCCAGGGTTGCGGTGAGCACAGCTGACAGGAAGAGGGACCAGACGGTGGAATTCTTCATGTGCATAGGTGGGACAGTCTCTTTCGGGTCAGTCGTGACCGGAGTCGCAAATGGGCACCCAGCGTTCCAGAGCCGCCAGTGACCTCCATCGCCGTGGGTCCACAGCCTTGCATGGTGCGCCTGCGGCGTCATTGCCGTCCCCCGGCAGAGAAGACCGCCCCGAAGTGCCGGAACCAGAAGGGGCCTACAGCAGGGCTGCACGGCTGAGCGCGAAGGCGCCTACCGTAC
Source organism: Streptomyces sp. NBC_01006 (assembly GCF_045162725.1). Classification (NCBI taxonomy): domain Bacteria; kingdom Bacillati; phylum Actinomycetota; class Actinomycetes; order Kitasatosporales; family Streptomycetaceae; genus Streptomyces; species Streptomyces sp. NBC_01006. The sequence goes on along the minus strand of NZ_CP108700.1, from coordinate 7,333,433 downwards.
GGTGAGCGGGACCCGGGATGGGCTGCGATGCGCCGAGGCCGCTTGCAGGGGAAGGGTGAGGATGCAGCTGCTCAGCTACGGCTCGATCGAAGGGGGAAAAACCATGACGACGTGGGGACTCGTTCTGGAGACCACGGTGGGCTCGGGCGAGCGCAAGCACACCGAAGCGTACGTAATGGCGCACGTGGAAGGTCCGCGTGAGACGGCTCTGGCAGAGTTGGAGAGACGGGCGCGTGCTTACAGTCCGGAGCACCCCAGGAGCCCCAAGCGCCGCCGTCTGTTCCGTGGCGGTGACGGATTCCTACTCGTGATCGACGGCGCATGGCAGTCCCACGCCACGCGCTTCTCCGTCGCCGAGCTCATGGACGACACCGACCACGCCCCACCGTCGGAGGCGGTCGGCGACAGGCCTGCGGCGCCGGGCCGGAAACCGGAGCCGGAGCCGGAGCGGGAGCCGGAACCCGTTCCGCCGACTCTGCCGACCGTGACTGTGGAGCGCGACGAGGACGGCGTACCGGTGAAGCCCGCGTGGCTGGGACGTACAGACCTGGTGTGATCACTCTCCTGATGCCGTGCGTCGGCAAGCGCCGAACCCAATGGACAGGATCTATTCGAGGGTCATCAGAGAGACCGCTGTGGCCAATGTGGCGATGAGCCACCACGCAGGGACGGGTATCGCGGCCGCATTCACGTTTCATCTCTCCTTCGACACGCGGGGCCCCAGCGGCTGAGTGCGCCAGGCACCACCCGAACGCAGTCGCCGTCTTGCGCGTCGAGGTTCGGGCGGGTCTGACCCCCGTGCCTTGATCCTCTCCGCCCTCCGGAAGAGAGCGCATTGCCGTTGACCGGCAGTCTTTGCGCTCCTTTGATGCCAGTGGCAGCGCCCTTCACTGCCCGCCTCAGGATCGGGGGCCGGTACAAGCCGGCCGCGCAGTAGTACGCATCCGCTTCAGGGACGGGCGATGGGGGCTTCCTGCTCCAGGCGAGCACCGAGGGCGGCGGCGAAGTCCTCGGCGCGTGCCAGTTGGATGCGGAGCTTGTCCACCTGCTCGGTGGCGGCCCGCTCGTACTCGCGCACGCGGTCCAGCAGGGCCTTCCGCTCGCCCGCGTCCAGGTCGCCTCCGGCGTCGAGACGGTCGGTGGCGTCGAGCAGGTCCCGCATCTGGTCGAGAGTGAAGCCCAGCGGCTTCATACGGCGGATGACCATCAGGCGGGCCACGTCAGTCTCCGTGTAGAGGCGGAAGCCGCCCTGGGAGCGGGCGGAGGGGGCCACCAGGCCGGTCTCCTCGTAATGCCGGATGGTGCGCAGGGACAGCTCGGTCCGCTGAGCGACTTCACCGATCTGCATGTGTTTGTCGTCCACGCGCGTGTTCCTGGCCCTTCATGTCCGGAGGGCCACCTTCCGTGCAGCCTCCATCCCTACTCTAACGTTAGGGTAGAGTTGCAGCTGTGGATGGCCTTTCGGCTGCCCCGTTCTTGCCGTGTCGGGGCCGATGGCGCCCCCGGCGAAGATCTGATCCTTGCAGGAGAGAGCGTGCACGAGCCCATGACGCCCGTTGCCGCCGCCTGCCCGCCGTGACGCTTCGCCCCTGGACGTGACCTCGTCGCGCCCGCGTGGGCCCGCGCTCCGTCCTCTTCTCGACTTCAGGCCCGCCCGTGCGAGCCGTCCGCGGGGTGCCGACCCGGCTCTTCCGCGTCCTCCCGTACGCCCCGGCCTGCCGAGTGGGGCGTGCCCGAGTGCGACAGGTTCCCGTTCTCTTGTCCTCTACTGCCTCCGTTGCGTCTCCCGCCGCGAGACTGCGCGCCCTGCGTCCCGACTGGCTGTCCGACCCGAAGGTGTGGCGTACCGAGGTGCTGGCCGGCCTGGTCGTCGCACTCGCGCTGATCCCCGAGGCGATCTCGTTCTCGATCATCGCCGGTGTAGACCCTGCGATCGGCCTGTTCGCCTCGTTCACGATGGCCGTGGTCATCTCAGTCGTCGGCGGGCGCCGTGCGATGATCTCGGCCGCGACGGGTGCGGTCGCGCTCGTGATCGCTCCGCTGAACCGTGAGCACGGATTCGGCTACCTCGTCGCCGCGGTCATCCTGGCCGGTGTGTTCCAGATCGCGCTCGGCGCGCTCGGCGTCGCGAAGTTGATGCGGTTCGTCCCCCGCTCGGTGATGGTCGGCTTCGTCAACTCCCTCGCCATCCTGATCTTCATGGCCCAGGTTCCCGAGATGCACGGCGTGCCGTGGGCGGTCTACCCGCTGGTGGTGGGCGGCCTGGTGCTGATGGTCTTCTTCCCCAAGATCACCACCGTGATCCCGGCCCCGCTGGTCTCGATCGTCATCCTGACGGTCATCACGGTCGCTGCCGGGATCGCCGTCCCGACCGTCGGCGACAAGGGCGCGCTGCCGTCCTCCCTGCCCGTGCCCGGACTGCCCGATGTGCCGTTCACGATGGACACCCTGACCACCATCGCTCCGTACGCCTTCGCCATGGCCCTGGTCGGCCTGATGGAGTCGCTCATGACGGCGAAGCTGGTCGACGAGATCACCGATACCCAGTCGAACAAGACCCGCGAGTCCGTCGGGCAGGGCATCGCGAACATCGTCACCGGCTTCTTCGGTGGCATGGGCGGTTGCGCGATGATCGGCCAGACCATGATCAACGTGAAGGTCTCCGGCGCCCGCACCCGCCTGTCCACGTTCCTCGCGGGCGTGTTCCTCATGGTGCTGTGCATCGTCTTCGGCCCGGTCGTCTCCGACATCCCCATGGCCGCCCTGGTCGCCGTCATGGTGATGGTCTGCTTCGCGACCTTCGACTGGCACTCGATCGCCCCCAAGACGCTCAAGCGGATGCCCGCCGGTGAGATAGCCGTCATGGCGGTCACCGTCGCGGTGGTGGTCGCCACGCACAACCTCGCCATCGGCGTGGTCGCAGGCTCCATCACGGCGATGGTCATCTTCGCCAAGCGCGTCGCCCACCTGACAGAAGTAACCGCCGTCACCGACCCCGACGGCAGCACCGTGGTCTACGCGGTGACCGGTGAGCTGTTCTTCGCCTCGTCCAACGACCTCGTGGGCCAGTTCAACTACGCCACCGATCCCGAGAGGGTCGTCATCGACCTGACGGCCGCCCACATCTGGGACGCCTCCTCGGTGGCCGCCCTCGACGCCATCGAGAGCAAATACGGGCAGCGCGGCAAGACGGTGGAGATCATCGGCCTCAATGACCCGAGTGCCGATCTCCACGGCAAGCTCACGGGCGAACTCACCAGCCACTGAGGCACACACGGGCCAGAGCGCAGGACCCCGGCCATCGGCCAGGGTCCTCCTCCCGCATTCTCATGGCCGGAGAAAGATCAGCAGGTCAGCCAGGTTGCGAGAAGCCACCCGGTCCGAGGTGTGGGCGCGTCCCTCAGGGGGTGCGGCTCCTCCGGATCGCACGGTGCTTCTGAATGCGGCGCCGCAGCCAGTGGGCCGTTTCGCCGAGGCCGATCAGGAAGGCGGCGCTCGCTGCACACCCCACCAGGGAGGCGGGCACGTCTTGGACGCGTCCTCCAGCCCAGAAGAGGAGGGTGAGCGCCGCCCACCACAGGGCCATGGACACGGCTTCCGCACGCCGGCTGTGATTCATGTACGGGCTCCGTTCTTCCCTCGCCGGCGGGTCAGGGCCGGCCGTTCGTCACGCCAGGGCGAAGTAGCGTAGCCACAGGTAGAGGGCCGAGATGGCGATCGTGACGGCGGTGACGACGAGCCCGTACTTGGTGAACTGCCAGAAGGTGATGGGGTGGCGGTTGCGTTCGGCGATGCCGAGGACGACGACGTTGGCGGAGGCGCCGATGGCGGTGGCATTGCCGCCGAGGTCGGCGCCGAGGGCGAGGGCCCACCACATGACGTGATCGGGGTCGCCGCCCATGTCGGTGACGAGTTCGCTGGTGATGGGGGCCATGGTGGCGACGTAGGGAATGTTGTCGACGATCCCCGACAGCACGGCCGAGCCGCCCAGCAGGAGCATCGTGCCGCCCAGTTGGGCTCCGCCGATGATGTCCGCGAGGGAGTTCGCGAGCTCTGCGATGATGCCGGTCTCGATGAGCGCGCCGACCATGACGAACAGGCCGGCGAAGAAGGCGAGGGTCGGCCATTCGACCTCGCCGAGCACCTCACCGGTCTCGGCCTTGGAGATCGCGATCAGCAGGCCGGCGCCCAGGAGGGCGACGACGCTGGGCGCGTAGTGCAGCACGGGATGCAGGACGAAACCTGCCACGACCAGGGTCAGAACGCTCAGACCCTGAATGAGCAGCCGGGGCTCTTTGATCGCCTCGCGTTCGCGCAGCTCCATGATCTCCGCGGCACGCTTCTCGTCGTAGACGAAGTGCTTGGCGAACATCAGTCGGCACAGCGCTACCAGGACGAGGGTAAGGACCGCGGCCAGTGGCGCGAGGTGGACCAGGAAGTCGTTGAAGGTCAGGCCGGCCCGGCTGGCGATGATGATGTTGGGCGGGTCACCGACGAGGGTGGCGGTACCGCCGATGTTGGAGGCGAACACCTCGGCGAGCAGGAACGGAATCGGCGAGAGCTTCAGCCGGTCGCAGACCAGCAGGGTCACGGGGGCGACCAGCAGCACGGTGGTGACGTTGTCCAGCAGCGCGGAGGCCACCGCCGTGATGACGATCAGCATGGCCATCACCCGGAACGGTTTCGACCTGGCCTTCTTCACCGACCAGATCGCCAGGTATTCGAAGAGCCCGGTCCGTTTGAGGACGCCGACGATCATCATCATGCCGAGGAGCAGGAAGATGACGTTCCAGTCGATACCGGTCTCATCCGAGTAGAAGGCCGACGCGTCGTCGGTGGCCCCGATCGCCAGCATCAGGGCGGCGCCGCCGAGGGCTGCTGCGACGCGGTGGATCCACTCGGTGATGATCAGGATGTAGACGCCCGCGAAGACGGCGACCGCTGCCCAGCTCTGCCAGCCGCTCACGCCCCGCCTCCCACGTCGAGCAGGTGACGCATCAGAGAGGCGGCCGAAACCACCCCCACCAATCGGCGCCCGTCGTCGTCCCGGTCGATGACGGCCACCAGCGGGACATGGGTACGTGCCATGAGCGCGGCGATCTGCAGGACCCCGGCCTCCGGTCCGACGAACGCCGGCTTGAAGGAACGCCCCGGGATCCACTGGGCGACGGTCTTGCCGGCCAAGTCCTCGGTGAGGGTGTCGGCGTGCCGGTCGTCGATGACGGCTGCGAGCAGCGGGTCCTCCATGACGTACTCGGGCACCAGCTGCCGCACCAGCTGGGACCCGGGCACCACCGCGTACGGGGTCCCGTCGGAGTCCAGGACCAGGAGCGCGGCGAGGTTGTGCTCGGCCACCAGGCGGACCGCGTCCACGGCCCGATCGTTGCTGGTCACGTGTGGGTAGGGCTCGGCGAGATCACGGGCGATCATGGCGCTTCTCCTGGTCGGGGGCACTGCTCGGGGCGGGAACGGTGTCGGTCGTCTTCGGGGCGTGGTCGTGGTCGTCGTCGTTCGGGATGCCCGCGAGGTCTTCCACGTCGAAGAGGCGGGCGATCGGTACGTCGGTGCTGGAGTGGGCGATGATCGAGAAGGCGATACAGACGGCGATCAGCGTGTACGCCTGTTCGCCCTGCGGGATCCCGGCCTGGAGCACGAGCAGGCCGTAGACGACGGATGCGAAGCCCTTGGGCCCGAACCAGGCGGCCACCAGCTTCTCCCGCCGCTCGATCCGTGCCCCCAGCAGAGAAACCAGCAGGGAGGCGGGGCGGATCAGGACGATCGCCAAGACCACGGCCACGTACCCGCCCACCGACAGGTCCCCGAACAGGGCGGGGGTCAGCAGCGCGCCGAAGACGAGGAGGGCTGCGAACTTCGCCAGCTCCGCGAGCATCTCGCCCAGCGGCTCGAACACGGTCTTCGCCACGGGCGAGACGGAGGCCAGGACGGCCCCGGCGGAGAACGCCGCCAGGTAGGGGTTGGCGTGGGTGAGGTGGCACAGCCCGTACAGGATGATCCCGGTGGCCAGCGGCAGCAACGGCTGCAGCTTCGGCTCGGCGCCCAACAGCCTCAGCCGTACCAGCGCCGCCACCGCCAACGGCAGGACGGCGCCGAAGACCAGGCCGAGACCGAGCTCCAAGGCGATCTCGCCGACGGAGGCGTCCGCCTGGCCGAAAGTGGGGCCGGCCGCGGCGATCAGGAGCAGGACGACGGGCAGCGCGAGCCCGTCGTTGATGCCGCTCTCCACGTTCAGCAACTGCCGCAGCTTCGCCGGAACTTCCTTGCGGCCCACGATCGCCGAGGCGAAGACCGGATCGGTCGGCGCGAGCACGGCGCCGACGAGGAACGACGTCGTCCAGTCCAACCCGACCAGGTAGTGGGTGATCAGCGCCATGCCGGCCATGGCCAGCGGCATGCCCAGCCCCAGCGCACGGGCCGGGTTCTTCCAGTTCTGCCGCAGCTTCGGGAACGAGACATGCATGCCGTCCGTGAACAGCACCGCGAACAGGGCCAGATCGGCAGTGACCGAGACGATCTCGCTGTCGGCCGTGATGTGGATCAGCCCGAGAAACCCGTCACTGACCAGCGCCCCGCCCAGCAGGAAGAGCAGCGAGGTGGAGAGGACCGTGCGGGCGGCAAGCCCGGACAGCAGCACGGCGACCAGCAGCGCCACACCGAATACAGCGACGAGCACCATGACGTCAGACCCCGATCCGCGAAGAGAGCTATCCCCTATCGCCGACCAGGCTTCCCGGCACACCACGGCGGACTTTACACGTCCCTTACGCTGCATTGACGGTTCTCTAACGGCAGTCCGACGGACCCTGCTTTGCCGAACTCCGGCATGAACGCGTCACGCAAACCTCGTCTATCGTGGGCGCCCGATCCCGAGAGGTACCGATGAACGGCAACCCCACGTTTCACGCGATTGCCCTCGCGGCCGGCACGCTGCTCGTGCTGCCCGTTTTCGTGGCGATCCTCACCGGCTGGACGCCACGCGGCCTCCGCGGGCGACGGCCGGCAGCCCGCCCCTACGCCTGGGCCATCCTCTTTCTGTACACCCTCATGCCCCTCAACGCCGTCCCCCGCATGCTGGACGCCGCCTCCGATGTCGTGACCGTTTGCACGGGCCTCGGCTTCATCCCCGTCACGGCTGCTCTCGTGTGCTTCATCCAGGCCGAGCGCGCCGCCCGCCGAGCCGACTCGAAGCGGGTGTCCTGAACAGTGGGCAGTCGTAGTATCACCGGATGGGTGCGCCGCAGCATCGCTGCATGGGTGCGCCGCAACGTCACCGAGCGCCGCCTGGCTGTCACCCTGGTAGCGGTAGGTGTTCCCACCACCTTGGCCGGTGTCGCCGTCTACGTCCTTCCGGGTCCCGGCTTCCCCCTCCTGGTCATCGGGCTCTCCCTGCTGGTCACCGGGCTTGTGATGCTGGGATCCGGCGAGCGTCCCTGACCCGCCGCATCCGGCACCAGCACCGTTCAGGTGGAGCCGGTTCACCCGTCGCGCCTTCGGGTTCCGGGACGAGCCGGGCTCCCGCGGTGCGCTAAGGCGGTACACGGCCCCGTGCTGGGGCCGGATCCCCCGACGCCCCACGGATTCACCGCCCGACCTGACGTGAACTCGGTGCGGGCTGCGGGCGCCGGCGAGGCCCCGGGCACGGGCGGATCCGTGCGGCGGGGTCAGGAACCGGATCCGGCGAGGAGGCGCCCGGGGTCCGGCGCGGCCGGCGCACCGGGCGACGCCGCCCAACCGCCCATCAGACGCAACGCGGCCTCGGCCCCGGCGTCGGGGGCCGTGAAGACGACCAGCACACTGCCCTCGTCACCGGGCAGCGCGAGGGTCTCGTAGGCGAGGTCGAAACCGCCGACCACCGGATGGCAAAAGCCTTCGTGCCGTGCGTCTTCTCCCGCACGTCCTGCGTGGCCCACATCTCCCGGAACTCCGGGCTGCGGCGGCTCGGTTCCGCCACCACCGCGGCCAGTGGCGCGTCCGCGGGTCTGCGCCCGGCACAGAAGCGCAGGAATCCCACTGTCTGGCGGGCCACCTCCGCCCACCGCGGATACAGCTCCCGAGCGGAGGCGTCGAGGAACACGTGGTGCGCGAGGTTCAGCTGTCCGGGCGGCGCTTCGTCGGGGCCGCCGACCAAGGCCCGGGCCAGGCCGTCACCTACGCCGAGCAGGCGGGCGCCGTCGATGACATCGGCCGCCGTCGTCAGGCTGAGGACCCTGCCGTTCTGCTCGCCGAACGAGCACCCCTGGACCTCGCCGAGCCGCCGGCCTCGATCCGTCATCAGTGACTTCCCCATCGGGTCCGCGTTGGGGTCCTCCTCGCGTGCCTCGGCATGGGCGGCGCCCACCGCATGCTTGATCATGACGGCATCCGGGCCGACGGCGCGCGCCTGCGTCCGGGACGAGCAGCTCGCCGCGCGACCAGCGAATCCGCACGGATGTCACCCGTGCCGGTGCGGGGGCCAGCACCAGGCCGGTCACCTCGCCCACCGTCTCAGCGGTGTCGGCCGCCACGACGGGCATCCGGAGCACGTCGTCGAAGCGCTTCACGATGGCTCCCTCAGCGCCAGCTCCAAGCCCCGCGCCGCCTCGCGGAAACCGGTGAGGTCCCCCGCGGTGAACTCGAAAGACATCGTGGGCACCACCACGTTCTCGCGAGAGGCGGCGATGGGCGTCGGACGGGCAGCAGGACCGTGGCCCGGCCGGCGCCGTGGTGACCCAGGCGGACCTCGTACCCCACCGCCCGCCCGGCGTCGTCCGTGACGTCGAGGACCACGTCGGTGACGCGGCCCATGTGCTCATCGTCCGACGTGAGGACCGCGGTGCCGCTCATGCCGGTGCCGGGGTCATCAGCCCGTTCGGCCCCACCTTGTCGGCCAGAGCCGAACGGTCGACGACCATGACCGCGTCCGGGCCGAAGACATGGACTGCGCCAGGGCAGGACCTCGTGCAAGGCCCCGAGAGCACACCCCGACCACTCAGGGTGAACATCGTCACCCTGCCGTCGGCCGCATCCGATACAACGTCCTTGACCTGGCCGCATCTCCATGCAGGATCACCACCGGCCGACCCACCACGTCTCCCACGCGCACCAGGGAACGCCATCGCCGCTCACCTCCACCGTCCGGGGGTGGAGTGCGCCGCTCGGCCATGGCCCCTCCCCGGCGGCGGCGTGCCTGCGTCACGAGCGCCGAGACGGCGATCACCGCGAGGATCCCAAGCACCGCGATCAGCCAGAACCGCCATTCCATGATCCGACCCTCCCGCCTGCCCGGGCCGCACCGCTCTACACCTGGCCGGGGGACGCTCCGACTCCCTTCGGCGCTGTGGAAGGTGCGGCCGCCCACGCGACGGCACTGTCGAGCTCCTCGTGTCCGAACCTCCGAACCTCGGCCCGGACGAAGCGGTTCGCGAGCCGGGGCAGCAGGGAGGCCACCTTGCCGTCGGCGGCCAGGGCCACCTTCCCGATCACCCGGCGGTGATCACGCACGAACCGCACGTGCCGGACCAAGCTGCTGACGTTCTCCCATCCGGGGAACCCGGCGGCATGAAGCACGACGCCTGTCCGTCCGCCGGGTGTCCCCAGCCGGCTGTCCATGGTCGACCCCAGGGTGTCGAAGTCCGCCGCGCGCAGCGGCTGCGAGACCTCGACCACGAGAACGCCGGAATCGGTCAGGCGGTGGGAGATCCCGGCTCCCTCCGGGAGTGACGCCAGCCAGCGGAAGGCCCCCTCCCGCTGGTGAGCGCCGAACAGCCGAACGGGACAGGGCATCAGGAAGCTCATCAGCCGGGTGGGCTCACGGATCCAGCCCGTATCGGTGACGACGGCACAACCCTCGAACAGTTTGATCGATCCCAAGCCGACCTTCAGGTCCTCCCAGGCGGCTCCTGGGGTGAAGCGCCGGAACTCCGGACCGAACTCACAGAGGATCCGGATCCGGCGGCCCTCTCTCCGCGCGTCCTCGATGAGTGGCTCCACCACCTGCCGGTAGTCGTTCTTCGAAACGGTCCCGGCCGCCTTGAGCACGTCGATACCCAGGGTCGCGTGCTCGCTTCTCTCCAGCATGTCGCTTCCCTCCTGTCCGTGAAGGATGCCTGTGAAAGAAGGCCTGCGCCGAGGCGGCCGTCTCGCCACCCCCGCCCCGGCCACTGGCGTCCAGCCCTCCGTGCCCGTACCCTCACGGACGATCACCACGGGGCGGGGGGCGTGCAGCGCGCACTGCCGGCTCACAGATCCCGGCAGCAGGCGCACCGTTGCTCCAGCACACCGTGACCCGCAGTCCGGCGAGCCGTCCGAGGGGAGAAGGCCGGGTCACGGCGATCACCTCCGTTCCCCTCGGTCCTATTGTCTTCCAGGACTGCCCGGACGGTGCCGCCGGTCCGGCACAATGCGGCGTTCCCCGTTCGGGGCTGGGCGGAACCTCGCCGGGGAGGTCCCGCGCCGGGCCGCGCCCTTCGGCCCGTACTCCTGGCCCTCCGGGCAGCCACCCGCTCGCGCTCGCCGGTCTGCGGCCCCCGCGGGCCGGCCCGTCAGCCGGAGCCGTCGCGGTCGGCTGCGGCGACCGCTGCCCGGATGTGCGTCAAAATGCCGTAAAGATTGCCGGAGGCTGGCAATGTGTTCAGGCCCTCCCGCTGAAACGATGCCGTTGTCCAGCCAGGACAGCAGTACGACAGCGGAGGTGCCCATGGGCTTGTTTCTGGGTCTCGGCATCGGGGGGATCGTGCTGCTGGCCGTCTCGCTGGTGCTCGACGGGGTCGTCGAGGGTGCTTTCGATGGTGTTCTGGACGGCCTGTTCGATGGCTGGCTGTCGCTCCCAGTGGTCGCGGGCTTCGTTTCGATGCTCGGTTTCACGGGGGCGATCGTGCTCGGGTCCACGGGACTCGGGCCGGGAGCGGCAGCAGCCGCGGGGACGCTGGCTGGTGCAGGAGCGAGCTGGCTGGCCTGGCAACTGAGCCGGGCCTTGCTGCGAGATCGCAGCGCAGTCGCCCCGCACCAGAACGACCTCCTCGGATCCACGGGAACGGTCGTCACCGCCATCCCCGCCGACGGGTACGGCGAGGTCCTGCTCCGCCTGGCCGGCCAGCCCGTGAAGTACGCCGCGCAGGCAGACACCCCACTGACCCGGGGCGCCGAGGTGTGGGTGACGGCCGCACCGTCCTCCACCTCGGTCACAGTCCGCGCCGTAGAGCACTGACCGGACCCGTTCCTTCAGCACAACCGAGCTCAACCGTCATCGATCTGCCGCTTCGGGGGCAGGAGGGGATCCCTCATGAGTCCAGTCGTCACAGCGGTCGTCGGAGTGGTCGTACTCCTCGTCCTGCTCGCCCTCGTGGTGGTCACCCGGTACAAGGTCGCGGGCCCCAGCGAGGCGTTCATCATCACCGGACGCCGCGGCAAAAGCTCCACCGATCCCGAGACGGGACGGATATCGACCGACAACACCGGCCAGAAAGTCGTGGTCGGCGGCGGGGTGTTCGTCGTCCCGTTCGTCCAGCAGCGCTACACCCTCGACCTGTCCAGCCGGCACATCCCGATCGCCGTGCGCGGCGCGGTCACCCTGCGCGGCATCAAGGCCAACCTCGAAGGCGTGGCGATCGTCAAGGTCGGCGGCAACGAGGACGCCATCCGCGCCGCCGCGCAGCGCTTCCTGCAGCAGCAGGACGGCATCGTCGGCTTCACCCAGGAAGTGCTCTCCGGCGCCCTGCGCGCCATTGTCGGCCGCATGTCGGTCGAGGACATCATCCGCGACCGTGCCGCGTTCGCCGGACAGGTCGCCGAGGAGGCCGAGGCCAGCCTGTCCGGGCAGGGCCTGGTCCTGGACGCCTTCCAGATCCAGGACATCACCACCGAAGGCTCCTACCTCGAAGACCTCGGCCGGCCCGAAGCCGCCCGCGCCAAGCAGGAAGCGGACATCGCCGAGGCCAACTCCCGCCAGGCCGCCGAACAGGCCCGCTTGAAAGCCGAGGAGGAAATCGCCGTCGCGCAGCGCACCCTGTACCTGCGCCAGGCCGAGATCAAGGCCGAGACCGACGCGGCGACCGCCCAGGCCAACGCAGCAGGTCCCCTGGCCGACGCCGACCGGCAGCAGCAGATCCTCGCCGAACAGGAGAAGGTCGCCGAACGCCAGGCGGCGCTCACCGACCGCCAGCTCGACACCCAGGTCCGCAAGCCCGCCGACGCCCGCCGCTACCAGGCCGAACAGGAAGCCGAAGCCCTCCGCGTCGCCCGCGTCAAGCAGGCCGAAGCCGAGCGCCTGGCGGCCATCGCCGCCGCCCAGGCCGAGGCCGAACGAGCCCGCCTGACCGGCGAGGGCGAGAAGCAGCGCCGCTCCGCACTCGCCGAGGCCGAAGCCATCGAGGGCGCCAAGCGAGGCGAGGCCGAACGCGCCCGCCGCGCCGCCATCGCCGAAGCGGTACGCCTGGAGGGCGACGCCGAGGCCGCCGCCATCCTGGCCAAGGGCACTGCCGAGGCCGAAGCGATGCAGAAGAAGGCGGAGGCCTTCGAAAGCTACGGCGACGCCGCGATGATCCAGATGATGGTCGAGGCACTGCCCCAGGTCGTGGCCAAGGCCGCCGAACCGCTGGCCGCCATCGACAAGATGACCGTCATCTCCACCGACGGCGCGAGCAAGCTCTCCCGCACCGTCACCGACAACGTCGCCCAGGGCATGGAACTCCTCTCCTCCACCACCGGCGTCGACCTCGCACAACTCCTGGGAAGCCTCACCCCCGCCAAAACATCCGCCATGCCCGAGTCGAACTCATCCAACGGCAAGATCGAAATAGTCGGCTGACTGCGATCACGTCCCTTGGGGGGGCCTGCTGGGTAGCAGGCCCCCCCAAGGCGTGAGCAAACAGAAGACTCGGCACGAAACGAGGGGACACCAGGTGAACTTCGACCCTGAGCCCGTCTTCAAACGAAGCAAGTGGGGCACGCAGAAGTACTACTACAACCCGCGTAACCCGATCGGGCTCGCCCTGATCATCATCACCCTCCTCTTCACCGGGACGGTGATGCTCCTCATGGCGAACCGGGCAGGCCCCTTCGCACCGGATCTGCCGGAGCCCGCCCCCACATGGAGCCCGTCACGGTCACGCTACGAACACTCCTGGCCGCCACCCTCGAGTACCCCCACACCCGGGTCGCTTCTGTCGCCCACCAGCACCCCCGAGCGTTGAGCAGGGCCGGCACCGCTCGTGCGGCCGACGGCCGCCACGACCACGCCCCTTGATCGTCCGCGAGGAGCGAGAGTGCATCCTTTGGGCGTGACCTCAACCTACGGGCAGCAGCAACAGGCAGACCAGCAAGTCGGGATGGTCGTCTGCGGCGACGACGGGCTCGCTCGCCGACTCGCTGCCGAGCTACGTGACGTGTACCGGGAGCACGTGACCCTCGTCGTACCCACCACCGGGGAGGCTGGGTCCGGCCCTGCCCACAGACGGGCCGGCGGAGGGCGGTTCGGGCTGCTGGGGCGGATTCCGGCCGCGCGGGCGTCCGTGGCCGACGGGCAGGCGGCAGCAGTACGTGAACGCGTACTCGAGACGGGAGAGCCGACAGAGGAGGTACTCGCCAGTGCAGGAGTGACCCGAGCCGCTGCCCTGGCGCTTGTGTACGAGGACGACGCCACCAACCTGCGCGCCGCCCTGATCGCTCGACGGCTCAACCCACGACTGAGACTGGTCATCCGGCTCTACAACCGCAAACTCGGCCAACACCTGGAAGAACTCCTGGACCAAGCCGCGATCGTCGCGGAACCAGGCATCGACCTGCGAGAACTCGACTCCTCGACGACCGTGCTGTCGGACGCCGACACCGCCGCGCCCGCCCTCGCCGCGACGGCAGTAGCAGGCACCAACAAGATCGTGCAGGCGGACGGCCTGCTGCTGCGAGCGGTGGAACGCACACCCCCGCAGCGTGGACAGACGGCCGACCCCGGCCTGTGCACGTTGGCATTGCTCTCGGCGACGACCAACGATCCAGCAGGTAACGAGGGGTCCGAGCTCAGCGGGGACCAAGGCCCGCAACTGCTGCCGGACGACCGCACGGTGGGCGCCGCGACAGGGCGGGGCATCGTGGCCCTGGAAGCGGTGTCCCACACGGGACCCGCACAGGCCGCACCCCGGCTGGGCCCCACTGCGCTCCCGTTCGACTCGCTCTTCTCAAGGCGGCTGCGCTGGTCGCTGGCCGGCATCGTGGCGGCTGTTGCTGCCATCGCCGTGGCCTCGTGGCAGACGACGGGGGACCACCCTCTGCACGCTGCGTACATCACCCTCCTGGACATCTTCGCGATCAACGACCCAGCGGTGGATGAGCCACCACAGCGCCAGGTTCTGCAGATCCTCTCCGGCTTCGTCGGCCTGCTCCTGCTGCCCGTCCTGGTGGCGGCCGCATTGGAGGCCCTGGGAGCCTTCCGCACGGCGACGGCACTTCGGCGGCCCCCGCGCCGCCTTTCCGGACAGGTGGTGCTGCTTGGCCTCGGCAAGATCGGGACACGCGTGCTGGTACGCCTCCACGAGCTGCAGATCCCTGTGGTGTGCGTCGAGAACGACCCCGAGGCCCGCGGACTGGCCCTCGCCCGCCGCCTGCGGATCCCGGTCGTCCTGGGCGACGTCACCGAAGAAGGAATACTGGAGACCGCTGGCATCCACCGGGCCCACGCCCTGCTGGCTCTGACCAGTTCCGACACCACCAACCTCGAAGCGGCGCTCTACGCCCGCTCGATCAACGCCGAGGTACGCGTGGCCCTGCGCCTGTACGACGACGGCTTCGCCACAGCCGTCTACCGCACCCTGCGAGCCGCACACCCCACCGCCCTGACCCGCAGCCGCAGCGTCACTCACCTCGCCGCCCCCGCCTTCGCCGGAGCGATGATGGGACGACAGATACTGGGCGCCATCCCCGTCGAGCGCCGCGTCCTGCTCTTCGCCGCCGTCGATGTAGCAGGCCACCCACAACTCGAAGGCCGCACCATCACCGAATCCTTCCGTCCTGGAGCCTGGCGGGTGATCGCCATCGACACCGCCGCACCCGAGGAACGTCGGGCCGACCTGGCCTCCTCCGCACGTGAAGGGGACGGCCGACACCCCGGGTTGATCTGGGAGCTCCACCCAGGCTATGTCCTCAGGCCGCAGGACCGCGTAGTCCTGGCCGCCACCCGCCGCGGTCTCGCCGAACTCCTCGGCCGCCGAGACCCCCACACCACAGACCACCCGGGTGGTGGCCACCGCTGAGGACTCCATGAGCACGGTCCACTGCGACTGCTGTCTGGACGGGTGGTCTCCTGCGGTGAGAGGCAGTGGCGCGTCGACGGCACCGCGGACCCCCGCCGTGGACCTCATCAGGCGTACTCCAGGCAACCGAGGGCCAGCACACACCGACGGAAGTGACGCCCGTCCCGCGATAACACCCGGGCGTGTTCGGTCACTTTGCCTCTCGGCAAGATGAAGATCTTGAGTCGAACGGGGCCGTCGTGTCGGGGGAGTTCACGCATCAGGCAGCGATGCGGCTCAACGGCGTTCCGGCTGCCGATGGCGGGGGCGGGGGGACTTTCGCGTCGAGCCGACGCAGAAGAGGTCTGCCGCTTCGCGCTCGGGTTCGGGCCGCCAAAGGAGGTCGACCTCGACCCTGCGCTGCGTCTTTCCGCCGCCACCGAGCTGGCCGGCTACGCGCCTGACCTGTACGAGATGCTCGCCGGCCTGGACAGCGAGTACGTGGCCCTGCAGCGGATAAGAAAAACACAGCCCGGCAGCTCGCCGCCGTCCCTGCGGACGCGATCGGTACGGCACTCTCCACGCGGCCGACGGCGAACTCCCGCGCTCTCGGTCCCTGGACGGCATAGCCGACACGATCACGAACCAGGACGCCCAACAGGTCCGGATATGGCACGGCATCGTGTTCGCACGCCTGCTGGAGGCACAGGCCACACCACCCGCCTACCAGGACGAACCGGCCGACTACCTCATCACCGCTTGGCTCCAAGAGTTGAGGAAAACGCCTCAAAGGGACCGTGCGGAGCGCCTGCGCACCCAGGGCCTCGACACGGCCCGCACCTGGACGCAGACACGCGGCGTCGACGAGCAGGACCCGGCAGGGTCTCCTCGCCAAGGTGGAAAGGAGCTCCCTCAGCGCCTACTGGGAAATGAAGCCCTGATCCCTCGGCGCCGTTGCCCGAAGGCACAGGACGCAAAGGGTGTGCGGCTGTGCTCGTGGGAACCCTTGCCGCAAACGGCCGCGTGGAAGGTAGGCCAGCAGTCGACGACTTTGCCGAAGGTCGGCAGTCTGCATGCGGCTTTGTCGCCGACCGGAGGCACTACGGCAACCACCCTTTGGCGTTAGTCTCTTACATTAGTTATCCACTAACATGGAGCGGGTGGTCATGGCCTTCCCGATGGTCGTGGTGGTCGGCGCCGGGCCGACCGGATTGGCAGTGGCCTGCGGGCTCAGCGCGGCGGGGGTCCCCGTCCGCGTGCTGGACAAAGCGGCCGGGCCGGCGGTGACCTCGCGGGCGCTGGGGTTGCAGCCCCGCGGTGCAGAGGTACTCGGCCGCCTCGGTGCGCTCGGTGATCTTCCCGAGCTGTCCGTGCCGATCGCGCAGGTGGTCACGTACGTGGACGGCGAGCCGATGGCGCGGCTCAGGGTGGGGCAGCCCACGAAGCTGGTGACCAGGCCGGGACTGCTGATGTCCCAGGCTGAAGTGGAGGTCCGACTCCGGCACTGTCTGGCCGGACTCGGGGTCGAGGTGGAGTGGGACCGTGAACTGCTGGACGTCCGCCGGGGCGTCGATGGGGTCGGTCTGCGCTTCGCGGACGGAGAGGAGCGGGCAGGCTGGCTGGTGGGGTGCGACGGAGCGCACAGTCGCGTCCGCAAGGCCGCCGGTATCGACTTCCCTGGCGTACCGGTCATCGAGCGCTTCTTGCTCGCCGATGTGAAGGCCCGCCTGCCGGTTCCTCGGGACACCGTCTCCGTCTGGCTGCGTGGAGACCGGATGATCGGCGTGTTTCCGCTTCCGGGCGAGGACGTGTGGCGGCTGATGGCCCCCGCACCGGCCGGTGCCGCCGAAGACCTCACTTCCCACGCGTTGATGGAGGTTCTCCGGGAGATGCTCCTGAGGGAGGCAGGCGTCCCGCGCGACACCGTACGCGACGTCCTTTGGACCTCGGCGTTCCGGATTCATCGCCGCCTAGCGTCGGCCTACCGCCAGGGCCGGATCCTGCTCGCCGGCGACGCCGCGCACATTCACAGCCCCTTTGGAGGCCAGGGGATGAACACCGGCCTGGGTGATGCCGAGAACCTGGCATGGAAGCTCGCTCTGGTCGCCATGGGCGGGGCGAATGACGCCCTGCTCGACACCTATGAGACCGAGCGTCGCCCCATCGCCCGCGAAGTGCTTGAATCCACCAGTGCCATGACCCGCATGGTGGTCGGACAGACCCCATGGGCACGGGCACTGCGCGATCAGGTGTTCGTTCCCCTGCTGAACCGCTCTCTTGTCCAGCGCCTGATCTGGGAGAAGTCGTCCCAGCTGAAGATCACCTACCGCCGGGGGCCGCTCGGCGCGAGGGCCCTTTCCGGCCCCGGCCCCCAAGCAGGCGACCGCTTGCCCGATCTCGCATGCGTCCGCCAGGACGGGACTCCAACCCGCCTGCACCGGGAACTGAGCCCCCACTGGGCTCTGCTCAATTCCGCAGATACCGCCGGGAAACACGAGGCTGTCGCCCGTCGGCACCTCAGCCCCGGCGTGGCCGTGCTGAGTGTCGCCGGCCTCCGACACCAGGCGATGCTGGTGCGCCCCGACGCCCACCTGGCATGGCGCGGGACCTCCCCCGCCGCCCTGGGCGAGACGCTCACACGCATACTCGGAAGCGGAAGCACGCACTGAATGGAACGAACGTCCGGAGGCAGTAGGTCCATGAGCTCGACCCCAGCACGGCCCCCGGGACTGCGCGACCGGAAGAAGGCGCAGACCCGACGGACGATCCAGGAACAGGCCCTGCGCCTGTTCCTGGCCCAGGGGTACCAGAACACCACTGTCGAAGAGATCGCAGCTGCTGCCGACGTCTCCCATATGACGTTCTTCCGCCACTTCCCCACCAAGGAAGCCGTCGTCGAGTCCGACCAGTACGATCCGCTGATCGGCCGCCTCATCGAGGAGCGGCCGCCGCAGGAGGACAGTCTCACGGCCCTCCGCCACGCCCTCGTCCAGGGCCTGAAGGCGGTGTACGCGACAGACAAGGAGGCCCTGCTCGTCCGCACCAGGCTGATCCTTGAGACACCGGCCCTGCGCGCCCGCACCTGGGACAACCAGTACGAAACCCAGAGGCTGTTCGCCGAGGCCCTCAGAGCACGCGACCCCGGCGAGAGCGACCTCACCACCCGCGTCACGGCGGCTGCCGCTCTCGCGGCAGTGACCACGGCCCTGGCGTCCTGGGTGGAAAGCGACGGAACCCTCGACCTGCCCGCCCTCGCCGACGAGGCGTTCCACGCACTGCGCCCGTAGTCCTTCAGACCGGGTCACGGCTTCATGCCCCGTTCCGCGAGCTGTCGATGGCATCTGGGCCCAGGCTCAGCTGAGCTCGGCGAAGGCTTCCACATCGCGGGTCTTGCCGGTGACCATGATGACGTCGCCCTTCTCCACGACGGTTTCGGCGGTGGCGTGAATGAAGTCCTGATCGGAACCCTTGATTCTGGCGACCGTCACCCCGTTTCGACTGCGGACGGCGCTCTCGCCGAGGGCGATGCCCGAGGCGAGGCCCGGGGCGATGGTCTTGACCCGGGCGTAGTGAGGGCCGTGCTGGCGGCTGATGGCCTGGGCCCAGATGTTGGGGACGTCTTCTTCCAGGAGGTGGACGCGATGAGGATGCCGGCCTCTATGTCGGTGCCGATGCCGACGACCACGAAAAATCGGGGACGGGCCTCGGGGCTGGTTCCGCGATGGGCAGGGTGAGGACCATGGTGAGGCCGCCTCCCGGGGTGTCCTCCGCCGTCAGGATGCCGCCGACGGCTTCGGTGAAACCACGGGCGACCGCGAGCCCGAGTCCCACTCCGGCTCCGGCAGGGGCGTCTCCGTAACGCTGGAAAGGTTCGAAGACACGGATTTTGGCCTCGTCCGGGATGCCCGGTCCGCGGTCGACGACGCGTAGTTCCACGCGGGCGGCGAGCGCACTGGCCGAGACGAGAACGCGCTGGCCGTCGGGGCTGTACTTGACGGCGTTCTCGACGATGTTGGCCACGGCGCGTTCCAGGAGCCCTCGGTCGACCGCGACCATGGGGAGGGTCTCGGGGATGTCGAGTTCGACGCTGTCGTCGGGGACGCCGGCCAGGGCCATCGGGACCACTTCGTCGAGGTCGGTCTCACGGATCAGCGGGGTGACGGTGCCGGTCTGGAGGCGCGACATGTCGAGGAGGTTCCCGACCAGGGCGTCGAGCCGGTCCGCTCCCTCTTCTATTCCTTCGAGGAGGTCCGCCCGGTCCTCCTCCGACCACTCCACGTCATCGGCGCGCAGGGAGGTCACGGATGCCTTGATCCCGGCAAGGGGCGTGCGCAGGTCGTGGCTGACGGCGGCCAGGAGCGCCGTACGGATGCGGTTGCCCTCGGCAAGGCGCTGGGCCTCCTCTGCCTGGCCGACCAGGCGCTGGCGGTCGAGTACGACGGCCGCCTGGGCGGCGAAGGCGCCGAGGACCCGGCGGTCCTCGGCCGGGAGGACGCGGCCGGTGAGGGCGAGGGCCATGTTCTCGCCGATGGGCATGTCGACGTCGGCGTCCTCGGGTCGGGCGGCCGGGGCGGGCCCGGTGCCGGCCGCGAGGGTCCACGGTTCGACCTCGTTGTCGCGTTCTAGTAGGGCCACCGATTCCATGGCGAAGGTCTCGCGGACCCGTTCCAGCAGGGCGGGCAGGGCCGTCTCGCCGCGCAGGACGCTGCCGGCGAGGAAGGAGAGGATCTCGGCTTCGGCGCGCAGCCGGGCGGCCTGGTGGGTGCGCCTGGCGGCGAGGTCCACCACGGAGGCGACCGAAACTGCGACCGCGAAGAAGACCGCGATGGCGACGATGTTCTTGGGGTCGGCGATGGTCCACAGGTGCAGGGGCGGTGTGAAGAAGTAGTTCAGCAGCACGGACCCGAAGGCCGCCGAGGCCAGCGCGGGCAGCAGTCCGCCGAGCAGCGCGGCAGCCACGGTCAGCGTGAGGAAGAGCAGCATGTCGTTGGTGAGCCCGAGGTCGGGAACGACATTGCGCAGCAGTACGGTCAGCAGCACCGGCCCGGCGATGCCGACCAACCAACCCCAGATGATGCGGGAGCGGCCCAGGCGGGCGCCGCGTGCCGCGGGCAGGCCGCGGCCCTTGGCCGCGGCGTCGTGGGTGACGATGTGGACGTCGAGGTCAGGTCCGGACTCGCGGGCCACAGTGGCGCTGACGCCGGGCCCGAATACGTACTGCCAGGGGCGGCGGCGGCTCACGCCGAGGACGATCTGTGTGGCGTTGACGCCGCGGGCGAATTCCAGCAGAGCGTCGGGGATGTCGTCGCCGATGACGTGGTGGAAGGTGCCGCCGAGATCCTCGACCAGGGTCCGCTGCACGGCGAGTTCCTTGGGCGAGGCGGAGGTGAGGCCGTCGCTGCGTGCGATGTAGACGGCGAGGACTTCGCCGCCGGCGCCCTTCTCTGCGAGGCGTGCGGCCCGGCGGATGAGCTGCCGGCCTTCGGGACCACCGGTCAGACCGACGACGATGCGCTCACGGGCTTGCCAGGTGGAGCGGATGTTGTGCTCGCCGCGGTACTCCTGGAGGTACTCGTCGACCCGGTCCGCGACCCACAACAGGGCGAGCTCGCGCAGGGCGGTGAGGTTGCCGGGCCGGAAGTAGTTCGACAGGGCCGCGTCGACCTTGTCGGGCTTGTAGATGTTGCCGTGGGCCATCCGTCGGCGGAGGGCCTGCGGGGACATGTCGACCAGTTCGATCTGGTCGGCCCTGCGGACCACCTCGTCGGGCACGGTCTCCTGCTGCCTGACCCCGGTTATGGCCTCGACCACGTCGCCGAGGGACTCCAAGTGCTGGATGTTCACGGTGGAGACGACATCAATGCCGGCCTGGAGTAGTTCCTCGACGTCCTGCCAGCGCTTGGCGTTGCGGGAGCCGGGCACGTTGGTGTGGGCGAGCTCGTCCACGAGCGCGACGGCAGGGCGGCGCGCCAGGACGGCGTCCACGTCCATCTCGGTCCAGACGCCGCCACGGTAGTGCAGTTGGGCCCGCGGGATCTCCTCCAGCCCGTGCAGCATGACCTCGGTGCGCGGTCGTCCATGGTGCTCAACGAAGGCGACGACGGTGTCGGTGCCGCGCTCGATCCTGCGGTGCCCCTCCGAGAGCATCGCGTAGGTCTTGCCGACGCCGGGGGCCGCGCCAAGGTAGATACGGAATGTGCCGCGTCTCATGTCCATCAGCCTTCGAAGCGGTCGCCCGTCCCGGGCTCGGTGATCAGTTAGCTGGGGTGTGCGGTGTCAGCTCCAGTTTGCGCCGGAGCTGGGCCATGTAGACGTGCAGGGTAGTTCGTCCTGTCCCCGTAGGGCCCCACACCTCCAGGAGGAGCTGGCTCTGCCTGATCAACCGACCGGGGTGGGTGATGAGGATTTCAAGCAGGTCCCACTCGGTGGGAGTGGCCGGACATCGCGGCCATCCCGCCGGGCCCTTTTGGCCACCAGGTCCACCGTGAAGTCGTCCGTCGCGACCAGGACCGTCTTCTCCGAGGGCTCAACAGCCTCCCGGCGGCGGACGGCCGCACGCAGTCGAGCCAGCAGCTCGTCCATGCTGAAGGGTTTCGTGACGTGGTCGTCGGCCCCTGCGTCCAGTGCCCTGATCTTTTCCTCCGAAGTGAGGCGGGCGGACAGGACGCGGATCGGGACGCGGCTCCAGTCCCGTACGCCCTTGATCACCTCGATGCCGATCGGGCAGACCGAGGTCCAACAGTATGACGTCCGCCTGGCGGAGGATGCCGTGCTGGACCACTGGATCATGATGGCAGGGACCTTCGCCGACATGCTGCCGTCCGAGTGAGAGCCGTACCCACTGCTCCAGCAGCGCTTTGAACGCCACCAGGTCCTTGTGCTGGGCGAGACCCTCGGCCTCACCCCGAACATGACCGACGTGATGGCCAACAGTCCGGCCCTCTTCAAGGGCTACCTGGCGCTCTCCGGCGCCCTGGCCGGCGGCGCCCTGGCGCCGCCGAATCACCCGCCCGTTCAAACAGGCGTTCACGCACGCAAAGCTCGATGCGCTCCTAGCCCGTATCGCCGGCCACGAGCCGCGCCGCCGACTCGCGGCCTGACGACCAGAATTTCCGGCCGCGTGTACTAGGATCCGCCGCTAGCATCACTCGATCGATAGGAGGCCCGATGCTCGGCGTGCTCGTGACTTTCACACAGACCGACAAGTTCGATCGTGCAACTCTCGCAAACATTGCCGGCGAGCTCCGAGGACCGTTCGAAGGCATGCCCGGCCTTCGCTTCAAGAGCTTCATGCTCGACGAAGACGGCGTTCGGGCAAGGAACTTCTACATGTGGGATGACGAGGAGAAAGGCCGCGCCTTCTTCACGGAGGAAATCGTCAACAAGGTGACGGGGATTTATGGCGTCCCGCCCAAAATCGAATACCTCGATGTCGTGGGGTTCGTCGACAACTCCGGCACCTGATTCTCAAGGAGGCTGTCGCACAAACCTTTGCTGTCCAGGCCGTTTGGGACCATCGGGGCATGCCACAGAA
Source organism: Streptomyces sp. NBC_01006 (assembly GCF_045162725.1). Taxonomy (NCBI): domain Bacteria; kingdom Bacillati; phylum Actinomycetota; class Actinomycetes; order Kitasatosporales; family Streptomycetaceae; genus Streptomyces; species Streptomyces sp. NBC_01006. The sequence continues at coordinate 7,310,681 of NZ_CP108700.1, read as the reverse complement.
CATCCTCAACATGCGATCGAGACCAACCGCTGCTGAACCCCTGCAGCCCCCTGACCTAACCGACTGACTGCCCGAAGACCACCTCGCCTGGTTTCTGATCGAGGCGATCGAGCAGCTCCACCTCGAGCCCTCCTACGGCGCCTATCGCTCCGCCGGGCTGCCCACGAGCCGCCGCCGAAGCGGCGCCCGTCGCCGTACGCATCGCGGTCGAAGCCAGGAGGGCGGCCGCCTCGGCTGCCTTTGCGCTTGCGGTTGGCGATCTGGTCGGCGGGTTGTGGGATCACAGCCCTGATCCCGCGGGCTCGATCATCGGCGCGGTACTGGGCGGACTGCTGCTGGGAGTGTTCCCGGACATCGCCCTCATCCCCCTGATGGCCGTGATCCTCCTCGTCTCCGGCGTCAAGCTCGCCCGACACGACTGACACCGTTCAGACCTCGCCTTAACGAGCGTCGAGAAGCTGCGCTTCAGGACACCGCTAGGGCCTGTGTGATGTCGTGATCAGTCGGCGGTCTCCAGGAGGTCGTCGATCCAGATCATTGCGGCGCGAAGGTGGACGCCGGCGAGGTAGCTTTCGGGCGACTTGAGCGGGTGTAGCGCTTGTCGTGCCGCTGGTAGCGCTGGGAGGCCGGCAGCCGGTTCATCCCGAGCTTCTTGAGGATGCGGTAGACGGCGGAGCAGGCGATGTCGATGTCGTGGTACCGCTTGAGGTACATCTTGATCTTCATCGGGCCGAAGTGGTAATGCTGCCGCAGGTAGACGATCTTGTTGACGACGTCGGCCTCAGTGGCGTGGGGGCAGTGGTGGGGCTTGCTGGAGCGATCCCGCAGGCCTTCGAGGCCCTCGTCCTGGTAGCGGCGCAGCCATTTGTAGAAGCACGGGCGGCTGATGCCGTAATAGCGGCAGGTCAGCGCGACGTTCCCGGTAACTTCCTCGGTGTGGCGCAGGACCGCCAGGCGATGCTGGGCCTGACGGTCCCGCTGTTGCTGCAGCGAAGGAGGCATGGCAGATCTCCGTCTATTCGGAGACCCATGTGTAACCAACGTCCGGCAGTTTTATACCTAGGACGTGGCACGTCCTGGCCGACAGCCAGTGCCCCGAACACCTCCCCTTGGGCGGAGACGGTCTCGCGCCGCTCGTGCGCGGCGCGGTGGCCCTGCCCGATGGCCCTCCCCCCTCCCGTTCGCTCTGAGAACCTCCCATCACACCCCACCCCGCCGCCCCAGGAACCCGCGAACCAAGATCCGGACCAGTTCCGGACCAGCCCCCTCCAGGGAGCCCTACCAACTGCCGTTTGCCCTGGTCAGCATGGGCGCAGCTGCTGTACCGCCAGCAGACGAAGAACCTTTATTGCAGCTATTCCCCGAAAGCAGTTGGGTTCTTCTAGAGCGCCAAGTCGAGCTCCCGGAAGGGAAATTACCCTCCCGAAGGCAGTTCCGAAGCGTCACCCATCGACACAGGACCATCACGTTAAGTGCGGAAAGGAGCCGCTCAGTCACGCCTCCCGGACCAGTCACGGACCAGACTCCCGCCCGGGGGCGAGGCAGGCGACAACCCTCTGACACGCGTGGTGGCACGGCGTAGCAGGACGGCTCAGGCTCTGCAACGCGCTCCGCGGGCGTGGGCACACGCTTCGTGCCCCACCGCGTTCATCACATGGTCCGTGCGACGATCGTGCTGGCCGCCGTGCGCCTGGCCTGGTACGTCAACTCACCCCAGAGTGGAGGGGACCGACTACCCGGCGGACTGTCAGTGGCTGCACATATCCTGCCGACATGCCCTCGACTCGCGGTGAGCTCCGCCACGTGGTTCGATCTTCAAGCCCGAGGCTCCCCTGGGACCGACCCGGGACATCCTCATCACCTGCCACGCCTCGGCAACAGGTAAAGGCAAGCTCCACGGAAGCCCCGAGTGCCGCACACTGCGGTCAGCCGCCTCTGTGAACCAAATCGACATCCCATTCGGGGAAGCCGTCGAGCGGCTCTGCGCGAACTGCCGGTTGAACTTGCTCCGCTTTGACGGACACCTTTGGTGTGTTGGTCAGGCCGCCAGGGCGGTCTCGTATTCTGCGGGACTGCGGTAGCCGAGGCTGCTGTGGAGCCGGTGCAAGTTGTACCAGCTCTCGATCCACTCGAATATCGCGGTGTGGGCGGCGGCCCGGGTAGGCCAGGGATGGGTATCGCCCAGCTCGTTCTTCAGGGTGGAGAAGAACGACTCCGCGAGAGCATTGTCCCAGCACTGGCCGGTGCGACCGACGGACAGCTGGATGTTGAACTGCCCTGCCATAACGGCGAGTTCGCGGCTCGTGTATTGACATCCGCGGTCGGAATGGAAGATCACCGAGCTGGCCGGGCGGCGGGTTCGGCAGGCGGCCGTGAGGGCATCGGCGACGAGTTCGGTTCGCAGATGGTCAGCGGTGGCCCAGCCGACCACGCGGCGGGAGGCGATGTCGATGACGGTCGCCAGGTAGAGCCAGCCCTCTTCGGTGGCGACGTAGGTGATGTCGCCGCACCAGCGGGTGTCGAGGGCGGCGGGGTCGGGTTGAAAATTGCGAAGGACCAGGTCAGGACGGGTGCTTGCATGCGGATCCGGGACCGTGGTGCGGTGTCGTCGCTTCCGGGTTCGGCCGGCGAGTCCGGCCTGCCGCATCAGACGTGCGATCCGACGGCGTCCGCAACCGGTGCCCTCGCGCTTCAGGACGGCATGGACGCGCGGGGCACCGTAGGTGCCGCGAGAGCGCTGGTGCACGATGGTGATCTTTTCGGTCAGCTCGGCGTCCCGCACCTGGCGGGGACCGGGGACGCCGTTGCGGCGGGCGTAATAGGCGGTCCGGGAGACCTGGAGCAGTTCACACGCCCGCTTGACGTTGTGACCTGCGGTTTTCTCCGCCTCGATGAACGGGTGCACCGTCACCGGGTCTCCTTCGCGAAGAAAGCCGTCGCACGCTTGAGGACCTCCACGTCCTCCCGCAGCCTGCGATTCTCCCGCCGCAGCACGGCCAGCTCCTCACGTTCGCTGCTGGTCAGACCATCCCGCTCACCCCCGTCGACCTCGGCCTGCTTGACCCAGCCCCGGACCGCGGTCTCGGTCAGGTCGAAGTCCTTGGCGACCTGACCGACCGAGCGGTCACCGCGCCGGCACAGCTCAACGATCTCGGCCTTGAACTCCGACGTGAACGAGCGCCGAGGACGCGCCTTCTTCTTCCCCATGCTCTCCATGATGAACATCATCCTTCCGAGGCCAAAGCCCCTGATCTCCGATGTCCGTCAAAGCGAATCAAGCCCAACCGTCGGCTACGTCAAAGCCGCGCTCACGGCGCCGACTTCCCCGCAGTTCGCCACGGTGTACGCCGTCTCTGTCAATGCTCGCCGCTTCTGGCAGCTGCCGACGGAAGCGGAGTTGGACTACACCCCCGTCGACGACGCCGAAACCCACGCCGGACACATCCCGGGTCCGGGCACGCCTCGCTGCCGAGCCGGACCTCGCCGCCTGGGTCGACGATGGCCGCCTGGCCGTCGTCGGCGCCCGCTACGAGCTGACCAGCCAGATGGTACGCAAGGTGCCCTGATCATCCACGGCCGGTGAACCTCCCAACGGTCCCGCACCCGCTAGACTTGCAGAGTTATGCAATTCACTAGATATGGATATGGCGGACGGGGTCGCGGTGTGGCCGGGTTCGAGGAAGCGGCGCTGGAACGGGTCCGCGTGGCGCGGGCTCGCCTCCAGGCTGCACAGGAAGTTGACGATGCCTTCGAGGAGGCGCAGGCCGCGGAGGAGCTGGAGGACGCATTGCGCGTGGCCCACGATCACGGCGTGGCCACCGACGCAGGAGACGGCCGGTGAACCAGACAGTGTCACTGGCGTGTCCGAGGCGTCGGTGATGGCCCGGCACCCCAGCGGGCAGTCGGCCGCCGAGGTGCTCAAGCACGTGTGGACGGTGCCGCTGGTGCCGGGTTCCGTGCGGGCCGCGCGCGAACGCAGCGAACGGTCCCTGGCCCTCTTCGGCCTGGAGAGCTCCAGCGCGCTCTTCGGCGCCGTGCTCCTGGTGGTCAGCGAGCTGGTGGCCAACGCCGTCCGGCACGCTCAGGACTCCCCGGATGCGGAGGTGACTCTCCACATGGCCGAGCACCTGCTCGTGGTCTCGGTCGAGGACCTGGACCCGCGCCCGATCACGCTGGCCGATGCTGGTCGGACCTCCGGGCAGGGGCTGCGCACGGTGGCTGACCTGGCGCGCACGTTCGGCGGCGACGTCCGTATCGAGCCTTCCTCCGGCGGGCACGGCAAAACGGTGGTCGTCCGCTTCATCCTGCCGGAAGGCACACCGTGACCAGCAGGAACCAAAGGGACGTACAGCTGTACGAGATCACCTACCTCGGAACCGGCCATGAGCCGGAGGTCCGCACGGTAGAGGCCGGCGAAGTCGCGGCCGTCATCGAGTACGCCGGCGAACACGGCATGCAGGTCCGCGTCCGCCCGTGCCGCCGCCCGGTCGAGGAGCCGAGCACCAGGAAGGAAGACGCGTCATGACGGACAACCTGCCCGAGAGGGACACGGCGGCGGAGCATGAGAAGTGGAAAGAGAAGGGGGTTGCGATGCGGGCCTTCTTCTACATCTTCGGCACGCACGTGTTCGCCGGGTTCATCTGGTTGCTGTTCTATCTGGGGCAGCACGCCCAGAAGTGAGGCCGGGACCGAAATGGGGCCCGCACGCCTGCGGAGCAGGTTCGGCATATGAGGGAGCGGCCGCCTTCCGGTGTCAGAAGCGCGTTGAACCCGCACTAACGGAAGACGGCCGCCGTATGGGGGGTGCGGGGCTCGCAGGACCGGCACCGTGGGGCACCGTTCAGGCGTGGCGGCTGGCCTTGAGGTCGGCCAGGAGTTCGACCTGGCCTTCCAGGACGCCGGAGAGGATGCCGCGAGCGACCCGCAGGAGCTCGGCGATCTGGGGGTGGGTGAGGCTGTAGTACACGTTCGAGCCCTCCCGGCGGGTGATCACCAGGTTGGCCTTGCGCAGGACGGCGAGCTGCTGGGAGAGGCTCGCGGCCTCCACCCCGACCTCGGGCAGCATCTCGGCGACCGCGCGCTCGCGCTCGGACAGGAGTTCCAGCACGCGGATGCGGACCGGGTGCCCCAGCGTTTTGAAGAACTCCGCCTTCAGCTGGTACAGCGGTGTGCTCACCTGGGTACCTCTGTCGTGACTGCCCATCTCATCCACCCAGAACCGTTCCTTCGTAGAGGCATCCGTTAGCCCCTCCTCACACCTTGCGACCTCCACAATTGCAGATCCTTGCAACTCGCGGGACCCGGCGGGGCACCTTCGTGACGTTCGCCTCCCGCAGTGGGACCTTCGCCGGTCAGGCCTTCTTGAGGAACTCGGCCTTCAGGACCAAACCCTTGACCTTCCTCGTGTTGCACTCGACCTCGCCCGGGCGGGAGGTGAGGCGGATGTTCTTGACCAGGGTGCCGCGCTTGAGGGTCTCGGAGGTCCCCTTGACTTTCAGGTCCTTGGTCAGGGTGACCGAGTCCCCGTCCTCCAGGACGGTGCCGTTGGAGTCCTTGAAGATGATGTCGCTCATGGTGCCGATGTCCTTCGTCGCTGATCTTGCGGATGGTGTGCTGGGTTCAGGTGAGGGCGGGTGCCTCAGGGGACTGCGGAGTGGGCCAGTCATCGGTGGTCCACTGCTTGACCGTCCCGTGGGCTCCGTGAGCGGCCAGCGCGGCGGCGAGGTCGCAGTGGACCGGGACGGGCGGACAGGTCGCGTCCGGGACGAGGGAGCCGTCCGCCGGTATCGCGGCGAGCTCGAGTCGGCGCCCGCTCTCGGCGAGGCGGCGCGCGGCCTGGGCAACGGCGATCTGCCCGCCGGCCGACCAGCCCAGTAGACCGGTCAGGTCCAGGATGACCGGGCCGGTGCCCCTCGCGAGCGCCCAGCCGATGGCGCCGGTGAACCGGTCGGTGGCGTCCGCGCCGAGATACCCGGCCAGGGACAGCACGCCCAGGTCCTGGCGGGTGGTGTAGCGCCATTCGATCGTCATCGTCAGCTCCTCGGCTTCACAGGGGAAGGGTGATCCAGATGGCCTTGCCACGCCCGTCCGCGTCCGCCCGTACGACGGCGGTGCCGCCGAGTGCCATCGTCATTTCGACCACCATGGCCAGGCCGCTGCCCGGGGCGGTGGCGAGCGCCCCGAACAGGGCGGGCTGGTAGGGGTGGCGGTCGTGGACGGCGAACGCGAACGCCCCCGGCCCGTGCGCGTAGGTCACCGTGATGATCGGGGACGTCACGGCGGCGTGGCGGACGGCGTTGGTGACCAGTTCGGCCAGGATCAGCAGCGCCGGGCCGACGCTCGGGTGGCGAAGGCCCACCCCGCATTCGACGAGAACCAGCTCGGTGGTCTCGCGGGCGATGCGGACGGCGGCCCCTATGGCCGGCACGTCCAACACGTGCCGGTAGGGCATCGCCTCGACCTGGCCGCTCACCGGCCCGCCCCGTTCACGGTGCGGGCCAGGCGGAACCCGGACACCTGCTGCGGGTGCAGGCGCAGCAGTGTGTCATGGGGGCCGTGGGCCCAGCCGGGCAGGGTGCGCCGGTAGTGGGCGGCCTCGTCGGCGTCGGCGATGACATCGGCCGGGCCGTGGGCGCTGACCGTCCAGCCGGCCCCGGCCGGGCTCCGGATCTCATCGACCTGGTAGGTCAACAGCGCCCGGCCGCGGATGGTGGCGGCTTGTACGGGGGCGCGGACGACGAGGCGTCCGTACTCCATCACGTGTGCGGCGGGGCGGACGACGGCCACCTTCCGCTGGATGTAGACGAGTCGGCCTTGGGTGGAGCCTTCGAGGAGCCACAGGACTTCGGTGCCGGAGACCTCGATCATGCGGCGGTCGGCGGGGGCGGTCATCGTGCGGCCTTCCGGATGCGGTGCGGTCGGTGATGCGTACGGGGCAGCAGGCCCGCCTGCTCCAGGTGTTTGCGGGCGCCGACGATCGCCTCGGGGGTGGTGGCGTACTCGCGGCCTTCCAGGCGCAGCAGGTCCAGGGCGCCGACGGCGTCCAGGGCCTGGCGCTGGCCGGGCCGGATGCCGGAGGTCATGACGGCGATGCCGCGCCGGTTCAGCTTCTGAACGGCGTCCTTGAGGACGAGGGCGCCGGTGGCGTCCAGGGTGGTCACCCTCGCCATGCGCAGGATCACCACCTTCACGTCGGCGACCTCGGAGAGTTCGAGGAGGAAGCGGTGGGCGCCGGCGAAGAAGAGGGGGCCGTCGATGCGGTAGGCCACGATGTGCTCGGCCAGCAGCGCGTGCTCCTCCTCGCTGTGCTCTCCGGGCAGGTCCGGGCGGAAGTCGACCTGCTCCATCCGCGCCTGACCCGCCACCGCCTTCAAGGCGAGGGCTCCCGCGACGACGAGGCCGATGATCACCGCGTACACGAGGTCGAGAACCAGGGTGGCCGCGGCGGTCAGGACGAGCACGACGGCGTCCGATCGGGTTGCCTTGGCCATCGCTTTTAGTGAGCCGACCTCGACCATGCGGATCGCGGTCGCCAGCAGAACGCCGGCCAGTGCGGCGAGGGGGATCTTCGAGACGAGGGGGGCTGCGGCGAACACGATCACCGCGAGTACCGCGGCGTGGGTGAGCGCGGCCAGCCGGGAGGAGGCGCCGGTGCGGACGTTGACCGCCGTGCGGGCGATCGCGGCGGTGGCCGGCACACCGCCGAACAGCGGAGCCGCGAGGTTGGCGATGCCCTGCCCGAACAGCTCCTTGTCCGGATCGTGCTTCTGCCCCACCGTCATCCCGTCCGCCACGGTCGCCGACAGCAGGGACTCCAGCGCGGCGAGCGCCGCGACCGCGACCGCCGGGGCCAGCAGCGAGCCGAACGCGGAAGCGTTGAGGAAGGCCAGGGACGGAGCGGGGAGCCCGGAGGGAAGGTCACCGATCGGGGCCGCCTCGTCAAGACGGAAGACCTGCGCGATCACGGTTGCGACGATGACCGCGACGATCGAGAACGGGATGGTCGGCTTCCACCGGGCCCCGGACAGCATCAGCGCCGCGACACCCACCGAGAGGCCGATCGCCGTCCAGTTCGGGAAGTCAACGAACTCCGTGAGCGCACGCCAGGCCACGAGCAGGACCTTCTCGCCCTCCGGCTCGGCGACCCCGAGGGCATTGGGTATCTGCTGGAGGCCGATCACGCACGCGATCCCCAGGGTGAAGCCCTCCACCACCGGTGCCGGCACGTACCGCATGTACTGCCCGGCCCGCAGCAGGGCGAGAGCGATCAGGAGGACACCGGCCATCAGCCCGACGGTCAGGACGCCGCCGGGCCCGTACCGGGCGACGATCGGCACCAGGACGACGGTCATCGCGCCGGTCGGGCCGGACACCTGGAGGTTCGAGCCGCCGAAGAGGGCGGCGAGCGCGCCCGCGACCACGGCAGTGGCCAGCCCCGCCTCCGCGCCCAGCCCGGAGGAGACCCCGAACCCGAGGGCGAGGGGAAGGGCGACGATCGCCACCGTGAGGCCGGCCAGGAGGTCCCGGCGGGGGTTGCGGGCCATGACCGCATAGTCGGCCCGGGCGGGCAGGACGGAACGTACCCGGCCGAGCACGGCCGTCAGGGCGGTGTTCACGCTCACGAGGCCGCAACCTTGGACGTGCGCAGCTCCTCGAGCAGCTCGCTCTGCCCGGTCAGGACCTCGGTCAGGATCCGCCGCGCGGCCAGCATCAGCTGCGCGACGTCCCCGCCGGCCAGTGCGTAGACGACGGTAGCGCCGTTGCGGGTCGAGGTGACGATCCCCGAGCGGCGCAGGACCGCGAGCTGCTGGGACAAGGCGGAGGGCTCGACCTCGATCGCGGCCAGCAGGTCCCGCACCGGCATCGGCCCGTCCTGCAGCAGCTCCAGAACCCTCATCCGCACCGGGTGCCCGAGCATCCGGAAGAACTCGGCCTTGGCCTGGTACAGCGGAACCGGCACGGTCTCGCACCCTTCTCACCACCCCGAACGGGGCAAATGCCTGGTGCTGTGTCCGCGGCTACCTACGGACACAGCACCCACAGCATCTATGAAATTGCAGATTTCTGCAATTTGCAGATTCTGCGATCCGCTGCCTGCCGCGGGCGCACTGCACGGAAGGGACCTCGCCTCACCGCCCGGCGGCGAGGTCCCTTCCGGCACCGGGAGACACGCCCGTGAGATTCAGGCCAGGGACGCGGCGGCCCGACGAGCGGGCGTTCTGGACGCCCGGCAGACGGACGGCCAGGAGATCCCACCACTCCGACGTGGCACGATCCGGCCACCGGGGCCAGCCTGAAAGCAGGACACTCCCTGGAGCCCGAATGGAGACGGCCATGACGGCGACGACGCGGGAAGACACACCGGTCGTGATCGAAGGCGGAGGCGTCGAACTCCGTACGCAGGCGATCGGAAAAGACCTGTCCGTGGCCTTCGTCCGGTTTCCGCAGGGCACCGATATGAGGCCGGCCCTGACCGGCCTGCCCGACGGCCTCTGCGCCTGCCCTCACTGGGGCTACATGCTCAAAGGGCGGCTGAAGATGGTGACGAAGGACGGGGAGGACATCTACGAAGCGGGCCAGGCCTTCTACTGGCCGCCCGGGCACGCCCCCGTGGCGCTCGAGGACTGCGAATACGTGGACTTCTCACCCACCGAAGCGTTCACCACCGTCATCGACCACATCAAGGCACAGGGCTGACCTGACCCGCGCATGCTCCGCGCCTGCCCCGTACGGTCCAGGGACGTCGGTTGGCATCCCCTCCCGACCGGCTGGCACGGCGCATACGGAGCGGGTCGAGTTACACCCCAGCCCGCTCCGCCCTAGGTACGGCAGGCCGAATCGTCTGTCCCGGCCTTTCTGCCCCCCCTCCCCGGAGGGGACGTGAGGCCCGTAACCGGAGCGGGGCCCACCAGACAGAGGACCTGCCCCCCTTCTGCGACAGTGAAGCGAGGTAAGACGGGGCATGTGCCCTTGCCCGCCCAGGAACGGGGCCCGGAGGACCAGGCCGCCGATCGCCACCGACGCCCGGCCGTCCGGGAACGGCAGCCTCATCGCATCGCCGCGTACGAACTGAGCCCGGGAATCCGTGACGTGCACCGCACAGCCCTCGACTCGATAGACGCGGACATCGCCTTGCTCGTGGGCGTGGGCCCGCTATAACGGCGGCCGCGAACTCGGGCCAGCGGGGCACGCTTGTCGCCGGGGCCATCGTGGAGGGCAGGACCCCAGCTCGCCTGACTGCGCCGGGCTCCCCGCTCCCGATCGCTACCAGAACTTCCCGTCCCACCCCATCCCTGCCGCCCCAGGACCGCACGCACCGCGATCCGGACCATTTCCGGACCAGCCTCCTCCAAGGAGCCATACCAACTGCCGTTTGCCCTGGTCAGCGTGGGTGCAGCTGCTGTACCACAAGCAGACGAAGAACCTGCTGGTCGTCTGCAGGACTTGTCCGAGGCGCCGCCCTTGGCGCGCTGACAAGGGAAAGCCGCCGGTCACTGTCCGCCAGGCCATGGTGGTCGCGTGTAGTCGCAGGCTGAGGGTGCCAGCCAGCTCCATCTCATGGAGGTACAGCAACGCGCACATCGCCAACTGCGAAGGTGTAAGAGTTTTTGAATCGCAAGAGGCAGCAGTGTTGTGCGGCCTACCATGAGTCGCTGGCGATGAGACGGTCCCAAGTTCTGACCGCCGAGTTGTGCCGTGAGTCCCGGTGACTGCTTGGTTCAGGCGAGACAACGGACCACGGCCTGGGCCGGTGACCCGCTCCACGTTTACGTTGCCCAGGAGGACAAACTGCGCTTCATCGTGCTCGATCGAGACGGTCCCACGGACGACGGTCCTCGCGCCTGCTTGCTGGCGCCACGCGGCGATCCAGGGCCTGACAGCTATGCAGCGGACGATGAGTACATGACCCTCTACCAACTGTGGTTCCGTAACCACGGATCGCTCATCGAGTTGGGTGCGGTAAAAATCGGGTATGCCGACCTCATTCGGGGCGAGAGACCTCTCGAGGCAGGATCGTTCTCCACGCTCACAGGACTTGATCAGCGCCTGTACTGGTTTTCCGTGGGGCAGAGCGACCTTTATTACGAGAACATCCGCAAGCTTGGTAGTGAGACGCGGCACGCGGTCTTGAGCGGTCTGTGCGATATGGCGCTCGACCCCTCGCTCTTCGCGACCGCCATGCAATGGGACGTCACACACACATCGCTGCTGCGCAGCCTCGAGTCACGGACGGTGGCAGCCCAGTTCCGGCGCATCGCGCAGGGCGGCCCCCGGCTCACGGAGTACCGCTTCGACTACCTGGGCCCCGCGGGGCACGGCAGCTTGGACGGCAGTACCACGAAACCCTGGCACCTCTCCTTTTCAGTCGAGCCGCATGCACAGCCCCCACTAACATTCACGTGCTGATCGGTCGGAACGGGGTCGGAAAGACCACGGTGCTCGGCGACATCACCAGGGCCGTCGTACATCCGGAAGAGGACAGCGATGCCGTCGGGCGTCTCATCTGGAGCGAGGATGGACCCGGCTCCTTCGTTAACGTGGTCTGCGTGACCTTCAGCGCCTTCGACCCGGCTCAGGAGCAGTTCGAGTCGGAACAGGGCGCTGCTGAACAGGGTGAGCTGGAAGGCTGGGACGGTGCGCTGGACGTTGCCGACGGCCAACCACCTCCCGCGGCCGAGGACAACGTTGCGGGTGTCTCCTACAGGTATGTGGGCCTTGCCAAGGTGGATGAGCTGGGGCGCCCGACTCGGGAGCGCAAGACGCGCCTTGACCTAAGCAAGGAGTTCGCCAAGAGCGTGGAGGAGGTTGTCGCCGCCGGCCGAGTCCACAGTTGGATCAAGGCGCTAGAGGCGTTGGGTAGCGACCCGTACTTCTTCGAATCTCCGGTCCGCTCCTTCGCGCAGGCTCTCCTGGACCGAGGCGTGTTCGGCCGTACGAGCGACCGTGACACTGCTTTGGAGATCTTTTCCAGTCTCAGCTCGGGGCATGCGATTGTCCTGCTGACGATGATTCGCGTGGTCTGCCCGGAGGCGCAACCTCCAGCACCCGCACAGTCTCCCGCCAGTGGCTGGCGGGCGGGACCGGAGCAGCGAGGCTGTTGTCACTTGACCACAAGGTCCACCACATGCCCACGCGCCCACTCCGGCGACAGATCGAACACCTTGGCCAGCTCCGCCGACAAGGCCGTCGGAGCCGACGAGGCAAGGGCAGCAGCCGCCGTCCTTTGCAGGCAAGGCAATCCGGCGCAAACCTAGAGCCGATCTAACTACTAGTCAGTAAAGTCAGCAAAAGGTCAGCATTCGTCCAACCAGAGCTGACTACAGCCTGCAACACCTGAGACTCGATCGCGCACCCCGAAGGCCGTCGGACAATGTCCGACGACCCCCCTTCGGCAACAAGAAGCGGAAAGGGTGCCGCGCGCGCTGCGCCCGGCCGGGGGCGGAATGAAATGGCAGGTCAACGCACCCTTCCTCTGGCTTTCAGGTGCGTCGGCGGGAGTTCAGGAGCCGGAATCGGAGGGCCGTCGTAGCCCTTCACTTCACCGAACCTCGTCCCGTTCATCCAGTCTTCGCGGGCCTGCGCGATATCATCGTGTGACCGTCCGATCCAGTTCCAGAACAATGCAATGCTCACGGGCATCGGCGCAGGTCAGACGGGTCTCGGATAGCTGCCAGTCAGCAAACTGTCAGCATTATGATCCGAGGAGTCGCGGGGACGTGGCAGCCACGACAACCGCCCACGGCATGGGCACCATTTTCAAGGACTGCGGGCACGCGTCCTCCTACTGGCCGAAATGCCCCCACGGCTGGAAGATCCGATACCGCAACGCGGCCGGGAAGCAGACCGAGGCATCGGGCTTCGCCACACGGGAGAAGGCCGCGGAGCGCCTGTCGACTGTTCACAACGAGAAGCAAGCGAAGCCGGCCAACCAAGCTAAGGCCGAGCGCATCGCGCGGTACGGCCAGATGCGCTTCGACGAGTACACCGCGGAGTGGAAGCAGGGCCAACGTCACCTCGCGCCGGCTTCGCTCAGCCACCTCGACTCGCTTCTGCAGCACCACATCTTCCCGGCACTCTCCAGTCGGCGCATGAATACGTTCGACCACAAGGTCGTCGACGGCTTCATACGCACGATGGAGCGCAACAGCGTAGGACTTGCGACGCAGTCCAACGCCTTCGACAAACTCAAAGCGGTCCTGCTTGACGCTCATCGGCTCGGCATCTTCGAGGACAACCCGCTTCTTGGTGTGCAGGCGCCCGTCTACGACCCCAAGAAGGCCGTCATCCCATCCGCCGAGCAGCTACGGGGCCTACGCGCCGCCGGCGACGACACCTTCATGCTCCTGGTCGATGTCATGAGCGGCTGCGGACTCCGCAATGCCGAGGCGGCCGCGGTCAACATCAGGAACATCGTGGCGGACGACGTCTATCGCGTCACCGAGCAGGTCAACCAAACCACCAAGCACTACGACCGCCTGAAGCACCGCAAGCTCGACGAGTACCGGGACGTACCTCTGCCAGCGCGAGTGAAGCAGACCATCGAGTCGTACGCCGACAAGTACGGCACCGTGGACGGCTACCTCCTGCGCCATCCGCACGATCGCGATCGCGCGTACCAGCCCTACCTGCTCCAGAACCAGTGGCAGAGACTCAAGCGCGCCGGCGCCCTCGATGTCCCTGAAGGCATGGTGATCTACGGATGCAGGCATTTCTTCGCGTCGAACTGCCTGGCTCATCGCATCCCGATCACCGACGTCGCGGAGTGGATGGGCCACAAGAGCCTGGAGATCACGTTCAAGATCTACCGGCACCTGCTGCCGGGGTCCATCGGGCAGGCAGCCAAGATCCTCAACATGAGCCTAGCCGCCTAACCGAGCCCGTATACCACGGGATCCCCGGTCAGCCAAACCGGGGATCCTTCGGATCATTGACACCTGCCATAGCACTTCACACAAGAGGTCCGGGTGTCGAACGAGTTCATCTCCGCAAAGCAGTTGGCTGCCCAACTGAGCATGTCCGTGTCGTGGGTATACAGGGAAGCACACCGGTCAGGTCTCGCCAGTTACAGATTCGGGACCGGGCGTAGCGCAAAAATCCGGTTCAAAGTATCCGAGGTTAATTCCTGGATACGACAGCGCAGGCAAATTACCTAACGTCACCTCCATCCCGAACGATTCAGCAAGGCAGGCCGGTGCCCACAAAATCCCTTCCCCGAGGCATGGGGACTGTATTCAAGCGTTGCGACGACCCGAGCGAAAAGTGGTCACGATGTCCGCATTCGTACGCGATCAGATACCGGAGTGCGAGCGGACGCCAAACAGAGGAAGGGGGATTCCGCACCCAGGCTCAGGCTACGTCACGACTTTCACAAATTTATGCCTCGAAGGCCAAGTCGTCAGCAAGTGCAGGTTTCAGATACGAGCGCGCCGAGAAGTACGGCCAAATGAACCTCACCGAGTACGTAGAACTCTGGAGGAAAGGGCAGCGGCACTTGGCCGCCTCCTCAGCTCGACACCTAGATTCGCTCCTCGAGCATCACATCATCCCAGTCCTGGGCAGTCGCCGCATGAACTCGTTCGACCACAAGGTCGTCGATGACTTTATCCGGACCATGGAAACAATGGGCACTGGGACAGCAACGCAATCCAACGCATTCGATAAACTGTCCACCATACTTCTCGATGCGCAACGGGTAGGAGTTTACGACTTCAACCCACTGGATGGCGTCAGATCGCCACAGTACACGCCAACGCGAGCCTCAATCCCCACACCTGCCCAGTTGCGGGAAATACGAGAAATCGGTGACGAGAAGTTCCGCCTCCTCTGCGACCTGATGAGCGGGTGTGGGATGCGGAACGCCGAAGCGGTCGCAGTAAACATCAACAATATCGTTTCCGACAACACGTACAGGATAACCGAGCAGGTTAACCAGACAACGAAGGCGTGCGGACGCCTCAAGCATCGGAAACCAGGCGAGTACCGGGATGTGCCGCTTCCTTCACGGATCAAGCAGGAAATCGAATGCTACGCTCGAAAACACGGCACGATCGACGGCTATCTCCTAAGGGACCCACGGGACCCATCAAGACCTTTTCAAGCCTACCTGCTTCAAAATCAGTGGCAGAGACTGAAGCGAGACCACCCGTCCACCATTCCGGAAGGAATCGTGCTGTACAGCTTTCGACATTTCTTTGCATCACAATGCCTCCAGCTTCGCATACCGATCACTGATGTTGCAGACTGGATGGGCCATAAGAGCCTGGACGTGACGTTTAAGGTCTACCGACACCTCATGCCTGGCTCGATTGCAAGCGCAGCATCGTCTCTGGATCTCGCCTTGGCCGCGTAGGAGCTGCGCAAATCACACTATCGGCGGATGCCTGCTCACGCTGCCGAACCACTCCCAGGCTTCCTTCAATTGGGGCGGTCGGTCACGGCGCACCGCCGTGCGCGGTGACCGGGCTCGACAGTGTCGGCGCGGGGCGTCGCGACTGGCGCCGAGGGCTGGCTCGCCCCATGGAGGTGTTGGGCAAGGTGGCAGGCACACGGCCACCAGGTGCCGGGCGGCTGTCGTCAGAGGCATGGGGTCAGGCGCGTTACTTCAATGCCCTGAAGCCGTAAAACTGGCTGCGGAGCTGGCGGAGAGGGTGACAGGATTAAGGGAATGACGACCCAGCCGTTCCTGGCCGTAACGCACGTTGCGGCGCTCGAGTCCTTCCTCAGCGGGATGGGCACTGTATTCCGGAAGTTCGACGAGCAGGACTCTGGCTGCATCTCATACGGCCTGGACGTAGCTGGCAGCCGCTGGTTCGTGAAGGCCGCCTCGAAAGCGACTGGCGTCTGCTCCCTACGCCGCGCAATCGCGGTCCACCAGGCCGTCTCCCATCCGGCCATCGTGTCCTTGGTGCACTCCTTCACCACGGACGAGGGCCTGGCGCTCGTCTACCCATGGGTGAGGGGCGAGGTCCTCTACCACCCGACCCGGTCTCGCCACGGCGGACGGGCCACGCCCGGCAGCCCTATGGCGCGCTTCAGGGCACTGCCGATCGTCCGGATTCAGGCCGCACTGGAATCCGTCCTGAGTGCCCACCTGGCGGTCGAGCAGGCCGGACTCGTGGCGGTCGACTTCTATGACGGCTGCATGCTGTACGACTTCGGCGAACACCGCATGACGCTGTGCGACCTGGACGAGTACCGCCCAGGGCCGTTCACGCTGCAGGCGGACCGGCTTCCCGGCTCCACTCGGTACATGGCACCCGAGGAGTTCAGCCGGGGCTCACTCATCGACATCCGGACCACGGTGTTCAACCTCGGCCGGGCGCTGCGCCTCCTGCTCGACGCGGGCGACGACGAGACCCGGTGGCGCGGCACCCCCGCCCAGCTGGCCGTCATCGAGCGAGCGACAGCCCCAGAGCGAGAGAGGCGATGGCCCTCGGTGCGCTCTCTGACCGATGCCTGGCATGCGGCAGCCTGAGCAGTTGACGGCCTCACCGGCGCAGTGCGCCATCGACACCAGACCGCGGCCGGTGCGCGAAATCCGGCCAGCCTTGGCTCCCTGCTCGCCTTGATCAAGCCGAAAGGCCCTCAGCCTGCCCTTTTGGCCGATTAGAGTGTTCACGGACAACAGCGCCGATCAGGTGAGGCGCAGCGGAAGGGTGAGTCGGTACGGATGAGCGGGGTACCCACGCGGATCGGCCGTTACACGGTGGCGCGGGAGCTCGGCTCGGGCGGGATGGGTGAGGTCTTTCTCGCCTATACGCCGGCGGGTGATCCGGTCGCGGTGAAGGTGATCCGCAACGACAAGCTGGATCCGGTGACACGTGCGCGCTTCGAGAAGGAAGCCCTGATCGCCCGTACGGTGATCGGCACGAACCGGGTGGCCCGGTTCCTGGACGCCGACCCCTACGCCGACCAGCCGTGGCTGGCCATGGAGTACGTGGCCGGCCGCACACTGCTGACCTGCATCGACAATGACGGCGCCCTCCCACTTCCGATGGTGGCCAGCCTCGGCGCCCTGCTTTCGGAGGGGTTGGCGGCCGTGCATGCCGCCGGTCTTCTGCACCGCGACCTGAAGCCGCAGAACGTGATCCTGGGCAGTGACGGTCCGATGATCATCGACTTCGGGCTGGGCGCCTTCATGGATACCTCCCAGGAGACCCTGTCCCACAGCGGCATGATCATCGGTACGGTGCGCTGTATGCCCCCGGAGCAGGCGAGTGGCCGTCCGCAGGTAACCCCGGCTGCGGACGTGTACGCGCTGGGCACGGTCCTGCTGTACGCGGCCGCCGCCCACTACCCGTACGACGGGACGCGCTGGGAAGCCATAGCGGCGCAGGTCACCAATGCCGACATCGCCCCTGACCTCTCTGGTGTGCCTGCGGCGCTCATTCCCCTGCTGGGGTCGATGCTCGCGCACGAGCCGGAGGACAGGCCGACCCTCGCGGCAGTCTCTGATGCATGCGGGGAGCTCCTCACCCGCTCCGGAACCTCGCCGGCGTCCGCGAGGCTGGCGTTGATCGCGCGCACCACCACTGGCGAGCCGCCGTCACCGGCTGGGGAGCCCTTCACGGCGTCGTTCGAGAAGCTCCTTCAGGAGCAGGCGGCCCTTGCCAAGGACGAGGACCCGGAGAGCCCGCTTGACATGACTCCGCAGGCTGCGGGACCAGGCGAGCAGGGCGATGACGAAGCAGAACCCGAGGCGGAGGAGCTCGCGGTGTCTCTGCCAGAGCCGACCACGGCACCCGAGCGTCAGCGGCCCCGGCCGAAGGCAGGCTCGCCCAAGGGGCGGCCTCCGGCCTCGAAGCGGGTCGCGGACGAGCTGCGCGCGCAGTATGCAGTGGATCTCGCTCTTTGACTCCTGCACTGACAGTGCCTGGTGAGAGTCTGTGTCGGAATGGGTGCGTACGGGCGTCGCGTGACGGCGTCCAAGGAGCCCGTGGGGTGTGAGCGGCCGTCAAGGCCGCAAGTAGAGGATCGGAGCGGACGTTGAGCGTCGAGGCGGAAGCCGTGGGCGGCCAGGGCGATGCGGTGTGGGACGCCTGGAGGCCCGACGATGTTCCGGATCGGCGTTCGGGTCCCGCCTCGTCCGGCTACGCGCCGGGAGCTCAGGTACTGATCCGGGACGAGCTGTGGCTTGTCCGTAACTGCAAGGACACCAAGCTCGACGGGTGGATGGTCGAGGTCACGGGCATTTCGTCGTTCGTCCGCGGCACCGATGCCACCTTCTACAGTCGGCTCGACGACATCCAGGTGCTGGACCCGAGGGAGACGCGGCTGGTCCCGGACGACTCACCGAACCACCGGCGGGGCCGGCTGTTCCTCGAGTCCGTGATCCGCAAGACGTTCCTGCCGCAGACCGAGCACGGGCTGGCGCTGGCCGATGGCTTCCTCATGGACCAGCAGGTACACCAGCTGCGCCCTGCCGAGCTGGCGCTGTCGATGAAGAACCCGCAGCCGCGCATCCTGATCGCGGATGTGGTGGGCCTGGGCAAGACCCTGGAAATCGGGGTGCTGCTGGCCGAGCTGATCCGGCGCGGCCGCGGTGAGCGGATCCTGGTGGTAACCCCGCAGCATGTGTTGGAGCAGTTCCAGCGCGAGCTGTGGACTCGCTTCGCCATTCCTCTAGTACGCCTGGACTCGACCGGAATTCAGCGCATCCAGCAGGACATCCCGGCCGGGCGCAACCCGTTCGCGTACTTCAAGCGGGCGATCATCTCCGTGGACACCCTCAAGAGCGATGTCTACGCGCACCACCTGGAACACACCGACTGGGATGCCGTCGTCATCGACGAGTCCCACAACCTCGTCAACCGGGGAACGAAGAACAACGAGCTCGCCCGCCTGCTCGCCCGCAAGACCGACGCCCTCGTGCTGGCCTCGGCCACACCCCACAACGGCCGCACCCAATCCTTCGCCGAGCTGGTCATGATGCTCGACGAGGCGGCCATCACAGACCCCTCCGCGTACGCGGTGGAGGACCTCGGCCACCTCTACATCCGGCGCACGAAGACCTCAGCCGAGGTGCGCGACTCGTTGAAGGGCTCCTGGGCGGACCGCGGCCCGTCACAGCCCATTCGTGTGCCGGCGGGTGAGAAGGAGCTGGCCGTCTTCCGCGAGCTGGCCGCGCGTTGGATTCCGGGGGATTCGGCGCAGCCGTCGGTCAGCCGGCACCAGCTCGTGCCGTACCAGCTGCTGAAGTCCTTCCTGTCTTCGCACCGGGCCTTGCTAGAGACGGTCAAGACTCGGCTGGCGACGCTGGACAAGCCGTCCACTGAGCAGTCGGCGGACCGTGCCCAGAAGGCCACGCGGCCGGTCGACCCTGCGGTCCGGGAAGCGGAACGGCAGGCCGAGCGAGCCGCCCTGGTCGACTTGCGGGGCTTGGCTGAGCAGATCCAGGACGAGGACTCGGCGAAGCTGGCGGCGCTGCTGGACGAGCTGCGAAAGATGGGGGTCGGCCCTGGGTCAGAGACCCGCGTGGTGGTGTTCTCTGAGCGCATCCCCACCTTGAAGTGGCTGGCGGAGACTGTCCCGGCAGCGCTCGGTTTCAGGCACGGAGCCAGCCCTGACGAGAAGAAGCCCTGGCTGGCGTTCGGGGGCGCGGTGCAGGTCATGCACGGCGAGGCATCCAGCGACGAGGAGCAGCAGACCATTGTCGAGAAGTTTGGACTGCGCGACGACCCCGTACGCATCCTGTTCACCGGCGATGTTGCCTCCGAGGGCGTCAACCTTCACCAGCAGTGCAACCGCCTGATCCACTTTGACCTGCCGTGGTCTCTGATCCGGATCGAGCAGCGTAATGGCCGTATCGACCGCTACGGCCAAGAACACCAACCGCAGTTCCGGGCCTTGATCCTCACCAGCGATGTCCCCTGGCGTACGGACGAGACGACGGGCCTGCCGCGCACTCTGGACGACCGGCTGGTGGGCGAGAAGCTTCTCAAGCGCGAGGAGGAAGCCCACAAGATCGAAGGCTCGGCGGAGGCAGTCACCGGCCTGTACCGGGCCAAAGAGGAGGAGAACCGCCTCACCCAGGACCTCATCGCTGGCCGGACCGTCGAGGAGTCACTCAAGCAGTCCCAGCAGGGTGGCGCCGCGTTCCTCGCTGGGCTCCTCGGACAGGTCGGCGCCGTGCCCGAGCACCCCGAGGTCCCCCGGGCCAACGTCCCCAGCCTCTTCGCTTCCACCGCCGACTACTTCGACGAGGCGCTGCGCCAGGTCTGCCAGCCCAACCCCGAGGACCAGCTGTCCCTTCGCCGTGACGACGACGGCACGATCGCGTTCGAACCTCCCCGCGACCTGCTGTACCGGCTGAAGGCACTGCCCAAGTCGTACCTCGACGAGCAGCAGATCATGCCCCGCAAGAACGAGCCGGGCCGCATGCGCATCACGTTCTCGAAAGACCTCGCGGCCGCCCGGCTTAAGGCGGCCCGGGAGTCCTCCAAGTCCCAGTGGCCGAACGTCTCCTACGTCACCGACGTCCACCCGGTCCTGGACTGGCTGACCGACAAGGTGCTCGTGGAGATCGGCCGCCACCAGGCCCCGGTACTCGCCGCCTCCGTGGACACCCCGACCTACCTGATTCAAGGCATCTGTTCCAACGCACTGGGCCGACCCACGATCGTGGAGTGGATGGCCGTCCACGGCTATCCCGGCGCACTCAAAGCCAGCACCCTGACCGCGGAGGTACTGGAGGGACACGGCGTGGGCCCGACGATGCCCGGCCGGTCCACGCCGCTTGACATCGACGGCCTGACCGCGCTGGTGCCCGCTGCTATCGAGGAGGCGAAACGGCACCTCGTGGAACTGAAGAACGGCTACAGCCGGCAGATCGAGGCGACCCTCGAGCCTTACCGCAAGCGGGTCGTGCACTGGCAGCAGGAAGCCATCTTCTGCGCCGACGGGACGGGCAAGCGCGGAGTCAACCTCAGCGCCAGTCGCCGGCTGAAGCTGATCAAGTCCCTGGAGACCACGGGCGAGCCGATGTTGCGCCTGCTCGCCGTCCTCGAACCGCTCAACGCCGCTGAAGGGGGCACCGACCGATGAGCACCGACTTCGACTCCTTCAGCAACCGAGGCGAGTACCTATCCGCGCACTACTTCGCCGAACAGCTCGGCACCGACCTCAAGAAGGGCCTGTTCACCACCTGGGCCCTGCGCGAGGGCGACGAGAATGATCCCCGCCGGACGCCGCGTGAGATGCTGCGCGGCCTGCGCACCACCTACCTCGCTGAGGATGTACGCGGCTACTTCGCCGAGGCCTCCGAGCGTGACGCCGGAGACGAAGCCCGGCTGAACACTCACAACAACCCAGAGTGGCGCAAACGGCTCGCCGAGTGGCACCAGACGATCCTGGGCGCCCTCGGCTTCGAACCCACGCCGACCGAGGTCACGGTTCACCGCGCCGGACGGGACCACACCCTGACCGTGGCCTACCACGGCCACGGCATCGTCGCTCTGGACTGCGGCTGGGCCGCCGACAACGACACTGCCCTCGACGCCGACGGCCCCGGCCGCCTGCTGTCACCGCTACGCGTGAGCGCGAGCGAAACGTACGAAACGGGCTCGGCACTGGCAGCCTGGCTCTTCCAGAGCGAGCTCGGTGAGGCCGGCGGCGCCCACCCGCGCTTCGTGATGCTGCTCTGCGGCGGCGTACTTGTCCTCGCGGACCGCCAGTCCTTCAACGAGGGCCGCTACCTCGCGGTCAACCTCGACGCCGCGCTGGAACGCAACGACCGCGCCCAACAGGGCGAACTCGCCACCATCGCAGCCCTGTTCAGCATGGACATGCTCCGGCCCGGCGAGAACGACCAGAGCCGTGCCATCGACGCCCTGTTGAAGTCCTCTGGCGCCAATGCCGCAGGTGTTTCCGGCGAGCTGCGCAACGGCTTGCAGCGCTCGGTCGAGATCATCGCCAACGAAGTGCTCCAGCGGATGGCCGATCCGAAGAACGACGTCGCGCCGGCCGACATCGCGAGCCGGAAGATCCCCTTCGCCCGGGAACTCACCCGCGAAAGCCTGCGCTACCTCTACCGGATCCTGTTCCTGCTCTACGCCGAGGCCCGCCCAGAGCTGGGCATCCTTCCCGCCGACGACGGCAGCTACGAAGCCGGCTACTCCATGGCCCGCCTGCGTGAACTCGTTGAACGCGACGAGGAACTGGTCGAGGAGGAGGCCCGTAATGGCTTCCACCTGTACGAGTCCCTGGACGTCCTCTTCAACAAGGTCAACTTCGGGCACCGGGCTTACGGCACCGAAGCCGACGACGACCAGCCCAGCGACGACGAGGAGACCCGCAAGGCCAAGGCGGCCCGCCGCAGCGAGGACCGGGGCCTGCGCTTCGAACCGCTGCGCAGCACCCTCTTCGAGCCGGGCGCCGTGCGGCTCATCGGCAGGAACGTCCTCGACCCCCGCAGCGACGAGGACAGCGACCCGCGCTGGCTCGACCTGCGCCTGCGCAACACCGCCCTGCACGAGGTGCTTCGCCTCCTCACCATGAAGAAGGGCAAGCGCGGCGAGCGGGGCGGCTTCATCTCCTATCGCAACCTCGGCATCAACCAGCTCGGCGCCGTCTACGAGGGCCTGATGTCGTACACCGGCAGAATCGCGGAGGAACAGCTGTGCGAGGTCGCCAAGGGCGGTGACCCGGAGAAGGGCTCCTGGCTGATCCCCTCGCACAAGCAAGACCAGTACCCCGACAAGACCCTGGTCCACTACGGCGAGGACGACGTCCGTAATGGCTTCCGGGGGGTGAAGATGTACGAGACGGGCTCGTTCGTCTACCGCCTCGCGGGCCGTGACCGGGAGACCTCCGCCTCGTACTACACCCCCGAGTCATTGACCCAGGTCACGGTCGAGCTCACCCTCAAGCACCGCCTGGACCAGGAGCGCGACGCCGACGGCAACATCGTCAAGACGCGGGCGTCCGAGCTGCTCAAGTACAAGATCTGCGAGCCGGCCCTCGGCTCCGGCGCCTTCCTCAACGAGGCGATCAACCAGGTCGCCGAGGAATACCTGCGCCGCCGCCAGGAGGAGCTCGGCACCGGCATCCCGACCGCCGACGCCCTCACGGAGAAGCAGAAGGCGAAGGCGTACATCGCCCTCCACAACGCGTACGGGGTCGACCTCAACCCCACGGGTGTGGAGCTGGCGGAGGTGTCGTTGTGGCTCAACACCATGCACCCCGGGATGCGTGCCCCATGGTTCGGCCTGCACCTGCGGCGCGGTAACTCACTGATCGGCGCGCGCAGGGCCTTCTACGGGGCGGACGACGTCATCGGCAAGGAATGGCTCAAGGCGAAGGGCGCTCTGGCCCCGACCCCGCTGCCGTTCCTTAGAGGGGGCGAGCCCCAGCCCCTCCCCCAGGACGCGGTGCACCAGTTCCTGCTGCCGAGCCCCGGGTGGGCGGCGGTCGCGGGCTCGAAGGAGGCGCGGGAACTCGCGAACGAAGGCGTCGCGCAGCTCGCGGCGTGGAAGAAGGGCATCCTCCAGCGCCCGAAGCGCGGCAAGGTCGGTAGGGCGAAGACTGAGCCGGTCTCCCAGTTCACCCGACTGCGGGACGTCGCCCGGCGGGCGGAGTTCCTCTGGTCACTGGTCGTGAAGCGCATGGAGCTCTCGGAGCAGGCGATCGCGCGCCGGATCGACGTGTGGGGGGCCGATCCCGCCGACCCCGAGTACGACTTCATCCAACGCCCGGACCAGGCCCTACCCAAGGAGAAAGTCCTCGAAGACCTCTTCAACGCCGCGGACACCCCGTACTGGCGCCTGAAGAAGATCATGGATGCCTGGTGCGCCCTATGGTTCTGGCCCGTGGACAAGGCCGGGCTGCTCGACGGCACCGCCAGCGAGTACGCGGCGCACTCAATGGTTGTCGCGGATGTGGACGGCCTGACGCGCGTGCTCGACGGGGTACCGCTCAGCGAGGGGCCGCCGGCTGTGCGGGAACCGTCAGCCGTCCCCATGCCGCGACCCGCACCGCGATTCGTCGAGGAGACGGCTCTGTTCTCGTTCGGCCCCGAGCAGACGAGCTTCGAGGACCTTGAGCTGACCGCGGACGACGACGCGGTCGTGGAGGTCAGGCAGGTCGGGTCCAAGAGTGGGAACAAGGCGGCGGCCCCGAAGCCCAAGGCGCCGGAACGGCGGCAAATGGTCTCACTCCAGGATCTCGATGACTGGCTGGAGTTCCTGGAAGCGATGCTGGGCACGGCGGATGTGCCCGAGGGAACCCTGATCGACAGTTTCGCGAGCCTTGACGCACTCAAGACCTTCGAGGAGACGCTGCCCGGCTTCATGGGCATGGATGCCGGCAACCCGGAGGACCGCTTCCCTTGGCTCCGGGAAGTGAGCGACATCGTGGAGGAACAGGGGTTCCTGCACTGGGAGCTGGAGTTCGCCATCGTTTTCGCGCGGGGTGGCGGCTTTGACCTCCAGGTGGGCAACCCGCCGTGGGTGCGGCCCCGCTGGAACGAGTCGGCGGTGCTCGCGGAGCACGAGCCGTGGTTCGAGCTGGAGGACAAGGCATCCACGGCTGACAAGGACCGCCAACGCCGCAAGGTCCTCGAGACCCAAGAAGCTCATCAGTACGTGGTCGGTGAACTGACGAACACGATGGCGCAGGTCGCTGTGCTCGGTTCCCCGCAGATGTATCCGTCGCTGGCAGGAACCCAGCCGGATCTGTACCGGGCGTTCATGTCCCAGGTGTGGGCGCACACGTCGACGGACGGAACCGCTGGGATGGTGCATCCGGATACACACTTCACCGGTGACAAGGAAGGGGCTCTCCGGGAGGCGGCGTACCGCCGACTTCGGATTCACGGCGACTTCGTGAATGCTGGGCAGCGCTTCTTCCCTCCGCCGGTGGGCCACGCCGCTCACTTCGGAGTGCACATCTACGGTCAGCCTAAGGAGATCGACTTCGACCATTTGTCGTGGCTCGTCTCCGCGGACGCGCTGCGATACTCCGCCGAACACGACGGTTCGGGCGAGGTACCAGGCGTTCGGTACCGCAACGGGGAGTTCGATGAGCGGCCGCACCAGGCCCGCGTTGTCCGGGTAGACACCCACCAGCTTGCGACCTGGCAGCGCCTGCTGAACGAGACCGACCAGCCCGTCGAACAGGCCCGCTTGCTGTTTCCCGTGAGCACGGCGGAAGCGTCGGCGATCGAGGCTCTGGCGGACTATCCATTGCGGCTTGCTGCTCTAGAGCCGCAAATCTCACCGGGGTACCACGAGAGCGGGGCGAAGAAGGCCAACCTGATCGACTACAACCGCCCCAACCCTACGACCGGCGAGAAGTTCCAACCTCAGCAGTGGCGTCAGGTAATCCTAAAGGGAACCCAACTAAGTGTTGCAACACCCGTATTCAAACGCCACGACGCGAATACCAACGATCCGTACGGTGCTGATCTGACGGCCCTGCCGACCGACTTCGTACCCGATTCCGAGTACGTTCGCGCGCCCGGCAGAACCGCCGCCTACCTGGCCGATCAGGAGCGATGGGTCGACTACCAGGCCCTCGACCGGCTTCAGGCAAGCAGCACCGCGATCAGTCAAGCGCGTGAACAGATCGCGCACGAACAGGGCATCTCTCGGGAGCAGGTGTCTCAGGAGAGCATCGACGCCGTGTTGACGCGGAGGGCCCGGAGGCGGTCCGCAAAATTCCACAGGCTCGCCTGGCGTGAAATGATCGCTCCCGATACTGAACGGAGCCTCTACCCGGCCCTGGTTCCGCCTGGCACAGCACATACGAACGTCATTCGCAGCGCATGGATTCTTGATAACCGGAGTACGGCTCTCCAAGCTGGTATGTGGGCCGGTATCCCTGTCGACTACTTGCTGCGTGTCACGGGCACTGGTCACCTCGACGTCGGACGAGCCAGCGCAATGCCTGCCCCAGCAGCTGGCCACCCCCTCGCCTCCGCCCTCCTCCTCCGTACCCTCCGGCTCAACTGCCTCACCCGCGCCTACGCCGACCTCTGGTCCGAGCTGTACGACCCCACCTGGCCCGCGTACGAGCCGTGGGCCTGCGAGTGGCCGGGCATGCAAGCTCTCCACGCCGTAACCCCGGACTGGCGTCCCGAAACACCTCTCCGAACCGAGCGGGCCCGCCGCTCCGCCCTCGTGGAGATCGACGCGCTCGTCGCCGTGTGGCTCGGGATGGACGCCGACGCGCTCGTCGCTGCGTACCGGGGTCGCTTCCCCGTACTCCAGAAGTACGAGGCCGTGACCTGGTTCGACGCCGACGGCTGGAAGATCGCGGGCAACGCCCGCACGATCGGGCAGCGGCAGACCAAGGAGAGCTGGGCGCAGTTCGAGGCGTACCGGGCCGAACCAGGCGACTCCCCCGTGCCCGAGGGCTACACCGCGCCCTTCCACAAGGCTGACCGCGAAGCGGAGATGCGCGCCGCGCACGCCGTGTTCCAGAAGCGGCTCGATGACGCCGTGGCCCTCGGTGAATGGGACCCGGTCACGCAGGAGGTACCGACACCGTGAGGCCGACTCTGCAGGCACGCGGGCTCAAAGAGAGCCTGCTTCAGTACCTGTCAACGACGTACGCGCTCACCGACGAGGGGGCGCGCGAGGCGCTGCACCGATTCCTCGGGGATGAGACGTCAGGGATGTTCCGTGGGCCGTATCTGCGGATCCGGACGCCGTTCACCGTGGCCGGCGACGGGTGGCGGAAGCACCTGGAGTGGCAGCAGGACGGGTTCAAGCCGTATGCGCATCAGGCGGTCGCCTTCGCACGGCTGACTTCCGCGCACGGGCACACGCCGCAGCCGACGCTTGTCACCACCGGCACGGGCTCCGGTAAGACGGAGTCGTTCCTGTACCCAGTGCTCGATCACTGTCGGCGGGAGCGTGAAGCGGGCAAGGCCGGTGTGAAGGCGGTCTTCCTGTACCCGATGAACGCCCTCGCTACCGATCAGGCGCAGCGCATCAACGAGTTGCTCACGCAGAACGCCGAGCTCGGGAAATTGTCCGCCGGCCTCTACATCGGTGAACGGGCCGCGACCCAGTACGAGAAGGTGCGTACGCGGCGTTCGGACATGCAGATCTCCCCGCCGGACATCCTGATCACGAACTACAAGATGCTGGACCTCCTGCTCCAGCGTTCCGATGACGCGTCACTGTGGCAAGAGTCGGACATCCGCTACATCGTCGTGGACGAGTTCCACACCTACGACGGCGCGCAAGGTACGGACGTCGGGATGCTGCTACGGCGCCTCGCCGCCGCAGTCGGCGCCTCCGAGGACAGCCGGCCGCTGGGGAAGATCTGTCCGGTGGCGACGTCGGCAACGCTGGCCTCCGGGACGGACGAGGATGGCGTGGCGCGGCTGCTTGAGGTCGCGACGCAGGTCTTCGGAACGGAGTTCACTGCGGACTCGATCGTCGGGGAAAACCGGCTGTCCGTCGAGGAGTTCGTCCCGCTCGGTGATGTGACCATGCAGCCGATGCCGACGCCCGACGAGCTGCTGGCGCTGCCTGATCCGACGACCGGCGACGAGGCACTGCTGGACCTGATCGAGAAGGTGACGGATGTCCGTGACCTCGATCCCTTCGTGCTCGGCGGGAACCTCAAGCGGCACCTGTTCACCCGCGCCGTGATGCAGGCCCTGAGCGGCGAGGTGAAGACCAGCCCTGAGGTGCTGGATGTGATGTGGCGGGCCGGTGCGGCCGGCTGGTCTCAGGCGGTGGCCCGGCAGCCGGAGAAGGCCGCCGAGGCGCTGGCGCGGTTCGTCGCGCTGCTGTCGCACGCCCGGGACCCGGAGTCCACGCCCGCCGAGCCGCGGCCCTTCGTGCACGTGGAGGTGCACCAGTGGGCGCGTTCGGTGTCCCGTCTACTGCGCGGTGTGCTGCCGTGGCCGAAGGCGGAGTTCCGGTGGGATGCGGCGGGCATGGCGGACGCGAGCGCGGCTGATGGCGGGCGTACGGCGCCGGTGACGACGGCCACCTCGGGCCAGAGCGCGAACCTATTCCTGCCGGCGATCTACTGCCGTGACTGCGGGCGGTCGGGTTGGGCGGTGTTCTCCCCCGAGAGCGACGACCACGACGTCCAGTTCGACACGTACAAGATCCGTCGGGCGTCGCTTGGCCAGGACAAGGCGCGGGTACGAAACCTGATCACTGCGACGGACCAACAAGCCCGCGAGGGTTCCGGTGCGGCGCTGATGACGGCGACCAGCGGCAAGGCAGGCTCGGCCGCGTCGCAGGGTGCCGGTGGTGTGCTGATGGTGCTGGACGGCACCCGCAAGCGGCTGCGGCTTCCTGATCCCCTCAACGACTACGACCGGGACACGAAGGAACCTCGGCTGACGGCCCGTGATTCGGCGTTCGTGCTGGTGAACTTCGGGGAGACCGCGAATACGGCTGCCAAGGAGGACTGGTGTCCGGCGTGCGGTGAGCGCAACGCGATCCGCTACCTCGGTACCGGCGCGGCCGCGATGGCAGCTGCGTCGATCACCCAGCTGTTCACTGGCGGGGAGCTCGACAAGGAGCTCCGCGAGGACAAGACGCTGATGTTCAACGACTCGGTGCAGGATGCCGCGCACCGGGCCGGATTCGTCGCCAACCGCTCGTTCACCTTCTCGCTGCGCGCGCTGCTGGCCAGCCATTTGCGGCACGACGAGTCGACCGCGCTCAACGATGTGATCGCGGACGTGGTCGAGGCGACGACCGACAAGGACACCCTGTCCGCAGTGGTGCCGCCGGACCTTCACGGGTTCAAGGGCGTTGACCGGCTGCTGTCCGGGCAGGGCCGCGGCGGGGACCTGAAGACGTGGCGGCTGATCGGCCAGCGGCTGGCGTTCGAGACGCTGATGGAGTTCGGTTTCCGGTCGCGCAACGGCCGTACGCTGGAGCTGACCCGTACCGCCGCCGCCCAGGTCCACATCGAGGACCCGGCGGCCGTGGTCGCGTTGGTCAGGCAGCTGCACGAGGAGTGCGTCCGCGATGGCCTGCCGATGGTGCCGCAGGACGACGGGCGGTACCTGGCGTTCGTCCGCATCTTCTTGGAGCGGCTGCGCACGCGTGGAGCGGTCGCCCACCAGTGGCTGGACAAGTACATCGACGAGGCGGGTACCAGCCGGTACTTCATCTGGGGCAAGCGGGCTCCGGGCATGCGGGCCTTCCCGAAGGGCATCGCGGCCCCGGTGTTCCTGCTCGGCCAGACCAAGAACGGCAGCGAGTTCGACTTCGCGACAGGCCGGCTGTCCTGGTACGAGCGGTGGGCCGGCCGGTGCTTGGAGCTGCCGCGTGAGTTGGCGCCCGAGCTGTGGAACCGGCTGCTGCCCGAACTCGCCTCGATGGGCCTGTTGTCGGTCCGTACCCCGACCGACACGTCAGTGAGGGTGTACGGGCTCAAGCCCGGCAGCATCGTGGCCCAGCTCCTGAACGACGAGCACGTGCGTTCTTCGTACGTGCGCTGCCCCGTGTGCTTCTGGGAGCAGACAGTCCATCCCTCCCTGTTGGACCAGTGGCATGACCAGCCCTGCCCCTCCTACCGGTGTGGCAAGGGCCGCCTCGTGGCCGGCGACCGGCCCGAAGGCCTGGGAGTACACCACCGCGATCGTGACTACACGCACGACTACTACCGGCGCCTGTACCGCGGTGCGGGCACGTACCAGGTGGTCACGGCCGAGCACACCGGCATGCTGGGGCGCCCGCAACGCGAGAAGGTCGAGGATGCGTTCAAGCGCGGCGGCGGCTTCAAGGACCCGAACGTGCTGTCCTGCACTCCGACGCTGGAGATGGGTATCGACATCGGCGACCTGTCCGCCGTCGTCCTGGCCGCACTGCCGCGCCGTCCCGCCTCGTACGCGCAGCAGGTCGGCCGAGCCGGACGCCGCACCGGCAACGCCTTCCTGCTGACCATCCCGGACCGGCGCCGACGCGACCTGTACTTCCTGGAGCGCCCGAAGGACCTGATCGCGGGCACCATCGTGCCGCCCGGCTGCCACCTGTCGGCCATCGAGATCCTGCGCCGCCAGTACCTGGCGCACCTGCTGGACTTGGCCGCCGCCGGCCGCCTCGTCCGCGCGGACGGAATCGTGCTTCGGGCGCTGCCGCACAAGGCACCCCGCTTGTTCGGGCCGTCCGGGTACCTCACCGATCTGGTGGAACTGGCCATCGACCAGGGCGAAGAGCTGGTCAAGGGCTTCCTGAAGCTGTTTCCAACGGGCGTCAACGACCAAGCCAAGGCCGAGCTGGAGAGGTACGCAACGCACGATCTGCGCGGCAAGGTGGAGCAGGCGGAGCGGGAGTGGAGGCAGGGCGAAGACGCCTTGCGGGCGCGGCTGCGCGAGATCGACGAGGCGCACGGCGAACTCCACGAGAGCGACCCCGACCAGGCCCGTCAGAAGGCCGAACTGGACGCCGAACGGCGCGGTGTGGGCAAGCGGCTGCTCCACCTGGGTGACACGACGGCCCAGAGCGCGCTGTGCGACCTCGGGCTGCTGCCGAACTACGCGCTGATCGACTCGACGACGACGCTGTCGGCGACCCTGTACGGGGAAGACGGCATCGACCCGAAGACGGGGAAGGTGGTGTACACCTCCGACACGCTCTCCTATGAACGGCCCCGCCGCTACGCCCTCCAGGAGCTGGCGCCGGGCAACGCGTTCTACGTCAACGGCTACCGGCACGAGGTCACCGGTCTGGAGCTGTCCACAGGAGGGCGTCAGGAGTGGCGTACCTGGCGAGTGTGCCCGGGCTGCGGCTACGTCCGTACCGAGCACGCCGCAACCGACCGCTCTGCGTGCCCGAGGTGCAAGACCAGCCAGATCGCCGATGACGGCTCCTGCCTCTTCCAGATCGTCGAGCCGGCCACCGTAACCTCGCGGGACAAGCGCGAGGACGCCCGGATCCGCGATGACAAGGACGACCGCGACCGCCGTTCGTACTCGGTCGTGGACGCGGTCGACATTCCGGTGGAGGCGATCGAGCCCGGCTCGTGGCGGCATGCCCGCGAGACCTTCGGCGTTGACTATTGCCGAAGCGCCATGATCCGCCGGATCAATGTGGGGCCGGTCCGCTACGACGCCCCCGCTCGCGATGACTTCGCCGGCCACTTGGTGCGGCTGAATCCGTTCCATGTGTGCACCTCGTGCGGGGCCGCCACTGCGGACGGCCGGCCTGTCTTCGACCACGACACGGATGCCCTCGACTCGGCGGCAGCCCGGTCCCCGCAGCTCAAGCACCACCGCCCGTGGTGTCCGCTGCGGCGTGGCAAGAAGGACGGCACCACGCAGGAGCCGGTACTGCTCGCCCATCAGCTGCAGACCGAGGCATTGCGGGTGCTCATCCCGGCTGCGACCGCGGATGTGGATGCCAAGGTGCACTCCTTCCGTGCTGCCCTGCGGCTCGGCGTGGATCTGCATTTCGGCGGTGACCCGCAGCACCTGGACACCACCGTCGCGTCGATGCCGGACAACGACAGCGGTGAGCGCCGCTGGTTCTTGGTGCTCTTCGACTCCCTGCCCGGAGGCACCGGCTACCTGGACCGGCTCACCAACCCGGCCGCCTTCCGGGACACGCTCGCCCGG
Organism: Streptomyces sp. NBC_01006; assembly: GCF_045162725.1. Taxonomy (NCBI): domain Bacteria; kingdom Bacillati; phylum Actinomycetota; class Actinomycetes; order Kitasatosporales; family Streptomycetaceae; genus Streptomyces; species Streptomyces sp. NBC_01006. The sequence continues at coordinate 7,279,147 of NZ_CP108700.1, read as the reverse complement.
GCGTACGAGCAGCTCAAGGCGTGCCCGTGCGCGGAGGAGCAACGTCGGGCCTGCCACCGCTGCCTGCATCGCTACACGCCCGAGCAGTTCCAGGACGTGGTCTCGCGCCAGGCTGCGCTGACGATGCTGGAATCGCTGCTGTTCAAGGGTGAAGGCGAGGACGGCTGGGAGACCACCGAGGTGGAGCACACCGGGCTGGTCGGGCTGGATGCCCAGGTCGAATCCGATCTGGAGGCCCGTTTCCTGACTGCCCTGCGGGACTGGGTGAAGGTCACCGATGACGCGGCCCTGGACGAGGACGGCCACGCCAGCGGTCACCTGCGGTTCACTGACGGCTCCGAGGTCATGCACTGGCGGCTCACCGCCCAGCGGCAGCTCGAAGGCACTCGAACCGACTTCACCTTCACCCGCGTGGGTGGACCCTCGCAGAGCGTCCACGTCTATCTCGAAGGCTTCCGGTTCCACGCCAGCCGGGAGCACAACCTCATCGCGAAGAACGCCGCTCAGCGCACGCTGCTCCGTGCCGACGGAAAGGTCGTCTTCCAGATCACCTGGGCCGACATCGACCTGTTCGAGCGCCGCCCGGGACGCACCAAGCCCGTCTGGCCGCCGTACCGGGGCACCGCCCAAGAGCAGGCCAAGGCTGCGTACGAGCAGTACGGCGGCAACCGTGCCCACTTCGGTGAGGCTGTCTTCGCCAACCCGATCGACACGCTGATCGCCTATTTGCGTGATCCGGACGCCACTTGCTGGGCACGTCGGGCACGTGCCCTGGTCACCGGTCTCGTGGGCGTCCCGGCAACAGCCGCCGTCGCCGCGACGGGCAAGCGCAGCGAGCTCGTCACCGTGCTGCGCGATCAGCTCGCTGTCCTCGGGGCTGGAGAGCGGGCCGACAAGCCGGTCGTCCCCGACACGGCCGGTATCGGACCTGTCCACGTCTTTCGTAGCCAGGACGAGCATGGTCTGCCGATCCTGTTCGCCGTGGATGGCGCAGTTCCCGAGGACCTGCGCTGGACGGCACTGGCCGTCCTCGATGACAGCGACGCCGTCCTCGACACGGACGAGCACAAGCTGCGGTGGCGGTCCTGGCTGTACTGGACCAACATCACCCAGTTCCTGTCCTTCGCCGGGGGTGACGGCGTCCAGCTCGCCGCCAGCCGGGCTCCGGACTTCGAGGTCGAAGTGCTCGCCGTGTGCGGTGGGCTGGGCGAGCTCGACTCCATCACCGCGGCTCTCGCGCCCGTAGCCGAGCCTGGAATCAAGCCCGCCGTCCCCGAGCGCACCAACGACTCGGCGGCCGAGGCAGCGCTGCGCCGGGCCATCCGGGACGCCGCCTGGGACGAGGACATCCTCGAGATCCTGCGCGAGGACGCCGAGGAGGCACCTGACCTCCTCCGCCTTGCCGAAACCCTCGCCGACCGCGGCAAGCAGGCACCCGTCTTCGGCTTCGAACTGGGCGCGAGTGGCTGGCAGGCCGACTTCGCCTGGCAGACCCCCGGCTTCAAAATCGCCGTGGTCACCGCCCACAGCGGCGCCGACGACCCCGAGGCCCAGCGCCGGGACGCCGCGTACGCCGAGGACGGTTGGACCGTACGCACCGCAGCCGACTGGCTCGACCACCTCGACACCCTGCTCGAACAGCTCCCCGACACGGAAGGCACCACCCGATGACCGCCCGGCTCAGCCTGTACCGCAAGGCCGAACAGGAGCTGTACAAGCTCGACCGCTCGGTCAAGGCCCAGTTCTACGACTTCTGCCACGACTTCCGGAAGAACCCCAGCCTTCCCGGGTTCCAGCTGAAGAAGCTCAAGGGCGACTCCCGGATCTGGTCCGCCCGTGTGAACCAGTCCTATCGGGCCCTTCTCGCGCCCACCGGTGTGGATGCGGACGGTACCGAGAGCTGGCTGGTCATCGCCGTCCGCCATCGCAAGGACGTCTACGAAGAACTCCAGGTCGCGGTCAACCGTGTCACCGGCGAGATCGAATTCGTCGACCTCGCCGTGGTCGGCGACAGCGCCCTGCGCCGCGCCGGCATCACACTCACCCCTGCCGAGCCGGACCCCACAGAGCCTCCAGCCGAGCCCGCACCCTCCCCCGCCGCTGAACCGGAAGAGCCTCAGGCTGCACCGGCGCTACTCGCCGCGTACACCGCCGACCAGCTGCGCGAGCTCGGCGTCGCCGAACAGCTCATCGAGCTGGCCCTCACGGTCACCGACAGCACCGAGCTGGACCAACTCGTCGAGGGCTCCCCCTTGCTGTCGAAGGACATCCTGTACGGCCTCGCCGCCGGCATGGACATCGACGAGGTTCGCAAGGAGATCACCCAGCCCGTCGAGCTCGGCCACGAGCCCGACCTCGGCGACTTCGCCGCGGCCCTGACCCGGACCAAGGTCACTGCCGTGGACGACGCCGTCCAGGCCGCCATCGACGAAGGCGACTTCCGCGCCTGGAAGGTGTTCCTGCACCCCACCCAGGAACGCATCGTCCGCCGCCACTACAACGGGCCCGCCCGCGTCTCGGGCGGCCCCGGTACGGGCAAGACCATCGTCGCCCTCCACCGGGTCAAGCACCTGGTCGAGCAAATGCCGCCCGGCCACGACAAGCCCATCCTTCTGACCACGTTCACCAAGAACCTCACCACCGACCTGCGGCTGCGTCTGGCCTCGCTCATCGAGCCCGAACTCCTCGCCCGCATCGAGATCGCCCACATCGACCAGCTCGCCGCACGCGTCCTGGGCGAGAACACCGCGCCTGGCCGCGGCAGGCAGCGCGTCTACGACAACGTGGCGCTGAACGAGATGCGGCAGCTCCTCGCCGAACTCGACGACCGCCGCTGGGAGCCGGAGTTCCTGCTCGAGGAGTGGGAGCAGGTCATCCTTGGCCAGTCCGTGCCCACCCGTTCCGCCTACTTCCAGGCCCGACGCGCCGGCCGAGGTCGCTCCCTGACCCGTCCGGAGCGCAACCACATCTGGAAGTTGATCGAGCAGTTCACCGCCCGTCTCGACAAGCTCGGCGTGGAAACGTGGGGTCAGGCTTCGGAGCGCGCCGCCCGGTTCGAGATCGAACGCGCCGCGAAGATCCGGGCCCGCCGCGAATACAAGGAGGAGGTCGGCGGCAAGGACCTCATCCACCGCGACAACAGCTCCGGCATGCGTTACCTCAGCTACCGGTACCGGCACATCGTCGTCGACGAGGCCCAGGACCTCAGCCCCGCGCACTGGAAGATGCTCCGGGCCATGGCTGACCCGGACCTGCCCAACGACATGTTCATCGCCGGCGACACCCACCAGCGGATCTACGACCACCAGGTCGCCCTCGGCGCCCTCGGCATCAACATCCGCGGCCGCTCCTCCCGGCTGACCCTGAGCTACCGCACCACCAGGGAGATCCTCGCCGACGCCCTGCGTGTCGTCGAACCGCGGAACTCCGGTCAGAAAGTCGGCTACGACGACCTCGACGACGGCACCGACAACCTCGCCGGCTACCGCTCTGTCCTACACGGCCCCTCCCCCAGCTTCACCCCATACGACACCTGGGAGGCCGAACTCGCGGGTCTCGCCACCACCCTCTCCACCTGGCGCGACGAGCTCTCGACCGACGAGAACGGCTCCCCGCGCGACCCCAGCGGCCACATCGCCGTCTGCGTCGCCGACCGAGACATGGTCAGCCAGACCATGTACTACCTGATCACCAAGGCCGGCATCACCTGCGCCGAACTGACCAAGGACGGTCCCAAGGGCGACGGCGAAGTCCACGTCGGCACCATGCACCGCTTCAAGGGCCTGGAGTACCAGCGCCTGGCGATCGTCGGAGCCAGCGACGGCATCATTCCCCGTACCCACGTGATCGACCGCTACCGCACCGAGGACCCGCCCCGCTACGAGCGCGAACAGCGCAAGGCCCGCTCCTTGCTGTTCGTAGCCACCACTCGAGCCCGCGACGCCCTCAACATCAGCTGGCACGACAGGCCCAGCCCCTACCTGCCGATCTGACCAACTGCCGGCCTCCCCGCACCCGCGGGGAGGCCGGAGTCTCGGCTGTCCTCAGGCACGCGACAAGGAACTCGCCTCATAGCGCAGCTGATAGGCGCGCACTCCACCGCCGCTCATCCGATAGATCGTTATCGCCGACAGGAACTGCTCCTTCACCTCCAGCGTGCGGCCCCGCTCCTTCCCGGCGATGTCGCTGATCCAGTCCTCCACATGCTCCGGCAGCTTGAACGCCAGCTGATACGCGTTCTCCGCGCCCAACGGCGACAGCGTCCACTCCGCCGAGCCACCGCTACCCCTCCGCCGGATCCGCACCGCATGATCAGGCTGGGCATCCGCATACGCCACGAACGCATGGTGATCGTCAGCGGCCAGCGGCAGGATGAACGGGGCCGCCGGAAACCCGAGCAACAGCTCAGCATCACTGCGTTGCTGCAGAGCCATAACGAAGCTCGCAATGGCCGCGGCGGCCTCCTGCTTGAACTTCCCCTCGGCGATCGACACCGCGGGCAGCAGATGGGCCGGTGCGGTACCCAGCGCCTTCCGCACCTCGGTGCGTAGCCACGTCATGGGAAAAGGATCGGACGGCCCCAGGTGCTTCTGAGCCTTGTCCAACGTCCACGCCGTCGTACCGATGGCCCCCAGCAGCCAGGCGAACGACGCACCGGAGAGATCCACCAACGAGAGCTGATGGGCGAGCGCGTACTTCTGCGCCTCCGCAGTGAACCCGTTCGCCGAGAACAAGGCGTACGAATACTGGTAGCGCTGCCGCGGCCGCCTCCCGGCATGCGTCATGAAGTTCTCGTTCACGTCATGCACGACGCCGTGCGCGTTCCGCACGATCTCCAGCCCGACCCGGTCCTTGTAGAACTTCGCCTCAAGAAAGAGCCGCACGGGCATCGAGAACGCCGGCGTGAACGCGAACTCGCCCAGCGCGTCCACCTGATGCAGTGCGCCCCGCCCCCGGACCCGAAGCGTGTCACCCTGGCTCACGAGCTCCACGGGATCCTGGTCCTCGTGTACCAGGAGTCGGTAGCCGGAGAACCTCAACAGCCAGGCCAGCGACTCCTCCAGCAGATACCCCCGCAACGCCGAATCCTTGGCCACGCTCTCCCCCTCCGCAACACGATCACGCCATACTCATCAGTGATGATCTCACCGCTGGCGAAACCGGGTCATGCGCTGGAGCGTTGCCCAGTCATCCCAGTCGAAGAGGCCCAGGGCCCAGACGGGTCAGACTTCGACCCGTCTGGTCGAAATCATTCACGGTGTGCCACCTCGTCGGTATCCGGCCCACAGCCGCCCGCCGACCTGAGCCAACACCTCGTCCGTCACACCGACGAGAGGCTCGTTGTTCCCGCCCAGTGCCTCACGGACGGCGTCGTGCAAGCTGGCGGCAAGTCCTGGGGCTGCGGCATCCATGCGACGTGCTAGCCATTTCCCACCACCGCACCATGATCCACTCGCATTCAGCGCCAGTTCGCCGACTCTCTTGGCGAGTTCTGCTGCGATGAACAGCGTCTCCGCCTGATCTGTACTCCCAGCGAGATCGTCCAGGAGGTCCGTGATCGCATAGCGCCAGTCCTCAAGCTCCTCGGCTCTAACAGCGGGCGGACCCGCGATGGCCAGCTTCCGGGCTTCAGCGCCGAGACGCACACCGAGCCCATCTGCATCGAAAAGCAACAGGCCGTCCGCACACATCCACAGCAGCGGGCTCCGCCGTCGCCGTATCTCACGCTCTACGAATGCGTGCCAGGTGTCCTCCGTGTGGACGAACATCTCCACGGGCCAGTCGCGAAACCGGAAGCTTTCACGGTACGGGGCCGGGCTTCCGTGTAGAAGCACGACGATGTCGAGGTCGGAGAAGGCCGTGCGTCGTTCCGACAGGATGCCGCCCCCCAGAAATGCCGCCCGGGCGGCAGGATGACGTTCCTCTACAACGGCGCGCGCTGCTGCAACTGGATCCATGTCAAATCGCCCATTTCTTTCGCTCGGCAAGCCACCGCAGAACGACCTCGCCGCTCCAGGTTTGGTGCTGTCGGAGGAACGGAGATCCGAACGCATGAGGTGGCTGGGCGCCGGAAACAAGGAAGAAGCCGGAGAGCGCAGCCAAGGCGGCATCCAGCTGCTCTCCTTCAACACCCTGGGCCGTGGCATGGCGGGCGAAGAGCGCCGATGCGTCGTACCCATCAGCGAATGCAGTGGCCAGAAGCAGCACGAGATCGAACCAACTTGCACCCAGACAGGGCCAGTTCCAATCGCAGATCCAGGCTGCTCCATTGGTGTCGAGGAGGACGTTGTCCTGCCGGAGGTCATGGTGCAGAACCGCGGTGCCCGCGGTGGCCTCGCGCCATCCAGCCTCCAGGTCAGCAAGTTGATCCAAGAGATGGAATGGCGTCCAGGTCGGCAGTAGACGGTGCTCAGTCGCGCCTCCGACGAGGGCGCGCCAATCGTCGAAGTCTCCTCCATCGCCCACTGGTTTAAGTCCGGTTTCCAGAAGCTGGGCAGACGGATGAGCGAGCGCCTCTGCTGCCGTGGCCCATGCATCCAATGCGGCCGACAGCTCCTCCGATTTCCAGGGTTCGCTGGGCATACGGCCTCCACCCACGGCGTCGAAACCCAGGACAACCCATCCGTCCTGCTCCTCATGCCATCGCAGACGGGGAGCGGGCACATCGGCGGGCAGCACCGTGTTGATCAGCGCCTCGCGCCGGTAGCAGTCCGCGATGTGCATGGAATTGGCACTGTTGACGGCCTTTACGAACTGAGCATCGTCATCCGAGCAGATCACTGCGGCAAAGCCGCGGGTGAACCCGCTGCCTGAGCTCGGTCCAGCCGATACTCGGCCGCTGAACCGCCGACTGATCAGAAGGCGGACAGGCTCGGGAAGATCCTGCCATCCAGGCCGAACGGCGGTGGAAGCGTAGTGCGGGCGTGGAGTCATTGTGGCCAGCATCCCGTCAGAGTGCAGCAATCTCGCGGCGCTCCGCCAACGAGATTTGACTGGGCAATGTTTCCAAGGCATCGGCGACGCCCGCCACCAGATCCGCGCCTCCCTCACCTAGTACCGCCCGCTATGCTCCCCAACCCGGGATCCGAGGTGCGGCTGCACAACACCACGCACTACACCTCCATGTTCCGCTACGCCGACAACATGCTGATCAACCCGCGCACGTCTGGGGCCAGCCGGCCAGCGCCAACCCTTTCCTCCACCTCAAAAGGGATGACAGCACAGGGTGGTTCGAGAACTACGCTCGAGGCTTCGAAGCCGTCTGGGCCGCCGTGCGGCCCGGACTCCCGACCAGGAGGGGACCGCCGCACATGGGCAGGACTGAGTACTACAACGACCCCGCTGCACCGAAGGCGAACACCCTCATCCCCGCGAGCAATCTGCTCGTCGTCGACGACAGCGGCGCTATCCTCCTCCAGCGCCGCCGCGACACCGGCCAATGGGCTCTGCCCGGCGGTGCCCAGGACATCGGCGAGACGGCTGTCCAGTGCGCGGTACGCGAATGCCTTGAGGAGACCGGCATCGCCGCCGAGGTCACCGGCTTCCTCGGGGTCTACACCAACCCCCACCACATCGTGGCCTACACCGACGGCGAGATCCGCCAGCAGTACGAGAACACCTACATCGGCCGCCCCGTGGGCGGAGAGCCCACCATCAACGATGAGGCCGATGGCGTCCGCTTCATCCAGCCCGCCGAGTTGGACCAGCACGACATCCACCCCAGCATGCGTCAGCAGATCGGCGACTACCTCGCCGGCACGTACCCCTACCTCGGCTAACCGCAAGCGCCGCCTCCACACGCTCCACAGCGGCAAAAATCTCCGCCGCCGCCCGACGGATGAATGCTGCGCCACCGCCCGCCGTCTCGGCGGTGGCGCAGAGCAGATACGGAATCGACCTCAGGGAGTGAGGCGGTTCGGCCCGCGGAACAGGAAGGCTGCCTCGCGGATCGAGTCCAGGCTGAGCATGACCATCAGGATCCGGCCCAGGCCGGCGCCGAGGCCGCCGTGGGGCGGGCACCCGAACCGGAAGATGTTCATGTAGTCCTGCATCGGCTCGGTGTCCATGCTCTTCTCCTCCGCCTGCTTGAGCAGCACGTCGGAGCGGTGCTCACGCTGGGCCCCGGTGGTGATCTCCAGGCCCTTCCAGAGCAGGTCGAAGCTGAGCGTCAGGTCCGGCCGGTCCGCCGGACGCATGTGGTAGAAGGGCCGGATGCTGGCCGGGTAGTGCGTGATGAACACGAACTCGTGGCCCGTGAGCTCCTTCATGTGGGCGGCGATGGCCCGCTCACCTTCGGGGTCCAGGTCCTCCTTGAGCCCCTCAGGGTCCCACCCGCCGGCCCGCAGGATCTCCTGCGCCTCGGCCATCGTGATCCTGGGGAACGGAGCCTCCGGCACGACGACCTCGACGCCGAAGACCTCCCGGATCGCCTCACCGTGGACCTCGGCGACCTTCGCGATGGCGTGGGCGAGCATCCGCTCCTCGAAAGCCATCACGTCTTCGACGTCGTCGATCCACGACAGCTCGACGTCCACGCCGGTGAACTCGGTCGCGTGCCGGGAGGTGAACGACGGCTCGGCGCGGAAGACGGGGCCGATCTCGAAGACCCTGTCGATGCCGGCGGCCACGGCCATCTGCTTGTAGAACTGCGGCGACTGCGCGAGGTAGGCCGACCTGTCGAAGTACCCGAGCTTGAACACCTCCGCGCCGGACTCCGACGCGGTGCCCATCAGCTTCGGCGTGTGCATCTCCGTACAGCCGTTCCGCATGGCATACTCGCGCAGCCCCTGCTCCAGCGTCGTCTGCGCGGCGAACACCATCTGCGCGGTGGCCCGCTTGCGTACGTCGAGGAACCGCCAGTCGAGCCGATGCTCGTGTCCGGTGTTCTCGTCGATCGGCAGGGGCGTCTCCGCCAGGTTCAGAACCTCGACCGTTTCGGGGACAAGCTCCAGGCCGCCCAGCTTCACCTGAGCCGCGTCCACGACGCGGCCGGTGATCCGGACGGCGGACTCGGGGGTAAGCGATTCGAGGACGGCTTCGAGCGGGCCGCGGTCGCGCTTGTGGGTCACCTGGACCATGCCGGAGTGGTCCCGCAGGATGACGAACTGCATCTTGCGTTGCAGCCGGAGCGCGTTCACCCAGCCGGAGACGGTGACGGTCTGGTCGAGGTGCGCGCGTAGGTCAGACGCCAGTACGCGGCTAGTGGTGTGGATCATCGTAGCCCTCCAGGGGCGTCGTCATGATCCCTTGGAAGCGTGGGCGAGAAGGGTACTCGCGGTGCCACCACGCCTTTGCCACCGCCAGACAGCGGCGGCCTCGTTCAGCCCGATGACGGGGGCAAACCGGCGGGGCATTGGGTCCGGGGGCCGTTCCTCCCCGCGCTCGGGAGGGTCTTCACTACGGGTGCGAGTCCGCCTTCACAGCTGCTGGCGGCTCTCTCTGCTCGCGTGATCCGTGGCTACTCGTCTCCGTCGACGCGTTGCCCACGAGAATAGGGACCCCGCAAGTCTCCCGCAACGCAATCACGGCAATGGCGCACGACGTGGCCGAAGGACGCCCCCGCCGAGGCCAGGTACGACGCGCAGCACATCGCGGCCGAGCTGGCCGGCGCCAACCTCTTGCTTGGACTCCGGTGCGGGTGGCAGTGCGAGGTGACGGTACGGAATTTCTTGCTACCGTCGCGTTCGCCCTCAAGGAGGTCTCATGGCATCGTCTCTGCCCACTGCGGCTGATGTGGATCTGAGAGTTCAGCCGATTGACGATGTGCTCGAACGTGTGGACCAGGCCTTGGGGGTGCGGCTGGAGCGGAACACGGTGGTGCGTAAGCGCCGCTCAATCGGGGGACAGACCGATCACGGTACCTGGGTGCGGATCGAGCGTCGTGGGTTCGACAGGATCGGCGAGCAGGGTTGGAACGGCATCGAGGCCGCGGCGGTCCTGCGGGACGTGATCATGCCGCAGTGGTATCGGGGGTTTGCCTGGCGTGAGCGGGACCAGCCGGTGATGTGGCGCGCTGACGAGCTGGAGCTGATCACAGCCGCGCCCGTTGGGAAGGGCGCCATGGTGCTCGACGACCCCAGTTTGCAGGATTCGTGGTGGGTGTCGTTGAACGCCTCGCTCGATGCCCTCGCCGCGCACCGTACTCCCCGCATTGCCACGCCCGACACCGTGATGATCACGCAGGACGTGGTCACCTCGACGATCAGTGCCGTCTTCCCTGAGGTCACCGACACGACCGTGAGCGACTGGGTGCCGGCACACGCGGACCTGACGTGGGCGAACGTGATGGGGCCCGAGTTCTGCGTGATCGACTGGGAGGACTGGGGGATGGCTCCTCGAGGGCTGGATTCCGCGACCCTGTGGGGCAATGCGCTTGCCGTCCCGGCCCTGTCCGAGCGGGTAGTCCACGAACGACGTCGGGACCTGGAGAGCCGGGATGGCAAGCTAATGGCGCTGTTCTTCTGCGCGAAGATCGCGGGCCCCCACGCGTACGTGGATGACCCCCTCCTGAACCCCGCCCGCGGGGAAGCGGCGAGGCTTGTAGCGGAGCTTCAGGCCACCAGACGGCACCACGGTTTCAGCAAGACTGAACGCTGACACTTCCCGCCCACCACCAGTAACAGTTGGAGCTTTCGTGCCCGGGCCTGTCACCCCGATCATCCGCACCGCTGCCAAAGCTGTCGTCCTCCACGCCGGCCGTGTGCTGCTCCAGCGGGCCAACTGGGAGGGGCAGGAGTGCTACTTCCTGCCCGGCGGAGGCCAGCTCCCCGGTGAAGCCCTCGATGCCACCGTGCGCCGCGAAGTCCACGAGGAGACCGGTCTGACCGTCACCGTGGTCCGGATGTTGTGGCTGCGCGAATACATCGGCGCCAACCACAAACACGCCGACACCGAAGCCAGCACCCACCGCATCGAAGCGATCTTCCACTGCATCCCCTCCGGTGACCCCAGCAAGCTTGGCGGACACGCCGAGGACGACTTGCAAACCGGCCTGGACTGGATCGAGTTGGAAAAGGTGCCCCACCTCAACCTGCTTCCCCATGCCCTGCGGCGGCCGATCACCTCACTCGCCGGCGCGGAGTATGCGACCGGCTACCTCGGCGACGTCGCCTGAGCACCCCGATGGCCAGCGCGTCCTGCCCGACCTAATCCGTCCACCCAAAAGCGCTTAGCTCAGATCACGTCCGGCACCGTGCGCCGGTAGCGGACTTCGGACAGCAATACTCCGTCGTATTCGTCGACTTGAACGGCACCATCAGCGGAGTAGCCCGCCAGTTCATAGAAGCGCCGCGCCTGAAAGTTGTTGCGAAAGACCCACAAGAGCAACGTGCCGAAACCACGAGCCACAGCATGGGTATTCACAGCGTTGAGCAGCGTGCGGCCAACCCCTGTCCCGATGAGTGAAGGCTGGACGTAGAGGGCATAGAGCTCACCCAGAGCATGGTCCGCCTCCGTGCCGCGGTAGGGCCCGAGGCAAGCCCACCCCAAAACTTCTGAATGATCATCAACCGCTACAAGATCCATCACCTGCCCGCCCGACCGTGCAAAACATCTCCGGCACCGCTCGGCATCCTTCTCGACCGTCATCCCGTCCAAGTAGGGCTGAGGCACAATGCCGGCGTACGCTGCCTTCCAACCGGCCACACGTATTGCCGAGACAGCCGCAATGTCGGCTTCCTTCATGACCCGTACGGACACCATCTCGATACCATAAGTGACCCTTTGCACGACCGTCCGGAATTTGCGGCGAACCATCCCACCTCGTCACGATGGGCTTACAGCGACGAAGACTCAACTCCTCCCGCGGGTCGCAGAGCTTCGCCAGCTAGCTCGCGCTCGCAGCCGTCAGCGTGGAGATTGCCTCCAGAACCCGTGCGACATCCTTGAGGGAGGCGAGTACGAGATCGGCCCCGGCCGAGTTCAGCTCGGGTGCCGTGGTCTTACCTGATGCGATGCCGATAACAGGGACGCCGCCTTCGAGGCCAGTTCGGACGTCCTCCAGGGAGTCACCGATGATCACTGTGTTCGAGCGAGTGAAGACTGTTCCGTACTTGGCCTGGGCGCGCTTCTGGGCGATAGCGACGAGCGCCGGGCGGTGGGGGTCGTCGGAGGCGAATCCGCCGATCTCGGTGTCGAGGAGGCCGTCGATGTCGAAGGCTGCGAGCTTGAGCACGGCGTTCGGCTTGAGGTTCCCGGTCACGGCGGTCGGAATCAAGCCGGGGTGATCGTGTACCGCTCGCAGCGCGGCGGCGGCTCCTGGCATGAGGACGCCCTGTGCGCGCAGATCCTCCGCATGTGCTGCGAGGTGGACCGGCAGGAGATCCACCATGCGCGGCAGCAGACCGTCGACCTCGCCTTCCGGCACTCCGTTATCGACAAGGAGCGATCGGATCGCCAGCGGCATGGTGACGCCGGTGCCGCGGGCCGGGAGGTGTTCCGCGGGGCGGCCGACGACCTCGGCGAAGGTCTCGCGGTAGACCTGCCGGTCGATGTCCCCGACATACAGCAACGTGCGGTCGATGTCCCACAGCACGAGCACCTGCTGAGCCTCGGTCACGTTCAGCTCCTTGCACCGTCACGAGAGTGGCACGGTCGTTTCGCTCGACCGCGCCGATCGCTGTTTCCAAGGGATGCCTGCGGAGGGTGTGGGGTGCGCGGCGGCCGAAGCCACCGCGAGACGGTCAGGCGGCGGGCTGCCGGCCCTGGTTGTCGAGGTGGCAGCGGGCGGTCAGGCGTCAGGGTCGACTTCGGGGTGCGTGAACCGCACGGGCTTGCCCAGCGACCGGGCGTAGTCGATTTCGGCTCGGGTGCTGTCTCCGATGTAGTCGCCGACTACGAGCACCTCATCAGCGAGCCGGATCTTCGCTCGGTGCAGATCGTCGAGTCGAACCTTCAGCGCCTCGGCCTCGACAGGATCGGACCCAAGTTCGTGCGGCGACTTCATGTCACACCCCGGTTTGACGACAATCTTTCCGGCTTTGGTCTCCCGCAGATCGGCCTCGGTCATCTCGGTCATGAAGCGGGTGGAGCCGCAGATCACGACGATACGCGGGAGGCTCAGCTGCTTCTTCGCGTCGGCGAGCTTCTCCTCGGGGGTGAGCAGTTGCGGGTATGACACTGGTTCCTCCTGGTGGTGTGGTCCAAGGGGTTGCCTGCGGAGACGAGAACGAGGGTGTCCAAGATCGTTTTGTGACGAACGACGTGGACACCCTCGCGACAGCACTCTATGCGACGACCGACGACATCCTGAAGGAGCATCCCGGGCTGGCGCCGTGGCGCCCGCCGGTCGGCAATACGCCCCGCCTGAGCGATGCCGAACTGGTCACCCTCGCCACGATGCAGGCCATACTCGGCTTCACCTCCGAGGCCAAACGGCTCCGCCATGCCCGTGCCCACCTGCGCCACCTCTTCCCCTACCTGCCCCAGCAGCCCGGCCACAAACAGCGGCTGCGCAAGGCCGCCAGTCTGATGCGAAGCGTCAGGGTGGGCAGCGGCCGGTTGTCCGTTCGAAGCTCCGCGTCCCACTCGGACAAGCAGTCGGGACTCCCGGCCCATGTACGGGACAAGATCCTCTCGACCGAGTGGTACATCGGGCACGATCTCGTCCCCGCCACCTGCGGCCTCCGGGAACTGACAGCCTGAACCTGGCAGTGCCCTCGCCGCCGACACCCACCGCTTGCCCGCGCGACCGGCACCCGGCCAGAGGCCCCCCACTCCAGATGGAGGGGCCGCTGGAGAGCAGCGACGGCAACAGCCCAGCGATCGAAAGAGGAGTCACGGGATGCACGTCATCAAACGCAGTGCCAGGGCCATCCTGCTGGATGGCGAGGAACTCGTCCTGATCAAGCGGACCAAGCCTGGCCAAGACCCGTACTGGGTGACGGTCGGCGGCGGGGTCGAGGAGGAGGACGCGAGCATCGAGGACGCCCTGCACCGGGAGGTCTTCGAGGAGCTCGGCGGGACGCTGGCCAAGGCGGAGCTGGTCCACCTCATCACCGACCCCCTGGAGGGCGGCGTGGGGGTGCAGCACATCTTCGCCGCGCGCCTGGAGCACATGAACATCGACGAGCGAACAGGCACCGAGTTCGCCAGACCGGAGCGCGGCCGCTACGAGGTCGTACGGATCCCGTTCACCGGGGACGCAATCCGGCAGATCGCGCTGATGCCTCCGCAGCTCGGCGAGTTCGCGGCTGGCAACGTCGAGGCCATCATGGCGGTGCTCGGCACACAGATCCGCACCTGCTGATCGTCGGTACTCCTGCTCAGCGTCCGTCCCGTCTTCCCGTCGTGAGGACTCCGATGTCTCGCATGAACCGCCGCTGATTCCTCACCGAGACAGCCACCTCGCTGTCCTGGCTGTCCGCAGCCCCGGCCGCCGCCCGCCCAACAACGGCCTCACCTGCCCCGTTCGTCGACGAGGAGGCCCTGAGCGCGGTGGAGTCCGGCGGCGCATACCTGACCGGCCTAGCCACCGCGGATCGTCAGCGCACACGTCGGCGTCCGCTTCGTCCGCGAACCCGACACCCCCGCGTACACCGCACTCGGCGCCTGGGAGATCGCACACCGGCTCAATCGCTGGGTCGCCGACCTCGACGGCCCCGCCCGCCACCTGGGCGAGCTGGACCGCCTCCTGGTCACCTTGCTGACCAGCGGCTCATAGCCCGATGGCCGCCTTGGGACCCATGTACGTGCCGGCCCCAGGAAAACCGTCCTGGCACAGCGTCATGAACCTCGCGCTGAACCCCAGGCCGGGCAGCTCAGCGAGCTTCACGAACTCGACCTGCCGGATCGGACGCGTATCCGCGCCCTCCGTGACGGCCCCGATCTGCCCGCCGACCCGGCGTGCCTCGAAGGTGATGTGAACGACATGAGCGGCTGTGTGGTCGCAGACGTACAGCAGACGGCCGACTTCAACCTCGGCGCCGGTCTCCTCCAGCATCTCCCGCTTCAAGGCCTCTTCCAGGGTCTCGCCAGGCTCGACCTTGCCCCCGGGCAGGCTCCACGACCGATCGCCGTCGGTGTCCTGGTCCAGCAGCAGGATCTGGCCGTCCTCGATGACGATGCCCGTCACGCGTGTATGCACCCGCTGACGCTATCGCCTGACGACACCGTCCGGGGAGCACATCGGTGAACGCGCAACCGACCACGGCAGTGGTGATCGCCGCCGGTGGACTGGGCACTCGGGTCGCCGGATGGTCGCCGTTCCTACCCAAGGAATTCCGCCCGCGTGGTGGAGGGAACACCACATGTACGAAACTCGCTCGCACCAGCCTCCGCGGTGCCCCACCCGTCCGGTTCCCTCCCCCGCATGGAGCTCGTCACCGCCACGCTAGGCAACGACGGCCTCCTCCTCGAAGGCCTCGACGGACGGATCGACGGGCTGGTGATCACCGCGTTCGGCGCTGGCCACGTGCCGCAGACCTAGTGCGCCCGCCTTCAGGCACTGGCCGAGACCATGCCGGTCGTCCTCTCCTCCCGCATCGGAACTGGGCCTGTCCTGAGCAGCACCTATGGCACGCTCGATTCGTACAAAGCCCGCCTGCTTCTCGGTGCCCACCTCGCCGCGGGCTCTTCGCGCGCCGAGATCGCGAGGGCTTTCAGCGACCGCCACTGATCCCCACGACCAGAGAAGGATCGAACACAGCATGCGCTCCACCAGAATCGACACCGGCAGAACCTTCATGCTCGCGCTCGACCACGGAGAAGACTTCTTCACCAGCCTCACCGCATTCTGCTCGGAGCAGGGCATCCGCGCGGGCTTCATCCCGGCCTTCGTCGGAGGCTTCAGCTCAGCCCGGCTGGTCGGATCCTGCAAACCACTGGCCAACCCCGAAGCCCCCCTCTGGGAGGAGATCACCGTAGAGACCCTCGAAGCGCTCGGGGGTGGAACCCTGGCCTGGGACACCGAACAGGACTGCCTGGCTCCCCACATTCACGTCGCCGCCGGCCTCAAGGGGGACTCCGCCGATGGACGGGTCTCTCACCTACTCGGCGCAACCGTGCAGTTCATCTGCGAAATCCCCATCGTCGAGGTACTCGGAAGCGAGAACAGTCCCGGGCTGACGCGCCGTCGGGCCGCGGAACTGTACGACGTACCGCTTCTCGGCTTCGGCACAGGTCACTGAGGCTGGGCATCGACGACGAGGAACTGACCGTCTTCCTCAAACTTGCCACCGAAGGACAGGCCACCGAGATCCTGCATGCCCTGATCGCCCGCTGGCCCGGCTCCACCACGCAGGACGGCCCGGGCACCGGGGTCCTCCAGGACCAGGACTGCGACGGCGGACTGACGGTCTCCTCGACCAGGCCCACGCCGAGCAGTTCCTCACCTGGTACCGCGACCAGTCCTGAACCATCCGGCGGCCCCGGACATGACCAGACCGCCCCATCCCGATTTCGGCCCGTGCGCCGAAATCCACGGCACAAGGGTGCCAGGGGCCGGAACCTCCGGACCGAGCGAACGCACCGAAGTGAGACACCAGGGGCTCATCACCCCCAGAAGTTCTGGCAACTGCCTTGAGAGTCCAAACAGAAGGCCCCCCAGCTGTGCGGCTGCGGGGCCCTCGCGCTACCCGGCGCCCTGCGGCGCGGGTACCGTCCTGAATGTCGAAGTTCAGAACGGAGTCCATGATGCATGACCAGGCTCAAGAGCACATCGGTCAGCGCGTCCGTGTGGCGCGGATCGCCGCGGGACTGACGCAACCGGAACTTGCCGGCCTCGTGAGCCGGTCCCAGAGCTGGATTGAAGACCTTGAAGCGGGGCGGCTGGGCCTCGACCGGTACTCGGTCATCTCCGCGATCGCTGATGTATGCGAAGTCGATGTCGTTTGGCTCCTCGGCCAGCCGTACCGACTTCGAGGTGAGGACGGAGCCGCCGCGCACAGCTACATCCGCCCCCTGCGAACGGTCCTGCGCCGAGCCGGGCTCATCCTGTCTGGACACCCGGGGCTGGTTCCGTCGGTTGTGAGCACCGAGTTCGACCGTATGCAGTCCCAGGCCATGGCGGCCAACCGCGCCCGGCAGGGGGCCTCGCTACCCAGTGCTGCCGCGGTTCTGCCAGGGCTTCTCGAGGACCTGAGCGCGACCATTCTTCTCCACGACCGGGGGCCGCAGCGGGAGCTCGCCCTGCGCCTGCTCGTCGACGCAGCCCGCAATGCGCGCCAGACCCTCAATCAGCTCGGCTACCCGGATCTAGCATGGGTGGCCGCCGAGGTAGCGGCTGGAGCCGCAACACAGCTCGGCGATCCGATTGCGAAGGCAGCCGTCGCTTGGGACAGGTGCGGAGCGATGCTCCACCAGGGGGACACCCGAGAGACGGAAGCCATCGCCAAGGCGGCCCTGGACGACCTCGACCCCCTAGCCGAGGCTGGTGGGCAAGGCGCGCTCGCCCTTCAAGGAGCGCTGGTTCTGCGGACCGCAGTCGCGTGCGCAAGATCGGGACGCGCTGACGACGCCTGGGCTCACGGGAAACGAGCACTCGAGATCGCCGGGAGGCTTCCGGAGAACTTCGCGGACCTCGAATTCCAGACCGTATTTGGCCGTGCCAACGTGCAGGTTCACGCTGCGGAGGTCGGCGTGGAGGTCGACGAACCGGCCAAGGGCCTCGCGTTCGTCAAGGATGCGAACCTGTCAGGGGTGCCGTCCCGGGAGCGCATCACCCACTTCCGGATTGACGAGGCACGGGCGTTGCACCAGATGGGCAGGACACCGGCCGCGGTTGCGACGCTGCGTCAGGCAGCAACGCGGGCGCCGCACTACGTCTACGCCCACCCCATGGCCCGCGCTCTCGTACACGAGATGGTTCGAAAGGGTGTACCAACCCAAGCTGCGGCGCTGTCAGGGCTTGTGCGGAACATGACGCTGGCCTTCTGAGCGCGGATCCTTCGGCGGAGGCTCTCCGGCCGTCGGCGCGAGACTGCCAGTACGCCCCATGCGGCTTTGGCATATGCCAGTTGGCGGCTCCCAGGAATTCTGGGGGCCGCCTTCCCGTCGGGGGACCACCCTCATGCCATGGTCACACAAGGCGACGAGTCGAGTACCACTGGTGGTGAGTTCGCCCATGCCTTGCACGGCCGGGACACCGTCGAGTGCGCCATCGTCTACGTCCGCGAACTCCGATGGTCTGTCGCACCGGGGCACCGCTTTCGCAAGCGCGCCGGCTGCACCTGCGACAAATTCTCGTGTGACGTTCCCGGTGCGCACCCCGCCGCCTCGACCGTAGACGGACTCGAACTGGGCGCGGTGCGTCCCGCCTTCGAGAACGTCCCCGGCGCCGGGATTATCGCTGCGTGCACAGCCTTCGATGCCGTGAGCGTTCCGCACCACCTTGGCCTCGGTCTGATGATGGCGCTGGATGCAGGCGGAATCCATGTGCCCTGTCTCACCATGGACCCGTTCGTTGCGACACTGCTGACCGCTCCGAAGACGGGAAGCCTCCTGGCGGGGCCTGCCGCTGTCGTCCGGTCCGGCAGCGAAGCCTGGATCGCCCTCCCGCCTTCGCACGGTGTCCGGTGGGACACCCCTCCTGAACTCAATGTCCCCCTTCCTCCTGCCCAGAGACTCCTCCCCTACTGGCGTGAGGTCGTCGGGCGATCCCGGGCCGCGGACACTGCCAAGCAGGAGCAGGACTGATGGCCGCCCGCAGCGGGCCACGCCTGATCTGCGCTTTGCCCCTTTTCCGCGTCGGTCGCAGGCGGTTCCAAAGCAGAAAGGGTCCGGAGGTGCAGGCCGTGGAGGAGAAGTTACGCGGCCATCTCGGTGCGGAGCCGGGTCAAAGCCTGGCTGGCGGCATCCTTGGCGGCGGGCAGGGTCTCTCCGGCAGCACGCAATACTCGCTGGAGCTGGTGGGGGAGCCGTTGGGCTCGAGCCTCATGCACCGCCGCGACGAGCAGTTCGGCGGCACCCTTTGTGTCACCGGCGAGAAGCCGGACGCGCCCGGTCGTGATGAGCTCGATGACGCGCCACTGGGGTGCGACGGTGGTGGTCGCGGCGGGCGCTGCTTGTTCGGCACGCAGTACGGCTGCGCGGGTGCGGCCGGTGCCGATCAGACCGCGAAGCTCGATCTCGTACAGGGCCACGGGGTTAACGAGACTTGTGTGGTCGACTTCATCGAGCAACGCCTTCGTCTCCTGGACTGCACGGTCGAAGAGGGGGGCGTTGCCGAGGACGCCGGCAGCCCGGGCGAGGAGCGGGAGGACGGCCGCGCGGCTCGTGGGGTTGGGGGCGAGGGACGCTGCTCGGACGAGCCGGTTGACCGCGGCTCCGACGAGTCCTGCCTTCCGCAATTCATTACCGTGCATACGCAGCGCGGTAGTGGTCAGGGCAGGCTCGTTGAAGAAGGCCACGACGTCGAGACTCTTGCCGGTCCAGTGCGCGGCGGTGGCGAGGCGCTCCTCGGGGAGGACGTTTCCGAGCGCTGTGCCGAGACCGAGCCGCGCGGCGGCCAAGAGGCGGAGGGCTTCGCGCTCGGTGTGTCCGTCTCGGGCGCGGGCTTCCAGTCGGGCCACGAGCGGCCAGAGTTCGGCGACCGCCTCCGAGGCATGTCCTGCCTGTCGCGCGATCTCGGCGAGACGCACTGTGGAGAGACCGAACTGGATGAGTGCACGGAAGTCGGTGTCCGCGGGATCCGTGACGCCCAGGACATGCGGTGGCAGGGCGAGCTGGTCGGCGATGTGCCGCAGGGCAGTCACATCGGTGAGCCGGCGCTTGCCGAGTTCGATTGCGGAGACGTACGTCTTGTCGTAGCCGATGAGCTCGCCGGTCTCCGTTTGGCTCTGGCCATGCACGCGACGGTGGAAGCGAAGGATGGGAGCGAGGTCGCGGGTGGCGAGAACATCCTGGGCTTCGGGAGTAGCCCAGTGCCAGGCGGCGTGCCGGGCCGACGGGCGCACGGTGGCGCTGTCGGCGCCGGGTTGCGTCATCGCTGTCTACTTCGCGGCCCGCGCCGCGTACACGGCGGCGATGGACCGCTTGTACCCGTCCGGCATGGTCAGGCCGGCTACCTCGCGCTCGGCGAAGAGGCCGATCCGGGAGTGCTCGTCGCTCACGATCGGGGCGGCCTCCGGGGTGAGGACCGTGCAGTCGTAAGTGATGATCAGGACGCGGCGGCCGGGGACCGGCTCGTAGACCCAGGTGTCGAGAAGTGTTCCGGCCTTGACGATCCAGCCGGTCTCCTCCTTCAGCTCCCGCTCCACCGTCTCTTCAGGGCCGCGATCCGCGGGGTTCGAGCCGGTGGGGGGACCGATCTCCAGTCGGCCGCCGGGCAGTTCCCACTCATTGCGCTCGTTGTACACCAGGACAACTCGTCCTTGGTGGTCGAGAGCGACGGCCTTGACCGAGACCGGCCACAACGACGGTTGGTTTGGCATGAGGCTTCCCTGGATGTGGTGGGTGGACCGGCACTTCGGAACGTAGCAGGCGGTCGCCGATCACCGGAGCAGCTGCCCGGAATGTCCGAGTCGACAGTCTGTCGCTTTACGGCGATGCCTAGGTGTTCGGACCCTGGTCGGATCGTGGCCATTCGCAGAGGAGCGCATCAATGCTGACGCGTGCACGTACGGCAAGGTTCGGGTCCCACTACGTCGATCAGCAGGCAGAGGGAGCCGACCGCGTGATCGCCAGGCAGGTAGCTGCCCGCGGTGTCGTCATGCTGGACGGGCTCACCTCCCGGCAGGCCGTTCTCGACTTTACCCAGCGGATCATGACGTTGATGCCGCACCCCGACAGCGACCCAGACGGCCTCACCACGATCCAGAACATCGGACTGGCCTCGCGGCAGCCGGGTCTCGCCGGGCTGGGCAGCGGCGAGCTGAACGCCCACACGGAGCGCTCCAGCGTCCCGAGGCCGCCGCGGCTCATGCTCCTGGTCTGCCTGCGGCCGGCGGCGTCGGGCGGTGAGGTGCTCCTGACCGACGGGCGCGCCGCCCTTGAGGACTTGGCCGCGACCGTCCCGGCGGCGATAGAGGCCATGAGCCTCCGCGGCACCGCCTTCTACGGAGACGGCGGCGGACATCCGTCCAGGATCCTCACACCGCATGGCGGTGGCCGGATCTCCATCCGGTTCCGACAGGACGAGCTCGGCCAGTTCAGTCCGCTCGTTAGCCGCTTCCTACCGGCCCTCCGCAAGGCCATCGCGGCCAACGAGAATGCCTTCGCCTTGCAGCCCGGACAGGGCTACGTCATCGACAATGAGCGCTACCTCCA
Organism: Streptomyces sp. NBC_01006; assembly: GCF_045162725.1. Lineage (NCBI taxonomy): Bacteria > Bacillati > Actinomycetota > Actinomycetes > Kitasatosporales > Streptomycetaceae > Streptomyces > Streptomyces sp. NBC_01006. The sequence goes on along the minus strand of NZ_CP108700.1, from coordinate 7,257,946 downwards.
TGCCCGTGCCGCGTTCCTAGGACCCCGTCTTTGCGTACGCGCTCTGGGCACGCCCTCGTTCCCGCTCCACAACGGCTTCTCCCTCGGCAGCGTGGCGACGGAGAACCGGGCGGGCGCCACTTCGGGGCCACAAGGAGCATGCGGAAACTCCGGACCCGGCGCGGCCTCCGCCGAAGGCTGGGAAGTCCGGTGAGCGCGGTGACACAGTGGCCTCCGAAGACGCGTGACACGGGCGCCGTCATCGCGGCGTACGAACGAGTACTGGGCTGGCCCCTGATCGTCGACGCCACGTTGGTCTCCGCGGAGCGAGCCACGGCCGAACTGCGGGGCAACACCGGCGCGGAGTTGAGCACCACGTGCTCCGCCTTCGACGCCGTCACCGTGTCGTACCCGGTCGGTGTGGACATGCTGGTGCTGCTCGGCCGCCAGGACCTCGACCTGGTGCCCTGCCTGACTGACGGACATGACCAGGCCGTCTTCCTCGTCCGGGCCGGAAGCGGTGAAGCGCTCACCGCGATGGCGGGCGTCTCGGTCGACTCCGGCCCCGGTGGACGACTCGTCCTGCCGCCCTCGCCTCGCAGGCGGTGGGACACGCCTCCATGGAGCGCCCGGGCCGAGGAGCCGTCTGCTCTTCCTGCCGGGACCGAGATCGAACCCTGCCTTCGCGCCGCCCTGCGGCTGTTCGGCGGCTCGTCGCCCTGACCAAGACGCATCTATGCGTCCGCCGCCGACCAAGCCACCTACGGAGAGCCATGTCCCGTCCTTCGACTTCTTCTGCCCGCCGTGCCCGCTCTGCTCATGCCCAGGGACCCACCCCGCCGCCTGCCGACAGTCTCACGCGGGCGATTCCCGGTACCCCTTCGGATAGCCCGCCAGGCCTCGGCCACGCGCGACCGCGTGCCCATGCCCCTTCGAAGATGCGTGACCTCGCTGGGGACGCCCGATGACCCCCACTACGCCGGCCCCGACAGAGAAACCGGATCTGGCGCGCCTGAACGAGCCCCTGCAGCAGCGGCTGATGGAGATGGCCGCTGCCGAGAAGTCTGCTCTACAGCACGCGATCGCCCTCCTGCCGGCCGGGAACCGGCGGGCGGCACTGCGTCGGCTCCAGCTCCGGCACGCCCGTGAGCTCGAGGACATCGTCGCCAACCATGGATGGCCCACCGTGCCCATGGTCGGCCAGGAGCCCTCGGCGTACTGTCTGCAACTCCTCCTGGTCTGCGAGAACCTCGCGTTCCAGACCCGTTGCAGGAACCTGATCGAGGCAGTTGTGGCCGACCGGGCATGCCCTGCGGCCCAGTTCGCGTTCATCGCCGATAGGGTCGCGGTCGCCTGGAGCCTGCCCCAGCAGTTCGGCACCCAGATCAATCCGATCACCGTCCGCCCGTATCCGGTCGCCAGCAGCCACGACGTGGACGAGCGTCGGATGGCGGTGGGCCTGGCTCCGCTCGGGGAAGTGCTGGAGTCGTACAGGGCGCGTCTGCGCGGCGAGGCGACACCCACCAGCGGGCGCCGCGCATCGGCGGAGGGCTGAGCTGATGCTCCCGGTCCGGTTGTGCCACGCCGCCCCAACTGAACTCCTGCTACTGCTTCGCAGGCCGCCCTTCCGCCGGCGCCCAGTACGTGGTGAGCATCTCGTCGACCCAGGCCGGCACGCGCACCTCACCCTGGGGGCCCATCTGCGGGAACCAGGGGGAGAGGTCGAGCACAGGCGTGCCGTGCACTGCGTCGAGGCCCGTGACGACCACGTCGAGTCCCTCCACTCGCACCAGCTTCGGGTGGGAGATCCCCACCTGGTTCGGCCGGCGGTGGTTGCGGTGCACGAAGGTTCCCGTCGCTGGCCACCGCGGATTGCCCCTGGGGCTGCGGGCGTGCAGCTCGACGTCCTCCGGCTTGGCCTCGTGCATTTTCCACACGACCTGTACGTGGGAGAACTCCTCGAGGCCCTGGAGGGTCTCCACGGGGTATTCGTCGTGGAGCCGGATGATCGACTCCACCGCCCCCTGGTAGTCGTCAGCCACGTCGAGATGACCGTCGATCACCGTGGCGATGGACTTCAACTGAAACGTCTCGGACTCGAGCATGCCCGCTCCCTCAATCCCCCTGGCTGGCCCTCAGGCCGAACTCCCCGTTCCGTGGCGCGATTACCCTACGCTGCGCAGCATCGCATCGGCGCGCTGGTCCAAGGTGGCGGCAACGCGGCCCCCGCGGGCGAGGACTGGACGCAGGGCCCGGCGCATCTGGACGACGGTGTCCTGGACGCGGCCGGAGGCAATGCCGTCCATGGAGTCCAGGGCTCGGGACCAGGTGGCGCACGCCGCTTCGACCTGTCCTTGCCTGGCCTGGACGGCCCCAAGGTAGCCCAGGGTCACCACGTGGGTGCGGGCGAACGGGAGCGCGCGGGTACGGACGCTGTGTTCGAATTCCTTCTCCGCGGCCCGCAGGTCCCCCAAGTCCCGCAGAGTGCAGGCAGTCTCGTGCGCGAGGCTGGCCTCGCCGAAGAAGTAGACCCGGGCCGGCTCGTCCGTGGGCCGGGCGTTGCCGAGCTCCTCGGCGGCCTGGCGCAGGGCGGCACGGGCCTCGGCGTCGCGACGGCACAGGGCGAGGGCACGGGCGTGGACGACGCCAAGCAGCGCCCGCTCCCGTGGGCTGGCCTGGGCGTAGCGGCGCTGAGCAAGCGAGCCCTCGGCGAGTGCCAGCGCCCGCTTCGGGTGGTGGAGGTCGACGGCCTGGTGGGCGGCGGCGCGCAGGATGTGCCCGGCCAGCGGGCCGTCCCCGGCCTCAGCGGCCATGCTCACGGCGAGGTTGAAGCGTGCTTGGGCGGTTCCATGGTCGGAGGAGTCGAACGCCATCCATGCCGAAAGGTAGACCAGCTCTGCAGCTGCTCCGAACATGTCGCGGCGCAGCTTCTCAGAAGGGAAGCGCCGGGCCAGGTAGTCGGCGACGTCGGTTCGAAGGTAGGAGGTCAGCGCCGAGCTGCCGGCGCGGCCGCCGAGGAGCTGGTCCTGGCGGGAGTGGTGCACCATCGCGGCCCGCACGGCTTCGACGTGGGCGGGGGTGACGCTCTGACGGGAGACTGCAGGACGGGTCTGAGCCCGGTCGAGTGTGTCCTTCCACCAGTGGTCGGGGGGCAATGCTGTTCCGGCCGCCGAGTACGCCAGCACCTGTCGACGGGTCATATCCATGGTGTCGTCCCTGAGATCTACCAGCGCGGCCACAGTGTCAACGTCTTCCCACCCGGGCACCGTCGACGGCGTCGGCTGGATCGGGGCGAGCCCGATCTGCGCCGGCGTGACGACGCGTCCAAGCCGTCGGGAGAGCGTCTCGCTCAAGATACGGGCGGCGTCACCCTCCGGGCGCGAGCCGAGGACCCACTGGGAGATGTGTGCACGGGACACGTGTGCCAGCCCAGGTGCTCCGCATTCGACGGCCACGGTGCGGAAGTGAGCGGCCGTCTGCTCCTGCGACCAGCCTGTCTCCTTGATGGCTGCTGCCAGCAGGTTGTTTCGTGTGCGGGCCATGGGCCGCTCTCCATCCGCAAAACGATCTTTAGCAGCGTTAGCAGGGTCCGGGGCCTCCCGGGGATACCCGTGGGACCACCAACACGGTTTGCTCTCGGCAAGACAATATTCCTCAACGGCAGTGCACCGATGGGGTTTTGGCGACCTGAATCCCTTCGAGCGGAGGATCCGCCAGCCGAGCACCTGGCTGCCTCTCCCCTGCCCGATCAGCGATCGGAGACAGCCTGTGGCAACGGCATCAGCAGCACTCAGCCCGGTCCCGCTCGGGCCGCGGAGCCTCTCCCCGGTGGTTCCCCAGCCCGGCGTGAGCCGGGCACAGGCCGGCTGGGAGCTACTGCACGACACCGGACCTCCGGCTGGCTAGACCCGGGCCCGATTCCACACGGCCTTCCCCTTCGCCGTGTGGCCCGGGGCTCGCCCGTGGGCTTCGGCTTCCGATCTCTGGGGGACTGGGCGCAGCGCAGCCGCCGCTGCCCAGGCCCGGAAGCCGTCAGCGAGACGCAGCGCACCGCAAGCGCCGCGCCGTCCCGGCTGCCGCGAAACCCAGATACGCCCCGCGGCAGCCGGTCCACCCCTTCGATCCCGATAGCGCTTAACCCCCGGAATTCCCTGACCTTCGTATTCCACCCTTCGTCCGTGAGGAACTGACATGGCAGTCCTGCACGATGTGGTGCTGATCGCGGCACCGGCCGGCCTGGCTGCCACCTCCGCAGCCACCTGGTACTTCAGGCGGGCGGCCACACGAGCCAACCAGGCCCTCCATGCGAGCCGGTCCCAGACCTCATCTCTCGCCCGGGAGATCGAAGTCCGCGATCAGGAGGCTGGACACCTGTCCGCAGTCCGGTTGCCGGCGTTCATGGCCGCGCCCGGCTCGGGCGACCTGACGCAGGCCGGCCAGCTGCTGCATCCACAGTTGGCCTCCACGTCGTTCGGCAGGGCCTTGCAGGCGGCGTTACGGCAGACCGCTGACTTCGCCCGCGACGCCGAGAACCGAGCTGAAGAGTCGGCACATGCCCAGGTCAAGGACCTGCTGCGGCCGCTGCTGACCCTGGCAGCGCACCAGCAGAGCGAGATGGTCCGCGTTCTGGGGAAGGTCGCCGACGAGGAGGTTCTCGCGCACGCCTTCGCTGTCGACCACGCGGCAACGCTCCTGAGCCAGCGGATGCACATCATCGGCATCCTGATGGGCGACGAGGTGAGCAGCCGTCGCCCCGACCTGCCCTTGATGGAAGTTCTGGGCGGAGCGCAGTCCCGCGTCCAGGACTACCAGCGGGTGGAGGTCACCAACACGAGGAGCGACTTCGTGTGGGGCCGGGTGGCCGAGCCGATCGCGATTGCCCTGGCCGAACTCATGGACAACGGTGCCCGCCACTCGACCCCCGCCAGCCAGGTGTCGGTGTGGACCACGGCCGTGCAGGGCGGCCTCACCGTGGTGGTCGACAGCCTCGGGCCCATGCTGAGCCCCGACGGGTACGAACGGGCGGCCGCCGTACTGCCCGGGCAGTACCGGCTGCCACTTGCCGTGCTCGGCACGCAACTTGGGTTACCCGCGGTCGGTGTCCTCGCCCGCCGACACGGCTTCCAGGCGTGGCTGGACCCGAACCATCAAGGTGGTGTCCGCGCCGTCCTCCACCTCCCCGAACGGCTCCTTCGCCGACCTCCCGTGCTCGACGAGCCGCAGCACCACAGCGCCTCGGGCGACGAGACGGCCACCAAAGCGGCTCCGGCGGGCACGGGGCTGCGGACGGACAGCCCCAGAGGCGAGGTTGGCTTCGCGAGCCACGGGCTGCGAGCGAACGCCATGGCTGTCCGAGGCGCGGCTGGTGCTAATCACCATGGCGCTGGTGGCCGGCCGCTGGAGCTGCACGCCAGGGGGGAGCGGTGAGCGGAACGCATGCTCGGCAGCCGGGCATGATGCGGTTGTGGCGAGCTGGGGTATCGCGGCAGGCGGTTGAGTCCGGCTGCGCGGCGGGAACTGTCGCACGCCCTGCTCTTCGGCAGGCCTCCTCGGGGGCGCCGGACCGTGAGGCACACCTTCGGGCCCAGCGGGTCGAGGACCTTCGCCGGCAGCTGCGGTTGGTGCTGTACTACCTCGACGCGGTGCCGGTCAGCCAGGAGCTGGGGCTGGCGGTCACCGACGCTCAGGTGTGGCTGGAGCAGATGGAACCGGCCGATCCTTCCTGCCCGGCGCCAGCCTTCTTGAAGGCGCTGGAGAACACCGTGCGCATCACGGGCAACCTTCTGGCCCGGCACAGCGTGGCCGCAACATATGTCCACCTGGACACCGAGCAGCCTCCCTGGGACGAGCACCAGCGGCTTGAGGCTGCAAGCGCACCGCACTGCCGCCACATCGCCATACGTCGCCACGACGTCGCCACGCATGGGTGGCCTGTCGACCAGCGGCCCGAATTCGCTCGCCTGCGGCGCGACGTCGAGGAAGGACGGGTACATCTGCTCGTGGTCCGGTCCGCCTCTGACCTTTCGCCCTCCGGCCACCACCTGGATGACCAGCCTGGCCAGGCCAAGGAGATCAGAAGGTGGCTGCACCGGCACAGGGCCCGGCTGTTGTGCGTCGACCAGATCGCGCACTCCTCGAACACCACCTAGAGCCGCCGGTCCCGTGCGGCGAACCTGACACCGCCGCGCGGGACCGGCCACCGCACGAGGCCCACGTACCCCTCGCCGAAACCACCCTCGACCCACTGCGGACCGAGCCGGGGATCCGGTAGCGGAGACCACCCGCACAGCCACCGGCGCACCACCTGACCGATACCACCGGAGACAGCGATGCCCACGACCGCGCCCACTTCCTCCCTCGACCTCTTCGACGAGCGGGTCCTCGCGGACCCCTATCCGGTCTACGAGGCGATGCGCCTCATGGGGCCGGCCATCCGGCTGGAGCGCCACGGCGTGTGGGCGGTCCCCGGCTACGACGAGGTCCGCTCCATCCTGGGCGCCTCCGACCTGTTCCGGGCCGAGGGCGGGAGGGCCCTCACCGAGCTGGCCGGGACGATCCTGGCGTCCGACGGTGACCAGCACGCGCGGCTGCGCCGGGTCCTGTCGCGTCGGCTCGCGCCCACAGCGGTCGCCCGCCGGCAAAGACAGATACAGGAGCGGGCGCGGCGGCTGGTTGCGGAGCACACGGGCAGGGCGGGGTTCGATGCGGTGGAGCTGGCCCGGGCGATGGCCGTCGGCACGGTGATGGAGCTGATGGGCCTGCCGGAGAGCAACAGCGTGCCCGTGCTGGACGGGCTCGGGCTGACGCCGTTCGACGCCTTCGGCCCGGAGAACGCCTGCGGCCCTACGGGGCTGCCTGCCGCAGGGGCCATGCTGGCCTTCCTCCACGAGAACGTTACCCGCGGCAGCGTGCGAAGAGGATCCTGGATGGAAGCGATCTTCCAGGCCGTCAACGCCGGGAAGATCGACGAACACGAGGCCATACCGCTCGCCTCTGCGTATGCAGTGGCCGGCATCGACTCGACGATCCTCGGTCTTGCCGGGACGATCATCCAGCTCGCCCATGACCCGGAGCAGTGGTTCCAGCTCCGTGAAGACCCGGCGCGTGCCGAAGCGGCCTTCCACGAGGCAGTGCGGCTCGACGCTCCCATGCAGGGGCTCGGCCGGCTCGTGACCGAGCCGGTCGACCTGGGCGGCATTCGGCTGGAGGCCGGCGAGCGGGTGTGGCTGCTACTCGGCTCCGCCGGCCGCGACCCCCGCAGGTGGGGACTGACCGCCGACGACTACAACCTGCGGAGGCCCGGTGCCGACAAGCACCTCTCCCTGGGAGCCGGACCGCACGCATGCCCTGGCAGCCACCTCGCCCTCATGCAGGCCCGCGCTCTTCTGCGAGCGCTCGCCGAGCGCTGCACCACGCTGTCGCCCGCCAGTGCCCCCGTCCGCGCCCAGACCCACGTCCTCCGCGGCCACACGACAGCGCCCATCAGCGTCAGCACCGCCGAACGGCGCACCGGTGCACGCCAGCCCGCGCTCACATCCCCTCCGGAGAGTCCTCGATGAATGCCCGCGGCGATCAACCCGTCGACGGTGGGGCCGCCCTGCTGGCGGACTCGCTGACTCTGGCCGGGCCAGGGCCGGTGCTCCTGGACGGTCTCGACGTCGTGCTCGTCCCCGAGAGTCACGCTCGGGAGGCCGTCGCCCGCCTGGACGAGCTTGCTGGCCTGCACGCGGTCGGCGCGGTCTTCGCCTCGGGCGACGCGTGGGGGTTCTTCCTACCTGAGGGGTCCGGCGATCCCGCCTGGCCCGCGCCGTCGCGGTACTTCGGCGCCGGAGCCACGCTCACGCTGCCGCCCGCGCCCCGGCCCGATGCCGCCACGGGATGGATCCGCTGGAGGCAAGGCCGGATCTACACCGCGCCCCTCCTCCTTCACGCCGTCCTGGCCAACCTCGCCAAGCGGCACCGCCTGAACGACGGACCTACCTCCCGACCGCCGACTCACGCCCGCCCCCTGGAGCAGCCCGCCATGCAGCTTCCCAAGATCGCCTTCTTCGACCTGGACGCCACGCTCACCGACCAGGCCACCGGCTTCCGCCGGTGGGCTGGCGAGTTCGCCACCCGATACGGCATCACGCCGGAAGAGGTGGAGGCCGCCGAGGTGCGCTGCGCCGGCCGCAGGGACGAGTTCTTCGCCGACCTGAAGGCCAGGCACGACATCAAGGGGTCCATCGCCGGCCTCCATGCTCAGTACCGGCAGCGGTCCGCCGAGCTCGTCCCCCACCGTCCGCAGGTCTGCACGGCGCTCCGGTCGCTGCGCGACGACGGATGGCGCCTGGGGGTGATCACCAACGGCGACCCCGCCGCGCAGCGCCTCAAGCTCCGCACCGCGCGCCTTGACGGCCTCTTCGAAGTCGTCGCGATTTCCGGGGAGTACGGGATCTGCAAGCCGCACCGAGGCCTGTACCGCATCGCCCTCGACGCCCTGGCCACCAGTTCCGGCTTCATGGTCGGCGATGACCTCGACGCGGACGTGTCTGGTGGCAGCCGGGCAGGGCTCCGCACGGTGTGGATCGCCGGCGGCCGGGCACGGCCGGCCACCTCCCCGGTGCCCGACCACACCGTCGACACCGTCCTCGATGCGGTCGAGCTGCTCCGCGAGCACGCCCATGCCCCGCTTCCTGCCGTCGCGTAGCGCCCGGCGGCCGCGTCCCAGCCGTCCGCGCGCCCGGCGTATCTCCACGCTCAACAGGTACCGGGCCGCAGTGTTCTTGCTGTTTCTCGCGGTCTTCGTCGCCTCCTCCGAGATGCCCCGCTGACCCGGTCACCCGCCAGCACGTCCCGCCGCCCGCGCCGCCCGGCGCCTGCCGGCAGAGCCGCACCACCACCCGAACATTCACTCACGTCGACCCCAGCCTTCCAAGGCCGGTCGGCGCTCCGCAGAAGGACTGCTCTATGCCCGCGCGTATCGAGGACTACGCACTGATCGGCGACATGCAGACCGCAGCGCTGGTCAGCCGCGACGGAGCCATCGACTCGCTGTGCCTGCCGCGCTTCGACTCCGACGCCGTCTTCGCGCACCTCCTCGGAACCGAGGAGCATGGCTACTGGCGCATCGGCCCCGCCCACCCGAGTCACCGGCCCGCGCCGTCGGCGGCCCGGCGCCGCTACCTGCCCGGCACCCTGATCCTCGAATCCGAATGGGACACCCCCACCGGGCGAGTTCGCGTCACCGACTTCATGCCGCCGCGCGACAGCACCCCCCAGACGGTCCGCATCATCGAAGGCATCACCGGCACGGTCATGATGCGCAGTGCCCTGCGGATGCGCTTCGGCTACGGGCGCATCGTGCCCTGGGTGACCACCACCAATGACGACCGTCTCCACGCCGTCGCGGGACCCGACTCGCTGTGGCTGGACACCGCGGCCACCACATACGGCCAGGACGAGGCGACATACGCGGACTTCACCGTCCGCGCCGGCGAGCGCGTCTCCTTCGTCCTCAGCTGGCAGCCTTCCCACCAGGCGCCGCCCCCGGTCCCCGACGCCAGCGACGCCCTCGAGACAACGGAGAAGTTCTGGTCGCAGTGGAGCTCGAACTGCACCTATGACGGCCCCTACCGCGACGCACTCCTGCGCTCCCTGATCACCCTCAAGGCCCTGACCTACTCGCCCACCGGCGGGATCGTCGCCGCGCCCACCACCTCCCTCCCGGAGGAGATCGGCGGCGTGCGGAACTGGGACTACCGCTACACCTGGCTGCGCGACGCCGCCATCACCCTTTCCTCGCTGCTGCGCACCGGCTACCGCGAGGAGGCCCGCGCCTGGTGCGCCTGGCTGGTGCGCGCGGTGGCCGGCGACCCGGAGAACCTGCAGATCATGTACGGCATCGCGGGCGAAAGGTCGCTCGGCGAGGTCGAGCTGGACTGGCTTCCCGGCTACGAGGACTCCCGTCCGGTCCGAGTGGGGAACGGCGCCGCCCACCAGCTCCAGCTCGACGTGTACGGCGAGGTCGCCATGACCCTGCACGCGGCGCGGCAGGCCGGACTCGGCCCGGGCGAAACCGCCGCCCACCTCCAGGTGAAGCTGGTCGAATACCTGGAGACGGTCTGGGACCAGCCGGACGAGGGCATCTGGGAGATCCGCGGCCCACGCCGCCACTTCGTCCACTCCAAGGTCATGGCCTGGGCCGCCGTCGACCGCACCATCACACTCGTCGAATCCGGCGACGCCACCATCGCGCCTGGCATCCTGGAGCGCTGGCGGGACCTGCGCGACACCATCCACGCCCAGGTCTGCAGCAACGGCTACGACCCCGTACGCAACACCTTCACCCAGTCGTACGGATCGACGGAGCTGGACGCGTCGCTGCTCCTTCTCCCCCAGACCGGCTTCCTTCCCCCCACCGACCCGCGGGTCATCGGCACGATCCGGGCGGTCCAGCACGAGCTGTCCACCCCCGACGGGTTCCTCCTTCGCTACCCCACCGCTGGCTCCGCGCCGGGCGTCGACGGACTGGAGGGCGACGAGGGAGCCTTCCTCGCCTGCTCGTTCTGGCTCGTCGACGCCCTCGCCCTGAGCGGCCGCACGAACGAGGCCCGCACCCTCCTGGACAAGCTGCTGGCGCTCCGCAACGACCTGGGGCTCCTCGCTGAGGAGTGGGACCCCACGGAGCAGCGGCAGGTCGGCAACTTCCCGCAGGCGTTCAGCCACGTCGCCATGTGCGACTCGATTCTCGAACTCGCCGCCCACGAACAAGCGGAGAGGGCTCTCTGATGCCCGGCCGTCTGACCGAGATCCTGTACGCCCTGTACCTGCTCGCCTCGGGCCTGCCGCTGGTTGCCGCATCGGCGCACCGGGAGCGGATGGCGGCACGGGCAGCAGCCGGGTTCCACACCGACGGGAACCTCGCGATACCCGCCCGCTGGATCGGCCCCGCCGGGACCGCGGTAAGCGGGAGCGGGTCATGAGGCGGGGCGGGACGTTCCAGGCCCGGACCCAGCAGACCGCGACCTGGCTCGTGGCCGGCAGCCGGCCCCTCGCCGCCCTCTCCGACGGCGCACTCGTTTCCGCAGCCGGGGTGTGGGCCACCCTGCTCACCGGCACCCTCATTCTCGCGGGAACAGCCTTCGCGCTGTGGGCCTCCCCTGTCCGCCACCTCGCGGACATGCCCGCCACCCTCAGCCGGAGCCCGGGATGACGCCCGACCCGCCGCCGTGATCTTGGGCTCTCATCCGCGCGACGCCGGTCCTGCGGCGTCCGGGAGGCAATGACCTGATCGGACTCGACTTGTGAGGTAGCCATGGCGCGGTCCGGTGCGGCGAAGGGCAATGGTCGCAACGAGGCCATACACAAGCACCTGGTCCAGCTGAACTGGTCGGTGAGGGGCTTTGCGCGTCGGGTGTTCGCGCACTGTCAGGCCGTGAATCTGCCGCACACGGTCGCACCGAGCACGGTGGCGCGATGGTGTTCGGGCGACACCACACCGAGCCCGGCCCTTGCGGCCGCCGCCTGCCACGTGCTGTCGTTCGCGCTGAACAAGCAGGTCAATCCGCAGAGCCTGGGGTGGCCGGCGGACACCACGGACATCGCGACCGAGTCCTTGCAGTACGCGGACCTGTCGCACACGACCCGTACGCTGGCGAAGTTGTGGGAGATCGACGCTCTGCGTGACCCGACCCTGATCAAGAGCACGTTCTTCCCGGGGGTGTTCGGACTCGCTTCCCGGGAAGCCCTCGTCATGCCGCCCGACCCTGAGATCGCTGGACGCGGCACCTACAAGGTGACGGCCGCGGACATCACGCTCCTCGAAGACCAGACCAGGCTCTACGGCGCTCTCGATGGGCAGCACGGTGGCGGCAAGTTCCGCGCGGTCTTCGCCGCCTTCCTGGCCATGCACACCGTGCCGCTGCTCAACGGATCCTTCTCAGCGAAGGCGGGCAAGCGGCTCTACGGCAGCGTGGCGGACGCGGTGCTCGCCATGGCCAGCATGGCGTACGACGATCAACTGCCCGGCTTCGCACAGCGCTATGACCTGCAGGCGATGCGCCTGGCACAAGCGGTCGGTGACCACGCCCGCATCGCGCGAGTACATATCCACCAGACCCGGCTGGCCGCGGCTCAGGGCGACCGCCGGGAAGTCCTCACGCACGCACGCAGTGCCGTCCTCGCCGGTGAGGGGGCGCCGCCGATGGTGCGGGCCTACGCCGCCATCACCGAGGCAAGGGCGTGGGCCTTCAACAAGAATCCGGAGCAGACGATCGCCGCGGTCACGCGCGCCAGGGTCGGCTTCGAACGGGCCAAGGGGTCCTCGACGTTGGACTGGCTGTCGTGGTTCGACCGGTTCGAACTGGAGGCGCAGGCGGCATGGGCGCTCGCCGGCGCAGGTCTGGTCGACGCGGGCCTGCTGGCGTTGAAGGAGGCCGAGGGCATGCCGTGCGAGCGCGTACGTGATCGGGTGGAACTGCTGATCACGGGTGCGGAGCTGGCCCGGCTGAGTGGGGACATCGCCGTGTACGAGCAGAAGGCCAAGCGAGCCGAGGAGGCCTCGCGGACGCTGGCCAGCCGGCGGCTGGCCGCGAGGATCACGCGGCTCACCGCCGGCCAGCCCCTCGACGACTTTTAGACACGCCGCTGGCGCCGCAGTCAGCCCGGAGAGGTGGCAGCGGCGGCGCGGAGTCTGGGGAGGAGTCGCGGCGGGACGGCCAGGCGGCCCGCCGGTCACGGCCACGGTTCCGCCGGTCGTGGCTGGCCTCTGCCGCGAGGTGTGTCAGGCGGCCGGGAACAGGAGCCGGTACGCCGGCTGCGCCCTGAAGGGCCCCCCGCGATGAGGTGACTCCAGGGAACCCCGGTGCGCGTGCCCGTCTGCCGTGCGCAGCGTGGCGGACACCTGGTAGTCCGGGTGGACGCCGTCTGCGCTGAGGGTCGACCCGAACGTCAGATCCAGGGTGTCGCCGGGTTCAACCGGCACGGGGGTCTGGAACAGCGGGAAATAGATCGAGGCCCAGTTGGTCTTCATCCGCAGTGCGTCGAGGGGGGCTTCGTCGGGCAGGCACCAGAGTTGGAGCCAGGTCAGTACGCCGTCGATCCGGCCCGGGCGCTGGATGGTCAGCCGCGTGGTCGTCTGCTGCGCGGTGTGGAGGGTGCCGTTGAAGTCGAGAGATTCGATCGCGGCGCTGTCGGAGACCAATTCATCTGGTGACGCATTCTCGATCCGAAGGCGCACGTCGAACGGTGCCGTGGCCCAGTTGAAGATGCTCTGGAGATAGGGGACGGATTCGGCCGAGAATGCCACGTGCTGCTCGCCAAGAATGTCGGAGAGGCATCCAGCGGAGGCCAGCGTGACGGCCCGGTGCGGCACGACCACGCCGTCTTGTGCCAGGTGCCTGCGCCGGGCATCGGTCAGAACGGCGGCGGCGCCCTCGGCGCTCGCGAGGGAGCCGATGATCTCAGCCACGCACACGTCGGCTTTGGGCGCGAACTCCAGGCCGGTCGATTCGCCGAGCAGCAGTGTGACCCGGTCCTTCAGCTCGTAGGAGGGGAGGTTCGCTGCCGCCTGGCGGAAGGCGTCTTCGATTACCTCGATTGCAGTGACCTGCCGGGCTCCGGCCTGCACGCTTTCCCGGGCCCAGAGGATGTCCTGCCCGGTCCCGATGTCCAAGACGTGTTTGCCCGGCGCCAGCCGCTCCAGGGCGGCCCGGAACCTCTTGTTGCGTTCCTCGTCCGTCGTCATGGTGGTGTAGAGGTACGGGTCGTAGATGGGGTACTCCCCGACGCTGGGCCACAGGGAGGCCCGGTCCGGTCGTTCGGGCTCCGAGCTCACCAGAACGTGCACGCTTTTCCCGTTCGCTTCGACTTCTCTGACTTCCCTCATTCGTCATTCCTTTCGGTGACGCCGGCCGGGACTGCCGTGGATTCCCGGCCGGCGGAATGGTGTGCGTCGGGAGCTGTCCCGCAGCCCTCGGGGGTAAATTCCGGTGAGGTGGGATCGCAGTGGTGATGCGGCCAAAACGCGAGCAGGCCGGGCGCGGTGCCAGCGGGCTGGTCCGTTCACTGGCTGTCGGTGGTGTACGCCCAGCTGATCTTGGTTCGGGCGTCAAGGAGCGAGCGCTCCCGGACGGTGCCAGGCCGCAGGGGCGTTCCGATGTAGAGCCAGCCCAGGAGCTGCTCGCCGTCGTCGAGGCCGAGGTATTTACGGACCTGTGGTGCTTCGATGGCGGTGCCGGTGCGCCAGATCGAGCCCCAGCCGCGGCTGTGCAGGAGCAGCGAGAGGGTGGTGATCATGGCGGTGGTGGCGGCCAGTTGCTCCCACGGGGGTACGCGCGGGTGGTCGGGTACGGGGCAGTGAACGATGGTGAGGAGCAGTGGGGCGCGCAGTGGCTTGGCGGCGGCGCGATGGGCCTGTTCCGGGGGCGTGGCTTCACCGAGTGCCTCGCCGAGGCGGGCACGCTCGTCCCCGGTCACGGGGATCAGCCGCCAGGGCCTGATACGGCCGTGGTCGGGTGCGGTGGCGGCGGCCTGGACGAGCTCTTCGAGTTCTGTGCGGGTGGGGGCGGGTGCGGTCAGGTCGGGGATGCTCCGCCGGGTGAGTACTGCGTCAAGGACCGGGTCCGGGTTCATCCGGCGGCCTCCCGCGCTTTGTCATCTGCGGGTGCACGCTCCCGCGCCGGTGGGGACATGCGGGGGTCGTGGCCGGTCAGGCGGCGCAGGAGCGGGGCGGTGGCCGCGGTGGTGATGACGGCCATGATGACCAGGAGGGTGAAGAGCTGATCGGAGATGACGCCGAGCTGACGGCCGATGCCCAGGACGACGAGTTCGGTCAGGCCGCGGCAGTTCATCAGCGTGCCGACGGCTGCCGACCACCGCCAGTCGGAGCCGGTGAGGCGTGCGGCGCCGGCCGCTCCGCCCCACTTGCCGAGGACCGCGACCGCCAGGATCGCCGCGCCCCAGCCCCACTGGCCGGCCGGGAGGGCGGAGAAGTCGGTGTGCAGGCCGGTGTCCACGAAGAACAGCGGGAGCAGGAGCGGCAGGAACACCGCTCGCAGGCGTGCGGCGCCGCGTTCGACGGCGGGCAGGCGGCGGGGGGTGACGGCACCGAAGAGGAAGGCGCCGACAGCCGGGTGAACGCCGATGCGGTCGGTGGCGTACGCGGTCAGGCACAGGCCGGCGAAGAGCAGCGCGAGCACCAGGTCGTCGGAGGTGCGCCCGGCCCGTGTGAGGACCGCGGCGAGTGCCGGGCGCAGGAGGGTGAGTGCGAGGGCCAAGGCGGTGGCCAGGGCGAGGGTGGTCAGGGCGGCCGTCGGTGTCCCGGCGGTGCTCAGGGAGATGACAGCGGTGAGCAGGCACCAGGCCAGGGCGTCGTCCACGGCGGCGCAGGCCATGGCGAAGGTGCCCAGGGGGGTGGCTTCCAGGCCGCGGTCGGCGAGGATCCGCGCGAGGACGGGGAACGCGGTGATGGCCAGCGCGACGGCGACGAACAGGGTGAACGGGAGCCGGTCCACGCCGGGCGGCGCCAGGTGGGGGTACATGGCGGTGGCGAGCGCGCTGCCCAGGACGAGGGGCAGCAGGAGGCCGCCCAGGCTGACAGATATGACGGAGCGGCGCGCGGTGCGCAGCGAGCGGAGGTCGAGCTCGAGGCCGATCAGGAAGAGGAAGGCGAGCAGGGCGAGGCTGCCGAGAGCGGAGGTAATGGGGAGGACGGACGGCGGGAGGAGGTGCTGCTGGATGCCGGGGGCGAGCCAGCCGAGCAGGGAGGGGCCGATCAGGATCCCGGCGAGGATCTCGCCGATGACGGGCGGCTGTCCGATGTAGCAGACGGCCCGGCCGGCGGCCTGGCAGGCGAGTACCACGGCGGGGACGGCCACAAGCAGGGACACCAGCGGGTCGGACACGGAGAGCTCCAAGCTTCCGGGGGCGTGAGTGCTCATCGGTCCGGCACAGGTCGTGGGTACGGGGTGGCCTGCCGGTGCCGGGCGCGGTGAGGGCCGGGGTGGGTCAGTCGCGGATGAGCGGGAGGGTGGTGCAGCGCAGGGATCCGGGGATGCGGGTGACTTCGGAGTAGTCGACGGTGAGGACCTCGATGCCGCGCGCGGCGAGCTGCGCGGTGATGCGGTCGCTGCCGGCCGCGACGACGACCGTTCCCGGGGCGATGGCGAGGATGTTGGCCTGGACGGCCAGGGCCTCGGCGTCGCTCACGTCGATCAGGTCGAAGTGCTGCTCGATCCAGGCGAGTTCGGCGGGCGGGAACACGGTGCGGTGGATGAGCGCGGTGCCAGGGGCGACGATGTTGAAGTGGTCGTCGAGGTGCACGATCCCGGGAACGCTGAAGGAGAGCGTTTTGACCTCCCGGTCGATGCCGCCGGCGGTCAGGGCTCGCTGCAGGGCTCGGGCGCCCGCGGGAGAGGTCTCCTCGCTGAGGCCGACCAGGACGGTTCCGGCGTGGAGTGCGACGTCACCGCCTTCGATGGTCCCCTCAGGCAGGTGGACGGCATGGGGGCTGTCGGGGAAGAGCCGGATGAGCGCGTCGGTCTCGGGCCGGCGGTGTGCGGAGTTGAGCCGGGCGAGGACGAGGATGTGATCGACGACGAAGCCGAGGTCGCGCGGGTAGTGCTGTGTCGTGCAGCCCGGAGCCTCCTCCAGGAGGATCACTTCGGTGCCGCGGTCGCGCAGCAGGTGGATCAGGGCGTCCTGCTGGGCGCGGACCGTCTTCGGCCGGTAGTCGTTCCAGGTGCTGGTGGCCTGCTGGCGGTCGAAGACCGGGTCGGTGTGAGGGTCGGTGAGGTCGCGGACGTGGTCGCCGGCGTGGCGCATGGCGACGGTTCGGAGGGTTCCGTATTCGGTGGTGGCCTGGGGTATGAGCACGGCGGGTCTCCTGGGCTGGGCGGTTCGGGCGCAGGGCCGCAGCGGCACGCGGTGCCCAGGCAGGGCCTGGGTGTCCGGCCGGTCAGGACGTCGGACACCCAGGCCTCCTGTGTCAGCCGGTCGTGCTGGCCTGGGCGTTCGGTACCTGGGGCAGCCAGTGCACGGCGGTCTCGCGGAAGGACTGGTTGACGGGGACGAGGTCGGCGCCGGTGGTGTCGTCCAAGGCGGTCACGTTGATGCCGAGGTCGGGGATGTCGCTGTCGATCGCGGCGAGGCGGGTTCCGCAGTCGGGGCAGAATCCACGCTTGGCCTCCCCCTGGAAGGTTTCGAACCACCGGATCTTGTCCCAGCCGGACCAGGTGATCTGGTCGTGGGGGAAGCCGGCCCACCACATCACCGGTCCGCCGCCGAGCTTCTGGCAGTCCGGGCAGCTGCAGGTGTGGGGGTAGTCCGCCGGGCCCGTGACGGTGAAGCGGATCAGGCCGCAGCGGCAGCCTCCGGTCCGCACGATCCGCTCTTCGGTGTCCTCGGCAGCAGTGGCGTTCATCAGGTGATGTCCTTTGCGCGGTCGGCCAGTTGGGCCCACCACTGTGCCATTCCCTTGAGGATCTCCAGGAAGCCGGTCAGGGCCTGGGCCAGGTCCAGGTGGAAGAGTTCACTCTTCCGAAGGAAGTAGGCCAGGCCCTCGATGTGGGCAGCCTCCACGCTCAGTCCCCCGACCTGCGCAGCCTCGTGGTCGTCGTCGAGGTGGAGGCGGTAGTAGAAGTCGAGCTTCTCCAGCTTGCTGCCGCTCATGCCGACCGTCAGCTCGCCGTACCGGTCGGTGATCTCCCGCAGGATCTCCGTCTCGGCGATGGCGACGCCCTCGGTGGCGTAGTAGCCGCCGGCGATGCTGCTGGGCTGATGCGAGTTGACCATCCGCTCGTGCAGGGACATCAGCATCAGCGTCTCGGGCGCGGGGACGTGGCCGACGACGAGGAGGTCCAGGTCGCTCAGGAGCGCGGCGGAGTACAGGACGTAGTGCGCGGGCACCTTGCCGGGCTCGCCGCCTTCCTCCAGGAAGTTGCGGTAGAGCTCGTGTGCGAGTGCGGGGCAGAAGGTCGCGACGGAGGCGGTGGCCTGGCGGAGGTAGGCGGCGTTGTAGCGGGCGAAGACGGACAGCTCCTCGATGTACATCCGGGCCTGCGGCGCGGTGAGCTGGTCGGGGGCGACGAGGTCCCGGATCTGCCCGTACACGGTGTCGATCATCGGCTTGAGGTGCCTGTCGACGAGCATGGTGCCGTCGGTGAGGCTGCCCTGCAGGGTCCGGGCGATCGCGATCCGGGTCTCGGGGTTGGCCTTGAGGTAGGCGTCGACGAGGGAAGTGCCGGTGCTCATGCGTGTGCCTCCGGAGCGGTCTGGCCGGTGATGATGTGGATGCCGCCCGTGGCGCCGAGCGCCGCGAGGCTCTCGTGCACGGCGCCGTCGTCGGGGAGGGCGGTGGGCGTGTTCGTGTTGAGGGCGTCGACCATGGCCTCGGTCAGGGGGGTGGTGTCGCAGGTGACGGCGACGCCGCGCAGGTACGCCTGCTGGGGGCCGGTGATCCGCAGCTGGTAGGGAGCGGGGATGGACACCGACCTGCCGGGCCGCAGCTGGGCGGCGTCGAACGCGGCGGCCGCTTCCATGCGGCCGAGGTCACTGGCGACCTTCTCCCAGCCCCCGTTGCTCTCCAGCTCCGTCCAGCGGCCTTCCACGTGCTGGGTGACCGTCTGCTCGAGCTGTTCGCCGGCGGCGGCCAGCGCGGTGCGGGCCCGCTCGGTGAGGCGGGCGGCGGCCGGGGCGCTGGCCGCCGCGGCGTCGTGCAGGGGCGACTGCATGCCCATGGGGTTGTCGGGGTCCTCGCCGAGCACCCGCTCCAGCAGTTCGGGCAGGACGGACAGGCGCAGGACCCGGTCGTCGGGGTAGGTGTACAGGCTGACCGCCACCGAGACGCTGAAGTCGTCCTGCCGGCCGACGTGGAAGACCCGCTTGGGAAGGAAGAGCGCGTCGCCGGGTTCCATGACGAAGCGCTCACCGTGCGGCAGGAGCCACTGGTAGTCCCCGAACAGGGGGGCCGTACTGCCGGTGAGGCGCACGTACTCCTCCTGCGACCAGCAGTAGAAGTCCTTCACCCCCGGACCCAGGTGGCACAGGAACGCGTCCTCGGCGCCCTCGTGGACCCCGAAGGCGGTCCCAGCGTAGTTTCCGGCGAACGCGACCTGCTCGGCGCCCCCGATGGGCACGCCCCAGCCCTCGTAGAGGGAGCGCAGGAACTCTCCGAGACCGGCGGCCAACTGGGGGGAGGCGGTCTCGAGGTTGTTGAGGACGAGACTGAAGCGCTTGGCGCCGACGAGGGACTGCATCCACGGCACGAACTGGCCGTCGTCCCAGCCGTCCATGGCCAGGACGGTCTCGATGAGCTCGTCGTGCCGGTCCTCGCCGACGTACACGCGGGCCCGCGCGGCGTGCTGCGGTCCGGCGGCGTGCGCGCGGCGCAGCGACTCCAGCCCGTCCAGGGCGTCTTGGGGGCTGGCGGCGGAGGACGGGATGATCCCCTTGAACAGGTACGGGGTGGTCCGGTTGCTGGTCGCTTCGGGAAACTCCCGGCTCCAGAACGCGCGGGAGGGAGGCCAGAGGGTGTTCACGCGATCTCCTGACGGTCAGCGCTGCGGGGGTGCAGCCGGCGAACGGGAAGGCGCCGCCCAAGGGCGGGGGCGGGGGCGGGGGCGCTAGCTCAGGTAGTCCTCGCGGCCGCCGGAGCGGACCGTGTCGAGGGTGAAGCAGTGGAATCCGCCGCCCGCCAGGCGCCGGTGGCGGTGGGCTACGGGGACGACCGTGAAGCCGCGGCCCTCCAGGACCCGGATCAGCTCGGGGTAGAGCGAGTTGACGACGACGGTGTTCTCGTCGATCGACAGGACGTTCATGTCGATGTAGCGGCTGGCGATGTTGAAGCCGAAGCTGCTGTAGTCGGGGAACGCGGACTCGTCCATCTGAGGCGGGTAGATGACGTCCCACGCCTGCATGGCCTTGGGCAGGTAGTCGAGGAACTCCGGAGCGCGCAGGAGCATCAGCCCGGGGCGCAGCGGCACCACGACGCTGTCGATGTGGCTGTCGGCGATCCCGTCCAGGAGGTGGAAGCGCAGCCCGGGGATCACCTCACCCAGCCACCGCAGGGCCAACCGGTGGTTGGCGTTGGCGGCGTTGACCAGGACGTCCGCGCCCAGGCGCATGCACTGCGCCCCGTCGAAGATCATCTCCAGGTCGAGGCCGTCGATGGGCAGGGCCGTGTCGGCGTCCATGACGGCCGAGACGTCGATGCCCTGCTTGTCGAAGTAGGCGGTGTCCAGGGAGCCACGGGCCAGCGCGGGCCTCGGCATGCTCACCCACCGCGCCCCGGCCGTGTAGTACCGCTGGAAGATGGTCTTGAGCTGGTCGTTCTCGAAGATCCGGGCGCGGACGTGCGGGGCGGTCTCCACGATCGTGTCACCGAGGATGACCGTGTTGTCCCGTACGTTGAGGGCCGGGGTGGCCCGCGCGTCCCAGTACGGCGAGCGGATGTCGACGTCCTTGCCCGGGGCGGAGGGCCGGTGGACGGTGACGCCGCAGGCGGCCAGGGCCGCGGCCAGGCCCTCGACGTCCTCGTTGAGCTCGTCGACGTACTGCTGCGGGATCGTAAGGAGCGTCTGGCCGGCCGCGGTGTCGGCCGCGACGTTGTCGAAGTAGAACAGCTTGAAGGAGGCATCGACGTGGTGCGCGTTGTAGTGGTCGGCGCGGCCAACGACGACCTCGCGGAGCGTGCTCCACTCGTCGAAGCTGTTCACAGGCAGGGCAGTGGTCATGGCGGGCCGCCTCCTTGGCGGCATCTGCCGAGCAGGTCGGCAGCCGGGCAGGCGCGTGCAGGCGGTCGCCCGCAGCGGCTCGGACGGTGAGTCGGACAGGGGTCCTGCGCAGCGGCTAGGCGGCGTCGGCCGCGTGCGGGGTGGCCGGGCGGACGGGAGCGGCGGGGAGGCGCGCGATGATGTCCTCGATCACGCACCGCTGATCGGGGGTCGAGCGGCGGCGGAAGAAGAAGCCGCTACACCAGGGAATTTCGGGCCACCGGTCCAGGTCGCGGCGCACCATGGCCGTCGCCTCGGGCAGCCGACGGAAGGGAATCTGCGGGCACAGGTGGTGGATCGGGTGGTTCATATCGTCGAGGTGCCCGCCGAGCAGGTGCCGGGTGAGCCAGTGCGAGGACCAGCCGCGGGTCTGCAGCAGCAGGTCCTGGTTCTCGATCAGCCCCGCGTGGTTGCCGAGGTCGGTGATCCAGGTGACGACCGGGCGGACCAGGACCAGCGGGACCAGCCAGTACAGGAGGAACAGACCCACCGCGTCCAAGGACCAGCACAGGATGAGGGCGGCGCCCCACAGCAGGCTTCGGGCAGCCGGCGCCCTCCAACTCTCCTCCGGCGCCTTCGTCACCAGGGCGCGCACCGCGCTCTTCGGCAGGCGGAAGACGGCATTGCGGACGATGACCTTGAGCACGAACTCCCTACGGGTGGGCTCCGGCCCGGCCCGGCGGATGTCACCGGCCAGGTAGGACTGGAACATGGGGTCGCGGGCCGATCCGAGCTCGGCGTGGTGGATGCCGTGGGTGATCTTGTAGGGCAGGAACCCGTCACCGAGCAGGGCGGTCAGGGCGTAGCCGATCCACCGGTTCATCCGGCGGCTGGCCGCCAGTTTTCCGTGAACGCACTCGTGGGCCAGGTTCGACAGATGCCGCTGCCGTACGCCGATGTAGCAGACGGCCAACGCCGGTCCGATCCCGTGTCCGAGCCAAGCGCCGAGCACGGCGGCCAGGGCGATGGAGGCGACGTCGACCAGGACGTCGAGGAGCCCGACCGTCGGGCGGCCGCACAGGCCCTCCAGTTCCGCGATCAGTTCTCGTCCCAGCACCTGGCGGGCCGGCCCCGAAGCGCCGGTGCCGTAGCGGGTGCGGCGTGGGGGCGCCGGGGTGCGTGCTGCCCGCGCAGCTCGGCTGCTCATCCGATTCCTCCTGGCAGGGTCTGATGCTCTATCCGGTCCGGCACCCGGGGGTTCGGCAGCGCCGCGGTACGGCCGAACCCCGGGGCCGTCCCCTTCATCCGGTTCCGTGCCCCGCACGGGCCACGCCGTCAGGCGCGCCCGCCCCAGGTCACAGCTTCACGAAGGAAGGGGGTGGAGGTGTTGCTGATCAGGCGGCGTCCGGACGGACACCGATCTTCAGCGGGGCGTCCGGGCGGACCCCCGTCTTGAGGGCCGCGTCCGGGCGGACACCGGTCTTCAGCGGGGCGTCGGGGCGCACACCGGTCTTCAGTTCGACGTTCATGACTCTCCCTTCAGGGCACAGGCGTGCCCTGGGTTCCGTGGTGATCGGGTGGGATCTGTGCACTACGGACCGCAGGTGGATCCCTGGAGGTCCTCGGCACGGGACAGCACGCGGCGGGTGGTGCGTTCACGCGGAGAGCTGGGGCGAAGGGGGCAGGCCCACTCGTACAGGCCGCGCCCACAGCCCGGAGCGGTCCATGTGACCGCGGTTCCCGCCGGGCGCCGAGCCATCAAGCTAGGGCGGCCCTGTCCAGCCCGGCAACACCTCGCGGTGTCGCGCCGGACGCACGGCTGTCGCATCGAGTGCATCCGTGTGTCGCACGGGTGTTGCACGGACAGCCCCTGCGACCAGCCCACGCAACACCGCCGGTCCAGCCACGTGCCGGTCGAGGCGGATCCAGCCCGCCGGCGCCGATTTCGCGGGGTTCTACGCGACGCGGCAGCGCACTAGCGTGCCGGTGCCGACGACGTGCCGCGGAGCGCACCAACCCGCAGACGCCGGCCCTACAGCCCTGGGACCAAGGAGTGCTCCGTGTCCGGCGAGATGATCGCTCTCAAGTCAGACGTCCTGTTCAGCCTGCGCAGCACCCTTCACGCGCAGGGCTTCGTCGAAGTCGTCACCCCGACGGTCCGCAAGGCCGACCTCGGCGCCGGGCGCCGCCTTACGGTCGGCCTCGACGAGGGCCGGTTCCTGCGGGCGATGATCGGGCCCGCACTGCGCGTGAACCTCGAACATCACCAGCGGGTCTTCGAGATCGGCCCGTGCTACCGGCCCGAAAAGCCCGACGAGCTCCACGCCAACGAGTTCACGATGCTCGACCTCTACGCCGCCAACCAGGACTTTGAGTTCCTCTTCAACCTGGCGGAGCAGCTGGTCACCCCGCACCTCCGCTACACCCCTCAGCGGGTCTCGGTCGCCGACCACATCCAAGACCTCTTCGGCACCGACCTGCGCAGCGAGGCTCTCGGTGATCTGCCGGCACGGATGGCCGGCCACCTGCACCTGTCGGCCCACACGCCGTTCAAGAACGTCCTGGGGCAGTTCGTCGAACGCGAGCTGGAGACGCAGAGCGCCGGGGCCGCGCTCTTCCTCACCGACTACCCGCTCGGCGGAGACGAACCGTGCGCACGCCTCACCCCGGGCACGACCGGCATCCTGAACCGCTTCGAGCTCCTGGTCGACGGCATCGAGGTCATCCACGGCTACGAGGACGAACCCGACGGCCCGGCCTTCACCGAACGCGCCCGCGCAGTGGACCTGTACGACGACGAGCAGGCCCTGGCCCGGGAGGCAATCGACGCCGGGCGGGTCTCCGCCGCGAGCGTCGGCCTCGGAATCGGCATCGAGCGCCTATGCATGGCCATCGCCGGCATCAAGGACATCAGCTGCTTCCAGCAGTCCCGCCAGTTCTGAACAGCCTCAACCCGCCTGCCCGGAGGACCCGCGATGCTCTCTGCTCTTCGTCCACTGCGCGCGGACGGCTTCGGAACCGTCCTCGACACGGACCTCACCGACCCCACAACGCGCGGCCTGGCCACGGACCTGAAGGAGGCCCTTCACCGCCACCGGGTGCTCGTCGTCCCCGGCCAGCACCTGAACCACGCCGACCTCCTGGCCGTCGCCGCCTGCTTCGGCGAGGTGGACACCGACGTCGACCGCCGCTACGCCGTCGGCGGCTTCCCGGGCTTGACCACGATCAGCAACATCCTCGAGGACGGGCACCGCGTCGGGGTCTACGACGGCGACCAGGAAGAGGAGTGGCACGCCGACAACTGCTTCAAGCCCAACCTGACCGGCGTGACCCTGCTGTACTCGGTCATCGCACCGAACCAGGGCGGGCAGACCCGGATCGCCGACGCCACCACTGCCTACGCAGCCCTG
Source organism: Streptomyces sp. NBC_01006 (assembly GCF_045162725.1). Taxonomy (NCBI): domain Bacteria; kingdom Bacillati; phylum Actinomycetota; class Actinomycetes; order Kitasatosporales; family Streptomycetaceae; genus Streptomyces; species Streptomyces sp. NBC_01006. Next base: position 7,233,867 of record NZ_CP108700.1, on the reverse strand, counting down.
CCCGCAGACGTTCGGCAGCGCATCGAGAACCTGCGCGCCGTCCACTCCATCCAGCACCTCGCCACCCTCCAGAACCAGGCCAGCGGCCAGTCCTCCGTAGCCGCCGGCACCCTGGCCCTCCAGCCCGAAGTCGAGCACCCCCTCGTCCTCACCCATCCCGCGACCCGGGCCCGCTCGCTGCTGCTGGGCTCCATGGCCGTCCGCCACGTCGTCGGCCTCACCTCGCAGGAGTCCAGTAACCTGCTGGCCGAACTCCTCGCACACGTGACCAGTCCCCGGTACGTCTACTCCCACCGGTGGAAGGCCGGTGACCTCCTGGTCTGGGACAACCGGGCCGTCCTGCACACCGCCTCGCCCTGCGACAGCTCCCGGAACCAGCGGCTCCTCTACCGCGCCGCTGTCCGGTGAGAACGGCCGGCCCGGCCACCGCGACACGGCCCACGGCCGGAACCCGCATCCCGGTCCGCTCCTGGTCACTAGGGTCTGCGCATGACTGAGAAGGTCCCCCTGAAGGAAGCCGCGATCAACGCGGAACGCGTCACCCGAATCGGCCACGAAATCCAGGCGGTGTGCCCCGCTTTCGACGCCGACCAGTTCGCGCGCGAGGTGATCGCGGATCTCCCGCCACTGGCGCTCAAAGCACGGATCGCGCGTACCAGCGCGGGCCTGCACAAGCACCTACCCGTATCCGGAGCACAGGCGCTCGACATCCTGCTCCGGTCACTGCCCGCCACTCCGGAAGAGGCGGGCATCACCACGGACTTCGGCCTGCACCTCTACTCCCCGCACTCCGACTACGTCGCCCGGTACTGCCGCACCCACGACAACCTCACCAGCTCGCTGGACGCCCTCGCGCGGATGACCCCCTACTTCACCGCCGAGGACGCTGCCCGGTACTTCATCGCCGACTTCCCCCAGGAGACGATCGCGACCGTCAACGGCTGGGCGCAGCACCCTGATCACCGGGTCCGGAGGCTGGCCAGCGAGTCCACCCGTCCCACCCTCCCGTGGTCCATCCGCATCCCCCTCGCGATCGACGCAGCCATGCCCGTCCTCGACCAGCTGCACACCGATCCCAGCCGGTACGTGACCCGCTCCGTCGCCAACCACCTCCACGACATCAGCGCCGAGCGCCCCGACATCGTCCTTGCGACACTGCAGCGCTGGAAGGACGCCGGGCGCGCCACCGGCAAGGAGTTCGAGTTCATCGCCCGCGAAGCCCTCAGGACCCTGCTGAAGACCGGAGACACCGCCGCCTACGAGTTCCTCGGATACCCGGCCGAGCCGCCCATCACCCTGCCCTCCCTCCACCTGGAGCGGCATGAGCTACGCGAAGGCGAGACCTTGGCCTTCACCGCGGAACTGTCCGCCACCGCACCGGCGAAGCTCCGCGTGAGCTACGTCATTTCCTCCACCACCCTGACCGGAAGCCAGAGGCAGAAGGTGTACTTCCTCAAGGACACCAGCGCGGAAGCCGGACAGGCCCTGAACCTGTCAAAGGCCCACCGCGTGCGGACCACCGCGACCAACACGATCCGGCCCGGCACCCACACCCTCACCCTCCAGGTCAACGGCCGCCGCTTCGCGCCCACCAAATTCCAGGTCCTCGAACCGTGACACCGACCGCCATAGGCAGGGCCGCGGCTACGGTCACGGCCCATAGCGCGGCCCATCCCCGAAACTACCCCGTGCACGGGCGAGCCCGTGCACTCAGACCGGCCCGGTGCACACCCCCGCGCCCGCCTCCGTACGGTCGCGGTGGTCCGCGATATCACCCGCTGTCACGGTCGGGCGTTGGGGTCAGCGGTCGTGATGGCCGTAGGCCGCGAGGATTTCACTCTCGCTCTCACCCCGATGGAAGAGGTGCCAGTGCATGTGCTTCGACTCCTGGTAGAGGCCCAGATTGGTGTTGACCGAGCACGCGCCGTGCTCCTTCTCCACCATGGCCGCGACCTCTTGGACCACGGCCAAGACCTCGGCGAGCAGAGCAGATCCGGCGCTTCCGAGGTTCGTGAGGGACGGGACATGCTCCTTCGGGATCACCACGATATGCACCGGGTAGGACGGACGGGTGTGGTGGTAGGCCAGGACACGCTCCGTCTCCACGACCCGTTCGACTTCGACCCGGCCGCTGAGGACCTGGTTGCAGTAGAAGTCGCTGACCGCCGCACCTGTCGTCACAGTGAGCCGCCTTCGTCGTCAGGGTGTGATTGGACGCCACGGTACTGCCTCACGACGGCCAACACCGCACCTCCGTCAGGGCAGTACCGATCGCACACCAGTACTCATCTGGCCCCGCGGAGGGCCCGGCTCTCTCCGTCGCACAAGGCCTGGGCGACGAGGCCCTCACCCACCGCTTTCCGCCCCTGGCCTCGGCCTTCGGACGAGCCGCGCAAGCCACTGAAGGAGACCACCGCTTGAACACCACACCCCGGCTTCCCGCTCCGCTGGGAAAGGGCGACCGGATCGGCATCGTCACCCTCTCCGCCCCCGAACCTGCTGCCGACCCGGCCGCCTTCGAGCGCGGGGTCGCCGCGCTCACGGCCCGAGGGTTCGAGCCGGTCCTCGGCGCCCACGCCTTGGGCCGATCCGGGTATCGGGCCGGCAGCACCACCGACCTCCTGGACGATTTCCACGCCATGATCGCCGACGACACGATCGCGGCGGTGGTGTGCGCGGGCGGCGGCAAGAACGCCAACCGGCTCCTGTCCGGCCTGGACTACCCGCTCATTGCCGCGCACCCGAAGGCGATCGTCGGGGTCAGCGACCCCAGCCTCCTCCTGAACGCGATCACCGCCCGCACCGGGCTCGTGACCTTTCACGGCCCGTCGATCATGTGGGACTGGGCGCAGGACGGGCCTGCCGAGACCTTCGAGCACTTCACCGCGGTGCTGTCCGGACGGCCCGACGCGGCCCGGATCGACGCACCCCTGACCTGGACGCGGGCTGGCGTGGCCGAAGGCCACCTGGTGGCCGGCTGCTTGTCCTCGCTGCGGTGCCTGCTCGGCACCCCGTGGGAGCCGCTCTGGGATGGCGCGCTCCTGGTGATCGAGGACGCCTTCAAGCCCACCGATCTCCTCGACCAGGCCCTGACCCACTTCCAGGACTGCGGCGTCCTGGACCGGATCGCCGGACTGATCGTCGGGGAGAGCGTGGGCTGCGAGCCCACGGCGGGGATCACGGTCGCGCAGATGGTCGACGAGGTGTGCCAGGACTACGGGTGGCCTCTGGCCCACGGGCTTCCGTACGGGCACACCCCACTCAAGGTCACTCTGCCCATCGGCGCAACAGCCCGCCTGGACGCGGCCGCCGAGCACCCGCTCACGCTCACGTCCCCATGGACCGCTACCCGACAGGAGTCGCGATGACCACCAGCGTCCGAAGGAACTCCCGCAGGAGGCCGTGGTGATGCTGGAGAAGGACCCCAAGGCGTTCCCGCCCGCGCCTCCGGCGTCGCTGGATGATGCGCGTGCGGTGCTGGAGACCGACTGGTCGGCGTTCACCCGCATCGGCCGTATGAGCGACCACTGGGACCGGCCCGGATGGACGGCCGGTCACCGCGCCTACTACTGGATGGTGACCTTCGCCGGCGCCAACGGGCTGGTCGATGAGGCACTCTCCTGCCAGAACGCCCTGGCCGAGCTCGCAATGGACCCGGTGCCTGCGGACGGTCTCCACATCACCATGGCCAAGATCGGGAACCGTGCCCAGGTCACCGGCCCCCAGCTGGGTGCTCTGGCCGGGGCCGTGCGCGGCACTCTCGGCCGCCCTTTCCGGCTGCTGGCCCATCCGATGGCCGGGTCACGGGGCGCGATCCGGTTCACGCTCACGCCGTGGACGGAGCTGGTGGCGCTGCATGCGGCCCTGACGCAGGCCGGAGCAAGGGCAGGGGTGCCGGGAGGCCGAGGAACGCCTCTCTTCCGTCCTCACCTTGGCATTCTCTACAACAACCGTGACCGCGAGGCCGCCACTCCCATCCAGGCTGTTGCCGCACTGCGTAGCCGTTCACCCGTCGAGCTGACGGTGAACGCGGTGCAGCTGGTCGAGCTCCGCCGGGACGCACGCGCATACAGGTGGGAAACCCTGCACGAGCTCGCGCTGGACGGTGCTGTGCAGTCGTAGCCGGGGAGCCGGTCACGCGCCGACTTCGCGCCCGCAAGGCGCGAGCTCGACCTGTCCGGCCGCGGCCCGATCCAGCCTGCGAGCGCCCGCCTCACGGTCTACGGACGCAGACCCAGTCCCCACCATCGCCCATGCCCACAGCCAAGAAGCCTTGGACCAGACGGCCCGCGGTCCGAAACGACCCGGCACACCATCCACAAGGGATTTCCCAAGGACCGGCCCCGCACCATCGGGTTCAGGCCAACCTCGCGTCCGCGCCGGCCTGGGAAGCCGGCGGCAGCCGGAAACGATCAGCGGCCATGAGAAGGGCCTGAGCGTCGCAAGGTCGGCCAGATCGCGCTGCTCCTCCCACCGGCCTGCGCTGTACTCACTGCCTCCACCTCATTCGCTCAGAAACCGCCACCTCCGCAACCCGAGGAGGCGGCCTCCAACACGCCCTCCCGGAGGACCCCATGCATCCCGCCCAGATCCCCCTTGCACCCCGAACCGTGCCCAGGCATCCCAAGAACAGCTGCGGTACCCCGCGCGCTCTGTTCCAGCACCACGCCGACGACGCGGCCGTTCAGGACCACCGCTCACCACGACCGGATACGGGGCGAAGCGAATGACCAAACACGAGGACCCGGCACCGCAGGACGCGGCGGCGCAGAGCGTCTCGGACTCCGAGCGGCTGCTGTTCGGCGGGGAGCTCGCCTACGACGTCGGCTGGGACCAGCACGAGGGTGCCTGGCTGAAGCTGGGCCTGTGGACCATGGCCAAGGCCCTGCCCAGCATGGCCGCCACCGGCCTGAAGCTCGCCCACCTCGCGGACGCACGCGCCCTTCGCGTGGTGCTCGGCGCCGAGGTCGGACGCGGCATCACCCAGGCTGTCGGGCTGGTCGCGGTCAACAGCGTCCTGGGCCACATTCTGGCCGGCGGTACGACGAACGACCGCCTGGCCCGGGCCGTGCCGGCACTCGTGGTGGTCGCGCTGACCGCGCTGCTGGGCTCGCTCCTGCGGTCCGCGGCGACGGCGGCGACCGGTGAGCTGGAGCCGAAGGTGCAGCGAGTCGCAACGGAGCGCTACCTGGGGCTGGTCCACCAGGTCGAGCTCTCGGCGATCGAGGACGACGAATTCCACCGCCTCCTGGATGCCGCCCGCTACGGCGCCGACTCCGCCCGCCGGATGATCCGCTACTGCACCAACACCCTCAACTCGGGGATCTCGCTGATCGCGGCGGCAGGCGTGCTGACCGTGTTGCACATCGCGCTCCTGCCTCTGCTGGTCCTGATGACGCTGCCGAGCGCCTGGAGTTCGCTGACGATCTCCAAGCAGCGCTACATCTCCTTCCACACCTTCGTGCAGCACGCGCGGGCCGGACACCTCCTGGGCCAGCTGCTGACCCAGCGCGAAGCCGCCGCCGAGGTCCGGGTCCACGGCGTCGGTCCCTTCCTTCTGGAGCACTTTAGGGAGATGGCCGAGACCAGCGAGCGCGAGCAGACCCGGCTCGCACGCAACGCGGCCCGGATCGGACTGATCGCCGACGCAGGATCCGGCGCCGCGACCCTGCTCACGTACGGCGCACTCGGACTGCTGCTGTGGAGCGGACGGATGGACCTCGCCGTCGCCGGCACCGCGGTCCTCGCCATCCGCACCGGCGCCGCCAGCCTCGACGGACTCGTCCTACAGATGGCAGATTTGCACCAAGAGTCACTCTTCGTAGCGGATTTCGATCGCCTCTGTGTGGAGGCGAAGGCGCGGGCGATCCCGGCGACCGGCGAGGACCTTCCCGAGACCGTGCGGGAAGTCCGCTTCGAGAAGGTCACCTTCACCTACCCGGGCAGCAGCGGCGAAGTGCTGGAGCCGACCCTGCGGGAAGTGTCCCTGTCCTTCCCCATGGGTAAGGTCATCGCCCTCGTCGGGGCCAACGGTTCAGGCAAGTCCACGTTGATCAAGCTCCTGGCCGGCCTGCACCTGCCCGACGAGGGCGGCGGCACGATCTGGTGGGACGGCGTCGACGCCGCCAAGGCCGACCGCAATCAGATCTTCGCCCGCATCGCCCTGATGTCGCAGAGCTTCTTCAGGTGGCCGTTTACGGTGAGGGTCAATATCGGCATCGGCAGGCCCGACCAGCCCATTGAGGACCAGGCGGTGCACGAGGCGGCGGCCTTCTCCGGCGCCAGCCGCTTCATCGACGCCCTGCACCGCGGCCTCGGCACGCTCCTCGGGCGTGGCTACAAGGGAGGCAAGGACGCCTCCGGTGGGGAATGGCAGATGCTGGGCATCGCCCGCGCTGTGTACAGGCACGCAAAAATCCTGGTGGTCGACGAGCCGACCAGTGCCCTCGACGCGGTTGCTGAGCAGCGGGTATTTGATCAGATCCGTGCGCTGGCGGCGGAGACGGGTCAGACGATCGTGCTCATCACTCACCGTCTCCATTCGGTGCGCCACGCGGATGTCATTCACGTCATGAAGGACGGCCAGGTCGCCGAGTCGGGCAGTTTCTCGGAGCTGATGGACCAGGCCACCAGTACCGGAGACTTCCGAACCGCGTACCTCGTACAGGCCTCCGCGTTCACCGACAGCTTGCCCGCCCAGCGTGATGCCACCACCGACACCAAGACCGACGGCCGGGGGTGACCACGCTGACGGACAGGTCCTGGGCGCGCACTCGCCCCGGTGTCCGCAGCGGTTCGCCCCGGCCCTGGCTGGTGCCCTGGCGGATCACGCGGCGGCTGCCGCGTCCGAACCTGTCACCGCCGTGACCATCAGGTACTTCAAGGAGGCCATCTCGTGGGAGCTTTGACAGCCGACTGCCCGCAGTTCCGGGAGATCACGTTCGTGATCATCGACTTTGAGGGGACCACGCCCCGCGGGTATCCGCCCCAGCCAATCGAGGTCGCGGCCCTCGCCTTGTCCTTCCGGGCCGCGGGAGCGTGGGAGCGGACCGGGCGTTCGAGTCGCTCATGAGGCCGCCCGCGTTCGCCCCGATCACACCGCTCGGGACCTGGCAGACCGGCATCACCGTCGAGATGGTCGCGGGCGCGCCCGCAGCCGGCGAGGCACTCGCAGCGCTGGATGCCCGCTTGACGGCTGGCCCGTATCTCCTGGTCGCGCACCACGCCAGCGTCGAGAGCGGCATGATCTTCCGCCATCGCGAGGCCTGCCCCGTGCTGGCCGCCACCGATCTGATCGACACGATCCCGCTCGCCAAGTACCTCCTGCCCGACCTCAGGAACTACCGGCTCGACACGCTCCTGGCCCACTACAAGATCCCCAGGCCCGCGGACCGGCACCGGGCGATGGCCGACGTCAAGGTCACCGCCGAGGTCTTCGGCCGGCTGATCGACGACGCCGACGCCACGGGCGCCTTCAAGACCCTCAGCGCCCTGAAGGAGACCGCGGGGTGCCGGGCCAAAGCCACGGAACCCGCCCAGAGCGGACTGTTCTGACCACCCCCGGCCGCCACACGAGGAGGACCCCCGGCCCGGGACGCAGATCCGGGTCCGCCTTCCCGTATCAACAGCGGCGTTTCGGCCATCACCCCAGGGTGGCGGGACCCGCGCACGGAAAGGGTCGATGCACCCTGCACCAGGCCACGGCCCCGGCCGGATACGGAACCCTCTTCGGCTGGAACACGCACGTTCGATCAGGTGGGTGTCGTCGTTGAACCCGACATCATCAGTCCCGCGACAACAACCCCTCAGCACAAGAGCAGTTGACGCCTCACACAGCCGCGCACATCCCCTGGCGGGCCCGGCAGTTCACGCCACGCACGCAACCCTGCCTTCCCCGACACCGCCCCCGCACCGGCCCCAGTGCCGGACCGCACCGCGCTTCGCCCACCACCAATCCCCAGGAGTCCGGCATGACTGAAAACCCCGAGGAACCGCGCGGAACTGCCGCGCTCCTGGCCAACGGCGCCGGCCAGCACCTGGTCCGTCTCCGCGATGACGACAAGCCGCCGGCAGCCGGGGGCAGCCGCGCCCGGCTGAATGTCCTCGGTGTTCACCTCTACCTCGAGCGGGAGGACGGTCGGATCCTCCTCGGGCTGCGCCACCCCGACGTCGCGTTCGCAGGCCGGCACTACCACTTCTTGGCAGGGCACTGCGAGAGCGAAGGAGCGGTTGCCTGCTTGGTCCGCGAGGCGGAGGAAGAGGCCGGCCTCACCATCGACCCGGGGGACGTCGAGCTGGTGCACACCGTGCACATGGTCGACGAAGGCGGGGACGACCAGCCCCGGATCGGCCTCGTCTTCAGGGCCCGGACATGGGCGGGAGAGCCGCAGCTCCGGGAGCCGGACAAGTGTCTGGAGTGGGTGTGGGCGGACCCGGCCCAACTGCCCGAACCCGTCGTCGCGTACACGCGGACCGCGATCGAGGCGATCGGCCGCGGCGTGCCGTACTCCGAACTGGGATGGCCGGCATGAAGCCCTCCCCCGGCTCCCCGGCCGCGGCGACAGGGGGTGACGTCAGGCCTTCACTGTGGCGGCACCGCGACTTCCGCCGGTACCTGACCGGGCAGAGCGCCAGCGTGGCGGGCAGCTCGATCAGCTCCATGGCCCTGCCGGTACTGGCCGTCCTCGAACTCGACGCCACGCCCGGCCAGGTCGCCATGCTCGCGTTCCTCGGCCAGCTCCCGCCCGCGCTCCTCGCCCTGCACGCCGGGGCGCTCGCTGACCGGTACGCCAAGCGCAAGCAGATGATCACCGGTGATCTGGTCAGCGCTGCGGCGCTGGCGACGGTCCCGGTGGCCGCGGCCCTGGGGACGCTGAGTCTGGCGCAACTCATGGCCGTCGCCGCGGTGCAGGGCGCCGCGGGGGTACTGCATGACGCGGCGGCGATCAGCTTGCTGCCGGGGCTGGTCGACCGGTCGCTGATCCAGCGGAGCAACAGCCGCGTCGGCGCGCTGTTCGCGGTGGCGGCGACCGGCGGCAGCAGCCTCGGCGCCGCCCTGACCGCACTGCTCGGCCCGGCCCGGGCCCTGCTCGGCGACGTCGGCTCCTACCTGTTCAGCGCCTGGTGCACGGCCAGGATCCAGGCCCGCGAGAGCGTGCCGGCGCCGGCCGCACGGCGCCGGCTGGGGGCGGAGATCGCAGAGGGCTGGAGGTACGTTCACGGCGATCCCCGTCTTTCGGTGCTCACGTGGGTCAACGCGACGACGTCCCTGGCGCTGGCCATCCTGAACACCTTGTGGGGCCTGTACCTGCTGCGATCCTTGGCGATGCCCCCGGCCGTCTTCGGTATGGTCCTGGGCTTCGGAGCCCTCGGCGCGGCCACCGGGGCCCTGTCCGCCCCGGCCGTCGCGCGTCACGTCGGGCCCGGGCCGATGATGCTCGGCGCGCTCGCCCTCACCCCGCTGACGCAGATCCCGCTGCTGCTCGCGTCCCCCGGCACCGGCTGGGAAATCACGATCGGCGCCACCCTGTTCGTCCAGCTCGCGTGCGCCGGGGCGGCAGGAACGACCCAACGTTCGATCAGGCAGATCATCACAGACCGGAGCATGCAGGCCCGGATGCAGTCCGTGAGTACCTGCCTGACCTCCGGGGCCCGGCCACTGGGCGCACTGCTCGCCGGCGGCCTCGGCACTGCGGCCGGAGTCCGGCCCGCCCTGGTCACCGGGGCCCTGCTGCTCGTCGTGCCGCTCGTGGTCCTTGCCCGTTCGCCGCTGCGCGGCCTGCGACAGATGCCCGAAACCCCGGCCCCACCCGACGTCCCCGGCACGGTCGTACCCGCTCCCGGGCCGGCGGCAGCCACAGACGCCAGCCGGGAACGTTCGATGGACGGAGAAGCCCCATGACCCGGCCGACCAGCCGGAACACCGAACCGGCACCCACCGCCCGTGCGGCGGCAGACCTGGGCTCCGCGGCCGGCCGGGCGGAGATGGTGGCCGGCCTGGAGGATTCCGGTGACCTTACGACCGGACCGGTCCGTGACGCACTGCTCGCGCTGCCACGCGAGGTGTTGATGCCGCAGGCGTACGTGCGCCGCTCGGCCCCCGACGAGACGCCACCGCACTGGGAACTACTGGAGTGGGCGCGACCCGAGGACAGGGACGAGCTGCGGGAGCTGCTCCACAGCGGGGGCAGCGTGCCGGTCCAGCACGCCGGCGAGCCTCTCCTCGGGCGGGTCCCCGGCCCCCGGTCCGGGGGTTCGATGACCGCGATGTCGAGCACCATGGGCATGACCGCGCCCCTGCTCACCCTGCTGGACCTGAAGCCGGGCCAGCGTTTCCTGGACGTCGGCACGGGCGCCGGGGTCACCGCCGCCGTGGGGTGCTTCATCTGCGGTGACGCGGGCGTCGTCACCCTCGATATGGACCCGCACGTGGGTGATGCCGCACGAGCCCGCCTCCTCGCCCTGGGGTACCGGCCCGCCGTGGTCACCGGCGACGGGAGAGAGGGCTGGCCCGGCGGGGCGCCGTACGACAGGATCTTCGTCTCCTTCGGCCTACCCCATGTCCCGCCCGCGCTGGTGGCGCAGCTCGCGCCGGGTGGCCGCGCGCTGATGACGGTGGGCGCCACGTCGCCGTCCTGGCCCGGCCTCGCCGTCATCACCAAGACCGCGACCGGGCGGGTGCGGGCCGAGCTGCGCGCGGTGGAGTTCGGGCACCGCGCCGGCGCCGGCTTCGACCAGGTGTTCCTGTCGGCCACATTCCGCAAACGGATCGCCACCGAGGACGGCCTGCGGACGCAGGTCAGCCGCCTCGAACCGCCGGCGGTCACCGACCGGGGCTTCTGGACGGCGCTCGGCGCCCTGCGGCCCGGCCTCGTCCGTGACTTCGCCGCCGACGACCTGACCATCGGCGCACCTGCTTGCGGATCCTGGATGCGGGCGCGCCGGGCCGGACACCGCCGATGGGAGATCACGGTGGCCGGGCCCCGCGACATCTGGGAAGAGCTCCACGACGTCGCCGCCCGGTGGCGCACGGCCGGATCCCCCACCGCATACCGCCTCGAGTTCGCCGCCGACGGTACCCAGCGGGTGACCAGCCGCTGCGCGACCCTCACCTGGACTCTCCCCACCTCTTCACCCACCCCTGGAGACGACGCATGACCAGCAGTTCCGGTGAACCGGCCGCCGCCCCGGGGGAGGCGCTCTTCGGTACGACGGCCGTCGACTACTCCCGCTACCGGCCTGGCATCCCGGACGCTGCCGTGCGCCTGCTCGCCGCGACCCTGCACGGCGTGCCCGGCCCCGCCCTGCTCGACCTCGGGACCGGCACCGGTCAGGTGCCGCGCGCGCTGCTGCCCGCTCTCCCGCGACTCGCCCGCGTCGACTTGGTCGACGTCAACCCGGCCATGCTCGACCAGGCGATGTCCGACCTTCAGCCCCTCCTCGAAGGACGCACGGCCACCGCCTTCGCCGGCGCCGCCCACACCTTCACTCCCCAACAACCCGAAGTTCGTGCCGATTTGATCACCTGCTGTCGGGCCTTCCACTGGATGGACCGTCCGGCCGTCCTGGAGATGGCCGACCAGGTGGCTGCCCCGCACGCCGTCGTGGCGGTGATGGGCGACGGGAGCCTGTGGACCCACACGGCCGACTGGACGACCGCCCTGAAGGAACTGATCCAGACCTACCTGGGCGAGTCCCGGCGCGCGGGCACCACCGGCACCTACACGCAGCCGGCACGCTCCTACGAGGACGACCTCGCCGCCTCGCCGTTCAGTGACGTGCGCGAGTACCGGTTTCCGGTCACCCGGGCCTGGCGCCCTGAGAGCGTCATCGGCTACCTGCGCAGTACCAGCTTCGCCCGCCCCGACCATTTCGCAGACCGTCATCCGGCATTCGAAGCCGAGGCCCGTGACCTGCTCGCCGCGTACGCCAAGGGCGGGATCCTGCGCGAGGACGCCGTGTTCACCGTCCTGACCGCCCGCCGGCCCAAGGCCGCGTCATGAGTGGCCCGCAGCGACACCGCGAACCCGTCGACGTTCACCTCATCCTGCGCCGCGACACGGATGTGGGACCCGAGGTTCTGCTCTCCCGCCGCGCCGGCGACATCTACGCATCGGGCATGTGGCACCTCGTCTCAGGTCATATCGACGGCCCGCACGAGGACATGCGTACCGCGCTGATTCGCGAGGCCCAGGAAGAGGCCGGGATCACCATCGACCCGGCGCAGGTCCGCTACGCGCTCACCGTGCACCACCGCGGTCCAGGCGGCCGAAGCCGAATCGGAGCGTTTTTCGAGGTCAGCGCGTGGCAGGGCATCCCCGCAGTCCGCGAGCCGGCCGTGTGCGACGCCATGGGCTGGTTTTCCCTCGACGCCCTCCCGGAGCCCATAGTCGCCTACTGCAAGGCAGGGCTGGACACCTACCGGGCCGGAGAAGTGATGGCCCTCCATTTCCAGGAACCCGGGGACCCGATCGCCTACACCCCGGCTCTCGACCGCCGCCGTGCCCTTCCCTCCGCGCTCGGACCAGCCGGCCCCGTCGGACCCGAGAGTGCGGTGCGGGAGTTCGCCGAGCAGGCCGTCGGGCGAATCAGAACCTGGACGGACGTCTCCTGGACACGGGAGGCCAGCCGCGTGTGGCAGGCCGACGGCGTGGGAGGCGGCGTCTGGTTCGTCAAAATCCATCAAAACGACCGGTTCCACCAACGGGAGGTGGACGCCCTGCGCGGCTGGGTCCCCCGCCTGGGCGCGGCCGCACCCCGCCTGGTGGCAGCCGAGCCGGCGCTGCGTGCCGTCGTCATCACCGCGGTCCCGGGACACCCTCTACACGGCGCCGTCCACCCGCCGCAGGAAGAGCAGCTGATCTTCCACCGGATCGGCCGGCTCGCGGCCGCCATCCACGCCAGCGCCCCGGCCCGCCCGGCCACCGGCCCGGTACTGCCCCTGGGGAAGCTCGAGCGGCACCTGGACTCCGCGCGCCTGCTCCTCGCTCCAGGGGACGAGGAGTTCGTGAAGGCGGTGGCCGGGCGGGCCGCCGGTCTGCCGGTCCTGGCCACGGTGCCAACCCACGGGGATTTCCAGCTGAGGAATCTCCTGTGGGACCCGGTCGCCAAGACCTTGCACGTGATCGACTTCGAGCGGAGCGAGGAAGGCCCCGGTGTCCGGGACTTCGTGCGCCTGGCCGATGCCTGGCATGGCCGGCCCGATCTGTTCGAGGCCCTGATCGACGGATACGGGCGCCCACCCACCCCGGCCGAGGAGCAGTACATGGAGGTCCTGACGGTCCTGGACTCCGTGTCAGGAATCGCTTATGGCGCCGCCAACGGTGATCCGGAGCTCATCGAGCGCGGCCGACGATCCCTGGCCCGGCTTCGTGCTGCGGGACGCCCGTGAACAGCACACCATCCACCGCACCCGACCCGATGAGGAGCAGCACCGTGGCGTACGTCCACCAAGGCGAATGGGACCGGCACTTCGCCGGAGGTCAGGGATTCCGTCCCCTCGGTGATATCGAGCGTGCCCTGCTCGCCGAGCACGTCCCCGCGCCGGCCGGCGGCGGGAAGGCTCTCGATGTGGGCTGCGGAACCGGTGAACTCGCCGCCTACACGGTGTCGCTCGGCTACACCGTGGACGCCGTCGACTTCGCGGCCAGCGCCATCGACCGCGCCCGCCAGGAACACCCCGACCTAAAGGGGGTGCGGTGGATGCGGCTGGACATCGAGGACGACGATCCCGCCGACCTGGACCCAGAAGGCTACGACCTGATCACGCTCCGCCTGGTGGCCCCGTTCCTGAAGAACCGCACGGGCACCCTTCACGGGCTCGGGGCGAGGCTGCGGCCCGGCGGCGCGCTGGTCATCATCACGCCGACCACCGACCAGACCCCGGAAGACCGACGGGACATCACCCTCGCCGAAGCCGAGATCAGCGAGATTTCCGCAGGCTGGGAACAGGCCGTCCGACTGGACGCCGAAGGCCTTGCCGTTCTTGTCCTGCGGGGCGGCTGCCACGAGGACACCCGTGCGGTGGAGAAACGGCCGCCGACCGCCCACGCGCTGACCGGGGCTGTCTCCGTGGTCACCGACACCTCGGGGCGTGTCCTGTTGGGCCGCTCGACCCGCGGCATGTGGGAATTGCCCGGCGGTAAACCAACCGGGTTCGAGGATTTCGCGTCGGCCGCGGTGCGGGAACTCGAGGAGGAGACAGGCCTGCGGGCTGAGGTGTCCGACGCGCACGTGGTGACGATGCTGGTCGACGACAGCCACGGCGTGCCGCGCCTCACCGCAGTCGTCAGGGTCACTGCCGTGTCGGGAACGCTCACCAACCCAGAAGAGCGGCTCTTCGAACGCTGGGAGTGGCTCTCCCTCCACGCTCTGGCCTGTCTCGGGGACGTGTTCGCGCCGGCCGCGGCCGCACTCGATGCGATCTGGCCCGGAATCATCCCCAGCCTGCCCGCCGTGCACGCCTACCCGATCGCCGACACCCACCCGCCCGTACCCGGGGAACCCGCGGAGGCCGTCCGGCTGCGCAACAAGATGGCCGACGCGGTCATCGCCGCCGGCTGGGCACCGACCGCGTCCGTCCAGGAAGCCCTCCGTACGGTTCCCCGGCACCGGTTCACCCCGGAGACGAACCTGCCGACCGCCTACGACGACGATCTGGCGGTCGTCACCCGCCGCGACGACACCGGCCAGGCCATCAGCTCGGTGTCCGCTGCCTGGCTGCAGGCCGACATGATCGAAAGCCTCCACCTGCCGCCGGGCGCGCACGTGTACGAGGCGGGCTCCGGCGGCTACAACGCCGAGCTCCTCGCCCACGTCACAGGCCCCAACGGCAGGGTCGTCACCGGCGACATCGACCCGTACGTCGTGCACCGCACCCAGCGGTTCACGGCCGAGGCCGGCAGCGGACGGGTGACCGCCTTCCAGGGCGACGCCGCCCTCGGCGCGCCCGCCCACCTGGTACCCCGGGGCGGCTTCGACGGCATCATGATCACCTACAACGTGTGGGACATCCCGCCCCCATGGCACAGCCAGCTGGCGCAGGACCGGTACCTCGTACTGCCCCTGGAAATCCACGGGTACACGCGTGCGATCGCCTTCCAGCGCGAAGGCGATGTCCTCCACGCGAGAAAATCCACTCATTGCGGGTTCGTTCGGGCGCAAGGCTCCGACTCGCGGGCGGACCGACCCACTGCTCTCCTGGGCGGGGAACTGCTGCTGCGGTGCGAAGACGCCCGCCCGGTGGACGCCGGGGGCCTGGACGAGGCGTTGCGGGGCCCACGCCACGAGGTCGCCACCGCCGTGACCGTGCGCTCCGGCGAGTACTTCGGGTCCCTTCAGCTGTTCGCGGCCACCACTTTGCCAGCGTTCTGCCGTCTGGCGGCCACCGTGGACAAGGGCACCGGCGTCACCCAGATCGGGAAAGGCGCCGACGTGCCTGCGCTCCTCGACGGTACCTCGCTCGCCTACCTCATCTACGTCCACCGGGGTGGGGACAACCCGCAGGATGAGGAGTGGGAGTTCGTTGTCCACGCCTTCGGCGAGCAGGGCCCGCAGATCGCACGGCAGCTGGCCGCGACGGTCCAGGCCTGGGACACCGACGTGCGCGGCGCGGACGATCCGGCCCTGAGCGTCCATCCGGCAGGCACCCCCGACCACAGGCTGCCTCCCGGCGATGTCCTGGACCGCACGCACTGCAGGCTGGTGTTCCAATGGCCGGGACGCGACGCCCTCCTCCCGGCCCCCGCCCACCCGCCGGCCACGCCCGCTGTGCTCCCGGAGCCCCGGTGATCGTCTGGATCAACGGCGCGTTTGACGCCGGGAAGTCGACCCTGGCCGCAGGTCTCCACACGGCACTGTCCCAATCCGTCCTCGCCGGCCCCGAGGACCGCTCCCACCGCCGGCGCCGCACCCCCGACTACGAACACGCCGCCACCGCATGGCTGCACACCGTCGCGCACGTCATCGACACCAGCACCCTCACCCCCGGACAGACCCTCCAAGCCGCTCTCGCCCACCTCTTCCACACCAGCACCTGACCGGAGAACCGCTACCTTGACCACCCTCGCAGCCCGAACCGTCCGGCTCGGCACCCGGCCCAGCCCCATGGCCATGGAACAGACCACCCGCTTCGCCCACGCCTTCCGCTCGAAGTACCCGGACATCACCCTCGACATCTGCAAGATCACCAGCGAGGGCGACGCGCACCACGGCCCCTTGTCCCAGATCGGCGGCAAGGGCGCCTTCACCCGCCGCGCCGACGAACACCTCCTCGCCGGCCAGGTCGACGCCACCATCGCATGCGCCAAGGACCTGCCCAGCCCCCACGACCGGACACCGGGCATCACCGTGGCCGCCGTCCTGCCCCGTGAGGACGCCCGTGACGTCCTCGTACTGCCGGCCGGGCATCCGCGAGCAACCCTCGCTGAACTCCCGCCCGGCACCCGGGTCGGCACCAGCGCGCCCCGCCGCGCAGCACTCCTCCACGCCCTCTACCCCAAGCTCACGGCAGTCCCGATCCGTGGCAACGCCGATCGGCGGCTCGCCCGCCTGGACAGCGGAGAGCTCGGGGTGGACGTGATGATCGCCGCGCTCGCCGGCCTGCGCCGCCTCGGCTTCGCCGACCGGGCCGACGAGATCCTCGACCCGACGCTGTGGCTGCCTGCCGCGGGCGCCGGGGTCGTCGTCGTCGAGCACCGCGCCGGCGATGCCGCCACCGCCGAGCTCCTCGCCCCCCTCACCCACCCCGCCACACGGATCCTCCTCGACGCGGAGCGAGCCGTCCTGGCAGGGCTTGAAGGGGGATGCCTCACCGCGGCCTCCGCCCACGCCGCTCTCGAGGACGGACGCGTGACCGTTCACGCGACCGTCCTCGACCCCGCCGGCGGCCCCGCCCTCCGCACCGACTCCTCGGGCCCCGCCGACTGCGCGGCCGACGTCGGCCGCAGGGCGGCCCAGGGTCTCCTGAACGCGGGCGCGGCCCGCCTCCTCGCCGTCACCCCCGAATAGACCGAACAAGAACAGGCGGGACCGCGACCCTCAGGATCCCGGCCCCGCCTGCTCTCCCCAACCATGGAGAAGGTGATGGAGCAACCTTTCGCACCGCCCCGGGCTCCCCAGGAGCAGCATCGGATGAGGCAAGCCCACCGGTCGGCGGCGCAGGCATTCCTCATGCCCGCGGCATCCGGGCCCGAGTCCTGGGGGTGGCAGGGCCGTACCATCAGCCGCCGAGCGGGCGACCGGTGGCTGCGTGTGGTCTCCCAGCCTCTGAACAAACCCGCCGGCAGGCTGTGGGACGGCGCGGCGGCCGCCGACGCGAGCCTGCCGCGGACCATCCCCAGGCCGAGGCTCCTGGACATCATCGACTGGACCGCGGGCGGCCACCGCTACCGGGCCGAGCTGTCCGAGCTCGTGCCCTGGCCGGTCCTCCAACGCGGCGGGCCCGTCCTGGAGCGCGAGGCCGACCTGCCGGACGGGTGGTGGGCTGAGCTCCGAGCCGCCCTGACGACCCTGGCAACGGTCTCAACCGACCGGGTCTCCGTCCGGCAAGGGTGGATCGACCGGAATTTCGCCACCTACCTCGGCATCCCCCCGATCCAGATCACCGCGTGGGTGACCGGTCACGCAGACCTCCACTGGGCGAACCTGTGCGCAGACCATCTGGCCGTCTTGGACTGGGAGTCCTGGGGCGCCGTCCCCGCCGGCTACGACACCGGCCTCCTTCACGCGTACAGCTTGACCGTCCCCGTCACCGCTGCCCGGATCCGCCGCACTTTCGCCCACATCCTCGACACCCCGGCCGGTAGGGCTGGGGAGCTGGTCGCTCTCGCACAGCTGCTCCAAGTCGCCGCTCGCGGAGGACACCCCGAACTCGCTCCCCATCTGGCTCGCCGCGCTGAGCAGCTGACCGGCGCACCCGTCCCATCCAGCCCATCTTGAACACCACTACGGACTTGGTCAGTTGGCAGTGCCGAGAGCCCATCCTGAGGAGGAATGCGTGCTACGGCCCCGCATCGACGTCGTACTGCTCACCATGAACGACCGACCCGAAGAAGAGACCGCCGCCCAGGCCACCCTCCTCGCGCAGACAGGAGTCGACCTGCGGATCTGCGTGGTCGGCAACGGCTGCACCCCGGAGATCGTCCCCGCCGGAGCCCTGACGGTCACCCTGGAGGAGAACCTGGGCATCCCCGGCGGCCGCAACGCGGGCGCCCGCGCCCTCGCGGAGGCCGGTCGGGCAGGCGAGTACCTGTTCTTCCTCGACAACGACGCGACGTTCCCCACCGACGATGTCCTCGCCCGCCTCGTCACCGCGGCAGAGCACCACCCCGAGGCGGGCTACGTCCAACCGCGCCTCACCGGCCCGGACGACACCACCACGCCACGGCGCTGGGTCCCGCGCCTGCGCACCAGTGACCCTGGTCGCCCGGGCACGATCACCACCATGACGGAAGGGGTAGTCCTGATCCGCCGCGCAGCCTTCGACGCGGCCGGCGGCTGGGCGGACCCCTTCTTTCTGTTCCATGAAGGCCTTGACCTCGCACAACGCATCTGGGCCCGGGGCGCCACCGGCTGGTACGCGGCCGGCATCCGCATGCACCATCCCCTCACCAGCCCCACCCGCCACGCCCTCTTCCACCGGCTCGCCGCCCGCAACCGCGTCTGGGTGGCGTACCGCAACCTGCCCGCCCCCTTGATCCCCCCGTACCTCGTGCTGTGGATGACGGCCACCGCGATCCGGGCCGTTCGAGCCGGTGGGGCCCGAGAGTCCCTGCGCGGGTTCCGCGAAGGGTGGGCCGGCCGCCACGAGCAGGATCGCCAACCCATGAGCTGGCGCACCGTACTCCGCCTCACCGCCGCGGGACGCCCACCGATCATCTGACGCCCGCCAGCCACCATCGCACCCCGCCAACGAACTGGGAGAACCTTGTGCCGCTACCGAACCTGCTCGCCGTCTTCGCCCACCCCGACGACGAGTCCCTCCTGGCCGGCGGAGTCCTCGCGCAGCACGCCGCCGCGGACGCGGCGACCGCCGTGGTCACCGCCACCTGGGCCCCCGACAGCCACCGGGCCGGCGAACTCGCTGACGCCCTGGCCATCCTGGAGGCCGGGAAGCCACGGATGCTCGGCTTCGCAGACGCCCGCATCCCCGACTCCGCGCCCGGCCGGCCCCGGCTGTGCGACGCCCCGCTGGATGAGGTGGTGGGGCGCATCGTCGAGCACATCCGCGCTGTGCAGCCTCAACTCGTTGTCACCCACGACGCCTACGGCCAGCTGACCGGTCATCCCGATCACATCCGCACTCATCAGGCCACCGTCCTCGCGTTCCACGCCGCAGGCCTCGAACACCGCTACCCGGATGCTGGAGCCCCGTGGCAGCCCGAGACCCTGTACGCGGCCACTCACCCGCACTCGGGGGTGGGCGAGCTGGGCCCGCTCCTGGCACGGGTGGGGAAGAAGGTGTTGAGCGTCCCGGACGAGCACATCACCGCGACGGTCGACGTGAGCGGTTGGCTCGAGCAGAAGTGGGCGGCGATCCTCGCGCACCGCGGCGAGGTCGCGCGCGAACGGCCCCTGCCCGGCATCCTTGCCCGCCTCCCCGAAGCCGACCGCAACCGGATCATCCAGACCGAGCACTTCACCCGCCTCACCCCCGGCCGCACGAAAGGCGACCCAGCCCAGTTGATCATCTGACGCCCCGGCCCCGCGCCAGCCACCCCTTCACCGCCCACGAGCAAGCACTCACCAATCGGAGAGAGATGACTACGACTTCTGAGCCCGACGAACTTCCCAGTGTGGCGATGACCGAGGAGGCGTACGGGGCGCTGCGCGCCTCGGCCGCCCTGTGGGCCGGAACTTCCGTGCTGATCACCAACCAGCGAGGGCAGGTCTTGATCCAGCGCGTCACCTACCGGCCCACCCGCCTGCTGCCCGGCGGCGCCGTCGACAAAGGCGAGTCCCCCGCCCAGGGCGCTGCCCGCGAACTGAAGGAGGAACTCGGCGTCACGGCGACCGTCACCCGCGGGCTGGCTGTCGACTGGGTCTCCCCCGCCGGCCGCACAGCGTCCCCCGCAGTGAAGTTCCCCGGCGAGCTCCTGCACGTCTTCGACGGCGGCGTCTGGGACGAGGGCCAGATCGCGGCGATCCGGCCCGCACCGGGCGAGATCGAGGCCGTCGAGTTCGTCGAACCCGCTGACCTGCCCGCTCTGATGGCTCCGGGCGACGCCCGCCGCGCCCTGTCCGCGCTCCGCGCCCGCATCAGCGGCGCCGGTCCCGCGTTCCTTGAGGACGGGCTTCCGGTCGACCCCACCGCCCTTGACCGGGTCGGCGTCCTGCGCACCGCCCGAGCCTGTCACCACTTCCCCTTCCACCCCGGCCCCGTCCCCGAAGGCCTCACGGTCCGCCAGTCCTGGGCGTGGGCCTTCGCCCCGGACGGGCGTGTCTTGGTGCTCCTCGAACCCGACACCGGCGCAGCCTGCCTGCCCGGCGGCACTCCGGAACCCGCGGACCACGCCGACCCCGAGACCACGTTGATCCGTGAAGCCCGCGAGGAAGCCGCCGCCGAGCTGGCCGGCACCCGGTATCTCGGGTACCTGTCCGACCCCGACGAACCCTGTGCGCGCGTCCGCTACGCCGCCGCCCTCACGAGCCTCGGCCCGGCCCCTGTCGATCCGGCCACCGGTCGCACCTACACCCGGATCCTCGCCACCCCGGAGCAGGCCCTGGAACTCTTCGACTGGGGGCCATCCGCGGCCGAGCAGCTCCAGGCGGTCCACCAGGCCCGCGTCCTCCTCGGCCTTCCCCAGGCCGGTCGCCAGCCTGTCACCGAACTCAGCGCCCCCACCACCTGGTAGCTCAGCCCCGCCCGAAGCGAAACCAGCCGAATCGAGGACGCCATGTCCGACGCCGTTCCCTCGGCCGACCAGCCGCTCAGGAAGAGACCCCCCCCCATCGGGGCACCGTTTCCGGCCAGCGCGGCCGACAGCACCACCGCCCCGCCGGGCGAGGAGACACGGCCCACGAGGCGTGCGGGTCCGCACGCTGCCGACGAATCAAGGAGCCCTGGTGAACACGACCCCGCAGGATGCCGTCGGTCCACTCATCTTGATGAGCGACCCGCGCGTGGCCGCCATCCCCGTCGTGGACTGCGGCGAGCCGCTCGTCAACGTCCGCGGGAACCTGCTGGTCGACGACCGCAGGTCCGACCCGGCGGGCGCCTTCGCTCAACTCCGCCAGGGAGTTCTCGACCGGCTCCTTCACGCCCAGTCGCTCCTGCCCGCCGGCCTGCGCCTGCTGTTCATCGAGGGCTACCGCCCGCCTGACCTGCAACGGCGCTACTTCGAGGAGTACGCGGACGAGCTGCGCGCCGCCAACCCGACCTGGACACAGGACCAGGTACACGAGGCCGCCAGCCGGTACGTGTCCCCGCCGGAGATCGCGCCTCACAGCGCCGGCGCCGCCGTCGACCTCACCTTGGTGAACGCCGACGGGATCGAGCTGGACATGGGCACACGCGTGAACGCCAGCCCTGAGGAGTCCGACGGCGCCTGCTACACGCACGCGGCCTCGATCAGCAGCCAGGCGCGGATGAACCGGGCCACTCTGGCCGCCGCTCTGACCGCTGCCGGCCTCGTGAACTACGCGACGGAGTGGTGGCACTGGAGCCGCGGCGACCGGTACTGGGCGCTGATGACGAACCAGCCGTCCGCCCTGTACGCCCGACACCCCTGACCGCCAAAGAGCCCCCATCAGGAGTTCCCATGAGCACCATACGCATTGCCACCTTCAACACCCTGTTCGGCGGCCACACCGACTTCGGCTTCGGCCCGGCAGACCGATGGGACGGGCAGATCGAGTTTCTGCGCACGCTGCGCCCGGACATTCTGGCGCTCCAGGAGTGCAACTTCTGGGACCAGCTCGGCGGGCGGCGCCTGCACCGCATGGTGAACGACGTCGGTCTGGCGCAGGGCCTTCTCGCCGATGCCAACCCGACGACGGCAGGACACCACTTCCACTCGGCGATCCTCCTCAGCGACCGGATCCGGGTCCATTCAGCTGGCTCCGATCGCACCCGCTACCACCACGTCATGGGCTGGGCCCACCTGATCCTGCCGGGCATCGAGCAGCTGCTGGAGGTGCGCAACCTGCACCTGGATCCCTTCGACCCCCGCAATCGCGCCCGCGAAGTCGCACCGCTGGAGGTCCTCGCCGCGCCCGACCGAATCTCCCTCCTGCTGGGAGACATCAACGCGATCGGCACGGGTTTCCCCGAGCCGGACTGGTCCCCCCCGACTGCCAGCCCACCTGCTGAACGGGCACCTGCGCTCACCCGGCGAAGAGCTGCAGTCCGACCGCGAGGCCGTCGAACTCCTGGCCCGCGCCGGCTTCGTCGACGCGAGCACCTCCGCCGGCAAGGAGGACGTACCGACGGCGGCCTTCGCCGACGGCGACGTCCCCCGCCGCCAGGACCTCATCCTCGCGAGCCCGGCTCTCGCCCCCGCGGTGACGGGCTACCAGGTGCACATGGAGCCGGTCGACAAGGCCCTGTCTGATCACGCCGCCGTCAGCATCGACCTTGACCTGAACCGGATCGGTCAGGGCTGAAAAAATCAGCCACCAGCCGAGGTGATGGTGGGTCAGTGAATGCGCGGCCCACCACGCGGACGCGCCCATCAAGGTGCCGCCCGGCCAGCTTTCCACGGAGGGCAACTCCAGGCCTCCCGCCGAGTAGGCGAGCGGCTCCCGGTACTCGGTGAGCCAGCGCACCAAGGTGCTGAGTTGAGAGTCGTCGTCGAGGTCGTGCCGGCGGTCGGTCAGCCCGTGCCGAATCACGTCCTCGAGCGCGGGCTCGCGCGTCGTGAGCGCCTCGACGATCCGCTCCACGGGGAAGTCTCGGGGTTCGTCGGCAGTAGGCCGCGTGTACAGCAGCAGCGCCACCGTGGGCAACGCGTACGTGAACGGCCCGCCGCTGCACTCCGCCGGCCAGCCCGGTTCCAGCAGCGATGCCGACCGCCGCAGGGAGGCGTGCCATCAAGCGTTCATCCAGTCCGTCGACGGCAGGAACGCGTCTACCCCCGCCGCGACACCCACGTTCAGGGGCTGCGTGCCTTCTGCGCCGACATCACCGCCACCGGCTCGGTCCTCCGCGTCCGCGGGCCGGCCGGGCTGCGCGGCGCCACGGTGGAGGCAGCGGACATCCGTGCGGTGACCGCGCTGCTGATCGCCGCACTCGCCGCCAGCGGCACCTCTACGATCCGAGGGATATTCCATCTCCAGCGCGGCTACGGCCACCTGCAGCCCAATCTGGCCACGCTGGGAGCCGAGATCACCACCATCCCCGGAGGCCCTTGATGCCCGTCCCGTTCACCGCCGATGACACCACCCGCCTCTGGGACACCTTCGACCAGGTCGTCGCCGACAGCGCCTCCCCGGGTGGCGTCATCGCCTACGGCACCACCGGCGCCAGCCCCCAGTTCCTCAGCGTCGGCAAGGTCGCTCCCGAGTGCGGCAACACCACCCCTGACCGGGACACGACGTACGACATCGCCTCGCTGACGAAGGTCGTGGCCGCCTGGCCCCTGATCGGCCAGGCCTTGGATGCCGGGCTGCTCGACCTCGACGCCCCGATCCGCGACTTCCTGCCTCCGATGAACAGCGAGACCCCCAGTGGAGAGGCGACCGTGCGCCAGCTGATCGCGCACACCTCCGGGCTTCGTGCCTCCACCCGCCTCGACCACTACCGCGGCGCCGACCTGCCACTGCACGAACTCCTGTGCCGCGAACAGCTGGAAGACGCCCCCGGCCAGCACCGCTACATCAACCGCGGCTACATCCTGCTCGGCCTGGCCCTCGCCCACATCCACGGCCGCCCCCTCGACCAGCTGGGCGCGGACCTATGGAAGACGCTCGGGATGGACGCCACCGTGTACGGGCCCGTCGCCCGCACCCTCAAGGTCGCCCCGACCGAGCAGCGCATCCCCGGTGCCCCGCGGATCTGGGGCGCCCCGCACGACGACAACGCCGGCCTGCTCGGTGGCGTCGCCGGCCACGCCGGGGTGTTCTCCACCCCAGGTGACCTCGCCGTATACGCCCAGAGGCTCCTGGCCGCCCACGCGGACGGCGACGAGCACGGCCTGGGCGAATGGCTGCACGCCAGCCTGGTCCCCCAAGCCCCGATCGAGCCCGGCCTGGACCGCGGCCTGTCCTGGATCCTCGCCGCCGGCGGGCGCGTCGCGTACCACCACGGGTTCACCGGCACGAGCCTCTACCTCGCGCCGGAGACCGGCCGCTACCTCGTCATCTGCACGAACGCCATCTACGGCGGCAACGCCCGCACCAAGATCGCCCCGCTGCGGGCCCTCGCGCTCAAGACCATCTCCGCCACCTGACGAACGGAGGCACCCCATGGGTGAGCTACTGGCCGACCACACCACACTCCGTCTCGGCGGACCCGCCGACCGGTTCCTCACCCACACCGACCGCGCACGCCGCACACGGCAGCGACACGGCGCCGTTCATGCTCGGCGGCGGCAGCAACACCCTCGCCGCCGACACCGGCTACCCCAGCACCGTGATCCACATGGCCACCCGCGGCATCGCCGTACGCCCGCTCGGCGGCGACCTCGTGGAGGTCATCGCCCAGGCGGGAGAACCGCTCGGCTCACTCGTCGCCTTCACCGTCACCGAGGGCCTGTCCGGGCATCGAGTACCTCGGCGGGATCCCGGGCACCACCGGAGCCGCACCGGTCCAGAACACCGGCGCCTACGGACAGCAGATATCCGACACCCTCACCCGCCTCACCGTCTACGACTGGCACCTCGGCCGCACCCGCGAACTGCATCCCGGCGACTGCGGCTTCGGCTACCGCACCATCACGTTCAAGACCCAGCCCGGACGATTCACGATCCTCGATGTCAGCCTGCGTCTGGCACGACGAACGTGCGCCTCCCCCATCCGCTACCAGCACCTCGCCGACGCGCTGGCCGTACGCCTCGGCGCCCGGCCACCGCTCGCCGAGGCGCCCAGGCCGTCCTCACCGACCGGCGCAACCGCGGTCCCTCACACCGGCGGCACCCACCATTCGGCAAACGGTGTCGATCACGACCGTCACCCGAGGGCGCAGTGCGGCGGAGCCCGGTCTCACGCCCGTGCCTGCCGTCCCCGACCCCGCCCTACCGGACGCCGGCCGCAACCTGCTCGATGTACGTCTCCAGCGGCTCGAAGCCCCACGCTGCCCGCCGCGAGTCCACCCCGGCTGGATCCACCGGAGGCGGGGTGAGTTGCCCGTCTGGTCCTTGAAACAGCTGCGTACCGAAGACCTGTGGAAGGTACGTCCCGAAGAGGCCGATCTTGAAAGCGGCGCGGTTTCCACTCCAAGGTGTCCACTTCCGCGACCCTGGATCGTAGCCACCCCAGGCTCCGCTAGGCTCGCTCAGGTTGTAGGACGGACTACGGATTTCCTGGCGTGAATGAGTGCTGTGCGGTGCGCGCAGGGAAATCGGCGATCAAAGTGTGGGAGCGGCGGCGATGACTGATGCGTCTGGTGCGGTCGTGCTGACCGGGGGTCGTATGGCGTCGGAAGTCCTCCGACAGGATGACACGGTACTCAGGCCCGCGTCAGACGCTTCGGAATTTATGGCTTCCCTTCTGGAAATCTTCGAGCAGCAGAATTTCCTGGGAGCCCCGAAATATTTGGGACAGGTCGACGGAAAAGACATCCTGACCTATATCGAGGGCGAGGTCCCGGAGAAATTCCAGCCTTGGTCTGACGATCAGGTGCGGGCAGCTGCTCGCCTTCTCCGTGAGATGCACGACGCCACACGCGGAAGCAATTTGGCGGGCCGATTCGATGTGGTGTGTCACCACGACCCCGGCCCAAACAACTCTGTCTTCCAGAACGGCCTTCCAGTCGCGTTCATCGACTTCGAGCTGGCCGCCCCGGGAGGGCGTCTGGAGGACGTGGCGTACATGGCCTGGACGTGGTCGATCTCGTCCAAGCAGGTCATGCCTCTTGATGGCCAGGCGGCACAGGTGCGGCTCATCGCCGACGTGTACGGGCTGGTGGACGCTGAGCGCCACGCGCTGGTCGACTGCATCCTCGAGCGCCAGTCGCGCAACGTGCGGTTCTGGGCTGAGTTCCAGGCTCACCCGGAGACTGCCCCTGCTGCTCCGGACGTCCTGGCCAACCGGATCGCCTGGAGTAGGCGAGAGCGCCAGTTCGTGTACACGCACCATGAGGTCTTCGACCGGGCGCTGGCCTGACCCTGCTTGGGACTAAGGCACGGTGGCCGCTGGCCTGTGGGGTGGGGGCTCGGCGCCAGGGGGAGCCGAACACGACCGCCGACACGTGCCCGCCGTCCCACCGTCGGCTCGGTGCGCGGAGGGGGTGTCATGACGGGAGGGTAGAGGCGCGGCCGCGGCCCGGGCATCCGAGTTTCGGAGACCAGGCCGGAAGGACAACCTTGTAACACCGACCGGCCAGATCGGGAGCCGAAAAAGGGAGGGCGACTGCTCCAGCACCTCATCACACAAAACGAGGACCTGCGCATGATCCCCACCGACCACGACCAGTTGGCCACCGCCGTCGACGAAATCCGCGAGGCCCTGCGGGCACTCCCCGCAGGCACGGACGCCGATCGGACGCGGGTCCTGGCACGGTGGATTGGCATCGGCCTGTTGAGCCTCGGCAACTACCACGACGCACGCGTGTTCCTGCGGCAGGCCCTCGACCTGGCCACATCCAGCGGCAACACCCGAGCCGTCATCACCACCGAACTCAACCTCGGCGACGCGTACCGCTACGCCGGCGAGGCAGAGACCGCTCACGTCCTCTACCGTCAAGCCCTGGACACCGCCCAGAGCCAGCACCCGGAACTCGCCGACTTCGCCCTCCAGCACTTCGGAAAACACCTCATGGAGCAAGGCGACCTCGTACTGGCACGCGCCCACCTGCGGGAAGCGTGGCGACTGCGGATCGCCAAGGGTGACCCTGGGCTGATCGAATCCACCCAGGCCGCACTCGACCGCGTCGAGCTGCTGATCGCCTCCTCGTAGGTCACCTCACAGGGCGCAGCCGGAGCCCGGCGTCAGCCCGCACTCCTTGAGGATGCGGGACGCGCTCTCCTCGACGGTGCTGGTGTGGTCGACGGTCTCCTCGACCAGGCAGGTCAGCCGGTCCTCCTCCCGCCACCACTCCCGCATCTCGGCGGCCCCGAACATCGTCGCCTTGTGGCGGGTGGAGTGCCTGCGCACCGTCTCGTCGAACGGCACCGCCAAGTAGAAGCCGAAGGTCCGGCCGCGGTGATCGGCTGCCAATGCCGCGAGGACGTCCTCCCACCGCGGAGTGGTGAGCAGCCCCTCCACGATCAGATGGTGTCCGGAGTCGAGGACCTGCCGGGCAGCGGTCGCCAGGAGCGGTCGGGTCAGCGGCCCCGGCACACCCGTCTCCCGCAAGGTGATGTCGCGGAACATGTCCTGCTCGATCACGGCCAGGCCGTGACCGTAGAGCTGCTGTACGCGTCGGGCCACGGTCGTCTTGCCCGATCCCGCGTTCCCCCGGAGAAAGATCAGCCGGGTCTCTTCGCTGCGTGTCTGCACCCCGGCACGCTAACCCCTCAACAGTTCGCCACGACCTGAAATGGACCGGCGGCCGCCCAATAGCCTGCCCGGTATGACCATCCAACCAGCAGGTCCCGGAAGTGAGTTCGTAACCGCGTCGGACGGTGTCCGGCTGTGGACCGGACGCCACGCCGACGGCCCGATCACAGTGATCAAAGTCCACGGCGGTCCCGGATCGTGGGACGAAAGCCCGCAGCCGGGACCGCTCTTGTCCCGGTGGGCGACGCTGACCTGCTGGGACCAGCGCGGCGCCGGCCGCTCCGATCGCGTCGGCCCGTACTCCCTGGCCCAGTCCGTCGCCGACCTCGACGCGATCCGCACCCACACCGGCCACGAGCGGGTCGTACTGCTCGGGCATTCCTACGGCGCGCACCTGGCACTCATCTACGCCCTCACGCATCCGACCACGTAGCTGGTCTCGTGTACGTGTCCGGCACGGGGATCGACGACACCGCCACATGGAAGCCCACCTACCGGGCCCGGCTCCAGGAGCACCTCGGGCCAAACGCGGGACGGTGGCGGGAGCTGAAGGACAGAGTTCACCGAGGAGACCGGCGCCGCCGTCGACCGCGACGACGTCCAGTTCGTCCACCTGATGCACCACGTCTCCACCCACGCCGGGACGCGGAGGATCGCGTTCTTCTTCGCAGTCGACCGCTGGCACGGCCAGATCGGCAACCCCGAGCCGAACAAGTGCGAGGGCTGGCAATGCACAAGACCACCAGCCTTCCCGAACCTCAGCCGCCCTATCTCGTGGTCGCGCTCCAGCACATCGCCGACGGCATCACCTACAGCGAATACGCCTGGCCCCCGCGACGACCAGGCCCCCACGCCCGTACCCGCCTCCACCGACACGGAACAGTGAACGCCGTGACCTGATGCTTCTCCTACCGCGGCGCCCCGGCAGAGCACAGGTGGCACGCCGCATGGCCCGCTCCCGCCATGCGGCACGTGCTCGCCCTCGAAGCCAGCCTCCGCACCCAGACCCGAACGGGCAGGGTGAAGGCGACAGGGGGAGAGGTCAGTCCTTGAGCAGTTCGTCACGCACCGGAATCCAGTCCAGGGCGGACCGGATGCCCTCCTCCAGGGACAGCTTCGGCGTCCACCCCAGCAGCTCGGCCGCTCGGTCGCTTTTGGTGTATCCGCCAGCGACGTCACCGGGGCGCGGATCGGTGTCGACGGTGGCCAGGCGGGTGGTGACGACGTTGTTGAACGCGGCGCACAGCTCCCGGACGGTGGTGCCGGAGCCCGTGCCCAAGTTGATCGCGATCGAGCGCTTCGAATCCGTGAGGATGGAATCGAAGCGCTCGACCGCCGCGATGTGGGCCGCAGCGAGGTCCCAGACGTGCACGTAGTCCCGGATGCCCGTGCCGTCGCGCGTCGGGTAGTTCGTGCCGGTGATCGGGAACGGTCGGCCTTCCTGGTGCGCCTGGATGAGCATGCCCAGGGCGTGGCTGGGCCGCTTCAGCTGGAGACCGGTACGCAGCTCGGGGTCAGCGCCGACCGGGTTGAAGTACCGCAGCGACAGCACGCGCGGCCCGGCTACCGCGATGTCGGCGAGCATCTCCTCGCAGACCGCCTTGGTCCGCGCATAGGGGCTCTGTGGCGCCAGCGGCGAGTCCTCGTTGACGGGCGAGCCGTCCTCGGACTGGTAGATGGAGGCCGAGGAGCTGAAGATGATGCGGTCGCAGCCGTTGCGGTGCAGGTGGTTGATGAAGGCCAGGCTCTTGGCCACGTTCGCCTCGTAGTAGCCGATCGGGTCGGCGACGGACTCAGGCACCACGATCAGCGCCGCGCAGTGCACCACGGCGGAGATGTCCGGGTGCTCCGAGAAGATCCGGTCGATCAGTGCTCCATCCGAGATGTCGCCCTCGTAGAAGGTCCGCCCATCGGTGAACTCGCGGCGCCCTCGGACGAGGTTGTCGAGGATCACCGGGAAGATGCCCGCATCCAGACACGCTGAAGCAGTGGTGCTTCCGATGTAGCCGGCTCCCCCGGCGATGAGGACGGACATGGTGATCCTCTTTCCAGCCTGGTTTCAGACCCAGTAGGCGACCGGCAGCAGGCTAGCGGAGAAGCCGGACATGGGAGTGTGGCTTCCCCACCACGCCCGGATGTCCTGGCCCGGCTCGTCGCCGCGGCCTCCGCCGCCGCGCACGTCCAGTCCGGACCGGTCCGGACGCCGTGGCCACGGTGTGCACCTGGCCGCGACGGGTTTCCAGTGCGCCATCGGACTGGCCGGAAGGTCGCCGAGGTACTGGCATCCTGGCCAGTACCTGGCGTTCTGGCCAGTACCTGGCGTTCTGGTCGGCCTTGCACGGGCATCTGCGGCACGGGCATGAGGCCCGCGGCTGTGGACGCCGCGGCAGGCGGCAGGAAGGATCAACGGAGATGTCGGCCGACGACAGCGAGCAGCTGCTCAGCGACGCTTTGGCCGGTGTGAGCGGGCCGTGGAACGCGGCGGACTACTGGTTCGAACCGGTGGCCGAGGGCACCATGGCCACAATCTGGCGTGGCGTCTCGCCGTCCTCGCAGTCACCGGACGTCGCCGTGCGGCTGACGCCCAAACCCGTTTCCCTGATCAGCCGGATCGCCGAGCTGGTCGACGGAGTCGCCGGTGTGGAGTGCCCGCAGACGTTGGCCGTCGGCACGGTGGAGACAGGGACTGGTCCGCAGACCGTTCACGTGTGCACGTGGATCGGCAAGGGCGGCGCCGACCGGAGGGACCCGTACGGGCTGGGCCAGGACCTCGCGCGACTTCACTCGGAGCTGGCCCGGCCGGATGCGGGCGATTTCACCGACCGCCGGCTGACCTTCGAGCCTGGTCCGGTTCCCTCTCCGGACCAAGAGCTGCCTCACTGGTACGTGGCCCAGCACCTGTGGCGGGATCGGATCTTGCCATGCCTGGCCGAGGATCTGGTGTCACTGCGGCCCCAGCCCATCCACGGCGACCTGCACTGGGACAACGTCGTGGCCGGCAGCGGCGGCGGGTTCGGTTTCATCGACTTCGACAAGGTCATGTACGCCCCACCAGTGTTCGACCTCGCAAAGCTCCTCGCCACCGGGTTCTTCGTCCTTCAGGGGGAGCAGGCTCGCTACCAGCAGTCACGGGCCGTGGACCTCCTGGCGGGCTACCGCAGCATCCGCCCCTTGGACGAGGCCGAGATGGCCGCGATCGAAGGCTTCGTGGTGATCCTCAACGGAGAGATCGCGCGCCTGGGATACGCGTACGACGTCCCTGCCTACCAAGCTCAGGCCAACGCGCTCGGAGCCTGGTGGACGGCTCGGCGCCGGCAGCGGCCCCAGGACCCGCTCGGCCTGCGCGAACGGAATGACACGCTGGCGCCCCAACGACTCAGCCTGCCTGACCACGACAACTAGCCACGAGATCGGCATGTGCAGCAGGTCTGGTGGAAACCCTGACATGGGGTTGGAATTCGCCCGCGACCCCGTCAGTACCATCCGCGTCCCCGCGACCTACTGGAGAACCGTGGACCGCTCCCGCCGCCAGCTCATCAGCAACGGCTTCGCGATCGCCGCCTTAGCCACCCCCGCCACCCGCTGGCTGACCAAGCCGACCGACGCTCCCGTCTCCCACGAGGGCGGACGGCAGGTCGGCCGGAGCGACCTCGACGAACTGTGGAGGGCCGCCGATGAGGCCCGCCTGTGGGACTCCCGCTACGGCGGCGGAAACTGGAAGGCCGACTCCGTCACCAAATGCCTCCGCCTCAACGCCGCGCCGCTACTGACCCGCACCTACACCGAGAACATCGGGCGCGAGCTGTTCGCGGCGACCGCCGAGCTGTCCCGGGTCGTGGGCTGGTCAGCAGTCGACACCGGCCACCACGACACCGCCCAGCGCCACTTCATCCATGCCCTGCACCTTGCGCGGGCCGCGGGCAACGTGGAGAGCGGCTGCTACGTGATGGCCACCATGGCCCTGCAGGCCTTCCTTCGCGGCAACCCCGAACAAGCAGCGGACATGGCCGAAGGTGCCTACGAACGCGGCCTCGGCCACGCCGCACCCCGCGTTCTCGCCTTCGCAAAGCTGGCCGAAGCCCGCGCCCACGGCCGCACCGGAAACGCCCAGGCCGCGAAGGCCGCGCTCGGCCGGACCGAAGAGCTACTCGACTCCATCCGACCGGGCAGCCACGACCCGGAGCAGCTCGCCTACATGACCCACGCCCGGCTCGCCGCTGACGCAACCGAGGTACACCGCGACCTCGCAGACCCCAAGGGGGCCTTCGCCTGGAACTCACAGGCCAAGCCCATGCCGGCTGACCGCTTCACCCGAGCCACTGGCATCCGCATGGCCGTTCTGGCCGCCAGCCACCTCCAGGCCCGCGAACTCGAGCGCGGCCTCGTCGCCGCGAATACCTCACTCCGGATCCTCAGCAACGTCCACTCCACCCGCGCCCACAGCTACCTCCACGACGTCACCCACGCCCTCGCACGCTGGAAGACCCGCCCCGAGGTAGCCGACCTCATCCGGCGCACGCGCACCGAGCTCCCCACCACCGCAGCCTGAACCCTTGCACGGTCGTGGGTTCACCGAGGAGGTCTGATGGTCAATTCTGTGCCGGCCGACACCAGTGGATCTTCGCCGCCACGTGGTCGATTCGGTCCTCGACCCTGTGGAGCAGGGCTTGGACGTCAGCCTGGACCCGGTCAACGTGGTGCGTAAGCGCCGCTCTCTCAGGGCCCGTACGGACGGGGGCGTGGGTTCGGATCGAACGCCGGGGCTTCGACCGGATCGGTGAGCAGGGCTGGAACTGTATCGAGGCCGCTGCGGTCTTGCGGGACGTCGTTATGCCGGAGTGGTACCGGGGGTGGCATGGCGGGAGGCGGGTG
Source organism: Streptomyces sp. NBC_01006 (assembly GCF_045162725.1). Lineage (NCBI taxonomy): Bacteria > Bacillati > Actinomycetota > Actinomycetes > Kitasatosporales > Streptomycetaceae > Streptomyces > Streptomyces sp. NBC_01006. Next base: position 7,201,400 of record NZ_CP108700.1, on the reverse strand, counting down.
AGCCGGTGATGTGGCGGGCTGGCGAGCTGGAGTTGGACGTGACGCTGTTCCCGCAGGCGGCGGAGGCGCGGACCAGGCCGGTTGGTCGTCCGGGCTAATCCGTAAGGGCTCAGCCAGCTCTCGGAACAGCCGTCCGTGTGTCGACCTGTCCGAAATCTTCCCTTGCGGCCACGGGCGCTGGCCGGCTCGGCGACGGTGGCATGGGGAGGTCCTGCTCTCGGATGTGAAACTGGTCTTTGAGCTTGTCAGGCCCGGGTTCGACCTATGACTGCCCACCCGGCTCACCGTCGTCGGGTCACGGATTGGAGACTTCTCGGTGGCTACTTCACGGCGCTGGCATCTGCTGGGCTCTCCCGGATTCGAGTACTCCGGCGAGGATGCAGGCCAGTTGCTCCGCCACCGTCTGGATTGGGGAACCCAGGAGACGTGGTTCGAGGATGGGCGAGCCGCCAACCTGGCCGTGGTCACCAACGGCGAGCGCGCGATGGTCAGCCTTCTGGATGGTGAAGCCGACCGAGCGGAACACCTCGTCGATCCGCGGGGAAGCGGCAGCTCTGGCGGCTATCAGCTGGCCAATGGGCAGGTCGACGTCTACGCCGACCGGGACACCGTCACGTTCGAAGCTGCCGGCCGTGCCGTGGCGTACTTCATCGAGCACGCTACGTGGCCCGACGACGTGAGCGTCGAAGACGACCGCAGTTCCTGACCTTCGGCATCGAGCGGCTGTGGCAAACCCGAACGCGGGCGCGCGAGATCCGCTCTGGATCGGATCGCCCGCTGGGCGACGGGGGCATAGTGACAGCCTGGGCGCCTCCCAGACGGAACTGCCTTCACTCTGACGTTGGCCCGTATCCACGTGGCCGCGTAAGAGATGCTGGGTGCATCGCCTTCCGGCTCAGCAATCAGCGGAGCGCCCCCCTGGCCTCCGTCCTGACTCGTCGCGATTCCCACTACTCGGAGTGCTGCCCGTGCAAAGCCGCATCGCCCTTGTCGCCGTCGTCACTGGTCCACCTGGGACGGGGAAGACGACGCTCGCCCGCGCCCTTGCCCAGGAGCTTGGCTGCCCGGCCATCATTCGCGACGAGATCAAGCAGGGCATGGTGATAAATGTGCCGAATCACCAGGTCAACGGAGACGATCTCCTCAACATCGCGACGTTGGAAGCCTTCTTCAACGTGATCACCGTCCTCGTTCAGGCAGGGGTGACCCTCGTCATCGAGGCGGCCTTCCAGGACCGGCTCTGGCGCCCTGGTCTGGAGTCCCTCATGGGCTTTGCAGACCTGAGGATCATCCGTTGCACCACAACCACCTCGACGATTGTCGAGCGCATCGCGAATCGTGCCGAGGCCGACAGCCACCGGGCCGCCCACGGCGACACGGCCCTCCTCGCGGACATGGAGGCAGGCACCTACGATCCGGGGAAGTTCGAACCCATCAGCCTCGACGCGCCCACCTTGATCGTGGACACGTCGGACGGCTACTCGCCCGGAACACCAGAGATCCAGGCGTTCCTGCGCGCACCGCGAAAGTCGCTCGGCCCTCGATAGGGCTCATCACCTGAACCCGAGCACCGGGCGACGTCCAGGCCGTTAACGACTTCCTGTGCGAGCGTGTCGAGTAGGCGGGGCGTCTACGCGGCGGTCACGGCGACGAGCTCGCGGACGCCGCTGACCCTGGGGTGCTTCGCGTAGAGGTCGTCCACGATCTGCCGGATCGCGGGCCGGTCGCGGACCTCTCCGGGGGCGAGCCGGGCCGCGGCAAGGAGTTCGCCGACCGTCTGCTCGGGCTTCGACCGCTGCCACCAGGCGCGTGCGAGGTCGGTGTGCATGCGGCCCTTGCGCTCGATGGTCGGGAACTGGTCGGCGTGCAACTTGCGGCCGGCTTCGAGGGCGGTCCCGGCATCGCCGAGGGCCCAGTGGACGCCGACGGCGTAGAGGTCGACGGCCGCCGGGGTGACGGGGAAGAGGCGTCCGGCGGGGGCGATGTCGGGCAGGTCGCGGGCCGCGCGTGCGGCTTCCCGGATCATGACCAGCGCCTGGTCGCGGTCTCCGGCGATGGCGGCCGTGTAGGCGGTGCTGCACAGCATCTGCGCGAAGGCGGATGCCTGCGCATCCGTGGCGAGGCCGGTGGCCTCCACGCGGGCGACAGCGGCTTCGATGTGTCCCTGGGCCGCTGCTTCTTGGCCCTGGTGGCGAAGCACGGCGGCGAGTTCGCGGGTGGCGGCGGCGGCGGCGAGCGGTGAGCCGGACACCTCGGCGTACAGCGTGGCCCGGTCCGCGGTCAGCCGTGATTGCTTGTATTGCCCCAGCTTGTTAAGGAGCTGGGAGGCGATGGTGTACGCCGAGGACAGGCGTGCGTAGTCGAGGTCTCGGCGGGTCTCGGAGGCTGCCTGGTGGGCATCGGCGAGCAGGCTCGGCAGCGTGCGTAGGAGTCCGGCATGGGCGGCGGCGTCGAACTGGCCGCGCGCGGCTGTCAGGCGGGCGTCGAGGGTACGGGCCGGGGCGCCGCTCGGCTCGGGTGTCGAGGCGAGCGCGGCTTCCATCCGGGTCATCAGGCTGAGCGGGACGGCGAGCGCCGCGGCGGTGATGAGGGGGCGGCGGCGCATGGGGTCCTCCTCGGCCGATGTCCTGTCGACGATAACTCTAGTTGCTGGTGGGGAACTTAGGCCTAAGGACGCGTTCAGGAGTGGCACGGGGACACCGACCTCGGCTGCGGCCTGTTTGAGCAGCGGCAGGTCGAGGAACCGGTCCTGCTCCAGGCGCGAGACGGTGGACTGCGAGCAGGCCAGCCGAATGCCAAGGTCCCTTTGCCGCCAGCCACGCGCCTGGCGGCCGACGCGGATGAGCGAACCTGCGCGCCGCCTCTCGGCGTACTCAAGGACGCGGCGGGAGCTCCAGAGCGGGTCAGTGCTCACGGCGCCCTCCGTCGGTAAGCGCTGGGTCTGCCGCCCCCACTCTAGGGGCTGTGATCGGGTGGGCACACTACGTATGCAGAATCTGCATACGCGATGCCGAACGTGGGCAGCGAGGTCCGCAGGATGTACGGATGTGGTGTCGTGGTCATCAGCACCAGACCCGCGGGCTGCGCGGCGGCCGCCCGCTCCGGTCAAGTCCAGCACCATCAACCGAGGTGAGGGGAGCACGTCATGGCGGACAAGAAGCCCAGTGACAACGGAGGCGGCGGGGGCGGCAGCCACTCCAAGCCGGACGCGCCCCTCTCCGGCGGCAAGCCGCCGCCGGGGAACTCCGACGGCCAGGTATCCAACCCGGGCTCCGGTTCCGGCAAGCGCAGGAAGTAGCGCGACGACATGTACCTCGAAGACCGCCAGCGGGAGCTGACGGAGGCCATGGACACCCAGGGCCTTTGGCCGGCGGACTCCCCGTGGGTCCGCCGCGCCATCCTGGACACGGTCCCCCGCCACGACTTCGCCCCCGACCAGTTGTGGACGTGGAATGGGCGCGACCAATACGTGCCCGTCGACCGCGGTCGCGACCCTGACAGGTGGGCCGACCACGTGTACGCCGGTCCCGAAGACTCCGCGATCACCCAGATCATGGACGGCCTGCCCAGCTCCAGCCTGTCGTGCGTCGCCGTGGTCGCGGACATGCTCGACTCGCTGATGCTGGAGCCCGGCCACCGCGTGTTGGAGGTCGGCACCGGGGCCGGGTGGAACGCCGGACTACTAGCCGCCCGCGCCGGCGCCGGAAAGGCCACCAGCGTCGAGGTCGACGCCGAGCTCGCCGACACCGCCCGCGCCCGCCTGACCGCGGCTGGGTTCGACGTCGCCGTGCACACAGGGGACGGCAACGCGGGCTGGCCCGCGGCCGCGCCGTACGACCGGGTGATCGCCACCTACGCGGTAGACGAGATCCCGTGGACGTGGATCGAGCAGACCAGACCCGGGGGCCGCCTCGTCGTCCCCTGGGGCCGCCTCGGGCACGTCGCGCTCACCGTCGCCGACGACGGCAAGTCAGCGACCGGCTGGGTACAGGGCCTCGGGATGTTCATGCCCAGCCGGGGCACCGACCAGGGCCGCGAGTACCACGCCATCCGTGGCGACGGGCCGCCCGACCGCACGGTCCGCGTCGAACGAGACCTTCGGCCGCTCGCCGCCGTGCACCTGGTCTTTGCACTCAGGGTGTCCCACCCGGACATCCGGATCACGACCGAGGACACGGGGGAAGGCCTCACCGTCCGGCTACACGACGGCGTCAGCTCCTGGGCCACCGCCACCACCGACCAGACCGGCACCGTGGCGGCGTACGAAGGTGGCCCCCGCCACCTCCTGGCGGAGGTCGACGCCGGGCGCCGGCACTGGGAGGAACGTGGCTCCCCGGGGCTGTGGGACTTCGGAATGACTGTCGCGCCCGACGGGCAGCACGTCTGGTCCGGCACCGTCGCTGCCGGACCGTACATGCCCTGACGGTTGTCGGTGCCCTACGGCAAGCTGCCCGGTGGGGTGTCCTCCTCGATGTGAGCGAGGAGGACACCCACGGAACTAGTGGCAGCTGCCGACGTGGCCGGCGAACGCAGCCCAGGCAGCGTTCGAGAAGTCAAGGACAGGTGCCTGGGCGTCATCGAGGCGCTTGGAATCCCGGACGTGAACGGCGCCCGGCTGCGGGCACGCCTCCAGGCAGTTGCCGCTGGCGTCGCCGCTGTAGGAGGACTTGAACCACTGTCCGTATGGGCGATTGGTGTCGGTGCTGGTCATGCTTCTGTTACCTCTCGTGCTAGTCGTTTCAGGAAGGCGGGGGTCTCGTGGGCCGGCAGGGCGCCCTGCGCGAGGATGTCGAAGCGCCGGACGAACCCCTGAAACCTGCGCACTTCGCGGTGCGGACTATGCCGGGGAGTGCTGTTCGTCGACGACGGCGTACAGGTGCTCGCCGTGCGCCCAGCGCTTGAGCTCCGGCCGGCCGATGAGGACGATGTTGTGCCTCTGGGCGAAGTCCGTTGCGGGCTTGGTGAAGCCGTTGAGGGCGACGATGACGGCGACGTCCGCGCTGTGTTCGGGAACCGCGGTGCCGTTGAACTTCTGCACCGCCCCTGACGCGACCGGGTTGGTGTACTGCTTGCATTGCACAACGATTTTCCTGTCGTCTGGGTCCCAGGCCACGACGTCCGCGCCCAGGTCTCCGGAGCCGCCGACTCGGCGGGCGCGCACGAACCCGTCCCGGGCCAGCAGGTCGGCGCACGCTTGCTCGAAGCCGTCCGCGCTCATCGCGGTCAGCTGCTTCATCCGGAACGTCAGGACGCTGGGCGCCTCGGTGACCGGCGCGGTGGCATACTCCTCCTCCACGTCTTCGGCGTCGCTGTAGTCGACGTAGACGGTCCGGTCGGAGAAGAACACGAAGCACAGCACCACCAGGGTGCCCAGGATGATCAGCGAGAACCACCAGGGGTGCCCGATCAGCCAGCCCCACACGTCCTCGCTGACCCACCCCCATACGTCCACGCTCAACCAGTGCCAGACGTCCTCGGTCAGCCACTGCCAGGCGACCTTGGCAATGGCCACGGCGAGGATGAACCAGAGGATGAACTTCAGTACCGGGTCCAGCGACCCGTCCTCGTCGAACAACGGCGTTCCCCCTCTTCCCTCTTTTGTCTCTCCGACGGGCCGGCCTCCGGCGGGTCTACGCGGCGCGTCGCGCTCCTGTCCTGCGCGGTCGGCGGACGGGCAGCCGCAGCAGGTCGTGGAGCGGGACGCCGTCTTCGGCCCACAGCCGCAGCCGTTCGCGGTCGACCCAGTGGACCTGGTGCTGATCGCCCCACGCCCTGGCGTCACGGGTGAAGCCGCCGTTGGTGACCACGACCGCGACATCAGCACCGTGGACGGGCCCGGCGGTCCCCTTGACCTGGTACATCACCTTGGAGTCGACCTTGCCGCCGACCGTGGTGTGCTTGGCCTGCAGCACGATCCGGCCTCGCTGGCCATGCCGGCCGATGACGTCGGCGGCCTGGTCGCCCTTCTGTCCGACCTGCCGTGCCGACCACCCGTCTCGGATCAACAGGTCCCGAAGCGCGAACTCGAACTCTGAATCATTGAGCGCGTCGATCCGAGCGAGCGGAATCTGCAGCACTACGAGCAGATCGGCCTGCGTCCGCCGGCGGCGTACGGCTCGGAGTTGCTGCCAGCCGAGACCGGCCAGGCCCGCGGCGGCCAGCACGGCAGCGACGGGCCACCCGCCAACCGCCGCATCCCACGCGGCGCCGACCGCCTTGGCCAGCATGGTCACGACCGCCACGGCGACGAGGGCGGCTGCCATCTGCTCGCGGCGACCGCGGGGCCTGCGCAGCCGCAGCCGGATTCCTCCCCTCACCGGTTCGGTGAAGCGGACACCGACGGCGCGGGGGAGGTCGGCTTGTCCGCCTCGGCCTCGCCGAACCCGAAGACCTGCCCCCACAGCCAGACGAAGGCGGCGATGCCGGCGATCGTCCAGCCGCCCAGCTTCTTCCCGCGCGACCCCCTCGGATTACGGCGGACGTGCTGACGGACGACGTGGAACCCCTCCGGCGGCATGCCGTTCCCCCTCCTGTGGCCTGGCAACCTGATGTGGCTGCCCTCCTGGACATGGGTGTATCAGCGGCCACTGACAAAAACTGATGGATCATCATGATGATCGGCACGCAGCGACGACAAACCGGCCAGAGGAGCACCACCGCCCCCGCGTGCGGCGGGATGTTCTCCGTACGGCGCTGTGACCTTGAGGTTTCTCACCTTATGCGGCACCAGCTCACGCCGCTTGCCTGGTGCGGCCGACGCCGACTCGCTGCCCGCCAGAGGCGGACTACCTGCGTTAACGCCCGAGGGACTGCCCCTGGGAAGCGGCTCGCAGTTGGCGAGAAATGCGGCTCTGCCGATCGTCAGATCGCGACGCGGCAGCACGGCAGCAGCCGGACCAAACTAGCCTGTTGGACGGCGCCTGGCCGCCGAGAATGGCACCGGCGAAGTTGAGGACTCGCTGGATCTCCCGCAGCCGGATGACCGGGTTGGCCTCCAGGCGTCCGCGAGGGCGGCCCCGTAGTAGTTCCCGGATGGTCCCGGCGGCCCTGCCGCCTACATCCCGGGCGCCCGGGATGCAACGTACGGAGCAGGGTGAGCACACTCGCCTCCGGCCCACGCAACCAGCTTCAGCGCGCCCTCGAAGCGGATACTCGCGGATGATGCCTGCCACGGCACAGTCCGGCGAGGTCGCGCGCGGAGACCGCGCGGGCGTCAGCGTGCTCGGCCGCGTCGAAGTAACCCACCCACTCCGGGACGCCATCGCCGGGCCCGCCCGCCAGAAGCTCGTCGCCATGATTGGCGCGCCGGCTGAGCTCCCGCCTGGCAACCACTGCCTGCCCGCAAACGGTCTCCGAGGGTTCCCGGGGCGGTAGTTGAGCCAGCCATCCTCCGGTTCCGGTCAATCCGGCGACAGACCGGTTGCTGCATGCATCGATTCGATAGGTTCGCCTGGCCATCTAAATGATCATGTTTAAGTAGGGGGAATCTTGCATTTACGGGGAAGGCTGCTCGCGGCTCTGTCGGCGGTGGCGTCGGCCGTGCTTCTGCCACTGGCGGCGGCATCGCCTGCCAGCGCCAGCGCACCGGTGCAGAGCTGTAACGAGACCCATCAGGCCCGCATCTTCTTCTGGGCGGTGGCGTGCACCCAGCCCGGTCAGCCGGTGATCGGTGCGTTCGGGACCTGGCGGAACGTGCCCATCACCTTCGGCAGCGGCGGGGACGCCGGGTCCGCGCAGGCGTCGAACTACCTGCGCATGGTCCCCAACACCGAAGGAGGGATGTTCGCCAACTCCATCGAGGTCGGTCTCTACGCCGAGAAGACCGGTCCGACGGCCAGCACGTACGGGCCGCGATGGACCGAGCTGGGCAACAGCGGGGGTAAGACGAAGGCCATCACGGCCGGAATCAACCCGGCGGTCGCGGACAACATGAACCACACCTACATGACGGTCCGCCAGGCCAGCGGTGACCAGTGGGACGTGCTGTACGACTTCAACTGGGTCGGCAGCACCACCGACCAGCTCAAGGTCCCACGCGGGAACTCCAACCGGATCGACATCGGCCTGGAGGTCATGGGACCACAGCACGTCACCGTTCCGGAGATCGCCAACCGGGTCCAGTTCATGGCGGAGAACAAAGCCTGGTCCCGCGCCGCGACCGCGGACACCGCCCAGGTCACCACGCTGGGAATCTGCGGACAGTCGAAGGGACTGCCCTCCGACCCGACGGCCGTCTACACCGCCCCGTACTGCTTCAATGCGAAGCTGACGGACGCCACGAAGTTCACTCAGTGGACCGTGAGCAAACCCGGCACCACCACCTCGCAGGCGAGCCCGCTGCCTCCCCGGGCGACAGGAACGCTCAACGGCGTCGACCAGAAGGCACTGTCGCGGTGCCTGGCAACCGACCCTGACGCCTGCCTGACCTCTGTCCCTGGCCTGTCCGCATGCGTGCAGACCGCCAAGGTCTGTAACGCCGCCGCGCTCCGGAACGCCCCCCGCTCCTCCGCGCGCGCGGACAGCACCCCGGGGGAAGTTGCTGACATCGGCGCCAGCGCTGCGGCGTCCTTCGGAGTTGCTCAGAACACCCTGCGCGTCACCACAGGAACCCGAGCCCCCGGCGCCACAGCCACGTTCGGCCTCAGCTCGCAGTCACCGGCCGCCGCCGACACCGCCGTGGTGACCGTGGAGTCATCGGCACCGAACCACGGACTGGAGCAGCGTGGTCTGACCTTCCAGGGCTTCCGCGCCACCTACTCGGCCAGCACCGGCCAGCTCCTGGATGCCTGTTGGGGGCAGCTGTGCCGCTCCTGACCACCACCGCCGTGACCGCCCCACCCATAGCCGAGGAGCCTTCCGTGCCTGACGGTCGCCCGCCCCTGCCCGGCCGACCCCGCCGGCGCCGAACCGCGACGATGGTCCTGTCCACCGTGCTCATGCTCGCAGCCGGCCTCGGAACAGCTGGTCCAGCCAATGCAGAAACGATTCCGCATAGTGGTCCGAATGCCACGGCCGCAGTCGGCCAGCAGGAGAAGGACCTGCGCACCGAGTGCGCCGCCCATCCGGAGGCGAAGACCCGCAAGGGCTGGGTCAAGAGCCGCTTCGAAACGTGCGTGCACCAGCCCGTCTACCTCAAGCTCATGGACAAGGAGCGCCGCCTGAGGGGCGAACTCTGGTTCGACCTGTGGATCCTCGGTTTCTCCTACGACGGATCCCGCCGTGTCGACTACACCAGCAGTATCGAGAACATCCGTACCAAGGCGGTTGCCGGCGAGAATCCGGCGACGTGGAAGATCGACCAGAACTTCAGCCACACGATCAACGCCTCGGCCAGCGGCCCCAACCCCCAGATGACCAAACCGGCCGTCACCACCCGCAGCGAGAACATCGCGCAGTGGACCACAAAACCCTTCTGGCAGCTCAACTACACCTCGCCCGACACCGGCAAACTCGACCCCGCCAACACCCAGGTCGTCACCGGGATGATCACCTTGGACATGCGGGTGTCCTCACCTACCGCGGTGCCCTGGACGGATCCTGTCATGGCCTACTCCAGCGTCCGCTTCGACTACGCCGGGCCGACCGCCGGCAAGCACAAGGGCACCGTCTTCACCGAAGCCCGCGTCGAACTCGTGATGAGCCTGAAAGACCCTGCCGTCGACCAGAGCGCCAGACACATCCTCGACGCCCAGCAGCTTCCCGAGCGCACCTTCCCCTCCTGGGCCGGTAAGACCGTGCCCGGAGCCACGGAACCTCTGCACCGCCTCATCGACAAGGAGGAGCAGAAGAAGAACCGCGCGAACGCGATCGCCACATGCAACGATGTCTGGGGCGACTACAGCGGGACGAAGCTCCAATGCGACGAGTACCCCTTCGCCTCGACGAAGGAAGGCGCCGCCGCCCCGGGGAACCGATTCTCCGCGCGTCTCATCGAGGGAACCGACAACGAGACAGGCGGCCGCCGCCTCAACGACATGTTCACCCTGAACCGCGTCCTCGACGGAGACGCGTTCTACGTGAAAATCACTCCCTGAGCAGTGACGGAGCCCCCGTGTCCCTCATCACCGAGTACACCACCACCGCCCGACCGGACCGCGGGACTGTGGAGGTCTACGACTCTGACGCCTACCTTGGCGACGACGAGGCGTTGCAGCAGTCGAGGACCCGGGTAGTCGCCGGAAACGGCTATCACCTCTACCTGCACAGCCTTCAACCCGACATCGAAGTGCAGGTCACCATCAGGGTCTGGGATACCCCCCAGAAGCCCCTGGAAGACGCTGAGGGCACGGTCCCTGTCTCCCTGGAATCGGAGACGGGCCAACTTGTCGTCAACCAGCTCACCTTCGGGCCGGCGGGCATGATGGACCTGCCCCGACCCGGCGTCTACGACGGGCACGCGACATGGAGCGGACGAGAAGCCACGGCCGCCTACTACAACACGTGCCTCCAGCGCGCTGTCGATGAGCAATGGGGCGCGGAACAGATCGGAGCAGCCTGGAAACAGTGCTCCACGGCTGAGCAGTACACCCTCGACCTCTGGTTCGTAAGGGAATCCGAACCCGAGGACGAGGACGACGAATAGCCTTGGGGACTGCTCCCAGACACGAGATGGGGCCCGCGACTTCCATCCACCCGCGCGGAGGCACGGGCCCTTTCCCCAGGTCGCCTGCTATGCCCCACCGAGCCTGGGGGACAGCTCTTACGCCAGATCCGGCGCGGCGCCCGCATCCTGGCGAGCAGGGCCGCTGGATCGAGGCGGACGCCCTAGCTGTATTGACCCGCAGCGTTGTTAACGCGGCTGATGGGTGGGTGTCCGCCCAGTGCGGTGTGGCAGCGGTGGTGGTTGTAGGTGTGGAAGAGTCTGCCAGGGCTGCTGTCCGCTCGTCGTTGGAGGTGTAGGGCCGTAGGTAGGCCCATTCGTCCAGGAGGGTGCGGTTGAAGCGTTCGACCTTGCCGTTGGTCTGCGGCCGGTAGGGCCGGGTTCGCTTGTGGGCGATGCCGGCCGTGGCCAGGGCTTGGGTGAACAGCTTGGACTTGTAGCAGGAGCCGTTGTCGGTCAGGACGCGTTCGACAGTGATGCCGTGGGCGGCGAAGAAGGCGCCGGCCCGCTGCCAGAAGCCTGTCGCGGTGTCCTGGCGCTCGTCGGTGAGGACTTCGCTGTAGGCGAGGCGGGAGTGGTCGTCGACGGCGGAGTGAACGTAGGAGTAGCCGATCACCGGCTTGGAGCTCTTGCGCTCGCCGGTGGTGGCGATCTTGTTGTCCATCGCGGTCCGGCGGTCCATGACCCGGTGGCCGCCGCCGTCAGGGATCCGGCCCAGCTCCCACCACACCGGAGGTCTTCGCCATGTTCAAGACCCGCGGAGTGTCAACAACGCTCGTGATCAATACACCTAGCCCGCGAGGCAGTTCGCCTCGGCCAGAGCGCGCTCGGAGCCAGCCACGACGTCACCCGCGGTGCCCTGCTGGCGAGTGCCTGGCTGACGGTGAAATCAGGCAACGCGCACGCGGACACACTGGCCCGTGCCGTCGTCATGGCCCTGGACGGTTCCACCCACGCCGCCTCCGCCCGCAACCTCCTCGTCACCGCCCTCCGCAAGAACGGCCAGTACGAGGAAGCCGAGCGAGTGGCCCGCGAAACACTCGTCATGCGGCCGCGACGGCACCGCCCCCCACCTCTTCGCCCTCCTTGACGGCGCCCTCAAGTACGGGGCATACGTGGAGGAGGAGGGCGGGACGATCCGGGGCATGATCTACGCCCCGTTCGGATACGCAGTTCGGCCGGGTCGTTGCAGTCGTGCCAGTCCTCCACGCCTCCATGATCCGCATTCGCATCGTCGGAGGGGCCGAATTCGCCGAAATCCATTCTGACGCCGGGGCGATGGCTGCGGATGGCCTACGCGGCTGGTCCTGGTCCGCTGGCCACCCAGGCTTGCGCGGCCGCGAGGTTCGGCGCGGTGCCCTCGGGGGCATATGCGAAGCCGTCCCAGGACTCCAGGACCCGCGGTTCTTCGGGTCGCACATGGGTCGCCCCGCCGCCGACGGGCCGGTGCCGACGGTAGACGTCCATCGGCGCACGCCTGCGCCGGTGATAGAGAGCGAGCGGGTCGTCGGGGTCGATACGCGGGACCGCGCGGGACGGCTGGTCCGGCGGCCCGGGACGGCTGTGCCTGCCCACGATCGGACATCTGTCCCTTCTACTCGTACGACCAGGCCCGGCCGGTGGCCTCCGCGGTCTTCCGGTACTCCTCGACGGGGACCGGGAGGACGCCGGGCCGCATCCGGTTCAGGAGCAGTAGCCCATCGAGGTGGTCGATCTCGTGGGTGATCAGTCGTGCGGCGCCCCGCTCGTAGACCGCGGTCGCGATGCTGCCCTCCGGCGTCACCGTCTCCACGGTGATCCGCAGGGGTCTGGGGACCGGGGCCCGTACGTCGAAGAACGACAGGCACCCTTCGAACTTCTCGTCCATCTCTTCGGAGGCGGCGGTGATACGGGGGTTGAGCAGCACCATCGGGTCGGCGCCGGGCAGCTGGACAACGGCCGCGGCCCGGCCGATGCCAATCTGCGGGGCGGCCAGGCCGATCCCCTTGCCGGAGAAGTCATGCGCGCGGCGGATGCGTTCCATCGCGGCCAGGAGTTGGCCGATGACGGTGTCGGCGGTCTCCCGCTCGGCGGGAAGCGCAAAGGGGCGGGCGGGCTCGGACAGGGTGGGGGCGCCGTACTGGACGATGCCGAGGTCGCGCATCTGCTGGCTGGGTCGCACCAGGATCAACTCCCCTTTCGCGGACGGTCGTCGAGATTCTGCCCCACGCTGCGGCACAGGACGACTCGTTTCAGCCTCGCGGCCTGTGACCGACCCGCGGCTGTCCACGTCACGCCTTCCACGTCGAAGAGGAGCAGGAGATGCCCAAGCCCGCATGGATCAAGGTCCGTGTCATGGCCACCGACACCGCCACCGGCACCACGGGCGAGGTCGCCCAGGTCGGCTCCGGAGTGACCTACCTGGACTCAGATCCGACCTAGGTGTGGCTCCGGCCGGTAGGTGGCGGTCACGAGCACCTCGCGCAGATCGATGACCTGGAGCCGGCCTAGGTAGCGAGAATGCGCCAGAACTTGGCCGTCGCCGCTTACGTCGTCGTCTGTGTCGTCCTGGTCAACTTGATGCTCCGGTAGGCCAGGTGAAGATCCGCTGTCCGGAAACCATCTTCCATCAGATGGCCGCTGCGGATCTACTCGAAGACTTCCCATCCGATCCCGGGTGGGGGAACCGAAAAGGAAGGAACCACGATGCGCGGACACATCGCCTCCAACGAGAACACCGGGTCCGCCGGAGCGTCGGTCTACCACCAGACCCGGGACCGCATGGACCAGGTCTTCGGCGCCCGCGACACCCGCATGTGGCCTTCGGGCGAGGACACCTGCTCGAAGTGCTACAGCGTGACGCCGGCCATCACGACGACGACGGCGCGCACCACCGCCTAGTCACGTCCCACCGAGGGGTCGGGCGCTTCGGCGTCCGGCCCTTTCCCGATCGGAGGATAAGCGTGGAAAAGATCATCCTGACCGCCGAACACGGCTCCATCGTCGACACGTGCCTGACCGCCAAGCCGGACATGGACGATGACCTCCGCAAGCGCCTAACGCTGCTGGAGGAGTACGACATGGGTTTCCTGCTTCTGGGACTGAGCCCGCGTCGTCTGCTGCGGGAGGGCCGGCTGTTCGACAACGAGCAGGTACTTCCGCTGTTGCTGTGGTTCGGGCAGTGGGACAAGCACTGTCGCTTCTGGGCCTCAGAGATCATGCGGCAATGGCTCGTGTTCAACCCCTCCGAAGGCGACTTCGAACGCGCGGACGACGAGAAGGCCACCGAGTTCCGGGACTACTTCTTCGAGAAGTACGCCATCCCGCTGATCGCCGAGTTCCGCCAGTACGTGGCGCTGTCCATGCTGTACCCGCAGGAGAGCAACGCGCCGTCAGGTCCCGTGGACATGGTGTGGCACGCGTTCATCCTCAACACCGAGCAGTACGAGGACTTCAGCGACCGCATCTGGGTCGGGGCGGAGCACATGCCGCCTGAGGTTCCCGAAGAGGACTACGCCACCATGCCCGCGAGGAGCTGACGTGAACGATCCCGAAGGTGCCCTGTCGACGTTTCACGAGCACGGGTTCGCCATACTGCCCTCCCTCATCCCGCGCGACACGGCAGAACACCTTCGGGATCTGATCGAACAGCGCTACCAGAACCCCGCCACGCATTCCGCAGATCCCGAACAGGACCTACTGCGGGGCGGTGTAAGCCTGATGCGCATGTTCGAGTACGACCGGGCGTTCCGCGATGTGGTCGACTACGCGCCGATCGCCGACCTGGTGGACAAGATCCTCGGGCCGGACTGCCACATGATCTCCCAGAACGCACTCCGCATCCCGCCCGGCCAGGGAATCACCAAGTGGCATATCGACGATGAGCTGTTCTTCCCATTCCTCACTGGCAGCCCCGCCGAGAGCGCCGCGTCCGTCCCGTGCTTCTCGCTGAACGTCATGCTCGCCCTCAGCGACATCGGCACCGTCACATCCGGCCCCACCCAGGTCGTCCCCCGAAGCCACATCTCCGGCAGCAGGCCACCGTGGAAACCCGACCTCCCCGAGGGCTCGGACCACGTCTCGCTGCTCGCCTCGCCGGGAGACGTCTACCTCGTCAACAGTCAGACCTGGCACCGTGGTGCCCTCAACGAATCGGAGACCACGCGGTACCTGCTGACCACCGCGTACGGGCGCCGGTTCATCAGCCAACGCTTCTACCCCTTCGTCAACTACCGCATGCCCGACGACGTCCTGGACGGAGCGTCTGGCCGGCTGACACGGCTCCTCGGGTTTCACGGAAAAGGTCCGTACGGATGAGCCGCCTCTTCCCTACAGTGGCGCACATGACTGCCACCTCCGTACGTCCCGACTGGGCGTCACTGCCGGACGCGGTACGCGCGTATGCCGAACGTCAGATGGGCTCCCCCGTCGCCGAAGCACAGACCTGCGGAGGCGGCTACACACCGGGTCTGGCCTCACGGCTGCTGCTGAAGGACGGCCGCCGGATGTTCCTCAAGGGAATGGGCGACGAGCACCCCTTCGCGCCGCACTACGCGGACGAGGTCGCCGCGACCGCAGCACTACCGGCAGGTATCGCGCCGGAGCTGCTGTGGTGGGCGGCCCCGCGTGAGGGGATGGGGTGGTGGCTGCTGTGTCTGGAGGACGTTCCTGGTACGCAGCCGGTCTTCCGCCCCGGCGGGGACGTGGAAGCCGTGGTGGGCGCCATGGAGTCGGCGGCGAAGATGCTCACCCCGTGTCCGCTGAGCCCTTCTGTTCAACTGCCGGACATTCTCGCTAAATGGTTCACCGGGTGGACCGACCTAGTCGAGGAAGGAGCCGAAGCGCTCGACCCGTGGGCAGTGCGTCACATGGCTGCCCTCGTGGAAGCGGAGCAGCGCGGGTACGCGGACTGCGCGGGAGACACCCTCGTCCACTGGGATATCCGGCCGGACAACATGATCCGCCGGCCTGACGGATCCATCGTCCTGATCGACTGGGCGTACCGCTTCCGGGGAGCCGACTGGATCGACCCTGCTGTTCTGGTGCCCGCGCTGATCGTCGGCGGACACACACCCGAACAGGCTGAAGCGACTGTGGCAGGACTGCCGCAGCCGGACCCGGATGTGCTGACCGCGTTCGCCGTGGGACTGGCGGGGTACTGGACGTGGTGTTCTCTCATGCTCGATCCGCCGGGGGCTCCGTTCCTGCGCCACTCCAGGGCAGTTCACGCCGCTGCCGCCCTGGAGTGGCTGCGATACCGGACCGGCTGGCGCTGAAACCCCGGACGACGCCCCCCGCCCTCCCAAGCAGCATCCGGAGGACGGGGGCTTTGCGTTTCTACCCCCCCACGCCGCAGCGCCCGCCAGGCAGTATCAGCGATCCTGCCCCGCCAGGCCCGGTGGTCTCCACCCCACGCGCGAGGGAGCTACTCCGTCCCAGCCTCTACCTGGACCAGTTCTGGCTGCTGCGGCACGCCGCATCCCAGCGGCTGCTCGAGAACCTGCCCGACGTCGAAAGCGCACTCGCGCAGGCGGTCCGCAGTCGTTGACGACTCCCCCCACCGCCACGGCCACGATCGCGGCGCGCCACCAGCCTGGAGACGATCAACAGCTCTGCGGTCGGGAGCCGGTCGCGACGCTATCCAGCGGGCCGGGTTCCGGCTTCGCCGGGGCCGAGAGGTCGCGCCGTCGAACAGTTGACTGCTTGCATCCGGCCAGGGCTGGCCTGGGTCCGCCGGGGGTCTGGCCGTGGATCTGGGCGTGCCGTACCGTCCACGGCGTGGCGAGGACATTGCGGTTGGCGGTCGCGCAGAGCACGGTGCCGGAGGACCCCACTGAGCGAGGAGCGCTGCGGGCAGCCGGGGAGGAGATCCGGGCTCTGATGGTCGAGGCCGCCGGGGCAGGTGCGCGGCTGGTGCAGTTCCCCGAGGGGGCGATCGTCTACCCGAGCAAGCACGTGATGGCGGCCGGAGCGGCTGGCGAGCTGGTCCCGGCCGACTGGAGCCGTGCCGCGTGGGATGTCCTACTCAAGGAAGCGGAGTCGATCGCCACGCTGGCGGGGCAGCTCGGCCTGTGGACGGTGTTCGGGTCGATTCACCCGCTGACGCCGCCGCACCGGCCGCACAACAGCCTCTACATCGTCTCCGACCGCGGCCGGCTGGTCGCACGGTACGACAAGCGGTTCCTGTCGGACACCGAGGTCTCCTACCTGTACTCCCCCGGGCAGCAGCCGCTCGTCTTCGAGGTCGATGGCATCCGGTTCGGTTTTGCGCTGTGCATCGAGGCCAACTTCCCCGAGGTGTTCGCCGAGTACGAGCGCCTGGGCGTCGACTGCGTCCTGCTGTCGGTGATGGTCGACGACGCGCCCCGGGCCCGCGTCGCCCAGGCGTACGGAACGCTCTACAACTACTGGCTGGGCTACTCCGTCCCGGCGCAGTTCAGCGCGACGGTGCCGTCCGGGATCGTGGGGCCCGGCGGACGGTGGCTGGCACGCTGCCCCGCAGACGGACGTCCAGCCCTGGCCGTCGCAGACATCGACCTTGACTCGCAGGAGAAGGACATCAACGTCGCCCTTCGCTACGCCCGCCCGTGGCGCCGCTTAGCTCGCGCTGGGCTCTACGACGAGCGGATCCCAGTCGGCGACGCCCGCAGCGACACCCGCACGACCTTCTGAGACCAACCCCGCCACTGGCGGCCAACCCTGATATCCAACGCCTTTGCGCCGCTCCTTGGCAGAGAACCGCAGCCGGACGCAGGCAGGAAGCACTGGCGATGGCTGCGGAGGCAGCTGACCGCCAGCGAGGAAGCCCTGGGTGAGCAGGCCCCATGCAGCGTGCGCCTGCGCACGACGAAGGAACTGATCGCCGCATAGGCGGCGACCCGATGGATCAACGCGGCTACGGAAGGGGGCCGATGCGCCGCATCTCGGAGAATGGTGACGGTGCATCCGGTGGTCTTCCTGGGCACCCAGGCCATCTCCTTCCGCCCCGCCGCATCACAGCTTCCCAAGGCCGGTGAAGCCTCAGCACCGTGCTGGCCGCCGCACGCCTGCCGAGCAGCATGCCGCGCTCCTCCCCCCGCCCTTCGCGCCGCCCAGCCCGCAGGGCCGGCCGAAGAGGACGGGGGACATCCTCATGGTCAACCCCGTTCCGCAGAACGGGGCAGCTCTCCTCCACCGGCTGATCAAGAGGCTGCCTGAGCGGCACTTCACCCTAGTCACAGGCTGGTGGGACACCGCGGGAGACTTCCGTCCGTACCCGAACGTGACTTACGTGCCACGCACATACGACATGGCACCGTTTACCCCGTCCACAGGGTGCTGCTGGTGCCTTCCTTGGTGTAGGACGCCTTCCCCCTCGTCATCATCGAAACCGCCCTGCACGACCTGCCGGCCGTCGGCTCGGCGCGCGGTGGGATCCCTGAAGCAATCGGCGACGAAGTCCGCTGCACTGCCTGCCCGTCGAGGAAGAGCAGCCTGGATCGAGATGATCCAGGCTCTCGACTACGACCGTCCCCGCACGCTCGGTCGGCGGGCACAGCAGTGGCTGCATCCGCTCCTGCCGAGACCCGCCGCCGAAGGGCTACTGCCCGGTGGCCCGCCTACCCGCCGGCGGTGATCGATGCCCGAACCTGCGCCCGCTCATCGGTCCACCAGGCCAGCAGGCGTTCCCCGGTGATCCACAGCTCGTCCGGGCCGTGGTCGTGCTTGTCGTAGTGCCACTGCAGCTGCCAGAAGTCGCTCGCGCGCTTCCACCACAGCCGGGCCTCCGCGTCTTCCAGAGCCGCGTCGTCCAAAGGCACCATGCCGCGGTAACCGGCCACGAAGGCGCCCACGCGCTCCAGGTCGAGCCGGCCCTCGGGCAGGGTGAACCAAACCTGCGCCGTACGGACCACCTCCTCGGCGTAGGGCCTCACCCCGAGACGGTCCCAGTCCAGCACCGCCGCAACCTCGCCGCGGTCCCACAGGATGTTCAACGGCTGCAGGTCACCATGGGTCCAGCCCACCGGCCCCAGCGGCACCTCTGTCGCCGGGCGAGCGTCGGCGAACCGGGTGATCAGGTCCTTACGCCGGCGCAGAGCCTCACTGGTGAACTCGTCGAACGGCGTTCGGACCGACAGCGCGCTGATCGTGGCCAGGAACTGGTCGGCCTCGGCCACCGCCGCCTGCGGCGCCACCACCTTGGCCCGGGGCACCGCCCCAGGCTCCGGCAAGCCCGAGTCCGCCAGCGCCCGGTGCATCTCGCCGACCAGCGCACCCAGAACCCGAACCTCGGCGGCCGTCAGCTCAAGGGCCCTCCGATGCGTCCCTTCGATCCACGGCAGCAGGCAGTACGTGTGGGCACCGATCGATGCCAGGACCTCACCCGATTCCGTAGGGCGGGGCGCGCACACCGGCAGCCCCGCCTCCGCGAGGGGCGTCAGGGTCTCCAGGCTCCGGCGTGCCTTCACCGCTGGGACGTCCTGCAGCTGCTTCAGGGCAAACACCCCCGCATCGCTGGTCAGACGCCAGTTGCGGTTCATCATGCCAGCATCCAGGAACCTCAGCTCCTGCAGGCTCCCCAGACCAAAGGATAGGGCGAGTTGATCCAGATCCCCGGCGACGGTATCCGCCGCGGCAGTCTGCCGTGTCTCACCGTTCACCTGCACAGGCTATCGGCCTCAGCAGCCTGTTGGCGTAGAAGTCCGATACCAGGCACCGGCGTTCCCCCGGTTGGAGAAGGGAGCCCAGCCGGGCCCGGTGCGACCGTCCTGCCCGCCTGGGGTGGGAGCGCATGGCCTGCCTACTGCGCGCCCTGGCTACGAAGTCGCGGCCACCGAACGAATACGCTTCGGGGTCTTCCTACGCTCTCCACCCCATCGGGATCCCATGAGGCAGGAGCTCAGCAAACAAGCGACGTGGGCGCGGCTTCTCATTCCTCGTGCTCTCCATGATGGACATCATCTCCGGGACCAGAGGACCTGATCTCCGATGTCTGTCAAATTGGATCAAGCCCGGTCCGAATTTTCGATCTTTTCGGATGATGCACTGATTGTGCTTTGGTGACCTTCATAACACGCCCGGCTGTGTGGCCCGCCCTTCCCTCCTAGTAAGATCAGGCGTCGGCAGGATGCGCCGCCCGGCCGCCGCGCACCTCATGTGCGAGCTCCTGGCTACTAGCGCCCCCGTGCGGATATCGGGATCGAGGGGACATACAGCGGACACCCCAGTGACACTTCAAGGGAGCAACTATGCGTTGGCGTCGGGATCCTTCACGGCGCGCTCTCGTGAAGGAATGCGAGAGGCTGCTCGCCGATCTCCCTATCCCCGTTCCCTTTAGCGTCGAGGCTCTGGTGCGGAATATGGAACATGCGCTGAGCCGCCAGATTCGCCTGGTGCCAATGGATGATCCTGATGGGGGCTTGGGCACGGCATGTGGTCTTCGGGTCAAAGCACCAGAGTTCACAATTATTCTCTACCGCCGCCGCTCGAGTCGCTGCCAGACCGAGCACATTATCCTCCATGAGCTCGCGCATGAATGGCTGGACCACGGAACTAACCTGACGGCTGCCGAGATTGAACGATACGTACCTGAACACATCCGCGAGGAAGTTCTTCGGCGTTTCCCAACGACTCTGGTCCAAGGGCGCGTGAATTTCGATAGCCCCGAGGAAAAACGGGCCGAGCTTTCGGCATCGCTGATAAAGCGGTTGGCACGCCGTCAGCCGATCGGGGGAGACGACATGGTGAGCCTCCTTGAATCCTCACTTTCTCATCCCGTTGCTCCACCGCGGCGCCGAGTCTAACCGCGAGTGACCGGCGTTCACCAAGACGGAGTTTCCGGCTTTGTGATTTAGCCGTACGCAGTCCGCCTACCGTTCGCGGCTGTGGTCAGCCGGCCTTCCGGGTTGGTGAGTATCCAGCCAGCCCGTAGATATGTACTGGTTACGTGTTCGATTTCTTCAAATACCTGACTGCGGTAGTGATGACCGTCATCGCCGTATGGCGATTCCCGGCAGTTCGGTACGCCGATGCTCATCGCAGGGCCCTCTGGGGTGGCTACGCGGGATTCGCCATAGCCCTATGGCTCTACACGCCAGCAGCGATGCGTGCGGTGGATCGAATCCCCGTAGTCGACCTGAGTGCCCTGCTCCGACACTTCGCCAGCACTGCCGCCATCATCGCAGCCTTGACTTACGTGGCAACCAGCTATGGGAAGAGCTCGGAGAGCGTCGTGCCCCGGCATGTCGCGGTCTCGCGCTGGATCGCTCGCGCATCCTATAAAACAGGTGCAATAGGCGTGATCCTGCTCACGATCCTATTCTTCACCGTGCTGGACCGCACCACACCGAGTCACAGTTTTCTAATTGATCATGCTGGGGAATGGGGTGCTGCGGTCTACATGACCGTTTTCTACTTCTTCCCATTCATCACGACTGCGGTTTGCGGCTACCAATGGACTAGAGCGGCGCGACAGGCTGAGAACACCAGCATGCGCGTTGGGCTGGGCTTGATGGGGGTCTCGATGTGGATGGGCCTGGTTCACACAGTGGCCCGTGTCGCCATCCTCTGGGGAGCGGTGATTTTCCCCCTAAGTTCCTCCACAGTGGAGCTTCTTGTAGACGCCACAGCAGTATGGATGAACCTGCTATTCCTGATCGTCGCGGTAGGCGCGAGCATTCCCACTACCCGCGCGGCCGCTGCCCGCTGGAAGACGTGGTGCACCCTATACAGGATCTATCCGCTCTGGTTTGACCTGGTGGAAGCCTTTCCGGGGACGAGCCTGTACCCGCCTGGATCGCGCATAGCAGAACTAATCCACATGCGCGTCCCCAGCGACGTTCGCCTGGACCGCTGGACTCAGGACATTGCCGATGCCTGCGAAAAGCTGCGATATTACGCCCCGAAAGAATTGTTGTTCACCGCAGAGGACATGACTGCCTCACACGCCGACCCCGAGCCGGCTGCGGAGGCGTACTGGTTCAAGGCTGCGCTCCAAGCTGCTGATACCGCACAAGTCAGTCGGTACGCTGTCGGCCCCCTGAAAGCGAAGCCGTTTGTTGATACCGACAGTGAAGCGGCCTGGCTAACGCGAGTGAGTACGGTCTACTCGCACATAACCACGACTCAGGCCCGGACGCTTCTCGAGCAGTCCGCAGGGGCAATAACTCGTGATTGACATGAATGCCGAGTTCTCGGTTCAGAATGCCTTGCCCTCACGGCTCTATGCGGCATAGCGATCTTGAATGGCGGAGCCGGTTAGTGACATTAAGCACTGACTGCTGTGTGAACACGGCTGGTACCGTGGGTTCCGCGGACTGATAGGTCTTGCTCCGCCCCGCAAGTGCACCCTGGCCTGCGACGCACAGATGCTGCCGTCGCCACACGTAGCCGGGTCCGCGACGCTGTCCGGTCTGGAAGGCGTCCAAAGTCTCAGCAATGGAGTTCCCGCATGTCCAACCGCACCGGCCTCATCCTCGATTTCGGAGGCGTGCTCACCACTCCCCTGCTGCCGGTGGTGCTCGCCTTCGAGCAGCGTGAAGGGCTTCCCCAGGGTGCGTGCATCTCCGCGCTGTACCAGGACGAAGAGGGCGTCCGGATCACCAGCGATCTCGAGCGCGGAGCGGTGAGCCAGACCGAGTGGAACGAGATCGCGGGCAAGAAGCTGGGCGTCTCTTCCGACAACCTGATGGGCCGGATCTTCGGTGGCCTACGCCCTGAGCCGCTGCTGATCAACGCAGCCGCCACGGCAAGGCGAGCCGGGATCAAGGTGGGCATCCTGTCCAACTCCGTGGGGCTCGCTCCTTGGGACCTGTACGACGGCTATGAGCTCGAGAAGCTGTACGACGCCGTAGTGATCTCCGAGCACTACCAGATGCGTAAGCCTGACGCGGGGCTCTTCGAAGCCGCGCTCAAGCTCATGGACCTGCCCGCCGAGCAGTGCGTCTTTGTCGACGACACCAAGGCGTACGTTCAGGCGGCAGAACAGCTGGGCTTCGCAGGGGTGCACAACACGGACCCCCAGCAGACGGTTGCCGATCTCTCGAACCTGCTCGGCGTGGACCTCACCGCAGCTCCGTAGCGAGTCTCCGCGAGTGCAGCCAGCCCGCTGCACTCGGGCGCTGCCGGCGGCCGACAGATCCGCCAGTGTCGTCAGCTCGCGGCCATGGGCAGCAAGCTCGCCCTAGAACTTCGGTCTCCGACCGCCCCGACGAGCGCATGCGGCAGCAGTACACGCCGAACAGGCGAAAACGAGCACGCGCCCGTCACGGGCGGTGGCATACCCGCTTTCACGAACAACAACGGGATTACGACGTTGCCCCGACATATCGGGGCGACCTCGTAGTCCCGTTTTTTCTGTCGGCACCAGCCCGGCTATTGGAATAGCTCCGGGACCCTGCCTGGTCTGCGCGCAGCCGGCCCTCGACACCAGGCGCCGAGCCCGCGGAGCGAAGATGCCGCGGAGCCCGGCCTTCAGGAAGCGCCTGTGGGCGCCGACTCTCTGACCTGCTGCACACGAGCCCAGCAAACCTGCTGGCAGGCGGCGTTACTCCCCGCCCACGTCCGGCAGCTTGTGCTTGAGCTCTCCAACAACCTCGTTGATCTTGGCCATCATTTCCGCAGACAGGCCCGTTTGATTACCGCGGGCGGCCAAGCCGAGGATCTGCCCTCGGTGAATCGAGCCGAGAAATTGGATCGCTTCCAGGAAATCGCGGGCCGCAGGGTTGACCTCGGCGTCGTCCTGGAAGAGAGCGGCGTCGACCTGGAGGGCATGGGCTAGCCCGGCGCGCACTACGTCGGAAGCGACGGTTGTGGCACCCGTACGGAGCGCGACGATATCGTCAACTGTGACGGTAGCCACGCCCGCATGCTCGTTGACGGCCCGTGCGATTTCCTCGTCAGACGGGGGTTCCTGGCCCACATACCCGTGCTGCAGGAGGTAGTTGATCTTTTCCTCGATCGTGCGGGGTGCGGACGTCTGCTCGTCATCCGAGGACGTACCGCGAAGCCCGAACGAGCGGTCCTGCGCTGCCCGCAGCTCGTCCTCGGTTACCCCGTAGGCCTTCGCAAGTGGCGGCACGTAGGCATCACTGAGCCTGCGCCGGCCGGATTCGGCGTTGCTCAGTGGCACGCGGCTCGCGTTGATGATCTCGGCGGCCTGCGCCTTGCTGAGGCCAGCGTCGCAGCGTAGGAGCTGCAAATCCGGTGGGCCGTCGTGGGGGAAAAGGACATCGAGTGGCTGGTCGAGCGCTGCGGCAATCCCGGGGAGCTTCTCGCCCTTGGGGAACTCCTGGCCATTCTCCCACCGCGCAACGGCCGGGCCGCTGACGCCCACCAGCTCGCCCAGCTGCTTCTGGCTGAGATCCCTGCCCCGTCGGACAGCGCGTACGCGACTGCCGTCGAACTGACGTGGGGGCACATGAACTCCTGCGGTGGCGGTCAAGACAGTCGGGCGACGTCTAGACCACTGTAATCCAGGCTTGATACATCCACGCAACTAACGTACGTTCCTGTATCGCACCTGGTGGTCGGGGCGCCTCGTCTCTCTATGGTGCCAGCTCTTCTGTCGAGGCACGCCCCTTCGGGCATCGCCCGAAGCCCGAAGTGGCCGAAATCCTGCCACCTCCGAAGTGCCCTGGATGCAGCTGGACCCGGCCGACTTCCCCAAGGGAGACCCAATGAGTTTGCGTCGTCATCACCACTTGCGCAACGCACGCCCAGATTCGGTATCCAGTTGTTGCCGGCGGTGGGGCCACAGGTCCGCTTCTGTCCTCGCGACTGCGAGGCGGCGGCTTGTCTCCTGAGGTATCGACGCTGGTCAGGGCCGTGTCGTGACCTGTGAGGAGTTCTAGAGCAATGTCTAGGTCTTCCGGCAGGTTCTGCGTATGTTCGTCGTCGCCAGCGGGTCACCAGGCCCGCCGGAGGACGTGAAGGGGGCTAGATGTACAGGGGACGGACCTTACGGGCTGGGTGAGCCCGGAAACAGCGACGGCGCCCGAGAGCGCGAACTCTCAGACGCCGGACGCTTCTGGCAGCACGACCGCCCCGGCAAGGGCGTGACAGCTACCCATCACCACCGCACCGGCCCTTCTCACGGGGCACACCGGTGCGATGTTCACAACAGAGGAGAGTGTCGCATGGCGACCGCCCTGCGCAAAAGACCGGAGCATACGGCCGACCTCGCAACCCGCCAGCAGGGGGGTGCCGCCTGATGGCTCGAATCCGAACGATCAAGCCCGAGATGTTCCTGTCGGAGGACCTCGCTTCGTGCGACGTCACCGCGATGGTGACCTTCGCCGGCCTGCTCACCCAGGCCGATGACAGCGGACGATTCCTTGCCCACCCGGCGATCATCGCCGGATTCGTGTGGCCGCTGCGTATCGAGCACACCCCGGCCCATGTGGCCAGGGACCTTGACCAGCTGGCCGCCGCCGGCATCATCTGCCGCTACACCGGGTGCGACGGCAAGAACTACCTGCACTTCGTGAAGTGGGAGAAGCACCAGAAGATCGACCGGCCGTCGGCGTCGCGCATGCCACGGTGCCCCGTGCACCAGGCTCAGCACAAGTGCAGCGAGTGCGGCAGCGCAGCCTGCCCCGCCTCCTCCTCGCCCGCCAAGACGTCGGCGCCGACCACGGCAGCCGGGCTGGCCGGTACCGCCTCTCACGATTCGACGAACACTCGTCGAGCCCTCGATCATGCGGTTTCGCCCGATTCTGCGCCTGCGGCCGAGCCGGACCCCGCACCGGTCGGCTTCGGTGCAGCTCCGGGATCCGCTCCGAAGGCCCTCCAGGAACCACTTTCCGAGCCGCCTGGAGAAACCGCAGGTCAGGAGGCATTCGACGAGGGCTCGACACAAATACGCAAGGGCTCGTCGTCTGGATCTAGGATCTTGGATCCTGGATCAGTACCTACGGGGCGCGAGGCGCCTGCGCCCGGCAGCCTCTCGGACAAGGTCTCCGCGAAGGACCTGGTGGCCGAATACGCCAAGGGCTGCAACCGGCGCCCTCCAAGCGACACGCTCGGGCTGCTGGGCCGCAAGATCAAGGCCCTCCTCGACGAGGACTTCACGCCCAGGGACATCCGCGCCGCCATGGACCTGCTGCGGGACAAGGGCCTGCATCCGAGCGTCCTGCCCAGCCTGGTGAACCAGGTCGTCAATGCCTCACCGCAGCACGCAGGCTCTCCGCCGTCCTCCGCCTCCGGCGCGGGGCCATGGGCCAGCGCCGGATCCACCTACACGCCCTACCAAAACCCGGCGCCCGCGCCCACCACGTTCGGAGGAAGCCTGTGACCCGCGCCCGTCTCGCCGACCCGCAGCTCGCCGTCTCCGACCGTCTGCGTGCCCGCCTGGAAGCCCGTCTCACCGAACGCGGCATCGACCCGGCGGCCCCGGTCCTGGCGGATACTCCGGAGCCGATCCCGGCCCTGGAGGCTGCGCAGCGGCGCATACCGTTCGACTACCGGGACGCGTTCGCCGATCATCCGGCGGCCATGGCCTGGGTGCGGACCATCGCCGAGGCGGCGACCGCGCCGCACACCGATGACCACAACCCGCACTGGGGCAGCGGCGGGCGCCGAGTGATCGCCCGCGGGCCTTCGCTGCTGCTGTGGGGCAACACCGGGGTGGGCAAGACCCGTCAGGCGTACGGCGCGATCCGCTCGCTCACCGCCGCCGGGTGCGCGGTCCGCTGGCATGCCGTCAAGGCCGTCGACCTCTTCGGGCAGATGCGCCAGCGCAGCGGCGTGGACGTCGAATGGCTGCTGCGCGATATCGCCCGGGTGCCGCTGCTGCTCCTGGACGACCTTGGCGCCGGCAAGTCCAGCGAGTGGAACGAGGAGATCACCTTCCGGCTGCTGGCCTGGCGCGGCGAGAACCACCTCCCGACGCTGGTCACCACCAACCTGGCGCCGGTCCGCACCGAGCGCACGGACCCGCGCCAGCCGGTGCTGCGCGACAAGGTCGGAGACCGGATCCTCTCCCGGCTGTCCGGGATGTGCACCCCGGTCGAATTCGACGGCCCGGACCGCCGCTTCCAGCGCGCCTGACCGGCCTCCTCGCCAACTCCCTTCCGGGCACGGCCCCGCCGCCGTGCTCCCTGCCCCGCCTCGCCGCCGAGCCGCACCCACACCGCTTCACCGCCGGTGTGGCGCGCTGCCCGCCCGCCGGCCCATGAGGCGTACTCGGAGACCACCCCATGCGCTACATCACCACCAACACCCCTCCCCCGGATCTGCGGGGGATCGCCGACCACAGCTGGCACGCCCGCGCCGCCTGCAACACCGTCGACCCCGAGACCGCGGACGAGCTGTTCTTCCATGACCCCAGCGACGCCCACGCCGTCGCGGAGGCGAAGGAGACCTGCGGCTGGTGCCCGGTCCGCCGCGAGTGCTTCAACTACGCCCTCGACAACGAGGTCAAGGAGGGCATCTGGGGCGGACTCACCGAGGAAGAGCGACTGATCTGGCACAAGCAGATCGAGAACCGGCTGGACTACAGCCGGGTGAAGGCGGCACTCGACGGCCGGGACGTCCAGCTGAGCAGGCTGGAACGCAGGACGCTGGCCCGGTACGCGGCAGCCAAGGGCTGGAGCCCGAGCCGACTCGCCCACACCCTCCAGGTCGGCACCGAGTGGGCCCGCGACCTCCTCCGGGTCGAGGCGCGCGCCATCGAAAACCGCGACAACCACAACCTCGTCTCGGACCCCAACCCGGTGGAGACCGCCCGCCAGGCCAGGACCGACGGGCAGCAGCCGCCCCGCGCCGGCCAGGTCCACGACGGCGACGGTCCCGAGCGCGACCGCCCGACGCCCCGGAAGGGCAAGAAGCGCCCGCCTCCAGTGGCTCGCCTCGTACAGACCCAGGCCCTGCTCGACGAACTCCGAGAGGCAGCATGACCGCCACACGCCCCGCAGCCGGGTCCCCGAAGAGCACCGAAACCGCCGAGCGGTTCACCCTCGCCGCCGCCGGCGCCGTCATCGCCGCCCTCACCGCCGCCGCCTTCTGGCTCTCCTACGCACACCTCGCCGAGGTCGCCGGACAACACGGCCTGGCCAAGTCCCCAGAACGCCAGTGGGCCTGGCCCGGCACCTTGGACGCCTTCATCGTCGTCGGTGAACTGCTGATGTTGCGGGCCGGGCTGCGAAGGGTCACCGACTGGTGGGCCGTGGCCCTCACCGCCATCGGATCGGTCGGCTCGATCGTGCTCAACGTCGCCGGTGTCAGCGGGACCGGCTCCGATCCGGTCCCCCTGCTGGACTACGTAGTGGCCGCCGTCCCGCCCACCGCCGCCCTGCTCGCCTTCGGAGTGCTCATGCGGCAGATCCACCAGCACGTCGCCGCACCCGTCCCCACGCCTGCCAACGAGGCTCCGCTTCCCACGGAGGGCACCTCCGGCGGCAGGGTGACCGGCCGGTCGACTCCCGGGGACGGACCCTCCGCGTACTCGCGGGGCGGCGACGGGACCGCGGTCCCCGCTGGCGGGGACCAGCTCGTGGGGGACCGTCCACCCGGGGCCCGGACGAGCGCGGTCCCCGGGAAGAGCCACGGTCCCCGACCGGTCCCCGACCCGGCGGTCCCCACAGGGGCCGATACGAAGAAGGCAATGGGGACCGTCCCCGACCTGGGGGCAGGGGACCGCCACAGCGGGGACCGACCCGATGGGGACCGGGTGGCCACGGTCCCGAAGCCGGACCCCGGTCCCCACATGGCCCGCTTCGCGGCCGGGGACCGCCCCGAGGGGACCGACGGGCGGCAGCACGGGGACCGCCCCGGGACCGTCCCCCACGAGGGGACCGGCCACGGTCCCCGCACGGTCCCCAACGCGGTCCCCAGGTCCAAGGCCGCCAATGGGGACCGACCCGGCCACGCGCCCCCAACGGCGCGGAACAGCGGCATCAGCGGGGACCGTCCCCGCCACGACCGCACCACCACGGGCCCGGGGACCGGGGACCGTCCGGGGACGGTCCCCGGGACCGAGACGGAGGGACCGCGTCCCCACCCGGTCCCGGACGGGGACCAGGACAACGCCGGGGACCGTGATGGGGACCGGGGCAGCGCAGACGCCGAGGACGCGCCGGCCGACCGGCGCCGGGGACCGGTCCCCAACTCGAAGCGGCGTGGGGACCGCGTACCGGAACGGCCCCGTACCGGCAGGGGACCGGGATCGCGTCCCCGCCTCACCGAGGACGAGATCGTCGACCTGCTGCGTCCCCACGTCCGGACCGCGCTCGAACGGGACGGCAACGAGGCGGTCACCCGCGTGCAGCTGCGGGCGATCATGCGCGACCAACAGGTCCCCATCCGCAACGACCGGCTCACCCCGGTACTC
Source organism: Streptomyces sp. NBC_01006 (assembly GCF_045162725.1). NCBI lineage: Bacteria > Bacillati > Actinomycetota > Actinomycetes > Kitasatosporales > Streptomycetaceae > Streptomyces > Streptomyces sp. NBC_01006. Next base: position 7,172,514 of record NZ_CP108700.1, on the reverse strand, counting down.
GCCCGCCTGCGCGACGGCAACACCAAGACGAGGAGCCACCGATGAAGACCTGCCCCCGCTTCAGCCGTATCCGCGCCGACTTCGAGCAGGAGATCCACATTCTCGGTAACCACGCCGCCCGCCACCAGGGCACGGCTCCAGCGAAGGTGAGCGCCCGGACCGCGCTGGGCACCAAGCAGCGGATGGCCAGGGCCCTCTCACGGCACTACGACCATTGCCTCGAATGCGGATGAACTCCGCAAAACCACAGGCCAATCGCCTGCGGAGCCACGCTTCTCTCCAGGCGGCCCGGCCCGACGCCGGGCCGCCGCCCACCCCGGAAAAGGAACCCATCTTGTCTGCAGCGACCCCTCCCAAGCCCTTCTCCCAGAGCCTGATCACCCACTTCATGCATTCGTTCCTCGAGTTCAACTTCCTCCACTCGGCTGTTGAGGGCCCTGACGGACAGTGGTTCGTCCAGATCTCACCCACCGAGCGCATCCATCACCTGACCGACAGCGAGGACGCCTTCGAGTTCATCGGCGACATCCTCGCGATCGTGGACGAAGTCAACGGGCCTTCCCTGTGACGAACCCGCCCATTCCCCATGACCCCGAGAGCAGTTCGCAGGACTTCAACCCGACCTCGCGGCGAGCAAGTTATCGGCCAAGACACTCTTCCCCGTTGGGGAAGGTGTCTTGGCCCAAGCCCGCCCCGGGGGTGGCGGGTACGGACCAGCACCGGGGGACGCAGGTCCGGGAAGCGGCAACCGAGACCGGACCGCAGCCGGAGAAACCCACAGCACCACGCTCTCGCAGCAATGTCGTGAGCCGATCACGCAAGCGCACGCCCAAATCTCGTAACCACAAGCGAATTCACGTCTGCAGTGTCCGCATGAACCACGACGAGAAGACGCTCCTCAGCTCCGCGGCCGAGGCTGCCTGTACGACTCTGCCCGCCTTCCTCGCCCGCAGCGGCCTTGCCGCCGCACAGGACCTCGACAACACCTCCGCGGCCATAGCCAGCCAGCGTGATCTCGTTGCCGAGCTATTCGCCGCCCGCCGCCATCTCGGCAACGTCGGCAACAACCTCAACCAGGTCACCCGCGCCATCAACTCCGGCGGCCACCCCGAGGAACTCGACACGGTCATCACCGCGGTCCAACGCGCCATTGCCCGCATCCAGGAGATCGCAGACCGGATCCTCGACCAGAACTAGGAAGCAACACCCCCCCCATGATCCCCAGGATCCACAAACGCGGGACACGGACCCTCGGCCTGCTGTACTACCTCTACGGCCCAGGGACCCACGAAGAGCACACAGACCCTCACCTCGTGGCCTCCTGGGACAACAACGCCCCAGATCCCGGCCGTGACCCGCTGGCCACCCACAAACAGCTGCAGCGCCTGCTGGACCAACCCCTGCACAACATCGACGAGGCAGACCGCCCGGCCAAACACGTATGGCACCTGTCCGTACGCAACGCCCCCGAGGACCCCATCCTGACCGACAAGCAGTGGGGCGACATCGCCCGGCGCATGGTCGCCGCCGCGGGCATCGACGACCCCGACACGGAGGCGGGATGCCGTTGGGCGGCGGTACGCCACGCCGACGACCACATCCACATCATCGCGACCCTGGTGCGTGAAGACGGCTACAAACCCGACCTCAACCACGACGCTGCCCGCGTCCAGGCCACAGCCCGCCTCCTCGAAGCCGAACTCCAACTCCGCCGCCTGAACGCCGGTGACGGGACCGCAGCCCAGCGCCCGACCAGCGCCGAACGACACAAGGCCGACCGACAGCAGCGCCAGCGCACGCCCCGCGAAGAGCTGCGGGAGACCGTACGGCGCGCGGTGGCCGGCGCGCAGGGCGAACAGGAGTTCCTCGACCGTCTGGCCTCCGCCGGCCTCCTCGTCCGCCCGAAGATCGCACCCTCCGGTGACCTGCTGGGTTACTCGGTGGCGCTGCCCGACGACCGCAACAAGAACGGCGAACCGGTCTACTACTCGGGCACCAAGCTCGCACCCGACCTTTCCCTGCCCCGCATCCGCGAGCGCTGGGCGGCCGACGCAGCGCCGGGACAGGACTGCGACAGCGCCACGCCTGACGCTCCGCTGCGCTCGGTTCCAGGGCCCGCTTCCGCACGGCGGGCCGCGACCACCGCCGCGTGGCAGGCGGTCCTGGTGATCGACGGCGGTGACGACGAGGTCATCGCCGCGCACATCGCGGCGGCTGGCGAGGTCCTCGACGCGCTCGCCAAGACCTCCGCCGCCCACACCCGCAAGCAACTGGGCGAGGCGGCCTTCGCGTTCGAGCGGGCCTCGCGCTCGCACCTCCGGGCCGCACGAGGGCACGACCGCGCCCTGCGCCAGGCCGCCCGCGACCTCGTCCACGGCGGACCGGCGCTCGGACGCGGGGAGGACGGGGCGAGCACCGCGATGCTGATCGACATGGCGTTCTTCCTCGTCACCGCCGCCGCGGCCTGGCACGGAAAGAAGGAACACGCCCAGCAGGCCGCCGCTGCCCTCCAAGCCGCCGAACACCTGCGCGCCGCCTACCAGGCCGCAGCCGGACACCCCATGGCCGTACTCCACCAGCGGGGCCGCCTTCTGCCCCCAGCACTCCACCGCCGCCATGCCGCCGCCATGCGCGAAGCGGTGCCGGAGCTCGCGGAGCGGGTCCTGGCGGAGGCGGGCTGGCCCGCGCTAGCCTCCACCCTCGCCGACGCCGAAGCAGCCGGCCACGATCCGGCCGAACTGCTCGTGCAGGCTGCCGGGCGAAGGGAGTTGGACACCGCGAGTTCCGTCAGCGACGTCCTGGTCTGGCGGCTGCGCCGTCTGGCCGGACTGCCCGCCGACGCCTCCGCGATGCCTCTCCACAGCAGCGCCACGGACCAGCCGTCGCGTTCGCACACGAACGGCCCCGCCGGCACCCGCCGGGACGGCCGCAACCGGACCCGGTGATATTGAGAGATTTGATAGTTGAAGCAGGCCACGGGCATGGTGCACGATCTGTCGTGCCCGGTAGGACCAAGGCGAGGGGGGACCTCATGTTCGGCCACAGACGTGAACGGCGAGAACGGCTCGAAGCCCAGCAGCGGTGGGAAACGTGGAGTGCGACGCACGTCGAACCGCCACTGGGGCCGGACCACCAGGAGCCGGCGGCCATGCCGGTCGTGGACGACTTCCTGCCGCCCGATCTGCGCATGCCGACGCGCGAGGAACTGGCCGGGATCCTGATGCCCCACGACACTCCGCTCGTCCTCGACGGAGAGGTCCGCGCCTGCAGCGAGTGCGGTGCCTACAGGAAGTGGATCGTCGCCAGCACCAACGACGGGGTGTGGCTACGCTGCCCGGCCGGCCACGAGCAGGTCGAGCCCCGGCTCGACGCGGCCTGGTTCAACCGCACCAGCGGACCCATCACCGAACAGCACGCCACCTACGAGGAATGCCTGCGCTTCCTCGGCCACTGACCCAACCCCTGCCACCCGAAACGCCGGAGGAGAGCCCCACGGGGGTCCGGCTGTCAGACCCGCTCGACCACACCAGGGGTTCACATGCGCATGCGCACCATCACCATCGGCTTGACCGTCTTCGCCTCCCTCGCCATATCCGGGTGCTCCGGCAGCACCCCCGCCCCGGCGGGCGCCTCCTCACCCCTCGGGGAGCAGTCGGGGCAGTCCAAGTCCGGCGCCGCGAAGGCCAGCACTCCTCTGTCCTCTGCCGTACTCGCGGAGCGGCTGCTGGCCGAGGCCGATCTCGGCCAGGACTACACCCGCAAGCCCGGGAGCGCCGCCCGTCACGACGACGTGACGGTGATCGGCTGTCCCGCGCTGGAACAGCTGGGCGGTGACGCCGCCACTGGCGGGAGCCTGGACTTCCCGAACAAGGCGAAGGTCACCTTCGTCTACAGCGGCAGCACCGGCTCCGAAGTCGCCGAGGAGCTCTACAGCGACGCCGCGCCGAAGCTGGCTGACGGCACGAGGCAGATCTTCGACGCGATGACCGGCTGTCCTGTGTACCAAGTGGTGATCGGCAGCAGGCCCGTCAAGATCACCACCCAGAAGCTGGCCGCCCCCGCCCTGGGCGACCAGGCGTGGAGCCAGCTGCTCACCTTCACCGCCGGCGGGCAGGACAGCATCGTCAAGCAGACCGCCGTCCGCACCGGGGCCGTCCTGCTGACCGTCTCCGGATCGCCGGCCCTGGTCGACTCTCACGTGGAGAAGGCCCTCGCCAAGGCCCTCTCCGCAAGCTGACCGCACCACGTGCCCGGCCCCGCCGTCCTCCAGGAGCGGCGGGGCCTCCTGCTTGCTGCGGGCCGCCAGGTCGGCATCTGCGGCAGCGAGTGCCCGCGCCGAGGCAGGCGGTACAGGAAACTCGGACCCGGCCGCGCAGGTTCACAGCTCCGGCAGCGCCGCAGTGTCCCTGAGGGTGATGTGGAGGGCGTGCAGCGGCTGGGTGCGCGTGGGGCGGATGACCTCGAAGGTCTGTGCACCCCGGTGCAGCCGGAAGAGAAGCTGGCTGAAGTCGTACCAGCCGAGGTTGATCCACATGGTGCCGGGCTGCTCGAAGCTCTGCCCACGCTGGAGCGGATCTCCCTGCACCCACACGGTTTCGGTGACCGTCGCCAAGTCCTCGGTGTAGCGAAGGGCGGCGCCGGCAGCGCGGCGCAGCGGGCTGTCCGCCTTCCACCGCCGAGCCAGCAGGGCGACGGCTTCTGGGCGGGTGGGCTGGGCGTCAGGCAGTTCCACCCGGTGGATGCCGATCGCGCCTGTGTTGACCATCTCCACCAACCGGGCTCGCACCGGGAGGGGAATCCAGCGGTCCAGCCCTTCGAACTGCTCGATCATCTCGTCGCGGGGAGCCCGCCCCGCGCCGGGGTCGGGCTTGATGGCTGCCAGACGCGCCTGGGCGTCGGAGAGGGCATCGCCGCGCTTCCACAGCAGCACCGGCTCTGCCCCCGCCGGCAGGTCGCTGTTCTGGTTGAACTGGAACTGGACTCCGCGCTTGTTGCCCCTGAGCGCCCGCTTCATCCCGGACATGGGGTCCCGCCCGGACATCATGGCGCCAACGATTTCTGACGCGAACTCCTTGTCGGTGCGGTGCACCACCGCCACGTCCAGGTCTCCCGGGTCGAGCGCCCCCCGCGCGTAGGAGCCGAAGACGTACACCTCGTCCACGAGGTCCAGCGGGCGCTCGCCGGTATCAAGCCGGTCGAGCATGTCCCGGAGCAGCCCTGTGGCCCTCTCGCGTTGCATCCTGAAGCTCCCGTCCCCGTGCCCGGTCCCCTGCTCGACTGTACGGGTACGGGCGGGACGTACGAGATCCCTCAGGCGGGTGAACGGCCGCCACATCCGTATCGCCGGAGCCTGCGCGGTGCCGGGGACGCCGTGGCCAGCGAGACTTCGTGGAGGGGCATCCGCGGGTAGCGCGACAGGCCCGGCTCCCATCTCCTGGTGGAGTGGGAACCGGGCCTGTCGGGCTGACGGCGCTTCCTGAACGTGGCCACCCGGTACTCCCGGTGGCCACCGAGTGGCTCCGTGGATCTCACAGGCGCCGAAGGTCTCGTTACGGGTCACGCCGCATGGCGGGCGACGTGTTCGCGCTGTCGGCGACGACGGGACGCTGAATGCAGAGGATCCTGTCGCGGTGGGCGCGGGCGTCGGTGACGCGGTCCTCACCGGGGAGGTAGACGACGAGGTCGATGTGGCTGTTATAGCGGTGTCGGGAGACGGCGACGACATGGTGGTCTTCGTCGCAGCCGGAGAGCGTGTACCGGTCTCCGGGTTCCAGCAGCCATGCACGGTCGTCGAAGGTGCCGTGCACGTCCGCGTCCCATGCCGTCGCGCGGGCACGCAGAGCGGGAAGGGTGTACATCTGGCGGAAGGTCTCTTCTTCCGCCCACAGGCGCAGGCAGGTGGGGCACTCGTGGGCCTCGGGGTTGGGGCGGTCGAGCCGCCCTTCGCCGCAGTATGTCTGGCCGGTGGTGCTGTTGCGGCGGTGGCCGAAGGCGAGGCTTCCGGCGTCGCGAGGGGTCCACAGCACGCTGTCGTCGCTGTGGCAGGGCTCGGCCGCGGGCATGGTGAGTTCTCCCGCTCGTCGGCCCAGAGCGTCCAGGGTCTGGGTGAGGTGGGCGCAGTTGGCACAGGCCCGTTTGCCGCTGGCGGTGCGGGCGTCGAGGGTCTTGCCGCAATAGCCGAGAAGGTGGCCGGGTATCGGCCGGTGGTCAGCTGCGCTCCTTCCCGCACCGGCTGCGGGCCGGGTATCGAGCTCGCCGGGGTGGGGCGGGGTCGTCAGTACCAGGAGAGCACGCGTACAGCTTTGGCAGGTCTGGTGGGCGGTGTGCTCGCCGATCGGTGCCAGGTCGGACGAGTGCGTGGCGCAGGCCGTCAGCGGTTCGGTGCCGCGGAGCAGGACGCCGTAGTGGGCGACGCCGTTGGTGCGGCCGATGGAGAGTCGAATCAACGTGTTGGACAAAGAGCCTCCTGATGGCGAGGGGTGCGGGCACGCCGAGGGGGCTGCCGTCGGCCTGGAGAGTGCCGGACAGCAGCCCACACCGGGATGGGGCGGCGGGTTGGTCAGCCGGGGAGGCTGAAGGTGAGGCGGCCGGCAGCGAGCTCGGGCAGGGTGCGGCGCTGGACCGGGGCCGGCGAGGCGACGGAGGAGGCGAAGGCGGCGACCAGTTCGTGCGGGACACTGGCGCTGAAGGTCGCGGCCCACAAGTAGGGGGAACCGAGGACCGGCTCCGCCCACGCCTGCCAGCCCGTCAGGTCCGGTCGCGGATCGCCGTCCTGGATGCCTTCGGGAAGAGGACCACAGGTGAATCCAGCCGACAGACCCGGATCCCAGGCGGTGGTCTCGGGGTGGTCGTAGTCGCGAGGCCAGCCCCTGTCGGACAGCGCCGACAGGACGGTCTCGCGCTCTCCGTAGCTGATGGCGGGATCGGTCCGGGCTTCCACGGCGAGGAGAAAATCGGCTACGGCCTCGTGCGGGGTGCCGGTGGTGAAGTAGGCGTTCCACTCGGCCAGGGCGTTGTCGCGGTGGGCACGGGCGGAGACTTGCCAGGCGACGGGCAGCCCGCCGAGCAGGAAGGCGTTGTCGGTGCGGATCCACTCGGCGCCGCACAGCCCGCTCGGGCTCAGGAGGAGCAGCGTACTGCGGGCGGTCGTCCAGCTCGCCCAGCCGGACTCGGCGAGCGCGTCGGAGATCCGGTCGGCGAAGACTCCGTCGTCACCGGCAAGGTGGCGGGGAGTGACCCAGTAGAACGGACCGTGGTCGGGGGCGGACGGGTAGCGGGAAGAACGGGAGTTCAGGGGCGCCTCCAGGGCAGTACGGAACGGATCACTGGTCGCCGGTGGCGCTGCGCCGCCGGCGGGGCGGGGCCTCGACGGACTCGTGCCAAGTCAGGGCCACGGCCACGGCCTGAGGCAGAGGGCCGAGCTGCTCGCCACGTTCGGCGAGGTAGACGACGGACCGGCCCTGCGTGTCCACGGTGCCGACGACGCCGGCCACCGTGTGTTCCATGGGGAAAAGCGGGTTAATCGCCAGCCGGAGTGGAGCGTCGCGGTCGAAGGTGGAGAGTCGGTCGATGATCTCGCCGACGGTGAGCTCCGGGTCCAAAGTATTCTCCTTCATCGTCATCAGGTCGGGCAGGGCGTTCGTGCCGCAGCAGCGTACGGGGCCAGGGTCAGGGCGAGCGCACAAGCCGGGAGGTGGAAATGACCTCGGCCACGACCGCGGCGACGAACTGGGCGGGGGTCTCGGTGTCGAAGCTGATGCGGTACCCGGGGACGGCGGCCGTACCGGTGACGGCGAGCACCCACCCTTCACCGTCGGCGCCGGGACGTCCGGTCGGAAACCAGCCGAGGTAGAAACGTCCGTCACGGGAGTTGATGTGAACGTCGGCCCGGTCGTCCACGACGAGCTTGAAGTCCTCGTCGGTGAACTGGTCGATCACCATCGTCGGTTGCCCCGGGCCGAGCCGCCAGGTATGCAACCGCAGGGCCTCGATCGTCGTGGCGAATCCGGGTTTCGCTATGTCCACGGTCAAGGGCAGACACCTCTCTGACCTGGGGTTTCTTGGGAAGGTGTCTACGTTGACATCCGTTGCCGCATTGCACCAGCCCTTTGGGGATCTTTCCTGTCTGCCCCGGGCGAACTGGTGTCCGCTGTCATCCAACCGAGGCGTTTGACAGCAATCCCAGTCGCTACGGCTTCCATGCCAGCGAACCTAATGGGACGCGCTGGGGGTACTGGGTGGCCGTGCCGGCGTGATTGCCGAGCGCCTTGGCGATTACAAGGTGTCGGTGTCGTCCTTGTAGTCGATGACGGCAGCCAGCTCCTCGTACTGGTACCACGTCGAATCCGACGTGAGCTCTCGCACCCGTTTGACGAAGGCCGTCCATGCCGGGTGAGACTGGAGGTGAGTGGCTTGCGTCCAGAAGGTGACCGCGAGGTCGGTCATCCCTGACGCCTCTCGGCATTGCGGGTTCTCGGCCCATGCGGTCAGGATGCTGGCCAGCTGCTCGGGCGGGATCAGGTGTGCGCACGGGATCACCGTCATCGTGGTGAGGCGCTCGGCGGTGCGCCATCCGCCAGCCGCGGCCAGGATGGGCGCCAAGGAGTCGGTGAAGTAAGCGGAGGGTTGCCGCTCGATAACGCCGGCCTGCTGGCCCGGGGACAGCTCTGCGAACTTGCTGCCCAAGGCAGGGATGCGGTCTCGAACGGCGTCAACCCCGGCCAGGGTAAGCAGGGGATCCACCGCGACCGCCCCAGAGGCGCTGGTGACGAGGGCTGGCCTGCGCTCGACGTAGGTGCCGATCTGTTGGCACACCGTCTCATCCAGAGCCTCCACGAACACGTCGAACGTGCCCAGGCGTCTGATCGTCTTGAGCTGCTTCTGGATGGGCAGCCCGTTGAACGTGCTCATCGCCTTGGTCACGGCCTCCCTCACGGCGTCTCGGTCGTGCTGGGCGAAGGCGATCAGGCACAGCGCGTGCCGGTCGGCAGCCACGCTCGCGGTGATGCCTGTGTCCTCAGGCACCTCCAGTTCGAGCATGGCGTGCTTGGCCGCGATGCCCAGGATCTGCTTCCAAGCGCTGGACTTCACGCGCTTGGCGAACATCTGCACCAGGTAGTCGGCGTGGCCGACGAAGGAGGGGTCGCTCACGTGAGCCGTGTACCGGGCGAATGCCTTGCGGCCCTGGGTGGGCGGGTGCACCAGCAGGGCGTCCAGTGCGGCCACTAGGTGAGCCCGTGCGTACTCGCCGCTCGGGGTGAACACGTCCCCGAGCGGGCGCAGGGAAGGGTGCGCGCACAGGTGACGGTCCTGCTGCAGGCGTTCCAGCTGCCGGTGCTCGACGAAGTCGATGAGTTCCAGGTCGAGCGCGTTCTGCAGGAGTTTGCCCTCGACCTGCTGCATCGTCTTGACCGCTTCGGCGTCGGCGGTGCTGCGGGCCGACTCGATCCTCTTGACGACCTCGGCGGCCGTACCGTCGCCGTCCTCGGCGAGCTGGTAGAGCTTGTGGATGATGTCGGCGCAGACAGCGGTCCAGGTGGCCACGATGGCGGCCCGGGGGGTGCCAGTGCTGTGGCAGCGGTAAGCGTCCGCGACCAGTGGTCGGACCTCCTGGTGCCAGACTCGGGTGATGCGCTCTTCGAGGTTCAGCACCAGGTGCTCGCTGTTCCGTTGGGGCCCGCGCGGTGCGGGCTGGCCCGGCGGCCGGCCGGGTGCGGAGTTCTCGTCCCCCTGTATATAGGGTGCAACCACCCGGGGCAGTGGGTTTCTCGATAGTGCCCGACTACAGCGGCACCGCAAGCTGGCTGGAGTTCTGCCCGGGGTTATCGCCTCACCTGCCCCGCCCACGACCTGCCCCGATCCCACGATCACTGGGTTGGCGTTAGCCGTTGTGCCCGAAGGCCGGAAGCCGACCCGCCTCACCTGATCGTTCGACAATCAATCCAGTCGCCGCAGGTCAACGCGAGCAGAGCGACTAACTTCACTGTCAAAGGACAACTGGTGTCCGGCGACAGCAAACCCGGACCGATTGCCATCGAAGTTGGACCAGTCTGATCCGGCGACCAGCCACTGCTCCGGAGCGAAGTAGCAGCCGGTCCGGTCAAGTGATCGTGTACGGCCTGGGGTACCCCATCTGCTCATACCGCACGGTTTCGGCATCGAGCTGGGCTACGGCTGTGGTGCGGCCGCGTGCTTCCAACAGCATGACCGCAGTGCAGGTTGCAATGGCGTGGACGCGATCCAGTGGCGCCAGGCCCTCCACTGCTCCGGTGAGCCCCGTCTCCTTCGTGGCGACCCGGCGTACGGCCGTCGTCATCGCCAGCTCGGTCTCCAGCGGTGCCAGAGCCGCCACCGCATCAAGCTCCCGCACCGACATGGACGGCTCCCCCAGCGCGCCGAAGAGTGCGTCGTGATCAAGAATCAGCCACGTCAGGACGCGCTCCAGCTGGCTGGTGTCCAAGCCCGCGAGGCATGTGGCGACCTGAACACGGTCCTGGACCAGGTAGGCCCGCGTCAAATCGGCCGCCCGCCATATCGCGTCGATCAGCCACGGGTCGTCGAGTTCCGTCATGCCTCTCCTTTTAGCGGACTGGCGGAAGTGGATGCGGGCTTCCCCCCTGATTCACCGTTACGGGTGCCAGGGCAAGGGTGTTGGAAGTTGAACCGCTGGCCGGGCAGCATCCTCGTCCTGCTCCTGCGCCTCCGGGCAGGGCGCGCCGGCGGCGCGCTCTCCATCACGGTTGGAGCGTGATACTCCGGGGCAGTCGGCCTGGTGTCCTGACATCCGGCGGGCGGATCGGCGCTACGTTTACGCCTTCGTGTGCAGCCGCAGCGAGCGCCTGCGCGTGGGTGCCCCGCTTGATGGTCGCAACAGAGCACTGGCCGCATTCGCCGGTTGAGGCGTGCTGCGGCGCTGTTTGGATGAGTTGTCGCGCATGGGAAAAGGCGTCGCGAGGGTCGTCCGCGCGGATTGTGTACCAGGTGCCGGCATGCTCGGTAGGTGGCAGCCCGGCCGCGATCTGGGGGCGCATCGGGAGATGCAACAGCCTGTCGTGGTGTCGGATCAGGAAGATCCGATCGAGATGGTCGCAGGCGTCGGCCGCAGGCTGGTTGGTCTCCAGCCATGCCAGGGCCTGACTTTGCTCGCCGGGCCCCCACAGGAGGTCGCACGGGTAGGTGGTGTTTTCCACGAGGGAGTCGAACTCGAAGAGCGTGGGATCCTCCGCTTCACCTGGGGAGAAGACCGCTTGCACCAGTACGTACTCCCACTCGTCGCTCTTCTCGGCTGTGAGCAGGTTCTCGGCTTGGCAGATCGTGATCCTGCCGCCTTCCGCGTTCCATCCGATGGCGACGGTGCTGCGGTCGACGGGGGCGGGGTACAGCCGACCTCCGGGTGTCTGGTGTCCCCACAGCTGATTGATGATCTCGGCGAGGCTGGCGAGCGTGTGGGCCGCGTCGACGGGAGTGGTGAGGTGGTAGCCGTTGGGGTGAGCGACCATGTTTCGCAATGCCTTGATTGCCTTCTCCCGGCCCCTGTTGCGCTGTCCTCGCAGCAGCCCTTCCCGCCGTGCCCAGGTGTATAGGTCGTGGAGCATGCCCTTGAATGGGGTCCACGTCCGGGTTGGCCCCATCTGGATCTTGCGGCCCCTGAGCTTCCTGTACTGCTCGTGGAAATTCGCGTAGCCGATGGCAGAGATTTGGTGCTCGTTCCCGTCGCTGTCCTGGATGACGACGGCACCGTTGTGGATGTCGATGAACCTGTCCCGCAGCGCCTGCTCGATCACCAGCAGGGCTGCGTCGCTGACCATCGTGAACAGGTCGTAGCACAACAGTCCATAGGCATGCACCCGGCGGAGCTGTTCGAAGCGCTGGCGGGTTCCCTCTGCGACATCGGCGGCCAGGGTGTATTGGGCGACGACGTGTTGCTGGAAGTCCAGGGCGACCTCAGGGGTCATGGCCCCGCCCAGGCCGTACGGCGTGAAGTGGAGCGTGCGCTCGTCCGCTGCACGCAGCTCCTCCAGTGACAGAGCTTCCATCTGATCCTCCTTGAATCAAAAGAACCTTGAATGCTACGGCTGTCCGTACGTACGCCGCAGGGCTTTTTGGTTTCCTTCGGAAGCGCGTAGAAGAAGGCCGCCCAGCCTGGTGGACAGACGTCGCCGGATCTCCTTTTAGGACGTTGACCACGGAATGGATGCTGCGGTCCTCTGGACAAGGCAAGGGCCCCAGGAACCGACGACGGTTCCTGGGGCCCACGGAGGCGGTGATGTTCAGTTCTGGGTGCCGGTTGGGTCAGCTGGTGGTCGCGTCGTCGTCCTCGACCGAGTTGCGGCGCCGGCGGACGGCGAACAGTGCGCCGCTGCCTGCGGCGAGCAGCACTCCGGCTCCGGCCAGCAGCCATCCTGTGGCGTCCGCACCGGTCTGCGCGAGGGACCCCGTGGGAGCGGGGGAAGAGGTACTCGACGTCGTCTGGTCAGGGGTCGGGCCTGCGGAGGCCGAGGCGGATGTCTGCGGGGTCTGCGGCGTGGTGGGCGTCGGCTTGTCCGACGGTGCGGGCGGCGGCGTGGTGGGGGTCGTCGGGGTCGGCGACGGGGTGGTGGGCGGCTGAGTCGGCTGTTCCTTCTTGGTGTTGGTGAAGGCGGCGGTGGCCGGGGCGCCGGGCTTAGCGGTGATCTTCACTGGAGTGGAGTCCAGCTGGTAGCCGTCGGGGGCCTTGGTCTCGGTGGCGGTGTACGTGGTGCCCGCGCGGGAGGCGACGGGAAGCTTGGTGGTGGCGGTGCCGTCCTTGCCAGTGGTGAGGGTGACGGGCTTGCCGTCGCCGCGGGCCGGGGTGATGTTGATGACGGCGCCGGCGAGCGGCTTCCCGTTGGCCTTGTCGGTCTTGGTGACCGTGAGGTCTGCGGCCTTGAAGTGGTCGACGATGGTGAGCTTCGCGGTCTGACCAGGGGTGATGATGACGTCCTGGTCCGGGGCCAGCTCGTGGATCGGGCTACCGGTGGCGGTCTCCTTGAGCCGCCAGACGCCGGGGGCGACGCCTTCGAAGCGAAGGATGCCGTCCGCGTTGGTCTTGCCGGTCAGGGCCTTGGTCCCGTTGAGGGTGTCGAGCAGGGAGAACTCGGCGCCCGTGAGGAGGGCTCCGTCGGGGTCCTTCTTGATGATCTCGACGGTGCCGGGCTGCGGTTCGGGGGCTTCGGCCCAGGCGGTCGAGGCGCTGAGCAGGGTTCCTGCCGCGAGGGCCGCTGCGATGCCGACAGCCGTGGGTGCGTATCGGCTGGTGGTGCTGGGGCGCATAAAGGGAGTGGTCTCCTTGATCGTTGGTTGGTGGTGCCGAGGTGTGGTCAGTGGGAGCGGCCGGTCGGAGGGCTTGCGGACGGCGGACTGGGCAGCTTCGAGTAGGCCCGTGCCGGTGGCGAGGCAGGGATCCAGATCTGTGCGTATTGAGTGATGGCGCGGCGGAGCCCGGTCAGGTCTGCTCCGTCCCAGGGCGGGGGCCCGTTCTCGTGCCAGTCGCGGATGCGGGCGTAGCCGTCCCATCCGGGGCCGATACCGTCTGCGGCGTCGCGGCGGGCGAAGGTCTGGTGGTCGGCGAAGGTGAGCACGGCGGTGTCCAGGGTTCCCCGGTCGGGGTGGAGTACAGCCAGACGCAAGCCGCTGTACTCGCGGTCCCGGATCGTGCCTTGGAAGTCGATACGGATCCGCACCGGGGACTCCGCCGCGACGGTGCCGTAGAAGGTGTTCCCGACGACTACGCCTGCGGGAAAGGGCGGCTGGAGCTCAGCGAAGAACTCTGCGGCGTGGAGGGACAGGGGTGGCTCCAGATCGGGATCAGCGGCGGGCTGTGGCGGGGCGGGAGCTGGTGCTCCAGCGCGGCACGCTGGTCGTGGTGAGCGTCGGCCGCGGGCGGGCAACGGCACGGCGGTGCACGTCCAGCGGAGTGGGTGCCGACGGTGAGGGCGGGGCGACCGGGGTGAGCTGGATGTGCGGGCGCAGGGAGGAGAGGATGCCGCTCTGCCATCGAGGAACTGGGGCCGGGTCGGCCAGGGCGGTGGTGATCGCGGTGATCAAGTGCACCGGGGTGCCGGTGGAGGCGGTGGCGTACCAGCGAGGCCCCTTGGGGCCGCCCCACAGGTACCAGCGCGCCTGCAGGGTGGTCAGCTCCTTCGCCTCGTCGAGTCGGCCGGTGACGAACTCCAGGCCCGCCAGGCCGTCCGCCGTCTGGAGTTCCACGACGTCCGAGCCTGAATGTTGGAGCTTCCATCCACCGTTCAGGAGTGGCGCCACGCCCTCGAATCCGTTCTCGTGCACATCCGCGTGGAGGTAGGCATCGGGGCCTTGGGTATAGGAGGCCGCGAGGGTGGTGGTGAATGAGGTGACCAGCTCCGTGGGGGTCATGTCGTTGAAGCACACTCCCCAGGCGGGTGCGGCGAAGGGGTCGCGGTAGGCGGTGATGCGCCAGAGTCCGTCGTCGTCGCCTTCGGGTAGGAACCCGAGGCGGACCCTGCGGTCCGGGGAGGCGACGTACAGGTTGCCGTAGTCGTCGTGGTGGCGGTCCCAGCCGAGTTCGAACAGGGGCTGGAGGGCTGGATCGCCGATCCAGGCGCTGCCGGCAAGGTATCGGGGGGTGACGTAGACGTCGCCGTCGATCAGTTCAGGTGCGGTGTCGGTCAAAGCAGTCCAGAAGGCAGGGGGATGGGCTAAGCGGTCGGCGTGACGGTGATTGTGGTGCGGGCGCGGGCGGCTAGGAGGCGGGCTTGCCAGGCGCCGCTCAGCGGCTACGGCCGACGACGTGGCCTGGAGTGGCGGGTCCGGTGGCGGCGGGCGCGGCGCATGTCTGCTGGCCGGGGTCAGGCACAGGAAGGACGAGGCCCTCGGGGAGCGGTGGCAGGTCGGCCAGTTCCTCGGCGGTGTCGGCGAGTATGTGGCGGAAGTCGAAGTGGGGGCCTTCGTAGTCGGGCATTGCTCGGCCCGCCCAGCTGGCCATGGTGTGGAGCAGGTTCCGGATGTCGGCGACGAGGCCGTCCTGCGCGAGGAGGGTCTGGGCGAGTGCGTCGGTCTCGGCGACCGGCAGGGTATCGAAGCGGCTGGTCAGCAGCCGGACGAGGCTTCCCGCCGCCGCTGCCTGGTCGGCGTTGAGCGATGAGATGGCCGAGGGGTACGTGGGCATGTGTCTCCCGGGTCGGAGCGAGCGGGGCTGGGCTGGGTGGGTCAGGGCGTGTCCGACATGACGGGGGTGCGCCGGTGGCGCAGGGCGGGTTCGCGGCGCAGGCGCCAGAAGGCAGTGAGGAGGCCGATGGCCTGGAGGGCGGCGCAGGCCGTCAGGACGTGGCCGAGGGCGGTCGCCGGTGTCACGGCGACGAGGATCCCTGCGAGCGGGAACGGCAGGAGCATGATCAGGATGGTGATGCTGAGGGTGGCGCCGAAGACCTGTTCGGGGATGAGGTGGGAGCGCAGGGTGCGCAGGACGACGGTCATGCCGCCTTCGCCGGCCATCAGTACGGCGGTCAGGACGAGGAAGTGGGTGTAGGTGCCGGCCTGGGAGACGGCGAGGCCTGCCAGCGCGGCGACCATCGCGCTGGCCGCTCCGGCGGCCCACAGGCCGACACGGTCGATGGCGAAGCGGCAGCACGCGACCGCAACGAGGGAGGCTGCTGCGGCGGCCGACCAGATCACGCCGACGGCGGCGCTGGAGTAGCCCAGGTGCTGGACGACGATGATCGGGGCGGCGGCCTGGAGCATGCCGGTGGCGATGTTGGAGACGGTGAGTCCGGCGATCAGCCAGGCGAGGGCGGGGAGGGAGGCGAGGGTCTTCCATCCGGTGCGCAGTCCGGTGAGCGCGGATGCGGCGGCGGGGACCAGGCGGGTCTCGCGGTGCCAGGGGGCGAGGGCGGCGCCGAGGAGGGAGCAGGCGGCGATGGTGAGCAGGGTGCCGGTGACTCCGGCCCAGTGCAGGAGGAATCCGGCGAGGGCGGGGCCGGCGAGGGTGGCGGTCTGGTCGATGCCCAGGAGCGCCGATTGCACGCGGTGGGCCTGCTCCCCCGCGTCCTTGCTGGCGGTGGCGCCCGCGGTCTCGGCGGCGATGTAGGAGAACTCGGTGGCCACGCCGGTGATTGCGGCGAGCGCCATCACGGTGGTGGTCGCTCCCACTCCTCCGGCCTGTGTGGGCAGGATGACGGCCGCGGCCAGGACCACCAGGGCGCGCAGCACGGAGGCGATGCGGAAGACCCGCTTGGTGCCGTGCCGGTCGACCATTGCTCCGGCCAGGGAGAACGCGGCGAGGCGGGGGATCCACTCCAGCGCGAACGCGAGGCCCGTGAGGGTCGCGGAGCGGGTGGTGGCGAGCACGATCAGCGGGATGCCATACGTGGTCATTGCGAACGCGCCGGCGTCGGCGGTACGGGGAAGGTAGATGCGGCGCAGCAGGGACAGCTGCGGGAGGAGGGCGTGCCGTGGGCCGGCGATCACGAGATCGGTGGTCATCGTCGCTTTCACGCAAGAATGCGCCCGCCGCAGCGAGCAGAGCAGAAGGGGGTTCAGCGGCGCGGCGTGCGCGCCTGCGGCCCGGTGTCGACCGGATGCGTCAGGCCAAGGGCCTTCGACGGGCTGGCCGGGGGCTTGGGCTCGGCTGCGGCTTCCTGGTAGATGGCCAGGTGCGTGTCGAGCTGGCCGAGGAGTTCGCCGCGCCGGATCGCCAGGTGTTCCATGCGGCTACTCCTGTCGCCGAGGAGTCCCGCGGTTGAGCGGTGATCGGTGGTGTCCTTGCCGGTCAGGACCTTGGACAGCTCCTCGACGGCGCGAGCCGCATCGTCGAGGAGCTGCCGCTGCACGGTATTGACGTTCAGGGCCGTGTTCATCACGGCCATGACGGTGGCCTGCCCGTAGCCGGGTGCGTCCTTCATCGCGTTGTACGCCCAGACGTTGGGGTCCATGCCGACCGCGCGGGCCACACGGCTGGTCCCCAGGGCAGCCACAGCCCGGGCCTCGGGTGCGGCTCTCACGCCGCGAGCTCCATCTCGTCCGGGGACGTGCCGGCCAGGGGATGGCCGAAGGCGGCGGCGTGGTCGCGGATCCATGACACGAGCGCGGCCTGCGGTGCGTGCGGGGCTTCGTCGCCCGCGGTGCCGTCGTATTCGCCGAGCAGGGTGAGGGTGGCCTGGACGCGGGCGACGAAGTCACTCACGTCGCAGGGGTAGTGGTGGGTGCGGGCCCAGCGTGCCGCCGTGTCGTAGACGTCGGCGAGCTCCTTGCCAGCGGGTGTGAGTACCAGAGCCGGGTTCCCGGCGTGCGTCCCTGCCCGCAGCAGGCGCAGCGCGCGCCCGGACGCCGTGGCGTGGCGGAGCTGCTGGCGGGAGAGGCCGGTGAAGGTCCGGCTGAGGAGGTGCCGCTGCAGGGGGCCGTTGTCGTCGATGTCGCTGATGATCCGGACGAGGCCAGGGTGGGACAGGGCTGCCGTGACCCGCGCGAGCGCAGCAGTGTCGGAGAACGCGTTCATCGGGTACGGCCTCCGATCGGGGCTACACCGACGGGGCGGGCCGGGACGGTGTGCGAGAACAGGTCGCCTGCGGCCCATGTCGCACGGGCCGGGGTGGTCGGCACGGCTGGGGTGCGCGGCTGAGTGGTGGCCCACATGGCGGGTCCGGTCAGCGACTGCGCGGGGTTCGAGGCCCATACCGGGTGGCTGGTGGCCTGGGCCAGCGGGCGGCCGGCGGCCCAGGCGGACACGGCCTGGTAGACGGGAGCCAGGTCCCGTCCGGCGGCGGTGAGTTCGGCGTTGCCCTGACGGTCCTTGGTGACGAGGAAGTCCTCGGCCAGACGGTTCAGCGGCTGGTAGACGTTGGTCAGGTGCCGCTCGGGCATGGCCGTGGCGGCCAGCGCCTTGGCGCTGGATGCTCCGCGGATGCGCAGCGCCCACAGGATCGGAGTGGCCTGGCGGGGCGCGATCAGCGCGATCGTGTCCTCGATGTCCTGTGCGCGGGGCACCGGCTTGGGCACCCGGTGACCGGTCGCCGGATCCAGCACCGTCTCCTTGTCCAGGTGCTTGCTGCCCCAGGCGGCGATCACGCCCAGGACTGGCAGCAGCTCGCGACCGCGGACGGACAGGCCGTACAGCACGGTCTGCGGCTCGAACTCGGTGCGTTCGACCAGTCCGGCATCGGCGAGCTTGCCGATCCTGGGGTGGAGCTGGCCGTCGGGGAGCCAGGGCAGTGCGCTCTTGATCTCCCGGTAGCGCAGAGGCGTCTCGGCCAGGGTCATCAGCACCCAGACGTTCCACCGCGGAGCCAGCATCTGCAGGCTCTCGGTGACGCGGGACAGGTCGGACGCTATGGATTCGGGCAGGCCGGTGGTAGCCAAGGGGGTGCTCCTGGAACGTGGGTGAGGGTTCAGCGGGCGCGGGCGGGCGCGGCTGCTGCGGCGGCAACGGCCGGGGCCAGCGGTGTGACCGTCGTGGCGGGTGGGGACTCCGGCGCGGGGACACGGTGCAGGCTCTGCAGCACGGCGGTGACGTGCATGGCCTGGGTGTCGCGTACGGCGACGGCTTCACCTATGCGGCGGGCGCAGTCGTGGATGTGGCTGGCGTCGAAGCGGCCGACCTGGCGCTCGGGATGAATCAGCTGCCGTAGCCGCTGGAGCTGGAAAGCGAGGTCACGTTCGGCGAACTCGACGGCAGCGTGGGCGGCCAAGAGCGCGGACAGCATGTTCGGGTGGGTGGTGGAGTCGGCATGTGCCTCAAGCTCGGCGCGCGGGCGGCCGTAGAGGGATTCGATGTGGTCGGCGATCTGCCGGGAGGTGCTGTGGGGCAATCAGTGGCCCCACGGACTCCGGGCCTGGGACCCCACCATGACCGGAGGCACCCCGGGTGCGGCACGGGTCGCGATCTTGGGCTGGGTGATCTGCGGCGGCCCTTCCCGGGCGGCAGCTGGGGGCGGCATGGTCCGAAGGAGTTCGCCCAGAGCGGTGGTGTACCTGTCGCGGGCAACAAGCGCCGCCCCCAGCCACTGCGCGTCGAAACGCATGGCATCGGAGGAGAGCACGCCCGGATCGCGGTCTGCAGCGGTCGCCAGGTGGATGGTGTCGCGCACGATGGTGACCTGTTCCTCGGCCAGCGCCAGGAACGAGCGCAGTGCGAGTGCCCGCTGCAATGGAGGCGACGCGGTCCAGGCCTCCGCGGCGACGTACAGCTGAGCCAGGGGCGCGCCGAAGGCCTCTTCGAGGTGGTCGTCCAGGCTGGTGGGCTTGGTCGAGGCGCTCATCGCATGCCTCCCCGGACTGGGACGGCGGGCACTGCGGCCGGGCGGGCGACGGGCGTGGTCGCGATAGCGGGCCCGGTGCGGGATACGCCGCGCCAGGCTCCCGGCGTACGTTTGCCCGGGGCGTTGTCGTCGAGGAGGTGGCGGACAACCATGGCGCGGCCGTCCCGTACGGCGACAAGCGTGTTCACACGGTCGGCGAGCGCCATCACCGGGTCTTCGAGCTCGCCGGCGGGCGCGCGGTCGAGGGCGAGGACGAGGTCGTCCTCGGCCTGGGACAGCAGCCCTTGGGCTTCTTCGAGGTGGCCGTACCAGCGGGCCACGGTCGTCGCATCGGGATTCGCCTGCGGGGCGGCCTTTACGGCATCGCGCAGCTGGTGGAGGGGCATCTGGAAACGGGCTTGGATCTGCTGGGCAAAGGCGGCCAGCACGTCGTCGAGTTCTTCGGGCATGGCGAACTCCTCTCCATGAGGGCATGGGGCGACAGGGATGAACGGCGACGGGACGGCCCGGACTTGCGCGGTGGGCCAGTTACTAGGGTCCGGAGAATCCCCGGTTTGGCTGACCGGGGATGTGCTGCTACCTTCCGGCCCTTCCGCGATCAGCGGGCCCGGCCGCGGACCTGTGGCGGAGCGACCGGCAGAGCTGCCGGGCCGGCGGCACGGGTTGTGGACGGCACCGCCGACGGCAGGGTGCTGGAGCGGTCTTCCATCCAGCCGACGGCAGCCTCGACAGTCTCGAAGGCGCCCTCGCGCAGCGTGTGGGTGAAGGTGTCGAGGTCGGCTTGCTCCAGCAGAACCCGGAACGGCTTCTCCACCCGCTCGTCCAGTGCGCGCAGGAGCACGGTGGTCTCGGGCTTCGGCGTGGTGTCGTCGGTGTAGCTGTGGAGCAGGGCGAAGTGGTCTCCGTCGCCCATGAGCCGCTGTTGCAGGGCCACGGTCGCCGTGTCGGCAGGCTTGGTGCCCATTCCCGGCGGCATGGAGATGGCCTCGGATGGGCAACCGCGCTTGATGAGCCAGGACTGGGCCATCGCCGGGAGCGGCAGCTCGGCGTGCTCGAACCTGTATGCCTTGGCTGCGATGTCTCGTTCGAGGCGTAGGGCGACGAGCTGGGGTTGGCCGGGGATTCCCCACGTGACGGCGCCATTGTGGATCACGAAGAAGCTCTGGCGGCCATCGGGGCTGTGATGGGAGGCGAGGGTGGTCATCGAGTCGCGGTCCGAGTCGATGTGGTCCCAGAAGGCCTCCCCCACGGCGTCGTTGACGGGCTCGAAGCCGTCGAGGCGGAAGTCAGGCCGATAGTCGGTTCGCGGCATTCAGCTCATTTCGTGTCGGAGGGGCAAGTGGTCGGGGCAGTGCATCAACGGGACCGCGTGGAGGCCGCCGGCCAGGAGCCCGCACGGGGAGCAGGCGTTGCCGTCGCGGCAGGAGGGCGGCCGGTGGCGGTCACTGTCGTACGCCCGCTGTCCGTGAGCGAGACGGGCTGCCCGGCGTGGAGTGGGTGGGAGGTGTCGCGTACCACCAGCCGAGCTTCTTCGAGTCGCTGGAAAACCGGGTGAGCGACGCGTACTCCGGAGGCCGTGACGACGGACATGCGCCCGGTCTGCAGGTGCTGATGGAGCTTGGCGCCCTGGCTGATGGCGAGGAGCGCCGCGAACTCGTGGGCGATCAGGTCCACACCTCCCGCCGTGGCGCGTGCCGGGGCTGCGGCTTCCAGCGGCTCGAGTACGGCGACCGCGTGGTCCTGGCAGGCATCCCGTGTGGCGGTTGCGTCCTTGAGCTGGGCGACGGTCCGGTCGATGCGCTTGAACAGGTCTCGGTCTACGGGCAGTTCCCCGGAGGCCAGACGCTGGAGAAGGACTCGGTAGAAGGTCACGCCCCGTTCTGCTTCGGACAGGGTGCGGTGGGCTTCGGCGAGACGGCTGAGCGGCTCGTCAAGCAGGCCTCGGTCCTGGTACTTCCACAGGCGGTCGACGCTATGGCCGATTGCCGCCTCGACTCGATGGTCAAGGCTGGTCAGAGCCCTCGTCGGCGGCGTGATGGACGGCAAGAAGATCACCTCCTAGACGGTGGCGGGGCGGGTGTCGTCGGGCAGGCGGCACCCGCCCCAGACAGCGGCACGCGGACGTCGAGGTGCGCGCCCTGTCGGATTTCGGTGGGGTGGCCGAGCCGCCGAACCAGGCCGAGCATCGGCAGGTTCGACGCCTCGGCGTAGACGGAGAGGGTGTGCGCCCCGCGGGAACGGCCATGGGCTGCGGCGTGTCGGGCGAGGGCAAGACCGATGCCTCGGCGCTGGTGGACGTCGGCGACTTGCAGGCCGAGGTCGAAGACGCCCGGTTGTCGGCTGACTGGTCCGGCCGAGCCCAGGGCGACGACATCGTCGGTGTCGTGCAGGGCGATCCAGCAACTGGAGTGGTGCAGGAGCCGCTCGATGTCGCGGTGGACGATCCACGTTCTGCCCCAGCGGCGGTGCAAGGCCTGCTCAGAGCAGCTGCGGTGGAATGTCTCGATGAGCGGCCAGTCCGCGAGGGTCGCGGTCCGGATGCGGACGGCGTCGGAGGAGTTCAGCAGCTGGTGCACACGCCCATGGCCGCAAGGAGGGCTTCGCGCTGGTAGGACTTGCGACGCCGGCCGTCCGGCAGGGTGATGTCGCGGGTCCGCATCCCGTACGGGGCCAGGAGCTCGGCGAGGCGGGCCTGGGTGAGGTCGCTGTAGCGCCAGTGGTTGCCGGCGACGCCCGGAAGGCGTCGCAGAGCGTCCACCAGATCGGCGGAAGCCACGGCATGCGGGTCGCCAAGCTCGGCGAAGACGCCGCTGCAGGCGTCGAGCAGGCCGGCCGGCGGTTCCGCCGGTTCCTGGCAGCACTCCTCGTCCTGCTCCAGCCCGTACGGCACGCAGGGGTTGGCCTCGACCACGTCCTCCGCGCAGCAGCAGCCGGTGGACAGGAGGAGGGACAGTTCGTATCCGGCGGCGAGTCGTTCGAGGAGGAGGTCGGTGCACGCCTCCAGCTGCTCGACGGCCCCAGGGCCGGGCTGCGGCGAGGCGGTCATCGCGGCCAGCAGACGCTGTTCGAGGTCCTGGACCTCGGTGAAGACGTTCAGGAGGGCCCTGTGGCGGGGGTTCTCCTCAAACGGCTTGGTCCCCAGGAGGGTGCTAGTGAAGGTGTCGAGGAAGTTGGGGAAGGTCGTCAACGGGTGGGGCCTTTCGGGGTGAGGGGAAGTGCGGGCTGGGGAAGGCCGGGGACCGCGTAGGGCGGCGGTCCGGGCTTGGGGATGGTGCGGGTGGTGTCGAGCTGGGGGGACCGGGCCCGGGCGGCGTGGGTGAGGGCGTCGACCGGCCGGCGCTTGATGCCCAGGCGGGCGGCTGCGGTGTTGTAGACGTCGTGCCGGTCCCGGGGGCGGATCGCGACGACGTGGATTTCGGTGCGGTAGGCGGATCCCTCGGGGGCCCGGCGCTGGTCGTAGACGATGCGCCAGGCCGCGCGGGAGTCGACGTAGAGCTTGCGCAGTCCGTCGAGTTCGGCGGTGAGCTTGCCGCCGAACAGCTTCGCGTTGACGACGTCCTGGAGCTGGGCGAGTGCGAGGTCGCGGATGTCGCTGGGGGCCTGGAGGAGGTCGGTCAGGGCCCGCGGGTCGAAGGTCAGACCGAATGCGGGCTGGTCGTGGCCGCTCACGAGGCCGCCTCGGAGACATCGACCGCGTCGTCTCCGTCGGTGGCCAACGGGCGGGTGGACCGGCCGGGTCCGCACAGCAGACGGTGGGCGGGCCGGTCGGGGTCGGTCTGGCAGGCCGACAGCGGTCCGCCGGCCGCGCGGACGGCGGCCATCGCGTGGGTGAGGAAGTCCCGGTGCCACACGAACATTCCGCTGGGCCCGGCTTCGGGATCTTTGTGCTGCTGGTAGGCCAGCCACAGGGCGTGCAGCCAGGCCACGACGTCGAGGTGTTGCTGCCACTGTTCGCACCATGGCGCGGCGGTGGTGATCTCCGCGCCGTAGACCGGCATGAGGAAGTCCTCCACCCAGTCGGTGAGGGAGTCGAGTTCGTTCTCCTTCTCCTCGCCGTCCAGCTCCAGGATCGGCTTCGGCTCGGGCGGCAGAGCGCGGGCGGGCATGCCGGGAAGGCCTGCCATGGGGAAGCCTGCGAAGGGCATCGGGTCGGGTGCGGCGGCCAGGCTGTCGAGCTGCCTCGCCTGCTGGGCCGACTGGTCCAGGAGCTTGCGGACGCTGGCCTCGATGCTCTCCAGGTCGGATTCCGGAAGGCGGATCGGATCCATCTCCAGGCCGTCAGGGCCGTCTATGGGTTCGAGCACGAAAGGTCTCTCCTCGCAGCCGCATGCGGCACGTCGGAATTCGTTAGGGACTGGAGTTCAACCATCCACAGATTCCCCGGTTTGGCTGACCGGGGATCGCGTGCTACAAAGCCCCGATGCACGGCCGGGGGCAGGAATGCGAGATGCCACCCCTGCCCCCTCGGCAAGCTGTCGAAGATCAGGCAGACAGGACGAAATCGTCCTGGGAAAGGGTCTGCTGGAGGGTTGCGGTGAGCCGGTCGGAGGCGATCTCGGCGTAGTGCTTGGTCTTCTCGACGCCGATGAAGTCCCGACCCTCCAGCAGTGCTGCGACACCGGTGGAGCCGGATCCGGCGCAGAAGTCGAGGACGGTGCCGCCCGGCGGGCTGATCTTGACGAGCTCGCGCATCACCTCGACCGGCTTCTGCGTGATGTGCTGCCGCTTCGCGCCGGACGGCTGCGAGGCCGAGTACAGGCCCGGGAGGTAGACCTCGTTCCGGGAGCCGTCCATGTCTCCGTTGCTCGCCCAGACGATGAACTCACAATTCTGGGTGAACCGGCCCTTCTGCGGGCGGGCCTGCGGCTTATGCCAGGCCAGCACCCCGCGCCACAGCCAGCCGGCGGCCTGGATCGCGTCCGTGGTGACGGGCAGCTGCCGCCAGTCGGTGAACAGCAGAGCCGTGCCACCGGTGCGGGTGAGCCGATGGGCTTCGGTCATGATCTGCGTCAGCCAGAAGCCGTAACTGCGCTGGTCCATGTTCTCGCCGGTGAAGTCCGGCAGGGTGTGGCCGGCGTCGGCGGAGGTGTACTTCTGCCGGGCCGTGCGGGTCGTTCGCTCCTTCGCGGTCCGGCCGCCCGAGTTGTACGGCGGGTCGGTGATGACGGAGTCGACGCAGTCGTCCGGGAGGGCGGACAGGACGCTGAGGGCGTCGCCCTGGTGCAGGGAGAAAGGCAAAGAGGTACCCCAATTTCGGTTCGGGAAAGGCGAAGTGGTGATCTCCGGCCACGCTTGAATGACGCTGCCTGGCCGTGTGCGGGCATGAAGAAGCCAGGGGGCCACAAGGCAGGTCGTGCGGGGGAGAACAAAACTGTAGGGCACGATCCCCGGTTGACCATGGTCGCCGCCAAAACCCTTGAAATAGAGCCTTGATCATCTATTTCTTGGTCAACCGGGGATCGCCGCTTACTGTTTTGGAACTGCCCGGCGCACCCCGCCGCTGGCGCCATTCCCCCGTCATGCCCACATGGAGGCACCCCCTGTCCCGGCACACCTGACCCGCCCGTGCGTCACCGCGAGCGGCAACTCGCCACGACGCCCCTGGGCACACAGCTCACCCATCACCCGGCCGGACTCGCCCTTCTCACATCTGCACGGCACCGCGCGGCCGGGGCATCACTTCCCCAAGGACACCGCTATGACATCTCTGCGCCCTCCCCTGCCTGAAACCCGGCCGCCGGCCCGTACCGGCGAGCACGGAGGCACCCCGGATTGAAGGCCGTAGCCGCCACCATCGGCGTCCTCTGCCTCTCCCCCCTCCTCCTCGCCACCACCGCCGCCATGGCCGCTGCCGGAAGCGGCCCGGCTTCCCGAAGCGCCGCCTGCACCCCCGGCGGCACGAGCGTCGACACAGCGGCCGTCGCCAAGCAGGTCGCATCGATCCTCGGCGGCCAGGGCAGCGACAGCACAGTCCGTGTCGAGGGCCTGGAACTGCCCGACGAGCAGATCCCCCACGCTAAGACGATCGTCGCCACCGGCATCGCCCTGAAGATCCCCGAGCGCGGACAGGTCGTCGCGCTCGCCACAGCCATCCAGGAATCCCGGCTGCGCAACCTCACCTACGGCGACCGGGATTCGCTGGGCCTGTTCCAGCAGCGGCCCAGCCAGGGCTGGGGAACGCCAGAGCAGATCCGCGACCCCGTCTACGCCTCGACCAAGTTCTACAAGGGGCTACTGGAGGTCAAGGGGTGGCAGCAGATGACGATCACTCAGGCCGCCCAAGCCGTGCAGCGCTCCGGATACCCGGACGCGTACGCCCAGTGGGAGCCGCTCTCACGAGCCCTCCAACAGGCCATCGCCAAAACGCTGCCGAACGGCGGCAACCAGCCCAGCCAGGAACCCGGCCCAACACCAGGAGGCAGCGGAGGCTGCAAGCCGGGCGAGAACGGAGCCGACTGGGGCACCATCCCCGAAGGCACCGTCCCCGACGGTTACAAGATCCCCGCCGACGCCTCCCCGAAGGCCCGTACCGCCATCGACTGGGCGATGCACCAGCTCGGCACGATGTACCAGTGGGGCGGCAGCTGCAACGCGCCGCACGGCCCCGACCCCATGGGCCGCTGCGACTGCAGCTCACTCATGCAGCAGGCCTACGCCAAGGCTGGCGTCCAACTCACCCGCACCACGTACACCCAGGTCAACGAGGGCGACGCGGTGCCGGCCAACGCCCTGAAGCCCGGTGACCTGCTCTTCACTCGCGGCACCGCTGCCGTACCGGAGCACGTCGGCATGTACATCGGTGCCGGCCTGGTGATCAACGCGCCGCGTACGACGAAGCCGGTGCGGATCGAGAAGGTCGGCGACTGGCAGATCCTCGCCGTCCGCCGCATCCCCGCGCTGAACAGCTAGCCCGCCGGCCGCGCCCACCGGCCTGATCCGGGCCCCTCCCGCGCACCCAGCGCGCCCTCCCCTTCCCCGCATACCCGCAGGGCCCCTCCGGCCTGCGCACGCAAGGAGCTCCGCCATACCCATTTCACTCGCAGACCGCGTCACTCACCTCGCCTTCGACCCCGGCATCACTCCGAAGAGTGGCGGCCTCCCTGGACTCGACGTCCTCCGCAACGTGGTGTCCAGCATCAACATGTTCGGCATCATCGCCGTCGTCGGCGCGCTCGCCGTCTCCCTCGGCGTGTGGGCATGGGGCCACCACAGCGGCGGCCACCAGGCCGAGGCCAACGGCAAGAAGGGGGCAGTCGTCTCCGCCGGCGCCGCCCTCGGCCTAGGCGCGGCCAACGGCATCGTCGCCTTCTTCTCGGCCCTCGGGACGCAGGTCCACTAATGCCGAAACGTTCCCTCTCCCCCCTTCACCGGGCCACCACCCACTGGTCGACAAGCCGCCGCATCCTCGTCGGGGCCGTCGTCATCACCGTTCTGCTCGCGGTCGCAGGATTCGCCGCCTGGTTCACCGGCCGAGGCGAGCAGCACGTCGGCGGACAGGCGCCCTCGGCTCCCGCGCCAAGCGCGCCGGCCGCGACGGCTCCGAAGCCGAGCGCCGGAACGGGATCCGTCCCGGCGCCGCCCAAGGTCTCCGACCCGCTCGCCTACGCCCGCGCGTCGGCAGTGATGCTCTGGTTCTACGACAGCCGCACCACCACCCGCGACCAGCAGCTCGCCGGCATGAACGCCTGGATGACCAGCGAGACGAAGTACACCGACTGGACCTCTATCTCCGGTCAGGTCCCGGACCCGGTGCTCTGGTCCCGTATGGCCGACAACGCCCAGCACGCCACCGCCACCGTCGGTGAGGCGCGCTTCCCCTCGGCGTTCAAGCAGGCCCTCGCCGAGAACCCGTCCGCGCTGACCGAGGCGTACATCTACGCGGTCACTGTCACCGGCAAGCAGACCATCGCCTGGAAGGACGGCGGAGGCGGCGCCGAGGACCGCTCGGTCACCCTCGCCGTCCAGTGCCGGCCCGGCAGCGACTGTGCCCTCGTCTCCATCGCCCCCAGCGTCGCCCCGTAGCACGCCACTGAAGATAGGGAGGTAACCCTCCAGTGGACTTCTGTTCCCTGCCCCTCGCCAGCAAGCTGTGCAGCGCGGCCGACGCCATCGACTTCGTCTCCGATCCCGGCAAGGCCATCACCGAGGGCATCGGCAACTGGATCGCGAAGTCCTGCGGCGAACTCGCAGCCGCAGCCGCCGATCTCGCCGCCGACGCCGTCAACGTCACCACCAAGGTGGATCTGAATGCGGGCTGGTTCCGCGACAACTACGAGCTGATCCTCCCGATCGGCCTGGTCCTCCTCGTCGCCACGTTCTGTGCCCAGCTGGTGCGGGCCGCGTTCCAACGCGACGGACGCGCCCTGGCCCAGGCGTTCACCGGCACGGCGAGCGGCGTGATCTTCTCCTTCGCGGCCATCGCCGGAACCACCGTGGCCATCGAGGTCGTGGACGCCTTGTCCGACGGCTTGTTCGCCGCGGCAGGGTCCTCGATCGAGGAGTCCGTGCGCCGCATGGTCAAGGTGTCCCAGGTCGGATCGATGGTGCCGCTCGGCTGGATGGTGCCCGCCATCGTCGGGATCGGATCCGCCATCGGAGCGATCCTCTATTGGTGCGTGATGATGGTCCGCAAGGTCGGCATCCTCGTGCTGGTCACCCTGGCCGTCTTCGCCGGGGCCGGCGGCGGCTGGGAGGTCGCGCGACGCTGGCGCCGGGGCTGGATCGAAGCCACTGCCACCCTCGTCGTCTCCAAGCTGCTGATGACGATCGTGTTCCTCCTCGGTGTCTCTGCCATGGGCAAGACCGAGGCGAAGGACGGCATCGGCGCCCTGGCCGACTGCCTGGCCGGCATCGTCGTCATGATGCTGGTGATGCTCTGCCCGTACGCCACATTCAAATTCGTGCACTGGGCGGCGGAAAGCGCTGACGGCGAATCCCTTCACCGTTCCGGTGGAGCGGGTGCCCAGATCGCCAAGCAGCACGCGGAGAAGGCGACCCGCAAGGCCGCCGCGATGGCCGCAACCGCCGGCACCGGCGGCGCCGCTGCCGGAGCAGGTGCCGCACCCCAGGGCCCCGCCAGCGTGCCGGGGCAGTTCCCGGGCGACATCGCATCCAGCTCCTCCGGAGGCGGAGGCCAGGAAGGCGGAACCGGTATGTCCCCGGCCGCGGACGCGTTCAAGAGCGGTATGGAGAAGGCCGTCCAGCCCCCGCCGACCAGCGCGGGCCAGGACACCAGCGGCCACCTCGGCGGAAGCCCCGGCGCGCAGCCCGGATCGGGCAGCGGGTGGGCAGCCGCACCGAACAGCTCCGAACAGGCACCGCCGCAAGGCGCCCCGTCGGCGTCGCAGCCTGCGACCGGCTCCGGCGGCAGCCCGTTCACTACGCCGCCCTCGCCCACCGGTTCCTGACCCGTCCACGCCACCCGGGCGGGACACGTCGCACACCACTGCCGTGTCCCGCCCGGGCCCCACCCCGCGCCCCCGAAAGCGGCCCCACCTTGTCTGACCTCGCCCTCCCCCTCACGATCAAGTTCCCCCACCGCTCCAAGCGCGGCATCCTGCTCGGCCTGTCCCTGCCCCAGCTCGCCCTCGTCTCCTCCGCCCTCGCCCTGCTCCTGGTGACCGTCGTGTCCACCGGACTGGTCGGCGCCCTCGCCCTCACCCCCCTCTGGGCAGCGGTCGGCGCCCTCGTCGCCATCCGTCGCAACGGGCGCTCGCTGATCGACTGGACGCCGATCGTCCTGCGCTACGCACAGCGCCGCCGCACCGGCCAGACCCTGTGGCTGGCCCGCGCGGTGTCCCGGCCCCGCACCGACGGCATGCTCCACCTGCCCGGCACCGTTGCCTCGCTGCGCGTCGTCACGCCTTCCGGATCGCAGGCGTCCGCCGTCCACGACCCGCAGGCCCAGACGCTGACCGCCGTCGCCCGCGTCTCCAGCAGAGCCTTCGCCCTCCTCGACCCCGCCACCCAGAACGGCAACGTCACCACGTGGGGCCGGGCGCTGGCTGGTATCGCCCGCAGCGGGCACATCGCCACCATCCAGGTCCTGGAGCGCACCGTCCCCGACTCCGGCGACACCCTTACCCGCCACTGGACCACCCACGGCAACCCGCAGGCCCAGGTCGCCGGGCACGTGTACTCCGAACTCGTCGCCTCCGCAGGTCCCGCCGCCGCTCCGCACGAGACGTACATCGCCGTCTCCCTGGACCTGAAGGCCGCCAAGCGGTTGATCAGCCAGGCCGGCGGCGGACTGCCCGGCGCCTTCACCGTGCTCGGGCAGACCACCACCTCCGTCGCCCAGGCCGCCCGAAACGCGGGCCTGATGGTCACCGGCTGGCTCACCGCCCGGGAAATCGCCGCCGTCGTCCGCACCGCGTATGACCCCAAGGCTCTTGCCGGCCTGCAGCAGTGGTCCGAGCACGGCAGGGCCGAAGCCGACCCGGCCGCCGCCGGTCCCGTCGTCCAGGTCGAGGAGTACGACCGGGTCATCACCGACTCCGCCCGCCACGCCACCTACTGGGTGGAGAACTGGCCGCGCACCGAAACCGGCGCCGGATTCCTGCACGGCCTGATGTTCACCGCCGGCGTGCGCCGCTCCTTCTCCCTTATATACGTGCCCCAGGGACTCGAGTCCGCGCTGCGCGACGTCCAGCGCACCAAAGCCACGATCATCGCCGACGCCGCCGAACGCCAGCGCCGCGGCCAGGTCGACTCCGAGGCCGACTCCGTCGAGTACGGCGACGTCAAGGAACGCGAACGCCAGCTGATCGCCGGACACGCCGACGTCGCCCTCACCGGCCTGCTGACCGTCTCCGCCGAGACCGACTCCGCACTCGACGCAGCATGCGCGCAGATCGAAACCGCCGCAGTCAGCGCCCAGGTCGACCTGCGCCGCCTGACCTACCAGCAGCCCGACGCATTCACCCTCGCCGCCCTCCCCCTGGCCCGCACCGCCCTGTAGCCGAAACCCCGCCGCACACCCCGCGGCAGCAAGGACCCACCGACTTGACCCACGCCCACACCCCGGTCGGCGACGCGCACCCCTACCTGCGGGCAGCGACCGCCGGCATCCGGCACCACGCCCGCCAGGCTGCGCGGACCAGCGGCCCCGCCGACCGCGTACACCTGGACGTCCTGCACAGCCACTTGACCGGCCTCCATCTCCTGATGGACCGGCTCGCGGACACCACCCGGCCCCAGCATCCGGCCGCCGGACGCCACATGGCCTCCGCCCACCTGCGGCTGTGGCAGGCCGCGACCAGCGTCCACGACGCCTTCCACACCCTCCCGGCCGCAGAGCACACCGGATCCGACCAGGTCTGCCGCCCCGACGGACTGCCCGAGGGACCTCCGGTCCTCACGATCTGCCAGCGGCAGCTCGCCTCCGGCCACGCCATCCGCCGCAAGACCACCCCCGCCGACCACGGCCCCCGCCCGGCGCGCACCGCCTGAGGGCAGCCCCCGCAGAAACGATCCGCCCCCATGTCCCAGCACCGCCCCGGCCGCCGCGCCCGCCGCGCCTCCGCCAGTCCCCTGTTCACTCCCCACGGCACCGACCGCAACACCCGCAAGGCCGCCCGCCGCCAGCTCGCCGAAGCCCAGGCCAAGGCCCGCGCCGAAGCCACCTCCCCCTCCGGCGAACACGAGCCCGCCGAGGAGGAGATGCCGCTCCCCCTCTATCCCGCAGCAGGGCGACCAGGCGCCTCCTCCGCACGCGGCAGCCGCCTTCGCCTGCCCGCCCACCGCATGACCACCGCAGTCGCCGCCGGCGCCTATCCGTTCCTCGCCGAAGGCGGTCTCGGAGCAGACGGCATCTACATCGGCCGCGACGTCCACGCCGAAGCTGCCTTCACCTTCGATCCGTTCACCCTGTACGGCAAGGTCGAAGGCTTCACCAACCCCAACGTGTTGCTCGCCGGCGTAATCGGCCAGGGCAAGAGCGCCCTCGCGAAAAGCTTCGCCCTGCGGTCGGTGGCCTTCGGGTACCGCGTGTACGTCCCCTGCGACCCCAAGGGCGAATGGACGCCCGTCGCAGAAGCCCTCGGCGGCACCTCGATCGCCCTCGGCCCCGGCCTGCCCGGCCGCCTGAACCCCCTGGATGCCGCTCCCCGGCCTCCGTCCGTAGCGGAGGCCGACTGGGCGGGCGAAGTCCGCAAGCGGCGCCTGCTGCTTCTCGGCTCTCTGGCCCGCACCGTGCTCGGCCGGGAACTGATGCCGATGGAACACACGGCCCTCGATATCGCTCTCGACGGCGTCGTGAGCGCCGCCGCCGCAGCAGGCCGCACGCCGCTGCTCGGCGACATCGCCCACACCCTCGCCCAGCCCGCCCTCCTCGACCAGGCCGCCGGCACCGTCTCCGGCCACCTCGGGGACGCGGCCCGCGACCTCTCCCACGCCATGCGCCGCCTCGTCCACGGCGACCTCGCCGGCATGTTCGACGCCCCCTCCACCGTCGCCTTCGACCCCGCCAGCCCGATGCTGTCCATCGACCTGTCCCGCCTCGGCGGATCCGGCGACGACACCGCTCTCGTCCTCGCCATGACCTGCGCCTCCGCCTGGATGGAGTCCGCCCTCACCGACCCGCGCGGCGGTCGGCGGTGGATCGTCTACGACGAAGCCTGGCGCCTCATGCGCCACCCGGCCCTCCTCCAGCGCATGCAGTCCCAGTGGAAGCTCTCCCGTGGTCTCGGCATCGCCAACCTCATGGTCATCCACCGGCTGTCTGACCTGCTGACCGCCGGCGATGCCGGATCCCAGGGCCGGGCCCTGGCCGAGGGCCTCCTCGCGGACTGCTCCACCCGCATCGTCTACCGCCAGGAAACCGACCAAGTCCACGCAGCCGCCGCCCTGCTCGGCCTGACCTCTGTCGAGACCGAGGCGATCTCCCACCTCAACCGCGGACGAGGCCTCTGGAAGGTCGCTGGCCGGTCCTTCATCGTCCAGCACCTGCTCCACCCCGCCGAACAAGCCCTGTTCGATACCGATTCCCGTATGCATTGAAAGGCAGTGAACAGCCTATTCCCGACATCACCAGCCCTGACTACTTCTTCCAGCTCGCGCGAAGTCTGGACCGGGTCTTCGACGACGTTCCGCAGGCCGAGCACCTGCGTCGAGGCGACGACATCACCCCGGACATCCACACCGTGGTGCGCGACTCCGCTCGGCACCGCCCTCGCCCACCTCAGCCAGGTGGTAGACCGTCTCGGCTTCCTCCACGAGAACATCCGGCACTCCTCCACCGGGCGCACCCCTCCGCCGAGCGATGTGCGGCTCGTCATCCAGGAGCATCTCGACCAGGCCAGTAGTGCCCTGCGCCCTGTCGCACAGCAACTGCGCGGCAAGGCCACGGAACTCACTCGTGTGTTTCCCGCCCGCACAGCCGCGATGCTGGCCCGAACATCACCTGTCGCGGTACCCCCTGCCGTCACGCCCGCAGCATCTGGTCGGATCCGATGACCTCGCAGCAGGAGCCGATGGCGGGCTGTGCGTCAAACCGCCCGCTGGCACCCCTGCCGGATCACCGCAACGTCCTCGACCCCAGCTGGCAGCGGGCGTGGGCCCGGTTCGCCCACGTAACCACCCCGCTGCGCGAGCGCGGTCTGATCTGCGATGTCCAGTACGGGCTGGACGACTGGCTCGTCTACGCCTGGCCGCCCGGACACGACTCCGTCGTCCTCATCGGAGCGCGCGGCGGATGGCTGGCCACGCACGAGGCTCCCGCCGAGGACAGGACCTCGATGACGGTCCTCTACGACTCCACCGCATCGACAGGGTCCCGCGATCTTCACGATGTCGGCCCGCTGCTCGCCGTCATCGACACGCTTCTCACACGGCTTCCCCGCGACCCGTCGACCCCACACTCCGCCGGCGCGCCCGTGACCGGGGTCCCCGCCCCTCCGCCGGCCGTACGCGCCACCCGCAACCGCTGATTCCGCCCCCGCAGCCCAGTCCTTCAGGAAGGTTCCCCGTGTACCACCCCGTCAGCATCCGCATAGGACTCCATGTCGCCGGGCCGATGTCCCTCCCCCTCTCCGACCCGGTGCAACGCCTCTTGTGGTCAAGGGGGTTCACCTACTGCTCGCGGCTGGACGCATACACCGCGTCGGCCTCCCTGCCTGCTGAACAGCAGGAGCACCTCGTGCTCCAGGCCGTGCACGCGCTGCAGCCGCTCGGCCTGCCCGTCGCCCACCTCCACCACCAGGCGCCCTCGGTATGAGCCAAGGAAATCCCCTGCTCCCCTTCGAGCGGGAGACGCTGAGGCGTTCGACGGCCGTCAGCGCCGCCCTGGAGATGTTCACCGCCGAGGTGGCACCGCGTCTGGGCCTGGCGTGGAGCCACAGAGTCCTGCCCACGCCGTATCGGTGGAGCCACGCCGACGACCGGCTCTGGGAGATGGAGGAGGGTGTCCTCTGGCGGGCGCTGCACCAGGACGGTGACCATCAGCGTGCGCAGGCCTTCCTCACCCATGCCCACGGCCTGCAGCTCTGCGTCGTCCAGCGGCCCCATCGGCCCAGCGAGTTCCTGGTCGGGGCGCTGCTGCCGGCGGGGGTGTTCGAGTACGACACGACCCCGCACCCGCAAGCCGTCTCGGTTTCCGGTGACCCTGTCCGCGCTGCCGCCGCGGTACGGCGGCGTCTCCTTCCGTACTACCGGCTGGCGTCCACGCGCGTGGCCAGCGGAACCAGGTTCAAACAGGCGCAACGGATTGTCATCGGCCGGTCCGCCGATGGGCGGCCGATCGCCGACGTGCTCATGCCCCGCGCCGTGATGGCCCTGCTCCACGAGGACGGCCGCTGGCACCTGGACCCCGGCACCGGCCTGTGCGTGACGGCAACCAAGTCACAGTTCGCTCCCGAAGTCCTCGTCCAGGACGCCGCCGACCGGCTCCACGACCTCGGCTTCGAGGTCGTCCTCAGCGACCGCCACCCGCTGGAGATGTACTTCCGCTCCCAGCACACCACCAGCCCGGCGCCGGTGACCGGCCTACCGTCCGCGCCACCCGGCAACCTGGGCCGGGCCCGCTGACCAGGAACAGCGACCGGCTACAAGCACCCGCCGCCGGACTGCGACACCCCAACTACACGTATCGCACTTCGTAGGAGACTCCCCCTGGCAACCCGTTCCTTCATCGCCCACCCCACCGAGGCCGGCGGGTACGAGGGGATCTACGTCCACTGGGACGGATACCCCAGCCACCACCTCCCCCTTCTTCTGACTGCCCACCAGAACAAGTTCGCCGACGATCTCGACGCCATGATCCGGCACCTGATCGATGCAGTGCCCGTCGCCTGGTCCGCACTGGGCACCGACCTGCTCGACGGCGCGCCCGAAGCCCTCGTCAACGAACTCACAGGCGGCAAGCACTACGCGAGCGAGCAGATGAACGACCTGGTCACGCCGGACGGCTCTCCCCCTCGGCGCATGTCCATCCGTGAAGGGGAGACCGGCGGCCTGAACTGGGGCTACGTGCTCCACGAGCACGGCATCGAGGTCATCAGCCTCCGCGAAGAAGCGCGCGGTCCCGTCGTCGGGTGGGCAACCGATCCCCGTACCCGGTTCAGCGATCACCCGGCGCTGTGGCAGCCGACCGGGCCGGTCCCCGGCCGACAGCCTCCGCCCGCGCCAACGCTGACTACCACCGCGGTCGTTCCTTCCCCACCAACCCCGGCCACTACCGCGCACGCCGCGCGCCGCTGATCCGCAAGGAGTCGCCCCCTGCCCGGCCAGTTCGTCGTCGGCACGCACCCCCAGTACGGGTACGTCGCCTCCGCCCAAGGAATCCCCCACCACATCAGCCAGTGGTACCTGACCCGTCTCGGATTCCAGCTGCTGCACGGCCTGCACGGCGTGTACCTGCTGACGACCCCCACCCACGACGGGCCCCGGCGCACCCGCCAGGCCATCGAGAGCCTGCGCCGCAGCGGATACCAGGTCCACGCCGACTACTCCCTCGATCCCGCCAACACCAAGCCGGCGCAGACCACCCCGGTGCGGGACCCGCGCGAGTGGTACCGCACCGAAATCTCGCAGGCCGCCGCCACCGCCTCCCCCCAGTACGCGACCACACAGGCCTGGGGCTCCAGGCCACCCCAGACCTCGCCGGCGGCGCCCGCACCCGCAGCCTCCACCCGCACGAGCCACACCCGCTAGCACGAGAAGGACCCGCCAGCCCCA
The DNA here is from genome assembly GCF_045162725.1 of Streptomyces sp. NBC_01006. Taxonomy (NCBI): domain Bacteria; kingdom Bacillati; phylum Actinomycetota; class Actinomycetes; order Kitasatosporales; family Streptomycetaceae; genus Streptomyces; species Streptomyces sp. NBC_01006. Next base: position 7,137,094 of record NZ_CP108700.1, on the reverse strand, counting down.
TGACCCGCACCGTCCACGACCAGCCCGGCAGCAGCGAACTGCGCCTCCGGGCCCGCCGGGAGGCCGCCGGTTTCCTGCGCGGGCTCCCGGTCCCCGTCGATCCCGCCGCCCCGCTGCGCGCGTGCACCGAGGCCATGTCCCAGGCCTCGACGCCCGCCGAGGTCCATGCTCTGACCGAGCTGGCGGCAGGAGGCGAGGACGCCGGGCTGATCGCCCTGCGGAACCTGCTGCGCGCCGCCGGCACCCGCTGCCGGGAGCAGGGCCACCCCCAGCTCGCCACCCGCTACGACCGCACGAGCGACCTCCTCGACATCGCCGACCGCACGCTCTTCCAGCTCGGCATCGAACTGCTGACCAGCACCTACGACACCTCGCCGGATCCGTCCGAGCCCTCCCCGGCTCCCTTCTGCCGCGACGAGGGAGGCCCCACCTGACGTCGTCCGAGATCACCCTGTTCACCAGCCGACACCACGGCATCGCCGCCCTCGTCTCCGGCGACAACTACCGCTGGGCCCGAACCGCCCTCCAGCTCGCAGGATTCGAGAAGGACGGCGACGGTAACTACGTCACGCCCCTGACCGACACGGACCGCGCCCGCCGGGCCCTGACCGCTCTCGCAGAGACCGCGCGGGCCTGCCAGGCCACAGTCACCACAACGGACCGGCGCTATATCGGCGACTTCGCCCAAGACCTCAGCGAGCACCTGCCCGGCCGGTGGAGGGTGCAGGTCGAGAACTACTCGATGGCAGTGTGGCAGGAGGACCTCGCCGCCTGCCTGTGGGGCACCGGCCCCCTCCTCCACACCCTGGAGATGTACCGGGTGCCGTCTGCGGCAATCCTGCGGAGCGAGAGCGGAATCGAGCTGGCCGTCGTCCATGCCCCCCGCCACGACCTGTACCACGTCGGCGTGATCGCCCCGAAGGACATGTATCTCGACGAGACGGTCACGCCGCCCACCAGCATCACCGTGCACCCGGCGGCCGTTCCCGCCGCCCGCAGTGTCAGCTCCGCCCTGCTGGCCGACTACCACCGGGCCGTCTTCCAGGTGCAGTTGAACCACCTGGGCGACGATCTGGCCTGGGCGCACGAGGCGTTCGAGCCCGGAACTGTCCAGGACCCTCCCCAGCAGGAACTGGCCGGCGCCTTCGCCCGCTTCGCCGCCATCGCACCGCACATCATCGCCGCCCTGCGCACCAACGACGCCCACCCGTTCAACGCGCACGAGAAAGCGTTCCTGGAACGGATGGACGCCACGTTCGGCCAGCCGGGCCCGGCCAGCGAAGACCCGGGGGCGGCGCGGGAGGTCCCGAGCGTCGATCCGCTCGCGCTGTGGCTGACCGAAGGAGACGGGCTCGTCGAGCTGGCCCGCGCCGCAGGCCGGGCGGCACCCACCCAGAGCGCCCTCAGCGTGGCCCGCGCGACAGCAGCGCCGCGCGCTCTCCCCTCCCCGCCCGTACAGGTCGCCGCCTCCCCCAGCCTCAGATAAGTCACCCGCCTGGAGCCGCCACCTGCCCGCGCCCCGCTCGCCGGCGGTGCGCACCACGCCCGTGGCCGCCGGGCCACCTGCCGCCGCCGCGTCCGCGCACCGCCGATAGCGATCAGCCCGGCCCCACCCACCGCACGCCCTCTGACGGAAAGCCCTGCCCTGTTGACCCTGGCCGATCACCCGACCACCACTCCGACGCCCGCCACATACGGCGCCGTACTGGGCAGCCGTCACGTTGTCCGCCTGCTCGGCGGCACCCTGACCGGGCGCCTGCCCAACGGCATGGTTCCCGTCGGACTCGTCCTATGGATCACCGGTGGCGGGGGGTCGCTCGCCTTCGCCGGACTGCTAGCAGCGCTGTACGGGCTGGCATCCGGGCTGTCCCAGCCGGTCAAGGGCAGGCTGATGGACCGGTACGGCCAGACGCGCGTGTCGGCCCCCGCAGTGCTGCTGAACTCCAGCTGTTTGGCCGCGCTCCCTTGGATCGGGGCAGGCGGGCATCCCGCGGCGGTGACTGCGGTGGTGGGGCTCGCGGGTCTGGTCACACCGCCGCTGGAGGCAGGACTTCGGGCGCTTTGGCCGACTGTCTTGCGCGACCTCGGTCGGCGCCGGGTCGTCCAAGCCCTCGACACCGGATCGCAGGGACTCCTCTACATCGCGGGCCCTCTGCTCGCCTCGTGGTTGGCGACCGCGTACGGGCCCGACACCGCCCTGACCGCGACCGCCGCCCTCGGGCTTGTAGGCACGGTGGTGGTGCTGACCGCCGCCCCGTCGCGGACCTGGCGGCCGGCCGCCGCCGACGGGGCGGCGGGAAGCGGGCGGCTGATGAGCGCCGGCCTGGTCCTTCTGTTCACCGCGTTGGCGGGGACGGGGTTCGCGCTCGGTGCGATGAACGTGTGGGCCGCGGGCATGGCCAGCAAGCACGGGCTGGCCATGCTCTCCGGAGTGCTTCCGGCCGCCTTCTCCACCGGCAGCTTCCTGGGAGGCCTCGTCTACGCCCGCCGTGCGTGGCCCGGCACGACCACCACCCAGCTCATCACCACCAGCGCCCTGTTCCTCCTCGGCTGGGTACCCCTGCTGGTCCAGCCCGGGCCCCGCACCGCCATCGCCCTCACGGTGATCCCGGGGCTGTTCCTCACCCTGATCATCACCAACGGCTTCCACACCGTGGATGCCCTCGCCCCGGCCTCCCGCACCACCGAGGCGTACGCCTGGCTGATCCTGTCCGTCGGCACCGGCCAGGCCGCGGGAACCGCACTCGCCGGAGCCCTCGCAGAGCGCCCCTACGTGCTCGCGGCGCTCCCCGCAGCCGGCGCCTCCACCGCGCTGATCATCCTCACCCTCGCCCGCCGCAAGCTCGGCCCCGGGCGTCGCCCAGGCCGCCACCGGCGTCCCCGACCCCATCAGAAGCACCACGTCAACTCCCCTCTACTCGAAGGAGATACCCGCATGGCCGTACGAACCGAATGGCAGATCGTCCACAGCTGTGGACACGAGATCACGCACGACCTGTCCGACCGTCCCGCGGACAAGCGGGCCGGGTTCGCCCGCTGGCTCGGCGGGCGGGACTGCACCGACTGCTGGAAGGCCGCCCGCGACTCCGACAGCGCCGCGAAGGAAGAGTGGCTCGCCGTGAAGCGCGCCGAGGAGCAGCAGGCTGCGCTCGCCTGGGCGGAGCAGTTCGAGATGCCGCCGCTGGAGGGCCCAGAGCGGGCTCTGGCGTGGGGTGAGCGTTCCCGCTTCCAGCTGGCGACCACCGCGTACACCGCCCTGGTCACCGAGGGCACTTGGGATGAGGCGGACTGGTCCGCGCTGGAGGAGAAGATCCGCACGGTCACCCGAGCCGGGTGGTGGATCGACCAGCGTGACGCCGACGGCACCGACCTTCCCGAGCTGCTGGACGCGGCCACGGCGAACGACCGCGGGACGGAGAACCCGTTCCGGTAGTCGGGGCGGGCGGACATGTATAGCCGACGATCCCCGGTCAGCCAAACCGGGGATTTTCCAGACCATTGAAATACCCCGCCCGCCGCAACCTGCGGTTTCCCGTGGAAGGACCACCCCCGTGCCCGACGCCGCCCGTGCCGCTTTCATACCCGCCGATGCGATCACTCCCAAGCGGGACATCACCCACGAGCACTTCGCCCCCGGCGACCGGATCGTCGTGATCAAGGGTGTGGACGACGGCATCCTGTGGGGCGATGTCATGACGGTGGTCACCCCGTCGTGGCACACCCCGACCGACGAGGACGGGTGGCGCCTGCGGAACCCGGATGGCGGCGCCCGCAGCTTCATCACCGGCCACCCCCGTTACCTCGTCCACCTCTCCAAGCACTGCCCTGACTGCCTGATCTACCAGCGGGCCCTGCAGGACTACCTGGTGCCGAAGTTCTCCGGGCTCAAGCCCGTCGACGTCGGCTGGTACTCGATCACCGAATTGAACCAGCTCCTTCACGTCGCCGACGGCCGGGCTGGCAGCCGGTGATCCCGCGCCGCCCGGACCCGCTGACCGGCCCACCTCTGCAGAAAGCATTCTCTTCTTGGCCCTTGACCACCGTGTCCTGACTATTCGGCGCGATCCGCACTCTGGCGAAGTCCTCGCCCACGGAGGGGACCCAGAAGCCCACAGCGTCCTCCAGCGCACCGGCTTCGTACCCGTCGTCCGCCTCCACGAGACGTACCACCGCCTGCCCACCGGCCTCGACCAGGCTGAGGAATCCCGCCTCGCCACCCGCGCCGTGGCCCGCCTGCAAGCCGTCGGCTACGACCTTGGCGCAGACCCCGCGTTCGCCACCGAGCGACGCGAACCGCACTACCTCACCCTCGGCGCCCAGGTCGCAAAGCTCGCGACCCGGATCCGGGAGGCGGAGGCCACCGAAGAGGTCAGCGACGCCCTGACGGAACTGACCGCCACCCAGGACGGCATCCTCCCGGCCCTCGCCGAAGTCCTTGCCGCCACCGCCGACTTCCTGCACGACCTCGGGCATCCCGCAGACCCGCACACAGCCTCCCGGCTGCACTACCTGGCCGACGAACGGCTCCACGTCATCACCTCCGACCTGCGGCACGTCCGAAACGATCTCGCCGACCGGCAGGCTGCACACCCCCACCGCAGCCCCTGCCCCCAGGAAGTCGCCGGCGACGAACGCGAGAAGTCGGCTTCCTGCCCGTGCCCCGCGCCCGCCCGCGTCCCCACCACTCCCAGCGCACCGGCTGCCGCGCCGCCTGCCCCGGCCGGCCGCCGCCGCTGACCCGCCCCGACCCCCGCCCGAGGAACCCATGCCCGACCACGACCCCGAAGAGCTCGATTCCTTCGCCGCGATCCTCACCCAGCTGCTGCCCGGCGCCTGGACCAGAGAGTTCCGCCAGCACACCGCCCACGACGACCAACACTTCCTCACCTCCGACATCTGGGACATGAACCAGGTCGCCGAAGCCCTCGCCAGCCGCACCCTCGAGCACGACGTCATCCTGACCCGCGACGACGGCCTCCGCCTGTTCCTCATGGACCACCCCCGGCACGACGAGGAGTTCCTCGTCGCCTCCATGGCCCCCGCCAACACCCATACCGAAGCCTTCCGTGGCGTCCGAGAGCCGGACGGCATCGCAATATCCGCCGACCCCGAGCAGGCCACCGAAGCCATCACCACCAGCCTCCTGCCCCGCTATGAGAGCGCCCTCGCCCAGGTCCAGGACAACGCCGCCCGTATCAACCGCCGCCCTGCCGGCGCAGACACTCTGGTGCTGACCTGGACGGACACCGGAGACCTCAGCGCCACCACCGAGGAGCGGGACGTGGCCGAGGTCCTCGTCGGCAACGGATTCGTCCACGACCCCGAGAGCACGTCGTACGTCCTCTCCGGCGACGACACCGCCCAGCAGGTCCAGTCCGTACGAGCGGCCGGAACCCGGCTGGCCGCGATCGGCATTGGCGTCGTCCTGCGCCACGCACCGCACCGGGCCTCACCAGGCACCATGCCAGTCGGCGCCACCCCGCAGGCCTCAGCCCGCACGGTCCGCTCGCGGTGAGTGCTCGCGGCGACCTCGCCGCCTTCGCCGAAGCTCTCGCCGCCCGCCTGCCCGGTACCTGGACCAGCACCTACACCCGTCACGCCGCCTACCACGACCAGATCGGCACCACATCGACGGTGTGGGATGCCGGAGCCGTCGGCTACGCCGCCTCCAACTTCGTCCTCGGCCACCAGGCCGTCCTTGGCCGCTCCGACGGAGCCCGCCTGCTGCTCTTCGACCGCCCCCGGTACCCCGCCCAGTTCATGATCGGCGCCCTGGAACCGGACACCCCCCACGATGCCTTCCACGAGGTGGCCGAGCCCAACGGGATCACGATCCCCTCCGACCCGGTACGCGCAGCCGCCCAGGTCACCCGTCGGCTGCTGCCCCGCTACGACCAAGCGCTGCGGCAGGTCCAGCGCAACACGGCCAACCCGCCCCCGCGCCGGGCCGCACCCACCTTGGTTACCGGGATGGTGAGCATGGCCTGGCATCCGGACGGGGCCGTGGGCGCCGTCACCGGAGTACGCGAAGCCACCGCGGTCCTGTACGGCGCCGGGTTCCAGTACCACCCCTATCACCGGCAGTTCCTGCTGCCGGCGTCCTACGGCGATCGCGAACAGATCGCCCGTGTCCAGGCCGTCTCCCAGCGACTGGCCCATATCGGCGTCGGGGTCACCATGCGTCCCGCCCGACCGGTCCCGGCTCCCATAGCGCTGCCCGCGCGCCCGCCAGTTCCGGCCGTCGCATCTCCGACCCGCTGATCCACCCACCACCCATCGCGAGGAGTTGCCCGTGGGAAATCTGGCCGATGAATCCGGCACCGACGTCGAGATCTACCGCCGCGCCCTCACCCCCGACACCATCCACGTCGTCACCCGCAGCGACGCCCCCGAAGAGCTCCTGGACCTACTCGACAGCCTCGGCCTGGAACGCAAGACGGAAGAGACCGCCGGCCCCGTCTACGTCTGGCACCAGACCCCGGAGGGTTTGAGCGAGAAGGCCCAAAAGCAGCTGGTCACCCGCTCGATGCTTCCACTGCTCATCGCCGACTACAAGGTCAACTACGACCAGGACGTGTACGACGTGACCGCATGGGCGCAGGCGATGGCCGAGCACCGCGCCCGGCAGGCCAAGACCAAGGGTGCCGAGCCTCCAGCTGCGGCTCCGCCGGGGCCGACCGGATCCCCGTCGCGGTCTCGCTGACCCTTTCCTCCACCACGCCGTCCCCGGCCCATCTCCGGGCCGGGGGACGGCCGCCAACCGACCCGGAGCACCACAATCCCGCAGACCCCCCACAGCCCGCCGCCGATCTCTCCCGCCCGACGCCCGCGCCTGGCCGTCTTCCTCCTGCGCCGCTACCTCCGCGCTGTAACCGCTGGCTCAGCCGACCGGCACCACCCGCTCGCCACCGGCCCGTTCGGGTCCCTGGACGAGTCCCGGCGCAGAGCCACCGGCCCCGACCGCCGCGGAGGAGCATGACCGTCTACGACCCCGAAGCACTGACCCGTCACATCGCGCAGCAGATCACGCTGCTCAACGAGCACCTGACCATAGCTCCGCCCCGGCAAGCCGCCCGAATACTGGGCCAGGTCCTCGATCCCGAAGAGGGGGTCCTCGGTCGGCTGACCACCTTGATGGCCACCGGATCCCGCTTCGCCCAGGACCGGGCGACCGCCGGAGTCCTGCCGCCCGAAGTGTGGCTCGCCCTCGGCCGCGCCGCGAACGAGCTGAACAACATCGGCCTCGACCTCGACGACCACGCAGAGGACCTCCACCGGCTCTCCCAGGCCCCGGCAGTCGCCCCGATTCCCCCAGTGGCCTCGGCTCTCGTCGCACGGAGGCACCGATGAAGAAGACCTGGACAGGCTGGGGCCCGAACGCCGACCAGCCCCAGCAGCACTACCTCGTCGAGCCCCGGCACCTGGCCGGCGGAGGCGACCTGCGCTACGTCGCCGAGTACCTGCGCGCCTCCGGGTGGAAGGACCTCTCCCGCTCCGGCGGCCCGATGGTCTTCGACAGTCCCGACAGGACGGTCCGCGTCGGCTACGACCCGGCGGCCATGCCCGGCGGTTGGAGCGTCTCAGGGCAGGCCGTCGGCCAGCAGCCCGCCTGGCACGCCACGTTCACCACGGCCGTACCGATCGAGGTCGTCGCGGGGTTCACCGACACGCTCACCAAGCCACGCTCCGCCCACGCACCCAACGTGTGGGCGCCGCTGCAGGAACACGGCTGGGAGACCACACGGGTGCAGGAGCACTTCACCGCTGTCGCCCCGGACGGCAACGCCTGGCTGCAGTACCACCAGGACTCCCCTGACCAGGCGCACTGGTGGGCCGGCGCGCGCACCGAGCACGGCAGAAGCTGGGACGCCGTCTTCACCCCCACCACGCCGATGCACCTCATCCAGGGATTCTCGGCCGCGCTCGCCGACCCGACCCCGGTGATGCGCCCGCGCGGCCACGTACCCGCCACGAAGTGGATCCGCACCACGTCCGTTTCCGTACTCCCCTCCGAGCTCGGGCGCTGGCAGCAGGCCCGAATCACCGCCGCCCGCGCCGCCACCTGGGCCCGCAACTCCTGGACCGCGGCCCGCCCCCGCCAGCACACCCCGACCGCCGGCCCCTACACAGCCGCCGGCGGAAGCAAAGCCCGCCGCTGACCCGCCCCGCCCACACCACGAAGACCGAGGTACCACTTGACCACCCCCGTCACCGCCCCCACCCCGGACCAGATCGAACAGGCCACCGACACCCTCGCCCAGCTCGTGGACTACCTGCGGACCGAGCCGCCCACCGCCGACGTCCTGCCGCTGCTGGCACCCCTCCTCGACGAGGACGACGGCGTCCCGATGCTGCTGTCCGACGCCCTGCGCGCCGCCGCCCGAGCCATCGCCACCAACACCCAGCCGCACAGCAGTGACATCAACTCGGTCGTGACCACCCTGCGGGAGGCGGCCACCGAGATCATGCAGTGGCACACCCTGCACTGGGAGGTCCGTGACTTGCGCCGCGCCACCGTCTCCGCCTCAGAGGCATCCTGAACCCCCGTCCCTTCATCTCCACCCGCGCCGACGAGCCGCACAGCAAGATCTGGTTCGAGACCAGCCCCCGTCACCTCGCCGGCCGCGGCGACCCCCGCCACATCACCCAGGCACTGCGGGCAGCCGGCTGGTCCAACCACTCCGACCCGGACTACCCGCACGTGATCCTCGCCAGCCCCGACCAGCGCTACGCGCTGGCCTTGGAGCCCGAGAACGAGTCGTACTCCAAGTGGTGGCGGATCAGCTGCACCGGCGACGACGAGAACTGGTACGCCCAGTTCGGCGGCAACACCCCCGTGGAGATCCTCGCCGGATTCACCGACGCCCTCCTCAGCCCGGCACCCGACACGACCCCCGACGTGTGGCCCATCCTCACCGCACGCGGCTGGACCCACGTACGGGACGAGCGCGGCGATGAGATCGCCGAACACCCGGACGGCATCATGCAACTACGCCGACGGAACCCGGCGAACGGCTGGAACGCGAACTGGACCGCCGCCGCGCTCCTCCCCACCGGCCTGGGCGGGCAGGAAACGGTGTGGGAGGCCTATCTGGGCAACGCTCCCCATCTCGTCGCCGCGTTCGCGACCGCGCTGGTCGACCCCGCTCCCGTCGCACGGGCCGAGTTCGATGTCCCGCACAGCAGCCTCGTCACCCAAGAAGCCCACGGCCGCCAGGGGGACGAGCTCGCGAAGGAACACGCCGCGCGCCTGGCCCGCGCCCGGGCCACCGCCGTCCGCCAACGACGCACCGCCCTCGCAACCCAGCCCGTCACCAGCACGACCCCGGCGGCGCCCGTCACCGCCGGGCGGCGCCGCTGACCCGCGCCCGACCCAAACGGTCCCTCAAGGAGCCGCCCCCCTGTCCATCCCCGACCGGCATCTGGCCCAGTTCGCCGAAGACCACGATCACCTCGGCTCCGCGGTGAGCCCCCGTCACCTCGCAGGTCCCGGCGACCCGCGCCACGTTACCCACGCTCTTCGGGCCGCCGGCTGGCACACGGCGTCCGACCCGCTCCACCCGACGGTCGCCCTCCACAACCCCGACTACTCCCTCCAGCTCACCCTCGCCCCAAAGCCAGGGCGTCCGTACCGGCCCTGGTGGCGCATCCGCAGCCCGCACGGCCCCGCCCACTGGTCGGCCGAGTTCAGCGGCACCACCCCCGTGGAGATCATCGCCGGCCTCACGGACGCCCTCGTCCAGCCGCCCCCGGAACACCTGCGCGGCCCCATGGAGCTGCTCACCTCCCACGGCTGGAGCTACCACCGACAGTCGGGCGGCTCCGAATCGGCGACGTCGCCGGACAAGGCCGTGTCGATGGAGTGGCAGATCTCCCCCGTCGCGGGAACGCTCGGCTGGGCGATCGAGGCGGTCGACCGGCACAACCTGGACCGACCGGGATTCCTCTGGCGCGCGAGCCTGGACGACAACACGCCTTCCCACCTGGTCACCGCATTCGCTACCGCCCTGGCCTACCCGGAACCGGTCCTGCGCGGGCGCTTCGAGATCCCCTACGGCCTCCCCCTCAAGCAAGAACAGGAGGAGCCCCTCGGCCCGAAGACAGCGGCAGCACACACCGCACGACTGGCCCACGCCCGCCGCCACCGCCCCAAACCAGACCTCAGCACCAGCCCATCGGTTCCGCCCGCTCCCCCGCGTACCACCTCTCCGGCCAGGCCCACCCGATAGTGCCGGCCACGAACACCTCCACCCCAAGGCCCCTGTGACGACACCCGCTCCCCACGCCACACACGAACTGCGCCTGCGACAGCTCGCCCTGTACCTGAACGAGGCCGAACGCATCCTTGCCGCCTGGGACGCCTATTCCGACGAGCACACCGACCTCGACGGATGGCCCCACGACGAGACCGCCTACGGCCTTCGGCAGTCCCAGCGGGACGCCGAAACCTGGCGGACCTTCAACCGGGTCCGCTACGGCGCCAAGGGACTGCTGGCCACCGCCGAGGTCCAGCTTCAGAAGCTGCCGGGCCGCAGCATCCAGCCCCGCTGGGCCTGGCAGATCGCCACCCTGCACACCGCCCTGGACCACATCACCACCCTGCAGGGCGAGTGGCTCGACGTGCGCGACACTCTGCCGCCGTCCGCGCGGCCCGGGGTCGAGGAGTACGACGAGCCGCTCGCCGAGCGGAACGCCGAAGCCTGGCACTACCTGGACGAATGGGCCCTGCACGGCCGGGCCGTCCTCGACATCCATACAACGGTGAAGCAACGCCGGCCCGGCCTGACGACCCTCGCACCCACGCCCGCTCCGGCACTCCCCGGCCAGGCAGCCACAGCCCCTGCCCGCCGGTAGCCACCCTCCCCCGCTGAGCCGACGGCTCCCGCCTGCCCCCTGGAACCGCCCTCTTGCCCTCCCCTTCCCCGAACTCGAACTCCGACGGCTACGACATAGCCTTCAAGGCCCTCCTCGGCGCCATCGCCGTTGCCCTTCCCCTGTCCACCCTCGCCTGGCTCGGCGGGAACGCGATCGCCTGGGCCACCAACAGCGGCCCCTGGGCCCCCTACCAGCCGGCCGACGCCCTCCTCCACCCCGACCGCCTGTGGCCGGGTGCCGACGAAACCGCGCTGCTCATCGGCACCCGGATCCTGCCCGCCGTGCTCCTGCTGGCCCTCACCCTGTCCGGCTACCTGTGGTGGTCCCGGCACCAGGGAGCCCGCGGAAAGAAGAAGCGTATCGCCGGGATGGCCAAGCAGAAGGACATCGAGCCGCTGCTCGCCAAGGCCATCACCGCCAAGGCCCGCTCCCTGCGGCCCAGCCTGAAGGACGCGAAGACGATCGAGGCCAAGGACACCGGTGTCCTCCTCGGCAACCTGCAGGGCAGCCGCCACGAAGTCCGCATGGGATACGAGGATGTCGCTGTCGCGATCATGGCTCCCCGATCCGGCAAGACGACCTGCCTGGCCATCCCTGCGATCCTCGCCGCCCCCGGTCCGGTGCTGCTCACCTCCAACAAGGCCGCGGGCGACGCCTTCACGGCCACGATCGACGCGCGTTCCGCCGTCGGCCGGACATGGAGCATGGATCCGCAGCAGATCGCCCACTCGGCCCGCGAAATGTGGTGGAACCCCCTCGCTTCCGCCAAGTCCCTAGACGGAGCAGGGCGGTTGGCCAGCCACTTCCTCGCCGCGAGCGTGGACGCCTCCCAGCAGGGCGACTTCTGGTCCAAGGCCGGCAGTAACATCCTCAGTCAGCTGTTCCTGGCCGCCGCCCTCGACGAGCGGCCCATCACGGACGTCATGCAGTGGCTGGCCTTCCCCGCCGATCGCAGGCCCCTCGACATCCTCCGCGATCACGGATACTCGGCCGTCGCCGCCCAGCTCAAGGGAACCGTGGAAGGACCTCCCGAAACGAGGGACGGAATCTACGAGACCGCGAGGCAGTACGCGTCGGCCCTCTTGAACAGCGAGATCGCCGCGTGGGTCACCCCCCAGAAGGACATCCCCGAGTTCAAGCCCGCCGACTTCGTCACCAGCAAGGACACCCTGTACCTCCTGTCGAAGGACGGCGGCGGCGGAGCCAGTGCGCTGATCGCGGCGTGCGCGGACTCCGTGATGCGGGCCGCGACCGCCCAGGCCGAACGCACCGGCGGGCGCCTGGACCCGCCGATGCTCGCGATCCTCGACGAGGCCGCCAACGTGTGCAAGATCAGCGACCTCCCCGACCTCTACTCCCACCTCGGCTCCCGCGGGATCATCCCGATCACCATCCTGCAGTCCTACAGACAGGGCCAGAAAGTCTGGGGGGACGCGGGCATGGACGCCATGTGGAGCGCGAGCACCGTGAAGGTGATCGGTTCCGGCATCGACGACCCCGACTTCGCCGACAAGCTGTCCCGGCTGATCGGCGACCACGACGTCGAGACGAAGTCCACCTCCGTCTCCGACTCCGGCAAGTCGACCAGCATCAGCATGCGACAGGAACGGATCCTGCCCGCCGATGCGATCCGCGCCCTCCCCAAGGGCACCGCGCTCTGCTTCGCCACCGGCATGCGCGCCGCCATGCTCGACCTGAGGCCCTGGTACATGGAGCCCGGAGCCGAAGAGCTGTCCGCGGCCTCTGCCTCCGCGTCAGGGGCGATCACCGCCCGCGCGGTGGCCAAGCACGCACCACGCCAGTCCGACTTCGGCACCGCCGCCTAACGTTCAGCCTCGGCCGCTCCGTCGCGAGCCGACCCCTGTCTCGGAGATCGATGACTTTCCCTGTCACCCATGCCCACACCATCGCAACGTCCAGGCCGTTGGCCGTGGCGCTCCCGGACGGCGCCAGAGTGTCGGCGCACATCGACGGTCCGGACGAAGGATCCGCGACCGTGGTCCTCGTCCACGGTCTCTCCGTCACCTCAGCGCTCTGGCGGCGCCATGTGCCGCTGCTGGCCCGGCAGAACCTGCGTGTCGTGCGCTACGACCAGCGCGGTCACGGCCACTCCACCCGCGGCAGCGCCCCGCTGACCCTGAACCAGCTCGCCGACGATCTCGCACACCTTCTCGACGCCGCCGCACCACACGGGCCCATCGCGCTGGCCGGGCACTCCATGGGAGCCATGACACTCATGCGGCTGGCTGCCCGCCATCCCCACCTCGCACCACGGATCACAAGCCTCGTCCTGATCTCCCCGCCACACGCCGGGCTGAGCACCCGTACCGGAACCGGCGCCGGACACGCGCTTGTCACCAGCAGCCGTAATCTCCTGGCGCATGCATGCGCTAGGGCCCCCCGGCTACTGGACGCGCTCCGGCGACTGCTTCCCGCCACCAGCCGCTGGGCACTTTGCCCGCCAGCACCCGTGGACGTGCCGGCCCAGCCTCTCCCCTGCCGGCATGGGCTTCACACCCTGCCGACAGCCGATATCGCCACCCTGTGGCACGACCTCACCGAACAGCACCACGACCTCGACCCCCTGCGGGCGCTGGGACAGCGCGTCCGGATCCTGGCCGGCGACCGGGACGCCCACATCCCCGCAGACCAGGCCCGCCGCCTCGCACAGCGCCTGCCCGAGGCGGAGCTCCAGGTTTTGCCGGAAGCGACCCATGCCCTGCCCCTGCGTCACCCGCTCCTCGTCACCGAGCACATCGCCGTCACCCTGCCGGACCCGCCGCCCCGCAACCCCGGGGGCATGTGACCGCCCGGAGCTCATCACGCCGCCCGGCGACCCCAGTCCTTGAAACGCCGGGCCGCCCACCCGAGGCCCAGTCGTCACACCCGTGGCGAAAGCTGCCCGGACCACCGCCCACCTCACCTCCGGCCGCTAGCCCGGCAACAGGTACCACGCCGTCGCCACCCTCGGGCGGACGCCCGTCCGCACCAGCCGCCCTCAGACCGCGCGTCCTGGCCCCTCCCCCGCTCTGGAGCCCTCGATAGAACGCGACACCCCCACCGTCAACGACATCGCCCGCGCCCTGGCGGACCACATCGCGACCGACGTCCCCGTACGGGATGTGATCGTCAACTTCCGTGTCCGCCCGCAGACCACGTCCAGCTACAAAGACCGCTCTTCGGGAGGACCGCTGACCACGGTCGCCCGGTCGGTCCACGCCGAGCTCTACGGACTGCCCAAGGACCCCGTCGAAGAGCCGCCCACCCTCGCGGCCCTCCTCGACGCAGCCCATACAGCCAACAGCCACTGGCAGCGAGCCGACGTCCTCCACCAACTGGCCGTCCAGCTTCCTCAGCTCGCCGAGATCCTCGACCTCACAGCCACCTGGGCCAGCCGACGCCACGACGTCCCCGCCGACACAGCCCGGTGGCTCGCGGACACCGCCCGCCTCACCCACGCCTCGGCGGCAGGACTCGACCAAGTCAAGCACATCCACAACAACCCCATGCCCCAACCGCGACCGCACCTCAGTCACCCGGCGCCGGCACCCGCCACCACACCACTCCCGCCACGTCTACCGACCGGCGCCGTGATCGCCCCCGCAAAACGCTGACACGGCTGCCGCGCACCACGAATCCCACCACCGACCGCCCTCCACGGAGCACCGCCGTCTTCACCGACCACGCCCACATCACCTTCGCCACCACCGCCGACGGAGGCACCCTCGCCGCCGTCGCCGCCGACCTCCCGCCCGTCCACGGCATCCTCCTGGCCGCCGGATTCACCCCGGACGGCCATCACAACAGCGGCCATTACCGGCTGCCGCGCCCGGCCCGTCCCTCACCGCCCACCTGAACACCGTGGCCCAGGTGTACACGACCCTGCTGCGCTACACCCCCTACATCGCTGACCTGACCAGTCCGCAAGTCCACGAGAAGAGCCAGCCCCCGCCCGATCCGGACGTCCGGATCGACCTGACCACCTCACCGGCCACCGCCACCGCCCGATCTCCGCAGGCTCGAGAAGTCCTCATCCGCTACGGCTGGACCGCCACGGCCGGTCCCGCGGGCGGGACCTACGCCCTGCCCAAGGAGACGAGCGAGAGCGACACCGTCGCGATCACCGTCATGACGAAGCACAACCTGCACGCGGTCGGCGCCGGCCTCACCATCGCCCTCGGCATCCCCGCCACGACGAGCCCGCGCCCAGCAACTGTCGAACCGGTCCCGATCCCCGTACAAGCCCGGGCCACCGGGCCCCACACCCGCTGACATCCTCTGGAGCCCAACTTCGTATGCAGCTCGACGACTTCGATCCGATTGACCATCTATGGGAGCTGCCCGCCACCTTCGGTCAGCTCTACGGCGAAATCATCGACCTCGACTACACCCTCGGTACCGATGCGCAGCTGAAGATCGCCTCCTTGATCCTGAGGACACACAACCTGACGGCCGAAACGCTCAGCCTGCTGACGGAACTTGACCAGGACCGGTTCGCAGAGGTCCTCGGCTGGGCCACCGTCCAGGAGACGGCTTCCAAGCTCGTGGGCTCAACCGCCCAGGCCGGCGCCGAGCTGGCTCTCGCCCTCAGCACCAACCCGTACCGCGACGTCCCGATCCTCCCGTCCCGCCAGGACGTCATGCCGACGGAGGACCGGTACTCCGCGGAGGAGTACGAGATGGCCGGGCACCAGTTGGAGGCAGCGAACCACCTCGAAGACAGTGCCGACACCTGCTACGAACTCATCGGCATCGTCACCCGGGCACTGCAGGAACACGCTGTCGCGACCGTCGCCGGCCGGCCCCTCGCCGAACGGCTGGCCAACGCGTCGGGCACCACCGTCCCGGCACTGGCACCGCCCACGCCCCGGAGCCCGGGGCGCCGGTAACCGACTTCGCTCCCAAGGACCGCGTCCCTGTCTCTCCCGGTACGAGGCCGGCGCCGACAAGCTCACCGACGTCATCGGCCCGCTCGTCCACCTCTTCGGCTGGCAGGCGGAGCAGGACCACAGAGTGACGCCCTACAGCCCCAAGGGCACATCAGCCCCTGCAGCTCGCCTGCTGGACCGCATCGGCACCCTCCGCGCTGGCCAGCGACTGCGCCTGACCGAGGCGGGACACGACTCTCCACCCCTCGGCCACCCCTCCCCGGCCGACGCCGGCCGGGCGCAGAGCGGGAGCCCGGGCACGTCCCGCACCCCGCTGATCCCCGCCAAGCACCTTCCCTTCCCCGCCTCCGGCGCCGTCCCCTCCGGCGCCCGCACCACCCTCTGGAATCCCTCTTGGAAGACCCCCGCCACCGCCTGCTCTCCCTGGGGGCCGGCGTACAGTCCTCGGCCCTTCTGGCGCTCTCCGCCGAAGGGATTCTCCCGAAGGTCGATGCGGCGATTTTCGCCGACACCGGTTGGGAGCCACGCGCCGTGTACGAGCACCTCGACCGGCTGGAGCGCGAGATAGCCAGACCGGCCGGTATCCCCATCGTCCGAGTCTCCTCCGGAAATATCCGCAAGGACGCCCTCGACCCGAATCACCGATTCGCCTCAATGCCGCTCTATATCCTCAACAAGGACGGCAAAAATGGGATGACTCGACGCCAATGCACAGGCGAATATAAGATAAAGCCGATAAAGAAGGCAGTGCGTGAGCTTCTCGGCTATCCATTCCCTCTCCGCGTCCCGAAGGGCGTGTTCGTCGAGCAGTGGGTCGGCATCTCCACCG
Organism: Streptomyces sp. NBC_01006; assembly: GCF_045162725.1. Taxonomy (NCBI): domain Bacteria; kingdom Bacillati; phylum Actinomycetota; class Actinomycetes; order Kitasatosporales; family Streptomycetaceae; genus Streptomyces; species Streptomyces sp. NBC_01006. The sequence continues at coordinate 7,120,501 of NZ_CP108700.1, read as the reverse complement.
ACGAATTCCATCGGGCCAAGGATGCCGACGTCAAGTACATGCGCAACCGGCACCCCCTTATCGATCTGAATTGGTCGCGCACGGATTGCATCCGGTATCTGACCTCGCTCGGTCTGGCGGACACCCCGAAATCCAGCTGCCTCGGATGTCCATTCCACGGTAACCGGCAGTGGAGGACGATCAGGGACACCTCGCCTTCCGAGTGGGAGGACGTGGTGGCATTCGACGCCGCAATCCGCAAGGGAAACGCGCGCGCCAACGCCACAGGAAACCAGCTCCTCGGGCAGGCATTCCTCCACCGCTCCCGCGTACCCCTGAGCGAAGCGCCGATCGACCACGTCACCGCAGCGGAGTGGGCGGCCATCCAGCAGGAATCCGACGCCGATCTGGAAGAGCTGGAACAGGGAGTGGCCAATGGCTGCTCACCCTGGGCCTGCCGCGGCTCCGGCTCTGAGTCCGAGCCGACGCAGGACGACTTCGGGCTGGCGACGTGAGGCGCTACGTCTTCGACTTGTTCGCGGGTCCGGGAGGCTGGAGCCACGCCCTGGCCGTGCTCGGCGTACGGGACGTAGGCCTGGAGTGGGACAAGTGGGCCTGCAAAACCCGTGTACGCGCAGGCCAGTTGACGATCCGCACCGACGTGGCGGCGTACCCGGTGTGGCCCATGGTCGGCCGGACCGACGGGTTCATAGCGAGTCCACCGTGCCAGGCCTGGTCGATGGCCGGCAAACGGCTCGGCCTGGTGGACCAGCCGCTGGTCCACCAAGCCGTCGCCGACCTCGCCGACGGCCGCGACACCCGGGTAAAGCTACTGGCCGCCTGCAAGGACCCCCGATCCCTGCTGGCCGCGGAGCCGATGCGCTACCTCCATGCCCTGCACTCGGCGGGCGAGCCGGAGTGGATCGCCATGGAGGAGGTCCCGGACGTCCTGCCGCTGTGGCGGCAATACGCCGTGATCCTTCGGGGCTGGGGCTTCTCCGTCTGGACCGGGATCCTCAACGCCGCCGACTACGGCGTACCCCAAACGAGGAAGCGGGCGATCCTGCTCGCCTCCCGAACCCGCACAGCCGAGCCGCCGTTGCCGACCCACGCCCAGGCCGCAGAGCCGGAGTCGTTGTTCGGGCCGGGCCGCGAGAAGTGGGTGTCCATGGCCGAAGCCCTCGGCTGGGGCGCCACAGACCGGCCCGTCCCGACCGTCTGCGCCGGCGGCGGCCCCGGGGGCGGCCCAGAGCCGTTCCCGTCCGGGGCACGCAAGACACTCACCGACGCCCGCGAACGCGGTACCTGGAAGCCGCCCAGCCCACTCCCCGCCTCCCACCGGCCACGCCCTCGCCCTTCCCGCGCGGGCTCCCCGACCTGCACCTGCGGGACCCACCACTGGTCCTGGTCGCTGCGCAGCAACAACCAGGCCAACGCCACCATCCGTTCGGTCCAGGAGCCGGCTGGGACGCTGTTCTTCGGGCACCGGGCCAACGAGTGCATGTGGGTCGCCGAGCCTGCAGGCGCCGCTCCCGACGGGGAAGACCCGGCTCCCGCCCCCATCCGGATCACCGCAGCCGAAGCGGGCGCACTGCAGACCTTCCCCGCGGACTATCCGTGGGCTGGCAACAAGGGGCAGCAGTTCTCCCAGATCGGCAACGCAGTGCCCCCGCTGCTCGCTGCCCACCTCCTGGCTCCGCACCTCGACAAGACCCTTACCCGGTCCGACTTCATCCTGGCGGCCTGATGCCCGACAACCGCCTGCCGGAGCCAGACTTCGGCCTGGACGACATCCCTGCGAACCCGCCCGTCCACCACGCCGAGCAGGCACTCCTCGGCGCGCTTCTCCTCGACCCCTACCGGATCAAGACGATCGGCCCGCTCGGCCCGGAACACTTCGCCTCCGCCGGGCACCGCGCGCTGTTCGCAGCGATGGCCGCGCTCGCCCCGCCGCCCCCGGCCCTCCACGCCAAGAAGCCGGTGTGGATCACCGCCGTCCTCGACCACGCCCGCCCCCACGCCCGCGGACTGACCACTGCCTACCTCCACACCTTGGTCAGCGCGTGCCCCGAACCCGCGCACGCCGCCGCGTACGCACGGATGGTCCGGGCCGACCATGCCCGCCGCACCGTCCTCGTCCACGCCGAACTCCTCATCCAAGCAACCACCGACCCGTCCCTGCCTGACCCCGCCGCCCTGACGCTGCGCCGGGCCGACGCCCTCGCCTCCCTGTTCGACGACCTGGCCGCGTCCATCCCTTCACACCCGGGCTCGCTGCCCCGCACCCAGCCCCCGCCCCCGCAGAGCCGCGCGGCCGACCCCGACGTCGCCAGCGAGGAGCAGCTACTGCTGTCGACAGCCACCGCCCGTCCCGCCGCACTGCCATCGATGCGTTGGCTGCGCCCGGAGGACTTCGCCCTCCCGCTGCACGGCGCCCTGTACCGGTGCCTGACCGCCCTGGCCTTCCGGGGCGAACCTGTGGATGCGGTGACCGTGCTCTGGGAAGCCCAGCAGCACGGTCTCCTCACCCAGGCATTCGCCCCGAAGGACGTACTGGAGCTACTCGCCGCACCGGCCGGGCCCCCGGAGCACTGGGGCGAGCAGATTCTGTTCCGCTCCCTCCTCCACCACGCTCACACTGCCGGTCTCCACATCCGCGCCTACGCGCAGGATCCGGCGAACTCCACGCACCAGGTGATCACCGGCGGTCGCCGCGCGCTCGCCGACCTCACCGCGGTCCGAGTCCGCTGGCAGCACGCCACCAGCCCGCCGCCTACCGGCCCGCCACGCACCCGCCCTACTCCGGCTTCCCGAGCCGGGCCGCCCGCCCCACGCACCACCGCACGCACCGCCTCCGCGCGGTCCTCCCGATAACCCCACCCTTGACCGGGTCCGGCCGGCCACCCGCCGGCCGGACCCGAGAAGCGAGCCGCATGCCCCGCCCCGCAGTCGACGCCCAGGTCAGCCTGGCCCGGCACCCGGACCACTCCAGCGCTGTGACAGCCACTCTCACCGGCCCCGACCCCTACCTCGCCCGTGCCACTGTGCTGTCAGCCCACGGCTTCCGCTGGACCAGCGACGAAACCATGACCCTGGCCCGCATTGACCACGACGAACCCCACTACGCCGACCAGGCCGCCCGAGCCCTCCGCGAGGACGGCGCCACCGTGGAGATCGACCCTGCGCTCCAGGAGGAGATCGACACCGAGTGGACGTACGGCAACGCACCAACGCACTGGCAGTGGCTGACGCGCGACGAGATCCGCGAGGCCACAGCCGAGGCCCAGCGAATCCACGACGACATCGCCGCTGGCCGCCTCGTCATCCACCGCCACGCCCAAGACGGCTGGACCACCGTCGCCGTCGGCACCTACCAGGACGGCAAGAGCGTCCACCTCCACGGCGAGGACTACGTCCGGCAGGAAACGATGGACTACGACTCCGAGCCCGAGGCTGTAGCCGACTTCCACCGCCAGTACACCGTGGCCGTGCGTCCGGGACCGGCCCCCCTGACCCGCATCGAGCGTGCCGCCGCCAAGGTCCTCTCCGCGCCCCACGCCGAAACGCCGGTGCCCGCGACGGCCCGGACGGCGGCACCCGCCGAACCGCTGTCGAAGATGGTGCCCGTGTACGCCGCCGACCCTGGCGACCACGAAGCCCTGCTGAACGACTTCCTCGCCGCCAACGGGGAATGGGAGAAGTACCGTCCCCACGACGAGACCACCATCGCCAGCCACGAATCCCTCACCCTGCGCGTCGAGTTCCTCCACGAAGCCGCTCACGGCGACAACGCCTGGACCGTCGCCGCCTACGAGTCCCCGGTCGGCGAGCGCCTCTGGCACGCCGCCGTCACCCCCACTACCCCGCTCGAGATCACCAAAGCCCTCCTCAACAGCCTTGCCTCTGGCAACGGCTGGGGCTCGGGAACGGCAGCGGCCGTCACCAAGGAGACCCTGGCCGAAGCCACCCGCCCCCTCGCCGAGACCGGCTGGCCGCAGACCGTTAGGGCACGTCTGATCGAGTGGACAGCGCCGGACGCGGAACCTGCAGGTGTCTCCTTCGACACCGTCGCCGCGACGAAACCGAACGGATCGACCGACACTTGGACCGTCTGGGGTGGCAACACGCCCCACCAGCCCACCTGGGCCGTGCGGCTCTCCACGCACACCCCCGCGGCCCTGCTCCAGGACATCACCTTCGAGCTCGCCTACGGCCAGGGGCACCGGAAACGCCGGACCAGCACCGCCCGAACCCCGTCCCGCCTGACCACGCAGCCCGCCATACCCCGACCCGCGAATCCAGTGACCCGCCCAGCGGCCACACGCTGAACGATCGGGTCCTTCCCCGATGGCTGCCCGACTGATGCGTTCCGGCTCCCGGCGTCGCGTACACAAAGCGCATGACCTGGATAGCTCCACTCTTCGCCCTCCTGGGCGTCCTGCTGGGCGCCGCGCATCAGTTATGAACGACCAACGCCGCTGGCGGCGAAGAACGGGCCCGTTCCAGGGAGCAGCACGCTGCCCTGTACGCGGAGTACCTCACCGCGCTGGAGGACACCGGACAGGAACTCCTCACCGTGGTCCGCACCGCGCCGGTGCACGAACGTCCGGCAGCCGCGCAGACGGCCTTCACCGCATATGGGCTGGGAGCCAGACGCCACCGGATCCACGTCCTCGCTCCTGCCTCGGTATCCGACGCCGCCGACGCTGTCCTTCGCGCCCTGCGCAACAGCCGGCGCCACGTCGCCACCGCAGATCCCGGGGACGGACCCGCCCTGGAGAGCCTGAAGGCGGAAATCGGTGACCTCCGCGACCGCCTCAAGTCGGTCATGCAGCACGACATCGCCACCATGACGTAGACGCAGGCGGTACAGCTCGCCGCCCTCCCACGGGTCTGATCACACGACTTCTGGGAGGGCATCCGCCCGAACTCGATCCTCGCAGCACGTAATTGCGCCCGGTGCCCCCTCCGCAGGACACCGAAATTCGCAGTGATCACTTCGCCATGTCCCCTACCCTGCCGGACACCACCTGCCCCTCAGGACGAGGACTCCACGATGACAAGCAACCCCGCCGTACGCCCGGAGATCATCGACTTCTACACCCGCTCCGACGAGGCCGCACGACTGCACACCACCGCCACGGGCACCCTGGAACTCGCACGCACCCGCGAGTTACTACGCCGCCACCTCCCGCCCGCGTCGGCCCGCGTGCTTGATGTCGGTGGTGGCCCCGGAACCCACGCCCGATGGCTCGCTGCAGACGGCTACACCGTGCACGTCGTGGACCCCGTACCCAAGCACGTCAGCCAGGCAGCCGCCCTCGACGGCGTGACAGCCGAGCTGGGCGACGCCCGCCACCTCACCGCCGCATCCGGCACGTACGACGTAGTGCTGCTCCTCGGTCCCCTGTACCACCTCCACGACAAGGCCGACCGGCTCTCCGCGCTGACCGAAGCGGCCCGCGTAGTCCGACCCGGCGGTCTCATCGCCGCAGCCGCGATCTCCCGCTACTCGCCCCTCCTCGACTACATCGCCACCACCGGCATCACCGAGCCCGCCATCCAGGATGGAGTACGCGACACCCTCGACCAGGGCCGCTACGCAGGACAGCGCGGCTTCACCGTCGCCTACTTCCAGACCTCAGACGAGCTCCGCGCGGAAGTCACCGAGGCAGGACTCGCTGACCCCACCCTGTACGGCATCGAGGGACCCGGCTGGGTGGCGGTCAAGGCCATCGAGAAGTACACCAGCACCAACCTCCTGGGCACGGACATGTACGACGCTGCCCTCGCCGCAGCTCGCCTCGCGGAATCGCACACTGCGCTCACCGATGCCTCCGCCCACATCCTCGCCATCACCAGCACCCGCTCTCCCAAGGAACCTCCCGCACGAGGCCTGGCACGCCATGCCGGCGATAACTAGTACTGCAACGGTGTCTGCTGTGATGGTTTGTTGGCTTCGGGTGGTGTGTGGCCTCGGCGTTTGTAGTGGCTGACGCGGGCTTGGTGTTGCCGTCGTCGGCGCCAGTACGACCAGTGCAGGACGTGGTTGGTGCTCTGGCGGGGGCGGGTGAGGCGGGTGATCAGGCGTCTGACTTTCTTCGGAAGGCAGCATCGAAGCGGCGTCCGCCGGCGTGGCTTCCCCGACCGCTGCCCGTGGGTCCAGCGGCGCCCTCCTGGTGGGTCGAGGCGATCCGGCATTCCGGCGCCGTCTGGCGGAGCACCCCCCCAAGGCCGGGCCGGAGCGCGCCTTGGGGATGCCGCCGGATCACCCTGCTGTCGCTTCTGTCACCTCCTGGGCAGAGATGCTGGGCGCAAGCTGCCAGGCCAAGGACGTCCGGGGCTCCTCAGCCCTTTACGAGTCCACCGAGTCCAGTCGTGCCTCGGACGGCAGGCGAGCACCAGCCGGGCTGCGTATCCGCCCCGACATGGTGGACGAGACCCGCCGGGTCCATACCGACCGGCACAAAGTGTGGGAGCGGGCCCGAGCCTACGGCGACGCGGCCCAGGTCCTGCTGGCCGAATGGCGCCAGACCAACACCTAGTGGGCCGTCCTCGGAGCGCCCTGCTCTGCGAGCGCAGCGGCAGTCAGCACACGACGCAGCATGTCGGGTCCCTCGCTGCCTAGGCCAGACTTGTGTGCCGCGTACGTGAGCAGCTGGTTGAAGCCGTGCGTTCCGTACCCTTCAAACCACTGATCCAGGGTGAGTTCGCCGCCGAAATTGGCGCGATAGTCATCCCTGTCGCGCTGCTGGACAGCTGCGATCACCTCCACCGCGTGCTGGATCGCGGCTGGGGAAACCCCATGCTGTTCAGCCTCCGCGCGCAGCTGCTCCTCGCGGGCGGACTGGTCCATGGCCGTCTCCTCGGTGTCGCGTATCTCCCGAAACGTGACTCATTGAGATCCCGGGAGTGTGTACAGCCTTCCATACCTGGCCACGAGGTAGTCCCATCGAGGCGGGTCTCAGGGTGTGGTCATGCTGCCGCACAACTCCTGGTACGTCTGTGAGATAGCGGAGGGCCAGGGCTGCGGGAAGTACACGGCGTCGTCGGGGACGACTCCGTCGGCGGCCACTTGGGCTAGGGCGTCGAGCTCGTCCGAGGGGAGGCGCAGGACGAGTTCGGCGGTGGTGAGTTGGAGGCCGGTGAGGGGCCAGTGGCGCATTGGGGGCTCCGAGGAGTCAGGGCCCGTCGAGTCCGAAGACAGTGCCGAACGGGTCGATGAGCTGGCAGATGCGCCGGCCGGGCTCCACATCGAGGGGGCCGCGGTGATGGGTGCAGCCCGCTTCCAGGAGGCGCTTGCGTTCGGTTTCGAGGTCCTCGACGGACCAGTACGGGACGGTGCTTCGCCCGTGGGCGTTGGCTTTGGGAGACGCCTGGTGGAAGCCGAACTCGAGCCCATCGAGGTCGAGCCAGGCGTAGACAACATTGCCGTTGATATCGAGCTTGACCTCGGCTTCGAAGATGTCGCCCCACCAGCGGGCGGCGGCTTCGGGATCGTCGACGAAGACCATGACGGTGCGGATACCGCGCACTTGGGATTCTCCTTGCGTCGGGAAGTGGCACGGTACCGCCGGGGTGGTCACTCGTGGGCACCGTGCAGGGAACGGAGGCCGGTGGCAGCGGCGAACGCTGCCAGGGCGCGTATGGGGTCGTGATCGTTCCACTGGGCGCCGAGTTCGCGTACGTGGTGCAGGTAGGCGTGGCGTACCCAGCGCGGAGACGGGTTTCCTTGCTGGTCCGCCGTGTGGGCAAGGGTGATCAGATCGGGCGGCCCGGTGATGTCCGCGCGGAGGGTTTCTGCGTCGATGAGGGCGAGGTGCCCGTCGGCGCGGCGGCGGATGTGTTCCGGCTTGAGGTCCAGGTGGCCGAGCGGTACGCGGCCGGGTCCGTGGGCGTCTGTGACGAGCTGGAGGAGTCGGCGCCAGTCGTCGGGATGGGGATCCAGTCCGGGGATGGGGCATCGAGGTCGGTTCTGGTGTGCCAGCGGGCCGTGGTTTCGGCGATCTCGGGCTGCCCGGCGTGGGCCGACCAGATGGGCGTCCCGTCCAAGGAGACGATCGAACGGGCCCACCAACGGGTGGACGAAGCCATCCGGGCGGAGGGCGCGTTCCAGGTCACCCGCCTCGGCGGAATCCTCGTCTGCCGAACAGCGCACGCATAGAACAGCATCCTTGAGCTGTGGCGACGGCTTCCGCGACCAGGCCGACCGGAATTCACCCAGGACCTGTGGCTTCCAAACGGGCGAGGAAGGCCGCCACCAGCCAGAGGCCGAGGTCAAGCGGCGAGGACCGCACTGACTCCCAGAAGGGCCTCCAGCTCCGCAACGGTCTCGTCCTCACCGGTGGCGTGGACGGTGGTGATCCCCAGCTCTGCGGCCGGCGGCAGGTTCACCACGTGATCGTCCACGAACACGCACCGCTCAGCGGGCAGGCCGATGCGGTCCAGGGTCAGCCGGTAGATCGCCGGATCAGGCTTGGCCATGCCGACCAGCTCGGAGACGACGTGCACATCGAACAGATCCCAGATTCCGACGTGCTCGTACGGGTTGAACGGGTCCAGGCCGAAGCTGTTGGACAACAGGGCGACCCGATGACCAGCCGCCCTTGCCGCACGGGCGAGGGCAGCCATCCGACGAGCCGCCGGCACCCCGGCCCACGCCCGGCCCATCAGGTTCACCGGGTCAACGTGCGCACCCAGCAGAGCGGCAGTGCCCTCGTTCCACTCCGCCTGCCCTATCTCCCCGACCTCCAGGGCCGCGTACAGACGCCGACCGTCCGGGTGGTCGTTGAGGGTGCTGCGCCACGCCTCCGGGGCCAGTCCTTCGGATACGCACCATGCGCGGTGGACAGCGAGAGGGTTGGCAGTGAGCACTCCTGCGAAGTCGAGGACGAGGCCGAGCTGTTCACGCCCGTTCGCGCTGTCAGTGCTGTGCGGCATCCGGTAACCGTCCCTTCCGCGATTGGTCTCACAGGGGACGCTACCGCGCACCCAGACACGCGGAGCGTTCGAGGAGGCCCCGCGCTCGCCGAGCAGCCGCTCCCGCTCCCCGGCATGAGTCAATTCTCCCCGTCGACGCTGGACCGGCTCATCCGTTTACCCCGGGGGCCCTGCTCCCGAGGCTGGTCGCCCGACAGGGGGCGGAGCTGTCGGTGCGCGCATTAGCTTCTGCGGGTGGTGTCGAGGGTCTGGGCGGGGTTGTGTTCGGTGGCCGGCCTGCCGTTTCCGAGGAGCGCGAGCACCAAGGCCGGGTCACCTTCGTACGTGATGGCATCTTCGTCCGGTCCAGGGGGCTCGAACCGTGCGGCGAACCGTTCGAGGTCGTGTTCTTCGAACCGGATATCAGCCGGGCCTCCCGTCACATTCCGCTCCCTGACCCGGGCCCACAGCTGCGCATGTGTAGCGGGCAGGTGCAGCATCAGCGGCACGCCGGCCGCCTCGGTGACGGTCTGCCGCCATTCCTGCCGCTCGGCCCGGGTCCACAGGCCGTGGTCGAGAACAACGTCATGGCCTGACCCCAACAGGGCGCCCACCCGGGATCGGATCTCCTCGAGCACTGGCCGCTCGCGAGCGGTGAAGGTCCCGCGCGGGTAGTCCACACCGTAGATCCCGTACCGTCGGTGCATCTCCTCATCCGTACACAGCCGCACCAGCCCGGCCCCGGCGAGGGCCTCAGCCAGGTAGGTCTTGCCTGAGCCGGGTAGCCCCGCCATGAGAATGCAGCGCGGCGCGCTCCCGGCCCTCGGTTCGTTCCCGAAGTGGTTTCCGTCGAGCGTAATCTCGTTGCTGGTGGCGCTCGTGGTGGTCTCCTCGGTCACGGTGTCGAGTTCGCCTGTCGGTGCTGAACCCATGCCCGGCCTGCCTCAGCGGCTCGGGACCTGTAAGCGCGGAGCTCCGGTGTTCCCTGCTGGGTGCGGCTGGTCCAGTAGTCGGTGAGGGCTTCGGCGATGGCGTCGATCCCGGCAGGGGGTGCGCTCCGGTAGGCGGGGGCCTCAGCGGCCCATCGTTCGGCGTTGGCGGGGGTGTGACCGGTGAGGATGAGCTGCGGGACGAGAAGCGCGAACTCTGCCCACGCGGGGCCGCGGTAGGGCCATGCCCAGTCGAGGAGGGTGATGGTGCCGTCAGGGGTGACGAGGAGGTTGTCGGCGCGGAGGTCACAGTGCAGCAGGGTGTCGCCACGCCCGTACTCCTCGGGGAGGGGGCGGCCGCTGAAGATCGGGCTGTCCGCGAGCGGCGGGGCAGAGGAAAGGGGACATGGGGTGAGTGCTGCGTGTGCGTGGCTCAGGGTCTCGGTCAGGGTGTGCAGGTCCGGTGATTCGGGGGCGAGGTCGGGGTGCCGGCCTGTGACGTAGTCGAAAGCGAGCGCGATCCAGCCGTGCGACTCGGCCGCTGTGAGCAGCGCCGGGCCGATACCGGTGGGCAGGGTCCGGGCGGCTGCCATCTCGGTGCGGTACATCTCGGCGGCGGGGTCATCGACGGGGATCGCCTTGACGAACACCGGGCCGCGGGCGGTGTCAATCCGAACGCGAACCCCGGAGGTGTAGCCGCCCGTCACAGGGACCGGCACGCCGGTAATCGCGAGGTCGTGCGTAAGGCAGTCCCTCATGGAGGCGGGCAGGTCATTCCAGTGGCGTGCGGTCATCCGTCGATTCTCCTTGCCGGCACTGGCTGTGTTGGCTGTGAATGAGTTCCGACGAGGCGCGCGAGTTGGGGGTGGACGTGTCGGGCGAGGAGGGTGGCGCCGAGCTCGGTGAGATGGACGCCGTCCGTCCACAGCGAGAGGCCGGGCGGGAGGTTCTCGGCCGCGTTCTGGAACGCCTGTTGCACGTCCACGTAGCGGGCCCCGCCGGTCGCGGCCGCGGCCGCGGCGATCGTGTTGTACGCAGCCAACGTGTTGTTCATCTCGGTCACTGCGCCCAGATTGACGGCTCCGGCCCCCACCGCCGTCTCACCGATGCAGAGCACCTCCTTGCTGGCGGAGACGAGCACATCGAGGGTCCGCGCGTACAGGTCGGCGAATTCCTCCGGCCCGACGCCCTCCGCTTCCCTGCCGGCCTGATGGGCGCGCCACACGTCGTTGATGCCGCAGCCGATGACCGCGACGTCGTACCGGGCCCCGCCGGCCTTCACGGTGTCGTGCACGATTCGGTGCACGTCGCGGATGGTTGCTCCGCCCTGGGCCCGGTTGTCGTGCTCGAAGAGCGTGCCTGGATGGTCGGCCTGGAGCGCCAGCGCGACGAGGTACGGGTAGCCGCGCCGTTGCCACTTTTCCACGGTCACCGTCGCGCCGACCGGCGGGAGCCGGGTCTGGTCCGACATCGCAGCCACGTTGGCCTGCAGGTGTTCCATGATGCTGGTCCCGAACCAGCCGACCCGCACGGTGCGCCCGCGGGTGACGAGTTCACCCATGGGTCGTGCCTGTGGAGGCAGTCGCCGACACACCGGCCTGGGCGCCGCGGGGCCAGGCGTACTCGCTGTACGTGACACCGTCGGCAATGTACTGCAGGGCCATGCCGAGATATGGGGGCAAAGGCTCCGGGAGGTTGTTGGCCTTATGCCACTCCCAGCCCTGGCACTTGTCCGGCTCCGGATTGCCGATCTGGCCGTGCCAGCGGTCGACCTCGAAGAAGAACGCGATCCGTCGCGACCCGGCGTGAGTGGAGACGTGATGCATCAGGTGCACGAACCGCACGTCGCCGGGATCGACGGTGGCGCCGGTCTCCTCGGTGAACTCCCGGGCCGCCGCCATCGTGGCGGGTTCGTGGTCCTCCATCAGCCCGGCCGGTACCTGGTACATGTCGGGGAACACCGGCTGACTGCTGCGGCGCCCCATCAGGATCTCGTCGCCCTGGCGGACGATCAGATGGACGTCGGCGTAGTGAGCGGTGTAAGTACGGCCGGACCCGGCAGTCGTCTCGGGCATGGCTCTCCTCCGATCGTCAAGGCCGGTCACGCTACAGGCACTCTCCGTGGCCGGCAGCCGATTTCGGCCGCCGGTACTCTCCCCGAGGCCCGTCTGTCAGTGGATGTCTCGCAGCTCGTGCGGTAGCAGCGAGCCCACCCAGCAGTCCCGCAGGGCGCCTTGGGACATGGAGCGGAGCCTCAGGGTTCCTTCCATCTGGAATCCGGCCTTGGCCGCCACCGCGCGGGACGCTTCGTTGCCGACCTTCGCCGACCAGGTGCTGATCGGCAGCCCGAGGTCTTCGAAGCCCCAGCGGCAGACTCTGGTGACGGCTTCGGTGGCGATGCCGCGGCCGCGGGCTGCCTTGCCAATCCAGTAGCCGATACTCGACGCCCTCTTGTCGTGCAGGTGCAGGCTGATCGCTCCGGCACGCTGACCGCTCTCGGTGATGATGAACGTGGTCCGCTGCCCGGTGTTGGCGTTGTGCACGAACCACTCGGCGTCGGCTCTGGCGTACGGGCTCGGCACGGCGGTGTTCCGCTGGATCTCCAAGTCCTGCAGCTCGGTGGTAACCCAGTCGACATCGCCCGCCTCTGGCCCACGCATCACAAGACGTCGGCTGGAAAGCCTCACTGTTTCCTCGCTTCCTTTCGTCGCCACAGTCGCTCGAGGAGGGGTCACGGTCATGTCGGGATCACGCTCTGAGGGGCGTGGGCGGCGTGACGCCGGTCAGCTCCTCGGCCCGCTGGCGCAGGTGGGGAGCAAGCTCTTCGTACCAGCCGCGGCCTACGGCCTGGAGCATCTCGGCGAGGGCGATCTGCTCGGCGATGCGCCCGGCATCCGTCTCCAGGATGTCCGCGAACTCCTTGCGGACCCGCTCGGCGATGGCCGGGACGCGGAGGCTGTTGACGTACAGCATGGCGGGGTCGTAGCCGAGGGGGACGGCTCCCCAGCGTTCCCAGTCCAGCAGGACGAAGGGGTGTCCGGTGATGTTGGCCCACTGGAGATCGGCGTGGCCGGTGACGCGTTCGGTGATGGCCGGCGCGGGGATGCCGAGGAATTCGGGGAACACGCGATCCGCCCACTCCTGGCGGATGGTTGTCCGCGGGGGCTCGGCGTCGGCGAGGGCGTCCAGGCTGTTTCGCAGGTCGCTCCACCAGGCGTCGGGCAGGTGCGGGTCCTCGGCCAGGTCGGGCGTCTCCGGGGAGATCACCGACTGGGCGATGTAGTCGATCAGCTCGCCCTCGAAGACGTAGGGGTCGGACTCCCAGCGGTGCAGGCCGTGCAGGTGCGGGCGGGAGACCAGGCTGGAGATCCGCTCCTCGGCGACCACGATCCCCTCCGTCATCGCGGCTGATGCCTTCGTGATCTCTCCGCAGTGGACACGCAGCCACCGGTCATCGGTGGTGCGGGAGCCGATGGTGCGGCCGAGCCAGCCCCACGAGACCGGGCCGGTCGCGGTGGTACCGAAGTGGTCGCAGGCGCGGGCCAGGGCGTGCTCCATGCGGCCTTGGGTCTCGTCATCCTTGGGCGAGTACATCGGTGACCTTCCTCAGGTGGTCGGGTGCGAGCGGGGCTGCGGCGGCTTCGTGCGCGGCGGCCCAGTGCTCGGGGGTGCTCGCGGACAGCAGTACCACGTCGAGGCTGGGGCAGGAGACGGCGGCGAGGATACAGGCGGCGGCCGGCGTGCTGCCGGGGCGGATGTAGTCGGCGAGTTCAGGTGTGGCCAAGTGCGGGAGTTCTCCGCCGTGCAGGGGCGAGGAGCCGAACGTGGTCAGCCCCGCCGCACGAGCTTGCACCAGGGGGCCGCGGCCGTCCAGGGCGAGGCTGATGGGTCGAGCCATGACCAGGCTCACCGGGAGCTGTACGGCGCGCAGGTGATGTTCACCCGATCCGGCGGCTTCCCGCGCGAGGTCGAGGAGTTCGGCGACGGTGAACGCGCCGGAGGTAAAGGCGGACCAGGCAGCCACGCCGTACCCTCCGATGCGCCCGGCGTGGGCGAACTCCTCCAGCACGGCGAACGCCTCGCGCAGCCGCTCGTGCTGCGCCTCGCGGTCGAGGTGGGCGTGCTCGGGATTGTGGACGAACACGATATCGGCGCGGCCGAGGACATCCAGGGACCGGTCCGTCTGCCACCGCAGGAATTCGGGAGCGAGGCTATGACCGGCGGCGGCCTGGTCGTCGGTGAGGATGCCCTGCTGAACCGCCGCGGTACCCTCCTGCCTACCGAAGAACCCCGTCTTCGTGGACACCTTGACCTGCGGGTGCTCGGCGAGGACCGGGGCGAGTTCCTGGTGCGCGCGGCCGTAGTTGGGGGCGGTGTCGATCCAGGCCGTGCCCCGGGAGCAGGCGGTGCGCGCCGCTTCGGCGACGTCGCGCACCTTGTACGTGCCCAGACCGGGCGAGGCGGTCACTGGCTGCTCCCGACGACGGCGGCGGCCTGCCCTGCGACCAGCGCGGTCATGACCTCGGCGGCCTGGTCGACGGTGAGCCCGGAGTGCTGCGCGAGCGCGGCGAGGGTGACCGGTCCGCCTTCGGCCAGGAGGTGCAGGAGCGGGGCGACAGGGAGGGCGAAGGCGAACTCCTTACCCGCGCCGGCGAGCGTCACCACCTGGTCGTCCTGGTCGAGGTAGGCACGGGGGGCGGTGAGCTTGACCGTGGTCCGGGGCTCAGCGGGGACGGCACCCAAGTGGGGCAGGGACAGGCGGGGGCGTCCGGGGTGGGTGCTGTCGATCGAGCGGGCCCAGCGGTCGAGCACGTCCGGCTCGTCGAGGAGCGCCAGGACGTCCTTGCGTACGGCTTCGAGGTAGGTGGCGCGCTCGTCCTGGTCGCCGTGGCGCGGCACGTCCTGGCGAACGGTGTTGCTGGCGCGCAGCTCGTCCACGGCCCAGCCGAGGAACTCGGCGCCGGTCAGCGTGGCGAGCCCGAACGTCAGGTGAAGGGAAGCGGTGCCCTGGTCGGCGGTAACTGCGTGCCACCAGCCGCGCGGGAGATAGAGCACATCGCCCGGCGTGAGGACGATGTCGGCCAGCGGTTCCCCAGTGGGGGCCTGGGGGGCTTCGACGTCGCGCCATGCGGGCGCCTGCCGGGTGGGTCCGTAGATGCGCCAGCGCTTCGCGCCGTCGAGCTGAAGCACCACTACGTCGTGGTCGTCCCAGTGGGTGCCGAAGCCCTCTTCGGCCGTCCAGGAGGCGTACGCATTGACCTGGACCGGCGTGCGGAAGAAGCGCTCCAGCTCCTCGGCGGACTCGCGGATGGGCGCGTGGATCTGGTCGATGGCGTCGATCACGAGGGAGGCGCCCTCAGCGAGCCGGGCGTGGAACTCGGCGGGCTCTGGCTGGTACCAGGTGGTGCCCCTGCGGTTGGTGCGGAGCAGGGAGTACGCGGTGGCGGGGACGGCTTCGCCTGCACGGGAGAGCCGCATCCTCGGCGGCTCCAGGCGGTGCGTGGCGATGATCTCGTTCAGATCGTCCCAGGACAGCGGCGAGGCGCTGATGTTGCCGGTGGAGCGGACCACTTTGTGGGCGCGGAAACACGACTGGGCGAGGAACGTCTCCCCGCCCAGCCGCGCCGCCCACGATGAGGAATCAGTCATCGTGCGCGTGTCCTTCCGTGGATCAGGTGTCGTTCATGTCCGACTTGCCGCCCGTGTTGTCCGAGGCTTCCTCGGCACGGGTGCGGGCCGCGGTGATTCGGCGGACGCCGACCACCAGACCGCTGTCCTGCGTCTGCGTGTTCTCGTGCATGGCGTATTCCTTCCTGTTCCTCGTGGTGTTGTCCTGCCGGTCATCCGGCAGGAAGTGGTGTGCCCGCCCCGGCGTTGGCGCTGTAGGAGGTGCGGGGCGGGAAGCCTGTGGGTTCAGCGGGCGTCGGCCTGGCGGAGCGCCTGGTGGTCGGCGACGACCCATTCGACGCCGCCCCCTTCAGGACGCAGGAAAACGGCCTTGGGGATGACGCGGCGGGTTTGAGGGTCTTCCCACTCGCCGATGAACTGAATGACTCCTTCGCGGTCCTTGGCGGGGTCCAAGACGCGGGCGCCCGCGTACAGCCAGTCGGGAAGCCTGTTCATGCCGCACCGTCCTGGTCTCTCACCTGGTCGCCCCGGTCGTCGCGGCCAGCACAGCGCAGGCATCTCTCCATGCCGCGCTCGGCGCGGACTCGGGCGGCCGGGCTGGGGTCGGGCTGCCGAATGCGTCGCCCCAGGGGGCGTACTCCGGCTGGTCCTGGAGCTGCGGGCGAGCGGGCGGCGAGGGAGGCTCGGGCATGGCGTGCTCCTGACCGGTGGAAGGCAGCGGACCGCAGCGCGATGGACTGCGGTCCGCTGCTTCGGGGGAGCCACCCGGAGGCCTGTGACCACCCCGAGCAGCGTGTCCTCACCGTAGGGAGACGGGGGATCCGCACTCAACGAAGTTGCGCCTAATTGCGGATTCTTATCCGAGGGAGCCGATCGCGGCCGTGATCAATGCGCGGGCGTTATCTCCGTAGACCGCCATGTCTGCCAGGCCGGCGAACGCCTCCGCATAGTCCGCGAGTTCCCGGGGCTGGGTGATGTTGACCTCGGCGGTCAAGGTCTCAACGGCGGCCTGGCGGTCGTCGAAGAGGTAGAACGCCTCCAACGGCCAGATGGTGCGCTGTGAGCTGGCCGGGATGATCCCGAGGGAGACCGAGGCGAGTGGCTGCACGTTAAGGAGGTGCCGGAGTTGGGCGGTCATCGTGTCGGCGTCGCCGATCCGGGAGCGTAGGACCCACTCCTCCATGAGCACGACGAAGCGGTGGCCACCCTCGTAGAGGAACCGGCTGCGGGCGACGCGGGCGGCCACGGCCTCGGTCACGTCGTCAGGAGTGCCCTGGAAGGTGGTGATGCTGCGCATGAGCGCCGTAGCGTACGCGGGGGTCTGAAGGTAGCCGGGGACCACGTTGGAGACGTAGGTACGGCAGATTCGGGCTTGCCGATGCCGGTCCGACCAGTCTTCCTGGGCTTTGCGCATGCCGTTGCGGTGGAGGCGCCGCCACTCCTGGTACATCGAATCGACAGCGCGGGCGGTGGCGATCAGGTCGGCCGCCTGGTCGTCGGAGTCGGTGGCCGCGCACCACGCGCGGATGTCCGAGTCCGAGGCTGCGATCTCACCCTTTTGAAGCCTGGTCGTTTTCGCGGGATGCCAGCCGCACCGGGCGGACAGCTCTCGCCCGGTGAGACCGGCGTCCTTGCGGAGGTGGGACAGGCGCATGGCCAGCGCTTCACGGGCAGCCTGTGCGCTGGATGACGGGGATGATGCCATGAGGAGGTGGGTCCGGTCGGAGTCAGACGGTGTACTGGTCGTGGGGGGTGCCGCGCTCCCAAACCGTCTCGAAGGCGTCGGTGACGAGCTTGACTACGGAGGGCTCCTCCGTGAACTCGTGGCCGGCCCAGTCGCCTTCACCAGTCCAGAAGTGGAACATCACCAGGCGGCGATCGATCAGCCACAGGTCGTTCCCCGGCAGCGCGATGTCCGACGCCCGCCGACGCGGAAGCCAGCGGACCTGTTCCCCGGCCTCGATGTTCATCGGGGTGACGGCGTGTTCCCAACGGATGTAGTCGGTCACCGGCTCCGAGACGATCCGCGCCCGCCGCATGACCACACCGCGGCCGACGGTATCCCGGACGATGCCGAGCCACTCGGGCCACCATCGCAAGGTGGGGTCGAGGTCGACATGGCCAGTTCGCTTGAACTCCTCGAACTCCTCGGCCTCGTCTCCGACTCCGTAGGTGTCGCGCATCTCCAGGTGGACCGCGCTGTGCTCAGCCTGCCTCATCAGTGCGGCGAAGTCCGGAGCGTTCTGCGACATCACATGCCTCCCTCAAGATCGGAACCAGCCGGAACGGAACCCGCACCGGAGTCTCGCCCTCGGGTATGCCGACGGCGTGCCCGGCGATCCACTCGGTGGACGCGACCTCGGCCGTGCGGGCCGGGTCGAGGTTCCACCCCTGGATGACGAGTTCCTGTTTCTCCTCGTCAACCCAGACGGTGGGGGAACCTCCGCCGCCAGTGCTGGGGTCTATCCCGACGAACCGTAGCGCCATGACGATCTCCCCTGTCCAGTGAGTTGCGCGTATTTGCGTGTGACGCTCGTCCACGGGCACCCGGGCGTCAAGGGCGGGAACCGGTCAGGGTCCGGGGCGCCGGCCAGTGCCGGACCGCGCTGAGCCCGGAAACGAAGAAGCCCCCGCCGAAGGCGCCTCTGCTCCCGAAAGAGTTCACCCACCTCTGGCTCATCGGGGCCCAGGCATCTGACCGTTGCCTGCGTGGTTTCCGAATCTGGGATGGTTCGATCCGACCAACCACTGGGCAATGGAATAACCGCGTCTGGCCCGAACCGCTTCACCATGCAGCTCTGAGGAAGTGGCCGCCCGTGCGATCAGCCAGGGCAGATCGGCGGCGCCGAAGCAGGCTTCCCCCGCCCTCTTCCTTCACGCCCTTGCGGCAACTGTGGGTAGCGGATGCCTCTCAGCACGCCGCTCTTCGCGCTAGGCGCCGCGAACCGCGCCGCGGCGGCGCTCCCACGGTGCCTACTTCGAGGCGAACCCGGCGTCGAAGGACCCGGCTGGGTGGGGTCAAGGCCATCAAGTAGTACACCGATACCAACCTATTAGGCATAGACATGTACGACCCGGCCCTCACCACAGCACGGATCGCCGACCCACACCCCGCACTCACCGACGTCTCGGCCCAACTCCTGGTCATCGCCAACGCCGTCCCCGGCAGGGACCGAACCGGCAAGTAACTCACGCAGCATCAACACGGCCGGGCATCCCTCACCCCCGCCCCCGCGGCGCCACGCAGGTGCGGTCGGTGAAGAACCAGGCACCCTTGGCCCATGTGGCGCCCAGAACCCGACCCTTCTCCCGGAGCCAGGGATAGCGGCCTTGCAACTCCGCAAAGTTGTCGTTCGTCACGACCATCGCACCAGAGTCATCCGCAATAGCCGCGACAAGGGCATCCCCCTTGCCCTCGGTACCGGCCGGCGGCTGAATGATGTCGCCCTTGCTAAGGGCAGCAACCACCGCTTCCCGTTCTCCGTCCGAGACCTTGTGCCGGAAGGTGGCATCGACCACGACGTGGATGTCGGCCTCGGGATACTTCTTGGCGAGCGCCGCCCGCGCGGCCTGGAGCTGGGAGAAGCTCGGGTGGTCGTCATCCTCGTAGACCCCCGGGCGGACTGGTGAATGACCGATCCAGGCGAGGTTGGAGCCGTCGATGACCAGGGTGTGTGGGCCGCCGTCGACCGTGACCGGCCGAGCCTTGGGCGGCGCTGGTACGGGGCGGGCGCCCCCTGCCGAGGGGGTCGACCCGAGAGAGTCCGGATTCGAGTTGGCCTTCAGCAGGCGGTCCAGTTCCTCCCGAACCTCGGGGGTGGGGCCACCCGAACCAAAGCTTTCGACCTCCTGGTCGACCACTACCTCCCCCGTGTGCTCCAACGTGGCCTTGACGTGGAGCAGCCCGTTGGAGTCGTACGTGTACTCCAGGTCGAACCGGGACTCGTCGCGGACCCCCGGCGTGGGGTACGTGAGGGTGAGCTCGGTGAGCTGCACGTTGTCGCGGTGGGCGAGCTCCTTGTCCGGGTCGCCCTCCCAGATCTCCACGGACAGCTTCCGCGCGTGGTCCTTCTGCGGTGTGTAGCTCTTGCGCTCCTTCCAGGGCAGCGGCGAGTTCCTGGGGATGATCTGGCTGAACCGCTTGCGTCCCGCGGAGTCCTTGACCATCGTGCCAAGCGCATGGCTGGTGGCGACTTGGATGACCCCCTCAGTCTCACCAGCGAGCACCGCCGCCGCGATCGACGCGCCGCGCGCCACCGCCGTCATCGGGTCGCACAGCTCGGTGGGCACGGGCTCCATCTGGAGTGCTTCGGCCACCGCGGCCCGCACGCTGGGGATCTGGCTCGTACCGCCGATCATGAGGATCTCGTCCACGTCGAGCGGGGCCATGTGCAGGTCCCTCAGGCACTGCTCGACCGGCCCGAGGGCGCGGTCGACGAGGTCGCTGATGGCCTCCTCGAGCTCGCCCTGGTGGATCTCGACGCCGACACCGTCGGGGGTGATCACAGTGACGAACGGCTGGGAGGAGAGCAGGATCTTGTTCCGCTCCACGTCAAGCCGGAACTGCCGTTCCTGCGCCGGAGTCCAGGCCCTGCGCGCGGGCGCGCGTTCGAGGACGAGTTCGCGCAGCCGCCGGTCGATCTCCAGACCGCCGAGCTCCGTCACCCCGCGTGACGCGCGTTCCTCGAAGAACCCGTCCGCATAGTCGAGCACGGTCACATCGATGGTGCCGCCTCCCCAGTCGAAGACCAGGATCTGGGAGTCCTCGCGGAAGTCGTGGACGTACGAGATGGCGGCCGCTGTCGGCTCGTTGAGCAGGGCCTGGACCTCGATGCCGGCGAACCGTGCCGCCGCCCTGGTCCGGTACCGGGCAGCGCCCGTCGCGTTGGCGGGCACCGTGATGACGGCGCGATCGATGTCGGTGAGGTTGTGCTGGGCACCATCGCGCATGGCGGTGAAGACACCCGCCGCGACCGTGGTCGCCGCGAAGCGCCTGCCCTGGATGGTCACGTACTCGTCGCTCTTCAGCAGTCGCTTGCAGGCTTCGGCCGCCTCCTCCGAGCGGAGCTTGGCCTCCCAGCCGAACAGAGGGCCGCGCCGCAGCGAGCTGACCCCCACCACTGAGGGGAAGAGCTGCTCGAACCCAGGACGACGCCAGTCGGCGTCGATGTGGTGGGCATCGAGCGGCAGCACCTCAGCGTCCTCGCCCTGCCACTGGGCCACGACTGAGTTGGTCGTACCGAAGTCGATTCCTGTCGAGGTCACTTGGCGTCGTCTCCCCGCGCGCCCACCGCGCTGGTCCCGGCCTGCTCCGGCAGGGTCCTCGGCGCCGGGATGCGGCGCAGCTGCCCTGCCAGCAACAGCTTGTCCGTCGCCTGGTCGACGTAGGCCGGCCGGACCAGCTCGAAGCCCTCGCCTTCTCCCTCGACGACGACGAAAAGTTCCTGCTCGTCGGCCTCCTCCACCACACGGACCCCCATGTCGACGAGCGAGGCACGCACCGCTCGCCGGATGACCTTTGCCCCCTGGTCGGGCTTGCTGGCCACGAGATCAGTCTCGACCAGTCGCGCGATGTGCTCGTCCCGCGTCCGAAACGCCTCCAGCACGCCTTGCCGCAGCGCGGCGTTGACCGTGGCGGGGGTGGGGCGGACGTCGTCCGGCAACTGCGCGATCAGTTCCGAGGCCCGTTCAGCGAACCGGGCGAGGAGCTGTGCCGGATGGAGGAGTTCGTCCGGCCTGAGCGTGCGCAGCTTCATGTCCGCCTCGAACTCCCGGACCTCTTTGCGGCGGGTCAGTCCGGTGGGCTTCTTGGCCTGCCCGGCCCCGCTCGGGTCGGACTTGCGAGGTGTGGACTTGCGGCGTGCGGACTTGCGGCTCATGAACTTTTCCTGTGCTCGTGATCGGGGCGCCGGGGCGCGGTCAGCAGGGTGGGAAGAAGGTCGGCGATCGCGCGGTCGCGCACCGCCGCGAGGTCCGCGGCGGCCCGGGGTGTGGTCCGGCGCGGCATCGCGGCGGGCCTCGGCGTGAGGGATTTCGGTCTGGCCGTGGGCAGTCGCAGGGCCGCGGGATCGAGTGGCAGTACGAAGAAGTCGGACCAGTCCTCGGTCCGCTCAGCCTGCTCGATACGGCGTTTCGCCCAGTTGGCCTGTGCCGCCAGGTCGAGGTCGTCCCGGTCAGCCCGTCGGCGCTCGCGCCACTGGTGCTTCCAGTGCTCACTCTTGTGCGGCAGGCCCAGCTCCAGATACGGATTTGCGGGCTGGTCCCGGTCGTTGCGCCTGGTCCCACGACGGCGTTCCAGCAGGGCCAGGTTTTCCTCGACCCGCCGGTCGGTCCGGGCGACGCGCGCCAGCGAGACGAAGGCGAGGTCGAGATTGTCGTCAAGCAGGGCGAGGTAGGCGAACATGTTCCACGCCTCGGCCGCATGCTCGGCCGGCGCACCGTCGTAATCGACGAGCTTGTCCACCTGTGCCTGGGCTTTCTTCCTCTCGCCCTGACAGATGAGGTCGTAGGCATGCCGCAGCGCCACGAGTGCGTAGAACGGGCCACGCGCCGGATTGACCGCCGCCCTCGGCTCCCACAGGGCGCACATCAGCCGCCACAGCCCGCGGTCGGCAGGGATGTCCGGGTCCCAGGAGCCCGTCATGGCGCCCTCCCGCACCTTGCGCAGGCGCAGCACCAGCTCGCGGGGCAGCAGCTCCTCAAGTTCCTTGAGGACGTCCGTCTCGCCGTCCGTGATGCGCAGGAGCAGGTCGTAGAGGCTGCCCGGTGCCGACTGGACCGGCGCACCTGCCAGGAACGCCTCCCGCTCGGCGGGCTCGTCCCAGCCGAGGGAGCGGGCAAGGGCGGCGTTCGTCTTCTCGGGTGCGAGCCTGGCCAGCAGGTAGCTCTGTTCGCCGGCGTCCGTCCGCAGGCTCCACGGCTGATGGCCCCGGTCCAGTACGCCTGACTCGATGAGGTCGTCGACCACGCCGAGGGGTGCCCACGGGACAACTGCCTCCAGTTGGTGCCTGGTCAGTTCCTCCAGGCTCCCCCGGGCGAGGGCCTGCTGAAGCCCGAAGGCTCCGGCGGGGTCTTCCTCGGCGAGGGGGAGGTCGTCCGCGCCAAGGTCTGCTGCCGGGACCGCGCCCGCGATGACGGCGAGGCGGCGCTCACCGGTCGGGGAGAGCCAGGGCAGGCTGGCTTCATGGACGACGGAGAGCACGGCGGCGGTCTGGGCGACGGCCCGGCCCGGTTCAGCGGCTTCGAGCAGTGCCTTGATGGCGGGGAGCAACTGGGGCGTCGGCTGTCCATCCAGACAGGCACGAATCGTGTCCGCTCCCCACCGCAGGGTTTCGTCCTCGGCTTCCGCGGAGTCCAACAGTCCCCGCAGTACGTCCTCGACACGCGCCACCGCGTCCGCGCCGAAGACCCCGGCCCTGCGCCACTTGCGCAAGGCGAATCCGTCGACCGCGGTCCCGGTAACAGCCACCGCGGCGGAGCGGCGGGCGGACCGCCGCGCCCGCCACGCCTCGACCATCTCAGATCGCGTCATCGACTCCGTGATCAGTGGTTCCCCCGCGCCGAATCCGCCGCCGAGTTGACCGGCCGGAGCGTCCTCGTTCCCCATGCGACCCCGCTCGTCTCCCACGTTAAAACCTGCGTCATATTTTGGCAGGTCTTCTCGGGATGGTCACAGGGCCCTCGCTAGGACACGATGTGCCGCGCGCCCGGCCCCGCCCAGGTCCCGCCGTCGCGCCATGCGAGGAGCACGCTGAAGGCGCCGTCGACCGCGTTGGCCACCCATGGCTCCGTCGGCTCGCCGGCCAGCACGATGACGAGGAACTCCGCCTGACCCTCCGTACGCAGGTGGGAGACCTCCATGAGGTGGAGTGCCGACTCCCGGATGGACGGGTACGTTCTCTCCTCACTGCCCAGTACGTCGAAGAGCACGGTACCGTCAGCCCGCGTGCACCAGGCGTCCACGAATACGTTCTCCCCGACCCCCGGTGCGCTGTCGTAGAGGTCGGCGAGCAGACGGTGCCGGAGCGCTTCGTGGGATCGGTCCGCCCGCGCCGCCACCGTACGCGCGGCCACAAGGCGTTCCAACCCGGCGCTTGCCTCGGCTGGCCACTCCTCCTCCGCCCGCTCCTGTGCGACGGGTCGGGGTGCCGGGTCGGTGGTGAGCATGATCGCCCTTCGAGGCTTGGAGACGGGGTCGGGCAAGGCAGGCGGTCTCCGGTACACGTCAGTACCTGGTTCACGCACGGTGAGCAGGGAGCGGCCGTCGGCCGAAAGCCGCCACTGGAAGCGGCCGCCCCCGACGATGACACGAGTCTCGAACAACTCGATGTCCGCGGTGCTCAGATCATCGGCGAGCGCTGCGCGCATCCCTTGTACGAAGGCTTCGTCGGCCGTACCTCGGATCTGCCCCACCCGTTCGTATCCGGCGCAGGCCGAGGCGGTGGCATGCAGTGTCAAGGCGTCGAGCAGGCGAACCTGCTCGACGGCGCCCAGCGGCGGTCCGCTCACCTGCGCCGGCGCGGTCAGGGCAGATCTCCGCGCGGCCCGGGCGTCCTTGCCGACCCGGGACGCGACGCCCGCTTCGAGCTGTGCGAAGCTCCGCTCCGCGTGCACGGCGTCGTAGCCCGTGATCGTGTCGGCCTCGGGGCTGAGCACGATGCGGAATCCCGACAGGTCCAGCGTCCAGGTGCCGTCCGCGGCGCGCAGGTGCCGAGCTCGCCCGATGAACGAGGCCAGCATGGCGTGAAGTTCCACCGCTGCCTCGCGCAAGCTGCCCCGGTGCCGCGCGACGAACGCCCCGCATGCTCCCGAGCTGACCCGCACGGCGGCCCTCTGCTGCGCGTCGAGGTCGAGCTGGCCTCGTTCCCGCGCACCGGCCGGTGGGGCAAGGTGGCGGGGCTTGGCCAAGGCCACAGGTTCTGCGGTACGGAAGCCTCCGCAGGGGTCCGTCCTGCACCACTTGTCCGCGTGGTGAGTGGAGTGGGTGCACGGAGTCCCGTCGGCGAAGTAGCGGCTGCACAAGCTCGCCGCGGGATCCGCGGTGGAGCCCGCCCCGTCACGCGGGGCGGGAGCCGGAGGGGCGGTGGGCGTGGGTGGCCGGTTCGGGCCGCCGATCTGCGGAGGCAGCGGCAGGGCATGGACCACGTTCAGCGACTGGGTACACCGCGTCAGCGCGACGTACAGATGCCTTAGACCCACGGACTCGCCCGCGACGATCTCCGCGGGTTCCACCACCACGACGTGGTCGAATTCGAGCCCCTTTGCCTCGGCCGGGGTGAGGACGGCGAGGTTCGCGAGGCCCACCGAACCGAGCTCGCGCGCCATGTCGCCACCCCACGTACCGCCCGGCGGCACGATCACGCCGATCGAACGTTCGTCCCCGTTGCCGGGCGTGCTCGCCCGCAGCCGTGCCACGGCGTCGGCGGCCAGAGTGCCCGCCTCCGCTCCCCGGACCACCGCGACGTCAGTACCCGTGTCGCGTACCGAGTCGGGCACTGCCACGCCAGGCGCGCAGTGCGCCCCCAGCCGGGCCACGAAATCCATCACCTCTCCCGGTACGCGGAACCCCGTCAGCAGCTGCGTGACCCTCCATCCGTCCCGGCCCGCGAGCAATCGCCCGAGCCCGTCCCAGTCCTGGTGGAGGTACGGCCCGGTCGACTGCGCGAGGTCTCCGAGTACCGTCATCGAACCGCTGGGGCAGCGACGTGCCAGAGCCCGGGCTTCCATCGGCGTGACGTCCTGTGCCTCGTCGATGACCAGGTGCCCGTACACCTTCCGGGGGCGCCCGCCCAGTACGTAATCCAACTCATCGAGAAGGACCAGGTCTTCACGGCTCGGCTCGGTCCGCGAGCGCGCCGTACGGCTCCCCGGACCGGACCCCGGGTGGGGTGCGGTGAGCAGGTCCTGTTCGACGGCCGACAGAATGCCCTCGGCCGCCCGGCCGAGGGCGGCCCCGCCGGAGAACAGGCCCCGCAGCACGTCCTGGGCCGCGAGGCTGGGGCAGATCCGCTTGAGGAGGCGCACGACAGGGCGGGTCCTGCCTATCTCGGCCAGGTAGTCAATGTCGGCGGGACCGGGCAGCAGCCCGACGTAGACATCGGTCAGGTGCTGTGTGATCTGCTGTACGCACCGCTCCCGGCGCACCTGGTACGGACTGTCGCCGGCCAGCGCCGCACCAGCGATCTCCGCTATCTCCTCCACGGGGACGACGACTTCGCGGCGGTTCAACTCGAAGGTGAATACTGGCCCACCCACCAGGGCGGTGAGCCGCTCGGCCGAACTCATCGTCTCGCAGTCGACGGCCCTGCGCAGTACTGCGGCCATCCTCGAGTCAGCCTTCAGCGCGGCGACCGGACGCGGATCGTTGGGCGACGCTGCCGCCGACCACAGCGCGGCGAGTTCGAGCATCGACACGTCGTCGCTGCCGAGTTCGGACAGGGTGACGCCCACGTAGTCGAGGAATCCCCGGTTGGGTCCGATGACGAGGATGTCCTTGGCCGTCCGGTGCTTGTTGTCCAGCAGCCAAGTCACGCGGTGCAGGCCGACCGCGGTCTTGCCCGTGCCCGGACCTCCCTGGATCACGAGCACGCCCGCGGGCTCCTCCGCCACGAGCTGGAGCTGTTCCCGCTGGATGGTCTCGACGATGTCGTGCATGAAGCCGTCGCGCGCGCGGTCCATCTCCTCGAGGAGCGGATCACGCCACGCCGATTCCTGGGCCGCCGTGTCCGGCGCGGCAGCGTCGACCGGTCCCGCTGGTACCACTGCTGGTTCCGCTTCGGATCCGTGGAGGTCGAGATAGCGCTTGACCAACTGCTGATCGCAGATGATCTGGCGCAACAGCAGCACCTCTCCCGGATCCCGCTCGCTGGTCAGCCGCCAGTTCACCGCGGCCTGCGAACTCCACGCGACCACGACGGGATTGCTCTGCTCGTCACGCACCACCCGGCGCCCGACGTAGAACGTGTCGCGGCCCTCGCCCTCGTCGACATCGGCCCTCATGAAGACGAGGGACTTGCCTCCTATCTCGAGCGATGCCAGCTCGCGTTCCCAAGTCCGCCGGACGTCGATGGAGTCCTTGCCGCTGGCCGCGGCGTCGAGGCCGCTCAGCTCCGACGCCTCCTGCCGGGCCCGCTCCAAGCAGGAGTACGCGTGGTCGACCGCGCGCTGTTCAGCAGCGAGCACGGCCGCACGGCGAGCGCGCTTCGGCATCCTTATCTCTCCCCCTTCTGCATGGCACGCAACGGGTCGGCGGACACGCGGGTGCCCCTACTGTAAGAACTCTGGTCGAGAACCCGTCTACCAGGTGCTTCGTCGTTGATCACAGCTGGGGCGCCAAAGCCCATTTGCCTCACGCCCACGTTGGAATGGGCTCAGTGAAACCGAGGTCCCTACTCGGTGGGGGAGGGCCCGCCCCAGCGGGCAGGGTCAACGCCCTTGCTCTGGAGGAAGCGCTGCATCGGGATCGAGACCGGCTGCTCCACGGTGAACTCTGTCCCGTGCCGTCGCTCCAGTCCTTCCCACACCCAATCGAGAAGACCTCTTCCCCGCTGGAAGGGATGGATCCAGACCCACGTCAGGCACTTCTCCTCCAGGTCGAACCCCACTGCGCCGCACGCGACTGGCGACAGCATCACAACGTCCCTGGAGTTGATCAACAGCACCTCCTGACCGCGGTTGCTGCCAGTCGCCGTGAACTGGAGAAAGTCGAACCGAAGCTCGCGCTTGAAGTGACCGGCGAACTGCTCGGCGACCTTCCGCAGCCGCATGTCGCCCGTGGCCACGATGAGGCGCCCGCCAATGACGTCCTCGTCGGCGACGAACGGCAGCGGCACCATGTCGATCAGGTACTTCTGCCGGAACCCGTTCTCCCCATACCAGTAGGTCTCCAGCTCCTTCCCCCGGCGTGCAATCTCCTCAGAATCCATAGATAGAGGCTAAATGCCCTCCCTAGCTGTCGTGGTGGATTCTCGTGTCATGAGATCTACTCAACGCCGACGAGACCACCAAGACCACATTCGCTGCGCGCGTTCTTGTCGAGGCCGGCATCTGCGCGCGTTCTTGTCGAGGCCGGCATCTGCGCACGCCCTAGCGCCCAGGTCAAGAACGGTGCTTGTCGTGTTCACGGTCGATGAGGGTCAGGAGCTCGTCGATACTCTGTGGCCGCCGCTCGATTTCGTGCTGGGTAGCTTCCCTGACGATGGTCTGCCATGGCTCATGCGCCGGCAGGAGCGGAATGTTTGGCAGCGGCCGCTCTCCGGTGAGCGCCCACGCCGCCACCCGGCCGAGGCTGTAGATGTCCGACGCGGGGACGGCGTCATGCGGGTTGACGGACAGCTCGGGTGGAGCGAAACCGGGCGTACCTATGTATGCGCCAGTGCGGCCGGCGAAAGTGGTCTGGCCGCGAGGCCGACGCGCAGCACCCCAGTCGGCCAGCGTCCATCGGCCGTGTAGCAGGAGTATGTTCGACGGCTTGACATCGCGGTGGCGCCAGCCGTGGCGGTGGGCTTCGGCCAGCACGGACGCCACCGCTCTGATCAGCCTCAGCAGCTCCTTCTGGTCCTTCAGGTTAACGGCCTGCTCCTCTGCCGTCGCCCGAGCCAGAGGCATGACGAACCACTGGTGCCGACTGTCGAAGTCGAGGACCGGCGTGCCGTGCGGGTGCCCGCTCAGCAGGCGGGAGATCTCGATCTCCCGCCCCATCCGGGCGGCTGCCTTCTCTCTTGGCGAGAGTCTCCGCTTGAACGCGACCTCGATGCCCGACGCCTTGTGAACAGCACGGAACACCTCAGCCTGCCCACCCTTCTCGGGGATGCGCTCCAGGGCATAGTCGCTCTTCACGCCCCGTGCAGCCTCACTTACCTCACGATAACCCTCCAGATACGGCGGGATGTCTTCCAGCGGCCCCACAGCGCGCGCTAGTAGGCGACGGCTGAACCGATCGATGAACCGCTGCACGGTCATCTCTGCTATCGGCTCCCGCAACACTTCCTCGGCGAAGCAGGTGTAGGCGATCTCGTCGTAGAGCTCATCGCCATGAAACTGGTTGAGGGCCTCTTCGAGCCTCGACTGGACGCGGTGCTCGATTCCCTGCTCCAGCATGATGAAGAGCCCCAGCAGCGGCTGCAGCCCGCCGAGATCGTGAGAACTCCGAACGGAAAAGGCCCGTGAGGTCCAATCGTGAATCCTGTTGGTCAGGTTTTTTGCTGCGGAGAGACCGGACTGCCCCGTGAACGCGATGGCTCCGAGCGGTACTTCTTCCTTGGCTATGAGGATGTCCCAGCGAGTGTTCCCCAAGCCGAAGGAGCCCGGCAGGTAGGCATCACGGCCTACCTGTATCCAAGAACGATCGATGCCGTGCTCGACCAGCGCATCGACCGTCGCCTCAATGACTGACGCCATGTTCCGGCCGCCCAGGGCGCGGGCCCGGAGCGGCTCGTAGCTCTGGGTGTTGACGTCGACCCAATAGTTCCGGGCCGCGTCCGTTAACGCGTCTGTCATCGGCTCCCCCTATCCAGTACCTACTGGCTTCAAGAAGCCTACCTACAGCGTTGAGGCAACCCGGTCGGAGGGCAAGGTCTCCGTCAGTCGTCCTCGAGCACCACCTCCTCCTGACGCTCGGCAGCCGCCGGATGAGCACCTTCGACCACGAGGTCTTCGACGGCTTCATCCGGACCATGGAACGCAATGGCGCCAGCCTGGCCACGCAGTCCAGCACCTTCGACAAGGTGAAGTCGGTCCTCCTCGACGCGTACCGCTTCGACATCTACGTCGAGAACCCGTCCTGGGCGTCAAGCCCCGCAATACGACCCCGAGCGCGCGGTAATCCCCTCACCCGCGCAGCTCCGCGACATACGTACCGCTGGCGACGACCGGTTCCTCTTGATCGCCACCTCGGGCCCACCTGGGCCGCGCTGACAAAGCTCGGGACGTCCGAGTTGCCGCGCTCGACGGCCTCCGGACACACGGCTTCGGCGAAGAAGCCGCACGCAAGTGGCTACAGAGACATTTGCCTGCACGCGCTGTGGACGCCTGGCCACGCGGTCGACGACGGTAGGTGTCGGCCACAGGCCCGAAAGCCTGGGCGAGGATCTCGGAGTCCCAGGTTCTCCCGCTCTGCCCAGTCTGCTGGCGCCCGATCTGGCCAGATCGGCATGGTCTGGGCGGGGCCGTTGTCGGCGGGGGCTGCTATGCCTGGGTGGTCTGTTTGTGCGGGAGGGGAGGGGCTCGTGCCGTACACGGCTGTGCATGCCGTCTTGGGGCGGCTGTATGCGGGGCTTCCGGATCTGGGGTGCGGGATCGTCTGGGAAGACGTCCACCGGGTACGCCCCCGAGCACCACTGTCCTGTCCGGACTGTGAGGGCGCGATGAGTGCGGTGGTGCGGGGCGGGACCCGGTTCTTCGCGCATCACGGGAAGCGACCAGACGACTGCCCGCTGGAGAACGAAAGCTTCGAGCATCACATGACGAAGCTGGTGCTGCTCGGGGCGATCCGCGATGCGGGCTGGCACGCCGAGCTGGAAGTGAGCGCGCCGGACAAGTCCTGGCGGGCCGACGTGATGGCCACCTCCCCGGACGGCAGCCGGCGGATGGCGTGGGAGGCGCAGTTGTCGCCGATAACCGTTCCCGACATCCAGGCGCGCACAGACCGGTATGCGGAGGCGGGGATCCGAGTGTGCTGGGTGTCCCCGCACGAGAAGTCCCCGAAGTGGAT
This sequence comes from Streptomyces sp. NBC_01006, assembly GCF_045162725.1. NCBI lineage: Bacteria > Bacillati > Actinomycetota > Actinomycetes > Kitasatosporales > Streptomycetaceae > Streptomyces > Streptomyces sp. NBC_01006. The sequence continues at coordinate 7,090,336 of NZ_CP108700.1, read as the reverse complement.
CGACGAGGTACCGGCAGTGCGGGCCCAGCCTCCGGAGGCTGGCGGGGCGTGGGCGGTGGATGATGGTGTCGCCGCGTTCGACTGGAGTTTCGGTGCGTGGGGTGTGCGGACGACGCCGCTGCCGGTGTTCGTTCGGTGGGCGCTGGAGGGTCAGGTCGAGCCGGTGGTAAGTCTGCGCCGGTATCACCGGGTGAAGCGGCGGGTGGGTGGGCGGCTGTGGGTGCTGCGACGTGGGATGTGGTGGACGTCGGCAAAGTCGGCCCGCTTACAGGCCGAGCACGACGTGATGCGCCAGCGCCAGGAGGAGAGGAAGCGGGTCGCGGAAGAGGCGCGGCTGGCGGCGGAAGCGGAGGCCGAGCAGGTCCGCTTGGAAGAAGCCGCGCGGGAGGAGGCGCGCCGCCTGGAGAAGCAGGAGGAGAGTAACCGCAGGGCGCGGGAGTTGGCGGATGCACGGCACGCCCGGTGGCTGGAAGAACGAGCGGAGCAGGTGGCTCGGCGAAACCGGGAGCTGGCCGAGGCAGAGGAGCGGCGGCTGCGTGAGGAAGCCGAGGAAGCGGAGCGCGTCTTGCGCGCTGAGGAGGCCAGCAGGGCGTGGTGGTCGTTGCTCTCCGGCGCTCAGGTGCGGGAGTTGTTCGAGGCGGTCGCTGCCTGGGCCCGGCAGGAGCACAAGGTGCAGCTACGGATCCCGGATGACCTCTACACGGATCTCCGCTATGGCCACGGCGCTCCCCTATTCAGGGTGGACGGGTACGTGTACGGGGTGGCCCGACCATGCCCTGGCGTGCTCGTGCCGTCGAACGGGGTCGGCCAGCTTACGGTGTTCGTCCGGAACAAGGCCGAAGCCAAACTGCTGGCAGACGTGAAGTGCAAGGAGCTCGTGGTCTTTGATCTGCCGGAACACGAGCAGCTCTTCTTCGGGTGAGCTGGCCGCCCCGCGGCCGGCAAGGCGCCGGGGAGGTCGACGTTCGGCCTCCCCAGAGCGCGGCCAGGGCTGCGACCATGAGGAGGGCAAAGCCCCGGAGCCGAGCGGCACTGCGGCGCGCACTATCCGATACGTCTCCTACGCGCGGTGGGAGGGGCTGATGACGGCTTCGGTTCATCGGTCGGGGGCGAGGCCGGCGGCGAGCTGTACGGGGTGGGGTGCAGTCAGCCCAGTGGAGCCAGGCGCTCGCGATGGGCCGGATAAGCCGGATGGCTCGCCGATGCGCCCGATGCCTGGAGGTAGTGCCTCCACGAGCACATCATGTAGCTCGGCGGAGTCCGGGCGCGGCTGCTCAATCCAGCACTGTCCCCTCTATGCCACGTCCACCTACGGATTCCCGCTGACTCGGTCGGGCCGATCCTGACCGGGCTCAAAGACGCACTCCTGGATCTAGGGCTTGGCGGCCAGGTGACGCCGGCCTGCCCAGGTGGCTCAGGCGGGTCGGGCCGGGCCGGGCCGGGCCGAGTCTGACCGGTCCGACGCAGGGGGACGTGTGGGTTGTCGGCTCTGTTTCGGGGTCGGGTAGGCCGGCGGCCCGCGTGAGGGTCTGCGTGAGAGCCACCGTCGTCGCGTGGACCAGTGGCCAAGGCTCGTGCCGGACGGGGGTGCGCCACAGGAGGCCCATGCGTGCGGAATAGGCGTGGAAGCGGTTGGTGAGCCAGTGATCGAGGGGGCGGGCGGCCTCGGCCTGCGAGGAGCGCATCGATCTCACGCACCCGCACACGCTCAGCCACGAGGACAGCATGGCGGGCGCTTACCGCCCGGACCTGCACTCCGGACGGCGCGTCACGATAGGGCGAACGTTGCCTGATGCGGCACTAGAGGGCCTTCGAAGTCAGCGGGCGCAGCCTTGTGCTTGCGTCGCGCGACGTGATCTCTGCTGAGGCGTGGGCCGTGCTCGGGCCTCTGTTTCCCGCTGTGAAGGCTACGGGCCGTCCGCCGGTAGACCGACGCACGGTGGTCGAGGCGACGGCGTGGCGGTTTCCCACCGGGGCGCCGTGGCGTGATCTGCCCGAGCGGTTCGGGAACTGGAACACGATTTACAAGAACTTCGACCGCTGGTCGAAGGCCGGGGTCTGGGCACGCGTCCTTGAGCAGCAGACGGACGGCGCCTACAGCGGCACCGGGCTGATCGTCCCGCACCGCAGAAGGGCCGGCCGTCCCCTCCTGCGCGGGCAGGAAGAGGACAACGCCGAGCACCGAAGGGTCCGTGCCCGCGTCGAGCACACCTTCGCCCGCATGAAGAACTGGAAGATCCTCCGCGACTGCCGGCAGAAAGGCGACGGCCTCCACCACGCCGTCCAGGCCGTCGCCACCATGCACAACTCGCCCTGGCAGGATGAAACAGCAGGTCAACCACTACTCCGGCCTGCCGGAGAGAGACCTTCTGCAACACCCTTTCGTTGAGGCACCGGTCCAGTCCGGATCCAGGTCACTCTCACCGAGGGAGCCAACTTCTCCATGCCTGCCGCACCGCCAGCTCTGCGTCCACGCTCTCAGGCAGCCTCGTAGCTCATCCGGAGCAACGGCTCAGCGCGGTTCAGTTCGGCCTCCGTCCGAAGGCGGACCTCGACATCGCCGGTGCCATGGTGGCCGATCTGACTGACGTCCCGGGTGAAGCCCTGGACGAAGTCGATGTCCTTGGGGGCAAGGCGGAGCGTGACCACGACCTCCTGCTGGTGGGCATGCCTGACACATGCGAAGTTCCGCAGCCGCCGGTAGGCGCGGTACTGCTTGCGATCAACGCTGCTCACATCGTCGCCCAGCCCCTGGAGCAGTTCGTCGAGCGCGCTGCGCAGCCCAGCCTTGGGGCCCTCACGCATGCCGACTGACCTGACCGGCTTCCGACGACGCTGCTCGCTGCGCTCGTTAGCCCCTGCCGTCGCTTTGGCCACCGGTTCGAGGGCGAGCAACCCTGGGCCGAAGTAGCTGTAGCGGACGAGGTCGATGGTCCGTCGGATCTCGCGCACGGCGTGGAGGTCGTAGCGGGTGTAGTCCTCCGCGACGCAAATCAGCCGAGGACTGCTCCACAGCACCTGGGAAGCGGCGTCTGCCCCGAGACGCTCGCGGACCAACTGATGGAACTCGGCCCGGTGGTCGGTCAGCCACGCCAGGTAGAACAGCCCCTGGGTGATGACGCCGGCGTCGCGGCCTCGCTTGTACTCGACCACGACCGGCGAGCCGTTCTCATCCAGGCCCAGCGAGTCGATCCGGCCGCGATGAACCGGCCCGGTGCTGTACTCGCTGGCCAGGAACCGGACCCCCAGCAAGGCCTCCATGTTCGCCTCGACCACGTCCTGAAGGTGGCGCTCCACCTCTGCCGGGCGTGCAGCGATCTCCACCGCGCTCCCCCCGGCCACATCGAACAGCCTCAGCCCCGACACCCCCATAGCTCGTGCTTCGCAGGCCTAAACGGTGAGGGAGCCGGGATTGTTTCCGGCGGAGCCATCGGGGTTGTGAGGGGCCCATAAGAGTCGCATGTGCCCAACAGCCGAACGCCTCCCCGGCCGCACCCGTGACGCCTACTGAGAGTGATGGAGCGGCGATTTCTACGAGCCGCTTCGATCCCCGCACTCGCCCACTGGGCAGAGCAGGCACCTCTCTCCAACGGCTGCACGGCTGGCCAGGGTGGCAGCCCCGGTTGCGGCTGGGCTGCCACCTCCGACTACTTGATCGCCGCCGAGGGAGCACCCGGACAGTGGAGACCGCCACCGACCGGCACACCACCCGATTGAAGCAGCGCACTACACAAGCTCGAAGAATTCGTCTTCGTTCTCGTCGGCTGCCGTCTCGGGACCTTCTGTTGCGGGATCTGTCACCGGCTCGCCGTCGCTGTCGGCGAGTGTGCGCCTGTAGTGCGGATGGTCCTGGTCCATCTGGAGTGCGGCGTGAAGGGGGACGGGGTACTTGGTGCGGTGCTGCCATGCCATGGCGATGTCACACAGGCTCCAGGTGAGGCGGGCGAGAGGTTCCCACATCTCCGACGGGCACTCAAGAGTGACGATCTCCAGGGCGGTCATCGAGTAGTAATTCGGGCCGATCTCATCCTTGTTGACCCTCTCTACGGGAGGGCGGGCATCCCACCTGGTCTTGTGCTCGCCCTTGCGGTAGTGGCCGTTGCCGTCGTGCTGGTGGGTCATGTTGACCAGGAGCCAAGAGCGCCCGTCTTCCTGGTCGGTGGGCAGCCGGTTGAGGAGAGTAGTCGTGATGGCTTCCTCACGCTCCCCCTTGCGCCAGTGGATCATGCGGACAGGACGACCGACCTCACTCATGCTCTTGTTGAGCCTGATAACAGCGGCGGGACGGTATTTCGCCGCCCGCGTCGCGCCAGGGGTCCACGCAGTCCGGGGCGGGGGTGTCTGGCCGGCCTTGTTGTTGTGCAGGCCTGGCCACAAGCGGCGGCAGGCGACGCCGTCTACGGTGACGGTGTAGGCGATGCCGCCGAGGTAGTGGTGGAGGTCTTCCAGGGCCTGGTCTAGGACGAGCGCGACCTTCGCGTTCTCTTCGGGGCTGTCGTCGGCTTCGGTCAGGGTTCCCTTGAGCAGTGGCCGGGAGTGGAACGCGGCCACCGCCTCGTGGTAGGGGCGCCACCGGCCGGTGAGGACGTCCCATCCGTGCAGTGTCCAGGCTCCGCCGCGGCGGGTGGGCGGCTTGAGGGTAGTGGCGGCGATGGAGATCTTTGCGCCGGGGTCGCCCTTCTGCTTGGCCTGCCGACGTACGTGGATACCGCAGTGCCCGAGTTCAGTGGGCTGGTAGGGGCCGATGGGGGCACCGAAGGCCCGGTAGTCGAACCGCTCGTCGATGAAGCCAAGGGAGCGGTACAGGTCGATCAGGGATGCCCTGACCTCGTAGTCCACCGCCTTCTTCTCGGCTCCGTCCTTGCTCTTCTTGGCCTTGGACTTGGCGGCTGGCCGGGCGTTGTTGATGAACTGCGAGACGATTCCCTTGGCTCCGAGGATCGTCCGGACCTGGTGCTTGGCGTCCTGGTCGTTCTCGGGCGGCTTTGGGCGGCCCTCCTTTCCGTCTCCGTACTCAGTCTCTGCCAGGACCCCGAGGATCTCGCCAGGTTCGGCTTCCAGGCTAAAGACGCCCTCGGCAGCCTTCTTGCGAGCCGTGAAGTCTCCGTGTTCGAGCAAGTCGGGGACGTGTCGGAACTCGGCGAACACGCGGCCAACATGAAGTTCCCAGCGCTTGCCATCGACGGGGTCAGCGTCCGGGGCCAGGCCATAGGCGGACGCGAGGGTGGCGATCATACGGAGCCGGATTGGGTCACTGCTCCACAGGCACAGCACGCGCAGGCGTTCAGCACCGATCGCGTCGAGGGAGCGCAGGACGTTGTCCGGCGGCATGACGTAGGCGTCGGAGGTCTCCTTCGGGGCGCCACGGACGGCCTTCCTCTTGACCGGGATGCTGGTCAGCGGTCGGGAGTCCTCGCCGAGAAAGCCGCGGACCCAGTCGTAGGCGTCCCGCAGGAACTGGGTGCCGACGCCGGCGCCGACGGGGAAGCCGTAGTTCTTTGAGACGATGGGCCGCAGATTCTGGTCGGGACCGAGATCGGCAATGGTCTCCTCTGCCTCCCGGGCCTTGTTCTCAGCCCCGATCCGGGCATCGATCTGGTGGAGAGCGGACTCGCCCAAGCTCATGGCAGCCAAGGTCTCCAGGGCCATCCTGCTCACCCCCCGGGCCCGGCCGCGCCCATCGAGGCCTACTTCCATCACGGGCCGGGTGGGGCTGGCCTGCCGGACCAGGACGTTGCGGGTGAAGTCCATGTTCCAACGTGCGCGGGACGCCGACGCGGACACCAACAGGAGAGGATCGTTGATGTCCCGCGCGGTCTTCATGCTCAGCCGCATCCGGGCGAAGGCGTAGCGGATGCGCTCCAGCTCCTGGTGCTCCTTGACAGCCTTGGCGCCATCGGCATCACGCCAGACGTCGTCCCAGGCAACTAGGCCGCCGGTGGTGTCGGGCATCAGGTGGTACTCGTTGCCGCCGGAGACGAAAGGGAGTTTGGACAGGCGGCGGGACAGGTCCCAGGTGATGGTGTTGTACACCCAGCTCGGGGCGTTGGGCTGGCCCTCGGGGGTGCGGTCGAGGTAGTCGGCGATCAGCCGCTCCTCCTGGGCGGCGGCCGCGTACATCTCGGCCAGGCGAGGAGGCATGTTGGGGTCGATCTCGTGGATCTTGCGGCCCATGGAGAGCCCGTGCAGGTAGGAGAACACCCGCTGGACGGTGGTGTCGCTGATGGGGTCGCGACTGACCAGGAGGCCAGTGTCGCGGTCCAGCCAGACGTAGCCGCCGGTCATCGCCCTCAGGGTGATGGGGACGATCGAGTGCGGGGGCTGCGCCTCGGACTTCTTCGTCCGCTGCTTGTAGGCGTTGCGGAAGTTCCTCCACTGGGTCCGGCCGTCGGCGCCGATGTCGCGGACGTAGACGGTGCTGTCCTGAACGACGTCCTTCGTGATCCGGAAGGCGAGGTACTCGGTGTAGGGGCTCTGGTCTTCGTCAGCCATGGGAAGGGGTGACTCCTGGAGTTCGGGGGCTAGTCAAGCGGGTCGATGCCGGCGTACGCGAGGAAGGCGGCCAGGGCCTCGCCATAGATGTCGTTCATCCGGGCGCGTTCCTGGGGGGACCACTTTTGATAGATGCGCTCCAGAACAGTCGCGAGTCCGCCCTGCCACGCCTCCAAGTGGAATGCGTGGTCCACCAGGTGCAGAGTCATGTCAGTGCCGCCTCGGCGGGCACGGCCGGCGAGCTGGATCATGTCCACGATCATTCCGGCAACGATTTCGTTCTGGAGAGCCTGGGACAGGGACTGGAACCCCGGGGCGGAGCGCAGGATCAACGACAGCCGGTCCCAAGCCTTCTCCCGGGCTTCGGCGAGGGCCTGCACGGGGTCCATCCCCTGCTTGCTACGGAAGGAGTTCATGCCGTAGGCGTTGATGGACGCGTACATCTCGGCTGGGTCCGTCAGCAGCGCGAGGGGGCGTGTGCACAGGTAGACGGAGCTGATCGCGGACTTGATGCCAGTCACAATGTTCAGGCCGCGGGCGATCCGGGCCATCGGCACGATCAGGATGCTTCCCCGCTTGGGGAAGGACTCGAACTCGTCCGGGGTTAGCTCGATGATCTTGTCGGGGAGTTCGGGCAGGTCGCGGCGTGCGTCTTGGTCTGCGGGGATGGCCACGCACAGACCGTCCTTGCTGCGGAACTCGGGTGCGTTGAAGATTCCTAGGGCCAAGTAGCGGCAGTGCTCGTAGCTGTTGGCGACCAGGACGACATTGGCCCGATCGCTGTCCTCGCGCTCCAGACGCTCCAGCTCCCGGTGGATCTCGTCCCGGTACAGGGCCTCTCCGAGGGCCTTGAGGGCCTTGGGTTTGAGGTGTTGGGCGTTGCCGGAAATCTGGATGGGGTTGTTCAGCAGGTCGGTGAAGGTCTGGCGGCGCGCCCGGATGGAATCTGGCGCGGCATCGGTCATCCACCACTTGACCTCGGAGTGGATGTGCTCGCGGACGGCCTCGGGGAAGTAGGCCGTCGCGGACAGGCCCATGACGACGCGTTCTCTACCTGCAGCGACCAGGGAAACCACCGAACCGAGCTGTGCAGTGTAGGTATGGGGGTCGCCGGTCATAGTCTGGGACGTGAACTCAGCAGAGTTCTCGGGGTCGTCCAGGCCAGTGAGGCGGTACCCGAAGAGGGCCCGGCCGAGCATGCCGTAGGGGATGGCCTTGGAGCCTACGGCGCCGTCGAGGCGTTCGGAGATGCGGCGTACTTCGTCGCTGGTGATGGACTTGAGGTCGGACAGCTTGGCCATGAGCCGGCCAAGGATGTCGTCCAGCTCTGCCAGCCAGGTGCGGATGACCAGGAGGGTGATGGCTTCGGCCCGGTCGTGTGGGTCGGCGATGAGGCCGTTCAGAAGCTCGTGCAAGCGGTGCTTGGCGTGGTTGAGGACGTTGTCCCCGCGGGGGGAGAGAAGATCCGTCAGCGTGTCACGTACGCGGTCGTAGGGCGCTTCGAGGGGTTCAGACCGCTCAAGGTCGGGGTGGGGGTCGTCGGAGAGCCCGAATACTGTCCTCGGGGGGCGAAGCTCGTTGAGACGACCGAAGAGGTACTCCGGCATCTCGTGGTCGTCGCCGTTGACCTCGCCAGGGAACAGTAGTCGGATCAGGCGCCGGTCCCGGCTTCCGGCAATGTGCCAGCCGGTGGACTTCACTTCGTCCTCGTCGTCGGTGTCGTGCCGTAGGTGGATCTGTCCCTGGCAGGCGGCCGCGAGGAAGAAGTCAGTGAGGTAGATGGCGTGAGCGACCAGCGGGATCAGCTCCTGGGAGGTGCCGCTGGGCCGGTTCTTGAGTGCCCGGTGAATCTGTGGGAGGAAGGTCTCCTTGTTCATCCGGGAGGAAAGGACCAACTCCGTCGAGCACTTCCCGACCGCGATGGACTGGAACTGGTCGACCTCGTCCAGGAGGATCGCGTGGGAACGGCGCAGGAGGAACTCCTCCACGGACAGACGTTCGGCCGGCCGGTCGCCGAAGGCGACGGGGATGGGCATCCGGCCGCCCATAAAGTTGTGGTGATTGGTGACGATCACGTTGGCATTCAGGGCGAGATGGTGCTGCTGGTATTTCCCGCAGGAGGACATCCACGGGCAGCAGCGGGTGCCCTTGAGCGGCGGGAACGGCCGCAACCCCGAGCAGGGCTCCTTGCCGTGCGGGTAGGGATGCGTGGACGACACGAACGGCTTCATCGCGCAGCCGTAGGAAAGCTGGTTGAGCTTCCACCTCACCTTGTCGTCAACTGCCCTGATGGCGCCCTCGGTGCGGGAGACGACCTTCATCGCCCGGTTGTGGAGCCCGTAGGCAGACATCAGTGGCACGCAGGCACTCGCGGCGTCGATCCCGTAGTCGTACTTGTCTGTCAGCCATGCGAGGTCCTCGCGGATCTCCAGGGCTGTCATCAGGCTTGCCTCCACGGTCGGCAGGACCAGCGTGACGGTCATCTGCTTCACGGTGAACCAGGACCCCAGCACACGCACCATCACGCTCTTGCCAGTGCCAGTGGGGGCGTTGAAGACCTCCATCGGCCCAGCGGTGAGGCGCAGGAGTTCCGACGCCGGCATCGTGTCGCTTGTCTTTACCTGCGCTAACAGGTCAAACAGGACACCATGCAGGTACGGGATGGACATGCGGGTGTCGAGCTTCGTCGCGATGGCGAGTAGCTCCTCCACCGGAATGCTGATCTCCGGCGTGCTCGCGGCGATCTCGCTGCGAGCCATCTCGGGAGTCTCACCGGCTGGAAAAACGGGAATGTCCACGCGGCCGCTAATCTCACCGGGGCCGGTCTCGTAGATCGTGCGTGTCAGCCACGACCCGGGGCCTGCAGGCTCACCTGCCCCGCCGACGCCGCCCCGCTTGACCGTCCTTGCCAGGATTCGGTCCGCGTAGGCGAGCAGGTCACCTCCGACGCGCGGAATCACCGCCTCGCACGTCTCCGGGGCGCCAACCGCCGTGAAATTCCTGATCGCCACCCCCTTCATGCCGGTGTCCCGTAGCCGCGAACGGGCCGCGCGCGTTACCCCGGAAGCCGATGCGTACTCCGCCGGCGCGATCCTCGCGGCCGCCGCAATCCGTTGCTTCTCCCCAAGCGGCAGGCCACGCCACGCACTCCACTTGTCGTACTGTCCGGACAGCAAGAATGCCGCGTGCCGGAAGGTCCCCGCCACCGCGTCCTGGTCGTGATCCTCGTCGGGGAAATAGTGGGCGGCCAGAGCCAGGGCCACCAGCAGGGCCGCTTCATCCCTGCTGAGCTTCCCCCCGCCAGTCATACCCATCGAACACCCGCCGTCTCGCAGATCATCTTGCCCATCACGGTTGCCGTAGCCACCCGCAACCCATACTCGTCACACACCCCACGCAGGTAATGGAGTTGGGTATGTCGGTAGTCCGGGACGACGATCCACTTCGCGCCGCCCTTGTCGCCCTTATCGCGTCGGATCTTCTCCCCCAGGAGGAAGCCCGAGGTGAAGTCCTTGATGTCGATCCTGAACTCGACCTTCTCACCAGAGGGCGTTGCGGGAACCGCTCTGATGTCGTAGCTGTCCAGATCGGGCCAGAGGTCCACCTGGACACCGCGCTCCCGCAATACCTCGAACAGGGCGATCTCCGTGAGACCGGGAACCGTGGTGTACCGCCACGGTCCACGCTTGAGCGCCCAGTGACCGGCGGCCGGGACCGCCACCGGGATCTCCCCACGCACCTCCGGGGCGAGCACCTTCGCCTCCGCCGATAGCCGCGGTACGTCCAGCGTCGGCAGCAGTACCGGGGGCGCACCGACCTCGGGGATGGAGAACATGTAGTGGGCGCCGAGTGTTTCGGCGTGCGCCGGGTACAGGCACCGCACCCGGCCCATCCGCTCCCCGAGGCGCCCGTGGACGGTTACCTTCATCGGCCATCGGCAGAACGGACATGCGAACCACCACTGTTCGAATAGAGCCGCGTGATCGATCGGCTCGTAGAACTGGAAGATTCGGGCCGGGAGACCAAGCTCCGTGATCTCCTCTTCCGTCCCTGACGGCACCGTCGACAGGCTCCGCCGGCCGTTCACGTAGTCGCCCTGTCGGCCGGTCTGCCGCAGCACCTCGTTGACGATGACCTGATCCAGCTCCCCGTCCAGCTCCTCGATCGTCGGGGGCGAACCGTCGCGCCGGGTCTTATGCCTGACTGCGTCCAAGACCATCTGCTGCTCGTACGTGATATCGAACAGCTCGTCGGCGGGGTACCCGTCGGGGTCGATCAGATGGACCCCTTCCAGTTCCTCCGGCTCGACACCCGCTGGAAGGAGACCGGCGAGGTCGCCAGTGAGGGAGTCCAAGAAACCAGAGAACGTCAAAGGGTGCGCGGGGCCCCGGGCGGCGAGGATCTCGCCATGGGCATCCATCAGGGTCTGGAGCCGCTTCGTGGGTTCCCCGTCGCCGGCGGTGAAGGCCGGGACAGCACGGGCGGCCGCCTTCATCACCCGCTCCCGGGCCTCCTGGTCAGTCATGTGCCGTGCTGGCATGTCATGAGTCACGGCCGAACCCTAAAGGCCGCCACTGACAATGCCGCCGATCAGGCGGTTTCTTCACCTTCTGGGGTAGTGAACTCCACTTGGGGGTAGAGGCGTTCATACTCTGTGCGGTATGCGCGAATGTGTTCCCATCCCGCCTCGTTGACGAACCACCAGTACTCGCCGACAGGGCCCGTGTCGTCCGCGCCAGCGTAAACAGGGTAGGAAGCGATAAACCCGCGGGCAGCGTGTCCGCCCCGGATCTTCCCGGAGTCCAGGTACATGCGGGCCTTTCCCAACATCCGCTCGGGAAGGCCCTCGTCTCCTTCCTTCGCGAGCATCACCAACTTCTCCCACAGCCATGCCGAAAGCAGGTGCTTCGGGGGGCGCCCCGTGGGGGGAATATCCAGGCCGGCGCGCACGCAGGCCCGGCCAGCACGGGTCACCTTCACCATCACTTGGCGAAGGATTCCCCAGTCGGGGACCGTGACCATCTCCTCCTCCGTCTCGATGAGCCCACGCCGTGTCAAGGCCCGCAGCGTCGACCCTGCGGCGGTGTCGTGCTCACCCTCCGTCCGGAGACGCTCCTGAATCGTGGTGTAGTCGGCCGGGAGATCCCCATGCACCGAGAAGGCGAGCCGACGCCATCGCGCAGCCGGACCAGGGCTCTTACGGTTCGCACTCGCCCTCTCCGCTCGGCGCTCGGCGCGCTGATCCTCCTCGAAGATCACCCTCAGGTATGTGCGTTGCCGGTCGTTGAGGGCGGCCCAGGCTTTCGCGGCCTTCGTCGTCGCAGGGCGGGACGCGGGGACTGCGGATCTCGAACTCTTGCCGCTGCCACTGTTGTCGCCGGACTTTTCGGAGCGAGACAGTGTGAGCACCCAGGCATCCATCACCGCTCGCACCGGGACGCCATAAACATGCGCGAGAACGGCCTGTACACGGTTCCGCCCATCCGGCGAGGTCCAGGAAGCTGGCAACTCTCCTCTCTCCGCCCTCAAGAGCCTGGGGCGCGAGATGGGAACGCCGACTCGACCTAGGAGGGGAACACACTTGGCAACCACTTCGGCCGCGGTCAACCCTGCGCTCATGCGGAGATCTGTCAGGAGGAAGGAGTCCGGATCGGTCTGCATGAGGTAAGACGGTTCGCACTCCAGAACCCTTGCTAGCTGCATCAATCGGTTCGGGGAGGGAGCACTCTTGCCAGTCTCATAGCTCGTGATGCGGAAGACATCGGCACCGATCAAGACACCCAGATCCGTCTGGGACAACCCCTTCGCCTTCCGCGCCCTACGCAGCCTGTCGGGCCAGATCGGAACCCGGTTCCTGGTCATGCGCTAACTCTAGACACCTTGCTGTCACGTGACACGCACTGGTGATGGAGCCTGTGCGTCAGCAACACCTCCATGCGCGTCGAACTCGTCGGGCTTGCCGTGGCATGACTCCGCTCTCAGGCCCCTCGTCTGTGCCGACTGCCGGTCGCTCGCGCGTCCGAACGGTCCGCTGACTCACGCTGGCGGCTACCAGCCCAACCGCACCTGTGAACCGTTCTGACGAGGGGCAAGGGAAGGCACGCCACAGAGCCGCGGACACCCTTACGGCAGTGCCGTTCATCGCACCGCCTCCCGGAAGCCCGCCTCGCCGAGACTGCACGGCGGACGTCGCTGCGACAACCCCTGCAGGGGTTGTCGGCTTCCTACAAGCGGTAGCACCCAGGCGATCAGACTCTCGGTCCGCCCGTTGCGAAGCACAGTGGGCAACCCGACCGGCAGGTAGCTGGGAACAACTTCCAGACAAGCGCCGATCGCCGACGAAGCCGCTTCGATGTCTGTACCTGCACGAAGCCTCACCTGACGCAGCGTCAGGAAAGTCAGCATTGGGTCAGCATTCGTAGACATACACCCACCCACGGACGCCCACAGAGGGGGAAGGCCCCGCACCAGCGAAGGGCAAGCGCGGGGCGCGACCGGAAGCGCCGAGGCTTCCGTAACCGGAAGGCGCCTGACCTGCGCCCCGCGGGCCCGCCTCTCTCCAGTTATCGCAGGTCAGCGCACTCGGCCGCGTGGTTTGAGGTGGGCCGGAGGCAGGTCAGGAGCCGGAAGCGGATGGCCGTCATACCCCTTCACCTCGCCGAATCTCGTCCCATTCATCCAGTCCTCGCGGGCCTGTGCGATATCCTCATGGGAGCGGCCAATCCAGTTCCAGAACATCACGATCTCCTCCTCGAACGGCTCGCCGCCCAGGAGCATCAGGCCGGTGTCCGAGGATGCGCGCAGGGGGAGTTCCGTGCGGCCGCAGCCGAGGTAGAGCATCGAGCCCGGGAGGACCGGGACGCCGTCCACGTAGGCCTCCCCCGACATCGACAGCACCGCGTACTCGAAGTCCGGGTCGAGCGGGAGCCGGGTCTCCGTGCCCGCCGCGAGCGCCAGGTCCGCGCCGACGATCGGGCTGTACGCCGTGCCCGGCGAGGTCGCGGTGTCCAGGGTGCCCAGGATGACCGTTGCCGTCAGGCCCGGGGAGGTCACCTGCGGGAGCTCCGCGTGGTGCTGGAAATGGGGCTCCACATTGCGGTGGTCCTCCGGGAGGGCCACCCACAGCTGGGCACCGTGCAGGATGCGGCCGTGCGAGCGCGGGCTCTCCTCCGAGTGGCTGATCCCGCGGCCGGACGTCATCAGGCCGAGCTCGCGCGGGCGGATCGTCTCGAGGCTGCCCACGCTGTCCCGGTGCAGCACCTCGCCGTCGTGCAGCCAGCTCACGGTCTGGAGCCCGGAGTGGGGGTGCGGGGCGATCTGCATGCCGGGCTCGCCCGCGATGTCGTCCGGGCCGTAGTGGTCGACGAAGCACCAGGCGCCCACCATGCGGCGGCCCAGGTTCGGCAGGAGTCGGCGGACCTCGGTGGATTCCCCGAGCTTGACCGTACGCGGGCTGAGGAGCTCGCGTACGGGTTCGGCCACGACGAAGCCGCGGCCGCCGCAGGCGGAGAGAGCGGGCTGGCGATCGAGATTGCTCATACTGCACAACTTAGTACCGACACCGGCGCCGCGTTCGGTGGAATGTCCGGCCGCCCCCACGTGTTGGGGCAGGCGGACACATCACCTGAACGGCGGAAGGGATCCCGATGAACGCGCCGACGACGTACTTCGAGCACGGCACTGCGGCCGAGCGCTGGGAGCGCGCCCGGCTCTTCTTCGACGCGAAGGAGTACACGACGGCCGCGAACATCCTGGAGGCGCTGGCCGGCGAGGCCCCCGAGCAGCTCGCGCCCCGGCTGCTGCTGGCCCGCGCCTACTACCACTCCGCCCGGCTCTCCCGCGCCGAGCACGAGCTCCGCGCCATCCTGGAGCGCTGGCCGGTGGAGGACTACGCGCAGCTGATGCTCGGCCGGACGCTGGAGCGCCAGGGCCGGGCCGACGAAGCCCGCCCCCACCTGCGGATGGCCGCCGCGATGGCGGGCGAGTTCCCCGAGTAGCGCCCCTGGTGGTGCGCCCAGTGCGCACCACCCGGCCCCGTGCGTGCGGGGCCGGGCCGCAGCCTCGGCTAGCCTGGGGTCACGATGAACCGTCTGACCACGCCTTTCGGCTCCCACGAGCTCACCCGCTTCCCCGAAGACCCGCGCGACCAGCTCCGCGCCTGGGACGCTGCCGACGAGTACCTGCTGCGCCACCTCGACTCCGGTACGGGGGAACACGGCCCGGTGGACCTGGCCGGCGCCGGGCAGATCACCATCCTCGGGGACCGCTGGGGGGCGCTCACGACGGCGCTGGCCGCGTACCACCCCACGCAGATCACCGACTCCTACCTCGCCCGGGCCGGCACCGCCGCGAACCTGGACCGCGCCGGGATCGGCACCGCCAAGTCCACGGTGCGGCTGCTGACCACGCAGGACGCGCCGCCCGAGCGGATCGACGTGCTCCTCGTACGGGTGCCGAAGAGCCTGGCGCTGCTGGAGGACCAGCTGTACCGGCTGGCGCCGCACGTGCACGCCGGCACGGTCGTCGTGGGCACGGGCATGGTCAAGGAGATCCACACCTCCACGCTGAAGCTCTTCGAGCGGATCCTCGGCCCGACCAGGACCTCGCTCGCCGAGAAGAAGGCCCGGCTGATCTTCTGCACGCCGAGCGCCGCCTCGACGCGGGCCGTCGACCCGTGGCCGCTGACGTACACGCTGGACGAGGACGCGGGCTCGGGCGCCGGCCTGACCGCCGTCAACCACGCCGGGATCTTCTGCGCCGACCGGCTCGACGTCGGCACCCGCTTCTTCCTCCAGAGCATCCCGAACAACACGAACGGCGCCCGGGTCGTGGACCTGGGCTGCGGCAACGGCATCGTCGGTACGGCGGTCGCGGTCTCGGATCCGCGCGCCGAGATCGTGTTCACCGACGAGTCGTACCAGGCCGTCGCCTCGGCGAAGGCCACCTTCCGCGCCAACGTCCAGCACGAGCGCGATCGGGCCGACTTCCTCGTGGGCGACGGCGTGGCCATGCTGGACCCGGGCTCGGTCGACCTGGTGCTGTGCAACCCGCCGTTCCACTCCCACCAGGCGACGACGGACGCGACGGCGCTGCGCATGTTCGCGCAGTCGCGCAAGGTGCTGCGCCCGGGCGGTGAGCTGTGGGTGGTCGCCAACCGCCACATGGGCTACCACACCCACCTGCGCCGCCTCTTCGGCAACAGCGAAGTCGCCGCGAGCGAACCGAAGTTCGTGGTGCTGCGGGCGGTCAAGCAGGAGGAGCGACCGCGCCCCATGTGACCTGCCGGTACACCCGCCGGTAGCTCCCCCGGTTCGCCCTACACTCGGCCGCGTGAGCAGGCAGGTACGAGAAGACGGTCAGGTACGAGACGACGGTACGGACGGCAGCGCCGACGGCGAGCGCTACCGCCGCGAGGAGCTGGCCCGCGCGGCCGGCGTCAAGGTGCGCAACCTGCGCTACTACCAGGAGCGCGGGCTGCTCCCGCCGCCTCGCCGCGAGGGCCGCATCGCCTGGTACTCCGCGGACCACCTGGCCCGGCTGCGCCTCATCAGCGATCTCCTCGGGCGCGGGTACACCGTCAACGGGATCGCCGAGCTGCTGCACGCCTGGGAGGCGGGCGGCGGCCTGTCCCAACTCCTGGGCCTGGAGCGGGCGATGACCCGCGACTGGGTCCACGAGGAGCCGGTCACCATGACCCTGGCCGAGCTGCGCGGGCTGTTCGGCCCCGCGGGGACGGCCGAGGACACCCGGCGGGCCGCGGAGCTGGGGTACGTACGGATCGAGGGCGACCGGGTCACGCACCAGAGCCGGCGCCTGCTGGAGGCCACGCTCACGCTCGTGCGGCAGGGCGTGCCGCTCGCGGAGATCCTCGACGCGGGGGACTTCGTACAGACGCAGGCGGCCGCGCTCGCCGACCGGTTCGTCGGACTGTTCCGGCGGCATGTGATCGGACCGGACGGGCTGGAGCGACTTTCAGCCACCCAACTGGATCACATCTCGGACGCGGTGGCGGCGCTGCGTCCGGTGGCGGGCGAGGTCGTGGCTTCGGAGTTCGCCCGGGCGATGGCCCTGCGGGTGGAGACGGAGGTCGCCGAACTGCTCCGCAAGGACGTGCAAGGCCCCGAAAGGCCGCACCGGAAGGCAGTGACCGATCGGTAGGAGTCGGCCGAAAAGGCACGGTCGAGCAACCTTGCCAACCCCCATTGGCACTCTTACATTCAACTCGTCGGTAACAACGGTGCACAGCCGAAATAAGGGACGATCTCATGGCAGATTCCCCCAACTTATCGGATTCCTCCGCCCCGCCCGGCAGAGACGACGAGGGAGGCGGCCGTGTCCGCTGGCGCCGCTTCGCCGTCCTGACCCTCCCCGCCATCGCCGTGACCGCGGGCCTCGGCATCGCCCTCGCGCAAGGCGCGCTCGCCGCCTCCTTCGCCGTGTCGGGCCAGCAGTTCAAGGTGTCGGCGACGAGCCTGGAGGGCGAGGGCTTCGCCCAGTACGGCAGCATCGACGTCAACGCCCGCGAGGAGCTCATCCCGGTGGCGGTCACCGCCATCAAGGAGGCCAAGCTCCACAGCCTCTGCCAGTCGGTCGTGACCACGCTCCCGGTCGTCGGCGACATCTCGCTCAACCTCACCGCGGGCAAGAAGGCCCCCGTCGAGGCCAGCAACCTGTTCGTCGACGCCACCCAGCTCTCCGGCGACGCCGTCTTCAGCAACATCGAGATCGGCCGCGACGCCTCCACCCTCGACAAGGGGCCGACGGAGGCCGTGGGCATGCAGGACCTGTTCGCCCAGCAGGCGGACACCGTCAGCATCACCGATCTCCAGCAGACGGCCTGGGCCACGAACGCGGGCACCTTCAAGCTCTCCGGGCTCAGCATGAACATCAGCAAGGGCAAGAAGGAATGCTTCTGAGCCTCTGGCGGCGGTGGCGGCAGTGGCGTCGGGGCAGGCCGTTCTGGGGAGGGCTCTTCGCCGTCCTCGCCGGGGCGGAGATCTGTGCCCTGCCGCTCGCACCGCTGAAGGTGATGCTCCAGCAGGGCATCGCGGGCATCCCGTCCGTCCTGATGGGCATCGTCATGATCGTGCTCGGCCTCACCGCCTGGTTCTCGCCCGCACAGCGCAGCCTCGCCGGTGTCCTCACCACGCTCATCGCCACCGCCGCACTGGTCATGTCGAACCTCGGCGGGTTCCTGATCGGCACCCTGCTCGGGATCCTCGGCGGCGGGCTGATGTTCGCCTGGCAGCCGAACCCTCCCGCGCCGAACCCTCCCGCACCGAACGCCGCCGTCCCGCACCCCTCCCCCGAGCCGCAGGACTCCGTACCACCGCACTCCCCCACCCCAACCGGCACCACCGCGCACCCCGATCCCCAAGGAGCACAGCCATGAGCCGCACGCGTACCGCGCTCGCCCTCGGGTTGGCCGCCGCCGGAGCGCTGTCGGTGGCCTCGGTCACCGCCACCGCCGCGCCCTCGCCGCTGGCCGGATCGACCACCGTCACCCCGGCCGGGCACTCGTTCAAGGCCGCCCTCAGCGGCAAGGCCACCCTCAAGGCCGGTTCGGTGACGGTGACCTGTACGGTCTCCGTCTCCACCGGCACGGTCCCGGCCGCCCCCGGCAACCAGAACCCCGCAGGTCCCGTCTCGTCGCCGATCACCCCGCCGACGTACAGCTCGTGCACGTCCAGCATCCCGGGTGTGACCCCGACGGTCACCACCAGCGGTTCCTGGTCGGTGTCGATGCAGAACGGCTCTCCGATCACCGCCACCATGACCGTCCCCGTCGGCGGGCTCGTCGTGCACACGACCGGCCTGGCCACCTGTACGGTCACCGCCGCCCCCACCGCCCCGGCGAACGTCGGCGGGGCCTGGGTGAACGGCGCCCCGCCGAGCCTGACCTTCACCAACGCCTCCGTGCCGGTCACGGTCACCGGCGGGTTCGGCTGCCCGACCAGCGCGACCTCGTCCGTCTTCAACGCCGTGTACAAGGTCACCGACACGACCGACCCGGCGCAGCAGATCACCGTCGGCCCCTGACGGGCGGCGGCGACCCCCGTACGAAAAGGCCGCAGCCGCGCAGGCCCGCCGACCCCGGAGCGATCCGGGGCCGGCGGGCCTCCTCGGCGGTACGGGCGGGTCAGCGGTACGGGCGGGTCCTCAGCGGTGTGCCGGGAACTCCACCACCTGCTGGTACGTCGGCCGGTTCTGCCAGTTGATCTGCGGGTGGCTCAGCCCGCCCACCGGACGCTGCACGATCGAGTCCGCGCACCACTGGTTCCCGGCCGCGCAGGTCCCGTCGGCCGGGTACACCGTCGCCGGCGCGGCTGCGGCGGCCTGCTTGAGCGTGGCCGCCATCGCGTCGCGGCACGCGGGCAGCGAGCCGCCGCCGCAGTACGCCCTGGCCAGCGGACCGGCGACCGGGCGCCCGAGCACCGTGCGCAGGTCCTTGTCCGCGTAGCTCCACCAGCCGTACTGGAACGCCGACCCGGCGTGCGAACCGGTGGGCCCGTGGCCCGCGTTGGGCGCCTCGTCGACGGTCAGGGAGGCCCGCAGGGCGTCGTAGAGCGGCGCCCCGAGCCCCGGCTTGAACTCGGCCTCGATCAGCAGCGGCCACCAGGCGTCCATGATCCGGATGGCGTCCGCGTGCGCGTACGCCTTCGAGCCCTGAGCGGTCTCCTTGCGCTCGGTCCCCGCCGCCTGCCACGCCGCCAGCTTGTCGACGGCGGCGGCCACCGCCGGATCGGTGACCGGCCCGCTGCGCAGCACCGCGAGCAGCTCGGGCAGCAGGTTCTCGGCCCGCAGGTCGGTGACGGCCGCGTCCGCCATGGCCTGGGTGAGCTTGGCGCGGGTGACCCCGCCGGCGGCGACGAGCGGTTTCACGCGCTGGTCGAGGAGGTCGCCGCGGTGAACGGAGCCCATGCCGAAGCCCGCCGCGCCGTACTCCTTGGCCTGCTTGTTGTTCCAACTGATGTAGTAGTCCTGCCCGATGGACTGCGGGTGCTCGGCGGGCGGGGTGTACGCGGCGGTGTTGGCCGCCGGGTCGAAGCCCTGCCACTCGTACTGCTGCTTCGCCGCGATCGGCAGCGCGGCGTCGACCCCGGCCGGCCGGACCGGGTTCGACCCGCTGTTGTAGTACGCCGCTTCGCGCGCGTCGGCGTAGAACCAGTTGAAGGCGTAGCCGATGTGCTGGGCGGCCTGCTGGAACGTACGGGCGTCCGTCACGTACGAGGGGTCGTTGAGCATCTGGAAGCCGATGATCGAGTCGGCCTCGTGGCGGTACGTGGAGCGCAGCGCGGTGTAGGCCACGGGCTTGCCCCCGACGGTGGCGCGGTGGGTCACGACGCCGTAGTTCGTCCGCCAGACCTGCATCCGGTACGAGCCGTTCGGCGTCGGGTCGGCCACCGAGGACTTCCAGGTGTTGGTGCGCTCCAGCTTCTCCATGGGGGTGCAGGTGCCGCGGTAGAGGTAGGAGGCGCTCGCGGTGGTCGAGGCCCCGCCTCCCGGCTCGCACAGCTCGACGGCGAAGGTGTCGGTGATGTCCTGCCCGGCGGAGGTGGCGCTCCAGGCGTAGTCCTGGCCGCGGCCGAGCTGGACGTACATGCTCACCCCGGCGAAGGAGGCGCCGCGGGCGCTGATGCCGGGGCCCTGGAGCTCCTGGAGCATGAGGAGTTGGGGAGCCAGGTAGCCGGTCTGCGGGCCGAAGACGGCGACGGGGTGGCCGCTCGCGGTCTTCGCCCCCGAGACGAGCAGGGCGTTGGACATGCTCTGCTTGACCGGCTTCGGCGGATCGGCGGCGGCCGCGGTGGCCGCCGCGCCCGTGCGGTCGTAGACGAGCTGTTCGGCGGTGACCGAGCCCGGATCCGGGAGCGCGGTGCCCTGCGGGTTCGCGGGCTTCTGCGCGTACGGGAAGCTCGTGCCGTCGTGGACGGTGAGCACGGCCTCGGGGTCGTCGCGCTCGCGGAAGGACTCCCAGACCCGGGTGCCCTCCTCCAGGCCGTACTTCTGCTGCGCGGAGAGCAGGGAGAGCGCGGCCTGCACCTCGCCGCCGCCACCGCCGCCGAACAGCCCGCCGACGACGGAGGCGAGGGCGATCAGGTCGGTGGTCTTGAACGGCTGGATCTCGCCGGCGTTGGTGATCGAGTCGATGTGGCCGGTGAGGACGTACTCGCCGGGGAAGTACCGGCCGTTCTTGGACTGCACGCGGTAGGCGTTGATGCCGTCGACGTACGCCTGCGCGTCCTCCATCGCGAGGCGGCCGCGATCGCCCTCGGTGGTGCGGATCCGGTCCACCTGCGCCTGGAGGTCGGCCTCGGTGTACGGGGCCTGCGGCCAGAACTGCTGCTCCAGGCCCTGGTTGGCGAGGGCGCCGCCGGCGAACGGGGTCAGGTCGCCGCGGCCGACGTGGCGGAAGAGGTCCATCTGCCAGAGCCGGTCCTGGGCGGCGGCGAAGCCCGCGCCGAAGGAAGTCCCGTAGCGAGTGGTGCCCTTGATGTGGGGGACACCGGTCTTCTTGTCCCGGGTGATGGTGACGTCGGAACGCGGGCTGGTGGTCGACTCGACCTGGTCGGCGGGGACCCCGAAGGACGCGTCGTCGAAGAAGTCGTTGACCTTGGCGTCGGTGAGCCCGGGATATCCGGCCACCAGTGAGTCGTAGCGGGCCAGTTGGTCGGAGGCGTGGGCGGGCATCGTGCCGAACGCCTTGTGCAGGAGGATCTGGGCGAGGGTCGCGTTGCCGTTCTGGCCGGGCGGCAGGATGTCCGCGCACTGGCCGCCGCAGTAGTCGGCGACGGGAAGCGGCACGGGATCGGCGGGCGGCGCCGCGGCTGCGGTCGCGGCCGCGAGCGGGGAGAGCAGGGCGGCGCCGAGGGCGATCACCCCGGCGGCTACGGCAGTTCTCACACGGGCGGTGGGACGTCGCATACGTGCTCCTCCGTGGGGCAGGAAGCGGTCACGGGGGAGGGTACTGGCGGGGTCTACCGCTCAGTAAGATGAACGACCGTCACTTTTCGGGGGAGTTGGCGTCGCCCACAGTGCGTCCGGCATAAATCCGTTGCCGGACGTGCGGGGTGTCGGACAGGCTCGCTGCCATGTCACAGAAAGAGCGCCATGTCGCCGACCTCTTCTCCGGCGGGCGGCTCGTCGCCATCCCGCGCAAGGCCGCACGCCGCGAGCAGCTGCTCGCCCACCTCACCGAGACCCTCTTCGAGGAGGGCCGGACGTACACCGAGCCCGAGGGGAACGACGCGCTGCGCACCGTGCACGAGGACTGCTCGGCGCTGCGGCGCTACCTGATCACCTCGGGCCTGCTGACCCGCACCCGCGACGGCGGCAGCTACCGGCGGGCCGACGTCGTGGACCCGGCTATCCCCGGTACGTCTCCAGCAGCCTGAGCCAGATCTCGCTGATCGTCGGGAACGCCGGGACGGCATGCCACAGCCGGTCGATCGGGACCTCCCCCGCGACCGCGATCGTGGCCGCGTGCAGCAGCTCCGCCGCGCCCGGGCCGACGAAGGTGGCCCCGAGGAGCACCTCCCGGTCCAGGTCGACGACCATCCGGGCCCGGCCCCGGTACCCGTCGGCGTACAGGCCGGCGCCCGAGACCTTGCCGAGGTCGTAGTCGACGGCGCGGACCCGGTGGCCCGCCCGCTCGGCCTCCGCGAGGGTGAGGCCCACGGCCGCCGCCTCCGGGTCGGTGAACACCGCCTGCGGCATGGCCTGCGTATCGGCGGTCGCCGCGTGCGCGCCCCAGCGGCCGGTGTCGAGCGGGGGGCTGCCCGCCGCGCGGGCGGCGATGGCGGCCCCGGCGATCCGGGCCTGGTACTTGCCCTGGTGGGTCAGCAGCGCGCGGTGGTTGACATCGCCGACGGCGTACAGCCAGTCGTGGCCCTGGACGCGGCAGCTCTCGTCGACCGGGATCCAGTCCCCCGGGGTCAGCCCGACGGTCTCCAGCCCGATGTCCTCGGTGTGCGGCGAGCGGCCGGTCGCCATCAGCAGCTCGTCGCCCTCCAGGATCTCGCCGCCCTCCAGTACGACCTGGACGGGCCCGGTCGAGCCGTCCCGTACGACCGTCTCGACGGCGACGTCCGTACGGACCACCGCACCGGCCTCGCGCAGCGCCTCGGCGACCAGCTCTCCGGCGAAGGGCTCCATCCGCGGCAGCAGCCCGGAGCCGCGTACGAGGACCGTGACCCGGGAGCCGAGGGCCTGCCAGGCCGTGGCCATCTCGGCGGCCACCACCGAGCCGCCCACGATCAGCAGCCGGCCCGGCGCCTGCTGCGCGGACGTGGCCTCCCGGCTGGTCCACGGGCGCGCCCCGGCGAGCCCGGGCACGTCCGGGATCACGGCGCGGGTGCCGGTGGCGACGACCACGGCGTGCCGGGCCGCGAGCACGTGGTGCTCGCCCTCGGGGCTGGTGACGGCGACCTTGCGGACCCCGTACAGGCGCCCGTGGCCCCGGTAGAGGTGAACGCCGATCGACTCGATCCAGTCGACCTGGCCGTCGTCCTTCCAGCTGGAGGTCCAGTAGTCGCGGTGCGCGAACACGGCCGCCGCGTCCAGCGGCCCCTCCACGGAGCCCGCGAGCCCCGGCACCCGGCGGGCGTCGGCCCTGGCCAGCGCGGGGCGCAGCAGTGCCTTGCTGGGGACGCAGGCCCAGTACGAGCATTCACCGCCGATGAGTTCGGCCTCCACCAGGGCGGTCGTCAGCCCGGCGGCGCGGGTCCGGTCCACGATGTTCTCGCCCGCCGGTCCCCCGCCCAGCACCACGACGTCGTACTCCACCGCTTCCGACACAGTCACCATCCGTGGTTCCAGGGGCTCTTGTTCCCTGTCACCTTACGTGGGGACCGTGGGGCGCGCGGGAGACGCGCGGCGGCCGCGCGGAGACGCACTCCGGCCGCGCCGCGGACGCGCGGCGCGCGGTCCCGCGGCCGGTCGGCGGGTCGGAGCTCAGGCCTCCGCCGTGCCGGGCTGCCCGTCCTGCTGCGACGCGGCGATCTTCGCGCGCACCTCGTCCATGTCCAGCGCCCGCGCCTGACCGATCAGGTCCGTCAGCGCGGCCTCCGGCAGCGCGCCGGGCTGCGCGAAGATCGCCACCTGGTCCCGGACGATCATCAGCGTCGGGATCGAGGTGATCTGGAAGGCGGCGGCCAGCTCCTGCTGCGCCTCCGTGTCCACCTTGGCGAAGACCAGGTCGGAGTGGGCCTCCGAGGCCTTCTCGTAGACCGGGGCGAACTGCAGGCAGGGCCGGCACCAGCCCGCCCAGAAATCGATCAGCACGAACGGGTTCTCGCTGACCGTCTGGTCGAAGTTCTCCTTGGTGAGCTCGACAGTAGCCACGGTTCCAGACCTCCTGATTGCCTTGTATGCACGTTGAACGATCGACTCGCCCCGAGCATTCCGCCGCGGTGCACGTGCGGGCCGCCGCACGGCGTCGGCGGCCCGCACGTACGTGCCGTCTCAGAAAGGGTGCCCCGCCGGAGCCGAGCGGACCGTCGTCCAGCGCAGTTCCGTGAAGGCGTCCAGGTTCGCCTCGCCGCCGAACCGGGCCCCGGTGCCCGAGGCGCCGACCCCGCCGAAGGGGGCCACGGCCTCGTCGTTCACCGTCTGGTCGTTGACGTGCGCGATCCCGGTCGGGATCCGCCCGGCCAGCTCCATCCCGCGCGCCGCGTCGCGGGTCACGATCCCGAGGGAAAGGCCGTACGGGCCGGCCGAAGCCAGGGCCACCGCCTCCTCCTCCGTCACGAAGGACCGTACGGGCGCCACCGGGCCGAAGACCTCCTCCGCGTAGGCGGGGGTGTCGTCGGCGACGCCCGCCAGCACGGTCGGCCTGTAGAGGAGCCCCTCGTACGTGCCGCCGGCGACGAGCTTGGCGCCCTGCTCCCTGCTCGCCTCGACCAGGGCGTGGACCCGCTCCAACTGGCCGCGGTCGATCAGCGGCCCCAGGTGCACCCGCTCGCGGTACGGGTCCCCCACCGCCAGGGCCTCGGCCCGCGCGGCGAGCCGCTCTACGTACTCGTCGTACAGCGAGGCGTGGACGAGGTGCCGGCCGGCCGTCATGCAGATCTGGCCCTGGTGGAAGAACGAGCCCCAGGAGGCCTGCGCCACGGCGGCCTCGACATCGGCGTCCTTGAGCACGACGAGGGCCGAGTTCCCGCCCAACTCCAGGTGGACCCGCTTGAGATGACGACCCGCCAGCTCCCCGACGAGCCGTCCGGCGGCCGTGGACCCGGTGAACGACACCACCCGGACCAGCGGATCGGCGACCACCGCCGCCCCGGTCTCCGCTCCCCCGGGCAGCACGTGCAGCAGCCCGTCCGGCAGCCCGGCGGCCGCGAACACGGCGGCGAGCGCGAGGCCGCCGCACACGGCGGTCCGCCGGTCCGGCTTGAGCAGCACGGCGTTGCCGAGGGCCAGGGCCGGGGCGACCGAGCGGATCGCCAGGATCAGCGGCGCGTTGAACGGGGCCACCACGCCCACCACCCCGGCCGGGACCCGGCGGGTGAAGGAGAGCCGCGGCGCCTCGCTCGGCAGCACCTGCCCGGCCGGGCGGGAGGCCAGCGCGGCGGCCTCGTAGCACTCCTGGGCGGCGACGTGCAGCTCGAAGTCGGCCTTGCCGGGTATGGAGCCGGACTCCCGCACCAGCCAGTCCCGCAGCTCCTGCGCGTGGGCGGCGAACAGGTCCCCGGCGCGGCGCAGGACCGCGGCCCGCTCCATGTGGGAGGCCCGCGCCCAGTCCGCCTGGGCGGCCCGGGCCCGCAGGGCGGACTCGGCGACATCGGCGGGCGCGGCCAGGGCGAGGGTGGCCAGGGTGCGGCCGGTGGCGGGTTCGGCGACCGGGGCGGCGCCCCCGGTCAGGGTCGGTCCGTCCTGCCAGAGCGTCGGTTCGAGGAGCGGCATGGCGCGGGGCCTCCGGTGGGGATGGGCGGGGCGGGGGGCGGCAGCACGCGCCATCGTGCCAGACCGGAGGCACCACATCTGTTCAGTTATTGGGCAGTTGACGGGCCACCGTGACCGGAAACGATCGACGGCTCGGCGGAGCGGGTGCGTTCAGCGCTCCAGGACGAGCGCGATGCCCTGCCCGACCCCGATGCACAGCGTCGCCATGCCCGTACCCGACCCGGCCGCGGCCAGCTGGTGCGCCACCGAACCGGCCAGCCGCGCCCCGGAGGCGCCGAGCGGGTGCCCGATCGCGATGGCACCGCCGCGCGGGTTCAGCACCGCCGGGTCCAGCTCCGGCCAGGCCGCGAGGCAGCCCAACGCCTGCGCCGCGAAGGCCTCGTTCAGCTCCAGCGTGGTCAGCTCGGCCAGGCTCCGGCCCGCCTTGGCGAGCGCGCGCTGTACGGCGTCGACCGGCCCCAGGCCGAAGAGCTGCGGCTCGATGCCCGTGACCGCGGAGGCGCTGATCCGGGCCAGCGGCTCCCGGCCGGTGGCGGCCAGCCCCTCCTCGTCGGTCAGCAGCAGCGCCGCGGCGCCGTCGTTGAGCGGGGAGGCGTTCGCGGCGGTGACCGTACCCGTGCCGTCCGTCCGGAAGGCGGGCTTCAGGCGGGCCAGCGATTCGGGCGTGGAGCCCTCCCGGATGCATTCGTCGCGTACGAGGTCCACTCCGGGGTACGCGACGACCTCGTCCCCGTACTGTCCCGCGGCCCAGGCCGCCGCCGCCTTGCGGTGGCTCTCCAGGGCGAAGAGGTCCTGGGCCTCGCGGGTGATGCCGTGCTTCTCCGCGATGAGTTCGGCGCCCTCGCCAAGCGAGCCCGTCCACTCCGCGGGCATGCGCGGGTTGGTCATCCGCCAGCCCAGGGTGGTGGACCACATCTGCTGGTGGCCGGCCGGGAAGGCGCGCTCGGGCTTCTGCATCACCCAGGGGGCGCGGCTCATCGACTCCACGCCGCCCGCGATGGCGACGGAGGCGTCACCCAGCGCGATCGCCCGGGCGGCCTGGATCACCGCTTCGAGGCCCGAACCGCAGAGCCGGTTGACGGTGACCCCGGGGACGGACACCGGGAGCCCGGCGAGCAGGACGGCCATCCGGGCCACGTCCCGGTTGTCCTCGCCCGCGCCGTTGGCATCGCCGAAGACCACGTCGTCGATGCGGGCGGGGTCGAGGTCGGGCGTACGGTCCACCAGCGCGCGTACGACGTGCGCGGCGAGGTCGTCGGGGCGGACCCCGGCGTAGGCTCCGCCGAACTTGCCGATCGGGGTGCGGACGGCGTCCACGACGTAGACGTCGCGGACGGTGCGGCCGTCGCGGGCGGTGCGGATGCTCATGGGGGCTCTCCTGGGCGGATCCGTACGGGCGGCGCCGGGGCGGTGCCGGGATCGGCACCCGGTGCGGCGCCGGGCACGCCCGGTGGGGCGCGCCCGAAGTCTCCGTCCGCAGGTCACCGGCTGTCAACGGCCCTCTGCCGGCCAACGACCGACCGCCGGGGCCGGTCGTTGGCGGCCGGTCGTTGGCGGCCGGTCGTCACGGGCCGGTCGTCACGGGCCGGTCGTCACGGGCCGGTCGTCAGGTCGACTCCCGCCGGATGGCCACGGCGGAGATCAGGTCGTGCCGCTGCGTGATCTCGCCCGGCTCGCGCACCGCCCGGTCCACCAGCTCGGCCAGGTGGTGCCCGGTCGGCAGCTCGATCTGCACCGTGCTCAGCCGGGGCCGCAGCAGTCTGCCGATGAGCAGGTCGTCGGCGCCGATGACCGCGACGTCCTCGGGGACCCGCAACCCCTCGTCCAGCAGGGCGCGCATCAGCAGCATCGCGTACTCGTCGTTGTACGCGAACACCGCGTCCAGGCCGAGCGAGCGCCAGCGGGCGGCGAGGGCGGCGGCCGATTCCTCCGTGTAGGCCATCGCCAGCGGCTCGACCTCGGCGCCCGCCACCGAGCGGGCGCCCTCCAGCCGGGGTACGGAGAAGAGCTCCATCCCCTCCTCCTGCGGGACGACCACGCCGATCCGTCGATGGCCCCGCTCGACGAGGTGGGCGGCGGCCCGGGCGCCGACCTCGCTCTGGTCCATGACCAGGGCGTGGGCCCCGGGGACGCCGACCGGGCCCATCGTTATCACCGCGCGGGCGCCGGCCCGTTTGAGCGTGGCCACGTTGTGCGCGGAGAGGGTGATCTCGCCCAGCGAGATCACCGCGACCGGGCGCAGCTCGGCCCAGGCACGGGCCGCCTCGTCGCCGCTGAGGCCGAGGCTGCCGTACTGGACCACGGTGTAGTCGAGGCGGCGCAGCGACCACTGGAGCTCGTTGAGGAAGGCGCTGTAGAGCGGTCCGATCGGCACGTGCGAGCTGGGCAGCAGCACGATGCGGGTGTGGCCGGCGCGCAGGCTGCGGGCAGCGGCGTGCGGCACGTACCCGAGCTCCTCGGCGGCCCGGCGGACCTTGCGGCGGGTCGGCTCGCTGATGCGTACGGCTTCCGCGTTGTTGAGGACGTAACTGACGGTCGCGCGCGACACGCCGGCGAGACGGGCCACGTCGGCGCTGGTCGGCACGGGGGCCGGCTGCGGCGGTTTCGATGACTGTGACATTGCCGTGGCATCTTTCCAGACCGATTGCGCCCGGGGGCTAGCGGATGGCCGGAAACGAATGCTACACAGTGGTTACACGATTCATTGACACGTGTAACCCGGGTGTCACATCCCGTTCCCCGGGGGCACCGCAGCACGTGTCCGACCGTGTCCCGCCGTGCCGCCGCTTTGTCGTGTTCCGACGCACCCCCGCCGCCGCGACAGGGCGGCTCGCACCCTCCCCGTACCCCTCCCTGCACTGCTTCCCCACACCTCCCGACACCCCCTCCCGTACCCCTCACCTCAGCTCCACCCCACCCTCACCCGCACGAAGAACCCGCCCAGGAGGGCACCGTGGCCCTTTCCTCCTCCGGCACCGGCACCGCCGGAGCCACCCCCGACGACGCGTCCGCCGCGTCCGCCGCACCCGGCGCCACCAGCGCCCCGCGCGCTCCCGGACGCGGTCTGTTCCCGTTGCTGCTCGTCGGGAACAGCGCGATGTACGCCCTGTACATCGGCGTCGGCGGCGTCCTGCTCGCCCTCCAGGTCGAGGACATCGACCCGGCGAACAAGGTCTCCAACTTCGGCCTGATCGCGGGGGTCTCGGCGATCTTCGCCACGATCTTCAACCCGGTCGCCGGCGCCCTGTCCGACCGCAGCGGACGGCGCAATCCCTGGATCCTGGGCGGCGGACTCGCCGCCGTACCGGCGATGTTCCTGCTCGGCGCCGCCGACACGATCCTGCTGATCACGATCGCCTGGTGCCTCGGCCAGGCCGTCATGAACGTCTACCAGGCCGCCATCACCTCCGTGGTCCCCGACCGGGTCCCGAAGTCCGCCCGCGGCAGGGCCTCCGCGGCCGTCGGACTCGGCCTGCCGTTCGGCTCCACCCTCGGGGCGCTGATCGGCGCCGCGTACTCGGAGGACTACCGCACCGGGTACCTCGTCTTCGGCGCGGTCGTGGCGGGCGCCGCGGTCCTGTTCACCGCCTGCACCCGCGAGGAACGGCTCCCGGCGCGCGCCCCGCTGCCGGTCAAGGAGCAGCTCGCCGCGTTCACCGGCGCCCTGCGCGACCACGACTTCCGCTGGGCCTTCATCGGGCGGGCGCTGCTCGTGCTCGGGTACTTCGCGGTCAGCGGGTACCAGCTGTACATCCTCCAGGACCACACCGTGCTGCCCGACGGCATGGAGCCGGAGGCGGCGGTGGCGGTGCTGATGCCGCTGACGAGCGTCGCGATGGTGCTCTCCACGGTCCTCGGCGGATACCTCTCCGACCGGCTCGACCGCCGCAAGCTGTTCGTCGGCGCCTCCGCCCTGCTGTCGGCCGTCGCGCTCGTGATCCCGGCCGTGTCGGACGGCTGGACGGCCATGCTGGCCTTCGCGGCCGTCAACGGGCTCGCCTTCGGCTCGTACATGGCCGTGGACACGGCGCTCGTGACGATGGTGCTCCCGAAGGCGGAGGACGCGGCCCGCGACATGGGCGTGCTCAACATCGCGAACGCGGGGCCGCAGATCGTCGCGCCGTTCATCGCCTCGGTGATCGTCTCGCTGAGCGGCGGTTACACCGCGCTGTTCATCGTCGCGGCGGTCCTGGCGGTGGCGGGCGCGCTGGCGGTGAGGCCGATCCGCAGCGTGCGCTGAACTTCCCGGAAATTCCGAGAACTTCCGAGAACTTCCTGGACTCCGAGACTTCCGAGAAAGGCATCACCGTGCAGCTGCACACCCACACCTGGGGCGAGGGCGACCGCGTCGCGCTCCTGATCCACGGCATGATGGCCGACCACCGGACCTGGCGCCGCGTGGGTCCCGCGCTCGCCGAGCGCGGCTACCGCGTCATCGCCGTGGACCTGCGCGGCCACGGCGCCAGCGGGCGGGGCGAGTACGCCCCGGAGCTGTTCGCGCAGGACGTGGTCGAGACCCTGCCGGCCGGCGCCGACCTCGCCATCGGCCACTCGCTGGGCGGGCTGACCCTCTCGCTGGCCGTGGACCGCCTGAAGCCGAAGCGGGCGGTGTTCTCCGACCCGGCCTGGCATCTGGCCGCCCCGGCCGAGGGGATGGGCCCGGAGGTGTTCGCACAGTTCAAGTCCGCGCCCAAGGAGCAGATCCGGGCGATGAACCCGCGCTGGGACGAGGCGGACATCGACGTGGAGCTGGCGACCCTGGCCCTGTGGGACGAGGGAACGGTGCTCAGTCTGGCCCCGCTGTTCGGTACGGACCTGCTGCCGGCGGCGCCGGTGGTCCCCTCGCTCGTACAGCTCGCGGACCCGAGCTTCCTCATCTCCCCGGAGCGGGCCGCGCTGCTGGAGGAGCGCGGTTTCGAGGTGCGGTCCGTGGCCGGCGCCGGACACACCATCCACCGGGACGACTTCGAGGGGTTCATGGCCTCGCTGGAGTGCTGGATCCAGCCGCTCTAGCCACCCTCGGGCCCTCCCCGTTACCTTCGGTCCTACCGAGCGGTAACGGGGAGGTCCGATGTCGGTGACGTCGTCAGGTACGAAGGCTTCGGCTGTGTCTTCCGGGCTGGTGGAAACGGCACGGGCGCTGGCCGAAGGAGGCGTCTCCGCACGCCGGTTGACCGAGGAGGCGCTGGAGCGGATCGCCGCCGCGCAGCCCGTCCTCAACGCCTTCCGGATCGTACGCACCGAGGCCGCGCTCGCCGAGGCGGACGCGGCCGACCGGCGCCTGGCCGCCGGTGAGCGGCTCCCGCTGCTCGGCGTACCGGTCGCCGTCAAGGACGACATGGACGTGGCCGGGGAGCCGACCGCGTTCGGCTGCGCCGGGGAGTTCCCGCCGAAGACCGCCGACAGCGAGGCCGTACGCAGGCTGCGCGCGGCCGGCGCGGTCGTCATCGGCAAGACCCAGACGCCGGAGCTGGGGCAGTGGCCGTTCACCGAGGGCCCGGCGTTCGGCGAGACCCGCAATCCGTGGAACCCGGCCTACACGCCCGGCGGTTCCTCCGGCGGTTCGGCGGCCGCCGTGGCCGCGGGCCTGGTCCCGGCGGCGCTGGGGTCCGACGGGGCGGGTTCCGTACGGATCCCCGCGGCCTGGACCCATCTGGTGGGCGTCAAGCCGCAGCGCGGACGCATCTCCACCTGGCCGGAGCCGGAGTCGTTCCACGGGCTGACCGTCAACGGCGTGCTGGCCCGCAGCGTCGGCGACGCGGCGCTCCTGCTCGACGCCGCGAGCGGCCCGCACACCGGGGACCGGCACCACCCGGCCCCCGTCTCGGCGGTCGAGGCGACCCGTCGTACGCCGCGCAGGCTGCGCATCGCCCTGTCGTTCGGGATGGCCTTCACGGCGACGCCGAAGTCCCTTGATCCGGAGGTCCGTTCGGCGGTGGAGCGACTGGCGGGCCGGCTGGAGTCGCTGGGCCACGAGGTGGTCCCGGAGGACCCGCGCTACGGGCAGATCGGCCTGACCTTCGTCCCCCGCGCGACCGGGGGCGTACGGGACTGGGCGTCCCGGGTGCCGGATCCCGGGCTACTGGACCCGCGCACGCACGAGGCCATGCGCACGGGCCGGATCCTGGGCGGCCTGCCGCTACGGGCGTCCCGCCGGGCGGAGACCCTGCTGCGGCGGCGGGTCGGGGAGATCTTCGGCCGGTTCGACGTGGTCCTGACCCCGACGACGGCCACTCCCCCGCTGCGCATCGGAGCCCTGGCGGGACTCGGGGCGATGGCCACGGACCGGGCGATGATCGCGGCGTGCCCGTACGCCTGGACGTGGAACGTCCTCGGCTGGCCGGGAGTGAACATCCCGGCGGGCTTCACCGCCGAGGGCCTCCCCCTGGGAGCCCAGCTCCTGGGCCCGGCCGATTCGGAACCCCTCCTCCTCTCCCTGGCGGCCCAGGCGGAAGCAGCCGAAGCCTGGACGAACCACTGGCCGACCGGGGGCTGAGCGCGATCCGCCGCCCTCGGCTCAGCGAGTGCGGCCGAAGAGCCGGTTCAGGAGGGACCGGGGCCTCGGGCCGTCCTGCGGCACTGCGGCGCGGGACCGCCGTGCTTCCGGCTCGGCCGTGATGCCGGTGCGGCGTCCTCGCGGGCTGTCGAGCCGGACGGCCGAAGTACGCGCCCCCGGCCCGGAGTCGGGCTCCCTCTCCGCCGATTCCGCCCGCCTTGGCCACCCCGTTGACCGCTCTGCCCGAACGCGTCACCCCGCCCGCATACCGCGACGGCAACGTGCTGCGCTGGCTCATCGCGTACACCGCCTCCCTCGTAGGCGACAGCGTGTACTTCGTCGCCCTCGGCTGGTCCGCGCAGAAGGCCGCCGGCCCCGCCGAAGTCGGGCTCGTCATGGCCGCCGGGGCGCTGCCACGGGCGCTGCTCATGCTCGGCGGAGGAGTGGTGGCCGACCGCTTCGACCCGCGCCGGGTGGTCCTCGGCAGCGACGCGGTGCGCTGTCTGCTCATCCTCGGGGTCGCCGCTGCCATCGCGTCGACGGCGCCGGCCCTGTGGATCCTGGTCGTTGTGGCGCTCGTGTTCGGCGCCGTGGACGCGCTGTTCGTACCCGCCGTCGGAGCCCTCCCGCCACGGATCAACAGCCCCGACCAACTCGCCCGCGTCACCGGCATGCGGTCCCTGTCGATGCGCCTCAGCCAGATCGCGGGGCCGCCGATCGGTGGCCTGGCCATGGGGTTCGGAGGCGTGGCGGCCGCCTTCACCGTCGCCGGCCTGCTCTTCGCGCTGTCGCTGCCGCTCCTGCTGACACTGCGGCTGCGGACCGCCGGAGCGCGTGCCGAGGAGCGCCCGGCGCCCGGCACCGTACGGAAGGACCTGGTCGACGGCCTGCGCTACATCCGCCGCCACCGCCTCATCGGCCCGCTCGTCGCCACCGGCGCCGTCTGCGAACTCGGCCTCACCGGCACCCTCGGCGTCGGCATGGTGCTCCTCAACGCCGAGCGCGGCTGGGGGCCTTCCGGCTACGGCTGGATCGTCAGCGGCTTCGGTGCGGGGGCCGCGACGAGCGCCGCGCTGCTCGCGATCGCCGGCTGGCTGCCCCGCGCCGGCCTGATGCTGGCCGGGACGCTGCTGGTGTGCTGCGCGGGAGCGGCCACCATCGCGCTGGTGCCGAGCCTTTGGATCGCCGTGGTGCCGGCCGCGGTCATCGGGCTGAGCGCGGGCGTGTTCGGCAGCCTGGACAACACCCTTGTCCAGGCTGCCGCGGATCCCGCCTGTCTCGGCCGGGTGACCTCCGTCGTGATGCTCACCATGGTCGGCCTCGCGCCCCTGAGCTACCCGTTGGTCGGCGCGGCCGTCGGGGCCTGGGGCGCGGCGCCGGTGTTCGCCGGCTGCGCCGCCTTCGCCGGCCTGGGCGGGGTCATCGTCCTGGCTTCCGACGCGGTGCGGCGCGCCGAATTGCCCCGGCGGCAGCGGACCGGAGCAACTGCTTAGGCCGTCACGGTCTGCGACCCGCCGCCGAGGCGAAGCCGAGCCAGGTGTGGCGGTTGCCCCACCAGCACCAGCCGACCTTGGGGGCGTTGCGCCGCTCGCGGCCGTCGCGCCCCGTGCCGTTGCTGATCCAGATCGCCGGGGTACGGGCGTCCAGGGCGCCGTTCGCCTTGCGCAGCCGGGAGCCGATGGTCATGAAGCAGCGGTTGCGTTCCAGGGCGGCCGGCTGCTGGAGCACCCAGTGGATGCCCTCGGTGAGCAGCAGCGGAGTGCGCTCCTCCTTCGTGAGGGCCGGCAGTGCCTCCTCCGGGCTCCAGTTGGCCATGTGGTCGCCGCGATCGAGGCCGGTGACGACGTAGAGCGGGGCGTCGGGCAGCTCGATGGCGTCGAGCGGGGCGAAGCCGTCGACGTCGGGCATGTCGGTGACAACGAAGCCGGGCTTGCCGTCGCGGCGGAGCAGCGGCGCGAGGGCGGAGGCGGAGGCGCGGTCCGGGTGGACGGCGAGCAGGGCGCCGTCGCCGTGCCCGCCGCCGGTGTCCTCCGCGGAGGCGAACGCACGCAGCGCGTCGGCGGGAATCCCCGCGAGCTCGTGCACCCCGAGCTCGATCAGGCGCTCGGCCTGGGCGGCGAGCGGCGGGAGAGAGGGCACGCCGGGGCTGGAGGAGGTTTCGGGTACGGGCACAGGCACGGGCACGGTACTCCTGCGGTTCGCGGTTCAGAGCGGCGGACCCCGGACCAACGAGGCGGCCCGCCCGAATGTTCCCGCCCCGCCCTGGCCTCTCCCGCCCCGGCCTCTCGCGCAGCCCTGCGCCGCCGAGCGGCGGACAAAAAGAAAGGCAAGGAGGTTTCCCACTCCTTGCCACTCTCAACATATAGCGCACTGGGGGGCTTGCCGCAAGGCCCCCGTCGTGCCGCACAATCATCGACCGAGGCCGGAACCTGCCGAAATCAGGGATTCGCGCAGTACACGC
This sequence comes from Streptomyces sp. NBC_01006, assembly GCF_045162725.1. Taxonomy (NCBI): domain Bacteria; kingdom Bacillati; phylum Actinomycetota; class Actinomycetes; order Kitasatosporales; family Streptomycetaceae; genus Streptomyces; species Streptomyces sp. NBC_01006. The sequence goes on along the minus strand of NZ_CP108700.1, from coordinate 7,055,987 downwards.
GCCTCTCTCAACGTACCTGGGGGATTTGATGATTGACGTGATCGTGGTCGGCGGCGGACCGACCGGCCTGATGCTGGCCGGCGAGCTGCGGCTGCACGGTGTGCGGGTGCTCGTACTGGAGAAGGAAACGGAGCCGACCCGTCAGTCCCGCGCCCAAGGTCTGCACGTACGCAGCATCGAGGTGATGGACCAGCGCGGCCTGCTGGAGCGGTTCCTCCCGCTCGGCCGGCAGTTCACGGTGGGCGGCTTCTTCGCCGGCCTCGGCACCTCCTGGCCGGAGCGGATGGACACGGCGCATTCGTACGTCCTCCACATCCCGCAGGAGATCACCGAGCGGCTGCTGACCGAGCACGCCGTCGAGGCCGGCGTCGAGATCCGGCGCGACTGTGAGCTGGTCGGGCTGAGCCAGGACGACGACGGGGTGACCGTCGAGCTGGCCGACACCACGCGGCTGCGCGCCCGCTACGTCGTCGGCTGCGACGGCGGTCGCAGTACGGTGCGCAAGCTGCTCGGCATCGGTTTCCCCGGCGAACCCTCCCGGGTCGAGACGCTGCTGGGCGTGATGGAGCTGGCCGAACCGGAGGAGACGGTGGCCGCCGTGATCGCCGAAGTCCGCAAGACCCAGCTGCGGTTCGGCGCCATGCCCATGGGGGACGGGGTCTACCGCGTCATCGTGCCCGCCGAGGGCGTGGCCGAGGACCGTGCCACCGCGCCGACCCTCGACGAGTTCAAGCAGCAGCTGCACGCCTTCGCCGGCACCGACTTCGGCGCGCACTCGCCGCGCTGGCTCTCCCGCTTCGGCGACGCCACCCGGCTGGCCGAGCGCTACCGGGTGGACCGCGTGCTGCTGGCCGGCGACGCGGCGCACATCCACCCGCCGACCGGCGGGCAGGGGCTCAACCTCGGCGTCCAGGACGCGTTCAACCTCGGCTGGAAACTGGCCGCCGAGGTCGCCGGCTGGGCACCCGAGGGGCTGCTGGACAGCTACCACGCCGAACGGCACCCGGTGGCGGCCGCCGTACTGGACAACACCCGCGCGCAGATCCAGCTGATGTCCGCCGAGCCGGGTCCCCAGTCGGTGCGCCGGCTGCTGGCGGAACTGATGGACTTCGAGGAGGTGAACCGGTACCTCATCGAGAAGATCACCGCGGTCTCCGTCCGCTACGACTTCGGCGGGGGCCACGAGAGCCACGAACTGCTCGGCCGACGGATGCGGGACGTGGCGCTGAAGCACGGCCGCCTCTACGAGCTGATGCGCGGCGGCCGCGGCCTGCTCCTCGACCAGAGCGGCCGGCTCTCGGTGGCGGGCTGGTCGGACCGGGTCGACCACGTCGTCGACGTCAGTGACGAACTGGACGTGCCGGCGGTACTGCTGCGGCCGGACGGCCATGTGGCGTGGGTCGGTGAGGACCAGCAGGATCTGCTCGACCACCTGCCCAAGTGGTTCGGCGCCGCCGCCGGCTGAGCAGCCGGCCCACCCACGCGATCACCCACGCGATCACCCCGCGGTCACCCGGCGACCACCCCCGCGCGCTCCCCCGCCGGGGTGGTTCCCGGGGCCCAGTGGGCGCAGTGCGGCACGGCTCGCGGGGCGCGGGCGGGCTCCCGTACGAAGCTGTGCGCTGCTCCCTGCACCCCGCGAGGCCGGAGGTTCGTACGCCCATGACCCACGCACACCTGAGACCCGCGCGGCGGCGGCGCCGCGGAGCCGGCGGGACCACCGGGGTACTGGCCGCCGCGCTCGGCCTGGCGCTCGTACTCGCGCTGCCCGGCTCCGCCCTGGCCGCGCCCGGCGATCTGGATCCGTCGTTCGGGCCCGACGGCTGGGTGGTCACCCCGTTCCCCGGGTACGCGGAAGGCCACGACATCGCGCAGCAGGCCGACGGTAAGCTGGTCGTGGTGGGCATGAGCGAGGGCGGCTTCGCGCTCGCCCGGTACAACGCCGACGGCAGCCTCGACTCCGGCTTCGCCGGGGACGGCACGGTGACCAGCGACTTCGGCGGCGGCGCCCATGCGGCCAACGCGGTGGCGATCCAGCCCTCGGACGGGAAGATCGTCGTGGCCGGCACCACCGAGGTCATCGCGGAGGAGGGCGGCGGCTGCTGCTTCTTCTCGGTGGCCCGCTACAACACCGACGGCAGTCTGGACGCGGGCTTCGGCGACGGCGGCCTGGTACGGGTCGAGGAGTTCGGTGGATCCGCGGACGGCGCCGACGTGGCGGTGCAGCCCGACGGCAAGATCATCGCCGCGGGCAAGGGCGGCGGCGGAGGCTTCGCGCTGGTCCGCCTCGACACCGGCGGACACCTGGACCCGAGCCTGGGCGGCGACGGCGCGGTGGTCGCCGGTTTCACGCCCGCCTCGCCCCAGGACGCCGGCGGCACCGCCCGCCGCATGGCCCTCCAGCCGGACGGCAAGATCGTCTCGATCGGGTACGTGGGCAACACCGCCTTCGACATCGGCGTGGCCCGCTACCTGCCCAACGGCAGCCTCGACCCCTCCTTCAGCGGTGACGGCATGGTGACCGCGGACTTCGGCGGCACCGAGTTCGGCAACGCCGTGGCGGTGCAGCCGGACGGCAAGATCGTCGCCGCGGGATCCGGCGGTGTCGGCGTCGCCCTGCTGCGCTACAACGCCGACGGCAGCCCCGACGCCGGCTTCGGCACCGGCGGGCGCACCTCGGTCCACTTCCCCGGGGACGGCGGAGGCGCGAACGCCGTGGCGCTCCAGCCGAACGGCAAGATCGTCACCGCAGGGCAGGCCGACGACCCGAACAGCCAGGAGGCCAACGACTTCGGCCTGGCCCGCTTCAACACCAACGGCACGGTGGACACCGGCTTCGGCGGCGACGGCTTCGTGGTCACGGGCTTCCTGGACTGGGACGATGCCCGCGGGGTGCTCGTACAGCCGGACGGCAAGGTCGTCGCGGCGGGCGTCGGGGCGGGCTTCGCCTTCGCCCTCGCCCGCTACCAGGGCGGCGACGGCACGACGCCGCCCCCGCCGCCGAGCGCGGACCTGTCGGTGACGCAGAGCGGTACGGCCACCGTGAGCATCGGCGACCGCGCGTCGTACACGGTGACGGTCTCCAACTCCGCGGCCTCGACCTCGACCGCGACCGGCGTCACCCTGTCGGACACGCTCTCCGGAGCCGGCGTGGGCCTCACCTCGGCCGCCGCCTCGCAGGGTACGTGTACGACCACGGCGACGGGGGCCACCTGCGCCCTCGGCTCCCTGGCCCCGGGTGCGAGCGCCACGGTCACGGTGACGGGCGAGCCCCGGACCACCGGTATGGTCGCGAACAGGGCCGTCGCGAGCGCGACGCAGCAGGACCCGTCGACCTCCAACAACACGGCGACGACCACCACCGCGGCGAACAACGCCCACGGCTGCACGATCATCGGCACCGTCGGCGCGGACACGCTGACCGGCGGCTACTTCAACGACGTGATCTGCGGCCTCGGCGGCAACGACACCGTCCGCGCGAGCTACGGGAACGACACCGTGTACGGCGGCTACGACAACGACAACCTCGACGGCGGCTTCGGCGACGACACCGTGAACGGTGGCCCGGGCAACGACATCCTGACGGGCGACTACGGCAACGACCGCCTGACCACCACCGACGGAGTCTCCGCCAACGACACCGCCAACGGCGGCCCCGGCACGGACACCTGCACGACGGACCCGGGCGACACCCGCACCAGCTGCCCCTGACCGCCCCCTCCCCGGAGAGCCGTCGCCGCGAAACCCGGCGACGGCTCTCCCCTGCCCGGCGCATGCGCCGACGAAGCGGCGCCCTCGTGATTCCCGTTGCTCAGAACGTCCAGCGGGTGTGGGTGTAGACCCCGTCGTCGCGGCCGTAACCGTAGGCCGTGGACGGGGGGACCGCGAACACGACCACGTCGCCCTTGCGGAACGCGTCGCCGATACCGTGGAAGGTGCCCTCGGGGGAGGTGATGTGGGCGCCGTACTTCGTCTCGTACGCCGTGATCACCTGCTCCAGCACCGCCGGATCGGCGATCTGCTCCGCCGTGCCCTCGACCACGAGGTCGAGCCCTTCGTTGAGGGAGTTGCCCCCGGTGGTCAGCGCGCAGTGACCGTCGTGGGCGAGGTTCTTCGCCTTCTGTTCGCTCGGGCCGGTCGAGAAGTACAGCACCCCGTCGTGCCAGGCGGCGATCACGGGAGTGACGTGCTGCCGGCCGTCGGCTCGCGCCGTGGACAGCCAGAAGATCTCGGCGGACTCCAATTGCCGCTGGGCCTCGGCCCAGTCGGTGGCGGTCACGTCCTCGGCGCCCGGGCGGGGGTTGAGGGCGGAGCTGTAGCGGGCGTCGAGCTCGGTCATCGTGGGGTGCTTCGCGGGTCCCTGTGCCGACATGGCGGACCTCCCTTCCTCTTCCCCCGTAACGACCTGCCGGCCGCACGGAAACCCTCTCCGCGCCCGTTTTCGCCCGTCTGCTCCCGGAGCGGGATCAGTCCGTGTGCTGATACGCCGGGTAGGTCAGGTAACCCGCGTCGCCGCCCTGGTAGAACGTGGCCTCGTCCACCGGGGCGACGGGCAGTCCGAGGCGCAGCCGCTCGACCAGGTCGGGGTTGGCGATGTAGGCGCGGCCGAAGCTGATGAGATCGGCGCCGAGCCCGAGCCAGTGGTCCGCTTCGGTCCGGCCGGTCTGCTTCGGTCCCATCGGGAGGGTCGGGTTCACGATGAGGGTGCCCGGCCAGGCCCGGCGCAGGCCGAGGAGCGCGTCCTCGTCGATGGTCGCTTCGAGGTGGACGTAGGCCACTTCGAGGCGGGCGAGCTCGGCGAGCAGCGCGGTGTAGAGCTCGGGGACATCGGTTTCCGCGACGCCCCAGAACGTCCCGCCCGGGGAGAGGCGGATGCCGGTCCTGGCCGCGCCGACGGCGTCGACGGTGGCGGCCGTCGCCTCGACGGCGAACCGGATCCGGTTGGCCGTCGAGCCTCCGTAGCGGTCCGTGCGCAGGTTGGCGTTCGAGGAGAGGAACTGCGAGATCAGGTAGCCGTTGGCGCCGTGCAGCTCCACCCCGTCGAAGCCGGCGTCGACGGCGCGACGGGCGGCCTCGGCGTACGACCGGGCGTGCGCGGGCACCTCGGCGGTGTCCAGGGCGCGCGGTACGGGCGCGGGCCGGGGCCCGGCCGGGGTGAACACCTCGCCGACGGCGGGGACGGCCGAGGGACCGACCGGCTGCATACCGGTGGTGTCGGGGTGCGAGACGCGGCCGCCGTGCATGATCTGGGCGAAGATCCGTCCGCCGTTGGCGTGTACCGCGGCGGTCACCGGGCGCCACGCGTCGACCTGCTCATCGGTGTGCAGTCCCGGGGTCCCCGGATTGGACTGCCCTATCAGGCTCGGCTGCACCCCCTCGGTCACGATCAGCCCGGCAGTCGCCCGCTGGGCGTAGTACGTCGCCATGGACGGGGTCGCCAGACCGTCGGCGGTGGCCCGGACCCGCGACATCGGGGCCATCACCACCCGGTTCGGCAGGGTCAGGTCACCGAGTCGACGGCTGTCGAAAAGCGTCGTCACCGTAGGGCTCCTTCGTATCCGCAGCGCCCGGATGTCGGGCACTGCGGATACGCTAAAACCTGACATTGACGTCAGAGGCAAGCTGTGTGCCGCGGATCACAGCGGACCGGGAGGGCGAAATGCGTATCGGCGAGCTCGCGACGCGGGCCGGAGTCAGCGTCCGGTCGGTGCGCTACTACGAGGAGCAGGGGCTGCTCACCAGCACGCGCAGCACCAGCGGGCAGCGGCACTACACGGACGGCGAGGTGGAGCGGGTCACGTTCATCCAGCGGCTGTATGCCGCTGGACTGTCCAGCCGCACCATCGCCGAACTGCTGCCGTGCGTCGATGCGCCCAGCGAGGAGACCTCCGACGCCGCGCTGGCGCGGATGGCGCAGGAGCGTGACCGGCTCTCCGGCCACATCGCCGACCTCATCCGCACCCGGGACGCGCTCGACGGGCTGATGGCCACGGCCCGGGCACACCGGGAAACCCTGCGCGCAGTTCCGGCCGGCTCCCCCACCCTCTGACGGCGGGCGGCCCCGTTCCGGCCGACCGCCGGTCAGATCACTCTCCGGCGTCGATGGTGGGCTGGCGCAGCTGTACCTCGGCACCTGTCTGCTTGAACGACTCTGCGGACACCGGTACGAGCAGCGCATCGCGGTGGAAATCCCGCAGGTTGGTCGACCCGCAGCTGATCATCGTCGACGTGAGCTTCGTCCGGGTCCGCTCCACGTTGTCGTACAAGCTGCCGGCGTAGGGCACGTAGCCGTCGACGCCCTCTTCGAAGACCATCTGGCCGCGCTGGCCGTACCGGGCTGCGTTCTGCGCGCGCCGCGAGCCCTCACCCCAGTACTCCTTGTACCACTGGCTGCCGATCTGCAGCTTCCGCGACGGGCTCTCGTCGAGCCGGGCGAAGTAGCGGCCCAGCATGATGAAGTCCGCCCCCATCGCCAGCGCCATCGCCATGTGCGAGTCGCTGAGCAAGCCGCCGTCGCAGCACAGCGGCACGTACACACCGGTCTCCTGGGCGTAGGCGTCGCGCGCCTGGACCACGTCGAGCAGCGCCGAGGCCTGCCCGCGGCCGATGCCCTTCTGCGCCCGTGTGGTGCAGATGGCCCCGCCGCCGATCCCGACCTTCACAAACGCCGCGCCCGCATCGGCCAGGTAGCGAAAGGCCCTGCCGTCGACGACGTTCCCCGCGCCGACGAAAACATCGTCCCCGTACGTCTCCCGCGCGAATTCGAGGGTCCTCGCCTGGTATACGGAATAGCCGTCGGAGGAGTCCAGACACAGCACGTCCGCGCCGGCCTCCATCAGAGCGGGAATGCGGTCCTTGAAGTCACGGGAATTGATACCGGCACCCACACGCAGACGCTTCTCGCTGTCCACCGTCGCGCGGTGATACGTCTTGTGGGCCTGATAGTCCTTCTTGAGGACCAAGGAGAAGACCCGACCGTCCTCGAGCACCGGCAGAACGTCCAGATGGTGCTGCCAGATCAGCTCATTCGCCTCGGACAGGGAGACCGAGGCCGGCGCGGTGACCAGGCCGGCACGGCCCCGCATCCGGTTGCCGGCGGTCTCGGAAGCCCCGTGACGCTCCAGATGGAAGTCGTCGAGGCTGATGATCCCCAGGAACTCGCCGTCCGGCTCCCCGCTCTGCGTGACCACAGCCACGCCCTGCTCGGCCTCGGACAGCTGCCGGGCGACCTCACCAAGAAGCGTCTGAGGCGCCACGGTGATCTCGCTGGTCCGGAAGCCGGCCTTGTGCCGCTTCACCGCCACCACGTCCGCGGCCTGGTCCTCGATCTGCTGGTTCTGGTGGATGAACGACAACCCGCCGACCTGCGCCAGTGCCACCGCCAGCGTCGGTGAAGACACCGCCTGCATGATGGCGCTCACCATGGGCGTGGCGACCCGAATTCCCGGCTCCTCGCCGACCCGGTGACGCACCAGCGGCGCCCCGAGATCCACATTGTCCGGCGTGCAGTCTTCTGTGGTCAGGCCCGGGATGAGGAGGTACTCGCTCAGCGTACGAGAAATCTCGGGGAGGATTTTCACATTGTCTCCAGCAAGGAGCCTGCGCACCGATCGACGACGGATCGGCGAGGCTCGTACGGGCAGTGCGGATCGATACCGACCGGTAGCGCACCATCGGAAGAAGACGCTCTGAAGATCCTCAGAGCGGGCGCACCCGGCGGAGCAGTGCTCGCACGCGCGGCCGAATCGGCGGCGAAGGCACGGCAGACCCGGATCCTCCGCGCGGTGCTGCACAGGCGCTGATCTTCCGTCGCGCCATACGTGATCTTACCGCACCGCCCCTGTGCACCTCGCTCGTCGGCGGCGCACAGCATCGAGAGCGGCAGCGACGAAGTCGCCCTCCCCTCCTCGCACTTGGCCGCCGCGCCCCGACCCTTCGGGAGTCGTAGGCCTTGTCGGCCCGTACCCGGTCCGGGGCTTGCGCGGCCTGACGCCGCCGTCCCGGGCCGGCCGAACCGCACCGCGACGGCCGCCCGAACCACTAACCTCGGCCGCATGACGGCACTTTCCCACCACAGCTCCGACCCCATCGAGCAGCCCGGCCGCGGCGGGGCCACCGCCACCACCGAGGCCGATCCGCACGCCATCGGGCCCGTGCGCACCGAGTACGCGCCCGACAAGGACGGCGATCCGGACCCCGGCGAGATCGTGTGGACCTGGGTCCCGTACGAGGAGAACGACGGCCGCGGCAAGGACCGCCCGGTGCTGGTCGTCGCCCGGGAGGCGGGCGGGCGGACGCTCCTCGCCGTACAGCTGTCCAGCAAGCGGCACGACAACGACCGGGAGTGGGTGCCGATCGGGACCGGGCCGTGGGACGGCGCCGGGCGGGAGTCCTGGGTGGACGTGGACCGGGTGCTGCGGGTGCACGAGGACGGCATGCGGCGCGAGGCGTGCGCCCTGGACCGGAGCCGGTTCCAGCTGGTCGTGAACCGGCTCCGCGAGCGCTACGGCTGGCGCTAGGGCGTATCCGCAAAGCCCTGCCGGGTCGGCCCGGGCCCCCTACGCCCCGAATCCCGCGAAAGCCCGTTCGAATGCCTGCCGCGGTCCCGGGTCGCGGTCCAGCACCCCGAACACCACCCGCTCGAAGACCCCCGCGAAACGCCCGGCCAGCAGCGCCCGGAAGGCCTCCGAGACCTGCGCCGGGTCGTTCCGGAACACCCCGCACCCCCACGCCCCCAGCACCAGCCGCGGATACCCGTGCAGCGCCGCCGTCTCCAGGACGCGCTCCGCGCGCCGCGCCAGCGCCGCCGGGATCTCGGCGGCGCGCTCCGGCTCCTGGCGGCGGATCGTGCCCGCGTTCGGAGCCGGGGAGGTCAGGAAACCCGCCCGGAAGGGGGTGTCCAGCAGCTCGCCCCGGTCGTCGCGGAAGACGGGCACCCCGGGCGAGTGAATCACCCGGTCGGTGTAGAAGGTGCTGCGTCCCGCGCGGTGGACCTCGTAGTACTCCGGGGCCTCCAGCAGGGTCACGTACAGGGCCGAGGCGCGGCACAGCGCCTCCTCCTGGGCCTTGGCCCCGCGGACGTATCCACCCCCGGGATTACGGGCCGAGGCGAAGTTCAGGACGGCCACCGAGGCCCCTGAGACCGGCCCCGGACCGCCTTCGGCGAGCCTACGGGCTGCGACCGTACTGCTCTCCCCCGTGACCTCGACGGCCGTCTTGCACCGCCCGGCGGGAAGTTTCTCGTCTGGAATGACCTGGTTTGGCCCATATATTCTGGTTCCGGCCCTGGATTCCGCCAGGGCGGCGGCGAGGGAGACCTGCCGTCCCGACCGCGTCCGGTACCAACCGGCCGCCACCATGGTCGCGTTCTCCCGCGCGATCTCGCGCAATCTGCTGCTCACGTCGCCATCATCGGCAGCAGGAACCACCCGCGGCCAGAGATTTTCCGCGCGGTGGCCGCTCCCCCCTTTTCAGGCCGACAAGGACGGGTAGGTAGGCATGGTCAAGTCACACCCGTGGACAGGAGACCCTGCCATGCCACAGGACTCGTACGCCCCACCAGACCCGCAGGCCCAGGGCGACCCACCCGCTCTCAGCGAAACCGCCGCCGAGGACCTGGTCCACGGCATCTGTTTCAAGACGGGCCCGCCCCGCACCCTCGGCGCCGAGCTCGAATGGCTCGTACTGGACGCCGAGCGGCCCGGCGAGATACTGCCGCCCGACCGGCTGACCGCGGCGCACGAAGCGGCCCGCGCCCTGCCCCTGCACTCCCGGTTCACCGTCGAGCCCGGCGGCCAGCTGGAGCTCAGCTCCGCGCCCGCCCCCTCCCTCTCCGACTGCGTGGACGGCCTGCAGGCCGATCTCACCGCCGTACGGGCCGCCCTGCGGTCCCAGGGCCTGGCCCTGCGCGGCACCGGCCGCGATCCGCGCCGGCCGCTGCGCCGCCTGCTGTACAGCCCGCGCTACGACGCGATGGAGAGCTACTTCGACCGCACCGGCCCGGCCGGGCGCGCCATGATGTGCTCCTCCGCCTCCGTGCAGGTCTGCGTGGACGCCGGGTACGAGGAACCGGGTCCGCTCGGGTACGGCCGGCGCTGGCGGCTGGCGCATCTGCTGGGCGCCGTGTTCGTGGCGGCCTTCGCCAACTCCCCCGCACACGAGGGCCCGTACGCCGGCTGGCGGTGCTCCCGCCAGGGGATCTGGAACGATCTCGACGCCCGGCGCTCGCTCGCCCCGCCGCTGGACACCGAACCCCGCAGCGGCTGGACCCGGCACGCGCTCGACACCGAGGTGATGTGCGTACGGTCGACCGGCGACGGGCCGTGGCCGGCCCCCTACGGCATGACCTTCCGCGACTGGCTGCGCGCAAGCGAGGCCGGGGCCGCCGGCAACGGCACCCCGGGCCCGGACGGCCTGCGGCCGCCCACCGCCGAGGACCTGGAGTACCACCTGACCACGCTGTTCCCGCCGGTGCGCCCGCGCGGCCACCTGGAGTTCCGGATGATCGACGCCCAACCCGGCGACGACGGCTGGCTGGTGCCGGTGGCAGTCGTCCACGCGCTGTTCGACGACCCGGAGGCCGCCGAGAGCGCGTACCGGGTGGCGAAGGCGCTGGCCGACACCCACGGGCCGCGGCCCTCGCCGCGCAATCCGCTGTGGCAGTCCGCCGCCCGGCACGGCCTGGCCGATCCGGAACTGCGGACGGCAGCGGCCACCTGCTTCCGGGCCGCCGCCGAGGCGCTGCCGCGGCTCGGCGCGAGCCGGCACGTCCAAGACGTGGTCGGCACGTTCGCCGAACGCTTCACACTGCGCGGCCGCTGCCCGGCCGACGACGGATACCTGCAGCTCACCGGGACGGGGGCCCGCTCATGACCGCATCGCCTTCAGCCGACCGAACGCCGACGGACCTGGCGCCCACCCGCTGGACACCCGCCGACCTGCGCGAGCGGGCCTTCGCCGCCCTGACCGCTGCCCGCACCCGTACGGTCCTGCTCACCGATGCCGTGAGCGACCGCGATCTGACCGCCCAGCACTCCCCGCTGATGTCCCCGCTCGTCTGGGACCTGGCCCACATCGGGAACCAGGAGGAGCTGTGGCTGCTGCGCAACGTGGCCGGGCACGACTCCCTGCACCCCGAGATCGACCCGCTCTACGACGCGTTCCAGCACCCCCGCTCCGAGCGGCCGAAGCTGCCCCTGCTGGGGCCGGCGGAGGCCCGGCGCTACACGGCCGAGGTGCGCGGCCGGGTCTTCGACCTGCTGGAGCGCACCGCGCTGGAGGGTTCCGCCCTGCTGGACGACGGTTTCGCGTTCGGGATGATCGCCCAGCACGAACAGCAGCACGACGAGACCATGCTGATCACCCATCAGCTGCGCCGGGGCGATCCGGTGCTCACCGCACCCGATCCGGATCCCCCCCAGGGCCCGCCGCCCGCGGCCGCCGAAGTCCTGGTCCCCGGCGGCCCGTTCACGATGGGCACCTCGGCCGAGCCGTGGTCGCTGGACAACGAACGGCCCGCGCACACCCGGGACACCGGGGCGTTCTGGATCGACACGGCGCCGGTGACCAACTCCGCGTACCAGGCGTTCATCGCCGAAGGCGGCTACCGGGACGACCGCTGGTGGGCCCCCGAGGGCTGGGACCAGATACACCGGCACGGGATCGAGGCACCGCTGTTCTGGCGCCGGGAGGCCGGCCAGTGGCTGCGCCGCCGCTTCGGCGTGACCGAGCCGGTGCCCGCCGACGAGCCCGTGCTGCACGTCAGCTGGTACGAGGCGGACGCGTACGCCCGCTGGGCGGGACGCCGGCTGCCCACGGAGGCGGAGTGGGAGAAGGCCGCCCGGCACGACCCGGCCACCGGCCGCTCCACCCGCTACCCCTGGGGCGACGAGGACCCGACCCCGGCGCACGCCAACCTGGGCCAGCGCCATCTGCGTCCGGCCCCGGCGGGCAGCTACCCGGCCGGGGCGTCCCCGCTCGGGGTGCGCCAGCTGATCGGCGACGTCTGGGAGTGGACCGCCTCCGATTTCCTGCCGTACCCGGGGTTCCGAGCCTTCCCGTACCGCGAGTACTCGGAGGTGTTCTTCGGGCCGGAGCACAAGGTGCTGCGCGGCGGCTCGTTCGCCGTGGACCCGGTGGCCTGCCGGGGCACCTTCCGCAACTGGGACCTGCCGGTGCGCCGGCAGATCTTCTCCGGGTTCCGGACCGCGAGGGATGCCTGATGTGTCGCCATATCGCCTTTGTGGGGCCCGAGATACCCCTGGCCCGACTGCTGACCGAGCCCGAGCACTCCCTCGTGCGGCAGTCCTGGGAGCCGCGCCGGCAGGGCCACGGCACGGTCAACGCCGACGGCTTCGGCGTCGGCTGGTATGCGGAGGGCGACCCGGCCCCCGCGCGCTACCGGCGGGCCGGGCCGATCTGGGGGGACCCCAACTTCGCCGATCTGGCCCGGGTCGTCCGTACGCGGGCCGCGCTGGCCGCCGTACGGGACGCCACCGTGTTCGGGGCGGACGGGGAGGCCGCGGCGGCGCCCTTCGGCTCCGGGCCGTGGCTGTTCAGCCACAACGGCGCGGTACGGGACTGGCCGGACGCGGCGGCGCCGCTCGCGGCCGCCCTGCCACCCGCGGAGCTGCTGTCCCTGGCCGCGAGCACGGACTCGGCGCTGGTCTGGGCGCTGGTGCTGCACCGGCTGCAGCGGGGGGACGACCTCGGCTCGGCACTCGCCGAGCCCGTGCGGGAGCTCGCGGCGGCCGCGCCCGGCTCCCGGCTGAACCTGCTGCTGACCGACGGCACCGGCATCGCCGCCACGGCCTGGGGCGATTCGCTCTGGTACCTGGCCGACACGGCGGCCGGGCGCACGGTGGTGGCCTCCGAGCCGTACGACGACGATTCCCGCTGGTGCGAAGTACCCGACAGGACCCTGCTGACCGCCCGTGGCACACGGGTCGACCTGACCCCGCTGAAGGAGACCTCCCAGTGAGCGACTTCCAGTTGACCCGCACCCTCGACGAGCACTCCGCCGACACCGCGCTGCGCGCGGACGTCCTGCACGGACTGACGGTGTCCCCCAAGGTGCTGCCGCCCAAGTGGTTCTACGACGCGCGGGGCAGCGAACTCTTCGAGGAGATCACCCGGTTGCCCGAGTACTACCCGACGCGCGCCGAGCGGGAGATCCTGCTGGCGCGGGCCGGGGAGATCGCCTCGGCGAGCGGGGCACGCACGCTGGTGGAGCTGGGTTCCGGCTCCTCCGAGAAGACCCGGCACCTGATCGAGGCGATGCCCGCGCTCGACACGTACATCCCGGTGGACGTGAGCGGGAGCGCCCTGGAGGGGGCGGCGCGGACGCTGCTGGCGGAGCACCCGGGGCTGCGGGTGCACGCGCTGGTGGCCGACTTCACGAAGCCGCTGCGGCTGCCGGACGCGCCCGGGCCCCGGCTGGTGGTGTTCCTCGGGGGCACCGTCGGCAATCTGCTGCCGCCGGAGCGCGCCGTGTTCCTGGCCTCCGTACGGGCGATGCTGTCGCCCGGGGACGCCCTGCTGATGGGGACGGACCTGGTGAAGGACGAGGCCGTGCTGGTGGCCGCGTACGACGACGCGCAAGGGGTGACGGCCGAGTTCAACAAGAACGTACTGGCCGTCGTCAACCGGGAGTTGGGCGCGGATTTCCACACCGAGGACTTCGAGCACGTCGCCGTGTGGAACCGGGAGCAGGAATGGATCGAGATGCGGCTGCGGGCCCGGTCGGAGGTGGTGGTGAAGGTCCGGGCCCTGGATCTGGTGGTGCCGTTCGCGGCGGGCGAGGAGATCCTGACGGAGGTCTCCGCGAAGTTCCGCCAGGAGGGCGTACGGAAGGAACTCGCAGCGGCGGGACTGGAATTGACTCAGTGGTGGACGGATACGGAGGGCCGCTTCGCCCTGTCCCTGTCGGTGGCCGACGGCGAGTTCGGCTGGGCCGGCACGCCCGCGAGAAGTGAGGAAGGGGCGGGGACGGAGGAAGCGGGGACGGAGACGGCAGGGACGACGGAGACTGATTCCACGGCGACGGCCGCCTGAGCCGCGGCCGCGAGCTCCCGCCGGTCCGCGTACCGGCCCGGCGGGATCCGCGGCAGCAGCCGGACCTCGGCCCGCACCCCGCGGGCCCGTGCGATCCGCCACAGGGAGGCGGTCAGCGGATCGTCCCCGACGAAGGCGGGCGCCCCGGCGAGGCTCCCGTCCGGCAGCCGGTACGCGAGCTGGACTGGCTGTACGGGCACCCGGGCGTCCAGGGCGGACTGGAAGGCGGCCCGCCGGAAGGGCCCCTGGGCGCGCCCGCACCAGGTACTGCCCTCGGGGAAGACGGTGACGCGGTCGCCGGCCAGCAGGGCGCGGGTGATGGTCTCGACGGTGCCGGGGAGGGCGCGGATCCGGTCCCGTTCGATGAACAGGGTTCCGTTCTGCCGGGAGAGCGGGCCCAGTACCGGCCAGTGGCCGATGTCGCTCTTGGCCAGCATCCGGCAGGGCATGGCGGCGGCGACGAGCGGGATGTCCAGCCAGGAGATGTGGTTGGCCACGATCAGGCGGCCGCCGCCCGGCCCGGGGCTTCCGTGCACGGTGATCCGTATGCCGAAGGCCCGGACGAGGGCGGTCGCCCAGGCCCGTACCAGCGTCCGGCGGGGGCGGGTGGGGAGCAGCCGGACCGGCTGGAAGCCCACGATCCCGAGCAGGATCAGGGCGACGGCGGCGGTGAGCCGGAGCACCGCGCGGGCGAGGCTCGCCCGCTCCCCCTCGTGGCCGGCGCAGGCCTCGGGGGTGCAGGGCGAGGTGGGCAGCCAGACGCTCATGCGGCAGGGACGAGCGAGAGGAAGTGCTTGAGGTAGCGCGGGTTGGTGCGCCGCAGGGAGAGCAGGACGTACAGGTCGGCGCAGCCGAACTCGGCGTCGAGGGCGGGCTCGCCACAGACCCAGGCGCCCAGGCGCAGGTAGCCGCGGAGCAGCGGGGGCAGCTCCATGCGGCCCGGGAAGGTGATGCCCTCGGGGTTCCAGGGCAGGTGCGGGGTGACCCGGTACTCCTCGGGGGCGAGGTTGCGGTTGAGGACGCTCTCGCGGGTGGCGGCGGCCAGGACCCCGCCGTCGGCGAGCGGTATCGAGCAGCAGCCGGCGAGCCAGTTGTGGCCGGAGCGGTCCATGTAGCGGGCGAGGCCGGCCCAGATCAGCGCGATGACGGCGCCGTTGCGGTGGTCGGGGTGGACGCAGGAGCGGCCGACCTCGACGAGGTCCGGGCGGATCGGGGCGAGGGCCGAGAGGTCGAACTCGCCCTCGGAGTAGAGGCGGCCTGCGACGGCGGCGCGCTCCGGGGGCAGCAGCCGGTAGGTGCCGACGACCTGCTCGGTCTCCTCCTCGACGACGAGGAGGTGGTCGCAGTACGCGTCGAAGGCGTCGGAGTCGAGGCCCGGCTCGGGTCCGTCCAGGCGGGCGCCGAGCTCTCCGGCGAAGACCAGGTGGCGTAGCCGCTGGGCGGCGCGTACCTCGTCCTCGTCACGGGCGAGGCGGACGGTGTAGTGGGGGGTGGCGGGGAGGGCCGCGGGTACCGCGACGGGTGCGGCCGCGGGGACGGCTGCGGGGGTGAGGAGGGGAGTGACGGCCGAGGTCACGGTGGGGGGAAGGGTGGACGGGGACAGGGGGGCGATGGTCATGGCGGCTCCTGATCCGGGCACGGGAGCCAGGCCGGCAGGTGGTGTGGCCTGGCTCCTTTACTTCTTCCGTGACTGGCTGGATTCGACATGACTGCTCAGCGGCACTTGGATGTGCGAACGCTGAACTCGGCGGGCGCGCCGGGACTCGGCACGTGCTCGAAGGGGGCTCGACACCCGCTCGAAAGGCGCTGGACAGGTACCTGGGCGGCGCTCGAAGGGGGCTCGCGGGGCGCTCGACGGGCGCACGATGGGCACTCGGGAGCTGGGAGCGCCCCTCGGCCGGGCTCAGCGGTCGGAGCTGAGGACCTTGCTGATCATGTCAGAGGCCGCCTTGGCGGCCTGCTTCGGGTCCTCTCCGGTGAGTACGGCCGTCATGTAGGGCTTGATCGGGTTGTTGCCCTCGACCTCGGCCCAGCGGGCGGACTTCGGGGTGGCGCGCCCCTGGGCGGCTCCGGGCGCCATGCTCGCCGCGCCCTCGTTGCCGTCGACCACGTGCGCGAGGGTGGCCTTGTTGGGTACGTAGCTCATCGTGCGGGCGAGTTCGGTCTGCCAGGTCTCGCTGACGAGCGCGGTGATCACGTCGACGGCCTGGCGCCGGTGCTTCGTCCGTTCGGGGATGATCAGGTCCGAGCCGCCGGTGAAGACGGCGCCGGGCTTGTCGGAGGTCTTGCCGGGGACCGGGAAGAAGCCGAGCTTGCCCTTGAGGGCCGGGTTGGCGGCCTCGATGGCGGCGGCCTGGCCGGGCGGGGCGATGATCTGGGCGACCTCGCCGCCGGCGAAGACCTCGGACTGCGGGGGCGTCTCCTCGTCGGCGTTCTTGGGGCCGTCACCGAGGGCCTGGAGCTGCTTGTAGAACTCCATGCCGGCCAGGGCCTTGTCGTCGTCGAGGGTGCCGACCCACTCTCCGCCCGTCTCGACGGCGAGCTCGCCGCCCTCGTCCCAGATGAACCCGGAGAGGACGTACCAGTTCTGGCCGGGCAGGTAGATGCCCTCCCGGTCGCCCTTGTCGAGCTTCTGGGTGGCCTGGATCCATTCCTGCCGGTTCCTGGGCGGGGTCTTGATGCCGGCGTTCGCGAAGAGGTCCTTGTTGTAGATCACCACGCGGTTGGCGGCGTACCACGGGACGCCGTACTGGGCCCCGTCGATGCTTCCCGGGTCGGAGAGGCCCTTGAGCCAGTCCTTGCTGCCCCACTCGCGCAGGCCCTCCAGGGTGAGTTCGGACAGGCCGCCGGTCTCGATGTACTGGGCGACCTGTGTGTTGCCGACCTCGATGACGTCGGCGCTCTCGGCGCTCTTGCCCGCGAGCACGGCGTTGACCTTCTCGCCGATGCCCGTCCACTCCTGGATCTTGACGTCCAGGTCGACGCCGGGGTGCTCCCTCTCGAACGAGGAGGTGAACTTCGCGATGAAGTCCTCCGAGGCGCTTCCCTTCATCAGCCAGAGGGTCACCTTCTGCGCCCCTCCGGCCGATCCCGCCAGCTGACTGCAGCCCGTGAGGGCGGTCGCGGCCGCGAGGGCCGTGCACACGGCGAGGAAGCGCATCTTCACGAAGGTCACCTTCTGGAGTCCGGTCTCGGAGATGGCTTGAAATTGGCATAGACCAATGGGTGGGTCAAGGCCCTGCCGCTCGGGACTGTTCACACAAAGTTCGCGGAGACGCACTTACTGGGGCACCGTGGAACGAGGCAAAAGCCCCCCACCGTCGGGAGAACCCATGTCGAACCACACCTACCGGGTGACCGAGATCGTCGGCACCTCCCCCGAGAGCATCGATCAGGCCATCCGCAACGGCATCACCCGGGCCGGCCAGACGCTGCGCAACCTGGACTGGTTCGAGGTCACGCAGGTGCGCGGGCACATCGAGAACGGCGCGGTGGCGCACTACCAGGTGGGGCTCAAGGTCGGGTTCCGCCTCGACGGCGAGGACTGAGCCGGGGTCCGCCACGGATCAGGTGCGGCCCGTCAGACGCGGCCCGTCAGGTGCGACCCTCCCCCTCCTGTGCCGACTTGAGCTCCGGCGCGTCCGCCGCCCAGTCCGCCTGGACCACCTTGAAGCCCGCGGCGCGCGCCGCCTGGCAGACGAGCTCGTCGTCGTCCACGAGCAACCGCACCTCCCGGCCCCGGGCGATCCGCCGCAGCACCTCCAGCTTGGTGGTCCGGGCCGGCCTGCGGTCCTGGTTCCCGCGCATCCACAGCCGGCCCTCGGGCAGTCCGTGCCGGGTCAGCCACTCCTCCGTGTCGGCGCGGCACCGCTCCGGGCGCCCGGTCAGGTACACGACCTCGCAGTCGGCCCCCTGCTCCACCGCCAGCGCCACCCCGCGCGCCAGCGGCGGATCGGCCGGGGCCGCGCCGAAGAAGCCGTCCCAGTCCCGGGGCCGGCCCTCCAGGAAGTGCTGGCGGTGGTCGGTGTCGGCCAGCGTGTTGTCGATGTCGAAGACGGCCAGCGGCCGGCGGTCGTTGCTGTCACTCATACGGGTCAGATTAGGCAGGGAATCCTGGCGGGGAATCCTTTCGGCGCGTGTGCGTTACAGCCTTGTGTGATCCGCAAACTCTCCATCCTCGACCGGTCGCGCACCCGCGAGGGGCATCCGGCCCCGCAGGCCCTGCGCGACACCGTGGAGCTCGCCCGCGCGGCGGAGCTGCTCGGCTACCACCGGTTCTGGGTGTCGGAGCACCACAGCGTCCCCGGAGTCGCGGGCTCCGCACCCGCCGTACTGGCCGCGGCCGTCGCCGGGGCCACCCGGCGGATCCGGGTCGGCACGGGCGGGGTGATGCTGCCCAACCACCAACCGCTGGTGATCGCGGAGCAGTTCGGGGTCCTGGAGTCGCTGTTCCCCGGCCGGATCGACATGGGGCTCGGCCGCTCGGTCGGCTTCACCGGCGGGATCCGGCGGGCGCTGGGCCGCGACACCGGGGACGCCGACCGCTTCGAGGAGCAGCTGGCGGAGCTGCTGGGCTGGCTGGACGGCAGCCAGCGGGCGCATCCCGAGGTGCACGCCCGCCCGGCGGAGGGGCTGCGGATACCGGCCTACGTGCTGGCCACCGGCGAGGGCGCCGGGATCGCGGCCCGGGCCGGGCTGCCGCTGGTGGTGGGCGACCTGCGGACCCGGGGCCGGGTCACGGAGGTCATCGAGCGCTACCGCGCGGAGTTCCGCCCCTCGGCCGCCGGATCGGAGCCGTACGTGGTGGTCTCCGGGACGGTCGCCGTGGCGCGGACCCCGGAGGCCGCCCGGCGCATCCTCGTCCCGGAGGCCTGGTCCCTCGCGTACTCCCGCACCCACGGCACCTTCCCTCCGCTGCGCCCGGCGCAGGAGGTGGAGGCGCTGTCCATGACCCCGAAGGAGCGGGAGTTGTACGAGGGCGGGCTCGCCGGGCACATCCACGGCACCGAGGAGCAGGTCGCGGAGCAGCTGGCCGAGGTGGCCGCGCTGACGGGCGCGGACGAGCTGCTGGTCACCACCTCCACGTACGACCGCACGGCGCTGCTGGACTCCTTCGAGCGGCTGGCCCGGGTGGCAGGGCTGGCGGGGACGGCCGGGCCGGCCGAGCCGGGCGGGCTCTGACTGCGGGCAGCCCTGGGAAGCGGCCTGCAAAGCGGCCCGTAAACTGGGGCGAATGCACCGCTCCACCGCGCCCGAGACCCACCACGACCCCTTCGTACGGGTAAGGGGTGCCCGGGAGCACAATCTGCGCGGCGTCGACGTGGACATCCCGCGCGACGCCCTGACCGTGTTCACCGGGGTCTCCGGCTCCGGGAAGAGCTCCCTGGCTTTCGGCACGCTCTACGCCGAGGCCCAGCGCCGGTACTTCGAGTCGGTGGCCCCGTACGCCCGCCGCCTCATCCACCAGATCGGCGCCCCGAAGGTGGACTCCGTCACCGGGCTGCCGCCCGCGGTCTCCCTGGAGCAGCGGCGCTCCTCCCCCGGCTCGCGGTCCTCGGTCGGGACGGTGACCCTGCTGTCCAACTCCCTGCGGATGCTGTACTCGCGCGCCGGGACCTACCCGCCGGGCGCCGAGCGGCTCGACTCGGACGCCTTCTCCCCCAACACCGCCGCCGGGGCCTGCCCTTCCTGCCACGGACTTGGCAGCATCCACCGCACCAGCGAGGAACTCCTGGTGCCGGATCCGGGGCTGTCGATCCGTCAGGGGGCCATCGCCGCCTGGCCCGGGGCCTGGCAGGGCAAGAACCTCCGGGACATCCTGGAGGTCCTCGGGTACGACGTGGACGCGCCCTGGCGGGAGTTGGCGGCGAAGGACCGCGAGTGGATCCTGTTCACCGAGGAACAGCCGGTGGTCACCGTGCATCCGGTGCGGGACGCGGACCGGATCCAACGGCCCTACCAGGGCACCTACATGAGCGCCCACCGCTACGTGATGCGGACGTTCTCCGACAGCAAGAGCGCCACGCTGCGGGCCCGTGCGGAGCGGTTCCTGACCGATTCACCGTGCCCGGTGTGCGCGGGCCGGCGGCTGGGACCTGCGGCGCTGGCCGTGACGTTCGCGGGCCGTACGATCGCGGAGCTCGCGGCGCTGCCGCTGACCGCCCTGGACACCGTACTGGCCTCGGTACGGGAGAACGCGCCCGCGGGCGGGGAGGCGGCCCGGGTGCTCGCCGAGGACCTGCGGTCCCGGATCGGGCCGGTCGTGGAGCTCGGGCTCGGCTATCTGAGCCTGGACCGCACGGCGCCGACCCTGTCGGCGGGCGAGCTGCAGCGGCTGAGGCTGGCGACGCAGCTGCGGTCCGGGCTGTTCGGGGTGGTGTACGTGCTGGACGAGCCGTCGGCGGGACTGCATCCGGCCGACACCGAGGCGCTGCTCGGCGTACTGGACCGGCTCAAGGCGGCGGGGAACACGGTGTTCGTGGTCGAGCACCACCTCGACGTGGTGCGGCATGCGGACTGGCTGGTGGACGTGGGTCCGCTGGCCGGGGAGCACGGCGGGCGGGTGCTGTACAGCGGGCCGCCGCGGGAGCTCGCGGGCGTGGCGGAGTCGGCGACGGCGCGGCACCTGTTCGGGTCGGTCGGGGCGGAGGCGGAGGCGGGACGGCGGCCGGTGCGGGCGGCGAGCGGTTCGGTCCGGCTCACCGCCGTCGAGCGGCACAACCTGCGGGGCGTGGACGCCGAGTTCCCGCTCGGGGTGTTCACGGCGGTCACCGGCGTGTCGGGGTCGGGCAAGTCCACGCTGGTGGGCCAGGTGCTCGCCCGGGAGGTCGGGGAGCGGATCGCGGATCCGGGGTTCCCGGTGCGACGGCTGGTGGAGGTGGACCAGAAGCCGATCGGCCGGACCCCGCGGTCCAACCTGGCCACGTACACGGGCCTGTTCGACGTGGTGCGCAAGCTGTTCACGCAGGCTCCGCAGGCGCGGGCGCGCGGCTGGAAGGCGGGCCGGTTCTCCTTCAACGTGCCGGGCGGCCGGTGCGAGACCTGCCAGGGCGAGGGGTTCGTCTCGGTGGAGCTGCTGTTCCTGCCGAGTACGTACGCCCCGTGCCCCCAGTGCGCCGGGGCCCGGTACAACACCGAGACCCTGGACGTGCGGTACGAGGGGCTGAACATCGCGGAGGTGCTGGGCCTGACGGTGGAGTCCGCGGCGGCCTTCTTCGCGCGGGTCCCGGCGGCGGCGCGCAGTCTGCGGGCGCTGGAGGACATCGGGCTCGGCTATCTGCGGCTCGGGCAGCCGGCCACGGAGCTCTCGGGCGGCGAGGCGCAGCGGATCAAGCTGGCGACGGAGCTCCAGCGCCTGCGCCGCGACCACACCCTGTACGTGCTGGACGAGCCGACGACCGGGCTGCACCCGGCGGATGTGCGGGTGCTGCTGCGGCAGTTGCACGGGCTGGTGGACGCCGGGCACTCGGTGGTGGTCGTGGAGCACGACATGGAGGTGGTGGCGGGCGCGGACTGGGTGATCGACCTGGGTCCGGGCGGCGGCACGGACGGCGGCCGGATCGTCGCGGCGGGCACGCCGGCACAGGTCGCCGCCGCGGGCGCGGGCCGTACGGCGGGCTACCTCGCGCGGGCGCTGCGCTAGTGCCTACGCATCGCCCGGGAGCAAGTGCTGCGCGAGTTCGCGGAAGCTCCACCGGCCCTGCCGACGGGTGAACGTCCACACCAGGTCGTAGCGGTCGGGCCAGGCGGCGGGGACGCCGAGGACCTGGTGGGCGCCGAGGGCGTGGATCAGGCGGGGGACGCCGGTGTGTTCCCAGCAGACGAGTACGGGCATCGGGGCGGCCAGCGCGGCGCGCGCCAGGGCCTCCTCGGCGCCGACGGCGAACTCGGCGCGCAGCGGCGCACGGAGGGCGGTGGTCAGCGGCTCGACCGTCTGGCGGCAGCGGGCGGGGGGTCGGCCTCCGGGACCGGACGGGCCGCCTGCCGCGAAGACGACGGCCGGGCGCGGCAGCGTCGAACCACCGGCCGGCGGGAACAGGCGGTGCAGTTCCTCGGCCCGGCGCCGGCCGCGCCCGGCGAGGGATCCGGGGTCCTCGTTGCCGTCCTCGTCCTCGCCCAGGTCCCCCGCGTACGGCTTCTCCGCGTGCCGGATCAGCATGACCAGGGCGTCCTTCGGCGCGGCTTTCGGGCCGTGGGCGGCGGTGGACGGATCCTCCGCGGAGCAGCCGGCCATCGCGAGCGGGGCGAGGGCGGCGGCCGCCAGGAGGGTGCGGCGGCGCGGTCCGGACCCGGCGGGGGCTTCTGGCATGGGGCCCACTGTCCCCCACCGGCCGGACGCCTCCGTGGCGCGGCGCGGCGTAGGGCCGGCACGAGCGCCCGGTCGGCCGATCGGATCAGCCGATCGGCCGAGGCCGCTCGTCAGGCCCGCACCTCGCGTAAGACCCTCAGTTCTCGTAAGGCGAGGGCACCGGGAAGTAGGCCTCCAGGAAGGCGGTGACCGCGCGCTGCTGCTCCTGGGGCGAGAGCCCGGGTCCGGTGTCGTCATCGGCGAGGCAGAACGCGTCGGCCCAGCGGTCGGCCGCCAGGCCGGGCAGCCGGTCGATCTCCTCCGCCCGGCCGGTGCTGACGTACGCGTGGTGCAGTTCGCCCTCCACGGCGCGGCCGTCGGCGAGGGCCAGGTGGGAGGCGAGGGTGACGGGGGCGAGGTCGTCGGCGCTGCGGAAGGCCGAGCGGCTGGTGGTGGTCAGCCGGCCGGGCAGCCGCTCCTCGACGTGGGCGAAGAGGGAGCGGCTGAGCGGGTACGGGGTGTGGGCCAGGATGTGCGGATAGGTGCGGCCGGCTGCCTGTTCCACCGCGTGGCGGGTGGCCTTCTGGGAGGCGGTGAAGACGTCGTCGTCATCGGCGCCGGGGGCGCTGGGGGCCACGGCCCGCTGGTCGTGGAAGACCTTGGGCAGACCGGAGGAGAGGAAGTAGTTCTGGGGGCGCTGGGGGCGGCCGAGGAAGATGTCGTCGTTGAAGTAGAGGAAGTGCTCGGCGAGGCCGGGGATGCGGTGGAGCTGGCTCTCGATGGCGTGGGAGTTGAAGACGGGGAGGCCGACGGGGTCGGCGAACAGCTCGCGGTGGTCGACGACGGTTACCTGGGGGTGGTCGGTGGCCAGCCAGGGCGGGGTCTGGTCGTCGGTGACGATGAAGACGCGGCGGATCCAGGGCGCGTGGGCGGCGATGGAGCGCAGGCAGTAGCGGAGCTCCCCGCGGTCGCGGTAGCGGTTCTCGGCGTGGTCGACGGGGGCGCGCCCGGCGGGGCCGGACCCCGCGGCGGCCGCGGCGGCGCGGTCCCGGCGGCGGCGCCAGGCGGGGTCGGCGGCGTCGACCCAGGTGATCACGGCGTCGACGGGGAAGTCGATGTCGTCGGGGAAACGGCCCGCGAAGGCGTCGACGACGGGGTGATCGCGGTCGCCGACGCGGGTGGTGGACGTGGCTTCGAGGGTGGGCACCCACCAGCCGTACGGGGTCTCGCGCAACCCGGCGATCGCCCCGATGCCCGACTCCGCGGCCTCCCAGAACTCCAGGTCACAGCCGGTTTCGGGGCCGTAGGCCACGGTCCGGCCGGAGGTGACGACCGGCTGGAAGAGCCGGATCCCCTTGATCTTCGGGGGGTGGGCGTCGGCAGGCGGGCCCTCCTGGGCCGCGACGGCTTCGGGGAGTGTTTCGGCGAGGACCTCCCCGGCTTCGCCGCCGCCGTCGCCATCGCCATCGCCATCGCCATCGCCATCGCCGAGGAGCCTGGCGTACACCGGGAGCCCTGCGAAGGCCGCGGCGCATGCTTTCAGGGCGCTCGCGCGGTCGCCCGGGGCGATGGCCACCCGGTGTCGGAGCTCCCCGTCGGGGACCAGCCCGTACGGGACGGCGGCCGTTTCCAGTGCCTCGGCGACCGCGCTCAGGTTGGCGTCCCGGGCGCCGGCGGGCAGCAGGTCGTCGCGGACCCGGGAGAGCCGGCCGCGGTGGCGGACCAGGCCGGGCAGTTTCCCCAGCAGCTCGTCCTCACGGGCCCGGCCGGGCGGGGGCGGCGCCGGGCTCCCGCTGCCGGTGCTCTCCCGCATGGCGGCGTCCGGCTGTTTCGGTACGCCGCCGGGCCGGCGCAGCGTCCGTACGATCCGGCGCAGGCCGAAGGGAAGGGGGAGACGGGAACGGCCCTGCATATACGACCTCGCGAGACGGCGCCGGTGTGCGGCACCCGAGGATGCGGACGGCACCCGGCGTGAGGGGGTGCGGTGCCGTGCGGCAGGCAGGGGCGGATGCCTCGTTCACCTCCACCTTTCCCTTCGTTCATTTTTCACGCAAGTGCCTGGAGTCCCTTGTTCCCGTCTCACAGGGAGTTCTCAGATTCCTCAGGCTCCGTGTTTGCGGACCGCCCGCAGCCATTCACGGTTCATGGCGGAGATGGACGGCAGCGGGATGCCCTTGGGGCAGGCCGTGGCGCATTCGCCGGTGAGGGTGCAGCCGCCGAAGCCCTCCTCGTCCATGCGGGCCACCATGTCGAGGACGCGGGTCTCGCGCTCCGGCGAGCCCTGCGGCAGCACGTTGAGGTGGTTGACCTTGGCGGAGGTGAAGAGCATCGCGGAACCGTTGGGGCAGGCCGCCACGCAGGCCCCGCAGCCGATGCATTCGGCGTGCTCGAAGGCGGAGTCGGCGTCGGCCTTGGGCACGGCGGTGGCGTGCGCCTCGGGGGCGGATCCGGTCGGGGCGGTGACGTAACCGCCGGCCTGGATGATCCGGTCGAAGGCACCGCGGTCCACGACGAGGTCCTTGACCACCGGGAAGGCGGCGGCGCGCCAGGGCTCGACGTCGATGGTGGCGCCGTCGTCGAAGGAGCGCATGTGCAGCTGGCAGGTGGTCGTGCGCTCGGGGCCGTGGGCGTCGCCGTTGATCACGAGGCTGCACGCGCCGCATATGCCCTCGCGGCAGTCGTGGTCGAAGGCGACCGGGTCCTCGCCGCGCAGGATGAGGTCCTCGTTGAGGGTGTCGAGCATCTCCAGGAACGACATGTCGCGGGAGATGCCGTCGACCTCGTACGTGATCATGGCGCCGGGGGTGTCGGGGTTCTGCTGGCGCCAGACGCGCAGGTTGAGCTTCATGCGTAGCTCCGCTGGGTGGGGTGGACGTACTCGAAGACGAGGTCTTCCCTGTGCAGGACGGGGGCCGCGCCGGTGCCCTGGTACTCCCAGGCGGCGGCGTAGCCGAACTCCTCGTCGCGGCGGGCGGCCTCGCCGTCCGGGGTCTGGGACTCCTCGCGGAAGTGGCCGCCGCAGGACTCGGCGCGGTGGAGGGCGTCGAGGCACATCAGCTCGGCGAGTTCGAGGTAGTCGACGATGCGGTTGGCCTTCTCCAGCGACTGGTTGAACTCTTCGCCGCTGCCGGGGACCTTGATGCGCTGCCAGAACTCCTCGCGGATCTCCGGGATCCGGGCGAGGGCCTTGCGCAGTCCTTCCTCGGTGCGGGACATGCCGCAGTACTCCCACATGAGCTCGCCGATCTCGCGGTGGAAGGAGTCCGGGGTGCGGTCGCCGTCCACGGCGAGCAGCTTGGCGAGGCAGTCGCGGACCTCCCGTACGGCGGCCGCGGCCTCGGGGTGGCCGTCGTCGACGGCGTCCTGGTGCGGGTGGCGGGCCAGGTAGTCGTTGATGGTGGAGGGCAGGACGAAGTAGCCGTCGCCGAGGCCCTGCATCAGGGCGGAGGCGCCGAGGCGGTTGGCCCCGTGGTCGGAGAAGTTGGCCTCGCCGATCGCGAAGAGGCCGGGGACTGTGGTCTGGAGGTCGTAGTCGACCCAGAGCCCGCCCATCGTGTAGTGCACGGCCGGATAGATCCGCATGGGGACCTCGTACGGGTTCTCGGCGGTGATCCGCTCGTACATGTCGAAGAGGTTGCCGTACTTCTCGGCGACCTTGTCCCGGCCCATGCGGCGGATGGCGTCGGCGAAGTCGAGGTAGACGCCCTGGCCGCCGGGGCCGACGCCGCGGCCCTCGTCGCAGACGTTCTTGGCGGCGCGGGAGGCGATGTCGCGGGGCACGAGGTTGCCGAAGGAGGGGTAGATCCGCTCCAGGTAGTAGTCGCGCTCCGCCTCGGGGATCTGTGCGGCGGGGCGGGTGTCGCCCTTGGCCCTGGGGACCCAGATGCGGCCGTCGTTGCGCAGGGACTCGCTCATCAGGGTGAGCTTGGACTGGTGGTCGCCGGTGCGCGGGATGCAGGTGGGGTGGATCTGGGTGAAGCAGGGGTTGGCGAAGTACGCGCCGCGCCGGTGCGCCCGCCAGACGGCGGTCGCGTTGGAGTTCATGGCGTTGGTGGAGAGGTAGAAGACGTTGCCGTAGCCGCCGGAGGCCAGGACGACGGCGTCGGCGTAGTGGGTGGAGATCCTTCCGGTGATCAGGTCGCGGGCGACGATGCCGCGGGCCACGCCGTCGACGGTGATCAGGTCGAGCATCTCGGTGCGGGCGTGCATCTCCACGTTGCCGGCGGCGATCTGCCGGGACAGCGCCTGGTAGGCGCCGAGGAGGAGCTGCTGGCCCGTCTGGCCGCGGGCGTAGAAGGTGCGGGAGACCTGGACGCCGCCGAAGGAGCGGGTGTCGAGGAGGCCGCCGTACTCGCGGGCGAAGGGGACGCCCTGGGCCACGCACTGGTCGATGATCTCGACGGAGATCTGGGCGAGGCGGTGGACGTTGGACTCGCGGGCGCGGAAGTCGCCGCCCTTGACGGTGTCGTAGAAGAGGCGGTGCACCGAGTCGCCGTCGTTGCGGTAGTTCTTGGCGGCGTTGATACCGCCCTGCGCGGCGATGGAGTGAGCCCGGCGCGGGGAGTCGGAGAAACAGAACTGGACCACGTGGTAGCCCTGTTCGGCCAGGGTGGCGCCGGCCGCCCCGCCGGCCAGGCCGGTGCCGACGACGATGACGGTGTGCTTGCGGCGGTTGGCCGGGTTGACGAGCTTGGCCTCGAAGCGGCGCCGGTCCCAGCGTTCGGCGATGGGGCCTTCGGGGGCCTTGGTGTCGGCGATCGGCTCGCCGGTGGCGTAGTGGGCGTAGTCGGTGCTCATGTCAGCTCACCACTCCGGTCATGACGGCGACGGGGACGGAAACGAAGCCCGCGAAGAGGACGAGGGCGAGGGCGTCGGCGAGGAACTTCAGCGCCCGGTCGCGGCGGGCGTTGCCCGCGCCGAGAGTCTGGGCGGCGCTCCAGAAGCCGTGCCGGACGTGCAGGCCGAGGGCGGACATCGCAACGATGTAGATCGTGTTGCCGTACCAGGTGGAGAAGGTGGCGAGGACGTTCTCGTAGGGGTGGCCGGCCCATGCGCGCTCGTTGACGGTGAGCGTGGTCAGGTCGAGCAGGTGCCAGACGATGAACAGGGCGAGGATGATGCCGCCCCAGCGCATGGTGCGGGTGGCGTAGCTCGCGCGGCGGCGCTTGTGGGCGTACTTGACCGGGCGGGCCTTGATGTCCCGGCGGCTGAGCTGGTACGCGGACACGGCGTGGCCGACGACCGCGGCGAGGAGCACCACGCGCACGATCCACAGGGCCCACTCGTGGTGGAGGAAGGGCGAGCCGAGGGTCCGCAGCCAGTGGGCATAGCCGTTGAACTCGCCCGCCCCGAAGAAGATCTTGAGGTTGCCGAGCATGTGGACGACCAGGTATCCGAGCATGATCAGCCCGGACATCGCCATCACGGACTTCTTGCCGACGGTGGAGTCCCAGAGCGTTCGCGTGGTGGACGGCCGTCGGCCCGTCCGCGTTGCCAGAGCCATGCCACCGACGGTAAGGACCAAAGTCCCGAGAGGTCCAAGACATGCTGGTGCTCATCTCGATAGGGCTTGCCTATATACGGCGTATGCTGGGGCGATGCAGTTCCAGCAGCTCCTGTACTTCGTGGCCGTCGCCGAAACCCGTCACTTCACCCGGGCCGCGGAGCGGGTGCACGTCGCCCAGCCGTCGCTCTCGCAGCAGATCAAGGCGCTCGAACGGGAGCTGGGGGCGGAGCTGTTCAGCCGGGCGAGGGGGAACATCGCGCTGACCGACGCGGGCGAGGCGCTGCTGCCGCTGGCCCGGCGGATCCTGGCGGACGCGGACACCGCGCGGCTGGAGGTGCAGGAGCTGGCGCAGCTGCGGCGGGGGCGGGTGCGGCTGGGCGCGACGCCGAGCGTGTGCACGGGGCTGCTGCCCGGGGTTCTTCGCGCTTTCCACACCGCCCATCCGGGGATCGAGCTGCTGATCGAGGAGAGCGGTTCGCTGGACCTCGTACGGGAACTCGCGCGCGGGGCCCTGGACCTGGCACTCATCGCGCTGCCGCTCCCGCCCTCGGCTCCGTCGCTGACCACGGTGGAGCTGCTGACGGAGGACCTGGTGGTGGTCTCCTCGGCGGAGCTGCCGCCGCCGGCGGGCGGCGGGCCGCTGACGGTGTCCGCGCTGCGCGACGAGCCGATGGTGATGTTCCGCCACGGCTACGACCTGCGGGACCTGACGGTGGCCGCCTGCCGGGCGGAGGGCTTCGAGCCGGTGTTCACGGTGGAGGGCGGGGAGATGGACGCGGTCCTGGGCTTCGTACGCGCGGGACTCGGCGTGGCGGTGGTCCCGGCGATGGTCGTCGACCACGGCGGCCCGGGGCTGCGCGCCACCCCGCTGGCAGGCTCCCCGCTGCGCCGCACCATCGCCCTGGCGCACCGCACGGACGTCGCTCCCCCGCGCGCGGCGCGTGAGCTGAAGCGCATGCTGCTGGGCTGAGCGCGCCGCGCCTCTCGTGGGGCGGCGGGTCCGTCAGGCCGCGGCTATGGGAAGGGCCTCGTCGAGCCCGTCGGCCAGCATCGCGAAGGCCTGGTCGGCGTCGGCCACGGCCGCCGGGTGGGCCTCCTCGGCGCTCTGGCCGGCGGCCATGCGGAGATAGTTCTCCCGGCCCAGCTCATGGCGGACCGCCACCAGGTGCATCGCGGCCAGCCGGGCGGCGAGCGGCCGGACCGACTCCGATTCGAGCACGGCGGCGAGCAGCTCCACCTCGCGGTCGGCGTAGTGGGCCATCCGGCTCTCCAGGCTGGCGGTGGAGTAGAGCAGCCGCTGGAACGCGACCACCCCGGGGTGGTCACAGAGCCCGGTGATCGGGTCCCGTTCGGCGAGGGCCGCCAGGAAGTGCGCGTGCACCGCGGCCACCGGAGTCCGGCCTGCGGGCCGGTCGCGCACGATGCGCGCCGCCTCGTCCTGGTGGTCGGCGAACCGGTCGAGCAGCAGGTCCTCCTTGCTCGGGAAGTACCGGAACAGGGTGGGTTTGGAGACCTCGGCCGCGGCGGCGACATCGGCCACCGACACGGCATCGAAGCCCCGCTCCAGGAAGAGTTCCAGCGCCGTGGCCGCCAGCTGGCGACGCGTACGGAGCTTCTTGTTCTCGCGCAGACCCGTCTTCTCCATACCGCGAGCGTAGCACAGAATCGTGACTCAGTTAATTTCTTTACCGGGTTGCTTTTTCTGGCGGAAACCGCTTTCCTTGAGACATCGACGAGACAGGGATCGACCTGAGAGGACATCCGATGACTGAGGTACTGATCGCGGGCTCCGGCCCCACGGGACTGACCCTGGCCTGCGCCCTCGCCCTGCGGGGAGCCGCCGTCCGCGTCATCGACGAGCGCTCGGAGCCTCACCGCGAGTCCCGCGGCAAGGGGCTCCGCCCGAGCAGTGTGGAGATCTTCGAGGAGCTCGGCGTGGCCCGGTCCCTGACCGCCATCGGCAAGGAGGAGGTGGTCCTGCGCAAGTACTTCGACGGAGCACACGTCAACGACACCCTCGTCTCCGGCACCGGGCTGCTGATAGGGCAGTGGCAGATCGAGGAGGCGCTGCGCGAGCGGCTCGCCGGACTGGGGGTGACGGTCGAGTACGGGGCCCGGCTGGCCGGAATCGGCCAGGACGCGGCCGGGGTCCGGGCGGAGCTGGCGGACGGCACCGTGATCGGGGCCCGTTATCTCGCCGGGTGCGACGGCGGGCACAGCACCACCCGCAAGCTCCTCGGCATCCCCTTTGAAGGGAGCACGGAGGAGGAGCCCGCGATGGTCATCGGGGACGTCCGGGCCCCCGGGCTCAGCCGGGACTTCTGGCACCAGTGGTTCAGCTCGGACGGCAGCGGGATCATGCTCTGCCCGATGCCGGGGACGGACACCTTCCAGCTACAGGCTTCACCCGAGCAGGACGAGCACGGGCAGCCGGTGCCGCCCTCGCTGGAGACCTTCCAGCGCCTGTTCGACCGGCACGCCCGGATACCCGGGATCCGGCTCACGGATCCCACCTGGCTCTCCACCTGGCGGGTCAGCGTCCGCGTGGTCACCCGGATGCGCGAGGGCCGGGTCTTCCTCGCCGGGGACGCCGCGCACGTCCACCCCATAGCCGGCGGGCTGGGCATGAACACCGGCATCGACGACGCGGCCGCCCTGGGCCGGACCCTGGCCGCCGCCCTCACCGGGCCGGGCGGGGAGGAGGTGCTCGACGTGTACGAGGCGGAGCGGTTGCCGGTGGCCACCGAGGTCGCGGCCGACACGGCGCGGCGGTACGAGCGGGTTCTGGCGGCCGTCCGGACACCCGGCCGGGGGACGGAGGCCGGCCTGGACTGACCGGGCCGCCGGGCCGGTGTCGGGCCGGGCGTCAGGAGGGCGTGGGCACGGCGTCCGACAGCGAGAGGGTGTGGATGCGGTCGGGGGCGCCGGGGCGGGCGTAGTACCAGCCCTGGGCGGTGTCGCAGCCGAGGTCGCGGAGCTGGGCGGCCTGGGCGCCGGTCTCCACGCCCTCGACCGTGACGGCGAGTTCGAGACTGTGGGCCAGGGCCACGATGCCTTCCACGATCTTGACGTCGACCGGGTTGGCGGGCTGCTGCTGCATCCCCTTGGTGAAGGAGCGGTCCAGCTTCAGGACGCTGACCGGGAGGCGGCGCAGGTTCGCCAGGTTCGAGTAACCCGTGCCGAAGTCGTCGAGCGCGATGTCCACGCCGAGGGCCGCGAGCCGTCGCAGGGGCTCCAGAAGTTCGTCGTCGGCACCGATCAGAGCCGATTCGGTGACCTCCAGGCACAGGGCGCCGGGGGCGAGGCCGGAGTTCTCCAGCACCGCGACGGTGTCGGCGACCAGGCCGGGGTGGTGCAGCTGGGTCGGCGAGAGGTTGACGTTGATCCGCAGGGCCGAGCCGCCGTGCTGGCGCTGCCAGTTGCGGGCCTGGCGAACGGCCTCCTCCAGGACCCAGCGGCCGAGCGGCACGATCAGCCCGGTCCGTTCGGCGAGCGGGATGAAGCGGTCCGGGCCGAGTACCCCGTACTGCGGGTGGGACCAGCGGACGAGGGCCTCGGCGCCGTGGACGCTGCCGTCGTGCAGGTGGACCAGCGGCTGGTACTCGATGAAGAACTCGCCGCGTTCCAGCGCCGCCGGGAGGGCGTTGGTCAGGCCGTGCCGGGTGATGGCGCGGGCGTCGGCCTCGGCGTCGGCGAACTCGAAGCGGTTGCCGCCGGCCGCCTTGGCCCGGTACATGGTGATGTCGGCGCTGCGCAGCACCTCCGCCGCGGTGCGCTCGCGAGCCGGGCCCTCCACGATGCCGATGCTGCCGCGGACCGACAGCTCTCGGCCCTCGATGCGGATGGGCACCGACAGGGCGGACAGGATCCGGACGGCGAGTTCGGTCACCTTCTCCTCGGTGTCCGAACCGGTGGTCAGCGCCACGAACTCGTCGCCGCCGAGACGTGCGACGACCTCGCCGGGGCCCGTCGCGCAGCTCTGCAGCCGGTCGGCGACCTCCACCAGGAGCCGGTCGCCCGCAGAGTGGCCGAGGCTGTCGTTGACCGCCTTGAACCCGTCGAGGTCCAGGTAGCAGAGGCCGAAACGGCTGCCGCCGGCCCCGCTCAGAGCCTTCTCCAGGCGTTCGAAGAACAGGGTCCGGTTCGGCAGCCCGGTCAGGGCGTCATGGGTGGCCTCGTAGCGGAGGCGCAGGTTCAGCAGCCGGCGCTCGGTGGTGTCCTCCATCAGCGCCAGCTGGTACTGGGGAACGCCCTCGGCGTCGCGCAGCAGCGACACCGTCAGGTTGGTCCACAGCACGGTCCCGTCGTGCCGGTAGTACGGCTTCTCCACGCGGTAGCTCTCGCGTTCGCCACGTACGAGTTCGCCGTACATCCGCCAGACGTGCGGGGCATCGTCGGGGTGGCCCCACTCGCTGACGTTGCGGCCCCGCATGTGCCCGTTCATCCCGCCGAACATCTGCAGCAGCGCGTCGTTGACCTCGAGGATGTTCCCTTCGAGGTCGGCGATGCCGATGCCGACGGCCGCGCCCTCGAAGACCGCCTTGAAGCGCTCCTCGCTGGCGTGCAGGGCCTGCTGGGCGTCGATGCGGGCGGTCAGCGCGGAGCGGGCGATGGCCTCCTGCTCCTTGAGGGTGCGTTCGCGCAGGGCGCGGGCGAATCCGGCCGCGATGCCGTGCTGGAGCCGGGCGCAGCGCGAGCGGTACTCCTCGGTGCCCTCGACGCCGACGCCGTCGGGGCCGCAGTAGAGCACGAGGTACGACTCGACCACGCCGAGCGTGCCGGCCAGTGCCTCCGGGTCGGTGCAGTGCACGGCGACGAGTTCGGCTCCCACCCGCTGGGCGACGCCCGCGTCGAAGGGCCGGGCGTGCAGGGCTTCGGCGAGGGTCCGGGCGAGCGGTATGAGGTGCTGTTCGAACTCGACGCGGGTCAGCGAGGTCGCGGTGACGGGGAAGATCGCCCGTCCCCAGATGGTCGCGAAGCGCCCGATCCGGTCCTCCAGCCCGCTCCGCAGCGCGGCCGGGCCCGCGCCCGCCGACAGGCCCGCCGGAGCCGGCGGGCCTGTGGGCGGGGCGGTGGGCTCCGCTGCCTGCGCGGGCCCCTCGTCCTTCGGGGTCGGTGTGCCGGAGGGCACCGCGGCCGTGGATCTCACGCCTTGCGTCCCACTCCGCCAAAGCCCGAGAACGCGTACGGGTCCTCGGGCGTCTCGCCGCCCTCCGGGTCCTCGGTGCCCTCGGGCTGCCACAGCGGCATGGACACGACGCCGGGTTCGACGAGGTCGAAGCCTTCGAAGAAGCGGCCGATCTGCTCGCCGCTGCGCATCACGAGCGGGTTGCGGATGTCGCGGTAGACGCCGACCGTTCCGGCCGCGACCTCCGGGGAGAGCGGGATCCCCTCGTAGGAGGCGTGCGTGAGCACCAGGAGGCTGCCGGGGGCCAGCACGTCGCGCAGCTCGGAGACGGCGGCGTACGGGTCGTCCGAGTCCTCCAGGAAGTGCAGGACGGCGACGAGCAGCAGGGCGACCGGGCGTTCGAGGTCGAGCAGCTGCGAGACCTCGGGGGCGGCGAGGATGTCCTGCGGCTTGCGCAGGTCGGCGGAGATGATTCCGGTGCGCTCGTCGCCGGCGAGGACGGCCCGGCTGTGCGCGACGGCCACCGGGTCGTGGTCCACGTAGACCACGCGGGCCTCGGGACTGGCGGCCTGGGCGATCTCGTGGACGTTGCCGAAGGTGGGGATGCCGGAGCCGATGTCGAGGAACTGGGTGACGCCCTGGGCCACGGCGTAGCGGACGGCGCGGCGCATGAAGGCCCGGTTGGCCTGCATGATTTTGGGCAGGCCCGGCAGGAACTCCATGGCGCGGCGGGCGGCCTGGCGGTCGACCTCGAAGTTGTGGGAGCCGCCCAGGTAGTAGTCGTAGATGCGGGACACGCTCGGCACCGATATGTCGATACCTGGCGGGGCCCAGGCGGGGCGCTCCATCGGGGTCTCCAAGCCGTAGTCCTGCGCGGTCGTCCGGGATCGGACGCCTGTCCGAGCCGAATGTACTGATCATTGCCCAACGGAGCGAGCAAAAGCGGAAATTGGTGATCCGTTCTTCATCACACACCAAAGGCCTCCACGGCCCCTCCCGCAGCGAATGACCGAAACCGACAAGTCGCTTTTGGGAATGCGCAGGTAGGTGATCGGAATTCTTCGTTCCGTGGCTCAAACCTCTACGGTCTTCACACCACCCGTTCAGGCGAACCACGGCCGAGCTCGGCGTGCGCGGGCGCACGTGAGCCCATGCTCCCCGGGTGAACAGAGCCTCTACCAGACGCCTGCTGGTGGTCCCGGTCCTGCTGTGGGCGGCGCTGTCCGCCACGCCGGCCGTGGCTGATAGCTGCGCCTACGCGACGATCGACGCCGGGGACGGCGCGAGCGCCGTCGGGCTGGTCGCGACCGCCGGAAGCGGCGCGGCCGCGAGCGTCCGGGGTGGCGGACATCACGGCGAAGGCCCTCCCGACGGCCGGGGCAACGGCCATGGAAACGGCCACGGCTCGGGGCACGGGAACGGCCACGGAGGCCACCACGGACACGGTGGACACCACTGCCCGCCGCCTCCCCCGCCGTGCCCGCCGAAGCCGACCCCCACCCCTACGCCGACCCCGTTGCCGACCCCGACGCCCAAGCCGCCACCGAAGCCGACTCCCCCACCCGCGCCGCCGCCTCCGCCCGCGCCGAAGCCCACGCCGCCGCCCCCGCGCGCTCCGCAGGCGAAGCCCCGGCCGAAGCCTCCCGCGCCGGCCCCGCCGAAGCCGGTGCCGGCGCCACCGCTCCAAGCGAAGGCGCCCGCCCCCGTGGTGACGCCGCCGCCCCCGCCCCCGAAGAAGCCGGTGGCCAGGCCGGCCTACCGCACGGCGGCCGCCAAGCGGCCCGAGCACCACATCTCACCGGTGACCTTCACCTTGATGACCGCGGCCCCCGCGGTGCTCGCGATCGTCGCACTGCGGCCTCGCTAGTCCGCAGACCCGCCGCCCGCACACCACCTTTCGTGACCGATTGGGAGTCATCTTGTCGGAATGGCTCGTCCTGACCCTCGCGATGGCCGCGGCCTGCGCCGTGGTGCTGTCCATCGCCTTCTTCAACCACCGGCGGATCGGCGACGACGACGATCCCAACGAGACCCCGGACGTCATCGAGTACATGACGATGATGATCGGGGTGATCTACGCGATCGTGCTGGGCCTGGCGATCGCCGGTGTCTGGGAGGGCCGCGGGGCCGCCCAGGAGTACGTGCGCCAGGAGGCGCAGGCCCTGCACGAGATCAGCGTCCGCTCGGAGGTCTACCCGGCCGACGTGCGCAAGAAGATCCGGTCCGACGTCGACGCGTACGTGACGTACGTGGTGGACACCGAGTGGAAGCAGATGGCCGACCACGGCGATCTCACCGACCGCAGCGCGGAACTGCTGGAGCGCATCCGCCGGGACGTAACGGACTACGAACCGCAGACCGACCACGAGGGGCAGGCGTACCAGCCGCTGGTGGACCAGGTCGCGCTGGTGGACGACGCCCGCAGCGCCCGTGGCCAGGGCGCCGGGGCGACGATGCCGGGGGTGGTGTGGTTCGGGCTGATCGCCGGGGCGCTGGTGACGGTGGGCCTGGTCTTCACCCTGCAGATCCGCCGCTCGTTCCGGGAACTGCTGCTGGCAGGACTGTTCAGCGCTCTGATCGCCTTCCTGCTGTTCTTGATCTGGGACTTCGACGCGCCGTTCGGCCGGGGCATCGCGGCGACCGCCGAACCCTTCCTGGCGCAGTTCCCGCATCTGCCGCTCGGCGGCTGAGGCTCGGGACCGGATATCGGGGACCGGTTCCCGGAGACCGGATCCCGGGAACCGGGTCACGCCGACGCGCCGCAAACCGGGTACGGGCCCGCCGTCCCCGGTTCGGCCCACCCCTGTGCCCCATTCGCCCGTTCCTGATCGCGGGTCACCGCGACCGGACCTAGCGTGTCGGACATCGAGGCGCACGACCCCCCCACGTGCGGAAACCGTTCCGCGGCTGCTCCTCGGAGATCCGGAGATCAACCATGGGTGCGATACGCAGCAACGCCACCGCCCTGCTGAGCGCCGGCGCCACGGGCGCCGTACTCGCGCTCGGCGCCCTCGGCGCTTCCTCCGCGGCCGCGGCCGAGGCCCAGCCCATCACCTCGTTCGGCTTCGCCATCACCCCGTCGACGGTCGCCCCCGGCGGCCAGACGGTGCTCTCCGTCACCGGCTGCAACGCCGCCTACGCCACCGTCTCCTCCGGCGTCTTCGACACCGTGAGCATCGCCCGCGGCCAAACCGCCCGGGTGACCGTGGACCGCGACGCCCGGCGCGGAGCCGTGTATTCCGTCACCTTCACCTGCAACGGCGAGAATGGTTCGGCGGACCTCACCATCACCGGCGGCACCACCAAGCCCACCACCAGCTCCACCTCCACGTCGACGGCCAACTCCACGGCCAGCCGGGGTGCCTCCCTCGGCGTCCGCGGAGGTCTGGGCGGCAGCGTGGCCGGCATGGACCCCCGGGAGCTCGCCGCGGGCGCCGCGCTCTTCCTCGCGGCCGCCGGCGGTACGGCGTACGTCCTGCGCCGCCGCGCATCCACCCGCGGCCACTAGTCCGTCAGTCCGTCCACGGCAACGCTCCGCGCACACCCCCGGAGCACCGACCGCCGGTCGCCCCGAGTCCTGGCCAGGATTCGGGGCGACCGGCGGTTCCCGGGCTACTGCGGGCTGCGCAGGGCCCGACCGGGGAGGGCCCGGCCGTCAGGCCCGCCCGCGCAGCGGACGGCGCCGGCGCAGCACGTGCGCGCCCGCGCCCAGGGCAGCGGCGCCGACCAGGCTCGACCCGATGGCGGTCTCGGCGGTGGACGGGCCGAACGAGCCGCCGATACCGCCCTGTGCGCCGTTGCCCCGGAGGATGGTGAACCGGTGCGTGGCGACCAGGCTGTTGTCGTGGCACTTGACCGACAGCGTGTGGTTGCCCGGCGAGGCGTGGTTGAAGATCCGGACGGTGGCGAACCCGATGGAGCCGGCCGACAGGTTCGTCTGGGGAAAGTTGCCGGCCGACCAGACCGTGCCGCCGTGACGGCACCCGGCCGCGCTGACCTGCATCGTCGAGCCCTGGTGCACGGAGTACGGGTTGACGGTGACATTGCTCGGACCGTTGCCGTTGTTGCCGTTGTTGCCGTTGTTGCCGTTGTTGCCCCCGATGCCGCCGTTGCCGCCCTGACCCGACGGAGATCCGCCCAGTGGGTCCGACGGGTTCGCGGCGGCGAACGGGGTACTGAGCCCGACGGCGACGACGGCCGCCGCGGCCACGGTGAGGGCGCGGAGAACACGCATGGTGGAACCTCCAGCGGGAAGCGCCCCGGAGCGGTCGCCCGGGAAGATCGACGAGAACGCCTCCCACGACGAACCCTCGGGGCGGCTCGCAACCAGCGCATTTCCGGCTTTGGGCCGCAAGGTTGAGCGACACGCCGAGGCGCGCGCGGCTCGCCTGACGGAGCCGCAGGTCACGACCCGTCAGGCATTTATGTGACGAATACCTGGATGGGCGCACCCCTTCCGGCCGCGCCGCCACCCGTTCGCCCTTCACCGATCGCCGTCTTGCGCACGCAGCCTTAGCGTGCGTGAGGAAGGGCGTACAGGGGTGGGACAAGAACGCGGGTCGGGACCCCCGCGTCGGGAAGGGAGAGCCATGACCGAGGACGAGAGCGAGCAGCCACCGAGAAGACGATCCCCCTGGGGCGTGCTCGCACTGGTCATGCTCAGCGGCCTCGCCATGATGCGCAACGGAGCGGACATCGGCGACGGGCCGCCGCAGCCGACCGCCGCGGCGGCGGTCGGGGTGCCGGCCCAGCAGCTGCCGGCGGCTCCGCCGGTGCAGGGTGAGCAGCCGATGCATCAGCAGGCCGAGCCACGCCCGGAGGTGCAGCCGCTGGAGCACTCGTCGGTCCAGCGCATCCGCATCCCCAACATCAAGGTGGACGCGCCGGTGATGACGGTCGGGCTGGACGCGCAGGGCTGGATCGAGGCCCCGCCGCCGCAGGACCCGAATCTGGCCGGCTGGTACCTCAACGGGATCTCGCCGGGCCAGCGCGGCTCGGCGGTGGTCGTGGGCCATGTCGACAACGCGAACGGCCCGGCGGTCTTCTACGGCCTGGGTTCGCTGCGCAAGGGCAACCACATCGAGGTGGAGCGGTACGACGGGCGCACGGCGGTGTTCGAGGTGTACGGGGTGGAGGTCTTCTCGAAGGAGACGTTCCCCGGAGCCCGGGTGTACGGGGACAACGGCCACGCGGAGCTCCGGGTGATCACGTGTGGCGGCGGCTACTCCAAGGCCCGGGGCTACGACGGCAACGTCGTCGTCTTCGCCCGGCTGGTGGAGACCCGTTGAGCGGCGGCGGACCGCCGCCGCACCGCGCCAGGACACGCGCACCCGCCCCGCCGAGGAGTACGGTCCTCAGCGGGGCGGCAGCGTGGGCAGCGTCATCCGGTAGCCCCGGGCCAGGAGTTGGGGCAGGTACGTGCTCACCGCCTGCACGCTCTGCGAGCGGTCGCCGCCCGCGTCGTGGTTGAGCACGATCACGCCGGGCGCCGCGCCCTTGAGGACGTTCGATACGATCGTGGTGGTGCCCGGCTCCTTCCAGTCCAGCGTGTCCACCGTCCAGGCGAGCGGCTCCATGCCCAGCTCGGCCCCGATCTCGAACGCCGCCCGGTTCCACGCCCCGTACGGTGCCCGGAACCACTGCGGCGCCTCCCCCACGGCCTCCTGTACGACCTCGCTCGTGCGGGCGATCTCGGAGGCGAGGGCGGGCCGGCTCAGCGTGGGGATGAGCGGATGGGTCCAGGTGTGGTTGCCGATGACGTGGCCCTCGGCGGCCATCCGGCGCAGCAGGTCCCGGTTGTCGGTGGCCATCTCCCCGCACACGAAGAACATGGCGCGGACGCCGTACCGGGCGAGGGTGTCGAGGATGGCGGGCGTGTAGCGCGGGTCGGGCCCGTCGTCGAAGGTGAGCACCATGGCGCTCGCCGTGCTCGCGTCGGGCGGCAGTTCCAGGATGGGCCGGGTCCGGACGGCGGGCCGCGCGGCGGGCGGGCGCAGCGGGATCTCGGCGGTCATGGGGCTCAGCCGGTACGCGCCCTGGCCGGGCGCCTGCGGCCGCAGGGCGCGGACTCCGCCCGGTCCGGCGGCTCCGCCGGGTCCGGGCTGTCCGGCCGCCGGGCCGCTGCCGGGGGCGGCGCCGAGGCCGGCGCCGGGTGCGCCGCCCGCCGTGTTCTGGCCGGGCGCGCCGGTCTCGCCGCCGGTGAGCAGTCCGGAGGCCGCGGCGACTCCGAGGAAGACGGCGGTGCGCAGGAGCACGCGTCGCCCTACTGTCGGCTCGTCATTTTTCATTATTACTACGTATCAACGACATCCCCGCAGATGTCGAGAGGCGCGAACGCGCGGGCTCCCCCTCACCCGATCAGCCGCGCCGCACCAGCGGGAACGGCAGCGTCTCGCGGATCGTGAGGCCCGTGAGGAACATGACGAGCCGGTCGACGCCGATGCCCAGGCCGCCCGTCGGCGGCATCGCGTACTCCAGCGCGTCCAGGAATTCGTTGTCGAGCTCCATCGCCTCCGGGTCGCCGCCCGCCGCGAGCAGCGACTGGGCGGTGAGCCTGCGCCGCTGCTCCACCGGATCCGTCAGCTCCGAGTAGGCGGTGCCCAGTTCGGTCCCGAAGGCGACGAGGTCCCAGCGCTCGGCGAGCCGCGGGTCCCCCCTGTGCTGCCGGGTCAGCGGGGAGACGTCGGTGGGGAAGTCCTTGTAGAAGGTGGGCAGCTCGGTCTTCTCCT
This sequence comes from Streptomyces sp. NBC_01006, assembly GCF_045162725.1. Lineage (NCBI taxonomy): Bacteria > Bacillati > Actinomycetota > Actinomycetes > Kitasatosporales > Streptomycetaceae > Streptomyces > Streptomyces sp. NBC_01006. The sequence continues at coordinate 7,016,286 of NZ_CP108700.1, read as the reverse complement.
CCACCAGCCGCTCGTACATCTCCAGCACCACATCGCCGCGGGTGTTCTCGGGCGTGTGCGGGACGGCCGCCCGGTCGCAGAGCCGACGCAGTACGTGCTCCTCGGTGTCGCCGTCGACCTCCTCCCCGAGCGCCTCGCTGATCGCCCCGTACATCGTCTTGACCGGCCAGGGCCCGGAGATGTCGTGGACGACGAGCTTGCCGTCCGGGCCCGCCTTGTGGGCGACCGGCGAGCCGAAGGCGGCGGTCGCGGCGCCCTGGATCAGCTCGCGCGTGAGGTCGAGCATGACGTCGTAGTCGGCGAAGGCCTGGTAGGCCTCCAGCATGGTGAACTCGGGATTGTGCTTGTAGGAGACGCCCTCGTTGCGGAAGGTGCGGCCCATCTCGAAGACCTTCTCCAGGCCGCCGACGCACAGCCGCTTCAGGTACAGCTCGGGCGCGATGCGCAGGTACAGGTCGAGGTCGTAGGCGTTGATGTGGGTCCGGAAGGGCCGGGCGTTGGCCCCGCCGTGGATCTGCTGGAGCATCGGGGTCTCGACCTCCAGGTAGCCGCGGTCCAGCAGCCCCTGGCGCAGGGCCTGGACGGCCGCGGACCGGGCCCGTACGACGTCCCGCGCCTCGGGACTCGCGACCAGGTCGAGGTAGCGGCGCCGCACGCGCGCCTCGGGGTCGGCGAGACCCTTGCGCTTGTCGGGCAGCGGGCGCAGGCATTTGCCGGTGAGCTGCCAGGAGGAGACCACGAGGGAGGGCTCGCCGCTGCGGCTGGCGCCGGTCTCGCCGCTCGCGACCACGTGGTCGCCGAAGTCGACCTGGGAGGTGAAGGAGTCCAGTACGCCGGCGCCGCTCTCGTCGCGGGTGAGCATCAGCTGTATGTCCCCGGACCAGTCGCGCAGGACGGCGAAGACCACGCCGCCGAGGTCGCGTACGAGCATCACCCGCCCGGCGAGCGTGGCCTGTTCTCCGGAGCGGGCGCCGGGCGCATGCCCGGGGAGGGCGGCCCGCAGCTCGGCCACGGTGTGGGTGCGCTGCCGGATGCCCACGGGGTACGGGTCGGTGCCGGCCGCCCGGATCCGCTCCATCTTGTCGTGGCGGACACGGACCTGTTCGGGCAGCCGCTCGGCCCGCGCCGCCGTTTCGGCCTCCACGTCCACGAGGTCGAGGGCGAGGGAGTCGATGGACGGCAGCCCCTCGGTGCTGACGGGCGCGGTGAGACCCTTGGCATGCCCGTTGCCCCACAGTTTGCGCAGGCTGGGTACGGAGACGAAGCCCTCGGCGATACCGGAGGCGAGGCTGACCCGGGCGAGCGAGCCGGCGTCCTGGTAGCAGAGGAACCGCGGGTACCACTCGGGCCCGTACTTGACGTTCGAGCGGTACAGGGCCTCCAGCTGCCACCAGCGGGAGAAGAACAGCAGCAGCTTGCGCCACAGCTTGAGCACCGGCCCGGCGCCGATCCGCCCGCCCTCCTCGAAGGCGGAGCGGAAGACGGCGAAGTTCAGGGAGATGCGGCGCACGCCCAGGCCGGGCGCGGCGGCGCACAGCTCGGCGACCATGAACTCCATGACCCCGTTGGGGGCGGTGCGGTCGCGTCGCATCAGGTCCAGGGAGATGCCGTCCTTGCCCCACGGGACGAAGGAGAGCAGGGCGATCAGCTCGCCCTGCGCGTCGAAGGCCTCGACGAGCAGGCAGTCCCCGTCGGCGGGGTCGCCGAGCCGGTCCAGGGCCATGGAGAACCCGCGCTCGGTCTCGGTGTCGCGCCAGGTGTCGGCGCGCTCGATGATCCGCTGCATCTCCTCCTCGCTGAGGGCGGAGTGGCGGCGGATGAGGGTGGTGGCCCCGGTGCGCTTGACGCGGTTGACGGCCTGGCGGGTGACGCGCATGTCGCGGCCGTCGAGGTCGAAGTGGGCGACGTGCAGGATCGCCTCGTCGCCGAGCTGGAGGGCGCTGAGCCCGGAGCGGGCGTACGCGGTCGCCCCCTCCTCGGAGGCGCCCATGACGGCGGGCTGCCAGCCGTGGCGGCGGGCGACGGTGAGCCAGGCGTCGACGGCGCCGGTCCAGGCGGCGGGGTCGCCGACCGGGTCGCCGCTGGCGAGGCAGACGCCGGCCTCGACGCGGTAGGTGACGCCGGCCCGGCCGTTGGGGGCGAACACCACGGCCTTGTCGCGGCGGGTGGCGAAGTAGCCGAGGGAGTCGCTCCGGCCGTAGGCGCCGAGCAGGGCCCGGATACGGGGCTCCTCGTCCCCGTGCAGGGCGGCGGTCAGCCGCTGGGAGCGGAACAGGGTCGAGGCGGCGTTCAGCAGGGCGAGGGCGCCGAAGAGGCCGAGGAAGAAGTACAGCGGGCGGGGCGGGTGGCCGTCGAACTGGCGGGGCGAGACGAGACCGCCGAAGACCTGCCGGGCGGCCCAGTCCAGCCACTGCCCCTCGGGCAGGGTGCCGGGGAACAGGGCGACCAGCCCCCAGCCGGCGAGGACGGCGACGAGCAGGCCGAGGCCAAGGACGAGCATCGCGCGCCAGAAGGCGCCGGGCCGGGAGGCGGCGTAGAACTCCGAGCGGGCGGCGATCAGGACCACGAGGGCGGCGACGGCGATGGCCATCGAGGGGCCGCCGATCCAGTAGTACTCGTCGGCGATGATCAGGACGTCGACCAGCAGGAGCAGGGCCAGATAGGTGACGACGATCCACCAGGCGACCTTCTTGCGGGTGCCGAGGGCGGCGGCGAGCAGGAAGAGGAAGACGGCGTAGGCCAGGTTGGCGCTGACCGGCACCACGATCTCGTCGAGGAAGCGCACGATGTGCCGCAGCAGGTGCCGCAGTGTCGGGGAGAGTGCCAGTACGGCGCACAGGAGCCCGAGCGTTCCGAAGAACGCCGCGAACGCGTCGGGCACCCGGTTCAGGAAGCGGTTCCGGGTGCCCCGGGTCTCCTCCGCGGTGGCACTCATGATTGGCACTCTAGGGAGGCCCGCGCCGCCGCGCGCGGCGAAGCGCATAACCTCGGGAGGGTGACTGAGCACGTGAACACGGGATTCGAACGCGGTACGGACGGTCCGAAGGTGATCCTCGCCGGGGTGGACGGGTCGGAGTCCTCCCTGCGGGCCGCGGCGTACGCGGCGGGGCTGGCCCGGCGGCAGCACGCGCTGCTGGCGCTGGTGTACGTCCAGCCGGTGATGCCGGCCGGGGCCTCGCTGGGCGCGCCGGTGGCCGACACCACCGGGGAGATCGCGGAGGGGCTGGCGGCCGAGATCCGGGACGCGGCAGAGCGGGTCAAGGGCGTCTACGAGGTGCGCTGGCAGTTCCACACCTTCCGCGGCGACCCGTACGCGGGGCTGGTGAGCGCGGCGGACGAGCTCAAGGCGGACGCGGTGGTGGTCGGTGCCTCGGAGCAGGCCGGGCACCGGATCATCGGATCGGTGGCGGTCCGCCTGGTCAAGGCGGGCCGCTGGCCGGTCACGGTGGTTCCGTGACCGGCGCTCCCCGGCCAAAGGGCACGGGCTACTTCGCCATCGTCAGGCCGTCCTTGGCCGCGCCGCGGCTGAGGACGGCCTCGCTGACGGCGTCCTGCGCGCGCTCGTACTCGTCGTCGTCGGGGTCCTGTGCGAGGGCGGCGGGCAGGTTGACGACCTTCCCGGCGGACAGGTCCATCATCTGCGGGATGAACTCGGCCTTGGTGACCTGCCAGCGCAGGCCCGCGGCGGCCGGCGGGGCGAAGGTGAAGCGGCCGATGGAGCCGTAGTTGCCGCGCATGTCCCGCGCGCCGGAGTAGTTGAACATCTCACCGGCGACCTGGTCGCCCATGCCGTAGATGATCCACGTCCCGTTGACCTTCTCGTAGGCCTGCGGGATGTGCGCGTGCGTGCCCAGGATCATGTCGATGTCGGGGCGCCCGCCGCTCTGCGAGGCCGTCAGCTCCCTGCCGAGCGCGAGCTGCTTCTCGTCCGGCTCGGTCTGCCATTCGGTGCCCCAGTGCACGCTGACCAGGACCACGTCCGCGCCCGCCTTCCGAGCGGCTCGCGCATCCGCGATGATCTTGTCCTTCTCCATCAGGTTGACGGCCCACGGCTGGCCCTCGGGCAGCGGGTAGCCGTTCGTGTCGTACGTGTACGCGAGGTGCGCCACCTTCGCGGAGCCCGCCGTGTACGTGGTGGGCGTGGCCGCCTCGGCCGCCGTACGGGCCGAACCGGCGTGCTTCAGCCCGGCCTTGTCGAACTTGTCGAGGGTGCGCTTCAGACCCTCGGCCCCGGCGTCCAGGGTGTGGTTCGAGGCCGTGGAACAGCCGTCGTACCCGGCGTCCTTCAGTCCGTCGGCCACCTCCGGCGGGGACTGGAACGCCGGGTAGCCGGTGAACGGCCCGCCGTCCTCCCCGTACACGGTCTCCATGTGGCAGAGGGCCAGATCCGCCGCCGAGACCACCGGCTTGACCAGGGAGAACATCGGCCTGAAGTCGTGGCCGTCGCCGTCCGCGTCCGCCGCCGCCCGCTTGATGACCGAATCGTGCGGCAGTACGTCGCCGGTCGCGACCAGGGTGAAGCCCTTCGCGGCGCCTTCGGCCGGGGCCGAGTTCGCCCCGGAGCCGGTGGACGGCGCCGGGGCGCGGGAGTTGCCGAGGCGGGCCGGCGCGGGGTCCTTGGCGGAGGAGCAGCCGGCGGCGGCCGCGGCCAGCAAGGCAGCCGACAGGAGCGCGAGGGCCCGCCGGGTGTGCTTGGTCATATGAGCCAGCTCTCATTAGTAGGACTATCCGACCATCTGTAATCCATGGGGGTGGACGTCACCAGTCGGGCGGCGGATCCGCGGGGCCCGGGCGACACCCGCCCTCACCCGGGTGGCCGTTCGCCGCGCCGTTCGACCGTTCACCGCCGGTCGCGGCCGCCCACCGGATGACCTGGGCGCTTGGGCGCAACGGCGGGGCCGGACGGTTCCCGGGGCGCTCCGTGCAGGTGAGGGTGGGTGCGTCGGAGCCGAACGGACCCAGGAAGGAGGCCCTCGTGCCCCTCTCCCCCACCCTCCTGCGCACGGACCCCGAGGCGCTGGCCGAACTCCAGCGCGACCACGGGCGGGCCCTGTTCGGCTTCCTGCTCGGGCTCACGGCCGGGGACTCCCAGCGCGCCGAGGACCTCGTACAGGAGACGCTGGTCCGCGCCTGGCAGCACCCCGAGGTGCTTGAGAGCGCTCACGAATCCATGCGGCCCTGGCTGTTCACGGTGGCGCGGCGGCTCGCGATCGACGCCCGGCGGGCGCGGCTGTCCCGCCCGCAGGAGGTGGACCCGGAGGGGCTGGAGCAGGCCCCCGCGCCCGTGGACGCGGTGGCCGGCTCGGTCACCGCGATCGACGTCCGGCGGGCCGTGGGCTCGCTCGGGCCGGAGCACCGCGACGTGCTGATGCAGGTCTACTTCCAGGACCGCTCGGTGGCCGAGGCGGCGGCGGAGCTCGGGATTCCGACCGGAACGGTCAAGTCCCGTACGTACTACGCCCTGCGCGCACTGAAGAAGGGCCTCCAGGGCTACGGGTACGGCCTCGGGGCCTGAACGAACCGAATGCATGCGGATCGGACACAAAACGCATCGAAATCGGCCTCAGAGCGTTCAAGTTGGGTAAACATGCCCCGTTCCGCGAGTCGCTCGGTGAAGGCTCATGGCTGACGACGGGAAGCTCGACGCGCGGGAGAAGGTGGAACGGTGCAGCCCGAGGGTACGAACGGCACCAGTGACGGCGGGCTCGCGGTGCCCATGGCATGGCTCTACGCGGAGTACATCGCCGACGAACTGCTGCGCACGGGCCGGCTGATCCCGGTCAGTACCCTGGAGTTCCGCGCCGGGCGGGACACGCTCGCGCTGACGATCTACCTCTCCGACGCGGCCGGCGAGCTCTCCGGGATCCGGGTGGTCTCGCAGCTCGACGAGTGGATGTCGCTGACGGCGTACGGACACCCCTGGCGCGACTGGGTGGACACCCGGTTCCTCGCGCTGGGCGAGGAGGCCAGGGAGCGCGGCAGCGGCGAGGACCCGGACCTGGAACTGGCCCGGGCGGCCTGGCGCTGGCTGGACCGCACCGAACTGTTCGCCACCAACCTCGACCCGGGACGGCACGGCCACGCCGACACCCCGCCGGGCCTGGACGAGAACGCGCGGGTGTGGACCCCGGCGTGGCAGCTCGGCCTGCCGCTGGGCCACTTGGCGATGCACCTGTTCTGAGGGCGGGCGTCGTTACGCGGGCGCTCCGAGGACCGAGGACGGTCAGCCGGGCCGTCGGTACGGGCCCGGCGCCTCGGCCGGGTCCATCACCAGGCCGGTGAAATCGGCCTCGTTGCGCTCGGCCCGGGTGACGTACCACCGGGCGATCAGCCACATCACCGGGTACGCCACCAGGCCGAGCGTCACCCAGACCAGCGGCCCCGACGCCGAGCGCGACAGCGCGAACAGCACCGGCAGCGTCCCGACGAGCAGCGCGAGGACACCCAGCGCTCCGAGCCCGGCTCGGAGCTGGCTGCGCATCAGGGCCCGGACGTACGTGGCGCCCAGGGTGGTCTGCTCGGAGATCTCCGAACGGGCCGGGGTGTGCGCGGGCGGGCGGCGTCGGGTGCCGCGGGGCACACCCGTGACGATCTCGCGCCGGGGCGGAGGCGGCTGCTGCTGCGGGCGCGCATGCGGCTGCTGCTGGTCGGCCATGGGGCCGGAGTCTACGCAGGCGGACGTCATTTGAGGAGACGGGAGAGCCTGCGGTCGGCGAGCGGCTTGCCGCCGGTCTGGCAGGTGGGGCAGTACTGGAGCGAGGAGTCGGCGAACGACACCGAGCGCACGGTGTCCCCGCACACCGGGCAGGGCTCCCCGTCCCGGCCGTGCACCCGCAGCCCGCTCTTCTTCTCGGCCTTGAGGTTCCCGGCGGCCACGCCGTGCGCGCGTTCGACGGCCTCCCGCAGGGTCCCGCGGACGGCCTCGTACAGGTGGGTGACCTGCTCCTCGTCGAAGGAAGCCGCCAGTTTGAAGGGCGAGACCTTCGCGGCGTGCAGGATCTCGTCGCTGTACGCGTTCCCGATCCCGGCGATGACGCTCTGGTCGCGCAGCACGCCCTTGATCTGCCGCCGCTCCCCCGCCAGGAGCGCGGCGAACGCGTCCCGGTCGAACCCGACGGCGAGCGGGTCGGGGCCGAGGCGCGCGATGCCGGGCACCTCCTCGGGGCCGCGGACGACGTACACCGCGAGGCGCTTCTGCGTCCCGGCCTCGGTGAGGTCGAAGCCGCCGCCGCCCTCCAGGGCGACGCGGAGGGCGAGCGGCCCCTTGCCGGGGCGCGGCGGCCGATCGGGCAGGGTGTCCTGCCAGCGGAGCCAGCCGGCCCGGGCCAGATGGGTTACGAGGTGGAGCTCGCCGATCCGGATCGCCAGGAACTTCCCGTGGCGGGCGGTGGCCCCGGCCGGCTGCCCTTCGAGGGCGCTGAGCGGCGGGTCGTACGTCTTGAGCACGCTGACGGCGAGCGGGAGGACACGCTCCACCACCCGCCCGGCGAGGTGCTCGTCGAGGAACTCCCGCAGGGCCTCGACCTCGGGCAGCTCGGGCATACCCCCACCCTCCCCCGCAACCCCCGCCCCGGCTACCCGAACCGGGAGTCGTCGAAGCCGGCCGGGACCCGACGGTGCGGGTCAGGGCATCACGAACTCGCACCAGATGCATTTGCCGCTGCCCCGGGGTTCCACTCCCCAGACGTCCGCCAGGCGGTCCACCAGCATCAGGCCGCGTCCCGAGACGCCGGAGTCGCCCGCTTCGCGGCGGCGCGGGAGGGCGCTGGAGCGGTCCTCGACCTCGACGCGGAGGCGGCGTTCGTGGCCCGTCAGGACCCGGAGGGTCACGATGGCCGGGCCGTCCGTGTGCATCAGCGCGTTCACGATGAGCTCGTCCGCGACGAGCTCGATCTCGTCGGCCCGTTCCCGCGCGCCCCACGCCCGCACCGCCGCGCCGATCATGTGGCGGGCCGCGACCAGGGCTTCCGGGTCTCCCGGGGCGACGTGCTGCTGGAGGCGGCCGCCGCCCTGCGGGGTGTCCTCCACCTGGCGGCGCAGCAAGAGCAGCGCCATGTCGTCGTCGCCGCCGCGCTCGTCGATCACCCCGCACAGCCGGTCCGCCAGCCGCGCGAGGTCCGCCGGCCCGCTCCGGACCAGCGCGGTGAGCAGCTGGATCCCGTCGTCGAGGTCCGCGCCGGGGTGTTCCACGAGGCCGTCCGTGCACAGGACGAGCGTCTCCCCGGGGTCCAGTTCCACGGTGGTCACCGGGTACTCCAGGCGGCCGAACTCCGCCGACAGGCCCAGCGGCATCCCGCCCTCCACCGGCAGCCGCAGGCAGTCCCCGTCCCGGGTGCGCAGCAGCGGGTCGATGTGCCCGGCGCGGACCACTTGCAGGACGCCCGTCGAGAGGTCGGCCTCGACGTACGTGCAGGTCGCGAACCGGTCGGTGTCCAGCTCGTGCAGGAAGACGGAGGCCCGGGCCATGACCGTGCCCGGCGCGTGCCCTTCGGCGGCGTACGCGCGCAGCACGATCCGCAGCTGGCCCATGACCGCCGCCGCGTGCGTGTCGTGGCCCTGGACGTCGCCGATGACGGCCCCGACCCGGCCGCCGGGCAGCGGGATGACGTCGTACCAGTCGCCGCCGATGTCCTGGCCCATCCGGGCGGAGCGGTACCGTACGGCGATCTCCGCGCCCGGCACCGACGGGATCCGGCGCGGGAGCATCGCCTGCTGAAGGCCTTCCGCCAGGTCGTGCTCCTGCTCCAGCAGCATCGCCCGCTGGAGGCTCTGCGCGATGCTGCTGCCCAGTGCGATCAGCAGGTTCCGCTCGTCCTGCGTGAAGCCGTCCTTGTCCTGGTAGAGCAGTCCGATCGCGCCGATCGGGCGGGCCTGGGCGATCAGCGGCAGGTACGCGGCCGCCGAGATGTCCATGGACGAGATCTTCGACCAGAGGTCGGGATATCCCTCGGCGAACTCCTGCGCCGAGTCGAGGAAGCACGGTTGCAGCGAGCGGACGACCTCGCTCATCGGGTACTGCTCGTCGATCCGGGTGTACCGGGTGCCGGGTACGAAACTGTCGGCGGGCCCCTCGGCCACGAGGTGGATCCGCCCGGCCTCGACCAGGCCCATCACCATGCCCATCGAGCCGAGCCGCTCCAGGCCGTGCGCGTCGCCGATGACGTCGATGACGTCCCGTACGGTCCGGGCGTGCGCGAGGGCGGCGGTGGTGCTCTCGACCACCGAGGTCTGGCGGCGCCGCTCCTCGTCGAGGCCGAGGCGCTCCGCCGAGTGGCTGAGCTCCTCGGTGGCGTCGCGGACGATGCCGATGATCCGGAACGGACGGCCGTCGGAGCCGCGCATGACGCGACCCTGGGTGTGGGTCCAGCGCAGCTGCCCGTCCTGGGTGCGGATCCGGAAGTAGGCGCCGTAGCTGTCGTCGCCGCTCTTGAGGACGCTGGAGACCAGGGCGTCCAGCCGGGTCGCCTCGGTGGGCGGGACGCGCGGGGCGAGGGATTCGGGCCGACCGTCGTATTCCCCGGGCGTCATGTCGTACACCTCGAGGGCCGCTGCGTCCATGTGCAGGAGACCGGTCTCCAGGTCCCAGTCGAAACTGCCCATGCGGTTCAGCGAGAGCGACCGGTCCGGGTGTGCGGGCCAGTCGTCCGGCAGCGATACGGTGGTCGGCACCGATCCACCATGACACACGGGCCGGTCAGGCGCTCTCCAAGGAGCGGGCCGGGTTCGCGAGCGGTTTTTGCCGGTCCGGGCCGCCGAAGGGGTCGTTCGGCGCGTCCTGGCCGGACGGGGCGAAGGGGTCGTCCCCGCGGCCGAAGGGGTCGTCGCCCCGGCCGGAGGGGTCGCCCTGGGCGAACGGGTCCCCCGGGTCGGGCTGGCGCGGCATCGAGCCGTCTGCCTCCGGCGGGAGCCCCGGGTCCGCGAAGGCGTCCGGGGGTACGTCGCCCGGCTGGTTCGGGGGTACGTCGGACCGCGGAGCGGCCGGGGGCTGCCCGGGGCTCTGCTTCTGCGGGGTCTGCGGCGTGGCCGGACCGGGCCGGTCGGGCTGGGCCTGCCGGTCCGGACCGGCCTGCTCGCTCTGGGCCGGTACGCAGTCCGTGGCCTCGGGGGCCGGGACCCCGGCGGGACCGCCCGGCGGCTTCGGCGGGGCCGGCGGGGCGGTCCTGGCCAGGCTGTTCGTCCCGGCGCCGGCGTCGTTGCCCGTCTCGGGCGGGGCGCACGGCTCGGCCGGGGCCGCCGCGGGCGGGGTCACGGGACCGGAGGGGATGCCTTGCGCCGGGTCGTACGCGGGGACCGGCTGCGGGGTGCCGTCCTGTGCGCCGTCGTCGCCCGTCTTGCGCTCCATCCAGGTGTTGTCGGCGATGTTGACCATGACCAGGCTCTTGATCGGGTGCGGGGTCGGTTCGATGACGACGACCTGGTGGGGCTGGTAGCCGTTCCACTGGTCGCCCTTGAGCGCCGGGGAGCCCTTGGGGGCGCGCGGTGCCTGGAGCGGATTTCCGCAGGCACAGCGGACCCGGGGCATGCCGTGGTCGTCGACGAGGACGGCGGTGCCGGCCTGCAGGACGGACTGGAAGGCGTCCCCGCGGCCCTCGCGGAGGGCGTGGTTGGTGACGCGGGTGTCGGCGCGAAGCACGACCGGAGTCAGTCCGCGCAGGAACTCGGGGAGCTTCGCCCTGTCGACGGAGACGGCCTGGGCGAAGGCCTTGGCCTTGGCTTCATCCTCGGTGAGGGCGCGCAGCTGCTGTTCCACGTCGCAGCTGCCGAGCCGCTTGGTGCCGGCGTAGAGACCGGGGGTGGCCGCGTTGACGGTCCGGATGCCCTGGCCGGTCGGGTTGGGCAGCGGCGGCTGCGCGGGCGCGGACTCGCCGGTGGCCGAGGTGGCGGTGAAGGGGTCGGGGCCGGCCGTCCCCACGGGCTGGAGCAGGACCTCCTGGCTCTCCGGGCCGGCCGCGCTCTTCGGTTCCTCGGGAACGCCGCAGGCCGCGGCGAGCAGACCGAGGAGCGTGAAGAGGGCTGCGCGGACCGGTGTATGACGGCGTGGAGCCTGACGGTGTGTCGGTGCGTGCACGTGAATCTCCCTTTCGCCCCGGTTGCTCTCTCCTGTCTGCCGCATTCGCGGCAGGGCCGCAACCGGAGCGGCGCGACGGAGCGGGCCGAAGCCGGGATCACGTCTTGAACATGTTCAAGGAACCTCGTAAGGTCACGACCGTGAGTTGAACGCGTTCAAGGCGTTCGGCCGCGCGCGGAGGGGAGTCCACGGTGACGGTACTGGTGCATCTGATCGTCACCCTGGGCATGCTCTACGTGATCCCCGCCGGCCTCCGCCTGATCGACCCCGTCCGGCTGGGCACGATCGCCCGGATCTGGCCGCTGCTCGCCGCCCCGGGGGCCGTGTGCCTCTGGCTGCCGCGCGGCGCGACCGCCACGGCGCTCGCCGCGCTGTACGCCGCGGCCACCCTGGCGCTCGCGGCCCGGGCCCCGGCCCGGCTGCTGCGGTCCTTCCGGACGCCGACCGCCGGAGCCGGACCCCTCGCACCGGCCGAGATCGCCGTGCTCACCGCACTGGTCTCGCCGTCGGTCGCCGGGACCGCCCTCGTCGCCGAGCGCGCCGGATACCGGCTGTTCGGCTTCGACCTGGACATCCTGGCGCTGACCGTGCCGCATTTCCACTTCGCGGGATTCACCGCCGCCCTGGTCGCCGGGCTGGTCTGCCGGGCCGCCCCGGCCGCGCCCGGCGCGTCGGGCAGTACGACGCTGTCGCGCTGGGCCGCGTACAGCGTTCCCGGCGGGACCCTGCTCGTCCTCCTCGGCTACTTCGTGGACGACTGGGCGGAGCTCGCGGGCGCGGTGGTGCTGACCGGCGGGATGTGGGCGGTGGCGCTGCTGACCTGGCGGGACATACGGCCGGGCGCCCGGGGCCGCACGACCGGCGCGCTGCTGGCGACCTCGGCCGCGGTCCTGGTGGCCACCATGCTGCTCGCCCTGTGGTGGGCGCTCGGTGAGGCCACCGACCTCGTGCACCCCACTTTGACCTGGATGGCCGCGACCCATGGTCTCGGCAACGCGCTCGGCTTCGCCCTGTGCTCGCTGCTGGCCTGGCGCAGGCTGGCCGTAGACCGAATGGAGACCACGCCATGACCCGCCTCATCAGCGCCGGCCGTGACACCGTCAACTACCGCGACCGGGGTGCGACGCGGCAGCGGCCGCTGCCCGCCGGATACCACCACCTGCACCACCGCACACGGGTCGGCCACGGGCAGGCCGCCTTCGAGGCCGCCGGGACCGCCGTCACCACCTTCGGCGCCCACCGCGCCTCGGGCATGCTGGTGCGGGCCGGCCACGGCGCGGTCCGGCCCGGGAGCCGCGTGGTGGTCGGGATCGGCTTCGGGCCGCTGCGGATCAGCGCGCCGTGCGAGGTGGTCTGGACGGCGTACGAGCCCGCGCGCATCGGATTCGCGTACGGGACTCTGGCCGGCCACCCGGAGTGCGGGGAGGAGTCCTTCATGGTGTTCCGGGACCCGGACGGCACGGTCTGGTTCGAGGTGACCGCCTTCAGCCGCCCGGCCGCCTGGTACACCCGGCTCGCGGGCCCGGTGATCCCCTTCCTGCAGCTGCGTTACGCCCGATGGCTGGGCCGCACCGTGCGCAAGCTGGCCGCCGCGGCCTGATCCGCCCGATACTGGAGGGGATGGACTGGTTCACGGCGCCCGGCTACTGGCTCGGCCGGCTGGTCTTCCAGCGGGCCCTGGCCGGCGTCTACCTCTTCGCCTTCGTCGCGGCCGCCCTTCAGTTCCGGGCCCTGATCGGGGCGCACGGCATGCTGCCCGTGCCGCGCTACGTGCGGTACGTGCCGTTCCGGCGTGCCCCGAGCCTGTTCCAACTGCGCTATTCGGACCGGCTCTTCGCCTGCTGCGCCTGGGCGGGGGCGGTGGTGGCCGCGGCCCTCGCGGCGGGGGCGGGGGACCTCGTTCCGCTGGGCGCGGCGATGGGGATGTGGGCGCTGCTGTGGCTGCTGTACCTGTCGATCGTGAACGTGGGACAGACCTGGTACTCCTTCGGGTGGGAGTCACTGCTGCTGGAGGTGGGCTTCCTCGCGGTCTTCCTCGGCAATGAGCGGGTGGGGCCGCCGGTGCTGGTGCTGTGGCTGCTGCGCTGGGTGGTCTTCCGGGTGGAGTTCGGCGCGGGGCTGATCAAGATGCGCGGGGACCCCTGCTGGCGCAAGCTGACCTGCCTCTACTACCACCACCAGACACAGCCGATGCCGGGACCGCTGAGCTGGTTCTTCCACCATCTGCCGAAGCCGCTGCACCGGGTGGAGTGCGCGGCCAACCACGTGACCCAACTGGTGGTCCCGGTGCTGCTGTTCACTCCGCAGCCGGTGGCCTCGTACGCGGCCGGGATCATCGTGGCGACGCAGCTGTGGCTGGTGCTGTCGGGCAACTTCGCCTGGCTGAACTGGATCACCATCACGGTGGCCCTGTCGGCGATCGACTTCACGGGGCTCGCGGGGCCGCCGCCGGCCGCGGCCTCGCGCGCGGCACCCGTCTGGTTCGCGGTCCTGGTGTGCGCGGTGACCGTGCTGGTGCTGGTGCTGAGCCGGCATCCCGTGCTCAACATGATCTCGCGGCGCCAGGTGATGAACCGCTCCTTCGACTCCCTGCACCTGGTCAACACGTACGGGGCCTTCGGCACGGTGGGCCGGATCCGGGACGAGGTGGTGGTGGAGGGGACCGCGGACCGGGCGCCGCGGGAGGACGGGGTGTGGCGGGAGTACGACTTCAAGGGCAAGCCGGGTGATCTGCGCAGGCTTCCGCGCCAGTTCGCCCCGTACCATCTGCGGCTGGACTGGCTGATGTGGTTCGCGGCGCTCTCCCCCGACTATGCGCGGGACTGGTTCGGGCCGTTCGTGGAGCGGCTGCTGGCGGGCGACCGGGACACGCTGCGACTGCTCCGCCACAACCCGTTCCCGGACGCCCCGCCGCTCTACGTACGGGCCAGGCTGTACCGCTACCGGTTCACCACCTGGCGGGAGCTGCGCGAGACGGGCGCGTGGTGGCACCGCACGCTGCTGCGCGAGTACCTCCCCCCGACCCGCCTCGCCGAAGCCTCCTGGTCAGAGCCCGAATAGCGCGGCTTCGCGCTCCGCCGACATGCCCTTGGTCGAGCGGTCGCCGCGGAGGGGGGCGGGGCCCCCGAGGGACTGGAGCCAGGCCCAGGTGTCGGCCACGGTCTCCTCGACCGGGCGGCACTTCAGGCCCGCCGCCCGCGCCTTGGTGGTGTCGGAACCGAACATGTAGTCGTGCAGTTCGCCCTCGGGGAGCCAGATCGGCAGTTCGGTCCAGGGCTCCACGCCCGCCTCCGCCATCCGGTCCTGGTCGATCCAGCGGAACTCGGCGCGTCCGCCGGTCACGGCCGCGCAGGCGTCGAGGAGTGCGCCCATCGTGGCGTGCCCGACCGGCGAGACCACGTCGTACGGTCCGCCGAGCCCGGCCTCGGCCGCGTCCAGGGTCCAGTGCGCGAGGTCGCGCACGTCGATGTACTGGAGCGGCAGTCCGGGCCGGCCGGGAGCCGGCGTGGGGCCGCCGCGGGCGGTCCGGTCCAGCCACCAGGGCAGCCGGCCCACGTTCTCGTACGGGCCTATGATCAGCCCGGCGCGTACCAGCAGGGCCCGGTCCCCGAAGGCGTCGACGGCGGCGAGCTCGCCGCCCCGCTTGTCCTCGGCGTAGGCCGTGGCCCCGGCGTCGGCCGAGCCGTCGACCACCGGGCCGTCCTCGGTCAGGCCGGCGGGAGCGGGGTAGGCGTAGACCGAGCGGCTGGAGATGTACACGTACCGCCCGGCGCGGCCGGCCAGCAGCCGGGCGCTGTCGCGCACGGCGGTCGGGGCGCCGCTCCAGGTGTCGACGACGAGGTCCCACTCCCCCGCGGCGAGGGCGGCCAGGCCCCCGGGCGCGGTGCGGTCGCCGCGCAGGGCGCAGGTGCCCGGCGGGGGCGCGTGGTGCCCACGGTGGAAGACGGTGACGTCCCAGCCCCGGGCCAGGGCGTCTTCGGTGATCGCGCGTCCGACGAATTCGGTACCGCCCAGCATGAGTAGCTTCATGCAGGCCAGCGTGGCGGAGCCGGGGCCCGGCCGGAAGCCTTGATCGCCCACAGCGATGACGCTCACGGCGTACGGCCGACGGGAACCTCTCCGGGTGCCCACACGGTCGGCGCAGCACCGCGCCCCCGTCGCCGGTCGGCTCGGGGGCGCCGCGTGACGCCGGACTGTCGGACTGCGGACTAGTCGATGCCGGGCAGGATGTGGGGCTCCGCCAGGTCGTCCTCGTAGCCGGCCAGTCGGATCGGGGCGGACCGGGCCCAGACTTCGAGGCTTCCGAGCTCGTCGGCGTGCGGACGGTACCGCCCGGCCGTGTGCTTCCTCAGCGTCTCGTCGGACTTCGTCGTCGTGTCTGTCACCGCGCACTCCTTTGTGTCGCGTAACCCGGCGGGCGAGCCGCGCGCCGGGCACAAGGGATAAAGGGTTTCCGGACGCGGTGGCGCCTTGGTGGAGCGTGGCCTGGATACGGCCGTCTTGTGCCACTCAGAGTACACATATGAGCGCGCCCCCGCTCGATGGATTGGCAAAATCCGCTCGACGGCTGGATTTCGCCGCGAGTTCAGGAAGTCGTACGCCGATGTGACCGGGTCGGGTGGTGTGCTCGACGCCGGTAGCACGACTGGAGTACAGGCAGCGGAGGGAGCGACGGTGGCGGCGAGGTCCGGAGTGCCGGGGGTACCGAGGGTCGACAGCATCGAGGAGCTGATGGAGCTGCTGCTCGCGTGCCGCGGGGCGTGGGACACGCCCGACCGCAGCGGAGACCCGGTCGATCTGCACGATCATGGGCTCCAGACTGCGGCACTGCTGCGCCGTTCGCATCCGTTCGACAAGGAGCTCCAAGTCGCCGGACTCGTCCACGACCTGGGCCACCTGCTCTTCCCCGGGGACGACGCGGGACACGCCGACCACGCGGCGGAAGCGGTCCGTCCGCTGCTCGGCGACCGGGTGGCCCGGCTGGTACGGCTGCACGTGCCGGCCAAGCGCTACCTGGCGGCCGTGGAGCCCGACCGGGCGCTGTCCCCGCAGAGCGCGCTGACCCTGCGGGCGCAGGGCGGGCTGATGGACGAGGCGGAGGTCCGGGCCTTCGCGGCCGACCCCGACGCGGAAGCGGCGGTGACATTGCGCCAAGCGGATGACGCGGGCAAGGTCGTCGGGCTCGACGCGGGCGTGATGGAGGACTGGCGTCCGGTCCTGGAGCTGGTGGCGGCGAGGGCGTACGAGCGCACGCAGTGACACGGCCGTGCCCCGGCCCCCTGGAAAGGGGACCGGGGCACGAACGGTTGACCGGGCGGCCTACCAGTTGGCGGGCGCGTAGTCCTTGAGGAAGACGCCGTACAGGTCCTCGCCGGCCTCGCCGCGGACGACGGGGTCATAGACCCGGGCCGCGCCGTCGACCAGGTCGAGGGGGGCGTGGAAGCCCTCCTCGGCCAGGCGCAGCTTGTCGAAGTGCGGGCGTTCGTCGGTGATCCAGCCGGTGTCGACCGAGGTCATCAGGATGCGGTCGGTCTCGAACATCTCCTGGCCGCTGGTCCGCGTCACCATGTTCATCGCGGCCTTGGCGGCATTGGTGTTCGGGTGCCCCGCGCCCTTGTAGCCGCGGCTGAACACGCCCTCCATCGCCGAGACGTTGACCACGTACGCACGCCCGCTGGACGCCCTGCGGGCGGCCTCCGCCATCGCCGGCCGGAGCGCGCTGATCAGGATGAACGGCGACGTGTAGTTGCACAGCTGGGTCTCCAGCAGCTCCACCGGGGAGATCTGGTCGATGGTCTGCACCCAGGTGTTGGTGTCGACGACGTCGGGCAGCAGGCCGCCGGCGTCGATGGCGGTGCCGTCGAGGTGCCGTTCGATGCTGGCGTTGCCCGCGACCAGGGCGAGGTCGGCGACCTTCTGCGCGTCGAGCCCGCTCACGCCGACGGGCAGCGCCGCCAGGCCGTCGACCGCACCGGAGTTGAACGCGCCGATGACGTGGTGGGCGGGGAGCTCGCCGGCCGGGAGCGGGGCGCTCTCCCCCTCGACCAGCGCGGCGTACGCGCTGGGCAGGCGGCGCACGGTCTGCGTCGCGTTGTTGATCAGGATGTCGAGCGGACCGGCCTTGGCGATCTGGTCGGCCAGCGCCACGGCCTGGCCCGGGTCGCGCAGGTCGAGTCCGACGACCTCCAGGCGGTGCATCCACTCCGCCGAGTCCTCCATCGCCTTGAAACGGCGGATGGCGTCCTTGGGGAAGCGGGTGGTGATCGTCGTGTGGGCGCCGTCGCGCAGCAGCCGCAGCGCGATGTACATGCCGATCTTGGCCCGGCCGCCGGTGAGCAGCGCGCGCTTGCCGGCGAGGTCGGCGCGGACCTCGCGCTTGGCACGGTTCTGGCCGGCGCACGGCTGGCAGAGCTGGTGGTAGAAGTAGTCGACCTCGACGTACCGCGTCTTGCAGATGTAGCAGGAGCGCGGACGCTGGAGTATCCCGGCGATCCGGCCGGCCTCCGTGACCGAGGAAGGCAGGATGCCCTCGGTCTCGTCGTCGATGCGCTCGGCGGAGCCGGTCGCGGTCGCCTCGGTGACGGCCTTGTCGTTGGCGGTCTTGGCGGCGCGGCGCTCCTGGCGGCGGCGCTGCTTGACCGTGCGGTAGAGGCCGGCGGTGGCGCGGCGTACGGTGATGGCGTCGGGGTGGTCGACGTCGATCTTGTCGAGTTCGTCGAGCACGCTGAGGCAGAGCGCCAGCCGGTCGGGGTCGATGCCCGGCCCGTAGGCGTGGTCGTCCGCGCTCACGTGGTTGTCTTCGGTCACCGTCATGGCCGCTGCCGTTCCTTGCTCACTCGTCCGCATCCGCCTCTGCGGAAGTCCCCAAAACCGCCACTGTACGGATCCGACGCGCCCGGAACCAAACCCGTCACCCGACGCCTCACGCACCGCGACGGGGCAGTCACCGTGGGCAGGGGCCGGCGGGGACTGCCGCGGGGTCCTGCACTCGTCCCGTACTCCTTCCGGAGTATGCCTGGGGTACCACTGGTGACCACCTGTAGGGGGAGGAATAGGCCGCTGGGGTCGGGCATTGTGGAAATCATGAGTGCCCTTGCGCTGTCGGTCCTGCTCTGCCTGGTGTCCGCCGTCGCGTACGCGGGCGGCGCGATCGTGCAGGAACGGGTCGCGGCGAGCACCCCCGGCCGCCCGTACGCGCCGCTGCGCCGGGCCGGCTGGTGGTGTGCGGTCGGGCTGAACGGCCTGGGCGCCCTGCTGCACGTGGTGGCCCTCGCGTACGGGCCGCTGAGCCTGGTGCAGCCGCTCGGTGCGCTGACCATCGTGTTCGCGCTGCCGATGGCGGCCCTCTTCGTACACCGCCGGGCGGGTGCGGCGGCCTGGCGCGGCGCGCTGCTGGCCACGGTGGGGCTGGCCGGGCTGCTGGCGCTGACCGGCGGGGACGGGGATGCGGACCAGCCGCTGGCGGGCGGGGAGCGGGGCCTGCTGCTGATCGCCACCGGGGCCGGGGTCGCCGCCCTGTTCCTGGCGGCGCAGCGGATGCACCGGCCGGTGCTGCGCAGTGTGCTGCTGGCGGTCGCGGCCGGTACGGCCTTCGGCATGGCCTCCGTGTTCACCAAGTCGGTGGCCGAGAATGCCGGGGAATCGGCCCTCGCACCGGGCGCGCTCGGCTCCGTGTGGCCCGATCTGGCGGCGATCGCCGTCCTGGCCGCGGGCGGGCTGCTGCTCTCCCAGGCGGCCTACCGGGGCGCGGGGCTGAACGCGCCGCTGGCCACGCTGACCGTGGTCAACCCGGTCGTCGCGGCGGCGGTCGGCATATCGCTGTTCGGCGAGGGCTTCCGGTTCGGGGCGGCGGGCACGGCGGCGGCCCTGGCCAGCGCCGTGCTGACGGCGACCGGCCTGATCCTGCTCACGGTCGTGGCGCCGCACGCACGGGGGTCAGATGCTGACGCCGCGGCCGCGGAGGTACTTCAGCGGGTCGATGTCGGAGCCGTAGCCGGGGGACGTGCGCATCTCGAAGTGGAGGTGGGGTCCGCTGGTGTTGCCGGTGGAACCGGAGCGGCCGATCCGCTGCCCGCCGGAGACCTGCTGCCCGGCCTTGACCCCGAGCGCCGAGAGGTGGGCGTACTGGGAGTACCGGCCGTCGGAGTGCCGGATGACGACCTGGTAGCCGTACGCGCCCGCCCAGCCGGCGGAGACGACGGAGCCGGGGCCGACGGCCTTGACGGAGGTTCCGGTGGCGACGGGGAAGTCGACGCCCGTGTGGTAGCCGCTGGACCAGGACGATCCGGCCACGTGGTACGCGGTGCCGATGGAGGCGTCCACGGGGGTGACGAAGCCGCCCGAGGCCGGCTGCTGCTGCGCTGAGGCGGGAGCGGGGGCGGGCTTCTCCGCGGGTTTCGCGGCTGGCTTCTCGGCCGGTTTCTCGGCGGGCTTCTGCGCCTCCTTCTGCGCGTTCGGCTCCGCCGGCTTGACCGGCTCCGCGGTCCGCGGAGGCTTCTCGGGGTTCTGCGCGGGCGGGGCGGCCGGCGCGGCGGTGACGCGCAGGGTGAGCCGCTGACCGGGGAAGATCAGGTTCGGGTTGCTGCCCACGGTGGCCCGGTTGGTCTCGTACAGCGCCTGCCAGCCGCCCTCGACGTGCTGGGTGGTGGCGATCGCCGAGAGGGAGTCGCCGGGCGCGACCACGTACGGGTTGGGCAGGACGGACGTGGCCGTCGGGCGGGGCGTGGCGGCCGGTGGGGCGGCGGGCTTCGCCTCCTTGACCTGGACCTGGACCTTCACGCCCTGGCCCTGCCCCTGTGGAGAGACGGCCGGCGCGGGGCCGCTGCGCGAGAGCCCGGCCTGCTTCCCGCACACCGGCCAGGCCTGCGGGCCCTGCCCCTTCAGCACCTTCTCGGCGACCGCGATCTGCTGGTCCTTGGTGGCCAGGTCGGCGCGGGCCGCGTACGCGGCGCCGCCGAAGGCGCGCCACGTGCTCTGGCTGAACTGGAGCCCACCGTAGTAGCCGTTGCCGGTGTTGACGTGCCAGTTGTTGGTGGACTCGCAGTCCGCGACCTTGCTCCAGGTGTCCACCGAGGCGGCGTGGGCGGTTCCGCCGCCGATCAGAGGGAGCGCGAGCCCTGCCCCACCGGCGGTGACGGCGAGCGAGGCGCGGTTGATGCTGCTCGGCTGGTACCGGCGGTGCCGACCCCGTACACCCATGGGAGCCCCCATTGAAGACATCAGGAACCGCACAACCTAACGGCGCGATCAGGGCATGACAAGGGGCGCAACAGGGCGCATGTTCACGGAAGTTGACAATGATTCGCATGGCGGGACGGCTCGCGGCGCGCCCGCCCATGTAGCGTCGCTCCCACCCGCACATCGAAGCACTCAGGAGCGCACGTATGAGCAGCACGGCCCAGATCGGCGTCACCGGGCTCGCGGTGATGGGGAGCAACCTCGCCCGGAACTTCGCCCGCAACGGCTTCACGGTCGCCGTCCACAACCGCACGGCCGCGAAGACCACCGCCCTGGTGGAGGAGTTCGGGCACGAGGGGGCCTTCGTCGCCGCCGAGTCCGCGAAGGAGTTCGTGGACGCGCTGGAACGGCCGCGCCGTCTCATCATCATGGTGAAGGCCGGTGAGCCGACCGACGCCGTGATCCACGAGTTCGCCCCGCTGCTGGAGCCCGGCGACGTCATCATCGACGGCGGCAACGCCCACTTCGAGGACACCCGGCGGCGCGAGAAGGAGCTGCGCGAGCAGGGCATCCACTTCGTGGGCGCGGGCATCTCGGGCGGCGAGGAGGGTGCGCTGCTCGGCCCGAGCATCATGCCGGGCGGCTCCGCCGAGTCGTACGAGTCGCTCGGTCCGATGCTGGAGAAGATCGCGGCGAAGGCCAAGGACGGTACGCCGTGCGTCTCGCACGTCGGCCCCGACGGCGCCGGACACTTCGTCAAGATGGTGCACAACGGCATCGAGTACGCCGACATGCAGCTCATCGCCGAGGCCTACCACCTGCTGCGCGACGTCGCCGGCTACTCCCCCGCGCGGATCGCGGAGACCTTCCGCGAGTGGAACCAGGGCCGGCTGGACTCGTACCTGATCGAGATCACGGCGGAGGTGCTCGCGCACACGGACGCCGAGACCGGGCGTCCGTTCGTCGACGTCGTGGCCGACGCGGCCGAGCAGAAGGGCACCGGCCGCTGGACCGTGCAGATCGCGCTGGACCTGGGCGTTCCGGTGTCGGGGATCGCCGAGGCGGTCTTCGCCCGTGCGGTTTCGGGCCACGCGGACCTGCGTAAGGCCGCCCGGGGACTCGCGGGCCCGGTGGCCGCGCCGCTGTCGGCGGAGGCGGCCGACGCCTTCGCCGCCCAGGTGGAGCAGGCCCTGTACGCCTCGAAGATCGTCTCGTACACGCAGGGTTTCCACCAGATCCAGGCGGGCAGCGAGGAGTACGGCTGGGGCGTGGACCTGGGCGCGGTGTCCTCGCTGTGGCGGGGCGGCTGCATCATCCGGGCGGCCTTCCTGGACCGGATCCGTACGGCGTACGACGCGCAGCCGGACCTGCCGAGCCTGCTGGCGGACCCGGGCTTCGCGCAGGAGATCGGCGCGGCCCAGGAGGACTGGCGGGCCGCCCTGGTGGCCGCCGTGTCACAGGGCATCCCGGTACCCGCCTTCTCCGCCTCCCTCGCGTACTACGACGCGCTGCGCGCGGAGCGGCTCCCGGCGGCCCTCACCCAGGGCCAGCGGGACTTCTTCGGGGCGCACACCTACCGGCGCACCGACCGCGAGGGCTCGTTCCACACCCTCTGGAGCGGCGACCGCTCCGAGGTCCGTACGGCCTAGACCGGCTCCCCGCTCAGCGGCCCGGGCTGCGGGATCGGCGCGGGCCCGGGCGGCGGCGGGATCGGATCCGGCTCGGGCACCGGCGCCGGCACGGGCGGCACGGGCTGCGGAATCGGCTCGGGATCCGGGAAGGGATTCGGCCCGGGCCCGGGCGGCACAGGACCCGGCCCGGGCAGAGGCGGCTCCGTCATCTCTACGTTTCGCACCATAAGCCCCACCTTCCCCGGATCCGCCCCCGTACGCCCGCCGAAGCCCGTACGCGACGGATCAACGGGCGGCGTGGAGGCCCGCGGCAAGGCCGGGGGTGGGGCTGGCGAGGATCGGGGTGGCGGTCGTGGC
This sequence comes from Streptomyces sp. NBC_01006, assembly GCF_045162725.1. Classification (NCBI taxonomy): domain Bacteria; kingdom Bacillati; phylum Actinomycetota; class Actinomycetes; order Kitasatosporales; family Streptomycetaceae; genus Streptomyces; species Streptomyces sp. NBC_01006. Next base: position 6,994,053 of record NZ_CP108700.1, on the reverse strand, counting down.
CAGGGATGATGCGGCCGCCATCGAGGCCTGGGCCAGGACGATGCTGTCCGCGTCCGAGACGGCGTCGGCCGCCTGGGCCACCAGGGCGAGGTAGCCGGCGGTGTCGCCGGCTTCGAAGCGGGGCCAGGCTTCCGCGATCAGGTGCGTGGTGATCGACACGGGGCGGCCGGCCCGCTCGGCCTCCTCCGTCAGCAGGGCAAGCGTCGGGACCAGCGTCGACTCCACGGTGGCCAGCACCGCGACGCGCGGGCCCGTACGGACGGCTTCCGCGGCCATCGGGCGGTCGACCCGGAGGACCGGGACGCCGAGCTCCGGTTCCAGGGCCTCCGCGACCGCGCCGATGGTCGAGCAGGTCACCAGGACCGGGCCGCCGGAGCCGGCCAGCAGGGCCCGCAGGGCCGGAGCCACCGAGTCCGGGCCCTCCGTACGGGCCCGGTCCAGCAGCTCCGGCACCACGAGGTGGCGCAGTGCGGCGCCGGGGTGGTCCCGGTCCCGCAGGGCGTCGAAGACCGGCACGTGGACCGGCGAGGTGTGCAGCAGGGTCAGGGGTGTCACCACAGGTCGGGGCTCGCGTCCAGCTGCGCCTTCGCCGCCGCGACGACCTCGGCCGGCGCCTCGGGCGCCTGGTCGGGGTGCCGGCCGGCCCAGCTGGCCGCGTACGGGCACAGCGGGACCACGGGCACCCCTTCGGCGGCGGCGATCCCGTAGAAGGCCTTCACCAGGTCCCCGGCGATGCCCCGCCCCTCGTGCCCCGGCTCGACGATGGTGTGCACCGCCACGAGGGCGTGGGGCGCAGCGTCGAGCACGAAGTACGCGATGAGGCCGACCACCTCACCGTCCTCGACGGCGAGCAGCCGTCCTGCCTTGCGGTCGTCCTTGAATGCGATGGCACCGGTCTGCGACATGGTCCCCGACTCCCCTCAGACAGCCACCGCGTGGGGGCTGCGCTCCTGGTCCGTTCCCGGCACCGGGGCGGACGGATCCGCACCCAGTTCGATGATCCGATTGTCCGCGTCGACGTGCACGACGCGCGGCTTCAACACCCTTGCCTCGGCGTCCTCGACCTGTGCGTAGCTGATGAGGATGACGAGGTCCCCGGGGTGCACGAGGTGTGCGGCCGCGCCGTTGATCCCGATGACCCCGGAACCGCGCTCGCCTTCGATGACGTACGTCTCCAGCCGCGCCCCGTTGGTGATGTCCACGATGTGGACGAGCTCCCCGGGCAGCAGATCCGCCGCGTCGAGCAGATCGGCGTCGATGGTCACGGAGCCGACGTAGTGCAGGTCGGCCTGGGTGACCGTGGCCCGATGGATCTTGGACTTGAACATGGTCCGAAGCATGAGGAAACTCCCGTTTTGTCTGCTCCCTGCCTGCTCATCGCAGGTCAAGGGCGGTCTCCGCAGATTACAACCATTCGCATGTTCGGTCAGCTTCCCCAGGATTTTCCAGGACTCATACTGACCGACTGCTGACTTTTCCGACGCACCGTCAGACGGCTGCGCCAGCTATTTCGCGTCCTCCGACTCCCTGCCGCGACGACACGACCGGTGGAGACGTGCTCGGGGGAAAACATCGGCCGGATTGCCCCTGAAGAACCGCGGCTCGGACTCGACAAACTGCGACGCATGGGCGCCTTCAGCTTCCACTTTCAAGAAGCGTACGGTTCGCGCTCCTAGGTCGACGTGTGGAGGTCCTCGGCCGTGACAAATCAAGGGTGCCTCGATTGGCATACCGGACTCATGGTTCCTCTCCAAGGTGAAGAAAGGGCCTGGTCATATCCGGAGATACGGGACAGCAGGAGGTTCCACCAATGCAAACTGGCGCGATGCCAGCCAGCCCGGGCGTCGGCTGCAGGATGGGAACAATCTGAGGAGCAATGGGCTTCTTTGGGTTGGCCACTGATCTGGGCGTGACGCTGGCGCTGTAGTAGCGGAAGTCGGCACCGCGGAAGCGCAGTCCCCGCGGGTCGGGGGAGGAGTTGGTGCGCCCCTCCCCGTCGTACGGGCGGCCCTGCGCTCCGCCTGCATGGCCGCGGTGCCGGTGACGGCGCGCACGCCGACGGCCCCCGTCGCAGTCAGGAAAGCACCCCGGCGCAGTCCGTTCATGGCCACTACCGGTGTGACGTACGAGCGCTGCGGAAACGCTTGTGGCCCAACCTTTCCGCCCGGCGGGAGTATCCGGTATGCGGGCAGGCCCGTTGGGCGAACCCCGAACTCCGTGGCGGGCGATCCGTGCAGAAGGCCCGATCGTCTTGTCCGGGGCCAGTCGGGCGCGGAGACTCGGTCCTGACGGATCGTCCGCTGTAGGGGGACAGGATGAAACAGTTAGAAGGCGCCGACCCGGTGGCGGTCGGCAAGTACCGGACCATCGCGGAACTTGGCCGGGGTGGGATGGGCCGAGTCCTGCTGAGCAGCGCCCCGGACGGCCGGTTGGTCGCGCTGAAGCAGGTGCGCTCGCAGTTCGTCGAAGACGACGGGTTCCGGGCCCGGTTCCGCCGGGAGGTGGAAGCCTCCCGCAAGGTCTCCGGAGCGTATACGTCCGCGATCATCGACGCGGACGCCGATGCCCCCGAACCATGGCTGACTTCGGAGTTCGTCCCCGGACCGTCGCTCCAGCACGCCGTGGCGACCGTCGGGGCGCTGCCCGAGGAGTCGGTACTGCGCATGACCGCGGGACTGGCCTCGGCCCTGAGCGACATCCACCGGGTCGGCCTAGTGCACCGGGACCTGAAACCGTCCAACGTGCTCCTCGCCGACGACGGGCCCCGCGTGATCGACTTCGGCATCGCCCGAGCCGCCGACAGCGAGGAGGGCAGCGAGCTGACGACCACGGGCTGGCTGGTCGGCTCACCCGGGTTCATGTCCCCGGAGCAGGCCCAGGGCGCGCCACTCGACTCGGCCAGCGACATCTTCTCCCTCGGGACGGTGCTGGTCATGGCGTGCACCGGCGCGTGCCCGTTCACCGGGCCCTCCCTGCCGCAGACCCTGTACAACGTCGTGCACACCGAACCCGACCTCAGCGGCCTGCCGGCGAAGATCCGCCCGATCGTGGCCCGCTGCCTCGCCAAGGACCCCGCCGCCCGGCCGAGCGCGGCCCAACTGCGAGAGTCCCTCGGGAGCCTGGCGCCCTCGCCGCGTCCCTGGCCGCAGGAGATTCACGAGTTGATCGCGGAGCAGCAGGCCGAGATCGAGCGGCTCCGGGTCGAGCTGAGGAAACGGCCTGCCGTCCCGGAGTCCGTGGCACCGGTCCTCGACAAGCCCGCAGCGCCGTACCCAGGTTCCCCGCCCGCTTCGGCCCGGCGCGGCTTCGCCGTCGGCGCGGGCATCGCCGCCGGCCTCGCGATCGCCGCGACCGTGCTCGCCCTGGTGCCCGGCCGCGACGGCGGCACCGGCACCGTCGCCGACCCCGAGGCGACCGTCACGGCGTCCAGACAGTCGACCGGAGACCCGACCGCTCCGGGGTCCGCGCAGCCGACCCCCGACCCCACCACCGAGGCGCCCCCCACGCCGACCGTGGAGCCGACCCCGCCCGCGCCCGAGCCCTCAGCCGCACCGGAGCCCTCGGAGCAGGCGCCGACGACGGTCACCACACGGTCGAGCACGAGGCCCGCCTCGATCGTGAGCTGCTTCGGGGACTACCTGGAGGAACCCGAATCGGTCCTGCTCCACTGCGGAGACGGGAATGGCATGCTCAGGGGCCTGACCTGGTCGGACTGGGGTCTGTCCACCGCCCACGCCAGCGGGCAGGAGTGGATGGTAATCTGCCGCCCCAGCTGCGCGAATGGCAGCGAGGTCCACTACCCGGCCACCGTGACTCTCACGGGTCTGGTCGGCGGGCGCTACACGACGATGCAGATCAGAACCCCGCAATCGCCCCACGGCCCCGTCTCCCGCTACAGGCTCGACTCGAACGGGCCGACGCAAACGGACTGACGGGGCCCGGAGCCGGGCGGGCGCTCACACTCCCCACGCGGTGAACGCGGCCCAGTGGACCGGCGAGGCGAAGGGACGCTCGCCGGTCGTCGCCCGGGATATGTATCGCTCGGTCAGGGCCGCCAAGTGGGGCCGGGAGGCGGTATACCGGGCGAGCTCCTCCCAGGTGAGCCGGCGCAACCAGATACGGGCCCGGCGCAGGGCGGCCACCGGGGGCAGCCCGCCGGGCCCGTGAGCGGGAGCGAGCAGCTCGTAGAACCGCGCCATCAGCACTGCGGTCACCATGTCGTCCACCAGCCACAGTCCGGCCACCGCGCACGCCGCCCCAGCCTGGAGGAATCCCGCCGCGAGCCCGCGGAACTCGTCCGGAGCCCGGACGACCTCGTAGTGGCCGGACTGGCAGGCGCTGAGCACCGCGAGTCGGCAGGCGTGGAGCTGGTGTTGGACCAGGGTGTCCATGTCGAGGCGGCCGTCGGCCAGGGCCAGGGAGCCGCCCCGACCGTTGAACTCGCCGCTGCCGTGGCAGATGATGTGGAGGTACGAGGTTTCGGCGAGCTGGCCGAGCAGCCAGTCCACGGTGGCTTCGGGCCCCACCGCGCAGCGGGCCTCACCGTGCGGCTCGAACAGCTCCCGGATATGGGCGAGTTCACCGCGTCCACCGGGGAGCGAACCGTCAGGGTCGGTGACCCCCACCAGACGTGGCACAGGCTCCGGCGGCCGGGCGGCCGCGACGCGGGAGATCGCGTACACGGCCGCGGAGGGGCAGACGATCACGGTGCCGATGTCGTCGAGCACTTCTCCCGCCCCCGGCCCGAGCGGCACGGCGTGCAGGGGGACCAGGCCCAGCAGACCGGTCGGGACGACGACGGCCTCCTGCTCCGGGTCCTCCGCGAGGACTCTCGCGACCGGGCGCAGGAGCGGTCCAAGGGCGGCGAGCCGGTCCAGGGCCTGCGGGAGCAGACGCCTGCGCCGGAGCGCTCCGGCCTCCTGGGCGAGGAGCAGGCCCAGGGCGCCGTCGGCCGGGTCCAGCACCAAGAGGCCTGTGACAGTCTCGCTGCTCACCCCCGGAACGGGAACGGCCCGTACAGCGGGCGACTCGCCCGAGCTGCGGGCGAGCACGAGGGCGTAGCTGCCCCAGGGCGCGTTCACCAGGTAGACGAGCGGACGCCCGCCCGCCGCGCGGACGATGTCCGCCAGCCCGTCGGTGCGTAGGAAGCGCTCGAAGCCCGGGATCGCGCGGATCTCCGCGATCGCCGCACGCACGCCGCGTTCGGCGGCGGCCTCCCCGCTCGCCGTAGAGCCAGCGACGGTGGGGCCGCCGGACGCCGCCGCGAACGCCTCGCCGACCGAGGCCCGGTACCGGGCCTGTGCCAGCCGGTAGCGGTGGGCGGCGGCGGGGTCGATCCGTCCCAAGGCCTCCAGGTCGGCCGCCCCTCGCCCGGCCGCCACCGAGAGCTCACAGGCCACTCCGCCCTCGATCGCCTCGACTGCACGCTCCGGACGCCCCGCCCGGGCCAGCAGGAAGGCGGCCCAGCGGGCGATCCGGTTCACCTGGGCGAGGACGCTCTGGCGGCCGGTCCCGGTGACCTGGGCGTCGTAGAGCGCGGTCACAGCGGTCAGCATGCCGGACGCGACCTCGGCCGCCTCGCTCCAGCGTTCCGCCGAGGCGTGCGCGCTGAGCAGTTCCCGGCCGATGTTGAGGTGCAGGGATGGCGACACCGTGGCCGGTGTGGCCCCCAGGGCCGCGTGGCGCAGCCGGAGGCCGTCTGCGCTGCCTGGGCCGTCGATGTGGTCCATGGCCCGGGCCAGCAGCCAGACGATGCGGCCCGTGTCCAGGAGGCCGGGGCGCGCGGTGGACAGGGCGAGCGCTGCCGTCGCCGCCTCCCGGGCGCCGCGCGCGTCGACGGGATCCCGGGACAGCAGCAGGTCGCCCAGATTGCACTGGATCCGGGACCACAGAGCCGGGTCGTCACCGGCGCCGAGGTGGCTCAGGGCGTCCCGGTAGCACTGCTCCGCCTCCCTGAGGTCTGACACCCCGGCGCGCCGATACAGCAGCAGGCCGAGGTTGACCATCGAGTAGGCCCAGGCGACCCTGTCCCGCTTGGGGGCCCGCTCCTCCAGCCCCGCCCTGATGTGCTCGATGCCGAGCGTGAGGTCCTCGGGGCCACCGCCGGGCCGCTCCGAGAGGAGCAGGCCGTAGTTGGTCTGGACCCGCGCCCAGTACTCGGGATACTCGCCCCGGTCCAGCGCGGTCGCGCGCGCCAGCAGGTCGCGGGCGGCTTCCCAGATCTCCAACCGGTCGCCGTCGTCCCGCAGGTGGTGGGCGCTGGCCAGGTTGTTCGCCACCTCCACCCACTGGAGAGTCCCCTCGCGCAGCCGGCTCAGGGCGCGTTCGAGGACCCGGACGGCCTCGGACGGATCGGCGTCGAGCCCGGCGTGCACAGCGAGCACCAGGCGTTCGCCGAGCCTCGCGGCCAGCTCGGTCTCCATGCCCTCCTCGCCCAGGCCGGCGGCGAGCTCCAGCGCCTCGCGGGCGAGCGGGATGCCTTCGGGCCCGTCGGTGTCGCGGGCCTCCAGGTACATCGCGTGCAGCCGGGTCCGCAGACCGGCGTCGAAGCGCCCCAGGGACTCGAAGTAGCGGCGCATGGCGGTGGCCGGAGTGGTCCGGCCGTCGCACAGTTCGTCCAGGAGCCGCTGCCGTATGCGCAGCACCTCTTTGAGGGGGGTCTCGGCCGCCCTGCGCAGCTCCTCGCGGCCCGCGTCGCGCACCCGGGTGCCGTCCGTCAGCTCCGGGTACGTACGGACGAGTTCCGCGAGGGCGTCCGGCAGGCCGAGTAGCATCGCGGTCAGCAGCTCCCCGACCAGGGAGTCGGCGCGTGCCTCCCCCAGGTACTCCAGGAAGATCCGGTAGTTCGCGACCGTCGGCGCCCCCTCGGGCTCCAGCTCCCGGCATGCCGACTCGGGATCCGCCAGGTCCCGTTCGAGGTCGCGGGCCAGGACGTGGGGGAGCAGCCTGCGCGGCAGCGGGATCGCCTCCCCGAGGAAGGCGCCGCCGAGGAAGGCCCCGGCCCGCGCGGCCTCCGCCAGCAGGGGCTCCCCGGAGGGCGGCGGACCGCCCCCGAGCTCCGCGACGGAGACCGCTAGCAGCAGGGGCGCTGCCGCACCCGGGCGCAGGACCAGCAGCGGCGCCTCGATGTGCGTCCTGGTCCCGCAGACGGGGCAGTCCACCCAGGAGACGCCCGGGACGTCGGGGACGGGTGCCGCCAGCACGTCGGCCCGCTCCCGCGCGTCGATGACGCGCCAGACCGGAGCCCCCCGCTCCTGGACACATTGCTCGCAGTGCCACGCGTAGGGCGCCCTCACCGAGACCGTCATCGCGAACCCCCTCCCGGTCCGCCGGCTACTTGCCGCTGGTGATCTGCGAGAGCAGGGCCGTCAGGACCCGGCCGAGAGAGGAATCCCGCAGGGCCCGCTTGTGGATGGTCAGGCTCCACCTCCCGCGCGGATCCCGCTTCAGGACCACCTCGGTCTGCAGGAGCGTGACGGCGAGCGCCGCGACCGGCAGAGTGACGGGGTCGAGCCGTTCCATGGGCGAGCATGCGTAGGCGACGGCCTCGCCGACCGTGTCCGCCAGGTCCTCGCGCAGCGCCGCCACATACTCCAGTAAGCGGCGCGCCAACTCACCGTCGGAAAACTCAGGTTGGTCCGCCCCCACGTACCGCTCCAGCTCCACGGCGGCCACCTCCGCCCGCAGCTCATCGCCGCCCTCGGACAGCTGCCGTGCGGCGGGGAGCAACCCGTGCTCCTCCGCCAGCGCCGTCAGCGCGCGGACGGCCTCGTCGTCGGCGAGGGTGCGGATGCCCTGTTCCAGATCACCTTGATTCAACATGCTCGCAATTCTGTCTCTCGCGGCGGATGTTCGTGCCTGAATAAAGGAGTTGGGCGTGTGACGGGCGCCGATCGCGGTCAGGCGATATCGGGGTCGGAGAACGTCTCTGGCACGCCACGGTCGCCCCCGCCACCCCGACTGAAATCACGAGAACCCTCCTCAACCTCCCCGACCTCGGCCACGTCGACGCTGTACGGCAACGGCGTCAAGGTTGGCGAGAACGATGACCCTCCGAGCGGTGAGAAGCCCTTCGAGGTCGGCTCCGCCGACGCCGATTACGGCTGACGACCTCCGTCGAGCGCTCGGTGAAGGTCGCAGGGCCAGCCCGATGGCGTCCCTCGCACCTTACGAACGTTCACAAGAGGCCGGTGTCGACGTGGGGGGCGAAGTGGCGCACCGCAGTGATGAGGCGCTGCCGCTCCAAGGAGCCTCGAACGCCGCCGCCGGTAGGGTCAGGTCGACCCGGGTCGCGGTGTGCTGTGCCAGGCCGCGTTGCCGCCCGTGGTAAGGGCCGCCCCTGCTTGAGGTGCACACGGATGGTCCAGGTCCCGGGGCCCACTGAGCTCAGGGCGGAGACGTCGCCCCAGGGAAGGACCTGGGGGCCTGCTGTGAACGAGGCACCCGTACCGAGGCTGTGGACGGTGATGCCGTCCGCGTCGAAGTCGGCGGTCTGGGCGAAGAACAGCGCCTGTACCAGCCGCATCAGGCATGTGATCGCGCCGAGCCCGGGCGCGATGACGAGGATGGCGTCCCAGCCGTCCTGTGGCCTGTCACCCTGCGTTTGGAGGTGGATCCACCATGCACAGCCCGCAGCCACTGCCAGCCAGGCGATGGCTGCGGTCTTGCGGTGGGAGAGCGGTACGGCGAGTTCGAGGCGTGCGGGAAGGTCTCTCCTGGCAGTCGGCCAGTTCCCCCGACAGCGGGCAGGGTCTGGGGGCGAAGTGCCGTACGGCTTCCAGGGTCGTCTGCCTGAGGGCATCGGGGTCGGGGCGCTGCGGCCGACCGAGACCGCCGGCGGGTCCGTGCAGGTCACCTTCCTGGGGAGCGGCACGTCGAGTGCAGTGGCCTGCCAGGCATCGGGGTCGAGATCGAAGGGCAGCGGGGCGTCGTCGGCGAAGGTGAGGCGCAGAGTCAGGCGACACCCGAGGAGCAGCAGCCCTTTACGACCGACTCGCCCGTGACTGCCAGGACTTCTTCGGCTCCTACGACGTCCGGACACTGGACGCCTTCGAGGGCCTCGCACGGTGGAACGGCCGAGCGCGCACGAACTAAGCCTTGCAGAAGGCCGTGACAAGCAGTTTCCACAGTCAACCACAGCAACGCCGCCACGTCGCACACCCAGCTGGCGTCCGCCTCCGCCCATGTCGAGGCAGTCCACATCGGCGCATGGAACCAGACGCCGGCCTTGGTGTTCAGCACGGAGCTTCCGACCGAGGGTCCGCTCACGGTGCACGCCTTGCATGCGCACGGAACCGGCGGCCGGCTGAGCGGCGCACAGGACGCCCCCGACAACCACCTCGATCAACCCGTCGAAGACGAGAACATCTACCCGGGAATCCAACGGCTCCACGAGGGCGACGAACCGCCAGCGCCCGAGCCGGGGTTCCACGTCCAGCCCGAGCACTATCCGTGGTTTCGGCGCGTCCTCACCCGAACCGCCGCCGCCGGCCTGACGGCCTTCGCAGGAGATGACACGGCCACCGCGCAGTACCTGACCAAGAGGCAAGGGCAGCGCCACTTCACGGGCCTGATCCATGCCGCCACCGACAGCGTCCAAGACGCGTACGTACAGCTCCACGGCATCGACTTCGTCGGCACCGATCACGTCTTCCGTCTCAACAGGACCCGGGTCGAGGCGTTCTCCGGAGTTACGAAGGACCTCTTCCACCATCTCGAGAACGGTCAATTGGAGCGGTACCGCACCGAGGTCCACGCCCAACGGAAGACGTGGCCCCTTCTCGGATGGGACTCGAAGTGGGACGGCCCCGTCTCTATCCATCAAGACGGCTCCGTACTCGCGATGCGCGTACTGACCTGAACCTGCCCAGGAAGGGGTGATGGTGTCGCGCCCGGGTGCACTCGGGCGCGACACCCATCCATCGCCGCCGGTGTGAGTGGAAGCGGAAGGGCTCCGATCCGGAAGAGTGCTGGCAGCTCACAGGGCCCGTCTGTCAGACGTCCCGTCGCTCCTCGTGCCCGGCCAGCTGCACACGTAGCCGCTCCGCCTCGGTCTCGGCCCGGCGCAGTCGGCGCTCCAAGACAGCGCGAGCCAGCGGCGGGTTTTCGGGCTTCGGCGCCTCATTGCACGGAATGAGCCAGCCCACGCGCTGATACGCGACAATCGCGCGAGCGTGGGGACAGGTATGGCAAGACCGTTCCGGTCTCGGACGCGGCCAGCCTGCCGCCAGCATCCGCCGGGTGTGCTCACGTTGGTGTTCGGATTGAAGCATCGGGTCTGAATCCCAGACCTGCTCGAATTCCTCGATCATCTGTTTCACCTTCGTGGCCTCGGCCAGGCGCGGCCCATCATCGGGCTTCCAGTCGAGGGCTGGCCCTACGACCTCTTCGACGCGTCCGCAGGCCAGCGTCACCTTCCAGAAGGCCGACGTGTGTGCTTCATCGTGGCGGATCACGGCCCACACGTCGCCATCGGCCCATTCGGGGGGTTCCACCGGGTCCGCGGGAAAGCTCACCTCTTGCCGGTCTCCCCACTCAATGATGTCGCGGTAGGGGGCATCAGCGGAATCATCGTGCCGGCAGTACACCTGTCCCGGCGGCAATGCTTCACCGTCCCTGACGCCACGCCACTGCCTCTCGCTCGGCGGGAGGCAGTCACCCGGTGCCAGCAGCTCCTTGATGCAAGCGCAATCCAGCTGAACCCGCCATCGGTAGTACCGGTCCGGGTCCGGCGCGAAGAACGGCCACAGCACCGGAGGGATCCCCCTGCGGCGCTCGAAATTGAATTCCTCGTACTCGCGCAGGACGCCGTGCGCCGCTTTGCCCGGCCGGGAAGCTGTGACCTGCGGTGGAAAGCGGCATGTGGGCTCGGTCTGCATGACATGGCGTTCGATCCGTCGCTGCTGGCCTACTTCCGCCGTCGGCTGGCTCGCTCAGCCTGCCCGAACCGGGTCTTCGAAGCGGTCCGCGAGGTCGTGAAGGCCACCGGAGTACTCAAGGGCAAGCACCGCCGGGCGCTGGACTCCACCGTTTTGGACGACGCGGTCGCCACCCAGGACACCGTCACCCAGATCATCTCCGCGATCCGGGCGGTGATCCGGGAGGTTCCGGGAGCCGACCAGATCGCGGCCGTGCAGTGCACGGCCCACGACTACACCGACCCGGGCAAGCCCCGCATCGCATGGAACGACGTCCAGGCGAGGGCCGACCTGGTGGACGCCGTCGTCCGCGATGCACTGCGACTGCTGGGCCACCTGCCCGAGCAGCAGCTCGGCGAGAAGGCAGCCGGCGCGGTCGGCCTGCTTGCCCTGGTCGCGGGCCAGGACGTCGAGCCCGCCGACGGCTCCGACGGCCGCGACGGGCGTTGGCGCATCACCCAGGGCACCGTCCCGGGCCGCATGGTCTCCACCGCCGATCCTGAGTCCCGCCACGTCCACAAGACCCGCAGCCACCAGCAGGACGGATACAAGGCCCACCTCGCCATCGAGCCCGAGACCGGCCTGTTCACCGCCGTCGCCCTGCGTCCCGGCGCCGGGGCCGAGCACCACGAGGCAGCCGTCGGCCTGGACCTGCTCGCCGAGAAGAACAGCCGGTGCACGCCTTCGGCGACACCGCCTACTCCACCGGTGAGGCCCGCCAGGTTCTGGAGCAGGCCGGGCACCGGCTGTTCCTCAAACCCGCCCCGCTGCGGGCGGCCGTTCCCAGCGGCTTCACCCTCGACACGACCAACGCCACCGTGACCTGCCCCCAAGGGCACACCGTCCCGCTGTCGGACCCCGGCGGACAGCACCACCAGCGCAAAGCAGCCTTCAAGGACCTGTGCACCGGATGTCCCCTGCGCGAGCGGTGCACCAAAGCCAAAGCAGGCCGGATCCTGACCATCCGCCCCCACCATGACCAGCAGGCGGCCGCCCGCCACCAGGCCGCCACCGATCCCGACTGGCAAGCCGACTACCGCCGCTGGAGACCACCCGTCGAACGCGCCGTCGCCTGGATCGTCCACCGAGGCAACCGCCGACTCCGCTACATCGGCACCCTCAAGAACGACACCTGGCTCCACACCCGAGCAGCCGCCCTCAACCTCCGCCTACTAATCAACCTCGGACTCACCCACACGAACGGCACCTGGCGCCTCGCCCCAGTCGGCACATGACCACGAGGGGCTGCCCGGCCTCCGGCCGGGCAGCCCCTCAACAAGATCTTCATAAGCCTTCTAGTCGACGTTACGACGCGGGCTCACCGGGGGCAGACTGCATCTCTGACACGTTTTCGATAGCCGCTATGGCGTCTGCGATTCCATCAGCTGACCGGCAGGCGGACCCCCACCGAACAAAGCTCACGAATATGTGATCATGCATGACATGAGCATGAACGGGGGCGGTGTCGAACAGCCCGGTGGCCGGATGACCTTGGCCGACCTTGTGCGCCAGGAAACGGTCGCGCGCATGTCGGAAGCGGAGAAGCTCGCTGCCGCTCGTGAGATGCGCCTGTACTTCCAACGGCCCGAGCAGCCGGGCTTCCTGGTCTCCGAGACCGAGGCCGGGCCACTGGTACCCCTGTTCACCTCGGTGGAGGGATTGGCTCTCTTCGCAGGAGCGTGCGCCTGGGCGTCGACCACGGTCGGAGACATCGTCGAACTCCTGCCTGATGGGGTGCGGGCCCTGGTCGACCCGCTCGGCGAGCGCCCCTTTCTGCTGAATGTGGAGGCGCTGCGCGAAGTGGAGACCACGGAGGGCAGGAACCTGCGGGACGACGGAGGATCAGGGCGTTGACCAGTCATGACGCCATGTACGGACGCCAGAGCGGTGACGGCACAGCACCCGGCGGCGGCTACTCGATCCAGTTCACTGCCGTGCGGAAGATGATCGACCCCTTGGAGGAGTCGGTCGTTGCCGCGCGCATGGTGAAGGACCACAAGGACAGACTCGCGGCGCATCTCCAAGGGAATGCGACCTTCGAAATCCTCAACTCCGGAAAGGGCTTTCTTTCGGCCTGGGGTTTCGGCATGGGCCAGGTCGCCGAGCATGCCGACGAGGTGGTGGCACGCCTCCAAGAGGTGATCGCCGCTTACATCCTTGCCGACCTGCTGGCCGTCGAAAACTTCTCCCCGACCCCGGACAACATCGCCAAGCTGCCCGCCGGCAGCGTCGGCAAGTGGACCTGGGAGCACGTCGGCAAGCCCACGTTCGACCCGCCTAAGGCACTCCTGCAGGAGGAGTGGCCGCCGGACCCCACCGAGGTGAGTGCATAGTGCTGGACGACAGGCCCGCCCCGGAGCGGATACCCGCGGGCAGCACGCCCAAGGACCTCATCTACGGCGATCCGGACAAGGTCGACGATCTGGTCATCGAACTGCGTGCATACGCCGGGGCGTTCCACGACGGCGTCAGTCAGCTCCAGGTCCTGGAGTTCGAGGAATGGTCCGGTGAGGGTGCGAGCGCCTTCAAGCAGGCGACCGAACGACTTCCCAAAGAGCTAACCTCGGCCAACAAGCACTTCCTCGATGCCGCGGATGCCCTCGACGCTTACGCGGACAAGCTCCGCGCGGTGCACAAGCTGTGCCTGCCGATCATCGAAGACGCGGACGAGGCCAGGGCGGCCTCCAAGAAGTACTGGCAGGACGTCAAGACGTACAACGACGCCGTGGAGCGCCACGACGACCCCCTCCCCGAACGCCCCTCGGAAAGCGACCCGGGCACGGCCGCCATGACCGGCTGCATCGGACGGCTCGACAAACTCATCGAAGAGCTCCAGGCCGTCGTGGACGCCTCCGAGCGCAAGCTCAACAACGGCGCCAAGGAGGCCCCGGACAAACCTAAGGGCTGGGCGGCGGTGAAGGCCGCCGCCGGCGACTACTGGGGTGGCTTCAAGGACGGCGTGGACGGCCTCGTGGACCTCGTCGAACCGCTCGCCGACAAGGACCTGAACGGCTTCGCCATGCAGCTCGCGGGAATGGCCGACGGGGTCGCCTACGGTGCACAGCATCCGACGGAGTTCGCCAAGGCCGTCCTCAACTGGGACGAATGGTCGCGCAACCCGGCGCGTGCCGCCGGACAGCTGAGCCCCGACCTCCTGCTCGCCCTCGCCACCGGGGGCGGCGGCGCACTGGTGCGCGGCGGCAGCGCGGCCAAGGCCGCTCTCAAGCGCCTGACCGACCGCGGCAGCGCCCTGCGTCGCGACGGCAGCGCCGGCGGCCGAGTGGACGGGCAGCCGGGTAAGTACGACAAGTGCGGCGACGACAAGTGCACCACCGGCGAACCGATCGACGTGGCCACGGGCGAGATGGTCACGTCCGCCACCGACGTCTCCCTTCCCGCAGCCCTCCCCCTCGTCCTTGCACGCAGCTTCGTCTCCGGGCACACCTGCGGCGGCTGGTTCGGCCGAACGTGGGCCGCAACCCTCGACCAACGCCTGGAAATGGACGCCAAGGGCATCGTCTACGTCGCCGACGACGGGATGCTGCTGCGGTACCCGGTTCCGCGCCCCGAAGCGGACACCCTGCCCGTCAGTGGCCCGCGCTGGCCACTGCGCTGGGACGGGAAGCCCGGCGGCGTCATGACCATCCATTTGCCGGAGCGCGGACGGACCCTGCATTTCGCGCCCCTGCCGGCGGCCGACGCGACCGAACTCGCCCTCCACGCCATCACGGACCGCAACGACCATCGCATCACCATCGGGTACACCGCGGAGGGCCACCCCGAGCACATCGTCCACTCCGGCGGCTACCGCATCGCCGTGGACACCGACCCTGCCAAGCTGCGCGTCACCTCCCTGCGCCTGCTCAGCCCCGGCACGGACGAGCGCAGCGTGACCCTGGCTTCCTTCGGCTACAGCGCGGCCGGTGACCTCACCGAGGTCGTCAACTCCACGGGCGAGTCGCTGCGCTACGCGTACGACGCCGACCACCGCATTACCTCTTGGACCGACCGCAACGGCACGAAGTTCGGCTACGTCTACGACCGGCACGGGCGTGTGCTGCGGACCGTCGGCTCGGACGGCATGATGACCGGCCGCCTCCACTACGACGACGCGGCCCGCACCACGGTCTACACCGACTCCATCGGCAACCGGACCACCTACGTCTACAACGAGGCGCACAAGGTCGTCGCCGAGACGGACCCCCTGGGCAACACCACGCGCACCGAGTGGGACGAGACCAACCGGCTTCGGCTCGCCGTGACGGACCCCCTCGGCCACGTCACCCGCTACACGTACGACGACTGCGGACGCCTGTTGAGTGTGCAGCGCCCGGACGGCACAACCGGAGCAGCCGCGTACAACGAGCTGGGCCTGCCTGTGGAAGTACGGGAGCCCGACGGCGCGCTGTGGCGTCACACCTACGACGCGCGCGGCAACCGTACGTCTACCGTCGACCCGGCGGGCGCCCGGACCGAGTACGCGTACGACGTCCACGGCCACCTGAACCGCGTCACGGACGAGCTGGGCCACACCACCGCCATCGCCACCAACGATGCCGGTCTTCCCATGGCGGTCACAGATCCGCTCGGCTACACCACGTCCGTCCGCCGCGGCCCCCACGGGCGCGTCACCGCCGTGACCGATCCCCTGCGGCGTACCACGAGGCAGGGCTGGACCATCGACGGCAAGCCCGCATGGAGGGAGCGGGCGGACGGTACCCGCGAGACCTGGCAATGGGACGGCGAGGGCAACCTCGTCGAACACACGGACTTCGCCGGCAACACCACGCGCCACACCCACACGCACTTCGACCTACCCGCCACCCGCACCGAACCGGACGGCACGCGGTACGCCTTCACCTACGACACTGAGCTACGGCTGAAGCAGGTCACCAATCCCCAGGGCCTGACCTGGAACTACGACTACGATGCCGCCGGCCGCCTGATCTCCGAGACGGATTTCAACGGCCGGAGCCTCAGCTACGCCTACGATCCAGCTGGACGGCTCGTCTCCCGTACCAACGGGGCAGGCGAGACACTCCGCTTCACCCGCGACGCCCTCGGCCGGGCAACGGTCCGGCGCGCGGACGACGGCACCGAGACGGTGCACGCCTACGATGCAGCGGGCCGCCTGGTCATGGCTACCAACCCGGATGTCGAGATCCACAGGACGTACGACGTCCTCGGGCGGCTCGTCAGCGAGTCGGCCAACGGCGCCACCAGCACCTACACCCACGACGTTCGGGGCCGCCGTACCTCGCGCCGTACGCCCGCCGGCGCGCTGTCCGAATGGACGTACGACGCCGAAGGCCGGCCCATGGCCCTCAGGACCGCCGGCAGCCAGCTGGACTTCCGGTACAACGCGGTGGGGCGCGAGATCTCCCGCACCTTCGGCGACGACGTCGTCCTCACGCAGACCTGGGATGCGGTCGACCGTCTGACGACTCAGTCGCTCACCAGCCGCCCGGACGCCGGCCAGACCCTCCTCCAGCACCGCTCGTACGCCTATCGGGCGGACGACCACGTCACCGAGATCCGCGAGCTGACCAACGGGACCCGGCGCTTCGACCTCGATCCCATCGGCCGGGTCACGGCCGTCCATGCGTACGGCTGGACCGAGCGGTACGCCTACGACGACCTCGGCAACCTCGCGCACACCTCCGTGCCAGACCATCCCGCAAACGGCGACCACGAGCTCAGCGGAACCCTGATCCGGCGCGTCGGCCGGACGCTGTACGAGCACGACGGCCAGGGGCGGCTCGTCCGCCGCGTCCGCAAACTCCTGAGTGGACAGCGACGCACGTGGACCTTCACCTGGAACGCGGAAGACCGTCTCACCGACGCGACCACTCCGGACGGTGACCGCTGGCAGTACACCTACGATCCGCTCGGCCGGCGCACCGCCAAGGCGCGCCTCGATCCCGGCGGCGCGGTCGTGGAACGCACCACCTTCACGTGGGACGGCACCCGCCTGGTCGAGCAGGCCACTTTGGACGGTCACACCACCACCTGGGACTACGCACCGGGCACGCACCGTCCCCTGGCGCAGGCCGACCACCACACCCAGGAGGAGTTCGACGCCCGCTTCCACGCGATCGTCACGGACCTCGTCGGCACCCCGATGGAGCTGGTGACCCCCGACGGCCGCATCGGCTGGCAGTTCCGCACGACGGTATGGGGCGCAGACCTCCCAATGCCGTCAGACGCGACACCGGTCGTCTGCCCGCTTCGATTCCCGGGCCAGTATCGCGACCAGGAAACAGGCCTCGACTACAACTGCTTCCGCTACTACGACCCCCAGTTCGCCGGCTATGCCTCACCCGACCCACTCGGTTTGAGCGCCGCGCCCAACCACCACACCTTCGTGCCCAACCCCTTCGTCTGGTTGGACCCGCTGGGACTGAAGTGCCTCGACCCCGATGACCAGGTCCGGCATGATTCCGCACGCGAGACCGCCGTCGACAGCGACGGCAAGATGAGGGGTGAGGAGGACAGCCCTGGCGTCAGGATGGTCGACGACGTGGAGCTGGAGAGGATCCGCCTGGACCTGCACGCGAAACTCGGCGATCCCGAGGTCAAGCCCACGCCGAAGGGCAATATCGAGGTGTGGCAGTTGTCGGACGACCCTAAATCGACCGTGACCTATCGGCCGTTCAGCAAGTCCGGCGGAGCGACCATTGACTACAACGACGTGGACGGGCTGGACATGAAACGATTCCACATCCCACAGCATGGGGACTGAGCGATGGTGAATGACGAGGCGTACCGCCGAGAGCTGGACTATCTCTGCCAGTACGCACACGACGACTGGCTCGGTTTCTCGGTCGTCAGCGGAGCCGTGGGGAGTTTGCTCGGACGGGGCGCCACGTTCGAGGAACAGCTGGGGTTGCTCCTGCGGATCGTCGCCGATCTGTACGACGCCGGGGCGCGACCGGGAGACCTGACGGAGTCGGAACAGGACCCCTTCCTGCCATGGAATTCGGACAAGGCCGGGGCTTTGGCGCGAATCACAGCAGAGGTCGACGCGTATTCCCGGTTGCCCGACTCCGGTGACATCTGCTGGTTCACGGTGCCGTGATGCCTGTCACAGTCGTGACAGGCACTCTCGGAACCAGGCGCCAAAGCCAGGCTGTCAGAGCCTGGCCCTCGGGCCGGGCGGCGGCCTCAAGGACGTCGGGCTACACGTGTCACAGGCCGTCACGGCGCGCCGACAAGCCCCCGCGCCAGCAACATGCACGACCGCCAGCTGGTGTGCCTCCGCGAACAACCCAAGCGGCTGATGCTGACCGATTGCTGACCAAAACCCCGATGCCACACCGCTGACCTGCGGAAACTTCCAGATGTCAGATGTTGGACTTGAACATGGTACGAAGCATGCGAATACTCCCGATATGTCCGCTCCCTGCCTGCTTCCCGCAGGTCAAGGGCGGTTTCAGGAGACTACAACGATTCGCATGTTCGGTCAGCTTTCCCCAGGTCTTTCAGGACTCATGCTGACCGAACGCTGACTCTTCTGACGCACCTTCAGCCCGGTCCAGCGGCTCAAGCCGCACTGCCCGAGCGTCGTCGTTCGCCCGGCGCAGCAGCGCCCGGCGAACGCGCGCTGACCGGAACCCCCACCTCATCGCTGAAGAGGTCCATCTGCCCGGGGGCCATGAGTGGACGCTACGTGTCACACGTACTCCGACGCTGCGTCCAGCAACCAGTCCGCCAGGTATCCGGCGAAGGACGACCGGACCAGCAGCCAGAACCCCGCTCTGGGCTCGCCCCGTGGGACCAGCACCACCTGCGCGCGGGCCAGGGTGGTCTGGGCGCAGCGCCCGGGGCCGAAGGCACGCGGGTGCAGGTCCAACGGGCAGCCGTGCGCCAGCAGGTCGCGAGCGCGGCGGCCCGTAACGAGCACGGTGGTGCGCTGTGCGGAGACGTCCGTGACGGCGGCGGGCCCCTCGCCCGCGGCGTCGCGGATCCGGTGAGCCAGGTCGGCGCGGCTGCCGGGCGGGCCCACGACGAGCCATTCGTCGGGGCCGAGCCAGAGGGCGGAGCGGTCACCGGCGTGCACGACGGTGTTGGGCGCGAGGGGCAGTCGGAGCCCCAGAGCAAGCTCGACGGCGTCGGCAGCCGGGCCCTTGGGGTCGAGCCGGACGTTCACCTGGGCGAGGAAGGGCAGTTCTGCCAGGCGCAGGTCGCCGCCCGAGGCGCGGGTGGCAGCGGCGAAGCGGTCGGCGGCGTGCCCCAGGGGACTGTGGCGGATTGCGGTGTCAGCCATCGCGGCGGGCTCCCTCGGGGTCGTAGAGGACGGGACTCGCGACCGTCACCGGAACAAGACGGTCGCCCACCGGCGCGTACAGGCGCTCGCCGATGCGGTCCCGGCCCCCTTTGATCAGGGCGAGCGCGAAGCTCCGGCCGAGCGCCGCGCTGTGGTAGCTGGAGGTGACGTGGCCGAGCATCGGCACCGGCGGCGCGGGAAGCACACTGTCGGCGACCAGGTGGGTGCCCTCGGGGAGGAAGGCGTCCGGGTCTTCGGGGAGCAGGCCGACGAGGTGCTTGCGGTCGGGACGTGTCGTGTCGGCGCGTGCGTGGGAGCGCTTGCCCACGAAATCGGGCTTCTTCTTGGACACCGCCCAGCTCATGCCGAGATCCTGCGGGGTGACCGTGCCGTCGGTGTCCTGGCCGATGATCGGATAGCCCTTCTCGGCGCGCAGGACGTGCATGGTCTCGGTGCCGTACGGGGTGATGCCCAACGGGCCCCCTGCCTCGTACAGCGCCTCCCACAGCGCGCGGGCGTCCCACGGCGACACGTTGATCTCGTAGGCCAGTTCGCCGGAGAAGCTGATCCGGCAGACCCGGGCCGGGGCGTCCGCGACAGTCGTGTCTCGCCACGCCATGAAGGGGAAGCCGTCGTTCGCGACGGCCAGTTCAGGAGCAAGGAAGGCCAGAAGCTCGCGGGAGCGGGGGCCGACGAGGGCCACTGTGGCCCACTGCTCCGTAACGGAGGTGCAGTGGACGCGCAGATCGGGCCACTCGGTCTGCAGCCATTCCTCCATCCAGTCCAGTACGGCGGCCGCGTTGCCGGTCGTGGTCGTGACCAGGAAACGCTCCTCGGCAAGGCGGATGACGGTACCGTCGTCGAAGACCATGCCGTCGAGGCGGCACATGACGCCGTAGCGGATCATGCCGACTTTGAGGGTGCTCATCATGTTGGTGTAGAGCCGGTCGATGAAGACGGAGGCGTCCGGCCCCTGCACGTCGATCTTGCCCAGGGTGGAGGCGTCCATGAACGCGACACCCTCGCGGGCGGCGCGGCACTCACGGAGCACGGCGGCCTTCATGTCCTCGCCGTCCTGGGGGTAGTACCAGGGTCGCTTCCACTGACCGACGTTCTCGAAAAAGGCGCCGTGGTCGGCGTGCCAGTCGTGCAGCGCGGTGACGCGGACGGGGTCGTGGAGCGCGCCGCGGTCACGACCGGCGAGCGCGGCGAAGGAGACGGGGGTGTAGGGAGGGCGGAAGGTCGTCGTGCCGAGGGCGGAGATGTCCACGCCCAGCAGGTGGGCGACGGTGCCGCTGGCCAGGACCCCGGAGGTCTTGCCCTGGTCGCTGGCGGTGCCGGCGGTGGTGTAGCGCTTGGTGTGCTCGACCGAGCGCATACCGGCACCGGTCGCACGGGCGAGGTCTTCGACGGTGACATCACGCTGGAGGTCGACGAAGCGGGGCGCGCCGAGGACGCCGGGGACGACGAAGACCTGCATGGGCGGGGAGTGCGGTCCGTCGGCGGCGGCAGGGAGTCGGGGCGTGCCGGCCTCGTAGCCCTCGGCCTCGATCGCGCGGCCACCGGCGGCGGCGCCCTCGGCGAGGACGCCGGGCAGGTCCAGGACACCGTTCGCCGAGCCTGCGACCTCGACGGCCTGGCGGCAGCTGTCGGGCACGAACGAGCCGAGTGCCTCGTCGTATCGCAGCTTGCCGCCCGCCTGGCTGAACAGGTGCGCCACCGGGTTCCAGCCGCCCGAGACAAGCAGCAGGTCGGCAGCGAATTCGCGGCGCCCCGCCACTTCTCCGTACGGGGCGACAGTCACCGCCGTGAGGCGCGTGCCGCCCTCGGTGCCCACCACTGCGTGGCCGGTCAGCACCTCGATCCCGGCGTCCTGGGTGCGGCGCACCCACTCCCCGGGCTCGGGGCGGGTGTCGACGACCGCCGCGATGTCCACGCCCACCGCCGCCAGGTCGAGCGCGGCCGCGTAGGCGCTGTCGTTGGTGGTGAAGACGACGGCGCGGCGGCCGGGCAGGACGCCGTAGCGGTGGGCGTACGTACGGGCCGAGGCCGCCAGCATCACGCCGGGGCGGTCGTTGTCGGCGAACGCCAGCGAGCGCTCGTGGGCTCCGGTGGCCAGGACGACTCGACGGGCGCGGATGCGCCAGACACGCTCGCGGGAGACATGCCCGGGGGCTGCGCCGCCGAGGTGGTTGGTGCGGCGCTCGACGGCGAGGACGTGGTTGTCGTCGTAGTAGCCGAAGACGGTGGTGCGGCGCAGTACACGCACCTCGAGCTCGGCAGCGAGCCGCGCGGCTGTCTCGCCTGCCCAGTCCAGGAGCTGTCCTGTCCCCAGGAGACTGCCGCCCGGTTCGGGCTGGTCGTCGGCGAGGATGACGCGCGCCCCGCTGCCTGCGGCGGCGGACGCGGCCGCGAGTCCGGCCGGTCCCGCGCCGACGACGAGCAGGTCGCAGTGGGCGTGGACGGCGTCGTAGCGCGCGGGGTCGGGCGCGCTGGCAAGCCGTCCCTGCCCGGGCAGGCTGCTCGCGACGAGCCCGTCGTACAGCTCCACGACCGTCGCCGGCAGCATGGGCTCCGGGAAGGGCTCCTCGATCTGTACGACGGCGTTGGGTTCCTCGACTCCGGCGGAGAAGATGCCGCGCGGGCGGCCGAGCTTGATGCCGGTGCCGGTCTGGATGACGCCGTTGGCGAGGAGGGCGGAGGCGAGGGTGTCGCCACGAAAGCCCTCGTATGCGGTGCCGTCGAAGACGAAGCTGAGCCGCTGATCGCGGCGGATGCGGCCGCCGGTGCTCAGGCGGAACGGCTGGGGGCCGCGCTGGGGCTCGGGGTACGTGCTCGTCTGCGGCTCGGTGGCCGCAGGGTTCTCCGTCACCCCGCCCCTTCCCGGGACCGGGGGCTTGACCCCGGACCCCTCGGGCTCCCTCGCCGGGTGCGGCACGGTGGGCGGGTTGTGCCCACCCACCCCCACAGCTCCGCGTGGGGGCACCCCCATGTCGCTGCGCTCGCCCTCGCGGAACGACGGCCCACGACCCAGGTCCGGGCGTGGTTCGTCCGTTCGGTACACCGCCAGGATCTCGTTCGTCGCCGTGTCGCGCACCGCGTTGAACCACCGGCGGCAGCCGGTGGTGTGGCTCCAGCGCTCCGCGAACGGGCCCTTGGGGTTGGCGCGGAAGAAGAGGTAGCGGGACCACTCCTGGTCGGTCAGGGCGGCGGGGTTCTCGGGATAGGGCACGTGGGCCTGACCGCCGTAGTGGAACTCGGCCTCGTCACGGGGCCCGCACCAGGGGCATGGGATGAGCAGCATCGATTCGGCTCCTCAGTGGGCGACCGCGGCCGCGCCGTGCTCGTCGACGAGCGCTCCGGTGGCGAATCGGTCGAGCGAGAAGGGGGCGTTGAGGGGGTGGGGGGTGTCGTGGGCGATGGTGTGGGCGTAGACCCAGCCGACGCCGGGGGTGGCCTTGAAGCCGCCGGTGCCCCAGCCGCAGTTGAGGTACAGGTTGTCGACCGGGGTGAGCCCGGTGATCGGCGAGGCGTCGGGGCTGACGTCGACGATGCCGCCCCAGGTGCGCAGCACATGGGCGCGGGCGAAGACCGGGAAGAGTTCCAGGGCGGCGGACATCTGGTGCTCGATGACGTGGAAGGCGCCGCGCTGCGTGTAGGCGTTGTACGAGTCGATGCCCGCGCCCATCACCAGCTCGCCCTTGTGGGCCTGGCTGACGTACACATGCACGGCGTTGGACATGACCACGGTGGGGTGCACCGGCTCCAGCAGCTCGGAGACCAGGGCCTGCAGCGGGTGGCTCTGCAGCGGCAGCTCGAAGCCCGCCATGGCCGCGAGCACCGAGGTGTGTCCGGCCGAGCAGAGCGCGACCTTGCCGGCGGCGATGGGGCCGAGCGTGGTCTGTACGCCGACGACCCGTCCGCCCTGGATGTCGATGCCGGTGACTTCGCAGTTCTGGATGATGTCGACGCCGGCGGCGTCGGCGGAGCGGGCCAGCCCCCACGCGACGTGATCGTGCTTGGCGATTCCGGCCCGCGGCTGGTAGGTGCCGCCCATCACCGGATACCGCACGTCGGGCGAGATGTTGACGATCGGGCAGACGTCCTTGACCTGATCCGGGTCCAGCCATTCGGCGTCGACGCCGTTGAGCCGGTTGGCCTCGACGCGGCGCACGCTTTCGCGGACGTCCTGCAGGCTGTGGGCGAGGTTGAGCACACCGCGCTGGGAGAAGAGGATCGGGTAGTCGAGTTCGTCCGCCATCCCCTCCCACAGTTTGAGGGCGTGCTCGTAGATTCCGGCGCTCTCGTCCCATAGGTAGTTGGAACGGATGATCGTGGTGTTGCGGGCCATGTTGCCGCCCGCGAGCCAGCCCTTCTCCAGGACGGCCACGTTGGTGATGCCGTGGTTCTTCGCCAGGTAGTGGGCGGTCGCGAGACCGTGGCCGCCGCCACCCACGATCACCACGTCGTACGACCGCTTCGGCTCGGGTGTGCGCCACAGCCGGTCGGGGTGCTCGGGGAGGTCGGCGCCCGGGGTGCGGGGGGTCATCGGGCGTCTCCTGAAAGGTGTGGGTACAGCGGGTGCTTGGCGGCCGGCGCCTCCGTACGGGCGCGGAGCGCGGCGACGGCTGGCACAGGCTGGAGAGCGAGCGCGATCACGTCGGCGACCTCGGCGAAGTCCTCGTCGGTGAAGCCGCGGGTGGCCAGAGCCGGGGTGCCGATGCGCAGCCCCGAGGTGACCACGGGCGGGCGGGGATCGAAGGGGACGGTGTTGCGGTTGACGGTGATGCCGATCTCGTGGAGCAGGTCCTCGGCCTGCTTGCCGTCCAGTTCGGAGTTGCGCAGGTCGACCAGGACCAGGTGGACGTCGGTACCGCCGGTCAGGACGCTCACGATGTGCTCCTCTCGTAGCGTTGTCGTCCGGGTGCGGCCCGGTGGGCGGTTGTGCCCACCCTGTTACTCCCCCGGAGCTCCTCCTGAGAGGGCCCCAGCGGAACGTTCGCCCGCAACCGCTAGCCGCGCAGGCGGGACATGGAGGGGTCGAACAGGGGCTCTTCGGCGACGACCGCTGCCACGCGCTGGTCGAAGTAGCCGATGTGCACGGTGCGGCCGGTCGTGGCGAGCTCGGCGGGCAGCCAGGCGTACGCGATGCCCTTGCCGATCGTGTAGCCGTACGTGGCGCTGGTGACGTAGCCGACGGGGCGGTCGCCGTCGTAGACCGGCTCCTTGCCCATGACCACGGCCAGCGGGTCGTCGATGGTCAGACAGGTCAGTCGGCGCCGTACGTCCGCCTTGCGCCGCACCAGCGCGGCCTTGCCGATGAAGTCTTCCTTGTCGAGTTTGACGGCGAAGCCGAGCCCCGCCTCGTAGGGGTCGTGCTCATAGGTCATGTCGGTGCCGAAGGAACGGTATCCCTTCTCCAGGCGGAGGCTGTTGAAGGCGCCGCGGCCGGCCGCGACGCCGCCGAGGGGTTGCGCGGCCTGCCACAGGGTGTCCCACAGTTTCAGCCCCATGTCGGCGGTGGTGTAAAGCTCCCAGCCTCGTTCGCCGACGTACGACAGGCGCATCGCGGTGACGGGTACGGAGCCGATGTGAGCGCGCTTGGCGCGGAAGTACTTCAGACCGCCGTTGGAGAAGTCCGCGTCGGCGAGCGGCTGGAGGACCTCGCGGGCCAGCGGGCCCCACAGGCCGATGCAGCAGGTGCCGGCCGTGATGTCACGTACGGCGACCGATCCGTCCGCCGGCAGGTGTCGGCCGAACCAGTCGAGGTCGAGGCTGCCGTTGGCGCCGACCTGGAAGTGGTCGCGGCCGAGACGAGCGACGGTGATGTCACTGCGGATGCCGCCGTCCTCGTCGAGGAGCAGCGTGTATGTCACCGAGCCCACCGACTTGTCGACGTTGCCGGTGGACAGCCGCTGGAGGAAGGCGGCGGCGCCGCGACCGGTCACTTCCAGGCGCTTGAGTGCCGTCATGTCGTACATCGCGACGGTCTCGCGGGTGGTCTGGGCCTCGGCGCCCACGACGGGCGACCAGTAGCGCGCCGCCCACTCGTTGGGGACGGGGACGGAACGACCTTCGACGAGCGCGGCGTTGGCCTCGTACCACTGGGGCCGCTCCCAGCCGGTGGCCTCCAGGAAGAAGGCGCCGAGTTCCTGCTGGCGGGCGTAGAAGGGGCTGGTGCGCAGGGGCCGTGGCGCGCCGGCCGGCTGGAGGGGATGGAGGATGTCGTAGACCTCGACGAAGTTCTGGCAGTCGCGGGCCAGGACGTACTCCGCGGAGAGCTGGTGCGGCTCGAAGCGGTTCACGTCGCACTCGTGCAGATCGAAGGACGAGCAGTGACCGTCCACGAGCCATTCGGCCACCGCGCGGGCTACGCCCGCGGAGTGGGTGACCCATACCGCCTCGGCGACCCAGAAGCCCTTGACCTCAGGTGATTCGCCGAGCAGCGGCAGTCCGTCGGTGGTGAAGGAGAAGAGGCCGTTGATGCCCTCTTCGATCTTGGCATCGCGTGTCGCGGGCAGCAGCGCCCGCGTCTCGGCCCAGGCGTCGGCGAAGTCGTCCTCGGTGAACTCCAGCACGGAGGGCATCTGTTCGGCCTCGTCCACCGGGGTGATGTCCTCCGGGGCGATGGGCATGGGCCGGTGACCGTAGTAGCCGATGCCGATGCGGTCGAAACGGTCGCGGTAGTAGAGGTCCCCATCCTGGTGGCGCAGGATGGGACGGACGGCCTCCTCGGCCTGGCCTTCCAGCGCGGGGACGGGGCCGGTCCAGGCGAGCTGGTGGGCGAGCGGGGTCAGCGGCAGGTTCATGCCGACCATGCGGGCGATCTTCGGGCCCCAGATGCCGGCGCAGCACACGACGATGTCGGCGGGGATCTCTCCCTGGTCCGTGACGACTGCACCGACCTTGCCCTCGCTGTGTACGACGTCGAGGACTTCGTGGCGGGCGAGGAAGCGGACGCCGCGCTCGGTGGCCCGCCGGATCTGAGCCTCGACGGCGAGCACCGCCTTGGCCAGGCCGTCGGTGGGGACCAGCAGTCCGCCGAGGACGCGCTGGCGGTCCACCAGCGGGTGCAGCTCGACGCACTCTTCGGGGCCGAGCAGCCGCCCTTCGATGCCCCAGGCGGTGGCCCAGCCATGGCGGCGGCGCAGCTCGGTCAGCCGTTCGGGGGTGGTGGCCACCTCAAGACCCCCGACCTGCAGGAAGCAGGGCTGCCCGTCCACGTCGAGGCTGCGGAACTTCTCGACGGTGTAGCGGGCGAGCTCGGTCATGGTCTTCGAGGAGTTCGTCTGGAAGACCAGCCCCGGCGCATGGGACGAGGACCCGCCGGTGGCGGGGAGGGGCCCCTGGTCGACGACCGTGATGTCGGTCCAGCCCGCGAAGGACAGTTCGTCGGCGAGCGCCGCTCCCACGACGCCCGCTCCGATGATGACCACTCGGGGTCCCGCCATCGCCGCACCTCCACCTTCAAGCAGTTCAGTTGCTTTCAGCGCAACAAGCTTCAGGTTGCGCAACTCACGATGCCGGTCGCCGAGATGGGTGTCAAGGGGTCCTGAACGGCCGTGACCGGGGCGGAAAACAGCCGTGCCCGGCGGGCTGCCATGGCAGCCCGCCGGGCACGGCTGTGCTTGTTCGCCCGTCCCGCAGACGGGCTTGTCGGCTGTCCCGGGGATCAGCTCTTCTTGAGCCAGGCGTCGACCTTGTCGCGGTTGGCGTCCACCCACTTCTTGGCCGCCGCCTCCGGCGACATCTTGTCCTCGGCGATGTACTTCGCCACGAGGTTCTGGTCCTCGTTGGTCCAGGTGAAGTTCTTCACGAGGTCGTAGGCGGGGCTCCCCGAGTCGGCGAACTTCTTGCCGACAATCTTGTCCAGCCGGTATTCGGGATAGTCGCAGGCGATCTTCTCCGCCACGGCGTCACAGCCGTCCGTGTACTCCGGCAGATTCACCTTGACCAGATCGATCTCCGAGAGGAACCACTGCGGTTCGTAGAAGTACCCGATCACCCAGGTCTTCTTGGCCTCGGCCTGCCGGAACGCCTGGATGAGCGCCGCCTCGCTGCCGCCGTAGACAACCTTGTAGTCGAGCCCCAGGTTCTTCACCAGTGCGGCGTCGTTCGTGACGAACGACGGGTCGCCGTCGAGGAACTGGCCCTTGTCGCCCGACTCCGACGTCTTGAAGTCGGCGGCGTATTTGTTGAGGTTCTTCCAGTCGGTGATGTCCGGGTGTTCCTTGGCCAGCCACGGCGGCACGAACCAGCCGATGACTCCCTTGTTGCCGGTCGTGCCGGCCGTCACAGCGGTCTTCTGGTCGGTGATGTACTTCTTCTTCAGATCGTCGTGGCCCCAGTTCTCGACGACGGCGTCCACCTCGCCGGTGCCGAACCCCTGCCAGGCGACCTCTTCCTTGAGGTCCTTCTTGGTGACCTGGCACCCGAGGTCCTTCTCTGCGACATACGCGATGACCGCCGCGTTGGCCTCGTATCCGACCCAGGGGTTGACCGCGAGGTTGAACGTGCCGCACTTGCCGGAAACACCGCCCGAAGCACCCGATCCCGACTCGCCCACCTTGGCGCCGCCGCAACCGGTGACGACGGCCAGGCCCAGCGCCGCGAGACCGGCCATGGCGGCCCGCCGTCCCGCGGGACGCGATGGCGTCCTGAAGTTGCCCATCTTGTGCTGCCTCCTGTGCTTGTTCCTGTGAGCGCCGGGATGTGGGCGGCCTAGCGGGCGCCGGGCGTCCTCGCCCTCCGCCGTGCCGCTGCCTGGGTGATGCGGTCGAACATGACCCCGAGCAGAACGATGGCCAGGCCTGCCGCCAGGCCCTTGCCGTACAACTCGCCCTGGGAGAAACCGGCTACGACGTCGTAGCCCAGGGCGCCCGCACCGACCAGTCCGCCCACGACCACCATGGACAGGACATAGATCAGACCCTGGTTGGTCGCGAGCGTCAGGGCGCTGCGTGACATGGGGAGCTGGACCTTGGTGATGATCTGCCAGGTACTCGAGCCGGCTGCGGTGGCGGCCTCCACCGTGGTCTGCGGCACCGCTCGCACACCGTCTGCGATGATCTTGATCGTCACCGGGGCGGCGAAGACGACCGCGGCGGTGATCGCCGTGAAGCGCGTGGCGCCGAACAGCGCCAGGAACGGCACCAGATACACGAACGAGGGCATGGTCTGGCCCGCGTCGAGGCTGGGTCTGATCAGCCGGTCGGCCAGGGAACTGCGCCCCATCCACACGCCGACTACGACACCCAGCAGCAGGACGATCAGGGTCGCCACCGCCGTGGAGGCCAGCGTCGTCATGCTGTCCGACCACACGCCGGTCGCGACGAGCAGGGCTACGCAGGCCACGGCCGTAACACCCGCGCGCCACCCGCCGAGCACGGCGCCGACGGCGACGAGGACCGCGCCGACCAGCCACCAGGGGGACTCGGTGAGCAGCGTCTCGAAAGGGTTGAGCAGCCCCGTGGTGATCAGATCCCTGGCTCCGTTGGTCAGTCCGCCGAAGGTGTCCTGCGTCCACAGGCTGACCGAGTCCGCCGTACGCGCGATGGCGCCGCCGGCCGCGGCGCCGCCGGGAAACTCGGCCGCCCACACATAGGTGTGGGACAGCCATACGCACACCGCGGTCGCCGCGCCGCCGGCCGGCAGCAGGGGCCGGCGCCACTTCCCGAAGCGGCCGGCGCCGCGCTTCCTGGCGGCCTCCACCCGGTCGCCCGCCGCGGTCGTCACCCGGTCCAGCACGATGGCCATGACGACGATGGCGAGGCCGGCGTTGAAGGCGACGCCCACGTCGAGGGTCTGCAGCGCCTTGACGACGGTCTTGCCCAGGCCGGGCGCGTCGATCAGAGCGGCGATGGTGACCATGGACAGCGCGGCCATGATGGTCTGGTTCACACCCATGACGACGGTCCGCTTGGACATGGGCAGCAGCACCTTGGTGAGCGTCTGCCGCCGGGTGGATCCCAGCGACTCGGCGGCCTCGACCGTGGTGGCGGGCACCTCGCGGATGGCATGCGCGGTGATGCGGATCGCGGGCGGCACCGCGTAGATGAGCGTGGCGATCGTGGCGGATGCCGGGCCGATGAGGAAGAACAGCGTCAGCGGGGCCAGGTAGACGAAGGTCGGCATCGTCTGCATGAAGTCGAGGAAGGGTGTGACGGCGCGGTTCACCCGGTCGGAGATCCCCGCCCAGATACCGAGCGGGATCCCGATGAGCAGGGAGACGACGACCGCCGACAGGGTCAGGGCCAGGGTGTCCATGCTCTCCTGCCACAGTCCCTGCAGCCCGAAGAAGACGAACCCGGCCACGGCCAGGGCAGCGACGCGGATGTTCCCGAAGGCCCAGGAGATGTATCCGACCAGGGCGACGACGCCCAGCCAGCCGATGGCAGGGACCGGACGCCCGCCCGACGGCTGGGAGATCAGTGACTGGATGAAGGTCACGAGCGTGTCGATGACCAGCCGGATCTCATTGAAGAAGTAGAGGAAGACCGGGTTGCTGTTGCGGTTCGCCCCGATGGTGTCGTTGACCGAGTTGAACCAGCGGTGCAGGTCCGTCAGGTCGGCCGCCGCCAGCGCCAGGGTCTGCCGCCCGCGCAGAACGGCGAACAGCACCAGCCAGGCGACCAGGATCGCGGCCACCGCGGTGCGGCGGCGGACCCCGCGTCCGGACGCGACCGGCACGGCCGGTTCGGCAATGACGGCCATCACGCGCCGCCTTCCTGCCCCGCCACGACCGCGAGGATCTCCTCGTCACCGACGATGCCCAACAGCCGCCCGTCCTCGACGACCTTGACCGGCTTGTCGGCGGCGAGCACCGCCCGCGTCGCCTCGCGCACCACTACGTCCGGGCCCAGCTCCGGGCCGTCGAGGGGGTCGCCGGGCTCGGGGACGCGCATGATCCAGCGCAAGGTCAGGACCTCGGCGCGGGGCACGTCCCGGACGAATTCCCGGACGTAGTCGTCGGCGGGCGCGCCGACCAGTTCGTCACCCGTGCCGCACTGGACCATCTTGCCGTCGCGCATGATGAGGATGCGGTCGCCGAGCTTGAGCGCCTCGGACAGGTCATGGGTGATGAACACCATGGTCTTGCCGACCTCGTGGTGCAGCCGGATGACCTCGTTCTGCATGTCGCGGCGGATCAGCGGGTCGAGCGCCGAGAACGGCTCGTCGAAGAAGAGCACGTCCGGATCGCCGGCGAGCGCCCGGGCGAGACCGACTCGCTGCTGCATTCCGCCGGAGAGCTGCTCGGGGTAGGAGTTCTCATATCCGGCCAGGCCGACGAGTTCGACCACCTCTTGGGCGCGCCGGTTGCGCTCGGCCCTGCCCATGCCGCGTATCTCCAGTCCGTACGCGACGTTGTCGAGGACCCGGCGGTGGGGCAGCAGCCC
This sequence comes from Streptomyces sp. NBC_01006, assembly GCF_045162725.1. Classification (NCBI taxonomy): domain Bacteria; kingdom Bacillati; phylum Actinomycetota; class Actinomycetes; order Kitasatosporales; family Streptomycetaceae; genus Streptomyces; species Streptomyces sp. NBC_01006. The sequence continues at coordinate 6,963,475 of NZ_CP108700.1, read as the reverse complement.
GAAGTGCTGGAAGACCATGGAGAACTTGCGGCGTCGCAGCTCACGCAGCCGTCTGGCGTCGGCGCCACGAATGTCCTCACCCTCGAAGGTGACTTCCCCCGCGGTGGGTTCGATCAGTCGGGTGAGACATCGCACCAGCGTGGACTTGCCGGAGCCGGACAGGCCCATGACGACGAAGACCTCGCCGGGCGACACCTCGAAGTTCACATCCCGTACGGCGGCGGTGCATCCCGTACGGTCCATGAGCTCGCGGCGCGTGAGCCCGCACAGCTCCTCGGAATCCGGCACCTGGTCGGCTTTGGGCCCGAACACCTTCCACAACCCGCGCACGGAAATGACCGGGGCTGCGTCCTGGTCCTTGGACGTGCCGCGCCGCTGTGGCAGTTCAGTCTGCGATGGGGCCACGATCGACCTCTCTTCGGCGTTCAGCCGCGGAACCAGTGCTGCGGCCGGGGTTGGATGTTCTGCCAGATGTGCTTGGGCTCGCGGTATTCGTCCAGACCGGTCGGTCCCAGTTCCCGGCCCACGCCCGAGTGCCCGAAGCCACCCCATTCCGCTTGCGGCACATAGGGGTGGTAGTCGTTGATCCACACCGTGCCGTGGCGCAGCCGTCGCGCGACCCGCTGGGCCTTGCCCGCGTCCTGCGTCCATACGGCTCCGGCGAGTCCGTACTCGGTGTCGTTGGCGATGCGTACGGCGTCGTCCTCGCCGCTGAAGCGCTCCACGGTCAGCACGGGTCCGAAGGACTCCTCGTGCACCACGCGCATGTCCTGCCGGCACTCGTCGAGCACGGTCGGCGGGTAGTAGTAGCCTTCCGCGAGCGCGGGGTCCTCCGGGCGGCTGCCGCCGCATCGCAGTACGGCGCCCTCGACGAGGCCGGCCGCGACATACGCCTCGACCCTCTCCCGGTGCTGTGCGGAGATCAGCGGTCCCGTATCGGCCTCGGGATCGAAGGGACCGCCCAGACGGATGCGCCCGGCGCGGCGCACGACCTCGTCGACGAAGGCGTCGTGCAGCGAGTCCTCCACGATCAGGCGGGCACCGGCTGAGCAGACCTGCCCGGAATGCAGAAAGACGGCCGTGAGAGCGAAGTCCACCGCGGTATCGAAATCGGCGTCGGCGAAGACGACATTGGGGTTCTTGCCGCCCAGTTCGAGGGCGACCTTCTTTACGGTCGCGGCGGCCGTGGCCATGATCCTTCGGCCGGTGTCCAGGCCGCCGGTGAAGGAGATCATGTCGACGGCGGGGTCTTCGGACAGCGATGCGCCCACCTCGGGGCCGGTGCCCAGCAGGAGGTTGGCGGCGCCGGCCGGCAGGCCGGCCTCCTCAAGTACCCGCATCAGCAGGATCGATGTGGAGGGAGTGAGTTCACTCGGCTTGAGAACGATCGTGTTTCCGGCCAGAAGCGCGGGGGCGACCTTCCACGACGCCTGGAGCAGCGGGTAGTTCCACGGAGTGATCAACCCACAGACACCGACCGGCTCGTAGGTGACGCGGCTGACGGCGTCGTCGCGCCCGGTGTCGATCACCCGGCCGGCGCTGGTGCCCGCGATCCCGCCGTAGTAGCGGAAACAGGAGACCACATCGGCGATGTCGTACTCGCTCTCCACCAGCCGCTTGCCGGTGTCCAGCGATTCGGCGCGGGCGAACTCCTTGGCGTCGCGCGCGATCAGATCGGCGGTGCGCAGCAGCAGCGCACCGCGCTCCCGCTCGGGGGTGCGCGGCCAGGGGCCGTCGTCGAATGCCCGGCGGGCTGCGGCGATCGCGGCCCCGCTGTCGGACCGCGTCCCTTCGGACACGACCGCGGCCAGCGTGCCGTCTGCGGGGCAGCGGATCTCCCGGTGGCCTCCGGCAACCGGATCGCACCATTCTCCGTCCAGATACAGATCTGCCACGAGCGCAGCCCTTCGAGCGAAGTTCCGTTGCGCATGATGCACCGCATTGCTTGTGATGGAACACCCTGGCCGAACGTGTGACCTTCGTCAAGAGGGTGCGGCGGGCGGATCCGCCCCCTGGGCCCGTTGCCCCGGCTCCCTTGACCAAGGGCCACGACAGGCCGACCATGTTGCGCATCACTCACCCTGTTGTGCAATACGCACCAACGGAGGCCGTGCATGTCCCCTCGACCGCAACCTGGCCGTGAATACGTCCTCACGCTCTCGTGCCCGGACCAGGCCGGACTGGTTCACGCCGTGAGCGGCTATCTGGTCAGGAACTCCGGCAACATCCTGGAGAGCCAGCAGTTCGAGGAGCGGCTTCAGGGCCGTTTCTTCATGAGGGTCCACTTCGATGTGTCGGACCCGGACACCGACGTGAAGAATCTGCGTGACCGATTCGGCCCCGTCGCCGAGGCATTTCGGATCTCGTGGACTCTTCGGGACGCCTCTACCCCGACCCGTACGCTCATCATGGTCTCGAAGTTCGGCCACTGCCTGAACGACCTGCTCTTCCGCCGGCGCACCGGCGCGCTCAACATAGAAATCCCGGCCATCGTCTCCAACCACCAGGAGTTCGAGGAACTGGCCGGGACCTACGGCATCCCGTTCCACCACATCCCGGTGGCCAAGGACACCAAGGCCGACGCCGAGGCACGCCTCATGGAGCTGGTCCGCGATCTGGACATCGACCTGGTGGTGCTCGCCCGCTACATGCAGATCCTCTCCGACGACCTGTGCAAGCAACTCGGGGGCCGGGCCATCAACATCCACCATTCCTTCCTGCCCAGTTTCAAGGGCGCACGCCCGTATCAGCAGGCGTACGAGCGCGGCGTGAAACTGGTCGGCGCCACGGCGCACTATGTGACGCCGGACCTGGACGAAGGGCAGATCATCGAGCAGGACGTGGTCCGTGTGGATCATTCGCTCGACCCGGACGAGCTGGTCACGGTCGGGCGGGACGTGGAGGCGCAGGTGCTGGCGCACGCGGTCAAGTGGCACAGCGAGAGCCGCGTCATGGTGGACGGAAACCGCACGGTGGTCTTCCGCTGAACGGTACGCGATCGCCGGACGGGATTGTTTCCCCCACCCCGCCCCTGTCCCGACTGGGGCTACGCCCCGGGTCCGGCCCGGACGAGCTCCATGGGAGCCCGTCCGGCAGGTGCTAGCAACCGTCGAGGCGCTCCAGCATGCCGCGTCGCCAGCGCTCGGTCTCGGCGATCTGGTTGAAGGTGAACAGGTGCAGGCCCGCGACCGCCGCCGAGGGCGCTGTCAGCACGGGCGCGCCGCGCCGCAGCAGCCGCTCCGGCGTATAGCCGCCCGGCGCCGCGAAGCGCACGAACCAGGAAGCGTGCCGGGCCAGGAAGCGCGTCGACTCCCCCACACCGATCTTCGCCGCCATCGCCAGGAGCTTCGTACGTTCGACGGGCCCGGCCACGCCCACGTGAACCGGGAGGGTGACATCCCGGCGGCGGACCCGCGTCACCCACTCGCCCAGCACGCGGGGGTCGAAGCACAGGTTGCTCACGATGTACGTGGCGTGGGCACGCTTGTCCCACATCGCCTGGATGGTGGTGTCGTCGTCGATGAGCGGATGGCTCTCCGGGTAGCCGGTGATGCCGACCCTGCTGAAGGGGCTGCCCAGCTCGCCCAGCCGCCGCAGCACGGGCAGCGCCCCCTCGTACGGTCCGGCGGGCGGATCCGCGTCCCCTGCCGGTACGAAGACGTCGTCCACGCCCGCTTCCCGCAGCCGTGCGACGACCTCCGCCACATGGGCGCCGTCCCTGAGGAGCCGGGCGGGCACATGCGGTACGACGCCGTACCCCTCCGCCGCCAGCCGGGTCGCGAGATCCAGCGTCGGCTCCAGGCCCTTCACCGGCGACGCCGTGACCGTCACCACCACATCGCGCGGCACATGGGCGAGAACCTTGTCCTGCGTGGACTTCGCCGGCAGGACCTCGTAGCGGACGTTCTTCAGCAGCCCTCTCACCGCGGGTTGCGGTGCCGGTAGTACGAGGCCTTGGAGGGCGGCAGCGGCTCCTTGCCGAGGATGAGGTCGGCGGCCTTCTCCGCGATCATCATCACGGGTGCGTAGATGTTGCCGTTGGTGACGTACGGCATCACGGAGGCATCCACGACGCGCAGCCCCTCCACGCCGTGCACCCGCATGCTCTCCGGGTCTACGACGGCCATCTCGTCCGTGCCCATCCTGCAGGTACAGGAGGGGTGCAGGGCGGTCTCACCCTCCTTCGCGACCCAGGCGAGGATCTCCTCGTCGCTCTGCACGGATGGTCCGGGCGAGATCTCCCCGTCGTTGTACGGGGCGAGCGCGGGCTGGTTGAGGAGCTTGCGGGTCACCCGGATCGCCTCGACCCACTCACGTCGGTCCTGTTCGGTGGACAAGTAGTTGAAGCGCAGCGCCGGATGCTCGCGCGGGTCCTTGCTCTTGATCTTCACGGAGCCGAGGGCGTCTGAGTACATGGGTCCGACGTGCACCTGGTAGCCGTGCCCGCCGGCGGGCGAGGACCCGTCGTAGCGGACCGCGATGGGCAGGAAGTGGAACATCAGGTTGGGGTAGTCCACATCCTCGTTGCTGCGGACGAAGCCCCCCGCCTCGAAGTGATTGGTCGCGGCCGGGCCCTTGCGCAAGAGCCACTGGAGGCCGATGAAAGGAGCGCGCCACTTGGCGAGGTACGGCTGCATGGACACCGGCTGCTTGCAGGCGTGCTGGACATAGACCTCCAGGTGGTCCTGCAGGTTCTCACCCACCCCCGGCAGGTGGTGGACGACGTCGATGCCGAGCGGCTCGAGTTCCTCGGCGTTTCCGACGCCGGAGAGCTGCAGCAGCTGCGGGGAGTTGATCGCACCGCCGCACAGGATGACCTCGCGGCCGCGCACCTGCTGGACCTTGCCGCGGCCGCGCCGGTACTCGACGCCGACTGCGCGCTTGCCCTCGAAGAGCACGCGAGTGGCCAGGGCACGTGTCCTGACGTCAAGGTTCGGCCGCCGCTTGACGGGCCCCAGGTACGCTTTCGAGGCCGACAGGCGGCGGCCGCGGTGGACGTTGCGGTCGAAAGGCGCGAAGCCTTCCTGCCGATAGCCGTTGACGTCGTCGGTGCGGGGGTGGCCGGCCTCCTGGACGGCCTGGAGGAAGGCGGGGAAGAGCGGGCTGGAGGCCGGGCCGCGTTCGAGGACGAGGGGGCCCTCGTGGCCGCGGAACTCGTCGTCGGGGTCCGCCGCCAGGCAGTTCTCCATCCGCTTGAAGTACGGCAGACAGTGGGCGTAGTCCCAGGTTTCCATACCCGGGTCGGCCGCCCACCGCTCGTAGTCCATCGGGTTGCCGCGCTGGAAGATCATGCCGTTGATGCTGCTGGAACCGCCGAGCACCTTGCCGCGGGCATGGTAGACGCGCCGACCGCCCATGTGGGGCTCGGGCTCGGATTCGTACTTCCAGTCGTAGAAGCGACTGCCGATGGGGAAGGTCAGCGCCGCGGGCATGTGTATGAAGACATCCCAGGGGTAGTCGGACCGGCCGGCCTCCAGCACCAGCACGCGGTTGCCCGGCTCGGCGGAGAGCCGGTTGGCCAGGGCACTGCCGGCCGAACCGCCGCCGACGATGACGAAGTCATACTGCAAGGGGGCCATGGTCTGCCTCGTCTCGCTCGCGTCGTCGATATGCGCGGCATGGTAGTACGGGTAGCGCTATACGCACTAGGTTGCAAGCCGCGCAACTTGATTCGCTTGAGTTCCTTCTCACCTCCGACCGCGCCGTTGTTTACCGTGCGTATAGTTGCACCATGAGCAACTTCACCGCAGATAGCGAGACGGCGGGACCGCAGGGCGGCGGCGTGCAGTCCGTCGACCGCGCCATCAGTGTGCTGGAGATCCTGGCCCAGCGCGGCGAGGCCGGCGTCAGCGAAGTGGCCGCGGAGCTCGACGTCCACAAGTCCACCGCCTTCCGGCTGCTCGGCGCCCTGGAGGCACGCGGGCTGGTGGAACAGGCGGGCGAGCGCGGCAAGTACTGCCTCGGCTTCGGCATCGTACGGTTGGCCGGTGCGGTCACCGGTCGTATCGACATCACACAGCAGGGCCGCCCGGTCTGCGAGCGACTCGCCGAGGAAATCGGCGAGACCGTGAACATCGCCATCATGGAGAAGCAGTTCGCGATCAACCTCTGCCAGGTGCGCGGCCCCGGCGCCATCACCGCGCACAACTGGGTCGGCCAGCTCACCCCGTTGCACGCCACCTCCAGCGGCAAGATCCTGCTGGCCCACCTCCCCGCGAAGCAGCGCGCCGAACTCCTCGCGGACGCGGGCCTGGAGAAGCTCACGCCACACACCCTGACTTCGAAGACGAAGCTCGAGAAGAACCTCGCCGAGGCCAGGGAACGCGGCTATGCCTGGACGTTGGAGGAGCTGGAGATCGGCCTGCATGCCATGGCCTCTCCGGTCCGCTCCCGGGACGGCGAGGTGATCGCCGCGGTCAGCGCCTCCGGACCCTCCTACCGCTTCACCGAGGAGCGGATGCACGAGCTCGCACCGGTACTGGTCAAGGGCGCACAGGAGATCAGCCACCGGATGGGCTACCTGGGCTGACCGCACGCCTGGCACCCTGGGCGCTCGGGCCCGCCGTTACTCCGGCTGCCGGGTGCCGAGGCGTTCGCGTACCCAGTCGTGGAAGGCGCCGATGTGGTGCTCGCTGGGCACCAGGACACCACCCTTGGCGTACAGGCGCGAGCTCATCGCCGGCTGGCAGCGCTCGCAGGCGTCGAAGTCCTGCCGGTTGACCCGGTCGAAGAGCTCGACGGAGCGGCTGACGTCCTTGCCGCCGCGCACGACGTCCTTCAGATACAGCCAGTCGCACTCGACGATCGTGCGGTCCGCGGCGACCGGGTACATCCGATGGAAGATCACATGGTCGGGCACGAGGTTGATGAAGACCTGGGGCTTGATGGTGATCGCGTAGTAGCGGCGGTCCTGGCCCTCGGTGACGGTCGGGATGCGATCGAGCCCCTCCGAGCCGTCGACCGTGAAGCCCTTGATGTCCGTGCCGAATTCGGCGCCGTGACCGACGTAGTACTGCGCGGCGTAGCCGTCCGCGAATTCGGGGAGCACCTCGGTGAGTTCGGGGTGGATGGTGGCGCAGTGGTAGCACTCCATGAAGTTCTCGATGATGAGCTTCCAGTTCGCCTTGACGTCGTAGACGATCCGCCTGCCGACCTCGAGGTTCGCCATGTCGTAGTGCTCGATGGACTCCACGTCGCCCAGCCGGGTGCGGACCGCGCCGATGACCTGGTCCTCGAAGGAAGGCGGATTCTCGGCCAGGCAGACCCAGACGTACCCGAGCCATTCGCGTACCCGCACGCCCACCAGGCCGTACTCGGTACGGCCGACGTCCGGCATCCTGGTGAGGTTGGGCGCGGCGACCAGCTTGCCGTTCAGGTCGTACGTCCAGGCGTGGTACGGGCACTGGAAGGCCCGCTTGACCTCGCCGGCCCCCTCGGTGCAGAGCTTGGCGCCGCGGTGCCTGCAGACGTTGAAGAAGGCGCGAATGGATTCGTCGCGCGAGCGGGTGACGAGGATGCTCTCGCGGCCCACGTCCACGGTCTTGAAGGCACCCGGCTTGGCAAGCTCCGAGGAGCGCGCGACGCAGAACCACATCGTCTCGAAGATGTGCTCCTGCTCCTGGGCGAAGATCCCGGGATCGGTGTAGCAGGAGCCGGGGAGAGTGGCGATCAGGCTGTCCGGCAGGCTGGTCGAGGTCACAGGGCACTCCTCGCGGGAAAAACGTCGTTGTGTGACAAGCAACGCAATGTGCAATACGCAACCGCAGGCAACGCCCGCAGCATGCGGTGCGAGACCGGCGGCGTCAAGACCTCGCCGTGGCGAGCTGCTTGCGCCAGCGGGTGAACAGCCGCGGCTGGTCCATCCCGAGCACGGCGACCGGGTGTCCGGCGCTCCGGTAGACGGCGAGGAAGCTGCGGTCGTCCGTAGCTCCCTCCTCGACAGTGACGCTGTCGGACCCTGCGACGTGCCCGACGAACTGGATACGCACGCCGTACTGGTCGGACCAGAAGTACGGTGGCCTGGGCGCCGCCGGTGCCGCCGTGCCCCCGGAGAGCAGCGTTGCGACGGCCGCGGTCGGCCGTTCCTGGGCGCCGGTCCAGTGCTCGACCCTGCGGTGGGCCCCGGAGGCCGGGTCGTACCAGGAGGCGCAGTCGCCGACCGCGACGACACCGGCCAGGCTGGTGCGGCCGTCGACGCCGCACCGGACGCCGTTCTCCAGCACGATGCCGGAGCCTTCGAGCCATTCGACGCACGGGCGGGCACCCACACCGACGACGACCGTGTCCGCCGGAAGCCGGCGGCCGTCCGCCAGCAGGACCGCGTCCACTCGGCCGCCGGCCCCGCTGAGCCGTTCGACCCCTGTGCCGCACAGCAGCCGTACGCCGTGGTCCGCGTGGAGCGAGGAGACGATGCCGCCCATGGTCTCACCGAGCGGTCCGGCAAGCGGAGTCGGCGCCACTTCGACGACCGTCACGTCGAGACCGAGCCGGTACGCGGTCGAGGCCACCTCGGCGCCGATGAATCCGCCGCCGATGACGACCAGCCGCCCGCCGCGGGCGAGGTCGGCCCGCAGGGCCCGAGCGTCGTCCAGGGTACGCAGTGTGTGAACACCGGCCAGACCGTCGCTCCCGGGCAGGGTGCGGGCCGCCGCACCGGTGGCGATGACGATGCCGTCGGCCCGTACCGCACGGCCGTCGGCAAGGCGCACCGAGCGGTCGCCGCGGTCAAGCCCGGTGGCCCGTACGCCGAGCAGCCACTCGGCGCCGAGATCCTCGCCGTCCGCCTCCAGCGAGAGGTCCGCCTCACCCATGCCACCAGCGAGGTATTCCTTCGACAGAGGCGGCCTGTCGTACGGCCGGTGCGGCTCGCCGCCGATCAGGACCAGCCGCCCACCGTATCCCTGCTTCCGCAGCGAACGCGCCGCCGACAGTCCGGCCAGCGAGGCGCCCACCACGGCCACGGTCCTCACGCGGGACCTCCGGCGAGCCGTGCCGTGACACAGGGAGGCAGGTTGGGCGCGGCCTCGGACGGCTGTACGTAGATCATTCCACCCTCGACGACCACGTGGTGGGTCCGGACGGGCAGCCTGGCCGGCGGAGCGTCGACGGCCCCGGTCCGCAGGTCGAACTTGGAGGCGTGCAGCGGGCATTCGACCTCGCACCCTTCCAGCCAGCCGTCCGCGAGCGAGGCGTCCTGGTGCGTGCAGGTGTCGTCGATGGCCAGCACCTCGCCGTCCTCGGTGTGGAACACCGCGACGGGCGGGTCGATTTCGAGCCGATAGGCCTCGCCTCGCGGCAGATCCGCGAGGCGGCACACGGGAATCATCAAAGGACACCTCGGTGCGTATAGCGAAACGGATTGCGATGTACGCAACGTCAGTCTGGAGGGGGCCCCATACCTTGTCAAGGATCCGATCGGGACAGCGGGGCAGCCGAAGAAGGGGGTCGCGAGCCTTGACGCGGCAGGCCCGCCACCTGAGGTGTTCTCGGGTCTGACACTCGGCGACCTCAAGCCGTACGTGGACGAGTTGTTCGCGTACGGCAAGCCGATCCCGGTCACCCACGTCGACGACGGCACGCCGGTGGACAGCACCGTGAACCCGCCTCGCATCTACCCGGCGCAGCGGGAGCCGATCCGCCCTGAAGGTGCGGTGCACGGCATCCGTGTCCCACGTGATGACCGCCGCCCGCGAGGAACTCGTACGGATGGTCGTGTCGGACCCGAAGTACGGCCTCGGCATCCCGCGGCAGAACGTCATCGGCGTCACGACGCTGCTCCGCGAACCGGCGACCGACCGCCTCACCACCGCACGCAGTCGTACACCGACAGGCTGGAGGCAGAGAAGGAGAAGCGGTCCGCCAAGCAGAAGTCCGCGGGCGAAACCGTCCACGCCGGGCGAAGCCGGGTGGTGGTGGAACCGGCGGAAATCGGCGGCTGACACCCGGCGGGCTGCCGGGGCGGGGGCGAGCCCCCGTGCCCGTGCCCGTCAATGGCCCCGCGCGATCCACTCCTCCACGTGCGGCGCCTCGTCGCCGACGGTCGTCGCGTCGCCGTGCCCCGTACGGACCACCGTCTGCGCCGGAAGGCTCAGCAGCCGGTCCCGGATGGAGTCGATGATCGTCGGGAAGTGGGAGAAGGATCGCCCGGTCGCGCCGGGCCCACCGGCGAACAGCGTGTCGCCGGTGAAAACCGTCCCGAGCTCCGGCGCGTAGAAGCAGACCGCGCCCGGTGCATGCCCGGGCGTGTGCAGCACCGTGAGCTCGGTGCCCGCCACCGACACCACCTGACCATCCGCCAGTTCGCCGTCCGGCGACCGCTCCGGGTGGGTTTGCTTCCACAGCGGCAGGTCGTCACCGTGCAGCAGGATCGGCGCGCCGGTCCGGTCGGCGAGCGCCGGGGCGGCGTCGATGTGGTCGTTGTGTGCATGGGTGCACACAATCGCCCGGAGGGTACGACCGCCGAGCGCGGCGGCGATCGCCTCGGCGTCGTGCGCGGCGTCGATGACGATCGCCTCGTGGTCGTCACCGACGATCCAAACGTTGTTGTCGACGTCCCACGTGCCGCCGTCCAGGCTGAACGTCCCGCTGGTGACCAGGTGTTCGATACGCACGTCGGCCATCACAGCACCACGACCGAGCGCAGCACCTCGCCGTGGTGCATCCGCTCGAAGGCCTTCTCGACCTCGTCCAGCGCGATGGTCTCGCTGACGAACGCATCCAGGTCCAGCCGACCCTGCAGGTAAAGGTCGATCAGCATGGGAAAGTCGCGACTGGGCAGGCAGTCCCCGTACCAGCTGGACTTGAGTGCGCCGCCGCGCCCGAAGACGTCGAGGAGCGGCAGCTCCAGCGTCATGTCGGGCGTCGGGACACCGACCAGCACCACCGCGCCGGCCAGGTCGCGGGCATAGAACGCCTGCCGGTACGTCTCCGGGCGGCCGACCGCCTCGATGACCACGTCCGCGCCGAATCCGCCGGTCAGCCCGCGGATCACCTCGACCGGGTCCGTCTCCTGGGAATTGACGGTGTGGGTGGCCCCCAGCTTGCTCGCGGTTTCGAGCTTCCGCTGGTCGATGTCCACCGCGATGATCTTCGCGGCGCCGGCCAGCCGCGATCCGGCGATCGCAGCGTCGCCGACCCCGCCACAGCCTATGACGGCAACGCTGTCGCCACGCCCGACGCCCCCGGTGTTGATCGCGGCGCCGATGCCCGCCATCACCCCGCAGCCCAGCAGTCCGGCCACCGCCGCCGACGCGGCGGGATCGACCTTCGTGCACTGCCCGGCCGCCACCAGGGTCTTCTCGGCGAAGGCGCCGATGCCGAGAGCCGGGGACAGCTCGGTGCCGTCGAGGAGGGTCATCTTCTGCTTCGCGTTGTGGGTGTTGAAGCAGTACCAGGGGCGGCCACGCAGACAGGCCCGGCACTGGCCGCACACCGCCCGCCAGTTGAGGATCACGAAGTCGCCCGGCACCACGTCCGTCACGCCCTCGCCGACCGCTTCCACGATGCCCGCGGCCTCGTGGCCGAGCAGGAAGGGGAAGTCGTCGTTGATGCCGCCGTCGCGATAGTGCAGATCCGTGTGGCAGACCCCGCAGGTCTCGACCTTCACCAGCGCCTCGCCCGCGCCGGGGTCGGGCACGTTGATCGTTTCCAGAGTGACGGGAGCGCCCTTCTCCCTCGCGACAACAGCACGGACCTGGTGAGCCATGGCCACTCCTCGACTGATCTGAACCCGGAGAGATGTGTTGCTCATTACGGCACGCATCGCATGGACCGCAACATCAGCATCGTAGAGGCCCGAACGTCAGTCAAGAATTCTGCGCGTCAGACCCGGCCGGATTGTTTGGGCGACTGCATCCTCGCGGCGGGGACGGGCAACGCATGGCCCGCAGCACTTGAACCGCCGAGCCCATCCGCGGCTGCGGGCACAAGGCGAGGACGAAGGCGGACGTGCACCGCGGACGCGCGGCGTAGTCCGGCTCGCGCGGCGAACGGATTGTCGTGGGCGGGGACGACTGGGCAGGCAACGTCCTGGTCCGCCGCCTGCCAGGTGGGCTGTGGCGCCGGATCGTACGCGTGACGGGACCGACGCCGACGGGCACCGGGCGCGCGCTCCTGGAGCCGCAGCTGAACAGTCTCTTCCACGGCCGGATGGCCGCGCACGACCGGGAGATCGCGGACATGTTCATCGGCCGGCGAGCACTGCACGGAGCCGCATCCGAGGGCCTGGCCGACGAGGCCCTGGTGCGGGCCCTGGTGGGCACCGGAGCCGAACTGGTCGTCGTACCGCAGGACGACTTGCCGCTGCGGGAAGGTGTGGGCGCCCTGTTCCGCTACACGGACGCGGGGACGCCGTCCTGAGCGCCGCGGGGCCTGTCCGGGCCATGCGCGGCACAGCGGGTTGTCCGAAGGGAGAAAGCGGCACAATCGATGATGAGGAGCGCGGTGCCGGCGCTCCGCCTGGAGGGTGATCAGATGCCTGGGACCCGGTCTCATTCCCGCTACGTCCCGGACAAGGGACTCACCACCCGCATGGTGATGACCATGTTCCTGATCGGGCTGCTCTACGTCGTCTTCGTCGGCGTGCTGCTGGCCCTGCTCCGGGGCTCGTGGCCCGTCATCCTGGTGGTCGCGGGCGGTCTGTTCATCGCGCAGTTCTGGTTCAGCGACCGGATCGCGGCCTTCAGCATGGGTGCCCGTGAGGTCACCCCCGAGCAGGCGCCCGAGCTGCACGGCGCCGTGGACCGCGTCTGCGCGCTCGCCGACATGCCCAAGCCGCGCGTGGCGATCGCCGACAGCGATGTGCCGAACGCGTTCGCCACCGGCCGGGGCGAGCGCACCGCGCTGGTCTGCGTCACCACCGGCCTGCTCCGCCGTCTGGAGCCGGAGGAGCTGGAGGGCGTACTCGCGCACGAGCTGTCGCACGTCGCCCATCGCGATGTCGCGGTGATGACCATCGCGTCGTTCCTCGGTGTCCTGTCAGGAGTGATGACCCGCATCGCGCTGTACAGCGGACTCGGCCGCGACAGCCGCGACAGCAACGCCGCCGTCGTGGCACTCCTGATACCCCTGGTCAGCGCCGTGGTCTACGTGATCAGCTTCCTGCTGACCCGGCTGCTGTCCCGCTACCGCGAGCTGTCCGCCGACCGAGCGGCCGCATTGCTGACCGGCCGTCCGTCGGCGCTTGCCTCCGCGCTCACCAAGGTGACCGGGGAGATGGCGAGGATTCCGAGCCGGGATCTGCGCAAGGCGGAGCCGTTCAACGCGTTCTGGTTCGCGCCCGCGTTCTCGTCCCAGGAGAGCCTGGGCAGGCTGCTCTCCTCCCACCCGACGCTGGAGGAACGGCTGGACCGACTGGGCAAGGTCTCGGCGCAGCTCGGCCGACCCTGAACAAGAGGTACTTCCTGTGGGACTCCTCGACACCATCCTCGGCCGCAGCAAGCCGGTACGCCCTGACCTCGACCAACTCTTCGGCCTGCCGGGCGCGGCGATCACCCTCCAGGCGGCTGCCGGTTTCGCTCCGACCGGCGTCGGCTCGGTGTGCTTCGCCAGCGTCGAGGGCGGCGCCTTCGCCGGGCTCCAGGAGGAGGTACGGGAGCTGCTCGACGCCGATACCGGCCGCGGCGGCATACCGGTCGAGTTCAGCCAGGACGCGTACGGCTACACCTGGCTCCTCGCCCGCCGGCCCGCCGACGACCTGCCCGCACTGGTAAACGACCTGCACGCCGTCAACACCCTCCTCCAGGAGGCCGGCTTCGGCCCGCAGCTGCTCTGCTCCCTGATCGGCTTCCGCGAGGCCGCGGGACAGCGCACGATGGCTCTGGTCTACCTCTACAAGCGCGGCACCTTCTACCCCTTCGCGCCACTTCCCGGAACGGCCGGGAGGCGTGACAACGCATTGGAGCTCCAGACCAGGGCGCTGCTCGCGGACGACCTGAGGGTCGAACCCGACTTGGGCCGCTGGTTCCCGGTGTGGGGCGCGCCGGGGATCGGCTGAGGCGTCGCCTGTTCGCCTTCTCCTCGCCTGAACCACCCGCGACCATCACGACCGGGGATGCGGCGATGTCGGCCTGCTACGCGTGACGATGACCTGATCCAGGCGAGCTTCTCGCGAAGCCGTCCCCCCGGCTCTGATGACAGCGCTCGAAGAAGTACGCACGGACGACCGCATGAACAGCACGGTGGGCTGACCGCGATGTGCGGCGCCGCCTGGAGTTGCGGGCGGCCGCCGCCGGCGAGGACACCGGCATCGTCCGGGAGCGCATCCTGAGTCTCCTCGACACCCGCCCCTTCGCCCGCTACGACTACGTCGAGTACGCCGACGCCCACGCCCACGATCGGCAGGCGGCAGAGGCCGTGACCGCACTGCGAGCACTGACGGTGAACGGCCGGTCGGCGGACGCGGTGGAGCTTGCCCGTGAGGCTCTCCAGGCTCTGGGGCGCACGTACGGCGAGATCGACGACTCAAACAGTCTGATCGGGGACGTCGCCACCGGCTGGCCGAAGCCCATCTGGAGGCCTGCCGGACTGCCGGGCCCGACCCGCTGGAGACCGCCGAGTGGCTGGTGCGGTACCTGCCGAGCGAGGTGAACGACGCCGCCGACATCGACCTCTTCGACTACCGGGAGGTGCTCGGTGACTCGGGGCTGGCCCCTGCACGCGCATGGGTAGTGGCCGCCTGGCGAGCCAACCCACGGAGGTGGACGGAGAAGTACCTCATGGAGTGCCTCCTGAAGGCCGACGGGGACAGCGTGAACGCACTCGCCTTCCTCTGCGAGCGCTACGAGCGGGCCGACCCGTCTGGCCGACGTGGTCGCGGTCCGCCGGGATCTGCTGGGTGCCCGTCCCTCGCTTGCCGCCTACCAGCATCTGCGTACGGCAGCGAGTGCGGTCGGAACCTGGGAAAGCATCGAACGCACGGGTGCCCCGGAGGTACTGAAGGCCGTCACCCAACCCAAGAAGGGGTGCTGCGGCTCCCTCCTGGTCGACGCCCTGATGGACGACAACGACCTCCATCCTGCCTGGCAGGCCCCCATCGACGGCCACGCCGACCAGCGGCAGTGGCTTGCCCTGGCCGACTGCATCCGCGACGGGCAACCGGCCGACGCGCTGAGCGTCTACCTCCGCTGGATCCCCACGGAGGGTGCCACCCGACCGAGGACGTTGTCCTCCTGAAGGGTGACGCAGAGCGTTTCCGACCTTTGTCGCGCGTTGGCGGGGAAGGGATCCGTCAGCCCAAAAGATCAGCGGCGACCCCGCGCGGGCGCCGCGCGTCAGAAGCGGAGCCGGCCTTGGCACCCGTACCGAACGGCCTCTACACGATCAGCCGTCCCCCCGAGCAGCTCCTCACGCTGGAAGGAGGGGCGTCGGAGCCGAAGACACCCGTCTTCCTGCTGCCGCCCACCGGCAACCCCGGTGAGCAGGAGTGGCAGCTGGAGTCGCTCAGCAACGGCAACTGCACGATCCGCAACCTCCGCGGCGGAACCTATCTCTCCTACGACGGCGACCCGGAGATGAACAAGCCGGTGGTCGGGTACCCCGATCCGCGCGAGTGGGCGCTCTATCAGAGCGCGGAGCCGCACTCCTTCCACGTCGTCGTCCCCGGAGGCCCCGTCGACGGAGAGGAGCTGGCCCTGGACCTCAGCCTGCTGCGGATCTTCCCGCCCCGTGTCGCCCTGAGGCCGCTCGACGTCAACAACCGACGCCAGGCATGGTCCTTCCGGTTCATGGAGTAGAAGTCCGGAACCGGTTACCCGAGTGCCCGGGCGGCCAGCGGCCGACCCGGGCACAGCCTCGAAGGAGCGGTCCTGCTCTCTCATTCCGCTCAACCGAGGCGGAAGTGCTGGTCAGTGCCCTCGACGCAGTGTTCAACGAGGAGTAACGGGAGACCGTCAAGATTCGCCCACTGCCGTCACCGAGGTCAGCAACGGCGGGACATGATCGGGCCCGATGCTGACCACTTGCTGACCTGGACCCCGACAGCACGGCGCTGACCTGCAAAAACGTCCACATGTCAGGTGCTGGACTTGAACATGGTACGAAGCATGCGAATACTCCCGACATGTCTGCTCCCTGCCTGCTTCCCGCAGGTCAAGGACATGCCCGGAGCCTACAGCGGTTCGCACGGAGGCCGGAGCTGGACGCCGTGGACAGCAAGCTGCTGGATGCAGTCGATTCCATGCATTTGCAGCGTGCGTCATGGTGGTTATCGATCAACTGTGGATCCAGATTGATCAACGGAGATTTCCATTCCGGTCAAGGCCACCTGGCGTACCCGAACTGACTATGCTCGCCCCGCGTGTTGCTCTGGACTCACCGCGAGTCGAACGTCGCATTGCGCGCAGACGGAGCCTGTCCACAGAGAGGCATGACCACCGATGCGATCTCGAACCGGCCCGTCGGGCGCACCAATTGGAACATCTTTGCTCGTCCGAGCGAAGTCCCGACCGTTCCTGTCGGCGCACCGCATCACGCCCAATCGACCAATTCCAGACTGTTTAGGGACCCTTCGATGGTTCGTGCAGGTTCAACCCCTAGAGCGCTGCCGCGTGCAGTGGCTCCGGCATGGCTAATCCCCACTGGTGTCCTGGCTGGGGCCTGCGTCGTAGCGCTGATCTGTGTTTCCGCACAGATACGCACGCCAGTTGCCTGGTGCGGCCTCGTCGCGGTCGTCCTGACAGCCATCACTTCGGCTGAGACGGCCCGCCGGGCGCGCTCGGCGGAGCAGGCCCGCTACGCGCGGGCGAATGCCGAGGTACAGCGGTACTACGCGCAACGCGAGACCGCACTGTTCGCGCGCTTGTCCGATCAGCGGGCCACCACTGTATGGCTCGCCGAAGAGCTCCTCCCCGCAGCTGTCGCCCGCCTGCAGAAGGGTGAGCCCGTTTCGGAGATCCTGCAGTCCGTCCCGTTCGGGGACCATCTCGACAGCGAGTTCGCCGAAGCGCTCCGGGCAGCTCTGCGGACGCTCCTGGAAGCCGTGGATGCCGAGGAACGCACCCGGGACTCGTCGCAGCGGGCACTGGTGGCGATCGCCCGGCGGGTCCAGGCGATCGTGCACCAACTCGCCAAGGACCTGCGCGACATGCAGATCCTGCATGGTACGGATGTAGTGGTCTCCCATGGCCTGCAGGACATCGACCATCGCAATGCCCTCATCGGGCGCCTTGCGGCCAGCATCGCGGTACTGGGTGATGCCCGGCCAGGGCGCCAGTGGTCGAAAGCGATCCCGCTCTACGATGTCGTGCGAGGGGCCATGTCACGCATCGTGGACTATCCCCGCGTGAAGCTGCAGTCGGTGACAGAGGTGGCCGTGATCGGCCAGGGAGCCGAGCCGCTGATCCACCTGCTCGCCGAGTTGCTCGACAACGCCACGACCTTCTCGCCGCCGCACGCCCCGGTCGAGGTGACCGCGAACGAGGTGCCCTCCGGTATCGCGATCGAGATCGAGGATCGTGGGGTCGGGCTCACCGAAGAGGTCCGCCAGCGCATCGATCGCGTCATGGCTCAGGCATCATCCGGCATCGATCTGGCCGACCTGGGCGAGGCGACACAGCTCGGCCTGCCCGTCGTCAGCCGGCTGGCCCGCGAGAACGGCCTCGACGTCGACTTGCGCACCTCCGCGTACGGAGGAGTGCGGGCCGTCGTGCTCGTTCCGCGGCGCCTGATCACCACGGTTCAGCTGCCTGCCCCGAAAGTACAGCAGTTCACGCCGAGGCCCACGGGCGCACCGGCCGTGCCGAAGCCGCCGACGACGACGCGCGTTGCCGCAGCAGATTCCGTCGAGGTCGAACAGGCAATCAACGCACTGCCGCAACGGCGACGCGAATCGCCCGTCCCGACGCCGGTCGTCCGCACGTCCCCTCACCCCCCGGCCGCTCCGGCCGCCACCCCGGGAGCAGCCGGCGCATCCCGGCAGCCGGGCCTGATGTGGGAGGCGTTCAACGGCGAAAAGAGACCGATCACGGGCCCTTCCATCCAAACCAGCGAGCCATCAGACGAGGGTGAGTAACCGTGCCGCCACTGCCCAACATGGACTGGATGCTCAAGGAGCTTGCAACCAGCGTCCCGTACGTGCGTCACGTGGTCGTGTTGTCGTCGGACGGTCTGTGCATCGGCCAAGCGAACACGGAGCCCGACACCGCTGACGCGATCGCTGCTGCCTGCTCGGGCATCCAAAGCCTGGCGAAGGCCATCGCCCAAAAGTTCCCGCACGGAAACGGCTCGACCCACATGGTCGGGATCGAAGTCGACGGCGGATACTTCTCCCTCATGGCGGCCGGACCCGGGGCCTATCTCGCGGTGCTGGCCGACGAGGAGGTGGACGCAGGGTTGCTGGGCGACCGCATGCGTACGCTGGTGTTCCGGATCGGTCAACACATGACCAGCCCACCTCGTGAGGACATCGGGCAGGCGATGTGACGTCACAGAACCAGGACGCATGGGACGAAGGCAGTCCCGTGCCGCTCTATGTCATCTCCGGTGGCCCGGGTTCCTCGGCCAAAGCCTTCGACCTGGTCACCCTCGTCGCATCGAGGTCCGCACCCGAACCGGGAATGCAGCCCGAGCAGGCGGCCATTCTCGCCATGTGTCAATACCCGCTGTCGGTGGCCGAGATCTCCGCGTATCTCAGCCTGCCGTTCAGCGTCATCACGGTGCTGCTCTCCAAGCTCGTGGACCACGAGCGAGTTGAGGCCACTGCACCCGTTCCTGTCGCAGCGGTCCCCGAACTTGGCCTTCTGGAGGCGGTGATCCATGGACTACGCAGGCTCTGACGCACTCGCCGCCGGCCCCCGACGCTCGGACGTGCTGCTGCCGCACGGCGCCAGGGGAGTCAAGATCGTCGTTGTCGGCGGCTTCGGGGTGGGCAAGACGACCATGGTCGGGGCGGTGAGCGAGATCCCGCCCCTGACCACCGAAGAAACCATGACTCAGGCCGGCGTCGGGATCGACCACAATCCCGGCGCGGAAGGCAAGAACACCACGACCGTTGCCCTGGACTTCGGCCGCATCAGCATCAACGAGGAGCTGATCCTCTACCTCTTCGGCACGCCGGGACAGGAGCGCTTCTGGTTCCTCTGGAACGGCATCTTCGAAGGCGCGCTCGGTGCCGTGGTCCTCGTCGACACGCGGAGGATCGAAGTCTGTTTCGAGATCATCACCCGTCTGGAAGACCGCCGCGTCCCCTTCGTCGTGGCCGTCAACACCTTCCCCGAGGCGCCGCAGCACCCGTTACCAGCCCTGCGCACCGCTCTGGCGCTCAACGAATCGGTGCCCATCATCACCTGTGACGCACGCGACCGGTCGTCCAGCCGGGACGCGCTGCTCTCGCTGATGGGCTACCTGTGCACCCTCGCCGCCGCTCAGGAGTCCGTATGACCGTCCCACCCACTGACCACACCACCACGGAACCAGGGCTCACCCCGCCCCCGGGTTGCCCGGCCCACACCGCCACGGGACGCGATGCGGTGACCCGGCTCTGGGGCGCCGCTGCCGAGACCGACCCCATGGGTCTGTACGAAAAGTTGCGTGCCGTCCACGGCCCGGTGGCCCCCGTCCTGCTCGACGGGGACGTACGGGCCTGGCTCGTCCTGGGGTACCTCGAGAACCGTGATGTGGCCAGCCGCTCCACCCAGTTCTCCCGCGACCCCCGCACCTGGCACGGCTGGAAGAGCGGCGAGATCGACGCCGCCACCTCGCCGCTGGTTCCGATGATCGGCTGGCGACCCGACTGCGTATGTGCGGACGGCGAAGACCACCAGCGTCTGCGCGGCGCGGTCACCGCCGGCCTCGACCAGTTCGACCAACGCGGAATCCGCCGCCGCATCACCCGCTTCGCGCACCAGCTGGTCGACGAGTTCTGCGCGATGGGCAACGCGGAGCTGGTCGGCCAGTTCACCGAGCACCTGCCCATGCTCGTTCTCACCCACATGCTCGGAATGCCGGACGAGTACGGTCCCAAGCTCGTGCACGCCGCCCGGGACCTCTTCAAGGGCACCGAAACGTCGCTCGCGAGCAACGCCTACGTGCTGGAGACCCTTGAGCAGCTTGTCGTCGCCAAGCGCGCCCTGCCCGGGCAGGACATCGCATCCGTACTGATGGCCCACCCGGCAGGCCTCACGGACGAGGAGGTGCAACACCACCTGCGTCTCATCCTGCTCGCGGGCTATGAGACGACCGCCAACCTCATGTCCAACGTGCTGCGGATGGTGGTCACCGACCCGCGGTTCCGCGGGTCGCTGGCCGGCGGACAGATGACCTTGCCGGAAGCAGTGGAGCAAGTGCTCTGGGACGAGCCACCGCTGATGGTGTGCCCGGGCCGCTGGGCTACCGGTGACACCTCCCTCGGAGGACAGGAGATCAAGGCGGGAGACATGCTCCTGTTGGGCCTGGCCGCCGGGAACGTCGATCGGGCGGTCCGCCCGGAACCCTCGACACGGGTGCACCACAACCGCGCGCACCTGTCCTTCAGCGCCGGCGCCCATGAGTGCCCCGGCCAGGACATCGGCCGTGTCATCGCCGACACCGGCATCGACATCCTGCTCACCCGGCTTCCCGACATCAGCCTGGCCGTGCCCGAAGAAGAGCTCACCTGGCGCTCCTCCACATGGTCACGGCATCTGACGGCGCTACCGGTGAAGTTCGCGTCCCGCAGTCCGGAAGCCCATGATGTGCTGCCACCGCTGCCGGCCGCGCCCCCGCCGAGTACCGGAATGCCGGCTGCGCCCCAATGGCCGCTGTCCGAACCGGAATTGTTGCGCCCGACCGAGCCCCGCACCTCGTGGCGAGCGCGACTCAAGCAGTTTCTGCGGAGGCTGTAGCCCTCGCAGCTCACCTCAAGAGCCGAGCACTACAGCCGAGGAGGCTGCCGGACGGCCCGGGAAGGCAGCCTCCTCACAGCCGGGCGGGCACCAACCGTGGGCTCGTACCGTCGGGCGTGACTCCTGAGTCGGCAGGGAACGGACCGTCTGCGGAGGCGTAGCGCGGCGCTCCGGTGTACCACGCATGGATGCCGGACAGGAAACTGCAAGCTCCCCGGAGCCACTCCTGCAGCTCGTTCCGTTCGTCGTGGTTCAAACCGGCTCGCCGGACGACCGGGGGCAGTTCGCTCCGCGTGAGGTGCTCGAAGTGGCGCAGTCGTGCGGTCACCAGATCGGCGGCCGCATGCATCGCCTCCTGGACGGTGATGCGCAGGGATGTCTGGAGGACTATGACGAGGTTGTTGACGTCGTGTTCGTCATGGATTTCCCGTTGATAGGAAGCGATGTCGTTCGCCATTCCCATGTAGTCCATGAAGGCGTCGAGCAATGCACAGAAGGCTCGGCTCTGCCGGATTTGCTCAGGGACCCGTGCACCAGTGGAGAGTTCGACGGAATACGGGGCGCTATAGGCGGCAAAGCTTTCACGGCGGAACTGGGCATACTCTATGAGGTCCGGGACACGCCCGGCGCGGCTGTTGGCCAGTTCTTGAACTCCCGCGTCGACGTACCTCGCCAGGGCACGGTTGAGTCCCCGCTGCCAGTGCGCCATTCTCGGGGGGAACAGTCGTTGCTGGAGGTCGGCCATGCCCCTTTCGACGGCATTGGTCGGCTCCGGCAACCGAGCGCCCGGCTCCGACGGCAAGAAGGCATGGAGGCGGGCGGTGAAGGCTTTTGCACCTGTGAGGTCGCCCGTCCGTTTGAAGGCGGAGGCGAAGTAGTCGTCCCAGGCCAGAGCCCAGAGGTTGAACCGGTGATTGAGCCGGAGGTCGGTGAATGAGGCGTCAGGAAGGGCCCAGGCGGTTAGCTGGTCGACGGCCATGGCGTGGAACTGGGACGAGTTCCAGATCGCCCGGCGAGCCGACGACGCTTCGTCGCTGTCCAGCATGCCCATCTCTCGCGCCCACGTCTCGGCCTCCTGACGCAGGGCCAGGAGGTACGGGTTCACCCGCACCGGGTACGGCATCCGCAGTATGGGCAGCTTGATGGCCTGCACTGTCATGAGATCCCTGCTTCCCTTCCGGCGGGCATCGGTGCTGCGTGTCGCCCCGGCGCGCCCTGCGCGAGCACGGCGAGCAGACCACCGGAGTCCCGAACATCGCGCAATGCGAACCGGTGACGCCCCGTCACGAGCTCGAGATCAACCCGTGGCGGGTCTCTGGCGCGTCCGGGTCACACCCCTTGATCAGGGACTGGACGAGCATCGCGAATGTCGGTTCCTGGGGCATGGCTTCTCCCTCCGAGACGGCCTATCGGCTGACGATCCACTGCCGAGACGGGGACGGACGCCGAACCGTTCCCACCCTTTGGTGCACCAAAACGTGCGCCCGCCCCGGCCAATCCGCAACCCCGCGTAGCCGCCCTCGGCCTGCGATTGAGGACGGTTTGCGCGGAATGGAGCGATCCTTCCGGGTCAACTTGGCTCAAATTCGATCCCAAAGCTAGCCATGATCAACCAACGATCGTCAGTCCGCGAGCACGGGCGGGCGGTCCCGAGGCGATCCGCGGCCTCGACCTGGTGGTCCCGGCGAGCCAGACCGTAGCCTTCGTTGGCGGGACGGATGCGAGCAAGTCGACGCTCGTGAAGCTGATCGCCCGGTTCTACGACAGGGCCCCCGGCGCGGTCCGGGTGGACGGTGCGGACGTGCGCGCGCTCGATACGACGGCGTAGCGGCGCCGGCTGGGCCTCGTCCCGCAAGACGCGTACCTGACCGCCGGATCGGTGCGCGACGCCGTCGCCCACCACTGCCCGGAGTCGGCGGGGCGGTCCCGCCTCAGGAGGCCGGGGACGGCGACGGGGGCGGGCGCGTCCGCGCCCCGCCGGCCGGTCGCCCGCCCCGGTCAGCGCTCGGTGACCCCGACGGGGCCGGCCCGCTCGGTCTTGGCGACGTCCAGATACTCCTCGTCGATCTCGCGGGGGCCGAGCGGCCAGACCTTCTCGGCGTTCGCCCACACCAGGAAGGCGACGGCGCCGAGGGCGAGCCAGGCCAGGGACCATTCGATCGGGTGACGGCCCGGGGTGTTCTTGTCGGCGTAGCCGTAGATGACCAGCCAGCCGACGAGGGCGATCACGCTGGGCAGCGGATAGAGCCACATCCGGTACGGCCGCTTCAGCGTCGGCTGGCGCTTGCGGAGCACGCTCAGCGCCAGGATCTGCGCGAGCGCCTGCACCAGGACCATCACCGTGGTCAACAGCTGGATCAGGGTGACGAGGTCGGTGTGGCGGCCGATGAGGAAGCCGACCGCCGTGACCACACCCATCGTGGCCAGACCCAGGACCGGGAACCGGTGCTTCACGTGGAGCTTGGCGTACGGCCGGAAGAACACCCGCTCGCGGGCGGCGTCGTAGGGCACCCGGGAGCCGCCCAGCAGTCCGGTGAAGACGGAGGCGAAGGCGGTGACGAGGATGAGTACGGTCACCACCTGGGCGGCGCCCTTGCCCCAGGTCTCCTCCAGGACCGCGGAGGCCACGGAGGTCGACGCGATGTCCTTCGGGTCCAGCATCCGGTGCCAGTCGAGCACGCCCAGCGAGCCGATCTGGAGCAGCAGGTAGATGGCCATGATGCCGATGATGGAGAAGATGATCGAGCGCGGGACGGTGCGCCCCGGATCCTTGATCTCGGCGCCCATGTAGGCGGTGGTGTTGTAGCCGAGGTAGTCGTAGATGCCGATGGTCAGGCCGCCGGCGAAGCCGATCCAGAAGGTGCTGCTGGTGAAGGAGAAGGCGCCCTCGGGGTAGCTGAAGGCCAGGTCGACGCTGAAGTGCGTGGCAGCGGCGATGATCACCAGGGTGACGGCGGCGATCATGACGGCCCACATCACGGCGGTGATCTTCGCGATGTGCTCGATGCCGCGCCACAGCAGCAGGACCACCAGCGCGATCACGCCCAGCCCGACGAGGTCGCCGCCGGTCTGCCCGAGGTCGGGTACGAGGTAGCCGAGGTACTGGACGAAGCCGACGACGCCGGTGGACATGATCAGCGGGATGAACAGCATGGCGGTCCACACGAAGAGGAACGGCATGAGCCGGCCCGTGCGGTACTGGAACGCCTGGCGCAGGTATACGTAGCTGCCGCCCGACCCGGGCATCGATGCGCCGAGCTCGGCCCAGACGAGGCCGTCGGCGAGGGCGAGGATCGCGCCGGCGAGGAAGCCGACGACGGCCTGCGGGCCACCGAAGGCCGCGACCATCAGGGGGATCGTGACGAACGGTCCGATGCCGCACATCTGGCTCATGTTGATGGCGGTGGCCTGGAACAGGCCGACGCGGCGGACGAAGCCGCCTCTCGCGGGTGGCGATCCGGACATGGTGGACTCCCTGAACTGAGGTGGGGCGGGGCAGGGCGTGGCGGCATGCGTCCCGAGGTCAGGGCGCACTGCGGCGCACCCGGACGCGATAAAGTTAAGAACGTTTACTTATTCCGTCAAGAGAGGCGCGGGCCGGCGGGGGCTGCCGGCTCAGTCGAGGGTGGCGAGATGGTCGGCGTCGCCGCCGCGCCACTCGATGAGGAAGATCGTCGCGTCGTCGCTGGTGACGCCGCCCCGCTCCTGCTTCAGGGCGTGGGAGAGGGCCCGCACCACCGGCCGCACCCCCGTGTGGTCACGGACGACGCGGTTGGTCCACTCGATGAGTTGCTCCTCGCCGAACTGCTCCCCGCCGGCCTGGTGTTCCTCGATCAGGCCGTCGGTGAAACACAGCAGCCGGTCCCCGCGCTGCAGCATCCGCTCGCTGACCACCGGCTGCTCACCGCCGAAGCCGACCGGCAAGGTGGTCGGGCTCTCCAGCCGGTCCACCACGGCGCGGTCACGGATCAGCAGCGGCGCCGGGTGACCCGCGTTGACCCATTGCAGCCGGCCCGTGGCGATGTTCAGACGCATCATCTGCGCGGTGACGAAGTGTTCGTGGCCGAACTGCTCGTTGATGGCCCGGTCCATGAACGCGTACACCTCGGACAGACCGGTGTCGGCCCGTCGCGAGTGGCGATAGGCGCCGATGGCCACCGTCGCCATGGTCGCCGCGTCCAGGCCGTGGCCCATCGCGTCGATCATGGCCACGTGCAGGATGTCGCCGTTGAGGGCGTAGTCGAAACTGTCTCCGGCCACCTTGTACGCGGGCTCCAGGATTCCGGCCACCTCCACCTGCGGAACGGTCATCGAGAGCGGAGGCAGCAGCGACCACTGGATCTCGGCGGCCACGCTCATCGGGGCGCGGCGGCGGGCCTGGAAGAACAGATCGGTATAGGCGTCCTTGGTGACGATCATGTCGGCGACCAGACCGGCGAGTCTGCGCAGCAGCCGCCGGTCGTCGTCGTCGACGCTGTCCAGGGTGACGGCCATGACCCCGACCTGGTCGCTGCCGTCCAGCATCGGCAGGTACATCCGCACGCTGCCGCCCTGCGTCACCTCCACCGTTCTGCGGTTCAGGAACGACTCTCCGGCCGGGGAGTCCTCGATCGGTTCGGGGTCGCCGACCGTCAGCCGCCTGCTCGGCAGCGGCACCAGCAGCATCTGTTCGTAGTCCTGCAAGAGGATCGAGAGGTCCCGGCCGCCGACCCTGGCCACCTCCTCCGCGACGAGCGGGGCGATCAACTGCGGCGGCATCTCGTGCGCCCGGTCCAGCAGCACACCCAGCAACCGCTCACCGAACCCCTCGGACCGGTCCACCCGGAACGTGCTCGGCTTCCGCCCTCCTTCGGTCATCGCTGATCGCATCCCTTCGTCCCGCTGCCTCGGGAAACTCACCGGGTGTAACGCGCACCGCACACCGCGCACATCATGCCCACTGGTCAACCCGGGCCTCTGCCGCAACGCCGATCTCGCAGTCGGGCAGCGATGGCCACCCTGAGTGATGTCCGCCGGGCTCGCTCCCCGCTGCCGACGGCCCGCAGAGGTTAGAGAATGGACTATGAGCAACCTCCTGGGACCCTTCCGGCGTTGGCTGCTCCGCTCTACCACGAGCACTTCCCCGCCCCCTTCGCGT
The DNA here is from genome assembly GCF_045162725.1 of Streptomyces sp. NBC_01006. NCBI lineage: Bacteria > Bacillati > Actinomycetota > Actinomycetes > Kitasatosporales > Streptomycetaceae > Streptomyces > Streptomyces sp. NBC_01006. The sequence continues at coordinate 6,937,522 of NZ_CP108700.1, read as the reverse complement.
CCCCGCTCAGGACACCACCAGGAGCAGCACGAGCAGGACGAGCAGCAGGAACACGCCCAGCCCCCCAGGGAAAAGCCGCAGCGTCTGTCCTCCCTGCTGAGCGCGCGGAGCGTGGCCGGCGAGGTGTTCCTCCTGCAGCTGGCCGTCGTGGTGCTCCTGGTGGTCGCCGCGGTGGTGGCCCTCGTGGTGCAGGCCCGGAGCTACGCCATGCTGGACGCCCGGCACCGTACGCTCGCCGCCGCCGGAACGTTCGCGGAATCCCCGGGGATCGTCGCGGCCCTGCGCAGCCCCCATCCGAGCGCGGTGCTCCAGCCGAGCGCCCAGGCGGCCCGGAAGATCGCCGGGGTCGACGGCATCAACGTGTACACGCTCGACGGGGTCACCGTCGCCCACAGTGACCCGCGGCAGATCGGGAAGCGCGTCGTCGGCCCCTTCGCCGGGGCGGCGGCCGGCAAGTCCTTCACCGAGACGTTCGAAGGGTCCCTGGGGCGGTCGGTGGTCTCGGTGGTCCCCGTCAAGGACGCCGGCGGCCGCGTCATCGCCGTCGTCTCCTCCCCGGTCACGGTCCAGAACGTCCAGAGCATGGTGAACCGTCAGCTGCCGGTCGTCCTCGGCACCGCGGCCGCGGTGCTCGCCCTGTCCGCGGGCGGGACCGCTCTGGTGAGCCGTCGGCTGCTGCGCCGGACCCATGGCCTGGGGCCGGCCGAGATGACGAGGATGTACGAGCACCACGACGCGGTGCTGCACGCGGTGCGGGAAGGCGTACTGATCGTCGGTGGCGGCGGACGGCTGCTGCTGGCCAATGACGAGGCGCGGCGGCTGCTGGATCTGCCGGTGAACGCGGAGGGACTCCCCGTCACGGACCTGGGTCTGGAGGAGGGGATCGCCGATTCGATCGCATCGGGCCGTTCCGCGACCGACGAGCTGCACATGGCGGCCGACCGGCTGCTGGCGGTGAACATCCGGCCCACCGACCCCTACGGGCAGGCCGGGACCGTCGTCACGCTGCGGGACACCACCGAGCTGCGGGCACTCACCGGCAGGGCCGAGGTGGCCCGCGAGCGGCTGAAGCTGCTCTACGACGCGGGGGTGCAGGTCGGAACGACGCTGAACGTGGAGCGCACCGCGGTGGAACTGGCGGAGGTGGCGGTCCCGCGGTTCGCCGACGTGGTCACGGTCGACCTGCTGGACCCGGTGCTGCGCGGCGAGGAGCCGCCCGAAGTGATCACCGGCATGCGCCGTACGGCCGTCGCCGGTCTTCGGGGCGACCACCCGCTCTCCCCCGTCGGCGAGCTGATCCGGTTCGCTCCCGCCGGTCCCATGGCCGCCGCGCTGGCCGGCGGCCATGCCGTCCTGGAGGCGGACCTGCGCGCCACCCGCCACTGGCGGTCCCAGAACCAGGCCAACGCCGTACAGATCCTGGACCGCGGCTTCCACTCCCTGATCGTCGTGCCCCTGCGGGCCCGGGGCGTGGTGCTGGGCATGGCCGGCTACTGGCGGGGGCAGGACTCCCCTCCGTTCGGCGAGGAGGACGTGTCCTTCGCCGAGGAGCTGACCGCCCGGGCGGCACTGTCCGTCGACAATGCCCGCCGCTACACCCGCGAGCACAACATGGCCGTCACCCTGCAGCGCAGCCTGCTGCCCCGGGGCGTACCCGAGCAGTCCGCCGTCGAGGTCGCGCACCGTTATCTGCCCGCCCGGGCCGGGGTGGGCGGTGACTGGTTCGATGTCATCCCGCTGCCGGGCGCCCGGGTGGCCCTGGTGGTCGGCGACGTCGTCGGCCACGGTCTGCACGCCGCCGCCACCATGGGCCGCCTGCGCACCGCCGTGTACAACTTCTCCACCCTCGACCTGCCCCCGGACGAACTCCTGAGCCACCTGGACGAGCTGGTCGCCCACATCGACACCGACGAGCAGGAGTGGCAGGGGATCACCGGAGCCACCTGCCTGTGCGCCATCTACGATCCCGTCTCGGGGCAGGTGACCGCCGCCACCACCGGGCATCCGGGCCCCGCCCTGGTCCGCCCCGACGGAACCGTGTCCTTCCCCGAGGTGCCCGTCTCCCCGCCGCTGGGCCTGGGTGCGGGTATGCCGATCGAGACCGTGACGGTGACCCTGCCCGAAGGCTCCCGGCTGGCACTCTTCACCGACGGGCTGATCGAGAGCCGGGACCGCGATCCGGACGCGGGCCTGGCAGCGCTGCGCACCGCCCTGGCCGGGCCCGCCCGCACCCCGGAGGAAACCTGCACCGTGGTGATCGACGCGATGCTGCCCACCAGGCCCAGCGACGACGTCGCCCTGCTGGTGGCCCGCACCCGCCTGCTGGACCCCGCGCGGATCGCCGAGTGGGACGTCGCCCCCGACCCCGCGGCGGTGTCCCCGGTACGCAACGCCTGCGCCCGCCGGCTGGCGGACTGGGGCCTGGAGGACATCGCCTTCACCACCGAGCTCATCCTCAGCGAGCTGATCACCAACGCCATCCGTTACGGCACCGAGCCCATCCGGGTGAGGCTGCTGTACGACCGCAGTCTGGTCTGCGAGGTCTCCGACGGGTCCAGCACCTCCCCGCACATGCGCCGGGCCGACGCCACCGACGAGGGCGGCCGCGGTCTGTTCCTCGTCGCGCAGTTCGCCGAGCGCTGGGGCACCCGCTACACCGCCCGCGGCAAGATCATCTGGAGCGAGCAGGCCCTCCACGGCGGGGTAGCCGCTCCCGGGGCGGATCTCGGGGAGGCCCTCCTGGCCGGATGGGACGACGAGGGGGTCTGAGAACGCGCCGCTACGGCAGTCGCGGGGAAGACGGCGGACACCACCGTCCGGGACTGCGCCGCCGAGGCCGCCGAACGTACGCTGGCCTCGATCAGTACGCGACCGCCCGTTATGGAGCCTTTGTGTCCGCACCCCGCCTCCGGACCGTCTCCGTCGCCGCCTGCCTGGCCCTCGCGGCGGCGCCCCTCGGTGGCTGCGCGGACGAGCCCCCCGCCGCGCCGAGACCACCCGCGGTGGCCACCTCCGCGGAGGACGCCGGAGGCATGGCGGCACTGACCGCGGCGGCCAAGAAGGAGGGCTCGCTCAACACGATCGCGCTCCCGCGGGACTGGGCCAACTACGGCGCGCTGGTCGACGGCTTCGAGAAGGAGTACGGGATCAAGGTCACGACGGAGAACCCGGAGGGCACCAGCCAGGACGAGGTCAACGCCCTGAAGGAGCACAGGGGCGAAGGCCGCGCCCCCGACGTGATCGACGTGGGGGGCTCGTTCGCGCACTCCGCGGCCCGGCAGGGCCTGCTCGCTCCGTACAAGGTCGCCGCGTACGACCAGATCCCCGAGGAACAGAAGGACCCGCAGGCCCGCTGGTACAACAACTACGGCGGCTACGTCTCGATCGGCTGTGACGCCAAGCGCGTCAAGACCTGCCCCTCGACCTTCGCCGATCTGCGCAAGCCCGAGTACAAGGGTCAGGTCGCGCTCAACGGGGACCCCACCAAGTCCGGCTCCGCCTTCGCCGGCGTGTATGCGGCGGCCCTGGCGAACGGCGGTTCCTTCGACGACATCCAGCCCGGTATCGACTTCTTCGCCGAGCTCACCAAGAACGGCAACTTCAACCCGGTTCCGTCCACGGCGGACACGATCGCGAAGGGCCAGACCCCGATCAGCATCGACTGGGACTTCCTCAACCTCGGATACGCCGACGAATTCCGCGAGAAGGGCGCGGACGTCGACTGGCGCACCTCCATCCCCTTCGACGGCAGCTTCGCCGAGTACTACGCGAGCGGGGTGAACAAGGACGCCCCGCACCCCGCGGCGGCACGTCTGTGGCAGGAGTACCTCTTCAGCCCGGAGGGCCAGAACATCCGGCTCGGCGCCTATGCGCGCCCCGTCCTCATGGACGCCATGAAGAAGGACGGCACCCTCGACAAGGCCGCCGCGGAGAAACTGCCGACGGTGGAGGGCACCCCGACGTTTCCGACGGAGGCACAGACGGAGAAGGCGAGGGAGACCGTCAACCGGGGCTGGGCCAAGGCCGTCTCCGGCTGAGGGCGGGGGCGGCCCCGGCCCGGCCACCACAGCTCTGACCTGTACGAATCTCCAGATTCCGGTGGGGCTCGACCCAGGCTGCACAAGTGGTGACGCAGAGCGATAATCGGATCAGTACGCAGAGAGTCGTTCCGCGGATCGGGAAGTGGGGCGCAGTGATGCACGACCCGGTGTTCCACGATGCCTCCGGCGTGGTTGCGGAACCGGGCGACGAGACGTACGCCCTGCTCGACGCGCGCGGCGTGGTCATCGGCTGGGGGCCGGGGGCGGAGCGGCTGCTCGGGTACGCCGCCCGGGAGGTGCACGGATGGCGCGGGGCGGATCTGCTGCTCGCGCGTTCCGAGCTCGGGCACGCGGTACTGCGCCATCGGAGCGGGCGCGGGGTCGAGGTGGCGCTCCACGCGCGGCCCATGATGTCCACGGCCGGGGAGCGGCAGTGGCTGATCCAGGCGACCGATACCGACGCCACCCAGCGGCGCGAGCTCAGCGAGGCACTGATCAGGGGACTGTTCACCGAGTCCCCTTTCCTCATCGACGTGTTCGACACGCAGCTGCGCTTCATCGCGCAGAACGACGCGCTGCGGCGCGGCGCGGGCTTCGAGAACGAGGAGTTCGTCGGGCGCACCATGTCCGAGGTGGCACCGCCCGACCTGCTGGACATGGCGGCCCTCGAAGCACGCCAGCGCCATGTCCTGGAGACCGGTGAGGCCCTGGTCCAGACCGAGGTACGGGGCCTGCTGCGCGGCGATCCCGACCGGCAGCACGTCTGGTCCGAGACCATCCTCCCGCTGCGCAGCAGCTCCGGCGAGCTGATCGCCCTCGCGCACACGGTGGCCGACGTGACCGAACGGGCCCGGGCGCGCGAGCGGTTGGCGCTGGTCAACGACGCGAGCACGCGCATCGGCACCACGCTGGACGTGCTGCGCACCGCGCAGGAGCTCGTCGAGGTGGCCGTGCCGGAGTTCGCCGACCACGCCTACGTCGACCTGCCCGCCCCGGTCCTCGGCGGCGAGGAGCCGCTCGTCGGCCCGGTGGGCGAGGCCGTGACCCTGCTGCGCGCGGCGACTTCCTCCGTACCCGGAAGTCCGGTGAAGGCGGCGGTCGCGACGGGCGACCCCGACCCTTTCACCACCGGGCCGGGCTCCCTCTTCACCCGGGCCATGGCCAGCGGCGAACCTCTGCTGCTGACGGGCGAGGAGCTGATCGCGGAGCTCGCCCCGGTCGACCCCCCGCAGGCCGAGCGGGTCCGTTCGTACGGAGTCCACTCCTGGCTGCTCGTACCGATGTCCGCCCGCGGCGCGGTGCTCGGCGCCGCCGTCTTCGTACGCCACGCGCGCGCCCACGGGTTCGAGCCGGACGACGTCCTGCTGGCAGAGGAGATCGCGGCGCGCGCGGCGGTGTGCATCGACAACGCGAGCCGCTACACGCGCGAGCGGACGGCGGCCCTGGCCCTGCGGCGCGGCCTGCTCCCCCAACGTCTGCCGGTGCTCGGCGCGTTGGAGGCGGTGACGCGCTACCTGCCCGCGCACGGGCAGGCGGAGCTGGGCGGGGCCTGGTACGACGTGATCCCGCTGTCGGGCGCGCGGGTGGCGCTGGTGGTGGGCGACGCGCAGGGGCGCGGCCTGAACGCGGCGGTGACCATGGGCCGGCTGCGGACCGCCGTACGGACCCTCGCGGACCTCGACCTCTCCCCCGACGAGCTGCTCTCGTACATGGACGACCAGATCCACCGGTTCGTGGACGAACACGGCCAGGACGAGACCAGCGGGTCGCGCCGCGGCGGTGCGGCCGGGACGACCTGTGTGTACGCCGTCTTCGACCCGATCACGCGGCAGCTTGCCGTGGCGTGCGCGGGCCATCCGCCGCCCGTACTCGCGCCGTTGGGCGGGGAGCCCGCCATCGTGACCCTGCCGGCCGGGCCTCCCCTCGGTCTCGGCGGATCGCCGTTCGAGAGCGCCGAGATGACGCTGGACGACGGGGACGTACTGGTGCTCTTCAGCCACGGCCTGGTCGCGGCGCCCGACCGGGACGTGGACCTCGGCCTCGAACGGCTTCCGGAGGCGCTCTCGGGCGTCGCGCTCACCCCGCCGAACGGGCTCGACCAGGCCTGCGACGCGGTGATCGGCCGGCTGCTCCCGGTGCTGCCGCAGAACGACGTGGCGGTGCTGATGGTGCGCCTGCACGAGCTGCCGGCCGAGCACCACATCACATGGGACCTGCCGGCCGAGCCCGAGGTCGTGGCCCGCGCCCGTACGCTCGCGACGCGGCAGCTGGCCGTATGGGGCCTGGACGAGCTGGAGTTCACCACGGAGCTGGTGGTCAGCGAACTGGTCACCAATGCCATCCGGTACGGCAGCGAGCCGATCCAGCTGCGGATGATCCGCGACCGCGAGCTGATCTGCGAGGTCTCGGACGGCAGCAGCACCTCCCCGCACGTACGGCGCGCGGAGGAGACCGACGAGGGAGGGCGCGGGCTGTTCATGGTGGCGCAGCTGGCCCAGCTCTGGGGCACCCGCTACCACGCCCGCGGCAAGACCATCTGGGCCGAACAGCCCTTCCCCGAGGGGTTCCTGGAAGAGGCGGACGCCGCCTCCTCCTCCACCGGCTGACGGCTGCGCCCGTACCCCCGGCCGCCGGGGCGGCCGGGGGTACGGGCGTGCGCACTAGCCCGACAGGGCCTGCTGGTACGCCGCCACCGGTACGGGGGCGTAGCCCGCGGGCCGGGTGGTGAACGTGCCCCGGCCCTGGGTGCGGCTGCGCAGCCGGGACGCGTAGCCGAACAGCTCGGCCAGCGGCACGGTGGCGGTGACCGCCGTGGTCCCGGAGCGCCCGGCCGAGCCCGAGACCCGTCCGCGCCGGGCGGCCAGGTCACCCAGCACCCCGCCGACGGCGTCGTCGGGTACGGTCACCACGATCTCGGCCACCGGTTCCAGCAGCTCCATCGCGGCGGCGCGCAGGGCCTCGCGCAGCGCGAACCGGCCCGCCGCCCGGAACGCCATCTCCGAGGAGTCCTTGGAGTGCGTCGCCCCGTCGGTCAGGGTGACGCGGAGCCCGGTCACCGGATGCCCGCCGAGGGGGCCCTCGGCGAGCGCGTCGCGGCAGCCCGCCTCCACGGCGCGGGCGTACTCCTGCGGCACCCGTCCGCCGACGACCGCCGACCGGAACTCGAACACGCCGTCGCCGGCCGCCTGTTCCGCATCCGGTGCCAGGGGCTCGACGTCGAGGACCACATGGGCGAACTGGCCCGCGCCGCCGTCCTGCTTGACGTGCCGGTACACCAGCCCCGACACCCCGCGCACGACGGTCTCCCGGTAGGCCACCCGCGGGCGGCCCACGCCGATCCGCAGCCCGTGGCTGCGGCGGATCTTCTCCACCGCGACCTCCAGGTGCAGCTCGCCCATTCCCGACAGGACCGTCTGGCCCGTCTCGGGATCCGTCCGCACCACCAGCGACGGGTCCTCCTCGACCAGCCGGGCCAGCGCGGCGGACAGCCGGCCCGTCTCGGCGCTGCTGCCCGCCTCGACCGCCACGGACACCACCGGTGCGGCGGCCCTCGGCGGCTCCAGGACGAGCGGTGCCTGCGGTGCGCACAGCGTGGACCCGGCGCGGGTGGCCTTGAGACCGACCACCGCGACGATGTCCCCGGCCACGGCCCGGTCCACCTCGGCGTGGCGGTCGGCCTGGACGCGCAGGATCCGTCCGATCCGCTCGGTCCGGCCGGTGCCCGCGTCCAGCACGGTGTCCCCCTTCCTCATCGTTCCCGAATAGACCCGCAGGCAGGTCAGCCGTCCCGTCGCCGTCGCGTTCACCTTGAAGGCCAGCGCGGCGAACGGCGCCGCCGGGTCGGCGGCCCGTTCCTCCACCGCCGCGCCATGGGTTCCCCGTACGGGCGGCATGTCCACCGGCGAGGGGAGGTACGACACGACGGCGTCCAGCAGCGGCTCGATCCCGCGGTTGCGGTAGGCCGAGCCGCAGAGCACGACGACGCCTTCGCCGCTCCGCGTCAGGTCGCGCAGCGCCGTGATCAGCGTGGCGGTGGAGAGCGCCGAGGTGGCGCAGTACTCCTCCAGGGCGGCCGGGTGGAGTTCCGCGACCCGCTCCTCCAGCACTCGGCGGCGGCCGCGCGCCTCCTCGTACAGGTCATCTGGTACGGGACCCACCGCGAACGAGTCGGGCGTGGCGCCCCAGACCAGCGCCCGCATGCGGACGAGGTCCACCGTCCCGCGGAATCCGTCCTCCCGCCCGATGGGCAGGTGGACGACGAGCGCGGCGACGTGGAGCCGATCCTGTACGGACGCGACCGCCCGGTCGAGGTCCGCACCGACGCGGTCCATCTTGTTGACGAACACGAGGCGCGGCACGCCGTGTCGGTCGGCCTGCCGCCATACCGACTCGCTCTGCGGTTCGACGCCCGCGACCGCGTCGAACACCGCGACCGCTCCGTCGAGTACGCGCAGGGAGCGCTCGACTTCGTCGGAGAAGTCGACGTGTCCCGGTGTGTCGATCAGGTTGACGTGGTGGCCGTCCCACGTACAGCTGACGGCGGCGGCGAAGATGGTGATGCCACGGTCGCGCTCCTGGGGGTCGTAGTCGGTGACGGTCGTGCCGTTGTGGACCTCGCCGCGTTTGTGGGTGGCTCCGGTGGCGTAGAGGATCCGCTCGGTGACGGTGGTCTTGCCGGCGTCGACGTGCGCGAGGATGCCGAGATTGCGGACGGTGGTCGAGGTGTTCAGGTGGGTGCGCATGGCCCGGGGTCTTTCTGGAAGGTCGAGAAGAGGGCGGCGCGATTTCCGGACGAAGGACGTACCCGGGCGCATCGGGGCGCGTCAGGGCGTACCAGCACGCACCAGGGCGTGCGAAGACGTACCAGGGAAGGGTTTGTCAGTCGTCGCGGACATCCGATGGCGGCCGCGCAGCCGTCATCGGGAGGACGGAGACACCAGGATCACGTCGTACCGGGACCGGGGAACGAACACGGCGATGCGGTGACACACGGCCCGGCTCCCCTCTCGTCGACGAAGTGCGCACCACGTCCCGTGGCGGCATGAGAGCGAGTGTAGGGACACGGCAGCGGCCCGGCACCGCAATTAAGACTGCGGGCCGGGCCGGACGCCCCCTCAGGACGCGGCGGGACTTGGGGAGTCGTGCCCGCCGGCGTGGGAGGTGTCGGGGGAGGCGTCGTGCGCGGGGTCGTGAGACGCGTCGTGGGGGGAGGAGCCGTGGCCGGAGACGGTTTCGATCGTTCCGCCGAGGCGGGTGTGGGCTCCGGCCAGGACCTCGGCGGAGGCCGCCGTGATGACCCAGGTGGGGCCGACGAGGTACGTGCCGCCGTACATCTGGGCCTCGGTCAGCCAGGTCTTGCGGCCCTGCTCGCTGGTGAAGGTGGCCATCCGGAAGCCCTCCTGGCCCGACCCGCAAGCCCCTTCCCGGAGTTCCTCCGCGTCGACCGTGATCTCGGGCGTACAGCCGAGGGCGTCGGCGATCGCCTGGAGCGGGGCGGGGCGGGCGGCCGAGGCCGCGGCGGGGGACGAGCTCGGGTCGGGCGGAGCCTGCGGACCGGCTGCCACCCGGGCGGCGCAGCCGCCGCACAGCAGCATCGCGAGCAGCGCGGCAGCGGCGGCGGAAGCGGCGGGACGGGGTGAACGGGGCATGGCTGACGCCTCACAGGGTTCGGGTGGAACGGGGCGGATCGGGGGCGGCAGCGAGCGCTACGCCGTCGGCGGGACCTTCTTGCCCTCGGCGGTTACCGCGAACCAGAGCCCCTGCTTGTTGTGCCCGTTCGCCTGGCCGGGCGCGGTGTCCCCGGTGAACGTGTAGACCGGCCAGCAGTCGATCGTCAGCTGCTCGCTGCCGTCGGGCCGCTTCACCGATCCGACCAGCTTGCCGGAAATTCCCTCGGCCTTCGCCTTGTCGACGGCCGGGGCGGGCTTCCACGTATCCAGGCAGGCGCCGAGGCAGCCGAACTTCATGGGCCACGCGCTGTCCTTGTCGAATCGGTAGAGCGTGCGCCACTGCCCGTCCACCAGGATCTTGCCGAGTTTCTCGTTGTCGGCGACGGACAGTTGCGCATCCTTCTTCATGTCCATGCCTCCCATTCCCGCCCCCATTTCCATTCCCGTTCCGTTATTGCCGTCCGCCTTCTGTTTCTTGTCGATCGCCTTCTTGCCGTCCGGCGCCAGTGCGTGCCAGGTCCCGCCGACGCCCTCGCCCTTCGCCTCGCCCGCCTTCGTGTCCTTCGCGTAGCGGTACACGGGCCAGCCGCCGAGGGTCAGCTGCTTGCTGCCGTCGGCCCGGGCGACGGAGCCGAGGAGGGCCGCGTCGATGCCGGCGGCGGCCGAGGCGTCGTCCGCCGGGACCGCCGGCCACGTCGTGGCGCAGTCCCCTTCGCAGTTGGACTTGGGGGGCTGCGGCGTGTCCTTGTCGAAGCGGTAGAGGGCCATCCCGGCGCTGTCGGTGACCACGCTGCCCACGTTCGCGATCTCCCGTACGGACAGCTGCCCCGCCGACCCGGCCTTGCCGGAACCGGAGCCGGAGCCCGATCCGACGTCCGAGCCCGACCCGGAGCCGGCGGCGGCGTCCGACCCGTAGCCGCCCGCTCCGTAGCCCGTGTCGTACGCGCCTCCGAGGGCCTTGCCCGCACCCGCCGGCTGGACGGAATTCACATTGCGCGCGGCGCCATTGTCGCTGCTTCCGCAGCCTGCCGCCAGCAGCAGAACCGCGGCCACCGATCCGACCGATGAGATACGACGCATCTTGTTCACGATCACTCCTTCGGGTTGAACCCGGGGGGTTCGTCTACTGCCTTATTCATAAGGCCTGACGGGTTCACCGAATTCGAATGAGCGGGAATTTATCAGATCGCGCTAACCCCTGAACTCCCGCCGCCGGCAGCCGTTTACCGCGGGCTCATTCCTGAATGCGCAGCGCGAGCGCGGGGCAGCGCCGTACCGCGCGCAGCGCCATCGGACGCAGCCTTCCGGGGACCGACATGACGGCCTCGGCGGGATAGCCGTCCCGGTCCAGCCGCACCACGTCGGGCAGCACGTCCACGCAGAGCCCGTGGCCCTTGCACAGCGTCCAGTCCACGACGAGCCGTTCGGGGTTCTCGTCCTCCGGCAGGGGAAGCGCCCCGAGCACACGGCGTCCGCAGCCGCTGCCCAGGGCGTGGTCGCGCATCTCGTCGGGGAAGACGGCGAGCGCGGAGGCCATGAAGGCCGAGGTTCCGTCGGGATGGCTGCACGCACCGCGCCGCAGCACACCCCGCATCCGCGCCTCGACCGCCTCCAGGGCGGCCCGGCCTCCCCCGCCCACCAGAGCGTCCACGGCATCGGCGAGCGAGGGCAGACCTCTGACGCACGGGCCGCACTGGCCGGCGGTCTCGTCCGCCATCCAGCGCATCACGCGGGCCACTTCGCCGGCCGGACAGGTGTCCTCGGGCAGCGGGAGGACCGCACCCGCCCCCAGCGTGGCCTTGAGCGAGGACAGCGACTCCCGGGAGAGCAGGGCGGTCCGCGCCGCCGCCGGCGTCAGCCATTTGCCGTGGTACCCGCCGACCAGGACGCCCTGGCCCGGGGAGGAGCCGCACAGCTCCAGGACATACGCCAGGGACGTCCCGAGCGGCGCCTCGACGACCGTGGAACCGCTGATCGTCAACATGACGGTGCCCGGCTCGCTCTCCAGGCCGACCGAGCGGAAGCCCGGCACCCCGAGCCTGGCCGCGACGGCGAGCTGGGCGTACGTCTCGGTGTTGGACAGCAGGGTCGGCAGTCCGCTCAAACCCCGCTCACTGGTCCGGACCTTCTGCCCGTTCGGGACGGCGGCCCCCCCGTTGAGGCCGTTCACGAGGGAGGTCCCCTCTCCCGAGACGAAGCGCTCGGGAAGCCTGCCGACGCGCAGGCGGCTGCCGGCCACACCGCGCTCGGCAACGGCGGCCCGCAGGGACTGCTCCACGTCGTCCCTGGTCACCCCGATGGCGACCTCCTCGGCGCCGATCGCGTCGGCCGCCAACAGGGCTCCGTCGAGCACCAGGTGAGGGGAGTGCAGCAGCATGGCGGCATCCTTGAGGCAGCTCGGCTCCCCCTCGGTGCCGTTCACCACGACGGCGGTCCGCCCCTCCTTGGTACGGGCGGACCGGATGACCGCTTTGAGCTTGCGGGCGAACGGAAAGCCCGCTCCCCCGCGGCCCCGCAGGTCGATGCCCTCGGCGAGCTCCACGAGATCGCCCGAGGTGTACTGCGGCAGCGGGCCGTGCACCACCGAGTGGTTGGCGCGGTCGAGCCGCGGCAGCACATCGAGTCCGGCCAGCAGCCTGGGCTGGCCGACGCACCCGAGGGCGGGATCGACGATCGAGGTCACTGACGGCCCCGCATCCCGCCGAACGACCCACCGGGCCGGTCCGTTCCAGGACCTGCCCCTATGCCGCTGGGGATGACCACCGTGTCGTACGACTCGGTGCCGTACGCATCGGTGCCGTACGCATCGGTACCGTACGCATCGGTGCCGTACGCATCGGTGCCGTACGACGGCGCGTACGGCGTCGTGCCGTAAGGCGGGATGATCTCGGTCGTGGGCTCCAGGGCCTGCCGGGGCGAGGGCACGAAGGCGGCCCCCGTTGGTGCGGTGGCCGGGTCGGGCTGCTGCCCGACCGAGCGCCGGTCCGACTGCCGGGCCAGCCGCGCCGTCAGCCGCTCGGCGGCCCATTCCGCGGGCTGCCGGACGAACCGCTGCGGCGGCTTCTTGGGCCGGGGCGGCGCGCCCTGGGCGGTGCCCGCCGAGGCGGCCACCGCACGTACGGGCGTGGCGAGCAGCCTCGCCCGGAGCCGTACGGCGAGCACGACGGCGACCCCGAGCAGGCAGAGCGCGTACGAGACGGTCACCCAGCCGCTGGCGGGACGGCCGGCCTTGAGCCCGTGCACCAGGGAAGCGCCCCACGCCGGGTACGCGCCGATGTGCAGGGCCCGCCACCACGCGGAGCGGCCCTTGGTGGCGAAGGCGCTGCGGACCGCGCCGGAGACCGCGACGGATACGAAGAGGTATCCGGCCAGGGTGCCGAGGCCGATGAGCACCGGCTGGTCCTGGTCCGTGAACGGCAGGAACGCGGAGGCGATCCCCGTCTCCGACTGGGCGACCTTGACCCAGATGTGCAGGAGCAGGAAGCCCAGCCCCGCCACGGCGAGGCCGCGGTGCGCCGCCTGGGCGACCAGCCGGTGCCCGGAGGTGAGGACTGTACGGTCCGTGGCCGCGAGGCCCCACAGGACGGCGGAGGTGAGCGAGACGAGCGAGAGGACGCCCGCCCCGAAGTCGAGGAATTCCCAGAAGCGGCTCAGGGCGCCCGCCCGGGCCGCCACGGACAGGGCGAGCAGGCCCGTGAGGGCGCCGACCACGAGGGTGGCTGGGCGCACTCCTCCGGCGGGGGACAGCAGGGGCGGCCGCCGCACGGCCCGCCGGCCGGCGGCCGCGGCAGCGGCCACGCCGGCATGGCGTCTGGTGCGGCGGGCCCGGTGTGAGCGGGGCGTACGGGCTGGGGACAGGGGCATGTAGTTCTCCCATACGCCCAGGCCCGAGGCACTCCACCGCGCACTCGGCGCCCGGGGTAGTCGACGGAACTGCTCCGCGGCGGGCGGGAGATGAGGTCCCACCGACCGGAAGCTGGGGCCGGAGTGCAGAAGCATCGTGGACCTTCGCAACGCCTCCACAGTATTTATCTAATCGTGACAAGTTCTGGCGCGCGTGGCATCGTCACACCAGACGTCCCCGGAAGATTCCCTTCCAACGGTGCGGTGGCAACGGGAGTGACGCCTTGTCCGCCACCACACCTCCCCGACGGCAAAACTCAGGCAAAGCCGCGGGACTGCAAGTGGATGGCACTCTCCTGGAGGGTGTACGAGGTGCTCAACTCCCCCGTCCGCACTGGCGCAGAGGGGGGACGGAGACTGCCTCGACAGGCTTGTCACCCTCCCACGGGGCAGGCCGTACCCCGGCATGAACGAGGTAACAATGTGCGAACTTCTGAACCGCATCTGGGCTCGTCCCCGAGGCGAATGGACCCGGGTCCTGCGACGGGAACTCCCCGCGCTGACCGCTGGGATGGTGGAGGAGCTGAGGGAGGAGCTCCCCGGGTTCTCCGCCCTCGTCGACGACCTCGACGAGGAGGTGGTCAGACAGCGGCTCGAAGTGGCCCTGCTCACCGCCCTCGGGTACCGCGAACCCGCGCCGCAACAGCGGGACAAGACCGCGGAACACGCCCACCCCGACGAGGATGAGGAAGAGGAGGACTACGCGGCCGAGCACGGCCACCCAGGCCTGGAAGAAGAGGAGGAGGAGGAAGAGGATGAAGAACACCGCGGTCCGCCGGCCGGCATCCGGGTCCCCCGCCAGCGAGGGCAGTTGGCCCCCCTGACGGTCGTCCCCCGCGAGGGGCTCGGTACCCGTTCCGAACGGGCGCGGCGTGAGCTGTTTTCCGCCCTTACCAGTGACATGCCCATGGCTGAAATCGCGCTCGCCGAACTGGCCGCCGCGGCCGGATGGCCACTCCCGGCCGAGATACGCGCCATCGCCCTCGCCACCCCGGGCGAGACCCAGCAGTTGGCGGCCGTCCTGGACGACGGACTCGCCGGCATGGTCGGCGGCCAGCCCTGTCTGCTGGTCCCGAGCCCGGACCCGGAGACCCGCGCCTCGCTGGAGGCCCTGCTGCGCGGCCGGTTCGCCGCCGTGGGCCACCCCGTCGCCCCCCGCGACACCGCTTCCTCCCTGCGCTGGGCACTGCGACTGCTGGCCCTCACCCCCAACCGCCCCGGCCTGGAGGCGCGGGCCCTCTTCGTCGACGATCACCTCTCCACCCTTCTGCTGCTCCAGGACGAGCCCCTGGCGCACGCGCTGGCCGCACGCTGGCTGCGGCCGCTGGCCAACCTGACCCCCCGCCAGAGCGAACGGCTCGAAGTGACCCTTCTGGCCTGGCTTGAGGGCGGCGGTGCCCCCGAGGCCGCCAAGGCACTGAGCGTGCACCCCCAGACCGTGCGCTACCGCATGCGGCAGCTCGAAAAGCTCTTCGGCCCCGGCCTGCGCGATCCGCGGACCCGGTTCGAGCTCGAAATGGCCCTGCGCAGCCGCCGCTTGATGGCCCAGGTACGCCGCGCGAACTCGCGGGTCGGCCGCAAGGTGCGCGTCGCCACCACCGACTTCCGGCCGCTGGGTGTCGGGCGCATGGCCCGCGTCAACGGCCTGTAACCCCCAGGCCCCCCGGCCCCCGAACCCTCAACCCCTCGAAACCCCCCAACCCCCAACCCCCAACCCTCCCCCCGTATATACGGATTCGGCCCCGGTCCCCTCCCCCGCCCCCGCGGAGCGGAGAGGGACCGGGGCCGCCGCGTGCCACCTGCCTACAGGCTCGCGAGTGCGGCGGACGCCGCCCCGGCCCGCAGCGCGGCGTTGAGGTCCAGCAGTTCGGCGTACGCACGGGAGCAGGACCGGCAGGCCGCCAGGTGCCGGGCGAGACCGCGGCCGCGGGGCCTGGTCCCGCGGCGCCGGATCACCGCCCCGAGCAGGCTGCCGTAGTGGCGGCACCGGTCGTCGGCGGCCGTGTCCAGATGGGCCCGCAGGTACGCCTCGCGCAGCCCCTCGCGGGCACGGAAGGCCAGCGAGGTCACCGCGCTCGGGGTGATGCCGAGCAGCAGGGGGACGGGGTGCGGGCAGTCGTCCTCGACGAGGGTGTGCCAGAGGACGGCCTTCCAGCGTTCGGGCAGGGCCTGGAAGGAGCGGGCGACGAGCCGGCGGTCCTCGCTGTCCAGCAGCCGGCGCTGCGGATCGTCCCCGTCGGGACCGGGCCGGCACCAGGCCTCGATGTCGGCCGTCAGGACGGTCCGGCCGGCGCAGGCCCGCCACTCGACGGCCGTGCGGCGGACCACCGACAGGAGGTACGGACGCCAGTCGTCCCGCGGTCCGGCTCCGGAGCGGACGGCCTGGAGCGTACGGATGAACGCCTCCGAGACCAGGTCCTCGGCGTCCTGCGGGGACCGGGAGCAGCGGCGCGCACATGCGAAAGCGGCGGCACTGTGCCGCCGGTAGAGGATCTCGCAGACGGCCGGATCGCCGTCGCCGGCGGCGTAGGCCGCCCTGAGCCGCCGTATGAGCTCCCCGTCCAGGGGCTCAGGACCGGAATCGGGACCGGATTCGGGTCCGGATTCGGGTCCGGGTTCGGGTTCGGGTTCGGGTTCGGGTTCGGGTTCGGGTTCGGGAGGGGTGGTGTGACGAGAGCCGGACATGGCACTCCTCGTATTGGTTCTCAGGGCCCTTGCGCAGGCCCCTTCGGGCGGTGGCACAAACGCGTAGGCGGTGCCGGCCCGAAGTCGGCTTCGGACCGGCACCGCTCTCGGAGCGACGCGGGGGGAGGTGGGAGGGCGGCGTCGCCCCGAGGTTCTCAGCGGCAGGCGCGCCCGTCGTTGATGCAGCGCACCGCGCCGGCCATCAGGCCGTTCGACATGACGTTGATGAAGTCGCCGTGGTCGGTCACCGGCTTGTGGAGCTGCTCGGGGAAGCTGTCCACGGCGAACCGGGAGCCGGGCGGCACGCTGTAGACGATCCGCTGCACCAGCTGCGGGATCGCCTTGAAGCCCTTCTTGCAGTTGCCGTTGT
Organism: Streptomyces sp. NBC_01006; assembly: GCF_045162725.1. Classification (NCBI taxonomy): domain Bacteria; kingdom Bacillati; phylum Actinomycetota; class Actinomycetes; order Kitasatosporales; family Streptomycetaceae; genus Streptomyces; species Streptomyces sp. NBC_01006. The sequence continues at coordinate 6,920,855 of NZ_CP108700.1, read as the reverse complement.
TGTCGGCGAAGGCCACGTGGGTGCGGTGGTTGGCGCTGTCGATGTTCTTGCCGTCCCAGCAGCTCTGGAAGTTGAACGTCCGGACGACGTCACTGCCCTTGGGGCACACCGGGTACTTGTCCTTCAGCTGGCGGTTCTCGAAGCCGGTGCAGCTCCAGGACGCGTTCGCGTTGGCGTTGCCGTTGGTGAGGGCCTTGGCGTCACCGGTGATGATCCGCATGAAGCGGGGCATCGCCGTGACCTTGCTGACGGGGCTGCCCTTGAAATCGATGGTCACCTGCTTCGGCTTCAGGATCGTGCCGACGTTGGCGTCCTGGCCGCCGCCGGGCGCCTTGGCGTCCTTCTCCGCCTTGCCGTCGCGCAGCCGCAGCACCGGCCAGTAGTACGCCGACTGGTCGCCGTTGGTGCAGGTGGTCCCGGACTGGGCGAGGCTGTTGTTCGTGGAGAAGGCGTCGGTGGTCTTGTTCCCGACGTAGTCGTGCATGTGGTGGGCGCCGTTGCTCACACCGGGGGCGACGATGACGTTGTCCGGGTTGAAGTGGTTCTCCTTGTTGGTCCCGCACTGCACGGCGAAGGATCCTGTGGAGGCGCCGCCGCGGGCCGCGGGCTTCTTCACGTTGGGCTTCACGTTGCCGATGGCGACGAAGTCACTGCGCGCCGGGCCGCCCTTGGCCTGCTGTTGCTGCTGCTGTTGCTGTTGCTGCTGTTGCTGTTGCTGGGGTGCGCCCTGCTTCGCGGCTGCGCCGTCGGCGCCGTTCGCGAGGGCCGGCTCGTCCGCCGGGTCGGCGGCCGCCGCCTCCTTCATCACGCACGCGCTGAGCCCTTGCAGTCCGGCGGGCTTCTGGCCCGCCTTCCCGAGCGCTCCGGACAGGTCGGTGATGGTCTTGTCCCGCTGCTGCTTCAGCCCGCCCAGCAGGGCCTTGTCCTTGGCCTGGCCGGAGGAGAGCTGCTTGTAGGCGTCGGCGACCTGGGTGTCGAGCTGCGCGAGGTTCTTGTCGACCTCGCCGCGGGCCTGGTCGGGGACGTTCTGCAGCTTGTCGCCGACGTCCGGGCAGTCGATGGTGGCGGTCACGGGAGCCGTACGGGAATCCTGCCCCGCGAAGGCTCCCTGTTCGACGATCACGACCCCGCCGCCGCCCAGGACCAGGGCGGACATCACGGCGATGGCCTTGTGCTTCGGCCGCAGTCGGCGTTTGTGGCCCTTTTGGCTCATGCGATCACTTCACTTCGTCGGTCGGGAAAGGGTGGAGGAGGCGGGGGCGGGCGCGGAGGGGGTGCCCGGCGGGGCGTCCGCGAGGCCGTCGAAGTCGACGAGCCCGCTGGCCTCCAGGACCGTGATGTGGTCCAGGACGGTGGTGTTGGCGTCCGTGGCCAGGGCCCGGACCATGGAATTGCGGGTCTGCGCGCGGATTTGTGCCACCAGCTGGAACACCTTGCCGTGCGCCCTGCGCAGCAGCTGGGTGAACAGCTGCTCGTACTGGGGGCCTTGGGCCTTCTCCAGCTGGTCGAGCCACCCCTGCTGCTGCGCGCTGGGCTGACTGGGGAGCTCCATGCCGAGGGCCTGCCCCACCTCCAGGACCCTGCGGTCCAGTTCGGTGTGGCCTTCGACGAGATGCATCCCGGCGGTGCGGATGGCGGGCCGGGTGCCGCGCTGCATGGCCTGCCGCCCTGCGGGCAGCTCCCACAGGCCGGCGAGCCGCACCTTGCGGACGAAGTCCCGGTCTTGGGGGGTGAGCGGCCCGAAGGCCGTGCTCTGGATCCCGCCGCCGTCGTCGTCGGCCGCCGGGGCGGTGGCGGCTGCGGCGTTCGCCCCGCCGAATTTCTGCACGGGGATCAGCAACGCGATCAGGGTGAAGGCGAGGGCGCCGATGACGACGCCGGTTGCCATCACGTGTCTCGATGCCACCGACATGCTGCCGACGGCCGACCGACGGAAAGACAGCACTGTGCCTCCTTGCTGCGTGGACCGGGAGGGGGCTGCGGCGGCTCGGGCTCCGGCAGTTGCCCGTGTCCAATGCATCCGCGCTCCCCGGGTGCCTCGGGACGCTAGTGCCAGTTGTGGTGCCTGTTTGGAAGGACCATCACGAATGGACAAACATCCGGGCAACGCCCCGAAAGGCTGGTACCGTTCGCGAGCGCTAGCGCTTGGGCTCCTCGGTCATGGGCCGAGTGCGGGCCACGAGCAGGGCCACGTCGTCGCGGCCGTCCGGCTGGCGCAGTTCGGCCAGCAGCAGGTCGCAGGTCTCCTCAAGGGGACGGGCGGGGTCGTCGAGCAGGGCCGTGAGCGCCCGCAGACGGATGTCGATGTCCTGGTCGCGGGTTTCGACGAGCCCGTCGGTGTACAGGACGAGCTGGTCGCCGACGTCCAGGTCCAGCGCGGTGGCCTCGAAGGGCACGCCGCCGACCCCGAGGGGCGCGCCGGTCGGCAGGTCGAGGAGCTCGGGCGGCCGCCCGGGGCTCGTCCGTACGGGCGGCAGGTGGCCTGCGGTCGCGATGCGGCACCGGTTGCGGTGCGGGTCGTACACGGCGATCACGCAGGTGGCCATGGTGTGCCCGAGTCCGGTGGCGGTGTGGTCGAGCCGGGTCAGGACGGTGGCGGGGTCGAGGTCGAGCTCCGCCAGCGTGCGGGCGGCGGTGCGCAGTTGGCCCATGGTGGCGGCGGCGTTGATCCCGCTGCCCATGACGTCGCCGACCACCAGGGCGGTCTTGTCGTCGGGCAGCGGGATGACGTCGAACCAGTCCCCGCCGACCTCGCCGGCCGCCTCGGCGGGCTGGTAGCGGAAGGCGATCTCCAGGCCCGGGGTGGGGGTGGGGTGGTGGGGCAGCAGGTGGCGCTGGAGGGCGAGGGCGGCGCGGCGCTGCTTCTGGTACCAGCGGGCGTTGTCGATGCATACGGCGGCGCGCGCCGCGAGCTCGCTGGCGAGCAGGATGTCGTCGTGGTCGAACGGGAGCGGATTGTCGGTGCGTTGGAGGCCGAGGGCGCCGATGACCTCGCCGCGGGCGATCAGCGGTACCGCCAGGTACGAGTGGAGCCCGGCTGCTGCGAGGAGCTTGGCAGCGTCGGCGTCCCGGGCGACGCTGGGCAGTTCGACCTCGGTGACCTCCGCCACGAGCACGGGGCGGGCGGCCCGTACGCACTGGGTGACCACCCGGGTGGTGTCGTACCGGGCGATCGAGCCGACCGGGTCGGCCGCGAGGGTGGCGGGGGTCGGACGGGCCGCCTTGACGGCGAGGGCGCGGAACTGCACGGTCTCGTCCGTCGGGGCCCCGGGCGGGTGGTCGCCCGTCAGGACGGCGTCGAGGACGTCGACCGTGGCGAGGTCGGCGAGCTGCGGCACGGCGATGTCGCCGAGCTCGCGCGCGGTGACCCAGAGGTCGAGGGTGGTGCCGATGCGTACGGAGGCGTCGGCGATCAGGGCGAGCCGCTGGCGGGCCAGGGCGACGGCCATCGAGGTCTTGTGCTGTTCGGTGACGTCGACGACGGAGGCGGCGACGCCGAGCGGCCGCCCGGCCGGGTCCTCCAGCCGGTAGACGGAGAGCGACCAGGCGTGGTCCTGATCGGGGTCCGCGGGCGTACGGCCGGTGGTGAACCGGTTCAACTGCGGCCGGCCGGTGGACAGGACCTCGCGCATGGCCGACTCGATGGACTCCGCGTCCAGGTGCGGCAGGACCTCGTGGAGGTGGCGGCCCATGTGTCCGGCGGCGGGCAGTCCGTTGATCCGTTCCAGGGCCGGGTTGACCAGGACGTAGCGCAGCTCGGTGTCCAGGACGGCCAGGCCGATCGGGGCCTGCGCGACCAGCCGCAGCGACAGGGCCAGGTCGCGTTCCACGCGCCGCACGGTCGCCTGGTCGGAGGCGATGCCGAGGGCGTAGAGCCGCCCGTCGGCGTCCTCCAGCCGCATGTTGCGGAATTCCGCCATGCGGGTGCTGCCGTCCTTGTGCCGTACGGGGAACGCCCCGGCCCACTCGCCCCGGCCGGCCATCACCTCTTCGAAGAGGGAGAGGACCATCGCCAGGTTCTGTTCGTCGACGAGCAGCTCGGCCGCGAGACGGCCGAGCGCCTCGCCGGCGGTGTAGCCGAACAGCTCCTCGGCCTGCGGGCTCCACAGCGCGATCCGCCCCTCGGTGTCGAGGACCACCGCCGCGACGCCGAGCACGTCGAGGAGACCGGGCCCGGTGGCGGGGTCCACGGAGGGTTCCGGGGCGGCCGGCTCGGCCGGGGGGCCCGGGCGCGCCGGTTCCGGGTCGGCCGGGAAGGCGTCCGCCGTACTCATGCCGGCCGCTCCTTCCCGTCCACTGCCGCAGGGCGGTGCATCGGCCTGCTCGGTCTGCTCGCCCGGGTCCGCGCCCGGGGTGCTCCCATCCTCTCTCCACTCCCCCGGACCGGCAGCACAGCCGCCCTCCGATACGGCCGTACGACGGAGCGCAGGCGGTGCGCGGCCGGTGCGCGGGAACAATACGCGCGGTGTATTCAGGAGTCATGGACCCCCGGCCGCCGCATCCGAGCCTTCGCCACGTCGGCGAACCGCGCCTGCCCCTGCTGGCGGTTCCCTTCGCGCTGATCGCGGCCGTCACGGTGGTCGACGTCCTGGCGCCGCCCGATGTCCACCTGGGGCCGTTCCTGGTCGCGGCCCCGGCCGTCACCGCCTCCTTCGCCGGTCCGTGGATGACGGGGTTCGTCGGCGCGGTGGCCGTCGCGGCCCAGGTGACGGTCGCCGTGGTGCGGACCACCGCCACCGACCTGAACCACACCTTCCAGATCATTGCGCTGGTCCTGATCTCGATCTTCGTCACCGTCTTCGCACACCTGCGCGAGGTCCACGAGAAGCAGCTGACGCAGCTGCGCTCGGTCGCCGAGGCCGCCCAGGAGGTGGTCCTGCGGCCGCTGCGGGACCGGATGGGCCCGCTGCGCCTGGCCTCCGTCTACCTGGCCGCGGAGGCCGAGGCCCAGATCGGCGGGGACCTGTACGCCGCCACCCGCACCCCGAACGGCACCCGGCTGATCATCGGCGACGTCCGCGGCAAGGGCCTGGAGGCGGTCGGGGACGCCGCCCTGGTCCTCGGCGCGTTCCGGGCCGCCGCCCACCAGGAGGCGGACCTGCCGACGCTGGTCGCCTACCTGGAGGCCGCCGTGGCCGCGGACCCGGACGGCACGGGCGAGCCGGCCGGCGAACCCGGCGAGGCGTTCACCACGGCGGCGGTACTGGACATCCCCGATCGGGAGATGACCGTACGGCTCATCAGCTGCGGGCACCCTCCGCCGCTGCTGCTGCGAGGAGGACGGGTCATCCCCCTTGAGGTGGACCACCCGGCGCCGCCGCTGGGCCTGACGCAGTACGTGGACACCGGCTTCGCCCCGCAGTCCTTCCCCTTCGAGCCGGGCGACGTGATCCTGCTCTACACGGACGGCGTCATCGAGGCCCGCGACGCCGAGGGCACCTTCTACCCGCTGCAGGAGCGCGCCGCCGACTGGCCGGGGGACGGCCCGGACGCGCTCCTGCGCCACCTCTGCAAGGACCTGCTGGCGCACTCCCCGGGCGGCAGCCTGGGCGACGACGCGGCGATGGTGGTCATCGAGCGCGTCACCGGTGGCGCCTGACCCTTCCGGTCGCGTCCGGGTCGTGACATCAGTTCCTTTGGCGTGTCGGCCAGTTGTCCGGATTTGAGCTCGTTCGTGAGACCCATACCGACCGGCCCTTCGGGATGATTCGCCCGGGGGCCTTCGTACAACAGGGTGGTGAGGCCATCGCATTCACGGAAGGAAACGGCTCTTCGTGAACATGAAACGCCTCGCACCCATGCTCGCCGCCGCCGGTCTCATCGCGACCACCGTCCCGCTGCTCTCCGCCACGCAGGCCTCCGCGGCCCCGGCCGCGGAGTACACCCCGCAGAAGCCGGCGTGGCAGCGCTGCAGCACCGATCAGCCCGCGTCGTACGAGTGCGCGACGATCAAGGTCCCGCTCGACTACCGGCGCCCGCAGGGCCGCACGATCGACCTCGCGATATCGCGGATCAAGAGCGAGAACCCGGCCAAGCGGCACGGCGCCATGCTGCTCAACCCGGGCGGCCCGGGCGGCGGGGGACTCGATCTGCCGCTGATGATGAACGAGTTGATGCCGAAGGACGTGCGCGACCAGTACGACCTGATCGGCTTCGACCCGCGCGGAGTCGGCGCGTCCACGCCCATCACCTGCGGGCTGACCGGCGCCGAGCAGAATTTCGACCGGCCGTACAAGGAGGAGACGTTCCCGGCGGACGTGGCCTGGGCACGTACGGTCGCGGAGAAGTGCCGCGAGAAGTCCGGCTCGATCCTGCCGTTCGTCACCACCCGCAACACGGCGCGCGACATGGACGCGATCCGCGCCGCGCTGGGCGAGAAGAAGATCAGTTACGTCGGCTACTCGTACGGGACGTACCTGGGTGCGGTGTACACGCAGATGTTCCCCAGCCGCAGCGACCGCTTCGTGCTGGACAGCGGCGTGGACCCGCAGCGCATCTGGCGGGGCATGATCCAGGTGTGGGCGACGGAGGCGGAGCCCGCCTTCAAGCGGTGGACGCAGTGGACGGCCGAGCGCTCGGCCGACTACGGGCTCGGCGACACCCCGGACGCGGTCTCGAAGACCTTCTGGGACCTCGTGGCCCGGGCGAACCAGCAACCGATCGAGTACGAGGGCACGAAGCTCACGGGCGATGACATCCGCACCGCGCGGGCCCTCTTCTTCTACCCCTCGCAGGCGGCCCCCCTGGTCAAGGCGCTGAAGGACGCGGCCGACGGCAAGCCCGTCCGGCTGACCGAGTCACAGCGGAAGCTGCTGAAGCCGACCGCCGAGCCGGCGTCGGACAACGGCACGGCCGTCTTCTGGTCCGTGGTGTGCGGTGACACGGAATGGCCCCGCTACCCGGAGCAGTACGAGCGGGAGGCCGTGAAGGACAAGGCCGAGTACCCGCTCTACGGGGACTACGCCTCCAACATCAAGCCGTGCGCGTACTGGCAGCGGCCGATCGAGCCGGCGACGGCGATGAAGACGAAGACCAACGTGCTGACCGTGCAGAACGAGTGGGACTCCCAGACCCCGCTGGTCAGCGGCCAGGGCCTGCACAAGGCGCTGAAGGGCTCGCGGATGGTGCTCGCGATGGGTGGTGAGGGCCACGGCGTGTACCTCTCCGACCCGAACTCCTGCGCCAACGCCACGGTCAACTCCTACCTGGCGACGGGCGAGCTGCCCGCCCAGGACGTGACCTGCCGGACGACCCCGGGGGCGCAGGAGCGCCGCTCCGAGATCGCCCCGCAGTCGCCTCAGCGCTTCCCGGTCATCACCGACCGGAGGTTCTGACCCCGTAGGCTTCGGCCGCCGATCAGGACGCCTCGACGGCGGCCTTGATCCGGCGGCCGAAGTCGGGCGCGTCCTTGCGGGCCGCGCCCAGTGCGAAGCCCACCAGCAGCTTGCCGAGTCCGTGTCCTTCGAGGGTGTTGAAGATGCGGACCCGGGTTCGGTCGCCCGGGAGGGCTTCGAAGTCGTACCCGCCGTCGGCCGTGACCAGGTTCTTGCTCTGCTCCGTCCAGCGGATCAGCCGCTGCGGCTCGAACCCGGTGATCCGGAACTCGCGGCCGGTCTTCATCCCGGCGTCCTTCACCGTGCTGCGGAAGACCGTGCCCACACCGGTCGGACCGTCGGGGGTCCTGCCGATCTCCTGGACCCTCGGGCTGAATTGCGGGTCGTTGCGGCCGTCGGCGAGATAGGCGAAGACCTCCCCGACGGGCCGGTCGATCTCGACGGTCGACTCGAACTGTCCGGACATGACTGCTCCTCCGTACGCTTCCCCGCGATCCACGATCGCAGACCCGCACCCTATGCGCGCGCCGCGCCTGCCGCGCCCGCCGTGCCCGCCGCGCGCGCCAGCAGCCCGGACAGCATGACTTCCAGCGTCTCGCGCAGCGTGGCGCCGAAATCCATCCGCAGCGCGGCCAGGGCCGGGTCCGCCTCGTACGCGGCGAGCATCGCGGCGGACGGGTGGGCATGCGGCCATACGGCGCCGGTGAACATGATCGTGCTCGCGATGAAGCGGAAGGCATCCTCCGCCCGCAGTTCCGGCAGGTGCGCGGTGATACGGCCGGCCAGCGCCTGCACATTGGCGATGGTGGCCCGCTTGTACTGCACGGCGACCTGCGGCGAGACGTTCCGTTCCAGTACGGCGGCCTGGGCGCTGATCAGATCGCACAGGACGGGGCGCTCGGCCAGGGCCCGGGCGACACAGCCCGCGAGCCGGTCCGCCCGCTCGGCCGGCGGGGCTCCGTCGACGGCCTCGGCGAGGGCGCCGTCGAGGTGCGCGACGAGCTCGCGGGAGCGGACGTCGAGGAGTTCCAGCAGGACGTCCTCGCGGGACTCGAAATAGCGCAGCACATTGGACTTGGCCAGTCCCACCCGGCGGGCGAGCTCGTTCAGGCTCACCTGCGCCACGGGCATCTCCGTGAGCATCGAAGCGGCCGTGTCGAGGATCGCCTGGCGGCGCGCGGCGCGCTGCTCCTCGCTGCGGGCGCGTTGGAAGTTCTTGGGCAGAGTCACCCACACAGCTTACAGACCTGCGGTCTGTTGTTATCAGACCAGCGGTCTGCTATTTTCGGAAGGGAAGGCGATCGACAACAGACCGCCGGTCTGTTGTCGATCGCCTTCCCTTCCGAGGAGCATCCCCATGTACGCCGTCCCCGACCAGTCCGGAAAGCTCGCCGTCGTCACCGGCGCCAACAGCGGCACCGGCAAGGAAGCCGCGCGCCGGCTCGCCGAGGCGGGTGCCCGGGTCGTACTGGCCGTCCGTACGCCCGCCAAGGGCGAGCAGGCCCGCGCCGAGATCCTGGCCCGCCACCCGCACGCCCAGCTGGAGGTACGCCGGATCGACCTGGCCGACCTCGCCTCGGTCGCCGCCTTCGCCGACGGGCTGCTCACCGACGGCGTCCCCCTAGACCTGCTGGTCAACAACGCCGGGGTGATGGCACCGCCGACCCGGATGACCACCGCCGACGGGTTCGAACTCCAGCTGGGCAGCAACTTCCTCGGCCCGCTGGCCCTGACCGTACGGCTGCTCCCGGCGCTGCTCGCCGCGCCCGCGCCGCGCGTGGCGACCATGAGCAGCGCCGCCGCCAACATCGCCCGGATCGATTTCGCCGACCTCCAGTGGGAGCGGCGGCGCTACAGCCCGATGCTCTCGTACGCACACTCCAAGCTGGCCGACCTGATGATGGCCCGGCACCTGGCCGATCTCGCGGCCGAGCGCGACTGGCCGCTGCGCAGCACCGCCGCGCACCCCGGATACACCAAGACCAACCTCCAGACGGCCGGGGCCAGCCTCGGCGGCGACAAGCCCTCCCGGCTGCGAAGCGCGATGAGCAAGCTGGACTTCCTCCCCAAGCAGGAGGTCGGCCAGGGCGCCGAACCGCTGCTGTACGCCGCGACCAGCCCGGACGCGGCCGCGGGCGGCTACTACGGCCCGGGCCGCCGGTTCGGGCTGGTCGGCCCGACGGCGCCGGCCCGCATCACCCGCCGCGCCCTGGACCGTACGGCGAACGCCCGGCTCTGGGCCGAGGCGGAGCGCCTCACCGGCGTGACGACCGCCGCGGCCCGCTGAACGCACCGCGCGCCGCGTCCCGCGCCGGGGCGCCGCCGGCCCGGCTGCCCCGCAGCGGCGTCAGCAGCCCCGCCCCGACGATGGCCAGGCAGAACACCCCGGCGGCCACGCTGACCACCGGGACCCCGTGCCGGGCAGCCAGCACCGTCAGGGCGGCCGCGCCCACCGGACCCGAGGCGTTGTGCACGGTCCAGAAGGCGGAGGTGACCCGCCCGAGCAGCGGATCCGGGGTCACCTCCTGGCGCAGGGTCAGGGAGCAGACCGCGCCGAGGGTCAGCCCGAACATGAACACGGCGGCCAGTACGGCGATCACCGGCAGGCTACGGCTGACACCGATCCCCGCCACCGACACGCCGATCAGGGCGGTCGAGCCCAGCCAGCAGGCGCCGAACCCGAAGGTCCGGCGCAGCGGCGCGGCGGCGAAGGCCGCGGCGACGACACCCAGCCCGCTCACGGCGATGACGTAGCCGACGGTGGCCGCGCCCAGCCGCAGATCGTTCTGGATCCGGAAGACCAGCAGGTCGGTGGCGCCCATGGTGACGAAGGTCAGCAGCGTGAGCAGCACGGTCAGCGGCCGCAGCAGGGAATGGGCCCACAGGAAGCGGAATCCCTCGGCGAACATCTCGCGCAGCCTGCCGGCCCCGGAGGCGCCCGGCTCCGCGGCAGGCGACCCGCCGGCCCCCTGGCGCCCGAAGGTCACCCACCGCAGGCTCGCGGCCGAGACCAGGAAGGTCGCCCCGTCCACCCCCAGGGCCCAGTCCGGGCCGACCCCGGCGGCGATGAACCCGGCCGCGGCCGGCCCGCACAGGGTCCCGAAGGCGAAGGCCGCCGTCAGCCGCCCGTTGGCGGCGATCAGGTCCTCGGCGCGGACCAGGTTCGGCACCGCCGTCACGTACGCCACGTCGAACAGTGTCTTCAAGGCGGTGACCAGCGCCGTCAGTACGTACAGCACCCAGATCCGCGGCCCGGCCAGCCAGATGAACGGGACCGCGCCCAGCAGCAGCGCCCGTACGAGATCGCAGGTGATCATCAGGCGGCGCCGGTCCGTCCGGTCCACCACGTACCCGGCGAACAGACCGGTCGTGATGGCGCCGACCCCCGAGATGACCGTGATCAGGCCCATCTGGACCAAGGACCCGGTGGCGTCGTAGACCAGCAGGGGCAGCGCGAGCAGCGAGATCGACCCGCCGAGGACGGACAGCGCCTGGCCGAGCCAGAAGACGTTGAAGTCGCGGTTGCGCCAGAGCGAGGGGTGGTCGATCGGGGCCGTCACCCCGCTCAGCCCAGCAGGGCGTAGACCGTCGACGCCGTCGCGGACGGCTCCTCGGCGCCCTCGGGGGTCATCGTGATGTCGGCGAAGGCCATGCGCTTGCCGAGCTTGGTCACCCGGACCCCGATCAGCACGTCCGCGCCGATCACCGGCCGCTGGAAGCTGGTCGACTGCTGGACCGTGGTCATCGGCCCGTACGCCCCGCGCGCCGCGGAGATCGCGATGACGGTGGCGGTGTCGGCGGCCGCCATCAGGGCCTGCCCGGACAGGCCGCCGCCGTCCCGGGCCAGCGCCTCGGACCAGGGCAGCCGCAGTACGGCGTGCCGCTCGCCCGTCTCCTGGACGGTCAGCCCGAGGGCGAGCACCCAGGGGGCGAAGTTGTCGGCGAGGATCTTGTCTGCGTCTGCGGGTGTCAAGGTCACCCGCAGATTGTGGCGGCCCGCCCCGGCCGCCACAACACCTTTCAGTGCAGCACGCGTTCCAGCCACGCCAGCAGGTCGGCGACGACCTCGCCCCGGTCCGTCTCGTTGAACAGCTCGTGGCGGGCGTCCTCGTACGTGCGGTACTCGACGTCCGGGTGGCCGGCCGCGCGGTAGCGCTCGACCACCAGATCGCTGAGCTCCAGCCCGTAGTTGAGCGGGTCCGCCGAGCCGACGGCGACATAGAGCGGAACGGCGAGCGGCGCGCCCGCCGGGTCGTGGAACCGGGTCGAGGCGGCCTGGTACAGCTCCCCCATGGCCCGGTCGTCGAGCGCGAAACCGCAGAGCGGGTCGGCGAGGTAGGCGTCGACCTGGGCCTCGTCCCGGCTGAGCCAGTCCGCGGGCGTACGGGCGGGCTCGAACGGCGCGTTGAAGGCGACGAGCGGATCCGCGCCGGCCTCCGCGACCCGCAGGAACATCCGGTCCACGGCGGTGGTGCCGTACAGGGCGACGGCGTCGGCGTGCTCCGGCCAGTCGAGCAGGTAGTGCTGCGCGGCGAAGGAGCCGAGGCTGTGGCCGAGCAGCACCAGCGGTAGGCCGGGGTGCAGTCCGCGCACCGTCTCCGAGAGCGCGGCGAGATCGTCGACCAGCAGCTGCCAGCCGTTCTCGCCGAGCACGCCGGGCCCGGCGTGCATCGTCAGGCCGTGGCCCCGGTGGTCGGGCGCGTAGACGGCGTAGCCGCGCTCGGCCAGCTCGCCGGCCAACGGGGCGTACCGCAGGGCGTGTTCACCCATGCCGTGGGCGATCAGGACGATCGCCCGCGGATCGGGGCCGGCCGGTCCGGGGAGCCACGTGTGCACGGTCACGGTGGTGCCGTCGCTGCTGTCGAACGTGAACATCGTGACTCCCGAACCGGGTCAGAGGGTCGCTGCCAGTTCCGTACCCTGGCGGATCGCCCGCTTGGCGTCCAGCTCGGCGGCCACATCCGCGCCACCGATGAGGTGCGGCCGGCCGCCGGCCGCGAGCAGGGCCTCGTACAGGTCTCGGCGCGGCTCCTGGCCGGTGCAGAGCACCACCGTGTCGGCGGGGACGAGCCGCTGCTCGCCGCCGACGGTGATGTGCAGGCCCTCGTCGTCGATCCGGTCGTACGTGGCGCCCGCGACGGAGACCACGCCGCGGTGCTTGAGCTCCGCGCGGTGGATCCAGCCGGTGGTGGTGCCGAGGCCGGCGCCGACCTTGGTGGTCTTGCGCTGGAGGAGGTGGACCTGGCGCGGGGGCGCGGGCCGCTCGGGGGCGGTGAGCCCGCCGGGGCCGGAGTACGCGGTGTCGACGCCCCAGTGGCGGAAGTACGTCTCGGGGTCCAGGGAGGCACCCTCGCCGCTGTCCGTGAGGAACTCGGCGACGTCGAAGCCGATGCCGCCGGCGCCGACGACGGCCACGCGCTCGCCGACAGGGGCGCCATCGCGCAGCACGTCGAGGTAGCTGACGACATTGGCGCGCTCCACGCCCTCGATGTCGGGGGTGCGGGGGGTGACGCCGGTGGCGACGACGACCTCGTCGTAGCCCTGGAGGGTATCGACGTCGGCGCGGGTGTTCAGCCGGACGTCGACCGCGCGGGCGGCGAGCTGGGTGCCGAAGTAGCGGATGGTCTCCTCGAACTCCTCCTTGCCCGGGATGCGGCGGGCGATGTCGAGCTGTCCGCCGATGTGGCCGGAGGCCTCGAAGAGGGTGACGGCGTGGCCGCGCTCGGCGGCGGAGACGGCGCAGGCGAGGCCGGCCGGGCCGGCGCCGACGACGGCGACGCGCTTTTTCAACTGCGTGGGCGAGAGGACGAGTTCGGTCTCGTGGCAGGCGCGCGGGTTGACCAGGCAGCTGGTGATCTTGCCGCTGAAGGTGTGGTCGAGGCAGGCCTGGTTGCAGCCGATGCAGGTGTTGATGGTCTCGGAGCGGCCGGCCGCGGCCTTGGCGACGAAGTCGGCGTCGGCGAGGAAGGGGCGGGCCAGCGAGACGAGGTCGGCGCGGCCGTCGGCGAGCAGCTCCTCGGCGATCTCCGGGGTGTTGATGCGGTTGCTGGTGACGAGCGGGACGGAGACCGCGCCCATCAGCCGCTTTGTGACCCAGGTGTAGGCGCCGCGCGGGACGGAGGTGGCGATGGTGGGGATGCGGGCCTCGTGCCAGCCGATGCCGGTGTTGATGATGGTGGCGCCGGCCGCCTCGATCTCCTTGGCGAGGCGGACTACCTCGTCGAGGGTGGAGCCGCCGGGGATCAGGTCGAGCATGGAGAGGCGGTAGATGAGGATGAAGTCCTCGCCGACGGCCGCGCGGGTGCGCCGGACGATCTCCAGCGGGAAGCGCATGCGGTTCTCGTACGCGCCGCCCCAGCGGTCGGTGCGCTTGTTGGTCGCGGCGGCGATGAACTCGTTGATCAGGTAGCCCTCGGAGCCCATGATCTCGACGCCGTCGTAGCCGGCGAGCTTGGCGAGGCGGGCGGCACGGACGAAGTCCTCGACGGTGCGCTCGACCTCGATGTCACTGAGCTCGTTCGGGACGAAGGGGCTGATGGGGGCCTGGAGGGCGGTGGGGGCGACCAGGTCCTTGTGGTAGGCGTAGCGGCCGAAGTGGAGGATCTGCATCGCGATCTTCCCGCCCTCGGCGTGCACGGCCTCGGTGATCACCCGGTGCTCGGCGGCCTCGTCCTCGGTGGTGAGGCGGGATCCCCCCTCGAAGGGGCGGCCGGCGTCGTTCGGGGCGATGCCGCCGGTGACGATCAGGCCGGCGCCGCCGCGGGCGCGCTCGGCGTAGAAGGCGGCGAGCCGCTCGAAGCCGCCCTGGTGCTCTTCGAGGCCGGTGTGCATCGACCCCATGATCACGCGGTTCGGCAGCGTGGTGAAGCCGAGGTCCAGGGGGCTCAGCAGGTTCGGGTACCGGCTCTGGGAACTCATGTGGGGCGCCTCCTCGCGCGGGGGTGATGAACCTGTTCTAGCGAGGAGGGCCCGATTGTGCAACTAGGTGCATAACCAAGTGGCGGAGTTCACGCCCGCGGCGGGGGGGGGGGGGGCGACCCCGTCCACGCCGCCGCGTGCGCCGGCCCGTACGCTCGGCCGGATGGCAGAACACCTCACCCTGACCGTGAACGGAGTCCGCCTGGCGTACCAGGAGGCCGGCGCCGGGGACGACGCCCCGCCCGTGGTGCTGCTGCACGCACTGGGCGAGCGCGCCGAGGACTGGGCCCTCGTACGGGACGCGCTCGCGCGCGAGCGCCGGGTCTACGCCCTCGACCTGCGCGGGCACGGCCTGAGCGAGTGGCCGGCGCGGTACTCGGTGGAGCTGATGCGGGACGACGTCCTGGGCTTCCTCGACGCCCTGGGGCTGGGCCGGATCGACCTGGTCGGGCATTCGCTGGGCGGCGTGGTCGCGTACCTGGTCGCGGCGGAGCAGCCGCACCGGGTCGGCCGGCTCGTCCTGGAGGACGCCCCCGCGCCGCTGCCCCGCACGTCCGCCGCCCCCGTACGGCCCGAAGGGGAGCTCGACTTCGACTGGGCGATGGTGCTCGCCGTCAGGCCGGAGCTCGACGGGCCGGATCCGGCGTGGTCGGCCGCACTGGAGCGGATCACCGCCGACACCCTCGTCATCTACGGCGGCCCCACGAGCCACCTCGCGGCGGCCTCCTTCGACGAGATCGCCGCCTGCATCCCGAAGGCCCGCCTGATCACCCTCCCGCACGGCCACCTGATCCACGCGACGGCACCCGAGGAGTTCACGGCAACCGTCTCGGCCTTCCTCTCCCCGTGACGCGCGGAGCGCAGTGAGCCGCCCGCCACCGCCGGAGCCCCGGCGCCCGGGAGGGGCCGGCCGGGGCTGGGCGGGCGGGGGTCACGGGCGGTGCAGGCGGATCGTGAGGATCTGGAACGGGCGCAGGGTGAGGGCCACCGTGCCGTCCGCCGTCGGCGCGGCGACCGCCGGGCCCGGCAGGGGGCGTTCCAGGAGGTCGGTCTCCGTCGCCTCCGCGATGCGGAAATCCGCCTTCAGGGACGCCGTCGCGCGGCCTCCGCGGGATTCGTAGAGGCGGACGACCACGTCACCGCTGCGGTCCTCGGCCAGTTTGACCGCCTCGACCACCACCGCGTCGTTGTCCAGTGCGAGCAGCGGGGCGACCGGGGCCGCCCCGTGGACCACCCGCTCCGGCAGGTTCAGCGCGTGGCCCTCGCGCACCGCGTCCGCGATCTCCGCGCCCGGCGCCAGCGAGAACCGCAGGATGTGGGCGCCCTGGTCGGTCTCCGGGTCCGGATAGCGCGGGGCCCGGAGCAGGGAGAGGCGGACCGTCGTCGTCTGGCCCCCGTCCGGGCGCACGTCGCGGGTCACGTCGTGGCCGTACGTGGAGTCGTTGAGGATCGCCGTACCCCACCCCGGCTCCTCCACGTGGATCCACCGGTGCGCGCAGATCTCGAACTTGGCGGCCTCCCAGGAGGTGTTGGTGTGGGTCGCGCGGTACACGTGCCCGAACTGGGTCTCCGAGGCGGACCGTTCGGCCTTCACGTCCAGCGGGAACGCGGCCTTCAGGAACTTCTCCGTCTCGTGCCAGTCCACCTCCGTGACCATGTCCACCGTCTTCGCCCCCGCCCTCAGCGTGATCGACTGGACCGCCGCCGAGCGGCCGAAGGAGCGGGAGACCCGGACGGTCACCGCGTCCGGGCCGGCCTCCACCACCTCCAGCGCGTCCAGCTCCACCAGGTCGCTCACGCTGTTGCGGTAGAACGCGTCGATGTCCCACGCGTCCCACATGTTCGGGAAGTCGGGGTGGATCTGGAGCAGGTTCGCGGCCCGCCCCGGGGCCACCGCCTCCCGGCGCGCCTCCAGGTCGTACGCCGACACGATCAGCCCGCGGCCGTCGATCTCCACCAGCAGCCGCCCGTTGGCCACGACGTGCCCGCCGCCGTGCCGCTCCTCCACGGTGACCGGCTGGTGCCCCGCCGCCTCCGGCAGCCCCGCGCCGCCCGCCGGGATGCCGCGCCGGGCGTGCGGGGCACAGTTGAAGACCAGCTCCGCGGCGCCCTCCCCGGCCAGGGCCAGCTGCGCGGCCAGCGTGATCCCGCGCAGCTCCTCGCGAACCCGGGCGTACGTCGCGCGCGCCTCGCGGTGCACCCAGGCGATGGACGATCCGGGGAGGATGTCGTGGAACTGGTGGAGCAGCACGGTCTTCCAGATCCGCTCCAGGTCCTCGTACGGATACCCGTACCCCGGCACCCGGACCGCGGCGGTCGCCGCCCACAACTCGGCCTCGCGCAGCAGCGATTCGCTGTGCCGGTTGCCCTGCTTGGTCTTGGCCTGCGAGGTGTACGTGCCGCGGTGCAGCTCCAGGTACAGCTCGCCGGTCCAGACGGGCGCGTCCGCGTACTCGGCGTGCGCCTTCTCGAAGAACGCGTCGGGCCGCTCGATCTCCACGCGCGGGGAGCCTTCGAGGTCCCGCTGCCGCCTGGCCCGGGCCAGGTGCTCCCGGGTGGGACCGCCGCCGCCGTCACCCCAGCCGAAGGGGACCAGGGAGCGCGAACCCCGGCCCTTCTCCCGGTAGTTGCCCGCCGCGTGCGCCAACTGGGCGCCGCCGAGGTCGCTGTTGTACGTGTCGACGGGCGGGAAGTGGGTGAAGACGCGGGTGCCGTCGATGCCCTCCCACCAGAAGGTGTGGTGCGGGAACTCGTTCACCTGCGACCAGCAGATCTTCTGCGTCAGGAACCATTTCGAGCCGGACAGCTTCACGATCTGCGGCATCGCGGCGGTGTACCCGAAGGAGTCGGGCAGCCAGACGTTGTGGGTCTCGATGCCGAACTCGTCCAGGAAGAACTTCTTCCCGTACAGGAACTGACGGGCCATCGCCTCACCGCCGACCATGTTGGTGTCGGACTCCACCCACATGCCGCCGACCGGCACGAACTGCCCGTCCGCGATCTTCTTCTTGATCCGCTCGAAGAGCTCGGGCCGGTGGGTCTTGATCCAGTCCAGCTGCTGCGCCTGCGACATGGCGAAGACGAACTCGGGATGCGTGTCCATCAGGCTGACCATGTTGGACGTGGTCCGGGAGACCTTGCGGACCGTCTCGCGCAGCGGCCACAGCCAGGCAGAGTCGATGTGGGCGTGCCCGACGGCGCTGATCCGGTGCGCGGAGGCATGGGCGGGGGCGGCGAGCACCGCGGTCAGGCGGGAGCGGGCGGCGGCCGCCGTTCCGGGGACGTCGCCGAGGTCCACCGCGTCGAGGGCGGCGTCGATGGCGCGCAGGATCTCGTACCGGCGGGCCTCGGCCTCGCCGAGCTGCGTCATCAGGTCGTAGAGGACCTCCAGGTCCTGTACGAGCTCCCAGACCTCGGTCTCGAAGACGGCGAGTTCCATCCGGGCGAGCCGGTAGAGGGGCTGGTCGCCGCTGGTCTGCCGGTCCCCCTCGTACGTGGCCGAGTGGTCGACCAGGACGGGGTTCGAGGCGGCCTCCACGTACCACTCGACCTGCTCGCCGCCGGCCGCCGAGTCGGCGACGCGCACCCAGTCGTTGTACGGGTTCAGCGCCTTGACCTCGCTGCCGTCCGCCCGGTGGACGAGTCCCTCGCACTGGAAGCCGGGCATCATCCGGTCGAAGCCGAGGTCGAGGACGGCCTCGACCGTACGGCCCGCCCAGTCGGCCGGGACGGTCCCGGTCACCTTGAACCAGGTGGTGCCCCAGGCCGGGCCCCACGTCTCGCCGATCGCGCAGGGCCCGTACGGGGCCGCCAGGCCCTCGGCGACCGGCACGGGCTCGCCCGGCGCCTCCCAGCGCCCGATCGTCAGCGGGACCGGGCGGGAGTGGACGGCGGGCTTGATGCGCTCCTTGAGGACCCGGCGCAGGCGGTGTTCGGTGATGCTGCGGTCGTCGTGCATGACGGCTGCTCCAAGGGAGGGAGGGGTCGTATGACGGCAGGACGTGTGACGGCGGGTCGTGTCACGGCAGGTCGTGTGCGGCGGGACTCAGGTCTTGACGGCTCCCTCGCCCACTCCCTTGAAGAAGAAGCGCTGGAGGGCGAAGAAGAGCAGCATCATCGGCAGGAGCGCCGCCATCGCGCCGGCGGCGATGATCCTCTGGTCGTTGGTGGTGGTGGCGCCGGCCAGGGTCTTCAGGCCGAGCTGGAGGGTGTAGTGGTCGCTGTTGGTGAGGACCAGCAGGGGCCAGAGGAAATCGTCCCAGGCGCCCATGAAGCTGGTGATGCAGACGACGGCCAGGGCTCCCTTGGCGGCGGGGAGGAAGAGCCGGGTGAACCGGGTCCACTCGTTGGCGCCGTCCAGGACGGCGGACTCCTCCACCTCCTTGGGCACGGCGAGGAAGGCCGAGCGCATGACCATGATGTTGAGGACGGAGACCGCTCCGGGCAGCCACACGCCGACGAGGGTGTCGACCAGGCCCATCTCGCGCACGGTCAGGAACATCGAGATCATCACGGACTCGAAGGGGAACATGAGCGTGGCCACCAGCACCGTGAAGACGGACTTGCGGCCCTTCCACCCGGCCCGGGAGAGGGCGTACCCGCCCATCGCCGCGAACAGCATGTTCGAGGTGATCGCGAGGGCGGCCACCACCAGCGTGTTGCCGACGTAGTGGAGCAGCGGGAAGGAGTCGGCGACGAGGAGGTAGTTGTCGAGGGTGGGCCGCGCGGGCAGCACGCCGTCGTACACGTTCTCGGTGCGGCCGCGGATCGAGGTCAGGAACTGCCAGACGATCGGCCCGAGCATCACGACGAGCATCAGGACCAGCGTGGCGTACCGGGCGGCGAGCCCGATCCGCCGGCGGGGCGCGGTGGTGCTCAATTCTCGTCCCCCTTCGACAGGCGGCGGCCCAGCAGGCTGAAGACCAGGGTCAGCAGGAACAGCAGGATCGAGATGGCGGAGGCGTAGCCGGTCTCGCCGGAGAAGCCGAGGCCGACCTGCCGGATGAGGAAGGGCAGGGTGCGGGCGCCGCCACCGGGGCCGCCGCTCTCGCCGCCCAGGATGTAGATCTCGGTGAAGACCCGCAGCGCGGAGATGGCGGAGAGCGTGCCGACCAGCAGCATCATCGGCTTCACCTGGGGGACGGTGATGCTGAAGAAGCGCCGGACGGCGCCGGCGCCGTCGAGCGCCGCCGCTTCGTGGAGCGACGGCGACACGTTCCCGAGCGCGGCGAGGTAGAACACCATGTAGTAGCCGAGGCCCTTCCACACGGTCACGATCATGGCGGAGACCAACAGCATGGTGCTGTCGGTCAGGAACGGGATCGGCTCCGAGACGATGCTCAGCTTCCGGAAGACGGTGTTGACGAGCCCGTCGCTGCGCAGCACCCACTGCCAGATCAGGCCGACGACCACGGCGGAGGCGATCACCGGGGTGTAGAAGGCGGAGCGGAAGAACCCGATGCCGGGGATCTTCGCCTGGACGAGCACGGCGAGGGCGAGCGGGAGGAAGACCAGGCACGGTACGACGACGACCAGGTACAGCACGCTGTTGCCGGTGGCGGTCCAGAAGTCGGGGTCGGCGAAGGCGCGGGTGTAGTTGTCGAAGCCGACGAAGGTGCCGCCGCGCAGGATCTCGGCGTCGGTGAGCGACAGGATGACGGTGTTGACGAACGGCCAGAGGCTGAACAGGGCCACCATCACCAGGCCGGGGGCGAGGAAGAGGTAGGGGGTCCACCACCTGCGGTGGACCAGCCCGGTCTCGGCCTCCATCGCCGCGAGGGCGGCCCTGCGGCGCCGTCCGGCGGAACGGGCCGGGCGTGGCGTCATTTCTGCGCCGACTTGGCGAGCAGCTGGTTCGCCTCCTCCTGGGCCTTGCGTACGGCCGTCTGCGGGTCCTGCTCGCCCTGGATCGCCTTCTGCATCTCGCGTACGACCGCGTCACCGACCTGGTTGGTCCACTGGACCGGGGTGTTGGCGTCGAGTGCCGCACTCTTGAGCTGCTCGGCGCCGACCGCGCGGGCGACCGTCTCGGCGTCCTTGCCGTCGCCCCGGTCGGCGAAGCGCGGATCGGCCAGGCCCTGGGCGTTGGACGGGTAGATGGTCGCGTTCTTCGAGAACTCCACCTGGTTGGGGCCGTTGGTGACCCACTTGGCGAACTCGGTCGCCGCGTCGAGGTGCTTGGTGTCCTTCTTGATGCCGAGCGACTGGGCGTAGATGCCTATGTGGCCGAGCTTGCCGGTGACGGCCCCCGCGACCTGGGTGCCGGCGTAGATCTGCGGGGCGTTCTGCTTGATGTCCTTGACGAAGCCCGGGGAGCCGGGACCGAAGACGAGCTTGCCGCCGCCGTACAGCTGGTTGATGTCGTCCGACTTGAGGAGGGACTCCTTGGGCATCGCGCCCTTGGCGTACAGGTCCTTCATCCGCCGGACCCACTCGACGGCCTTGGGGGCGTCGAAGACGAAACGATCCTGCTGCTCGTTCAGGATCGGTACGCCCATCTTCTGCCAGTCCCCGGGCAGGCGGCCCTTGGGATCGGCCATGAAGGCCGAGTACCGGCCGCCGGACGTGGCGGCGATCTTGTCGGCGTAGTCGAAGAACTGCTCGACGCTGGTCGGCGGCTGCGCCGGGTCCAGGCCGGACTTCTCGAACAGCTCCTTGTTGTACGTGAGGATCTCCGGGGTCACGTACCAGGGATACGCGTACACGCCGTCGCCCTTCCCCGGGAGCTTGAACTGCTCCCAGGACCCGGGGACGTACTCCTTGGCGACCTCGGGATCGAGCTTGGCCACGTCGGCGAGCAGGCCGCGGTCGCCGAGGAGCTGGAAGGAGTCGGTGGAGAGGTTGACCACGTCGGGGAGGGCGCCGGCCTGGGCGTCGGCGACGAGCTTCTCGTTGTAGCCGTCACCGGGGACGTCCTCCCATCTGACCTTCGCCTCGGGGTACTTCTTCTCGAAGGCGTCGATGACGCCTTGTACGTACGCCGTGAACTTGGGCTTGAGCTGGAGGGTGCGGAAGGTGATCTCGCCGGCGACCTTGCCGGTCTTCTTGCCCTCCGGCACGTCCGCGGCGCCGCCGCTGACTCCGCAGGCGGAGACCGAGAGGAACGTGCCGGCCACGAGCGTGGCGATGGCTGTACGGGTCGCGTTCGAACGGGTCATCGTCGCCACCTTCGGGGGGAGTTCCGGCCTCACTGCCGGAGCGCGCAGCCCACGCTGACCCCAAATCCAGATCGCGTCAATGCGGCCGAAGTCCCGATGGGCGGGTACCGGTGGGTCCCGAATCGCGAGGGAAGGCGTGCAGGCAGATGAAAGGGGCGCAGTCAACACCGCGACGACCAGGACTAATGCGCTTTAGTTCGGAGCCTCCGCAAGGTGATATCGATTCCATAACAACACCCCCGCCGGCGCCGGATGTTGACTCCTTATCGGCGGCCCAACAGGCCGCGCACTAATGCGCTTTACCTCGCACCCGCCCAAAACCCCGTTGCACACGTGCGCCTCGGATGGCCGGCTTCGAGCCAAACGGCGTGTAGCTCAGCAGCCAGAGCACCGACTCGCTCGGTCGGAGGCCGCAGGGGCAGAACCTGCCACGCCGACCGCCACCCGCACCGCACCGCGGCGCAGGCCCGTTCGGAGCCGCGGGACTTGGCGGAGAGGGTGACCCGGCCGGGTTCGCCGGGCGGCCGCCGCTCCGCCTACTTCATCCGGTACTCGACTTTTTCGGCGAGTTTTCCGTCCTTGAAGCAGAAGCGGTACACCGTCTCCCCCTCGGTGTCCGCGGCGGACATGTACCAGGAGCAGACGCTGCCCTCGGGTTCGGCCGGGCCGCTCGACTTCAGGGCGCCCTTGATGAAGCTCTCCCCGGACGGCATCTTCGCGCGGACCGCGTCCTGCGGGTCGCCGACGTTCACGGACTGGTAGACGCCGGGTTCGAGCATCGTCTTGCCCGCCGCGTCCACCACCTTCCCGACGCCGAAGAGGAGGGCTCCGACGGCTGCGATGCCGAGCACCAGCGCCACCCCGCAGCCGATCAGACAGCCCTTGCGCTGTGCCACGTCCGTTCCTCCGTACCTTGCCGAACCTTGCCGATCTCCTGACAATCAGACCTTCGCAAGCCACCGGCACCGCGCGCTGTCCTCCAAAGTCTTCGGCGCCCGCAACGATCGTCGCCGTTCGAGGTCGGACCCCTTCATCCGTGTATACAAGAGGCCGAGTACGGACGATTCGGATGAAACGAGAGGAAACCACCGTGAGTGAGACCATCGAGCCTCTGATCGTCGTCGGCGTGGACGGTTCGAACCACTCCAAGGAAGCCCTGCGCTGGGCCGTCGCCCAGGCCAAAGCCATCGGCGGCCGGGTGCACGCCGTCATGAGCTGGCAGTGGAACACCAGCCCGTTCGCCGTGGGCACCGGCACCCCGGACGAGCTGGTCGGCGCCGAGGAGACGGCCCGCAATCGCCTCGCGGACACCGTGGCCGCGGCCGTCGGCGCCTCACCCGGCGTCCCCGTCTTCCGCCGGGTCGAACAGGGCTCGCCGGCCCAGGTACTGGTGGACGCCTCCAAGGAGGCGGATCTGACGGTGGTCGGCACCCGGGGATACGGCGGCTTCAAGGGCGCCCTGCTCGGCTCGGTGAGCCAGCAGGTGGTGCAGTACGCGGCGAGCACGGTGGTCGTGGTCCGCGAGGGCGAGGACGACGACTAGGACGACGCCCCGTCCGGGGCCGTCAGGTCCCCGGGGTCGGTGTTCGCGCCGCACAGGATGACGGCCACGCGCTCGCCCAGCGGCTGCGGAACGGTCCGTACGGCCGCCAGGGCCGTGGCCGCCCCCGTCTCCACCACGATCCGGTGCTCCTCCCACAGCGCGCGCCGGGCCGCCGTGATCGCCGGGTCCGGGACCAGGACGGACCGTACGTTCTTCTCCTGCGCGGCGGCCAGCGCGGCCGCCGAGACCCGGGTGGCGCCCAGCGAGTCGGCGGCGACCGAGTCCACGGCCACGTCGACGATCCGGCCCGCCTCCAGGGCCGCGTTCAGGGCCCGGCAGTTCTCCGGCTCGGCCGCGATCACCCGTACGCCGTGCTCGCGCGCCGCGGCCGCGACCCCCGCGAACAGCCCGCCGCCGCCCACCGCGACGACCACGGTGTCCAGACCCGGCAGCCCGGCCCGGATCTCGTCCAGCAGCGTGCCCGCGCCCGCCGCGATCAGCGGGTGGTCGTACGCATGGCTGCTCAGCGCGCCGCTCTGCGCAGCGAACTCCTCGCACGCGGCCAGCGCTTCGGCGTACCGGTCGCCGACGAGCCGGACCTCGGCCCCGTACCCGCGCAGCCGCTCCACCTTCACGCGCGGCGCGTTGGCCGGCAGGAACACGGTGGCGCGGACGGACTGCGCACGGGCCGCCCAGGCGCAGGCGAGGCCCGCGTTGCCGCCGGAGGCGATGGTGACGCCCGCGTCCGGGAGGGTGCCGGCGTCACGGTGGGCGGCCAGGAAATTACGGGCGCCGCGAGCCTTGAAGGACCCGGTGTGCTGGAGGTACTCCAGCGCGTACCAGAGGCCCTCGGCCGCGGGTACGACGGCGACGGGGCGGACCGATCCGGCTATCCGGTCGGCGGCGGCGCGTACGGCGGCGTAGTCGAGCTGCTGTTCCATGACGGGGTCTCCTTCGGGCGGCTTCGGGCGGCTTCAGGCGGCGGGCCGGTTGGCCTCGATCAGCTGGCGCAGGGCGCCGTAGTACACCTCGTGGTCGGTCAGGGCGGGCAGCACGTCGGCCAGCCCGCCCGCGAGCACGGGGAACACCTCCGGATCCAGCGCGGCCAGGGCCGCCCGCGAGGCGGCGGTGGCTCCGGCCGGATCCCGGTGGTCCACGAAGGCGGCGCTGCCGAGGGTGAGCAGGTACATGCGGCGGTACGCGGTCATCGCCTCGGCGGCGGTCATCCCGGCGGCCACGCTGTCGGCGAGCGCGGGCTCGACCAGCCGGGCCAGCAGCTGGCGGCCGAGCCAGGGGCGGCCGCCGCGGAGCATCAGCAGCCCGGGGTGCGCGACGAGCAGCCGGTACAGCGCGGTGAACCGCAGCTCGGTGGCCTCCGCCCAAGCGGTCCCGGCCGGGATCTCGGGTAGGCGGCCGGCGAGGTGCTCGGTGCAGAGGTCGAGGAGCCCGGCGAGGTCGGTGCAGCGGCGCTGCACGGTGGCGTGGGAGACCTCCAGCCGGTCGGCGAGGGCCCGGAAGCTCAGCGCGTTCGGCCCCTCCTCGTCGATCAGGCGCAGGGCGGCGACGGCGATCGCCTCGGGCGTCGCACGGTCCAGGGCTGCTGATCTCCTCGGCATGAGATACACCGTAACAGACGCTGTAACAGACGACGTATCGCCTCTGCCCCTCCCCGATCGTGTGACGTCGACTACGGCCATATTGCTGGTCATTGAGCCATAACCGTCGACTTATGTTGACAGTGGGTAGTCGCACCGCTGCACTGAGCGCACTGCAGCCCCACCTCAAGGAGTCTCCGTGCCGCCTCGCCTGCGTGCGTCGCTCCCCTGCCTGACCGCGGCCGCCCTGCTCGCCTTCTGCCTCGCCCCCGCCCCCGCGGCGGCCGAGCCCCACGCGACCTCGGACGCCCCGCTCGCGCTCACCCCGCCCATGGGCTGGAACAACTGGGCGCACTACATGTGCGACATCGACGAGGCCAAGGTGGTCGCGAACGCCGACGCACTCGTCTCCAGCGGCCTCGCGGCCAAGGGCTATGACACGGTGACGGTCGACGACTGCTGGATGACCAGGAGCCGGGACGCGGACGGCAACCTGGTCGTCGACACGCAGAAGTTCCCGCACGGCATGGCCTGGCTCGGCGAGCATCTGCACGCCAAGGGCCTGAAGTTCGGCATCTACGAGGACGCCGGCTCCCTCACCTGCGAGCGCTACCCCGGCAGCGGCTCGCCCGACGGCGGCGGCCCGGACCACTACGCCCAGGACGCGCGGCAGTTCGCGTCGTGGAAGGTCGACTACGTCAAGATGGACGGCTGCAACCTGTGGGTGCCGCCCGAGCAGACGAAGGAGCAGGCGTACCGCGACGCGTACAACGCCGTCGCAGAGGCCCTGCGCAGAAGCGGCCGCGACATGGTGCTCTCCGCCTCGGCCCCCGCCTACTTCCAGCAGGGCGAGTGGGGCGGCTCCGACTGGCACAAGGTCCTCGGCTGGGTCGGGGAGACCGGCCAGCTGTGGCGCGAGGGCAAGGACATCAAGGTCTACAACGCCGCCGCGCCCGCGACCTCCCGGTGGAGCTCGGTGCTCGGCAACTACGGCTACAACCGCTGGCTCGGCCGGTACGCGGGCCCCGGCAACTGGAACGACCCCGACTTCCTGATCGCGGGCGCCCCCGGTCTCACCGAGGCCGAGAGCCGCAGCCAGGTGGGGCTGTGGGCGATGATGGCGGCCCCGTTCATCCTGTCCTCCGACGTCTCCAAGCTCACCCCGGCCGGGCTGGCCGCCCTGGGCAACACCGACCTGATCGCGCTGGACCAGGACCCGATGGGCCGCCAGGGCGCGGTGCTCTCCGCCAACGCCACCTTCGAGGTGCTGGCCCGGCCGCTGGCGGGCGGTGACCGCGCCGTCGCCGTGCTCAACCGGTCCGGCAGCGCGCGGGACATCTCCGTACCGCTCACCGACATCGGGCTGTACTCCTGCACGGTCGATGCCAAGGACCTGTGGAGCGGCAGGAGCAGCGAGGTCTCGACCTCCCTGACCGGGAAGGTGGCCGCGCACGACACGGCGGTCTTCCGGCTCACCCCGCACGAGGGGTGCGGCGACGCCGTGCCGACCGGGCAGATCACCGGGAACGGCGCCCAGTGCGCGGACGGGGTCAACACCACCGGGGTGGGCGCGGTGGTCCTGGCGCCGTGCACCGCGGCCGCCGACCAGCGCTGGGTGCTCGGGCCCGAGGCGAGCGTACGCCTGACCGGCAAGTGCCTGTCGGCGGGCGAGAACGGCGTCGTCGAACTGGCCGGCTGCGCGCCCGGTGAGCCGGGCCGGCGGTGGACGCACCGGCGGGACGGCGCGCTGGTCGAGGACGTCAGCGGCCTGTGCCTGACGGCCCCCGCCGCGGCCGCGACCCCGGACGCCCCGGCCGAGCGGCTGCGCCTGACCGACTGCGGCGACCACCGCGTCGACCAGGCCTGGTCCCTGCCCGTCTGACCTCGGACCAGAGCACGGATCGGTGACTCATCGGATGACGAACTCCACTTCCCGGATCCGGCGGCGCGCGCAGCTGCGCCGCCGGGTCGCCCTCGCCACCCTGGTGGCCCTGCTCGGCGCCGGCTCCCCCGCACTGGCCGGCCCGGTCGACGGGGGCCTCGTACGAGGCCGTGCGCCCGCAGCGGTACCCCGCGCCTTCGACGTCGGGCCGGCGCGGGACGCGCTGGAGCGGCTGCTGCCGCGCCACGCCGACCAGTTCACCCTCGTGCCCGACCCGGCAGCCGGGGCCGACCGGTTCACCGTGTCCGGGTCGGCCGGCGCGATCACCGTACGCGGCTCCACCGGGGCCATCCTGCTCACCGGCGTCGGCTGGTACCTCCAGCACGTCGCCGGGGCCGACATCGGCTGGCCCGGCGAGAGCATCGGGATGCTGCCCGCGCGGCTGCCCGCCGTGCCCGCGCCGGTCACCCGCAGTGCGCTCGTCCCGCACCGGTACGCCCTCAACGACACCGACGACGGCTACTCGGGCGCGTACCGCACCTTCGAGCAGCACCAGCGGCAGATCGACCTCCTCGCCCTGCACGGCATCAACGAGGTGTTCGTCCAGGCCGGCGCCGAGTACCCGTACTACCGCGCGCTCCAGGGCTTCGGCTACTCCGCCGCCGAACTGCGCGAGTGGATCCCCGGCCCCGGACACCAGAGCTGGTGGCTGCTGCAGAACCTGAGCGGCTTCGGCGGACCGGTCTCCGAGCGGCTGATGCAGGAGCGAGCCGAGCTCGGCGGGCGGATCGCCGAGCAGCTGCGCGGGCTCGGCATGACCCCGGTGCTGCCCGGCTACTTCGGTACGGTGCCGCCGGGGTTCGCCACCCGCAACGCAGGCGCGAAGACGGTGGCGCAGGGCGACTGGGCGGGCTTCGACCGGCCCGACTGGCTGGACCCGACCTCCCCGGTGTTCGGGAAGCTGGCCGCCGCGTACTACGCGGAGCAGCGCGCCGTGTTCGGGGACAGCGGCATGTACCGGATGAGCCCGCTGCACGAGGGCGGGACGGTGGGCACCGTCGACGTGAAGGCGGCCGCGGGGGCCGTCCAGAAGGCGCTGCACGCCGCGCACCCGGGGGCGATGTGGGCGGTGCTGGGGTGGCAGGACAGTCCGAAGGCGGAGCTGCTCGCCGGGGTGGACACCTCGAAGCTGCTGATCCTGGACGGGCTGTCCGACCGGTACAACCGCCTGGACCGCGAGACGCGCTGGGGCGGGGCCCCGTACGCGATGGGCACGATCTACAACTTCGGCGGGCACACCACGATCGGCGCGAACACCTCCGTGTGGATCGACCGGTTCGGCTCCTGGCGGGCCAAGTCCAACAGCGCCCTGAAGGGCATCGCGTACCTGCCGGAGGCCACCGGCACCAACCCGGCCGCCTTCGACCTGTTCACCGATCTCGCCTGGGAGCCCGGGCCGATCGACCAGCGCAAGTGGTTCGCCGATTTCGCGGGCCGCCGCTACGGGCGGCCCGACAAGGAGGCGGCGGCCGCCTGGGAGGAGCTGCGCACGGGCCCGTACAGCACTTCCTCGGGTCTGTGGTCGGAGTCCCAGGACAGCCTGTTCACCGCCCGGCCGAGCCTGACCGCGGTGGGGGCGGCGTACTGGAGCCCCAAGTCGATGCGCTACCCGGCCGACGGGGTGCGCCGGGCCCTGGACCACTTGCTCAAGGTGGATCCGAAGCTCCGCGGCTCCAGCGCCTACCGCTTCGACCTGGTGGACACCGCCCGGCAGGCCCTCGCCAACCACTCGCGGGTGCTGCTGCCGAAGATCAAGGCGGCGTACGAGGCCAAGGACCTGACCCGGTTCCGCGCACTGACGGCCGAATGGGCGGACGGGGAGCGGCAGTTGGACGCCGTCACCGGCTCCGACCCGAGCTTCCTGCTCGGGGACTGGCTGTCGGCGGCCCGCTCCTGGGGTGCGGACGAGGCCGAGCAGGACCTGTACGAGTACGACGCCCGCTCGATCCTGAGCGTGTGGGGCCGGCGCAGCACCAGCGAGGGCGGTTTCCTGCACGACTACGCGAACCGCGAATGGAGCGGCTTGATCGGGGAGCTGTACGCGCCCCGCTGGGCGACGTACTTCGAGACGCTGGAGGAGTCCCTGGTCCGGCGGGCGGCGCCCCGGGAGATCGACTGGCACGCCTTCGAGGAGGAGTGGGCCCGGCGCACCACGCGGCACCCGAGCGGGGCGGACGGACCGAGCGGGGATCCGTACACCCTGGCGACGGACATCGCGGCGGCACTGAAGTCCTCGGAGGGGCCCGCCCGCTGACCCCCTACACCACCCGGGACGGCGGCGATCGGACGATGCGCCGACCATCACCCGCCCGTGGGAATCCCACTACCCGTGCGAGGGAGAGCCTCTCAGGTGGTTCGACGCTCGCAAGGCGCACTGGGTTGACTGGCTCGGAACGACCACCAGGGGCGGCCGTCGGAACATCCGGCGGCCGCCCCTTCCGACGCCGTCACGCGGCCCGACGCCAGCAGGAGTGCACCGAGCATGTCCCAGACCGGACACGAGCGCCCCGGACAGCCCGGGCAGTCGGCGCAGCACGCACAGCACGCACACCACGCAGAGCTCGAACAGCTCGAACAGCCCACGCTCGACCGGTTACTCCAGCCCGCCGAGCCGGCCCAGGACGTACCGCGCCGCTCCGATCCGCGGGAACTGCTCACCGACGGGGTCGTGGAACTGCGCAAGCGCGGCGAGCTGGCCGCCCGCCGGCCGGGCGCGGGAGCGGAGGACCACCTGGAGACCATGGCCCGGCGGGCCGCGGAGCGGGTCGCCTCCGAGGGCCACCCCCGTGCATGACGGCTCGCCGCGCACCCCCCGCCGGGTGCCGCCGGCACCGACGCCCGTGCACTGACCCGAACGGGCGCGGGCGGACGCGGGTCCGCCCTGGTCGGAGTCACACTGGAAACCGCCGGCTTCCCGGCGGACGGCCTCGCGGACGGTGACTCGAACGGTGACGCGGACGGTGACTTGCTCATGACGACCCGTGTGAAGACGGACCCCGGGCGGCGGCGCCGCCGCGTCCTGGGCGGCGCCGTCTGCGGGCTGGTCGCCGCCTGCGCCGGACTGGCCCTGGCGGAGCTGGCCGCGGCGGCCGTCCGGCCGGAGGCCTCCCCGGTCACCGCGGTCGGCGGAGCCGTGGTCGACCGTACGCCGGTGGGCGTCAAGGAATGGGCGATCCGCGAGTTCGGCACCGCCGACAAACTGCTGCTGGCGCTCGGGATCGTCCTCGTCCTGGGTGCGGTGGCCGCCCTGGCCGGGGTGCTCGCCGTACGGCACCTGCCCGCCGGGATCGCGCTCGCGGGCTGTTTCGGGCTGGTCGGGGCGGTGGCCGCGCTCAGCCGGCCCGAGGCGACCTGGCACGACGCGCTCCCGTCGCTGGTCGGCGGGCTGGGCGCGGCCGGGGTGCTGTACCTGCTGGTCCGCGCGTTGACCACGCCCCGGCCGGTGGGCGCGCCGCCGGGCGGGGCCTGGTCGATGGACCGGCGCGGCTTCGGGCGGCTGGTCGGCGCGGCCCTCGTGGCCTCGGCGGGGATCGGGTACGCGGGGCGGCGGCTCGGCGCGTACGGATCGGCCGGGGCCACGGCCTCGCGGGCGGACCTGGTCCTGCCGCAGCCGGCCGTGCCCGCGCCGCCCGTACCGCCCGGCGCGCAGCTGCCGGTGCCCGGGATCTCCCCCTTCCTGACGCCCAACCGGGATTTCTACCGCGTGGACACCGCGCTGGTCGTCCCCCGGGTGGACGCGGACACCTGGCGGCTGCGCGTCCACGGCGAGGGCGTGTCCACCCCGCTCGAATTCGGGCTGCACGAGCTGCTGGCCCGCCCGCTCGTCGAGCACGACATCACCCTCTGCTGCGTGTCGAACGAGGTCGGGGGCCCGTACGCGGGCAATGCCCGCTGGCTCGGCGTGCGCCTGGCCGACCTGCTGCGCGAGGCGGGGGTCCGGCCGCCCTCGCAGGGCGGGCCGGCGGACCAGCTCGTGGCGCGCTCGGTGGACGGGATGACGATCGGCACGCCCGTCGAGGCGGTGATGGACGGCCGGGAGGCGCTGCTGGCCGTCGGAATGAACGGCGAGCCGCTGCCCTTCGCGCACGGCTTTCCCGTACGGATGGTCGTACCGGGCCTGTACGGGTACGTCTCGGCGTGCAAGTGGCTGACCGAGCTGCGGCTGACGACCTTCGCGGCGTACGACGCGTACTGGGTGCGCCGGTCCTGGGCGCAGCAGGGCCCGGTCAAGACGCAGTCCCGGATCGACACCCCGCGCCCGTCCGCCGGGCCGCAGGAGGGACGGGTGGCGGTGGCGGGGGTGGCGTGGGCGCAGCACCGGGGGATCGCCCGGGTGGAGGTACGGGTGGACGCGGGGCCGTGGCAGGAGGCCCGGCTCGGGGCGGCGGACGGCAATGACACCTGGCGGGAGTGGGTGTGGTTGTGGGAGGCGAGTCCCGGGCAGCACACGCTGGAGGTCCGTGCCACGGACGGTACGGGCGCCGTCCAGACGGGTGAGCGCAGGGGGACCGTCCCCGACGGGGCGACCGGGTGGCACTCGGTGTCGGTGCGTGTCCGGCCGGGACCCGGGAGGAAGGCATGATGCGGACATCCTGGGAAACCGACCCGCACGTCAGGAGCCGGCCCTCGTGGAGCTGACCAGTACGTCGTTCCTCGTCACCCTCATCGCCGTCACCGTGCTCGCGATGCTCGCCGCGCTGCTGCTGTGGAACCGGATCCCCGGGCCGGGGTGGGTGCGCTGGCCCGTGCGGGTGCTGATGATCGCGCTGTGCCAGCTGACGTCCATCGCGGTGATCGCGGCGTGGATCAACGGCAGCTACGGGCTCTACTCCTCGTGGAACGACCTGCTGGGCACGGAGAACGCGCAGAACTCCTCGGCGATGACGGGGCCGCCGCTGGGCCGGGCCAAGTTCACCCAGGGCGGGGACGGTACGCAGAGCACCTATTTCCGCGGCTCGCATTCGAAACTGGCCGGGCAGGTGATCGTGTGGACGCCGCCCGAGTACTGGGCGCCGGGTGCGGAGAAGACCCGGTTCCCGGTGCTGATGCTGCTGCACGGGTATCCGGGCTCGCCGCGGACCTGGATCGACCTGGGCGGCATGCCGGAGACGCTGGACCAGCTGGTCCGGCTGGGCGCGGCGCTCCCGTTCATCGTGGTGATCCCGGACGTCTACCCGGGCGGGGTGAACACCGACTGCAGCAACACGCCGACGCGGAAGGTGGCCAGCTGGCTCGCGGAGGACGTGACGGACCTGGTCGCGAAGAACTTCCGTACGCTGCGCGAGCCGAAGGGCTGGGGGCTGATGGGGGTCTCGACGGGGGCGTTCTGCGCGGTCAAACTGCCGTTGCAGTACCCGAGGGTGTTCCGGGCGGGGGCGGCCCTGGACCCGGATCCACTGGGCGGGGATCCGGGGGTCCTGGCCGATCCGGTGCTGCGCGAGCGCAACAGCCCGCTGTGGCTGGTCCGGCAGGCCAAGCGGGCCGACGTCGGGCTGTTCCTGGCCACCTCCGCGCAGGACAAGGACAGCCCGCCGGCGCAGCTGGAGGCCTTCAGCCGGGCCGCGGCGGGCAGCGGGGTCCGGGTGAAGACCCTGGTCCGCCCGTCCGGCGGCCACAACTTCCAGACCTGGACGGCGATGTACGCGGACGCGCTGGGCTGGCTGAGCACGGAGCTCTCGCCGCCCGGCGACGGCCGCGGCTGATGGTCTACGCCAGCCGGACGGGGAGGGATTCGACGCTGTTGCCGATGAAGCTGTGCAGGTACGGGAGTTCGGGCTCGGGGACGGCGAGGTCGAGATCGGGGAAGCGGGTGAAGAGCCGCTCCAGGGCGATGGTGGCCTCCAGGCGGGCGAGCGGGGCGCCCACGCAGTAGTGCGCGCCGTGCCCGAACGAGAGGTGGCGGGCGGCGCCGCGGCGGGTGAGGTCGAAGCGGTCGGCGTCCGGGCCGTGGAAGGCCTCGTCGCGACCGGCCGAGGTGTAGGCGGCGAGGACCGGGGTGCCCTGCGGGATCACGGTCCCGTCGACGGTGAGGTCACGGGCGGCGTAGCGGAACGGGAACCAGCTGACCGGTGCGTCCCAGCGCAGGGTCTCGTCCACCACGTCGGACCAGGTGGCCTTGGACTCCTGGACCAGGGCGAGCTGGTCGCGGTGGGTGCACAGGGCGCGGACGGCGTTGCCGATCAGGTTGAGGGTGGTCTCGTGTCCCGCGACCAGCATCAGGCGCATGGTGCCGATGAGTTCGGCCTCGCTGAGCCGGTCGCCGTCGTCCTCGCGGGCGGCGATCAGCGCGCTGGTCAGGTCCTCGCCGGGGGTTTCCCGGCGGGCGCCGGCGATCGTGCCCATCAGCTCGACGAGCTCCCGTACGGCGGCCATCACCTCGGCGGGGGTGGTGTCGGTGGCGATGATCACCGTGTGGGACAGGTGGTGCAGCCGGTCCCGGTGCTCGGGATCCACGCCGAGCAGCTCGCAGATGACGCTCATCGGCAGCGGAAGCGCGAAGCGGGAGCGCAGGTCCACGACCCCGTCGGGGGCTTCGGCGGCCGCCTCGGCGAGGTCGTCGAGCAGTCCGGTGGTCAGCTCCTCGATGCGCGGCCGCAGCCGCTCCACCTGGCGGGCGGTGAAGGCGTTGCCGACCAGGGAGCGCAGCCTGCGGTGGTCGGCGCCGTCGGCGGTGTGCATGCCCTGGGCGTTGGCGAACACCCGCAGCGGCCAGTCGGGCGGGATGGTGCCGTCGTGCAGGGCGGGGAAGTGCCGGGCGTCCTTGGCCGCGTCGGGATGGGCGAGGAACTCCTTCAGCGCCTCGTGTCCGAGGACGACGGCTCCGGGCACCCCGCCGGGCAGGACGACGTCCGCCACGGCGCCCTGGGCGCGCAGCCGGGCGTTGAGGGCGTGCGGGCAGCCGCCGGCGGGGTCGATGGCGTACGCGGGCGCGGGTGCGGGTGCGCTGTCGGGTGACAAGCCGGGTCTCCTGACCGTCTGGGCGAGTGGACGAATCTCGGGCAACAGTGCGGCCTGGAGGCCGGGTTGGACAAGTCCGTTCCACGGGCGCTCGGGCGGCGGGTGCCGGGAGGGGTCAGCGGGCCAGGTGCAGCCGGGTGTGGAAGTACCCCGCCGACTCCTTGCCGGCCGGATCCTCGCCGAGCGCGGTGACGGCGGCCACCGCCCGCTGCTGCTCGGCGGGGTCGGTGAAGCGCCGCTGCGGCTGGGTGGCGGTGGACCTCTCGACGGTGAGTCCGTACGACTCCAGGCAGTGGGAGATCGGCCGGTAGTCGTGGGTGCGCAGGACGTAGGCGGCCACCGGCACGGGGCGGCCGGCGGCGGTGAGCAGGCGGGCGAAGGTGCGTCCGGTGAGGAAGCTCGTGCCGCCGGTGATGGTGATCAGGCCGGTGCCGGCGGCGGAGCGCCGCAGCCGCTCCCCCGGCTCTTCGGCCTCCAGGTCCACGCAGTGGCCCTCGTCGAGCAGTCCGACGGCCACCGCGTACTCCAGGGCGGGGCCCGACACGTCGATGCCGACGGCCCGCACGGCGTCGGGTCGGCGCCGGGCGGCATAGAACTCGCGGTCCCGGTCGGCGAGTTCGGAGGTGGCCAGCTCGACCGCCTTCGGCGAGGTGTAGCGCGCGTACAGCTCGTCGAGGGTGACGTCGTGGTTGAGGAGCGCGGTGTTGATCCCGTACGAGCAGCACAGGTCGAGCACCGTCCGCCGCGCCGGGGCGAGTTGGCCGGCCAGGGCGCGGAACACCGGCTGGGCGTGGCCCGGGGTCTGGTAGGCGTACGGGCCCAGTCGGCCGAAGTATCCCCGCGGGTCGGGCAGTCCGTAGATCTCGTCGAAGCTCGTCATGCCGGCAGTGGTCATCGGGCGTACGCCTCCGAGGGTCACGGGCGGTTCTCGGGCGGATCTCGGGACCAGTCGTACCCATTCGTGCGCCGGCCTCGTAAGGGCGCCGATCCGGCCACCGGCGCGGGCCGTCCGCGCGCCCGTGCCGGCGTGCCCGGCGGGAGGTCGCGGCGTAGGGTCGGGGCATGGCGGAAGAGCGGCGGCCCCTCGAAGGCAAGGTCGCCCTGGTGGCCGGGGCGACGCGGGGCGCGGGCCGGGGCACCGCGGTCGAGCTCGGCGCGCAGGGCGCGACGGTGTACGTGACGGGCCGCAGTACGCGCGGCAGCCGTTCGGAGTACGACCGGCCGGAGACCGTCGAGGAGACGGCGGAGCTGGTCACGGCGGCGGGCGGGCAGGGCATCGCGGTGGTCGCGGACCACCTCGTGCCGGCGCAGGTGGAGGCGCTGGTCGGGCGGATCGGCGCCGAGCAGGGGCGCCTGGACGTGCTGGTGAACGACATCTGGGGCGGCGAGCGGCTGTTCGAGTGGGACAGCACGGTGTGGGAGCACGACCTGGACAACGGGCTGCGCATCCTGCGGCTCGCGGTGGACACCCATGCCATCACGAGCCATTTCGCCCTGCCGCTGCTGCTGCGCGAGCCGGGCGGGCTGGTGGTGGAGATGACGGACGGCACGGCCGAGTACAACGCGGCCAACTACCGCGTCTCGTTCTTCTACGACCTCGCCAAGTCGGCGGTCCTGCGGATGGCGTTCGCGCTCGGGCACGAGCTGGGGCCGCGCGGGGCGACGGCAGTGGCGCTGACGCCGGGCTGGCTGCGCTCGGAGATGATGCTCGACAACTTCGGGGTGACCGAGGCGAACTGGCGAGAGGCGCTGGAGCAGATGCCGCACTTCGCCATCTCCGAGACCCCCTCGTACGTCGGGCGGGGCGTCGCCGCGCTCGCCGCGGACCCGGAGGTGGCGCGCTGGAACGGGCAGTCGCTCTCCAGCGCGCAGCTGGCCCGCGCGTACGGGTTCACGGACCTCGACGGCAGCCGGCCGGACGCCTGGCGGTACCTGGTCGAGGTCCAGGACCCGGGCCTCCCGGCCGACGTGACCGGCTACCGCTGACCGGGCCGGCCGCCCCCTGCTCTCTGACGGCCCTCAGGGCAGCCGGAGTTCGCGGGCCTCCCCGAGCGGGGCGAAGAACCGCTCCACGTCCGCGCCGGTGACCTCGGCCAGCGCGGGCGGGGACCAACGGGGGTTGCGGTCCTTGTCGACGACCTGCGCCCGTATGCCCTCCACCAGGTCGGGCGCGCGCAGGGCGTGGCAGGAGACGCGGAACTCCTGCTCCAGCACCCGCTCCAGGGAGCCGAGCCGCCGGGCCCGGCGGAGAGCGGTCAGGGTGACCTTGAGCGAGGTCGGGGACTTGGCCAGGATCGTCTCGGCGGCCTCCTTGGCGGCCGGATCCCCCTCGGCCAGCAGCCGCTCGACGATCTCCTCGACGGTTTCGGCGGCGTAGCAGCGGTCGATCCAGGCGCGCCACCCGGCCAGTTCGCCCGGCGCGGTCCGCTGCGCGAAGCGCGCTGAAACCTCGCGCGCCGGTGCCTCGGCGAGCGCGGCGGTCAGCTCCGGCAGCCGGGCGGCGGGTACGAAGTGGTCGGCGAGCCCGCACAGCAGCGCGTCGGCCGCGCCCACGGCCGTCCCGGTCAGGGCCAGGTGGGTGCCGAGCTCCCCCGGGGCGCGGGCCAGGAGGTGGGTACCGCCCACGTCGGGGACGAAGCCGATGCCGGTCTCGGGCATGGCGACGCGGGAGCGTTCGGTGACGACGCGCACGCTGCCGTGGGCGGAGACGCCGACGCCGCCGCCCATGACGATGCCGTCCATGAGGGCCACGTAGGGCTTCGGGTAGCGGGCGATCCGCGCGTTCAGCCGGTACTCGTCGCGCCAGAAGCCCTCGGAGGCGTCGCCGCCGGCCTTCGCGTCGTCGTGGATGGCCCGGATGTCCCCGCCGGCGCACAGCCCGCGCTCGCCGGCGCCGCGGATGAGGACCTGGACGACGGCAGGGTCCCGCTCCCAGGCGGTCAGCGCCTCGGCGATCCGCAACACCATGGGGTGGGTGAGGGCATTGAGGGCCCTGGGGCGGTTGAGGGTGATCACCCCGGTGTGGCCCTCCGTGGTGAACAGGGCCGTGTCGTCTGCGCCGTCTTCGGTCTTCACACCGGCCAGTATGTAGCGTGCATCGGCATGCGGAAGATCATCCTGATGATGCAGGTGTCCCTGGACGGCTGCTTCGAGGGCCCGGACGGGGACATCTCCTGGCACCGGGTCGACGAGGAACTGCACCAGTACATGAACGACGAGATCCGCCCGCTGGGCGGATTCCTGTCCGGCCGGGTCACGCACGAGCTGATGGCCGCGTACTGGCCGACCGCCGATGCCGACCCGGCCGCCTCCGCCCCGGAGGCCGAGTTCGCCGGCATCTGGCGGGACATGCCGAAGTACGTGTACTCGCGCACGCTGCCGGACGCCGACCTCGGCTGGAACTCCACCCTCGTGCGGGACGTCGTACCGGCGGAGGTCGCCGCGCTCAAGGCCGCCCCGGGAGGCGACCTGGTC
Organism: Streptomyces sp. NBC_01006; assembly: GCF_045162725.1. Lineage (NCBI taxonomy): Bacteria > Bacillati > Actinomycetota > Actinomycetes > Kitasatosporales > Streptomycetaceae > Streptomyces > Streptomyces sp. NBC_01006. The sequence goes on along the minus strand of NZ_CP108700.1, from coordinate 6,883,935 downwards.
GTGGGCGGGGCCGATCTCGCTGCCGCCTTCCTGCGCCACGATCTGGTGGACGCGTACCGGATCTTCGTGCACCCGGTGCGCATCGGCCGCGGCAGAGCGCTGTTCCCGCCCGCCGACGGCGGGCTGGTGCCGCTGCGGCTGGAGGGCACCCACACCTTCGGCAACGGCGTCGTCCAGCTCCGGTACGGGCGCCCGTAGGTTCAGGGAAGCCGGCCGGGGTGGGTCCCGGGGGTGTGGCCGAAGGCGCGGCGGAAGACGTCGATGAAGGCGCTCGCGGAGGACCAGCCGCAGCGGTGCGCGACGGCGGTGACCGGGGTGCCGACGGCCAGCAGCCGCAGCGCTTGGTGCAGGCGCAGCTGGGTGCGCCACTGCGGGAAGGTCATGCCGAGTTCGGAGCGGAAGAGGCGGCTCAGGGTCCGCTCGCCCGCCCCGGCGCCGGCGGCCGCGCCCAGCGCCGCCAGCCCGCGGGAGTCCGCCGGATCGGCGTGCAGCAGGGCGCACACGGCCGCCAGTCGGGGGTCGGCGGGCGCGGGCAGGTGCAGGGGCTGCAGGGGCGCGGCGCGCAGCTGGTCGAGCAGGACTCCGAGCATCCGGCTCCGCTCGGGGCCGTCGTCCTCGGGGGCCCGCGTATAGGCCAGGATCAGCTCCCGCAGCAGCGGTCCCACGGCGATCACGGCGGGGGTGTCCAGGGACAGCGGGTTGAGGCGGGTCGGCAGGCCGACGGAGTGCAGGTCGCTGCGCCCGTACGCGCGGTGCTCGTGCACCGTCCCGGCCGGGATCCACAGGGCTCGGGTGGTGGGGGCCACCCAGGTGCCGGCGTCGGTGGTGATGGACAGCACTCCGGAACCGGCGTAGGCGATCTGGTGGTCGTCGTGCCGGTGCGGGTCGATCCCGACGTGTGTGTCGAGCGCGCGGATGCTCGTCGCGGCCCGGGGGGTGTGGCGGATTTTCTGCATCACCCGGCAATTTATCGGAAGCGGGCCGCCCGCGGCACCGGCGATCGTCGAACGGTGAACTCATCGAAGACCGCTTCCGAGCCGCCCGCCGCAACGGGGACGCGTCCCGTAAGGCGCCGCCGCACGGCCGCCTACGCGGCCGGCCATTCCTGCGTGGACGTCTACCAGGGCGCCGTCGCCGCGCTCGTCCCCTTCCTGGTCTCCGAGCGCGCCTACGGCTACGCCGCCGCCTCCGGGATCGTGCTGGCCGCCTCCCTGCTGTCCTCCGTGGTCCAGCCGCTGTTCGGGGCGCTGGCCGACCGCCGGGCGATGCCGTGGCTGATCCCGCTGAGCACGGCCGCCGCCGGGCTGGGCATCGCCCTCGTCGGCGCGGACGCCGGATATCCGGCCACCGTCGCCGCCGTGGCCCTGTCCGGGCTGGGTGTGGCCGCCTACCACCCGGCGGCCGCGCGGCTGGTCCGCACCGGCGCGGGCGGCCCCGGGCACACGGCGATGAGCTGGTTCGCGCTCGGCGGCAACATCGGCTTCGCGTGCGCACCGCTGCTCGTCGCCCTGGCCCTGTCGGTGCCCGGACCGGCGGGCTGGTGGCTGCTGACCCTCCCGGCCGCGCTGGGCGTCGTACTGAACCTCCCCCGGCCGGCGCGGGACGGGGCGGGTGGACCGGCGGCGGCTCCGTCCGCCGGGACGCCCGGGCCCGAGGACCGGCGGGCGTTCCTGCGGCTCTCCCTCGTGGTGGTCGTCCGGTCCGTCGCGTTCATCGGACTGAGCACGTTCATCGCCCTGTACGTGCGCGAGCGCGGCGGCGGTGTGACCGCCGGGACGGTGGCCCTGTTCGCCCTGTTCGCGGGCAGCGCGGGCGGCACCCTGCTGGGCGGCCGGCTGGCCGCCCGCTGGGGCCGGACCACCACCGTCAGCCGGGCGTACGCGGCGGCCGCTCCCGCCGTCGCGGGCGTGCTGTGGCTGCCCCTCCCCCTGGTGTACGTCTGCGCGGCGCTGGCGGCCGCCGCGCTGTACGTGCCGTTCTCGCTCCAGGTCACGCTGGGCCAGGACTACCTGCCGACCCGCATGGGGACGGCCGGCGGGGTCACCCTCGGCCTGACGGTCAGCGTCGGCGGGCTGGCCAGCCCCGTCATCGGCGCCCTCGCGGACGCCACCTCCGTACGGACGGCCCTGCTCCCCCTCGCCGCCCTCCCCCTGCTGGCCTGGACCCTGGCCCGGCGCCTGCCGGAGCCCGCACCGGGCGCGTGAGCCGACGCGGCCGGGCGTCCGGGCGGCCTGGCGGCGGTCAGTCCTTCGGGAGGGCCCTGTGCGCCCGCCAGGCGGCCAGGGCCTGCTGCCGGGTGCCCTCGGGGTGACGCTCGTGCCAGTCGCGCAGGAACCGGTTGAACTCGAACTGGGCGGCGACCTCCTGGGGTTCTGCCGCCCGGGCGCGGGTGGCGTGCCAGTGGGCGACGGCCTCGGCGAGGGTGTGTCCCGCCCGCCCGGCCACGTACTCCCGCATGAAGGCGTCGAAGTGGAAGCCCGGCCCGATCTCGCCGACGAAGAAAGCCCTGAGGACCTGACTGCACCGCTGGCCCTCCGGGATCACGGTGTCGCCGTCGACGGGGGCCGCGAGCCGGCGCCCGCCCCGGCGCGGGGCGCGGACCGGCTCCGGCGGCCGGATCCCGTCGAGTGCGGCGGCCAGCCGGGCCGTGAGCGCCACCTTGCCGCCACTGGCAGGAAGGCCCATCTTCCGGGCGAGTTGCGACAGTTCGGCCAGTGTCCAGTACCAGCGCAGCAATTCCGCCCCGGTCAGTGCCGGAGTCGGGGCGGGCCGAGTTTCCTCGATATTCGCACTCATGTTCCTATTCTAAGAGGCGGTCCATCACGTGGCCGCCACGCTGTTCGGCGCGGACCGGAACACCGACGGCGCGCGGTCCGGGTTTCATGGGCGGGAGAGTGAATCCCGCAACGACCGCAGGGAGCCCGGATGACCGCCGCAGCCGACCGCACCGACCACTCGCCCCTGGCCCTCGACGAGGGCACCGCCCTGGTCCTGATCGACCTCCAGCAGGGCATCCTGGCCCTGCCGACCACCCGGCCCGCCGCCGAGGTCCTCGCGAACGGCATCCTGCTCGCCGAGGCGTTCCGCGCCCACAGGCTGCCCGTGGTGCTGGTCAGGGTCGCCTGGTCGCCCGACGGCGGCGACCTGCCCACCGCCGACGTGGACCGCCCGGGCCCGGCCACCGCCCCGCCCGCCGCGTTCTCGCAGATCCCGGCCGCCCTCGCCGCCCTCGGCGACGTCGTGGTGACCAAGCGCCACTGGGGCGCCTTCACCGGGACCGAGCTCGACCTCCAGCTGCGCCGCCGCGGCATCCACCGGATCGTCCTGGCCGGAATCTCCACCAGCGTCGGCGTCGAGTCCACCGCCCGCACGGCTTGGGAGCACAGCTACGCGCTGGTCTTCGCCGAGGACGCCACCGCCGACACCGACTCCGCGTCCCACGCCCACTCGTTCGGCAAGATCTTCCCGCGCATCGGCAGGGTCAGCACGACCGCCGAGATCGTCGCCGCCCTCGACGCCGCCTGACCCGCATTCCGCCTGACGCTGCGGCATGTATTCCGCTTAACCGGGCGGCCGACACCTGACGTGACATCAAATGGCCGGAATTGTTGCCGTTTCAGCTGTGGTTATGCTCATCACCCGAGTGACTGATGACTTTTATCGATCACTTACGGGCAGAGTGGGGCGGCCGATAAAACACCCCCACGCGACCGCAGGACCGGAGAATCGATGGACAGGAACCTTGTCATCCAGACCCCCGCTGGTGGCCAGGAGTTCGACGAGAGCCAAGTGCCGCTCTATTACAGCCGCAAGACCGCGGACATCCTCCACAAGTACGGACCGGGACCCAGGGTCCACTTCCACATGGGCCTCTTCGGCCCGGGCGCGACGCCGAACACCACCGTCTCCCAGCGCGTGCTCAAGCGCCGCATCGTGGAGTCCCAGGAAGCCATCGTCGAGCACGCGGCCCGCAGTTGGGGCGCGTACGCCACCCCGCCCGGCAGCGTCCTCGACATCGGCTGCGGTGTCGGCGGCGGGTCGCTCTACTGGGCCCAGGAGCACGGTGCGACGGTCACCGGGCTCACCGTCGCGGCCGATCACATACCCGTGATCCAGGACTTCGCCCGTCAGGCCGGAGTCGGCGACCGCGTCACCCCCCTCCTGGCCGACGTGCACGCCTTCACGGCCGACCGGAAGTACGACGCCGCCTACGCCAACGAGAGTTCCGGCTACATGGACCGCGAGCGGCTCTTCCAGGTCGTGGCCAAGTCCCTGAAGCCGGGCGGCTGGTTCGGTATCCAGGAGCACTTCATCTGCCGGCCCGAGTGGACCGAGTTCATCGACGGCTACTACAAGACCCGCCTGGGCACCCTCACCGAGTACCTCACCGCCGCCGAGGCGGCCGGCTTCGAGCTGGAGCAGGACGAGGACGTCACCGACCGGGTCGCCGAGTTCTGGGTGCAGTCCATGGCCTGGAACACCGCCGAGCTGGACTGCGTCGAGAGCTCCGGCGCCCGGTCCGCCTGGTCGCGCGAACGGCTCCAGGAGTCCACCATCACGCACGGGAAGCTGTTCCGCATCTGGCGCGACCACGCCCTGGAGACACGGCTGCTGATGTTCCGTCTGGGCGGGGGCAGCTGACCGATGCCCCCCGCCTACGGCGACAACACCCGCCCCTCCCGCATCGGCTGGCCGCTGCCGCCCTTCTACTGGCCGTTCGAGAGGGATCTGATCCACCCCAAGGCGGCCGAGCTCGAAGAGCGGTCCGTCGCCTGGATCGACTCCTTCGGCCTCTACCCCGACGCCACCGAGCGCGCCTGGGGACTGGCCACGCGCAGCGCCGACATGGTCAGCCGGATCGTCCCCTACGGCGATGTGGAGCCCATGCTGCTCTTCTCCCAGTGGTGTTACTGGGCCTTCGCCGCCGACGACTGGCAGGACTCCGGCACCGGACCCGCGCGCACGGCGGCCGTCGCCGACCACGGAGCGCGGATGATCCGCACCCTGGAGGTGCCCGGCTCCGGCCTGCTGCCGCCCGGACCGTACACGGCCGCGCTGGACGACCTGGTGGCGCGCACCCGGGAGATGCTCACCCCCGAGCAGCTCCACCGCCTCACCGAGGGCCTGCGGGACTGGATCTTCGGCGCAGCCGCGCGGACGGCGACGGAGGAGCAGGGCATCATGCCCGGCCTCAACGACTTCGCTTCGACCCGCATCTCGGTCGGCGCGACCCGGTTCCTGCTCACCTGGTGCGATGTGGCGAACGGGATCCACGTACCGGGCGAGGTCCTGTACTCCGCGCCCGTCCAGGCACTGACGGACGCCGCCGGGTTCATCGTCGCCTGCGACAACGACGTGTTCTCGTACAACAAGGACGACCACCAGGAGCCGCTGGAGCAGAATCTGCTCAACGTACTGGCCCGGGAGCACGGCTGTACGCCCGCCGAGGCGCTGCCCGCCGTGTACGCGCTGCGGGACCGGTCGGTGACGCTGTTCCGCCGGCTGCGCGAGCAGCTGGCGCGGGGCGCCGACGAGCAGCTCGCGCGCCACCTCGTCTCGGTGGAGCACTGGGTCTCGGGGGACACCGCGTACCACAACGGGGCGCTGCGCTACGCCAGTCCGCGCAACCGCAACGCGCTTCCCGTCGAGGGGGCTTCGTTCGACATCACCTGGAGTGATGCCCCCAGCGACCCGAGCATCGAGCCGCTGCCGATCCCGGCACTCGCCTGGTGGTGGCAGCAGCTCGACGACTCCTCGCGCTGAGGGCGGCGGCGCCGGGCTCCGCCGGGCGCCGCCGAGTTCGCCGCGGTCAGCGGCGGCCGCGCAGGCGGGCCCACCAGGAGCCCCGGCCCGCCGGCCGCTCCCCGGCGACGGGGGCGGCTTGCGGGGCCGTACGGGGCGGCTGTGCGGCCGACCGGGCGGCGCCTGGCACCGGCGTGGAGCCGGTGACGGTGCTGCCGCGCGGGGAGAACCGTACGGGGAGGGCCACCAGGTGACGGGACATCAGCGAGGAGTTCCACTGGAGCTGGTCCTCGGCGACGGCCAGCTCCAGGTCGGGCAGCCGGGTCAGCAGGGTGTCGATGCCGGTGTCCGCGATGGCCCGGCCGATGTCCGCTCCGGGGCACTCGTGCGGGCCGCTGCTGAAGGCCAGGTGCGAGCGGTTGCCGTGGACGGGCAGGGTCGCGTCGGGCCGGATCTCGGGGTCGAGGTTCGCGGCCCCCAGCCCGAGCAGCAGCATGTCCCCGGCCTTGATCGGCGTTCCGGCCAGCTCCGTGTCGCCGGTGGCCCAGCGCCCGAGGACCGTCATGAGCGGGGGCTCGTCCCACAGGACCTGCTCCAGCGCGTCCGGCAGCGTCATGTGCCCGCCGGAGAGGTTCGCGCGGAAGCGTCGGTCCGTGAGGACCATGCGCACGGTGTTCGCGATCAGGTTGGCGGTCGTCTCGAACGCGGCGATCAGCACCAGCCGCAGGTGCTCCACGATCTCCTCGTCGCCGAGCGCGGTGTGGTGCTCCAGCAGCCAGGTGGTGAAGTCCCGGCCGGGCAGCTCCCGTTTGGCCGCGACCAGGTCCCGCAGGGTGACCACGACGTACTCGTTGCTGGCGAGGGCCGTCTCGGTGCCCCGGATCATGTCGCGGGCGGCCTCGACGAGGCGCGGTCCGTAGGACTCCGGCGCTCCGACGAGCTGGGTCATCACCAGCATCGGCAGCGGCTCGGCGAAGTCCGCGACCAGGTCGGCCCTCCCGGACTGGGCGAAGGCGTCGATCAGCTGGTCGGCGAAGCGCTTCACGTACCGGCGCACACCGCGGCGGTCGAAGCGTTCCAGCGACTCGGTGATCGCCCCGCGCAGCCGCTCGTGCTCGACGCCGTCGACGAAGTGGCACACGGGCTGCCAGGCGGTCATCGGGGTCAGCGGGTGGTCCAGGGGGACGTTGCCCTCCTGCTGGTCCCGCCAGTGGCGCGGGTCACGGGTGAACCGGGACGGGGTGCGCGCCACGTCCAGGTTCTCCCGGTGGCCCAGTACCAGCCAGGCCGGGAGGTCGCCGTGGACGAGTACGGGGGCCACCGCGCCGTGCTCGGCGCGCAGCTTCTCGTACAGGCCCATGGGGTCGGCCTCGGCCTCGGCGCCGTAGAGCCGGTGGGCGGGGCAGCCGGGGGGCGGGGCGGCCGGACCCGGCTGGTGGGTGGGGGTGGTGCTCACGATGCCTCCGGGGTCGCGGCGAGGGAGTGCAGGTAGCGCATCAGCGTCATCAGGACGTCGCGGCTGGAGTCGCGCCGGCGGGCATCACAGAAGACGAGCGGTACCGACGCGGGCAGGTCGAGGGCGGTGCGCAGCTCCTCCAGGGGGTGCTCGGGCGCGTCGGGGAAGGAGTTGACGGCGACCACGAACGGCACCCCGCGCTCCTCCAGCCGGCCGATCACGTCGAAGCTGACCTCCAGCCTGCGGGTGTCGACCAGGACCACCGCGCCGAGCGCGCCCTCGAACAGGCCGCGCCACAGGAACCAGAAGCGCTCCTGGCCGGGGGTGCCGAACAGGTACAGCACCAGCTCCTCGTTGATGCTGATGCGGCCGAAGTCCATGGCCACGGTGGTGGAGGTCTTGCGCTCCACCCCCGCCGTGTCGTCGACGCCGACCCCTGCCTGGGTCATCGTCTCCTCGGTGGTGAGCGGCCGGATCTCGCTGACCGAGCCGACCAGGGTCGTCTTGCCGACCCCGAAGCCGCCGACGATCACCACCTTGACTGCGGCGGCGGCCGTGGCCGGCAGCGCGTCCTCGCGCCGGGGCACGGTGGCCCGGTCAGAGCTTTCGAAGTCCATCGATGACTGCCTCAATCAGTGCCAGGTCCGGGAGTTTGGCGGGGGCGACGGGTGGGCGGGAGAGCACGAGGTTGGCGGCGAGCAGGTCACCGAGGAGTACGGTGACCACGCTCACCGGCAGGCCGAGATACGCGGAGATCTCGGCCAGCGAGAGCGGCGACTGGCACAGCCGCATGATCGCCGCGTGCTCCGGCTGCATCCCGGGCCTGGGCCCCGACTTGGCGATGATCAGCGTGACGAGGTCGAGGTGGCCTGGGTCTAAATCGCCGCTCCGGCCGCCGGTGATCACGTACAGCCGCTCGGGAGTGCCGTCCTCCCAGTCCCCGCCCGGGTTGCTCACGCCGGCTGCCCGTCGCGGCGCGGCGGGCTGCTCAGGTGTTCTCCGATCCGGGCGACGAGGTCGCGCATCCGCTGGCCCATCAGACCGGCGTCGACGCCTTCGTCGGCCAGTACCGCGAGGAAGGCGCCGGCCCCGGCCGCCATGAGGTAGAAGAAGCCGCCGTCCATCTCGATGACGACGAGCCTCATCCGCCCTCTGCTGCCCGGGAGTTCGGTGGCGACGGCGCCGGCGAGGCTCTGCAGGCCGGCGCAGGCGGCGGCGAGCCGGTCCGCGGTGTCGGTCTCCGCCCCGTACTGCGCCATGCGCAGGCCGTCCGCGGACAGGACGATGACGTGGCGGGTCTGCGGGACGCCCTCGGCCAGGTCCTTGAGCATCCAGTCCATATTGGTCTGCTGCTGGCTCATGGCTGTTCCCCCTTGCTCGCCGAGGCCGGCGAGGCATCCGTGTTCTGGCTTGCTGCGCCGCTCCGGGTCGCGGCGGTCTGGCTGTCCCCCGACAGGCCGCCCTGGAAGGCGGCCAGCCACATCCCGGGCTGCACCTCGGGCTGCGGCTCCGGCGCGCGTCCGGATCCGTACGCGTAGTCGGTCTCCTGCGCGTACCCGTGCCCGGCACGGTCGGCGGCCGCCTCGGCCGCCGCCACGATCCGGTCTCCGGTGCCCGTGCCGGCGCCGCCCGCGGCCGCGGGCGCCTCGGGTGCCACGGCGCGGGTCTTGCGGCGGCGCTGCGGCAGGCCGCCCGGGGTCCGCTCGGTCACGGCGGGTACCTCGTCGGGTGCGGCCGGCGTCCGGGGGCCGGTGACCGGGCGCGGCGGCTCCGGCCGTACGTCCTGGGCCCCGTACGCGGCGGTGGTCCCGGGCCCGGCGTTGGTCGCGCCGGCGGCGGGCGGCAGGGCGGCACGGGGGCCCGAGGCGGTGCCGATGCCGTGGGCGACGCCGGTCGCGGCGGCGGCCGTGGTGATGAGCGACTGCGGGATGATCAGTACGGCGCGTACGCCGCCGTACGCCGACGCGCGCAGCGAGACCTGGAAGTCGTACGCCTGCGCGAGCCGGCCGACCACGGCGAGGCCCAGGCGCGGGGTCTCACCGAGGTCGGTGAGGTCGATGCCCTGCTGGGCCTGGCGGAGCATGCGCTCGGCCCGCTTGCGGGCCTCCTCGCTCATGCTCACGCCGCCGTCCTCGATCTCGACGGCGATGCCCGAGTTCACGTCGACGGCGGTCAGGTGGACCCTGGTCTGCGGCGGGGAGTAGCGGGTCGCGTTGTCCAGCAGCTCGGCGAGCGCGTGGATGAGCGGTTCGACGGCGGGGCCGACGACGGCGACCTGCGAGACGGAGTGCAGTTCCACGCGCTGGTAGTCGATGATCCGCGACATGGCGCCGCGCAGCACGCTGTACAGCGGGACGGCCTTGCTCCACTGGCGGCCGGGCCGGGCCCCGCCGAGCACGGCGATGGAGTCGGCGAGGCGGCCGATGAGCGCCGTGCCGTGGTCGAGCCGCAGCAGGTCACCGAAGACCTTGGGGCTGCGGCCGTGCCGGTCCTCCATCTCCCGCAGTTCCTGGGCCTGTTGGTGCACGATGGCCTGAACGCGGCGGGCGATGTTGACGAAGGCGCGCTGCGCGGAGTCGCGCAGGTCCTCCTCGGCGACGACGGCGTCGAGCACCGAGCGCAGCACGGCCTGGTGCGCCGCCCTGAACTCCTGCGTCAGGCCGGGCCCGTGGGTGTCGAGCTCCTCCAGGGAGGCGAGCACCTCCTCGGGGAACTCGCCCTTGCGCAGCCGTTCCACGACATCGGGCAGCAGCTCCTGCGCGAGTCGTACGGTCTCGGCCTGCTGCCGGTGCAGGGCCGCCTCCTGCGCGGCGACCGTCGCCCGCAGCGAGGCGACCGCCTTGCCGCGCCGGACGGCCTCACCGCAGGAGAGCGCGACGGCCACGAAGGCGACGGCTCCCACCCAGGCGACGGGGGTGCGGGCAGGTGCGGACACCTGCACCACGGCGAACGCCGCGACGGCGGCGGTCAGCAGGGCGGGCAGCGCCCAAACGACGGGTGAGGTGGGCCCTGGACTTCCGGGCGACGATCCCACGCGAACCATCAGAACCCTCAAACGATCGAAAGCGAATGATCATATGACAACGGCCCGGAATCTTAGCGTCTATGTGCAGGGCCCTTGACAGCAGGTCATGATCCGGACGGAGCTGGGAGGTTGACGCTTCGAAATATGGCTGAAACCCGCAGGTGCATCACTTCGGCCGCACCCACCCCGAGCCCCGCGCCACCACAGCCCGAACCCGCCTCAGCACCCCACCCGCCTCCGTGAGCCGGAGCCGACAGAACGGCCGGATCCCGCCCCGGTCGGAGCTCATGGCCGGAGCTACCTGCGGTAGCCTCTCGTCCTCGTCCCCCGGGGGCGCCCGGGGCCGCTCAGAGCAGCGCCTCAAGCCTGATGGGCAGGTCCGTCAACCGTTTGCCGGAGGCGTTGAACACCGCGTTCCCGATGGCGGCCGGGACTCCCACGATGGTGATCTCCCCCACCCCCTTGACCCCGATGGGATCCGCCAGGGGGTCCTCGGTGTCGATGAACGCGGCGTCCAGTTCGGGAACGTCGGCGTTGACCGGGACCAGGTAGTCGGCCAGGCTCGCGTTGACGATCCGGCCGTCACGATGGTCCGTGACCGTGCCCTCCAGCAAGGCCATCCCGATCCCGCCCACCATGCCTCCGACGGCCTGGCTGTGGGCCAGTTCGGGGCTGATCACGCGGCCCACGTCGTACGCCGCGAACATCCGGCGGATCCGGACGAGCCCGAGGAGCGGATCGACCGACACCTCGGCGAAGACGGCGCCGTAGCCGTAACTGGAGATCCTCTCGTCGGCGTCGCCGGGCCCCCAGGTGGCGGTGGCCTCCAGGCCGGGCAGGCCGGCGCGGCGCAGGATCTCGCGATAGCTGTCGGCGGCGCTGCTCTTCCCGGAGCCGAGCCGGCCGTCACGGACCACCACCTCGGCGGGATCGGCCCGGTACAGGGGCGAGGCGGGGTCGGCCACTGCCATGCCGATGAACTTGTTCCGCAGGGCGGTGCACGAGGTGTGGGCCGCGGACCCCACGCTCGCCATGGTGGTGGCGCCGGCGTGCGGCGGAGCGAGGGGGTACGCCGAGTCCCCCAGCCGGAAGGTGACCTGCCGCGCGGGCAGGCCGAGCGCGTCCGCGGCGACCTGCATGACGGAGGTCGTCGTGCCCGGTCCCATGTCGCTGGTCGCCGTCGCCACCGTGGCCGTCCCGTCCGCGTCGACCCGGGCGCGCGAGCCGACCTGGCGGCGGTTGTCGTGATACGAGGCGGTGGCCACGCCCATGCCGATCAACAGGGGTACTGGGACCGTACGCCCGGGTGCGCGGCGAGTTCAGCCATCCGGACCAGGGCGCCCACCCGTAGGCCTTCGGAGGACACGGCGATGCCCCGGTACGGGAGAGCGTTGATGTCGACCACGCGGGTCGGGCGTTCGACGGTCTCGCGCATCAGGTCGACCAGTGTGGTGCCGCCCGCGATGTAGCGGCCGCCTTCGGCCCCGGCGGCCAGCGCGGCGCTCTCGGTCGCCGGCTTGCTGAAGGCGAAGGGGTACACGCCGGATTCACGCACCCTTCGCCGTCTGCTCGATCGCCGTGACGATGTTCGTGTAGGCGCCGCAGCGGCAGAGGTTGCCGCTCATCCACTCGCGGATCTCCTCCCGGGAGCGGGTGTGCCCTTCCTCGATGCAGGCCACCCCCGAGACGATCTGGCCCGGCGTGCAGTACCCGCACTGCAGCCCGTCGTGGTCGATGAACGCCTGCTGGAGGGGGTGCAGTCGGCCGCCGCGCGCGAGTCCCTCGATCGTGGTGACCCGCGCGCCGTCGTGCATGACGGCGAACGCGAGGCAGGAGTTCACCCGGCGATCGTCCACCAGGACCGTGCACGCCCCGCAGGCCCCCTGGTCGCAGCCCTTCTTCGTGCCGGGCAGCCCCAGGTGCTCCCGCAGCAGGTCGAGGAGCGACGTCCTGTTGTCCACCACCGCGGACCGCCGCTTCCCGTTCACGGTCAGCCCGACCGTCGACGTCGTCCCGGCGCCCGCCGGGGCCAGTCCCTGGGCATCGCCGGACGCACACGCGGAAACCGGCACGGGCAGCGCCACGGCCGCCGTCGACATCACCAGGAAACGCCGCCGGCCCACGGCGGACGCGCCGCCGAACCCACCTGGCATGACCCCCGCCTTTCGGTGACCGGGACCTCAGGGTCCGCGCCGCCGACCGCGCGCCTCAAGCAGAGCACGGGGGACGCACTCGACCACCGCGTGAACACACAGAGAGATGAAACCGCCACTCACTGCAGCAGCGGAGACCGGGGCGCCCAGCCGGACGATCACCCCGGGGGACGCGTCGACGTTCGCAATGCCCTGCACACACGGAGATCCTGACGATCCGTTCGCCGAACCCGGCTTCTGCCGATTCTGCCGACCCGACGGCCGACCGCCCGGGCCGGACCGGGTTCCGGACGCACGAAAGGCCGTCCTCTCATCAATGAGAGAACGGCCTCCGACCTGCTTATCGCATGGTCGGGACGACAGGATTTGAACCTGCGACCCCTTGACCCCCAGTCAAGTGCGCTACCAAGCTGCGCCACGTCCCGTTGTGCCGTTGAGCTGGGGTTTCCCTCGTCCCGGCGGCACATGCAGAACATTACCCCACGTAGAGGGGTGCGCATGCACGGGTTTCCGGTGGCAGGGAGGATGGCGGGGTGAACGCACGGGATCGGGACGGTGAGGGGCGGGCGCGCAGCGCGCGGCCGCGGGACGGGCTGGGGCGGCCGCTGGCGTACGGGGAGCCAGGCGTGGAGCGGCAGCCCGAGGGGGTCGTACGGACGCCCGCCGAGACGGTGGCCGAGGCGCAGCGGCTGCTGGACGCCGGGATGCCGTTCCATGCGCACGAGGTGTTCGAGGACGCGTGGAAGTCCGGGCCCGAGGCCGAGGCCCCGCTGTGGCGGGCCCTCGCGCAGCTGGCGGTCGGGCTCACGCACGCCGCGCGCGGGAACGCCGTCGGCGGGGCCCGCCTGCTGCGCCGGGGCGCCGAAGCACTCGCCCTGGCCGGGCCGGAGACGGCCTCCGCCCGGGGCGGGGGTCCGTACGGGATCGACGTACCCGGGCTGGTCCGCTGGGCCCGGGAGTTGGCCCTGCGGGTGGACGAGGGGCGGGCGGTCGACGCGGCGGCCCGGGCTCCGCGGCTCGCGTTCCGGCCGGACCGGCCCGGCCCCGCCTGAGGCAGCGGGGCCGGGCCGGACCGGACCGGGCCTACGCGGGCTCCAGAAGGTCCCAGCGGTTGCCGTAGAGGTCCTCGAAGACCGCCACCGAGCCGTACGCCTCGTGGCGCGGCTCCTCCAGGAAGCGGACGCCCTCCGCCGTCATCCGGGTGTGGTCCCGGGCGAAGTCGTCGGTGTAGAGGAAGAAGCCGACCCGGCCGCCCGTCTGGTCGCCGACGCGGGAGCTCTGGGCCTCGTCCTTGGCGCGTGCCAGCAGCAGCGCCGCCTCGGTTGCGCCATCCGGGCGGACCACGACCCAGCGGGAGCCGTCCGGGCGCGCGGTGTCCTCGACGAGGTTGAAGCCGAGGGCGCGGGTGTAGAAGTCGATGGCCTCGTCGTAGTCGTGGACGACGATGACGGTGAGCGCGATGTATGCGGGCATGGCACTCATTCTGCTGGTCCGGTCAGCAGGACCACCTCCAGGGTGCGCGGGCCGTGCACACCCTCCACCCGGTCGAGTTCGATGTCGCTGGTGGCGGAGGGTCCGGAGATCCAGGTCAGCGGCCGCGTCGGGTCCAGCCGGGGAAGGGCCTGCGGGACCGAGTCCACCACCTGGTCCGGGACCCGGACCACGCAGATGTGGTGGTCCGGGATCAGGGTGATGCGGCGCCGGCCCTGCCCGGAGCCGCCGTCGAGGACGATCGTGCCGGTCTCGGCGATCGCCAGGGCGCAGCCGGTCACCACGCCGTCCACCGCGTCCAGTTCGTACGGGGTGGACTCCGTGCGGTCGTGGTGGACGCGGACCGGGTGCGCCGCCGACAGCCAGTACGGAGGCAGGCCGGGCGGGACGAGGACCGTCCGGGCGCCGCGCTCGGCCAGCAGCCGTGCGAGGAGCGGGGCGATCCCGGCGCCGTCCGTGCGGTGCACCTTCGCGCGGTACTCCGCGAGGTTCGCGGCGAGGAGGTCGGCCGTCGCGGCCGGGGTACGGGCGCCGTGGACCCGGAGGTAGTCCCGGGGGACGGCCGGGTCGGAGGCGCCGTCCGCCGTCGCGCGGCGGATCCGGCCCAGGATGCGGTCCCTGCTGCTCATGCCGTCCCTCCCCCTGCTCCCCGCTCCCGCGCCCACCAGTCCCGGAACGGCTCCGCCGGGAGCTCCGGCAGCTCCCGGCTGTCCGTCCACGCCCGCCCGGGCCCCGGCAGCCGGCGCGGCCGCAGCCGCCGGGCCCGGGCCAGCAGCCGCTCCCCCGCGCGCAGCGCGCCCGGGCGGTCCAGGAGCAGCCGGGCGGCCCGCATCGCGGCCCGCTCGGCCGCGTGCCCCCGGGCCGGCAGGATCCGTACGCGGATGCCCTCGCGGGTCACCGGGCCGCCCTGGGCCACCCTCTCGCGCAGGTGGACCAGGACCTCCGGGATGTCGATGGCGACCGGGCAGACCTCGTAGCAGGCCCCGCACAGGGTGGAGGCGTACGGCAGCGAGGCGTCGATCTCACTGCCGGTGCCCCGTAGTTGGGGGCTGAGGATGGCGCCGATCGGACCGGGGTAGACGGAGCCGTACGCGTGGCCGCCGGCGCGTTCGTAGACCGGGCAGACGTTGAGGCAGGCGGAGCAGCGGATGCAGCGCAGGGCCTGGCGGCCGACCGGGTCGGCGAGGGTGTCGGTGCGGCCGTTGTCGAGCAGGACGAGGTGGAAGGCGGAGGGGCCGTCGCCGGCCGCCCCTTTCGATGGGCCCAGCCCGGTCCACATCGTCGTGTACGGGTTCATCCGCTCGGCCGTGGAGGAGCGCGGCAGCGTCTGGAGGAAGATCTCCAGGTCCCGGAAGGTGGGGACCACCTTCTCGATGCCCACCACCGAGATCAGGGTTTCGGGCAGCGTCAGGCACATGCGGCCGTTGCCCTCGGACTCGAAGACGACCATCGTGCCCGTCTCGGCGACCATGAAGTTGGCTCCGGAGACCCCGACCTTGGCGCGCAGGAACTTCTCGCGCAGGTGGAGGCGGGCGGCCTCGGCGAGCTCGCGCGGGTCGTCGCCGAGCCCGTCGGGGGCGGGGCGGCCCCAGTGGCCCATCTCCGCCGCGAAGACGTCCCGGATCTCGGCCCGGTTGCGGTGGATGGCCGGGACCAGGATGTGGGAGGGCCGGTCGTGGCCGAGCTGGACGATGAGCTCGGCCAGGTCCGTCTCGTACGCGGCGATCCCGGCGGCTTCGAGGGCCTCGTTGAGGCCGATCTCCTGGGTGGCCATGGACTTGACCTTGACCACTTCCCGCTCGCCGGTGGCCAGCACCAGCCCGGTGACGATCCGGTTGGCCTCGTCCGCGTCGACGGCCCAGTGGACGGTGCCGCCCGCCGCCGTCACCGACTCCTCCAGCTGGAGCAGGTAGCGGTCGAGGTGGCGCAGGGTGTGGTCCTTGACGGCCTTGCCCGCCGCGCGCAGCCGGTCCCAGTCGGCCAGCTCGGCGACGGCCCGGGCCCGTTTGTCGCGGATCGTGTGGGTGGCGCGGCGCAGGTTGGCGCGCAGCACCGGGTCTGCGACGGCCTCGCGCGCCGCGTCCGGGAAGGCCGGCATCCCCATGAACGTGCCCGTCATCGCAGCGGTTCCTCCTCCGTCGAGGCCAGGATCTCGGCGAGGTGCAGGGCCCGCATCGCGTCTCCCCGGCGGCGCAGGATCCCGTCGAGGTGGGCCAGGCAGGAGTTGTCGGCCCCGCAGAGCACGTCCGCGCCCGTCCCGACCGCGTTGCCGATCTTGTCGGTGCCCATGGCCGCCGACACGTCCGGGTTCTTCACGGCGAAGGTGCCGCCGAAGCCGCAGCACTCCTCGGCTCCGGGCAGCTCGACCAGGTCCAGCCCCTTCACGGCGGCGAGCAGCCGCCGCGGGCGGTCCCCCAGACCGAGCCCCCGCAGGCCGTGGCACGAGGGGTGGTAGGTGACGGTGTGCGGGAAGTACGCGCCCACGTCGGTCACCCCCAGGACGTCCACCAGGAACTCGGTCAGCTCAAGGACGCGCGGTACGAGGTCCTCGGCCAGCGCCGCGAGCTCGGAGCCCCGCCCCTCCTGCTGCGCCTGCCGGCCGATGCGCGGGTAGTGGGTACGGACCATCGCCGCGCAGGAACCCGACGGGGTGACCACGTACGGGTGTCCCGCGAAGGCCTCGGCGGTGCGCCGCAGCAGCGGTTCGCTCTCGCGCCGGTAACCGGTGTTGTACTGCGGCTGCCCGCAGCAGCTCTGGGCCGCCGGGAAGTCCACGCCGACGCCGAGCCGCTCCAGCAGGCGCACGACGGCGATGCCGGTCCGCGGGTACAGCGCGTCGTTGACGCAGGTGACGAACAGGGCGGCACGCATGACGGGCAGAATAGCGGCGTGAAGAAGTTCTCAGTGATCGGCATAGGCGCGGGCGACCCGGACCACCTGACCCTCCAGGCGGTCAAGGCGATCGGCGCGGCGGACGCATTCCTCATCCTGGAGAAGGGGGAGGAGAAGGCGGATCTGACCGGGCTGCGGCGCGCGATGCTCGACGCGCACGCCCGCCCCGGCCACCGGCTGGTGGAGGGCCGCGACCCGGACCGGGACCGGACCCCGGCCGAGTACGCCCCGACCGTGGACGGCTGGCGCAGCGCGCGGGCCGAGATCTTCGAGCGGTTCGTCGCCGAGGACCTGGCGGACGGCGAGACCGGCGCGTTCCTGGTCTGGGGCGACCCCTCGTTGTACGACTCCACCCTCGCCATCCTCGACGAGGTGCTGGAGCGGGGCCGGGTGGCGTTCGAGCACGAGGTCGTGCCGGGCATCAGCAGCGTCTCCGCGCTGCTGGCCCGGCACCGGACCAACCTGAACCGGGTGGGCCGGCCGGTCCAGATCACCACCGGGCGGCGGCTGGCCGAGGGCTGGCCGCAGGACGTGGACGACGTGGTGGTGATGCTGGACGCGCGGCACGCCTTCACGGCCCACCTCGACCAGGACCTCTTCATCTACTGGGGGGCCTACGTCGGCACCCCGGACGAGATCCTGGTCTCGGGGAAGCTGGCGGAGGTCGCCGGCCGGATCGAGGAGCTCCGGACCGAGGCCCGCGCCCGCAAGGGCTGGATCATGGACACGTACCTGCTCCGGCGCGGCTAGACACGGCCCGAGCCCGCTCAGCCCAGCAGGGCCGGGAGTCCGGCGGCGAGGCGTTCGTACTCCTCGGGCCGGTTGTAGACCTGCCCGCAGATGCGGATGCCGCCGCCGCCCGGCCACGCCCAGACCAGCACCCGGATGCCCAGATCCGCCGCGATCCGCTCGCGCAGGGCCCGCGCACCCTCCTGGGTCTCGGCGGTGCCGGCCGGCAGCCGCAGGGCGCGCATGGCCAGCCCCTCGGTGTACGGGAGCGGGGTGAGCCCGGGGATCTCGGCGAGCAGGGCCGCGCCGTGGGCGACGAGGGCGGCGTTGTGGGCCCGTACCTTCGCGGCGTCGAGCCGGTCGAGGAGGTCCAGGCCCTCGGGGGCGGCGAGCCAGCCGGTGTAGTCGGCGGTGGCCCGGTTCTCGACGGAGCGGGGGAACCCGTGCGCGTCCTCCCAGGAGGGGACCAGCGCCCGGACCCGGCCGCGGTGGACGGGGGCGACGGCGAGGACGGCGCTGCCGGAGGGGGCGTACCCCCATTTGTGCAGGTTGCCGAACCAGAAGTCGGCGCCCCCGACGAGCGGGTCCGCGACCATGCCCGGGGCGTGCGCCCCGTCCACGAGGGTGGTGATCCCGCGGGCGGCGAGGTCGGCGAGCAGCCGGGGCGAGGCGATGAGCCGGGCCGTGGGCGAGCTGATGTGGTCGAGCACCACCACCCTGGTACGGGGCGTCAGCCCGGCCAGCACGGTCTCGCGTACGGCGTCCTCGTCGGGCAGGTACGGATCCAGGGCGACGGTGGTGATCGGGGCGCGGCGGGCGGCGGCCGCGACGACGGTGCCGTATCCGTGGTCGGTGACCAGGATCTCGTCGCCGTCGGCGAAGGGGACGGCGTCGAGCGCGAGGTTGGCGCCCTCGGTGGCGTTGGCGATGAAGGCGATGCCGTCGGGGTCGGCGCCGAGGTGCCGGGCGACACGGGCCCGCGCTCCGGCGATCCGGTCGGGGGCGTCGATGAAGAAGGCGTCGGGATCGGCGTGCGCCTCCTCGCGCAAGGCGGCCTGGGCCTCCTGTACGGGGACCGGCACGGCGCCGAACGACCCGTGGTTCAGGTGGGAGACGGCGGGATCGAGCCGGAAGAGGGCCCTCCCGCCGGGGAACTCGGCGGGGAGCCCGGCGGGGCGTATCGGCGTCGGCTGGTTCATGGGACCTCCGGGGTGCGGCGCGGCAGTCCCCCGCATCATCGCTCCCCGCGCCGCCCCGGCCCAGTGGGCCCCCGGTCAGCCGCCCGTGCCGGTTTCGCCGCGGTCAGGGCCCGATCTCGAACTGCGGGGGCTTGAGGCTGCTCAGGCATGCGGTCTTCGGCGCGGCCGGATCGTCGAAGAACGAGACGGCGATCTCCTGGGCGCACTTCGAGGTGGCGAAGACCACGTGCGGCTCGTACGGGACCGTGACGACCTTGGCCTTGCCCAGCGTACGGGCGACGTACGGCCCGTTGTCCGCCCCGGTCTGGGAGTCGAAGCCGCCCGACAGGGCGAGGGTCGGGATGTCGCCGCGCGTGGCGTCCCGGATGGAGGGCGGGGCCGCGGAGACGTTCCAGACGGCGCAGTCCGGACGGAGGAAGGTCAGCTGCGGAGCCTGGGCCTGTACCGAGCGGGGGAAGGTCGGGAAGGCGTCCTGCCCGCCCTTGAGCGCTTCGGCCTGGCTCTCGTACGGTGTCCACTCGCTGCAGAAGACGCCGTAGACGAGCCCGTGCGCGACCCTTCCGACGGCCTGGGGGCTGAGCTTGCCGCCCGCCCACTGCTGGGCGATCCGCTGCGGCTTGCCGTGCGCCAGTTCGTCGAGGGCGCGGGGCACCTGGGGCGCGACGTGGGTGGCGGAGGTCATCCAGTTCACCAAGGCTCCGCCGTCCAGTACGACCTTCACCGGCTTGTCGCTGCCGGGGAGCGTGACGGTGGTGGTGACCGGCTTGGCTTCGAGTTGGCGGACGAGCCGGTCGAAGGTGGCCGACAGGTTCGGATAGCGCTTGTTGCACGCCGGCTGCTCCGCGCAGGCCTTGAACAGGCCGTCGAATCCCTGCCTGGCGCTGCTCCAGGTCGCCGCCGAGCCGGCCCTGGAGGGCGGCAGGATGCCGTCGATGCCCACCGAGCGCAGCCCCTTCGGGTGCAGGCGCATGTAGACCAGCGCGAGGTGGGTGCCGTAGGAGATCCCGTACAGGTTCCACTGCTTGATGCCCAGTGCGGCGCGCAGGTCCTCGTAGTCGGCGGCGCTCTCGGTGTCGTTGTAGGCGCCGAGGTCGATCCCGCGGGCCGCCAGTTGGTCACGGCAGGCCTTCGTGGCCTCGACGTGCAGGCGTTCGGTGGACGGAGCGTCGTAGACGAGTCCGACGGCGCGTGCGTTGAACTCGTCGATGTTGGGGCAGAGGGCCGTCGGGTCGGCCGAGTAGGTACCGCGCTGGGACATGAAGATCACGTCACGGTCGCGGTTGAGGCCGCCGTCGATCGCCATCTTCGCCTCGCCCACGGCGTCGTCGCCGGGTCCGCCCGCGAGCCACACGATGGGGTCGGGCTTCGGCTTGTCGGTGGCGGCGGGCACGATCGCGACACCGAGTCTGATCGTCCGGCCGCCGGGCTCGGCACGGTTCTCGGGCACCGTGAGCGTTCCGCAGCGGGCCCCTTCGAGCGCCTCGATCGGTTCCGGCGTCTTCGGGCAGGGGCCCGGTTCGAAGCGGGCGTCACCCACCGTCCGGGCGGCCGTGCCGATCGGCGCTTCGGGGCCGGTACTGGTATCGGTGCGGGAGCGCGCCTGAGCGGGCGCCACGAGCAGACCGGTGACGAGGAGACCGGTCGCCATGCCCGCCGACGCGGCCCGCAGTCGTCGTACGGTGCGGTCACGACGGGGCGCTTGCTGACGTGTCATCGGGCCTCCCGGTCACTTCGGGACGATCGTGAACGGTTCGGGCCGCACATCGTCCACGCAAGCGGTGTCGGGCGCGGTCGGCCGGGCGAGGAACGAGGCCAGCACGCGCTGCGCACAAGGTGACTGCGGGACCACCCAGTGGCCGATTCCGGGGACCTGAACGGCAGTCGAGCGGGACAGGTCGCGGGCCACGCCCTTCGCCCAGCTCGCCCCGGTCTTCACGTCGAACGTGCCGGAGACGACGAGTGCCGGCACCGAGCTGAACGTGGGTACCCGATGGACGGACGCGCGGTCCGGAACGTTCCAGATCCCGCACACCGGGTACTGGAAGGGCAGTTGCGGCACCTGGGCCAGGACCGTGTCCGGCCATCCGGGGAAGGCCTTGCGCCCGGCCTTCAGCACGTCGGATTCCGAGTACCCCGGAGCCCACTCGCTGCACGCGACCGAGTTCGTCAGACCGTGTGCGAAGTCGCCGACCTTCTGGACCGAGCCGGCCGCGCGGGCCTGCGCGAAGCGCTCCGGGTTCCCGCGGCTGAGTTCGTCGAGCGCCGCCGGGATGTCCTTGGGCCGGGGGGTGAGGGCGACGATCAGGTTCAGCAGCGCGCCCCCGTCGAGAACGGTCTTGACCGGCTTTCCGCCGTTCGGCGGCGTGACGTTCAGTGTCAGGGGGTGGGCCTCCAGCTTGCGCACCTGCTCCGTCAGGAGACGGGGGAGGTCCGGGTACCGGTCCTTGCAGGCGGGCTGCGCCGCGCACGCCTCGAAGATATTGTGGATCCCCTCGGCGGCGCTGGACCATCCCCACGGCAGGGTCATGATCTGGGGAGGTGCGATCGAGTCGATCGCCACCGCCCGGATTCCCTCGGGGTGCAGCCGCAGGTACGTGAGGGCCAGGTTGCTGCCGTAGGAGTAGCCGTAGACGTTCCACCGCGGGATGCCCAGCGCGCCCCGCAGGTCGGCGAAGTCCGCGGCGTTCTCGGTGCTGTTGTAGGCGCTCAGATCGACGCCTTCGGCCGTCAGGCGGGCCCGGCAGTCCTTCACCGCCTTCAGCAGGATCTGCTCCGCCTGCTTCGCGTCATATCCCAGGCCCACGGCCTGCGCGTTGAACCGGTCGACCTCCGGGCAGGCGAGGTTCGGCTTGTCGTAGAGGTTGCCGCGCTGGGCCATGATGATCAGTTCGCGGTCCTTGTTCAGGCCGGAGTCGATCAGGAACGGGATGTCGTCGAACGTGTCGGCACCCGGGCCGCCCGCCATGAACACCACGGGGTCCTGTGCCGGCTTCGCCGACTTGACGGCCGGAATGACCGCCACGGCCAGTTTGATGGTCCGGCCGCCGGGGCGGGAGCGGTTCTCGGGGACCTCCAGGTAGCCGCACCGCGCGCCGCTCAATGCCTCGATCGGCTCGGGCGTCTTCGGGCAGGGGCCGGGCACGAACCGCGGCGCGGCGCTCGGGCCGGGCCCGGTGGACGGGGCCTGTGGCGACGCGGCGGCGCTGCTCTGTGTCGTGCCGATCGCCGCCAGGCAGACCAGACCCGCCGCGGCGGCCGCGCTGAAACGGTGCAAACGGTGCTTGGCCATGTGCTCTCGTTCCTGTACCGCCCCTTCTTGGACGGTACCGGCCGGTGCTCGGCCGCGCACACGCTGGGAGAGCGGGCCTCAGTCCCGCCCGCTGGTGACGGCGTAATACTGCAGGTCCTGGACCTGCACCGTGCGGTCCGCCGCGTAGGGCAGTTTCACCTCCGCGGCGGCCTTCCCGTCGCGTACCACCGCCGCGAAGCTGGTGCCCGGGCGCAGCGGGAGCAGTTCGCAGTGGATGCCGGCCGGGGCCTCGTGGGTGTCCTCGGCCGCGCCCACCACCGTACGGACGGTCGCCGGGGCCGTGAGGAAGCTGAGCACCTCCACCGTGTCGCGGGGCGCGGCGCTGCCCTTGCGCAGGGACATCACCAGCGACTGGGCGCCGGTGGGGTCCGCGCCGGCGAACTGGGTGCGGGCGGAGACGTACAGCGTGTCGCGGACGATCTTCGGCCAGCTGCCCGTCTTGAACTTGGTCAGGTAGTACGAGGAGAGGTCCAGGTAGGCGTGGCCGTTGTGCAGCGAGGGCGCGAACTGGCTGCCCTCGGAGTAGTCGTTCCAGGTCGTGAGCTGCACCCAGTCGGCGCCGTCGTCGATGGCGTGCGTCCAGGTGGAGCGCAGGGTGGCGGTGTTGCCGGCCTCGTCGTAGACGCCCTGGTTGGGGCGGGCGTCCTGGACCGACACGGGCTGCATCCAGATCTTGCCCATGCCGTGGGCCCGCTGCACGTCGCGGGTGGCGCTCTCCTGGCCGACGTAGCTGCGGCTGCCCCACTCGGAGAAGCCGTGACTGATCGGCGCGAACCGTGCGTTGTTGGCGTCGAAGTCGAGGAACGTCGGGACGAAGGCGGTGCTGATGCCGTGCCGGGTCCTGAGGAGGTCGAGGACCTGCGTCCACCAGGCGACGCTCTTGGCCTCGGCCTTGAAGGGGGAGACGACGAGCCGGCCGTCGCCGAGGCGGTGCGCGGCGGGGGCCTTGCCCAGGGCCGCGACGGCGTCGGCGAGCACGCCGGGGTCATCGGTGTTCAGCGAGGTCATGTCCGGCATCAGCATGATCTTGAAGGCGGGGTCGACGGTGTGGGCGGCCTCCATCAGGAGCTGGGCGCGGTCCCGGTTCTGCCCGGACAGGGACAGCATGTCGAGGGTGAACCCGTCGAGGCCCGCGGCGCGGGCGGTGCGCACCTCCTGCTCCAGGTTGGCGAGTTCCCAGTTGCCGCCCCGGGGCTGGACGGGCAGCGGCCGGTCGCGCAGCAGGCCGCCGTACCGCTCGTGCTTGCCGTTCTCCCCGGCCGGGTTCAGGTAGTTGCGGGTGTAGTAGTCGGCGTCGGCGCTCGCGTTGTCCAGCGAGAGGGGGTACGGGGTGAAGTAGTGCGCGAACACCAGCTTCCTGCCCGCGCCGCCGGTGCGCAGGGCGGCCGGCCCGGGCAGGTCGAACGGCAGGGCTCCGGCGGGCCGCCCGCCTACGGCCTCCCCGGCGCCCGGGGCGCTGCCGGTGCCCTGGTCCGTGCCGCCCGGGCTCCGGCCGGGTGCGGTCGGGGCCTGGCCGGTGGCGCCGGGTGCCGGGCCCCCCGTACCCGTGTCGGGCCCGGCGGCCCAGGGCGTGCCGATGGCGGGAGCGGACGCGGCGTCTTGGCGGGCGTCGGCCGTGAACGGGTCCCAGGCGATGCCGGCGGCGGTGCAGACGCCGACGAGCAGGAAGGCGGCGGCAAGCAGAGTCAGCAGCGGCCGGCCCCGGAAGCCCGGACGGCGGCGGTGTGAACTCATCGTGGGTGCCCTCCCCTGCACGGCGCCCCGGGTACGGGACTGCAGAGCAGTACAGCCGATCGGCGGCTCCCGGACAACCGTCAGGAGCGGGGGGCCGCGATGTCCACGTTCTCCAGGATCCCGAGGGCGTCGGGGACGAGGACGGCCGCCGAGTAGTAGGCGCTGACCAGGTAGGACATGATCGAGCGCTGGTCGATGCCCATGTAGCGGACGTTCAGGCCGGGTTCGTACTCCTCGGGGATCGCGGTCGGGCGCAGGCCGATGACGCCCTCCTGCTCCTCACCGGTGCGCAGCGCGAGGATCGAGCTGGTGTGGCCGCCGACGACCGGGATCTTGCCGCAGGGCAGCAGCGGGATCCCGCGCCAGGCGGGCACGGACTTGCCCTGCACCTCGACGTTGCCGAGGATCAGCCCGCGCTTGTTGCACTCGCGGAAGAAGGCGGCGATGGCCTTGGGGTGGGCGAGCAGCACCTTCGTGCCGCGGCGCATGGTGACCAGCTCGTCGAGGTCGTCGGGGGTCGGCGGCCCGGACCAGGTGTTGACGCGCTGGTCGTACGCGGCGTTGTGGAGCAGCCCGAACTCCCGGTTGTTGACCAGCTCCCACTCCTGGCGCTCGCGCAACGCCTCGATGGTCAGCCGCAGTTGCTGCTCGAACTGGTTCATCGGGTCGTTGTAGAGGTCGGCGACGCGGGTGTGGATCTGCAGGACGGTCTGGGCGAGGGAGAGTTCGTACTCGCGCGGGCTGAGGTCGTAGTCGACGAAGGTGGCGGGGAGCAGGGCCTCGCCCGCGTGGCCGGAGGCGAGCTCGATGTCGGCCTCGCCGCGCCGGTTGACCGGGCGGCGGCCGCTCTCCACGTACTGTTCGAGGTGGGTGCGCAGGGCGGCGGAGCGCTCCAGGACCTCCTGGATGGCGCGCCAGCGCAGCACCATCACGGTGCCGGCGGTCGCGGCCCGTACGGAGTAGTCCCAGCGCGGTTCGGGACGGCCGAGGGCGTCGTCGCCGAGCTGGTCGCCGTCGGCGACGACGCCGAGGACGTCGATCGCCCCGTACTTGCCCTGGGCCCGCTTCTCCAGGCGGCCGTGGGCGATGATGAAGACCTCCTCCACGGGCGCGCCCTCCTCGACGAGGGTGTCGCCGGCGCGCAGGTCGCGTTTGACGAACCGCGCGGCGAGGTCGGCGAAGACCTCCTGGTCCGGGAAGCCCTTGAGGGTGGGGAGTTCGCTCAGGGTGGGGGCGAGGATCCGTACGTCGTCGGCGCCGGTCTGGACGAAGGAGACCCTGCCCCGGCCCACGGCGTGGCTCAGGCGCCGGTTGACGCGGTAGGTGCCGGCGCTGACGTCGACCCAGGGCAGGACGCGCGTCAGCCAGCGGGAGCTGATGCCCTGCATCTGGGGCACGGACTTGGTGGTGGTCGCGAGGTTACGGGCGGCCGCGGTGCTGAGGGCGGCCTGCCGGGCCGCCGCTTCGGCCTCGGGGGTGGGGGCTTCGGGGGTGGTCATGCCGTGGTCCCTCCGTGGGTCGGGCCGGGTGTCCGGGTGCTGTCCAGGGCCGTGGCCCGGCCGGCCGGGTTGTAGCGGGCGCTGGTGCGGTGCCATTCGAGGTTTCCGCCGAGCCAGGCCCATACGTCGGCCAGGAAGCGGACCAGCGGCGGGAATCCGGCCGCGGCGAGGAGGGCCGACTCCTCCTCGAAGGCGTGGACGAGCTCGTCGTGGAGGTCGGCGGAGCGGCGCACCGCCTCGGCGCGCGAGCAGCCCTCCTCGGCCTCGATCAGGGCGGGCAGGTTGTAGTTGACGGCGGCGCTCTCGTCTTCGCGGTGCATGGAGTAGAGGTCGTTGACGATGACGCTGGCGGAGGCGGCCTTGAGGACCGCGCCCCGCACGCGCGGGTCGGCGTACGCCTCGACGGGGAGCTCGTAGCCGCCGGCCGGGTCGAGCATGACCATCGTGGGCATGAAGCTGTTGTCCTGGCGGACGGCGAGGAACTCCCAGACGGGCGGGGTGCGTCCGGAGACCCGCCAGCCCGCCTCGGCGGTGTATCCGGAGAACAGCGCGGCCATCTCGTGCCGGTAGCGGGTGAGCTGGGAGCGGGTGGCGTACCGGGACAGGTGCTCGGTGCCGGAGCGCAGCGCGACGAGGACCGGGTCGGCGCACATGGCCTGCTCCAGCAGGGGTGCGTAGGTGGCCGGGAGGTGGGCCGGGTCGATGGCGGCCAGGGCCTGGGACAGGTGGGTGGCGATCCGGAGGGGGACGGCGCCGGCGCTCTCGTCGTCGCAGTAGTAGTCGTCGGTGGCCCATTGGGCGAGGGTGCATTTGGCGGGGGCGAGCAGCCGGTCCGGGTCCTCGACGTGGGCGTACGTGAGCATGGTGTAGCGGCCCATCGCGAGCGCCCGTACGTCGGCCGGCCGCCCGGCGTAGATCCCGGTCTCCTCGGCCCAGGCGACGAGCCGGTCCTCGACCGCCTCCGCGAGGGCCGGGTCGTCACGCTGCGGGGGCGGGCAGTACAGCTCGGGGACGGCGGGGTTCCCCCGGGAACCGCCGGGCGCCGCGGGGGCGGCCGCCGCAACGGCGGACGGGGTGACCGACGGGCTGTCCGGTACGGAGGCGGGGCGCGGAGCGGGTACGGCCGCCGGGGCCGGGGCCGGGAGGACGGGCCGGATGCGCAGGGTGCTGGTGCCGGGTCCGCCCGGACCCCCGCGCAGCCGGGCCAGCAGCGCCGCACGGGACGGGACGGGAGGGGCCGGTGGAACGGAAGGGTCGGGGGCGCGGGACAGGTCGGACGGGTCGGGCGGGTGGGCGGGGTAGGCAGCGGGCGGATGCTTCTGCATGGCACGACAGTGCGTTGCGGGCCGGGCGTCCCGGTAGCCGTACCGGCGGCGGCCCTGTTGAAAATCCCGCGCGGTTGAAGCTCTGCACGGATGTGCGACGGGAGGTCCCGCTCCCGCTACGTTCCCGCCGCCACCCGCTCCAGCAGCGGCCGTACGACCCCGCTGGCGCGGACCGCCCGCAGCCGCCCCCGCATCCGGCGCAGCGCGTCGGAGACCCGGGCCGATTCCAGCTGCGGTACGACGTCCAGTACCTCGTGCCAGGCGGCGCAGGCCCGCTCCAGGTGCCCTTGGCCCAGGTGGAGTTCGGCGAGCCGGGCCGCGGTGACGGCCCGGGCCCGGCGCTCCGCCGCCGGGCGGTGGCGCAGCGAGGCGCCGAGCGCGGCGATGGCGCCCCGGCCGTCACCCAGCGCGGCCAGCGCCTCCGCCTCCTGGTGGCACAGCGCGGCCTGGTGGTAGTCGCCGATCGGCGCGCTCTGCCCTTCCGAGCGCTCCAACAGCCGCTGCGCGCCGGCCAGATGGGAGACCGCGGCCCGCCGGTCCCCGCAGGCGGCCTCCGCCACCGCCAACTGCCCGGTGACGAAGGCCGCTTGGAGCGTCGGCAGCCGCCCCGCCTCCCGCGCGGCCGCCTGGGCGAGCTCCAGCGCCTGCATGCGGTGGCCGAGGTGGTGGGCCTGCACGCTCATCGCCCGCAGCACGGGTGCGTGGCACTGCGGATCGCCCGCTTCCCGGCCCAGCCGCAGCGCCGCCCGGTAGTAGGCCTGGGCCACCCCGTGCTGGTTGCTGTCGAAGCACAGGAACCCGGCGGTGTAGGCGAGCCGGGAGGTGGCGCCCAGCAGCCGGTGGCGTACGGAGGGCGGCGCGTCGGCGTGCAGCCAGGGGGCGACGGTGGTGGCGAGGTAGGCGGTCAGGGCGGGCCGGGCGAGGCCGCTGCCGAACATCATGTCGGCGTTGCGGAAGACCGGGAGCACCGCCTCGGCGGCCTGTACGTGGTCCTGCCCTATCCGTACCCCGGCGCGCGCGCCCGTCGCCTCCGGACCGGGGTGCTGCCCCTCCGGCGGCCGCCAGGCCGAGGAGTACACGGGAACCTCGCCGAAGGCGCCGACCCCGAAGTCCAGCCCGTTGTCCGGCAGTTGGGCGCCCGTGGCGGGGATGAGGCCGCTACCGCCCGCGGAGCGTTCCCGCCCGCGCGGTGCGGCGGACGGCCGGGCGAGCCCGGTGTCGGCGGCGTCGATCCGGCGCCGGGTGCGCCGGCTCAGGGCCTCGGCAGCGAGGGCGACGACGTGCGCGGGCGGTTTGGTGCCCGCGAGCCAGTGGGAGACGGAGGTCCGGTCGTAGCTCAGGGTGAGGCCGGCCTCGGCTGCGACGCCGTTGACGGCCCGTGCGAAGTCCTGCCCGCTCCAGCGGGCTTCGGTGAGGAGGGTGCGGAGTCGTCCGTTGGGGTCACGCTTCGCCATCCAGAACCGCCCAACTCGTACGTGTGTCCAGCGTTTCAACACGGTCGGAGATTCAACAGGGTGGGACAGGGGCCCGTGTACCCGGTGGGGCCGCCCTGCCTCTAACTAAGACGTGTGCACACGGTGGCCCCCGGTCACACCGCGTGTGCGTGGCGTGCGGGAGCACAGCGGATCACGCACAAGCGGGGCCGCTCCTTCCGATCAACCCCGTGCACGACGAACGCGACCGCCACCGACGCCGCATCCGGAGCCAGGAAGACCGGCCGGCCGAGGAAGGCCGGCCAAGGAAGACCGACCGAGGAAGACCGACCGAGAGGACGTTCCGTCATGTCTGTCGACCCGACGACCGAAGCCGGCGCCGCCGCACCGCAGACCCGCTCCGCCCGCCAGAGCCTCAGTACCGACGCGGCGCGGAACCTGGCCACCACCACCAAGTCCGCCCCGCAGATGCAGGGCATCAGCTCCCGCTGGCTGCTGAAGATCCTGCCGTGGGTCCAGACCAGCGGCGGCACGTACCGCGTCAACCGCACGGTCAGCTACACCCTCGGCGACGGGCGCATCAGCTTCGTCAAGACCGGATCCGAACTGCGGGTCATCCCGCCCATGCTGCGCGAGCTCGGCATGCTGCGGCACTTCCCCGACGACGCCGTCGTCAAGTCGATCGCGGACCGGTTCGTCAAGGAGGAGTTCCGCAAGGGCGACGTGATCGTCCGCCGCGGCGAGCCCGTCGACAAGATCTACCTGATCGCCCACGGCCGCATCGAGCGGCTCGGCGAGAGCGCGTACGGGGAGGAGGCGAGCCTCGGCGTCCTCAGCGACGGCGACCACTTCGGCCACCACCCGCTGCCGGACGCCCGCTGGGAGTTCACCGCCCGGGCCCAGACCGACGTCGTGACCATGACGTACAACCGCGGCAACTGGGACGAGGCGCTGAACCGCTCCCCCGCCCTGCGCCGGCACGCCGAGGCCTACCTGGAGGCGGAGCGGGTCGGCCGCAAGGGCAGCGAGGCCGTGGACCTTTCGGCCGGCCACACCGGCGAGGTCATGCTGCCCGGCACGTACGTCGACTACGACCTGAGCCCCCGCGAGTACGAGCTGAGCGTCGCCCAGACCGTGCTGCGCGTGCACACGCGCGTGGCCGACCTCTACAACCAGCCGATGAACCAGTCGGAGCAGCAGCTGCGCCTGACCATCGAGGCCCTCAAGGAGCGCCAGGAGAGCGAGCTGGTCAACCACCCGGAGTTCGGGCTGCTGCACAACGCCGAGTACGAGCAGCGGATCTACGCCCGCACCGGCCCGCCCACCCCCGACGACATGGACGACCTGCTCAGCCGGCGGCGCGGCTCCCAGTACTTCCTCGCGCACCCGCGCACGATCGCCGCGTTCGGCCGCGAGTGCAGCCGGCGCGGCCTGTACCCGGCCTCCGTCGAGTTCGAGGGGCACATGATGCCCGCCTGGCGGGGGGTGCCGCTGCTGCCCTGCAACAAGATCCCGATCACGAAGGAGCGGACCAGCTCGATCCTCGTCATGCGCACCGGCGAGGACAACGAGGGGGTCATCGGACTCCACCAGCTGGGCCTGCCGGACGAGTACCAGCCGGGGCTGTCCGTCCGCTTCATGAGCATCAACGAGCAGGCGATCGTCTCCTACCTGGTCACCGCCTACTACTCGGCGGCGATCCTGGTTCCCGACGCCGTCGGGGTGCTGGAGAACGTAGAGATCTCGCGCTTCGAGGACTGAGGGCGGCGGCCGATGAGCAGCAACACAGGGAGCGCGCAGCCCTTCGAACTGCCCGAGTTCTACGTCCCGCACCCCGCCCGCCTCAACCCCCACCTGGCCCGCGCCCGCGCCCACGCCCTCGACTGGGCCCGCTCCATGGGCATGCTGGAGGGCTCCGGCGTCTGGGACCGGGCCGACCTGGAGGCCCACGACTACGCGCTGCTGTGCGCCTACACCCATCCCGAATGCGATGCCCCGATGCTCTCGCTGGTCACCGACTGGTACGTGTGGGTGTTCTTCTTCGACGACTGGTTCCTGGAGGTCTTCAAGCGGCGTGGCGACCGGGAGGGCGGGCGCACCGCGCTGGAGCGCCTGGCCCTGTTCATGCCCGACGCCCCACCCGCACACGGGGCGGGGGCGCGCAGCCCCGAGCCCGGCAACCCGGTCGAGGCGGGGCTCGCCGACCTGTGGGCCCGTACCGTCCCCGGGCATTCGCCGGACTGGATCGCCCGTTTCTCCCTCAGCACCCGCAATCTCCTCGTGGAGTCCCTGTGGGAGCTCGACAACATCAGCATCGGCCGGGTCGCCAATCCGGTCGAGTACGTGGAACAGCGCCGCAAGGTCGGCGGGGCACCCTGGTCTGCGGGGCTCATCGAGCACGCGGTGGGCGCCGAGGTACCCGCCGCCGTCTCCGGCGAACGGCCGCTGCGCGTGCTGCGCGACTGTTTCGCGGACTCGGTCCATTTCCGCAACGACCTGTTCAGTTACGAGCGCGAGGTCGGCCAGGAGGGCGAACTCAGCAACGGGGTGCTGGTGCTGGAGACGTTCTTCGGGTGCACCACCCAGGAGGCGGCCGACCAGCTGAACCGGCTCCTGACCTCCCGGCTCCAGCAGTTCGAGCACACCTTCTTCGCCGAGCTGCCCCCGATGTTCGTACGGACCGGCCTGGCCCCGGAGCAGGTCGTCGCGGTGCTCACGTACGCGCGCGGGCTCCAGGACTGGCAGTCCGGCGGCCACGAGTGGCACCTGCGCTCCAGCCGCTACATGAACCGGCGGGCCGGGCTGCCCTCCGGGCCCCCGGGGCTGGGCGGCGCGGCCTCCGCCCTCAAGGCGCTGCTGGGGATCACCGGAGGCGCGGACCGGCGCCGCCGGCACAGCCGCGCCCCGCACCCGGTGGGCCCGTCGGTGATCCCGGAGTTCTACCTGCCGTACGCGAACCGGCTCAACCCGCACCTGGAGGGCGCCCGCGGGCGGCTGGTGGAGTGGAACCGCGCGATGGGGATGTTCGACGAGGGCCTGTGGTGGGAGGAGAAGGCCGTCGACTTCGACTTCGCGCTGTGCTCGGCGGGCATCGACCCGAAGGCCTCGGCCGCCGACCTGGACGTCAGCGCGGCCTGGCTGAGCTGGGGCACGTACGCGGACGACCTCTATCCGCTGCGCTTCGGCGCCACCCGCGACCTGGCCGGGGCCAGCGCCCAGGACGCCCGGCTGCGCGCCCTCATGCCGCTGGAGCCGCAGGCGCCCACCCCTCCCCCGGTGAACGCGATGGAACGGGGGCTCGCCGACGTCTGGCTGCGCACGATCACCCCGATGGCCCCGGCCGGGCGGCGCATGTTCCGGGCGGCGATGGACTCGGTGCTCGACGGCTGGCTGTGGGAGGTGGAGAACCAGGCGGCCCACCGGGTACCCGACCCGGTGGACTACCTGGAGATGCGCCGGGTGACCTTCGGCTCGCCGATGACGGCCTCGCTGGCCCGGATGGCGCACATGGACGTCGTACCGGAGGCCGTGTACGAGAGTGCGGCGATGCAGTCGCTGGAGGCGGCCGCCTTCGACTGCTCGGCACTGATGAACGACGTGTACTCGTACCAGAAGGAGGTGGAGTACGAGGGTGAGCTGCTCAACATGCTGGTCGTGACGGAGACCTTCTTCGGCTGCGACTACCCGACGGCGCTCGGGGTCGTGAACGACCTGATGACCTCGCGGATGAAGCAGTTCGAGCACGTACTGGCCAACGAGTTCCCGGCGATGTACCGGGACTTCGGGCTGGACGCGGCGGCGCGGGCCGCGCTGGACCGGTACGCGGAGGAGCTCAAGCAGTGGATGGCCGGGATCGCCACCTGGCACGCGCAGACCCGGCGCTACCGCGAGGAGGACCTGAAACGGCACCACGCACGGCGGACCGGGGCGGTGGTGGCGGCCATGCCCGGCGCACTGCCCCGGGCTCCGCACCGGGCCTGGTGGGGGTGACGGCGCCCGCGGTCACGCGTGCAGGACCCGCACGTCCTCGGTGTGCCCCTCCGGTTCCAGCTGGAGGGTGGAGTGGGCCACGTCGAAGTGGTCGCCCACGCAGGCCTGGAGCCGGGCCAGCAGCTTCCCGTGGTCCTCGCCGCGCAGGGTCTCGGCGGTGACCACGACGTGCGCGGTGAGCACGGGCATGCCGGAGGTGACGGTCCAGGCGTGCAGATCGTGCACGGCCAGTACGCCTGGCTCCTGCAGGAGGTGGCGCCGTACGTCGGCCAGGTCCATGTCCTGCGGGGTGGCCTCCAGCAGGACGTGGGCGGCTTCGCTCAGCATCCCCAACGCGCGCGGGACGATGAGCAGGCCGATGACGATGGAGGCGATGGGGTCGGCGGCCTCCCAGCCGGTGAGCAGGATGACCAGGCCGCCGATGATGACGGCGATGGAGCCGAGGGCGTCGCCGAGCACCTCCAGGTAGGCGCCGCGCAGGTTGAGGCTGTGCTCCTTGGCGTCGCGCAGCAGCCACAGGCCGACGCCGTTGGCGGCCAGGCCCACCACGGCGACGCCGAACATCAGCCCGCCCTTGACCTCGACGGGTTCGCTGAAGCGGCGGATGGCGGTGTAGAGGACCCAGACGAAGATGCCGAGGAGGAGCAGGGCGTTCAGGACGGCCGAGAAGATCTCGACCCGGTAGAAGCCGAAGGTGCGGCGGGGGGTCGGGGCACGCTGGGCGAGGGTGACCGCGCCGAGCGCGAGGGAGACCCCGACGGCGTCGGTGAGGCTGTGCGCGGCGTCGGCGAGGAGGGCGAGGCTGCCGGAGAGCAGGGAGCCCACGACCTGGATCACGGTGATCGTGACGCTGATGCCGATGGTCCAGAGCAGGCGGGCGCGGAACGTCCCGCTGACGGTGCCGGCGGCCGCCGAGGGAGCTCCGTGGTCATGGCCCATGATCACCATCCGAGCACAAGGTGGCCGCTCCTGCCCGCCATCGGCCCCCACCTGGGCGAATGGACAAAAGCATGTCGTGTGTACAACTTATCCGGAATCCGACATTCCCCTGGCCTTCCGGCAGAACTGGCGCATAATCATCGCTACGCGGCTCGAAAGAACCCTTGGCCGCGCATGGGACACGCATGCAATGGGGGGCATCGTGCCGATGAGGGATTCGGGCCGGGCCGGCACGCTGCCGGCGACATCCGACGAGCTGTCGCGGCTGCTGACCGCCGTCCGGCGGGGACGGGTGCTGACGATCACGGGGCGGTTCCGGGAGCCGCGGAGCCGGCTGGTGCGGGAGATCGCCGAGCGGCTGGCGTCCAATTTCTGCGACGGCGCGGCCGTCGTCACGATGGGCCGGCCCTTCGGCGTACGCGAGCTGACGGCCGCGCTGGGCTGCGTACCGGGCATGCCGTTCCTGCCCTACGGGATGACGGGCCCCGTCTCGTGGCTCGCGGAGCGGGACATGCTGCTCGTCCTGGACGGCACCGAGCACCTCGCGCCGGAGGCGCTGGCCTGGCTGCGGCGCCTGCTCACGGCGGCCCCGGGGCTGCGGATCCTGGCGGCGGGCCGGTCCCCGCTGGGCTTCGAGGGGGAACGGGTCCACCGGCTCTGACCGGGGGCCGGACGCGCGAGCGGTCCCGTCAGCCCCGGTACTTGCGCAGGATCCGCTTCAGCAGGGGCGCCCCCGCGGCCGCCGCGGCCGTACGGACGGCCGCCGGGCGGCGGGCCTGGAGCTCGGACCAGACGGCGTCCGGGCAGGGGCCCTGCGGCCGGAACTTGAGGAACCTGCGGTAGGGCACCACACGGGGTTCGCGGCCGATCTCCACCCAGTGGGAGCGGCCCGAGAACTCGTCCCAGCCGTGGTTCGGGATCCGGATGTGGTCGCGCCGGCCGTCCTTGTCCTTGCTGGTGATCTGGGCGACCCGGGCCGCGCCCGAGCCGGTCTCCAGCACCACGCAGTAGTGCCGCAGCCGCTGCTCGGGGTCCTCGCGCAGCGGCACCATGGCCAGCCAGACCTCGCCCGGCCGGGGGCGCGCGCCGATCGTCTTGGCCGCGACGGCGGCGAGCACGGCGGCCACCCGGACGCGGAACGTGTTCTTGCGACGCGCCACCCGAACTCCCCCCAGATCCCCGGCGGCACGCTAACGCACCCGCCCCAGGGGCGCCAGGGCACGCCGACGGTCACTGGCGCGGTTCGGCCCCCCGCTTCCACTCCTCCACCGGCAGCCCGAGGATGACCTCGTCGACGAAGGCCCCCGCCAACCAGGCGGAGCGCCGGAGGGTTCCTTCCAGGGTGAAGCCCGCGCGGGACGCGGCGCCGATCATGGCGGCGTTGTCGGCGAGCGATCCGGAGCCGGCCTCGACCACCGAGAAGAACGACGCGGTGTC
Source organism: Streptomyces sp. NBC_01006 (assembly GCF_045162725.1). Taxonomy (NCBI): domain Bacteria; kingdom Bacillati; phylum Actinomycetota; class Actinomycetes; order Kitasatosporales; family Streptomycetaceae; genus Streptomyces; species Streptomyces sp. NBC_01006. The sequence goes on along the minus strand of NZ_CP108700.1, from coordinate 6,849,581 downwards.
GGACGGGGCGGACGGCTCGTACGGGGAGTGGCCGGTGCTCGGGGTTATCGGACGCCACGGCCCGGCTTCGGCGCGCGCGGGCGGCCGCATACGGGTCCGCCCCGGTCGGCAGCAGCCGACCGGGGCGGAATCGATCAAGACGACCTGACCTCAGGCGAGGGTCGCGATCGCCTGGTTGAAGGTCGCGGACGGCCGCATGACCGCCGAGGCCTTCGCGGCGTCGGGCTGGTAGTACCCGCCGATGTCGGCCGGGGAGCCCTGGACGGCGATGAGCTCGCCGACGATGGTCTGCTCCTGCTCGGCCAGCGTCTTGGCGAGCGCCTCGAACGCGGTGGCCAGCTCGGCGTCGTCGGTCTGCTTGGCCAGCTCCTGCGCCCAGTACAGGGCGAGGTAGAAGTGGCTGCCGCGGTTGTCGATGCCGCCCAGCTTGCGGCTCGGCGACTTGTCCTCGTTGAGGAAGGTGCCGGTCGCGCGGTCCAGGGTGTCGGCCAGCACCTGGGCGCGGGCGTTGCCGGTGGTGGTCGCGAGGTGCTCGAAGGAGACGGCCAGCGCGAGGAACTCACCGAGGGAGTCCCAGCGCAGGTAGTTCTCCTTGACCAGCTGCTGGACGTGCTTCGGGGCGGAGCCGCCGGCGCCGGTCTCGAAGAGGCCGCCGCCGTTCATGAGCGGGACGACCGACAGCATCTTGGCGCTGGTGCCCAGCTCCAGGATCGGGAAGAGGTCGGTCAGGTAGTCGCGCAGCACGTTGCCGGTCACCGAGATGGTGTCCTCGCCGCGGCGGATGCGCTCCAGGGAGTACTTGGTGGCCTCGACCGGGGAGAGGATCTCGATGGTGAGACCGTCGGTGTCGTGGTCGGCGAGGTACGTCTTGACCTTGGCGATCAGCTGCGCGTCGTGCGCGCGGCCCTCGTCGAGCCAGAAGACGGCCGGGACACCGGTGGCGCGGGCGCGGGTGACGGCGAGCTTGACCCAGTCCTGGATCGGCGCGTCCTTGGTCTGGCAGGCGCGGAAGATGTCGCCCTTGGCGACCTGCTGCTCCAGGACGACCTTGCCCTCGGCGTCGACGACGCGGACGGTGCCCGCGGCGGCGATCTCGAAGGTCTTGTCGTGGCTGCCGTACTCCTCGGCCTTCTGGGCCATGAGGCCGACGTTCGGCACCGAGCCCATCGTGGACGGGTCGAAGGCGCCGTGCGCGCGGCAGTCGTCGATGACGACCTGGTAGACGCCCGCGTAGCTGCTGTCCGGGAGGACGGCCAGGGTGTCGGCCTCGTTGCCGTCCGGGCCCCACATGTGGCCGGAGGTGCGGATCATGGCCGGCATGGAGGCGTCGACGATGACGTCGGACGGGACGTGCAGGTTGGTGATGCCCTTGTCCGAGTCGACCATCGCGAGGGCCGGGCCCTCGGCGATCTCGGCGTCGAAGGAGGCCTTGATCGCGTCGGCGTCGGGCAGCGCGCCCAGGCCGTTCAGGATGGTGCCGAGGCCGTCGTTCGGGGACAGGCCGGCGGCGGCCAGGGTCTCGCCGTAGCGGGCGAAGGTCTTCGGGAAGAAGGCGCGGACCACGTGGCCGAAGATGATCGGGTCGGAGACCTTCATCATCGTGGCCTTCAGGTGCACGGAGAACAGGACGTCCTCGGCCTTGGCGCGCTCGATCTGGTCGTTCAGGAAGGTGCGCAGCGCGTCGACGTGCAGGACGGACGCGTCCACGACCTCGCCGGTGAGGACCGGTACGCACGGGCGGAGCACGGTGACGGTGCCGTCGGCGGCGACGTGCTCGATGTGCAGCACGCCGTCCTCGCCGATGACCGCGGACTTCTCGGTGGAACGGAAGTCCTCGGCGCCCATGGTGGCGACGTTCGTCTTCGACTCGGAGGTCCAGGCGCCCATGCGGTGCGGGTGGGCCTTGGCGTAGTTCTTGACCGAGGCGGGGGCGCGGCGGTCGGAGTTGCCCTCGCGCAGGACCGGGTTGACGGCGCTGCCCTTGATCTTGTCGTAACGGGCGCGGTTCTCGCGCTCCTCGTCGGTCTTCGGGTCGTCCGGGTAGTCCGGGAGCGCGTAACCCTGGCCCTGGAGCTCGGCGACCGCGGCCTTCAGCTGCGGGATCGAGGCCGAGACGTTGGGCAGCTTGATGATGTTGGCGCCCGGGGTCTTCGCCAGTTCGCCGAGCTCGGCGAGGGCGTCCGCGATCCGCTGACCCTCTTCCAGGTACTCGGGGAAGCTGGCGATGATCCGACCGGCCAGGGAGATGTCACGGGTCTCGACATTCACACCGGCCGTCGACGCGTAGGCCTGGATCACAGGCAGGAAGGAATACGTCGCGAGGGCCGGGGCCTCGTCAGTGTGCGTGTAGATGATGGTCGAGTCAGTCACCGGATGCTCCGCTCCACAGTCTGCGTCTCTCGTCTGCAACATTGCTCGACATCAAGATATCTCGTGATCGGACCGGTCAGGACAGCCCCCTGCCCGAGTCCCGGGGAGACGCGCGTCACCCTCGGCCGGCCGGGGCCCCGCCGGGCCCCGCAAACGGCGAGAGCGCCGCCCCGCGGCTGTTTCCAGCCGCGGGAGGCGCTCAGGCGATCAGGCGTGCGAGCCTGCTCAGGCGTGGACGGCCTTCGGGTTCGGGCCGTACTGGTTGGGCTGGGCGTTGCCCTCGGTGGCCCAGAAGACGATCAGGACGATCCAGCCGAGGACGGGGATCAGGTACAGCAGGAGCCACCAGGCGGACTTGTCCGTGTCGTGCAGGCGACGGGCCGCGAGACCGAGGACCGGCAGCAGGACCGCCAGACTGTAGAGGCCGGAGAGGATGCTGTTGGCGCCGATGACGGTGTCGATGATCCCGATGACGATCGAGACGGCGAAGTTGAACACGATGAACATCCAGAACTCCTGGCGGCGGGCGCGGCCGGAGAACACGGCGTACTTCTTCAGGACGTCGGTGTAGTAATTCATGAGTCCCCCCTGAGGACGGTTCGTCGGCCCGTCCTGCTGGAGCAAGCCGAGGCAGAACTTATGCCCCGCTTATGTGGCGGTCAAGCCAGTTCACAACACGCCGGAATCACCGCTTTTCCAGGGTTCACCGGTCAAAATCACGGGCCCCGGCGGCCACTTGGAACCCGCTGATCGTGCCGGGTCACACGGGGTGACGAAACAGGGGTGATAGGGACCGATTCGTGATGCGCACGTGTCTCCTGTGCCGCTCGGCGGCAACCCTCGTACGCCCTCACCCCCGGCGGAGCACGTCCATCCGCGCCCACATCGTTACGGCTCCGCGACCCTGTCAGCCTCTGTCACGTGCGCGAACGGCGTCCCGCTCCGGACCCTGGGGTCGGCACGGGACGCCGCGAACTCACCCTGCACTCACCGTGAACTCACCGACCGGTTCAGCCGATGTGGAACGGGTCCCCGTAGACCTTCCAGTCGAGCGGGGTGTTGAGGTTCAGGTTGCCCTTCTTGAGGAAGACCCGCTGCGCGGTGTCGACACGGCTCGTGTCGCTGTGCGCCTCTTCCTGCTTCATCGCCCAGACGCGGGCGTCGAGGAAGGCGTTCAGCCAGGCGGTCTCGTTCCCGCCCTGGGCCGGGGGCTTGGCCTTGGACAGGGCCCGCTTGCGGATGTTGCGGAAGCTGGTGGAGTCGTCGCCGTCGCCGTGCATGACGATGGCGTCGTAGTACATGAACTGGCCGAGCGTGCCGACCCCGTCGGACTTGCCCTGCTTGACGGCGGGGTTGAAGTAGACCCGGTCACGCTCGTGGTCCTGGGCCTTCTTGAACTCGCCGTCCTGGGCCGCCTTCGCCCAGTCCTTGGTGAAGTTCGGGTCGAGGCCCTTGTGCGAGTCGGTGCCGTTGACCTTCCGCAGGGCCGGGAGGTACTTGGCGAGCACATTGTCCGGCTTGACGTCGGTGTAGTACTCGACGAGGTCGAGCATGTCGCCGGTGCCGGAACAGAAGCCGATGATCCCGGCCGTGTAGCCGCGTTCGTCGCCTATGTCCTCGATGTACTTGTACTGCGCCTTCCAGTCCAGGGAGGAGTTCTCCGCACTGGACACGATCTGCATGGCGATGTCCTTCTTCGCCGGGTCGTCGAGGCCGACGGCCTTCGCCGATGCCGCGGCGGGGGACGCGGATGCGGACGTGGACGCGGGCGCCGCCGTCGCGTGGGCGGTCACCGGTACGGCGAGGAGCGCGCCGCCGAGCAGGGCGCTGATGGCGATTTTCTTGCGGTGGGGGGCGAACACAAGTCCTCCATGGGGAAGTTGAGGCTTGAGCGACTTCGTTAGGAAACTTTACTACCAGAGGTCGCGACAGCTCAATACCCGTGTGCGCCATGTGTGTTGTAGGACTGCTGGGAGTCAGAGCCAGCCGTTGCGGCGGAAGCCGCGGTGGATGGCGAAGCAGGCGAGGGCCATGACGCCGACCACGATCGGGTAGCCGTACGTCCAGTGCAGCTCGGGCATGTTGTCGAAGTTCATGCCGTAGACCCCGCAGACCATGGTGGGCACGGCGACGATGGCCGCCCACGCCGTGATCTTGCGCATGTCCTCGTTCTGCGCGACGGTCACCTGCGCGAGGTGCGCCTGGAGGATGGAGTCGAGCAGTGCGTCGTACGCGTTGATCTGGTCGGTGGCCCGGGTCAGGTGGTCGGAGACGTCCCGGAAGTAGGCGCGGACCTCCGCCGGGATCACCGGAATCGGCTGCGTGGCCAGGTGCTGGAGCGGGCGGCTGAGCGGGGCCACCGCCCGGCGCAGCTCCAGCAGTTCGCGCTTGAGCTGGTAGATCCGGCCCGCGTCGCCCCGGCCGCCGTACTCGCTGAACACCGCGGTCTCGACGGCGTCGATGTCGCTCTGCACCGCGTCCGTGACGGCCACGTAGTCGTCGACGACGTGGTCGGCGATGGCGTGCAGAACCGAGGCCGGCCCCTTGGCCAGTTGGTCCGGCGCCGCTTCCAGGCTCTCGCGGACCGGGCCCAGCGTGCCGTGGCCGCCGTGCCGGATGGTGATGACGAAGTCGTCGCCGGTGAACGCCATCAGCTCGCCGGTCTCCACGACCTCGCTGGTCGCGGTGAGCTCCTCGTGCTCCACGTAGCGCACCGTCTTGAAGACGGAGAAGAGTATGTCGTCGAACCGCTCCACCTTGGGGCGCTGGTGCGCGGTCACCGCGTCCTCGACGGCGAGCGGGTGCAGGCCGAACAACTCGGCGAGCCCGGCGAGCTCCTCCTTCGTCGGTTCGTGGAGGCCGATCCAGACGAACCCGTCACCCGTCTTGCGGACCCGCCGCAGCGCTTCCTCCACCTCGGCGCAGCCGTCCTGCCGTGCGCCGTCGACGTAGACCACGCAGTTGACCACCGCGCTTCCGAGCGGGGAGCGGGACGGGTGGCTGAGGTCGACGGCGCGCCGGTAGCCGCGACGCACGGCCCGGCGCAGGTTGCTGAACATGGACAACGAGGTACTCCCCTTCGGCGGATCAGCGGCCAGTCTGCCACCGCCGCCGATCGGCCCCGTCAGACCCTGTCGATGAAGACGCTCGTCGACTTCACCCGGGCCACCGCCCGCGCGCCGACCTCCAGGCCGAGCTCCTCCACCGCTTCCCGGGTCAGGAGCGACACGACGCGGTGCGGGCCGGCCTGGATCTCGACCTGGGCATCGACCGTGCCGAGCTTCACGGCGGTGACGATGCCCGGGAAGGCGTTGCGCGCCGAGGTGTAGGGGGCGTCCTCGCCCTCGCCGGCCTCCTGGGCGGCCTGTACGCAGAACGCGGCCAGGTCCGGCCCGTCCACCATCCGCCGCGTGCCCTCGCGCCGGGTGGGGAACCGCTCGGCGTCGGCCCAGCGTCGGGCCGTGTCGACGCTCACGCCGAGCAGCCGGGCGGCCTGGCCGATCGTGTAGGACTCCATACCCGCAGCTTAGGGGGTGTCCGCAGCGATCAGGACCGACCCCGGCCCACCGGGTGCCGGGTCCCGTCCTGACGGAGGGTCCCGTCCCGGCGGAGGGCCTCGGCCGCCGCGGCCGCGACCACCTCCGCCACCGTCGACAGCGCCGGGGAGTCGAGTTTCCACTGCTGCCAGTACAGCGGCACGTCCATCGGCCGCCGCGGCGCCAGCAGCTCCAGCCTGCCCGCACGCAGCAGCGGCTCCGACTGGGGCTCCGGCACCAGTCCCCAGCCCAGCCCGGCCGCCACCGCGTCGCAGAACCCCTCCGAGGTCGGTACGTGGTGGCGCAGCGGCCCGGCCCCGGCGTCCTGATCGCCGGTCAGCGACCGTACGAACACGTCCTGGAGCTCGTCCCGCCGGTCGAAGACGATCACCGGAGCCTCCCGCAGGCCCCGTTCGAGGCCCCCGGCCAGGTACCGGGCCGCGAACCCGGGGCTCGCCACCGCCAGGTACCGGGCCAGCCCCAGCCCGCGTACGGTGCACCCCGCCACCGGGTCCGGCGAGGAGGTGACCGCCGCCATCACCTGGCCCTCCCGCAGCAGGGCCGTCGTATGCCCCTCGTCCTCCCGGTGCAGTTCGAAGAAGACCGGCGGATCCTGCGGCACCCGCGTGAGCGCCGGCAGGAACCAGGTGGCGAGGGAGTCGGCGTTGACGGCGATCGGCAGCCGCACCGGGCCTCCCGACTCCTGCGCCATGCCGAGCTCGGCGCGCGCGTCCCGCTCCAGCCGGGCCAGCTGCCGGGCGAACCGGACCACCACCTGCCCGGACTCGGTCGCCCGTACCGGCTTCGTGCGCATCAGCAGCACCCGCCCGGTCCGCTGCTCCAGCGCCTTGACCCGCTGGCTCACGGCGGACGGGGTCACGTGCAGGGCCGCGGCCGCCGCGTCGAAGGTGCCCTCGTCGACCACGGCGAGCAGGGTCCGCACCTGGTCCAGGGGTAGCTCGTCCATCACGAACGCTAAGGGTACGTAAAAATCTTTAGCTGTACTGAAACCACGCCGCTGCCTACGGTCGGAGACATGACACACGGCATCATCGCGGCGGCACTCGCCGGCTTCGGCACCGGACTCTCCCTCATCGTCGCCATCGGCGCGCAGAACGCCTTCGTCCTGCGGCAGGGGGTGCGCCGGCACGCCGTCCTCGCCGTGGTCGCGATCTGCGCCGTCTCCGACGCGCTCCTCATCGCCCTCGGCGTCGCCGGGGTCGGCGCCTTCGTCACCGCCTGGCCGGCCGCCCTGACCGCGGTCGCCATCGCCGGCGGCGGATTCCTGATCTGCTACGGATTCCTCGCCGCCCGCCGGGTGCTGCGGCCCACCCCCGGCGCCGCCCTGGGCGCCGAGGGGGCCACCGCCGGGTCCCGCCGCCGGGCCGTGCTGACCTGCCTGGCCATGACCTGGCTCAACCCGCACGTCTACCTGGACACCGTCCTGCTGCTCGGCTCCCTCGCCGCCGACCGCGGGGACCTGCGCTGGGCCTTCGGCATCGGGGCCGGGCTGGCCAGCCTGATCTGGTTCGGCACCCTCGGCTACGGCGCCCGGCTGCTGAGCGGCCCGCTGGCTCGCCCGGCGGCCTGGCGGGTGCTGGACGGGCTCGTCGCGGCGACCATGGTCACGATGGGCGGGATGCTCCTGGCCCGGGCCTGACCGGCGAGCGCCGCGGGCCCGGGCGGGGTGCGGATCCGCCCCGTACGGTGGCACGACCAGACATGGGGAGTCCGCATTGCCCGACCGCCCGTCCGACCGCCCGTCCGACCCGCAGTACGGCCAGCCGCCCGACGGGCCCTCCGGTGGCCCCTCCCCCGACGAGGTGCGCCTGTACTACGCCGCCCGGCCGTCCCCGCTCGTCGCCGCCACCGCGATCGTGCTGGACTCCGCCGGGCGGGTCCTCGTACTGGCGCCCTCGTACCGGGCGGAGGCGGAGCTTCCGGGCAGCACCGTCGAGGACACCGAGACCCCGGAGGAGGCGCTGGCCCGGGAGCTGGAGGCGGAGCTGGGCCTGTCCGTACCGGTGGGCCGGCTGCTCGCCGTGGACTCGCGGCGGCCCGGCTCCCTCGGCCGCTCCCTCATCGCCCACGTCCACCTGGTCGGGCCGCTCTCGCCGAAGCAGGCCCGCGGGCTCTCCCTCCCGGACGGCGAGGCCTCCCCGGCCCGCTGGCTCGCGCCGGAGGAGGCGTACGCGGTGCTGCCCGCCCGGCTCGCGCCCCGGCTGCGCGCCGCCCTGGCCGCCCTGTACGCCGGCTCCCTCGCGCATCTGGTCGACGGCGTGCCGCAGCCCGGCTCCCCGGCCGGCCTGGACCCGGAGCGGCGTACGGCCCTGGAACACACCGGGTCCTTCGACGCCGCGAGCCACCGGGCCGCCCGCCCCAAGGCGATCACCGCGGCCAGCGTGCTGTTCACCGACGCCACGGGCCGGATCCTGCTGGTGGAGCCCTCCTACGACAGGTCCGGGCGCTGGAACCTGCCGGGCGGCGGGATCGACAGCGACCTGGGTGAGACCCCGCGCGCCGCCGCCCGCCGGGAGGTGCACGAGGAACTCGGCCTCGACCTCGCACCGGGCCGGCTGCTCGGCGTCAACTGGGCCCACAAGCCCGGCTATCCGGCCCGCATCCGCTTCCTCTACGACGGCGGGGTGCTGGACGCCGCCACCCTGGCCCGGATCCGGCTCGCCCCCTTCGAGCTGCTGAGCTGGCGGGCGGTGCCCGCCGGTGAGCTGCGCGCCCTGGTCAAACCCTCCCTGCGCCGCCAGATCGAGGCCTGCCTGCGCGCCCGGCGCGAGGGCACGGGCCCACTGGAGCTCCACGCCGGCCGCCCGGTCGACGCCCCGCGCGAAAAGAACAAGAAGAAGAAGGGGAAAGGGTAGGAGAAACGAACGCTCCACTGGTCCATCCGGACGGCGTCATGGCGTGGCGCGCGGGTGACAGGGCCGTCTCACGCATCGTCGAAGCAGACAGTCCACGCATACGCGTACGCCCTCTCACCGGCGAGAACGCGCGGAACCCATGGAGAGCGCCACCATGTCCGCAGAGCCGACCCGTCCCGGAACCAGCACCGCTTCCGCCGCCCCCGACGCCGCGGCGCCGCCCGATCCGCGCCGCTGGTGGATCTTGGGCGTCATCGGCCTCGCCCAGCTCATGGTCGTCCTCGACGCCACCATCGTGAACATCGCCCTGCCCTCCGCCCAGGCCGACCTCGGATTCTCCGACGGCCAGCGGCAGTGGGTGGTGACCGCGTACGCGATCACCTTCGGCAGTCTCCTGCTGCTCGGCGGGCGGCTGGCCGACAAGTTCGGGCGGCGCCGGGCCTTCCTCATCGGGCAGATCGGCTTCGCGGCGGCCTCCGCCCTCGGCGGCGCGGCGGCCACCTTCGGGGTCCTCGTCACGGCCCGCGCCCTGCAAGGGGTGTTCGCGGCGCTGCTGGCTCCGGCCGCGCTCTCGCTGCTGACCACCACGTTCTCCGCACCCGCCGAGCGCGCCAAGGCCTTCGGCGTGTTCGGCTCGCTCGCCGCGTCCGGGGGCGCCGTGGGGCTGCTGCTGGGCGGTTTCCTCACCGAGCACCTGAGCTGGCGCTCGACGATGTACGTGAACCTGCTGTTCGCCGCCGTCGCCGTCACCGGCGGTGTGCTGCTGCTCGGGCGTTCGGCGCCGACCACCCCGCCCAAGCTCGACCTGCCGGGCACGGTGCTCGCCTCGTCCGGGCTGTTCTGCCTGGTCTACGGGCTCGCCACGGCCGGCTCCCACGGCTGGCAGTCCGTCCGCACCCTGGGCTTCCTCGTCATGGCCGCCCTGCTGCTCACCGGGTTCGTGTGGTGGCAGCGCCGCAGCGCGCACCCGCTGCTGCCGCTGCGGATCGTGCTCGACCGGGTCCGGGGCGCGGCGCTGATCGCCGTGTTCATCACCGGGGTCGGCATGTTCGGGGTGTTCCTGTTCCTGACGTACTACCTCCAGCACGCCCGCGGCTACAGCCCGGCCCAGACCGGCCTGGCCTTCATGCCGATGTCCGGCTGCACGATGATCGGCGCGATCGGCAGCAACATGGGGCTGCTCGGCCGGGTCGGCGGACGCCCGCGCATCGTCACCGGCATGCTGCTCTCGGCATGCGGAATGGCCTGGATGACGAACGCGACGGCGACCGGCCCCTACCTGGTCGACGTACTGCCGGGCCAGGTGGCAACGGGTCTGGGCATGGGCCTGATCACGGCGGCCGCCATGAACCTCGGCACGGCCGGCATCGACCCGCGGGACGCGGGCGTCGGCTCCGCGACGGTCAACGCCATGCGGCAGACGGGCGGCTCCGTCGGCACGGCGCTCATGAGCACCCTTGCCGCCGGAGCCATCGCCCGCTCGCTGGCGGGCCGGCAGCCCACGCCGGAACTGGCGGCGCGGGCTGCCCTGGAGGGTTACCACACGGTCTTCACGGCAGCGGCGGTGATCTTCGCCGTCGGCGCGGTGCTGACCCTGTTCATGCTGCCCGGCGGCCTGTCCGTGGAGCGCCGGCACGGCGCGCCCGGGGGCCGCCGCCCGTCAGCGCGGTGAGTGGCCGCCGGAGGCCGCGGGGGCCGCCGGCTTGGCCGGGGTCGCGGGAGCGGCCGGTGAAGCGGGGGCCGACGGGGTCGCCGGGCCCGCTTCGCTGGACGGGCAGTTGGACAGCGTGCTACGGACCCGGTCGCCGGTCGAGAAGTGCTTCACCCGGCAGGAGTTGGTCCCGATCCCGCCGTCGACCTGGCCGTAGCCCGGTCCGATGGTCAGGACCGTGTCGTTCAGACCCCGGACCGTGTCGTTGCCGGGACCGCCCTGGACGATGCCCGCGGACTCCGCGCCCACCGACTTGGGCTCGATGATGTCGTTCTCGCTGCCGCCGAGGACCCGGCCGCCGAGGTCGACGTTGCCGGTGCGGATCAGGTCGCTGCCGTCGTTGCCGAAGACCTGGCCGCCGCCGCGCTCGTACTCGCCGGGCTGGCCCATCACGCTGCCCGTGGTGATCTTGTCGTCGCCGTGGTCGCCGTAGACGCTGGCCCCGTGGTCGGCCGTGCCCACGACGAGCGCGGTGATGATGGTGTCGTTGCCGAGGCCACCGCGCACCGACGCGTTGCCGTTCTTCGGGGCGAGGTTGTTGACCTGGAGCGTGTCGTCGCCTTCGCCGCCGAGCACCTGGGAGTCGATCAGCATGCCCTTGACGCGGATGTTGTCGTTGCCGCCGCCGCCGTCGATGATGACGTTCTCGACGTCGTTCTCGCACAGGATCGTGTCGACGCCCCCCGTGCCTCTGACCACCGTCAGACCGGACCTCACCTCGACACCGTTGAGGTAGCACCAGTAGGACGGCAGGGAGTGGGCGGCCCGTGCCGGGGCCGCGGCGATCGAGGCACTGGCGGCGATCACGGTCGCCAGGACGTACGTGGCGGTGCGAAGTTTGCGGCGCGTGCGCAGCATGAAGTCTCCCGAGAATGGTGTGCGTTTGGGTGAGGGGTGTCGCGGTGGTGGTCAGGACAGCTCGTGGCGCAGCGGCGTGAGCTGTTCGATGTCGTAGCGCTTCCGGAGTGCGTGGATAGCGGCGGGATCCGGGGTGGCGCTCGTGTCGAGCAGGTCGAGGAGCTCCTCGAAGTACCGCTCGTGATCGGGGGGCGGGGAGGCCTGGAAGAACATCCGGGCCGGTTCGCCGGTGGGGTTCGCGAAGGCGTGCGGACAACCGGGCGGAACCACGATGACGGTTCCTGGCGTGGCACGGACGACCTGGCGTCCGTCGAGCGACTCCCAGTGTCGCCAGTCGTCCCCGGAACGGACGCGAGGCTCGAAGGCCATGACGTCGAGTTCACCCTCCAGGACGTAGAACAGCTCTTCGCTCCGGGTGTGCAGGTGCGCCCCGACGTCGAACCCGGGCGGTACGACGACCTCGAAGCTGGAGGCCACCGCGGAGTGCTCCCCGGTGACCTTGAACGTGACCTGCTGGGCCTCGGTGTGCAGCTTGCGGCCGTGACCCGGTGGCACGAGCAGCCCGTCGCGGGCGACGTGCGCGGTCATGACCAGGTCACGGGCAGACCTTCGGGCCCGCGGATGAGGGCCCCGGGCCGCCAGCGCAGCTCGCCGACGGGGACGCTGAAGCGCAGGTCCGCGAAGCGGTCGAGCAGGGCGTCCACCATCAGCTCGGATTCGAGACGGGCCAGCATGTTCCCGGGACAGAAGTGGGGTCCGTACCCGAAGGAGACGTGCGGGTTGGGGCTGCGCTCCAGCTGCAGTTCCTCGGGGTCGGGGAAGACCTCCGGGTCGCGGTTGGCCGCGAGGTACGAGACGTAGATCGCCTCGCCCGCCCGGATGAGCTGGCCCGCCACGGTGACGTCCTCCAGGGCGATCCGCGAGAGCCCGACCGCGTTGCGGTGCGGGATGTAGCGCAGCAGCTCGTTGATGGCCGAGGGCCGCAGGCCCGGCTCCCTGCGCATCCGGTCCATCAGGTCCGGCCGGGTGAGCAGGATGTAGACCATGTTGCCCACGTTGTTGGTGACGGCCTCGCCCCCGATCTGGATGAGCAGGGCGAGGCCGGTCGCCTCCTCGGCGGTGACCTCGCCGGCCTCGACGGCCTTGACGAGGAGCCCGATGACGCTGTCGCCACCGGCCACTTCCCCGGTGCGCATGCGCCCGCCCAGGTAGGCGCACATGTCGTTCTTCGCCTGCTCGCTGCGTTCGACGCCCTGGGCCGAGGAGAGGATCAGGGTGGTCCATTCGTGGACCATGGGCCGGTCTTCCTCCGGGACGCCCATCAGCTCGCACACGACGGCGAGCGGGAAGGGCGCCAGCAGGCGCTCGGTCAGGTCCGCGGGCGGGCCGTCGCGCAGGATCCCGTCGACGAGGGCATCGAGCATCTCCTTCGCGCGGGTGCGCAGGCGCTCCACCCCGGGGGTGGTGAAGGCCGCGGCGACGGTGCGCCGCAGCCGGGTGTGGTCGGGCGGGTCCTCGAACCCGACCGCACCCGGCGCGGGGATGAAGTGCGGGGCCAGTCGGGTGACATCGTGTTCCGCGACCAGCTTGCGGCTGAACCGGGGATCGTTGGCCACCATGCGCACGTCGTCGAACCGGCAGACGAGCCAGGCCCACCCGCTTCCGTTGGGCATGCGGATCCGGGTGATCGGACCCGCTTGCATCAGTTCGGCGAGGACGGGGTCGAAGTCGACCCCGTCCAGTGCCGGGGTGGGCCAGTGCGTGATGGGTGGCCTTGCGGTTGCGGGGCCGTCCTTCAGCATTCTTCGGATTCCTCCCTCACCCGGTCCCTCGTCCCGAGGTCCAGCTGCCCAGTGAGATCTCTGCGGTGATGCCCGGGCCGAAACCGGCCAGCAGGCCCCGCGCGGCGTCAGCGGTGCCGTTCTCGTCGAACAGTCGGCGCAGTGCGTCCAGGACGACGGCGCTGGCGATGTTGCCGTACTCGGTCAGTGTGGCCCGACTGAAGCGGAATGCCTCGGGTGCCACACCGAGGTACTTGCTGAGGTCGTCCAAGATGCGCGGCCCACCTGCGTGGATGATGTAGAAATCCAGCGCGGCCGCGTCCCACCCATGGAGCTTGGCCAGGTCCTTGAGGGAGGGCGCGAGCGGTTCCATGGTCCCCGGGACCCGCCGGTCGAGCTTGAAGTGGAACCCGGTGGACTTGACGTCGTACATGATCCAGTCCTCCGTCTGGGGGATGATGTACGAGCTGTTGCGGTGCAGTTCCATGCCGGTTCCGCCCCGGCCGCGGACGACGGCGGCGCCCACTCCGTCGCCGAACAGGCCGTTCGAGAGCAGGTTGCCGACCTCCAGGTCGCTGGGCTGGTAGCAGAGCGAGCAGAACTCGCAGGACACGATCAGCGCGTTCGCCTCGGGGTAGGCGGTGCAGAAGTCGTGGGCCCGGTTGACCGCCGCGCCGCCCGCCGCACAGCCCAGCTGGGCGATGGGGAGCTGTTTGGTGTCCGTCCGGAAGCCCATCGCGTTGATCATCCACGCGGTCAGCGAGGGCATCATGAAGCCCGTGCACGACACGTAGATGATCATGTCGATGTCCTGGGCCCGCAGCTGCGCGTCCTCCAGCGCCTGCCGCACCACCGCGGGGACCCGCGCCTTGGCCTCGGTCTCGTACACGGCGTTGCGCGATTCGAAACCGGGGTGCTTGAGCGTCTCCTCGATGGGGCGCACGATGTGCCGCTTCGCGACGCCGGTGTTGCGGATCAGGCGCAGCGCCAGGTCGAGCTGCGGATGGTCCGCGTGCACGGACCGGCACAGATCGAGGGTCTGCTCCATCGTGATCACGTGCTCGGGCACGCACACCGTTGGCCTGCACAGAGTCGCCATGGGTGGCTCTCCTTTCGTGTCTGACACAGCCTCATCGACCTCCGCCGGAAGCGCGCGCGGGACTACGGCGTTGGTGACATGAGCCAATCCGGTGACGCTGCGCCGTGGAGGCAGCGGAGCGTGCGACGAGAGGGAAGGGATGGCTGTGCCGATTTCCCGCGGAATCGTGCCTTGGGGGGTGACATCCACGCAGGGAGATGAACCATGACGTCAGACCCGCAAACCGCCCTCAGGCCGGACCCGGAGATGGACCCGGAGTCGGCCCCGGAGATGGACCCGGCCTCGGGCGAACCGGTGCACTGCTGGAACCTGGACGACTTCGAGGCGCTGGACTTCGACCCGTTCCTGCACGACCGCCTGCGGGACAAACGGGCCACCCGGATCCGGCTGCCGTTCGGCCAGGGCACCGCCTGGCTGATGGCGCGCTACGCCGATGTGAAGGCGGCGACCACCGACCCGCGCTTCAGCCGTTCCGAACTGGTCGGCCGGACGATCACCGCCTCCTCCCCGCACGCGATCGCCTCGCAGCAGGCGTCGATGAACTACGCCGACCCGCCGCGCCTGAACGACATGCGCCGCGTGGTCGCCCGGGCGTTCACCGGCAAGAGCATGCAGAAGCTGCGGCCGACCGTGCAGGGGACGGCCGACGGCCTCCTGGACGAGATGGAGCGGCACGGTTCGCCGGCGGACCTCGTCGAGCACCTGCACGGCCCGTTCCCGCTCGCGGCCGTCGCCGACCTGCTGGGAATGCCGCAGGACATGCGCAAGGACATGACCTCCTGGGCGAACGTGATCATGACCCCGGGCCCGTCCCCCGACAAGAGCACCGACGCCCTGAAGACGGTGCGCGAATGCGTGGTCGCCCTGCTGGCCATGCGGCGGGAGAAGCAGAGCGACGACCTCGCCGGGGTCCTCGCCGGGGCCGCCGACGCCGGTGAGATCACCGAGCCGGAGGCGGTCTCCATCGCCACCGCGATCCTCGTGAGCGGTGCGCACGCCGTCCGCAACAACAGCGCGAACATGGTGTACGCCCTGCTCACCCATCCGGAGCACCACGAACGGCTGCGCAGGGAGCCGGAGATGATCCCCCAGGCCGTCGACGAGCTGCTGCGGTTCATCCCGCACCGCAGCGGGGTCGGTCTGCCGCGGATCGCGACGCGGGACGTGGACATCGCCGGCGTCACGATCAAGGCCGGGGACACGGTCTACTCCTCGTACCTCGCGGCCAACCGCGATCCCGAGGTCTTCCCGAACCCGGACGCGCTGGACTTCGACCGCGGGCCCATCGCCCACATGGCCTTCGGCAACGGGCCCCACCACTGCGTGGGCTCGATGCTGGCCCGTATGGAGTCCGAGATCATCATCACCACGCTGATCGAACGCTATCCGCGCCTCGCCTTGGCCGTACCGCCCGAGCAGCTCGAATGGCAGGCCGGGGCGCTGATCCGGGGGCCCAAGACCCTGCCGGTGACCTGGTGATACGCCGGCACCGGATCAGGGTGGTCCGGGGCACCCCGGACCACATAGAACTGGCGGCCCTCACGGCCGCCCTGCTCATACTGGCGCGCACGGCCGCCGTGTCGTGCGCGCCCCACTCCACCCGCCGCCACCGGGCCCACTGGGACCGGAACATGGCGTCGGTCGTGCACTGTCCCGCCCACTCCTGGCGGGCGCGCCCGCCTGCCGGGTTCGTCTAGGGAGTGTCGCCGGACAAGACCCCGGGCTTCAGGCGCGGCCCGGCTGCGTGGCGGCCGGGCCCGTCGGGGCCGCCGAGGGGCTCGGGGCCGCGGGGGTCTGCGGAGTCTGCGGATCGCAGGTGACCTCGTCGCGCGGGGTGTAGTGCGTCTTGTAGGTCTCCCGCTTGACCTCCTGCCCGCCCTGGACGAAGATCCGGTCGACGGCCACGTCGAAGCCCTCCAGCGGGGTCTGCACCTCACAGGTCGGCCCGGAGCCCGTGCGCTTGGCCGGCGGGGTGGTGTTCGTCCGCGGGCCCTGGGTCGCGCGTATCTCCTCGTACTTCTTCGTGCCGAGCAGACTGATGGTCACCGAGGTGTCGGTGGACTCGGCCTGGACGTAGATCGCGTGGCCGGAGTCGTTCTTCCAGCGCAGGTCGAGGGTGCCCCAGGCGACGGTGGCCTCGCGGCCCTCGGGATAGCGCTCGATGTAGAACGAGTGGGCCCCGTGCTCCAGCGGGTGGACGCCCGCGAAGAACATGGCGTTGTACATGGTCGTCGCGACCGCCGAGACACCGCCGCCGGGGGACTTCACGAACTGGCCGTCGTTGATCATGATGCCGTCGACGAAGCCGTTCTCCTTGGTCCGCTCGCCGACCGTCTTGTTGAAGCTCCACGTCTCGCCCGGCAGCACGACGGAGCCGTTGATCAGCTCGACGGCCCGCCCGATGTTGGTGGTGCGGTACGGCGCGGCCGGGAACTTGACCGTGAAGGAGGACATCTTCTCCTTGATGCCGAGGCTCTGTGCGTTCTCCGCGGTCAGGCGCGGGTGGACCGTCGTCACGGCGACCTCCCCCGTACGGGCGGCGCCGGTGCGCGTCAGCAGCGGGACGACGGCGTCGGCGAAGGCCTTCTCGGTGACCTGCACCCCGGAGCGCCCGTCCTGGACCACGACCGCGCGGCCGGTGGAGTCCACGCCGAAGGTGGCCCCGCGGGAGGTGCTGGTGGCCGCGGCGACCTGCCGGGCGACGGCGGGCTCGGCCAGCAGCCCCTGGGCGTCGAGCTTCGGGACCAGCCGGCCCTGTGCGTCGGGCTCGACCGACAGGTGCTTGCCGAGCACGGCGGGGGTGAGGGTGACCGTCTTTCCGGCCACCTTGAGCGTGACCGGGCCGGACATCGCGGGCTGGGCGAACTCCTTCAGGGCCCGAGCGGTCTCCTGCTGTCCCACGGCGGGCGGCTTCTGGTCCACGGGGAGGGCGACCGGCCCGCCCTGGGGGCGCAGGTAGGCGGCGCGTACGGTGTCGGCCGCCTGGTCGGCCCGTACGGAGACACCGGTCACGGGGGCGGTGGCCCGGGCCGTGCCGCCCTCGAAGGTGATGTCGCCGTCGCGGGCCTCCCGGCCGGCGGCGGTGATCCGGTCGACCTCGGCGGTGCTCGTGGGGCCGTCCGTACGGACCACGGGCTCCACGTCCCGGTTCTCGGCCGGGGTGAGGAGGCGGCCGATCACGGTGAAGGGGTCGGATCCGGTCTGTGCGGCGCGCTCGACGGTGGCGGCGGTGTCCAGCGACAGGCCGAAGGCGGCGGGGGCGGCCTGCTCGGCGCGGTCGCCGATCCGCAGCTCGATCGGGGCGGCCGCGGCGGGGCCGAGCGTGCGGTCGAGCGCGGTCCTGGCCTCCGTACGGCTCATGCCGCCGATGTCGACACCCCGTACGTGGGTGCCGTCGGCGATGGCGTCACCCGCCACGGCCAGACCGGTGAGGTAGAGGCCGCCGAAGCCGAGGACGGCGGCTCCGCCGACGAGGGGCAGGGCTGTCCGCCGGTTGACCGTCAGGCGGTGTACGCGTCGCATGTCTCTCGTCTCTTCCGGTGCCGGTGGCGCTGGTGGGGGCGCGTCTGGATGGTCGCGGCCCGGAAACCAGCATTCACCAATTCGGACTAAACGGGTCGAAAATGTGCCAGTTCTCACGAGGCGGGACGCGCTGAGGCGCCGCCGGAATGAATCGGCGAAAGTAAGGCCACTTGGTTCGGATTGGCCCTGTTGGGCCGTTCAGGGGATGCCACACGGTAAGACCTGTCGGTCTTTGGCTCCCCCGAAAGGCTCCACCGGTGTCCCTCGCCCCCGTCCGCCCCGCGCGACGTCTGCCCCGTCGGCTCCTGCAGCTCTACGTCGGGCTCGCGCTCTACGGCGCGAGCTCGGCGTTCCTGGTCCGCGCCGGGCTGGGACTGGACCCGTGGGACGTCTTCCACCAGGGGCTCGCCGAGCGCACGGGGTGGAGCATCGGCACGGTCTCGGTGGCCGTCGGGGCGCTGGTCCTGCTGCTGTGGGTGCCGTTGCGGCAGCGGCCCGGGCTCGGGACCGTCTCCAACGTGTTCGCCGTCGGCCTGACCATGGACGCCACGCTCGCGGTGCTGCCGGACGTGCGCGGCACGCTCGCGCAGGCCGCCCTGCTGACGGCGGGCATCGTCCTCAACGGGGTCGCGACCGGCCTCTACATCGCCGCGTGCTTCGGGCCCGGCCCGCGCGACGGCCTCATGACCGGGCTGCACCGGCGGACCGGGCGCTCGCTGCGGCTGGTCCGTACCGGCATCGAGCTCACGGTCCTGGCGGCCGGAGTCCTGCTGGGCGGCACGGCCGGCGTGGGCACGGTGGCGTACGCCCTGGCCATCGGCCCGCTCTCGCAGCTCTTCCTCCGCGTCTTCGCCCTCCCGGCGGCGGCCGGGTCCCCGGCCGTGGCCGCGTCGGACCATTCGGACCATCAGTCCGATACGCAGACCCCTGCCCCGGCCCCGGCTCAAGGCTGACGGTCTCCTCCGGGCTCACCCGACCTGGCGGCGGACCAGCTCGTGGAACGGGCCCGCCGGATCGGCGAGCAGCTCGGCGGGCGGGCCCTGCTGGGCGATCCGGCCGTCCGCCATGACGATCACCCGGTCGGCGTCCATGACGGTGGACAGCCGGTGGGCGATCACGATGCGGGTGGCGCGCAGGGCCCGGGTGGACTCGATGACCACGCGCTGGGCCTCGTTGTCCAGCGCGCTGGTCGCCTCGTCCAGGAACAGGATGCGCGGCTTGCCGATGAGGGCCTGGGCGATCATCAGCCGCTGGCGCTGCCCGCCCGATACGGTGCCGCCCCCGTCGGACAGCACGGTGTGCAGGCCCATCGGCATCGCCTTGATGTCCTCGGCGAGGCCCGCCAGCGCGGCGGCCTCCGCCGCCTCTTCGAGGGAGTACGTACCGGAGCCGCGGATGCAGTCGAGGATCGACCCGGAGAACGGCTGCGCGTTCTGGAGGACGACCCCGCACTGGCGGCGCACGGCCGCCTGGTCGAGTGCGGCCAGGTCCTGTCCGTCGTACCGCACGCTGCCGGAAGCCGGCCGGTCGAAGCCGATGAGCATGCGCAGCAGGGTTGACTTGCCGCAGCCGCTGGCGCCGACGACCGCGACGAACTCCCCCGGCCGTACCGCGAACGACACGTCGTCCAGGACGAGCGGGCCGTCGTCGGCGTACCGGTACGAGAGGTTCTGCACCTCGACGGCGCCGCTGAGCTCGCCCGGCCGGATGCCGGCGGCACGTACCTCGGGGGCCTCCTGGAGCAGCGGCTTGACCAGCTCGAACATCGGCTGCACGGCGGCTGCCGAGAGCAGGACGCCGGTCAGCTGGGTGGCCGAGGACAGCATCATCGTCACGGCGGTGCTGAAGGTGAGGAACTCGGCTGCGGACATGCTGCCCCGGGCCGGTCCGGCCAGCAGCATGAACATCACGAGCGTACAGAGCGGCAGATAGACCGCGTTGAGGACGGTGAGGACGTTCTTGATCCGGCCGATGCGCTGGTGCAGTTCGCGGGTACGGGCGAACTCCCGCGCCCAGGCGGCGTACGCGAAGCTCTCGGCCGCGGCCACGCGCAGCTTGGGCAGTCCGCGCAGGGTCTGGAACGCCTGGTTGTCGAGCTTGTTGCCGAGCCGGATCAGCCGGCGCTGGTAGCGGAGCTGCCAGAGCCCCAGGCCCAGGAAGACGACGGCGACGCCGAGCAGCATGGCGAGCGCCGCCAGCGCCAGCGGCACGCTGTAGACGAGCAGCAGTACGAGGTTCATCGCGCCGACGGTGCCGGCCTGCAGCGACACCGGGACGATGCCGGACAGCACGCTGCGGATGGAGCTGATGCCCATGGCAGCGGCGGCGAGTTCCCCGGTGGAGCGGCCGGCGAAGAAGGTCACCGGCAGTCGCAACAGCCGGTCCCAGACGGCCGGTTGCAAGGTGGCCTCGATGCGGCCCTCCATCCGCAGCACGGAGACGTTCTGGAGCAGCATGAAGGCGGCCGAGACCACGCTGGTCGCGATGAGCGCCAGCGCGGTCTGCACGATGAGGCTGTCCTCGGCGTGCGGTACGTACGTGCCGAGCACCCGACCGGTGGCCACGGGGACGAGCGCGCCGAGGCCGACGGCTCCGAGCCCGCCCAGGACCAGGCTGCGCAGGTCCTGGCCGCTGCCGCGCACGCTGAAGCGCATCAGGTGCAGCAGGCCCGGCTTCCGGTCGGGCAGCGGGCGGTAGAACATGACGGCGGCCGGTGCGAAGGCGGCCGCGTTGGCCTGGCGGATGCGCTCACGGGCGCCGGTGGCCGGGTCGACGGCCTCGTACCGGCCGCGCCGCCAGAGCAGCGCGACGGGGGTTCCGTCGTCGGCGCGCCGCCCGGCCAGCGGGCCGCCGTACTCCCGCCACCAGCGGCCGCCGAGCCTGACGGGGCGGGTGCGGATGCGGGAGGCGAGGGCGATGCGTTCGATCGGGTCCGTCCGCGCGGAGACGCCGGAGGAGGCGGAGGCGGGGGCCGCGTCCGCGCCCGTGGGCTCGGTGAGGGCGATGCCGGCTTCGGCGGCCACCAGGCGGCACACGGCGAAGGTCGCATCGTCGCCGGCGGCACGGCGGGAGCCCCGGCGGGGGCGGCCGATGGAGGCGAGCAGGGCGCGGTCCGCCTGGGTACGGGCGGCCTCTCCGGCCTCGATGCCGGCCGCGGTGCGGTCCGCGTGGGCGCGCTCATCCTGCTCGATGCGGCGGTCCAGGGCGCAGAGCAGCCGGTACTGCCGGTCGACCATGCCCTGCCACACGGCTTCGTCGACGAGGAGCGTGCCGGCCGTGCCCGCGCCCTCGTACGATGCGTGGGCCTCGTACACGGCGCCGTACCGCACGCTCCCCGGCGGGACCTGCATCCACAGGATGTCCTCGTCGGCCCCGCCGCTGGCGGCGGTGTCGGGGCCGCCTTCCAGCGGTGCCTGGTAGAGCACGCGCAGACCGCGGCCGATGCCGCGGGCGAAGGCGTCCTCCAGGGGGCTGGGCGCGGCCTGCCACGGGTCGGCGTGATCTCCGTACTCGCCGTACTCGCCGTACGCCCCGTACTCGCCGTACTGGCCGTACTGGCCGTACGCTCCGTACTCGCCGTGCCCGCCCCAGGATCCGCCGTACGCGGGCCGGTTCAACTCCTGCAGCTCGATGCGGCGCAGTACACAGCCTTGCAGCGGGCGCCCGGTCAGCGTGTGCGCGGGGCCGTCGACCGGGCCGAGGAGCAGCGCGCCCGACTCCAGCCGGCCGAGGAAATGCCAGTGGCCCGCCTGCGCGGCATCGACGGCGAATAGGTCCAGCTCGCCCTGGACGACGAGCCACAGTACGAGCGGCCCCTCCAGGGACAGGCTGCGCAGGCCCGTGCAGTCGACGGCCGATCCCAGCCCGCCGAGCGCCGCGACGACGGGATCCGATACGGGGTGGGGCTGATGGGCCTGTTGCGAGGTCGCCACGTCAGTGCTCCTTGACCAGTGCCGCGTACGCGCCCCGCGCGGCGAGCAGTTGCTCGTGCCGGCCGCGCTCCACGACCGTGCCCCGGTCGAGCACGACGATCTCGTCGCTGTCGCGTACGGTGCTCAGCCGGTGGGCAATCACCACACAGGCGCAACCGCGGCGCCGCAGGTTGTCGATGACGATCCGCTCGGTCGCCGCGTCGAGGGCGCTGGTCACCTCGTCCAGGATCATGACGCTGGGGCGGCGCACGAGGGCGCGGGCGATCTCCAGGCGCTGGCGCTGGCCGCCGGAGAAATTGCGCCCGTCCTGCTCGACGCGGCCGTGGATGCCGCCGGCCCGGCGCGCCACCACCTCGTACACGGCGGCGTCCTGGAGGGCGGCGACGACGGCCTCGTCCGGGATGGAGGGGTCCCACAGCGCGACGTTGTCGCGGACGGTGCCCTCGAAGAGGAAGACGTCCTGGTCCACGAAGGAGACGGAGGCGGCCAGCGCGCCGCGCGGGATGTCCTCCATCCGCATCCCGTCGATTCGGATGGCTCCCTCCCACGGGGTGTAGAGGCCGGAAATCAGCCGGGAGACGGTGGACTTGGCGCTCCCGGAGCCGCCGACGAGCGCGATCTGCTGCCCGGGGCCGACGGCGAGCGAGACGTCCTTCAGCAGCGGAGCGTCCAGCGGGCTGTAGCCGAAGGTGATGCCGTCCAGCTCCAGATGGCCCTTGAGGCGGCGGGTGCCGGCCGGGCTCTCGCCGCGCGCGTGCCGCACGTACAGCGGGTCGACGGGGAAGTCCTCGACGTCCTTGAGGCGGGCGACGTCGGCGGCGAAGTCCTGGATCCTTCCGGCCACGCCGCCCAGGCGGGTGATCGGTGCGGTGAAGCTGGTCACGAGGGCCTGGAAGGCGACCAGCAGGCCGACCGTGAGGTGCCCCTCCACCGCCCGCAGGCCGCCGATCATAAGGATCAGTGCGCTGTTGAGCGCGGCGAGCGTGGGCGCGACGACGGCCAGCCAGGCGCTGGGGACGCCGAGCCGCTGCTGCACGTCGAGGGTGACGGCGTGCTGGCCTGCCCAGCGCCGGAAGAAGGCGTTCTCCCCGCCGGTGGCCTTCATCGTCTCGATGAGCTGGAGGCCGCTGTACGAGGTGTTGGTGAGCCGGGCGCTCTCGGCGCGCAGCTTCTGCGTGCCCGTGGCCCTCAGCCGCATCACGATCCGCAGGGCCACGAGGTTGAGCAGGGCGATGAGCACCCCGACGGCGGTGAGTTGCGGATCGTACGTCCACAGCAGGACCGCGTAGAGCACGACCACCACGGCGTCCACGCCCGCGGCGGCCAGGTCCCGGGCGAGCGTCTCGGCGACCGCGTCGTTGGACTGGAGGCGCTGGACGAGGTCGGCCGGGTTGCGCTGGGTGTAGAAGGCGACCGGAAGCCGGAGCAGGTGGCGCAGGAAGCGGGCGCTGCCGAGCGTGGAGGAGATGACGCGTCCGCGCAGCAGATTGGCCTGCTGCAGCCAGGTGAGTACGGCCGTGAGCACCAGGGCCGCCGCCATCGCGGCGAACAGCACGCCCAGCAGGGAGGTCTGCTCGCCGATGAGGAACATGTCGATGTACGTACGGCTCAGCGCGGGCACCGTCGCGCCGACGGCCACCAGGAGGAGGCTGGATAGCACGGCGGCGAGCATGGTGCCCGAGGTGCCGCGCAGGCGGGCCGGCATGGCGCTCATCACGGATTGCCTGCGGCCGGTTCGGCGGAAGCGCGGGCCGGGTTCGAAGACGAGCGCGATGCCGGTGAAGGCGGTGTCGAACTCCTCCATGGGGACGAACCGCCGCCCCTTGGCGGGGTCGTTGAGGTACGCGCCCCGGCGGCCGAGGCGTCGGCCCGTGCCCTCGTAGACGACGTAGTGGTTGAACTCCCAGAAGAGGATGGCCGGCGGGCTCAGGCGGGCGAGCGCGGCCAGGTCCATCTGCATGCCCTTGGCGGTCAGCCCGTAACCGCGGGCGGCCTTGAGCAGGTTCCCGGCGCGGGAGCCGTCCCGCGACACCCCGCAGGCGATGCGCAGCTCTTCGAGGGGTACGAAACGGCCGTGGTGGCCGAGGACCATGGCCAGCGCGGCGGCCCCGCACTCCACCGCCTCCATCTGGAGCACGGTGGGGGTGCGTACGGGCCGCGGCGGGCGGCGGGGTCGGCGCGGTCGGCCGCGGGAGGGAACTCGGTGGGCCTGCGGCGGGGTGGTCACGGGAGCAGCCAATCGACGGGGCGCTGTGCGGGGAGGTGGACGGCTCCGGTGAGCGGCGTCGTGGAGTCGAGGGCGTACGGGGGCCCGCCCGCGGTGGACCACCGGTAGCCGGAGGTGGTCGCGGAGGAACGTTCGAGCTGTACGAGCACCGCGACGGGATTGCCCTGGCGGGCGAACTGGGCGGCGAGGCGGGCGTCGCCGAGGAAGCCGGCGATCTGCTCCTGCGTCTGGGGCGTACGCCCGACTTCCTTGACGCGCCCGCGCAACACGCCGAACCGCTGCCGGGGGGCGGACTGGACGTCCAGGTCGACGGCGGCCCCGACGCGGATCTCCGCACCGCCGGCGCCGGGCACGTAGACCACGGCGACCAGCGGGTCGTCCGCGCCGCCCAGGCGCTCCAGGACGGCAAGGTCCGCACCGGTCGTCACGACGGCACCCGTCTTGGCGGCCAGGCTCGTCACCCGCCCGCCGGCCACGACGCGTACGGTCCGGTCGCCCTGCTCGGTGGCGAGCTGGAGCAGGGGTGCGCCGGGGGAGAGCTTCTGGCCCTCCTTGGCGAGCACGGCGGTGACCTGTCCGGAGTACGGGCTCTGGAGCAGATAACTGCCTTCGGCCCGGGTGAGGATGCCGGGGGCGCTCAGCTTGGAGGAAACAGATCCGGTGAATGCCCAGAAACTCGCGGCGGCCATGACGAGGGCGGTGACGGCGAGAACGAATCGCCCCTGCGGGCGCGCGAACCGTACGGGCAGATCGAGTTCTTCGGGCGATTGCAGCCTGGAGAGCGCCTTTTGACGGAACTGCACGACCAGCGACCTGTCCTTCGAATGCATTTCACGACGCGGGCACGCGCACGGGCACGGCGACGGGCCCGCGCACGCACGCGGCCATGGGCACCCGTGAACCCCGGAACGCGTACGTCCCGGGGCTCACGCGCCCTGATGTACCGGCTCGGCTCAGAGGCCGGCGACACCGGCGCGAACGCCGACGATGCCCTCGACCTGGCCGGGCAGGGCCTGCACGCCCTGGACCGTCTGGAGCGAGGTCACCGTGTTCAGGACGTGGAAGACGTCGCCGGTCACACCGCCGAGAAGCCCACCGGAGATGCTGACACCGCCGGAAACCGCGTCCAGTTCGTCGTCGGCGATCTCACGGGTCTCGATGTCGTTACGCATGATGTGCGCACCCTTCAGTCGTCTGATTGTTTCTCAAATGGCGTGGCCGTTCCGCGACAAGGCGGTTCCGACCACTTCCGAGGCCAGATGTAAGCACGCGAACAGGCGACCGGGCGAACCGTGTTGACGGCCTCGATCAAGCGATATGGCCATTCGCCCGAGGGGCTTTCCGATTGATTCGGCGGATCGCCACGGGTTCTCCACAAGATCGCGTAACAAAGAAAGGCGGCGCGCGACCCTGCATGTCCAAATCGGCTCAAACTCCCCCATCCCTCCGTCGGCACCGAGGAGGAATGCAATGGGAGGCATCCCCTCCACTTTCACCGGGTGAAGATTTTCGGGAGCCACACAACGCCATGGAGCGGCAACGCTCCGTAAGGCTGGATGCCGGATGAGGTCGACCGGTCGGCGACCTGCCGCCCGTGACGGCCTACGGGATCAGTCGGCGTCGAGGCCGTCGACCAGGCGGTTCAGGAACCGGGTGAAGGTGGCGTCCGGGGCGAGGGGACCTCCGGGCGCGGCGAGGGCTTCGGCGAGTTCCGGGTGCCGGCCGTCTGCCGCGACGGCGGCGAGGTAGCGGGCTTCGGCTGCGGCCCGGTCGGGTGAGTGCGAGGTTGCGGCCTGCGCGATCTCGTAGGCGACGTGCCCGGCCACGAACGCCGTGAGCTGGGCGAAGATTTCCAGCTTCGCCGCACCGTCCAGTCCGGCAGGCCGCAGGGCGACGAGCGCGCGTTCCAGGAAGGCCAGGGCATGGGGTCCGGGGACGCGGCGGGTGGTCAGGGCGGCGGGCAGCCAGGGGTGCCGCAGCATGTGAGCGCGCTGGAGGCGTGCGATCGCCTTCAGGTCGGCGCGCCAGTCACCGGTGAGCGGGTGCGCGGTCGGCAGTTCGCCGCTGACGTGGTCGACCATCAGGTTCAGCAGCGTCTCCTTGTCGGGGGCGTAGCTGTAGAGCGACATGACGCCGGCTCCGACCTGCGCGGCGACCTTCCGCATGGTGACCGCTTCGAGCCCTTCCGCGTCCGCCAGGGCGACGGCCGCCGCGGTGATCACCTCTCGGCTGTAGGCGGGCTTGCGGCCCCTGCGGGGCTGGTCGGAGCCCAGCCAGAGCTGCTGGGGGTCGACGCCCGGGCCGCCGGCACTTTCTTCGCGGGACACGGCCCACGCCCCTCTCCTTGATCGACGGCCCTGTGCCGGCCCAGTCAAGCATGCCCTATTCTCGTACAGTGTACGGAAATCAAGGAGGGCAACGATGACGTCACCCACGCACGGTCCTGTGTCGAGGCCGACCTGGGCACCGCCTGCCGGGAAACCGCCACTGTCCACACGGATGATGAGGGCGACCTGGCGCCGCCTCCCGGCCAAACTGCACGAGGTCGGGTGGGAGCCCGGGCTGGTGGTGCCGGCCGCCGACGGCAGCCCGCTGATCACGGACCACTACTTCCCGCGCGCCGAGGGCGACTTCCCCACCCTCCTGGTGCGCTCGCCGTACGGCAGGGGCCTGCCCTGGTCCCCCATGTACGGCCTGCTCTTCGCCGAACAGGGCTTCCACGTGGTCCTGCAGAGCTGCCGCGGCACCGGCGGTTCCGGGGGTACGTTCGACCTGTGGCGCAACGAAGCCGCCGACGGCGCGGCCACGGTGTCCTGGCTGCGCGAACAACCCTGGTTCGACGGAACGCTGGGCACCGTCGGCCCCAGCTACCTGGGCTACGTACAGTGGGCGCTCGCCCTGGACCCGCCGCCGGAACTGAAGGCGATGGTGGTGCAGGTGGGCCTGCACGATCCCCATGCCCTGTTCCACAGGGGCGGTGCGCTGCACCTGGAAACCGCCCTCGCCGTCGGCGTGGGCATGACCTACCAGCACCAGGGCATGGGACCGTTCCTGAAGGCGACTCTGCGCCTGCAGCGCCGACTGCGCGAGGTCACCACCGCGAAGCCGCTGCGCGGGGCGCACGTGTCAGCCCTCGGGAGCGAACCGCCGCCCTGGCTGGACGACGTGATGACGCACCCGGACGCCGAGGACGCCTACTGGCAGGGCGCGTCGTCGGCGCAGTCGGCGGAGCGACTGCGCGTGCCCACGGCGCTGATCACCGGATGGCACGACGTCCTGGCCGACCAGACCTTCGAGCAGTACGACCGGCTGCGTGCGGGCGGCTGCGAGACCGCCCTGCTCGTCGGCCCGTGGACCCATACCTCCGCCCTGCAACAGGGCTGGCCCGAGGTGTTCGCCGAAAGCCTCGCCTGGCTGCGCGCCCACCTCGACGCCGACCCCTCGGGCCTGCGCCCCACGAGGGTGCGCGTGCACGTCGGCGGCGAGAACGCCTGGCGGGACCTCGGCGACTGGCCTCCGGCCACGGACGTCAAGCCGCGGTTCCCCACCCCGCAGGGGCATCTCACCGAGGAGGCCCCCACGGACTCCGCGCCCCTGGCGTCCTTCCGCTACGACCCGCAGGACCCGACCCCCTCCCTCGGCGGCCCCCTCCTCTCCCGTACCGCCGGTCCGCGGGACAACAGCACCCTGGAGGCCCGGAGCGACGTCCTCATCTTCACCAGCCCCCCGCTGACCGAGCCGCTGGACATCCTGGGCCCCGTCTCCGCCCGCTTGAGCATCTCCACGGACACCGGTCACGCCGACGTCTTCACCCGCCTGTGCGACGTGGACGCACAGGGCCGCTCCGTCAACATCTGCGACGGGCTGGGCCGCCTGCGGACGGAGGGGCGGGAGCCGTCGCAGATCACCGTGCCGATGAGCTCCACCGCCCACCGCTTCGCCGTCGGCCACCGCATACGCTGGCAGATCAGCGGAGGTGCCCACCCGCGCTACGCCCGCAATCCCGGCACCGGTGAGTCACGGGTGGACGCCACCACCTTCACACCGGTACACATCACGCTCCACGCGGACTCGGCCTTGCTACTCGCGACGGACACTCCCTAGGGCCTGAGGACGATCTTGCCGTGGGTGTGGCGGCGTTCGAGCTCGGTGTAGGCCTCGCGGACTTGCGCCAGCGGGTAGACCTTCGCGATCGGCACCTCCAGGTGTCCGTCGGCGATCAGGCCGGCGAGCTCGGCGAGCAGCTCGGCGCCCGGCCCGGCCTCGATCCCGCCGTCGGTCTTCACCCCGTACTTCTCGGCCGCCGCGAAATCGGCGATGGTGTCGATCCGATCGGTCGCTACGCCGAGGGCGAGGGCGAGCTCGACGTACCCGTCGCCGAAGGTGTCGACCAAGGCGTCCACGCCGCTGGGCGCGGCGGCCCTGATGCGGTCCGCGACGCCCTCGCCGTAGGCGACCGGGATCACCCCGTGGCTCTGCAGCCACGCGTGGTTGCTCTCGCTCGCCAGGCCGATGACCGTGGCCCCGGCACGGCGCGCGAGCTGGACGGCGAGCGAGCCGACTCCCCCGGCGGCTCCGGAGACGACGACGGTCTCGCCCTCCTTGAGCTGGACGGCGCGTACCGCCCCCACCGCGGTCACGCCGACGACGTACAGGCTGCCGGCCACCTCCCATGAGACCTTCTCCGGCTTTCGCGTGAGGTCACCGGCCTCGACCAGGACCAGCTCGGCCTGGGAGGACCGCTTCTGGCTGAATCCGATCACCTCGTCGCCGACCGAGTATCCGGCAACCCCGGCGCCGACCTCCTCGATGACCCCGGCGAGGTCGCTGCCCTGCCCGGACGGGAACGTCGACGGGAACACGTCCGCCAATGCCCCCGTGCGGATGAGCCCCTCACCGGGGTTGGTTCCGGCCGCTTTCACGCGTACGAGGACCTGCCCGTCCCCGGGCACCGGGCGTTCCACCTCTTCGACCCGCAAGACGTCGATCCCGCCGAATTCGTCGTACCTGACCGCCTTGGGCATGGTCTCTCTCCTTCGACTCGCTGAAGCTGACAGGGGTGTGGGCTACGCCCGCCGGAGTTCGAGGACGGGAATGACGCGGATTCCGGCAGTCTTGCGGGCGTACTCGGCGAAGCCGGGGTAACGCCGCGCCTGCTCGTCGTAGATGCGGTCGCGTTCGGCGCCGGTCAGTTCGTGGACGGTCACCTGGTAGGTCGCGGTGCCGCGTTCGATGGTGCCCTCACCGGCGGCGGTCAGGTTGCGGTACCAATCCGGATTCGTGGGTGCTCCGCCCTTGCTCGCGAACACGTAGACGATGTCCGGATCGGTGTCGTGCGCGAGGTACATCATCGGGCTGACGTGCTCCTGCCCGCTCTTGCGGCCGCGGTGATGGACGATGACCAGCGGAGCGCCCTCGAAGATCCCGCCGACCCTGCCCTCGTTCGCCCGGAACTCTGCGATGGTCTGCGCGTTCCGGTCGAGTTCTTCGCTCATGTCTGACTCCTGGTTGCTTCGGGGCCGAGGCGGGCCCGGTGATCCCTTCCACCAGGCAGGTGAGGAGGCATCACCGGCGCCGCAAATGGGTGAACAGAGCCCGGCGGGCGGCTCAGACTGCGGCGGCCGAGGCCATGCGCAGCGGTGCGAGCGCGGCGCTCCAGGCGATGACCTGGTCGAGCATCGTGTCCAGGGCGGACAGGTTGTGGGCGCCGGGCTTGAAGACGCTGAAGTTCTCGAATTCGGTGATCATCGAGAGTGCCACCTGCTGGCGTACGTCGGCCATCCGGAGCTCGGCGGCGACCGCACGCAGGTGCTCGACGGCACGGACACCGCCGACCCCGCCGTAGGACACGAAGCCGACCGCTTTGTTGTTCCACTCGGCGTAGAGGAAGTCGATGGCGTTCTTCAGTACGCCTGGGATGCCGTGGTTGTACTCGGGTGTCACGATGACGAACCCGTCGAACGACGCGATCTTGGCAGCCCATTGCCTGGTGTGCTCGTGCTGGTACTGGCCGAGCATGGGTGACAGCGGCTCGTCGAGGTGCGGCAGGGGGTGGTCGCGGAGGTCGATGAGCTCGAACGTGGCGTCGTCGCGGCGCGAGGCGGTGTCGAGCACCCACTTCGCGACCTGTTCGCCGTTGCGGTTGGGGCGGGTGCTGCCGAGGATGATGCCGATCTTGAGCATGACGGTTGCCTTCTCATCTGCGGCGCTTCGTCGCGCAAGTGCGCAGAAGTGCGCTGTCTGATAGATCGTATGTCGCGCAGATGATCTGTCCAACAATGTATGGGCGCGTATCATTCCTGTCATGAGCGCCGGGACACCGATCACGCCGATCACGCCGATTGCGCCGATCACGGCGACGCCGCCGGTCGCCGACGGTGTCGACGTCGCGGGGGACTTCGGCCTCTCCCTCCTCGTCCTGATGCGCGCGTACGGGACCGTCGTCGCGTCGGTCCTCGGTGACGTCCCGCAGGGCGCCCGCGGCTACCAGACGCTCGCCGTCGTCGTCCGAGGTGACCAGCAGAATCAGCTCGCCCTGGCCACGTACCTGGGGATCGACCGCACGGTGATGACCTACCTGATCGACGACCTCGTCACGGCCGGCCTGGTCGAGCGCCGGCTCAACCCCGCCGATCGGCGCCAGCGCAGGATCGTCGCCACCGCCCTGGGTGTCGACACCCTCCGGGACCTGCAGCGGCAGGTACGGGAAGCCGAGGACCGGCTCCTTGAGTCGCTCGATGAGCATGAGCGCCAGGCGTTCCGGACCCTGCTCGGCCGGATCGCCTGCGACGTCCGGGACATGGACTTGACCGCCGCCCCCTGCGATGTCACCCCCGACCCGTGCGACGTCACCGAACCCGGGTCCTGAACCCACCTGGTGATGGCGCGTCAGCCCAGCGCGCGGTCGAGGTTGAAGGCGGCGCTGATCAGGGAGAGGTGGGTGAAGGCCTGGGGGAAGTTGCCCAGCTGTTCTCCGGTCGGGCCGATCTCCTCGGCGAACAGACCGAGGTGGTTGGCGTAGGTGAGCATCTTCTCGAAGGCGAGCCTGGCCTCCTCCAGCCGGCCGGCGCGGGCGAGCGCCTCCACGTACCAGAAGGAGCAGATCGAGAAGGTGCCCTCGGGGCCGTGCAGGCCGTCCGGGCTGGCGGTCGGGTCGTAGCGGTAGACCAGCGAGTCGGAGACCAGGTCCGCGGTGAGGGCGTCCAGTGTGGAGAGCCACTTGGGGTCGGTGGGCGAGACGAACTTGGCCATCGGCATCATCAGCAGCGAGGCGTCCAGCTCACCGCCGTCCAGGGCCTGGACGAACGCGCCCCGCTGCGCCGACCAGCCGCGCCGCATGATCTGCCGGTAGATCGCGTCCCGGGATTCCCCCCAGCGGGTCAGGTCCGCCGGCAGACCGCGGCGGTTCGCCATGCGCATCGCGCGCTCCAGCGCCACCCAGCACATCAGCCGCGAGTACACGAAGTTCCGCCGGCCCGCGCGGGTCTCCCAGATTCCCTCGTCGGGCTGGTCCCAGTGCTCGCAGAGCCAGTCCACCACGGCACCGACCTCGTCCCAGCGGTCACTGCTGATCGGCTGCCCCCACTTGTCGTAGAGGTAGATCGAGTCGATCAGCGCACCGTAGATGTCCAGCTGGAGCTGGCCGGTGGCGGCGTTGCCCACCCGGACCGGTGCGGAGCCGAGGTATCCCTCCAGGTGCGGAAGTTCGTACTCGGGCAGGTCGGTGCGCCCGTCGATGCCGTACATGATCTGCAACGGGCCGCTCTCCCCCGTGCCCCGCAGGATGCCCCGCTCGGAGAGGAACCCCATGAACGCCTCGGCCTCCGAGGTGAACCCCAGGCGCAGCATCGCGTAGACGCAGAAGGCGGCGTCGCGGACCCAGACATAGCGGTAGTCCCAGTTGCGCGCGCCGCCGATCTGCTCGGGCAGGCTCGTGGTCGGTGCGGCGACGATCGCACCGGTCGGCGCGTAGGTGAGCAGCTTCAGCACCAGCGCGGAGCGGTTCACCATCTCCCGCCACCGCCCGTGGTAGCGCGAACGGGCCAGCCAGTGGCGCCAGTAGCGGACGGTCGCCTCGGCCTGCTCCTGCGCCTCGGCGCGCGGACACGACCGGGGCGGGACGTCGTCGCCGATCCGGTCGAGGGCGAACACGTGGGACTCGCCCTGAAGGAGCTTGAAGTGCGACCACACGTCCAGGCCGTCGCTCTCCAGGGGTGCGGTGGCGTTCAGCGCGAGCGTCAGTGACGGGGAGCGGAACACCGCCACGTGGCCTTCGAGGTGCGTGGTGTGCGCCTCGGTGCCGTAGCCGAAGCGGGGGGCGATCCGCGCCCTGAAGGGGAGGGTTCCGCGGACGCAGATCACCCGCCGGATCAGCCGGTGGCGGGCCGCCTCGCGCGACTCGTCGACCACGGGCATGAAGTCCTGTATCTCCGCCACCCCGTCCGCGGCGAAGAACCGCGTGATCAGGACGTTCGTGTCGGGGAAGTAGAACTGCCTGGTGCGGGTCGGGACCTCGGCGGCCAACTGGAACGACCCGCCCCGGTCGGCGTCGAGGATGGCCCCGAACACGCTGGGCGCATCGAAGCGCGGGCAGCAGTACCAGTCGATGGTGCCGTCCGTGCCGACCAGGGCGGTGGTACGAAGGTCGCCGATCAGGCCGTGTTCGGAGATCGGGGTGTAGCGGCAGCCGTCCGCCTGCTCGAAACCAGTCGTGCCGAACGCCATACCGGCCTCCTGCCGCTGCGGCCCGGGCCTGGAGATGAAGCCTCGCTCTCATGCTAGACCGGTACTCGAAGCGGGGTCCGACGAGGCCGAGAACCCTCCTCATCGCGGGCCGGCCCGGGTCAGTGATCGGCGGCGGGCGCGATCTGCCGCATGAGGCTGATCAGGTCCGGGGCGACCCACTCCTCGGCGATCTTGTCGCCCTCGATGCGGTAGACCTCGATGCTTCCGAAGCCGACCTGCCGGCCCGTGGCCCCGATCTGCTGGAACGCGGACTTCGATCTTCAGGTCGGGGAAGGCGTCCTTCATCGCCTGCGCGCCCAGGCGCCAGACGTCGCGGCAAGGTCAAGGTTCGGGCGAGCACTTGACAATGAAGTCAAGCAGTCGCTTGAGTTCTATCGTGAGGCCAGAGAAAACGGACCTTCGCCGCGAGGCCGGTCAGCGAACGCGGGACGATCTGCTGGCGGCTACCCTTGAGCTGCTCGCACAGCGGGGACAGGAAGGGGTGACCCTCCGCGAGATCACCCAGAGCGCCGGAGCCAACGTCGCCGCGGTGAGTTACCACTTCGGATCGCTGAAGGCGCTGTGTGATGTGGCGATCGAGCACGCGCTGGAGCGGTACCTGGACGCGCAGATCCGGGAGCTCGACGCTCTGCCGGGAAGCGCGACGCTGAGCGAGCTGGCCGAGGCCTTCGCGCGGCCGATGCTGAGCGCCCTCGTGGCCGGGGGGCCGGATCTCGCCGTGATACGGACCGTGGCGCGGGTGGGGATCGATCCGCCCGAAGGGTGGGAGAGACTGGCCGGGAAGTTCGAGCAGGCCCGACGGCAGGCGGTGCGGGTACTGGCGGCGAACCTTCCCGAGGTCGACGAGCGGGAGCTCGTCTTCCGTGTCCGCTGTGCGGCCGGGATGCTGAACTGGCTCGCGGTGGCACCCATCGGGGCCGAGCTGGGCGCCGAGCCCGCCGAGCGGGTGGAGCGGATGCTCATCCCCGTGGTGGCCGGGGCGCTTCAAGGAGTCCGGTAAGCGCGCGATGATTTCAATCGCTTGCTTGACAAGACGGCCGCTCCCTCCTCACAATTTAAATCAAAGGTTTGAATGGATTCTCTCAACACGGGAGGGCACCATGAGCACCGACGCGGAAACCGTGGTCCGGGCGGCGTACCGAGCAGCCGAGGGCAGCGTCCTGGACGTACAGGGCTTCAATGACCTGTTCGCCGAGGACGGCGTCTTCAACAACGTCGTCGCCGGCGAGAGCTACCGCGGTGAGCACCTTGGCGACCTGGTCGCCTTCATGGGAGCACTCGCCCCCGACGTACACCGCGAACTGCACCGATTCCACGTCATGGGCAACATCGTCACCGTCGAGCTGACGATCCAGGGCACCTTCACCGGCCCGTTCGAAACACCCGCCGGCACCATCCGGCCGACCGGCGCGAAGCTCAACATCCCCACCGCCGACTTCTGGTACGTGGAGAACGGGAAGATCAAGGAGTTCAACTGCTACGTCGGGCTCAGCATCATGCTCGCCCAGCTCGGCGTGCAGCCCGACTTCGCCTCCGCCGTCACGGCGTCGACCGCCGTACCGAGCTGACCGAACCGCCCGAGCGCACACGCAGGGCACTACGGAGAGGCAGGCCAACCATGCCCACCATCGGCATCATCCTCGGCAGTACGCGGCCCAACCGTGTCGGAGACCAGGTGGCGCGCTGGGTCCTCGACCACGCCTCGCGCCGGACCGACGCCGCCTTCGAGCTGCTCGACCTGCGCGACCACCCCCTCCCCCACCTCGACGAGCCGATGCCGCCGTCCTTCGGCCAGTACGAGAACGAGCACACCCGGCGCTGGGCCCGGGCCATCGCCTCGTACGACGGATTCGTCATCGTCACCCCCGAGTACAACCACGGCGTCCCCGGCGTGCTGAAGAACGCCCTGGACTACCTCTACGCCGAGTGGAACAACAAGGCCCTCGGCCTGGTCTCCTACGGGGCCGCCGGCGGCGCACGCTCCGCCGAACAACTACGCCTGGTCGCCGCCGAACTCCAGATGGCCGACGTACGCCAGCAAGTCACGCTCTCCCTGCACACCGAATTCGAGAACTTCAGCGTCTTCAAGCCCGGCGACCACAACCTCCATGCGCTGAACACCATGCTCGACCAGGTCATCGCCTGGACCTCGGCTCTCGCCCCGCTACGGACGGCCCCGGCCGTCGCGAACTGACCCACACGAACGGACTCCACCATGACCAGATCTGCCGCCGATCTGATGCGAGTCAACCTCCTTGAGGTGTTCAACGAACCCGACCCGGATCGCCGGGCCGCGGTCATCGCCGAGAACTACGCCGAAGACGTGGTGTGGCACGAACCGGACCGCATCAACCGTGGGCGCGCGGACTTCACGCGCCGCGCCACCGAGTTGCTCGCCGAGACCCCGGACTGGGTCTTCCGACCCGCGGGCGCGGCGTCGGAGCTCGACGACATCGGCCACCTCGGTTTCCGGTACGGCCCGGCCGACGGTCAACCGCCGCTGATCAGCGGCATGGACATCGCCCGCACCAGGGACGGCGTCATCATCGAGCTCTACACGATCGTCACGGACACCCCCTAGGCCGCGAGGGTGGTGTCGAGCCAGTCGTAGATGCGGGCGAGGGCCAGGCGCATGGCGCCGGGGTGGCAGTGAGCGCCGGCGCCTTCCTCGGCGGTGAACAGCATCAGGGTCTTGGGGCAGGTCAGGTGCTCGTAGAGCTGCTCGGGCTGGCCCTTGAAGAACTCGTCCTCGGCGGCGTCGCACACGAGGGTGGGGCACTGGATCAGCTCGGCGATGCCGCCGTCAAGGGTGTAGTCGAGGTAGGAGGCGCTGAAGGCCCGGGGGGTTTCGACGCCCATCACGTACATGCCGTGGTTGATCGCCCAGCGTGCGGTGGCGTCCTGGGTCGTGATCTGCTCGAAGCGTGCGTCGAGTTCGGGGGCGGAGTCCGCGCGCAGGAGCCGTTCGGCCTCGTCGCGGTCGCCGGGAATGTGGCGGGTGGATATCTGGCCGAGGTCGTAGACGCCGTCGACGGCGATCAGGGCGGCGAGGCGGTGCTCGAACGCGGCCGCCCTGGGGGCGAGTACGCCGCCCATGCTGCTCCCGAGGAGTGCGATGCGGCTGTTGTCGACCTCGGGGAGGGTTTCGGCGAAATCGATGACCGGGGTGATGACGTTCTCCCAGTCCGGGCGGAAGACCAGGCCCTGGTGGTGGCGGGGGCCGGGCTGCCCCGGGCCGTCGAAGGTCAGGACGGTGTACCCGCGCTCCACGGCGGCCAGCGCGCCGCTGAAGTGGAGTTCCTCGGCGGTGCCGTCGAAACCGCTGTGCATGATCAGGGTCGGGCGGGGGGTGCCGGTGTCGTCGGCCCGGTAGAGGTAGCCGGGGAGGGTGGTGTCCTCGTAGGGGATGCGGACCGGTTCGATGCGCGGGGTGTGGAGCGCGGCCGCGGCCTGGAAGCAGGCCACGCTGCGATCGTAGGCGTGGTCGTGGCGGGGGTCGCACGGGTGGCCGTGCTGGAAGAACTCCGCCGAACGATAGTAGTTCGAGGCGCGCAGGAATCCGTCCCGGGCGCTGATGGCGTGGCCCGCCTCCAGGGCCCGCTGGGCTTCGGCGGCCACCCGGTCGGCGGTCGCCGTCCACTCCTCGTGCCAGCTGTCGTAGTCGCCTTCCTTGATGCGCTCGGCGGTGGAGACGACCTCGCCGAAGTCGGCGCCGCCGTAGGCGATGTGGCTCATCGAGCGCAGGGTCTCGTACCAGAACTGGGGGTTGTCGGGGAACAGCAGCGGTTTCATCACACTCTCCTTAAGCACAGATCTGTGCGTACGGCAGGACTGTAGACCCGGTGGGCGCGATTAAGCAAATAGTTGTGCTTACGATGTGGGAGTGACTTCGAAACAACCGGCCCCGCGCCTGCGCAAGAGCCCCGAACAGGTCCGCTCGGCCGTCCACCAGGCCGTCATCGACCTGCTCTCCGACCCCGAGGGGGCGGATCTGACCATCCCCGCGGTCGCGCAGCGTGCCGGGGTGAACCACACCAGCGTCTACCGGCGCTGGGGCAGCCGGGAGGCGCTCCTGGCCGACGTGGTCGTCACCCGCCTCGAACGGGACTGGCCCCTGGCCGACACCGGTACCCTGCGCGGCGATCTGACGGCGTGGGCCGAATCGGGAGTCGCGAGCATCCGTACGCCCGAAGGGCGACTGCTCATCCGCGCCGTCGCCCTGTCGATGCCGGGCAGCGCCACGGCGCAGGGGGAGCGCGCGCAGCAGTTCGAGCGCCGCATCGGCGCGATCGAGCGCATCCGCGACCGCGCCGCCGCCCGCGGCGAGGTGCCGCCGCCGCTCGACCAGATCCTCGACCAGCTCGTCGCACCGCTCTACCTGCGGGCGATCTTCGGCATCGACCCGCCGGCCTCCGGCTACCCGGAACTCCTCGTGGACCGCCTCCTCGGCGGTACGGCCACGCCGCAGCCGACCTGAGGGCGGAGAGGGGGCCCTGCCGAGCAGGGCCCCCATGTGCGTTCGATCCGGACGTCAGGCCGACTCGCCCGGCAGGGCTCCGACAGGGCTGCCCGAGTCGCCGCCGAGGAGGAAGTCGGTCCAGCCGTTGAGGTACTCCTCGCGCGTGATGCGGCCGTCGCCGTCGGTGTCGAGGATCGCGCGGGCGGCACGTGCCTGCACCGGCTCCAGCCCGAAGGCCAGGAGCAACGCCTCGAACTGCTCGACAGTGGCGATGCCGTCGTCGTCGCCGTCCATGGCGGCGAACTCGGCCGCCAGCCCGGGGGCGAGCCGCTCCTGGAGTCCGGCGCGGCCGCCGTAGGCCCCGGCCATCGCCCGACGGAACTCGTCGCGGCTGATCACGCCGTCGAAGTCGGTGTCGGCGTGCTCGCGCAGGATGGTCCAGCAGCGCCGCCACTCCTTCAGCAGCGCTTCTTCCTTGGCCGAAGACACGACTCCGGCGGCCTGCGCAATCCTTTCTGCGAGGGTGGTGAAGTCCTTCTCTTCGAGGACCCCGTTGGCGTTGGCGTCGAGGAGGTCGAAGGTGCGGTCGTAGCGGCTGGTCACGAGGAGGTTCTCCGCTCGGATGCGAGGACGAGTGCGCCGTAGTGCGCCGGGGCGCAGTCCGGCTCACTACGGTTGGTACTGGGTCGACTGCGGAGTGCAGTGTCGCGCTCGCCCCTTGATCACCAGATCCGGAATGAGATCCTCCGCCATGACGACGCAGGTCACGACGTCCCCCCTGCAGGGTGACGAATCCTCCGAACGGGCCGCGCGGCCGTTCGACATCCTCGGCAAGGCGTACGAGGAAACGTATGCTCGCCCTCCCGAACAACTGGCCGCCATCGACTGGCTGCTGGCCCGGCTGCCCGAGCGGGCGAGGGTGATGGACATCGGCTCCGGCACCGGCCGCCCGACCGCGGACCTGATCGCGGCGGCCGTGCACCGGGTGACCGGCTACGACGTGTCCGCCACGATGGTCGACCTCGCGCGCACCCAGGTCCCGGCCGCCCTGTTCGAACGAGCCGACGTCCGCACACTGCCCGAGACTCCCGGGCAGTGGGACGCCGTCACCGCGTTCTTCCCGCTGCTGCAGATGCCGCGGGCGGACCTCGACGCCACGCTCGCGCGCATCGCCGACTGGCTCGCGCCGGGCGGGCTCTTCGTCTTCGCGACGGTGCCCTTCGACGCCGAGGACGAGGAGATCCAGTGGACGGGCCAGACCATCCGCTGCACCAGCTACCCGGCCGAGACGTACGGGAGACTGCTGCGCGGGGCCGGCCTGGAGATCGTGGACCTGTGGCAACTGTGCGCCGACCTGGTCGCTCAGCGGCGCAGCCGGCCGCAGGACGACCTCACCACCGCGTGGATCGCCTACCGCCATCAGGAGGGCGTACCGCTGACCGATGCCGAGATCGCCTCCACGCTCATGGAGGTCCTCACCACCAACGCCGAGACCCTCGCCCTCCTCGTCACCACCGCCCTGCAGCACCTCCTGTCCGGGGACGGCTACCTCCGGCTCGTCCGGCACCCTGACGAAACACCGGCGGCCATCGAGGAGACCCTGCGCCTGGACCCGCCCCTGATCGGCTGGCTCCGCACCACCACCCGCCCCCTGACCCTCGCCGGCACCGATCTCCCTCGGGGCGCCCGCCTCCTGCTGCTCATGCACTCGGCCGGGCACGACGGGGCCCGTGAAACACATGCCCACCGCTCCCTCGACTCCTTCGACTCCTTCGACTCCTTCGACCATCGGCGCACCGACGCGCCCCCACCCTCGCCTTCGGAGCCGGCATCCACTACTGCCCCGGTGCCCAGTACACGCTCCTCGTCGCCCACCACGCCCTGGCAGCGCTGACCCGCGTACTGCCCGGCCTCACGCTCACCGCCACGACACCGGCGCCCCGCCCGGCCAGCCTGATCCTGCGCCGACCCGTGGGGCTCCACGCCAGCTGGTAGAACACGAATGGTCTTGCGGATCAGGTTTCGTGTGGAGTGTTCGTGGCGAAGTACTTCCACCATGGGCTTATCACCGGTTGCCGGTCATCCTGCTGTCGCTGTCTTCCGAGAGCCCCGAGGCGGGCGGCCCGTCCCGGTGCTGGGCCCACGGGTCGATGCCGAGGCGAAGCGGACCGCGCGCGTGCTCGCCGGGGTGTCGAGCCATGCCAGACCTGCCGAGCGCAGCCTCGCGCTACGGCAGGCCGCCACGATCACCGGCGAGTTGGCGGCCGCGCTGTCAGATCTGGCTCCGGCCCAGGTCGGTGAGGAACTGCCGGCGGAGTCGACCAGTCAGTCGTACTTCCGGGTCCGTGAGGGGGAACTGACGGATCAGCAGGCTGCCCTGCACGGTGTCATGGTCATCCACCGCGGTCTGGAAGACCTCTGTGATGCTCCGCTGTCGGGTTCCGACCTGGCGCTGGAGGTCACCGGGATGCGGCAGTCGGTGCTCGACCTCACCGGCGCGGCGCCAGGCGCCGACCCTGACCCCGTCCCGCCGGTGGCCGTCCCCGAGGCCGGTGCGGGATCGTCGTTGGAGAGCGTGTGGAGTGCCCGGTGGCTCATCGGTCACCAGGTCCATGTCCTGTTCAACGTCTGCGCCGCAGTCGCCGTGGCCGACGCCACCCACCATCTGCGGCACGGCGACAGTGACGTCGCGCTCACGCGGCTGGCCGATGCGACGGCGTACGTGCGCGGCTTCCCCGCGGCGATGGCCCACGCCAGTACGGTCCCGGCCGACTACTACATGGCGGCGATACGCCACACCATGGCGCCTCCGTCGGTGGACGTCCCGTTGAGCGGGCGCCAACATCGCGGATACAAGCTGTTCCGGGCGGCGATGAAGGACCTGCTGTCCGTGGTTCCCGATTCCTACGAGCACTTGGCAGCCCGCGCCCCGGAGCTGGCCGAGGCACGGGGCGCTCTCCTGGAAGCCGACATCGTGGACGGTGAACGGCACGTCACCCTCGCGTACTCGATGGTGCATCTGCGTCGTTCCATCGCCCAGAAGCCCGAAGGCCCCGACAACGCGGTCGCCGAACTACGGCTCATGCGCCATCGCCGCGCAGCCCAGTACGCCTCGCTGATGCGATTCGGGGACCACTACGTCGCCGACGCCGTGGCCGGCCTGCGCCACTCGTGAGTCCGCGCGTCCGCCGCCCACTCCCACGGCAGGAGACCCCGATGCCCGAGACGACGCCCGACACCACCCGAAGCACCGTCCTCGCCGCAGACCGGGAGCTGGATACGGCGGATGCCGGCACGTGCGAGCGGCTGGCCCGCACCCTGTGCACCCGCGGGCACGACCAGGTCGACAGCCCCGAGTGGGTGGCCCGGGCCCGGGACGCCTGGGAAGACCTTCCGCCACTGCTGCGCCGTGAGGTACGCCGGTTCAGAAGGCATTCCGGCCCGCACGGCACCTTGGTGATCCGCGGCCTGCCCGTCGATCAAGGGGCCCTGCCCGCGACACCGACCGTACCCGGCTCGGTCCAGCGCCGGGCCACCGTCTCGGCGGCGGTGCTCACCATGGTGGCATGCGGGCTCGGCGAGCCCCTCGCCTACCTGGCGGAGAAATCCGGCGCCCTCGTGCAGGACGTCGTGCCCGTGCCCGGGCAGGAGACCTTCCACGGCAACGCCGGATCGGTGCCGCTGTCCTTCCACACCGAGAACGGCTTCCACCCCCACCCACCCGACTATGTGGTCTTCCTGTGCCTGCGTGCCGACCACGACCGGATCGCGGGCATGCGCGTCGCCGGCATCCGCCAAGCACTGCCGCTCCTCACTCCGGCCGACCGCCAGGCCCTGTTCGCAGCGGAGTTCATCACCACACCGCCACCCTCCTTCGGCCCCGACGCCGCCGCGACCGAGTCCGATGTCCAGCCCCGACCGGTGCTGTCGGGAGCGGTCGAGGATCCCGACATCCGCATGGCCCAACTCGTGACCACCCCGCTCACCCCTCGGGCGGCAGCGGCGCTGGCCGAATTCGGCCGCGCCTGCGAGGCGACCGCCCGCACCCTGCGCCTGACACCCGGCGACCTGGTCGTCATCGACAACCGCGTCACCGTGCACGGCCGCACCGCCTTCCACCCTCGGTACGACGGCGCAGACCGCTGGCTGCAACGCACCTACGTCACCACCGACCTGCGCCGCTCCCGCGACCACCGCCCCCAGGACGGCCACGTACTCGCCCGCTGACCAGCCACATCGTCGCCTCGGGGCCGGCCGCGGACCAGCCCGCTGCGAAAGGGTTGGTGAGCGGGGCCGACGGAACCGGGTACCGTCTTTGTCATGTTCTTCCAGAGGCCGATTTACGAGTGAGGGCGTGATGGGCCCCTGCTGACGTCCTTCGACGTCGCCGCCCGTCCCCCACCGATAATCCGTAGATCACTTCACATCATTACCGGGAGAACCCATGACCGTGAGCAAGAACATCAACAACCCCGTGGGCCAAGGCGGCGGCCAGCGCAAGAGGCTGTCCCGCGCCGAACGGCAGAACAACGGCCCGCACCGCAACCTCGACCGCCAGGGTGCCGCCGACCAGAAGGCGGAGCTGGTGCGCAAGATGCGCGAGAAGGCAGCCGCAGCCGACGGCGCCGTGCAGGCGGACGACGACACCGCACAGAACTGACGCACCGCCGCCTCAGGGCGGCACAGCACGGGGCATGGAAAAGGCCGTTCTCCCACGTATGAGAGAACGGCCTCCGACCTGCGTAAACGCTGGTCGGGACGACAGGATTTGAACCTGCGACCCCTTGACCCCCAGTGGCTGACACCCAGTCCCCACCGTCCGTCCAGTCCGCAGAGTCGACCAAACATCCAGGTCAGAGACATGTGTCCCGGTGTGCGGGTTGGGGTGCGTGACAAATCGGTGATACGCCAGGGCTCGGTTCTGGTGTGCCCCACAAGGGCACCTGGGCTTCTAGGAAGCCGGCGTGCGCGCCGATCGGCTACTTGATCATCCGCAGTGTTGCGCATGCCTCGTTGATCTACAGGGCCCTCCAGTGGCATCGCGGACCGGCGCATCGAATCTGCTCGTAGGGGCAGATCATCAGCCTGCGCCGCGCTACCGTTACTTCCCGGTGACCTTGAGTGGTGGCCCGCAGGAGGGGGACGGATGCACAACGGTGCTCGCAAGAAGACGGTTAACCCCAGCGCGTACCTGGCTCTCGTTGAGGCCCTGACGCTGATCTTCTGGAACAAGAAGCCGTTTGAGCTGTACCTCCGAGGGATGCTGCAAGACCACAGCGAGCTGTTGGCACGGCTGGACTTCGGGGCCACCAAACGTGAAGTGTCCGGCCAGGTGGTCAACCTCCTGCGAGCCAACGAAGCTCGCTACCTCGATCTGACCATCGCGCTGATGCTCGACATCACCGCCATGGATACCTTCCCGAACCTGCTGAACCAGGTAGATGGCGACGACATGGTGGCCAAGGCCGCGGCGGCCGTGACGGAGTTGCGTCGCTGGACGGCCAAGCAGCAAGAGGTCATCCAGGAGCACGAAGCGCATGCCGCTGCCATCACGGAGAGCGTCAAGAAGGCGCAAGATGGCCGGGCGTTCGCCCATTCACACGAGGAGCTCAAGCAACAGTTTCTCGTGATGCACTCGGCCGGCGACCCACACAAGCGGGGAACCGCCTTTGAGGGCTTCATCAACGAACTGTTTGCGCTGTACGACCTGGAGCCGCGGGCGTCCTACAGCCTCGATCATGAACAGATCGATGGTGCCTTCTCCTTCAACACGGACCACTACGTGCTCGAAGCCAAGTGGTGGAAGGAGGCCATCGGCCGCAGGGAGCTCGACGTGTATGCCCTGGCCGTCTACAGCTATAGCACGCCCTTCATCACGATGGACGGCAGCGACTTCATGGCCGTTCTCGACCAGCGCATCAGGCTGGACGACCTCCTGGAGCGCAAGAAGGGCCATGCCAGCCAGACGGGACACTGCTACTTGCCGGTGTCCAAGATCTTTTCCGGTTCAGAGTGAGCGCTGAGCCAGCAACCAGCTACTGATCACCACCTGAGGGCACCAGGAGGCCCCAGAGGCCGGGTACGACGGCAACCGGCACTTTGTCATGGAGCGCGAAGCGCTTGCTTCATCGACCTACATGCCCGCTGAGAGGTATCACGCCGCCTGCGCCCTGGCGAAGTGCCCTATGCCAGTGCACTGCCCGACTTATGATCTTGCGCCGTTCCGATCATCTGGGCAATTTGGAAATCTTGCTTGTCTGTGGTTGATCCTGAGTGTGATCCTTCTGCTGGACGAAGGATGTAGCACATGGCAAAAGCCCGTTGGCACCACATGCTCATGGAGTCGCAGCGGCACGCGCTCAAGGCAGTCGATGAGTGGAACTGCTCAAGTGGCAACTACAGCGACTTCCTCACCCACATGCACAAGGCGTGGCACTACCTGCTGCATGCGGAGTTCTACAAGGACAAGATCGAGTA
Organism: Streptomyces sp. NBC_01006; assembly: GCF_045162725.1. NCBI lineage: Bacteria > Bacillati > Actinomycetota > Actinomycetes > Kitasatosporales > Streptomycetaceae > Streptomyces > Streptomyces sp. NBC_01006. The sequence goes on along the minus strand of NZ_CP108700.1, from coordinate 6,805,988 downwards.
CCACTACACGGATCCCAAGACCGGCAAGTACCAGTTGATCGATGGAGAGCCGAAGGCATGGGATCTTGAACGCTGCTTGAGGCAGCGGTATCCCAACTCTGCCGACCCCGTTCGTCTGAACGCCGAACTCTTCGTAGCTCTACGCAACAAGGTGGAGCACCGGTATGAGCACGGGCTGAAGATCGTGACGGGGGGCAAGGCCCAGGCGCTCGTCATGAACTACGAGCAAGAGTTGGTCTCCCACTTTGGCGTTGCGTACAGCCTTTCTGAGCGCCTCCGATTCCCTGTCTCTCTCCAGGCCCTGACTGCTGAAGGACGCGAACAGATTCGGATGGTAGCGGCGAAACTGCCGAAGCCTACCCGTGATCTGGTAGCAAAGTTTGAGGCTGCAATCGACCCGGCTGTGCGTGACGACGTGAAGTACGACTATCGGGTGCGCTTGGTGCCCATCATTGGCTCCAAGACGGACGCTGACCTGGCGATCAACTTCGTCAGGCTCGACGAACTGAGCGATGACGAGCGCAGGATCATGGTCGAGGCGGGCCGGCAGGGAACCGTCATCGTTAGAGATCGGCACGTCGAGGTAGCAGACAAGGACAAGCTCCTACCCAGGCAGGTTGCCTGCCAGGTTGAAGCGCTCGTGCCCTTTGAGTTTCATGTCCAACCCGAGCACACGCAGATGTGGCGACGACTTGGAGTGCGGCCTCCCACGTCGTCCGCCGACCCGTACGACACTGACGCCCGGTACTGCGTATATAACGAGACGTTCAAGAGTTACGCCTACACGCCGGCGTGGGTGAAGCTGATCGTCAAGGAGATCGGCACCGTCACGAAGTACCGTGCCTTCTTTGGGAAGGATCCGCGGATGAAAAACGTGACCGAGTTGCCGAGGCAGGTAAGCAAATGCCCGGAGATGATCGAGGCGAACCCCGAATCCAAGAGCGCTTGAGGCATCGAGCATTTTCCGATCTCCAAGCACCACCCACCTCTATTACTGTTTCGGGGCAGGAGTGGATGGGGGAAGAACCACCGTTGCGCAGCCGAGCTTGTCTGAGCTTTCACCCGACTCGCAGTCCGGGCCATCTTTGTACCCGTGGTCGGGGAACGCCTGGATAGTAAGGTGCGTGGCGTCACCCTTCGCCATCACAAACTCAACTTTTTGCTCGATGTCACCGTTGTCATCAGCGTGAAGCACCGTCCGGTACAACGGGTTGCCCTTGATCGGCACCTTTTCATTGAACGCTTCGGCTTCGACGATGAGCATCTGATTCCCCTTGACGCCGTCAGCGTGAACGGTGAAATTTACTTTCGCCGGTGATCCAGGAACGACCGATACGTTTGTGATGTTGGGTCGACCATGGCCCGTTGCATAGCCTGCCACTCCCCAGATCGCGAGAACCAGTGCTGCAAGGTACGCAGCTACGCCGATACTCAGAAGAACAACCTGCTTAATGTTCCCCTTTTTGTCGTTCTTGAAGAACAGTGTGACGACACTGAGGCCGACTGCTAGTAGCGCAAGGGCTGCGACGCCGACGAACAGACCAATCTCGTTGTTTACCGCTACCAACAGGGAGTGCTGCGAGAGTCCGAAGGCTGCGCTAGCACCTGCGATTGCAACGAAGACACCAGCTAGGATTTTGACGACACTAGCCAAGTCACGATCGAGAACCTCATGCTTTTCAGTTTCCGTTTGCGCCATCACTGCCTCCCATTCAGACGGTGGAGTTGGTTCAGGATGAGCCCCAGTCAATACCGTTGACGCCGTAGGCAATCAACGCTGAGATCCATAGGACGAGGAGAATCACACCAACAACCATTGCCCAGTACTTGTTGACTTCGGTACTTAGGGTTGACGTTTCTCGGACAAGTAGCAGCGAGGCAGCAAGGGCCGCCGGGATCAGGATGACGGCGATATCTGCTCCCGTCATAGTCTCTTTTCCGCCGGCACCAGCCCAGTGAAAAAGGAAGAAGCAGAACGCTAGGAGCGCAGACGCCGTAAGAACGAGGATGACGAATCGGCTTACCGTCGCCGAGTGACTCGATTTCAAGGGAAGGTCTAGCAAAATCCGCTCTGGCCTGCCGGGGTTTCCGTCGTAAAAGGCCAGTAGATCCGGTGTTGCCCGTTTGAAATCAGTTGAGCGACCAAGCGGCGTGCGGCCTTCATCGAGAACCGTCACTTTGGACGCAACAAGCTCCACATTCGCGTCGGATACTCGAACGCTTACATGATTGGATTGAGCGTCCCGGAAGAGCACTAGCTGCTGCTTTGCAGATCTCCGAGCTCTTTCGGTCAGAAGCCCTCGCCGTTCCCAGGTCTTGATCATAAACGGCTCATCTAGAGGGACAGTGCATTCAGCGATGGCATTCCAATGGCTACCACTTACAGCATAGAGTTGCACTAGCTTCTTCGCCGCTTCGACGGTTTCCGCCTTTTTGGAAACTTCCACAAGGAACCTGTTAAGCGTCTCGAAAAGATTCAGCACCCTACCCGAGTTCGACACGTCAACGATCTCCACGTACGGCAAAATCAGAAGCGGATTTTCCGTAACGCTGCTCAAATTTGACGGAACACGATCCGTGACCAGTTTACGCGTTTCGCTTAGAGCGGCACTCCACTCCCTGACCATCTCAATATCGATGGGACCTTTCCGCCAGCCCGGGATTGTCCCTTTGTTCAGGTAGTTGCAAATAAGGATTTCCAGCACATCTGGCGATGGAGCTTCACTCTCGGGCACCAGGAAGTCTTGCCAAGGACTCGTAGCAAAGCTGAAGATCGCCGACAGCAAAGGGTCCAGCTGTGCCGCATCCATTGGTACACCCGCTTCCGCGGCGAGCAGTTGCATGTAATGGACGTGGATATCAGCATGCTCCTTGCGCGTCAGTAGATAACCTTGCCTGTCGGCCACTGTTACACTGAAATCAAGCAAAGGGCCCTTGGGGAAATTTCCGATCGGCAGATAGACTCGTTTCTCTTTTGCGGCACCCTCCTTGATCGATGGAGGTAGCCACGACCTGAGCGGCTTGGCATGGATGGAGCGTTTACGGTCCGACCAGCTGGCACTCGTGAGATCGATTCTTTCCACTGCACGCACACGCCAATCGAGGTCGTCGAGTAGAGCGATCGCCACGCTCTCCGCGTCTTCCTCGTTGAACTGGCCGAAGCCGTTGGCGTTCCCTTCCTCTTTCCCCTCACACATTGGACACTCCTGTCACGTGGGGAGGGTTTCCTCCCCTCTCCACGACTGGCCAGCACGCGAGGACTGCGCACGATAGGCCGGATGGGCTACTTTTTCACGCGAATGGTGGGTACCGTCAGCATTCCCTATTGCACCCCCGACTACAGAGTGTTACGATATGGGGTGTATGGGGGGGAAGCGGTTCATCACAACAGGAGGTGTCAGCGGAAAGCAAGGGGGCGGAAAATATGCCTTCAGTGGGTTCAATTGTGGTGGTGGTATTCATGGTCAACCCGCAAAGCCCGGCTGGACGAAGGGGCGTTAGTTCCGAAGTTCATTCATTCTCAGAAGCTGATGAGGCTATTGAATCCAGCGCCTCCCAAGGCACTTCCGATTCGGAGACCTATTCTCCAGAACTTAAGGCGACTGCGGCTCAATACAATATATCCCCCAGGATGCTCCAGGCGTGGCGGTCACGAAATGATCGCAAGCCGCCAAAGGAACAGCGACAGTGGCCATACCCGGAGTTCGAGAATCCATTGGGGTTCTTTGGAGCAATTCGCGTTGAGCGATAGAATCCAGGAAATCGCGTAATCTCCCTCACATCTTTCCTCGTCCCTGCTCGATATAATCCGTCCTCATATGACAGAACGAGCAGGACAGAGATTTGACGGGGAAGCCGTCGCCAAGGCGTTAGGCACCAACGCCCAAGACGTGACCGATCCCGCCTACGGGCAGGGTCAGCACTTCCAGGTTCAAAGCGACAGCACCTTTTTAAGCTTGGACACCTTCCCCGAGAGTGGCGTCTCCCGTATCACCACCAAAGGTGCTCGCATCGAGCTGTTCGGCGGCATGCTTCCCCGGGTCGAGGACGAGGGAATCGTCTTCCTCCAGAAGGACTCAGACCACGAGCACTCCACGGTGTCACTCAGTCCTGACGGGCTCGTGAACATGCGGAGGCAAACCGGCGCGGGCAAGCGAGTCGAGCGGGTTCGCCTCATCGATGATCCGCCAACGACCTACCAGAGATGCGGACTCACCGGTGTCCCGGCCGCTCTTGAGGCTGGCGAGGACGTCCGTTACCTACGCCGGGCCAAGGCCGAGGAAGCAGCCTTGCCCGCTGAGGACTTCTGGCTCTTTGACAGCCGATACGTTGCCCTCTTCCACTATGAAGGTGACGAGCCCGTTGGCCTGGAGCTGATCGAAGACCCGGCTCATGTGCTGCGTTACTGCCAAGTCCGCGATGCTGCCTGGCACTACGCCATCCCCTACCGGGAGTTCGTCGCTCAAGTACCTTCCGCTGTGTGAGTACGGATTTTCAGCGAGCCAGAGAGGCCCTCGGTGCGCGCCTGCGCGAACTGCGCACCGAGGCACACCTCACCCACCGGGAGTTGCCAACCCGCCTTGGCTGGGCCCACTCCGAGATCTCCAAGCTTGAGACCGGCAAGCAGACCGTATCGATCGCCGACCTTGCAGCTTGGGCTGAGACGACAGGTTTCACCGACGCTCTCCCTGAGCTGAAGAACCACCTCCGCCGGCTTGAGACGCACTACCGCTCATGGCGACGCCAGCTGGCCGGCGGTCACAAGGCCGTCCAGGATGCTGCTCTTGCTGAGGAGCAGCGAGCTCAGGTCATCCGGGTGTATGAGACCTCAGTCATCCCGGGCATCTTCCAGACCGCGGACTATGCCCGTCATCTCTTCACGCACTCCGCTCAGTTGCGCCGCTCTCCCCGGGACGTTGAGGACGCCGTACGAGCGCGCATGCGTCGCCAAGAGGTGATGAGCTGCTGGTTCGCTGGCTGAACGGCGGCCCCGGCACGCGCGAGGGCGTTGAAGAGTACTTCCAGCACTGCTGGGAACAGTGGGACACTGCCGGGCCACTCCGCGCTTTCGGCATCCGGGTAGGCGCCGACCAGGCGCTCGCAGGCACGATCGACTTGCGGTTCGCAGGGGAGGGCTTGACTCCCGGCCAGGTGAATGTCGCCTACGGCCTCTATCGGGTCTGCCGCACGATCGGGTGACATCTGAAGTGGCTTGCCCTGTAGGGCAGGTGGGAAGGATGTCGCTGTGCCCAAGCCCTATCCGGAAGAGTTCCGCCAGGACGTCGTGCGGGTCGCGCGGAACCGTGGCCCGGGTGTGACGGTCGAGCAGGTCGCCACCGACTTCGGGGTCCACCCGATGACGTTGTGGAAATGGATGCGCCGGGCGGACATCGATGACGGGACCAAGGCCGGGACCACCAGCCAGGAGAACGCGGAACTGCGGGAGGCACGTCGGCGGATCAAGCTGCTGGAGCAGGAGAACGAGGTCCTGCGCCGGGCCGCGGCCTATCTGTCGCAGGCGCATCTGCCGGGAAAAGGATCTACCCGCTCGTGAAAGAGCTGGCCGCGGACGGAACGCCCGTCTCGGTGACGTGCCGGGTGCTCAAGCTCGCCAGACAGCCGTACTACCGCTGGCTCGACAAGCCGGTGGCCGACGCCGTCCTCGCTGAGGCGTATCGCGCGAACGCGCTCTTCGACGCTCACCGCGAGGACCCGGAGTTCGGTTACCGGTTCCTGGCTGACGAAGCACGCGATGCCGGGGCCCGGATGGCGGACCGGACCGCGTGGCGGATCTGCCGGGAGAACCGCTGGTGGAGCGTGTTCGGCAAGAAACGCGGCCGGGGCAAGAAGGCCGGCCCGCCGGTGCACGATGATCTCGTGAGCCGCAACTTCACCGCGGCCGGCCCGAACCGGTTGTGGCTCGCCGACATCACCGAACATGCCACCGGCGACGGCAAGCTGTATCTCTGCGCGATCAAGGATGTCTTCAGCAACAGGATCGTGGGCTACTCCATCGACGTACGGATGAAGTCCCGCCTGGCGGTGACCGCCCTGGACAACGCCGTGGCCCGGCGTGGACACGTCGACGGGTGCATCCTGCACAGCGATCGCGGATCGCAGTTCCGGTCCCGGAAATTCGTCCGGGCGCTCGACCGCCACCGGATGGCCGGATCGATAGGGAGAGTCGGGGCAGCCGGCGACAACGCGGCCATGGAGTCCTTCTTCAGCCTGCTGCAGAAAAACGTGCTCGACCGCCGCAGCTGGACCACACGCGAGGAACTGCGGATCGCGATCGTCACCTGGATCGAGAGGACCTACCACCGACGCCGCAGACAAGCCGCACTCGGCCGGCTGACCCCTGTCGAATTCGAGACCGTCATGACCACACCGGCCCTCCAGGCCGCGTGACCGAACCTGTCACCCGAACCTGCACCAGACCCATCCGGTTGCGGACGTCGAGCGTCGGGCGATTGCTCGGCCACGCAAGACCGACGGGCCACCGCTTGGGTGGGCCGCCTCGGCCGCCGCACATATCGCAAGGGTTCAACGCCGACCCGAACCAGAGCGTCGCCGACTACCTGACCGCCTGGCTCGCCGCCAAGGCTCTCGTACTCAAGCCGACCACCATGGCGCGATACCGGGACTACGTCCACAACGACCTCGTCCCCGCCTTCGGCACCCTCAAGCTGGACGAGCTCGGACACCGTCACATCGCCGCCTTCGTCACCGGCGAGCTCGCCACCGGCCGCGGCAAGACCACCCTCTACCGCTGCCTGGCCACCCTCTCCAGCGCCCTCGGTGACGCCTTCCGCCAACACCGCCTCCCCCACAACCCAGCCAGCCCCCCAGCACTTCACCGGCCACCATCGCCCGAGCGACGGATCTGGACCGCGGACGAGGCCGTCCGCTTCCTCCAGCACTGCCATCAGACAGACCCGGACATGGCCGACCTGTTCGAGTTCCTCATCGGCACCGGCATGCGCAAAGGAGAGGCCCTCGGTCTGCACTGGGACGACGTCTACCTGACCGAACGGGTTCTCTACGTCCGCTGCACCCTCTCGGCAATCGACAACAACCACCTCGTCATCACCAGCCCGAAGACCCGCGCCAGCAAGAACTGGGTCGCCATCTCACCCCGCGTCGCCACCGCACTCCAACATCGGGCCCAGTCAAGAACCCACTCCCGTGGCGATCCCAATGATCGGTTCGCCGGACTCGTGTTCTGCAGACCCGACGGCCGGCCACTTCGCCCTCAGGGCGTACTCGACCGGCTCCGGAAGCTGTCCAATGAAGCTGGCGTTCCCCGCATCACCGTTCACGACCTGCGGCACCTGGCCGCCACGATCACCATCACCGCCGGCATCCCACTCACTGTGGTCTCCAAGACGCTGCGGCACTCCACCCTGTCGACCACCGCCAACGTCTACAGCCACCTCACCCAACAAGCCGCCCGCGAAGCCGTCGACACCATCGACCACACCCTCACCCAGGCGCAGAAACGAAACGACCGACGCGCCTGGCTGGAACGGCTGCGACCACCACGCGACCACATCCAGAACCTCCGCGAAACCCTCCACCGGCTCCGCTCCCCCACCCCGCCCGGCCTCCACCCCACCGCCAACCAACCCCAAAGCGGGCGTGCGACCACACTGCGACCACCAGGACTCCGGGCACGGAAAAGGCCGTCCTCTCATGTGTGAGAGAACGGCCTCCGACCTGCATGAAGCATGGTCGGGACGACAGGATTTGAACCTGCGACCCCTTGACCCCCAGTCAAGTGCGCTACCAAGCTGCGCCACGTCCCGATACCCGCTGACCTGGGGTTTTCCCTGGCCGAACGCGCAGGAGAACAATACCGCACTTCGTGGGGTGGTCGCGCGCACCTTTCGCGGGGTCGGGGGCGGCCTTGACCTCAAGCGGACTTGAGGTTGCACGATCGGTGCATGACACAGGCAACCGCGGACACGGGGTTCCGCTACGAGGATCTGGGCCGGCTCATCGCGCTCATGACCGGGGCCGAGAAGCACGGGCCCGCCGCTCACTCCACGCTCGACGTGCTGTGGGTGCTCTACGACCGGGTGCTGCGCGTGGAGCCCGAGTCGGCCGAGGAGGCCGGGCGGGACCGGTTCCTGCTCTCCAAGGGGCACGGGCCGATGGCGTACTACGCCGTACTCGCCGCCAAGGGGTTCTTCCCGGTGGACTGGCTGGGCGGTTTCGGCTCGTACGACTCGCCCCTCGGGCACCACCCGGACCGCACGCTGATCCCCGGAGTGGAGATCGGCAGCGGCTCCCTCGGGCACGGGCTGCCGCTCGCCGTCGGCAGTGCGCTCGGGCTGCGGGCGCAGGGGCTGGACGAGCCGGCGGTGTGGGTGCTGATCGGAGACGCGGAGCTCGACGAGGGCAGCAACCACGAGGCCATCGCCTACGCCGGCGCCGCCGGGCTGGAGCGGCTGCACACCGTCGTGATCGACAACGACTCCGCGACCCACGGCTGGCGCGGCGGGATCGCCTCCCGCTTCGAGGCCGCCGGCTGGTCGGCGGAGACCGTCGACGGCCGGGACCACGCGGCGCTGCACGCCGCCTTCACCACACCGCATCCGGGCCGGCCCCACGCCGTCATCGCCCGTGTCGAGAAGAAGCAGTAGAGGGGTTCGGTCGTGGACAACATGCGGGAGCGGTTCGTCTCCGTCACTTCGCGGGCGCTCGACGAGGATCCGAGGCTGGCGCTCGTGCTCGCCGAGATCACCATGGACGGGTTCCGGCCCGGCCGGCAGCGCCATCCGGAGCGGGTGATCAACGTCGGGATCAGGGAGCAGTTGCTGATCGGGGTCGGCGGCGGGCTGGCCCTGACCGGGCTGCGGCCGATCGTGCACACCTTCGCCAGCTTCCTGGTGGAGCGGCCGTTCGAGCAGGTCAAGCTGGACTTCGGGCACCAGGGCACGGGCGGGGTCCTGGTCAGCGCGAGCGCCAGCTACGACTGGCCGGCCGGCGGGCTCACGCACATGGCACCGGGGGACGTGGCGCTGATGGACACCCTCGACGGCTGGACGGTCCACGTGCCGGGGCATCCGGACGAGGCCGAGGCGCTGCTGCGCCACGCCTACGCCGCAGGGGACGACAAGGTCTACGTACGCCTCTCGCAGCAGTCGAACGCCGCCCCGCGCCCGGTGGACGGCGCGGGCTTCCTGACCGTACGGGAGGCGGGTCCCGGCGCCGCCGTCGTCGTCGCCGTCGGCCCGCTGCTGGACAACGTGCTCGCGGCGACGGAGGGGCTGGACGTGACCGTGCTGTACGCCACCACCGTGCGGCCGTTCGACGACGCGGCCCTGCGCGGGGCCGTCGGCCGGGGCACGGCCGACGTGGTCCTCGTCGAGCCGTACCTGGCCGGCACCTCCACGGCGGCCGCGGCGCAGGCCCTGGCGGAGGTCCCGCACCGGATCCTCGGGCTCGGCGTCGGCCGCGCCGAGCTCCGCCGCTACGGGACGATCGAGGAGCACACCGCCGCGCACGGCCTCGACCCGCACTCCCTCCGCGAGCGGATCGGCGCCTTCGTCCAGCCGCGCTAGCGAGCGTCCAGTTCCGGGTGGGCCGCGGCCAGGCGTTTGGGGGCCGCCTGGAGCCAGGAGTCGATCAGGATCGCGCGCAGCTCGGCGGCGCCCTCCAGCGCCGCCAGCCGGACCCGGAGCCAGGCGTAGTTGTCGTCGTGTCCCTCCCGGACGAAGAACTTCTCCGGCTCGGCGGCGATCAGCTCCGCGCGGTCCTCCTTCGGGCACTTCACCCCGATCGAGGCGTCGTCCTCGCCGAGCGCGGCGAATATCTTCCCGCCCACCCGGAACGTGGGCATGCCCCACGCGAGCTTCTCGCTGCTGTCGGGCAGCGACAGCGCGGTCGTACGCACGTCCTCGGCGGTCACGGCCATCGCGCGACTCCTCTCCCCACCACCGGTCGGGCTGATGTCGTCGACCGTAGCGGCCGGCACTGACAACCGCCCCCGGACGGGGGCTCAGCCGGTGCGGAGGGTGTCTTCGCGGGCGTGGATGATCTCCAGGAGGTCCGCCGCCAGGGATTTGGCCGTGGCCAGGCCTTTCAGGCCCCAGCGGCGGGGTTCCACGTCGACCGCGCAGACCGTGCCCAGGACGGCCCCCGTACGGTCGATCAGCGGTGCGCCCACGTATGACCGGACCCCGCTCTCGTCCACCACCGCGTTGCCCGCGAAGCGCGCGAAGTCCCGTACGTCCTCCAGCACCAGCGCCCGGCGCCGCACCACCACGTGCGGGCAGTACCCGTGGTCCCGCGGCAGCACCCGCGCCGGATACCCGCTCGCCGGGGCGTCCGGCGCGTGGTGCAGCCCGGCGAAGAACTGCCGCTCCTCACCGACGAAGTTGACCCCTGCGTACGGGGCCGCCAGTACCTCGGCGATCTGCCGGGCGAAGGCGTCGAGCTCCGTGTCCGCCCGCTCCCCCAGGCCCAGTTCGCGCAGCCGGACGGCGCGCGCGGGCGCCTCCCGGTCCACCGGCGTGAGCAGCAGGTGTCCGGTCGATTCGTAGTACGTCATCTCGGTTTCCCCCCATCCCCATCCCATGACTTCGCTGACTTGTCTGACTTTTCCGTCGCCGCCGTGAAGAGCAAGTGGTGGACCAGGGCGGCCAGCGCCCCCGTCCCCGAGCTGGTCAGCCGCGCGTCGCACCGTACGACGGGCACCTCGGGCCCGAGCCCCACGGCCTCCCGGACCTCGTCGGCGGTGTAGCGGTGGCCCTCGTCGAACTCGTTGACGGCGACGATGAACCCGATGCCGCGCCGCTCGAAGAAGTCGACGGCCGGGAAGCAGTCGGCGAGCCGGCGCGTGTCCGCGAGCACCACCGCGCCGAGCGCGCCCGCGCACAGCTCCTCCCACAGGAACCAGAAGCGCTGCTGCCCCGGCGTACCGAAGAGGTACAGGACGTGCCGCTCGTCCAGGGTGAGCCGGCCGAAGTCGAGCGCGACGGTCGTGCACGTCTTCGCCTCGACCCCGTCGAGCGGGTCGGGGCCCTCGCTCAGCCCGCTGAGCAGCTCCTCCGTGCACAGCGGCTCGATCTCGCTCACCGCGCCCACGAAGGTCGTCTTGCCCGCCCCGAACCCGCCCGCGACCAGGATCTTCAGCGTCGCGGGCAGGGCGGGGGCGAGGCGGGTGTCACAGTCGTCGGCGTAGGCCATCGAGCACCGCCCGGAGCAGGTTCTGGTCGTCGGCGGCGACGTATCCGCCGCCCGGGAACCGCGGCGCCTGCGCCGTGACGGCCCCGAATTCCATCAGATCGGACAACAGCACCTTCACCACCACCGCCGGCAGCCGCAGCTGTCCGGCCACCTCGGCGACGGTGACGGCCGCGGAGCCCGCGCACAGGCGCAGCGCCAGCGTGTGCTCCGCGCCGAGCGGCCCGCGCGGCCGCACCCCCGTAGCGGTCACCAGGGACAGCAGGTCGAGTGCGGCGGCCGGGCGGGTCCGCCCGCCGCTGGCGGTGTACGGGCGCATCACCCGGCCCGCCGAATCGTCGAGCCAGGGCGTGTCCCTCGGAGCTCCCATGCCGTACGTGGCGCGGGCGCGCATCACTCCGGGTCGCCGACGGGCCGCCGCGGCGGGGCCGCCAGGTACGGTCGGACGCTCTTGACCAGCATCGCCATCTCGTAGCCGAGTACGCCCGCGTCGGCCTCCCGGTCGGCCAGGACCGCGAGGCAGGTGCCCGCCCCGGCGGCCGACACGAACACGAGCGCGGTGTCGAGCTCGACCACCACCTGCCGGACCTCCGCGCCGTCCCCGAAGCGGGATCCGGCGCTCCGCCCGAGCGAGTAGAGCCCGGAGGCCAGGGCCGCCAGGTGGTCGGCGCTGTCGTTGTCGAGGCCGTGGACGCAGGTGACGAGACCGTCGGCGGTGAGGAGGACCGCGCTGCGCGTGTAGGGGACCCGCTGGACCAGGCCGCTGAGCAGCCAGTCGAGGTCCGAGAGCCGACTGGTCTTCGTCGCCGCTTCGCCGCCCATGGTGGTGCGCTCCTTGCTGAGGTGAGAGGTCGGGGTCATGGCTGGTTCTCCGACTGGGCGAGGCCGAAGCCCCGTTGGAAGGCGGCCATCAGGCCCGGGTCGTGCACGGGTTGTTCGGGTGTGTCGGCCGGTCGCGGGGCGGGGGCGTCCCGCAGCTGCGGGGCGAGGTGGTGCTGGGCCCGGCGGCGGGGCAGGGCCGGCCGGTCGGGATCCGTCCGGGCGGCCGGTACGGAGACCACCGCCATGGTCGGCAGGGCCACCGGCACGGGGGCGGGGGCGGGCACGGGCGCCGGAGGTGCCGGCTCCCGTACGACCGGCCGCGCGGGCGACCGTACGGCCGCTCCCTCGCCCGGAGTCGCGCCCGTGGTCCGGCCCGGCGTCCGGCCCGGCGAGGTCACGTCCAGCCCCAGGTCGAAGGCCAGGTCCAGGGTCGTCTCGACGGCCGGCGCCTCCCACGGCTCCCGGCGATCCGTCTCGTGCCACGCCGACCGCGGCCGCGCACGCGTCTGCGGGCGCGGCGCGGGCGGCGCCGCCCAGGTCGGTGCCGCCGGCTCCGGCTCCCGGCGAAGCGGTGGTTCCGGCTTCGGCTGCGGCTGCGGTACTGCCACCCGTACGGGCTCCAGCGGAGGCAGGCCGGCGCCCCCGTCCCCGGTCCCCCACGACGTGGCCCGGGAGCCCCCGAGCGCATCGGCGGCGCTCGGCGCCTCCGCCCCCAGCAGCTCCTGCGGCAGCACCAGCACCGCGAGCACGCCGCCGTAGATGTTGGACTTGAGCTCGACGGCGATCCCGTGCCGCCGGGCCAGCGCCGACACCACGAACAGGCCGATCCGCCCGTCCGCCAGCAGGTGCCGGACGCTGATCTGGTCGGGGTCGACGAGCAGGGCGTTCATCCGGTGCTGCTCCGCGGCCGGCAGGCCCAGCCCGCGGTCCTCCACCTCGACGGCGATGCCCGCGGTGACCCGCTCGGCGCGCACCACCACGTCGGTGTCGGGGGCGGAGAACACCGTGGCGTTCTCGACCAGTTCGGCCAGCAGGTGCACGACGTCGGCGACGGCGTGGCCGCGTACGGTGCCGCCCGCCGGGGGCACCACCTTGACCCGCGTGTACTGCTCGACCTCCGCGACGGAGGAGCGCAGCACCTCGCTCAGGTCGATGGGCCGGGTCCACTGGCGCCGCGAGGCGGCGCCGCCGAGCACGGCCAGGTTCTCGGCGTGGCGGCGGATCCGGGTGGCGAGGTGGTCGACGTGGAAGAGCTCCTTGAGGAGGTCGGGATCCTCGACCGTGTCCTCCAGCTCGTCGAGCAGCGAGATCTCCCGGTGCACGAGGGACTGGAGCCGGCGCGCGAGGTTGACGAAGACCTCGACCTTGCGGTCGCTGTCGGACGGCGCGGCCGGGCCGGCCAGCCGTACGAGGGTCGTGTGCGCGTGCTCGCGGGCGCCGCGCAGCTCCTGGGAGAGCAGCCAGAACTCGTCGACGCGGGCCGGGTCGGTGCCGGGCGGCGGCTCCGTCGGTCCGCCGCGGACCGGGCGGACCGGCGGCTCACCCCGTTCCAGCCGCTCGGCGGCGGTCCGCAGCTCCTGGCGTCCGCGCACGCTGGAGCGGCGCAGGGCCTCGCAGCGGTCCCGGACGGCCTTGGCGGAGCGCTGGGCTCCGAGCAGGGCGGCAGCCAGCGCGCCGATGACGAGCAGGGCGCAGCCCGCCAGGACCGGCCAGAGCCGTGCGTCCCGCGCCCCCGCGCCCCCGCCGAGCTGCAGCGTGAAGATCACCGCGGCGGCGCCGCTGAGCCCGGCGGCGAGCGTGGGCAGCAGGGCGGCGCGGACCAGCTGAGGCCGTATCTGCCGGCCGGGACCGGTGACGGCGTGTCTCGACGGGGCGTGGCGGGCGGCGCGGAGTCCGGACATCGGCGTCCTCTACGTGGGGCCCGGGCCCCCAGGGTTCCGGGGCCCGGTGTGGATCACAGTGTTGATCACCGGATACCCACGCTAGACCGCACAATCCCGCCTCTGACAGCCAGTTGGGGAACTTCGCCCGGGTGCTTCCCGCTCCCGATGGAGCGCTCGTACGACAGCCCGAATCCGCCGGGGGCGCACGTTCGCAAGGACCGTACGAGACGCACACCCCCCAGCCCCGGAAGCAACCCCTACGAGCCGACGGCCTCCGGTTCCTCGTGCGCCGCTGCCGGGGGCCGGGTGGTCGCGACCGGGCGGGGCGGCGTCGCCGGGGCGGGCGGGGCCGAGGCCACGAACGGGCGCCACCACGGCTCGCTCGGGGCGGCCGCGTCGCCCGGCTCGAACGGCTGGCCCGGGATCGGCAGCGCGATGGCCGCCCCGGTGGCCTCGGAGGCGGCCACGGTGCCCTCGCCCGGCTCGTCCCACGGGTGCAGCGCCAGGTTGAAGGTGCCCCAGTGGATCGGCAGCATCGTGCCGTGGGGGATCCCGCCCTGGAGGTCGAGGTGGGCCTGCATGCCCTCCTCGGGGGTCATGTGGATGTCGGGCCAGTACTCCGAGTACGCACCGATCTGGATCATCGTGGCGTCGAAGGGGCCGTGCGCGGCGCCGATCTCCGCGAACCCGGGGAAGTACCCCGTGTCACCGCTGTGGAAGATGCGGTGCTCGTCGCCCGCGACCACCCACGAGGCCCACAGGGTGTTCTGCTGGTTGCGCAGGCCGCGCCCGCAGAAGTGCCGCGCCGGGGTCGCCGTCAGCGAGAGCCCCGCGATCTCGGTGGCCTCGTTCCAGTCGAGCTCGCGCAGCCGGTCCGGGGACACGCCCCAGCGCTCCAGGTGCGCGCCGACGCCGAGCGGCACGGCGAAGACCGTGTCCGTCCCGGCCAGCTCCTTGATGGTCGGCAGGTCGAGGTGGTCGTAGTGGTCGTGCGAGATCACCACGGCGTCGACCGGTCCCAGCGAGGCCAGCGGTACGGGGACGGGGTGCAGCCGCTTGGGCCCGGCGAACGGGAACGGCGAGCACCGCTCACCCCACACCGGGTCGAACAGCACCCGCCGCCCGTCGATCTCCGCGAGTACGCCCGAGTGCCCCATCCAGGTCAGGCGCAACCCGCTCACCGGCGGTTTCGCCAGCTCGGCGAGCGTCGTCGGGTACACCGGGATCGGCGCGCCCGGATTGCGCCGGGTCCGCTGCTCCTTGTGGAAGTAGATCTTGGCGAACTCCATCATGGAGCCGGAGGGCCTGGTCCGGGCCCCGACCGGGTTCCGGAAGACGCCGTCGGCGAAGTTCGGCGAGCGCCGGATCCGCTCCAGGCGGGCGCCGGACGGATCCGCGCCGAAGGCTTCGGGCCTCAGGGCGCGCAGCCGAGGACGCAGGGGACGGGAGCCGGTCAAAGCGCCTCCTGGGAGGGTGGGGCGGATGGTCGTGAGGCCGTGCGGAATACCGGTCTACCACCATCCCAACGCGCACCGGCCCCGAAGGATTCCGCCGCGCGCCTGCGTTCTCGCACCCTCCCCTTCCCCCTCCTCCGCCCCTTCCCCCTCGCGTCCGCCCCGCCGCCCGCCGCCCTACAACGGCAGCAGGTCCGGACGCTTCGCCTCCACGTGGTCCCCGGAGGACTCCCCGCGCAGCCGCCGCCCGATCCAGGGCACGAGGTACTCCCGCGCCCACTGGATGTTGTCCCGGGTCACGTCCACCGACCCGCGCGGCTGTTGCGGCGGCCACGGCTGGTCGGGATCGGCCGGCACCTCCAGCCCCAGTACCTGGGCGGCGCGCAGCGCGACCCGGGTGTGCCCCTCGGGCGACAGGTGCAGCCGGTCGTCGTCCCAAGCCCGCCGGTCCTGTACGGACTTCAGCGACCAGAGGTCGAGCACCGGGCAGTCGTAGCGGTCGGCGATGGCGCGCACGTGCGCGCTGTACGTCGCCACCTTGCCCCGGAGGTGCTTGAGGACCGGAACACCGCGGGTGTCGAAGCCCGTGGTGATCATGACCTGTCCGACGGCTCCGGTGAGGTCGGCGACCGCCGCCTCGAACCGCTCCGCCACGTCGTCCGGGTCGCTGCCGGGCCGGATGATGTCGTTGCCGCCCGCGCAGAAGCTCACCAGGTCGGGTGCGAGCTCCTTGGCCCGGGGGACCTGTTCGGCCACGATCTGGTCGAGGAGGCGCCCCCGCACGGCCAGGTTCGCGTACCTGAATTCGTTTTCCTCGCGCTGATCGGCCAGGAGTACGGCCAGCCGGTCCGCCCAGCCGAGAAAGGTCTCCCCGGGCCCCGGGTCCCCCACACCCTCGGTGAAGCTGTCCCCGATCGCCGCGTACGAGCCGATGGTCTTGAGTGTCGTCTTCGTCGCTGCCACGAGAACACATCCTTCACCCCGGCACGTGACCTACGCCACCGTAGGCAGGGGTTGACGGACCGTGATCTATACCACCCGGTCGGTACGGAATAACAGCGCGTGAGGCCGGGACCCCCCTCGGGTCCCGGCCTCACGTGTCCGGCTGCCTCTCCGACGGCGGAAGCCGTCAGATGCTCACACCCTTCGAGCGGAGGTAGGCCAGCGGGTCGATGTCCGAGCCGTAGGACGGCCCGGTGCGGATCTCGAAGTGCAGGTGCGGGCCGGTCGAGTTGCCGGTGGAGCCGGAGAGGCCGATGGTCTGGCCGCCGGTGACGCTCTGGCCGACCGAGACGGAGAGCTGGGACAGGTGGCCGTACTGGGAGTACTTGCCGTCCGCGTGCCGGATGACGACCTCGTTGCCGTACGCGCCGCCCCAGCCGGCGGAGACCACGGTGCCCGCGCCGACGGCGCGGACGGTGGTGCCGGAGCTCGCGATGAAGTCGACACCGGTGTGGTAACCGCTGGACCACATGGCGCCTGGGGTCTTGTACTGGGTGGAGATCCCGCCACCGCTGACGGGGGCGACGAAACCGGCGGCGCTGACCGTACCGGCGGCGGGCTTGGCGGCGGTGTTCTTCTTGGCGGGCGCGGCGGCGGGGGCCGGCGCGGCGTCCGCGGCGCCCTTGGCATCCGTGGAGCCCTTGGCGTCCGAGGCCGAGTCCGCACCCGAGTCCGAGGACTTCTTCGCCGGGGCCGGGGCCGCCTTCTCCGCGGGAGCCGGGGCCGCCTCGCCCTTCGCGTCGAGGGTCAGCTTCAGCCCGGGGTGGATCAGCGAGGGGTCGGCGCCGACGGCCTCGCGGTTGTCGGCGTACAGCCGCTGCCAGCCGCCCGAGAGGTGGCGGTCCTGGGCGATCTTGGAGAGGTAGTCACCCGGCACGACCGTGTAGACGGCCGAAGTGGCCGGCGAGCCCTGCTCGGCGGCGGCGGGCGCGGCCTGGAGCGCCGCCGGAAGCTGCGGTGCCTGCACGGGAGCCGCTGCGGGTGCGGCGGCCGGGGCGCCGGCCGCGTGGGCGCCGGCCGCGCCCAGCAGCGGCAGCGCGAGGGCCGCACCGCCGGTGCCCGCGACGGCGAAGCCGCGCGCCATGGAACGGGACTTGGGACGTCGGTGCTTACCCTTTGCAGGCATGGCGAATTCCTCTCCGTCGCCTGCGAGGTGAGCTGTCGGGTTCGGACTGGAGATGTCCGGCCGTACATGAACAGAACATGGACGGCTTCACCCCGAGCTGCTCCGATGCGAATGATCGGGAACAGCGGCCTACCTGGTTCCCCCGCTCCTGCCGCGCGCGTGAATAGTCGGGTGCGGTTTCCGGACGGCGGCAGGATTCGGCGGTCCATCCGGATCGATCGCGAAGGTAATCGAGTTGAGCCGCACCGAACAAGCCACGAATTTCCTGACGGATTCACAGAAGCCGGAATCCGCCGGAATTCCGGTCACCCTCCGTCAATTCCCCGGCGCCGACAACCGCCCCGGCCGGGCCATTCCGCTTCGACGATCAGGCACTCACGGTCACCGTATGATCTGGCTCACGGGGCCGCGCCCGATCTCGCCTCCGGTTATGGCAAGTTGGTCCCAAGCAGTGCAATTCGGACAGACCACGACGATGCGGAGGAGTTCCCGTGACCCAGCAGATACCCCGGCCCCCGCGGACGGAGCCCGTACCGGAGCCCGAGCTCGCGGAAGTGCGCAACTTCCGTGACGTGGGCGGCCTCCCGACCACCGACGGGCGGACGGTCAAGCCGGGAAAACTGTTCCGTAGCGGACATCTGGCACATGCCACCGAAACCGATGCAGAATTCCTCGCATCGCTCGGCCTGCACACCGTCTTCGACTTCCGCAACGCCGCCGACCACGCCCTGGAGGGGCCCGACGTCGAGCTCCCCGGAGTACGGAACGTCAACATCCCGCTGTCGGATCCGGCCGACGGCAAGGAGTTCTGGAAGATGGTCCGCGACGGCGGCGTCGAACAGCTCCGCGGACTCCTCGGCGGGGGGAAGGCCGCCGAGCGGATGGCCAACTCGTACCGCGCGATGATCGAGAACCGCACCGCCGAGCACAGCCGGGTCGTGCACGCCCTCGCCGAGGACAGCGTCCCTGCGCTCATGCACTGCGCGGCCGGCAAGGACCGGGCCGGCCTGTCGATCGCCGTCACCCTGCTCGCGCTGGGCGTCGAGCGCGAGGCGATCGTGGCGGACTACCTGGAGTCCAACGCCCCGCACCGCCGATACCGGGTGCGCCGCGGCAGCGAAGCGCCCGAGGCCCGCTCCCCCGAGGTGATGGAGCTGCTCGCGCCGCTCTTCGACGCCCGCGCCGAGTACCTGACGGGAGCCTTCGACACCATCGACCAGCACTGGGGCGGGGTCGACCGGTACCTCGCCGAGGGCCTGGGGCTCACGCCCGAGACCCTCGGCCGGCTGCGGGACCGGCTGCTCGACTGAGCCGCCCCCGCGAAGAGGAGCAGGCCGTCAGCCGCCGCCGACGGCCTGCTTCACCAGCGTCCTGCCGAAGTCCCACATCAGGGCGCCCCCGCCGTGCGCCTCGTCCATGACCTCGCGGAAGGCCCCGACGAACCGGTCCACGTCCCCCTCGTCCACGATCAGCGGCGGGATGAGCTTGATGACCTCCAGATGGTCGCCCGACACCTGTGTCAGGATCCGGTGCTTCTGCAGCAGCGGCACCACGACCATCTGCGCGAAGAGCCCCTTGCGGGCCGCCTGGAGCATGGCCCACCGGCTGCGCAGCCCGAGCGAGGACGGCCGCCCGAACTCGATCCCGATCATCAGGCCGCGCCCGCGCACGTCGTGGAGCAGCTCGTACTCGTCCACGAGCGCGGCGAGCCGCCCGCGCAGCAGGTCGCCCATCGCGCGCGCGTTCGCGACCACCGACTCGTCCTCCATGACGGAGAGCACCGCCAGCCCGGCCGCCATCGCCTGCGCGTTGGAGCCGAAGCTGGCGGAGTGCACCAGCACCCGGTCCATGGACGAGTAGACGCGTTTGAAGATCCAGTCCTTGCCCAGGGTCGCGCCCACCGGCACGTAGCCGCCCGAAAGGGCCTTGGCCACGCACACCAGGTCCGGCTCCACGCCCGGCTCGTGCTGGTACGCGTAGAAATCGCCGGTCCGGCCGAGGCCCGTCTGCACCTCGTCCGCGATCAGCAGGGCCTTGTGCCGGTGCAGCAGCTCCTGCGCCGCGCGCAGGAATCCGGGCGGGGCCGCGAGCACGCCCTTGCCCTGGATCGGTTCGACGACGAAGGCGGCGACGTCGCCCCGCTTCAGCTCCCGCTCCAGGGCGGCCAGGTCCCCGAGGGGGATCTTCGTATCGGGCAGCAGCGGCGCGAAGCCGTCCCGGAAGCCGCCCTCCCCGTTGACCGACAGCGAGCCCGTGGTCAGCCCGTGGAAGGCGTGGTCGCAGTAGAGGACCCTGGTCCGCCCCGTTGCGTACCGGGCGAACTTGAGGGCCGTCTCCACCGCCTCGGTGCCGCTGTTGCCGAAGAAGACCCGGTCCAGGTGCGGGCTGTACGAGAGCAGCTTCTCGGCCAGCAGCCCGGGCAGCGGCTGGCAGTCGAAGCGGGTCAGATCGGCGAGCTGCGCGTCCAGGACGTCGTGCAGGGCCCGGCGGACCACCGGGTGGTGCCGGCCCAGGCCCATCACCCCGAACCCGGCCAGCATGTCCAGGTAGTCGTTGCCCTCGGCGTCCCAGAAGTGCGCGCCCTCGGCCCGTACGTAGACCTTGTCGAAGCCGATCGTGTGCAGCATCCGGGGCAGCTGGTGGTTGAGGTGGCGCGCGTGGAGCTCGTACCGTTCCGCGCCCCGCTCGTCCAGCAGGGCGCGGAGGTCGAAACCGGTCACGGCTTCTCCCGGTTCCCCGAGACCGTCTCACGGGCGGCGCGCAGGGATTCCTTGAGGGAGCCCATGGTGGCGAGGACGGCGGTGGGCTCGTAGCCGCAGTGCGCCATGCAGTTCGCGCAGCGCGGGTCCTTTCCGCGGCCGTACTTGCTCCAGTCGGTTTCCTCGATCAGTTCCCGGTACGTGGGCACGTACCCGTCGCTCATCAGATAGCAGGGGCGCTGCCAGCCGAAGAGGGAGTAATTCGGAATGGCCCAGGCGGTGCAGGGGAAATCCACCTTGCCCTCCAGGAAGTCCAGGAACAGCGGGGAGTGGTTGAGCCGCCAGCGCCGCCGGTTTCCGCCCGCGAACGCCTTCCTGAAGAGTTCCCGGGTCTGCTCGACCCCCAGGAAGTGCTCCTGGTCGGGGGCCTTTTCGTAGGCGTAGGCGGGCGAGATCATCATTTCGTCGACCTTGAGGTCGTCATTGAGGTAGTTGAGCACCTCGATGATCGTCTGCGGGGTGTCGGTGTTGAAGAAGGTGGAGTTGGTGGTGACCCGGAACCCGCGCCTCTTCGCCTCCTTGATGGCGGCGACCGCCTCGTCGAAGACGCCTTCCTTGGCCACGGACTCGTCGTGGCGTTCACGCAGTCCGTCGATGTGCACCGCGAAGGCGAAGTACGGGGACGGGGTGAACTTCTCGATCTTCTTGCGCAGCAGCATCGCGTTGGTGCACAGGAACACGTACTTCCGCTTCGCCACCAACTGCCGGACGATCTCGTGGATCTGCGGGTGCATCAGGGGCTCGCCGCCCGCGATGGACACCATCGGCGCGCCGGACTCCAGGACGGCGCCGACCGCCTGGGCCACCGGCATGCGCTGCTTGAGCACGCCCGCCGGGTGCTGGATCTTCCCGCACCCCTCGCACGCCAGATTGCAGGCGTAGAGCGGTTCCAGCTCGACGATCAGCGGGAACTTCTCACGCTTGCGGAGCTTCTGTTCGAGAAGATACGTTCCGACCCTGATGGACTGTCGCAGCGGCATGGCCATCTGGCTCACCTCCTGGGGAGCAGCAAAGAACGGTGCCAGTCATAAAACGCGGGCAGTACGGCACGCAATACGCGGAAGGCCGATATTCCACCGCGGAACGTGCCGATGCGGACGAGCTCATGCTCCGGAGCGTCCACGATCACCCGGACGGCCGCAACCGGACGGTTCCAGCCATCCGCGGCGGCCCGGGTGGCCGTCCACAGGGTGGCCGCGGACTCCATGTCGACCGCGATGGCACCGGTGGCGCGCAGCTCGGCGCGCTCCTGGCCGCGGACGACATGGTCGGATCCGGTCAGTGCGCCGGTGTGCACGGTCCGGCCGGGAGCGGCCCGGGCCAGTGCCTCGGCGAGCAGGGCGGTGCCGGCGCACGTGACGGTGCCCCGCGGATCCCGGGTCTCCTCGGCGACGACCAGGTCGCCGGGGCTCATGCCGGGGACCAGCCCGGCGCAGAACCCGGTGGCCAGGACCGGGGACCGGCGCAGCCCGGGCTCGGCGAGCGCCCGGCCGACGGCCCGCTCGGCTGCGCGCGGGCCCATGCCCGTACGGAGCACGGCGTAGCCCGGTTCGGGCCGGGCTGCGCCGCGGCCGCCGCCGCTGCGCAGGGCCGCCTGCTCGATGCGCAGCGCGCAGGCGACCAGCAGCGGTGCGGGCGGCTCGGACGGTACGGGTCCGCCGGCCCGGGCGGCGCCGGCCATCAGGCCTCCCCGGGCGCGAAGGGTTCCCCGTACAGGTAGCGGCCGAGCGCGGTGAGCGGGAACACCTGCCGGTACAGGTGGTAGTTGATGGAGAAGTCCCACGGGAACCCGGTACCGGTGAAGTACGGCTCGTCCCAGGAGCCGTCCCCGCGCTGGGTCTCCACCAGGTAGGCGATGCCGCGCAGGACGGCCTTGCCGTCCCGCTCCCCCGCCGAGAGCAGAGCCATCAGCGCCCACGCCGTCTGCGAGGGGGTCGAGGCCCCCTTCCCGGCCCACTGCGGGTCCTTGTACGAGCGCTGGTCCTCGCCCCACCCGCCGTCCTCGTTCTGTACGGATTCCAGCCAGCGCACGGCCCGCCGGATCGCGGGATGCGCCGGAGCCAGGCCCGCGGCGGTCAGGGCCGGGACCACCGACCCGGTCCCGTACACGTAGTTGGTGCCCCAGCGGCCGAACCAGGCGCCGGTGGGCTCCTGTTCGGCGAGCAGCCAGGCGATGCCGCGCCGGGTCCGCGGGTCGGCGGCCTTGCCCTCGACGGCGAGCATCTCCACCACGTGTGCGGTGACGTCGGCCGACGGCGGGTCGATGACCTCGCCGAAGTCGCAGAACGGCAGCCGGTTCGGGAAGGGGCTGGTGTTGTCGGCGTCGAAGGCGCCCCAGGCACCGTTCTTCGACTGCATCCCCAGGTTCCAGGACACCCCGCGGGCGATGGCCGCCTCGACCCGGGCCGGCTCCGGGTGCCTGATCCGGCGCAGCGCGAGCACCACCTCGGCGGTGTCGTCGATGTCGGGGTAGGTGTCGTTGTGGAACTCGAACGCCCAGCCGCCCGGGGCAAGTCCGGGCCGGCGCACCGCCCAGTCGCCGGTGCGGACGATCTCCTCGCCGAGCATCCAGTCGGCGGCCTTCACCAGGGCCGGGTGGTCGGGCGCCAGGCCCGCGTCGGCCAGGGCGATGGCGGCGAGGCAGGTGTCCCAGACCGGGGACTGGCAGGCCTCGATCATCCGGGCACCGTCCTCGCGCCACACCGCGAACCGGTCCAGGGACTCCAGCCCCGCCCGCATCACCGGGTGGGCGAGGTCGTACCCGAGGAGGTGCAGGGCGATGACGGAGTACACGGCGGGTGGCTGGATCCCGCCCCAGCAGCCGTCGTTCTCCTGCCGCTCGATGATCCAGCGGGCGGCGGAGTCCATCGCGGCCTTGCGCAGCCGGCGCGGGGCGAACCTGCGGTAGACGTGCAGGGCCTTGTCCATCCGCTGGAAGGCACCCTCCCAACTGGCCAGCGGGGCCGGGCGCTCGGCGACGGGGTACGGGCGCCGCGCGTCGGTGTGCAGCTCGTCGAGGGCGAACGGGGCCGGGCGGACGGGCCGCTTCGCGGAGACCACGGTCAGCGGGACGATGGTCTGGCGGGCCCAGCAGCCGAAGTCGTAGATGTTCAGCGGCACCCACGGCGGCAGGAAGACCAGCTCGGGCGGGAGTTCGGGCAGGTGGTCCCAGCTCCACCAGCCGAAGAGGGCCAGCCAGATCCGGGTGAAGACGCGGGCGGCGGCGATGCCGCCGTGGGCCCGGATCCAGGCCGAGGCGAGGGCCATGTGCGGGGCGTCCGGCGCGTCGCCGGCGAGCCGCAGGGCGACGTACGCCTCGATGGTGGCGGAGAGTTCGGGCGGTCCGCCGTGGAAGGTGGCCCAGGTGCCGTCCGCGCCCTGTTCGCCGCGGATGAAGAGGGCTGCGGCCTGCGTGGTGGGCTCGTCCCGGATCCCGAGGAACTGCCGCAGCAGAAGGTCCTCGGCGTCCATGGTGACGTTGGTCTCCAGGTCGCCCTTCCACCAGCCGGCCGCGTCCTGGCGGGCCAGCAGGTGCCGGGTCGCCCGCGCGGCGGCCTCCTGGGCCCCCCGCAGGTGGGCGGGCCCGGGCGCGGGCGCGGTGTCAGCCGGGTCGGCGCCGGGGGTACCGGCGCCGTCGGTCGTCGCTGTCATGGCTTCCCCTTACGTGGCAGTGGTCCTCTGCTGTGCTGGGGTATGCCGTCGGCCGGGCGCTGCTGTCAGGCGGCGCCGGCCGGCGACTCGCGAGTCATATCCCTGCTCGGGTGGCGGTCACCTCTTGCGCACGACGACGAAGTCGGCGAGCGCGACGAGCTGTTCGCGCACCCGCTGCGGCATGTCCACGTCGTCCAGGGCGCGGATGGCGATCGCGTGCTGGCGGCGCGCCTCCTCGGCGGTCCACTCGCGGCCGCCCGCGGCCTCGATGAGCGCGGCGCGCGCCGCGAACTCCTCCTCCGAGAAGTTCTCGAAGTCGTTGCTCTTGGCGTCGGCGGCGAGCAGCTCGGCGAGCTCCTCGCAGGCGGGTCCGCCCGCCGCGAGGGCGGCGACGACCGGCAGGGACTTCTTGCGCTGGCGCAGGTCGCTCCAGGTCTGCTTGCCGGTGGCCTCCGGGTCGCCCCAGATGCCGAGGAGGTCGTCGACGGCCTGGAAGGCGAGGCCGAGGTGGTAGCCGTACTCCTCCAGCTTGTCGGCCGTACGGTCGTCCGCGCCGCCGAGCACGGCGCCGATGGAGACCGCGCAGGCGAGCAGGGCGCCGGTCTTGTTGCCCTCCATCTCCAGGCACTCCTCGACGCTGACGCGCTCGCGGTGCTCGTAGGAGATGTCCTGGGCCTGGCCGTCGATGAGCTTGCGGCTGGCTGTGGTCAGGCGGCGCGCGGCGCGGCCGGCCTCGGCGGTGCCGAGTTCCAGCAGGACCTCGTTGGCTAGGGCGAACAGCGCGTCGCCGACCAGGATCGCCAGCGCCGGGCCGTGCACCTTCCACACCGTGTCGCGGTGGCGGCGCTGCTCGTCGCCGTCCATCAGGTCGTCGTGGAGCAGCGAGAAGTTGTGGACGAGCTCGACGGCCACGGCGCCCGGGATGCCGACCTCGGCCGCGGCCCCCGCGGCCTCCGCGGAGAGCAGCGCGAGGGCGGGGCGCACGGCCTTGCCGCCGTCGCCGTCCGCCGCGTTGCCCTGGGCGTCGATCCAGCCGAAGTGGTACGCGGCGACGGTGTCCATGGGCGCCGCGAGCCGGTCGACCGCGGCGCGGAGCACGGGGGTCGACAGCGCGCGGCCGCGCTCCAGGAGTGCGAGCGTGTCCGCCTTCTCGACGCCCCCGCCGGCTGCGCCGTTGCCGGCGTCCGTGTTCTCGACAGCCGGATTCCCCGGGTTCACTGGCTCTCCTCTGTGTCCTGTACGTGTTGCTGCGGTCGTGCTGGTGGTCGTCATGCCGCCTCCTGCAGGGGGTGCTCCCGGTGGCGGCCGAGTGCGGCGAGTGCGGCGTGCGCCGCGCTCAGTCCGCTGCGGACAGCGCCCTCCATGGTCGCGGGCCAACCGGTGGCGGTCCACGCACCGGCGAGGTAGAGGCCCGGCGTGTCGGTCCGCGCCCCGGGGCGCAGCCGGCCGACGCCGGGGGTGGGGGCGAACGTGGCGGTCCGCTCCCGGGTCACGAAGAAGTCCCGTACCTTGGCGCCGCGCGCGGCCGGCAGCAGCCGTTCCAGCTCGGGCAGGTACTTGGCGCGCAGCACCGAGACGGGCTCGTCGATGTCGTCCTGGGCGGCCGACTGGGACAGCGCCAGGTACTGGCCGCCGTCGGGCAGCCCGGAGGCGTCGGTGCGGTCGAAGACCCACTGGACCGGGGAGCCGAGTGCGGCGAAGAAGGGCTGCTTGAGCACCTTGCGGTCGTAGACGACGTGAACGTTGAGGATGGGCGCGGTGCCGATGTCGAGGAGCTTGTCGGGGTCGGCCAGGGCTCCGGGCGGCAGCAGTGCGTGCGCCTCGCGTTGCGGGACGGCGAGGACGACGGTGCCGGCGTCGAGGGACCCGCTCTCGGTGTCGACCCGCCAGTTCCCGTCCTGGATACGGGAGATGCAGGTGACGCGGGTGCGCAGCTCGGTGCGTACGCCGGCCGCGTCGAGTTGCTTGCGGGCGAGGGTGTCGTGCAGGTCGCCGAGCGGGACGGTGGCCCAGCCGATGTCGGCGGCGCCGTTCTCGGAGAGCAGGCCGGTCTTGAAGACCATGGCGGCCAGGCCCAGCGAGGACTGTCCGGCGGTGGCGTTGAGGGTGGCGATGCCGACGAGGTCCCAGAGGGCCTCGATGGTGCGCGGGCTCTGGCCGTAGCGGCCGAGCCAGGTCGCGAAGTCCAGGCCGTCCAGCGCCGGGTCGGCGGGGTCGAGCCGGCGCAGCGCGAGGGCGGCGCGGCCGACGCTCACCCGCTCGGCGAGCGAGAGGTGCGGGTAGCGGGCGAGGGAGCCCGCCAGGTGCAGGGGTACGGGCAGGGCGCTGCGGCGCAGCCGGCCCAGGCGGGGGCCGGCGGGGTGGGCGACGTCGAGTACGGGTACGTCGAGCCGGTCCTGGACGGGGGCGAGGGCGGCGCCCTCGACGCGGTCGAGGAACCACCGGTAGGCGGTGCAGCAGCGCAGGTAGACGTGCTGGCCGTTGTCGACGGTGAGGTCGCCGCGCTTGAAGGAGAAGGCGAGCCCGCCGAGCCGGGGGCGGCCTTCGAGCAGGGTGACCTTGAGGCCCGCGTCGGCGAGTTCGAGCGCGGCGCTCACTCCGGCGAGCCCGCCGCCGATGACGACGGCGCGGTCGTCGCTGCCGTTCATGAGCCCTCCCGGGTGCCGTGCCCTGCGGCGCACGCCTGGAGGGACGCGGCCGTACGGAAGGAGGTTGCGTCCGCCGTGAGGGGCGCGGCGGGCGGGGGCGTCGGCCGGATCACGCGCGCCTCCGCGTGCTCTGGCGGGAGATGGTCCGGGCGTCGAGGCCGGACAGGCCGCGCACGGCGACGTACGCCTTCTCGTGCGGGGGCAGCGAGACGCGGCCGCGGAGCACGGCCTCGGGCTCGCGCTCGATGCGGTCGAGCAGGCGCCGGTAGATGCCGGCCATGGCGGCGACGCAGGCGCCGCTGCGCCGGTCGAGCATGGGCAGCAGCCGGTAGCCCTCGACGAACAGGGCCCGGGCGCGCCGCACTTCGTGGTGGACGAGCCCGGCGAAGTCGGCCCCGGCGGGCATCCGGTCGCTTCCGAACCCGTCCGAGCAGCCGAACTTGGCGAGGTCCTCGGCCGGCAGGTAGGTGCGTCCGTTGGCGGCGTCCTCGCGGACGTCGCGCAGGATGTTGGTGAGCTGGAGGGCGAGGCCGAGGGTGTCGGCGTACTCGCCGGCCCGCGCGGCGTCGGCGGCGCCGAGGCCGCCGGTGTGCACGGTTCCGAACACGCCGAGGGAGAGCCGCCCGATGGCTCCGGCCACGCAGCGGCAGTAGGCCTTGAGGTCGTCCCAGGTCTCGTAGGTCTCGCCGCGGACGTCCATGAGGACGCCGTCGATGAGCTCGTCGAGGCCGCCGAGCGGGATCGGGAAGCGGCCGGCGGCGTGGGAGAGGGCGACGGCGACCGGGTCGGTGTCGTCCTCGTCGATCTCCTCGGCCCGGATCCGGCCGAGGAGGGCGCGGGTCTCCTCCAGCCGGACGAACTTGGCCTCGGGGGCGAGCGTGCCGTCGCCGATGTCGTCGACGCGCCGGGAGAACGCGTACAGAGCGGACATCGCCTGCCGCTTGTCGGAGGGCAGCAGCCGGATGCCGTACGCGAAGTTGCGCGCCTGGGAACCGGTGATGGCCTCGCAGTAGCTGTACGCCGCCAGGACCGCTGCGGACGGTGCGGACGTGTGTGCGGAACCCTCCACGGTCGGGCTCACCCCTTTCTCGGCGCTGTGCGCAGGACGGCGGCCACCTCGCGGAGCAGGCCGCTCCTGGTGGGCTTGGGCGGGCCGGGAAGTACGTCGAAGCCGGCGGCGGTGACGGCTCGCAGGGCGGCACGCCCTCCTCCCACGAAGCCCGCGAGCAGCAGCCGGAGCCTGCCGTGCACGCTACCCACGAGCGGGGTGCCTTCATTCAGCAGGTCCCGGGCGCGTTCGGCTTCGAACGCGACCAGGGAGCGCACGGAGGCGCCGGCGCGGTGGGCCTTGAGGTCGGTTTCGGCCACGCGGAAGCGGCGCATGTCCTCGGCCGGGAGGTAGATCCGGTCGCGGCCGAGGTCCTCCGTGACGTCCTGTACGTGTTCGACGATCTGCAGGGCGGTGCAGACGGCGTCGGAGCGGCGGATCCGCTCGGGGGTGCTGGTGCCGGTGAGGGACAGCACGAGGCGGCCGACGGGGTTCGCGGACAGCTCGCAGTACGCGAGGAGTTCGCCGTACGTCTCGTAGCGCTTGACGCGCTGGTCCTGGCGGTTGGCCTCGATGAGCCCGAGGAAGGGCTCGGGGGTGAGGCCGTGGGCGCGGACCACGGGCCGCAGCGCCTGCAGGAGGGGGTGGCGCGGCCCGCCGCCGGAGCCGCCGAAGACGCGCTGCAGGTCGGCTTCGAGGGCGTCGAGCATGGCGAGCGGTTCGTCCGCCGCGGCCGGGTCGAGGCCGAGGAGTACGGCGTCGTGTCCGCCGGGGGCGAGGTCGCCGTCGCCGATGTCGTCGACCAGGCGGGCGTACCCGTACACCGCCATGAGGCCGTCGCGCCAGGCGCGCGGGAGGAAGGACGGGGCGACGGGGAAGTTCTCCTCGCGCGCCTTGCCGAGGGTGGCGTACGCGTGGGCTCGGGCGTCGGGGGCTGTGGGGGCCGCGTCCCGGTGTGGCCGGATACCGTGCCCGGCGGTCACCGCCCGCCGCCCGCGCGGGGGACGGCCGTAATGCCTGGGGGCCGGAGAATTCCCGTAGCCATTGCCGTCACGTCTCCCGTTCTACACTGCCGACCCAATACATCCTATTTCGGACACGCCGCCGGACTTTCCCCGGGGTACCCCAGGCCGTTCACCTGCGGGGAATCGTCCCCTCTGGCGTGATTCAGGACTGCTCCAGCTTACGCTGTACAACGCCGCGGCAGCCTCTCGGGTATTCACTCCGCTACCGAATGTCGGCCCCGGGCGCCCCGGACATGCCGAAGCCCCCACCGCTCGGAGCGACGGGGGCCGGCGAAGACCGCGGTCAGGCGCTGGTCGCCTTCTCGTAGGCCGAGACGACTTCCTCGGTGGGCCCGTCCATCAGCAGCTCACCCTTCTCCAGCCACAGCACGCGGCTGCAGGTGTCGCGGATGGACTTGTTGTTGTGGCTCACCAGGAAAACGGTTCCGGCGTGCTTGCGCAGTTCGCGGATGCGCTCCTCGGAACGCACCTGGAACTTCCGGTCACCGGTGGCCAGGGCCTCGTCGATCATCAGGACGTCGTGGTCCTTGGCCGCGGCAATGGAAAAGCGCAGGCGCGCCGCCATACCGGAGGAGTACGTGCGCATCGGAAGGGAGATGAAATCGCCCTTGTCGTTGATGCCCGAGAAGTCGACGATGTCGTCGTAGCGCTCCCGGATCTGCTCGCGGCTCATTCCCATCGCGAGACCGCCGAGGACCACGTTGCGCTCACCGGTGAGGTCGTTCATCAGCGCGGCGTTGACACCCAGCAGCGAGGGCTGGCCGTCGGTGTAGACCTTGCCGGACTCGCAGGGCAGCAGCCCCGCGATGGCACGCAGCAGGGTGGACTTGCCGGAGCCGTTGGAGCCGATGACGCCGATGGCCTCGCCGCGGTACGCCGTGAAGGAGACGCCGCGCACGGCGTGGACCCGGCGCACGCCCGGCGCATCGCCCTTGCCCCGGCGCATTATCTTGCTCAGCGCGGCGGTGGCGCTGCCCCTGCCGGAGCTGCCGGTGTTGACGCGGTAGACGATGTGCACGTCGTCGGCGATGACGGTGGGGACGTCGCCCCGGTAGTTCTCAGCCACGGCCGTAACGCTCCTCAGCCTTCCAGAAGTACACGAAACCGCCGAGGCCGATCACGACGGCCCAGCCGACGGCGAAGGCCCAGACGTGCGGCGGCAGGTTCTCCGGGCCGTAGTCGTCGATCAGCGCGAACCGGACCAGGTCCATGTAGATCGCCGCGGGGTTCCACTGGAGCACGTCCGAGACCCACGCGGGCACGTCCCGCTCCTTGAGCGCCCCGCTGATCGAGAACATGACGCCCGAGGCGTACATCCACGTACGCGTGATGAACGGCATCAGCTGCGCGAGGTCGGGGGTCTTGGAACCCATTCGCCCGAAGACCAGCGCGAGGCCGGTGTTGAAGACGAACTGGAGCGCCAGGGTCGGGATGACCAGCAGCCACGACAGCCTCGGGTAGTTGCCGAAGCCGACCGTGACGACCACCACGACGATCATCGAGTACAGCAGCTGCTGGAGCTGCTGCATCGAGAAGGAGATCGGCAGGGAGGCCCGCGGGAAGTGCAGGGCGCGGACCAGGCCGAGGTTTCCGGGGATGGCCCGGACTCCCGCCATCAGCGAGCTCTGGGTGAAGGTGAAGACGAAGATGCCCGTCACCAGGAAGGGGATGTAGACCCCCTTCTCCATGCCCCGGCCCGCGTTCAGGATCAGGCCGAAGATCAGGTAGTACACCAGCGCGTTGAGCAGCGGGGTGGCCACCTGCCAGATCTGGCCGAGCCTCGCCTCGCTGTACTGGGCCATCAGCTTGGCCCGGGAGAACGCCATGATGAAGTGGCGCCGGTCCCACAGCTGCCGCACGTACTCGGCCAGGGTCGGCCGGGCACCGCTGACGGACAGGCCGTACTTCCTGGCGAGCTCCGCCGGGGTCAGCCCCGCGTCTTCGGACGGCGGCTTGCTCGTGGCGAGGGCGCCATCCTGGGTTGTGTCACTCACAAGTTGAAACTTTCCGTCTTCAAGATGCGGCAGAAGGTGGCATCGGGCCTGGGGCGCTCGGCCCGAGAACGTGCATGTTCCGTGATCACGTATGTTCCGTGACCGCGTCATGTTCTCAGACGCGAGCGTGTCAGATGACAGGCGGTCGGCCCAGCCGGGTCAGCCGCCAGACCGTACGCCACTTCATGGGGCGCCGGGGACCGCAGGGGGTGGTCCATCCCTCTTTGAACCCACCGAACCAGGCCTTGAGCGCCGGCGCCGAGGGCCTGCGCAGGAGCGTCAGCAGGAGCCAGACGCCCAGGTAGACCGGGACCAGCGGAGCGGGCAGGTTACGGCGGGCGAGCCACACCCGGTTACGGGCAACCATACGGTGGTAGACGGCGTGCCGGGAGGGGGCGGTCGTCGGGTGCAGGAGCACCATGTCCGCCCGGTAGTCGATCAGCCACCCTGCGTCGAGCGCCCGCCAGGCCAGATCGGTCTCCTCGTGCGCGTAGAAGAACTCCCCCGGCAACTCTCCGACCTGCTTGAACACCGACGTGCGGACGGCGTTGGCGCCGCCCAGGAAGGTGGTCACGCGGGAGGAGCGCATCGGGTCCGAGGCGCGCAACCGGGGCACGTGCCGGCGCTGGGTCTCGCCGGACTCCGGATCGGCGATCCGGAAGCTGACGATCCCGAGCCGGGGGTCCTCCGCGAAGGCCTGCCGGCACAGCTCGGCGGTGTCGGTGCGCTCCAGCAGCCCGTCGTCGTCGAGGAAGAGCAGGGCGTCGACCTCGCTGCCGCCGGGGCCGAAGGCCTCGATGCCGACGTTGCGGCCGCCGGGGATGCCCAGGTTCTCGGGCAGCTCGACGGTGCGCAGACCCGGCAGCAGACCTTCCAGCCCGGTGACCTGGACGCCCTGGCCCACGACGACGACCTCGACCGGGTCGCCCTCCTGGCGGGCCACCGAGTCGAGGAGCGCCTTGAGCTCGTCGGGGCGGTTGCCCATGGTGATGATCACGGCGCCCAGCCGCATCGGCGTCGTCACTTGAGCCTGCTGGAGGCCAGGATCGACACCAGGTGCAGCACCGTCTGGAGCATCGCGATGCCGGCGAGCACGGCGACGCCGAGCCGCGTGAAGAACAGGTCGCCCCGCATCTGGTCCAGAATCGCCAGCAGCAGGATGAGCAGCGAGGCCTCGATGCCGAGGACGAGCCGGTGGAACTTGAGCGCGGACGCGGCCCGGCGGGCGAGCGCCATGCCGGAGGAGCGCGGCTCGGCGGCGGCCTCGGCGACGGGCTCCTTGCCCGTCTGGTGCCGGGCGACGCCGACCAGGTCGGTCTCGGCCTTGATCAGGATGGCGCCGAGGGCCGCGAGGGTGCCCAGGAAAGCCCACAGCCAGTCGATCCGGCCGGTGCCCCACAGGTCCGAGGCGCGCAGGCCGAAGCCGACGAGGACCGCCGCGTCGCACAGGTAGGCGCCGACGCGGTCCAGGTACACCCCGGAGAGGGAGAACTGCTTCTTCCAGCGGGCGACCTCACCGTCGACGCAGTCGAGCAGCAGGTACATCTGGACCGCGACCACGCCGAGGACGGCGCCCAGGATGCCCGGCACGAGCAGGGCCGGGGCGGCCAGGACACCGGCGAGGGTCATCACGTAGGTCAGCTGGTTGGGCGTGACCTTGGTGTTCACCAGGACGCGGGTGATGCGCAGGGAGATCTCGCGCATGTACAGGCGACCGCCCCAGTGCTCGCCACTGCGCCGGTCCTTGACGCCCGGCGGGTGAACGACGGGCCGGAGTTCAGCTACGGATGGTCTTGGCATAGTCGGCGTAAGCGTCCCTGATCTCGGCTGCGGACAGATTGAGGTGCTCCAGGATCGTGAAGCGTCCCGGACGGGTCTGGGGGGCGTACTCGACGGCCGCGACGAACTCGTCCACGCTGAACCCGATCTCGGCGGGCAGCACGGGCAGTCCGTGGCCGCGCAGTGACTCGACGAACAGCCCGGCCTGCTCGTCGGCGCCGCGCAGGAACATCGCGAAGGCGGCGCCGAGGCCGACCTGCTCGCCGTGGAGCGCGGAGCGCCCCGGGTAGAGCAGGTCGAAGGCGTGGCTGATCTCGTGGCAGGCGCCGGACGCCGGCCGGGTGTCCCCGCTGATCGACATGGCGATGCCGGTGAGCACCAGGGCCTCGGCGAGCACGGTGAGGAACGTGTCGTCGCCGCAGCCGCCGGGGTGGCGCAGGACGGCCTCGCCGGCCGTACGGGCCATGGCGGCGGCCAGGCCGTCCACGGGCTCCCCGGTGATCTTGTGCGAGAGCTCCCAGTCGGCGATGGCCGAGATGTTGGAGAGCGCGTCGCCGATGCCGGAGCGTACGAACCGCACCGGGGCGTCGCGGATCACGTCGAGGTCGATGACCATCGCGATCGGCGTGGGCACGCCGTAGGAGCCGCGCCCGTTGTCGTTGTCCAGCGTGGCCACGGGCGAGCAGATGCCGTCGTGCGCCAGGTTG
The DNA here is from genome assembly GCF_045162725.1 of Streptomyces sp. NBC_01006. Lineage (NCBI taxonomy): Bacteria > Bacillati > Actinomycetota > Actinomycetes > Kitasatosporales > Streptomycetaceae > Streptomyces > Streptomyces sp. NBC_01006. The sequence goes on along the minus strand of NZ_CP108700.1, from coordinate 6,772,900 downwards.
GTGGCGACGGCCACCATGGGCAGCCCGACCCGCGCCGCGGCGTACTTCGCCACGTCGATGATCTTGCCGCCGCCCAGGCCGACGACGGCGTCGTAGCGACGGCCCTTTATGTCGTCGGCCAGCTTGACGGCGGAGTCGATGGTGCCGTCGGCGACCGGGTACCAGTCGGCGTGCGGCAGTACGGGCTCCAGCTTGGAGCGGAGCAGCTGGCCGGAGCCGCCGCTGATCGCGATCGCCAGCTTGCCGGACGCCGAGATCCGCTGGTCGGCCAGGAGGCCGGCCAGGTCGTCCATGGCGCCGCGGCTGATGTCGACGACGACCGGGGAGGGGATGAGCCTCGTCAGTACTGGCATGCGATCGTCCGGCCCTTGGCGAGGTCGTCGTGGTTGTCGATCTCGACCCACTTGACGTCGCCGATGGGGGCCACGTCGATGACGAAGCCGTCGTTGACGAGCTGCTGGTAGCCGTCCTCGTAGTACAGGTCGGGGTCGCGCTCGAAGGTGGTCTTCAGCGCCGCGGCGAGGGCCTCGGCGGCCTCCGGCTCGATGAGGGTGACGCCGATGTACTCGCCCGTGGCGTCGGACGGCTCCATCAGCTTCGTGATCTTCTGCACGCCCTTGGCGCCGTCGACGACGACCTTCATCTCCTCGTCGGCCAGGCTCTTGACCGCGTCGAGGGCGAGGATGATCTTCTGGCCGTTGCCGCGGGCGTCGAGCAGGGTCCGCTCGACGGAGACCGGGTGGACGGTGTCGCCGTTGGCGAGGATCACACCCTGCTTCAGGACGTCACGGGCGCACCACAGGGAGTAGGCGTTGTTCCACTCCTCGGCCTTGTCGTTGTCGATCAGCGTGATCTTGACCCCGTACTTGGCCTCCAGGGCCTCGCGGCGCTCGTACACGGCCTCCTTGCGGTAGCCGACGACGATCGCGACCTCGGTGAGGCCGACCTCGGCGAAGTTGCCGAGGGTGAGGTCCAGCACGGTCAGGCTGTCCTCGGCGCCTTCGGGGCCGACGGGCACGAGGGCCTTGGGCAGGGTGTCGGTGTAGGGACGCAGGCGGCGTCCGGCACCGGCAGCGAGTACAAGGCCGATCATGCTGGTTCTCCTTCGTCATGTACGGCGGGTGCCCCGGAGGAGACCCAGAAGCGGATGCTCTCCACGAGCACCACCAGTGCCACGAACACGGCCAGGGCCGTGAGCGCGACGGGGAACGTGTCACGGGGCAGGACCGCGGCCAGGACCACGGCCAGCAGGACCCGGCCGTCCTGCCCGCCGATCGTCCACACCAGCCACCTGGGCGGCGCGCCCGAGCCGCCGCGGATGCGGTAGACCGTGTCGTAGTGATGGTAGGCGACCGCCGCGACCAGTCCGAATGCGGCCGGAAGGGCCCCGGGGACGTCGGCACGCACAGCGAGCGCCAGCACGGTCACGTACTCGGCGCAGCGGAACACCGGCGGGATGAGCCAGTCCAGCGCCCCCTTGAGCGGGCGGGAGACCGCCGCACCGGCGGCTATGACGTAGAACACCGCGGACCCGATCAGTGCGACGGTGCCGTACGGCCTCAGCGCGGCCCCGCCGATGACGAGGACGGAGCCGATCAGGGCCATCGCCAGCGGGGCGACGGGCCGCCCCTTGGCCAGGCCCGTGCCGATCGATGCCAGCGGGCCGGAGTCGGCGAGGTCGGCCAGCGCCTGGGCGGCCCGGTCGGTACGGACGGCCTTGCGGGTCAGCGAGCGCAGCACCCGGCCGGCGGTGGTGTAGAGGGCGCCGAAGGTGCAGCCGATGAGCAGGGCGTAGAAGACGATCCGGGGGGTGGTGGCCGCGGTGAGCACCGCGATCATGGCCCAGCGCTCGCCGATCGGCAGGATGATCATCCGCCGGACCCAGACCGTCCAGCCGACGCTGTCGAGCTTGTCGGACAGGGCGGCCGTGGGGCTGGTGTTCGCCGTGGCGTCGTGGTTGGCCTCGTTGAAGGCGAAGTCCACGACGTGGCGGCAGGTCATGAGGATCATCGCGCCGAGCGCGAGGGCCCACACGTCGTCGCCGTTCCTGGCCGCGCCCAGCGCGAGGCCCGCGTAGAAGGAGTACTCCTTCGCGCGGTCGAAGGTGGCGTCGAGCCAGGCGCCCATCGTCGAGTACTGGAGCGAGTAGCGGGCGAGCTGCCCGTCCGTGCAGTCCAGGACGAAGGAGACGAGGAGCAGCACACCGGCCGCGATGTAGCCGCCGCGCTCGCCGGTGGCGGCGCAGGCGGCCGCGATCAGCGCGGTGATCAGGGAGGCGGTGGTGACCTGGTTCGGGGTCAGGCCGCGGCGCGCGCACCAGCGGGCGATGTAGCGCGAGTACGGGCTGATGAAGAAGGTGGTGAAGAACCCGTCGCGGGACTTCACGGCGGTGCGCAGCCGTACGGCCTCGTCGTCCACGGCGGCCACGGCGGCGTCCGCCGCGGCGCGCTCGGCGTCGGTGGCGGGGACCGCGGCGACCAGGGTGCCGAGCTCGGGGCGGTGGACGGGGGTCCCGGCGGCCTCGACGGCGGCGGCGAGCCGGTCCGCGTACGGGCCGTCACCCTCCGCCGGGAGGGCCGCGGCCTTGTCCAGGGTCGCGCGGGCACCCGACTGGACCGCGAAGGCGCCGGTCACGCCGCAGGCGTCGAAGCGCGGGTCGGTCAGCGCGAGCCGCAGGGCGTGGACGTGCCCGACGAAGGCGCTGTCGACGACGGCGACGCGCTGGTCGGCGGGTACGCCGGCCAGCACCTCGGCGGTCGCTTCAGGACCGGCGGCCGGGCGGACGTCGAAGCCGAGGGAGCGCAGCTCGTCGGCGAGCGGTGATCCGGGGACCGGCAGGCCGGTGAGGATGACGGTCGACAGACGGACTCACTCCTTGCAGCGAACACTGGACGGGCGCCCCTGTGGGGGCGGCGGCACGTCGGCAGAGGCTATCGGATCGATGGAAGCGGGGGTTCACCACCCGTTTACTCTCCGATAAGCCGAAGATTCCGGGGCTTGGGGCCCCGGCGCGATCATCATTGACGATCGCGGTGAGATACCACAAACCCGGGGAGCACGGGTGCTCCGCCACCGCCGCTTACCACGCTGCGCGGGCGGACATGCGCGGATGGCCGAAGTGGGGACAAGCCTCTTTTGTACGGCAGACTGAAGGTCGAAGTCCGAAGCGAAGGATGGGTATGCCGACCACACCAGCCACCGCCGCGAACACCGCGTCCCCCGGCACCGGCACTCAGGAACCGATCATGCTCGAACTGGTCGATGAGTCCGGCAACACCATCGGCACGGCGGAGAAGCTCTCCGCCCATCAGGCGCCCGGTCTGCTGCACCGGGCCTTCTCCGTGTTCCTCTTCGACGAGCAGGGCCGCCTGCTGCTCCAGCAGCGGGCCCTCGGGAAGTACCACTCCCCCGGCGTCTGGTCGAACACCTGCTGCGGTCACCCCTATCCCGGGGAGTCGCCGTTCGCGGCGGCGGCCCGGCGGACCCACGAGGAGCTGGGCCTGTCGCCCTCGCTGCTCGCGGAGGCGGGAACCGTGCGCTACAACCACCCGGACCCCGCGTCGGGTCTGGTGGAGCAGGAGTACAACCACCTTTTCGTGGGACTTGCGCAGTCGCAGCTGCGGCCGGATCCGGAGGAGGTCGGGGACACCGCGTTCGTGACCGCCGAGGAGCTGGCCAAGCGGCATGCCGAGGTTCCGTTCTCCGCCTGGTTCATGACCGTGCTGGACGCGGCCCGGCCCGCGATCCGCGAACTGACCGGGGATGCCGCGGGCTGGTAGCCCGTACGCCGTCTCAGACCGCGGGTGCGGCGAGCGGCAGGGCCGCCCAGATGACCTTGCCGCCCGTCGAGGTGTGCTCGACGTCGCAGACCCCGCCGGACTCCCGTGTGACCTCGCGCACCAGGAGCAGGCCCCGGCCGCCGGTCTGGCCGAAATCCGCCTCCAGCGCCTTGGGGCGGTACGGGTGGTTGTCCTCGACCGCCACCCGTACCCAGTCCCGGCCGATGGCGACCTCGACCGCGACCTCCGGCGAGAGCAGGGCCGCGTGCCGGACCGAGTTCGTCACCAGTTCGGAGACGATCAGCAGCAGCGAGTACACGAGGTCCCGGTCGGCGGGCACGCCCTGGCGGCCCAGCAGGTCGCGGACGGCCCTGCGGGCCTGCGGAACGGATTCTTCTACAGCGGGCACGGTGAACCGCCACACGCCTTCGTAGGCGAGGGGGTCGGCCGGGGCGGCCGGCTCCCCCTCCTTGGCTGGCGGGACGCTCCCGCTGACATCCATCTTCCGGCCCCCGTCTTCACGCTCGATCGTCTCCACGCGTCAAGAGTGGGGAGCGGACTGGTCCGGACCGGACCTCTGACCAGAAGTCAGCGTCAATCGGACGCTTTCTGACCGTTGGCGTATGACAGCGTCAGTTGTGCGACCGTTCCTGGTCTTCTGTGGGACCTTTCCCGGCCTCGCTCCCCGGACCGCCGACCGGCCGGAACAGCCCGCCGATGAGGAACATGGTGGTCAGCGTGGCGAAGCCGGCGTAGAACCTCCCCTTGATCACAGGATCGGCCGACCGGGATAGCATCCGGCGCATGGACGCAGCCCAGGAAGCAGCCCTCCTGCACACCGTCGCCGACGGGGTCGCCACGGTCGTCATCTCGCATCCCGCCAAGCGCAACGCCATGACCGCGGCGATGTGGCGGGCGCTCCCGGAGGTACTGGACGGGCTCGCGGCCGATCCGGCCGTACGGGTGCTCGTCCTGACCGGGGCCGGACCGACCTTCTGCGCGGGGGCCGACATCTCCTCGCTGGCCGGGGACGAGGACCCGCAGGCACTGGCCGTGGCGGCGGAGGAGGCCCTGGCCGCCTTCCCGAAGCCGACGCTCGCGGCGGTCCGCGGATTCTGCGTGGGCGGCGGCAGCCAGCTGGCGGCGGCCTGTGACCTGCGCTTCGCGGAGGAGGGGGCGTCGTTCGGGGTGACCCCGGCGAAGCTGGGCATCGTCTACCCCGCGTCCTCGACCCGCCGGCTGGCCGCGCTGGTCGGCCCGGCGGTGGCCAAGTACCTGCTCTTCTCGGCGGAGTTGATCGACGCGGAGCACGCGCTGCGGGCCGGCTTCCTGAACGAGCTGCTGCCGGCCGGGCAACTGGACAAGCGCGTGGCGGACTTCGCCCGCGTCCTGAGCACCCGCTCCCGGCTGACGCAGGCGGCGGCCAAGGAGTTCGCCGACGGGCGGACGGACCGGGACGCGTACTGGGCGCAGCAGGCGGCCGCGAGCGGCGACACCGCGGAGGGTGTCGCCGCGTTCCTGGGACGCCGTACGCCGTCGTTCGGCTGGACCGCCGGGGACGCTACGAGAGGTCCTGGCGGGCGCTGAGCCCGCGCAGCCGCGCCACGATCTCCGCCGGGGCCTTGTCCGGCGAGCCGGCGTCGTAGGGCGGCTGCGGGTCGTACTCGGTCATCAGCTGGATCGTCTGGGCGTACTCGTCTCCGGCGATCCGGCCGAGGAGGCCGAGGCCCATGTCGATGCCGGAGGACACCCCGGCGGCGGTGACGTACTTCCCGTCGTACACGACGCGCTCGCCGGTGGGCTCGGCGCCGAAGGCGGGCAGCCGGTCCAGGTAGAGCCAGTGGCTGGCGGCGCGCCGCCCCTTGAGCAGCCCGGCGGCGGCCAGCAGGAGCGAGCCGGTGCAGACGGAGGTGGTCCAGGTGGTGGTGGCGTCGACGGTGCGCAGCCAGTCGACGACGGCCGGGTTCTCCATCTCCAGCTCGGGGTGCGGCCCGCCGGGTACGACGACGATGTCGGGCCGGGTCACCTCGTCGAGCCCCTTGTCGGCGACGAGCGCGAGCGCCCCGCTGTCGGTCCGTACCGGCCCGGGCCGCTGCGAGACGAACACGACCTCGGCGTCGGGCAGCCGCCCGAGGGTGTCGAAGGGGCCGATGGCGTCGAGCGCGGTGAACCGGTCGTAGAGCAGTACGGCGATCTGCATGTTTCCTCCGGAGTGGTGGGAGTCGGGGTGGTGAAGAGTCCGGGCGGTGAGGAATCGGGGCGTTGAGGTATCGGGGCGGCTACGCGGGGTCGGGACCGAAGCGGCGGCGGTACTCGGCCGGGGGCTGGCCCAGGGTTTTCACGAAGGCCCGGCGCAGCGCCTCCGGGGTGCCGTAGCCGCAGGCCCGGGAGATCTGGGCGACCCCGTCCCCCGTGTCCTCCAGGAGGCGCCGCGCGTGCTCGACCCGTACGCGCTCCACGTAGCGGCCGGGCGTGACCCCCGTCTCCGCCTGGAAGGCCCGGGCGAAATGCCGCGGCGAGAGCCGGGCGCGCGCCGCCAGGGCCTCCACGCCCAGGTCCGCACCCGGATGCTCGGTGATCCACTGCTGTACCTCGCGCAACGGCTCCCGTTGCGCGGTCTGCGCCGCCAGCTGCGCGCTGAACTGCGCCTGATTGCCGGGCCTGCGCAGGAACACCACCAGGTGCCGCGCGATGCGCAGCGCCAGCTCCCTCCCGTGGTCCTCCTCCACCAGCGCCAGGGCGAGGTCGATCCCGGCCGTGACCCCCGCCGAGGTGGCCACCGGGCCGTCCCGTACGTAGATCGGGTCCGGTTCGACGGTCACCGTCGGGTAGTCCCGGGCCATCTGCTCGCACACGTACCAGTGCGTCGTGGCCCGCCGCCCGTCCAGCAGCCCGGCCTCGGCCAGCAGCAGCCCGCCCGTACAGACGGACACCAGCCGCTCCGCGCCACCCCCGTAGGCGCGCAGCCACTCGGTCAGCCGGGGCTCGAAGTCCCCCCGGTACTGGCCGCCCGGCACCAGCAGCGTGGTGCCCGCACCGGGCCGAGCGCTCTCCAGGTCCCCGTCCGGCACCAGAGTGAGCCCGCTGTTCGTCCTCACGGGCGCCCCGCCGGGAGAGACCGTACGGATCGCGTACCCGGCCCGCGCCCGCTCAGGGAAGCGGCCGACCGCGGCGAACACCTCCACGGGGCCGGTCACGTCCAGGCTCTGCAGGCCGTCGTAGAGGACGACGAGCACGTTTCGCAACGACATGACCCCATGGTGTGACGCGGCCGCCGGTGGCCGCAATGACGCTCATCCCACCTTTACGGCCATGACCTGCCGCGCGGATAGGATCGACGGACCATGACTGCAACCCTCGTCGCCAAGAACCTCACCGCCGCGCACGGTGAGCGCACGCTCTTCGCCGATCTCGACCTCGTCGTCGCCCCCGGCGACGTCATCGGCCTCGTCGGCGTCAACGGCGCCGGAAAATCCACCCTGCTGCGCCTGCTCGCCGGCCTGGACACGCCCGAGACCGGTGAGCTGCGGCTCTCCCCGCCCACCGCCGCGGTCGGCCATCTGCCCCAGGAGCCGGAGCGGCGCCCCGAGGAGTCCGTACGGGACTTCCTGGCCCGGCGTACGGGCGTCGCCGCCGCCCAGGCGGCGCTGGACGCGGCGACCCAGGGCCTGGTCGACGGGACCCCGGGCGCGGACGACGCGTACGCGACGACCCTGGACCAGTGGCTGAACCTCGGCGGCGCCGACCTCGACGAGCGGGCCCAGGAGGTCGCCGACGAGCTCGGGCTGGCCGTCAGCCTGGACCTGCCGATGACCGCGCTGTCCGGCGGCCAGGCGGCCCGCGCCGGCCTCGCCTCGCTGCTGCTGTCCCGCTACGACGTCTTCCTGCTCGACGAGCCGACCAACGACCTGGACCTGGAGGGTCTGGAGCGCCTGGAGCAGTTCGTGAAGGGCCTGCGCGCGGGCACCGTCGTGATCAGCCACGACCGCGAGTTCCTGACCCGGACCGTCACCAAGGTCCTCGAACTCGACCTGGCGCAGCAGCAGATCAACCTCTACGGCGGCGGCTACGACGCCTATCTGGAGGAGCGCGAGCGGGCCCGTATGCACGCCCGCGAGGAGTACGACGAGTACGCGGACAAGCGCTCGGCGCTCGAAGGCCGGGCCCAGATGCAGCGCGGCTGGATGGACAAGGGCGTCAAGAACGCCCGCCGCAAGGCCACGGACAACGACAAGATCGGCAAGAAGTTCCGCAGCGAGGCGAGCGAGAAGCAGGCCTCCAAGGCCCGTCAGACGCAGCGCGCCATCGAGCGGCTCGAAGTCGTCGACGAGCCCCGCAAGGAGTGGGAGCTGCGCATGGAGATCGCGGCGGCGCCGCGCTCCGGCTCGGTCGTCGCCACCCTGAACGAGGCGTCAGTGCGGCGCGGGGACTTCTCCTTCGGCCCGGCCAGCCTGCAGATCGACTGGGCGGACCGGGTGGCGATCACCGGCGCCAACGGCGCGGGCAAGTCCACGCTCCTCGCCGTCCTCCTCGGCCGGCTGGCGCCCGACTCCGGTGCGGCCACGCTCGGTTCGGGCGTGCTGGTCGGCGAGGTGGACCAGGCGCGCGGGCTCTTCCTCGGGGACGAGCCGCTGCTGGAGGCCTTCTGCGCGGCGGTCCCGGAGACCGAGCCGGCCGAAGTGCGGACCCTGCTGGCCAAGTTCGGCCTGAAGGCGGCGCACGTACTGCGTCCCGCGGCCACGCTCTCCCCCGGCGAGCGCACCCGGGCGGCCCTGGCGCTGCTCCAGGGCCGCGGGGTGAACCTGCTGGTGCTCGACGAGCCCACGAACCACCTGGACCTCGCGGCGATCGAACAGCTGGAGGCGGCCCTGGACGCGTACGAGGGCACGCTGCTGCTGGTCACCCACGACCGCCGGATGCTGGACGCGGTGCACGTGACCCGCCGCCTGGAGGTCGCGAACGGCAAGGTCACCGAGCTCTAGGCCGTGCCTTTCGGCCGCTACTGCTCGGGCGCGTGCCGTTTACGCGCGAGCCTGGCGGCCACGAAGCCGCGCGGCAGGTGCCGGACGGCGAGCGCGTACGCCTGGTAGCGCCGGCCGGTGATGCTCACCGGCCGGCGCAGGGCCAGGTCCCGCAGGGCCTTGGCCACCACGGCCTCGGGCTCCAGCCACACCGCCTCGCGCAGGGAGCTGACGTCCATCCCGGCGCGCGCCTGGAACTCGGTGCGGGTGAACCCCGGGACCACCGCCAGGACCCTGACCCCGTACGGCGCCATGTCCACCCGCAGGGACTCGCTGAACGCGGTGACCCAGGCCTTGGCGGCCCCGTACGTCCCGGTCGGCAGCAGCCCGGCCACCGAGGAGACGTTCACCACCGCGCCCCGGCGGCGTGCGCGCAGCCCCGGCAGCATGGCGTGGGTGAGCCGCAGCGGGACCCTCACCAGCAGGTCGAGCAGCCGCTCCTCGTCCTCGACCGGGCTGTACGGGAACGGTGCGGGGAGCCCGAAGCCCGCGTTGTTGACCAGGATGTCCACGGGCCGGTCCCGGTCGGCGAGCCGCTCGGCGACGGCCGTGCAGTCCGCCGGGTCCAGCAGATCGGCGGGCAGCACCTCGCTGGCCGTACCGAACTCCCGGCCGAGCTCCCGGGCCACGGCTTCGAGGCGGTCCTTGTCCCGGGCGACCAGGACGAGCTCGCAGCCCTTGGCCGCGAAGCCGCGGGCGAAGGCGGCGCCGAGTCCGGCACTGGCCCCGGTGATCAGAACGGTGGTCAAGAGAGGGTCACTTCCTTACGGGGTGTGCGGGCGCTGCGGGGTCGGGCCCTGCGGGGTGAAGTCCGTGGTCGACGGCGATCCGTAGGCCTGGGCCACGTCGACCAGGAACCGGGCCTCGTCGTCGAGGTCGCCGCCCTCGGCGGAGGTCTGCATCGCGGCGGGCAGCTCCCACGCCGCGTCCTCCTCCGGCTGCCCGGGCAGTCCGGCGAGCTTCGCCTGCCGCGCCTCCTTCAGTACGCAGGCCAGTGCGGCCGCGGTGCGCCGCTGCTCGGGGATCCCGTGCCCGGTGACATGGGTGCGGGCGAGCTCCCAGGCGCCCGGAGCGACGTACTCGCCGAGGATCAGGATCGCGTCGCGGGTCTCGATCACCTTGCGGTACACCAGCAGGTTGCGCGGGACGGGCGGCCACAGCAGCTCCACGACCCGGCCGGCCCGCGGCTTGGTGAGGGCGACGTGCGGGACGGCCTGGACCAGGTCGTGCCAGAGCGGCCAGAGCCGCCAGGCGGTGGCGACGTCGGCGCTCGTGCGGCGCAGCGTGAACAGGGTGGGCACGAGGATCGCGGCGGCCCGCAGCAGTCCGTGCAGGTTCATCATCAGCGGCAGGGCGGGCATCGCCCAGGTGCTGGCGAACAGGGCCTTGAGCAGGTACACGAACCAGAACAGGCCGGCGAGCGCGGTGCCGAGGCCGAACAGCCGCAGCCCGGCGGCCAGTCCCCGGCTCTCGGTGCGCCGGCTGTAGCGCCAGCAGAGGGAGACGCAGGTGATGTTGGCGACGAGGTGCGCGGAGATCAGGAACAGCCAGTAGGCGAGGGAGGGCACCGGATCGCCCTGCGGCGGGATGGTGTGCGCGGTGTGCGCGGGGGCGGCCGTGTCCAGCACCACGAGGGTGGTCAGCCAGACCACCGTGCCCACCCAGGAGGCGAGTTGGAGGGCCCGGCCGCGGGTGGCGGCGGCGACGAAGTAGAGCACGGTGCCCGCGGAGAGCACGCCGATCAGGTTGCGGACGAGGCCGACGGTGTGCGCGTAGTCCGGGTCGCGCATCGCGTACGTGACGACGTCCGGGAGGTTCAGGGTCATCGCGGCGGCGGCGGTGGCGACGGCGAGCCACAGCCCGCGCTGCTGCGGGGAGCGCAGGGCGGCGGGGGCGCGCAGCAGGACCGCGATCCAGAGGCAGACGACGCTGGGCACGGCGAGCGAGTCGCCGAAGGCGGTGAGGTCAGCGGCGTCCATGGCTCCCCCGCCCGTAGCCCATGGCGGATTCCAGCCAGGCGAGGGTGCCGCGGGGTGCGGCGGCCGACTGCGGGCAGGGGCCCGTCGTGCGGATGCGGATCATGCTGGCCAGCATTTCCGCCTCCTGCTCCTGGCTGGTGGTGTAGTTGGTGCGCCCGAGGACGACCGGGACCTGGCCGTCGTTGTCCTCGGCCTCCAGGGAGTTGTGGCCGAACAGGATGTGCCCGAGCTCGTGGAGCACGATGTGCTCGCGGTGCAGCGCGGTGGTCTGTGCCTCGTAGAAGACGAAGTCGACGCTGTCGGTGCCCACCCACAGCCCGCAGACCCCGGATTCCGCCGCCTCCTTGGGAAGCGGGTGGAGGTGGATGGGGCGGCCCCGCTGCTCGGCGATCCGGTTGCACAGCCCTTCGATGGAGAAGGGATGTGTCAGATCCAGATGGCCGAGAATCTTCTCGCACCGTTTACGGAGGCTGGGTTGCGAGTGGGGCATGTGATCCCTCTTCGGACCCTTTCGCGGGCAGCGTCGGTAGGCGTGCGTGGGCGTGGGCATGGCGTCCTGTGCCTTCAAGGCGGCCTCTGGGAGTGGGGTCCTGAGGGGAGAAACGGAAGCCCGTTCGCCACTCGGCGAACGGGCGTTCCGCCATGCCTACAGATCTTGTACGGGAGTTCGCAAGGTGTGTGCCCAGGTGGGGTGCCTATTCGGCCATCCCGGAGTCCCCCGATTCCGGCGTGCGCGGCCGGATGCTGAGCACCAGCATGCCGTAGCCTACGGCCAGCAGGACCGCCGGTACCAGCAGGGCCAGCACCAGGAGGCTCCACGGCCCGAGCCCCATGGTGAACAGGGCGACGGAGATGATGCCGAACGCGACCGACGCGACGACGGTGACGCCGAGGTTCGACAGGTTCCGCTCGCGGGGGCGGGCCAGCTCGGCCTCCACCTGACGGCGTGCCACGTCGAGGGCCTCTCGGCGGACGCGTTCGTGCTCCTGCAGCAACTGCCAGTTCTCGGGGCTCACGCCCTCCAGGTGCGGGGGCATGGAAGGCTCGTCGGGCCGCTCGCGCGGCACGCGACCTTCGCCCGGTGCGCTCGACGATGCCATCGAGAAGCCTCCCTTACTCCGGCTTACTTCAGTGCGTACGAAGCCGCGAGGATGCCGGCCAGCGATTCCATGAGCGGGACGTGCCGGTCGACGAGGTCGGCGAAGCGGGGCGCGTCGACGGAGAGTACGCCCATCTTCTCGGTGCCGTGGATCACCGGGACGGCGATGACCGCCTCGTATCCCGTTCCCCCGGGGATGAGATAGGACTGCGTCACGAGCTTGCCGTCGATCCTGAAGGTCGTTCCGGTGCCGCCGAGGATCTCGTTCTTCATGTGCGCCGCGCCGACGGGGTCGATGACGGGCCTGGGCGGCCGGTACCCGGGAAAGGTCCCCTCCAGGGTGAAGCCGTCCGTGGCGGCGTCGTACAGGTAGAAACTGCACCGCGCCCGCGGCAGGAGTCTCGGCTCCAACGGCGGGGCGGTGAGGTCGACCGCTCCGGCCAGGACCCTGGTCGAGGATGTCCTTGCGCATGTCCTTGAGATCGTCGACCGTCTGCTGCGGCAAGGGGGACGGAACCCGGGCCTTGTCCGCATAGAGCACGGCCAGGTCCCTGATCTTGTCGCTCAGAGGGCCCAGCGTGCTGGAGTAGAGCTTCGTGACCTCCGCGTTCGTCTGGCTGGCGTACTCCTTGGCCCGCTTCTCACCGTTCTCCGCGAACCGCTTCTCGAAGTGGGTGATCAGGACGACACCGCAGGCGGCTACGCCGGCTATGAGGGCCCAGCGCTGTTTGTCGGCCCCGGTGGCCCCGTCCGCCCACACGGAGACGACGGCGACGGCCACACCGAGGGCGGCGGAGAAGAGCAGGAACAGATAGTGGACGCCCCGTTCGGCCAGCCATTGCTTCATCCGTATGTGCCACTCCCCGCAGGTGGAAGGTCTGGGATCGCAGAATCCCATATTTCCCGTGCGGAGACTCGGAGTTGACGATCTGCAGGAAGTCGACCCACTGCTCCCCGGGGCATATGGACGCGATCGCGTTCAAGTACCTCGTCCGTGAGTGGCCCCGACCGGAAACCCGGCCGGGGCTGGAGTGCGGTGCGGTCAGTCGATGTCGCCGGGCTCCGGCACGATGAACCCGCGGACCGGCTGTTGAAGCTCGCGCCAACCCGTCCGCTCGTGCTCGTGCAGCTCGGCGACGACGTCCTCGTACCGGGGGTCGATCCACTCAGTCATGGCGCGGAGCCTACCTACTTCGGCTTGGGCGTGATGATGATCGTGCCCCCGTCATCCGAGTGCTGGCAGTCCGCCGCGACCGACACGGTGGTGTCCTCCGGGCCCCGCCACAGATCGCGATCCGGGGTGTACCCGGCCGCCTCCATCGCTGCGACCGTCCGCTCGACGCTCGACTGCGACCGTCGCCCCGGATCCGGGCGCTCGGGCACGTGGTGGATGAAGCCACCCAGCCTGAAGCACAGGCCCTGGTACAGGCCGGTGTGCAGAATGAGCGCGTGCCAGCCCTCGTCAACCACGCGGGACGGGACCAGAGACGTCGTGCTCTTCGCCGCAGTGGCGAGGAACGCGATTGCCTCGACGACGATGCGGCCGGCCATCTCCGGCTCCATGCCCGGGTTGCCGTCGAGGACCGTGTGCATGACGCCGTTGAACTGGGCGTCGGACAGCAGCGCCCGCGGGGACAGGACGGTGGCCGTGGTGCCGGTGCAGGGCGGCGGGGGCGGCGTGGGGCCGGTGCTGCACGCAGGAGAGGGCGATGTCATGGGTTGCTCCTCGGTGAGATTCCGATGGTGCGAGGTACCCGCCCCGTGCGCCGCCGGGGGGAAATGGGCGGACGCCGGGGCGGGGTCAGTGGGTGCTGACGACGATCACGGCGAGGATGCCGAGCGTGATTGCGACGTATAGGAGCTGACGCACGCGCTCGGTCACTCGTCGTCGCTTGTGGCCCTGGGCCGGCACGACGGGTCTCGGATGTCGTGCGACCAGACCGTCGGACGGGCCCCGGACCCGGAATGCGGAATGAACTTCTGCCCGCCGCTACGGATCACGCGCTGGCAGCGCGCGCAGACCTGGCCCGCGGCACTCATGCCCGCTCCAGGGAACCCGGGTCGGCCGTGAACTCCAGTCCGTCGGGGCCCCGTACGTAAGCCACCTCGGCGTAGCGGTGCTCGCCATCGGTGAAGCCGAGACTCTGGCTGATCACGTCCATCAGCGTGCCCCTGCGGCCTGTCGAGGACTCACGGACCTGCTGGTGCATCAGCGCGTGGGGAATGGTGACAGTCCCACCATCCGTGCTGCTCATGGCGGCTCCCTACCGTCGTCAGCGGGTGGTGACACCAGCCTGACGCCCCGGCAGAGCACCAACACTCACAGATTTGTGAGTGCTACAGCCCGATCCAGCGGGCCATCCCCCCGAGACCGTCGGGCGCCCGCCGCGACATGTGCACCAACCCGCGGATCGTGGTCCGGGTACCCGGAAGATGCCGCGTCTGCTCCGGCGCCACCTGCCGCGCCTGGGCCAGGAACTTCAGCGACGTCTTCGCGGAGCCCGCTTCCATCTCCACGAGCGCCCGGTCCACGAGGTAGCGGGCACGCCGCGAGGTCAGCGTCGACGTCGGCAGCTTCAGGGTGCGAGCCCGGCCGAGCGCGTCGTCGAACTGCCGCATCGCGATCGAAGCGCCGAGCTCGTGCAGCCGCACGTTCACCCGCCCGAAGGACAGCCAGTGCACGTCACCGGCCTCGCCCCCCACCCGGTCCGCCAGCTCCCGGGCCGCCGCCAGGTGCGTCTCAACGGCGGTGGCGTCCTCGGTCTTCGCGGCCACGGTGGCCATGCCGAGGTGGAGTTGGCCGGTCACTGCGAGCGCCTCGCGGCTCGCGTCCCCCGCGAGCAGGCTCTGGCCCGACAGGATCAGCGGCGTGGACGTGGCGCAGCGCCACAGGGTGGCCCGCTTGTAGCGTTGCACCGCTTCGATGCAGGGATCGGAGGCCCGGGAGGCGGCCCAGCCCATCCGGTCCAGGGCGACGCGGGCGAGGTCCGGGTGATCGAGCTTGAGCGCCACGTCGTGTGCGGTCCGGTAGGCCGAGGCGAGGGCCCGCCACACCGGCGTTGACGGCTCCGTCCACGCGGTGTGCGTCAGCTCCAGGATGAGGGCCGGCAGCGCCTTGGCCGCCGCGCGCAGGTGGGTGGCCCGCACCCGCTGACACAAGGCGTCCGCTGCGGCGATCAGCTCCGGCACCGGCCGGACGGCGGGAAGGTCGGGGTGCGGGCCGAGGTCGTACCGGTCGAGGGCCTCCCGGATCGGAGCGACCAGCGCCACCAGCCGATCAGGTGGCAGTGATGTCACGGCAGGGGGTCCTGTCAGCTGGGCCGCATCCACCCTGAGCGCCTGCGCCACGGCCGCCACGAAGCCGGGAGTCGCGGGGCGCGCCCCGCATTCGACCTGGCTCAAGAGGCTGAGACTGTACGGGATCCTGTCGGCGAGCTCGCGCTGCGTCAGGCGAGCGAGCCGCCGCTGCTCCTGGATCCGAGATCCGGTGCGGTCATCGTCAGATGCGGACATACTGGTCTCCGTCCAAGACTCGTCATCATGGACGGTACCCGCGCACAGAGCACTCGCTCTGCCCTCGCCCCCGACTCCGCACGGATCGGAAGCGATTGCATAGGCTCGGGAGCCATGACGACGAGGACGCTGTACCTGCTCTGCTCTGCCGCCCCGCCCGTCTTCGAGATCGCCGGCGTGATCGAGGAGGCACAGGGACGCGGCTGGGACGTGTGCCTCGGCCTGACGCCGGCGGCCGCCGACTGGCTGGAGGACAGCCTCGACGGGCTGGCCGCTCTGACCGGTCACCCGGTGCGCTACCGGTACAAGCGCCCCGGTCACCCGGACGTGTGGCCGCCTGCGGACGCGGTGCTCGTGGCCCCGGCGACGATGAACACGCTGAACTCGTGGGCGCTCGGGATCACCGGTACATGGTTGGTCGGGTTCGTTGCCGAGGCCATCGGCAAGGGCATCCCGCTGTCGACGATGCCCTGCGTGAACAGCGCGTATGCCGAGCACCCGCAGTTCCCGTCGTCGCTGGAGACGCTGCGCGGGGCCGGGGTCCGCGTGCTGTACGGGCCGGGCGGGTTCGAGCCGAACGCCCCGGGCGAGAAGCGCCCGTATCCTTGGGGTGCAGCGCTGGACGCCGTCGACGAGGACCGTCGGTAGCCGTCCCCCGGACAGCACGAAAAAACGCCCCCTCCCGGCCCTGGGCCGAGAAGGGGCGTTGTGCGTCCCCGCGCTGGACTGTGCGGTGACGTGCCCCGCGAACTAGCGGCCGATCAGCGGGTAGTGGTCGGAGAGGTTGGTGTACGTGTACGAGGTGCCCCAGCTGGAGACGGTCCAGGGCGCCGACTCCTCCTTGACCACGTTGTTCTCCCAGCCCGCCGGGCGCGCGTTGCCCTTGCGGTAGAGGACGTAGTCCAGGTCCTCGCGCGGGTCCGTCGGGTAGCGGTAGTTCGCGATGGAGTTCAGCGCGGTGTCGAACGAGTACGGGTGGCCCGTGCGCGAGTCGGAGTCGGCCAGGTCGGCGTTGGCGAGCATGGACGCGAACTCGGGGGAGCGCGAGTCGACGTTCATGTCACCGGCGACGATGACCTGCTCGCCCGCCGGGATGTTCTTGCCGTCCAGGAAGGCGTCTATCGCCTTGAACTGGCGGGCGCGCATGTCCGCCGCCTCGCCGGAGCCGCAGCCCGGGTCGGTGGACTGGGCGTGGGTGCCGACCACGTGGACCTTGGTTCCGTTGACGTTCAGCACGACGTAGGCGAAGCCCTTGTTGGACCACCAGTCGGCGCCGCAGGCGTCCTTGTAGACGACCTGCTCCTTGCGGACGATCGGCCACTTGCTGAGGATCGTGACGCCGCCGTCCTCGGGGGTGGTCGAGGAGTACGCGCCGCCCGTGGCGTCCCAGCCGTTCTTGCTGCGGCCGACGATCGGGGTCTGGTACGGGTACTGCGCCGAGGCGTTGGACTTCAGCGCGTCCGAGGCGCCGTTGTCGAAGGCCTCCTGGAGCACGACCACGTCGTGGCCCTGGAAGAAGGACGCCTTGGGGATCTCCGAAGCCCGGTGGTCCTGACCCCAGTTGGGGTAGAGGTTCTTGCTCATCAGGAACGTGTTGTACGTGAGGACGCTGAGCCGCGGGGCCGCGGCGCTCTCCGCGGCCGAGGCGGCCGGCGCACTGGTGGCGGCCAGTGCGCCGACGGCGATCGCCGCAACGGCCGTGGCGGCGGCGCGGTTGCGGCTGAGCTTGGTGTGCAGCATGAGGTCTCCATCATTCCTGCAGGGGGGAGATCGACTCCGTCATCCAAGCAGCCGCGGTTACCTCTGGGTAACACCCGTGACAAGACTTTCTGTCCGGGAGCGGGACGTCTGGCGCTCGCCACCGGGAACCCCGGCACTCGCATACTGGAACCATGAACGGAACAGAGCTCCCCGCACCCGGACCGACGGCCGCGCGCCGCCCCGATCCCGAGCCGCCGGCCCCCGGCGGGGTGCTCTGGACCATCTCCGGCGACGTCCGGGCCCTGCTGATGCTGCCCGCCGCCTTCACCATGCAGGTCGCCCACCCCGCGATCGGCGCCGGCGTCGACGAGCACTCGGTCTTCCGCACCGACCCCTGGGGGCGCGGCGAGCGCTCCCTGCGCTCCGTCCAGCTGTGGGTGTACGGCGGGGCGGAGGCCGCCGAGGAGGGCCGCCGGGTGCGCCGCCTGCACAAGGAGATCCAGGGCATCGACACCCGGGGGCGGCGCTACCACTCCCTCGACCCCGCCTGCTACTCCTGGGTGCACGCCACCGGCTTCCCGATCTACCTGTACGCCGGGCGGTACCTGCTGCGCCGCTTCACCCCCGCGCAGGAGCGCCAGCTGTACCGGGAGTGGCTCCAGGTGGGCCGGATCCTCGGCATACGCGACCGGGACATGCCCGGGAGCATCGAGGAGTACTGGGTCTACTACCGCCGGATGCTGGCCGAGGAGATCGAGCCGACCAAGGTCGCCCGCGAGCTGATCGCCACCGACGTGCCGCTGCCGAGGCCCGAGGGCGGCTCCCTGCCGGTGCGGCTGCTGCTGCGGCTCACCTGGCCGGTGCTGCGGGCGGCGTTCCTGCGCTTCCGGGCCTTCGTGACCGTCGGGTACATGCCGCCCGAGGCCCGCGCCGCCATCGGGCTGGAGTGGAGCCCGGCCCAGGAGCGCAGGCTCCGGCGGTTCAGCACGGCTGTACGGCTCCTCGTACCGCTGCTGCCGGAGCGCCTGCGCTACCTGCCCATCGCGCGCGCGGCCCGGGCCCGGTGGCGCGCCGGCACCCCCTGAGGGGCGCCGGCGCGCGGAGCCGCGTACGCGCTGCGCGTCTCAGTGCTCGTGGATCGTGTTCGTCTCGGCGATCTTCTTCCAGGACTTCGGCTCCACCTGCTTCGCGGCGGGGGCCTTGAGGGACCGGGCGGCCGGGGCCGCGGCGGCCGGCGGGGCGAAGGCCGGCTTGCCCGGGGTGTACAGCCAGGTCTCGAACAGCTGCGCCAGCGGCTTGTTCGACACCTTCTCCGCGTACCGGACGAAGTCCCCGACCTTGGCGTTCCCGTAGGCCCGCTCGGTCGGCCAGCCCTTGAGGATCTTGAAGAACTTCTCGTCGCCGACCTCGTTGCGCAGCGCCTGCAGGGCGATCGCACCGCGGTCGTACACGGCCCCGTGGAACTGGTTGTCCGGGCCCGGGTCACCCGGCTTGACCTGCCAGAACGGGTCGTCCGCCGCGCGCAGCCCGTACGCCCAGTCGGCGAGCTCCTGCGCGGTGCCCTCGCCCTCCTTCTCCGACCACAGCCACTGGCTGTAGCGGGCGAAGCCCTCGTTGATCCAGATGTCCTTCCAGCCGTCGACGGAGACGCTGTCCCCGTACCACTGGTGGGCCAGCTCGTGCACGACCACCGAGACGTTCGCACCGTTCGCGAACTGCTTCGGGCTGTAGAACGGCCGGGTCTGCGTCTCCAGCGCGAAGCTCGACGGCACATTGGGCACGTACCCGCCCAGGGCGTTGAAGGGATACGGCCCGAAGACCCCCTCCAGCCATTCGGCGACCTCGCCGGTCCGCTCCACGCTCGCGCGCGCCGCGCCCGCGTTGTCGCCGAGGTCCTTGCTGTACGCGTTGAGGATCGGCAGACCGCTCGCCGTCTTGTCGGTGGTGACGTCGAACTTGCCGATGGCGAGGGTGGCGAGGTACGTGGCCTGCGGCTTGTTCGAGCGCCAGTTGTACCGGGTCCAGCCGAGCCGGGAGCTCTGCGACTGGAGCACGCCGTTGCTGATGGCCTGGGTGCCGTCGGGGACGTTGACCGAGATGTCGAAGGTGGCCTTGTCGAGCGGGTGGTCGTTGCTCGGGAACCACCAGACGGCCGAGTCGGGCTCCTGTGCGGCGACGCCGCCGTCCGGGGTGCGCTGCCAGGCCGACCAGCCGTCGATCTTGAACTCCGAGGGCTTTCCGGCGTACTTGACGACGACCGTGGCCGGCGTGTCCTTCTTCAGCGGCTGGGCGGGGGTCACCTCCAGCTCGTGCTCCCCGGACGTGGCGAACTTCGCCTTGGCGCCGTTGACCCGGATCTCGCCGACCTTCAGGCCGAAGTCCAGGTTGAAGCGGGAGAGGTCCTGCTTGGCGGTGGTCAGGAGGGTGGCGGTGCCCTCCAGCAGGTCCGTCTTCGGCTGGTACTGCAGGCGCAGGTCGTAGTGGGACACGTCGTATCCGCTGTTGCCGCTGGCCGGGTAGTAGGGATCGCCGATACCCGGGGCCCCTTGGACCGAACTCGCCGCCGAGGCCGGGATCACCAGCAGGAGGGAGGCGGCGAGCACGCTCGGGGCGATGACTTTGCGGTGCACGAAGAGCTCCAAGTGGTAGGGAGACGGTTCTGTTCAACGGCTTGTCGTCCGACCGTATTCACGCCCGGCCCCCTACGTCATGTCCATGGCTCCCGGTGTCACACGATCGCCATTCGGCCGTCACAGGCCGGGGGCCGGACCGGGGGCCCACCGCCCCGAAGAGCCGCGTTCGGGTACGCGAACGGCCTTCCTCCGCCGTGGGGACGGCGGAAGAAGGCCGGAAACCGGATGTCGCCCGGATGCGCGAGAGGCGGTGAAAGAGACCCTAGAGACCGTTCAGCTTCGATTTGGTCGCCAGGAACTGGGTGCCGAGGCCGGTGTCGTTGCTGGTGAAGAGGCCCGACGCGCCGCGCAGGCTGGTCTTCTCCGCCGCCAGACGGCCCATCAGGGTCTTCACCTGCTGGTCCCAGGTGTCCGCCACCTTCTTCAGGCCGGCGGCCGTCTCCCAGCCGTCGAAGCCCTTCTGGGCCGTGCCGGTGTCGGCGTCCGCGTACTCCGCGGCCTTCTTGGTGTTGGGCTCCAGCTCGGTCTCGATCGTGTTCGCCGCGGCCTTCTTCTGCGCCGGCGTCGATGCGAAGTCCCCGGGGCCGCCCGGGACGAACGGGCCCATCGGGCCCTTCGGCGTACCGGGCGCAGCCGGTCCCGCCGGAGCCGTCGGTCCGCTCGGTTCGACCGGCACGTGGTTCAAGCGCATGCCGACCTGAAGGTCCGACACCTGGCCGCTGTCTCCTGACATGTTCACGCCTCCCCGTTGGTTTCGGCTCGATCATATGCATGGCGGCCGGGACTCGGTCTACCCGACATACTGAGCGGTCGGTAATCTGACGGCATGACGATTCCTCCGCGCGCCGCCCGTCACTGTTGGCACGCAGCGATCAACCCGCTGCATGCCACCATCTACTTCTCTCCCGACCTGGGCAAGGAGTTCGCCGCCCTCGGGGTCACCGAGCGGCCCGCCGTGAACCTCGCCTCCCGGTCCGCCGCCATGGGCGCCGTCGGGCCCGGCACGGTCACCGCCACCTTCTACAACTACCGCCACGACTTCGTCGCCCGGCACCTGCCCGCCGTCTGGGACACCATCACCCCCGAACAGGCCCTCGACGCCCGGCTGCGCGCCGCCGACAGCACCCTGCGCCGACTGCTCGGCGAGGAGGCGATCGAATCCCCCGAGCTCGCCGAGACCGCCGACCTCGCCCTGCGCGCCACCGAGGGCTGCACCCGGCACGCCCGGCCCCTCTACGCCGCCCACGCCGACCTCCCCGTACCCGAGGAGCCGCACCTGCGCCTCTGGTACGCCACCACCCTGCTGCGCGAACACCGCGGCGACGGCCATCTCGCCGCCCTGCTGCTCGCCGGACTGGACCCGCTGGAGGCCCTGGTCAGCCACACCGCCACCGGCCGCGGCATGACCCCGAAGTGGATCAAGACCATCCGCGGTTGGGAGCAGTCCGACCTCGACGCCGCCGCCGACCGGCTGCACGAGCGCGGGATCCTCGACGCCGACGGCGAGCTCACCGAGGAGGGCGCGGCCGTACGCGAGCGCCTCGAAGCCGACACCGACCGCCTCGACGCGGCCCCGTACGAGCACCTCGGCGCCGAGGGCCTGGCCCGGCTGGCCGAGCTGGGCGGCGGATTCGTCGTCAAGGCCGTCACCGCCGGCGCCTTCCCCGCGGACGCCTTCGGCAAGGCCTGACGGGGCCGGGCGCGGGACCGGCACAGGACCGGCCGCGGGACCGGGTACAGGGCCGGGCGCGGGGCTCCCGGACGCCGTCACCGCCACCTGCCACAATTGGCAGCCTTCCAGTGCAAACGAAGGCAGGCGGGACCCGATCGTGACGATGTCCATCGAAGGCAGGATCGCCGAGGAGCTCGGCGTACGGGAGCGGCAGGTCAAGGCCGCCGTCGAGCTGCTCGACGGCGGCTCCACCGTGCCGTTCATCGCGCGCTACCGCAAGGAAGCGACCGAGATGCTCGACGACGCCCAGCTGCGCACCCTTGAGGAGCGGCTGCGGTATCTGCGCGAGCTGGAGGACCGGCGCGCGGCGATCCTGGACTCCGTACGGGAGCAGGGCAAGCTCGACGCCGAGCTGGAGGCCCGGATCAACGCGGCCGACACCAAGGCCCGGCTGGAGGACATCTACCTCCCGTTCAAGCCCAAGCGGCGCACCAAGGCGCAGATCGCCCGTGAGGCCGGCCTGGAGCCGCTCGCCGACGGCCTGCTGGCCGACCCGTCGGTGGAACCGGCCGCCGCCGCGGCCGCGTTCGTCGACGCCGACAAGGGCGTCGCCGATCCGGCCGCGGCCCTGGAGGGCGCCCGCGCCATCCTGACCGAGCGCTTCGGTGAGGACGCCGACCTGATCGGCGAGCTGCGCGAGCGCATGTGGGGTCGCGGCCGGCTCGCCGCGAAGGTCCGCGAGGGCAAGGAGGAGGCGGGCGCCAAGTTCGCCGACTACTTCGACTTCGCCGAGCCCTTGACCGCGCTGCCCTCGCACCGCGTCCTCGCCATGCTGCGCGGGGAGAAGGAGGACGTCCTCGACCTCACCCTGGAGCCGGAGGCGCCGAGCGAGACCCCCGGCCCGTCCACGTACGAGGGCATGGTCGCCCGCCGCTTCGGAGTGAACGACCGCGGCCGCCCCGGCGACAAGTGGCTGGCCGACACCGTCCGCTGGGCCTGGCGTACGAAGATCCAGGTGCACCTCGGCATCGACCTGCGGATGCGGTTGCGCCAGGCCGCCGAGGACGAGGCCGTACGGGTCTTCGCCTCCAACCTGCGCGACCTGCTGCTCGCGGCGCCCGCCGGCACCCGGGCGACGCTCGGCCTCGACCCGGGCTTCCGCACCGGTGTGAAGGTCGCCGTCGTGGACGCCACCGGCAAGGTCGTGGCCACGGACGTGATCTACCCGCACGTGCCGGCCAACAAGTGGGACGAGTCCCTCGCCAAGCTGGCCCGCCTCGCCAAGGAGCACGCGGTCGAGCTGGTCGCCATCGGCAACGGCACGGCCTCGCGCGAGACCGACAAGCTCGCCGGGGACCTGATCACCCGCCACCCCGAGCTGGGGCTCACCAAGGTGATGGTGTCCGAGGCCGGCGCCTCCGTGTACTCGGCCTCCGCGTTCGCCTCGCAGGAACTGCCGGACATGGACGTGTCGCTGCGCGGCGCGGTGTCCATCGCCCGCCGCCTCCAGGACCCGCTCGCCGAGCTCGTCAAGATCGACCCCAAGTCGATCGGCGTCGGCCAGTACCAGCACGACCTCTCCGAGGTGAAGCTCTCGCGCTCGCTCGACGCGGTGGTCGAGGACTGCGTGAACGGCGTCGGCGTGGACGTCAACACCGCCTCCGCTCCGCTGCTCTCGCGGGTGTCGGGCATCAGCGGCGGGCTCGCCGAGAACATCGTGGCCCACCGCGACAACAACGGCCCCTTCCGCAGCCGCAAGGCGCTCAAGGACGTGGCACGGCTCGGCCCGAAGGCGTACGAGCAGTGCGCGGGATTCCTGCGGATCCGCGGCGGGGACGACCCGCTGGACCTCTCCAGCGTGCACCCCGAGTCGTACCCGCTGGTCCGGGGGATGGCCAAGACGGCCGGCAGCGACGTGGCGGCGCTGATCGGCAACACCGGCGTGCTGCGCTCGCTGCGGCCGGAGCAGTTCGTCACCGAGGCCTTCGGCCTGCCGACCGTGACGGACATCCTGCGCGAGCTGGAGAAGCCGGGCCGCGACCCGCGACCCGCGTTCAAGACGGCCACCTTCAAGGAGGGCGTCGAGAAGATCGGCGACCTGGCGCCCGGGATGATCCTGGAGGGCGTGGTCACGAACGTGGCCGCGTTCGGCGCCTTCATCGACATCGGCGTCCACCAGGACGGGCTGGCCCACGTCTCGGCGCTGTCGAAGAACTTCGTCAAGGACCCGCGTGACGTGGTCAAGCCGGGCGACATCGTCCGGGTGAAGGTCCTGGACGTGGACATCCCGCGCAAGCGGATCTCGCTGACGCTGCGGCTGGAGGACGAGGCCGACCGCCCGGCGGGCGGCGCTCCCCGCCAGCGCGAGGACCGCCAGGAGCGTCAGGAGCGGCGCGGCGGCGGCCGTCCCCCGCAGCAGCGCGGCGGCGGCCAGAGCGGCCAGGGACAGGGCCAGGGCGGCCAGGGCCGGGGTCAGGGCGGCGGCGGCCAGCGCCAGGGAGGGCAGCGCCAGGGCGGCAACGCCTCCCCGGCCCCGGCCAACAGCGCGATGGCTGACGCCCTGCGCCGCGCCGGCCTCACCGGCGCCCCCGAGGAGCGCCGCAAGCGCTAGGCGGTTTCCTCGGGATCACCTTGCTGACCGGTTGAAGCCGGCGGCGAGGTGGATGGTGGCGGTCTTGTCGAAGGCCCGCGGGTGCCCGCCGTACGGCGGGCACCCGCAGGGACGTGCCGGCGGCGCTAGTCCGCCCGCGCGCGCTGCCATTCCGTCGCGTACTCCTGGAAGATCTCTCTCAGGTGGTGGCCGACCTTGAGGTAGTCGAGGTCGTCGAGGTTGGCCAGGGAGACCCGGACCGACCACTGCGGGCCGTCGAAGCCGCCGCCGTTCAGCAGCACCACCGAGGTCTGTTCCGCGAGGCGGAACAGGGGGTCGACGGGCTCGTAGTTCTTCTCCAGGAACTGCGCGAACTCCTTGCCGTGGACCCGTTCCGCCTCCGCCAGCAGGTCGAGTTCGACGTAGTACCCGGCCCGCCGGTCGTCCTCGGCGATCTTCATTCCGGCGCCCTCCAGCAGCAGGCCGAGCCGCCTCCGGACGATCCCGCGGATGCGCTCCTTGTACGCCTGGCCCTCCTCCAGCAGGTCGAACAGCGAGAAGAGCACCATCAGCGCCTGCTGCGGCGGGGAGAGCCCCGCCGTGTGGCCCAGCGCCACCGAGCGGGAGTCCGCCACCATCCGGTCGATGAACCGGATCCCCGCCGGCTCCGGGCTGAGCGAACCGTACCGCCGGGCGAGCCGCTCCTTCTCCTCCCGCGGGAGGTCCGCGATCATCTCGTCGATGACGTTGTCGTCGTGCAGGCCGATGACGCCGAGCCGCCAGCCGGTCGCCCCGTAGTGCTTGGAGTACGAGTACACCAGCAGCGTGTTGCGCGGCAGTTCGGCGGCGAGCGAGCGGAAGCCGGGCACGAACGTGCCGTACACGTCGTCCGTGACGATCAGCAGGCTCGGGTTGGCGGTGGCCACGATCTCCTTGATCTGCCCCGCCACCCGGTCGCTCAGCGCGAGCGAGGGCGGGTTGCTCGGATTGACCAGGCAGACCAGCTTGACCTCCGGGTCGGCCAGCTTGGCGACCTCCTCCGGCGGGTAGCGCCACTGGCGCACGCCCGTCTCGGCGAACAGGCTCGCGCTGACCTCGACCACCTCGAACTCGAAGGTGTCGAGCCCGGGGATCTCGACGTACGGGGCGAACGCCGGGGTCATCAGGGCGATCTTGTCGCCCTTGTGGAGGATCCCGTTCTGGACGAGCGAGTCGAAGACGTAGCACATCGCGGCCGTGCCGCCCTCGGTGGCGAACAGCGACAGGCGGTCCACGGCCGGCCGTTCGCCGAAGATCTCGAAGTCGAGGTAGCCGCGGACGATCTGCTCGGCGTGCACCAGCATCCGGTCCGGTACCGGGTAGTTGTCGCCGATCACGGCGTCGGCCAGCTCGTGCACGAGGGCGTCCTCGTCGAACCCCCACCGCGACAGGGCGTACGCGACGCACGCGGAGAGCAGCTCGGTGCCGGGCAGCTCCGGGTGGCGGCGGATCCAGGAGTCGAACCGCTTCCCGATCCCGCGGCGCTCCGGCATCCCGCCGAGGTGGTCGGCGGTCCACACGCGCCGGGACTCGTCGAGGGCGAAGTAGCCGAGGGCGTGGAAGGCCTCGCGGGGGCCGGTCGCGATCCAGTTGGGGTTGCCGCGGCCCGCGTTCAGCATGGCGCGGGCGGTGGTGTCCTTCTGGCCCGGCCGGTCGGCCTGGGCCGCCTGGGCGAGCTGGATGAACCTGTCCTTCAGCTCGAACGGGCCGAGCCGTGCGAGGGACTGGATCTCCTCGCGGCTGAAACGCGTCTCCGGCATCTTCCCAGCCTCGTCCGGCGGGCGCCCGCGCGCCCACCGGACGGGGCCATCCGGGCTACTGCGCCCCGGCCCGGCCCGGATCCTCGTACGGGTCGGCGTACAGCGCGTCGATGAGGGCGCCGTACTTCTCCCGGACCACCCGGCGGCGCAGTTTCAGCGACGGGGTGAGCTCCCCGGACGCGGGGCCCCACTCCTGCGTCAGCAGCCGGTACCGCTTGATCTGCTCGGTCCGGTTGAGCCGGGCGTTGGCCGCCTCGACCGCGGCGGCGATCTCCTCCCGGACGGCCGGGTGCTCCGCGAGCCCGGCGAGCGAGCCGGCCTCGATGCCGCGGGCCGCCGCCCACGCCGGGGCCACCTCCCCGTCCAGTACCAGCAGGGCGACGAGGTAGGAGCGGCCGTCGCCGTGCACCAGGGCCTGGCCGATCAGCGGATGCTCCTTGACGGTGTTCTCCACCAGGGCCGGCGAGACGTTCTTGCCGTTCGAGGTGATGATGAGTTCCTTCTTGCGGTCGGTCAGCCAGAGGAACCCGTCCTCGTCGAGCCGGCCGACGTCCCCGGTCGGGAACCAGCCCTCGGCGTCGTGCGCGCTCTCCACCGACCCGTCGGGCCGCAGGTAGCCGGCGAAGACGGTCGCGCCCCGTGTGAGGACCTCCCCGTCCTCGGCGAGCCGCAGCTCCAGCCCCTCGATCGGCCGCCCCACCGAGCCCAGCCGGAAGCCGTCCGGGCTGTTGATCGTGCACACGCCCGAGGTCTCGGTGAGCCCCCAGGCGTCCATGATGGTGATCCCCCAGCCCGCCCAGAACCTGACCACGTCGATGGGCATGGGCGCGGTGGCGCTGGCCGTCCACTCCAGCCGGTCCAGCCCGGCCAGGCCCAGCAGCGGGTCCAGCACCTGCTCCTTCGCCCGGGCGTACGAGGCTTCGAGCGCGGCCGGGATCCGCTCGCCGCGCTCCCGGTGGCCGGCCCGGGCGCGGGCGAGCTCGTTCGCGGCCTCGATGGACTCCCGCTGGGCCGCCGGAAGCTGCGCGAGCACCGCTCGTACGGACGCGGCGAGCTTCTCCCAGACCCGGGGCACCCCGAAGAACTGCACCGGGTGCAGCTCGCGTACGGCGGCCCCCACGGCGGCCGGGTCGGCGACGAGCCGGACGTGCGCGGCCCGCAGCAGCGGCAGGTAGATGCCGAGGATCCGCTCGGCGATGTGCGCGAACGGCAGGTAGCAGATGTGCTCGGCGTGCTCGGGCAGCTCCGTGCGCCCGTCGATGCGGACGGCCTGGAGCATGATGTTGCGGTGGGTCAGCCGCACGCCCTTGGGGTCGCCGGTGGTGCCGGAGGTGTAGACGACGGTCAGCGGGTCCTCGGGGCGGGTCTCCCGCCAGGCCTTCTCGAAGGCGTCGGGGCGGTGCGTACGGGCGCCGCTCGCGTGCAGGGAGCCGTACGTACGGTGCGGACCCGCCTCGGCGGCCTCGGCCACGACCAGCCGCTCCAGGGGCACCTGGGCGTCGGCGAGCAGCGGTTCCCAGCGGGCCAGCTCGCGGGCGCCTTCGAGGACGGCGACCCGGGCCCGGCTGTGCCGGGCGATGTGGGCGATCTGCTCGGGCGCGGAGGTCCCGTACACGGTGACGGGGACGGCGCCGAGGTGGACGAGGGCGAGGTCGCTCAGCCAGTGCTCGGGGCGGTTGCCCATCATGATCAGGACGTGTTCGCCGCGTTCTATGCCGAGGGCGGCATATCCGGAGGCGAGGACGGCGACCTTGCGGCGGACCTCGGTCCAGTCGAGGGTCGTCCAGCCGTCGCCCTCGCGCCAGGAGAGGGCGGGGAGAGCGCCGTACTCGGCGGCGTTGCGCGCCAGCAGGGCGGGGATCGTGAGCTCTTCGGGTCGTCCGGGCAGTCGCAGTTTCATGGTCATGGGCAGCTCCTGGCCGTTTCACATCGTTGGTGCGACAGCAATACTGTTGAACCCAAGCTGTGGAGCAGAGAGCGAGGCGCAGACGATGGCCGACCAGGCACCCGAGCCGATGCTCACCGTCGACGAGCTGGCGGCCAGGGCGGGCGTCACCGTGCGCACCGTTCGTTTCTACAGCACGCGCGGGCTTTTGCCCCCTCCCGTGATCGGCCCTCGTCGGGTGGGGCACTACGGGCCGGAACACCTGTCCCGGCTGGCGCTGATCGAGGAACTCCAGCACCAGGGCATGACCTTGTCCGCCATCGAGCGCTATCTGGACGCGCTGCCCGACGACCTGAGCGCGCACGACCTGGCGATCCACCGCGCGATGGTGTCCAGTTGGGCTCCGGACGCGCCGCAGGAGGTGTCGCGGGAGGAGCTGGAGAAGCGGGCGGGGCGGAGCCTGTCGGACGCCGACGTCCGGCGGCTGACGGCGATGGACGTGCTGGCACCGGCCGGGGAGGACTTCCGGGTGGACGTCGGCCTGCTGCGGCTGGGGGTCGCTCTGCTGGACGTGCCGATCGCGCACGAGACGATCCTGGTGGCGCGCAAGGTGCTGCTGGAGCACGCGCGGACGGCGGCGCACGAGCTGACGGCGCTCTTCCGGGACGAGGTGTGGGGGCCGTTCACCCGGGGCGAGAGCGATCCCGAGCGGGTGGAGTCGATGAAGGCGCTGTCCGCGCACATGCAGCCGATGGTGGTGCAGGCGCTGGTGACCGCGTTCCAGCGGTCGCTGAAGGAGGAACTACGGGCGGCGTTCGTCTCGGAGTCCGCCGACTCCGAGTGAACGCCGCCCGCGGCGGGTGCTGCGGGTGCTACGGGTCCTACTGGTTCGGCGCGGGTCAGTCTGCGTACGTCTCGCCGCGCTCGGCCTTCGCGACGAGCGAGGCCGGCGGGGTGAACCGCTCGCCGTACTGGTCGGCCAGCTCACGGGAGCGGGCGACGAAGCCCGCCAGACCGCCCTCGTAGCCGTTGATGTACTGGATCACGCCGCCGGTCCAGGCCGGGAAGCCGATGCCCATGATGGAGCCGATGTTGGCGTCGGCGATCGAGGTCAGGACTCCCTCGTCGAGGCAGCGGACGGTGTCCAGGGCCTCGGAGAACAGCATCCGCTCCTTCATGTCCTCGAACGGGATGTCCGCGTCCGGCTTCGCGAAGTGCTCGCGCAGGCCCGGCCAGATGCCGGCGCGCTTGCCGCTCTCGTCGTACTCGTAGAAACCGGCCCCGCCGCTGCGGCCGGGGCGGCCGAACTCGTCGACCATCCGGTCGATGACCATGTCCGCGGGGTGCGCGCTCCACGAGCGGCCCTCGGCCTCGAAGGCCTTGCGGGTCTCGTTGCGGATCTTGCGCGGGAGGGTGAGGGTGAGCTCGTCCATCAGGGAGAGCACCTTGGCCGGGTAGCCGGCCTGGGCCGCGGCCTGCTCGATGGAGGCGGGCTCCACGCCCTCGCCGACCATCGCCACGCCCTCGTTGATGAACTGGCCGATGACGCGCGAGGTGAAGAAGCCGCGCGAGTCGTTGACGACGATCGGGGTCTTGTTGATCTGCCGTACGAGGTCGAAGGCGCGGGCGATGGCCTCGTCGCCGGTGCGCTCCCCCTTGATGATCTCCACGAGCGGCATCTTGTCGACGGGCGAGAAGAAGTGCAGTCCGATGAAGTCCTCGGGGCGCGAAACCCCTTCCGCGAGGCCCGTGATGGGCAGCGTGGAGGTGTTGGAGCAGAGCAGCGCGTCGGGGGCGATGACGTCCTGGATCTCCTGGAACACCTTGTGCTTGAGGGAGGTGTCCTCGAAGACGGCCTCGATGACGGCGTCGCAGCCGGCCAGGTCGGCGGCTTCGGCGGTCGGCGTGATCCGGGCGAGCAGCTCGGCGCGCTGGGCCTCGGTGCTGCGGCCTCGGGAGACGGCCTTGTCGAGCAGCTTCTCGGAGTACGCCTTGCCCTTCGCGGCGGCCTCGGCGGTGACGTCCTTCAGCACCACCTCGATGCCCGCGCGGGCGCAGGAGTACGCGATGCCCGCGCCCATCATGCCGGCGCCGAGGACGGCGACCTTGGTGACCTTGCGGGGCGCGACGCCCTGCGGGCGGCTGCGGCCGGCGTTGACGGCCTGGAGGTCGAAGAAGAACGCCTGGATCATGTTCTTGGCGGTCTGCCCGGTGACCAGCTCGGTGAAGTAGCGGGCCTCGATGGTCAGCGCGGTCTCGAAGTCCACCTGCGCGCCCTCGACGGCGCAGGCCAGGATGTTGCGCGGGGCCGGGTACGGGGCCCCGTTCAGCTGCTTCTTGAGGTTGGCCGGGAAGGCCGGGAGGTTGGCCGCGAACTTCGGGTTCGACGGGGTGCCGCCCGGGATCCGGTAGCCGGGGACGTCCCAGGGCTGCTTCGACTCGGGGTTGGCGTCGATGAAGGCGTGGGCCTTGGCCAGCATCTCCTCGGGGGTGGCGGCCAGTTCGTGGACGAGGCCGTTGTCGAGGGCGCGCTGCGGGTTGTACTGGGTGCCCTGGAGCAGGACCTTGAGCAGCGCGTCGGCGATGCCCATGAGGCGCACCGTACGGGTGACACCGCCGCCAGCCGGGAGCAGACCGAGGGTGACCTCGGGCAGGCCGATCTTGGAGCCGGGGGCGTCGAGGGCGATGCGGTGGTGGGAGGCGAGGCAGATCTCGTAACCGCCGCCGAGGGCCGCACCGTTGATGGCCGCGACGACCGGCTTGCCGAGGGTCTCGATGCGGCGCAGCGAGCGCTTGATGGCGGTGCCGGTCTCGAAGGCGAGGCCCGCGTCCTCGGGGCGCAGCCGGATCATGTCCTTGAGGTCGCCGCCCGCGAAGAAGGTCTTCTTGGCGGAGGTGTAGATGATGCCGCGGATGGAGTCCTTCTCGGCCTCGGCGCGGTCGGCTACGCGCGCGATGGAGTCCTTGAAGGCCTGGTTCATCGTGTTGGCGGACTGGCCCGGGTCGTCGAGGATCAGGGTGACGACGCCGGTCTCGTCCTGTTCCCAGCGGATCGTGGTGGACTCGCTCATGTTTCTCGCTACTTCCGTGTCAGAGAGGAGGTCTGGGGGATACAGGACGCGGTTCAGAGGCGCTCGACGATGGTGGCGACGCCCATGCCGCCGCCGACGCAGAGGGTGACGAGCCCGTAGCGCTTGTCCTGGCGCTCCAGTTCGTCGATGACGGTGCCGAGCAGCATCGCGCCGGTGGCGCCGAGCGGGTGGCCGAGGGCGATGGAGCCGCCGTTGACGTTGACCTTGTCGAGGGAGACGCCCATGTCCTTGACGAAGCGCAGGACGACGCCGGCGAAGGCCTCGTTCATCTCGATCAGATCGATGTCGTCGATGGTCAGGCCGGCCTTGGCGAGGGCCTTGCGGGTGGCCGGGGCGGGGCCGGTGAGCATGATGGTGGGCTCGGAGCCGGAGACGGCGGCCGAGACGATGCGGGCGCGGGGCGCCAGACCGTTGCGCTCACCCGCCTCGCGGGTGCCGATGGCGACGAGCGAGGCGCCGTCGACGATGCCGGAGGAGTTGCCCGCGTGGTGCACGTGGTCGATCTTCTCGATCCAGTGGTACTTCTGCAGGGCGACGGCGTCGAAGCCGCCGAGGTCGCCGATGTCCGCGAAGGACGGCTTGAGCTTCGCGAGGGTGTCGGCGGTGGTGCCGGGGCGGACGAACTCCTCCTGGTCCAGGACGACCAGGCCGTTGCGGTCGGTGACCGGGACGACGGACTTCGCGAAGCGGCCCTCCTTGATGGCGGTGGCCGCGCGCTCCTGGGAGAGGGCGGCGTACTCGTCGACGTCGCGCCGGGAGAAGCCCTCGATGGTGGCGATGAGGTCGGCGCCGATGCCCTGCGGGACGAAGCCGGTGTCCCAGTTGGTCATCGGGTCGTTGAACCAGGCGCCGCCGTCGGAGGCCATGGGGACGCGGGACATGGACTCCACGCCGCCCGCGAGGACGAGGTCCTCCCAGCCGGAGCGGACCTTGGCGGCGGCCATGTTGACGGCCTCCAGGCCGGAGGCACAGAAGCGGTTCTCCTGTACGCCGGCCACCGTGTCCGGGAGTCCTGCGGCGATGGCCGCGATCCGGGCGATGTCGGAGCCCTGGTCGCCGACCGGGCCGACGACGCCGAGGACGATGTCGTCGATGGTGGCGGGGTCCAGGCCGGGGTTGCGCTCGCGCAGGGCGTTGATGAGGCCGACGACCAGGTCGATCGGCTTGGTGCCGTGCAGGGCGCCGTTGGCCTTGCCGCGGCCGCGGGGCGTGCGGATCGCGTCGTATACGTACGCTTCGGTGCTCACTGTCAAAGCCTTTCGGGGAGAGGTCGTGCGTTAGGGGGTGTCCGGCCCTGATCCGCCGGACACCCCCTAACCGAGGAGGGAGCGGCCGATGATCTCTTTCATGATCTCGGTCGTGCCGCCGTAGATGGTCTGTATGCGGCCGTCGGTGAAGGCCCGGGCGACCGGGTATTCGCTCATGTAGCCGTACCCGCCGTGCAGTTGCAGGCAGCGGTCGGCGACCCGCTTCTGGAGTTCGGTCGCCCACCACTTGGCCATCGAGGCGTGCACGTGGTCCAGCTCGCCGTTGGAGTGGTCGACGATGCAGCGGTCCAGGAAGGTGCGGGTGACGGCGCACTCGGTGGCCATCTCCGCTATCTCGAAGCGGATGTGCTGGAGCTTGGAGAGCGGCCGCCCGAAAGCCTCGCGCTCCTTCACGTACGTCGTGGTGATCTCCAGCAGGTGCTCGGCGGCGGCGATGCCGGCCATCGCGATGCCCATCCGCTCCTGCGCGAGATTGGTCATCAGGTGGACGAAGGCGCCGTTCAGCTCGCCGAGCAGGTTCTCCTTGGGGACGCGTACGTCGTGGAAGAACAGCTCGGCGGTGTCCTGCGCCTTCTGGCCGATCTTGTCGAGGTTGCGGCCGCGCTCGAAGCCCTCCGTGCCCCGCTCGACCACGAGCAGCGACAGGCCGTGCGCCCCGCCCTCGGGGGTGGTCTTCGCGACCACGATCACCAGGTCGGCCAGGATGCCGTTGGAGATGAAGGTCTTGGAGCCGTTGAGCACCCAGTGGTCGCCCCGGTCCTCGGCGCTGGTCCGGATCCCCTGGAGGTCCGAGCCCGCACCCGGCTCGGTCATGGCGATGGCGGTGATGGTCTCGCCGGAGCAGAAGCCGGGCAGCCAGCGCCGCTTCTGCTCCTCGGTGGCGAGCGAGGTCAGGTACGGGCCGATGATGTCGTTGTGCAGGCCGATCGCGAGCCCGGCCGCGCCCGCCCGGGTGAACTCCTCCGCGATCACGGCGGCGTAGCGGAAGTCGGTGTTCCCGCCGCCCCCGTACTCCTCCGGGACGGCCAGGCCCAGCAGGCCCTGCCGGCCGGCGGCCCGCCAGGCCTCGCGGCTGACGATCCCGTCCTTCTCCCACTGCTCGTAGTGCGGCAGCACCTCCTTGGTGAGGAAGGTGCGGACCGTTTCACGGAACGCCTCGTGGTCGGCGTCGAAGATGCGGCGTTGCATCGGGGCCCCCTAGAGCCAGCTCTTGACGGTTTCGATCAGCCGGGCCGGCTCGGCTCCGACGGGTGTGACGTTGAGCATGCTGACGCCCGCCTCCCGGAAGGCCTCGACCCGCTCGCGTACGTAGCCCTCCGGCCCGCACAGCGTCATGAGCTCGCAGAACTCGTCCGGTACGGCGGCCGCCGCATCGCGCTTGCGGCCGGAGAGGTAGAGCTCCTGGATCTTCCGGGCCTCCTCCCCGTACCCGTAGGCGACGGCGAGGTCGTTGTAGAAGTTCTTGCCGACCGCGCCCATCCCGCCGACGTACAGCGCGATCTGCGGACGCGCGAGGTCCCGTACGGCGGCGGCGTCCTCGCCGATCGCGAGCAGCCCGCCGGCCACGGTCTGCAGCGGCCCGAGCTCCGGGTCGCGCAGGGCCGCGCCCTCGGCGAGGGCGCTCCCCCACACCGCGTGGGCCTTCTCGGGGAGGAACAGCGTGGGCAGCCAGCCGTCGGCGATCTCGGCGGTCATCCGTACGTTGGCGGGACCGAGCGAGGCGATGTAGACGGGGACCGCTTCGCGGACCGGCCGGGTGAGGATCTTCAGCGGCTTGCCGTGCCGGCCGCCCTTCTCGGGCGGCAGCGGCATGTCGGTGATGCCGTGGTGATCGATCGTCTCGCGGCGCCAGATCCGGCGGCACAGCTCGACGGTCTCGCGGGTCCGGCCGATCGGTTTGTCGTACGGCTTCCCGTGCCAGCCCTCGACCACCTGCGGGCCGGAGGCGCCGAGGCCGAGCAGCGCCCGACCTCCGGAGAGCGCGTCGAGTCCGGCGGCCGTCTGGGCGACGAGGGCCGGGGTGCGCGAGTAGACGTTGAGGATGGCCGAGCCGATCTTCATCCGCTCTGTGCGGGCGGCGAGGTAGCCCATGATCGTCGGGGAGTCGAAGCCCCAGGCCTCGGCGACCCACACGGCGTCGAGCCCGGCCGCCTCCAGCGCCGCCGCCTCGTCGGCGGCCCGGCGCGGGTCCCCGGCGTAG
The DNA here is from genome assembly GCF_045162725.1 of Streptomyces sp. NBC_01006. NCBI lineage: Bacteria > Bacillati > Actinomycetota > Actinomycetes > Kitasatosporales > Streptomycetaceae > Streptomyces > Streptomyces sp. NBC_01006. Next base: position 6,738,669 of record NZ_CP108700.1, on the reverse strand, counting down.
TCGAGCATCATGGACAGTTCCATCAGACCTCTTTCGGGAGCAGGACCGGTACGTCCCAGTCGCGGGCCACGGATTCGGTGTGCGCGCCCGGCAGGGCGGGGCCCGCGGTGACAGCGGCGGGGGTGGCCGAGAACCGGGGCGCGGGGGCGGGCTGGGTGATCCCGCCGAAGTCGGTGAAGGTGGCACGGGCGGCGAGGTGCGGGTGCTGCGGCGCCTCGCGCAGGGAGAGCACGGGCGCCACGCAGGCGTCGGAACCCTCGAACACCGCCGTCCACTCCTGGCGCGTACGGGACTTGAAGCGGGCGGCGACGGCCTCGCGGAGCTCGTCCCAGCGGGCCAGGTCCTTGCGGGCCGGGGCCTGGTCCTTGATGCCGAGCAGTTCGACGAAGGTGTCGTAGAACTGCTGCTCCAGGGCGCCGACCGCCATGTACCCGCCGTCGGAGGTCTCGTACGTGCCGTAGAACGGGCAGCCGCCGTCGAGGAGGTTGGCCCCGCGCCGGTCCTGCCAGCCGCCGGCCGCCATCATGCCGTGGATCATGGCGGTGAGGTGGGCGGTGCCGTCGACGATGGCCGCGTCGACCACCTGGCCGGCGCCGCCGGGGGTGCGGGCGTGCTGGAGGGCCGCGAGCACGCCGATGACGAGGTAGAGCGAGCCGCCCGCGTAGTCCCCGACGAGGTTGGCGGGGACGGCCGGCGCCTCGCCCGGATTCCCGATCATGCCGAGGGCGCCGGTGACGGCGATGTACGCGATGTCGTGCCCGGCGGTGTGCGCGAGCGGGCCGTCCTGGCCCCAGCCGGTCATCCGGCCGTAGACGAGCTTGGGGTTGCGGGCGTGGCAGTCGGCGGGTCCGACGCCGAGCCGCTCGGCGACGCCGGGTCGGAAGCCCTCGATCAGCACGTCGGCCCGCTCGACGAGGTCCAGCACGCGGGCGGGGCCCTCGGCGGACTTCAGGTCGACCAGGACGGAGCGTTTGCCGCGGTTGGTGACGTCGTACGCGGGGTTGACCGCGAGCCCGCCACCGCCGGGCCGGTCCACCCGTACGACGTCGGCCCCCAGGTCGGCGAGGAGCATGGCGGCGAACGGGCCCGGGCCGATGCCCGCCAGTTCGACGACGCGCACGCCCGCGAGCGGGCCGCCGCCGGGCCTGCCGGGCACGTTCCCGTTCCCTGTCACTGCCATCGAGCCCCCAGCATCCGTAGCATCCGTGGCGCGCGCCATTGTGTGACACAACTGATGTAACACCAGTGATGCTAGGAACGCGCTCCACTCAGCACAAGAGCAACCGCTTAGCCGGTTGACGCGTTTCGCGCGTCGGGGCTTGTGGCGAGGCTCGCGTCGGAGCTCGTGCCGGGGCTCGTGTCGAGCCGCCCGTCGAGTTCCTTCAGGTGGCGCTTGAGGGCGACCGTGCGATAGCTCTCCTCCACCCACTCGCACAGCACGTCGAGGGGCGGCGCCCCCTTCTCCCCCAACGGCACGGAGACCCAGCCGGCCCTCCCCAGCCCGTACCCGGTCGGCTCCGCGCCCGGCGCGGTCATGGCGTGGCCGTGCAGCGCCTCGTCCTTGAGCTTCACGGAGAACCCGGGCGACCGCGGGCCGTCGACGCTGCCCAGGAACACGAAGATCTTCTTGTTGACCTTCACGACGCAGTCCTCGGGCCCCCAGGGAAACTCCATCACGGCCTCCGGCAGCCCCCGGGCGAACTCCCGCACCGCCTCCCACTTGCGCACCGCAGCCTTCATCGACGCCTCCCTCACCACAGCGCACACGCGCCCGCACGGACAGTCCCTCCCCACGCTAGCGCCGCCCCCTGACACGGGCCGGGGACTCCTCACCCGCGCCATCGATTACCGGAACCGGAACGACGGCGACATCGGCCCCGCCATCGACCTTTTCGGGGCCTACCCGGACAACTGATGAGAGAACACAAAACCCCTGATCACAGCAGTCGGGAGACGATTTTTAGGCCGGTTCCGAGGCCGTTCCCGCAGGCGCGCGAAATTAAGGCGGGGGGCCTTAAGCGGAAGGACAGAAGCTATGTAATCTGAGCGAGCTTTCAGCCCTGGCCAAGGGCTCACGGAACATAGGGGGCTCGGTGTCCTACCGCCGACTCGCAGCATCTGCGGCCGTCTTCGCGGCCGGCATTTCTCTCATACCGGGCATGGCCCACGCGGCCGGTGCGGACTCCGGCGATGCCCAGGGCATCAGCAAGCCCGACCTGGCCCAGGACGGGCTGAAGGACACCACCAAGTTCTCCAGCCCGGCGAACCGGTCGATCCGGCAGAGCGCTCCGGCCCCCACGAGCAAGCTCGCGGCCGCTCCCATGACGGAGACCGCCGGCGCCGCCAACCCGACCCTCGCGGTCGGCCTGGACGCGTTCGCCGTCAGCGCCCACGGGATCGTCGTGGACAGCTCCATCACCAGCGCGGCCACCCCGCTCGACGTCAGCATCGCCTGGGGCGACGGGGCCGTCACCACCGCCTCCGCCTCCGGCACGCAGGTCGTGGAGTCGGAGCACACCTACGCGGAGCTCGGCACCTACACCGTCAAGGTCACCGTGACGGACAAGGCCGCCAACACCGCGGTCACCAACGAGGTGGCCTTCACGACCGAGGGTTCGGACTACACCCCGTACGGCCCGACCCGCCTCCTGGACACCCGCAACGGCACCGGCGCCGCCAAGGCCGCCAAGGTGGCCCCGTACAGCTCGGCGCACCTGAAGATCGGCGGAAACGGCTCCATCCCGGCCGGCGTGACCGCGGTCGTCCTCAACGTCACCGTCACCGGCACCACCAGCGGCGGCCACGTCACCGCCTTCGCCGACGGCGACGACAAGCCGAGCACCTCGAACGTCAACTTCGTTCCCGGCCAGACCGTCCCGAACCTGGTCATCGTGCCGGTCGGCGAGAACGGCTACGTCAACCTGTACAACGGCGGCTGGGAGTCGGTCGACCTCATCGCCGACGTCACCGGCTACTTCACGCAGACCGCCTCCAGCGGCTACACCCCGCTGGCGCCGCAGCGCTTCGTCGACACCCGCAGCGGCACCGGCACCGCCAAGGGCCAGCTCGCCGGCTACGGGTCCTTCAGCACCCAGATCACCGGCCTCGGCAAGGTGCCTGCCTCCGGCGTCACCGCCGTCGCGCTCAACGTGACCGTCACGGGCCCGAAGAGCGACGGCCACCTGACCGTCTACCCGAGCGGGCAGCCGGCCCCGACCGCCTCGAACGTGAACTTCACGACGGGCCAGACCATCGCCAACTCGGTGATCGTCCCCGTCGGCCCCGACGGCAAGATCAGCCTCCGCAACGGCGGCTGGAACCCGGCCGACGTCATCGTCGACGTCGTCGGCTACTACAGCCCGCAGAGCAAGGGCTCCTACGTGCCGTTCATGCCGATGCGCATGCTCGACACCCGCGACACCGAGAGCCCGGTCCACGGCCCCCTGGGTGGACGCGACTTCATCCACGCGGAGATGTCCTCGCCCGGTGACGGCGTCACCGGCTTCGTGCTGAACACCACGGTGACCAACACCAAGGACAGCGGGTTCCTCGCCGTCGCCCCCGACCCGAACACGCAGTACGCCTACGACCAGGGCACGGCGAGCCTGCCGAACCCGCCCGGCTCCTCCACCCTGAACTGGACGACCGGCAAGACCGTCCCGAACTTGGTACAGGCGAGCACCGGCTCCACCGGCGTCGTCGACTTCTGGAACCAGAGCGACGGCGACACCGACCTCATCGTCGACATCTTCGGCATGTACCAGGAGAACTGAGGCGCGGCGCCCCGCGCCGCTCGCAAGCGCCCCGGAACGGCCGCCCAGGCCGCCTCCGGGGCGCTGTTCTGCGTTCGGGGCGCGCGCGTTAGCCTCAGCCACCGACAGGAGTGGGAGGAGCCGTGATGGACGAAGAGGTTCGGCGGGCTGACGGGGTTGCGGAACACGAACGGGACCGGGATCGGGACCGGGATCGGGATCGGGGCCGGGGCCGGGGCCGGGAACGTTCCTACGACGTGGTGCTCTTCGGGGCGACCGGGTTCGTCGGGGCCCTCACCGCCGAGTACCTCGCCGCGCACGCCCCGGCCGACTGCCGGTGGGCCCTCGCGGGGCGCGACCTCGGGAAGCTGGAGCGGCTGCGCGAGCGGCTGACCGCACTCGACCCCGGCTGCGCCTCGCTGCCCCTGCTGCGCGCGGACGCCGGGGACGCGCGGGCCGTACGGGAACTGGCCGCCTCCACCCGGGTCCTGGCCACGACCGTCGGACCGTACGTCCTGTACGGAGCGGAGCTGGTCGCCGCCTGCGCCGCGGCGGGCACGGACTACGTGGACCTCACCGGCGAGCCGGAGTTCGTCGACCGGATGTACGTCGAGCACGACGCCCGGGCCCGGGAGACCGGCGCGCGGCTCGTGCACGCCTGCGGCTTCGACTCGATCCCGGCCGACCTCGGCGCGTACTTCACGGTGGGGCAGCTGCCGGAGGGCGTCCCGCTCCGGGTGGACGGGTTCATGCGCTCCAACGCGACCTTCTCCGGCGGAACCCTGGCCTCCGCCCTGACCGCCATGGGCCGCGGACCGCAGACCCTGGCCGCGGCGCAGGTGCGCCGCCTCCACGAGCCCCGGCTGCCGGGGCGCCGCGTACGAAGCCCCCTGGGCGCGCCGCGGTTCAGCCGGGAGACCGGCACGTGGGCGCTGCCGCTGCCGACCCTGGACCACCGGGTCGTGACCCGCTCGGCGGCCGCGCTGGAGCGGTACGGGCCGGACTTCCGCTATCGGCAGTACGCCTCGGTCAAGCACCTCCCGGTAGCCGTGGGCGGTGCGGCGGCGGTCGGCGGGGCGGTGGCCCTGGCGCAGCTCCCGGCGGCGCGGCGGTGGCTGATGAGCCGCTGGGAGGCGGGCCAGGGCCCGGACGCGGAGCGGCGGGCGCGCAGCTGGTTCACGGTCCGCTTCGTGGGCGAGGGCGGCGGCAGCCGGGTGTTCACCGAGGTCTCGGGCGGCGACCCGGGCTACGGGGAGACCGCCAAGATGCTGGCGGAGTCGGCGCTGTGCCTCGCGTACGACGCCCTGCCGGAGCGGGCCGGCCAGCTCACCACGGCGGTGGCGATGGGCGACGCCCTGCTGGACCGGCTCCAGAAGGCGGGGATCCGGTTCCGGGTGGCCTCGGCTCGCTGAACCGACCGGTGGTCAGGAGGCTTCGCGCAGGGCCCGTCGGCAGAGGGAGTCGGCGTGCCGGGTGGACTCGGGGATCCGGAAGCGCGGGCTCAGCGCGAGCGCGTGGGCGCAGGCGGTGTCGAGCGAGATCCGGTGGCCCACGGAGACGTACACCGGCTTGATCCCGTCCTGCGTGCGCAGCGCCCGCCCGACGACGGCGCCGTCGGCCGCGACCAGCGGGGCCGCGTCGCCGCGCCGGTCCCCCGGCTCCTCGTACGTGAACGTGAAGGGGTTCTTCGCGACGCCCATGCTCGGCAGTCCCGTGACGACCCCGAGGTGGCAGGCCAGGCCGAAGCCGCGGGGGTGGGCGAGCCCGTAGCCGTCGCAGACGACCAGGTCGGGGGCGGCGGTGAGGGAGTCGAGCGCGGCGAGCACGGTGGGCAGCTCCCGGAAGGCGAGGAGCCCGGGCACGTACGGGAAGCTGACGTGCCCGACGGCGGTCGCCTCCTCGACGACCTCCAGGGTGGCGGCGTCGAGGACGACGGCCGCGGCGGCGACCAGGTCGCGCTCGTCGTCGTAGGCGACGTCCACGCCCGCGACCAGCCCGCGCCCGGGTGGTGGGCCGGCCTCGTCGAGCACCACACTCTTACGCAGTTCGTCCTGTATCGCCCGGGCCTCGGCCTCATCGGCGGGGGTCTTCACACTCGTCATGATGGTGCGAGAGTAGCCTGACGATCATGTTCGTCATGGAGCTCTCGTACACCGCACCCATCGAAGCCGTCGAAGACGAGCTGGACGCCCACATCGCGTGGCTGGACGGCTACTACGCCTCGGGCGTCTTCCTCGCCTCGGGCCGCAAGGTCCCGCGCGAGGGCGGCATCATCATCGCGGCGGGCGTCTCCCGCGCGGAGGTCGAGCGCATCGCGGCAGAGGACCCCTTCACGGTGGCCGGCGTCTGCGAGTACCGCATCACGGAGTTCATCGCGACGAAGACGTCGTCGGACCTGGCGACGGTACGGGAGAACCCGGGGGCTTAGGGGTCGGGAGACGTCGGTCGGGGTGCCGGGGTCGGGACCCCCTGGTTCGGGGTCGGTGGGGTGTCCGGGGGCGTCCCGTCAGTCCACTGTCCTTCCGTGTCGGGTCGGTCCGTCAAGGGCGCTCACTTCGTTCGCGTCGCTACGCGATGGCCTTCGGCCACCCTTGGCCGACCGCCCCGCCCCGGAACGCCATAAGACTGCCGGGAAGCCCCCGAAGGAATGGCCGGGAGGATACCGACCAGGAGCGGCCCCGTCGGAGATGCCTACCAGGGCTTCCCTGTGACCCCGTACCCCACTCCCCGGAACCACCAAGCCCGGCCGGTAACGGGGCGCGGGGAGGGCCAACCTGCACCGGACAGCGACGAGATGACGATGCCGTGCCAGTTCGCGGCGGATCGCTACGCGCTCCTCTCGGCATGGCGTCCGGCGACCGTCTTGGCTGGACATAGGCCGCCCACGACCGGGACGAAATCCGCGACGACGCGACTGCGGGTCGTTCGTGCTGATTTGGCGAGCGGCGGGACGGAGGTGGGTCAGTCACGGATGAGAAGGACGACCAATCCCGCTACGGCTCCCAGCACCAGTCCGAGAATGGAGTAGCGGGGTCGCGATTCGCTTAGGACGGGGAGGAAGTGGTCGACGGAGAAGCGGCCCGGTCCGGTGAGCGTGAGGGCGATGACGCCCGCGAAGAGCACGGACTCGAGTTCCACGCCCTTGGGGGCGAAGAAGGCGCTCAAGCCCCGAACGGCCAGGATGTTGATGAAGGTTCCGGTCAGGGCCGCGCCGGCGAGCGGAGTGAGCAGGCCGAGGGCGAGACCCAGGCCACCCAGGGTCTCGGAGAGACCGGCGATGGCGGCCATGGCCTTCCCGGCGGGATAGCCGCTCATCGAGAAACCCTTGCCGGTGGCGGTGAAACCGGGGCCGCTGAACCAGCCGAAGAGCTTCTGCGTGCCGTGGCCGACCATGGTGAGGCCGACGACGAGCCGGAGCACGAGCAGGCCGACGTCGTGGGTGGCGGTGGTTGCGGACGTGGTACCAAAGATCGCGCGGTCCCGTAGTTCGTACGCCATGAACGTCCGTTTCTTCCGTCGCCTGCGAGCGACGGCCACCCTATGACGCTCCGTTGCATTGACCCGGCCGCAACGTCGTCGGCCCCCATCGTCGACCCGTTCGGCCGCAGAACAACCGCGCCCAGCCCCAGACGGTCGTCGGACGCCATGACGAGAGGAGCACGTAGCGATCTGACGCGCCCCCGTTACCGGTTGGGCTCGGTGGTCCCGGGAGGAGAACTCCGGACGGCAGGGGGCGCGGTTCAGCATCTCCGACGGGGCCGCTCCTGGTCGGTATCCTCCCGGCCATTCCTTCGGGGGCTTCCCGGCAGTCTTATGGCATTCCGGGGCGGGGCGGTCGGCCAAGGGTGGCCGAAGGCCATCGCGTAGCGACGCGAACGAAGTGAGCGCCCTTGACGGACCGACCCGACACGGAAGGACAGTGGACTGACGGGACGCCCCCGGACACACCACCGACCCCGAACCAGGGGAGCCCGACCCCGGCACCCCGACCGACGTCTCCCGACCCCCCGTACTCAGCTTCCCCTCAAGCCCCCTCCAGCCTCCCCACCCTGCCCTTCTCCCCCGCCGCCCAGCAGCCGCCGTCGTCCGCGCAGTCGACCGTGTCGAACGAGCCCTCGGCCAGTGCCCGCCACGTCCTGCCCCCGTCCGTCGTCACGTCCGTGCCCGTCGGGCCCACCGCCAGGGCTGCGGTGCGCAGGTGCGGGAGCCAGGCCGCGCCCGAGCGGTAGGCGGGTGGCGGGGTCGAAGCCGGGTGCCAGGTGCGGCCCGCGTCCGCCGATACCGCGGCTGCCCGCGGGGAGGCTTCGCCGGTGCGGTAGTCGCCGCCGACCGCGAGGCCCGTCGTACGGTCGCGGAAGGCCAGGGCGAAGACCCCCTTGGCCGGGTCTCCCGCCGGGATGCCCGACTCGGCGATCCGCCAGGTGCGTCCTCGGTCCGCCGAGTGCAGGATCCGGGCGACCGCGCCGCCGCCCGTGGCCAGCCAGACGTCGCGCGACCCGGCCTTCACCAGGCACTGGCCACTGGCCGCGAAGCCCGCCTCGCCCTGCAGGGCGTCCGGCATCCCCGTACTCGGCAGCACCGCCCAGTTGCGGCCGCCGTCGTCCGTCGACAGGATCCGGAACTTGCCGTCCACCGGGTCGCTCATGGCCAGCCCGTGGCGGGAGTCGAAGAAGGTGAGGCAGTCGTAGAAGGCCCGCGGGTCGGGGTTGCGGAAGGCCTCGGTCCAGGTGGCGCCGCCGTCCTCGGTGCGCAGCACCCGCGAAGCCTCGCCCTCCCCGATGGACAGGGCCACCGCGCGCCGCGCGTCGAAGGCCTCGATGTCGCGCAGCTCCAGGCCCTCCGCGACCGCGCCCGGCGGTGAGACGTCACGCCAACTGCGGCCGCCGTCCACCGTGCGCAGCACCGTGCCCTTGGAGCCGGCCACCCAGGCCGTGGAGCGGCTGACCGCCGCCAGCCCGCGGAACCGGGCGTCCTTGCCGGTGTCCTTCAACGCCCAGCCCGCGCGCCCGTCCCGTAAGCCCTGCACGTCGTCCTGGCCCTCCGCGTGCGCGGGGGCGGCCAGCAGGCCCACCGCCAGAGCCGCCGCGCACATGCCAACTCCAAGAAGTCTCATGGCGCCGGAAGCTAATGCACACCGGATTCGGCGTCCAGGGTGCGTCCGCGCCGCCGCGTTCCTACGCTGAGGCCATGCCATCCAAGGAACCCAAGGCCTACGACGGCAAGCGCATCACCGTCACCTACGACACCGGGCGGTGCCTGCACGCCGCCGAATGCGTGCGCGGCCTCCCCGAGGCGTTCGACTCGGGGAAGCGTCCATGGGTGCAGCCGGACGGCGCCGAGCCGGAGCGGGTCGCCGAGGTGATCCGCCGGTGCCCCTCGGGCGCGCTCCAGTACCGGCTCGCCGACGACGGGCCGGCCGAGGAGCCGGACCGGCCGACCACGGTCGTACGGTCGCCCGCCGGCCAGCTCGTGATGCGCGGCGATCTGCGCGTGACGACCCCCGAAGGGACCGTCCGACGGGAGACCAGGGCGATGCTTTGCGCCTGTGGAGTGAGCGGGAACCAGCCGTTCTGCGACCACTCCGGGGCGTGCGGCAGCGACTGAGGCCCCTTCACCCACGCCCCTCCCCTCGTCACTCTGTGCGATCAAACGGACGCGTTCCAGCCAATCGGTGACACAGCTCACGTCAGTTCGCATGCACGGATTTGCCGATTCCGGCGTCTATCCGGTTGCCGGGCTTCACCCCACGCCCGGCAGCAGATCCGCCGCAAGGGAGCGAGCCTTGATCACTGTTATCGAGCAGGCCGTGCAGGCCCGTCTGGTCGCCACCGCCCCGAAGGTCGAGACCGTACCCGTCACGCTCTGCTACGACCGTGGCGATCCCTTCGCCGTGCGCATGGCCTTCCCCGCTCCCGCCACCCTGGAGGGCGTCGAGGTTTCGTGGACCTTCGCCCGCGAGCTCCTCGAATCGGGGCTCGACCGCCCGACGGGGTGCGGCGACGTGCGGGTGCGGCCGTACGACATCGACCGGACCACGATCGAGTTCCACGCCCCCGAGGGCGTGGCGATCGTACTGATGCTGACGGCCGAGCTGCACCGGTTCCTGGAGCGGGCGGCGGCGGTCGTGCCGCCGGGTCTGGAGCACCTGTACCTCGACATGGACCACAGCCTGGCCGAGCTGATGCGCGATCCGCGCTGAAACCCGGCCTCGCCCCCTCCCGCGGTTAATTCGATTGCGGGCGGCTCCGGCCGCCCGTAGCTTCGTCGACGCCCCACTGCCGTCGAAACGGAGCAGGACATTGCTCTTCTGAGGTCCGAGACACCGACCGATCCCACCGATCCCACCGATCCGCCATCGGATCCCACCGTCGGCTGTCTCCCCGCGTTGCACGTACCACTCACGCAACCTGGAGGCCTCCATGAGCCATACCCCTGCATTCATCACCTGCTCCACCCTGTCCTTCGACTGGCCCGACGGCACTCCCGCCTTCGAGGACTTCCAGCTGGTCGTCGGCCCCGGCCGTACCGGCCTGATCGGGCTCAACGGCTGCGGGAAGTCCACCCTGCTGAAGCTCATCGCGGGTGAACTGACGCCGTCTGACGGCCAGTTGTCCGTGGCCGGCACCGTCGGACACCTCCCGCAGAGCGTCACCCTCGACACCGCCCTGCGCGTGGACGAGGCGCTCGGCATCCACACCGTCCGTACCGCCCTGCACGCCATAGAGGCGGGCGAGGCCACCGAGGCGAACTTCGCCGCGGTCGGCGACGACTGGGACGTCGAGGAACGGGCCCTGGCCACCCTGGACCAGCTCGGGCTCGCCCGGATCGGCCTGGACCGTACGGTCGGTGAACTGTCGGGCGGAGAATGCGTGTTGCTGCGCCTCGCCGCCCTGCTGCTCGCCCGTCCCGACGTCCTGCTGCTGGACGAGCCGACGAACAACCTGGACCTGCGGGCCCGGCGCCGGCTGTACGCGGCGGTCGAATCCTGGTCCGGGGTACTGCTGCTGGTCAGCCACGACCGGGAGCTGCTGGAGCGGGTCGACCAGATCGCCGACCTGCACGACGGCGAAGTCCGCTGGTACGGAGGGAACTTCACGGCGTACGAGGAGCAGCTCGCCGCCGAACAGGACGTGGCCGAGCGGATGGTCCGGGTCGCGGAGGCCGACGTGCAGCGGCAGAAGCGGGAACTGTCCGACGCTCACCTGAAGTTGGCGCGGCGCAAGCGGTACGGCCAGAAGATGTACGACACGAAGCGCGAGCCGAAGATCGTCATGGGTGCCCGCAAGCGCGCGGCGCAGGAGTCGGCCGGCAAGCACCGCATCCTGCACACCGAGAAGCTGGCGCAGGCGAAGGAGCGGCTGGACCAGGCGGCGGAGGCGGTCCGGGACGACGACGAGGTCCGGATCGAGCTGCCCGCCACCCAGGTCCCGCCGGGGCGCCGGGTGCTGACCCTGAGCAACGTGCACCTGGCGCACGGGGCCCGGGCCGCGGGCGAGTGGGAGCTGCGCGGTCCGGAGCGGATCGCGCTCGTGGGCCGCAACGGCAGCGGCAAGACGACCCTGCTGCGCACGATCGCAGGCGCGCTCGCCCCGGCGTCCGGTGAGGCGGTCACGCACGTGCCGACGCGGTTCCTGCCGCAGCGGCTGGACGTGCTCGACGAGAGCCGGTCGGTAGTGGAGAACGTGGCCCGCTTCGCCCCGCAGGCCTCGAACAACCTGATCCGGGCGCGGCTCGCGCACTTCCTGTTCCGGGGCGCCCGGGCGGACCGGCCGGCCGGCACCCTGTCGGGCGGCGAGCGGTTCCGGGCGGCGCTGGCGGCGCTGCTGCTGGCGGAGCCGGCTCCGCAGCTGCTGATGCTGGACGAGCCGACGAACAACCTGGACCTGGCGAGCGTACGGCAGCTCACGGACGCGCTGGGGTCGTACGAGGGCGCACTGCTGGTGGCCAGCCACGACGTGCCGTTCCTGGAGTCGATCGGGATCACCCGCTGGCTGCTGCTCGACGGCGAGCTGAAGCCGACCACGGCCGAGGAGGTGCGCGAGGCCCTCTGGCACGAGTGACTCCGCGCCAGCCGCGATGCCCGCCGTCAAGGCGGGTGTCGCGGGCCACCTGCCGGGGCGACTTTCGCTCCGTCGGGCCCTTCCAGCGCGCCCTCAAACTGCACAGATAACGGGATGTAATCGGTCATATGAACGCCTGGGGCTTGGCTGGTCCTCACGCTCCGCTTAACCTACGGATTCGTAGGCTACGGAACCGTAGGTATTTCGCTTTGTCCTCAGGAGCACCCGTGACAATCACCTCTCCCCACCTCGGCAGCTCGGAGGCGTGGACCGACGCCAAGCTGCTGTACGCGCTGGAAGAGGTGGTCGAGAAGGAACTCAACCGCCATCTGAAGGTCACCAAGGACTGGATGCCCCACGAGTACGTCCCGTGGAGCGACGGCCGGAACTTCCCGGGCTTCTTCGAGGACGGCGAGGCCTGGGAGCCGGAGCAGTCCAAGGTCACCGACATCGGCAAGATCGCGCTGGTCGTGAACCTGCTGACCGAGGACAACCTCCCCAGCTACCACCACGAGATCGCCACGCTCTTCGGCCGCAACGGCGCCTGGGGCACCTGGGTGCACCGCTGGACGGCCGAGGAGGGCCGCCACGGCATCGTGATGCGCGACTACCTGCTGGCCTCGCGCGCCGTGGACCCGGACAAGCTGGAAGCGTTCCGCATGCAGCACATGTCGGAGGGCTTCGAGTCCGACAACCGGCACTCGATGCTGCACTCGGTGGCGTACGTGGCCTTCCAGGAGCTCGCGACCCGCATCTCGCACCGCAACACCGGCCACCAGTCCGGTGACCCGGTCTGCGACCGGATGCTGGCCCGTATCGCGCAGGACGAGAACCTGCACATGATCTTCTACCGCAACCTGCTGGGCTCGGCCTTCGAGCTCGCCCCGGACCTGACGATGCAGGCCGTGCGGGACGTCGTGGTCAACTTCCGGATGCCCGGACACGGCATGCCCGGCTTTGAGCGGATGGCCGCGCAGATGGCGATCGGCGGGGTCTACAACCTGCGGATCCACCACGACGACGTGCTGAGCCCGGTGATCCGCTTCCTGAAGATCATGGACATCGACGGTCTCGGCCCGGAGGGCCAGAAGGCCCAGGAGGAGCTCGGGCTCTTCATGAACGGCCTGGACTCCGAGGCCCGCAAGTTCGACGAGCGCCTGGCCGCCCGCGCGGCGCGCATCGCGGCCCGCAAGGCCTGACCGCCGCAGAGCGCCCCAGAGCCCCAGAGCGCCCCGCAACGCCTCGAAACCCTGGCATGGCCCCCGCCCTGCCAGGGTTTCGCGTTTCGCGGGGGCGTCCGGCGCTGCCCGGCCGTGTCGAGCCCGGTCAGCCGCGCGGGCGCAGGGCGAGGCGCTCCGACTCCGAGAGGCCGCCCCAGACGCCGAATCGCTCGTCGTTGGCCAGGGCGTACTCCAGGCATGCCGCGCGGCCCTCACAGGCCCCGCACAGCCGCTTCGCGTCCCGCAGGGACGAGCCGGGCTCCGGGAAGAAGAAGCCCGGGCCCGTCTGGGCGCAGAGGGCGAGGTCGTACCAGGCGGGTGCTGCGGTGGTGGTGGCGGTGTTCATCGACATGCCGGAGATACTCATCGCCGCCGATGGACGTCCGATCAACGCCTGATCAACACCGCTTCACGGCCGGCCAGCGCCCTCACGCCCCGGGCGCGGGGGCGCTGGCGATGACCGCGAACCGCGCGCCGTAGGGGTCCGCCAGCTTCGCGAAGCGGCCGACGCCCTCCATGGACACCGGGGACAGCCGGACCTTGCCGCCCGACTCCTCCGCCCTGGCCGCCGTCACGTCGCAGTCGGCGACCTCGAAGTACGGGGTCCAGTAGGGGCGTTCGGCGTCCTCCACCGGGTCGGCCCCGATCGGGACCAGGCCGCCGAAGGCCGCCTCGTCGGAGGCGCCCGCCGCCTTGACCACGGTGTACGAGCCACCCTCGAAGGGCATCTCGCTGATCTCCCACCCGAAGACCGAGCCGTAGAAGGCGGCGGCCGCCGGCACATCGCCCGTGTACAGCTCGCTCCAGCACAGGGTGCCGACGTCGGTCACCGCGCCGAGGCCTTCGATCCTGCCCGGCTGCCAGATCGAGAACGTGACCCCCGCCGGGTCGGCGAAGATCGCCATCCGGCCGAGGCCCATGACGTCCCTGGGTTCGACCGCCACCGTGCCGCCCGCCTTGACCACGGCAGCCGCCGTGGCGTCCGCGTCGGGGCTCTGGAAGTACAGCGTCCAGGCCGAGCGGACCTCCTCCGGCGCGACGGCCATGCCACCGGCCACCGTCCTGCCGTCGAGCTGGAACATCGCGTATCCGCCGGCTTCCTCTCCGCCCGGCCGGTAGTCCCAGCCGAACAGTCCGGTGTAGAACCCGGCGGCGCCGTCGAGGTCGGGCGTGCCGAGGTCGACCCAGTTCGGTGAGCCGTTCGTGTAGTCCGTCGTGAGCATGACCCGTACTCCTTCCGTCCTCCCTACGAGCATGGCACCCGCCACCGACAGTGCGCTCAGTCCTCGTGCTTCGCCCGGCTCGGCTGGACGCGCTTGGGTTCGCCCGGCATCTTCGGATAGTCCGGCGGGTAGGGCATGTCGCCCAGGCCGTGGTCGTGTTCGTGGCGCTCGGCCAGTTCCAGGGCCGCGTCCAGGGTGAAGGCGTGGTCGTCCATGTCCGCGTGCAGGTCCCCGAGCTCGGCGTAGCGCGCCAGCATCGTGATGATGTCGAAGTCGCGGGGCTCGGCCGAGTCGATCTCGTCCCAGCGCAGCGGGGCCGAGACGGGGGCGTGCGGGCGCGGGCGTACGGAGTACGCGGAGGCGATCGTGCGGTCGCGGGCGGTCTGGTTGTAGTCGACGAAGATCCGCTCGCCGCGCTCCTCCTTCCACCACGCCGTGGTGACCTTGCCGGGCATCCGCTGTTCCAGCTCGCGGCCGATCGCGATCGCGCAGCGCCGGACCTCGGTGAAGGTCCAGCGCGGTTCGATCGGGACGAAGACGTGCAGACCGCGCCCGCCGGAGGTCTTGGGCCAGCCGCGCAGGCCCAGGTCCTCCAGTACGTCGCGCAGTTCGTGGGCGCAGATCACCGCGTGGTGGTAGTCGGTGCCCGGCTGCGGGTCCAGGTCGATGCGCAGTTCGTCGGGACGGTCGGTGTCCTCGCGCCGCACCGGCCAGGGGTGGAAGGTGAGGCAGCCCAGGTTGGCGGCCCACAGCACGGCGGCCGGCTCGGTCGGGCAGATCTCGTCGGCCGTCCGCCCGCTGGGGAACTCGATGTGGGCGGTCGGGATCCAGTCGGGCAGGTTCTTCGGGGCCCGCTTCTGGAAGAAGGACTCGCCCTCCACCCCTTCGGGGTAGCGCTCCAGGGTGGTGGGCCGGTTGCGCAGGGCGCGCGTGATCCCGTCGGCCACCGACAGGTAGTACTGCGCCACGTCCAGCTTCGTCAGGCCGCGCTCGGGGAAGTAGACCTTGTCCGGGCTGGACAGCCGCACGGTGCGCCCGCCCGCGTCCAGCTCGATGGCATTACCGGATGCACCCATGTGCGCCACGGTAGGCGGCCCCCGCCTGGTGCGCATACCGGGCGGGCGGGGACGTACCACCGCAGAATCTAAGACATGGATCTGCCCGTGATGCCGCCCGTGAAGCCGATGCTCGCCAAGTCGGTGGCCAAGATCCCACCGGGCATGCAGTACGAGGCCAAATGGGACGGCTTCCGGGCCATCGTGCACCGCGACGGCGACGAGGTGGAGATCGGCAGCCGCACCGGCAAGACCCTGACCCGGTACTTTCCCGAGCTGGTGACCGCGCTGAAGGACAACCTGCCGGCCCGCTGCGTGGTGGACGGCGAGATCGTCATCGTTCACGGCGGGCGGCTGGACTTCGACCGGCTGACCGAGCGGATCCATCCCGCGCAGTCCCGTGTCGACATGCTGGCGCGGACGACCCCCGCCAGCTTCGTCGCCTTCGATCTGCTCGCGCTCGGCGACGAGGGGCTCCTCGACATCCCGCTCGCCGACCGCCGCAACGCCCTCACCGAAGCCCTGTCCACCGCTCGGCCCCCCGTTCACCTCGCGCCCGCGACCACCGACCCCGCGCTCGCGCAGGAGTGGTTCGAGCGGTTCGAGGGCGCCGGGCTCGACGGGGTGGTCGCCAAACCGCTCGATCTCCCCTACCGGCCCGATGCCCGTCTCATGTTCAAGATCAAGCACGAGCGTACGGCCGACGCCGTCATCGCGGGTTTCCGTTTCCACAAGAGCGGTCCGATTGTCGGATCGCTGCTCCTGGGCCTGTACGACGCCCACGGCGCCCTCCAGCACGTGGGGGTCTGCGCCGCCTTCCCGATGAAGCGCCGCGCCGAGCTGGTGGACGAGCTCGCACCGCTGCGCATGGACGACACCACCGGGCACCCCTGGGCCGCCTGGGCCGAGGAGTCCGCGCACGAGAGCGCCCGGCTGCCCGGCGCGCAGAGCCGCTGGACCGGCAAGAAGGACCTCTCCTGGGTGCCGCTGCGCCCCGAGCGCGTCTGCGAGGTCGCGTACGACACCCTTACCAACAGCGTAGATGGCGGCGAAGGTGGGAGGTTCCGGCACACGGCCCGTTGGCGCCGCTGGCGGCCCGACCGCACCCCCGAGAGCTGCACCTACGACCAGCTTGAGGAAGTGGTGGGCTACGACCTGGACGAGGTGCTGGGCATCAAGCACACCTAGACACGGCCGGTTTCCCGTTCTCTCAACTGTGATCGCTTGACCCTGAGGTCATCGACTCGGGAGCATCGAACGCAGCACTCCGCCGCGCGGGAGAGGGGAACCGGAAGCCATGAAGGTGACCAAGCTGATCAGCACCTGTGACATCAAGGACTGCCCGACGATCTACGCGACCGACAGGGGCACGTTCCTCGTCCAGGGTGAGACGCCCACCGACCACGGACTCAAGATTCCCGCTCACGAAACCCTCGTGGAGATCCCCGTCGAGCTGATCAAGAAGGCCATCGCCGATGGCCTCATCTAGGACCCTCGGAGATCTCTTCGACGACTTCGAGCGCGAGGCGTTCCGTCTGGAGACCCTCGACGACTACAGCGGCTCGGGGAACGTGGACGCCTATCGGGTGTTCCAGGCCGGCCAGGAGCAGCCGGAGGGCTATAACGTTGGTTGGGTCAACGAGCTCCGGGACCTGACCAACGCGGGCAAGCGGGTGTACCGCGTGCACATCCTCAGGCGCCCGCTCACAAAGTACCTCCGCTTCGAACTGGGCTGGGGCTACCGGACGAACATGACCGGCGGGGAAGAGTTCTTCATCCTCGACGTGACGGACGCGCCTAACCCTCTCGAAGCCGCTCCGGACTTCTGGCTCTTCGACTCCAAGGACACGGCCGTCATGCGGTACGACGATGCCGGGGGGTTCCTCGGCGCTGACGTTCTGCCGCAGGACGAGGCCGCCGCTTACGTCGCCTACCGGGAAACGGCACTCGCCCACGCGGAGCCGTTCACCGACTGGTGGGCCAAGTACGGCGAGTGAACAAAGCACAGCTCGGGGCCGCGCTGCGGGCACTGCGAGAGGCGTCCGGGAAGGAAGCCAAAGCGGTCGCCCGTAGCGCCCTCATGTCTCCGTCCAAGCTCTCCAAGATCGAGAATGCCAACCTTCTGCCGAGCACAACGGACGTTGAACGCATCCTCACCGCCATAGGCGTCTCTGACGCCATCAAGGCCGAGTACACGGAAGCGGCCCGTGCCGCGACCACTGAAGCCACCGCGTGGCGACTCCTCAAGCGAGCCGGCATCCACAAGGGTCAGCAGGCAGCGAAGGCCCTTGAAGCTCAGATGGCCGTCCTGCGGCTGTTCCAGCCCGCCCTGGTACCTGGGCTGCTCCAGACGCCCGAGTACATCCGGGCCATCCTCCGGCGCCACAACTTGAGCGAAGACGCTCTTACCCGCACGATCAGCGGAAGGCTTGAGCGTCAGGCTGTGCTGTTCGACGGCACGAAGAAGCTCCGCTTCGTCATCACCGAACCCGTGCTCCGCTGGCGGATCGTCCCGCCGCAAATGATGGCTGCACAGCTCGACCGGATCGTCTCCATGTCTCGCTTGGCTCACGTGGACATCAGGGTCGTGCCGCTCTCCGCCCCGCAGACGGACATCGCGAACCACGCCTTCGTCATCCGAGACGATCGGACGGTGACGGTCGAGACCGTCCACGCCGAGATAGTCGTAACCGACCCGCGGGACGTAGAGATGTACGTCCGAAAGTTCGAAGGGTTCGAGCAGGCGGCCTTGTCCGGTGACGTGATGCGGAGCCTCGTCGAGAGCCTCCGGGACGGATTCTTGACGGAACAGGAAACAGGCTAGGAACGTCCTTCGGCCCTGGTCACTATTGCTGCCGACGCAGCGACGGCGACCGCGAGGGGTGCGACATGGCGAAGAGCAAGAAGGCAGAGGCCCCGGAGTACGACCAGGACGCCTGGGAGTACCTGACCTACGCACCCGGACACAAGTGCTCCGCCTGCATGCGCACCGTCAAGCCGCTCGAACCCGTCCGTCGGGGAACCATCGACCGCACGTCGGGGTCGCCCGCCGTCGTCTACCGGCACGCCGAGACGTGCCCGACGACGAAGGCCGTGGCCGTCTGATGGAAATGCAGACCTGGCGAAATGGCAGAGCGATGGCCACCAACGCCTCAGAACCGATACGGGCAGCCTTGGCCTCTCTCGGTGTCCCCGAGTCGGCGTGGAGCGGCATACGGCCCACGGTCACCTACAACGGCCTCCCGTACGTGCACCTGGGGATGTTGCCCGCCGACGTGGTGGAGCAGATAGCCGAGGCCATGAGCGTCACGGAGACTTCCGCCCACTGAGGGGCGGGAGACGGCCTCGTACGGCCGTCAAGCAGATCAGGAAGGGCCACGATGACCGACCTGTACGCGCTCAACATCGACACAGCCGCCTTCTCGAAGGCGTGCGGAGGCAACACCCACCCGGACGGCGAGGCCTGCGTAACCCTCGCCAAGATCGGCCCCGACGCGTGGGCCCTGGGTGACAGCAAGCGGCCGGACGCGGAGCCGCTGCGCTTCACCACGGCGGAGCTGGACGCGGCGGGCATCGACCCCTCGCGCTTCGACCTCTCCGCGTAGCCCACAGCACCACCTGAAATGACGGCCCTGCCCTCACGCCGACGGGCGGGGCCGTCGCCATCCCTAGG
Source organism: Streptomyces sp. NBC_01006 (assembly GCF_045162725.1). Taxonomy (NCBI): domain Bacteria; kingdom Bacillati; phylum Actinomycetota; class Actinomycetes; order Kitasatosporales; family Streptomycetaceae; genus Streptomyces; species Streptomyces sp. NBC_01006. The sequence continues at coordinate 6,719,686 of NZ_CP108700.1, read as the reverse complement.
AACGGAGCAGCAGTGCACCACCACGGCTACGCATGGCTCGGGGAGAAGAAGGAGTTCGACAAGGAAGGCGTTCGGCGCCCCCCGGGGGAACCTCCGACTGCTGGAAGCCCGCAAGAGGTCATCGACCGATACCGGCAGGCTGTAGCCGAGTTCCCCGTGACCGGCATACCGCCGATCCAGACAGCCCACTGGCTGATGAAGCCGCCCTCAACGATCCGAGGAACCTGGGAGGAGCCGAAGGAGGCCGGCGAATGGCTGGGGCTCCAACTCGCAGAGTTCGCACCGCGGTTCGCCACAGAAGCGGAGCGGGACGTAACCCGCCTAGTGGTCCTGGCGAGAGCCGCCGTGGAGCGGTTGACGTGGGGTGGGGACGTGTCCCTCGGCCACTACCTCAGCGGCACCGTGTTCCACTCCGTCGCCCTGGTGACCTGCTCCCCCAACCGTGCCGAACCAGGGTTGTCCTGCCCGCTGAACTAGAACGAGTTGAGAATGACCCTCCCAGAACATCGCAGGTCACCGCGCCGTCGGCACCTCCGCTGGAGCTTCAACTCGAAGCAGACCACCCCGCAACGTTGCGGGGTGGTCATGCTCCCTACCTGTGGGCTCTCATCGCTTTTTCCAAAACGCCATGAGCTCAGCCAGAGCCCGAATGATCTCGGGTCGATGGCCAGGCTCGGCGTTTCGCAGAGCGATCACGAGCGCGGCCAGGAACATGAACACCAGGAGGGCGAAGAACGCGAGCAGCGCGTTCGGCCCCGTGATGGCAAGCTCTTGCATAACGGCCCACATCGCCCCTCCAAGGACGGTAAGGCCGTCGCCTTCGAGAGGGCGTGCCAGGGCACGAAAACCTCAACGAAGACAGACGGAAGTGTCTGCCAGAAAACACAGCCGCCCGCGAGCTGCGCCCCCCGCCGTGGTCGGCGAGTGGTGTTCGTTGAGGTCGTGATGACCTTGAATGCCCCAAGGGTAAAGAGGGTGCGGGCTGCCGTGGTGTGTCACCACCACGGAAGGCGTTCGGAGACAGCGCGCCCCGAACGAAGTCTTGCTGCAGGTCGCTCGTTTCGATCTTGATCAACCCTCTAGCATGCCGACACGGCGAGACGCCGACTAGCACATGGTTCGAGCGGAATCACAAGAGCGTTTACAAGCTACTACGCCCGCACGCTGCATGACAACAGCCCTGATCAATAAGGGTGTTGGGCCCACTCCGACGTTCGATCACAACAGCCGGCAGGGCTGAACCCAGAGAGAAAGGCCCCGACCTCCCTCGCAGGGAAGCCGGCGCTTCGTCGTTTACAGCGCGCCTGGGTGCTTCTTCACCGGCCGCCGACGGTGGCTGACAGCCTTCCGCTTGCCCGCAGCAGCCTCATGCCCGGTCTTCTCCGCATGGTGGTAGCGACACAGAACCTGCCCGTTGGCCGCGATGCTGCGCCCTCCCTGGGACATGGGCTTGATGTGGTCCACGGCGTCATCTGGCAGGTAGCACGGTAGGCCAGTGTCGTACCGGATGTGCCGGCACAAGCCGTGGTCTCGGGACCACAGTGCCTTGCGGACGGCCGAGGGCCAGTCTCCCGGGCGGGCCCAGAACGGTTTCCCCACTTGTGTCCGCTCATGCCCGCCACCCATCCGGCGCGGGCTTCGATCCGTCCGCACAAGCCTCGCTTCTGCCTCCGGCGAGCGGGCACTCACGCTCGTACTGCACGCGCGATCTCCACCAGGACCCCGCGATGCCTCGCGGCTACGCCCTGTACATCCTTTTCCTGGCCGTCGAAGGAGTCGCTCGAAGAGGTCGTCGGCTACGACCTCGCCGATGTCCTCGGCCCGACCGCCGGGTCGTAGACCAGCCTCTCCCACTCCTCCCGGTCCGGCCCCACCGCGTGCGGCGCGTACCCGGGCCGGGCCGCCAGCCAGCGCTCCACCCGCGCCCGCACCTGCGGGTCCGCGTACGCCCGCTCCGGCGGCTCGGCCAGGTGCCGCACCCGCGCCCGGGCCCGCATCACCTCCGGGTCCTCCAGTGCGCACTCGAACAGCGCGGCCACCACGCGCGCCGAGTCCGTCCGCCGCCCGGCCCGCGTCGCGAACCGCTCGCCGATGGCCGCGTCCGCCACCACCTGGAAGTCGAACCACGGCTTCAGGGTCCGCACGGCCCACGCGTGGTACGCGGCGGCGAACCGTGCCGACCCCGCGTCCTGGTGCGCCGTACGGGCCACCCGGCTCGCGGCCCACAGCGCCAGCGAGGTGCCCTGCCCCAGCGTCGGGTTGGTGTGCGCGATCGCGTCCCCGACCGGCACCAGTCCGGTCGCCACCGGCCCCCGCTCGTCCACCAGCGCGCTCCACCGGTTGTCCAGGCTCGCCGTGGCCAGTACGCCCGACAGCGGTTCGGCGCCCAGGCCCAGCCAGGCCGCGCCGGGCGGAAAGGCGCGCGCGGCGGCCTCGAACACGGCGGGATCGCGCAGCGCGGAGCGGGTGGTGTCCCGGGTGTGGACGAACAGGGTCACGGCGAACAGCCGGTTGTCGGCCGGGAAGACCGCGCACCCGGCGAAGGCGCCGCCGGTCACCGCCCAGGGCCGGCGCGGCCCCTCCTCCATCCCCTCCGGCAGCCGGTACCAGCGGCAGAAGTACGCCAGCCCCGTGCGGTGCCGTTCCACGACGGCCGGCCGGCAGCCCGCCGCGGGCAGCAGTCGCTCGACGCCGCCGCGCCGCCCGCCCGCGTCCACGACGAGGTCCCCCGCGTACGCACCGGCCTGCGTGGTCACGCCCCGCACGCGTACGGCGGAGCCGCTCGGCTCGGCCAACAGGCCGGTCACCGGCTCCCCGTGGTGCATGACGGCCCCCGGTTCCGCGCGCAGCGCGGTGGCCAGAGCGCTCTCCAGCACGATGCGCCGGGCCTGGAGCATCACCAGGTCCTCGTCGCCGGGCCGCTCCGGCGGGCGTACGTCGAACCAGTCCAGCTCGTGCCGCTCGCGGGCCCCGAGCCGCAGCATCTCCGCGTGGACGTCGGGCAGTTCCCGCCGCAGGACGGTACGGGCCGCGCCGAGCAGGGCGTGCGGCTGGGCGGCTTGCGGGACGCCCGGCCGGTGCCATCCGAAGAAGTCCCGGTCGAGCGCGGCACCGGGTGCGCGCGTATCGCGTTCGAAGAGTTCGGTGGTGTGTCCGTACCGCGCCGCGAGCAGCGCGGTCGCCAGCCCTCCGACACCTCCGCCGATGACCAGCACATGTGCCATTACAAGCCCCCCGAGCCTCTGAGCCGATGAACGGTACGAAGATCAGACCGCTCAGAGCCTGCACGGACCCGCCCTGGCCGAAACCCGCACACCTGTCCGACGGGCTATGCCCCGCCCGCGCTCCGGCCGGCCGCGCGGTGGGCGTCGAGGGCCCGCCGGCCCTCCTCCTCGATCAGGTCGGTGTTGATCGCCGCGGCCGCGCGGACCCCGGCCGCGGCCGCCCCGGCCAGCTGCTCCATGGGGCCGGCCACGTTCCCGGCGGCCCACACGCCGCGCAGTGCGGTGGCCCCGCTCGCCGGATCGGCCTCCAGGCAGGTGCCGATCGCCGCTCCGTCCCGCTCCACGGTGGCGACCGGCAGCCCGAGGCTGGCCGCCACCCCGGCCCGGGCGGTGAACCTCGGGGCCACCACGAGCGCCGTGCACGCCACGGCCGCACCACCGGCCAGGACCACCCCGGCCAGCCGGTCGTCGGCGATGTCGAGGCCGGTCACCTCGCCCTCCGCCACCGCGACGCCGAGTGCGGACAGCAGCTCCCGCTCCTCGTCGGTGAGGCGCCGGGTGTGGGTCAGCAGGGTCACGCGGTCGGTCCAGTTCCGCCACATCTGCGCCTGGTGCACGGCGAGCGGGCCGGTGGCCAGCACCGCGACCGGCTCGTCGCGGACCTCCCAGCCGTGGCAGTACGGGCAGTGCAGCACGTCCCGCCCCCAGCGCTCCCGGAGCCCCGGCAGCTCCGGCAGCTCGTCCACCAGCCCGGTGGCGATCAGCAGCCGGCCGGCCCGGACCGCGGACCCGTCGGCGCACCGGACGAGGAAGCCGCCGCCGGGCAGCCGGTCGGCGGCGAGCGCGGTGCCGGCCGCCCCCGAACGGATCTCGCCCCCGTACCCGGTGACCTCGGCCCGCCCCACGGCCAGCAGCTCCGCCGGACTCGCCCCGTCCCGGCCCAGGTATCCGTGCAGGTGGGCGGCGGGGGCGTTGCGGGGGCTGCCGGAATCGAGCACCAGCAGCGAACGGCGGGCCCGGGCCAGGGTCAGCGCCCCGGCGAGTCCGGCGGTCCCGCCGCCCACGACCACCACGTCGAAAGAGCTGGTCAGCGTGTTGTCCCTTGCGTTGTCCATACCGCCGAGGGTGTGGCCCGCCCACCCGCTTGGCAAACCCTGTTGCCGAACCGGCAAATGGACGGTGACCAGACCGAACGACCGGCGGCTGTGACATCTCCCACCCCCTCTTGCCAGAGGAAGGAAGGCATACCTAAGTTCAGACGTATGGCCTCACACCACCCCACACCCCCCACCGAACCGGGCACCCCCGAGCTGGTCGACTTCACCGTCGACCTCACCGCTCAGGAGGTCCTCCGGCGGGCCCAGGTCATGGCCGCCCTCGGCCCCGACTGGGACCCGATCGAGGTTCTGCGCGGTGAGGAGGCGGCGTACGACCTGCTGTACTCCGGCCTCGACGCCGAGCAGCAGCGCGTCTACGACGGCTTGGTCGCCGCCGGCGTGCTCGCCCCGCGCGGGGACGGCCATGCTGCCGCTTGACCCGCAGGCGGACCCCGGGCGACGCGCCTGGGTGGCCTGCCCGAGCTGCGCCGACGCCCGCGGCTGTGCGCCCTGCGAGGAGCGGCGCACGTGCTCCTCGCACTGGCGCTACCTGCTCACCAACACCGGCAGCCTGCTGCACCTGCAGTGCCCGTCCTGCACCCACGTCTGGGTGCACGAGAGCGGCTTCGGCGCCACGCGTTCCCTGTGGAGCCGCATCACCGGCGGCCGGTCGGCCGGACCGTGAGCGCGGTCCCGGGTCACAGCCCCGCCGGGGCCTTCTGTCCGAAGTAGCCCTCGCTCAGGTCCTCCACGAGCAGCCGCTTCGCGATCGCGTCGGCCGCCGCCCGGAGTTCCTCGCTCCGCGGGCGGCCGCGGTCCTTCTCCAGCTCGCCGCCGAGCCAGTCCCCCCACGCCTTCGAGAGGGTCGCCGCCTCCCGCTGCCCCGCCGGCGTGAGCGTGAAGAAGGCTCCCTCGCGGGTCAGGTACCCCTCCTGCTCCATCCGGTCGAAGACCGGAACCAGCACCTCCGGCGGCAGGGCGCGGCGCGAGGCGATGAGCCCGAGGCTGGCGTGGCCGACCGTACGGGTCGTGATCTCCACCTGCATCACCGCCCACGCACCCGCGATGTCCAGCCGGGTGTCGGAGGCGTTCACGATCGCCCGCGCCGTCTCCGGCCCCATGTTCCGTACGAGCTTCCCGACCGCCAGCTCCAGCAGTTTGGCCGAATCGCCGGAGGCCGTGGCCGGTGAGGCGAAGCCGTCGCCCATGTCCGTCGACGCCGCGCGGGCGCTGTCGCGCAGCCGGACCTCCTTGAGGAAGAGCGCGACGACGAAGCCGATCCCGGCCACCGGCACCGTCCACAGGAACACCGTGTGCAGCGCGTGCGCGTAGGCCTCGACGATCGGGGCGGCCGCCGCCGGTTCGAGCGCGTGGACGCCCTGGGGGCTCTGGGCCGCCTTCGCCAGCTGCTCCGGATCGGCCCCGGTGGCCCGGGCGGCCTCCGCGACGGCCTTCTCCAGCGCGGGGCCCAGGGTGTTGGCGTAGATGGTCCCGAACACGGCGGTGCCGAACGAGCTGCCGAGCGTACGGAAGAACGTGACACCTGATGTGGCGGTGCCGAGGTCGGCGTAGTCCACGGTGTTCTGCACGGCGATCGTCAGGACCTGCATGCACAGGCCGATCCCGACACCGAGCACGAACATGTACAGCGATTCCAGCCAGGCGCTGGTGCCCGGGCCCATCCGCGACAGCAGGTACAGCCCGATCCCCATCACCAGGCAGCCGACGATGGGGAAGATCCGGTACCGCCCGGTCTTGCTGGTGACGTTGCCGCTGAAGACGGACGCGATCAGCAGGCCGATCACCAGCGGCAGGGTCCGTACGCCCGAGACCGTGGCCGAATCCCCGTCCACGAACTGCAGGTACGTCGGCAGGAAGATCATCGCGCCGAGCATGGCGAAGCCGACCACGAAGCTGAGCACCGAGCAGATCGTGAAGACCGGGTTCCCGAACAGCCGCATCGGCAGCATCGGTTCCGCCGCCCGCGTCTCGACCAGGCAGAACAGCGCCAGGGCCAGTACGCCGAGCACGAACAGCCCGATGATCGCCGCGGAGCCCCAGGCGTACTCGTTCCCGCCCCAGCTGGTGGCCAGGATCAGGGCGCTGGAGCCGACGGCGACCAGGGCGATGCCCAGGTAGTCGATGCGGGTGCCCCCGGCCGCTCGGACCGAGGGGATCGTCCGGGCCGCCGCGACGACCACCAGGATCGCGATCGGGACGTTCACGTAGAACGCCCAGCGCCAGCTGAGGTGGTCGGTGAACAGCCCGCCGAGCAGCGGTCCGATGACGGTCGCGACCCCGAAGACGGCTCCGATCGCGCCCTGGTACTTGCCCCGTTCGCGCAGCGGGATCACGTCGGCGATCAGGGCCATGGCGGTGACCATGAGGCCGCCGGCGCCGATGCCCTGGACTCCCCGCCACAGGATGAGCAGGGACATGTTGCTCGCCAGGCCGCACAGGAACGAGCCGGTGATGAAGATGATCGCCGAGATCTGGAAGATCAGTTTCCGGCCGAAGAGGTCACCGAACTTGCCCACGAGCACCGTCGCGACGGTCTCCGCGAGCAGGTACGAGGTCACCACCCACGACATGTGCTGGCCGCCGCCGAGATCCGCCACGATCGTGGGCAGCGCGGTGCCGACGATCGTCTGGTCCAGGGCCGCGAGCAGCACCCCCAGCATGATCGTGCCGAAGACGACGTTGCGCCGCCGCCGGTCGAGCACGGGAGGCGCCGCCGCTGCGGGCGCGGCTGCGGCTTCGGCGGGGGCAGTGGTCACATCTCGCACTCTCACAGCGCCCCCGCCGCGCCGCATGCCCACTGGGCCGTACGGAGGACCCCGCCCGGCGGGCCGGCCGGGGAGGGATCAGCGCAGGTAGGCCAGGCCCGGGTGCTCGGCCGCGTACCCCTCCAGCAGCCGCCGGGCCACCCCGACCGAGTCCACCAGCGGGTGCAGCGCGAAGGCCTTGACCGCGTCCGCCCGGGAGCCGCTCGCGGCGGCCGCGAGCACCTCCCGCTCGACCGCCTTGACGGAGGTCACCAGGCCCACAGCGTGCAGCGGCAGCGGGTCCACGGCCACCGGGTGCGCCCCGTTCGCGTCGACCAGGCACGGCACCTCGATGACCGCCTGCGCGTCGAGTACGGACAGCACGCCGCGGCCCGGCACGTTGAGGATCAGCGTGGCCCGCTCGTCCCGCGCGATGGCCCGCATCAGCGCGAGCGCCACCTTCTCGTACCCGCCGGACTCCAGATCGCTCTCGTCGCGCTCGCCCATGCCCGCCGCCTCGCGGTTCTCGGCCATGTACGTGGCCTCCCGCTCGGCCCGGGTCCGGTCCCAGGCGGCCAGCGCCGCCCCGGGCTCCTGGTCCGCCCGGCCCGCCTCGGCGTAGAACCCGCGCTGCTGGTCGCGCAGGAACGCCCCGCGGGTCTGCTTGGCCTCCGTGTAGGCCCGTACGGTGTCACGGTTGAAGTAGTAGTAGTGCAGGTACTCGTTCGGGATCGCGCCGAGCGAGCGCAGCCACTCGGCCCCGAACAGCCGGCCCTCCTCGAAGGACTCCAGCGCCTCGGTGTCGGCCAGCAGCCGCGGCAGTTCGTCGCGGCCGCCGATGCGCAGCCCGCGGACCCAGCCCAGGTGGTTGAGGCCGACGTAGTCGATCCAGGCCTCCTCGGGGCGGGCGCCGAGCAGCCGGGCGATGCGCCGGCCGAGCCCCACCGGGGAGTCGCAGATCCCGATCACCCGGTCGCCGAGCTGCTCGGCCATGGCCTCGGTGACCAGCCCGGCCGGGTTGGTGAAGTTGATGACCCAGGCCTCGGGGGCGATACGGGCCACCCGGCGGGCGATCTCCCGGGCGACCGGCACCGTCCGCAGGCCGTACGCGATCCCGCCCGCGCCGACCGTCTCCTGGCCCAGCACGCCCTCGGCCAGCGCGACCCGCTCGTCGGCGGCGCGCCCTTCGAGACCGCCGACGCGGATGGCGGAGAAGACGAAGTCGGCCCCGCGCAGGGCCTCGTCGAGGTCCCCGGTGGCGGTGACGGCCGGGGCGTCGGGCACTCCGGAGGCGGCCGCCTGGTCCGCGAGCACCCGGGCCATGGCGCGGAGCCGGGCGGGGTCCTCGTCGTACAGGGTCACGTGGGAGATCCGGCCCTCGGCATGGTCGCCGAGGAGTGCACCGTAGACGAGCGGAACCCGGAATCCGCCCCCGCCGAGGATGGTCAGCCGCACGCCCTACCGCCCTTCGCCCGTGCCACGATCGGTGCCACGATCCGTGGCATCCGATCCGCGGCACGCGATCGACCCGTGATGGAGGCCTCCAGTGTCCCCCGCGGGAGCCGGTCCTGGGGGTAGTCCCGGGGGCTAGTCCTCCAGCGACGGCACGGCGCGCAGCCGGGGACCCTGGTGGAGCGGGGCGGTCGCGCCGCCCCGGACCGGGCCGGTCTCCGCGACCTGCGGGGTCGACAGGATCATGGTGATCCGGGTGAGGCCCATCCCGTCGAGCATCCGGCTGGATTCGGCCACCATCCGGCAGCGTACGTGGCCCCAGCGCGGGTCCCAGTGGCGGACGGTCCGCACGGCCCCGTCGCGCTCGGCGGCATCCGCCCCGTGGGTGCTCAGCCAGTGCGGCACCCCGTAGCGGTAGGCCGCCTCCATGAACGGATCGCGGGCCACCTCCTGGCGGATGCTGCTCAGGCCCTCGTCGTCCGGGGCCGCGGCGAGCGCGCCGGCGAACTGGGCCAGCAGCGGTACGCACCAGGCCGGTTCGTGGTCCTCCAGTACGGCCGCGGCGTCCGGGTGGAACAGCACGAAGCGCAGGAAGTTGTCGTCCGGCAGGGCGGTCGGATGCGGGCGCACCGACTGGAAGAGCTTGTCGAACGCCGAGTTGGTCAGCGCCACGTCCCAGCGGTGGTCCACCAGGAAGCTCGGGTACGGCACGGCCTCCATGAGCGCCGCGTAGTCGCACAGGTAGTCGCGCTGGGCGGGGTCCTGGGGCAGACGGCTCTCCTCGGCCGCGCGCCAGGTCGGCGGCGGGTCCCGGTCGACCATGACGCGGAAGAGCCAGAAGCACTGCCGCTCGCTCATCTCCAAGGCCTCGGCCAGGGCGAGCAGTTTGCGGTCGGTCCATTCCTTGACCAGGCCGCGTTCCCAGTTGCCGTAGGCGCGGACGCTGATGCGCAGCCGGGCGGCGAGGTCCTCCTGGCTCAGGCCCAGTTCCTCGCGCCGCTGGCGCAAAATCTCCTTGCGTCGCTCCGACCGCACTGCGCCGCGTGCGGACTCTTCGCCCGCAAGGCGCTCCTCACCGGCTCGGGCAAGCCCATCGGACGGGCCCACCGCTGCGAGATGTGGCACCGAGAGCTCCCCCTCTTCACGGTCTGGATCTTCAATTTCCTCTGGCGATCCTGCTACCGACTTCATTCGAGTGTCAACTATCGTGGCAATTCCAGCCTCTTGACAGCTCATTCCCGCCACAGCTGTGGCAAGTTCTGGCCCTGCGGCGGCTCCTCGGCTAGATTCCAAAAGCCGACCATGTGCCCGTACCGACCCCGCCGCGATCTAGGAGAACCACTGGTGACAGACGGCTTCCCGGCTCCCGTCGCGGTGGCCAACGCGCCCCTGGCAGCCACCGTCACGCGCGTCGCCGAACTCGCGGGCAAGATGGGCCACGACCTGAACAAGGTCTTCGACCTGCGTCGCCTCTCCGAGGCCTCCGGCGTACCCGCCGACGTGGTCAGGTCCCTGCTGGACGGCCGGCCCGCCGTCGAGCCCTGCCTGCAGACGCGCTTCCTCCAGCGCCTCGACCTGCTCCGGCGCACCCGGCTGAAACCGAACGGACGCCGCTACACGCAGCAGGAGATCGCGGACGGCGCCGGCATGTCGCGCCAGCAGGCGGGCGCCCTGATCAACGGCGACCGCCGGCCCACCATGGAGCACTGCGACGCGATCCAGCGCTTCTTCGGCGTCCACGCCGGCTTCCTCACCGCGCACGACGCCGAGGCCCTCACCGACGCCCTCCAGCGGACCGAGCAGCAGCTGCTCCAGGACTACGCGGGCCGCGCGCGCGAAACCGTACCCGCCCCGGCGGCTTCGACCGGCGATCCGCTGGCAAGACTCCTGCAGAACCACGGTGTCCGCGGCATCGCCTGGCGCGCGGCCCAACTGCCCAGCGACAAACACCGGGACAAGGTGACCGAATGGCTGGACATGCTTCTCGAAAGCGTCAAACCGAATGAATGATGACCCAGTCGAGAGTCTGGGTCTGAATCCTTGAGTCCTGATCCGGATCCGCGCCGACGGGGAGAACGGTGAGCATAGGCAGAGAGCAGCGCCGGTTGTGCGGCGAACTGGTGGCCGGGCTCCGGCTGACCGCGCCCGTGGAACCCGTGGACCTCTACGCCGCCCTCTGCGAGGGCATGAGCAGACACCGCGGCCGCCGGGTGGACTTCCGGATGGCCTCGTTCCCGCCGGGGACGGCCAGCGGCCTGTGGCTCGACATGGCGGACCGCGATCTGGTGGTCATCGAGGAACGCACGGCACCCGACCACCAGCTGGTCATCCTGGGCCACGAGCTGTGGCACATGAAGGCCGGCCACTGCAGCCACCACGTCGACGGAGCCGCCGTCGCCGCCCGGCTGCTGTCCGACGGGGCCGACCTCGGCGAGACCGTCCGGAGCGTCGCCGCGCGCACGCGCGCCGACGTCTCGGAGGAGACCGAGGCGGAGACGTTCGGTTTACTGCTGGGCAGCCGGTGCAGGACCTGGCTCGCCGGGTCCGCGAGCCATCGGGCGCCCGCACAGCGTGATCAGTTGGCGGGCCGCATCGAGGCCTCGCTCGGATACCGGGGGCACAGGAACGACCGTTGAACGGCCAGGACTACTACATACCGGCAGCCGCCCTGGCGGTCTCACTCGCCTTCAAGCTGCCGGCGCTACGGCACAACTGGCGCGACCCGCTCCTGCGGTCGGTCTGCGCCCTGCTGGTCCTGGCCGGGTCGGTGTTCACCTTCGCCGCTCCGCCCACCATCGAGGCGGTCAACGAGTGGACCGGCATCACCAACGTCTCCGCCCCGCTCGTCTACTGCCTGATCACCCTGTTCAGCGCCGCCTGCCTGGTGCTCATCGTGAACTGGCGCGGTGGCCCGCCCGAAGTGACCCGGCGCATCTCGCGCCGCTGGATGATCGGCTACGGCGGGGTCGTCGTGGTGCTGGTGGTGCTCTTCGCGCTCGGCCACACCCCGGTCGAGCGGCTGCGCGACTTCGACACGTACTACGCCAACACCCCTTACATCCAGCAGATGATCGCCCTCTACCTGACGGCGCACCTGGTGGCGGCCGTCGTGATGGTGGCCATGTGCTGGCGCTGGTCCCTCCAGGTGCACGGCTGGCTGCGGATCGGCCTGATGATCATCGTCTCGGGCTACGTCTTCAACCTCAGCTACGACGCCACCAAGATCTCCGCGGTCGTCGCCCGCTGGCTCGGCCACGACCTCGACGACCTGAGCACCTACATCGCCCCGCCGCTCGCCTCCGTCGGCGCGCTGATCAGCGCGATCGGCTTCGTCCTGCCCCTGCTGTGCCAGCGGCTGTCCGACAGCTGGCAGACCTGGACGACGTACCGGCGCCTCGGCGCGCTCTGGCACGAGGTGCAGATCGGTGCCCCCAGCGGCACGCCCTGCGTGCAGATGTCCTGGTGGGCCCCGGCGGAACTGCGGGTGATCCAGCGCGAGTCGGACATCCACGACGGATTCCTGCACCTCGGCCCGTACTTCGACCCCGGCCGCCGCGAGGACGCGTACGCGCGGGCCCTCGCGGCGGGGGCGAAGGAGGAGACGGCGCGGGCGGTCGCCGACGCGGCGATGGTCGCGGCCGCCGTCCAGGCCCGCTCGGCGGACCCCGAGGGCGCGGTCATCGGGGCGAGCGACGAGAGCGTCCTCGACACCCTCGGAGGGCCGCGCGACCTCGTACGGATCTCGCACGCGCTGCGGCATTCGCCGGTGGTGGCGGCCGTACGGCGGCAGGTGGCGCTGTCGGGGAGCGGACCGGCCTGAGCCGGCGGCCCGCCGGCGGCATCAGGGGGTCAGCGCTCGGCTGCGGCCAGCGCCACCTTCGGGAACAGGTCCTGGAACGGGCCCGCGGACTCGATTCCGTCCCGGCCGTAGGGTGCGTCGAAGCTCCACACCATGAACAGCAGGAACACGATCAGCGCGCTGAACAACCCCGCCAGCAGCAGCTCCCGCCCCGACCGGCGGATCTGCAGGGTGAAGATCAGCCCCACCGTGACCAATCCGCCGACCAGCAGCCCGAACCACACCACGCTCGGCAGGGTGGACTCGTCAGCCTGCATACGCGAGTGCCGGGCGTCGTCGGCGGCCGCGATGTGGTCCAGCAGCGGCTGGTAGGCCTGCGCCTGGAGCTCGTTCGCCGGGCTCTGGTGGGTCACGTCGGTGCGCAGCTTGCCGAGCAGGTCGGCGCCCTGGGACGAGGCGCCCTGGCCGGAGGTGAGCAGCGGCCAGTCCACGGCGACGGTGTGGGAGACGTACGCGTCGACCTCGCCGCGGATCCGGTCGCGGACGGGGGTCGGGTAGACGTCGGCGCGCTGGGTGACCTCGTACAGCGACTGGGCCTCGCGGCGCACGCTGTCCTCGGCGGCGCCGCGCGCCTCCCAGACGCCGGCGATGGCCAGGCCGAGCACGATCGCGTAGACCACGCCCACCATCATCGTCATGTACTCGATGACGTCGGGGGTTTCGCTGGTGTCCTCGTCCTCCGCGACCCGGCGGTGCCGGAGCGCGGTGCAGGCGAGGACGAGGGCGCAGACGAGCGCCATGGCGACGGCCAGGACCAGCCATTCGGACACGAGGGTTCTCCCGTTGGTGGATCGGTGGATCGGTGGATCGGTGGGTCTGTGGGTCGGTGGGTCGGTGGGTCTGTGGGTCGGTGGGTCTGTGGGTCGGTGCAGGGGTGGTCGGACTCAGCGACGGCTCTTGGAGCGCGGCCGCAGCGCGGCGGCGGCGAGCACGGCCGGGGTGGTGACGACGACCATGACCATCACGGTGGACATGCCGCCCGGGCCGCGCCGCTCCAGGGCGATCGAGTGGTACGGGCGCACGTGGAAGGCGCCGGCGGGCGCGGCCGCGGCTGCGGCCCGGGGCGGGGCAGGCACTTGGGCCGGCGCCGGCTCGGCAACGGCCTCGGGATCCGGCGCGGGTGGCGCGGGCTGCGGCTCCCCGGCCCCGGCCTTCGCCGTCGGCCCGGGCGGCTCCGCCCCGGGCGCCGTGGCAGCCGGCGCGGGCCCCCGCCCCGGGTGGTGCACGGTCGGCCGCTCGGCGCCGGGCACGAGCACCCGTACGGGAGGCCGGACCGCGGGCGGCGCGGCGGCCGGGGGGACGGCGGCGGGCGGCCGCGGCTGCCCGGCCGGAACGCAGACGTCCAGCCGGGCCCCGTGGCCGCGGAGGGGGACGGGTCCGGTGCCGTCGTCCGCGACGGCCACATGCCCGTACAGCGGGCACAGCGCCGCCACCATGCCCGCTCCGGCGAGGTACTGCCAAGCCGTCACCGCGCGTCCTCCCGTTGTGAGGGTTTCGGCTGAAGAAACGATCACAACGCCCCTTCGATACGCCGCAGACGCGTCAAGATCTTCGGCGGAAGGACGACTTCAAGCCATCGGCGCCGAGAGTGCACCCCTGTGCACCGGCCGCCGGAACGCGAGCGGCTGCATGAACCTGGGGCCTCGACGCCACGATCTGACGCCGTGTGGGCAGCCGGCCCTCCCCCGGGGGCCCGGCCCTGACCCGTCGGACACCCCCTAGGCTGGCCGCATGTCCCGCATGTCCGAAGCCGCCGCCCTTGAGGGGCCGCACGACGAACCGCAGGGCGCCGAACCGCCCGTCGCCGTCTGGACAGCACTGAAGAGGCCGGTCCGCTTCCTCGCCTCCTGGTGGCCGTGGCGCTGCTGGGCGTACCTCGGCAGCGGGACGGTCCTCGGGTACGTGGTCCTGCTCGCGCTGGCGGTGCTCGTCGGGCTGGGTGTGCTGCTGGCGGTGGCCGGGGTAGGGCTGCTCCTGCTGCTCGGCGCCGTCGCCGGCGGTGTGCCGCTCGGCGCCCTGGAGCGGTGGCGGCTGCGGGGGGTGGAGCCGGTCCCGGTGTCCGATCCGCACACCTCGCTCGCGGGGGCCGGTCCGGCCGCCTGGCTGCGGACCCGGCTGCGCGAGCGGGCCACGTGGCGGGAGCTCGGGTACGCCGCCCTGCTCGGCCCGGCGTTCGGGGCGGCCGGCTTCGGCGTCGTCACCCTGCTCGCCTTCTCGCTGATGCTCGTGGCGAGCCCGGTCGTCGTGTGGGCCCTCGCCCCCGAGACCGTGATGCTGATCCCCGGCAGGGCCGTCTCCGGCCCGCTGGAAGCCCTGGGCGGCACCGCCGTCGGACTGGTCGGGCTCGTGCTGGCCGCTTACGCGGGCGGGCTGCTCGCGGGGGCGCAGGTGAAGACCGCGCGCCTGCTGCTCGGAGCACGCGAGGAGGACCCCCGGATGCTGGAGCTGACCCGCTCCCGGGTACGTCTCGTGGATGCGTTCGAGGCCGAACGGCGGCGCATCGAACGCGACTTGCACGACGGGGCGCAGCAGCAGCTGGTCGCCCTCAGTATGACCCTCGGCCTCGCCGAGCTGGAGCTGCGCCGCGTGCCGCAGGCCGCCGACGCGGCCGCGCTGGTGACCCGGGGCCGCGGTGAGGCGCGCCGGGCACTGGAGCAACTGCGGGACCTCGTACGGGGGATCCATCCGCAGGTGCTCACCGACCACGGGCTCGCGGCGGCCGTGACGGAGGTCGCGCTGCGCCATCCCGTGCCGGTGACCGTCGACCTGGACGTGCCGCGGCTGCCCGAACCGGTGGAGATCACGGTGTACTTCACCGTCACCGAGGCCCTGGCCAACGCGGCCAAGCACAGTGGCGCCTCCCGCATCGGGATCGCCGGTAAGGTCGACGGGGGCCGGCTGACTCTCTCCGTCACCGACGACGGCCGCGGCGGGGCGGATCCCGGCGCGGGTGCGGGCCTGGCAGGTCTCGCGGACAGGGTGGCGATGTTGCAGGGCAGGCTGGTGGTGTCCAGTCCGGTGGGCGGTCCGACCGAACTCCGGGTGGAGGTGCCGTGCTCCGGCTGATCCTCGCGGAGGACTCGGTCCTGCTGCGCGCCGGGCTGACGGAACTCCTCACCCGAGGAGGCCACCAGGTCCTCGCCGCCGTCGGCGACGGCGACGCACTGGTACGGGCGGTGGAGGCCGAACGGCCGGATGCCGTCGTCACCGACGTCCGGATGCCGCCCGGTTTCCGCGACGAAGGCCTGCGCGCCGCCCTCGAACTGCGCTCCCGGGACGGCTCGTTGCCGGTCCTCGTGCTCTCGCAGTACGTCGCCACGGCGTACGCGACCCAGCTGCTCACGGCCGGTTCGGCGGCGGGCGGTCCGGCCGGGCTGGGCTACCTGCTCAAGGACCGGGTCGGAGAGGTGACGGAGTTCCTCGACGCCCTCGAACGGGTCGCCGCGGGCCAGACGGTCATCGACCCCGAGGTCGTCCGGGTCCTGCTGGGGCGGCAGGCGGCGGACCGACCGCTCGCCCGGCTCACCCCGCGCGAACGCGAGGTGCTGGCCCTGATGGCCGAGGGCCTCAACAACCAGGCCCTGGCGGCCCGGCTGTTCGTCACCGAGGCCGCCGTCGTGAAACACGCGAGCAGCATCTTCATGAAGCTGGACCTCGACCCGGCCGGGGGAAACCGGCGCGTCCTCGCGGTGCTGGCCCATCTGCGGGGCGCGGAGGGCTGACCGGCTGAACCCCTTGCGCATTGCGGCCCGCGGAGCCGGCCACGATGAGGGAGCGGCCACGGGGAGACGGCAACGCCACCGACCGGGCCCAGACCGACAGGAGCACCGGCAGCGCGAGGTATCCGAAGCGGCCCGCCGGGGCGAGCGCGAAGGCCAGGACGAGACCCGTCGCGAGGCGGTCGGCGGCCGCCACCACCGTGCGCGGCGGGCGCACCAGCAGGGAGACCGCCACCGCGAGGGCGCCCACCGCGAGCAGGACCACCGTCAGGTACCAGCCCCACGAGCCCAGTCCGGCCAGCAGATGCCCGGGCAGCGGGCTGCTCGCCGGGGTCGGGGCCTCGGCCCGTCCGGTCGGGAACGCGAACACCTGCCGCCACAGCTCCGCCGGCTGGAGCAGCGCACTGGGCAGGATCAGCCCGGCCGAGCCCAGCAAGGCCACCAGTGCGCAGCGCAGCGCCGCACCCCGGCTGCGGCAGGCTGCGAGCAGCGCGACCGCCACGGCCACCGCGGGCAGCGCCGTCCACTTGAGCGCGCAGGCTCCGGCGAGCACCGCTCCGGCCAGGACCGGCCGCCCGGCCCCCGCGGCCGCCAGCGCCAGGCAGAGCAGCCCGGCCAGCGGAAGGTCCACCCCGCTCACCGCCAGCGGCAGGGCCACCACCGGCGAGGCCACCAGCAGCGGCAGCCACGGGGAGCGCGGCCCGCCCAGCAGCCGGCGCCCGGCCCACATGCCGCCGAACAGCGCGGCCGCGCACCAGAGCCGGGCATCGCCCAGCGGGCCGCCCAGCACGGCGTGCGGGATGCCGAAGACCGCCATGGCCGGCAGGTACGGGGTGTACTCCGCCACTCCCGCGGGCCGGTCCACGTACATCCGCCCGGTCTCCAGCAGCAGCCGGCCGGAGCGTTCGATGACCATCACCTCCGACTGGCCCTGCCCGCCCAGCACGAGCCACAGCAGGGGGACGGCGATCGCGCCCGTCAGGGCGGCGACGGCGGCGGCGCGCGGCCTGCGGGAGTCGAGAGCCGCGGCGCACAGGTAGCCGACGGCCGCGCAGCAGCCCCACAGCCGGTGCGGCCCCAGCGAGGACACGAGCGGAAAGGACAGCGCCCAGGCGGCCGCTGCCAGCCAGCCGGCGGTCCGGCACACGGAAGGGGAAGGGGTCATGGGCCCATTCCAGCCGCGCGACCGGGCCGGGTCTGCCCATCCAGGTGGACACTTCACGGTCGGGTTTTCCCTACCCCGGCGTGCCCGCGAACGGGGACGGGGTACGGCGAAGGGGCGCGACCCCGGAAGGTCGCGCCCCTTGGTCCTGGCAGGGAGGGTCAGGCGGTTTCGGTGCCGCCGAAGCGCTCGCGGTAGGACTCCAGGTCCTCCTCGGCGATCCGCGCGAAGAGCACCGGCGGCACGGTGAACGGCGTACCCGCCGGGACCGCGTCCAGCGACTTGGCCTGCTCCGGGGTGATCCACGTCGCCGTGTCGTCGGCCAGCGCGAACGAGGAGCGCATGGTGCGCGCCGAGGCCGGGATGAACGGCTCCGAGACCACCGAGTAGAGGTGGATCAGGTTCATCGCGGTGCGCAGCGTGAGCGCCGCGCCGTCCAGGTCGGTCTTGACCTCCAGCCAGGGGGCCTTCTCGTCGAGGTAGGCGTTGCCGGCGGACCACAGGGCGCGCAGCGCGGCCGCGGCCTTGCGGTACTGGAGGGAGTCCATGTGGCCCTCGTACTCGGCCAGCAGCTCGGCGATCTGCTCGCCCAGCTTGGCCTCGACCTCGCCGGCCGGGCTGCCGGCCGGGACCTCGTCGCCGAACTTCTTGCGGGAGAAGGTCAGCACGCGGTTGACGAAGTTTCCGAGGGTGCCGCCGAGGTCCTTGTTGACCGTGGTGGTGAAGTGCTCCCACGTGAAGGACGAGTCGTCGGACTCGGGGGCGTTGGCGATGAGGAAGTAGCGCCAGAAGTCGGCCGGGAGGATCTCCAGCGCCTGGTCGGTGAAGACGCCGCGCTTCTGCGAGGTGGAGAACTTGCCGCCGTAGTACGTCAGCCAGTTGAAGGCCTTGACGTAGTCGACCTTCTTCCACGGCTCGCGGGTGCCGATCTCGGTGGCCGGGAACATCACCGTGTGGAACGGGACGTTGTCCTTGGCCATGAACTGCGTGTACCGCACGTCCTCGGCCTCGTACCACCAGGCCTTGTGGTCGCGGTTGGCCGGGTCGGCGTCCGCCCACTCCTTGGTGGAGGCGATGTACTCGATCGGCGCGTCGAACCAGACGTAGAAGACCTTGCCGTCGGCGGCCAGTTCGGGCCAGGTGTCGGCCGGTACCGGCACGCCCCAGTCCAGGTCGCGGGTGATGGCGCGGTCGTGCAGGCCCTCGGTCAGCCACTTGCGGGCGATGGAGGAGGCCAGCTGCGGCCACTCCTCCTCGTGCTCCGCGACCCAGGCCTCGACCTCGTGCTGCAGCTTGGACTGGAGGAGGAAGAGGTGCTTGGTCTCGCGGACCTCCAGCTCGGTGGAGCCGGAGATCGCCGAGCGGGGCTCGATCAGGTCCGTGGGGTCCAGGACGCGGGTGCAGTTCTCGCACTGGTCGCCGCGGGCCTTGTCGTAGCCGCAGTGCGGACAGGTGCCCTCGACGTAGCGGTCCGGCAGGAAGCGGCCGTCGACCGGCGAGTAGACCTGCCGGATCGCGCGCTCCTCGATGAACCCGTTCTTCTGCAGCTGCCGCGCGAAGTGCTGGGTGATCTCGGCGTTCTGCTGCGAGGAGCTGCGGCCGAAGTAGTCGAAGGACAGCTCGAAGCCGTCGTAGACCGCCTTCTGGGC
Organism: Streptomyces sp. NBC_01006; assembly: GCF_045162725.1. NCBI lineage: Bacteria > Bacillati > Actinomycetota > Actinomycetes > Kitasatosporales > Streptomycetaceae > Streptomyces > Streptomyces sp. NBC_01006. The sequence goes on along the minus strand of NZ_CP108700.1, from coordinate 6,700,759 downwards.
GTCGTGGGCCTGCGCGCAGAACTCGGCGACCGAGAGGCCGGCCTCCTTCGCGGCGAGCTCGGCGGGGGTGCCGTGCTCGTCGGTGGCGCAGATGTAGAGGACGTCGTGGCCGCGCTGGCGGAGGTACCGGGAGTACACATCCGCCGGAAGCATCGACCCGACCATGTTGCCCAGGTGCTTGATCCCGTTGATGTAGGGAAGCGCGCTGGTGATCAGGTGTCGAGCCATCCTCGGATGCTCCATTTCATATATGCGGTGACAACGTGACGTGACGGATTGTGATGCGGTTCATCGTATCGAACCGCCGAAAGGCCACGTGCCGCATTTTCGTGGGGTGGACGTCGGTGGGTGTTCGGTGGGTGTAACGCAAAAGCGAGGGTGGTGACCTCTGCGTCACGGCCCTCGCAATGCGCCCATGCTACAGCCGGACCGGATCACCGCGGACCGGTGTCCGCGGTTCGGGCGGCGGGGTCCGCCGCGGCGGACCCCGCGGTCGCCGTCCCGGCCGGTCACCGGGCGGTCGCCTGGCGTGTGACCGGTCGTCCGCGAGGCGTACGCCGGTGCATGGCGGCCCGGCTTGGCCCCGGCATATGCGTACGCACGGACTGGGCGCGCGCGTGGTCGAAGTCGGTCATCGGCCGATCATCACCGAACGTAATCTCTCGACGTCTCTCTTCTGCGCTCCCCGGGTGCGCCCGCACTGCCAGGCTGTCCGCGCACAGGGGACGAGGTGAGGTGGAACGGTGAGCGATGGCGGACCAGAGGAGTCCGGTGGGGCCGTGGGACTGCCACTGCCCAGCCGACGGCCGCGGCCGACGCCCATGAGCCAGTGGGACCCGACGGCACGCCTGTCGTACTGGGCCTTCCACGCCAACCGGCGGCCCTCGTACATGCGTTTCGCGTACCTGCAGCTGGGCTCCGACGCGGCTGCCGAGGACGCGGTGGACGCCGCATTCGACTCGATCATGAACGAGTGGTTACGCATGCTCCACATGGACCGGCTCGATGCCTACGCCTGGACCATCCTCAAGCAGCGGCTGGTCGACCGGCAGCAGCGGCGCGGAGCGCGCGGCACCTGGCCGCCCGAACCGACCGCGCCCGAACCGATGGACATCAGCGCCTTCGAGGCCGCCCTCAAGGAGGCCCGGGCCGATCAGCAGTGCGAGGTGCTGACCGACACCATCCGCTTCTACTCCGCCGTCTCCCGGCTCGCCGAGCGCCAGCGCGACGCCGTGCTGCTGCGCTACGGGCTCCAGTGCACCCCCGGGGAAGCCGCGTCCGTGATGGGCGTCGACGAGGCCACCGTCCGCTCGCAGCTCGGCCAGGCCCACCGCCGGCTCGCGCGCATGCTCGACGCCTCCGCAGGACCGGCCGACCCGGCGCAGGGCGCCGACCCCGCCGACCCGGCCGACCCAGCCGAATCACCCGAGTCATGAGGCGCCGCGAGGGCAAGGAGGAGCGCGGCGGCGAGGCCGGCCGCCGCTCCCTGGCCGAGTTCCTGACCCGGGCCGGCGTTCGCGACCGGTACCCGCACTACGATCTGGGCGCGGCCGAGGCCCGGCTGCTGCGCGCCTCCCGGGGTCGGGCCGCCGCGGCGCCCGCGCGCCGCCGGGCCGCGTACGGGTGGAGCGATCCCGCGCGGGACTGCCCGCTCGACTCCGAGCGGGCCCGGCGCGACCTCAAGGCCGTCTGCCTGGCCGCCGTGTGCGGCCCGAAGGCGGAGGCGCACCTCACGGCCTTCACCGAGAGCGGGCACACCGATCTGGCCGGGGCCGTGGTCTTCGGCTGCCTGCTGCACCTGGCCGGACTGCGCGAGGGCGCCCGCTTCTGGTGGCAGTTCGCGGCCGGTTCCGGGCGGGCGCGGACCGCGTCGGCCGCGTACTGCCTCTTCCTCGACCACTCCCGGCGCGGCGAGCACCACGACGCCCGGTTCTGGGCGCGCGAACTGGGCCGGCGCGGCTACCGGCCGAACGGCCGGCGCGATCTGCGCGAGGTCCGGCTGTGCGCGCAGGCCACCGTGCTGCGGTACGTCGACCAGCTCGACGATCCCGATCTGGGCCCGGTGCCGCTGCCCAGGCCCGGACTGCCGTCGGTGCTGGCCGCGTTCCGGCCGACGCCCCCGGTGGCGGCGGAGCCGGAGCGGTCCGTGCCGCGGCAGCGCGTGGCAGCGGTGTCCGGGCCGGTCCGTTCCCCGGGTACGAGCGAGGCCATGGCGCAGGCGCGGCGCGCGCTGGCCGTCGTACGGGTCCTCGAAAAGCATCCGCTGGGGGTACGGGCCGCCCAGTTGCGGCGGGAGTCCGGCCTGGCCGAGGCGGAGCTGCGGCCGCTGCTGGCGATGCTGTGCGAGGAGGAGTACGCGTACCGGCCGGGCGCGGGCGTCTTCGCGCGCGGGCCCGCCCTCGACCGGCTCGCCGCGGCCGGCGCCGGGGGGCTCGCGGGCCAGCTCCAGCGCACGCTGGCCCTGGCCCGGGACAGCGCGGGCGCGGCGGTGTACCTGAGCCGGTACGCCGAGGGGGAGGTCAGGATCACGCAGATGGCGGACGGGCCGGGGGCGCCGCCGGTGCAGGAGTGGGTGGACTTCAAGGCCGCCGCGCACGCCAGCGCGGTCGGCAAGTGCCTGCTGACCCAGCTCGATGCCGACCGGCGCCGCGACCATGTCGCCCGGTACCGGCCGGCCCGGCTCACCCCGCAGACGATCACCGACAGCCGGGTCCTGTTCACCGCCCTCGACTCGGTGGCTCCGGGGGCGCCGGTGTTCGACCTGCGCGAGTACTCCCCCGGCGTGGTGTGCTCGGCGGTCCCGATCGCGACCGGCGACGCCGCCGGGAGCCTCGCCCTGTCGCTGCCCGCGACGCACGCCCACCGGCTGCACGAGGCGACGGAGGCCCTGCGCCGCAAGGCCGTCCCGGTGCTCCTGGCGCTGCTGCTGTCGGGGGCCATCCCGCCGGACGCCCCAGCCGCGGCGGACGACCCCGCCGCCCCGACCACCGCACCCGCGCCGCACCCGTCCGGGGTCACCCCGGAGACCCTGCGCCACCTGCGCATGCTGTTCCGCACCCCGCTGACCCGCCCCACGGCCTCGCCGGCCGACCCCCACCTGGTCAGCGACACGGCATCGAAGGCGGCGTACTTCTTCGACCCCCTGCCGGAATCCGACCCACCCCGCCTGTCCCTCCCCCTCACCTTCGCCCCCCTCACCCCGGGCACCCTGCGCACGGCCGAGGGCCTGGTGGTCCTGAGCACCTGACCACCGCCCGCCCCACCGCCGGAGCGCGCCCCCGAACGAAGCCCCCCTCATGGTGACCGCGGCGGTGGAGCGGCTCGCCTGGGACGGGGACGTGTCGCTGGGGCACTATCTGAACGGCACACTCTTCCATTCGGTCGCCCTGGTGACCTGTTGCCCGAACCGCTCCGGTCCGGAACTGCGATGCCCCCTGGGGTAGCCGACCGGCGGTCAGGCGGGGCGGGTCAGGCGGTCCGCGCCCGAGAGGATCGCTGAGGCCAGTGCCTCCGCCGGCGGCGAGCTCCGCCCGCCCCGCAGCAGTGCGAACTCCACCGATCCGAGGTCCGGCAGCCCCGCCACCCGCACCAGCCCCGGCGGGATGAGCCCACGGGTGTGGGCCATCACCCCCAGCCCGGCCCGGGCCGCCGCGACCAGCCCGCTCAGGCTGCCGCTCGTACAGGCGATCCGCCAGCCCCGCCCGTTCCGCTCCAGCACCTCCAGCGCCCGGGCCCGGGTGATCCCCGGCGGCGGGAAGACGATCAGCGGAACGGGCCGGTCCGGGTCCACTCGCAGCCCCTCCGCCCCGATCCACACCATCCGGTCCCGCCACACCAGCCGGCCCCGCTCGTCCTCCGGACCGCGCCGCTTCGCGAGGACGAGGTCGAGCCGCCCCGCGTCGAGCCGTTCGTGCAGGGTCCCGGACAGCTCGACCGACAGCTCCAGATCCACCTCGGGGTGCTCGTGCCGGAAGCCCTCCAGGATCTCCGGCAGCCGGGTCAGCACGAAGTCCTCCGACGCCCCGAACCGCAGCCGCCCCCGCAGCCGGGTCCCGGTGAAATAGGCCGCCGCCCGCTCGTGGGCCTCCAGGATGGTCCGGGCGAAGCCCAGCAGCGCCTCGCCGTCCTCCGTGAGCTCCACGCTGTGCGTGTCGCGCAGGAAGAGCGGCCGGCCCGTCGCCTCCTCCAGCCGCCGCACGTGCTGGCTGACCGTGGACTGCCGTACGCCCAGCCTGCCCGCGGCCTGCGTGAAGCTGAGCGTCTGCGCCACGGTGAGGAAGGTGCGCAGCTGGATCGGGTCGTACATGGCTCCCATGTCTGCCATGGTGCCACTGTCATCACGGAACGAGATGACAGTAAGCGTGGTGTGCAGGTTTCCCGATCACCGCCGCACCCGCGACGATGAGGGGGCCCCAGCCGCGCCACCCATCGGAGAGCCCCGTACATGCGCCGCCCGCAGATACCCGCCCGGCTGCCTCTGGACCCGTGGATCCTGACCCTCCTCGGCACCGTCGCCGTCGCCGCCCTGCTGCCGGCCCGCGGCCCGGCCGCCTCCGTAGCCGAGGGCGCGTCCACCGGGGCCGTGGCCCTGCTCTTCTTCCTCTACGGCGCCCGGCTCTCCACCCGTGAGGCCCTCGACGGCCTGCGCCACTGGCGGCTCCACCTCACCGTGCTGGCCTGTACGTTCGTACTCTTCCCGCTGCTCGGCCTGGCCGTCCGGGGTCTGGTCCCCACCGTCCTCACGCCCCCGCTCTACAGCGGTCTGCTCTTCCTCTGCCTCGTCCCCTCGACGATCCAGTCCTCGATCGCCTTCACCTCGATCGCGCGCGGCAACGTGCCCGCGGCGATCTGCGCGGGCTCCTTCTCCAGCCTCGCCGGCATCGTCCTCACCCCGCTCCTCGCCGCCGGCCTGCTGGGCGGCAGCGCGGGCGGGTTCTCCCTGGACTCCCTCCTCAAGATCGTCCTCCAGCTCCTGCTGCCGTTCCTGCTGGGGCAGTTCCTGCGCCGCTGGGTCGGTGGCTTCCTGGTCCGCAACAAGAGGGTCCTCGGGTACGTCGACCGCGGCTCGATCCTGCTCGTCGTGTACACCGCCTTCGGCGCGGGCATGGTCGCCGGGGTCTGGCACCAGGTCAGCGCCGCGCGGCTGGGCGCGCTGATGGCGGTGGAGGCCGTACTGCTGACCCTCATGCTGCTGGTCAGCTGGTACGGGGCGAAGCGGCTCGGGTTCGACCGGGCGGACCGGATCGCGATCCAGTTCGCGGGGTCGAAGAAGAGCCTCGCGGCCGGACTGCCCATGGCCAGCGTGCTGTTCGGGGCCCAGGCCGGCCTCGCGGTGCTGCCGTTGATGCTGTTCCACCAGATGCAGCTGATGGTGTGCGCGGTACTGGCGCGGCGGCGGGCCCTGGACGCCAAGCCGGCGGCGGGCGCCGAACTGCCCGCCGGCCATGTGGTGGAGGTCTCGTCGGCGCTTCAACACCCCGCACCGCAGGCCCGGTAGCGTGCGGCGGTGACCTGGATACGCCCTCTCGCCGCCCACGCCGAACGCCCCTGCACCCTGGTGGTCTGCCGCGGCTGCTGCTGCGGGGACCCCCGCAAGAACCCCGGCTCGGACCACGCCGGTCAGCTGGCCCGGCTGCGGGAGGCCGCGGCGGCGTCGGAGGGCCGGCTGGCTGTCCGTACGAGCGACTGCCTCGGGCCGTGCGCCCAGGCCAATGTCATCGTGGTCCAGCCCACCACCGAGGCGCGCCGCCGGGGCGCCCGCGCGGCCTGGTTCGGCTGGGCGCTGGACGACACCGCGACCGACGAGGTCATCGCGTGGGCGGAATCCGGCGGTCCGGGCGTCACGCCGATCCCGGCGACCCTGGACCTCCACCGCATCGACCCGCCGAAGCCCGAGCCGCAGACCGGGTCCAAGGCCAGGGGACGCGCCCGCCGGAGCCGCTGACCCGGGGCGGGCGGACCGCCGGGCCACTGTGCCGACGGACCGACGGACCGACGGACCGCTACAAGGTGATCCGCTCCTCGCCCGCGTAGATGTTCATGTTCGGCCCGCGCAGGAAGCCGACCAGCGTCAGGCCTGACTCCAGGGCCAGGTCCACGGCCAGCGAGGACGGGGCCGAGACGGCGGCCAGGACCGGTATGCCCGCCATCACGGCCTTCTGCGCGAGCTCGAACGAGGCCCGGCCCGACACCAGCAGGACCGCGCCCTCCAGCGGGAGGCGGCCGGCCTGGAACGCCCGGCCGACGATCTTGTCCACGGCGTTGTGCCGGCCGACGTCCTCCCGTACGTCCAGCAGCCGGCCGTCCGGCGAGAACAGCCCCGCCGCGTGCAGCCCGCCGGTGCGGTCGAAGACCTTCTGCGCCGCGCGGAGCCGGTCCGGCAGCTCGCCGAGGAGCTGCGCGGGAATCCGTACGGCGTCGTCGTCCGCGCTCCGCCGGAGCGGGAAGCGGGTCGCCGTGCGCACCGCGTCCAGGCTGGCCTTTCCGCACAGGCCGCAGGAGGAGGTGGTGTAGACGTTGCGTTCGAGCGTGATGTCGGGCAGCGGAACGCCGGGCGCGAGCTGCACGTTGACCACGTTGTAGGTGTTCGAGCCGTCCTCCGTGGCCCCCTCGCAGTAGGTCACGGCCCGTACGTCCGACGCGGAGCCGAGCACGCCCTCGCTCACCAGGAAGCCCACGGCCAGCGCGAAATCGTCGCCGGGGGTGCGCATGGTGATGGCCAGCGGCTTGCCGTTCAGCCGTATCTCCAGCGGCTCCTCGGCGACCAGCGTGTCCGGGCGGACCCCGGCCTCCCCGTTACGCACCCGGATGACACGACGGCGCTCGGTGACCCGTCCCATGGTGATCAGCCCGCCCGTTCTTTCTTCCTCGTCGCGCACTCCGTCGTGCAGCTGACGAGCCCATTCTCGCGGATCGCCGTCGCACGGCGCTCCCGGCAGGAAGATCCTCCGGAATCTCCAAATTCAGGGGCGGTAATCCTGTTGGGTCACGTGCACCTGTACCCACCAGTAGCAGGTCAAGCTGGGTGATCCTGACGTCAGCATTAGGGAGACCCCGCCCATGACCGGTTCACGCGTGGTGGCGCTAGGGCACTACCAGCCCGCGAAAGTGATCACCAACGAGGACCTCGCGGCGATGGTCGACACCAACGACGAGTGGATCCGCTCCCGGGTCGGCATCAAGACCCGGCACATGGCGGGCCCCGACGAACCGGTGGACGAGCTGGCCTTCCACGCCGCGGGCAAGGCGCTGGCCGGTGCCGGGCTGACCCCCGACGACATCGACCTCGTCCTGGTGGCCACGTCCACCGCGATCGACCGTTCGCCCAACATGGCCGCCCGCGTGGCAGCCAAGCTGGGCATGGGCGGCAGCCCGGCCGTCATGGACCTCAACGTCGTCTGCTCGGGCTTCACCCACGCCCTGGCCACCGCCGACCACGCGATCCGGGCCGGCTCGGCCACCCGCGCGCTGGTCATCGGCGCCGACAAGATGACCGAGATCACCGACTGGACCGACCGGACCACCTGCGTGCTGACCGGCGACGGCGCGGGCGCGGCCGTGGTCGAGGCATGCGAGGAGCCCGGCATCGGCCCGGTCCTGTGGGGTTCGGTCCCGGAGATGGGCCACGCGGTCCGTATCGAGGGCTCCCCGCCGGTCTTCGCCCAGGAGGGCCAGTCCGTCTACCGCTGGACCACCAGCCAGCTCCCGGCGCTCGCGCGCAAGGTGTGCGAGAAGGCCGGGATCGCCCCCGAGGAGCTGGCCGCCGTCGTCCTGCACCAGGCGAACCTGCGGATCATCGAACCGCTCGCCGCCAAGATCGGCGCCGTGAACGCGGTCGTCGCCCGCGATGTCGTGGACTCCGGCAACACCTCGGCCGCGAGCATCCCGATGGCCCTCTCGAAGCTGGTCCAGCGCGGGGAGATCCCCACCGGCGCCCCGGTCCTCCTCTTCGGCTTCGGCGGCAACCTCTCGTACGCGGGCCAGGTCATCCGCTGCCCGTAGCCGTTCCCGTACGTTCCGCCGAGGCGGCCGGGGCGGCCGGGGCCCAGCGGGCCTCGGCCACCAGCGCGCACAGGAGTACGACGACCAGCGCGAGCAGCTGCCAGAGCCCGGCGGTGGCCGCGCCGAGCGGGACCGTGGCCAGTACGAGCACCGTCGCCGCCGCCCGGAAGCGGGCCGGGCCGATCCCGAGCACGGCCCGGAAGGCCAGGTCCCCGGCCAGGTAGACGGCGACCCCGCCGGCGAGGGCGAGCGCGGGGCCGGTGTGCAGGTGCTCGCCCAGGTGCCCGATGGTCTTCTTGACGCCGGCCGCGAAGGCGGCGATCCCGAGCAGCATGGGCAGGAAGGCGTAGTAGTAGGCGAGCATCGCCAGCTTGAAACGCTTCTCCGGGGCCGTCTCGGCGAAGACCTCCTCGGCCCGGCCCTCGTCACGGACGAAGTACATCCACCACAGCGCCGACGCGATGGCGAGCGCGAGGAAGGCACCCCCGGCGATCCCCACGGACAGGGGCAGCGAGCCGGTCCCGATGCCGATCGCGATCACGGACTCGCCGAAGACGATGATCAGCAGCAGTCCGTGCCGCTCCACGAGGTGCTCCGCGCTCATCCCGCCGAGCTGGTCGCTGACCGTCGTCACCGCTGACGGGGCCTCGGCGGGCTCCGCCCCGCTCGCCGCCACTCTCTGCACCAGCTGTGGAACGACGAACTGGATCAGCAGGGCGAGCATCCACAGCCCCCAGGCGGGCGGCCCGTCGAAGAACCCGGCTGCCAGCACCGACAGCGCGCACAGCAGGTTGGGCAGTGCGAACCAGAGCACTCCGGAGCCGTGGGCCTGCGTGTACAGGGCGCTGTGCACGAGGACGACGAACACGTACCCCAGCCCGAAGGCGACTCCGCCGGCCCCGAAGGCGGTCGGCACCGCCAGCGCACACACCAGGAACGCCCCCATGGCCAGGATCAGCAGCACCCTGCGCACGGTGCGGTCGGGCGGCACCTGGTTGGTCAGGTGCGCGTAGCCCCCGTACATCCAGAACAGCACGGTGAAGATCACCAGCACCTGGCCGGCGCCGCGGAAGCTGATGTCGTCCGCGAGCAGCACCGTCAGCTGGGTGATGGTGAAGACGAAGACGAGGTCGAAGAAGAGCTCCAACGTGCTGACGCGGTGCGGCGTTTCCATGCGTGACTCCCCCTGGACGCGGACCTGCGGCGCTCATCCGACCGCCTCGCCGCCCCCGGTGTCCAGCGGGTATCGGCATCCGGGTCGCCGCGCGGGCCGTACGACCTGAGATGTACGCGGATCCCGCCCGGCGGAAGGACGCGCCGCCCCGGGCGGGGGCGGAGGATGAGGAACACCGCAAGCCAGTCGCCGAGGGAAGCGAAAGCCCCATGATCCGCAGGTCCGTCATCCTGACCACCGCCGCAGTCCTCTCGGCCGTGGGGCTCGCGATCGTCGTCGCCCTCCCGGCCGCGGCCGACTGGTACGGGAACCGCCACCGGGAGACGAACGCGTACGCGACGGGGGCCGAGGCGAAGTCGGCCCGGGCCTCGGTCCCGCGCTGGCTGGCGGACGAGGCGGAGTCGGTGCGGTACGCGATGCGGACGACCGGCGGTGATCGGCTCCTGAAGGCGACCCTGCCGGACGACCGGCTCCCGGCCGAGTGCACGACCGAGCCGCGGCCGAGGGCGCAGCAGGTCCCGCTCGAGGAGGACTGGTTCCCGAAGGACGCCCGGGCGAAGGCCACCGCGCGCTGCGGCCTCTACTACGCGTACATGGACGGCACCACCCTCTACGCGTGGCAGCACAACGACGACTGGCTGAGGGCCGGGCACGCCGAATCGGCCCGCTGACCCGCGAGACGCGGGGTCTCGCTGACCCGCCGGGGACATGCGTGCAGGTCAGCGAGCGGCCCGGCCCGAATACCTGGTCGGAAGCACGCCGATCCTTTGCTATTGTTGTCCTTGTCGCCGCGGGAAACCGGGGCCGACCACCTGGTCCGGGTGGCGGAATGGCAGACGCGCTAGCTTGAGGTGCTAGTGCCCTTTATCGGGCGTGGGGGTTCAAGTCCCCCCTCGGACACCAGCAGGAACCCCACTTCGGTGGGGTTCTTTTGCGTTTCCGGTGCTTGTTCGCCGGGGATCCGGTGGTGCGGCATCATGGGCGCACGGGGTCGGAGGGGAAGCAACGTGTCGCACGACGGGCCGGACCGCAGCATCGTGATCGCCGGACGGTACCGCCTGGAGAGGCGGTTGGGGCGCGGCGGTATGGGGACCGTCTGGCAGGCCTCCGACGAGCTCCTCGGGCGTCTCGTCGCCGTCAAGGAGCTCCATGTCGACGGGGGCACGGAGGCCAAGGGCGCCCTGCGGGAGGCCCGGACCGTCGCGCAGGTCAGGCATCCGCACGTGGTGGTGGTGCACGACGTCGTGGAGCACGACGGGCGCCCCCACATCGTCATGGAACTCGTCGAGGGCGGCTCGCTGGCCGACCGGCTCGCCGCCGAGGGGCCGCTGGGTCCCGCCGAGACCGCACGGACGGGGCTGGCCCTGCTCGGCGCCCTGCGCGCGGCGCACGCCCGCGGGGTGCTCCACCGGGACGTCAAGCCGGCCAACGTGCTCCTGGAGGCGGGGACGGGGCGGGTCGTGCTCACCGACTTCGGCATCGCGCGGCTCGCCGGGTCCACCACCATCAGCGAGACCGGCGCGCTCGTCGGCTCTCCCGAGTACACCTCGCCCGAGCGGATGCAGGGAGCGGCCGCGGGCCCCGCATCCGACCTGTGGTCGCTCGGGGTCCTGCTGTGCGCGGCGCTGACCGGGAAGTCACCGTTCCACCGTGATTCGCTCGGCGGGGTGCTGCATGCCGTCGTGTACGCCGAGATCCGGCCGCCGGCGCAGGCGGGGCCGCTGACCCCGGTCATCCGCGGCCTGCTGGAACGCCTTCCGGAGCGGCGGATGGAAGCGGCTGAGGCGGAGCGGCTGCTGTCGGCCTACGTGAGCACCGGAGCGGTCCCCGCCGTGGCCGACCGGGCGCCCGGGCCGGCCACGGAGAGCGCCTCGGCGACCGGGACCGCGTCCGGCGCGGGCGGCCCCGGCGGCCCCGGCGCCGCGGGCGGCCACTCGCCCACCGAGCACGTCGTACCGCCGTCCGCCCCGGCGCGGCGGACCCGGCCCGCTCTCCGGGCGGGGCTGATCGCCGCGCTGTTCGCCGTCGCGGTCGCCGGCGCCGTGGCCGTCACCTCCCAGTTCGGCGAGCGGTCGGCGGACGGCGCACGGGAGTCGGCGCCCGCCACCGCGTCCGCCCCGGCCCGGACCCCCTCTTCCCCTTCCCCTTCCCCTTCCCCTTCCCCTTCCCCTTCCCCTTCCCCTTCCCCTTCCCCTTCGTCCGTCTCCGCACTTGGCGCCGGCGCCAAGCCCGCGCCCGCCGGGTACCGGACGGTGTCCGACGCCGAGGGCTTCAGCCTGGCCGTACCGAACGGCTTCCAGCGCAGCACCGACGACCAGCGGGTCTTCTACGTGTCCCCGGACGGGGCCTTCCGGATCGGCGTCAAGGCGAAGCCCGCGGCCTCCGAAGGGCCGGTCACCGTCATGCGGCTCTCGCACGCGAGCGGCCCGGCCACCAACCCCGGCTACCGAGACGGCTCGGTCGTACCGACCACGCACAACGGACTGCCCGCCGCCCTGTGGGAGTTCACCTGGAACGGCTTCACCGCCGCCGAAGGCGCCCGGCACACCTTCGACGTCTGCTGGGAGGAGAACGGGCGCATGTACGACGTCTGGGTGTCCGCGCCCGTCGGCCGGCTCCCGGAGGCGCGGAGCCACTTCGACGCGGCGCTGGACTCCTTCGCGCCGAACTGAGCCGCCTCGTACCCGTGTACGCGCGCCGCCGCGTCCCGCCCGGCGCGGGATCGGGGCGGCGTTCGGTGTTTCCGGGGTGGCGGGGCGGGGAGTTTCCCTATCCCCGGGCCTGCACACCTCCCTGGGGAGGTCTTGTGGAGGTCTTCGCTCGGTGATCAACCCTGGTGAGGTGTGGGGTAGCGTCGCCGCGCTGCGCGGAGAGGAGCGGGGCATGCGCGAGATCACCGTCCCACCAGTCGTTGCTGCGGCGCCCGTCGGCGGGCTCGCCGACGCCGTGTTCCACCATGCCCAGGAGGATCCCGGCCGGGTGGTGCTCGGGCGCAAGACCGACGGGGTCTGGCGGGACGTGACCTCCGGGGAGCTCGCCGCCGAGGTGCTCGCGCTGGCGAAGGGGCTGCTGGCCCAGGGGATCCGGTTCGGGGAGCGGGTCGCCGTCATGTCCCGGACCCGGTACGAGTGGACCCTGTTCGACTTCGCCCTGTGGGCGATCGGCGCCCAGCCCGTGCCCGTCTACCCGACCTCCTCCGTCGAGCAGGTGCACTGGATCCTCCTGGACTCCGACTGCACCGCCTGCGTCGTCGAGGACGAGGACCAGGCCATGACCGTCGGGTCCGTCATCGAGCGGCTCCCGCACCTGCGGCGGCTGTGGCAGCTCGACGCCGGGGCCGTCGACGCGCTCGTCGCGGACGGCCACGGGGTCGCGGAGGACCTGGTGCACCGGCACCGCGCCGCGGTCACCCCCGACGCCGTCGCCACCGTCATCTACACCTCGGGGACCACCGGGCGCCCCAAGGGCTGCGTGCTCACGCACGGCAATTTCATGTACGAGGCCGACACGATGGTGGCCCGCTGGGAGTCCGTCTTCCAGGCGGGGCCGGGGGAGCAGCCCTCCACCCTGTTGTTCCTGCCGCTCGCCCACGTCTTCGGGCGGATGGTGGAGGTGGCGGCCGTCCGGGCGCGGGTCAAGCTGGGGCACCAGCCGGTGCTGGCGGCGGCCGAGTTGCTGCCGGACCTCGCCGCGTTCCGGCCGACGTTCGTGCTGGGGGTCCCGTACGTCTTCGAGAAGGTCTTCGCGGCGGCCCGCCGCAAGGCGGAGGCGGAGGGTCGTACGGGTCCCTTCGACCGGGCGGTCGAGACGGCCGTACGGTACGCGGAGGCGCGCGAGCAGAAGGCGTTCGGGACCGGGCCGGGCCCCTCGGCGGGGCTGCGCATGGAACACCAGCTCTTCGAGAAGCTGGTGTACGGGAAGGTCCGCGAGGCGATGGGCGGCCGGGTGCGGCACGCCATGTCGGGCGGGTCGGCGATGTCGCGCCGCCTCGGGCTGTTCTTCGACGGGGCCGGGATCACGGTGTTCGAGGGCTACGGCCTGACCGAGTCCAGCGCGGCGGCCACCGCGAACCCGCCGGGCGCGACGAAGTACGGCACGGTGGGCCGGCCGATCCCGGGCAGTACGGTGCACATCGCCGACGACGGGGAGGTGTGGCTGCACGGGAACCATGTGTTCGCCGGGTACCTGAACGACCCGCGCTCCACGGAGGCGGTGCTGCGGGACGGCTGGCTGGCGACCGGGGACCTGGGGCGCCTGGACGAGGACGGGTACCTCACGATCACCGGGCGCAAGAAGGAGATCCTGGTGACCTCCAACGGCAAGAGCGTCTCCCCGACCGCCCTGGAGGAGCGGGTGCGTTCACATCCGCTGGTCGCGCAGTGCGTACTGGTCGGCAACGACCGGCCGTACGTGGCCGCCCTGCTCACGCTGGACATGGAGGGGATCGCGCACTGGCTGTCGATGCGCGGGCGTCCGCAGCTGCCGGCGGCCCAGCTGATCCACGACCCGGATCTGACGGCGGAGGTGCGGCGGGCGGTGGTGGCCGCGAACACGCTGGTCTCGCAGGCCGAGGCGATCCGCACCTTCCGGGTGCTGGCGGAGCAGTTCACGGAGGAACGCGGGCTGCTGACGCCCTCGTTGAAGCTGAAGCGGCGGGCGATCGAGAAGGCGTACGCGCAAGAGGTGGCGGCCCTCTACCAGCCCTGACGGGTCCCCTCCACCACTAGCCGACGATCCGTCATCTCTTCTCGTCAGCGATATTGACGAGTCGTCAGGTCGCCCACAGAATGCGGGGATTCCGACCGGAGGGGATCCCACACATGCTGCGACCGATCCGCACCCTGGCCGCCGCGGCGGCGGCGCTCGCGCTCGTATCCGCCTGCAACTCCGCCTCCAACAGCACCTCCGGCAGCGCCTCCCCCGGCAAGCCCGGGTCCGCCGGGAACTCCCGCGGCGTGACCGCCGACTCGATCAAGGTCGGCGGGATCGTCTCCATGACCTCCGCCGGCGGGTACAGCAAGAAGGACACCGACCTCGGCGCGAAGGCCCGGTACCTGAGGGCCAACGCCGAGGGCGGGATCAACGGACGCAAGATCGACTACCTGGGCGCGGAGGACGACGGGCAGGACCCCGGCAAGAACATGGCCGCCGCCCGCAAACTCGTCCAGCAGGACAAGGTCTTCGCGGTCGCCCCGATGAGCTCGGTCACCTTCTCGGGCGCCGACTTCCTGGAACAGGAGAAGGTCCCCACCTTCGGCTGGGGCACTCTGCCCTCCTTCTGCGGGCCCAAGTACATCTACGGGTTCAACGGCTGCCTGGTCCCCTCCCCCGGCGGCACCCTCAACCAGACCTGGCCCGAAGGCATCGGCCAGCTCCTCGGCGGCGCGCAGGGCAAGTCCGTCGCGGTCATCGCCAACGACAGCGACGCCGGGAAGTTCGGCATCCGCACCTTCCAGCAGGGCTTCGCCGCCGCCGGGTTCAAGGTCGCCTACGCCAAGGCCTCCGTACCCGCGACGGCGGTGCCGAGCGACTGGTCGGCGTACGTGAAGGAGATCCTTCAGAGCAACGACGGCAAGGCGCCCGACGCCGTCGTCTCGGTCATGCAGACCCCGAACAACATCGGCCTGTTCACCGCGCTCAAGCGCAGCGGCTATCAGGGACTGCTCTCCGACCCGACCGACTACGACCCCGGACTGCTCGCCAAGGACGCCACCAAGCAGGCCCTCGACGGGGTGCACGTCCTGCTGCAGTTCCAGCCGTTCGAGTCGGCGGACCCGAAGATGGACCGGTTCAAGGCCGACATCAAGGCGGCCTCGGGCGGGCAGGACGTGCCGATCAGCATGCACACACTGACCGGCTACATGTCGGCCGACCTGTTCGTCTCCATCGCGCAGAAGGCGGGCAAGGAGCTGACCGTCGAGTCCTTCCAGGCCGCCGCGCAGGGCTTCTCCGACACCGGCACGCTCGTCGGCGACCGCTCGGAGCCCAAGGGGCAGAAGGACAGCTTCGGCTGCGGGGCGCTGGTCCAGCTGCGCGGCGGGGCGTACGAGGTCTCCGTACCCTTCTCGTGCCGTCAGCCCATCCCCTTCAAGTAGGGGCGACGGCATGGGAGATCTGCTCGTCTTCGTGCTGAGCGGTCTGGTCTCCGGCGCCCTGTACGCACTGCTGGCCACCGGGCTGGTGCTGTCGTACTCGGCGTCCGGGCTGTTCAACTTCGCGCACGGGGCCACCGCCTACCTGTGCGCGCTGACCTTCTACGAGCTGCACTCCGGGCTGGGCTGGCCGGCGGTCCGGGCGGCCCTGCTGGTGGTGTGCGTACTGGCCCCAGGGCTCGGGTGGGGACTGGACCGGCTGATGTTCCGGCGGCTCGCGCGGGTCGGCGAGACGGCGCAGATCGTGGCCACGATCGGGCTGCTGGTGGCCCTGCCTGCGGCCGGGCTGTGGGCCGTGGAGCTGCTGGGGGACGCGGGCGCGCCGGTGAAACCCGCCGAGAACCAGTTCGGGCTGCCGGGGGTGGGGCCGAGCCCGGCCCGGAGCTGGCAGCTGCTCGACGGGGTGGGCATCGACTCCGACCAGCTGATCACGTGGGTGGTGACGGCGGTGGTCGCGGTGGGCCTGTGGGTGCTGATGGGGCACACGCGGCTGGGGCTGCAGCTGCGGGCGGCCGTCGACAACCGCTCGCTGACCGAGCTGCGCGGGATCAGCGCCGACCGGCTGTCCTCGGTGGCCTGGATGATCTCGTCCGCGCTGGCGGGGCTGGCGGGGGTGCTGGCGACGCCGCTGCTGGGGCTGTCGGCGCACGACTTCACCCTGTTCCTGTTCGTCTCGGCGACGGCGGCGGTGATCGGGCGGTTCGCGTCCGTACCGCTCGCGTTCGCGGGTGGGCTGGGGCCGGGGGTGCTGCAGAACCTGGTGGCCGGGTACGCCTCGTTCGCCGAGGGGATCACCGGGTTCCGGACGGCGGTGCCGTTCCTGATCCTGTTCGGCGGGCTGCTGGTACTGGCCCGGCGGGGGCGGACGGCGGGGACTGCGGCAGGGGACGCGGGCGGCCCGGACACGGCTCCCGCGGACCATCTGGCGGGGGCTTCGTGGGGGCGCCGGTGGGGGGTGTGGGCGGTGGCCGCCGGGGCGTTGGGCGTGGCCTTCTACACCGTGACCACGCCGTTCTGGAGCGGGCTGCTCGCACAAGGGCTGGCCCTCGGGCTGGTGTTCATGTCCTTCACCGTGGTGACCGGGCTCGGGGCGATGGTCTCGCTCGCGCAGGGCACGTTCGTGACCGGGGCCGCGCTGGTGGCGGGGCTGCTGATGAGCCGGGGCTGGCCGTTCGTGGCGGCGCTGGCGGTGGGCACGTGCGTGGCGGCGGTGCTCGGGGCGCTGGTCGCGCTGCCGGCGCTGCGGCTGGGCGGGCGGACGCTGGCCCTGGCGACGCTGGCGCTGGCGTTCCTCGCGGACCAGGTGCTGTTCCAGATGCGGTGGCTGCGGAACGGGGACTCCGGGTGGTCCGTTCCGCGGCCGGTGTTCGGGCCGGTGGATCTCGGCGACGACCGGGCGTTGGGGGTGGCGCTGGTGGTGGTCGTCGCGCTGTGCGGGGCCGGGCTGAGCGCGCTGCGGAACTCCCCGTCGGGGCGGGCGATGCTGGCCGTGCGGTCGGCGCCGGCGGCGGCGATGGCCTCGGGGGTGTCCGTACTGCGGACGAAGCTGCTGCTGTTCACGGTGTCGGCGGGGCTGGCGGGGTTCGGGGGCGTGCTGGTCGCTTCGTACAACACCCGGATCACGGCGACGGACTTCACGGCCATGACGGGGCTGGTCTGGCTGGCGGTGGTGGTGGCGGCGGGGGTCCGGCGGCCGCAGTACGCGGTGGTGGCGGGGGTGGTCTTCGCGGTGGCCCCGCGGCTCCTGGCGGACTACGTGACGCAGTCCGCGCACCTGCCGGTGATCCTGTTCGGGCTGGCGGGGTTGGCCTTGGCCAACGATCCGGACGGGTATTGCGCCGCGGTTCCGGTGCGGTGGGCGAGGCGGCGGGTCAGGGCCGTCGGCGGGGGTACGGGTACCGCCGGCGGGGGTGCCGGAGCCTCCGGCGGGGGTACGGGGCCTGCCGGGACGGGGCCGGAGCGGGAGCCGGGGCCTGCGGGGCTTTCCGGGCCCCTTGTGGGGGCTCTGCCCCCGGGCCCCCGCGCCTCGGACGCCGGGCACGGCCCCGCCCGGCCCGCCCTGGAGCTGCGCGGGGTCACCGCCGGGTACGACGGCGGGCTCGTACTGCACGGGGTCGATCTCGCCGTCCGGAAGGGGGAGATCCTCGTCGTGCTCGGGCCGAACGGGGCCGGGAAGAGCACCGCCTGCCGGGTGGCCGCCGGACTCCTGCCCGCCGAGGACGGAGCGGTCCTCGTACGGGGGCGGGACGCGACCCGTGACGGGCCCGTGTGGCGGGCCCGCAGCGGGGTGCTGCTGGCCCCCGAGGGGCGGGGGATCTTCCCGGCGCTGACCGTCGAGGAGAACCTCGCGCTGTACCTCCGCGAGGCGGACGCGCGGACCTGCGTCTACGACCGCTTCCCCCGGCTCGCCGAGCGGCGGGGGGTGGCTGCCGGGGCCCTGTCCGGTGGGGAGCAGCAGATGCTGGCCCTCGCTCCGCTGCTGCAGCGGCCGCCCGAGGTGTTGATCGCCGACGAGCCGTCGATGGGGCTGGCCCCGAGGGTGGTGCAGGAGGTGTACGCGCTGCTCACCGAGCTCCGGGACGCCGGGACCGCGCTGCTGCTGGTCGAGGAGAAGGCCGCCGGGATCCTCGGGGTCGCCGACACCGTCGCGTACCTCTCCCGGGGCCGGGTCACCTGGTGCGGGCCGCGCGCCGAGGTGGAGGCCGACCGGCTCACCGCGGCCTACCTGGGGAGGGCGACATGACGGCGGCGCCGTACGTACTGGAGGGTTCCGGCATCAGCGTCCGGTTCGGTGGCGTGAAGGCACTGAGCGGGGTGGACCTCGGGGTCCGGGCCGGGGAGGTGTGCGGGCTGATCGGACCCAACGGGGCCGGGAAGACCACCCTGTTCGACGTCCTGTCCGGGATCCGGCGGCCCGACCTGGGGCGGATGCTGCTCGACGGGGCGGACATCACCCGCCGCTCCCCGGTCTGGCGGGCCCGGCACGGGATGCGCCGGACGTTCCAGCGGCAGCAGCTGTTCGGGCAGCTCAGCGTGGCCGAGAACCTGCTGGTCGCGCAGGAGTGGCGCGGCGGCGGGGGCGGGCTCGCCGCCGACCTCCTCGGGGCGCCGACGCGGCGCCGTCGGGAGCGGGAGCGACGGGCGCGCGGCGAGCGGGTGCTGGCGTCCTGCGGGATCGGCGCGCTGGGGGCGGCGTACGCGGGCGGGCTGCCGGTCGGGCAGGCCCGCATGGTCGAGCTGGCCCGCGCGGTGGCCGACCCGCCGCGCGTGCTGCTGCTGGACGAGCCCGCGTCCGGTCTCTCGGCGCCCGAGCGCGGGCAGCTCGCGGGGGTCGTCCGCCGGCTGGCCGAGGAGGAGGGGTGCGCGGTGCTGCTGGTGGAGCACGACGTGGCGTTCGTCATGGAGCTCTGCACGCGGGTGGTGGTCCTGGACCTCGGAAGCGTCCTAGCCGAGGGCTCACCGGCCGGGATCCGGTCCGATCCGCTGGTCCGCGAGGCCTATCTGGGGGCGTCCTGACGGTGTGTCCGGTCCGCGTGCGCCGCTCTGGCCGGAATACGCTCGCCGCGGCGGCCGGATCTCACCCCTCGTCCGCCTGCACGCCCCGTAGGCCCGTACACCCGTACGCCCCAGCCCGCCGAACCGAGGGAACAGCCAGACGTGAACGACGTCCCCGCCATCCGGCTGAACAACGGCACGCTCATGCCCCAGCTCGGGTACGGCGTCTTCCAGGTCCCGGACTCCGAGGCCGCGCAGGCGGTCGGGGCCGCGCTGGAGGCGGGGTACCGGAGCATCGACACGGCGGCCGCCTACCGCAACGAGGCGGGCACCGGCCGGGCGATCGCCGCCTCCGGGGTGCCGCGCGAGGAGCTGTTCGTCACCACCAAGCTGTGGAACGACCGCTCCCGGACCTGGCAGCGCGACGACGTGCTGCGCGCGCTCGACCGCTCCCTCGCCAAGCTGGGCCTCGACCACCTCGACCTGTACCTGATCCACTGGCCGCGCCCGATGCGCGACGACTTCCTCACCATCTGGAAGGCGTTCGAGGAGATCGCGGAGAGCGGCCGCGCCCGCTCCGTCGGCGTGTCGAACTTCCGCCCCGCCGACCTGGAGCGGCTCGGCACCGAGAGCGCGCTGGTCCCGGCCGTGAACCAGGTCGAGCTGCACCCGCTCTTCCCGCAGGCCGAGCTGCGCGCCCTGCACTCGAAGCTCGGCATCGCCACCGAGGCCTGGTCCCCGCTCGGCCAGGGCAAGGAGCTGCTGACGCTCCCGGCGGTCGTCGAGACCGCCGCCCGGCACGGGCGCTCCCCCGCCCAGGTGGTGCTGCGCTGGCACCTGCAGCTCGGGAACGTCGTGATCCCGAAGTCGGTGACCCCGGCGCGGATCCGGGAGAACCTGGACGTGTTCGGCTTCGAGCTGGACTCCGCCGATCTCGCCTCGCTGGACGCGCTGGGCCGGGGTCCCTCGGCCGGGCGGATCGGGCCGGACCCGGCCGTCTTCGACATCTGAGCCGCGGATGAACCTGCCCGACGGGGTCTACCGGATCCGGAACGTCGCCAGCGGCCTGCTGCTCCAGCTGGAGGGCAGTACCCGGGTGGGGGTGGGCCCGGACGGCCCGCCCGCGCCGCCGGCGGCCCGGCAGTGGCGGATCTCGCCGGTCCACAGCGGCGGCGGGATCGTGCACATCGTCAGCGTCCACAACGACAAGCGGCTGGACGTCGCGAACGCGTCGACGGAGAGCGGCACCCGGGTCCAGGTGTGGCGGGCGAACGCGTTCGGGGCGCAGGAGTGGATCGTCGAGGAGCATCTCGACGATCCCGGGGTGGTGTCCCTGATCGCCTGTATCAGCGGCCTGCCGCTGGAGGCGGACGAGGAGGGCCGGGCCCGCCAGTGCGAGGACACCGACTCCCCCGTCCAGTGGTGGCGGCTCGATCCCGTCTGAGGAGGTGGGGGACCGGACCGCGCGGACGTGTCCGCTCGTGACCGCTCGTGTCAGCTCGCGCCGTGTGCGGGGGCGAGGGCCTCGACGCGTTCGGCGAGCGCGAAGTCGGCGCCGGTGACGGCGTCGCCCGCGCTGTGCGTGTTCACGGACAGCCGGACCGTGTTGTAGCCGAGGGTCAGATCGGAGTGGTGGTTCAACTCCTCCTGGACCGCGGCGATGTGGGCGACGAGGGCGCTCGCCGCGAAGTGGGTGCCCAGCCGGTACGTGCGGTTGATCCGGTCGTCCTCGAACGCCCAGCCGGGGAGCTCCCGCAACCGGTCCTCGATCTCCTTCTGCGAAAGCGGTTCGTCTGCCATCGGCATGCTCCTTCACCGTTCGGACCCGACTTCTGACGTGGAGTCAAGGTTCCCACAGCGCCCGCCGGAGGGAAGGTTTCGCGCCATAGTGCGTGCGGGTACTTCCGCGCCTTCCGGGTCGAGGGTGCCGCCCTTAAGCTCCTGCGCCGGACGTGACTGTTACCGCCGGTAACGTCTTGCTGGACGAACACGTCCGGACGAAGGGGCTTCCTCATGACGCGCACGGGCAGTTCGAGACGTACGTTCATCGCGGGCGCGGGAGCGGCGGCCACCGCCGGGGCACTGGGAGCCACCGGGGCCCTGGCCGCCCCCACCCCCGCCCACGCCCAGGCCGCCGGCCGCCGGGTCGCCGTCCTCGGCGGCGGGGTCGCCGGACTCACCGCCGCCCACGAACTCGCCGAGCGCGGCTACGCCGTCACCGTGTACGAGCGCCGCGCGCTCGGCGGCAAGGCCCGCAGCATGGACGTCCCCGGCAGCGCCCGCGGCGGCCGCCGGCCGCTGCCCGCCGAGCACGGCTTCCGCTTCATCCCGGGCATCTACCACAACCTGCCGGACACCATGCGGCGCATCCCGTTCCCCGGCAACGCCCACGGCGTGTGGGACAACCTCGTCGCCCCGCCCGAGATGATGTTCGCCCGGGCCGCCGGGCGCGAGGACCTGCGCGCCCCCATCCCCTGGCCCGGCCACTCCCCCACCTCGCTGACGCCCGACGAGATCCGCCGCGCCCTCACCGGCATCCTCCAGTCGCTGGTCAGGCTGCCGCCGCACGAGACCGCGTACTTCGTCGACCGCGTGCTGGTCTTCCTCACCAGCTGCGACGAGCGCCGCGACGAGGTCTGGGAGAACACCCCCTGGTGGGAGTTCGTACGGGCCGCGCAGATGTCGGACGAGTACCAGCGCATCCTCGCCGTCGGCATCACCCGCAACATCGTCGCGACCAAGGCCGAGGAGGCCTCCACCCGCACCGTCGGCACCCTGGGCGAGGCCTTCGTCTTCAACGCGCTGGGACGCGGTGCGGACGGGCCGCCGGACCGGATCCTCAACCTGCCGACGAACGAGGCCTGGATCGACCCCTGGGAGGCCCATCTGCACATGCTCGGCGTGGAGTTCAGGATCGGCTGGACGGTGCAGGAGGTGCAGTACGGGAACGGCCGGGTGAGCGGGGTCGGTGTCCTGGACCCGGCCGGGGTCCGGCAGACCGTCACCGCCGACCACTACGTCAGCGCACTGCCGGTCGAACACGCACGGCGCTCCTGGAGTGCCGGACTGCGCGCCGCGGACCCGATGCTGGGCCGCTGCGACCGGCTGGAGACCGACTGGATGACCGGCATCCAGTTCTATCTCACCGAGCGCGCGCCCCTCGTCCACGGTCACCTCAACTGCATCGACTCGCCCTGGTCGTTGACGGCGATCCAGCAGGCCGAGCACTGGCCGGCCCGCGATTTTCCGGCCGACTACGGGGACGGGGTGGCGGTGGACTGCCTGTCGGTGGACATCTCGGACTGGGACAAGCCGGGGATCCTGTACGGGAAGACGGCCAAGCAGTGCACCCGCGACGAGGTCGCCCGCGAGGTGTGGGCGCAGCTGAAGGCCTCCCTCAACGACACCGGGAAGACCCTGCTGACGGACCGCACCCTGCACTCGTGGTTCCTGGACCCGGGGGTGGACGGGCTCGGTACCCCGAACCCGACCAACCAGGACCAGCTGCTGATCCACCCCACCGGCACCTTCCACAACCGGCCGAGCGCGGACACCCGCATCCCCAACTTCTTCCTCAGCGGGGACTACGTGGCCGTCGGCATCGACCTCGCGACGATGGAGGGCGCCAACGCCTCGGCCCGGGCCGCCGTCAACGCCCTGCTGGAGCACGATGGTTCGACGGCCCAGCGGTGCGCGGTCCTGCCGATGTACCGGGCCCCGGAGGTGGAGTCCTTCAGGCGGCACGACCTGTGGCGGTACCGGCTCGGCCTGCGCAACGTCTTCGACCTGGGCTGAGCCGCGGCGCGGGCCCGCTCGGCTAACGTCGTGCGCATGACCTCGACCCCGTCCGTCGGAGCCCTGCTGCGCACCTGGCGGGAGCGGCGCGGCATCAGCCAGCTGGAGCTGGCGGGCCGCGCCGACTCCTCGTCCCGGCACATCAGCTTCATCGAGACCGGCCGGTCCCGGCCGAGCAAGGAGATGGTCCTGCGGCTCGCGGACCACCTCGACGTGCCGGTCCGCGAGCGCAACACGCTGCTGCTCGCGGCGGGTTACGCCCCGCACTACGCGCAGACCCCGCTGGACGACCCGTCGATGGGGACGCTGCGCGAGGGCCTGGAGCGGCTGCTGACCGGCTACGAGCCGTATCCGGCGCTGATCGTGGACGCCACGTACGACGTCGTCGCGGCCAACCGCGGCATCGCGATGCTGCTCGAAGCGCTGCCCGAGCACCTGCTGGTCCCGCCGCTGAACGCCATGCGGATCACCTTGCACCCGGAGGGCCTGGCCCCGCGGATCCGCAACCTCCGGGAGTGGCGCGGGCACCTGTTGGCCCAGATGGAGCGGCAGATCGCACTGTCGCGCTCGGCGCCGCTGCGCGCGCTGTACGAGGAGGTGTCCGGGTATCCCGCCGGAGCCGGACCGCAGGACGCCGGGGCCGGGGTCGCCGCCGTGGTCGCCGCCGGCGCCGAGCCCGAGCCCGGTGGGGGCGCCGCGTACATCGCGCTGCCGCTGCTGATCGAGCACGACGGGCACCTGCTCTCCTTCGTGTCCTCGATCGCGACGTTCAACACGCCGATGGACGTGACCGTCGCCGAGCTGGCCATCGAGACGCTGCTCCCGGCCGACGCGGCGACGGCGAAGTACCTGCGTTCACTGGGGCCCTGAGGCGCCCGCCCGCAGCGCCAGCCGCTGGACGCAGGCGAATGCGGCGACGACGAGGGCCTGGGCCGGGATCCACACCAGTCCGGCGGTGGTGGGGGCGTCCCAGAGAGGGAGCGAGACAAGGCTGAGGGCCGCCCAGGCCCAGTTGGCCTCGATGACGAACTTCACCGCGAGGACCGGCGGCCGGCGGCGGGAGGCCAGCGTGCCGACGCCGGCCCCGTAGAGGGTCAGGAACAGGCCGAGTCCGAGCAGGGCACCCTGCCCGACTCCGAGCAGCCGGCCGAGCGGGGCGCCGAAGGCGGCGTACGCGAGGCCGTTCCCGGCGGTGACCACGCCGTCGAGGGCGAGGAAGCGGCGCAGCGCGGTCTGCGGGACGGTGGTGCGGGCGATGCTGCCGAGCAGGGTCGCGGACATGGCGGATCAGCCTCCGTCGGGAGTCGTGGGCGCGGGGAGTCGGGAGACGGGCCCCGGGGCCGAGTGCGCGGCTCCGGAACCCGCTGCTCCCACTGTGCCGCCGCCCCCCGCCCCGGTCGATTACCTCCCAGGTCATGCCGGTTGAGGTCGGCGTGGCGGCGCGTGGCGTGCCAACCTTCTTTGACTCACATCGCAAGAAACGTTGGGATTCTCCTGTTTCGGTGCCGGGCGGAGGGCTACGCTGCACCCAGCCGAAGCTCTCGAACGTCCTCTCGACATACGGAGAACCTCACGGTGCCAGCCGCCGACCGACCCGATCTGGCCTCCACCTGGGCCCGAGTCGCGGCACTGGCCGAGCGGAGCGGCAGGGATCCGGCCGAGGTGCTGTGCCCGGAGCGGCTGAGCCGGCTGTGCGGGGTCGATCCGGCGCGCATCCCGCAGGTCGTGGCCGGGACCGCACCCGAAGTGCCCCTGTGCCTGCGGGTGCACCGGCGCTTCCTGCGGCTGCGGGCCACCCGCCGTGACAAGCACGGCCGGGAGTGGTCGCTGGCCGCCATCGCGGAGGACTTCCAGGCGCCCGGCGCCTCCCTCGGCCCCCTCAACGCGGGCACCGGACTGCCCCGGCTGGGCCACGCCGCAGGCGTGCAGCGGTTCTTCGGGGTCTACGCCGGCTTCCTCCTCGCCGACAGCCAGTGCGCCGTGGAACACGCCCTCGCCACCACCCGCGCCGGCTCCTCGGCGGACCTCGGGCACCTCTCGTACCTGACGGGCATGGACCCGCAGGACATCCGGCTCACCCTCGACGGCGCACCGCCCCGGCTGCCGCTGAAGGAGCAGGTCCGCCGGCGGTTCGAGCACCTGCGGCGCACCCGGCCGCGCGCGGACGGCCAGGCCCACTCCCTCGCCGCCATAGCCCATTCCTTCTACGCGTCGGGGCAGTCGCTGACCCGCCTCGCGCGCGGCGAGGGCCTGCCCAACCTCGCGGCGGCCGCCGGGATCCAGCGCTTCTACGGGGTCGACGGCGGCTTCCTGCTGGCCGACGACACCGAGGCGCTCGCCACCGCCCTCGCCGGGATCGAGCAGGAGCTGGAATCCGCCGAACGCTGCACGGAGAACCCGATGCTGGCCGTCCTGCGGGCGCACGATGTACGGAGCATCGTCACGCGCGCCGGGCGGCTCTCCCCGGCGGGCTGGAAGTCGCTGGCCGACCACCTCGACGACCTGCTGGCACGCGAGGGACAGCTGACACGCGAGAGCGCGGGCCGCACGGCGGTACCGGACGACCGGAAGGCTGCCGAGGGGGGAGCGCCATGAGGACCACACGGACCATGCGGAAACTCGGCGGAGATCTGCTGGCGGAAGCGCGTTTGGCGCGGCCGGCAGATGCCGCCGAGATCATCGGGAGCCTGTGCGCCGCGTACGCCCGCAGGCGCGGCGGCCGGCCGGTGGAGTTCCGGTTCGCCGGATTCCCACCCGATACGGCCAGCGGGCTGTGGCTGGAGATGGAGGAGCGCGACCTGCTCGTCATCGAGGAGCGCACCCGGCCCGAGCACCAACTCGTGATCGCCTGCCACGAGTTATGGCACCTGGAGGAGGGCACCTGCGACAGCCACGGCCCGGGCATGGCCGTGGCGGCCCGGCTCACCGGAGACCGGGGCGACCTCGCGGAGCTGCTGCACTCGGAGACCGGACTGGGCAGCGTGGTCCGGCAGGCGGCCGCTCGCGCCGACCGGGAGGATCCGGCGGAGATCCGGGCCGAGACCTTCGGCCTGTACCTCGGCCAAGTCCTCAAGGCGTACTTGCCGGAGCCCCGCGAGGAGCGGTTCCCCGAGGCGATCGAGCGCATCAAGACCTCGCTCGGCTGGGGCCGTTGAGTGCACGCCCCCGCGGCGTACCGATGACGCCCCGGTGACCGGCGCCTCCCCCTCCCGACGCACCTCACGCGCGCCGTTGCCCCCGCACGGCCCCGACAGAGAGCACCACGATGACCCAGTCCTCCCCGCCCCGCCACGCCGTCGTCATCGGCGGCAGCATGGCCGGCCTGCTCGCGGCGGCCGTGCTCGCCGAGCACGCGACGGTCACGATCATCGACGCCGACACGCTGCCCGACAGCCCGGCGCCGCGGCGCGGGCTCCCGCAGGCCCGGCACGTCCACGTCATGTGGTCGGGCGGGGCGCGCGCCATCGAGAAGATACTGCCGGGCATCACCGAGGCGTGGACGGCGGCCGGCGCGATCCGCCGCAGCCTGCCCACCGACCTGGTCACCATGACCGCCCAGGGCTGGATCCCGCGCTGCGGGGAGAAGCAGTTCAACATCTCGTGCAGCCGCGACCTCCTCGACGCGGTGGTCCGTGCCCGGGTGACCGGCCTGCGCGGTGTCACCACGCTCCAGCAGAGCCGCGTACGGGCCCTGGAGGGCACGGCGGCCCGCGTCACCGGCGTCCGTGTCGACACCCCCGGGGAGCAGAACCGGCTGGTGACCGCCGACCTCGTCGTCGACGCGAGCGGGCGCGGCTCCCGGGCCCGGGCCTGGCTCCAGGAGCTGGGGGTCGGCGGGATCAGACAGGCTCAGGTCGACTCCGGCCTGGTGTACGCGACCCGGATCTTCGAAGCCCCCGCCGGGGCCCACGAGATGGGCTTCCCCATCGTCAACGTGCAGTCCGATCCGCGGGTGTACGTACCCGGCCAGACCGCGACGATCGTCCCCATCGAGAACGGCCAGTGGCAGGCCACCCTGTCCGGCACCCGCGGAGGCCAGCCCACCGGCGACCCCGACCGGTTCATCCCGTTCGCCAAGGGCCTGCGCGACCCGATCGTCGGCGATCTCCTCGACGGCAGGAAGCCCCTGACCGACATAGCCGTCACCCAGGGCACCGCCAACCGCCGGGTCTACTTCGAGAAGGCGGACCTGCCCGACGGGTTCTTCGCCGTCGGCGACTCCGTCGCCACCTTCAACCCCCTGTACGGGCAGGGCATGACCGTCGCCGCGCAGGGGCTGCTGGCCGTACGGACCCTGCTGCGCACCCAGGGCCTCGCCCATCCCTCCTTCGGCCGCGAGGCGCAGCGCGCGCTCGTCCCGCAGGTGTCCACCGCCTGGGAGCTGGCCACCTCGCAGGACATCCTGTATCCGGGGGCCACCGGCATGAAGCCGCGGGCCGGTATCGGGCTGCTCAACGCGTACGTCAACCGGCTGATGACCGGGGCCACCACCCGGGAGGCGCTGACCGCCGCGTTCCTCCAGGTCATCACCATGAGCAGGACGCCCGCGTACTGGCTGCGCCCCTCGGTGGTCTGGCGCGTGCTGCGCGCCTCGGACCGGGGTGCGCTGAAGGCGCCGCCGCTGACCGCGGCGGAGCGGGCCGTCTCGGGGCTCGACCAGGGGTCCGGCCCGGTCGATCCCGTGGGTCCCGTCGGTCAGGCGCGATGAACGACGGTCTCATCCTCTACGTTCCCGGGTCGGTGATGATCCTGGCGCTGCTGATCAAGGCGCCGACCCTGCGCCGGGGCTGGGACCAGCCGCTCATGCGGGCCGTCTGCACCCTGCTCGTCGTCGGCTGCCTCGTCATGTTCCTGGCGGCGCCGCCGACGATCTCCGCGGTCAACCGGCTCACCGGCATCGTCAACTTCTCGGCCCCGCTGGTGTACAGCGTGCTGACCGCGTTCTCGGGGTCGTGCATCGTCCTGGTCCTGCAGTGGGGCGGCGGCCCGCCCGCCGTCGTACGCCGGGCCACCCGGCTGACGGTGGCCGTGTTCGGCGCGGTCACGCTGCTCATCGTCGTCCTGTTCACCATCGGCGACGCGCCCGTGGAGCGCCTGCGCGACCTGGACACGTACTACGCGAACACGCCCTGGCTGCGCGAGATGATCGTCTGCTACCTGCTCGCGCACACCGTGGGCAGTTCGACGCTGACCCTGCTGTGCTGGAAGTGGCTGCTGCGCGTCCGTCCCTCGCTGCGCCCGCTGCGCACCGGACTGGCCCTGATCGTGCTCGGCGGGGCGCTGGACTTGGGCTACCTGGTCACGAAGTGGGCGGCGGTGGGCGCCCGCTGGGCGGGCCGCGACTGGGACGGCCTGTCCACGTACGTGGCCCCGCCGTTCGCCTCCGCCGCCGCCCTGATGGTGGGCTCGGGGTTCATCGTCCCGCTGGTCGGCGGCTCGGCGGCCTGGCGGGACTTCAGCAGGTACCGGCGGCTGCACCCGCTGTGGAAGGCGCTGCGCGGCTTCGCCGCGTCGAGCGTGACGACGGTGCCGCTGACCTGGTGGTCGCCGATCGGGATCCGGCTGATCCACCGCGAATCGGTGATCGACGACGGGATCCTGGCCCTGGCCAGCTGGTTCGACCCGGCCGTACGGGGCGTCGCGTACGAGGCCGCCCTCGGCCAGGGCATGTGCGAGTCGCGGGCCTCGGTCGTGGCCGACGCGGCCATGCTCGCCGCGGCCTGCCGGCGCCGGGAGGCGGCCGCGGCCGACCAGGGGCTGCCCGAGCCGTACCGGCTGGACTCCCGGCCCCTGGCCGCACTGGCCCGGGAGTTCCGCACCTCCCCCATCGTGGCGGCCGTACGGCGGGACCCGGCGGCGCTCTGAACGCGCGGCCGGCCGCGCCGGCGGCCGGGCACCGGCGCGGCCGCCAGCGCGGCCTCAACCGACGAGGGCGTCCTCGGGCTCGGGATTGCGGGCGAGCCAGGCCCCGTACGCCCGCACCCGGCGCCAGTGCTGGAGCTGGTCGAGGGCGAACGTGGCCCGCGGGGAGGCCTCCGGGCGCGGCTCCAGCCCGCGCGCCAGCCGGTGCAGCTGGAACCGCACGAAGGCCAGCAGCCCGGCGCCGGCCAGGTCCCGGTCCTTCCACCGCAGCTGCTCCACGGTCACCCGTACGTCCTCCCCGGCGCGCCAGCGGGCCGGCAGGTCGGGGCGGAACGCCAGCGCCGAGGCCAGCCCGACGACGGACACCCCGCGCGCCAGGACCTTCTGCGCGGTCTCCTGCCGGCCTATCCCGCCGGTCAGCATCAGCGGCATCGGGGCCGCGTCCAGGAACTGCTCGGCGAAGGAGAGGAAGTACGCCTCCCGCCCGAGGGTCCGCAGGTCGGCGGTGCGCCCCAGGGTCGCGGGGCTCTCGACGCTGCCGCCGGACAGTTCGACCAGGTCGACGCCGAGGCCGCCGAGGGCCGCGAGGACCTGCGCCGCGTCCTCGGTGTCGAAGCCGCCGCGCTGGAAGTCGGCGGTGTTGAGCTTGACGCCGACCGCGAAGCCGGGGCCGACCTGCGCGCGGACCGCCCGGACGACCTCGGTGAGCAGCCGGACCCGGTTCTCCAGGCTGCCGCCCCACCGGTCGGTGCGCCGGTTGACCAGCGGGGAGAGGAACTGGCTGATCAGGTAGCCGTGGGCGGCGTGGATCTGCACCCCGTCGAAGCCGGCCTCCTCGGCCCGCCGGGCCGTGACCGCGAACCGGGCGACGGTGGCCTCGATGTCGGCCTCGGTCATCGCGGTGGGGCGGGCGAAGCGTTTGGTGTGCTTGCCGAGGCTCACTCCTATGTCGGAGGGCGCCCAGGCCGTGCCGGGCATCTCGGAGCCGACCTGCCGGCCCGGGTGGTTGATCTGCATCCAGACCCGGCCGCCGCCGCCGGACGCGGCCTCGGCCCAGCGGCGGAAGGGGGCGAGGGGGGAGCGGGCGTCGAGGACGATGGTGCCCGGCGCGGTCAGCGCCCGGCGGTCGACCATCACGTTCCCGGTGATCAGGAGTCCGGCGCCGCCCCGCGCCCAGCGGCGGTAGAGGCGCTCGATGCGCTCGTCCGGCAGCTGGCCGGACCCGGCGAGGCTCTCCTCCATGGCCGCCTTCGCCAGGCGGTTCGGCAGGGTGGCACCGCCCGGCAGCTCCAGTGGCGTGAACAGGTCCATCAGCAGTCTCCCCAGGAAACGTGTTGCACGTGTCATCGCGCGCCCCGGCGCAAAAGATACCGCCCGCTCCCGGGCGCCCGTCAGGCTCCGGCCACAAGATTCCGGACACCCCGGAACGCGGAACGCCCCGGGCCGATGGGCCCGGGGCGTTTCCCCTACGGGGGCGTTCCCGCACGGGGGCGTTCCCGTACGCGGGGTGCAACGCGGCGGTCAGAGGTCCGCGAGCTCCAGCCCGGCCTGGGCGGCGGCCGCCTGCACGGTCTGCTCCAGCAGGACGGCGATGGTCATCGGGCCGACGCCGCCGGGGACCGGGGTGATCAGCGAGGCGCGGGCGGCGGCCGACTCGAAGTGGACGTCGCCGACGTTGCCCTCGTTGTAGCCGGCGTCCAGGACCACGGCGCCCGGCTTGATGTCCTCGCCGCGGATGAACTCGGCCTTGCCCACGGCGGCGACCAGCACGTCGGCCTGGCGCACGATCGAGGGCAGGTCCACGGTGCGGGAGTGGCAGTAGGTGACGGTGGCGTTCTGCTCCAGCAGCAGCATGCCGGCCGGCTTGCCCAGGATCGCGCTGCGCCCGACGACCACGGCGTGCTTGCCGGTCAGGTCCACGTCGTACGCGGCGAGGAGCCGCATGATGCCGCCGGGGGTGCAGGACACGAAGCCCGGCAGCCCGAAGCCCATGGCGGCGAAGGAGTGCATGGTGACGCCGTCGACGTCCTTGCCCGGGGCGATGGCCTCGAAGGCGGCGCGCTCGTCGATGTGGTGCGGAACCGGGTGCTGGAGCAGGATGCCGCTGATCTCCGGGTCCTCGGAGAGGGCGGTGAGGGCGGCGACGAGCTCCTCGGTGGTGGTCTCGGCCGGCAGCTCCACGTGGCGGGAGGTGATCCCGGCCTTGGCGCAACGGTTCTGCTTCATCTTCACGTACGTCACGGACGCCGGGTCCTCGCCGACCAGTACGGTCGCGAGGCAGGGAGCGGTGCCGGTGCGCTCGGTGATCTTCGCCGCGAGGGCGGCGGTCTGCTCCGAGATGCGGCGGGCGAGGGCGGTGCCGTCCATCAGCCGGGCGCGGCCGGCGGCAGTGACAGTGTCGGTCTGGGCAGTCGTCACGGGGTCTCCTGAGCGTCGCTGCGGATCGCGGTTCGCGGGTTCGCGGTTCGCCCAGGCGCGCGGCAGGAGACGTACGTGCGAACGTACGCCGGGCCGCTCCCCGGTGGTGATCCACCCGAACGCCAGTCACGGCCCGCCTCCACTCTAATGGACCCCGCCCGCGTGTGCGGTGGTCCGCGGCGGCCCTCGTTGTACGGGATCCGGTCAAACCGGTGGATCACCGGCGCCGCGCCTGGGACGATCGAGACATGACGCGCACTTTCGACCACCTCGTCGCGGAAGCCGAGTCCGTTTCGGTCGACGGCTGGGACTTCTCCTGGCTCGACGGCCGGGCCACCGAGCAGCGCCCCTCCTGGGGCTACCAGCGGCTGCTCGGCGAACGCCTCGCCCGGGTCGGCTCCGCCCTCGACATCCAGACCGGCGGCGGTGAGGTGCTCGCCGGGGCCGGGCCGCTGCCCCCGCTGACGGCCGCCACCGAGTCCTGGCCGCCGAACATCGACAAGGCCACCCGCCTCCTGCACCCGCTGGGCGCGGTCGTGGTCGCGGACGCCGACGAGCCGCCGCTACCGTTCGGCGGCGAGGCCTTCGAGCTGGTCGCGAGCCGGCATCCGGTGACCATCTGGTGGGAGGAGATCGCACGGGTCCTGCGCCCGGGCGGTACCTAC
Source organism: Streptomyces sp. NBC_01006 (assembly GCF_045162725.1). Classification (NCBI taxonomy): domain Bacteria; kingdom Bacillati; phylum Actinomycetota; class Actinomycetes; order Kitasatosporales; family Streptomycetaceae; genus Streptomyces; species Streptomyces sp. NBC_01006. Next base: position 6,669,197 of record NZ_CP108700.1, on the reverse strand, counting down.
CTCTCGCAGCAGGTCGGGCCGGCGAGCGTCTTCGAGCTCGTCGAGTACTTCCTCGGGCCCCAGCCGGAGGAGATCCGCCGCTCCCGGCACCCTGACGACGCGGTCGCCGACGCCGCCGAGGCCGGCCTCGAAGTGGTGGATCTCCGCTCCGAGAGACTGCGTACGGAGTTCCACGACATCGGAGCCGTGATCTACTTTCTCCGGAAGGTGATCTGGATGGTGCCCGGCTTCACGGTCGGGCAGTACCGGGACCGGTTGCGCGAGCTCCACGAACGGATCGAACGTGACGGCCCGTTCGTGGCCCACACCGCCCGTTTCCTCATCGAGGCCCGCAAAACGGGCTGACGTGAGGGGCGGATCGGGCGCGGACGGATCCACGGCCGAATGGTTGCGCGCCCACAGCGTGGCGCAGGTCACTCAATTCAGCGCGTAACGAATCGACTCGGGCATGCGATGAACCGACAGGTGTCCTCGCGCGGCCCCGGAATACAGACCCCCCTCGGGTCTGTTTCCCGAGTCCGCGCGATGATGTCCCGCCCACTCCCTATCTGTTCGCAACGAGAGGCTCCTTGTGTCGCTCAGCCCGTCCCGTACGTTCCCTCCGGAGATCGCCGAATCGGAGGCCCTCGTCGCGCTCGTCGAGCGCGGCCGCGAGCAGGGTCACATCAACGGTGACGACGTGCGCCAGGCCTTCGAGGCCGGCCGCATCCCGGTGGACCAGTGGAAGCGGGTCCTGCGCAGCCTGAACCAGGTCCTGGACGAGGAGGGTGTCGCGCTGCACGTCAGCGCCGCCCCCGCCACGAAGGCCGCCGCGAAGAAGCCCCGCAAGGCGGCCGCCGCGCCTGCCCGCACCGTGACCAAGAAGGCGGCCGCCGCGCCGCGCCCCATCGGCGCGCGCAAGGCCTCGGCCACCAGCGCGGCCACCGCCACCGCGGCGGCGATATCCGCTTCGCCGGCCGCGGCCACCGAGGACGAGGTGACGGCCGACGCCGTCGCCGAGCCGAAGAAGCGGACGGTCAAGAAGACCGCCGCGAAGAAGACCGCGGTGAAGAAGACCGCCGCCGCGGCCAAGAAGACCAGCGCCAAGGACGCCGACGAGGGCGAGACCCCGGCCGCCGAGGGCGAGGACTGGGCAGCCGAGGACCTCGTCGACGAGGCCGAGGAGGAGGCTCCCAAGGCCGGCGGCACCCAGGGCTTCGTCCTGTCCGACGACGACGAGGACGACGCCCCGGCGCAGACGGTCATGGTGGCCGGTGCCACCGCCGACCCCGTCAAGGACTACCTGAAGCTGATCGGCAAGGTGCCGCTCCTCAACGCCGAGCAGGAGGTCGAGCTCGCCAAGCGCATCGAGGCGGGTCTGTTCTCCGAGTACAAGCTCGAAGAGGAGGAGGACCACAAGCCCGCGTTCAAGCGCGAGCTGGAGATCCTCGTCGAGGACGGGCGCCGCGCCAAGAACCACCTGCTGGAGGCCAACCTCCGCCTCGTGGTCTCGCTGGCCAAGCGCTACACGGGCCGCGGCATGCTCTTCCTGGACCTGATCCAGGAGGGCAACGTCGGCCTGATCCGCGCCGTGGAGAAGTTCGACTACACCAAGGGCTTCAAGTTCTCCACGTACGCGACCTGGTGGATCCGGCAGGCGATCACGCGTGCCATGGCCGACCAGTCGCGCACCATCCGCATCCCCGTCCACATGGTCGAGATCATCAACAAGCTGGCGCGCGTCCAGCGCCAGATGCTCCAGGACCTCGGCCGGGAGCCCACTCCGGAAGAGCTGGGCAAGGAACTCGACATGACCCCCGAGAAGGTCATCGAGGTCCAGAAGTACGGCCGCGAGCCGATCTCCCTGCACACCCCGCTGGGTGAGGAGGGCGACAGCGAGTTCGGTGACCTCATCGAGGACTCCGAGGCGGTCGTGCCGGCCGACGCGGTGTCGTTCACGTTCCTCCAGGAGCAGCTCCAGTCGATCCTGGGCACGCTCTCGGAGCGCGAGGCGGGCGTCGTCTCGATGCGCTACGGCCTGAACGACGGCCAGCCGAAGACCCTGGACGAGATCGGCCGCGTGTACGGGGTCACCCGTGAGCGCATCCGCCAGATCGAGTCCAAGACCATGTCGAAGCTGCGCCACCCGTCGCGTTCGCAGGTGCTGCGCGACTACCTCGACTAAACCGTCGGTCAGGTCAGTCGGAAGACCGGCCCTCGTGGCGTGAACGGCAGGGAGGCACCCTGCGGGATCAGGAAGGCGTGCTCGCGCCGGATCCGCAGGGTGTCGCACCAGCCGTCCGTGATCACGAGGACCGGGGCCCCGGGCGGGAAGTCCTCCGCCCGGAGCAGCAGATCGATGCCCGGCTGCAGCTCGGTGCCGCCCCGGCCCCGGACCTTCACCCGCCCGGCGATCTCCGTGGGCGGCAGATAGCCCGCGTCGTACGGCGCCGCGTCGCAGAAGACGACGCGGGCGGCGGGTACGTCGCGGGCTTCCGCGTACGAGGCGATGGCGCCCAGCGCCTTGCCGAGCAGGCCGCTGTCCATGGAGCCCGAGGTGTCCAGGACCACGCCGAAGGTGCAGCGGGCCACCTCCTCGGGCGGGAACCACCGGCCCGCGCGCGGGATGTCCGGGGTGGACGCCTGGCGGCGGGCCGGGCGGGCGTAGGAACGTACGGGCTCGGGCCGCGGCACGTACTCGTCGAACCAGCGGGCCAGCCGGGCGTCCCACGGCACCGGCGGGTGCGCCAGCGCCCGGATCTCCTGGACCAGCCCGGCCGGCAGCAGTCCGCGCTCCCCGTACACGTGCAGGTCGAAGCCGTGGACCAGGCCCCGCCGGTAGAAGTCGTCGAGGTCGGCGTACGGGCGCGGCTCCCCGTGCGGCAGCGGCCCGCCGAGGATGTCCCCGGCGCCCTTGCCGCGCGGGGTGGCGAGCCGGCGCATCCGGCGCAGGTCCGTGGTGATCCGGTCGTAGACCTCCTCGACCGAGAGCCCCCGGAGCTCCTGGTCGTAAAGCAGGCCCTCGGGCATGGCGCCGACCCGCATCTCCACCAGCCAGCCGTTGACGACGTAGTCCGCGGCGACGTTGTGCAGGAAGGGGTCGCGGGCGCCGCGGCGCTCGCCGTGCCGCAGGGCGGCGTGCAGCATCTCGTGGGCCAGGATGAACCGCCACTCCTCGTCGTCGAAGGTGCGCAGCGGGTTGATGTAGATCTCCCCGGCGGCGGCGCTGACCGCCGCGATGGCGATGTCCTGGGCACGGGCCAGCTCGGCGTCGGCGACGACGGTCAGGCCGGCCGCGAGTCCGCCGAGCAGCGGGTAGGAGGAGACGAACCAATTCAGCGCCCGGTCCCAGGGGCGCTGCGCCAGGCGCTCGCCGGTGGTCCGGTCGCGGCGGCCGCCCGCCACGTCCATGGCGGCGGAGACGCTGCGGGTCAGGGCGTGCGCGAAGGCGGTCTGCCAGTCGGGCACGCGATGGAAGCTCGACTTGTGCCAGTGCAGCAGCCACTGGTCCGGCTCTCGGCCCGCAGTCCCGCAGAGGTCGAGGCCGGGCGGGATGCCGTCGCGCCGCCAGCGGGCGGCGAGCTGCTCCTCGTCCCCTCCGGGGTAGGCGGCCGGGAGGTGGTCCGGGGTCCGGCCCGCCGGGAAGGTCAGCAGGAAGCGGTTGACCACCACGCAGCGGGCGGCCAGGTCGTACGGGTCCGGCTGGGCCCGGTGTTTGTCGTCGGCGGCCGGGACGTGGCCGAAGCCCAGGTGCAGGAGGCAGTGGGCCAGGGCCCAGGCCCACTCGGCAGGCTCGGCCCGGCGGGTGGGGTGGGCGTGCACATGGCCGTTGGAGTCGACGGCGGCGAGCCCCTCGTCCGGGCACAGCCGACAGTTCTTGCGGCGGCAGAACTCGACCTCCAGGGCGGCGAAGGCCGGATTCCGCTTCACCAGCAGGAGCCCCGCGGCGTAGGCCTCGGTGGCCGGGTCCGGCCGGGCCTCCTTGCTGCGGGCGCGGGCGCCGCTCACCGGCGGGCCTCGACGAGGCGCGGCATGTCCCGGGCAGCCTCGACGAGGAACCAGCCGGGCAGCACGGGCAGGCCGTCGGCGTCGTCGGCGATGACGGTCTGGGCGACCTCGACGGAGATCTCGGCGAGCTGCACGAGCAGCGCCTTGAAGCGGTAGGCGGACTGCCGCAGGGCGGGCGAGACGTGCTCTTTCTGCGCCGGAAGTTCCTTGAGCAGGCGGCCCCGGAAGGCCTCGGCGAGGTAGTACAGCAGGTCCCGGTCCTCCAGGCGGCGCGGCCACCCCGCGTCGCCCTTCATGATCGCCTCGATGCCGAAGGTGTGGCGGACGATCTTCGCGTAGCCGCAGAAGGCGACGGCGTGCGCGGGGGTGAGGGTGCCGTGCGCGATCACCTTCAGGGTCTGCTCGTCGAGGCCGGCCCCGAAGGAGTGCAGGGCGTCGGAGAGCATGTGCCAGGAGCGGGGGGTGGAGAAGGGCTCCTCGGTCTTGGGCGGCTGCGACCACAGGTGGTCGGGGCGGTCGGTGAGGTGGTCGGTGATCCAGGGGTGGATGCCGTTCTCCCCGGCCCACACGAGCCAGTCGGCCGCGGACGCCTGGAGGTGGACGTGGGTGAGCCGGTTGACCAGCGCGGAGGCGATGGGCCGGGCCAGCGCGTTGTCGGTGGCCCGGTTGCCTGCGCCGATGACGATGGAGCCGGCGGGGAGCTCGTAACTGCCGATCCGGCGGTCGAGGATGAGGGAGTAGAAGGCCTTCTGGACGTCCGGGGTCGCGGCGTTGAGCTCGTCGAGGAACAGGCAGTACGGCTCGTCGCGGGCGATGGCCTCGGGCGGGCAGAAGACGGACCGGCCGTCGCGGATCTGTGGTACGCCGATCAGGTCCTCGGGCGCGAGCTGCGTGCCGAGCAGGCTCACGCACTCCAGGCCGAGGGAGTCGGCGAACTTCCGTACCAGCGAGGACTTTCCGATTCCGGGTGCCCCCCAGAGGAACACGGGCCGCACGGTGGCGAGGCCCAGCAGCAGTTCGGGGATCTGGGCGGGGGTGACGGTGACGGCGGCCTGCACGAGAAGCGGTCCTCAGGGGTGGGGTACGTGGCGCGCCCAGTGTGGGCGCACCGCGTACCCCGAAGCACCCGGTTTTTCCGCCGTCGGCGGGGGTGCCGGTTCTCTCAGTTCTCCAGGAGGTTCTTCAGCTTCTCCTCGTTGCGCGGCATCTCCTTGCGGGCGTACGGCTTGACGAGGAGCGGGGCGATCACCCGGCCGATGCCGTGGCCCTCGAAGTCGAGGTCGAGGGTCACGCGCGAGCGCTTTCCGCCGTCGAGGGACTCGATGGTGCCGCGCACGTCGCCGCGCACGGGTCCGCCGACTCCTTGGATGTGCCAGCTGCGCGGCTTGTCGAGCTCCGTGACCTCCATGGCCATGGGGAACTCCCGCCTGCCCATGCGCCGCGTGATCACGACCTTCGAGCCGACGTGGAGGGGTCCGCCGTCGAGCGGGCGGGCGGAGACGGCGCTGTCCTGCCACTCCGGCAGGTGCGTGGGGTCCGTCACGTAGTCGAAGACGTCTTCGGGACTGCGGGAAATCTCGATGCTTTCTCTGATCGCGGACATGGCGACCCCTTAGTGCCCCCTGCTTGTCCTCTCATTCCAAACTACCGCGCAGGTCAGGCGGTGGCCCGGTGCTTGCGGGCGGACATCGCGGCGTAGACGAGGACACCGGCGAAGAGGAACAGGACGCCCTGGTAGACGGCCGCGTAGCCGGAGCCGGCGACCAGCCACATCGAGAAGCCGAAGGCCAGGCCGGCGAGGATCCCGTCGCGGACCAGGCGGCCGCGGTGGACGCGCTCGGACTGCCCGGAGAGCAGGAAGTAGATCTGCGCGGCGGTGGAGAGCAGGTACGGGACGGTCGCCGTGAACGTGGTGACCAGGACGAGGATCTCGAAGACCCCGTCCGAGCCCGCCGTGTAGTTGTAGATCGTCAGGCCGGAGGCCAGGACGACGGTGACGATCACGCCGACCACCGGTACGCCCCGCTTCTTCTTCTCGAAGACCTTCGGGAAGAGCCCGTCGCGGGCGGCGGCGTACGGGGTCTGCGCGCTGAGCAGGGTCCAGCCGTTGAGGGCGCCGAGCATCGAGATCACGGCCGCGCAGGCGACGAGGGTGCCGCCCCAGGTGCCGCCGGCCCCTCCGTCCACGGAGGCCCCTCCGTCCACCGAGAACATGGCGTTGACGGCGTCGGTGAACGGGGCCTGGGAGGCGACCAGCTTGTCGTGGGGGACCAGTCCGAAGACGGAGAGGGTGCTGAGCAGGTAGACGGCGGCCGCGCCGGCGGTGCCCAGGATCGTGGCCCGGCCGACGTTGCGGGCGGGGTCGCGGACCTCGCCGGCGCTGACGGCGGCGGACTCCACGCCGAGGTAGCTGAAGAGGAGGATCGCCGCGGCGGCGGAGACCGCGCCGACGGGGCTCTGGTCGGTGGCCTGGAAGGGGCCGAGGTTCGCCGGGTCGAAGAAGAACAGCCCGCCGACGGCGACCAGCAGCAGCGGGGCGAACTTCAGCACGGTGGCGACCAGTTGGACGGCGCCGACGTACCGGGTGCCGGCCAGGTTGGCGAGCGCCGGGAGCCACTGCACGGTGAGGGCGGCCAGGCACATCGCCGCCTTGTGCTCGCCGATGGCCGGGAAGAGCACGGTCAGGTAGCCGACGGCCGCGACCGCGAGGGCCGCGTTCGAGACCCAGGCGGTGATCCAGTAGCTCCAGGCCGCGAGGAACCCGGCGAAGTCGCCGAACGCGGCGCGGGCGTAGACGTACGGGCCACCCGTCTGCGGGAGCCGCTGCGAGAGCCTGCCGAAGACCAGGGCGAGGGCGATCGCGCCGGCGGTGAGCACGCCGAAGGCGACCAGGCTGATCGTGCCGAAGGGCGCCACCGAGGCGGGCAACAGGAAGATCCCGCCGCCGATGATGTTGCCCATGACCAAGCAGGTCGCGATCGGGAGGCCGAAGCGCCGGGCGTGGGGGCCCGGGCCCTGCTCGGGGGGTGCGGCGGCCTCCGGGGGTGCGGCGGCCTCGGCGGGCAGGGTTGCGGTGCTGGTCATCGGTGGTGCGCCTCTGGATGTCTCACATGCTGGGCAGGGTCAACACATGGTTGTCCAGCGCGCAGGCGCCACAAAATCAGCGGATTTCGTCCCGCGCGGGCACCCCTGCGGAAGGAAGGCTTCCGCCGTTTCCGCCCCCGGGCGGGGGTTCCTCCACCGGCCGCCCCGCGGGGTCCGCCGCCGACCCGGCCACCGGCGGAGCCACCGGCACCTGGGGGCCGTCCGCCTCCCGCAGCCAGCGCCGCAGCACCTCGTGCACCGCCTCCGCGCCCACCAGGTCCGGCTCCCGCTCCGGGTCCGGCTCCGAGTCCCGTTCCGGGTCCGGCTCCGACAGCTCCGTCGGCCACATCAGGAACGGGTGCCCCTGCTCCCCGCCCAGGCCGCCGTGCGAGCCGATCTGCTCCTCGAAGGCGTGCACCGACCCCGTGAGCGGGTCGTACGCCGAGTTCACCATGACGTCGGCCACGTGCGGGAAGGCGTCGGTCCGCCGGACCGCCCGCGCCGCGCCCGGCCCGAACCGGGCCAGCAGCTCCTCCGCCGCGCCGGGCTCGTCGAGGCGGGCCACCGTCCCGCCCGGGCCCAGTACCTCCCCGTCCACCAGCAGGAACCCGATGCCCGGATGGTTGGCCAGGGTCCCCAGCAGGGCCGGGTAAGCCCGCTCGATCCGCTCCCGCGAGGCCCGTCCCGGCAGGTCCGGGAAGGAGATCAGCCCGAGGTTGCCCGAGGCCAGCACCACCGGGTCCGGACCCCGCTCCGGGTGGGCCTCCACGCCCTCCTCCACCGGCCGGTGCAGGGCCGCGAGCACCGCCGCGCGGGCCTCGGCGCCGCTGTGGGTCCGGCCGGCCCGGCGGGAGACCGGCAGTCCGCAGCCCGCGCGGACCAGGTCCTTCAGGGTCAGCCCGTACCGGCCCAGGAAGGTCTCCCCCGGGCTCTGGCCGTGGTCCGAGAGCAGCACGATCCGGTACTCCCGGGGTGCGTGCTCGGCGACGCGGGCGATCAGCGCGAGGCTCCGGTCGAGCCGGGCCAGCACCCGGTCGGTGTCCCGGCCCTGCGGGCCCGAATGGTGGGCGACCTCGTCGTAGGCGACCAGGTCCGCGTAGATCGCGGCGCGCCCCGCGAGCATGTCGCCGATCACCGCCGCCACGACGACGTCCCGTTCGACGACCGTCGCGAAGGCGCGGATCAGCGGGTACAGCCCGCCGCGGGCCACCCGCGGCCGATCACCCCGCAGCCGGGCCCGCAGCGACTGGCCGATCTCCCGGGCGACCTCGGCGACGAAGGAAAGCGCGGTGCGGACGGCGTTGGCCGGGTCGCAGAAGTACGCGAAGTAGCCCGCGCGGGAACGGTTCGCCCGGCCCCGCCGCGCCGAGACCGACAGCACAAGCGCCAGTTGGTCGGCGCCACCGCTGAACAGGTTGCCCCGGCTCGCCCCGTCGAGGGTGAGCAGCCCGCCGTCGCCGGTGCGGGCGATGGCGCGGCGCTGTAGTTCGGCGGCGCTGGTGGGCCGGTTGCAGACCATCACCTCGCCGGTGTCCTTCTCGTACCAGCGGAAGGCGGGCACGTCGAAGGTGGACCCGTGCAGGATGCCGAGCTGGCTCGCGCCGGTCTGGCTGGACCAGTCGGTGCGCCAGGCCGTGATGCGGTGGCTGCCGTCCAGCCAGCCGGCCACCGTGGGCATCAGGCCGCTGCCCGCCGCGCGGCGCAGCGTCTCGTACCCGACGCCGTCGAGCTGGAGGAAGACCAGGCCGGGGGCGGCCGGACCGGCGCCGGGCGTGCCCTTGTGCCGCGTACGGCGGCGGCGCCGGTCGGCGAGCCGGTAGAGCCGGCGCCGGTACGCCTCGTCGTCGCGTACGGCGAGCGCGGTCGAGGTCGCGGAGGCGACGGCGGACATGACGGCGGCCACCACCACGGCGGTCTCCGGGGCGACTTCGCCGCGCCCGGAGGGGATCAGGCTGAGGGCGAGCAGCAGCAGCGAGCCGTTGAGGAAGAAGACGAGCAGGCCGAGCACCAGGGCGGGCACCAGCAGCAGCGCCCGGACCAGCACCGGCCACACCAGCGCGCTCAGCAGGCCGAAGGCGCCTGCGCCCCAGGCTGCGGTCAGCCCGATCTCGGTGACGCTGTCGCCGTCGCCGGACTGGAGCCGGAAGTCGGGGAGGACGCCGGCCAGCGCGAGCATCGTGAGGGTGGACACCGCCCAGACGAGGAGCACCCGTACCAGGGCGCTGCCCAGGGTCCGCCACCGTCCTCGCCACACGCCGTACCGCCTCGTGTCTCCCCCGGATCCGCGCCCCGCCCGCGGTCCCGGCCGCACCATCCAGCGTCGCACAGGGCGGCGGGCCCGGCCGGGTGCCAGGGGTGGCGCACGGAGGTACGAACCGTGCCGACCGGGAGCGCGGGGCGCTGGCGCGGCGTCGGGCTACGGCTACGGCTACGTGCCGTCGTAGCCGGCGGTCGGCATGGACAGGCGGCGGTGCACCTCGGCCTTCATGGCGGAGGTGTACTGCGGCTCGGCGAGCCCGGCGGTCTCCAGCCGTACGCCGCGCCGCTCGCACTCGGCGGTGAACTCCTCTACGGAGCGCAGCGCGCGGGCCAGGACCCGGCGGTTGGGGGCGACGAACAGGTCGACCTGCCCGGCCTCCACGTCGCACCAGAGCCCGCAGTGGTTGGCGCGCAGTCCGTAGAACAGCAGCGTCCTCGTCACGACGTAGCCCTGGTCGGCCGCCCAGCGTGCGCACATGGCCTGCTGACTGCGGGTGTCGACGGCGAAGGGGTCGGTGTCCAGATCCTCGAGCGGGGCCAGGCTGGCGATAGCGGCCACGCGCAGCTCATCCATGCCGCCCGACCCTACTCCGATCCGCCGCCCGGGAGGAGGGGGTGGCGGCCATCGGTTCGGCCCGCATCGGCGGGGCAGGATCCAAGGGGTACGCACGAGCGACGGGAGGCCGGGTGCCGGTGGAGATCACCTGGTGGGGCCATGCCACGTGCACGGTCGAGGACTCCGGGGTGCGGCTGCTGACGGACCCGCTGTTCGCCCGGCGGCTCGCGCATCTGCGGCGGCGGCGCGGGGCGCTGCCCCCGCCGGAGGCGGCCGAGGCGGACGTGGTGCTGGTGTCACACCTCCATGCCGACCATCTGCACCTGCCCTCGCTGGCCCGGCTGGCGCCCGGGACCCGCCTGCTGGTGCCCCGCGGGGCGCGCCGGGCCGTGCCGGGGCTCGCGCGGGTCGCGGCGGCGCGCGGGCTGCCCGTCACGGAGGTGGTCCCGGGCGACGAGGTCGGCGTACGGGCGGGCGTACGGGTCCGGGCGGTCAGCGCTCGGCACGACGGGCGGCGGCTGCCGTTCGGGCCGCGGCTCGCGCCGGCGCTCGGGTACGTGGTCCAGGGCTCGGCGCGAACGTACTTCGCCGGTGACACCGGGCTGTTCGCGGCGATGGCCGAGGAGGTCGGGCCGGTGGACGTGGCCCTGCTGCCGGTCGGCGGCTGGGGCCCGTACCTGGGGCCGGGGCATCTGGATCCGGGCGGGGCGGCGCGGGCGCTGGCCGAACTGGCGCCGGCGGCGGCGGTGCCAGTGCACTACGGGACGTACTGGCCGATCGGGCTGGACGCGGTGCGGCCACACGAATTCCATTCGCCGGGCGAGGAGTTCGTACGGCGGGCCCGGCAGCTGGCACCGAAGGTGACGGTACGGGTGCCCGGCCACGGCGAACGGGTGCGGCTGCCGTGACGGGGCACGGGCTCGGGCACGGCTTCGGGCACGGGCTCGGGCTCGGGGTGGCGGTGGCGGTCGGCCAGGTGCCGCCGGAGACGACCCGGCGGGCGGTGGGGTACCCGGCGCTGTTCCTGCTGGTGGCGCTGGGGGCGCTGGTACCGGTGATCCCGACGGGGGCGCTGGTGAGCACGGCGGCGGTGGTGGCGTTCCACCAGCAGTCGCTTCCGTTCGGGGTGTTGCTGGTGTTCGGCGTGGCGGCGGTGGCCGCGTTCGCCGGGGACCTGGCCCTCTACTGGCTGGGGCAGCGCGGGGTGCGGTCCCGGGGTGGCTCTCGGTGGCTGGAGGCGCTGCGGGGGCGGGCGACGCCCGAGCGGCTGGCCCAGGCGCAGCGGAAGCTGGACGAGCACGGGGTACTGGTCCTGGTGGTCTCCCGGCTGGTCCCGGCGGGCCGGATCCCGGTGATGCTGGCCTGCCTGCTGGCCCGGCTCCCGCTGCGCCGCTTCGCCCGCGGCGACGCCCCGGCCTGCCTCGCCTGGGCGGCGACGTACTGCCTGATCGGGATCCTGGGCGGCTCCCTGTTCTCGGAGCCGTGGAAGGGCGTGGCGTTGGCGGTGGCCGTGACCCTGCTGATCAGCGGGGCGCCGCCGGTATGGCGCCGGCTGCGGAGCCGGTGACGCACCCCGGCCCGGTGGCCGTCCGGGTCAGCGCTGTTGGCGCAGTCCCGCGACGAGGAGTTCGACCAGTCGGCGTGCGTCGTAGCGGGAGTCGGTCTCGGCGCCGATGCAGAGGTTTCCGATGCCGCGCATGAATTGGTACGCGGTGAGGTCGGCGCGGATCTCGCCCGCCGCGACGGCGGCGTCGAGGAGCTCGGTGCAGACCGGCAGGAGGCGGTCGAGGAAATAGGCGTGCAGTGCCTCGAAGCCGGTGTTGTCGGCCTGCATCGCTGCCGCGAGCCCGTGCTTGGTGACCAGGAAGTCGACGAAGAGCCGCACCCACTGCCCGAGGGCGGCGTGGGGGGTGGGGCCGGCCGCCAGCAGGGCAGGTCCGGCCTCGGCGCAGGCCTCGACCTGGTGGCGGTAGACGGCGATGACGAGGTCCGCCCGGGTGGGGAAGTGCCGGTAGATCGTGCCCATGCCGACGCCGGCCTTGGCCGCGATGTCCCGTACGGGCGCCTCGACGCCCGAGGTGACGAAGACCGCCGCCGCCGCGTCCAGCAGGGTCTGCTGGTTGCGCCGGGCGTCCTTGCGCTTGGCCGCGCCGCCCGCGTTCTGGCCGCTGTCGCTCACCGCGGCACTCCTTCCCTCACCGACCTTGCAAAGCGGAACAGCGCTCCGTATCGTTAGCGGAGCAAGGTTCCGGTTCGGCCCATGATGGCAGACCGGCGTGCCGCCTGCCAGGCCGCCCGCACCGGACCGCGCATGCGAAGACACCCGAAGGAAGGCACTTCCATGTCCGACCCGAACTCCGTGAGCGCGCCGCGGTCCGCGGGTGCGCCCACCGCGGTGGTATCCGCCAAGCCGGTCGTCCTGCCCGCCCCGAGGGGCCGCGGTGAGGACCTCCAGGTCCGCGTGTCCGCCCCCGCCACCGGCGGCGATCTGCCCGTCATCGTCTTCTCGCACGGCTTCGGCTGGTCGATGAACGGCTACGCCCCGCTCGCGGACCACTGGGCCGCCGAGGGCTTCGTGGTCGTCCAGCCCACCCACCTCGACTCCCGGACGCTCGGCATTCCGCACGAGGACCCGCGTACGCCGCGGATCTGGCGGATCCGCGTCGAAGACCTCAAGCAGGTACTGGACGGGCTCGACGTCCTGGAAGCCTCCGTACCCGGCCTCGGCGGCCGCGTCGACCACAGCCGTATCGCCGTGGCCGGGCACTCCTGGGGAGCGCAGAGCGCCAGTACGCTCCTCGGCGCGCGCGTCCTGGACGCCGACGGCGTTCCCGGCGAGGACATGTCCGACCCCCGCGTCACGGCGGGCGTACTGCTCGCCCTGCCCGGCCTGGGCGACACCCTCACCCCGTTCGCCGCCGAGAACCTGCCCTTCATGAACCCGTCCTTCGGCACCATGACGACTCCGGCCCTCGTCGTCGCCGGCGACAACGACGACTCCGCGCTCTCCACCCGCGGACCGGACTGGTTCACCGACCCCTACACCCACAGCCCGGCGGACAAGAGCCTGCTCACCCTCTTCGGCGCGGAGCACTCGCTCGGCGGCATCCCCGGATACGAGGTCGCCGAGACGACCGACGAGAGCCCCGCGCGCGTCGCCCTGATCCAGCGGCTCACCACGGCCTTCCTGCGCAGCGCCCTCTCCCCCGGGGACACCGGCTGGAAGTCGGCGGCCACCGCCCTGGAGAACGACCCCGACGCGCTCGGCAGCCTGCGGAGCAAGTAGGGCGGGCCATGATCCTCGCTACCGGAGGTCTCGGCTTCTGAGCAGCGCCCCGCCCCCACCGCGTCGCCCGCCGGCTCGCCGACGAGCGCGTCACCCGGTGACGGCGGACCCCGAGGGTCGCAGCGCGCGCGAACCGCCGATCGGGAGGTCCCAGAGGTCCTCCCGGGACAGCCCGGCCCGGGCCCATGCCGCCCGGACCCGCTCCAGCGGCTCCGTCACGGGCTCCGCCGACAGCACGAACGTGCCCCAGTGCATCGGCGCCATCCGCCGCGCCCCCACGTCCCGGCAGGCCTGAACGGCCTCCTCCGGATCGGCGTGGACATCCCTCAGCCACCACCTCGGCGCGTACGCCCCGATCGGCAGCAGCGCCAGGTCGATCCCCGGATGGCGCCGCCCGATCTCCCCGAACCAGTGCCCGTATCCGGTGTCCCCCGCGAAGTACACCTTCCCCGGCGTCGGCGTCTCGGCGGACCGCACATCGCTCAGCACCCATCCACCCCACAGCGTCCGGCACGTGTCGAGCAGCGACCGCTTCGACCAGTGGTGCGCCGGGACGAAGTCGAACCGTACGCCGCCCAGTTCCGCGCACTCCCACCAGTCGAGCTCGGTGACCCGGCTGAACCCGCGGCGCCGGCACCAGCGGGCCAGGCCGGCCGGGACGAAGAGCGGGGTGTGCCGGGGCAGCCGCTTGAGGGTGGGGGCGTCGAGGTGGTCGTAGTGGTTGTGGCTGATCACCACCGCGTCCACCGGCGGCAGCTCCTCCCAGCACACGCCGACCGGGGTCATCCGCGCCGGGGTGCCGAGGATGCGCCGCGACCAGACGGGGTCGGTCAGTACGGTCAGCCCACCGATCCGCAGCACCCAGCTGGCGTGGCCCGCCCAGGTGGCGCAGAGCGTCCCGGGGCCGGCCGCGGGCAGCGGGGCGGGGGCGTACGGGAGGTCGGGGATGCCGCGCAGCCCGTCGGGGCCGGGCCGGAACGCGCCCTCGCGCGCGAGGCGGGCGAAGGCCCGCAGCCCGGGCAGCGGCGTGGTCAGCCGATCGGCGAAGGAGCGCGGCCAGCTGCGCACCTCCCCCAACGGCCGCGGCGCCGCTCGGCGCCGGCCGGTGCCCGCCGGGCGGACCGCGGCGGGCAGGGCGGCGTGGGCGAGGTCGGCGGGCGCGAGTTCGGTGGGCGAGGGGTCGGTGGGCGAGGGGTCGGTGGGCGCGGGGCCCGGGGGTGCGGGGGTTTCCGTCTGATCCCTCATCAAGAGCTCTCCGTTCACCGCACAGCGGGCTCGTCGCGTCGGGCGGAAGTAGGGAAGTCAGGAGCTCAGTGCGGCCAGGACCGATCCGAGGAGGTCCAGGGAGCCCCGTACGTGCGGGAGGCCGAGGGGGTCGCGTGCGGTGAGCGCGGCGAGCCGCTCCTCCGGGGTGGCGCCGAGCAGCGGGCCCGTCGACAGGCGGACCCGCAGCGCGCCCAGCTCGTCGGCGAAGCGCTGCCCGCCCGGGGTGGGCGCGCCGAGCCGGCCGCCCAGGTAGTCCTCCAGTTCCATCGCGTCGCGGACCCCCTGCCGGGCCAGCCCGGCGCGCAGCGGGGTCAGGTCGGCGTACAGGTGGCGCCCGGCCTGCGGCGGCCGGGCGAGCGCGCCCACGGCCAGCAGCTCACGGTGGGCCGCGGCGGCGACCACCCCGTGCAGCGCCGCCGCGGCGTAGGCGCGCCCGGTGACGGCGTCCGGTTCGTCGAGCGCGTACGCCGCGGCCCCGGCGACCGGCCCCGCGACCATGGCCCCGGTCGCGGTGAGGATGTCGAGGGTGCGGGCCCGCAGCCAGGTGCCGCGCGGGGTGCCCGGGAAGCGGACCACGGCCGCCGGCCACCCGGCGGGCAGCAGCGCCCCGGACAGGTCGAGGAGTACGGCGGCCTGGTCGGGCAGCATCTCGGCCGGGCTCAGGACGAGGGTCTCGTGCGGCCGGTGGACGGTGTCGCGCCAGCTCTCGTCGCTGACGACGAACAATCCGGCGTCCCCTGCGGCCTCGCAGGCCTCGCGCAGCATCTCGGGCGGGGGCACGGTCGCCGTCGGGTCGTCGGCCACCGACAGCAGCAGCACGCGCGGGTCGCCGCCCTCGGCGCGCACCCTCCGTACGGTCTCCAGCAGGGCGTACGGGTCCGGGATGCCGCCGCACTCGGCCGGGGTCGGCACGTGGTAGGCCCGCCGTCCCAGCAGCCGGACCTGCGGGGTCCACCATGCGGGACAGGGTCGGGGCAGCATCACGTCGCCCCCGTACGCGCCGAGCAGTGCCAGCAGCAGGGCGGGCGCGCCGGGCCCGGCGGCCACGTTCTCCGGCGCGGTGGGCAGCCCGCGCCGCCCCCAGTGCCGGCAGGCGGCCTCGCGTACGGGCTGCCCGCCGCCCGGGGGTTCGGGGGCGGACCGCTCGGCGGCCGCGGCGATCACGGCGGTGAGCTCGGGGAGCACGGGCAGGCCGGGCTGGGGCGCGGGCGGCCCGTAGCGGACCGGACCGCGGCCCTCCGCCGTGCGCTGCATCCCGGACACCTCGCCCCGCCTTCCCCGTTCCGTACGCCTACCGCCGACCCGATCAGCCATGCCCTTTATACGGCGGTTCACGGGGGTACGCCTGTTGTCGTCCCCCGGCGGGCGGCGGAGGGCTCAGCCCTTCCTGCCCACCAGGGCCAGCAGCCGGGTCTGGGCGTTCGCACCCGCCGGCACGTCCAGGGGCGCGGCGAACAAGCCGCTGGCGGCGAGCCCGTCGGCGTACGGCATGACCTCCTTGAGGGCGAACTCGACCAGCCCGTCCGGGAGCCGGTCGTCGGCGCCGATGCCCCGCGAGAGGTCCCAGGTGTGCACGACGCAGTCGGCGGTCAGCTCCGCGCAGTACGCCCGGCCCAGCGCGGGCCCGTACGAGAGTCTGACCGTGCGGTCCAGCGCCCCGGGCGCGGTGAACGCGGCGTGCGCGGCGCCCGACGCCCGCTCCCAGGCGCCCGCCGGGTCCTCGCCGAGCACGTCGCCGGAGAGCGCGTCGCCGATCTCCTCGATGGTGCGCCCGTCGGTGAGCATCGGCGGGATCCAGAGCTGTTCGCCGGTGACGTGGTTGACCAGGTCGCGGACGGTCCATTCCGTACAGGGGGTCGGGGCGCCCCATTGGCCGTCCTCGATGGCGCGCACCCGCTCTCCGAAGAGCCGCAGGGCCTCGGCGTGCTGTTCGAGCAGCGTGTCCGGCATGGCTCTCACCGTCCTCTGCCAGGGGGCCGGATCTCTGGAGCCCACTGTCCTCGCGCCTCCCTCCCCCTGCCACCGACCCGCCCACTCCCCTTCCCACGCAAGGGTGATGTCCACATGTCAAAACGCATATCTCATCCACCGAACTGATCCCCTACGGTGATCACATCGCTTCGACGACGAGGAGGAGTCGGCTCATGGGTACCGAGGAGACGAAGGAAACCGCCGTCTACACGCACGGGCACCACGAATCCGTACTGCGCTCGCACCGCTGGCGCACCGCCGCGAACTCGGCGGCGTACCTGATCGGCGAGCTGCGGCCCGGGATGTCGGTCCTGGACGTGGGCTGCGGTCCGGGGACGATCACGGCGGACCTGGCGGAACTGGTCGCGCCGGGCGGCCGGGTCACGGCGGTCGACGCGGCGCGGGACGTCCTGGAGCAGGCCGCGGAGTACGTGCGGGAGCGCGGCCTGGCCGACGCGATCACGTTCGCCACCGCGGACGTCCACGCGCTGGACTTCCCGGACGACTCCTTCGACGTGGTCCACGCCCACCAGGTGCTCCAGCACGTCGGCGACCCGGTCCGGGCCCTGCGCGAGATGCGGCGGGTGTGCCGGCCGGCCGGGATCGTGGCCGCCCGGGACGCCGACTACGCGGCGATGACCTGGTACCCGGCCGAACCGGGTCTGGACGAGTGGCTGGGCCTGTACCGCCGGGTGGCCCGGGCGAACGGCGGCGAACCGGACGCCGGACGCCGCCTGCTGTCGTGGGCGAGGGCGGCGGGGTTCACGGAGGTCGCCTCGTCGGCGACGGCCTGGTGCTACGCCACCGCCGAGGAGACCTCGTGGTGGTCCTCCCTGTGGGCGGACCGTACGACGGCCTCGGCGTACGCGTCCCTCGCGACGGACGCCGGCCACGCCACCCCGGCCGACTTGGCCGCCGCCGCCGAGGCCTGGCACCGCTGGGGCGCGTCCCCGGACGCCTGGTTCTCGGTCCTGAACGGCGAAATCCTGGCCCGGGCCTGAGCCGGGCCCGGGCCCCGCGGGCGGGCCACGCGGCCCGGGCCCCGCGGGCGGCTCTACGTCGGCGGGCGCATGCGGAAGTTGTACGACGCGGGGAGCGGCCGGTGCGTTATGCGGGACCAGACCTCCGACAGGATCTCATCGCCCTCGCGCAGGTCCGGGAGTTCGAAGCCGTCCTCGAACACCCGGCGGGCCGCGCCCACGTGCCCCTCCGCCGCCAGCAGCCGCGCGGCCAGCAGACGGAACCGCCCCTCCTCGCGGAGCGCCGGCCGCAGCCGGTCCCACACCGCCCGCGCCGCCGGCAGACGACCGGCCGCCAGCAGCGTCGTCATCGCCTCCCGCCCCAGCGCCGACTCCGCGGCCGTCCACGGCTCGCCGCCCCGGCTCTCCTCGGCCAGGTCCTCGAAGGCCTCGGCGTACCGCTGCGCCGCCCGCGCCGGGTCGCCGGCCAGTGCGTCCGCCACCGCCAGGCAGCGCAGCAGCGGCCAGCGCGAGGGCGCCAGCGCCAGCCCGCGCTCCCAACTGCGCACCGCCTGCGCCACATCGCCCGCGCGCCACTGGGCCACGCCGAGGTGGTACTCGGTCAGCGGATCCGCCGGGGCCGTCTCCAGCATGTCCCGCCAGTGCGGGGCGACCAGGCTGGGCCCCGGCGGCGCCACCCGCCGCGGGGCGGGGAAGACACCGGTGCGCCACAGTTCCAGCCAGGGCGCCTGGGCCTCGCCGAGCCCCGATTCAGGGAAGGGGGTGCCGGGCAGCTTGTGCCCGCCGCACAGCACCTCCAGCGCGCCCCACCCCGAGCCCTCCGCCAGCCGCTCCCCGGGCTCGGTGTCGGCGGACCCGCGCCACGCCTCGTACGCCTCCTCGACCCGCTCCGCGGGCAGGGCGCCCGCCAGGGCCGTCTCCGCGGCGGACCGGGCCGCCGCCCAGTCGGGGCCGTGCACCGGTCCCGGGTCCGCGGCCAGCGGTCCGTACGCCTCCAGCCAGCTGAACTCCGCCCCGGCCTCCAGCCGTACGTGCTCCAGCTGGGTCCGGGCGAGGCCGGCCTGGATCTCGGCGTAGCCGCCGGTGCCGGGCTCGGTCAGCCACTCCTGCCAGCGCCGGCCGCCCTCCCCCGAGCCCCAGACGAACAGCTTGCGGCCGCGCAGCCGGCCCGTGGAGGTCTGGACGAGCCCGCGCCCCTCGGCGTCCAGCGAGGCGATCCACGGCCGGGCCCCGTCCGGGACCTCGTAGAAGAAGTCGGCCGGGTACTCGCTGCGCAGCGGGTACGTACGGTCCTCGCCCTCCCACCGCGGTACGGGGATCCGGCGCAGCGCGCGCTCGTACCCGAAGTGCCAGGCCTCGTCGGCGGGGGCGAGCACGCGGGTGCCGGGGTCCTCCGGGACGGCGATGTTGGACCACCAGTACACGGGGACGGCCCTTTCGTGCGGATTGCGGACGCGGACGCCGACGTACAGGAACTCCGAGTCCTGCGGCAGCCACAGGTCCACCTGGAACGGCAGGTCGCGCAGCCGCTCCCACTCCCAGAGCCGCACCATCACGCCCCCGTCGGGCCCCGGTACGAGTGCGGCGTGCAGCGGGGCGCAGGAGAGGGTGGTGTGGCCGGTGGCGCCGATGTTCCACTCGATGCCGCCCGAGAACCAGGCGCCGTTGAGGGCGAAGTTGGCGGGCTGGAACACCGGGTTGCGGTAGAGGAGCTCACGGCCGGTGGGCACGTGCACGAGTGAGTGGACGCGTCCGCCGAGCCCGGGCAGCACGGTGACCCGCAGGTGCGCGTTCTCGATGACGACGGCTTCGAACTCGCGGTCCTGCCTGCGCCGTTGGTACCCGTCCCGCAGTCGTACGGGCAGCAGCGAGCGCAGCGGCTCGTACCCGATCTGCCGGGCCATGTCGCGGGGCAGCCCCTCGCGCCTGGGGGCACCTCCCAGCGGTAGCTGGGGGAGGTCGTCGAGCGTGTGCGCGTCGGCGGGCGCGCCCAGGACGGGCAGGGGGTTCTCGGGGCCCAACGGGGCTGCGGGCAGGTTCAGTACGGCGCGGCGGACGGTGGTGGCCATGCAGGAAATGGAACACGCAGGGGCGGCCGGTGCACAGGGGTTCCGCGGATCACCACCGGTCAGGATTACGCAAAGCCCTGGCCGGAGCGCTACGCGCCGGGCATGCCGGCGGTGATCGCCCAGCGTTCGTGGTCGCGCCAGGCCCCGTCGACGAAGAGGAAGTCCGGCGAGAACCCCTCCTGGCGGAACCCGGCCCCGCGGACCAGTGCGAGGGAGGCCGCGTTGCCCGGCTGGATGTTGGCCTCCAGCCGGTGCAGCCCCAGGCCGCCCTCGTCCTCGGGGGCGAAGGCCTGCGCCACGACGAGCCCCAGCGCCTCCCGGAACAGGCCCCGCCCGGCGGCGTGCGCGAAGGCTCCGTAGCCGAGAGCACCGCAGTCGAAGGCCCCGTGGACGACGTTGTTGATGTTGACGAAGCCCGCGATGGCCCCGGTCCCGCGCTCGCAGACCAGGAATCCCACCCGGTCGGCGCCCTCGATGAGCGGGGTCGCGTACGCCTCGTACTCCTCGATCGTCGCCGGTGGGGACAGCCAGGGGTGGTGCAGGTGGCGGCTCTCGTGCACGCGTGCGGTGAACTCGGGGCCGTCGGCGAGCCGGAAGGGCCGCAGCCCGACGTGCTCCCCCTCGCGGAGGTACGCGGAAAATGACATCCGCCCAGGTTATGAGCTGTGGCACCCTTCTCCGCGTGATCATCGACCTGAACACCGAAGAACTGCTGCGCGCGGCGGTACACAACAACGCCGAGTGGTGCGCGGCGGTCAGCGGCGGCGGCGCGTTCGCGGCCGACGCGTGGACCAGCGCGCGCCGCACCCCGATGTACTACCCCGACGGCGTGACCCTGACCCGGGAGGCCTCGGCGGACGCGCTGCTGGCCGGCATGGACACCGAGTCCCCCGGCTGCTCGGTCAAGGACAGCTTCGCCGCGCTGGATCTGGCTCCGGCGGGCTTCGAGGTGCTGTTCGGCGCCGAGTGGATCCACCGGCCTGGGGACGCTCCGGCGGCGTCGGCTGCGGCCGGGTCCTCCCCCGCCCTGACCTGGGCCCGCGTCGCCGACGCCGGGGAACTGGCCGCCTGGGAGGCGGCGTGGGGCGGCGGGGAGAGCGCCGGCCTGTTCCACCCGGGGCTGCTCGCGCCGGAGATCGCCTTCCTCGCCGGACGGGCGGCCGACGGGCGCATCCTCGCCGGGGCCGCCGCCAACCGTACGGGCTCGGTCGTCGGCCTCTCCAACGTCTTCACGGCGGACGGCACCCCCGACGACGAGGCCTGGGCGGGCGCCCTCGCGGCGGTCGCGGACCTCTGGCCCGGCCTCCCTGTCGTCGGCTACGAGTCCGGGGACGACCTGGACACGGCCCTCCGCCACGGTTTCACCCCGCTGGGCCCGCTCCGCGTCTGGCTGCACACGGCGTAGGGCGGCCCGGCGGGCGGCCGGGGGCGGGCCCGGCACGGCCCGCCCCCGGCCTCGCTGTTAAAATTGGGCTTTTCCACCCAAATCGGGCTGGGGTGAGTGCATGAGGACCTCCCGAGCACGTCGGCGTACGGTCTTGCTGACGCCCTGCGTCGCCCTCCTGATCGCGGGGGGCGGTATTGCGCCCGGCGCGGCGGCCGCCGCCACGGCACGCGCCGACCCGTCGCCCACGCCCGTTCCCGCGGCGACGATGACGGCTCCCGCCCCCACCCGTATCCCGCCGCCCCTGAAGCCGATCGAGCCGGCCGCCTTCCAGACCACCGTCGAGCGCGCGGCGAAGAAGCTGATGGTGCCCGGCGCGGTCGTGCTGCTGCGCACCCCGCAGGGCACCTACCGGGCCGTCGTCGGCACGTCGGAGCTGGGCAAGGCGAGACCGCCGGGCACGAACGACCACTTCCGGATCGCGTCCAACACCAAGACCATGACGGCAGCACTGATCATGCTCCTCGCCCAGGACGGCAAGCTCCGGCTGAACGACCCGGTGTCCGCGTACGTCCCGGGGGTGCCGAACGGCGAGCACATCACCCTGGCCGACCTGCTGAAGATGCGCAGCGGGCTCTACAACTACACCAACACCCCCGAACTCTCGGCGACGCTGGACGCCGACCCCGGCAAGGCCTGGACCCCGCAGCAGATCCTGGCCATCGCCTTCCGGCACCCGCCGAACTTCGCGCCCGACGCGTCCTACGAGTACTCCAACACGAATTACGCCCTGCTGGGCCTGGTCGCCGAGAAGGCCGGCGGCCGGCCCCTGGCCCAGCAGTTCCGGGACCGGCTGTTCACCCCGCTGGGGATGAAGGGGACGCTGCTCCCGGCCGCCGACGACCGGTCCCTGCCCGAGCCCGCCGCGCACGGCTACATGTACGGCGGTTCGGTCTACGCCCTGGCCGACGACCCGTACCCCGCCGCGATGCGCGCGGCGGCGCAGTCGGGGAAGCTCCGGCCCGTCGACTACACCCGGCAGAACCCCTCCTACGCCACCGCCGCCGGCGGGGCCGTCTCCACCGCCGACGACCTGGCCACCTGGATCCGGTCCCTGGTGACGGGCAAGGTTCTGGACCCCGCATCCCAACAGCAGTGGCTCCGCGGCCCGCAGGCCGAGGACCCGGCCGCGCCCGACGGCCAGAAGTACGGCTACGGCATCGCCTACCAGCGCTTCGGCCCGAACTCCGCGATGTACTACCACGGCGGTGAACTCCCGGGCTACAACTCCTTCATCGGCCACGACCCGGTCAACGACGTCACGCTCGTGATCTGGACGAACCTGACCCTGTCCCCGGACGGGCGCACCACCGCCCAGGCCCTGCTGCCCACCGTGCTCAACCAGATCTACACGGGGCTCAACCTCCCGACGGGCTAGGGCTCTTCAGGCTCTTCGGCGACGGCGGCCGGGCTCGGCCCCAGGACCAGGCGCGGAACGTCCGTCCGCTCGATGCCGAACACCTGGGCGTACAGGGAGAGTTCCGCCTCCAGCGCGCGGACCATGGTCTCCGCCCGCCGGAACCCGTGGCCCTCGCCCTCGAAGGCGACGTACGCGTGCGGCACCGGCCGCCCCCGCAGCGCGGCCAGGAACCGCTCCGCCTGGGCCGGCGGGCAGATCGGGTCCTGAAGTCCCTGCAGCAGTACGAAAGGTGCGGTGATCCGCCCGGCCCGGGCCAGCGGCGAGCGTTCGCGGCACCGTACGGCCAGGGTCTGCGGGGGTCCGGCCAGGCCGTCGATGTAGTGGGACTCCAGGTCGTGGGTCTCCTCCGCGAAGCCCAGCAGGTCCAGCACGGGGTAGATGACCGTCCCGCAGGCGTACAGGTCGGTGGCCGCCAGCGAGGCCGCCGCCGTCCAGCCGCCCGCGCTGCCGCCGCGGATGGCGAGCCGGGCCCGGTCCGCGGTGCCCTCGGCGGCCAGGGCCCGGGCCACCGCCGCGCAGTCCTCCACGTCGACGACGCCCCACTGCTCGCGCAGCCGCTCCCGGTAGGCGCGCCCGTAGCCGCTGGAGCCGCCGTAGTTCACCTCGGCCACACCGATGCCGCGCGAGGTGAAGTACGCGATGTGCAGGTCGAGTACGGGCGGTACGTGGTCGGTGGGGCCGCCGTGCGCCCACACCACGTACGGGGGGAGTTCGTCGGCGGGGGCGCGGCGCGCGGGGTGGTGCGGCGGGTAGATGTGGGCGTGGATCTCCCGCCCGCCGGGGCCGAGGAAGGTCCGGCTCTGCGGTTCGGGGTAGTACGAGGGGTCCACCGGGTCCACCCCGGCCGCGCCGACCACCCGCGCGTGCCCGCTCTCGACGTCGAGCTCCACGACCTCGTAGGCGCTGCGCGGGCTGGCCGCGACCCCGTAGACGCGGTTGCCGTACGCGGCGAGGGTCGGCTGCCAGGCCGTCCACGGTCCGGCGGCGTCCACCAGATCGCCGCTCTCCGGGTCGAGGACACCGAGCACGGAGGAGCCCTGGCCGTGCAGCACGGCGACGAGCCCGCCTCCGGGGCCTTCCGCCCGGGAGGTGCCGCCGGGGAGCGGGGCCAGCCAGCTCAGCCCGGGTTTCCACAGGGGGCCGCCGAACTCCTCCTCGCGCGGGCAGAGGTTGACGGCCTCGCCGGTCGCCGGATCCACCCGGTACGGGTTCCACCAGCCACTGCGGTCGCTCACGGCGAGGAGGTCCCCGCCGGAGGTCCACTCCACCTGGGCCACGGACTCCTCGGGGCCGCCGAGTACGGTGCGGACCCCGGTCAGCGTCCCGTCGGGCTTGACCTCGGCGAGCCGTACCTCGGTGCCGTCCCACGGCATCCGGGGGTGGTCCCACACCAGCCAGGCCGCCTGCAGTCCGTCGGGGGACAGCCGGGGTCCGGTGGTGAACCGGTGCCGGTCGTCGGTGAGTTCGCGTACGAGCGACCGGTCCTCGGCGGCCGATCCGTCCAGCGGTACGGCGGCCAGCACCCGGCGTACATCGGTCGGCGCGGGCCCGGTGAACTCCTCCAGCACGCACCAGACTTCGCCGTCGCGCAGGACGGGATCCGCCCAGCGCAGTCCGCCTCCGACCGCGGAGAGCGGGGTCAGGGGCCGCGGGGCGCAGCCGCCGCCGGGCGCGTCGGGCTCGTACGCGTACATCCGCTGGTCGGCGAAGTGGACGAACACCAACAGGGGCCCACCCGAAGGCCGTTCGGTGCCCGCCCAGGGTCGGCCGCCGTACTCGGTGACCCGGCTGCGGACGTTCCACGGGGCCGGCAGCACCGAGGCTTCGGGGCCGCCGTCGGCGGGCCGGCGCACCAGGGTGCGGCGGCCGCCCTCGGCCGGGCGGGGCGCGGTCCACCACACCTCGGGGCCGACGGTGCCCACGTACTCGGGCCGCCCGTCGAGCGAGGCGGCGGCGGCCGCGTCGAGGGGCGAGGGCCAGCTGCCGTAGGGCCCGGTCGGCACCGCCATCACCGGCTCACCATCACAGGGTCACCATCACAGGGTCCGCAGGGCGTGGTCGAGGACGCGTACGCCGAAGTGCAGGGCGTCGACGGGGACCCGCTCGTCCACGCCGTGGAAGAGGGACCAGTAGTCGAAGCCGGGCGGCAGCTTGAGCGGGGAGAAGCCGTATCCGGTGATCCCGAGCCGGGAGAACTGCTTGGCGTCGGTGCCGCCCGCCATGCAGAACGGCACCACGTGCCCGTCGGGGTCGAAGCGTTCCACCGACTCGCGCAGGATCCCGAACGTCCGCCCGTCCACGGGGGCTTCGAGGGCCACCTCGCGGTGGTGGAACTCCCAGGTGACGTCGGGGCCGGTGAGCTCGTCGAGGGTGGCGATGAACTCCGCCTCGGTGCCGGGCAGCATCCGGCCGTCCACGTACGCGGTGGCCGTGCCCGGGATGACGTTGAGCTTGTAACCGCCGCTGAACATCGTCGGGTTGGAGCTGTTGCGCACGGTCGCCTCGACGAGGAGTCCGGCCGGGCCGAGCTTGCCGAGGACCGCGTCGAGGTCGAAGTCGCGGGCACCCGGGTCGACCGACAGGCCCTGGAGGGCCGCGAGTTGTGTGATGCAGGCGGCGACCGTACCGGTGAGCCGGACGGGCCAGCGGTACTCGCCGATCCGGGCCACGGCGCCGGCGAGCCGGCTGACGGCATTGGCCCGGTTGGGCTTGGAGCCGTGGCCCGCCGTGCCGTGGGCGGTCAACTTCAGCCAGGCGGTGCCGCGTTCACCGGCCGCGATCGGGTAGAGGGCCTGGCCGGGGCCGTTGTACACGGTGAAGGCGCCGGATTCGCTCAGGCCCTCCGTACAGCCCTCGAAGAGGTGCGCGTACTGGTCGGCGAGGAATCCCGAGCCGTCGACCGCGCTGTCCTCCTCGTCGGCGGTGTAGGCGATCACGATGTCCCGGCGGGGTTTGACGCCGGCCCGCGCCCAGGCCCGTACGACGGCCAGCACCATCGCGTCCATGTTCTTCATGTCGACGGCGCCGCGGCCCCAGACCACCCCGTCGCGGATCTCCCCGGAGAAGGGGTCCACGCTCCAGTCGGCGGCCTCGGCGGGGACCACGTCGAGGTGGCCGTGGACGAGGAGGGCCTCGGCGCCGGGGTCGGTGCCCTCGATCCGGGCCACCACGTTGGTGCGGCCGGGCGTGCGCTCCAGCAGGACCGGCTCCGGGCCGGCCGCCGCGAGCCGCTCGGCGACGTACTCGGCGGCGGGGCGCTCGCGACAGTCGCCGCCGCCCCGGTTCGTGGTGTCGATGCGGATCAGGCCGGAGGTGAACGCGACGGCTTCGTCGAGCGCGACCTGGTCGACCGGGGACTCCTGGGTGACTGCGGGCATGTCAGCCATACTGCTCCTCCACGGCTGCCGAGACGACCGTCGTGACCGCCTTGAAGGTCCGGATCCCCTCGTACATCGTCTCGCTGGTGTACGCGACCCTGCGTTCCCCGAAGCGTTCGGCGCCCGGGACGACGGTGGCGGCCATCGCCAGGTGCGCGGCGTCGAACTCCAGCTCCACGGTGTACGGGCCCCCGCGCACGGGATCCCGGCGTACGGCGAGGGCCGCGGCCTCCTTGGCGGCGGCCCGGATGTCGGCGGCGGTACGGGCCGGGGTGCGGCAGACGGCGGCGTAGCGGGAGACGTGGTCCTTGACGGCGACCTTCAGCGCGTCCGGCGCGTAGCCGTCGGCGTCGGCGCAGGTCAGGTCGTCGCCGGTGACGAGGATGACGGGCACTCCGTACTCGGCGACGACCTGCGCGTTGAGCAGCCCCTCGCTCGCGCGGGTCCCGTTCAGCCAGACGCCGGTGATGGAGTTGGCGAGGTAGGTGTGGGCGAGGACTCCCTCGGAGCCGGCGCCGGTGTGGTAGCCGACGAACGCGACGCCGTCGACGTCGCCGTGCTGGACGCCCTCGACCATGGAGAGGGACTTGTGGCGGCCGGTGAGCATCTCGGCCCGCTCGTCGAGCTGTTCGAGCAGCAGGTTGCGCATGGTCCAGTGGGCCTCGTTGATGAGGACCTGGTCGGCGCCGCCGTCGAGGAAGCCGAGGACGGCCGCGTTCACGTCGGAGGTGAACATGGGGCGGCAGCGCTCCCACTGGGGGGTGCCGGGCAGGACGTCGGCGGGCCAGGTGACGCCCGTGGCGCCTTCCATGTCGGCGGAGACGAGGATCTTCATCGGGCCCCCCGGGCGGTCGGCTGCGCACGGCGCGTCCTCGCAGGGCGGCCGACACGGACGAGGACGTCCGCGCAGGCCTCCACGCCGCTCGCGCGCAGGGTTCCAGCCTAGCCGCGCGGGCCCGCTCCGGCCCGGGGGCACGCCCGGGCCGGGGGCTCACATCGGCCGGGAAATCCACCCGAACCGGTGAGCCGCCCGGCGCCGTCGGCGGCGGCAGTGCCGCGGCAAGGCAACCGCCTTGCTCAGCCCTCGACTTCGGCGGCCAGGTTGGCCAGCAGGGTGTCGTAGATCCGGCCGAGGCCCTTGGGGGCGAAGGTGCGCTCGAAGAAGCCGCCGATGCCGCCGGCGCCGTTCCAGACGGTGGTGACCACGGCTTTGGACTTGCCCTCGCCGGCCGGGGTGACGACCCAGGTGGTGACCATGGTGGAGTTGCGGTCCTTCTCCACGAGCTGGCCGTCGGTCGGCTCGGTGACCTCCAGCAGGCAGTCGCGTACGCGCTTGCTGGTGGCCTGGAGCTTCCAGTGGACGAGGGTGCCCTCGCCGTCGCCACCCTCGCGCACCTCGTACTCGCTGAAGTGCTCGGGCAGCAGCTTCCCCCGGGTCCCGGTGTAGTCCGCCAGCGCGTCGAACACGGTCTCCGCGTCGGCCGCGATGATCCGCTCCGTGGTGGCCTCGACCTGCGCCATAGCTGTTCCTCCAGCAGTTGTGTCCGTCGTCGCGGCAAGCCAACCACCTCCGGGGCAAGCGCCCAAATCCGGGGCCGGAGGCGGCAGCGCGGGCGGGCGTCCCGGCGTCCTGCCCGGCGGCGTACTCCTCCCGGACGGCGACCCCGCACGATCATGGGAACGTTTGTTCTATTCTCGGGGCGAGACACCGAGGGAGGCGCTCATGCGCTGGGACAATCTGACGGGCGGGCCCGGAGCCCCCGATGCGTCGGGAGCGCTCTTCAGGGCCGCCTCCGTCGTCACGCGGACCTTCGACACCCCCGAGTTCCGCGGGATCACCTTCCACGAGGTCCGCGCCCGCTCGATCCTCAACCGGGTGCCCGGCGCCTCGCGCATGCCGTTCGAGTGGACGGTCAACCCGTACAGGGGCTGCAGCCACGCCTGCGTGTACTGCTTCGCACGCAAGACCCACAGCTACCTCGACCTCGACACCGGCATCGGCTTCGACTCGCAGATCGTCGTCAAGACCAACGCCCCCGAGCTGCTGCGCCGCGAACTCGCGTCGAGCCGGTGGACCGGCGCGCACATCGCCATGGGCACCAACGTCGACTGCTACCAGCGCGCCGAGGGCAGTTGCTCACTCCCCAAAGTGGACCTGACCTGCGTAAACACCAGATCGCCCCGCCATGCGCTCGGTGGAGGCACACGGACGGGGCGTTTCAGGGGGATGTCAGCCCACTTCTGGGACGGGGTGGTCCGGGGAGTCGAGCCAGGCCCGTTCCCCGTCGCTGTCCACCGTCAAACCGAACCGATCGAACCCGGGCCGCCCCTGCCCCTCCCACCAGACGTAGGCGGCTTCCGTCTCGTCCCACAGCCTTCGTGGGCCGGACTGCACGACCTCGAAGGACTCGGCCCCCGGCTCGTAGTCAACCGACGCCCACGACGTGGTGTCCGTGCTGTACGTCCACAGCGTGTACGTACCGTCGTCGTAGCGCTCCACGGACCAGAACGCCTCCGGCATTTGGAGCCCAATGGCGAACTGTTCCACCCACCCACCGACCTCAGCGGGGGAAAGCACGGTGGTGCTCCTGTCGCCGTCGGCGGGCCATGCCTGCCCCTTGAGGTAGGTGTCATGAGGGGGCCGGTTCGGGCGCTGCTGCCGTAGACGCATGAACGCACTGGAGCGTGTGAAGCGCCCGCTCGCCGTCCTGCCATCCACGATCAACCGGGCGATAGCCTCCCCGCCGTACCGCGTCCCCCACGGGGCCACGATCACCCCGCCGGAGCGTGTCTGGTCGACCCATGCCCAAGGGACCTGTCCGACCGAGCACGTGGCGATGATCCGGTCGTACGGGGCTCGACCTGGGTACCCCAGCCGGCCGTCTCCGACGATGACCAGCGGGGACATTCCAGCGGCGCGATGGTTCTCCCTGGCCCCCTTCGCCACGTCGGCATCGAACTCGATGGAGACGACGTTCTCCCCGCCGAGTCGGTGGGCGAGCAGGCCCGAGTTCCAGCCTGTGCCCGTCCCGATCTCAAGGATGAGGTGCTCGTCCCTCACGTCGAGATCGGCCAGCATCGAGAACACCATGTGAGGCTGCGAACTGGAGCTGGAAGGCGTCTTCCCCAAGCCGTCCCCGGTGTGGCTACCGTCGTCCCACTGTGTGGTCAGCGGGATGTCCGAGTACACCGCTGTAAACCACGCGTGCGGGTCCTTGGTTCGGTCCACTACAGGGTTCTGCCGGGTGCCGTCCGCGATGCCCGGCCAGATGCGGTCGGGGACGAACAGGTCCCGGGGTACGGCCTTGAACGTCGGCAGCCAGCCGGATTGCAGCGCGCCTGAAGAAACGAGGGCAGAGGCGAGCCCCGAAGGGCCCACCTCCTCCGTGCGTGTCGTCACAGCGCCTACTTACCCGTGGTGGGGCCCGAGCCATCCGACGTGTTGCCGCCCTCGTCCGAGCCGCCCCCGCCGTGCTTGGCCCCGCTGCTGCTGTCGTCCTGCTGGCTACCGCCCTGACCGCTTCCGGTACCGCCACCGTGCTTGGGCATCTGCTACTCCTCAACTCGTGATGGTGTGGGGGCTTGCACTTGCTGGCCCGCCCTGGCGGGGCGGGAGTCTGGGTTAGGCGGCCCAGCCTCGGGCCACGATGACGGCGACGACGTAGACCCACGCAGCGAAGGCGAGACCTACCACCAAGCCGCGCGCGGCCCTCACGCCTCCTCGCCACGGAAGGGAGATGGGGGCGGGTTGCTGCCGGGCGGGAAGTAGACGACTCCGGATCGCACGTCCAGCGCTCCGCCCCGCTCGGTCCACCAGCCCTCTGGAGAGTCCCTGGGGCCGTCACCGCTTGAGCCCCTGCGGGTCGTCACAGTCGATGTGCCGATAGACCACGGCCGGACCGGCAGACCGCCGTTCGACCTCACCCCGGCGGCAACGCTCAAGGCTCTTGATCGGCTTCCGGCATGCTGGGCACGTCTCCCCGGAGGGGGCGAAAGTCGTGTACTCCCGCTGGCTTGCGTCGGTCTCGGTCATTGCCGCCATGTCCCGCCGTCCCCTCGGTGAAGTCGTGGTGATGGCGACGCTAAAAGGCAGCCCGTCCGGGGCTCCATCAACTTGCATGAGCTTGCACGCCATTTCAGCGCAGGTGCTCTTGACTGCTCACGCAGCAACGGGAGGATGGGCCATGCAAGTTCAGGCAAACCGCAACGGAGAGAGGCTGTCATGGCGCTACGGTTCGTTGGGATCGACCCGAACACCGACCTTGAACACTGCCCTACCGTCTGGGCTGATGAAGAGTCGGGAGAACTGGTGTTGCAGGGCTGGAAGGCTGGCGCTGAACTCCGCGCGACCTGTGAGGCGAGTAGTCCGGCCAAGGGAGCAATTCCGGACAGCGAGGAAGTCATCAGGATTCCGGCGCGCATGGTGCCGATGATCAGGGAAGCGTGCGATGCCGTCGAGCGTTCCGCCGTTCAGTGAACTGCTGGCCAACACCCGTGAGTCCGCCCTCCATTTGGAAATGCGGGATGACTACGGCACCAATCCTCGGCTAGAAGCGTGGCAGCGCGGGGAACGCGTTAACTGGGACGACCGCGAATCCTGGTGGCATCCGTTCCACCAGACCATTGCGGATGCCGTAGCCCGTGGTGTGGCCATCCGTCGCGCCCGCGTGATCTCAGAGCCTGTCAGTGAATACATCCGCTGGGAGCACTACGTCACGCAGGCCAACGTCATTGCTGGCGAAGATGTGCGCTGGCTGCCCCGTAGTCAGGCAACTGGCTCCCTGGTACCCGCCCATGATTTCTGGCTCTTCGACGGAAACCTAATCCGCTTCCACCACTTCGCCGGAGACGGCAGTCACGTCACGGATGAACTGAGCACTGACGCCGGCATGCTGAAGCTCTGCGTCAATGCATTCGAAGAGATCTGGCAGCGAGCCATCCCGCACCGCGAATACAAGATCTAAGAGCAATCGGACAGCCAACTCATGACATCCCCTTCGTCCAAAGCCCAGGAAGCCAGGGAATCCCTAGCTGCTCGGCTGCGGGAAATCAGGCTCGACGCGGGAATCACGGGCCGTGAGTTGGCTGTCCGGTGCGGGTGGAGTGAGTCCAAGTCATCGCGGATTGAGCACGCAAAGACACCTCCCAGCGACGCCGACATAAAGGCTTGGTGCAAAGCGTGCGGCACGCCGGGAAATGCCGATGACTTGATCGCCGCCAACCGGCAAGCGGATTCCATGTACGTCCAGTGGAAGCGGCTGCAACGAACAGGGCTCCGGCGGCTTCAAGAGTCGGGCGTACCGCTCTACGAGCAGACACAGCAGTTCCACGTCTATTGTTCCAATGTGGTGCCCGGCTTTTTTCAGACTCCCGGTTACGCAACTGCCTTGCTGACCTCCATTGCGCGGTTTCGCGGGACCCCCGACGACGTGTCGGACGCTGTGACAGCGCGCGTGAACAGATCACATGTAATCCGCGAAGGCGACCACCGGTTTGCCGTGCTGGTTGAAGAATCAGTCTTGCGGTATCGCATCGGCAGCGCCGAAACAATGGCTGCTCAGCTAGGTCATCTATTGTCGGTGATGGCGCTGCCTTCAATCTCGCTGGGAATCATTCCGTTCACAGCGCCTCGGCAAGCATGGCCATTGGAGACGTTCACCATTTTTGATGGCCAGCGCGTCCACGTGGAAACTCTTTCGGCCGCTATCAAGGAGACTCAGCCGAGCGACGTGGCACTGTACCTCAAGGCTTTTGGGAACCTGGCAGAGGTTGCCTTCTACGGATCGACTGCCCGCACACTCATCACATCGGCAATTAACGCCCTAGGCTGAGGCCCTTCGGTTCGCGGCAGCGCACGCGCCCACATAGACCCCGGCTAGAAAAGTCGCAGGTCAGCAAGCCCCCCTCTCCGAGCCGGCGGTAGGGGCAGTTTTCATATGTCAACGTACGTCGGGTCAGCAGGCGGGCGGGGGTAACATACGGGCATGGCAAAACTGAAGCGCTGCTGCTTGCTGGGCCGTACAGCAAAGGGCCCGCCCGGATCTCTCCGAACGGGGCCCTGATCGGTCTTATGCAGCCGTCTCCCATGCGGGCTCGTCAAGCCAGTTGATCTCCATACGCGAGTCTCCGTCGAACTGGACTCCTCGTTTGGGCGCCCGATGCACTCGGATACGTCGGATTGCCAGCCTCAAGAGGTCGCGTTTCAGCGGAAGGTCCGCTGCTTCCCACGCTTCCCGCTGGTCCTCCAGTTCCAACAGGAACGAGATGTCTACCGGCCCAGTTCCGCTAATGCCGTCAAGGGCCTTTTGGGCTGCTGTAACTGCCGCGTTGGCCTCGGACAGTTGGGGGGCGAAGAACCGCTCAGAGGGGCCGTCAAAGAGACCAGCCCGCCGGTCCTGCCACAGGCGGGAGAGGACTCGCTCAGCGTCCGCCAGAGCGGCCCTAGCGGTCTGCTCCTCCTCGGATGCCTGCGGGTCCTTCCTGGCTGCCCAGCGGGCCGCCACGATTGCCAGCAGAGGGTCTTCCGGATCGCTGGCGTGCAGACGGGAGGACCAAAACTGAAATACGTACTCCTCAGCGCTGTGTGCGGCTGCACTCGCGGGCGCTGGGCACACGCCGCCAGCACGGGAGCGCCAGCAGGCGTAGGAGGTTCCGGCGCTGGGCATGGACGAATTGCACCCAGAGCATTCGAGTAGGTCAGTGAGCAGATGCTTTGGTTTCCATGACTCGGCGTCGGCCGGGGGGCCGCTACCGCGCGAGGCTGCCTGGGCCTCGTTGTACTCCTCCTCGGCAAGCAGTGCAGGGCCGACCATCACACTTACCTTTTCGCCATCTTCATTCAGGTACAGCATTCGCCGTGACCTGTTGTCCGAGCGTCCAGTGATCTGCCACCCGGCATACGCGGGGTTGCCGATCATGTTTGCCACGGTGCTGAACGCCCAATTTCCCCCGCTAGGTGACGGAACAGCGCGATCATTCAGACGGCGCGCCATCTCTCGTTTGGTCACCCTCGCTACAGGCCATTCGTACGTGACCAAGCGGGCAATCTCCATCTTGGTCACGTGAGGCTCGCCCGGGATACCAGCGGACGTCTCCGGGTCGCGCTGTAGCTTCCGCTCCTCTATCTCCTCGCCATCCTCATCGAAGGCAGAGACCATGACGACGCGCAGACCATAGGGAGCGACCCCGCTGAGCCACTCGCCGTTTTCGAGCTGGAACGTCTTGGTGTTCCTCACCCGCTCGCTCAGCACCTCGGTTTCCTCGCGAGCATCCTCAGCGCGCCGGATGAGTTCCGAACGGTCACGGGGGTTCGAACTGTCGAGTCCGATTCCGGGGTTGTCCGCGTCGCCGTTGTCGACCAGCAACCGGCGGGGACGGCCGTCTGCGGGCTCTACGATCGAGAGAATGGCACCGGCACCCCGGCGCGTCCATCGGTCCAGGCGGAAGACCCACAGCGCACCGATTTCACCTCGGTCCAGAGCCTGTAGAGCGAGATCCTGCTTGGGGACCTTCTTGGACCGGCGAAAGCGGGAGGCCGATCCAACCTCACGCCATACATGGCGAACCGTCAGGCCAAGCAGTTCGGCCGTCTTGCGGCCTCGGGCCTCCTGTGCGCTGACCGAGATTTCGCGGCGGCCGGTCTTGCTCTTGACCGCCTGACTCTTCCGGCACACCAAGTCGATGAGGTGGCCTGTGTCGTCCGTCTGGGTGCTCATGGCGGGCATATTTGCACGTCAGAGCCACTTAGGGAAGTGTGCAACTTACTGAGGGCCGCTACCGGCTGATGCCCGGGATCATCGAGGCCCTGCATGAGCGGGCCAACCCCTTCTCCATCCTGACCAAGGGGACGCTGATCCTGCGCGACCTCCCGCTCCTGCGGCGGGCCGCCGAGGTGGCCGAGGTCGGCATCTCCGTCTCCGTCGGCTTCACCGACACCGCCCTGTGGCGGACCGTCGAGCCCGGCACGCCCTCCCCCGCCGCCCGGCTGGGAGCCGTACGCGCCCTCACCGACGCCGGGATCGAGTGCGGGGTGCTGATGGCCCCGGTGATCCCCTTCCTCGGGGACTCGCCCGAGCAGCTGCGGGCCACCGTCCGGGCCGTCGCCGAGTCCGGGGCGACCTCCGTGACACCCCTGGTACTCCATCTGCGGCCGGGCGCCCGCGAGTGGTTCACGGCGTGGCTGGAGGCTCACCACCCCCACCTCGTCGAACGGTACGAGCGGATGTACGCGGGCGGCTCGTACGCACCCACCTGGTACCAGCGCCGGATCACCCGGCAAGTCCACGAACTCGCCGCCGAATTCGGCATCGGCCCCTCCCGACGGGGCGCGGCCCGCGCGGTCCCCGTCCCCGAACGCCCGGCCGGGGCCGCGCCCGCCGATCCGGTCCAGCTCAGCCTCCTGTGACCTCGTACGGCCCCTGAAGGCTCATCACATCGGGCCAATCAGCGGCCCAATCCCGCCTTCCGGGCGTGGTTTCCGGGACGATTCCGCCCAGAACCCTCGGCTGGGAGGCCCCATGCTGCACCCTGCGAAGAAGCGCGGCCCACTGACGAAGCGCGCCGCCGTCCTGTTGTCGGTCGCCACCGCGACCGTGGCCGCCGTCGTCACGAGCCCGGCGGGCGCCGCGCCGGCGGGCGCCGCACCGGTCGCCGCGCCCGCCGCGCTGCGCTGGACCGGCTGTGCGACCCCGCGCTATCCGACGCTGCAGTGCGCCTCCCTCAAGGTCCCGCTCGACCACGACCACCCGGCCGGGCGGCAGATCTCCCTGGCCCTGACCCGGGTCCCGCACACCGCCGCCACCTCGCAGGGCCCGCTCCTGGTCAACCCCGGCGGGCCGGGCGGCAGCGGCCGGGCCCTGGCCGGGTTCATCGCGTCCGCGCTGCCGAAGGACGTGGCCGCCCAGTACGACGTGATCGGCTTCGACCCCCGCGGCGTCGGCAAGAGCGAGCCCACCCTCGACTGCGGGCCCGGCCACTTCACCCCCGTACGCCCGGACTCCGTACCGCTAGACGCGCAGACCGAGCAGGCCAACCTGGACCGGGTGAAGTCCTTCGCCGAGTCCTGCCAGACCAAGCACGCGGACGTGCTCCCGTACATCGGCACCGTTTCCGCCGCCCGCGACATCGAGGTGCTGCGCGGGGCCCTGGGCGCGGCGAAGCTCAGCTACTTCGGCTACTCGTACGGGACCTACCTGGGCGCGGTGTACGCCAAACTCCACCCGGACCGGGTGCACCGCCTGGTCCTGGACTCGGTGGTCGACCCGGGCGGGGTCTGGTACGAGGACAACCTCGCGCAGGACCAGGCCTTCGACGCCCGGCACAAGTCCTTCCTGGCCTGGGTGGCCCAGTACGACGAGAAGTACCGGCTGGGCACCGACCCGGCGGGGGTCGAGGAGCGCTGGTACGCGATGCGGGACGCCCTGCGCGGGACCCCGGCGGGCGGCAAGGTGGGCCCGGCGGAACTGGAGGACACGTACATGCCGGGCGGCTACTACAACGGCTACTGGCCGGTCCTCGCCGAGGCGTTCTCGGCGTACGAGGTGGCGAAGGACCCGAAGCCGCTGGTGGCGGCGTACGAGCGGTTCGGGGCGGTGGAGCCGTCCGCGAGCAACGGCTACAGCGTGTACACGGCGGTCCAGTGCCGGGACTCGGCCTGGCCGAAGGACTGGAACCAGTGGCGTGCGGACATGTGGCGCACCCACGCGAAGGCTCCGTTCATGACCTGGAACAACGCCTGGTACAACGCCCCGTGCGCGTTCTGGCGGACGGAGCCGCTGGCGGCGCCGGACGTGAGCAACGCAAGCCTCCCGCCGGCCCTGCTGCTCCAGGCGACGGAGGACGCGGCGACCCCGTTCGAGGGTGCGCTGAGCATGAAGGGGAAGCTGAAGGGCTCGGCGCTGGTGGTCGAGGAGGGCGGCGGCAACCACGGGGTCGCGCTCAGCGGCAACAAGTGCCTGGACGAGAAGGTGGCGGCGTACCTGCGGACGGGCCAGGCCTCGGACGCCACCTGCCCCGCCCAGCCGGCCCCGAAGCCGACCACCTCCACCCGCGCGGTCCCCCCGACCGCCGGCGGCACGGCCCTCCACGGCCTCCTGGGCTTCCGCGGGTAAGGAGCAAACCGCTGCCGTATGTACCGGTTTGCGGCAGCTCGCGCGTCCCGTCCCCGGCACCTCGGTGAACGGGGACGGGACGCGCGGACATGAGCTAGGGTCCCTGCGGTGAAGAAGCTGATATCCCCGCTCGCCCGACGGAAGGCCGCCGCGGCCGCGGGCTCCGCCGCCGGCGCCCGGCTCGGCTGGCTGGACGCACTGCGCGGCATAGCCGCCCTGGTCGTGGTCCTGCACCACTTCGACGTGCTGCGGATGCTGCCCTTCGGCGGGGTGGTCTGGCGCAACTTCGACCTCGGTGTGTTCGGGGTCATGCTCTTCTTCATCGTGAGCGGCTACATCATCCCGGCCTCCCTGGAGCGCCGGGGCGACGTCCGCGGCTTCTGGATCGGCCGGCTCTTCCGGATCTACCCGGCCGTCATCGTCGCCTTCGTCGCCGCGATCATGATGCTCCCGGCCGGGGACGGCTCGGTCGCGCTGCTGCGCACCGGCGACAACCTCGCCTCGCTGGTCGCGAACGGCCTGATGCTCCAGGACATGCTCGGCGTCATCAACGGCATGAACGTCACCTGGACGCTCTGCTACGAGATGGTCTTCTACTTCTTCGTCACCGCCCTGTTCACCCGGGGCCTGCACCGGCACAGCGCCCCGATCGCGGTGGCCTTCGCCGGCGCCGCGCTCGCGATCGGCACGGCCCTCGCCCCCCAACTGCTGCTGACGGGGCTCGGCTCGGTCCGGCTGCTCCTGCTCATCGTCACGCCGATCGTCCTCGTGGGCTTCTGGGGCGTGCTCAGCGGCAACCGGAAGGCGACCGCGGCGGGGGCGCTCCTGCTCGGCGGACTCGGCCTGGTACTCATCACGCTGAACAGCCGGGCCGTCGCGTTCGAGACCTTGATGATCTTCGCGACCATGTTCGCCGGCACCGCCGTGTACCGGGCGCAGCACGGCGGGCTCGGACGGGTCCCGGCTCTGCTCGCCTGCGGGTTCGTGGTCGCCGCGGGCGTGCTCGTCGGGTGGCTGTACAACCGGAACGGGGTCCAGGAGAGCACCTGGACCTCGGGCTGGAAGGCCTGGTCGCTCTCGTACCTCGCGGCCTGGGTCCTGTTCGGCCTCTGCTTCCTGCTGCGGGGGCGGCGCTTCCCGAAGCCGCTGACCTGGCTCGGCGCGATCAGCTTCTCGATGTACCTGCTGCACTTCCCGCTGCTGCGCACGGTCGGCCCGCCGCTTGGGGTTCCGCCGATGCCGGAGTCGACGCTCGGGAAGATCGCCTGGACGGCGATCTTCCTCACCGTGCTGCTGGCCGCGAGCCACCTGATGTACCGCCTGGTCGAGCTTCCGGCGCAGCGCCTGGGCAAGCGGGTCCTGCAGGCGGCGGACCGCCGCCGCCCGGCCGCCGCGCCCACCGTGGCCGCCGCGCCCGATGCGGTCCTGGGCCGGCAGCCGGAAGGCGCCGCGGGCCGCGAGCCCGTGGCCGCCCAGGCACCGGGCGGGAAGGCCTCGGCCTCCGGCTGATCAGGTCAGCGGGGGCAGCGGCGTCAGCGCGGTCTGCGTAGTTTGCGCAGGGCCGCCGTTGCCGCCAGCGCGAGGCGGGGGTGGGACTGGGCGCGGGTGAGAACCTCGCGGGCGCGCGGGTCGGCGAGGGTGCCGAGGCCCTCGACACAGGCCAGGGCCACCCTCCAGTACGGCTCGTGCGGGGACAGCAGCCGCGACAGCGTGGCCATCAGGACCGGCGCCGATTCGGGGGCTCGCAGGGTCGTGAGGAGCCGTACGGGCTGCAGGGCGTAGGCCGTGCGCAGGGTGTTGGTGGCCAGGGCCGCCGCCGCGCGGGCGGTGCGCGGGTCGCCGAGGGCGGCTAGCGCCTCGGCGGCGGCCGCGCAGCGCGGCGGGTCCCGGTGGTTGAGGAGCAGCACCAGCGGCTCGAAGGCCCGCCGGTCGCCGGCCAGGCCGAGGCGGTACGCGGCCAGTTCGCGGGCCCACAGGGGCAGGCCCGCGGAGGTCAGGGAGGCGGCCAGCGCGTCGGGGTCCGCCGCGAGCAGTTCCTCGTACCGCGAGGACCCTCCGGACGCGCCGGACTCCCCGTACTGCCCGGCTTCCGTCCGCAGGCGCTCCAGCACGTCGTTCACCCGGCCACCCTAGGGCGGCGCGGCCGCCGCCACGCCGGGTTTCCGCAGATGGCTGATCGATGATCGATGATCGGTACATTTGGGCGGTACAGGTCACATCTCCGTGCTCTGGCGCGGCAGTTACCCGCGGGTTACGCTCCTTTCAACGTACGAGGCCGGCCTGGTGACGCAGCCGCCCCGTATCAGTCGGTTCGGTAGCTCCCACGACTCACGTGCATCAGCTACCTCTGCTGCCTTTCGTGTACGGCACGGCCCCGGGACAGGGTCCGCCGTTCTCCGCCCCGTGCTTTCTCACGGGCCGGATCTTCCGCCGCGCGTCGTGCGCCGTGCGGCCCCCTCAGTCGTCACCCTCTTCCACTGGAGTCCCGCGATGGACCTTCCGTCCACGTCCAGTCAGTCCACCGGCCAGTCCGCCTTCCAGACCATCGCCGTCATCGGCCTCGGCACCATGGGCACCGGCATCGCCGAGGTCCTCGCCCAGGCCGGCCGCGAGGTCATCGGCATCGACATCAGCGACGCCGCCACCCGCCGGGCCACCGCCGCCCTCGCGGCCGCCACGGCCCGCTCGGTGGCCCGCGAGCGCCTCACCGAGCAGGAGCGGGAGGGCGTGCTCGCCCGCTTCCGCACCTTCACCGAGCTGACCGCCGCCGCCGACGCCGACCTCGTCATCGAGGTCGTCCCGGAGAGCTACGAGCTCAAGCAGCGCCTCTTCCGCGAGCTCGACGCGATCGTGCGCCCCGACACGATCCTGGCCACCGGCACCAACGCCCTCTCGGTGACCCGGCTCGCCGCCGAGTCGCAGCGCCCCGAGCGCGTCCTCGGCCTGCACTTCTTCAACCCGGCCCCCGCGATGAAGCTGGTCGAGGTGGTCTCCAGCGTCCTCACCGCCCCGCCGGCCGTCGAGGCGGTCACCGCGCTGGCCCGCGAGCTCGGCAAGGAGCCCGTCTCCGTCGGCGACCGCCCCGGCTTCGTCGCGGACGGCCTGCTCTTCGGGTACCTCAACCAGGCCGCCGCGATGTACGAGTCGAAGTACGCCTCCCGCGAGGACATCGACGCGGCGATGCGGCTCGGCTGCGGTCTGCCCATGGGCCCGCTCGCCCTGCTCGACCTGATCGGCGTGGACACCGCCCGGACCGTCCTGGAGGCCATGTACGCCTCCTCGGGCGACCGGCTGCACGCCCCGGCCCCGATCCTGGGCCACCTCGCCGAGGCCGGCCTGACCGGGCAGAAGTCCGGGCGCGGCTTCTACACGTACGCCGAGCCGGGCAGCTCCACGATCGTCCGCGACGCGCAGACCCCGCTGGACGGGGCCCGGCTCGGCGAGGGCCGCCCGGTCACGAAGGTCGGCGTGGCCGGCTCCGGCACCATGGCGAGCGGTATCGCGCAGGTCTTCGCGCAGGCCGGCTTCGCGGTGGTGCTCGCCGCCCGCAGCCAGGAGAAGGCGGCCGCCGCGAAGGCCGCGATCGGCAAGTCCTTGGACCGTGCGGTGTCCAAGGGCAAGCTGACCGAGGAGAACGCGGCGCAGACGCTGGAGCGGATCAGCCCGGCCGGCTCGCTCGACGCCTTCGCCGACGTGGACCTGGCCGTGGAGGCCGTCGCCGAGGACCTGGCGGTCAAGCAGGAGCTGTTCGCCGCCCTCGACAAGGTCTGCAGGCCGGGCGCGGTGCTGGCCACCACGACCTCCTCGCTGCCGGTGATCGCGATCGCCCGCGCGACCTCGCGTCCGCAGGACGTGATCGGCATGCACTTCTTCAACCCGGCTCCGGCGATGAAGCTGGTCGAGGTGGTCCGGACCGTCCTGACCTCCGACGACGTGCACGCCACGGTCCGCGAGATCTGCGTCAAGGTGCGCAAGCACCCGGTGGACTGCGGGGACCGGGCCGGCTTCATCGTGAACGCGCTGCTGTTCCCGTACTTGAACAACGCCGTGAAGATGGTCGAGCAGCACTATGCGAGCCTCGACGACATCGACGCGGCGATGAAGCTGGGCGGCGGCTACCCGATGGGGCCCTTCGAGCTCCTCGACGTCGTCGGCCTGGACGTCTCGCTGGCGATCGAGAAAGTGCTCCACAAGGAGTTCCGCGACCCCGGCCTGGCCCCGTCCCCGCTGCTGGAGCATCTGGTGGCGGCGGGCTGCCTGGGCCGCAAGACCGGCCGCGGATTCCGTGAGTACGCCCGCCGGTAACCAGCGCCCCGGCCAGGTGCCCCCAGAGCCGGATGCGTGGGGAGGGTTGCTCGGGCCTGCCGCACCCTCACGGCAGGCGAACCCTCCCGACGAGCACTGTGTGCCCAGTGCCGGCCCTCCCCCGCATCCATCCCTGCACCACCCCCCTCAGGCGCGCGCCCCCGCGCAAATGAAGTACTTTCGCTCTATGTCCCAGCCCGCCAAGACCTCGTCCCGCTCCGCCACGGCCTCCGACAGCACGGAGAGCCCGGCCGGCACCAAGGCGGCCGCCCAGCGTCTCAAGATGCGCCGCGAGCTCGCCGCCGCCGCCATGGAGCTGTTCGCGACCAAGGGGTACGAGGCGACGACGGTCGACGAGATCGCCGCGACGGCGGGGGTGGCGCGCCGGACCTTCTTCCGGCACTTCCGGTCCAAGGAAGAGGCGATCTTCCCGGACCACGACGACACCCTGACCAGGGCCGAGGCGGTGCTGGACGTGGCCCCGGCGCACGAGCACCCGCTCGACACGGTGTGCCGCGGGATCAAGGAAGTCATGAAGATGTACGCCGCGTCGCCGGCGGTGTCCGTGGAGCGCTACCGGCTGACCCGCGAGGTGCCGGCGCTGCGGGAGCGGGAGATCGCCTCGGTGGCCCGGTACGAGCGGCTGTTCACGCGCTATCTGCTGGCCCATTTCGACGAGACCGACCACCACGACGGCAATGACGACCCGCTGCTGGCGGAGGTGGCCGCCTCGGCGGTGGTGACGGCCCACAACCACGTGCTGCGGCGCTGGCTGCGGGCGGGGGGCCAGGGGGACGTGGAGGCGCAGCTGGACCACGCCTTCTCGATCGTACGGAAGACCTTCGGCACGGGGATCGGCGCGGGCCGCACCCTGAGCACCGCGCCGGCCCCGGCCCCGGCCGCGCCGGCGGAGGTCCGTACGCAGGGCGAGGTGCTGGTGGCGGTGGCCCGTACGGACGCCCCGCTCGACGAGGTCATGCGGACCATCGAAGAGGCACTGAGAAACAAGCAGTAGTCACGCACGTCACAGCGGCCGCTCCCGTTCCGGGGGCGGCCGCTTTCGTTTGTCCGACTTGCCCCTACTCACCGGTAACTCTGATCGATCATCGCTCATCTGCGCAGGTCAATAGGCAAATGAGAGAAAGATTTGGCACGCGGTGCCTTGCTGAGTGACACGGGGTGCCATACGTTGAATCTCGTCCGGATGTCCCCGCGGTCCACGCCCACTCGGCACGAGCCGCGCCCCGGATGCCTGCGTCACCAGGCCGCGCGCACGCCCCACCACGGGCATCGCGCCAGCACCACAGCTCCGCCGGACCGACGGCATTCGCAGCACCGCAGCACCACCCACACCACACCCGTTCCACGCACCCGCGTATCCCTCAGCGCACCCTCAGCGCTCGCCGGAGGCACACCGTGAAGGACATCCTGGACGCGATCCAGTCGCAGGCCGCTACGGCCGCCGACTTCGCGGCCCTGCCGCTCCCCGACTCGTACCGCGCGATCACCGTGCACAAGGACGAGGCGGAGATGTTCGCGGGGCTCACCACCCGTGAGAAGGACCCGCGCAAGTCCCTGCACCTCGACCACGTCCCGGTGCCGGAGCTCGGCCCGGGCGAGGCCCTGGTGGCCGTCATGGCCTCGTCGGTCAACTACAACTCCGTGTGGACCTCGATCTTCGAGCCCGTGTCCACCTTCAGCTTCCTGGAGCGGTACGGAAAGCTCAGCGAGCTCACCAAGCGCCACGACCTCCCGTACCACGTCATCGGCTCGGACCTCGCGGGCGTCGTCCTGCGCACCGGCCCCGGCGTCAACGCCTGGAAGCCCGGCGACGAGGTCGTCGCGCACTGCCTCTCGGTCGAGCTGGAGTCCTCCGACGGCCACAACGACACGATGCTCGACCCCGAGCAGCGCATCTGGGGCTTCGAGACCAACTTCGGCGGCCTGGCGGAGATCGCCCTCGTCAAGTCCAACCAGCTGATGCCGAAGCCCGGCCACCTGAGCTGGGAGGAGGCCGCCTCCCCCGGCCTGGTCAACTCCACCGCCTACCGCCAGCTGGTCTCCCGCAACGGCGCCGGCATGAAGCAGGGCGACAACGTCCTGATCTGGGGCGCCAGCGGCGGCCTCGGCTCGTACGCCACCCAGTTCGCGCTGGCCGGCGGCGCCAACCCGATCTGCGTGGTCTCCAGCGCGCAGAAGGCGGACATCTGCCGCGCGATGGGCGCGACCGCGATCATCGACCGCAGCGCCGAGGGCTACAAGTTCTGGAAGGACGAGCACACCCAGGACCCCAAGGAGTGGAAGCGCTTCGGCAAGCGCATCCGCGAGCTGACCGGCGGCGAGGACGTGGACATCGTCTTCGAGCACCCGGGCCGCGAGACCTTCGGCGCCTCCGTGTACGTCACCCGCAAGGGCGGCACGATCGTCACCTGCGCCTCGACCTCGGGCTACAACCACGAGTACGACAACCGCTACCTGTGGATGTCGCTCAAGCGGATCGTCGGCTCTCACTTCGCGAACTACCGCGAGGCGTGGGAGGCCAACCGCCTGGTCGCCAAGGGCAAGATCCACCCCACGCTGTCCAAGGTCTACTCCCTGGAGGAGACCGGCCAGGCCGCGTACGACGTCCACCGCAACCTGCACCAGGGCAAGGTCGGCGTCCTCGCGCTCGCCCCCGAGGAGGGCCTGGGCGTGCGCGACCACGAACTCCGCGCCCAGCACATCGACGCCATCAACCGCTTCCGCAACGTCTGAGACGTCCGAGGGCCCAGAGGGACAGCCTGAGATGACAGAGCGCCAGAAAGACCGTCCGTGGCTCATGCGGACGTACGCCGGCCACTCCACGGCCGAGGCGTCCAACGAGCTGTACCGCCGCAACCTCGCCAAGGGCCAGACCGGCCTGTCGGTCGCGTTCGACCTCCCGACGCAGACCGGCTACGACCCCGACCACATCCTCGCCCGCGGCGAGGTGGGCCGGGTCGGGGTCCCGGTCTCCCATCTGGGCGACATGCGACGGCTGTTCCAGGACATCCCCCTGGAGCAGA
The DNA here is from genome assembly GCF_045162725.1 of Streptomyces sp. NBC_01006. NCBI lineage: Bacteria > Bacillati > Actinomycetota > Actinomycetes > Kitasatosporales > Streptomycetaceae > Streptomyces > Streptomyces sp. NBC_01006. The sequence continues at coordinate 6,626,040 of NZ_CP108700.1, read as the reverse complement.
TGAACACCTCGATGACGATCAACGCCACCGCCATGTGGCTGCTGGCGCTCTACCAGGTGGCCGCCGAGGAGCAGGGCGCGGACATCGCCCAGCTCCAGGGCACCACCCAGAACGACATCGTCAAGGAGTACCTCTCGCGCGGGACGCACGTCTTCCCGCCCGGGCCCTCGCTCCGTCTGACGACGGACATGATCGCGTACACGGTCAACCACATCCCGAAGTGGAACCCGATCAACATCTGCTCGTACCACCTCCAGGAGGCCGGGGCCACCCCGGTCCAGGAGATCTCGTACGCGATGTCGACGGCGATCGCCGTGCTGGACTCGGTGCGCGACTCGGGCCAGGTCCCGGAGGATCGTTTCGGCGAAGTGGTCGCCCGTATCTCGTTCTTCGTGAACGCGGGCGTCCGCTTCATCGAGGAGATGTGCAAGATGCGCGCCTTCGGCCGCATCTGGGACCAGGTCACCCGCGAGCGCTACGGCATCGAGAACGCCAAGCAGCGCCGCTTCCGGTACGGCGTCCAGGTCAACTCCCTCGGCCTGACCGAGGCGCAGCCGGAGAACAACGTCCAGCGCATCGTGCTGGAGATGCTCGCGGTCACCCTCTCCAAGGACGCCCGGGCCCGCGCCGTGCAGCTGCCGGCCTGGAACGAGGCGCTGGGTCTGCCCCGGCCCTGGGACCAGCAGTGGTCGCTGCGCATCCAGCAGGTCCTGGCGCACGAGAGCGACCTGCTGGAGTACGAGGACATCTTCGCCGGATCCCACGTCATCGAGGCCAAAGTCGACTCCCTGGTCGTCGACTGCCTGGCCGAGATCGACCGGATCCAGGAGATGGGCGGCGCGATGGCCGCCGTCGAGTCCGGGTACCTGAAGTCCCAGCTGGTCTCCTCGCACGCCGAGCGGCGCGCCCGGATCGAGGCCGGCGAGGACAAGATCGTCGGCGTCAACTGCTTCGAGCAGACCGAGGAGAACCCGCTGACGGCCGACCTGGACGGCGCCATCATGACGGTCGACCCGGCCGTCGAGGCGCTGACCGTGGAGCGGATCGTCCGCTGGCGGGCCGAGCGGCAGGAGTCCTCGGACCGGCAGGGGAACGGCGACCCGTTCGTCTTCCCTACGGTGATGCAGGCCCTGGACCGGCTCAAGGATGCCGCGGCCGGGACCGAGAACCTGATGGAGGCCACCCTGGAGTGCGCCCGGGCCGGTGTCACCACCGGCGAGTGGGCGAACGCCCTGCGCGAGGTGTTCGGCGAGTTCCGCGCCCCGACCGGGGTCTCCTCGGCCCCGGTGGCGGTCACCGCCGAGGAGGGCACCCCGATGGCCCTCGTCCGCGAGAAGGTCGCCCGGACCGCCGAGGACCTGGGCTCCGGCCGACTGCGCCTGCTGGTGGGCAAGCCCGGCCTGGACGGGCACTCCAACGGCGCCGAGCAGATCGCCGTACGGGCCCGCGACGCCGGATTCGAGGTGGTCTACCAGGGCATCCGGCTGACGCCCGAGGAGATCTCCTCCGCGGCGCTGGCCGAGGACGTGCACTGCGTGGGACTGTCCATCCTGTCCGGCTCGCACAGCGCGCTCGTGCCGGACGTGCTGGAACGCCTCCGTACGGCGGGGGCGGGTGACATCCCGGTCGTCCTCGGCGGCATCATTCCGAACGCCGATGCCATCGCCCTCAAGGCAGCCGGAGTGGCCGCCGTCTTCACACCCAAGGACTTCGGTATCACGGAGATCATCGGCCGTATCGTCGACGAGATCCGGAAAGCGAACAAGCTCGACCCTCTGGAGGTCCCCGCATGACCACGCCCACGTCTCCCGTGAACCGCCTTCGGCCGCGCCGCTCCTGCCTCGCGGTGCCGGGCTCGAACCCGCGCTTCCTGGAGAAGGCCCAGGGCCTGCCGGCCGACCAGGTCTTCCTCGACCTGGAGGACGCCTGTGCGCCCCTCGCCAAGCCCGAGGCCCGCCACACCATCGTCAAGTTCCTGAACGAGGGCGACTGGACCGGCAAGACCCGGGTCGTGCGCGTCAACGACTGGACCACCCACTGGACGTACCGGGACGTCGTCACGGTCGTCGAGGGCGCGGGCCAGAACCTCGACTGCATCATGCTGCCGAAGGTCCAGGACGCCCAGCAGATCGTGGCGCTGGACCTGCTGCTGACGCAGATCGAGAAGACGATGGGCTTCGAGGTCGGCAAGATCGGCATCGAGGCGCAGATCGAGAACGCCCAGGGCCTCAACAACGTCAACGCGATCGCGCAGGCCTCCCAGCGCGTGGAGACGATCATCTTCGGGCCGGCCGACTTCATGGCCTCCATCAACATGAAGTCCCTGGTCGTGGGCGAGCAGCCGCCCGGCTACCCGGCGGACGCCTACCACTACATCCTGATGAAGATCCTCATGGCCGCACGGGCGAACAACCTGCAGGCGATCGACGGCCCCTACCTCCAGATCAAGAACGTCGACGGGTACCGCGAGGTCGCCGGGCGCGCCGCGGCCCTCGGCTTCGACGGCAAGTGGGTGCTGCACCCGGGCCAGGTCGAGGCGGCCAACGAGGTCTTCTCGCCCTCCCAGGCGGACTACGACCACGCCGAGCTGATCCTGGACGCCTACGAGTGGTGCACCTCCGAGGCCGGCGGCAAGAAGGGCTCGGCCATGCTCGGCGACGAGATGATCGACGAGGCCAGCCGCAAGATGGCCCTCGTCATCGCCGGCAAGGGCCGGGCCGCGGGCATGCAGCGCACGTCCAAGTTCGAGATCCCCGCCAACTAGAAGGGCCCTGAGCACCATGCAGTTCGGACGCACGTACGAGGAGTTCGAGGTCGGGGCCGTCTACAAGCACTGGCCCGGGAAGACGGTCACGGAGTACGACGACCACCTCTTCTGTCTGCTGACCATGAATCACCACCCGCTCCACATGGACAGCAATTACGCCGAGAACACGACCGACTTCGGCAAGAACGTGGTCGTGGGCAACTACATCTACTCGCTGCTGCTCGGCATGTCCGTGCCGGACGTCTCCGGGAAGGCCATCGCCAACCTGGAGATCGAGTCGCTGCGGCACGTGGCGCCGACCTTCCACGGCGACACCGTCTACGGCGAGACCACGGTCCTCGACAAGACCCCGTCCAAGTCGAAGAACGACCGCGGGATCGTCTACGTGGAGACCAAGGGCTACAAGCAGGACGGCACCCTCGTCTGCGTCTTCAGGCGCAAGGTGATGGTCCCGACGGAGACGTACATCAAGGAGCGCGGCGGCGAGCAGCCCGGCCGCCCCACGCTGAAGGAACAGGGGAAGTAGCCATGGCCCGACTCGCCCAGACCGCCGGGCTGACCGACGTCCAGCGGGAGATCCTCAAGACCGTCCGGGAGTTCGTCGACAAGGAGATCATCCCGGTCGCGACCGAGCTCGAACACCGTGACGAGTACCCGCAGCAGATCGTCGACAGCCTCAAGGAACTCGGCCTCTTCGGCCTGATGATTCCGGAGGAGTACGGCGGCCTGGGTGAGTCGCTGCTCACCTACGCGCTGTGCGTGGAGGAGATAGCGCGGGGCTGGATGTCCGTCTCGGGCATCATCAACACCCACTTCATCGTGGCGTACATGCTCAAGCAGCACGGCACCCAGGAGCAGAAGGACCACTTCCTGCCCCGCATGGCGCTGGGCGAGGTGCGCGGCGCGTTCTCGATGTCCGAGCCGGGGCTGGGCTCCGATGTGTCGGCCATCACGTCCAAGGCGGTGAAGGACGGCGAGGAGTACGTCCTGAACGGCCAGAAGATGTGGCTGACGAACGGCGGCTCCTCGACGCTGGTGGCCGTGCTGGTCCGCAGTGACGAAGGACACCCCGAGGGCACGGCCCCGCACAAGTCGATGACGACCTTCCTCGTCGAGAAGGAGCCGGGCTTCGGTGAGGTCCGTCCGGGCCTGACCATCCCGGGCAAGATCGACAAGATGGGCTACAAGGGTGTCGACACCACCGAGCTGATCATGGACGGACTGCGCATTCCGGCCAATCGGGTCCTCGGAGGCCAGACGGGCCGAGGGTTTTACCAAATGATGGACGGGGTCGAGGTCGGCCGCGTGAACGTGGCGGCGCGTGGCTGCGGCGTCGCGCAGCGTGCGTTCGAGCTGGGTGTCTCTTATGCCCAGCAACGTCATACTTTCGGTAAGGCGATCGCGGAACACCAGGCCATCCAGTTCAAGCTGGCCGAGATGGCTACCAAGGTCGAGGCCGCCCATGCGATGATGGTTAATGCAGCACGCAAAAAGGACTCCGGGGAACGAAACGACCTCGAGGCAGGGATGGCGAAGTACCTCGCCTCCGAATACTGCAAGGAGGTAGTCGAGGACGCCTTCCGCATCCATGGCGGCTACGGATTCTCGAAGGAGTACGAGATCGAGCGCCTCTACAGGGAGGCACCGATGCTGCTGATCGGTGAAGGTACGGCCGAGATCCAGAAAATGATCATCGGTCGACGCCTGCTCGAGGAGTACCGACTCCAGGGCTGAAAGTCCCTTTTGCGGCGGATCCTCCATGGGTTCGTCGCAAAAGAATCACTGGCAGTCACTGGCTGGCGGCCATCGACTCGGCTTCTGGCTTGCCCAGTTGTTGCGTGCAACCGATAGCATTCCAGTAAAGCCGCCGTCCCGTCCCCCTGTTTGCGGCGCGGCAATCACCCGCTACGAAGGTCATCCATGCCCCACAGCCAAACCTCTGCACCTCGCGTCGGCATCCTCGGTGGACGTCTCGCACGCGGAGCATCGCCGTGGCTCCTGCCGACCGTCGCCACCGCTGCGCTCAGCCTCACCCGGGCCCGCAAGTCCGGCCGCTGGGCCGCGGTGGCCGTGCCCACCACCGCTCTCGCGGCGGGCATGCTGTGGTTCTTCCGCGACCCCGAGCGTGAGATCACGCAGGGCCGGGTCATCTCGCCCGCCGACGGTGTGGTGCAGAGCATCATGCCGTGGAAGGACGGACGGACCCGGGTCGCGATCTTCATGAGCCCCCTGAACGTCCACGTCAACCGCGCGCCCCTCGCGGGCACGGTGACGTCCGTGGAGCACATCCCGGGCGGGTTCGTCCCGGCGTTCAACAAGGAGAGCGAGAACAACGAGCGCGTTGTCTGGCACTTCGACACCGAGCTCGGCGACATCGAGATGGTGCAGATCGCAGGCGCCGTCGCACGCCGCATCGTCCCGTACCTGCCGGCCGGTACCAAGGTGGAGCAGGGCGAACGCATCGGTCTGATCCGCTTCGGCTCCCGCGTCGACATCTACCTCCCCGAGGGTGTCGAGGTCGCGGTCGAGGTCGGACAGGCCACCACCGCGGGGGTGACCCGAATTGACCGTGACTGACCCTGAGACTCCCACCACACCGTCGGGTGGCTGGGTGCCCGAGGCCGCGGAGGAGGAGTCCGCCGAGGACGACATGCCGCTCTCGCTGCGGCTGTCGATAGCGGACACCCTCACCCTCGGCAACGCGACGTGCGGATTCATGGCGGTGTACTTCACCACCACCGGGATCCTCATCCCGCACCTCACCGGCAGCGGAGAGTCGGGCATGGCCCGCAACAGCGCCGCGACGGCGGTGATACTGATGCTGCTCGCGGCGGTCTTCGACCTCTTCGACGGCATCGTGGCCCGCAAGCTGCGCAGCTCGCCGATGGGCGCCGAGCTGGACAACCTGTCCGACCTGATCAGCTTCGGACTGGCGCCGGCGTACTTCGTGCTCGTCTACGGCATGGTGGCCGACGACGCGGTGCAGAAGATGTCCGCGCTGGCCGCGATCGTGGTGCTGCTGGCCGTGGTGCTCAGACTCGCGAGATTCAGCTGCGTGACCATGAAGGACGGCATGTTCCAGGGCATGCCGAGCCCCTTCGGCGCGCTGACGGTCGTCTCGATCGTGCTGCTGGAGCTGCCGTTCGTCCCGACGCTGCTGGCGATCATCGGGGTGGCCTGGCTGATGGTGAGCCGGGTCGAGTACCCGAAGCCGCGGGGTGTCCTCGCGGTCGCGATGCTGAGCTGGATCGTCGGGGCCATGGGCCTGCTGGCGGCCTGGGCGTTCGACGCCCCGGGCGGTCAGGCACTGCTCCAGGCGGGCTGCGCGCTCCAGATCGCCATGGCGGCGACCATCCCGCTGTTCGCGACGACCCGTCGCGCGAACACCTTCCGCAACAACCGCCGCGAGGCGCGGGCGGCGTCGCAGCTCCCGTAGAGCGGACGCGGTACCCGAAGGGCCCCCGATGCCGATGAGGCACCGGGGGCCCTTCCCCGTGCACGGGTACTGCGGAGGCGGCCGGCCCCCTCGAAGACCCCGGGCCCCGCCCAACCGGCGCCGACGCCGCCCCGGGTCCCACCCCCGGAGGGCTACGCTTGATGTCGGAAAACCGCCAGCCCGGCAGGGGCTGGGCCGGGATGCTGGAGCCATGTACACCGACACCGACCGCTGCGTGAGGGCCGTGCAGTCGAAGGACGCCCGCTTCGACGGATGGTTCTTCACCGCCGTGCGGACCACCGGCATCTACTGCCGGCCCAGCTGCCCCGCGGTGCCCCCCAAGGTCGAGAACATGACCTTCCTGCCGAGCGCCGCCGCCTGCCAGCAGGCCGGGTTCCGGGCCTGCAAGCGCTGCCGGCCCGACACCTCCCCCGGCTCCCCCGAGTGGAACGCCCGGGCCGACGCCGTCGCCCGGGCCATGCGGCTCATCCAGGACGGCGTCGTGGACCGCGAGGGCGTCCCGGGGCTGGCAGTGCGGCTGGGGTACTCCACGCGCCAGGTGGAGCGGCAGCTGAACGCCGAGCTCGGCGCCGGGCCCCTCGCCCTCGCCCGGGCCCAGCGCGCCCAGACCGCCCGGCTGCTGATCGAGACCTCCGAGCTGCCGATGGGCGACATCGCCTTCGCCGCCGGGTTCTCCTCCATCCGGACCTTCAACGAGACCGTCCGCGAGGTCTTCGCCCTCGCCCCCGGCGAGCTGCGCCTGCGGGCCGAGAAGGCGAACCGGCACGTCCCCAAGGTGCCCGGGACGATCAGCCTGCGCCTGCCGTACCGGGCCCCGCTCAACCCCGACAACCTCTTCGGCCACCTCGCCGCCACCGCCGTCCCCGGCGTCGAGGAGTGGCGGGCCGGCGCCTACCGCCGGACGCTGCGGCTCCCGTACGGCACCGGGGTCGTCGCGCTCAGCCCGCGGCCCGACCACATCGGCTGCCAGCTGGCCCTCACCGACCTGCGCGACCTCACCATCGCCATCAGCCGCTGCCGCTGGATGCTCGACCTCGACGCCGATCCCGAGGCCGTCGACGAGCAGCTGCGCGCCGACCGGCTGCTGGCCCCGCTCGTGGACAAGGCCCCGGGACGCCGGGTGCCGCGTACGGTCGACGCGGCGGAGTTCGCCGTACGGGCCGTGCTCGGTCAGCAGGTGTCCACGGCGGCGGCCCGTACGCACGCGGCCCGGCTGGTCGCCTCGTACGGGGAGCCGGTGGCCGATCCCGATCCCGAGGGCGGGCTGACCCACCTGTTCCCCTCGCCCCAGGCGCTGGCCGCCTTGGACCCGCAGTCCCTGGCCCTCCCGGCGAGCCGGCGCACCACCCTCACCACCCTCGTCGGGGCGCTGGCCGACGGCTCGCTCCCGCTCGGCATCGACAGCGACTGGGAGGCGGCCCGGGCGCGGCTGAACGCGCTGCCCGGGTTCGGCCCGTGGACCACCGAGGTGATCGCGATGCGGGCGCTGGGCGATCCCGACGCCTTCCTGCCGTCCGACCTCGGGGTCCGGCGGGCCGCGAAGGAGCTCGGGCTGCCGTCCACGCCCGCGGCGCTCACCGCCCGGGCGGCCGGCTGGCGGCCCTGGCGCGCGTACGCCGTGCAGTACCTGTGGGCCACCGATGCCCACCCCATCAACCACCTGCCCCTCTGAGGAGTGCGTTCCGTCATGAACACCAAGCAGCACACCGACGTCGAGAGCCCGTACGGCCCGCTCACCTTGGTCGCCTCGGACGGCGTCCTCAGCGGCCTGTACATGACCGGGCAGCGGCACCGGCCGGCCGAGGAGTCCTTCGGGGAGCGGGTCGCCGCGACCGAGGAGCCCTTCCCCGAGGTCGTGCGGCAGCTGGCCGCGTACTTCGCCGGGGAGCTCACCGAGTTCGACGTGCCCGTCCGGCTGGAGGGCACCGCGTTCCAGCGCAGCGTGTGGGACCAGCTGGTACGGATCCCGTACGGCGAGACCTGGTCGTACGGGGAGCTCGCGGCCAGGCTCGGCAAGCCGAGCGCCTCGCGCGCGGTGGGCCTGGCCAACGGGAAGAACCCGGTCAGCATCATCGTCCCGTGCCACCGGGTGATCGGTGCCTCGGGGAGCATGACCGGCTACGGCGGCGGCGTCGAGCGCAAGGTGCGGCTGCTGGCCTTCGAGGCCGGCGCGACGGCGCTGTAGATCAGACCGCTGTAGATCAGACCGCCGTGGATCAGACCATCGCCAGGGGGACGAGCAGGGCGAACCCCGCGCCGGCCTCCACCGCGTAGGCGTACAGCGAGGGGTGCTGGACGGGGGCGGCGAGCAGGACCACGCTCTGCTGGGCGGTGGCCGCCTCCACCCAGTCGGCGTCGGCGCCGAGGTTGCCCTGGTACCAGCCCTCGCAGGCGCCCGGGCCGGTGACGGCGAGGAGGTCGTCCTCGCGGCGGTAGAAGGCCTGCCAGCCGGCGGCGGGGGCGGACCAGCCCTCGAAGTCGGTGAACGAGGCCCAACCGCCCTCGCGTATCGCGGTGTCGAACAGCCACACCGGCGTCCCCTCGGGGGTGACCTCGCCGCCCTCCTGCTGCTCGGTGGTGAAGTGGACCATGGGGAGGGCGTCGGGCCCGTCGGCGGTGCTGGGCCAGGCGTACATCTTGATCATCAGATGATTCTGTCCTGCTCGAAGTAAGCCCGGTGTCACGAGGAGACCGGGCGGCTGCCGTTCTCCAGCTCCGCGGTGCCCTCGCCGGACTCCAGGACCCGGTAGGCCTCTTGGGTGCGGCGGCCGAGCGATCCGGGGAGGTACGCGGCGAGTTCGGCGGGCTCGACCAGCCGCCAGGAGAGCAGTTCGTCTTCCTGGAGTTTGATCGAGGCGAGCTGCCCCGCGCCGAGCACGCCACCGTCGTAGAGGTACGCGACCAGCGGCGGACGGCCCTCGCCGAGCGTCCAGTCGACGGCGAGCAGCCGGCCGAGGGGCAGGTCCAGGCCGATCTCCTCGGCGCTCTCGCGGCGGGCGGCCGCCCGCGGGGACTCGCCGAGGTCCGATTCGACGGTGCCGCCCGGCAGGGCCCAGCCCTCACGGTAGTTGGGCTCGACGAGCAGCACCCGACCGTCGGCGTCCCGGTAGAGCGCGGCGGCCCCGGCCAGCACCCGGGGCAGGCTCGCGATGTACGTGGCGTAGTCATCGGTGGTGGTCACGTCGCCAACCCTACCCAGCCGCCCCACCGGGCTCACGCCTCCGGGGTGTCCGGCGGGGGTGGGGTCTTGCGGTCCCGGCGGGTGGGGTCGGCCAGGCGGCGCAGGTGCGGGTGGCGGGTGGGGCCCGCTTCGGTGAGGGCGTCGCCGACCATCGCCGTGACCGCGTCGCGGACCCCGTGCAGGGCGTGGTGGCGGGCGGGGCCGGCGCCGGGGTCCTCGCGGAGCTCCTTCACCAGCGCCCAGCAGAGCAGCAGCATGACGATCACGAAGGGCAGCGCGACCAGGATGGTGGCGGTCTGGAGGGATTTGAGGCCGCCCGCGACCAGGAGTACGGCCGCCACCCCAGCCATCAGCACGCCCCAGGTGACGACGAGCCAGACGGGCGGGTTCAGCGAGCCGCGGCTGGTGAGCGAGCCCATCACCAGGGAGGCCGAGTCGGCGCTGGTGACGAAGTACGTCATGACCAGGGCCATGGCCACGTACGAGGTGACGGTGCCCAGCGGGAGCGCGTCCAGCATGGCGAACAGGGAGGCCTCGGCCCCGTCCTTGACCTTGACGGCGAGATCGGCGGCGCCGGTGGAATCGAGGCGGATCGCGGTGCCGCCCATCACGCAGAACCAGACCACCGTGGCGCCGCTGGGCACGAGCAGGACGCCGATCAGGAACTCGCGGATGGTGCGCCCGTGCGAGATGCGGGCGATGAAGGTGCCGACGAACGGCGCCCAGGACAGCCACCACGCCCAGTAGAAGATCGTCCACGTGCCGAGCCAGGCGCTGTCGGTGAAGGCGCCGGTGCTGGTGGCCAAGGGCAGCAGTTCGTGCAGGTAGCTGCCGACGCTGGCGGGGATCACGTCGAGGATGTAGACGGTCGGACCGAGGAGGAAGACGAAGAACATCAGCGCGGCGGCGAGCACGATGTTGATCGTGCTCAGCCATTTCACGCCCTTGTGCAGGCCGGAGAAGGCGGAGAGCACGAAGGCAGCGGAGAGCGAGGCGATGATGATCAGCTCGACGCCGGTGGAGTCCTCGATCCCGGCCGTGATGTGGAGCCCCTCGGCGACCTGGAGCGCGCCGAGGCCGAGGCTGGTCGCGGTGCCGAAGACGGTGGCGAAGACGGCGAGCAGGTCGATGGCCCTGCCGGGCCGGCCGTTGGCGCGCTCCTCCCCCATCAGCGGGACGAAGGCGGCGCTGAGCCGGTTGCCGCGGCCCTTGCGGAAGGTGGCGTAGGCGAGGGCGAGGCCGGCGATGCCGTAGATCGCCCACGGGGTGAGCGTCCAGTGAATCCGCGCTCATGCGGCCACACTATCCAGGCGTATATACCTATTTAGGGGGATGGCACGCCGCGTGTGACCCAGGCCACCCATGGGCATAGGAGGATCCTCCGGATACGCTCATGGGGGCGCGACTGCACTGTTCGATAGCAAGGGATTAGCAAGGTGACGGACGGAGCAGTAACTGAGACCGCGCGCGTGCTCATCGCCGCGGACAAATTCAAGGGCTCGCTCACGGCCGTTCAGGTCGCGGAGCGGGTGACGGCCGGCCTTCGCAGGGCCGTACCGGACGTGGAGATCGAGACCCTCCCCGTCGCGGACGGCGGCGACGGTACGGTCGCGGCCGCCGTGGCGGCCGGGTTCGAGCGCCGGGAGGTACGGGTCACCGGACCGCTCGGCGAGCAGGTCACGGCCGCTTTCGCGCTGCGCGAGGGCACCGCCGTGGTCGAGATGGCGGAGGCCTCCGGGCTCCAGCTGCTGCCGGCGGGTGTGTTCGCCCCGCTGACGGCGACCACGTACGGCTCGGGAGAGCTGCTCAAGGCCGCGCTGGACGCGGGCGCGCGCTCGATCGTCTTCGGCGTGGGCGGCAGCGCCACCACCGACGGCGGTGCGGGGATGCTGGCCGCGCTGGGTGCGGTGTTCCTGGACGCGAACGGTGAAGCGGTCGGTCCGGGCGGCGGCGCGCTCGCCGCGCTGGCGTCCGCGGACCTGTCCGGGATCGACCCGCGCTTCGCGGAGGTCGACTTCGTCCTGGCCAGCGACGTGGACAACCCGCTGACGGGCCCGAAGGGCGCGCCCGCGGTCTACGGCCCGCAGAAGGGGGCGTCGCCCGAGGACGTGGCAGCGCTGGACTCGGCGCTGGCGCACTTCGCGGTGGTGCTGGAGAAGTCGATCGGCGAGAAGGCCGGCCGGCTGGCCGCCGCCCCGGGTGCGGGTGGCGCGGGCGGCATCGGGTACGGGGCGCTGCTGCTCGGCGCGTCGTTCCGGCCCGGGATCGAGCTGATGCTGGAGGTGCTGGGCTTCGCGCCGGCGCTGGAGCGGGCCACGCTGGTGATCACCGGTGAGGGCTCGCTGGACGAGCAGACCCTGCACGGCAAGGCCCCGGCCGGTGTCGCGGCCGCCGCGCGCGCGGCGGGCAAGCCGGTCATGGCGGTCTGCGGCCGTCTGCTGCTGGGCCAGGAGGCCCTGGAGGCGGCGGGCATCCGCAAGGCGTACCCGCTGACGGACCTGGAGCCCGACCCGGCCAAGTCCATCCCGAACGCGGGTCCCCTGCTGGAGCAGGTCGCGCAGAACATCGCCGCCGACGTCCTCTGACCTCCGGTCCACCGACGACACGATCCGGGCCCGGCACCCCCCAGCGGGGGCGCCGGGCCTCGGCGTTCCCCGGCCTCCCGGTCCGGCCCGCCCGCGCGTGGGGCCGCAAACCACGTGCGGGGCGGGCGGCCGGGGTGGTAGTCCCTGGGGCATGGATCAACTGGTGAGCGAACGGATCGTGCTGGTGCCCCTGGACGCGGAGCGGGCCCGGGCGGTGCTCTCGGGGGTGCCGGGGAGCGGGTGCCGCTGGGGGGACGGGTATCCGGACGACGGGGACCGGGCCGGGGCGCGGCGATATCTGCGGGTGCTGGCCGAGAGCGGGGATCCGGCGCCGTTCGGCGCGTACGAGATCCGCAGGCGCGCCGACGGGCTGACGATCGGCGGTGCGGGCTTCCACGGCCCGGCCGACGCGGCCGGGGTGGTGACCGTCGGTTACGGGCTGATCCCGGCGGCCCGCGGCCGCGGCTACGCCGCCGAGGCCCTGCGGGCGCTGCTCGGCCATGCCCGCGCGTACGGGGCGACCGGGGCGGCGGGCGACGCCGGCCGGGAGAACGCCGCCTCGCACCGGGTCATGGCCGCGGCCGGGATGCGGCTCGTCGGGGAGGACGAGCGGCTGCGGTACTACGGGGTGACCTGGGTCGGGGAGCCGGAGGCGGCGAGCAGCTGAGCCGTGCTCACCACGCGGGCGAAGCCGCCGCCCTGGAGGTTGACGGCGGTGGCGGTGGCCAGCTGGTCGGCCGTCAGGCGGAGTCCTTCGGGGCCTGCGAGGTCGAAGGTGTGGGTGGCGTCGAGCGGGACGAGGACGTCGTAGCCGAGGTTGCCGGCCATCCGCGCGGTGGTCTCGACGCACATGTTGGTCTGGATCCCGGACACCACCAGCTGGCCGATGCCCTCGGCGGTGAGCCACGCTGCCAGGTCGGGGGTGCCGTAGAAGGAGGAGTTCACCGTCTTGGTGATCAGCAGGGACTCCTTCCCCGCGCGGTCCGCCACGAAGTCCTTGAAGGCGTGGCCGGGCCGGTCGGCGGCCAGGACCGAGCCGGGGGTCCGCGAGGCGTGCTGGACCAGGACCACCGGGCGGCCGGAGTGCTGCCAGGCGTCCATCAGGGCGGCGATGTTGGCCTCGGCGGCCGGGTTGTTGCGCGGGCCCCAGTACGACGCGTCGTCGAAGCCCTTCTGTACGTCGATGACCAGCAGAGCAGCGTTCGGGGCGAGTTCGATCTCGTTCTTCGTCATGGCTTCATGGTCTGCGGCGGGACGGGCCGCCGACAGCGGCAAGCGGGACCCGAACCGATGAGATCCTGCCAGGATGGCAGCATGCATCGTGTCGCCATCGTCGTCCAGCCCGGCATCCGCAGTTTCGACCTCGCCGTCATCACCGAGGTCTGGGGCCCCGACCGCAGCCGGCTGGGCGTCCCCCGCTTCGAGCTGCGCCGGTGCGCCGTCGACGCCGACCCGATCGCGCTGCCCGGCGGGCTGACCCTGGCCCCCGACCGGGGGCTCGACTGGCTCGCCGAGGCCGATCTCGTGGTCGTACCGGCGCTGGCCGAGCCGTCCGACCCGACGCCCGGGCCGGTCCTCGCCGCCCTGCGGGAGGCGCACGCCCGGGGCATTGCGGTGGCCGCGCTGTGCGCCGGGGCGTTCATCCTCGCCGAGGCGGGGCTGCTGGCCGGCCGCCGGGCCGTGACCCACTGGTCGCTGGCTCCGCAGCTCGCCGCGCGCCACCCGTCCGTACTGGTCGAGGACGCCCCGCTGTACGTGGAGGACGCCGGGCTGTGGACCTCCGCCGGGGTGGCCTCCGGGATCGACCTCTGCCTGCACCTCGTACGGCAGGCCCACGGCGCGGAGACCGCCGCCGCCATCGCCCGGTCCATGGTGACCGGGCCGTTCCGCACCGGCGACCACGCCCAGTACCTGGACCGGCCCACCCCGGCGGCGGACCGGACCGCCGAGGCCCTGGCGGCCGTACGGGAGCGGGCCCTGCGCCATCTGCACGAACCGCTGTCCGTGACCACGCTGGCCCGCTGGGCCGGGATGTCGCCTCGCTCCTTCGCCCGCCATTTCGTCGCCGCGACCGGCACCACCCCGCACCGCTGGCTCCTCGGCCACCGCCTGGACGCGGCCCGCAAGCTGCTGGAGCGCACCGACCACCCGGTGCCGGAAGTGGCCCGGCGGGCGGGTTTCGCCAGCGAGGTCACCTTCCGCCAGCATTTCGCCTCGTACGTCGGCCTCAGCCCCCGTGCGTACCGCAGCGCGGCGGCCGCCACATCGGCAGCCCCGCCCAAATCGCGGTGACGGTGTTAGAAATGGCTCATGACCGGACGTTTGGGTCGACCCAGGGGATCCCCGCCCCGGCAGCCGACCGGGCGGGACCCGGGCCTGCTCGCGCGCCGATCCAGGAGCGCCCGCAGTGTCGCCGGTCAGGTCTTCGCGCTCATGGCGTTCATCGTCGTCCTGCTGATCACCGCGGCCGCGCTCGCCCTCGTGTTCCAGGAGCGGTACGGCACCCAGCGCGACGCGCGCCACCGCTCGCTGGCGGCCGCCGAGGCCTTCGCCCACGCCCCCGGTCTCCCCGCCGCCCTGAGATCCCCGAATCCGACGGCCGAGCTGCAACCCCTGGCCGAGGCCGCGCGGCGGGCCGCGGGCGTCGACTTCATCGCCGTGATGACGCCCGACGGGCTGCGCTACACCGACTCCCGGCCGGACCTGATCGGCAAGCGGGCCACCGGCGACCTCTCGCGTGCCGTGGCCGGGCACTCCTTCACCGAGGTGTTCACGGGCTCGCCGAGCGACGCGGTCCGCGCCGTGGTCCCCGTACGGGACGCGAGCGGCAAGGTCGTCGGCCTGGTCGGCACCGGCATCGAGGTCGCCACCGTCTCCGACACGGTCGCCTCCCAGCTGCCGCTGCTGCTCGGCGCGGCGGCCGGCGCGCTGCTGCTCGGCACGGGCGGCGCCGCCCTGGTCAGCCGGCGGCTGCGGCGCCAGACCCGGGGCCTCGGCGAGGCCGACATGGCCCGGATGAACGAGCACCACGAGGCCGTCCTGCACGCGGTGCGCGAGGGCGTCCTGATCATCGGCGACGACCAGCGGCTGCTGCTCGCCAACGACGAGGCCCGGCGGCTGCTGAACCTGCCGCCCGACGCCGAGCAGCGCCACGTGAGCGAACTCGGCCTCGATCCGCGGACCACCTCCCTGCTGGTGTCCGGGCGGGTCGCCACGGACGAGGTGCACCTGGCCGGCGACCGGCTCCTGGCCGTCAACGTCCGTCCGACCAAGCCGTACGGAGGGCACCCGTCCGGCAGCGTCATGACCCTGCGCGACACCACCGAGCTCGCCGCGCTCTCCGGCCGTGCCGAGGTGGCCCGGGAGCGGCTCCAGCTGCTGTACGACGCGGGGGTGCGGATCGGCAGCACACTGGACGTGGCGCGGACCGCCGAGGAGCTCTCGGAGGTGGCCGTCCCCCGGTTCGCCGACTTCGTGACGGTGGAGCTGCTGGAGCCGGTGCTGAAGGGCGAGGAGCCCTCGCGGGCCGCCGGCGCCTACACGGAGATGCTCCGGGCGGCGATGAGCGGGGTGCGCACCGACCAGCCGCTGCAGCCGGTCGGCGACATCATCCGGTTCGTGGTGCCGACGGCGCCGATGGCGGCGGCCCTGGACGCCGGGCACGCGGTGCTCGCGCCCGATCTGAACGCCGCGATGGGCTGGCGGGCCCAGGACGAGGCCGGCACCCGCCAGGCCCTGGAGTACGGGCTGCACTCGCTGATCTCGGTGCCGCTGCAGGCCCGCGGGGTGGTCCTCGGCATGGCGAACTTCTGGCGGGCCGCCGACACCCCGGAGGCCTTCGACGAGGAGGACCTGTCGTTCGCGGAGGAGCTGGGGGCCCGGGCGGCCGTCTCCATCGACAACGCCCGCCGCTACACCCGGGAGCACGCGACGGCCGTGGCCCTCCAGCGGAGCCTGCTGCCCCGGGTGCTGCCGGACCAGACCGCCGTGGAAGTGGCCTTCCGGTACCTGCCCGCGAAGGCCGGGGTGGGCGGGGACTGGTTCGACGTGATCCCGCTCGCCGGCGCCCGGGTGGCGCTGGTCGTCGGCGACGTCGTCGGGCACGGGGTGCACGCGGCGGCCACGATGGGCCGGCTGCGCACCGCCGTGCACAACTTCTCCTCCCTGGACATGCCCCCGGACGAACTGCTCGGGCACCTGGACGAGCTGATCCACCGGATCGACCAGAACGAGTCCGGGGGCGCCGGGGACCCCGCGGAGGGGGCGGGCGAGACGGCCGGCGTCACCGGCGCCACCTGCCTGTACGCGGTGTACGACCCGGTCTCCGGGGTCTGTGCGATGGCGAGCGCCGGGCACCCGGGACCGGCCCTGGTGAGGCCGGACGGCACCGTGGAGTTCCCGCAGCTGCCCACCGGGCTGCCGCTCGGGGTGGGCGGCATGCCCTTCGAGGCCGTGGAGCTGCGGCTGCCGGAGTCGAGCCGGCTCGTGATGTTCACGGACGGCTTGCTGGAGGACCGCGACCGGGATTTCGACACCGGCCTCGGCATGCTGGCCGAGACGCTCTCGCGCCCCGGCCGCAGCCCCGACCAGGCCTGTGCCGACCTACTGGCCGCGCTGCTGTTCCCGGCGCCGAGCGACGACATCGCCCTGCTGGTCGCCGACACCCGGCGGCTGGAGGCGGACCGGATCGCCGAGTGGGAGGTGCCGCCCGATCCGGCGGCGGTCTCGCGGGTGCGGGGCGCGGGCTCGGCGCAGCTGGCCGCCTGGGGTCTGGGGGACATCGCGTTCACGGCCGAGCTCATCCTCAGCGAGCTCGTCACCAACGCCATCCGGTACGGGAACGCACCCATCCGGGTGCGGATACTGCGCGACCGCAGCCTCATCTGCGAGATCTCCGACGGCAGCAGCACCTCGCCGCACCTGCGGTACGCGGCCACCACCGACGAGGGCGGCCGCGGCCTGTTCCTGGTCGCGCAGTACGCCGAGCGCTGGGGCACCCGCTACACCCAGCGCGGCAAGGTCATCTGGGCCGAGCTGCCGCTGACCGGGGGTCCGGAGCCGGCCCCGCCCGTACCGGACCTGGAGGCGCTGGAGGACATGGGCTGGTGACCTGGCCCTCGGCGTAACGATTCGCCCGGGACCGCTGACCGCTCGGCGGCCCGGGCCCCACCGAGCCCGGGGCCCCACCGAGCCCGGGCCACCGAGGCGTCAGCGGCCCCGGGCGGGCGTCGTACGGGCCAGCAGGACCGCCACGTCGTCCTGCGGGGCCTCGGGCAGCAGCCGCGCCAGGATGTCGTCGCACAGCGCGTCCAGAGGCTGCCCGGCGTCCCGCAGCACCCGTCCGAGCTGGGCCATGCCCTGGTCGAGGTCGCGGTCGCGGGACTCGATGAGCCCGTCGGTGTACAGCACGAGCAGGCACCCGAGCGGCAGGTCGACCTCCTCGGTACGGAACTCCTGCCCGCCCGTGCCCAGCGGGGTGCCGGGCGGGCCGTCGAGGAAGGTGACCTCCCCGCCGGCCGTGACCACGGCCGGCGGCGGGTGGCCGGCGCGGGCGATGACGCAGCCGCCCGTGGCCGGGTCGTGGACGGCGTAGACGCAGGTGGCCATCTCGTCCTCGCCCAGGTCGGCGACGGCCTCGTCGAGCGAGCGGAGCAGCCTGGTCGGGGAGACGTCGTGGCGGGCGAGGGTGCGTACGGCGGTGCGCAGCTGTCCCATGACGGCGGCGGCGTGGATGCCGTGGCCCATGACGTCGCCGATGACCAGACCGGTGCGCCCGCCGGGCAGCTGGATGACGTCGTACCAGTCGCCGCCGACGTCGTGGTCGCTGGCGGGCAGGTAGCGGCCGGTCAGCTCCAGGCCGGTGACCTCGGGGAGGGCGCTGTTGCTGAGGCTGCGCTGGAGGGTCAGGGCGGCGCGCCGCTGGTTGGTGTACATCCGGGCGTTGTCGATGTTGAGGGCCGCGCGGGCGACCACCTCGTCGATGAGTACGCCGTCCTGTTCGTCGAAGGGCTCGCGGTCGCTCGTCCGGGTCACGGTGACCGCGCCGAGCACGGTGCCGCGGGCGAGGAGCGGGATCAGCCGGGCGGAGCCGAGGGTGGCGAGGTAGTCGCGCAGCTCGGCGGCGCGCGGGTCGGGGAGCAGCGCGTGGACGTCGGACCGGTACAGGTTCATGGCCCGGCCCTCGGCGATGACCCGTTCGTAGACGGAGTCGGGCGGGATCTGGAAGGTCTGGCCGGGTGCCAGCCGGGCGGTGGGGGCCTCGGGGTCGGGGAACTCGACGGCGATGCGGCGGAGCACGCCCTCGTGGGTGGCCGCCGCGTCGTCGGGGGCGAGGACGGTCTCCAGCAGCTGTACGTCGGCCGAGTCGGCCAGCTGGGGTACGAGGACCCCGACGATCTCCCGGGCGGTCTGGCTGAGGTCGAGGGTGGTGCCGATGCGGGTCCCGGCCTCGGCGAGGACGGCGAAGCGGCGGCGGGCCCGCTCGGCCTCGCCCTGGGCCTGCTGGCTGTCGGTGATGTCGATGAGGGAGGCGATCACGCCGAGCGGGCGGCCGGAGCCGTCGAGGAGGGGGGCGTAGGAGCAGGACCAGGTGTGGTCGTGCTCGGGGTCGGCCGGGGTCCGGCCGGTGCGGCGGACGTCGACGACGGCGGTGCCCCGCTCCAGGACCTGCCGCATGGTCGCTTCGAGCGCGGAGGCGTTGACTCCGGGGACGACCTCGGTGAGCCGTTTGCCGACGTGCTCGGCGGCCGGGACGCCGTTCATCCGGGCCAGGGCGTCGTTGACGCGCAGGAAGCGCAGGTCGGGGCCGAGGGTGGCGAGGCCGATGGGCGACTGGGTGAACAGGCTCTGGAGGGCGGCGAGCGAGTCCCGCATGCGCAGGACCTCGGAGGTCTCCACGGCGATCAGCATGGCCCCGGTGCGGCCCTGCGGGTCGGCGGCGGGGACGATCCACATCTCCATGGTGACGCGGTGCCCGTCGCGGTGGCGCACGGGGAGGGTGCCGACCACCGTCTCGCCCGCCTGGACCCGCCGGGTCAGGTCGTCGGCGAGCGCGTGGTTGGGCTCGGGGACGAGTACGGAGGCGCCGGGGAGGCCCAGGATGTCCTCGGGGCGGTGGCCGAGCAGGTCCTGGGCGGCGAGCGACCATTCGACGATGATTCCGTCGGCGTCCTCCCGCCACAGCGCGATCGGCAGCAGCTCGCTGAGCACGCCCGCGTACCCGACGGCCGCGGCCGGCTGATCCGGGACTTCGCTCGTCGACTGGTATGTGTCCACCGCACCGACCTCACCCCGGGGGGTCCGATTCCTACCGATTCACCCTATCCGAGCCGTCGGCACGGGGCGCTGCGTCAGGTCGGTCCGGTCCGCGGCTTCGGATACAGCCAGGGCAGGACGAAGGTGATCCAGAACAGGACGGCGTACAGGGCGAGGGCGGCCCACCAGCCGCCGAGCGGCGGGCGGCCGAACTGGACGAGGGCGGCGATGGCTCCCGCGACCGCGGCCGCCCCCGGCAGCAGCAGCCAGCGGTCGGTGCCGACGTACAGCACGGCAGCGGCGGCGAGGGCGAAGCAGGCCCCCACGATCAGGGTGCGCCAGCCGTCGCCCGGGTTCGGGGTGTGCAGGCCGCGCAGCCGCCAGAGGGCGACGGGCGGACCGGCCAGCGCGAGCACGAGGAGGGGGATGCGCAGCCCGGGCGGCCGGAACCGCTGCCGGACCAGCGCCGCCAGGGCGATCATGGCGTACAGGCAGACCGGGACGTGGGCGAGGAGTGAGGACCCCTGCCCGGTGGAGAAGGAGATGCCCGTCCACAGGAGCACGGCCGCGATCAGACCCCACGGCGGGGCCACCACCCCGACCAGGGGCGGGAGGTAGACCAGGGGCTTCAGCACGCCGAGGACGCCCTGCACCATGCGGGCCCCGGCCCTGCCGGTGGGCTGGAGGGCGGGCCAGGCGAGGAGCCCGGTCCGCAGGGCCGCCCGGCGTGGGTCCCGCGCCCGGATGAGCTGTCCGACCTCCTCCCTGCCGATCTCGCCGAAGGACTCCAGCGCGGCGTCGAACTCGGCCGGTGAGGCCAGGGCGGGCGGGTTCAGCGGGGGGTCCGGGGGCTTGTTGCCGCCCCGGAAGCCCTTGCGGTTCAGTTCGGCGAGGAACGGCAGCTCCTCCCGCAGGATCTCGTGCTGGCGTACGGCGGTGAGCACGTCCCGTGTCCGGTCGTAAGGGTCCATGTCCCCGTTGGTGACGACGTTCTGCGCCCAGTGCTCCAGGAACACCGGGCCGAGTCCGGTCAGCTCGGCGATCTTCTCACCGAGTGCCCTGTCGTCGCCGGTCCTGGTCTCGCCGAACGCGTGCCGCAGGCGCTCGTCTGTGGCGACGACCGACACGAGGGAGGCGGCCCCGTCGAGGCGGCCCCAGGTCCAGTCGCTCATCCGCCAGCGGGCGCTGAGGAACGCGGCGAAGTTGTTGAGCTGGTTGCCGCTGAGCTTGGCCCGGACCAGGTCCGTCGGGGAGTTCTGGTCCACCTTCTCCAGCACCCTGCGAGTGGCCCAGCTGGTGTTCGCGGCCGAGACGGCGTGGAAGCCGATGTCGGGGGCCTCGGCCAGCGGGTCCGGGCGCAGCGGGCCGAGCAGCACCTCGACGTACGCGAGCGCACCGGTCATCGGGCCGGCGCCGCGCGCGGCCGCGTGGAGGGCTTCGTAGCCCTCGACGTCGGGGACCAGGTCCAGACCCATCTCCCCGGCCAGTTCCGCCAGCCGGCCCCACAGCCGTCCGAAGCCCTCCGGCACCTCCGCCGCCGGGTCGGGTCCGGGCGGGGCCGGCGGCAGCGATCCGCCGGTCACGGCCGTCGCGAGGTTCGCCGCCCAGGTCTCCCACTGCCTGGGCGTGTCCCCGGGCAGGGGCCCGGCCGGAATGAGGCCGCCCAGCAGCCGCGTCGCCTCGCCGAAGGGGGCCGTGGCATCCCTCGGGAGCAGCCCCGTGGAGAGGGCGCTCCGGTAGCGGTCGAGCAGGAGCCGGTCCCGGGCGGCGGTCAGCGTGGCGACGGCGGAGCGGCAGGCGAACAGCCGCCACCGGTACCCCTCCACCAGCTCCGCGGGCACCGGCCCGGGGTGGGACTCGTACGCCTCCAGCCAGTCCATGAGCAGTCGTACGGTGCGCGCCAGGGCCAGCGGCGAGGTCCCCGGTTCGGGGAGCTCCCCGGGTGCCACCGCCAGGCCGCCCGACGCCTTGCGCAGCCGGGCGAAGAGGACCGCCGAGCCCGCCCCCGCGCACTCGTCCAGCGCCTCCAGCGGCCCCGGGCCCGCGGGCAGCGGCAGCGCGTCCGGGCCGGTCACCTCCGCCGGATCCTCCAGGAGCCGGATGAGCCGCAGTGCCTCCGCGGCGCCGGCCCGGTCGGCGTACGCGTGCTGCCGGGCCGTGGCGGTGTCCTTGAGCTCGGCGAGGGTCGGCGGAAGCACCCCGGCGGCGGCCTGCTTGCGCTGGGCCGCGGCTTCGGCGGCGTGCAGTTCCAGGTCGTCGTCGCGCAGGGACTCGGCGCCGGTCTTCACCGTCAGGGATTTCACGGCCGTCCGGACCAGCCGGGTCACGCGCCGGCTGGTCCCCGGCTCGGGAGGCGGCGGGAGCGGCGGCACGGGCTGGAGGAAGAGCAGCCAACGGTCGGCCTTGGCGGCCACCGGGGCCCCGGCGAGAGCCCGTACGGCCCAGGCGACGGGGATGTTGTCCAGCAGCCCGCCGTCCATGACCTCGGCGCAGCCGTTCAGGTTCTCGT
This sequence comes from Streptomyces sp. NBC_01006, assembly GCF_045162725.1. Lineage (NCBI taxonomy): Bacteria > Bacillati > Actinomycetota > Actinomycetes > Kitasatosporales > Streptomycetaceae > Streptomyces > Streptomyces sp. NBC_01006. The sequence goes on along the minus strand of NZ_CP108700.1, from coordinate 6,604,287 downwards.
CGGGGTAGCCGGTCTCGCTGCAGACTCCGCGCATGTCCACCCGGGGCGGATTCTCCACCGGCTGCGGGGCGTTGTCGACGTAGACCCGGGCCGGTTCGAAGGCTCCCGGGAACGAGGACGAGGCACGGGCCGCGTAGGCCAGCCGGTTCAGCGCCGCCTCCCGGGCCACACCGGTGACGTCGACGGGGAAGTCCGTCAGGGAGGTGCGGTGGCGGAAGCGGAAGTAGGCGTTCGAGCGGCCGACCAGGAGCGGTCGGCCGAGGGTGGGCCGCACCCGGTCCCGGCGCGGGCGCAGCCGGGTGGCGGTCAGGATCAGCCGCAGCGAGGCCGGGGGTTCCCAGTCCTTCGGGGCCTGCCCCAGGAGCTCGGCCAGCGAGCCGCGCAGCTCCTGGTAGAAGACCTCGTCGCCGCACATCAGCGAGGCCGGTACGTGGAACGGCGTCGAGCGGCGCAGCAGCCCTTCGAGGTCGCCCAGGCGCAGCCACGCGTCCCGTACGCCCGGACCGAACGGCATCCCGTACACGAGGTGGCAGGCCAGCAGCACACCGTTGAGCCCCCCGGCGCTGGTCCCGGCGAGGACGTCGATGTCGACGTCCTCGTACTCGCACATGTGCAGCAGCCCCGTATAGAGGCCCGCTTCCGGGCCGAGGGTCTTCCGGTCCGCTCCCGCGCGCAGCGCCGCCGTCTCGCAACAGGCCCCGCCCATCCATACGGCGAGGCTGACCCCGCCGCGCATCGCGAGGGCCAGGCGCAGTTCGGTGCTGCGCCGACCCGGCCGGTCGTCGCTCATGCCACCAGCTTGACCCCGGATCAGGCGCGGCGCACCCGGGCGGCCACCACCTCGCGGGAGCGGGTGGCCGAGCGGCAGAATTTCCGTATCAGGCCGGAGAGTTCGCATCCCGGTTCCACCCCGAGTTCGCGTGTGGCGAGGTCACGGTAGGTGTCGTACGCGCGCATGGCCTCGATGAGATTGCCCTCCGCCAAGTGGGCCTCGATCAGGGCCCGCTGGGCGCTCTCCCGCAGCGGTTCGGCGCTGACCGCGAGCAGGGCCGACTCCACCGCCTCGGCGTGCCGGCCGACGCGGGCCAGCTCGCGGCTCAGCGCCTCCAGCGCGTGCAGCAGCCGCTGGCGGACCCGTTCGCGCTCCAGCAGCACCCAGTCGTCGTACCAGCCCGGCAGCAGGTCGAGCGCGTCGGTACGCCATTTCAGCGCCGACAGGTCCTGGGTGGTGGCGGTGCCGCCGATGAGCCGCCCGGCCCAGCCGTACAGGACGTACAGGTCCACCACCGTGTGCTCGCGCATCGCGAGCGAGCACTTGTCGGAGTCGAGCAGGTCGATGCCGGCGGCCTTGAGCCGCCAGAGCGCGGACCGCAGGTTCCCCGCCGCCCGCAGGTCGTCGCCGGACGGCCACAGCGCCCCCGCGGCGTGCCGGCGCTCGACCCGGCCGCCGTTGAGCGCGACGAACGCCAGGAGCCGCTTGCCCCCTTCGGGCACGTCCAGCCATCTCCCCTGATGGATGACGCGCGGGCCGCCCAGGAGATGGAGGGCCGGTGGCTCCCCCTGCCCTGGGACGCGGACCGGTGACGTGAGGAACTGCTGGTTCATAGGCGGTCCTCCTGCATAGAAGTCCGACGCATATGCTATGCGCGCACCGTCACCGATCAGTCACCGAGTGCTATGATTTCATTCGGTAGCAGTCACCCGGGGTTGCAGCAGTGTCGCTGCTCCCTCCTGACGAACGCGACCCAGTCCCCGACCGGCGCCTCCCCGTCGCCGACGGGCAGCAGGATGTCCACGCCGACGGGCTCGTCGAGCCGGATGCGGTCCCGGTGCTGCGCCTCCTGCACCGCCTGGGCGACATCGGCGAGCGTGCAGGAGCAGTACCTCAGGTCCACCTGCGGACCCAGGAGCGCCCGGATCCCGGCGGGGGCGGCGCTCGGCTCCGGCTCGGGGGTGAACGGCAGGTACCCGGCGGGCGGGAGTTCCGAAATGCCCAGCTCCTGCAGGGTGTACGGGCCCGGCCCGGCCTGCGCCGGCCGGATCAGGGCGCCCTCGCCGATGCCCGTGACGAGCCGGGCCACCTCCCGGCCCAGCTGGTCCTTGGTGTGGCTCTTGAGGAACTGCTCTTCGCCGATGAGGGCCAACTGCTCCAGCAGCGGCCCCAGATCGGCGGCGGGCGGCTGCGCGGCGCCCAGCACCTGCGCCAACTGGTCCTGGAACTGGAGGATTTGGGCGGTGTACGCGTCCCAGGGCCGCATGCCGAGCCGTGACTGCCAGTACCGCTGCGGCGGGGCCGCGGCCCGGTCGCGGCGGGCCGGCGCGGCTGCTGGTGCTGCTCCGCCGTAGCGCGGAGGCCTGGCGGGGGTTCGCGGGCGTCTGCGAGTTCGTCGACTGCCTGTGCAAGGCCCTGCTGTGCGTGCTCAAGGGCTGGCAGGCGATCGCCGTACTGGAGGGCGCCCGCGCCGAGCTGCTGTGCAAGGAGGAGACCCGGAAGGCGGCGTGCGAGCGCAAGCGGAAGGAGACGGTCGAGGAGGTGATGGCGGAGTACACCCGGCTGTGCCCGCCGTGCACGGCGCACCCCGACGGGGCCGAGGAGGAGGATCCGGACGAGGACCGCGCCGCCGACGCGGCCTGACCCTGCCGTACCTCCTCCCGGCCCGCGGTTCGGCCTACTCCCAGTCGTCCCAGGGCGGGTCCGTGTCGTCGAAGTCGAAGGGCGGTTCCTCGTCGGTGTGCGGGGCCGGGGGCTCCGGCGCCGCAGCCCGCGACGGGACCGGGGCCGCGGGCGCCGGGGCCGGGGCCGCGGGCGCCGGGACCGGGGCCGCGGGCGCCGGGACCGGGGCCGGGGTTGCGCCCGACTCGGTGGCCCCCGTCCCGGTGGCGCCCGTCCCGGCCAGCGCGGCCAGGATCCCCTCGGCGTACTTGGCCAGCTTGGCCTCGCCGACGCCGCTGATCGTGCCCAGCTCCTCCACCGTGCCGGGCAGCCGGGTCGCGACCTCCCGCAGCGTCGCGTCGTGGAAGACCACGTACGCCGGCACGCCCTGCTCCTTGGCGGTCGCGGCCCGCCAGGCGCGCAGGGCCTCGAACACCGGCACGGCCGCCGCCGGCAGGTCGACCGGGACCCGCCCGGCCTTCCCGGAGCCGGAGCCCGATCCGGAGGACTTGCGGGCCGCGGGGGCCGGCGCGGCCTCCTTGCGCATCGGCACGCTGCGGCGCCCGCCCAGCACCTCGCCGCTGGCGTCCGTGAGCACCAGCGTCCCGTAGTCCCCCTCGACCGCCAGCAGCCCCGAGGCCAGCAGCTGCCGTACGACCCCGCGCCATTCCGCGGTGCTCAGGTCCGCGCCGATCCCGAACACCGACAGCCCGTCGTGGTCGAACTGGATGACCTTGGCCGTCTTCTTGCCCTGGAGGATGTCGATGATCTGGCCGGCGCCGAACTTCTGCCGCCGCTCCTTGGCCAGCCGCCACACCGTGGACATCAGCTTCTGCGCGGCCACCGTGCCGTCCCAGGACTCGGCCGGGGTCAGGCAGGTGTCGCAGTTGCCGCACGGCCCGGCGGCCGCCTGCCCGAAGTACGCGAGCAGCCGCACCCGGCGGCACTCGACCGTCTCGCACAGCGCGAGCATCGCGTCGAGGTGCGCGGCCAGGGAGCGGCGGTGCGCCTCGTCGCCCTCGGAGCCCTCGATCATCTTGCGCTGCTGCACCACGTCCTGGAGTCCGTACGCGAGCCAGGCCGTGGCCGGCTCCCCGTCGCGCCCGGCGCGGCCGGTCTCCTGGTAGTAGCCCTCGACCGACTTCGGCAGGTCCAGGTGGGCCACGAACCGCACGTCCGGCTTGTCGATGCCCATGCCGAACGCGATCGTGGCCACCACCACGACCCCGTCCTCCCGCAGGAAGCGCGCCTGGTTCGCCGCGCGCGTACGGGAATCCATGCCCGCGTGGTACGCGACCGCGTCGATGCCGTGCTCCACCAGGAAGGCGGCGGTCTTCTCCACGGAGGCCCGCGACAGGCAGTAGACGACTCCGGCGTCCCCGTCGTGCTCGGTGCGGATCAGCTCCAGCAGCTGCCGGGTCGGGTTGTTCTTCGGGGCGATCCGGTACTGGATGTTGGGCCGGTCGAAGCTGGCCACGAAGTGACGCGCTTCGCGCTCCGCCAGGCCCAGCCGGGCCGCGATCTCGGCGTGCGTGGCCTCGGTGGCCGTCGCCGTCAGCGCGATCCGCGGCACCTTGGGCCAGCGCTCGTGCAGCATCGACAGCGCCAGGTAGTCGGGCCGGAAGTCGTGGCCCCACTGGGCGACGCAGTGCGCCTCGTCGATCGCGAAGAGCGACACCGTGCCCCGGTCGAGCAGCCGCTGGGTGCCCTCGGTGCGCAGCCGCTCCGGCGCCAGGTACAGCAGGTCCAGCTCACCGGCGAGGAAGGCCTGCTCGACGGCCTGCCGCTCGTAGGGGTCCTGGGTCGAGTTGAGGAACCCGGCCCGCACCCCGAGGGCGGTCAGGGCGTCCACCTGGTCCTGCATGAGCGCGATCAGCGGCGAGATCACCACGCCCGTACCGGCTCTCACCAGTGCCGGGATCTGGTAGCAGAGCGATTTGCCGCCGCCCGTGGGCATCAGGACCAGCGCGTCGCCGCCGCCGGCCACGTGCTCGATGATCTGCTGCTGCTCGCCGCGGAAGGAGTCGTATCCGAAGACGCGGTGCAGCACCTCAAGGGCATCGGGGGTCTCGGTGGGGGCGTCGACAAGGCTCATCCCAGAAGCCTATCGACCCCCACCGACACCCCCGCCCACATCTGCCGGATCCGCCGGCCCGGGGCCGGACGACTCCTACCCCAGGGCCGCCTCGAAGGCCGCGTACGCCTTCTCGTCGAAGAGGACGAAGCGGACCTCCTCCACGGGCGCCGCGGCGGCCGCCCGGGCCGTCTCCACGGCGATGCGGGCGCCGTCGTCCATCGGCCAGCCGAAGATGCCGGTGGAGATCGCCGGGAAGGCGACCGTACGGGCCCCCAGCTCGGCCGCGACCCGCAGGGACTCGCGGTAGCAGGAGGCCAGCAGCGCCGAGCGGTCCTCGTCCCGGGACCAGACCGGGCCCACCGTGTGGATCACCCACTCGGCCGGGAGTCGGCCCGCCGTCGTGGCCACGGCCCGGCCCGTCGGCAGGCCCTTGCCGTACCGGGAGGCGCGCAGCGCCCGGCAGGCGTCCAGGATCTCGGGGCCGCCGCGCCGGTGGATGGCGCCGTCCACTCCCCCGCCGCCCAGCAGCGAGGAGTTCGCCGCGTTGACGATCGCGTCCGCGTGCTCTGCGGTGATGTCGCCCTGGACCAGGGTGATGCGCACCATCAGCGGGCCTTTCGCAGGTGGCGCCAGACCGCCTTGGCCGCGTTGTGCCCGGACATGCCGTGCACTCCGGGGCCGGGCGGGGTGGCGGAGGAGCAGAGGAACACGGCCGGGTGGGCCGTCGAGTACGGGAACAGGGACAGCTTGGGCCGCAGCAGCAGCTGGATCCCGGAGGCCGCGCCGCAGGCGATGTCGCCGCCGACGTAGTTGGGGTTGCGGGCGGCCAGCTCCGGCGGTCCGGCCGTGGCGCGGGCCAGCACCAGGTCGCGGAAGCCGGGGGCGAAGCGCTCGATCTGCCGCTCGACGGCGTCGGTGAGGTCGCCGCCCCAGCCCGCGGGGACGTGCCCGTACGCCCAGAACACGTGCTTGCCCTCGGGCGCCCGGCCGGGGTCCACCAGGCTGGGCTGGGCGGTGATCAGGAAGGGGTTGCGGGGGGCTCGCCCGCCGGTGGCCAGCTGGAGGGCGGCGTCGATGTCTCGGGCGCGCGGGCCGATCTGGACGGTGCCGGCCCGGCGCGGGGCCTCGGCGGTCCAGGGCACGGGGCCGGAGAGGGCGTAGTCGAGCTTGAAGGCGGCGGCGCCGTACTTGTAGCCGTCGTACGCGCGCCCCAGCCGGGCGATCCGGGCCAGCGCGGTCGGCGAGGTGTCGAAGACGTACGCCCGGGCCGGCGGCAGGTCGTCGAGGCGTTTGACCTCGAAACCGGTGTGGACCGTGCCGCCGAGGTCGCGCAGGTACCCGGCGAGGGCGTCCGAGATGGACTGCGAGCCGCCGCGCGGCATGGGCCAGCCGCCGGCGTGCGCGGCGAGGGCGAAGACCAGGCCGACGGCGCTCGTGGCGAACCCGCCCAGCGGGGCGATGACGTGCGCGACGAGCCCGGCGAACAGCGCCCGCGCCCGCTCCTCGTGGAACCGGTTCAGCAGCCAGGTGGAGGGCGGCAGTCCGGCGAGCCCGAAGCGGGCCAGGGTGAGCGGGTCCCGGGGCAGGGCGGTCGAGGGCAGGGACATGAAGTCCCGGACCAGGGTGTCCCATTTACCGAGGAAGGGCTGCACCAGCCGCCGGTACGTGCCGGCGTCGCGCGGTCCGAGGGAGGCCGCCGTCTCGGAGACGGAGCGGGAGAGCACGGCGGCCGTGCCGTCGTCGAAGGGGTGCGCCATGGGCAGCGGGGCGTGCAGCCACTCCAGCCCGTACCGCTTCAGCGGCATGGTGGAGAAGACCGGCGAGCCGATGCCGAGCGGGTGCACGGCCGAGCAGGGGTCGTGCCGGAAGCCCGGGAGGGTGAGCTCCTCGGTGCGGGCCCCGCCGCCGACCGTCTCCCCGGCCTCGAACACGGCCACCGAGAAGCCGCGCCGGGCCAGCTCGACGGCGGCCGTCAGCCCGTTGGGCCCCGCCCCCACCACGACCGCATCGAGAATCGACGGCACCTTGAGACTCCTTCGTCCGGCGGCGGCTGCGCTCCCAGGATATTCGCCCCGTCCGTACGGGTCCCCGCCCGCGCCCGGCCGGACCGCACGAAACGGCTCACGCGCCGCGCAGCAGCTCGCGGATCCGGATGGCGGTGGCCTCGTCGCGGCCCACGGCGAACGGCAGATCGTTGTCCCGGTCCACCCGGAACGGGACCCCGGCGACGGTGCTCTGCGCGCCGCCCGCCTCGGCGACCAGCAGCAGTCCGGCCGCGTGGTCCCACGCCGAGGGCCAGGTGAAGGCGAGGCCGTCCATCTCGCCGCGGGCCACCTTCAGGTACTCCAGCCCCGCGGAGCCGCAGGGCCGGGCCGCGACCCCGGGCACATCCAGCCGGGACAGGGTCGCCTTGTCCTCGTCGGAGGTGTACAGCGGGTGGGCCATCGCGATCCGCAGGTCGGCGCCGGGCTCCGGCGAACCGCTGTGGATCCGCTCGCCGTTGACGTACGCGCCCTGCCCGCGCACGGCGGTCGCCAGCTCCTCCAGCGCCGGGGCGAAGGTCCAGGAGGCGAGGATCTCGCCGCGGTGGGCCAGGGCGACCAGGGTGCAGAACGCCGCGTCGCCGGCGACGAACTGCCGGGTGCCGTCCACCGGGTCGACGATCCAGACCGGCGCGTCGGCGCGCAGCGCCCCGTACACGGTCGGATCGGCGTGGACCGCCTCCTCGCCGACGACGGCGGAGCCGGGCAGCAGGTGCGTCAGGGAGGCCGTGAGGTGCTCTTCGGCCTTGCGGTCGGCGACGGTCACCAGATCGTGGGGACCGGTCTTCTGGTCGACCTCGTGGTCGGCGAGCTGCCGGAATCTCGGCATGATCTCGACCGCCGCCGCCTTGCGGATCGCTTCTTCCACTGCGGACAGGTCTCGGGCCAGGAACTCTTCGATCATGCCCCCATCACACCACGCCGGACTGACAAACCCCACCGGTCGTCACGTACACCAGACGGCCTCCAGATGGACTGCAGGTGCCGCGGGGAAAGGCAATGCGGCGGGCCGGGCCCGTGACGGACGATGGCGCGGTGACCGTATTTCGCTGTGTGCGCTGCCGGACCGAGCTGACCACCACGGTGCGGGAGGTGCCGATCCCTCCGGAGAGCGTGACGTGGGCCCCGTACGAGGCGCCCGTCGAGCCGTGTCCGCCGCGGATGGCGCCCGGGACGTACGCCTACGACCCGGAGCCGCACCGGTTCTCCTGGGGCCCCGCGCCGAAGGGGCGTCCGCAGGGCAGTGCGCCGCGCGGGCCGGGGACGGCCGTGGTGGTGAGCCCCGGGGACATCCGCGGGGTCGAGCCGATCGAGCGGCGGCGGATCGGCTGTTGCGGGCCCATGGGCACCGACGGGCCGAACCTCGCGTGCGCCGGATGCGGCGCGGAGGTCGCCGTCGAGGCCGCCGACTGCTGCACGTGGCAGGAGATCGTCCTCGACCTCCGCTTCGCCGAGGCGGTGGATCCGCCGGGCCGGAGCGTCAGGAGCGGGCGGGGTGTCGGCGGTTCATGAGCGCCGTGTAGAGCAGCATGGACGCCGCCAGGCCCACCGCCCAGCCGTAGTCCGCGAGCGGCTTCAGGAAGGGGATCAGGCCTTCCTCGGGGAAGGGGCCCTTGCCGGGGGCCGAGTGCGAGCCGCCGATGGCCAGCACACCGCCGACCGCGAAGGCCGCCAGCGCCCGGATGTTCCAGCCGCCCGTGTACCAGTACGGTCCGCCCGCCCGGTAGAGGTCGGGCAGCGACAGCCGGGTGCGCCGCACGATCCAGTAGTCCGCGATGAGGATGCCGGCGACCGTGCCGAGCAGGCCGCCGACCAGGCCGAGCCAGGTGAAGATGTACAGCTCGGGGGTGGAGGTCAGCTTCCACGGCATCATCAGTACGCCGACGACCCCCGTGATCAGGGCGCCCCTGCGGAAGTCGATCAGGCGGGGCGCCAGGTTGGACAGGTCGTACGCCGGGGAGACCACGTTGGCCGCGATGTTCACCGAGATCGTCGCGACGAGCACCGTGACCAGGGCGTAGAGCAGCCCGAAGACGCTGTCGGTCTTGGCGACCAGCTCCACCGGGTCCCAGATCGGGGCCCCGTACACCGCCTCCGAGCCGGAGGTGACGAACACCGACAGCAGCGCGAAGAGGGTCATCGTCGTCGGCAGCCCGAGCGTCTGTCCGAGGATCTGGGAGCGCTGCCCGGCGCCGAAGCGCGTGAAGTCCGGGATGTTGAGCGAGAGGGTGGACCAGAAGGCGATCATCCCCATGAGGGCGGGGAAGAAGACCGTCCAGAACTCCGCGCCCCAGCCGAGCCGCGAGGGCTGGTCGAGCAGTTCGCCGAAGCCGCCCGCCTTCACCCCGATCCACACGAGCAGGGCCAGCGCGCCGACGATGACGAAGGGCGCGGCCCAGTTCTCGAACCGCCGCAGGGCCTCCATCCCCCGGTAGATGATGGCGAGTTCGAGGACCCAGAAGAGGGCGAAGCACAGCCACAGCGGCCACGGCTCGCCGCCGATCTCCGCGGCTCCCGCCCAGCCGCCGAAGATCTTGCCGAGCAGGACGTAGATCCCGGACCCGCCGATCCAGGTCTGGATCCCGAACCAGGCGCAGGCCACGGCCGCCCGGATCAGCGCGGCCAGATTGGCCCCGCGCATCCCGAAGGAGGCCCGGGCCAGCACCGGGAACGGGATCCCGTACTTGGGGCCGGCGTGCCCGGTGAGCAGCATCGGCCCCAGCACGATGATGTTGGCCAGCGCGATGGTGAAGACGGCCTGTTTCCAGTCCATCCCCAGGGCCACCAGCCCGGAGGCGAGCAGCCAGGAGGGGATGTTGTGCGCCATGCCGACCCACAGGGCCGTGAAGTTGTACGTGGTCCAGCGCCGGTCCGCGACCGGTACGGGGAGCAGGTCGGGGTTGGCGAAGCGGCCGTCGGAGGGGACCTCGCCGGGGGCGAGCTCGACGCGGTCCCCGGTGGCGCCTATCGGGTGGTCCGGCATGTGCGCACGCCCCTTCGGGTCGGTGGGGATCTCGGTCAGGATCCGAGCGCCGGGATGACGTGCTGCCCGTACGCGTCGATGGTGGCCTCCTGTGCGTCGTGCATGTCGTACACGGCGAACTGGTCGACGCCCAGGTCGCGCAGGGTCCGCAGCTTCTCGATGTGGGCCTCGGGCGGGCCGAGCAGGCAGAAGCGGTCCACGATCTCGTCGGGCACGAAGTCGGCGGACGGGTTCCCGGCGCGGCCGTGGTGGCTGTAGTCGTACCCCTCGCGGGCCTTGATGTACTCGGTGAGGGCGTCCGGCACCATGCCGGAGTGTTCTCCGTAGCGGCCGACGAGATCGGCGACGTGGTTGCCGACCATCCCGCCGAACCAGCGGCACTGGTCGCGGGCGTGGGCCAGGTCCTCGCCGACGTACGCCGGCGCCGCGACGCAGATGGTGAGCGCGTCCGGGTCGCGCCCGGCCCGTTCGGCGGCCTGCCGGACGGAGCCGACCATCCACTCGGTGAGGTAGGGGTCGGCGAGCTGGAGGATGAACCCGTCCGCCTTCTCGCCGGCCAGGGCGAGCGCCTTCGGCCCGTACGCGGCCATCCAGACGGGGAGCTTCCCGTCCCGCACCCACGGGAGCCGCAGCGGATTGCCGTCGACCTCGGCCTCCCGGCCCTCGGCGAGGTCCCGGATGACGTCGATGGCCTCCCCCAGCCGGGCCAGGGTGTTCGGTTTGCGCCCGGCGACCCGCATCGCCGAGTCTCCGCGGCCGATCCCGCACACGGTGCGGTTGCCGTACATGTCGTTGAGGGTGGCGAAGGTGGAGGCGGTGACCTCCCAGGTGCGGGTGCCGGGGTTGGTGACCATCGGCCCGATGTGCAGCTTCTGCGTGTTCGCGAGGATCTGGCTGTAGATGACGAAGGGTTCCTGCCACAGGACCGCCGAGTCGAAGGTCCAGCCGTAGCGGAAGCCGTTGCGCTCGGCGCGCTTCATGAGGCTGACGACCCGGGAGGCGGGCGGGTCGGTCTGGAGGACGAGGCCGAAGTCCATCACGGCTCCTTAGAGGTACTGGCAGGTGGAGCGGGGGATGTACACTCCGTGGCCGGCCCGGCCCGTGTACTCGCGCCGGTCGATGACGAGTTCGCCGCGGGAGAGCACGGTGTCGACGCGTCCGGTGATCCGCTTGCCCTCGTACGCCGAGTAGTCCACGTTCATGTGGTGCGTCTCGGCGGAGATGACCTGCTCGGCGTGCGGATCATAGAGGACGATGTCGGCGTCGGAGCCCGGCGCGATGGTGCCCTTCTGCGGGTAGATGCCGAACATGCGGGCCGGGCTCGCGCAGGCGATCTCGATCCAGCGGCGGCGGCTGATGTGTCCGTCCAGGACGGCCTGGTGGAGGAGGTCCATCCGGTTCTCCACCCCCGGCAGCCCGTTCGGGATCTTGGAGAAGTCGCCGCGGCCGAGCTCCTTCTGGCCCCGGAAGCAGAACGGGCAGTGGTCGGTGGAGACCACCTGGAGGTCGTTGGTCCGCAGCCCCCGCCAGAGGGCGGCCTGGTGCTCCTTCGGCCGCAGCGGGGTGGAGCAGACGTACTTGGCGCCCTGGAAATCCGGCTCTTCGAGGTTGTCGGTGGACAGGAACAGGTACTGCGGGCAGGTCTCGCCGAACACCGGCAGGCCCTTGTCGCGGGCGGCGGCGAGCTCGGCCAGCGCCTCCTCCGCCGAGACGTGGACCACGTACAGCGGGGATCCGGCCACGCGCGCGAGCTGGATCGCCCGGTGGGTGGCCTCCGCTTCGAGGAGGACCTTGCGGACCTCGCCGTGGTGGCGCGGGTCGGTCTCGCCCCGGGCCAGGGCCTGTTCGACGAGCACGTCGATCGCGATGCCGTTCTCGGCGTGCATCATGATCAGCCCGCCGTTGCCGGAGGCCCGCTGCATGGCGCGCAGGATCTGCCCGTCGTCGCTGTAGAAGACCCCGGGGTAGGCCATGAACAGCTTGAAGGAGGTGACGCCCTCCCCGATCAGGTGGTCCATCTCCTTCAGGGTCCCCTCGTTGACGTCCGAGAGGATCATGTGGAAGGCGTAGTCGATGGAGCAGTTGCCGTCGGCCTTGTCGTACCAGGTGTCGAGCCCCTGGCGCAGCGCCTGGCCCATGCTCTGCACGGCGAAGTCGACGATGGTGGTGGTGCCGCCCCAGGCGGCGGCCCGGGTTCCGGTCTCGAAGGTGTCCGAGGCGGCGGTCCCGCCGAAGGGCAGCTCCATGTGGGTGTGGGCGTCGACCCCGCCGGGGATGACGTACTTCCCGCTCGCGTCGATCGTACGGTCGGCCGTCCAGGCTTCGGCGGCGGCCGAGCCGTGGGCCGCGAGGGCGGCGACGCGGCCGTCCTCGACCAGGACGTCGGCGTGGAGCTCGTCGGCGGCCGTGATGACGAGGCCGCCGCGGATGAGGGTGCGGATGGACATGTGCGGCGCCTTCCGGTCACACGATGCTGTGCAGGGCCCGTTCGAGGATCTCGGCGCCCTCTTCCGCCTCGGCGACGGTGAGGGAGAGCGGCGGCGCGATGCGCAGCACGCTGGTGTCGTGCCCGCCGCCCTTGCCGATCAGCAGGCCGCCTTCACGGGCGGCCTCCAGTACGGCGGCGGCCGCGCCCGGGTCGGCCTCGTCGGTGCCGGGCTTCGTCAGCTCCAGGCCGGCCATCAGGCCCCGGCCGCGGACCTCCCGTACGGCGGGCACGGTGGCGGCGATGGCGCGCAGCCGCTCCAGGAGCAGTCCGCCGACGCGGCGGGCGTTGCCCTGGAGATCGTGCTCCAGCAGGTACGCGAGGTTGGCGACGCCGGCCGCCATGGTCACCGGGGAGCCGCCGAAGGTGGAGATGGAGTTGGTGTCGATGCAGTTCATGATCTCGGCGCGGGCCACGACCCCGCCGATGGACATGCCGTTGCCGATGCCCTTGGCGAAGGTGAGGATGTCCGGCGGGCCGCTGCGGCCGTGGGCCTGCCAGCCCCAGAAGTTGTCGCCGGTGCGGCCCCAGCCGGTCTGCACCTCGTCGCTGATCCAGAGGATGCCGTGCCGGTCGAGGACCTCGCGGAAGGCCCCGTACAGCCCGTCGGGCGGGGCGGTGAACCCGCCGACGCCCTGGATCGGCTCGGCGATCAGGGCGGCGACTCCGCCGCGGGCCTGGCCGAGCACGTCTTCGAGGTCGGCGACGGCGGCCGCGGTGAAGGCGGTGTCGTCGAGGTGCGCGAAGGGGCCGCGGGTGCGGACGGCGCCGTGGACGTAGTACGTCTGGAGCGGCGAGAGGCTGGTCGGGGACCAGCCGCGGTTGCCGGTGATGGAGACGGTCGAGAAGGACCGGCCGTGGTAGCTGTTGCGCATCGCCAGGATCTGGTTGGAGCGGCGGTACGCCGTCGCCAGCAGCAGGGCGGTGTCGTTGGCCTCGGTGCCGGAGGTGGTGAAGAAGACCCGCGCCTCGGGGATGCCGGACAGGGCGGCGATCCGCTCGGCCAGCTCGATCATCGGGCGGTTGAGGTACAGGGTGGAGGAGTGGATGAGCCGTCCGGCCTGTTCGGAGACGGCCTTGGTGACCTCGGGCAGGGCGTGCGCGGTCATCGTGGTGAGGATGCCGCCGAAGAAGTCGAGGTAGCGGTTGCCGTCGGCGTCCCAGACGTGGCGGCCCTCGCCGTGCGTGAGCTCGATGGGGCGGTCGTAGTAGAGCGCGAGCCAGTCGGGCAGTACGGCCTGGTGGCGGCTGTGCAGGGGGATCGGGTTGGTCACGGCTGAACGAGCCCTCCGTAGGCGTCGGGACGGCGGTCGCGGTAGAAGGCCCACTGGTCGCGGACCTGCTTGATCAGGTCGAAGTCGAGGTCGCGGACGAGGAGTTCCTCCTCCTTGCCGCTGGCGGTCTCGCCGACGAACTGGCCGCGGGGGTCGACGAAGTAGCTGGTGCCGTAGAAGTCGTTGTCGCCGTACTCCTCCTGGCCGACGCGGTTGATCGCGGCGATGAAGTACTCGTTGGCGACGGCGGCGGCGGGCTGTTCCAGCTGCCAGAGGTAGGAGGACAGGCTTCGGGAGGTGGCGGACGGGTTGAAGACGAGCTGGGCTCCGGCCAGGCCCAGCGCGCGCCAGCCCTCGGGGAAGTGGCGGTCGTAGCAGATGTAGACGCCGATGCGGCCGACGGCGGTGTCGAAGACGGGCCAGCCGAGGTTGCCCGGGCGGAAGTAGTACTTCTCCCAGAAGCCCTTGACCTGGGGGATGTGGTGTTTGCGGTACTTGCCGAGGTAACTGCCGTCGGCGTCGATGACGGCGGCGGTGTTGTAGTAGAAGCCCTCGGACTCCAGCTCGAAGACCGGTACGACGATGACCATGCCGGTCTCGCGGGCGAGCGCCTGCATCCGCTGGACGGTGGGGCCGTCGGGGACGGGCTCGGCCCAGCGGTAGTGCTCGGGTTCCTGGACCTGGCAGAAGTAGGGGGCGTTGAACACTTCCTGGAAGCCGATGATCTTGGCGCCGTCGGCGGCGGCCCGCCGGGCGTGCTCCTCGTGCTTGGCGATCATCGACTCGGTGTCTCCGGTCCAGGTGGCCTGGACGAGTGCGGCGCGGACGACTTGGGCCATGAGCTGCTCCTCGCGACGGGAACGCCGAGTTCTACGCACGTAGACGGTGTGCGTAGGGAGTAGAACGTAGGCCGCGTCACACCGCGGGGCAAGACCGCCGTGCGCGGTTGGGTGAGTCGATCAAGTAATGACAACGGATGGTCGAATCCGCTCATTGGACGGGCGGTTTCGCAACCCGCAGGGCGTGTACGAGGTCACGGTGGTGCGTGCCGGAGAGGGCCTCGGCTGCCCTGAGCAGCCGGGGGGTGAACCACTGCGGATCACGGCGGGCCAGGCGGACCGCCTCCTCGGCGGTACGGACCTTGACGAAGGCGCCGAGCAGGGCGTCGGCCTCGCGGGTCCGGCCGTCCCCGGCCAGGGCCAGGGCGGCGTCGGCGATCTCGGCGGCGGGGCGGGCCGCGCCCTGGCGCAGCAGGGCCTCACAGTCGGCGTGCCGGCCGGCTTGGCCGAGGGCCGCGGCCGCTGCGGCGAGCCGCTCGGGCGGGAGCGAGGCCGCCTCCCAGAGCAGCGTGGCCCAGTCCGCCCCGAGCCCGGCGCGGACCAGCTCTTCGGCGAGCCCGGGCAGCCACGCGGCGGGCCACGCGGCGGCCTCGCACAGCAGCGCGTGGGCCTCTCCGCCCCGCTCCTGGGCCCGCAGCCCCAGCAACTCCCCGATCACCGCGGCGATCCCGCCGGGGCGTGGCCCGTACGCCGCGGGCGCGTCGGCCTGTAAATCCCACCCGGGGGCGGCGGGCCGGCTCTCCGGCTCCGCCGGGGCGAGGTGCTCCGGCTCGGGTGGGGTGAAGCGGGGGCGGCCGATCGTTCCGGAGCGGGACCGGCGGGGAGCGGGGGGCTCGGCTGCGGGGTGAGGCTCGGCTGCGGGGTGAGGCTCGGGGTCGGGCTCGGGCTCGGAGTGGGCGAACCGGGCGCCGCGGGGTGCGGCGGCGGCCTCGGCCGGGTGGCCGGGCGGTGGGGTGAAGGGTACGGGGGCCGGGGCCGGGGCGCCCGCGTACCGGGCCCCGCCGGCCCGCCGCGCCCCGCGCAGCCACCGGCCCTCGGCCCGTCCGACGGGCGGCTCGGTCCGCACCTCCCCCGCCTGCCGCTGCCGCGGCACCTCGGACACCGGCCCGCCCTCCCCCACCCCGGCCCACGCCCCGGCCGGCGGTTCGGCCCCGGCGGGCGCCGGGCCGCCGGACCACCCCGGCTCGGGCGGGGCGGGGTCCGGACGGGACGGCGCCGGGTGGGCCGGGGCCTCCAGGGCCCTGAGGCGGGTCATGAGGTCTTCGTGGCGGGAGGCGGCCCTGGCGGTGTCGTCCTGGATCCAGGCCAGTTCCCGGGTCAGGGTCTCCGCCTCCGCCGGGTCCGGAGCCGCGGCCAGGCGGGCCGTCAGGGTGCGGGCCGCCGCCTCCGAGACGGAGCGCTGGTCGGTGGCCGCCGCCAGCAGGGTCCGCAGCTCCTCCGCGCCGCCCGGCAGCCTGTCCCACACCGCGACCGCCGCGGTGCGCAGCCGGGCCGCGTACTCCCGCTCCCGCGCCGCGAGCTCGGCGCCCCTGATCCCCGCGAGGTCGCCGAGCAGCGACTCCACCACGTCCCACGGCGGCATCGCGGCCCCGTCCAGGCAGGCCCGCAGGCCCTGCGGATCCCGGCGCAGGAACTCCCCGTACCACCCCGTCCCCGGATCGAGTCTCTGCATCAACCCGCGCAAGTAGCCCGAGAGTTGACCGATCGCCTGCGAAGTCGCGGTCTCCATGCCCCGCATTGCATCTCACCGGTGTTACGGGCGGGCTACGGGAGTCTCAAAGCTTGACGGCGATCGCGGTGTGCGGACGCTTCCCGCGCCGGACCAACGCGGCCGGCACGTCCACGGCCCAGAACTGCCACGTGTACTTCCGCGACATCAGCTTCCGCACCCGCGTCAGCCCCGCCTCGTCCAGCAACCGCGCCTCGCCCTCCAGCTCGGCCGCCCCCTCGGCGACCCGCCCCCGCACGTCGCAGGCACGGACCGTGACCCGCCCGTTGTTGCGGATCCGCTTCACCTTCCAGGAGTCGCTGCGCGTCCACACGTACAGCTCGCCCCCGTCGGCCACGGCCCACACCGGCGTCGCGACGGGCGTGCCGTCCTTGCGGAACGTGGTGAGGCTGACGTACTTGCCCTGGTTCAGCTCGTCGAGAGTCATCCCCGGAGCCTACGACGGCCCCCGGGGCGCGGCAGGCCGCGGATCCGGAACCCCGGCGGACGCCCGGCCCTCCGGCGCCGGGCACGCGGCAAGCAGCAGACCGGCCGCCAGCAGGGCGCCGAGGAGTGCGAAACCGAGTCGTTGGGAAGCGTTCGAGGTCGACACGCCTTCACGCTTGCCCCGCTCCCGCCCGCCCCCACCGCCGATTGGGCCGTTCGGCCCGCCGGCCCCGCCCTAAAGGAACCGCAGGTCCGCGACCCGGCAGGACTTCGGGCGGCCCCGACGGAGCGTCAGACCGAGGAGGCGGCTTACCGATCAGGCCGGCACGAACGCGCAGCGGCGCAGCACATCGTCCAGGGACAGCCCGAGCGCCTCGGCGAGGGCGGCCACGGTGAAGAAGGCCGGGGTCGGCGCGCGGCCGGTCTCGATCTTGCGGAGGGTTTCGGCGGACAGCCCGGCGCTCGCCGCGACCTCGACCATGCTGCGGACACCGCGGGCCTCGCGCAGCAACGCGCCGAGGCGCTCGCCGCGCTCGCGCTCTTCGGGGGTGAGAGGGGTACGGACCATGCCCCCATCCTACCGCTTCCCCCAATAACTATCCCGTTAAAGTTATACCGGTATAGTTATTGGCATGGTGGAACTGAAGACAGAAGAATCGATCAACGCGATGCGCGCCCCGGGCCGGGTCGTCGCCCACGCCCTGGCCGCCGCACGGCAGGCGGCGCGGGTCGGGGTGTCCCTGCTGGACCTGGACGAGGCGGCCCGCGCGGTACTGGCCGAGGCCGGCGCGAGCTCGCCGTTCCTCGGCTACCGGCCGCACTTCGCGCCGGTGCCCTTCCCCGGGGTGATCTGCGCCTCGGTCAACGACGCGATCGTGCACGGCATCCCCGACGGCTACCGGCTCCGCGACGGGGACCTGGTCAGCATCGACTGCGGGGCGAAGCTGGGCGGCTGGGTCGGGGACGCGGCGATCAGCTTCACCGTCGGCCGGCCCCGCCCCGCCGACGTGCGGCTGATCGAGACCGCCGAGGCGGCCCTCGCGGCCGGCATCGCCGCCGCGCGGCCGGGCAACCGGATCGGCGACATCGCGTACGCCATCGGCACGGTCTGCCGCTCCGCCGGGTACGGGATCATGGAGGACTTCGGCGGCCACGGCGTGGGCCGCAGCATGCACGAGGACCCGGGCGTGCCCAACGAGGGCCGGCCGGGGCGCGGTATGCAGCTGCGCCCCGGCATGGTCCTCGCGATCGAGCCGATGCTGATCGCGGGCGGCGGGGACCACTACCGGTGCGACGCGGACGGCTGGACCCTGCGGACCCTCGACGGCAGCCGCGCCGCGCACACGGAGCACACGGTCGCGATCACCGCCGACGGCCCGAGGATCCTCACCGCCCTCTGAGCCCTGGGCCTTGCCCTACGGCTTCCCGTACGGGTGGACCACCATCGCCGAGCCCCCGCCCCGCCGGGTGGTCTCGGCCGCGGCCAGCCAGCGCCCGTCCGGGAGCCGCTGGACCCCGGTCGCCGCGCCGATCTCCGGGTTCTGCCGGAAGGCCTGGCCCAGCGCCTCCAGCTCGGCACGCAGCGGACTGTTCCACAGGCCCGGCTCCAGCTCGGTGGTGGTCTGGTTGCGCTGGCTGGCCCGCGGCGCCGCGATGGCGTCGACCAGCGGAAGGCCCCGGTCCAGATGCCCGATCAGGGTCTGCAGGACGGTGGTGATGATGGTGGCGCCGCCCGGGGAACCCACCGCGAGCACCGGCCGCCCGTGCTCCAGCACGATGGTCGGGGACATGGACGAGCGCGGCCGCTTGCCGGGGCCGGGCAGGTTCGGGTCCGGGACCCCGGGGGCCGCCGGGGCGAAGGAGAAGTCGGTCAGCTCGTTGTTGAGGAGGAACCCGCGGCCCGGGACGGTGATCGCGCTACCGCCGGTGGACTCGATGGTCAGGGTGTACGAGACGACGTTGCCCCAGCGGTCGGCGACCGTCAGGTGCGTGGTGTTCTCCCCCTCGTACGTGGTCGGGGCGGCCTGGCCGGAGCCGCCGCAGGCCGCCGGGTGGCGCGGATCGCCGGGGGCCAGCGGGCTGGTCAGCGTACGGTCCGGGGCGATCAGGCAGCCGCGCGAGTCGGCGAACCGCTGCGAGAGCAGTTCCCGCGTCGGCACGTCCTCGGCGGCCGGGTCGCCGACCCAGCGGCCTCGGTCGGCGAAGGAGATCCGCGAGGCCTCGATGAACCGGTGCAGGTACTGGGTCTCGGACAGCTTCGACAGGTCGGTGCGCTCAAGGATGTTGAGCGCCTCGCCGACGGTGGTGCCGCCCGAGGAGGACGGCGCGATGCCGTACACGTCGAGGCCCCGGTAGCCCACCTGCGTCGGGGCCTGCCGCTTGGTCCCGTACGCGCGCAGGTCGCCGGTGCTCAGGTCGCCGGAGCGGACGATCCGGGTGGCAGCCGGGTCCACGGGGGGTTTACGGACGGCCCGGACGATGTCCTCGCCGATCGGACCCCGGTAGAGCGCCCCGGTGCCCTTGCGGCCGAGTTCGGCGTACGTGGCGGCCAGGTCGGGGTTCTTGAAGGTGGAGCCGACCACCGGGAGGTCCCCGCCGGGCAGGAACAGCTTCGCGGTGTCCGGGAAGTCCTTGAAGCGGTCCCGGTTGAGCTCGGTCTGGGCCCGGAACGTCGTATCGACCGTGAACCCGTCGCGCGCCAGTTTCTCGGCGGGCTTCAGGAGCTGGCCGAGGGAGCGGCTGCCCCAGGCGTCCAGGGCGCTCTTCCAGGTGGCCGGGGTGCCGGGGACGCCGACGCTGCGGCCGCTGGTCTGGCCCTGCTCGAAGGGGATGGGGACGCCGTTCTCCTGGAACAGGCCCTCCGTCGCCGTCGCGGGCGCGGTCTCGCGGCCGTCGATGGTCTGCACCCGGCGGGAGTCGGCGTCGTAGTAGACGAAGTAGCCGCCTCCGCCGATGCCGGCGGAGTAGGGCTCGGTGACCCCGAGCGCGGCGGCGGTGGCGACGGCCGCGTCCACGGCGTTGCCGCCGGAGCGCAGGACGGCGATGCCCGCGGCCGAGGCGTCGGCGTCGACGCTCGCGACGGC
Source organism: Streptomyces sp. NBC_01006 (assembly GCF_045162725.1). Lineage (NCBI taxonomy): Bacteria > Bacillati > Actinomycetota > Actinomycetes > Kitasatosporales > Streptomycetaceae > Streptomyces > Streptomyces sp. NBC_01006. The sequence continues at coordinate 6,584,696 of NZ_CP108700.1, read as the reverse complement.
ACCGCCGTACCCGGCGGCGACGGGCACCTTGGGCGGGGCGGGGGCGGTGGGCGGGGCGGCGGCCCCGGTGGAGACGAGCGCCCCGGCGAGGGCGACGAGCGCTAACGGACGAACGGCGGGACGACGCATCCCGAACCTCCCAGTCGACGGCCGGTCAGAGCCAGGTCCCGCACTGTAACTTCACCGCACCCCCCACGTCAGGAGCGCGCGGGGACGGCTACCATCCGCCGCATGAACGACGACGTGCGCAACATCGTGCTCGGGGTGGCGGCCACCGCGATCAGCGGCGGCTTCGGCTGGTTCACCCGGACCTACCTGTGGCGCCGTACGCTGCGCCGCAAGCAGGCCTTCTTCGGCCTGCCCACCGGCTCCGACTGCCTTTTCGTGGTCAACCGGCAGATGGGCGGTACGGAGGGGTCGGTGCACCGCAACGACGCCTTCGCGCTGCTGGAGATATCCGCCCTGATCAAGGACTGCGGGGCCAATCTCCAGATCGTCTCCCACGACTCCGTCCGCCAGGGCTTCGGGGAGCGCGCCGAGTTCTGCGTGGGCGGCCCGGTGTCCAACGCGCGGACGGCGGCCCATCTGGCGTCCATGCTGCCGGGCATCCGGGTCGACCTGTCGACCGAACCGGGTCCGGACCGCGGTGCGATCCGGGTCGGCGAGGAGACGTACCGCTGGCAGAAGGGCCAGATCGACCACGTGCTGCTGGCCCGGCTGACGACCGGGCCGGGCAGCCGCCCGGTGTTCCTGGTCTCCGGGCAGACCGCGATCAGCAACCAGGCGGGCGCCCGCTTCCTGGCGCGCCACCACCAAGACCTGGCGCGCCGCTACCGCGGGGACTCCTTCTGCGTGGTGCTGAAGGTCAACAACTCCGATGCCTACGGCCCGGACGTGGTCGAACTGCTGGCGGACGTCACCCGGCAGGCCCGGACACCCGCAGCGGCAGCCGCGTGATCCCGTTGATGAAGTTCGACACCAACCGCCGTGGCTCGCCCGCGAGTTCGGGGGCCGGCATGGCCGCGCGCCACTCCTCGTAGAGCACGCGCAGCTGGAGCCGGGCGAAGTGGGCGCCGAGGCAGACGTGCGGTCCGTCGCCGAAGGAGACGTGCGGGTTGGGCGTCCGGCCGAGGTCGAGGCGCCCGGGGTCGGTGAAGACGCGCTCGTCGTGGTTGGCGGAGGCGTGGAAGACCACCACCTTGTCCCCGGCGCGGATCGGCTGCCCGGCGAGCTCGGTGTCGACGGCGGCGGTGCGGCGGAAGCTGAGCACCGGCGGGTGGACGCGCAGCAGTTCGTCGACCGCGGTGTGCACCGGGACCCGGCCGTCGGCGAGCTGCCGGTACGCGTCCGGGTCACCGGCCAGGGCCAGCAGGCCACCGGGGGCTGCGCTGCGTACGGTGTCGTTGCCCGCGACGGTGAGCAGGAAGAAGAACATCTCCAGCTCGGCCGGGTCCAGTCCGGCCTCGGCGAGCGCGGTCATCACGTCGTCGCCGGGGTGCGCGCGCTTGTGGGCGGCCAGTTCCCGGGCGTACGAGAACATCTCGCCGAGCAGGGCCGGGGAGCGCGGGTCGAGGGGCTCGCCGTCGGGGCCGAGCCGGGGCGCGGGCGCGTCCTCGGGATCCTGGTAGCCGATGACCCGTACGGTCCACTCCAGCAGCAGGCCCCGGTCGGCGGCCGGAACGCCCAGCAGGTCGGTCAGGTTGAGCAGCGCGTACTCGTCGGTGACCGTGCGGACCAGGTCGGCGGCGCCGTCCTCGGCGCCGTCCCGGGCGGCGGCCAGCAGCGTACGGGCCCGCTCGCGGACCCGGCCGGCGAAGGCGTCGACGCGGGCGGGGGTGAAGGCGCGGGAGACCAGCCGGCGCAGCCGCCCGTGGTCGCCCGCACCGCGCCGCGGATCCTGGTTGAGCATGGTGCGCCGCAGGAACGGCAGGTCCGCCGGGTCTGGATCGCGGATCTGGGTGGCGCCCAGCCAGGAGGAGTACGTGGTGTGGTCGCGCAGCACCCGGACCACGTCGGCGTGCCGGGTGACCGCCCGGAATCCGGGGCCTGCGGGCCAGCCGGCGATCTCCGGCTCCTCCTGCCGGGCCACCGGGTGGTGCTCGCGCAGCAGCCGGTAGCTCTCGTACGGGATCCCGGCGCCGTAGATCCGGGGGTCGAACACGTCGGGCACGTACGCGGCGGGGTCCATGGGGCCACGGTGGCGGGCGCACCGGCCCAGCCGCAAGGGGAGGATCAGCTGCCGAGGTCGCAGCGGGCTGGGCCGATGTCGGCGTCCGGGCCGAGCAGGACCACCTGGTACTTCGGATCGGTGGAGGCCACCGTGCACACCAGCTGCCGGCGGGCCGTCTCGGAGAGGGTGGAGACCTTGAACGGCACGCCGACCCCGATGGTGTCGTCCGACAGCATCTTCGTCCCGGCGCTGGCGCCCTGATTCTTGATGTCCAGCGCGGGCAGCCGGGTCTCCAGGCCCGCGGCCCTCTCCGTCTCGGTGGGGCCGATGAGCAGTTGTATGAGGAGCGAACTCTCCGACGTCGAGGGCTGGTGCCGGTCGGGTACGGGGAATAGCCGCCCGTCGGAGGCCACGAAGTACACCGTCCCCTTCGCCCCGGGCCCGGGCACGACCACCTTCGCGGCGGCTCCGCTCTCGATGACCCCGGTGGGCTTGATCCCGCAGCCGTTGAGCAGCAGTGCGCCCGGCAGCAGGGCCGCGACGGCGGCCACGGCCGTCCGCATCCGCCGGGTCATGCGTCTGCCTCCAGGGGCATGTCGAGCGTGAACACCGCTCCCCGGGCGGGGCCGTTCGCGGCGTGCAGGGTGCCACCGTGCAGCCGGACGTTCTCCAGGGTGATGGCGAGGCCGAGGCCGCTGCCCGCGGACCGGGTACGGGCGGCGTCGGCCTTGAAGAACCGGTCGAAGATGTGCGGCAGCACCTCGGGGGCGATACCGGGCCCGCTGTCGGCGACTTCGATCAGCAGCCGGGGGCCGTCGGGCCGCTCCCCCGTGCGCACGCCGACGCGGACCGGGGCGCCGCCGTGCTTGAGGGCGTTGCCGACGAGGTTGGCGAGGACCACGTCGAAGCGGCGCGGGTCGAGCCGGGCGCGGACCTGCCGCGGCAGGTCCATGACCACCCGCTCGTCGTCCCAGTGGCGGCGCTCGACGGTCTTGCGCACGGCCTCGGCCACGTCCACGTCGTCGAGGTTGAGCTCGGCCGCGCGGGCGTCGAAGCGGGAGATCTCCATGAGGTCCTCGACGAGGACGGCGAGCTTGCCGGTCTCGGCGCTGACCAGCCGCAGGGCGGACGCCGTGTCGCGGTCGAGGCGTTCGGCCTCCTCGTCCAGGACCTCGGTGACGGCGAGCATCCCGGCCAGCGGGGTACGCAGTTCGTGGGAGACGTCGGAGGCGAAGCGGCGGGCCCGGACCTCGGCCTCCCGCAGTTCGTTCACCGACTGTTCGAGTGCGACGGCCGTCTCGTTGAAGGTGCGGGCGAGTCCGGCGAGCTCGTCCGAGCCGCGGACCTCGATCCGCGTGTCGAGGCGGCCGCGGCCGAGCCGCTGGGCGGCCCGGCGCATGTCGCGTACGGGGCGCAGCACGCTGCGCGCGGCGAGCAGGGCGGGGATGACCGCGATGGCGAGGCCGGGGACGGCGCCGCGCTTGGCGGCCTCGACCATGGCGTCGACCGTCTTCCCCTCGGTCGCCAGGCGCATCGTCGCGAAGATGACCAGGCCGGTGGGTTCCCGGACGTCGTTGTGGAGCCAGACGGCCGACATGCCGACGGCGAGGTACGGGGTGCCCGAGGGGTCGGTCACCCGTTGGAAGGCGGCGTGCGGATGGGCCGTCAGCTGGCGGCGGAGCTCCTCGGTGACCACGGTGGAGGTGGGCGCGCTGGTGCTGGAGGCCCGCAGGGTGCCGTACTCGCCGAAGACGTTCCAGGGGTTCGGCTTGCCCCTCTTCCCCAGGTCGGTGACGATGCGCTGGAGCTGCGCCTGGTCCAGCGGCAGATCGAGGGGCAGGTTCTCGACCTGGTCGCGCAGGGTGCTGACCGCGGTGTCCTGGCTCTGCTTGAGGACGGCCGTGCGGGCCTGCTGGTAGGTCAGCGTGGCCGTGGTCACCGCGCTGATCGCGGCGACCAGCAGGAAGGCCGCGATCAGCCGGGTGCGCAGCCCGAGCGGCGCGATGCGCCTCACAGCGGGCCGAAGCGGTAGCCGAAGCCCCGCACGGTCTGGATGTAGCGGGGGCTGCCGTCGGGGTCCTCGACCTTGGTGCGCAGCCGCCGTACGCAAGCGTCCACGAGCCGGGCGTCGGCGTGGTAGCTGTGGTCCCAGACGTACTCCAGGAGCTGCTGGCGGGAGAAGACCTGCTCGGGCGAGGCGGACAGGTGCAACAGGAGTTTGATCTCGCTGGGGGCGAGGGGGACGCGCTCGCCGTTCTTGGCGACGGTCAGTCCGGCCCGGTCGATGGCGAGCTCGCCGTGGAACTCGACCTCGGGGCGGCTGCCCGCCGGGGCGCCGAGGCGGCGCAGCACGGCCTTGATGCGGGCCTCGATGACCTCGGTGCGGGCGGGCTTGACGATGTAGTCGTCGGCGCCGGCTTCGAGGCCGACGACTATGTCGAAGTCGTCGCCGCGGGCGGTCAGCATGATGATCGGGAGCTGGCTGGTCTCGCGGATGCGGCGGCACACCTGCACGCCGTTCATCCCGGGCAGCATGAGGTCGAGCAGGACCAGCTCCGGAAGGAAGGTCCCCATCAGCGCGAGGCCCGCCTCGCCGGTTTCGGCGGCGCTCACCTCGTGGCCGCGTCGGCGCAGGCCGAGGCCCACTCCTTCGCGGATGGAAGGGTCGTCCTCGATCAGCAGTACGCGTGGCATCGGGTCAGTGTCCAAGTGGTTCGGGGCTTCATCTCCCGCTAACGGCTGGTCTTGCGCCGCAGGGAGTCCAGCAGGTCGGTGATTTCGGTGAGGCCGAGCGGCTTGGCGAGGAGGACGACGACGAGCGCGAGCGCGGCGGTTCCCGCGCCGACGGCGGCGAAGTCGCCGAGGCCCTCGGCGGCCCGGGCGGCCGCGTAAGCGGCGGCGGCCCCGGGCAGGCAGGCGGCCAGCAGCCGCAGGTGGGTGCGGACCGCGGTGGCGCGGCGCTGCGTACGGGTCCCCGTGCGCGGGCCGAGCCGCCGCGCGAGGGTGTACGCGGTCACCGCGAGGCCCGCGAACAGGGCGACGGAGTAGGCGCCGGCCATGCCGGTGACCGCCCAGCGCGGGGGCAGCAGCAGGTACGCCGCGACCGACAGCGCGGCCCACAGGCCGGCGATGACGAGGTTCAGGAAGAACGGGGTCCGGGTGTCGGAGAGGGCATAGAACCCGCGCGAGAGGACGTACTGGCCGGAGAAGGCGATCAGTCCCGGTGCGAAGGCCATGAGCATGCCGGCCATCACCTCGATGTCGGCGGCGCCGGTGCGCCCGTACCCGAAGACACCGCCCATCACCCAGGGGGCGAGGGCCGTGAAGAGGGCGGCGGCGGGAACCACGAGGGCGGCGCTGGAGCGCAGCGCGTACGACACGTCGCGGCGGACCGCGCCGAGGTCTCCGTCTGCGGCGGCGGAACTCATCCGGGGCATCAGGGCGGTCACGAGGGAGACGGTGATGATGCCCTGCGGGACGATCCACAGCTGGTAGGCGTTGCTGTAGGCGGTGTATCCGGCGCCGCCGGCAAGACCGGCCTCTACGGCGTGCCGGCCCGTGGTGGTGGAGAGCCGGGTCACCACCCAGTAGCTGATCTGGTTGGTGAGCACGAGCATGACCAGCCAGCCCGCGTTGCGCAGCGGGCGGGCGAGGCCCTGGCCGCGCCAGTCGAAGCGGGGGCGCCAGCGGAAGCGGGCGGCGCGCAGCGAGGGGACCAGCGCGAGGGCCTGGATGACGATGCCGGCGGTGGTGCCGAGGCCCAGGAGGCGGGTCTCGCCGGCCGTCAGGCCATCCGGCGCGTCGTGGGAGAGGTACAGGAAGAGCCCGAAGACGCCGATGATCACGATGTTGTTGAGGACCGGGGTCCACATCATCGCGCCGAACCGGCCGCGGGCGTTCAGCACCTGGCCGAGCAGGGTGAACAGCCCGTAGAAGAGGATCTGCGGCAGGCAGTACCGGGCCAGGGCAACGGTGGTGCTCGCCTGGCCGCCGGTGTACGGGGTGTAAGCGGAGACGATCAGCGGCGCGGCCAGCACGGCGACGGCCGTCAGTGCGACGAGCGCCGCGGTGCAGGCGGTGAGCAGCCGGTCGGTGTAGGCGGCCCCGCCGTCCTGGTGCTCCTTCGCGGCCCGGACAAGCTCCGGTACGAAGACCGCGTTGAGCGCGCCGCCGATGAGCAGCATGTAGAGGATGTTCGGGACGGTGTTGGAGACGGCGTAGCTGTCGCCGAGCAGCCCGGTGCCGAGCGCGGCGACGACGACGGCGGAGCGGACGAATCCGGTGGCGCGGGAGACGATCGAGCCCGCCGCCATGAGGGCGCCGCTGCGCAGCACCGAGCTCTTCCCCGGTGCCGCGTCGGCGGCGCCTTCGGCGGAGGGGCCGGTGGCCGGTCTGGTGTCGGTGGTGGTCACCGGCGGGCCAGGTAGGCCTGGAATGCCTTGTGGAGCGCCGTGTTGGCGTATCCGTCCATGGGGGTCTCCCACTCGCCGAGCGTTTCGACGACCTGCCCGCCGGTGCCGAGCTTCCAGCGCAGCAGCCCGAAAGAACGTTCGTCGGGGTCAAGGGTGGAGGGTACCCCGCGCATGTCGTATTCGTCGGCTCCGAGGTCGTGGGCGTCGCACATCATCCGCCACTGGAGCGCGTTGCTGGGGCGGACCTCGCGGCGGTGGTCGGCGGAGGCGCCGGTCTGGTACCAAACCCGGTTCCCGGCCACGATCATGGTGTGTGCGGCGAGGATCTCGCCCTGGTGGATGCCCAGGTAGAGGCGCATCCGGCCGGGCGCCTCGGCGTTGAGGACCTCGTACTGCTGCTGGTAGTACGCGAGCGAGCGGCCGAGCCGGAAGCCGTCGCGCTCCTCGGTGATGCGCAGCAGCCGGTAGAACTCGGGCAGGTCGGCGGCGGTGCCGAGGACGGTCTGTACGCCTGCCTTCTCGGCCTTGCGGACGTTGCGCCGCCACTCCTGGTTGAGGCCGGACCACAACTCGTCGCGGGAGCGGCCTGCGAGTGGTACGCGGAAGACGTGGCGGGGCTGGGCGTCGCCGTCGTCCTCACCGCCGCAGCGCTTCCAGCCGCGGGTGCGCAGCCGGTCGGCGAGGGCGGCGCCGACCGGGTCGACCTCGGTGGCGAGCACGTCGGAGACCTGCCGGCCCGCTCCGGTGGCGGACTTGACGGCGGCGGCGTCCCAGCGGCGGTAGGCGGGCGTGGGCCCCATGCGGACGGCGAAGGCGCCGGCCGCGCGCAGATGCCGCTTGAGGGGGTCCAGCCATCGGTCGATGTGCGGGTCGGACCAGTCGGCGACCGGGCCTTCGGGGAGGTACGCGAAGTATTTGCGGGTGCCGGGGAATTGGCGGTAGAGGACCAGCCCGGCACCGGCTATTTGCCCGTCGGGGTAGTGCCATCCGACCCTTTCCGAGCGCCAAAGGTCCTTTACCTCGGCCCAGGACGGGTACTGGAGAAAGCTCGCGTTCCGGTTCCGCGAAAGGAAGCCCTGGTATTCCGGTACGGACATCGGACGCACACTCAGCTCCCGCTCCGGGTACTGGTGTCGCTGGGCGGGGGTCACGAGCAGTGCGCACACGGTGAATCGGCCTTCCTGTACGTCCGGGGATGCGGGACACACAGGACTCTCACAGGGACCCGTGACCGACGTGCGCGGCGATTGTGACCGGACGATGACCGTTTCGCTGCGGTCCACGTCACAACCGAAAGTCCGATCTTTTCGGCGGATTGTGCAACCTAAAGTCGTGCCGTCCGCATCTCCATTTGCGAACGATCATTACTTGGAGGGGTTTTCGTTGAGCCGCACACGCCGTACCGCACGCAGTCGCCACGCCATGCTGGCCGGGACCGCACTCATGGCCGCCGCGCTGACCGCCTGCGGCGGCTCGGGCGGAAGCGGGAGCGCGGGCGCTTCCGGCACTGCGGACGCGAAGAAGAAGCCGGACATGGCGATATCCGTGAACCTCACGGGCGATCAGGCCAAGCCCGGCGAGCCGGTGAAGGTGACCCTCACCGAGGGGAAGCTGGCCCTGGTGAAGGTGTCCGACGGCAAGGGCGGCGAACTGCCCGGGAAGATAGCCGACGACGGCAAGACCTGGACCTCCGAGCGCAACGCCTCGCCGGGCACGGACTACAGGATCGAGGCGCAGAACACCGACAGCCAGAGCGCGAACGCCCAGTTCAAGACGGCCGCCGCGGACAAGGTGAACAAGGTCACCATCAACCCGGGCAAGGCCAACCCGGTGGTGGGCATCGCCCAGCCGGTCTCGATCGTCTTCGACAACCCGGTGAAGAACAAGGCCGAGGTCGAGAAGCACCTGAAGGTCACGACCTCGAACAACACCGAGGGCTCCTGGGGCTGGTTCAAGGACTACACCGGCAACGACCGGGTGGACTGGCGGCCGAAGGAGTACTGGAAGTCCGGCACCGACGTGAAGGTCGAGATGAACCTCAACGGGGTGGACTCGGGCCAGGGCGGCGGGATGTTCGTCAAGGACTACAACACCGAGTTCAAGATCGGCAAGGACCGCCGGCTCCAGGTGAACCTCGACACGCACAAGATGACGGTGACCGAGGACGGCGAGGCCGTGAAGACGATCCCGGTCTCGGCGGGGACGCCCGGCGGCCAGAAGGCCTCATGGTCCGGGAAGATGGTGCTGATGACCAAGGAGGGCACCATCCGGATGGACTCCCAGACGGTGGGCCTGGGCGACTCCTACGACAAGATGGTCGACTACTCGATGCGGGTGACCTGGTCGGGCATGTACATCCACGCCGCGCCGTGGAACACGGGCAACTTCGGCCGCGCCAACACCAGTTCCGGCTGCGTGGGCATGAGCGACTCCGACGCGAAGGCGCTGTTCGCCGAGGCCCAGGTGGGCGACCTGGTCGAGGTCACCGGCGACGGCTCCAAGGGCAAGGCCGACATCGGCAACGGATACGGCGAGTGGAACCTGTCCTGGGACGAGTGGAAGGCCAAGAGCGCCCTGGCGGGCGGCGCGGGCGCCACGCCCCAGAACGGCTGATCCGCGCACTTGACACTCGTTCAATCGTTACCACCGCGTAACTTACCGGCGGGTTACCTCCGGTAAGCCCCTCGCATTACCGTCGGGTCACTTTGACACCGGCGCACGCGAGGAGCGATCGATGGTCCGCACCGCCCGCACCACCAGCACCGCGGCCGCCGTGGCGGCCGTACTGGCGGCAACCGCCCTGGGCCTGGCCCCCCACCAGGCCCAGGCGGCACCCACCCCCGCCGCGGCAGCGGCTCCGTCGGCCTCGTCCGACCTCAGCTTCCACGACATCCCCGGCTCAGGAGGCATCACCCTCAAGGGCAATGTCTTCGCCCCGGCCGACGCGCAGACCGGCCGCACGTACCCGCTCATCGTGCTGCCCACCAGCTGGGGCATGCCGCAGATCGAATACGTCGCGCAGGCCAAGAAGCTCGCCGACGACGGCTACGTCGTCGTCAGCTACACCTCCCGCGGCTTCTGGCTCTCCGGTGGCCGGATCGAGGTGGCGGGCCCGCCCGACACCGCCGACGTCTCCGCCGTCATCGACTGGGCGCTGGCCAACACCCCCGCCGACGCCGACCACATCGGCCTGGGCGGGGTCTCGTACGGCGCGGGCATCAGCCTGCTGGCCTCGGCGCACGACCCCCGGATCAAGGCCGTCGTCGCGCTCAGCGGCTGGGCCGACATCATCGAGTCGATCTACTCGGGCCGCACCCAGCACCTCCAGGCCGCCGCGATGCTCGGCGGCGCCGGCTACCTCACCGGCCGCCCGGGCCCCGAACTCCAGCAGATCCTCGGCGACTTCCTGGGCTCCCGGCTGGACCGGGAGCCGCAGATGATCGAGTGGGGCAGGAAGCGCTCGGCCGCGGAGCAGATCGACGAGATCAACGCCAACGGCGCCGCGATCATGCTGGGCAACGCCTGGGGCGACACCATCTTCCCGCCCAACCAGTACGCGGCCTTCTTCGAGAAGCTGACCGGCCCCAAGCCCCTGGAGTTCCGGCCCGGCGACCACGCCACCGCCGAGGGCACCGGCCTGCTCGGGCTGCCCAACGACACCTGGACCAATGCCCACCGCTGGTTCGACCGCTACCTCAAGGGCGAGCGCAACGGCGTGGACACCGAGGCCCCGGTGCAGATCAAGTCCCGCAGCGACGAAGGCTACGAGGGCTACGCCGGCTGGAAGTCGGTCGGCTCCGCAGGCACCGAAACGCTCCCGCTCTCCGACAGCGAGCACCTCTTCGCGGGCGTCGACTCGGGCGCCGACGGCGGCGTCATCTTCCTCTCCAGCATCCTGGACCAGTTCGTCAAGGCGCCACCGACCGCCTCCGTCCCGCTCCTCCCCCGCGCCTTCGCCGCCGTCTGGCAGTCCCCGCGCCACGAGGCGGAGCGCCGCATCCGCGGCACGGTGAAGCTGCACACCACCGTCACCCCCACCGCCTCGGACGGCACGTTCGTCGCGTACCTCTACGACGTCGGCCCGCTCGGCATCGGCAAGCTGGTGAGCCACGCCCCGTACACCTTCCACGGCAAGCCCCGGGGCCAGTCCTTCGGCGTGGACCTGGAGCTGTACTCCACCGCCTACGACGTGCCCGAGGGCCACCGGCTCGCCCTCGTGATCGACACCGTCGACCCCCTTTACATCGAGCACAACCCCACCGGCGCACAGCTGACCTTCTCCTCGCCGCGCACCGATCCCTCGTACGTCTCGGTGCCGCTGCGCGAGCAGTGATCTGCGGCTGCTGCCGGGCGGGGCGGCTCTTCGGAGCTACCGTTGAGTGCCCGGCAGCACCGTTCCGGGATCGGCCTCGACGACCTCGACGGCCTCGGTCTTCAGACTGCGCCGCTCGAACCGCGCCACCCAGCCGGCGAACCAGGAGAGCAGCATGCACATCCCGATGTAGATCGGGGAGATGATCATCACGACGGGGATGAACGGCAGGTCGTAGTCGAGGTTCGAGGCGATCAGCTTGCCGGCGTGCAGGAACTCCTCGTACGTGATCAGGTAGCCGAGCGAGGTGTCCTTCAGGGCCACCACCAGCTGGCTGATGATGGCGGGCAGCATCGCCCGGAGCGCCTGCGGGGCGAGCACGAACGTCGTCACCTGGGTCTTGCGCATGCCGAGCGCGTACGCCGCCTCGCGCTGGCCGCGGTCGACGGAGTTGATGCCCGTACGGAAGACCTCGGCGAGCACCGAGCCGTTGTACAGGGTCAGCCCCGCCACCAGCGCCGGCAGCGGCTGGACCTTCAGGGCGACGAAGATGAAGAAGATCATCACCAGTACCGGCATGGCCCGGAAGAACTCCACGCACAAGGTGGCCGCCCAGTGCACCGGCCGGTGCACGGAGAGCCGCCCGGCCGCGAGCACCGCGCCGAGGACGAAAGAGAACACCGAGGCGTACAGGAAGGCCTTGAGGGTGTTCCCCAGCCCCTTGAGCAGCAGTTCCTGGATGCCCTTGTACGTGAAGGGGCTCCACTTGTCTGCGGTGAACTGGTCGGTGTCGAAGAGGAGGTAGAGGATCCAGGCGAGCAGTCCGAGGATCACCACCGTGGAGGCGATCCCGTAGAGGAAGTGCCGGCGCCGGGTGCGCGGGCCGGGCAGGTCGTAGAGGGCGGTGGACTCCGTGTCCCCGTGGAGCGCGTGCGCGGTCATCGGGTGATCCCCCAGCGCTTCTCCAGCACGTTGAAGAGCGCGCTGATGGACAAGGTGATGATCAGGTAGCCGACGGCGATCCAGACGAAGGTCCAGATGATGTTGTAGCCCAGCTCGTTGAGGGTCTTGTACGTGCCCAGCAGCTCGGTGACGCTGAAGGCGCCGGCGATCGCCGAGTTCTTGGCGAGGGCGATCAGCGTGGAGCCGATGGGCGGGATGACGCTGCGGAAGGCCTGCGGCAGCACCACCGAGCCCAGGGTCTGGGTGAAGCTCATGCCGAGGCTCCGGGAGGCCTCGCCCTGGCCCTTGGGCACGGTGTTGATGCCCGAGCGCAGTACCTCGCAGATGAAGGCCGAGGTGTAGCAGCCCAGTGCGAGGACCGCGAACACCTGGAAGGGCAGGACCAGCCCGAACCGCGGCAGGCCCAGCAGCACGGCGAAGAAGAGCAGGGTGAGCGGGGTGTTGCGGAGCACGGTGACCCAGACCGTGCCGAAGACCCGGAAGGAGCCGACGGGCGCGACGCGGAAGGAGGCCATGACGAAGCCGAGGACCAGGGCGAGGATCGAGGCGTAGACCGTGAGTTCGACGGTCCCGAGGAAACCCTTCCAGTAGAGCGGGAAGTTCTGCGTGAGTACGTCCATGGTGGTGGGCTCTCCCCTCAGCTCGCCGGGTAGCGGTCGATGGCGGGCGGCTTCGGGGCGGGTACGCCGGACAGGCCGAGCGTGGCCTCGTACGCCTTCTTCCAGTTCCCGTTCTTCTCCTGCTCCTCCAAGGCGTCGTCGAGGGCGAAGCGCAGGGCGTTGTCGCTGCGCGGTACGCCGATGCCGTAGGGCTCCTTGGAGAAGGGCTCGCCGACGACCTTGAGCTCTTCGGGGACCTTGGCCGCGTAGCCGAGGAGGATGGAGTCGTCGGTGGAGACGGCGTCGACCTGGTAGGTCAGGAGGTTGTCCACGCAGACCGAGTACGTGTCGTACGCGACCAGGACCGCCTGCGGGTACTCCCGCTTGAGCCGCTGGTAGGGGGTGGATCCGGCGGCGGAGCAGACCTTCTTGCCCGCGAGGTCGCCGGGCCCCTTGATCTCCTTCTCGTTCTTGCGCACGAGCAGGGACTGGCCGGCCATGAAGTACGGGCCGGCGAACCCGACCTGCTTCTTGCGGTTGTCGTTGATCGTGTAGGTGCCGACGTAGTAGTCGATCTGGCCGTTCTGGAGGGCCGTCTCGCGGTTGGCGGAGGCGATCGTCTTGAACTCGGTCGTCTTGGGGTCGAAGCCGAGCGAGGCCGCCATCATCTTGGCGATCTCGACGTCGAAACCGGAGTAGCGGCCGCTCGCGGGGTCCTTCTCGCCCAGGTACGGCTGGTCCTCCTTGACGCCGACCACGAGGCGGCCGCGCCGCTTGGCGCGCTCCCAGGTACCGGACTGCGGCAGTTGGAAGCCGGTCGCGACCTTGTACACCGGCAGGTCCTCGGGCTGCGGGCCCTTGACCGGAGGGCTGCCCTCCTTGCCGCAGCCGGCGAGGAGGGCCAGCAGGGCGGCGGCGAGCAGGAGCGGCAGGAGAAGGAGGCGGGCGCGCGGGAGCGCGCCGTGGGTGCGTTTCATCGGCCCGCCCTCAGTGCTTGAGGATCTTGGAGAGGAAGTCCCTGGCCCGCTCGCTCTCCGGGGCGGTGAAGAACTCCTCCGGTGTGCGGTCCTCGACGATCCTGCCGTCGGCCATGAACACGACGCGGTTGGCGGCGGACCGGGCGAAGCCCATCTCGTGTGTGACCACGACCATGGTCATGCCGTCGGCGGCGAGCTGGCGCATGACCTCCAGCACCTCGTTGATCATCTCCGGGTCCAGGGCCGAGGTGGGCTCGTCGAAGAGGAGGGCCTTGGGGTTCATGGCGAGGGCCCGGGCGATCGCGACCCGCTGCTGCTGGCCGCCGGAGAGCTGGGCGGGGTACTTCGGGGCCTGGTCGGCGAGGCCCACGCGGCCCAGCAGCTCGCGGGAGCGCTTGTCGGCCTCGTCCCTCTTGCGCTTCCTGACCTTGACCTGCGCGAGCGAGACGTTGGCGAGGACGGTCTTGTGCGCGAAGAGGTTGAAGGACTGGAAGACCATGCCCACGTCGGCGCGGAGGGCGGCCAGCTCCTTGCCCTCGTCGGGCAGCGGCTTGCCGTCGAGCAGGATCGTTCCCGACTCGATGGTCTCCAGGCGGTTGATGGTCCGGCACAGGGTCGACTTCCCGGAACCGGACGGGCCGATGACCACCACCACCTCCCCGCGGCCGACGGTGAGGTTGATGTCCTGGAGGACGTGCAACGCCCCGTAGTGCTTGTTGACGTCCCGCAGCTCGATCAACGGATCGACGGCCATGCGCTGCCCTGCCCACCTGTCGGAGTCTCGAGGTCAGCGCAAACTATCCAGCGGCGGAAGGGCACTTCCGATCGACACGCCTAAAGGCGACATAAAGCTCAATCGGGTCAGCCTTCGGAGGCTTCGGCGTACGCCTGGGAGAGTTCCGGGGAGCCGGTCATCGCCCAGGACACCCCCGACTCCACCACGTTCAGCTCGCGGCCCGAGGCCAGGCGGATCACCGGCTGGCCGTTGGGCCAGACCTGCCAGGCGGCGCCCAGCTTGGTCCGGATGATCACCGTGCCGAGGTAGAAGCCCGCGTCGTTGCCGAGCCAGGGCACGACCTCGGGGTCCCGGCGCCAGCGGGGCATCAGCTGGTCGAGCGCCTCCAACGAGGCCGGGCTCTCGTCGAGTTCCAGCCCGGCCGCGCGCGCGTGGACGCGCAGCATCTCGCATTCCGAGAACAACTCGTTGACGCCCTCGGGGTCGTCCGCGAGGGCGGCGGCGAGCCCCGCACCCCGTTCCGTTTCGTGCCGGTTCAGCCAGTTGTCCAGGAAGGGGATGTTCATACCGCCCAGCCTGGCACCAGGACCCCGCGCTGGCCACAGGGCGCGCGGGATCCGTCCGCCGCGGCAGGCTAGGGGGCCGGACACGGCCTAGGCGTCCGGCGTCAGGTCCACGACCACCGGCGCGTGGTCCGAGGCGCCCTTGCCCTTGCGCTCCTCGCGGTCGACGTAGGTGTCGGTGACGGCCTTGGTGAAGGGCTCGTTCCCGTAGACCAGGTCGATGCGCATGCCCCGGTTCTTGGGGAAGGCGAGCTGGCGGTAGTCCCAGTACGTGTACGGCCGGTCGTACTTGAGCGGGCGCGGCACCACATCGGAGAGCCCCGCGGCACGCAGTGCCTCCAGGGCGGCGCGCTCGGCGGGGGTCACGTGGGTCAGACCCGCGAAGACCGCCGGGTCGTACACGTCCTCGTCGGTCGGGGCCACGTTGTAGTCGCCGAGCACCGCGAACGGGCGCGGGCCGGCCGCGTCTTCGGCGACGGCGGTGGTCAGCGCGCGGAACCAGTCCAGCTTGTACCCGTAGTGGTCGTGCTCGACCTCGCGCCCGTTCGGCACGTACACCGACCACAGGCGCACCCCGCCGCAGGTGGCGGAGATCGCCCGGGGCTCCTCGACGCCCTCGTAGTCGGGCCCGCCGGGCAGGCCCTTGACCACGTCCTCCAGGCCGACCTTGGAGATCAGGGCCACCCCGTTCCACCTGCCGGTGGCGTTGACGGCCGACTCGTAGCCCAGCTCGCGCAGCTGCTCGTGCGGGAACTGCTCCTCGGAGCACTTGGTCTCCTGGATGCACACGACATCGGTGGCGGAGCTCTCCAGCCAGGCCAACAGACGGGGCAGCCGGGCGGTGATCGAGTTGACGTTGAACGTGGCGATACGCATGCCGTCCAACCTACCGCCCGGCACCGACAGTCACAGTTGCGCGGCGTCCCCGGCGGCGAGCCGCCCGTGGTCGGTGCCGCCCAGGGCCGCGAGGACGTTGTCGTAGATCGGCCGGGCGATGTCCGAGAGGTACGCGTCGTGGATGTCGATGGCCCGGCGCGGCTTGACCTCGCGCAGGTAGTCGATCACCTCGGCGATCTTGTTCCAGGGTGCGTGCACCGGGAGCATCAGGGTGTCCACGGGCGCCTCGGGGACGGTCAGCGCGTCACCGGGGTGGAAGAGCGAACCCTCCACGAGGTAGCCGACATTGGTGACCCGCGGGATGTCCGGGTGGATCACCGCGTGCAGCTCGCCGTGGACCTGGACCTCGAAGCCGGCGGCGCTGAATGCGTCCCCGTGGCCGACCGTGTGCACCCGGCCCGGATAGGCGGGGGCCAGCCGCTCCGCGACGCTGCGCAGCGTCCAGAGCTCGGCCGCCGGGTCGGCGTCGAGGGCGGCGCGCAGCCGGCCCTCGTCGAAGTGGTCGGGGTGCTCGTGGGTGACGAGCAGGACGTCCGCCCCGAGCCCCGCGTCGGGCTCGCTGAAGACGCCCGGGTCGATGACGAGCACGCGCCCGTCCTTCTCCAGTTGGACACAGGAGTGCAGCCGCTTGGTGAGCTTCATGGCAGCAGGCTAGCGACGCTACGGGGTCGCCGTGGACACCACGTAGACCCTCGGCTTGGCCGGGTCCGTGAGGTCGACCGTGACGTCCCGGGTGGGGCGCGGGTTCGGCTGCTCCAGGGTGGTGCCGTACCAGGCGTTGTTCGGGCCCCAGCTCCAGCCCGCGATCGCGGCGTCGTGCGCCCCGACGGAGACCTCTCGGGTCAGCTCGGACCGGCTGGTGCCGACATCGGCCAGGAAGGTGTCCAGGTCGGCGGGGGTGACGGCGAACTGCACGTACAGGCGGCTGGTGCGCCAGTTGTTGGTCTCCAGGAACCCGACCCGCCAGGCCTTCGGCGGGATCGGCACCTCGTAGATGCTGCGCTGCACCTTGGAGGGCCAGCCGGGGCGCACCTTGGTCGCGCCGACCTTGGCGGCCTTGTCGCGGCCGCTCTCGCGGCTCTGCTGGGCGGATACGGCGAGGTAGCCCGCGGGCACGCCGACCAGCAGCAGGATGATGATCGCGGTGATCCAGCGGCGCCGGACGACGTGCTTGCGGTCCTCCGCCGGGTGCGGCGTGCCGCCCTCGTCGGGGGCGGGCGCCTGGCGGGGCACGGAGGGCGGTGTCACTGCGCGTCCCCGTCCCCCAGGTCCGCGGGCTTCGTGTCCGCGGCCTCGGCCTCGGCGGCCTTGAGTTCCGCTGCCTTGAGGTCCGCGGCCTTGCGCTCCGCGGTGGCCGGGGAGTCGATCAGGCCCCACTGCGCGTAGCGCTCGTACCGCTCGACGCGCCGGCGCGTGGCGCGGCGGAAGCGGCGGGCGACGAGCCGGGCCAGGTCGGCGGCCCCGACCATGCCGGCCTCGGGGCCGAGCTGGGCCTTGGCGATACGGGCCTCGGGGCGGTAGCCGCGGCCGGTGAGGTGGCGCCGGAAGGCGTCCCGGGCCGGGCCGATCAGCAGGTCGTCGGCGGCGCTGACGCCGCCGCCGATGACGAAGCAGGAGGGGTCGAGGGCGGCGGCGAGGTTGGCGATGCCGACGCCGAGCCACTGGCCGATGTCCTCCAGGAGCTCGACGCACATGGCGTCGCCCTCGCGGGCCAGCTCGGTGATGAGCGGCCCGGTGATCTCCGATACGTTGCCGCCGACCCGGGCGATGATCTCGTGCGCGACCGGGGAGTCGGCCGCGGCCAGCTCGCGGGCCTCGCGGACCAGGGCGTTGCCGGAGCTGTACTGCTCCCAGCAGCCGCGGTTGCCGCACGGGCAGCGGTGGCCGCCGGGGACGACCTGCATGTGGCCGAACTCGCCGGCGACCCCGAAGCGGCCGCGCTTGACCTGGCCGCCTTCGAGGATCGCGCCGCCGATGCCGGTGCCGAGCGTGATCATGACCAGGTGGTCCTCGCCGCGCCCGGCGCCGAAGCGCCATTCCGCCCAGGCGGCGGTGTTGGCGTCGTTGTCCACCATGACCGGGACCGCGAGCCGGGACTGGAGCGCGTCGCGCAGCGGCTCGTCGCGCCAGGCCAGGTGGGGTGCGAAGAGCACCCGGGAGCGGTCGGCGTCGACCCAGCCGGCCGCGCCGATGCCCACGGCGTGCACGTCGTGCCGGTCGGACAGGTCGAGCACCAGCTCGACGATGGTGTCCTCGACGACCTTGGGGCTCTTGGACTTGTCGGGGGTCTCGGTGCGGATCTTCTCCAGGATGACCCCGTCGGCGTCGACGACGCCGGCCATCACCTTGGTGCCGCCGATGTCGATGCCGACGGTCGGGACGCGCGGGGCGGTCAGGTGCGACCGGCGCTCACGGGTCCCGATGGTCCGCAGGACGGTGCCTCGCGCCGACCCCCGGTGGGTGAGCGTGAAGTCCCGGTACGTGCTCATCGAGTCGTGTCGTCCTCAGGGTGCGGTGGTTCCGGACGCCGGACCGGCTGCTCCGGACGGGTGGTCCGGTCCTGATTCTGCCACCCGCTCCAGTTCGTGGCTCAGCTCGTCCAGCTCGGAGCCGCCCGCCATCTGCCGGGTGAGCTCGTCCAGGGTGATCGAGTCACGGGTGTGGCTGCCGGCCATCGTGCCGCGCTTGAGCAGCACGAACCGGTCGCCGACCAGGTAGGCGTGGTGCGGGTTGTGGGTGATCAGGACCACACCGAGGCCCGCGTCGCGGGCCGCGGCGACGTACTTGAGGACCACGCCGGACTGCTTGACGCCGAGGGCGGCGGTCGGCTCGTCGAGGACGAGGACCTTCGCCCCGAAGTAGACGGCGCGGGCGATGGCCACGCACTGCCGCTCGCCGCCGGACAGGGTGCCGATCGGCTGGTCCACGTCGCGCAGGTCGATGCCCATGCGCAGCAGCTCGGCGCGGGTGGTCTCGCGCATGAACTCCACGTCGAGGCGGCGGAAGGGGCCGCGGCCCTTCGTGGGCTCGGAGCCGAGGAAGAAGTTCCGCCAGACGGGCATGAGCGGGACGACGGCCAGGTCCTGGTAGACGGTGGCGATGCCGTGGTCGAGGGCGGCGCGCGGGTTGGCGAGCGCGGTCTCCTCGCCCTCGATCTCGAAGCGGCCGGCGTCGTGCCGGTGCAGCCCCGCGATGATCTTGATGAGGGTGGACTTGCCGGCGCCGTTGTCGCCGAGGACGCAGGTGATCTCGCCGGCGTGCACCTCCAGGGAGACCCCCTGGAGGGCCCGGATGTTGCCGTAGAACTTGCTGACGTCGGTCATCTTCACGAGCGCCGGCGCCGAGGACTTCTCGTACGGGGTCGCGGACACGGTCTCGGTCATCACTTCGCCTCCGCCCGCTTGCGGACCCATGCGTTGAGCAGCGTCGCCAGCAGGAGCATCGCGCCGAGGAAGAACTTGAACCAGTCCGGGTTCCACTGGGCGTACACGATGCCGTTGCTGGTCATGCCGAAGATGAAGGCGCCGACGGCCGAGCCGATGGCGGAGCCGTAGCCGCCGGTCATCAGGCAGCCGCCGATGACGGCCGCGATGATGTACAGGAACTCGTTGCCGACGCCCTCGCCCGACTGAACCACGTCGAACGAGAACAGGATGTGCTGCCCGGAGATCCAGGCGCACAGGGCCACGCCCATGTAGAGGCCGATCCGGGTCTTGACGACGGGGACGCCGGTCGCGCGGGCCGCGTCCGCCCCGCCGCCGACCGCGAAGATCCAGTTGCCGGCGCGGGTGCGCAGCAGGATCCAGGTGGCGACGGCGACCAGGGCCAGCCACCACAGGATGGTGACCTTGAGCGTGACCGAGCCGACGTTCCACTGCGAGGCGAAGAGCGCGCGGGCGGAGTCGAAGCCCTCCATGTCGGCGATGGTCTTCGTCGAGACGGAGCCGCTGATCAGCTTGGTGAAGCCGAGGTTCAGGCCGGTCAGCATCAGGAAGGTGCCGAGCGTGATGATGAAGCTCGGCAGCTTGGTACGGGTCAGCATGAACCCGTTGAAGAAGCCGATGGCCAGGGTGACCAGCAGGGACACCCCGACGCCCACCCACACGTTGGCGGTCATCTGGTAGCTGAACATCGAGCTGACCAGCGCCGAGGTGGTGACCATGACGCCGGCGGAGAGGTCGAACTCGCCGCCGATCATCAGCAGGGCCACCGGGCAGGCCATGATCCCGATGGTGGAGGCCGAGTACAGGATCGTGCTCAGGCTGGAGGCCTGCAGGAAGCTGGGGGCGGCGATGGAGAAGAAGACGAAGACGGCGGCCGCGCCGACGACCGCGCCGAGCTCGGGGCGGCCGAGCAGCTTGCGGACCAGCGAGGTGGGGGCGAGCCGCTCGTCGACGGCCGTTGCCGTGCTCATCGGCTGCCCCGCTTGATGAACTCCTCCAGCTTGCCCGCCTCGTCGGCGGTCACGATCTGCGGGCCGGTCAGCACGGGGCCGCCGCCGCCGAGCACGTTCGCGTTGTAGCGGTACAGCCAGAGCAGGTCGATGGCCTCGTAGCCCTGGAGGTAGGGCTGCTGGTCGACGGCGAAGCCGAGGGCGCCGGACTTGAGGTCGCGGGCCACGGAGGCGTTGAGGTCGAAGGTGTCCACCTCGGCCTTGCTGCCCGCCGCGTCCTTCGCCTTGACCGCCGTCGGGGCGAAGGGGGCTCCGAGGGTGACGATCGCGTCGACCGACGGGTCGGCCTGGAGCTTCGCCTGAATGGCCGCCTGGACGGAGGGCATGTTGGTGCCCTCGACGTACAGGTTCTCCATCGTTCCGCCGAACGTCTTCTTCGCCCCGGCGCAGCGCTGCTCGTGGCCGACGTTGCCCTGCTCGTGCAGGACGCAGACGGCCTTCTTCCTGCCGCGCTTGGTCAGCTCGGTGCCGACCGCCTCACCGGCGATCTGCTCGTCCTGGCCGATGTGGGTGAGGGCGCCGTACTCGGCGGACTGCGCGGATCCGGAGTTGACCGTGATCACCGGGATTCCGGCCTTGACCGCCTTGCCGATGACGTCCTTGAGCGCCTCGGGCTTGGCCAGGCTCACCACGATCCCGTCGACCTTCTGGTCGATGGCGTTCTGCACGAACTGGGCCTGCTGCTGAGCCTGGTCGTCGTGGGCATAGACGAAGTTGATGTTGTCCTTCGCCGCGGCCTCCTTGGCACCCTTCTGGACGATGTCCCAGAAGGTGTCGCCGTCTCCCGCGTGCGTGACCATCGCGAAGGTCCAGCGCGGGGTGGACACGGCGGGCCGGCCCGCCTGGGCGGCCTTCGCCCGCTCCTCGGCGCGCTTGCCGCCCGTGCTGCTGCAGCCCACGAGGGAGGCTCCCAGTACCGCCGCGAGCACAGCGCCCACGACGCGTACCCCTGTCCCAACCCTAGCCACGTCTGCGTGCCCTTCCCTCGTCCTGTGTCTTGTGCGGTCCGCTGCTGTCAAAGCGGTCATTACGGTTCCAGCCGCTCAGTATCCGCCACAGTGGACCATGTGCGGTCATCGGGTCCTTCGAGCCCATCTGGGCCATACGGGTGCTGTCGGGCGGATTGACAGCCCCCGGTGAGGGGGTCAGGTTGATTGCATGCGCATCGGGGTGATCGGAACGGGCCGGATCGGCTCCTTCCACGCGGCGGCACTGGCCCGCCACCCGGACGCCGGCTCGCTGCTGCTCGCCGACGCCGATCCCGCGCGGGCGGCGCGCCTCGCCGACCGGCTGGGGGCGACCGCCGCCCCGTCCGTGGAGCAGGTCTTCACCTGGGGCGTGGACGCCGTGGTCGTGGCCTGCTCCACCGACGGGCACGCCGAGCTGGTCCTGCGGGCGGTCCGCGGCGGGCTCCCGGTGTTCTGCGAGAAGCCCCTGGCCACCGATCTCGCCCGGACGCTGGCCGTGCTGCGCGAGGTGGGCGCCGCGGACGGGGTGCTCCAGCTGGGCTTCATGCGCCGCTTCGACGCGGGCTGCCGCACCGCCCGGGAGCTGGTGCGCTCCGGAGCCCTGGGCCGGCTGCACACCGTACGGACGATGACCGCCGATCCGGCGCCGCCGCCCGCCGCGTACCTGGCGACGTCGGGGGGTCTGTACCGGGACTGCCTGGTGCACGACTTCGACATGGTCCGCTGGGTGACCGGGCACGAGGTGACCGAGGTGTACGCGACGGGCTCCGACGCGGGTCCGGCGGTCTTCCGCGAGCTCGGCGACGTGGATACCGCCGTCGCCGTCCTCACCCTGGACGACGGGACCCTGGCCACCTGTACGGGCACCCGCTGCAACGGCGCCGGGTACGACGTGCGGATGGAGCTGGCCGGGGATCTCGACCAGGTCTCCTCCGGGCTGGACGACCGTACGCCGATCGCCTCGACCGAACCGCACGGCCCGCCCCCGGCGAGCAAGCCCTGGACGGGCTTCCTGGAGCGGTTCGCCCCCGCGTACGAGGCGGAGCTGGCGGCCTTCGTCCGGCTGGTGCGCGGCGAGGGCCCCAACCCGTGCGACGGCCGGGAGGCGCTGGCCGCGCTGCGGATCGCGGAGGCGTGCGAGCTGTCGCGGCGGGAGCGGCGCCAGGTCCGGATGGCGGAGCTCCCGGACCTGTAGGGGCGCCGGGGACCCGGGCGGGGGCTGTACGGAATCGGCCACGGGCGGCGGCTACCAGCGCACCGGGAGCCGGGTCACGCCGCGGATCAGACTGCCCCCGATGTACGTCGGGGCCTCCTCGGCCGGGTCCTCGGCCAGGTCCGGGAAGCGCTCCAGCAGGCCGCGCAGCGCGATGCGGCCCTCCATGCGGGCGAGCGGGGCGCCGATGCAGAAGTGCAGCCCGTGCCCGAAGGCGAGGTGGCCCTGCGGGGCGCGCCGGATGTCGAACGCGTCGGGGGCCTCGTACCGCCCGGGGTCGCGGTCCGCTCCGGCCAGCGATACGAGGACGGTGGCCCCGGCCGGGATGGCGGCGCCGCCGAGCTCCATGTCCTCGCGGGCGTAGCGGTAGGTGGTGTTCTGCACCGGGCCGTCGTAGCGGAGCATCTCCTCGATGGCGCCGTCGAGCAGGCCGTCGTAGTCGGCGCGCAGGGCGGCCAGTTGGTCCGGGTGGGCCAGCAGGGCGCGCGTGCCGTTGGATATGAGGTTGACGGTGGTCTCGTGGCCGGCGATCAGCAGCAGGAAGGCCATGCCGATCAGCTCGTCGGGCGACAGCGCGTCGCCGTCCTCGTCGCGGGTCCGGATGAGGGCGCTGAGCAGGTCCTCGCCGGGGTGCTCGGCCTTGGCCTCGACGAGCTCCGCGAGGTAGTCGCCGAGCTTCTGGTGCGCGGTGGTGCTCGGCGTCACGGAGGTGGGCGCGAGGACCTCCTTGGACCAGTGACTGAAGCGCTCGCGGTCCAGGTCGGGGACGCCGAGGAGTTCGCCGATGACGGTCATGGGCAGCGGGAAGGCGAGGGCCTTGACCAGGTCGGCCGTGCGCCGCGGGCGGGCGGCCATCGCGTCGAGCAGTTCGTCGGTGATCCGCTGGACGCGGGGGCGCATGGCCTGCACGCGGCGCAGGGTGAACTCGCGGGCGACCATGCGGCGCAGCCGGGTGTGGTGCGGCGGGTCGGCCTCCAGCATGTTGCTGTTGGCGGGGGTGGTCGCGATGCCCGGCAGGACCTCGTCGGCGGTCCAGTTCTTCAGCAGACCCGGGTGGTTGAGGGCCCGGCGGGACTCTTCGTACCCGACGACCAGGAACGTGGGCGCGTACTCGGCGGCGGTGACCTCGACCTGGTGCACCGGGCCCGCGGCGCGCAGCCGGGCGTAGAAGGAGTACGGGTCTGCGTGGAAGTCGGCGTCGTTCACGCTGATGTCCGGTTGTGGCATGCGGTCAGATTAATGTGACCGCTCGGTGCTGGGACCATCGATTTCCGGTCACGCGTCCGACATTGGACGACTGTCGAGGTCGTACGAGGTCATCCGGCCACGGCACGACGGCCCCAGGCGGTGCCGCCGAGGACGAGCGCGGCGCCCGCGAACCCGGCCGGGCCGAGGTGTTCGCCGCCGACGGCGATGCCCGCGGCGGCCGCCCACAGGGGTTCGGTGCCGAGCAGCAGGCTGACGCGGGAGGGCGAGGAGCGGCGTACGGCCCACATCTGCACGAAGAAGGCGAAGAGCGTGCAGAGGACGGAGAGGAAGGCGAGCCCCGCCCATTCGGCGGGCCCGAAGGCGGCGGCCGTCGCCCAGGGGCTGTCGCCGGTGCCGGGTACGGCGGCCAGTACGGCGAAGACGAGGACGGCGCCGCCGAGTTGCACGGTGGTCAGCGACAGCGAGTCGGCGTCCTGCACGGACTTGATCCGCGCCATCAGCAGGACGTGCAGGGTACGGGCGAGGGCCGCGCCGAGGATGAGCAGGTCGCCGGCGCCGGGGACGGTGAACCCGGCGCCCTGGGTGAGCAGGACGACGCCTGCGACGGAGGCCGCGGCGCCCGCGAGGAAGGCTCCCGAGGGGGCCTCGCGGCGTACGGCGGCCTCGGCGAGCGGGGTGAAGATCATGGTCAGGCTGATGATCAGCCCGGCGTTGGTGGCGGAGGTGTGGACGACACCGTACGTCTCCAGCAGGAAGATCCCGCCGAGTACGAGGCCCAGCAGGCCCGCGCCGGACAGCTGCCGGGCGGTGAGCGCCCGCAGCCGCTGCCACCCGGCGACGGCCAGTACGGGCAGTACGAGCGCGAAGCGCAGGACGAGGACGGCGATCACGGTGTGGGCCGTGGTGATGCCCTTGGCCGCGAGATAGCTGCCGCCCCAGACGACGGCGACGGCCAGGACGGGCAGGTCGGCGAGCCAGGCGCGGCGGGGGGCTGCGGTGCGTGCGAGCAGGGCGGGCGAGCTCACCAGGGACTCTCCATCGGCGTGAAGCGGGTGGAGACTTCGGCGGCTCCCTCGGGCGCGGCTCACCGTACCGGAGCCGATCATGGCGGTCGAACGGTTTCACCGGGGCCCGCCCGGGGCCCGCCCGCCCGGGCCCCGGTGGGCGGTGGCCGGGTCAGACGAAGGTGCCGAAGGTGGCCCGGCCCGTCGGACGGTAGGTGAGGATGGCCGTGCCGTTCGGCGTCGTGCGAGACGCGGCCAGCTCGTAGGCCGTCGGCAGCCCGCCCGTGGGGAACAGCCGCTGCCCGGCGCCCAGGAAGACGGGGAACACCAGCAGGTTCAGCTCGTCCACGAGGTCCCGCACCAGCAGCCACTGGGCCAGCGCCCCGCTGCCGTGCACCTGGAGTTCCCGGCTCCCCTCCAGTGCGTCCTTGACCCGCATGATCTCGGCCTGGAGGTGTTCGCCGTCGATGACCGTGGTCCCGGCCCAGGCCGGTTCCTTGAGCGTGGTCGAGGCGACGTACTTCGGCAGCCCGTTGAGCCGGGTCGCGATCGGGTGCGCGGGGTCGGTCACCTTCGGCCAGTAGTCGGCGAAGATCTCGTACGTGCGGCGCCCGAGCAGGAAGGCCCCGGCCCGGTCGAACACCTCGTTCATGAACACCCCCATGCCCTCGTCGCTGAACGGCACCAGCCAGCCGCCGTACGCGAACCCGCCGCTGGGGTCCTCTTCCGGGCCGCCGGGGGCCTGCATGACGCCGTCGAGGGTCACGAAGGTGGTGAGGGTCAGCTTGCCCATGGTTCTGCGCTCCTTGTGTCCGGTGTCTGCTGCACGTGTTCAGACTCCCGGGCGCCCCGGAACTCATCGGGGCGACGCGCACGAACGCGACGTCCGATTCCCGCCAGCGCCCGCCCCTCGCCGCTCGTTTCATTGAACCCGCAACGACTTGTCGGACGAGAGCGGGGAGAAGACCATGAGCAGCACGGGCACGGTGGCACTGGTGACCGGCGGCAGCCGAGGCATCGGGGCGGCCACCGCCCTGCGACTGGCGCAGGACGGGGCCGACGTCGCCCTCACGTACGTCCACGGCGCGCAGGCCGCGGCCGAGGTCGTGGCCAGGATCGAGGCGCTCGGCCGGCGCGCCCTGGCGGTCCGGGCCGACGCGGGCGACCCGGCGCAGGCCGTCGCCGCGGTTGCGGAGACCGTACGGGGCCTGGGGCGGATCGACACCCTGGTCAACAACGCCGGCGTCGGCGTACTCGGGCCGCTGGACACCCTGACCCCGGCCGATGTGGACCGGGTACTGGCGGTCAACGTGCGCGGCGTGTTCCTGACCACGCAGGCCGCGGCCGCCCGCATGGGCCCCGGCGGACGGATCATCACCATCGGCAGCTGCATGGCCGCGCGGGTACCCGGCCCGGGCGGCACCCTGTACGCGATGAGCAAGGCCGCGCTGACCGGCCTGAACAAGGCGCTGGCGCGGGAGCTCGGCGGGCGCGGCATCACCGCGAACCTCGTGCACCCGGGCCCGGTGGACACCGACATGAACCCGGCGGACGGCCCCCACGCCGCCGCGCAGAGTGCGCTGACGGCCCTCGGGCGCTTCGGCACCGCACAGGAGGTGGCGGGACTGGTGTCATTCCTCGCGGGCCCGGACGCCGGCTTTGTGACGGGCGCCGAGTTCGCGGTGGACGGCGGCCACGCCGCGTAGCCGTCCGGCGGCCACGCGGCGTAGCCCCGGGGGTGTCGGCCCCCGGGGCGGTCACGGGGAACCGGTCGGCGTCAGCCGCCCAGCTCCTGGTGGCGGGCGGTCAGCGCGGCCGCGCCGGCCTCCGTCAGCGAGCCGTACAGGCGCAGGCGGGAGAAGCCGCCGTCCGGGAAGATGTCGATGCGGACGTGGGTGCCGACCGCCGGGGTGTCCAGAACGAAGCGGTGGTTGGTGTCGGGCTGCAGGCGGGTGCGCGGCAGGAACTCCGTCCACTCGCCCTCCTCGCCGGACTTGACGGACAGCGAGGCCCAGCCAGCCGAGTTGCCCTTGAGGTAGGCGGTGTCGATCTCGACGGCGCGGATCTCGGAGTCGGCCACCAGCTGGTAGCGGATCCAGTCGTTGCCGTTGTCGCGGCGGCGGGCGGTCTCCCAGCCGTCGTCCATCTTGCGGGAGCGGCCCGGGTTGATGGTGTTGGTCGGCGGGGAGTAGAAGCGGTTGGAGGCGTCCTGGACGGAGCCCCCGTTCTCCAGGGCGACCACGTCGAACGTGCCGAGCGCGGCGAGCCACTTCGGGTCGGGGCGGACCTCGCCGTACACGCGCAGGCGGGCGATGCCGCCGTCCGGGTGCTGGTTCAGGCGCAGGTGCGTGAAGCGCTGCTCCACGTCGACCTCGAAGCCGTTGGCCGCGTGGCCGCCGACGGGGGTGCGCGGTACGAGGGTCGTCCACTTCACGCCGTCGGAGAGGAGCTCCTGCGCGGTCGGGGAGCCCTCGACGGAGGTGGCCTCCACCGAGACGGCCTGCGGCATGTTGCCGCGGAAGTGGGCGGTGTCGACGACGATGCCGCGGATGACGCCGGGGGCGCCGAGGCGGATCAGCGCCCAGTCGTGGTCCTCGGCGGTCGGCCAGGGCTGCCCGGCCGAGACGCCGCGCCGGCGGCGGGTCTCCCAGCCGTCCATGACCTTGCCCTTGTGGCCGAAGTGCTCGGGGTCGAAGTGCGCGGCCTCCTCGACGAGCAGGTTCTCGCGCTGGGCGAAGAACTCGTCGTTGGCGGCGAGGACGCCCGCGCCGAGCTGACGCGCGGCGAGGTTCGCGTGCTGGGTGAACGGGAAGTCCGCGGTGCGGTAGTCGGCGTACGGGTCGCCGCCCCCGTACGGGTTCGCGTTACCGGTGAAGGATTCAATCGCCACTGGTCAGTTCTGCCTTTCGAGGAGTCGGCCCGTGGGCTCGGTCGGGGTGCCGTGGTCGGCGATCTGCGTACCGCGCAGCCAGGTGGACTTCACGACGCCGTGCAGGGTCTTGCCCGCGTACGCCGTGACCCGGTTGCGGTGGTGCAGTTCCGCGGGATCCACGGTGAAGGTCTCTTCGGGGGCCAGCACGGCGAAGTCGGCGTCGCGGCCGGCCTCGATCGCGCCCTTGTCGGCGAGGCCCGCGAGCGCGGCCGGTGCGGCCGACATCCAGCGCACGACGTCTTCAAGGGTGCGTCCGCGGCGGCGGGCCTCGGTCCAGATGGCCGGCAGCCCGAGCTGGAGGGAGGAGATGCCGCCCCACGCGGTGGCGAAGTCGTCCGTCTTCAGGTCCGCCGTGGAGGGCGAGTGGTCGGAGACGATGCAGTCGATGGTGCCGTCGGCGAGCGCGTCCCACAGCAGGTCCTGGTTGGCGGCCTCGCGGATGGGCGGGCAGCACTTGAACTCGCTGGCGCCGTCGGGTACTTCCTCGGCCGTGAGGGTGAGGTAGTGCGGACACGACTCGACGGTGATCTTGACGCCCTCCGCCTTGGCGGCGGCGATCAGCGGCAGCGCGTCGGAGGAGGACAGGTGCAGGACGTGGACCCGCGCGTTCAGCCGCTTCGCCTGGGCGATCAGGTTCCCGATCGCGGTGTTCTCGGCGTCGCGCGGGCGGGACGCGAGGAAGTCGGCGTACTTGGGGCCGGGCACGACCGGAGCGGAGTCCAGGTGGTGCGGGTCCTCGGCGTGCACGATCATCAGGCCGCCGAAGCCGGTGATCTCGGCGAGGGAGGTGGCCAGCTGCTCCTGGTCGAGCTCGGGGAACTCGTCGACGCCGGAGGGCGACAGGAAGCACTTGAAGCCGTAGACGCCGGCGTCGTGCAGCGGGCGCAGGTCCTTGACGTTGTCCGGCAGCGCACCGCCCCAGAAGCCGACGTCCACGTGCGCCTTGGTCCGGGCGACCTCCTGCTTGACGCGGAGGTTGTCGACCGTGGTGGTCGGCGGCAGGGAGTTGAGGGGCATGTCGAGGATCGTGGTGACGCCCCCGGCCGCGGCGGCGCGGGTGGCGGTCCAGAAGCCCTCCCACTCGGTGCGGCCCGGGTCGTTCACGTGCACGTGGGTGTCGACCAGGCCGGGGAGCAGGACGTCGTCGCCGAAGTCCTCGAACCGGGCGCCGGCCGGTACCTCGGCGTCGTGCGGCAGTACGGCGACGATCTTCCCGGCGGCGACGGCGACCGAAGCGGCGCGCGTCCCCTCGGGGGTGATGACGCGAGTCGAGCGCAGTACCAGTTCCACGTCGTCGGACACGCCGGAACCTCCCCATCTACTTCCACAGAGCGAAATTCAACGTTCTGTTGACGGAGTCTCGCCGCCGATCCGGGGCCCGTCAAGAGCGGCCGGACAGAGCACCGACACACCGCTGCCGCAATTGGATGTTTCCACAGGATGGAATTAAGATTTCACTATCCAGAATGTAGCTACCGCCACCGGGGGGCGGACGGGTAACTTCCCGAGGAGGTCCGCGACCCGGACAAACCCCCTCTGACCGGCGGGGACGGCTTCGACCCGGCTCTAGGGCCGACGCCGACCGACCGGTAGGCTGCTTCCTTGCCTGCCAGCACCGAAAGGACCGCGCCGTGCCGACGTCCAGCGCCAGCACCACCGACGCTTCCGCGAAGCCCACCGCCGCCAGCGGTGGCGTTCAGTCCCTTGAGCGCGCCTTCGATCTGCTTGAACGCATGGCCGATGCCGGGGGCGAGGTCGGCCTCAGCGAGCTCTCCACCGCCAGCGGTCTGCCGCTGCCCACCATCCACCGCCTCATGCGCACCCTGGTGGCATGCGGCTACGTCCGGCAGCAGCCCAATCGACGGTACTCCCTCGGCCCCCGCCTGATCCGCCTCGGCGAGTCCGCGTCGCGCCTGCTGGGGACCTGGGCGCGGCCGTACCTCGCCCGCCTGGTCGAGGAGACCGGCGAGACGGCCAACATGGCCCTGCTCGACGGGGACGAGATCGTCTACGTCGCCCAGGTGCCGTCCAAGCACTCCATGCGCATGTTCACCGAGGTCGGCCGCCGGGTGCTGCCGCACTCCACCGGCGTGGGCAAGGCGCTGCTCGCGTACACGCCCGCCGACGAGGTACGGGCGCTGCTGGCGCGCACCGGGATGCCGGCCGCGACCGAGAAGACCATCACCACGCCCGAGGGCTTCCTGGAGGCCCTGGAGCAGGTCCGCAAGGTGGGCTACGCGGTCGACGACAACGAGCAGGAGATAGGAGTCCGCTGCCTGGCCGTGTCGGTGCCGAACTCGCCGACCGCCGCCGCGATCTCCATCTCGGGTCCGGCGGGCCGGGTGACCGAGGCCGTGGCCGAGTCCTTCGTGCCGATCCTGCAGAACGTCGCGGCCGAGCTGTCGGTGGCGCTGCAGAGCCAGAGCCCCGCGTAGGCCCCGTACGCACGTGAAGGCCCCGGCCCCCTCGCAGCAGAGGGGGCCGGGGCCTTGGCGTACATACGGGCGCGGGCGCTCAGGCCGCCGGGACCGTCTCGGACTCGGAGTCCGTCAGACGGCCGTCCGCCATCGTCGCCGTCCGGTCCATCCGCTCCAGGTGGGCGTGGTCGTGGGTGACCAGCACGGTCGCGGTGGAGCGCTCGCGGGTCAGCGTGACCAGCAGGTCGAGGACGGCCGCCCCGCGCTCGTGGTCCAGGGCGCTCGTCGGCTCGTCGACCAGGAGCACGGCCGGCTCGTTCATCAGGGCGCGGGCGATGTTGACCCGCTGGCGCTGGCCGCCGGAGAGCTGGTGGGGCCGCTTGTCGGCCTTGTCGGCCAGCCCCACCGCGTCCAGCAGTTCCAGCGCCCGGCGGCGCAGCGCCCGCGAGGGGCGGCCCGAGAGGTGGGCCATCACCTGGAGCTGCTCGGCGGCGGTGAGCGAGGCCAGCAGGTTCGGCTGCTGGAAGACGATGCCGATCTTCTCACGGCGCAGGGCCGACTTCTCGGCCGCGCTCAGCCGGGCGGTGTCCTGGCCGGCCACCACCACCTGCCCGGAGTCCGGGGTGACCAGGGTGGCGGCGACGGCCAGCAGGCTGGACTTGCCCGAGCCGGAGGGCCCGATCACCGCGGTCAGGGTGCCCGGGGGCACCTCCAGGCGGACCCGGTCGAGGGCGGTGAGCCGGCTCTCGCCGTCCGGGTAGGTGAGCGTGACGTCGTGCACGAGCAGGGTCATCGGGCGCTCCCGAGGGCGGTCAGGGGGTCGACGGCGGTGATCCGCCGGATGGACAGGGCCGCGCCCAGCGCGCCGAGCGCGATCATGATCGCGGCGGGCGCCAGCACGGTCGCCGTGTCGAGGACGAAGGGGACGTTGCCCCCGCTGATCAGCGCGCCGAACCCGGCGGCGAGCGCCGTACCGAGCCCGGTGCCGATCGCGAGCATGACGACGGCCTGGCCGAGGGCGTCCTTCAGCAGGTACGGGGTGGAGGCGCCCAGTGCCTTCAGTACGGCGATGTCACCGCTGCGCTGGATCGTCCACACGGTGAAGAAGGCCCCTATGACCAGGGCCGAGATGGCGAAGAGGAAGCCGCGCATGAGCTGGAGCGAGCCGTTCTCGGCCTGGTAGGACCCTATGGCGCCGAGTGCCTGGTCGATGGTCTGCGCCTTCGTGCCGGCCGCCTCGTCGCCGGCGGCGAGGTCCGCCGACCCGGAGGTGTCGAGCGCGATCACGGTGGCGAGGGTGTCGATGGAGGTGCCGGGGTTGCCGATGCGCTGCCAGTCGTTCAGGTCCATCCAGACGACCGGGGTGTGGCTGTAGGCGGCGGTGCCGGAGACGGCGGCCACGGTCAGTTCCAGCGGGCCGATCTTCAGCTTGCCGCCCGCGCCCAGGCCGCCGAGCTCCTTGGCGGCCTTCTCGGTGAGGACCACCTGCCCCTGGGCGAGGCCGCTGCCGCGCGGCGGGAGGGGGCCGGCCGGATCGACCCCGAAGACGGAGACCGCGGCGGTGCGGGCGCCCGCCGACGCGTTGGTGGTGCGGATGCCGAGCGGCTCGGCGGACTTCACCGCGGGCTGCGCCCGCCAGGCCTGCCAGGCCTTCTCGGACACCTGGGAGTTGGTGAAGGACACCTTCTGGTCCGCGGCGGGCGCGGCGAAGGCGAGGTGGCCGGCGGGCAGTCCGGTGACGGCCGAGATGTTCTCCCGGGCCAGGCCGGCGGTGAGCCCGGACAGCAGGCCGACCAGCAGCGTGATCAGCAGTACGACCGAGCCCATGAGGGCGAAGCGGCCCTTCGCGAACCGTAGATCTCTCCATGCGACGAACATGATCCCCACCCTGGTCTTCCGCGTGGACACAAGGCATCGCGCCACGGTAGCGATCCTGGTATCGAACGACGCATCCGGACATCAAACTTTCGATTGACCGGGCCCCGCCGACCCGCGCTTACGCTGGTCGGGCCATGGCCACTGCTCCTGAATCCCCCGCTCCGCGCCCCCTCACCCCCGTCTCGCGCGTACTGCGCCTGTGCCTGCACGCGCTGCTGTTCGGGCTGCTCGCGCTGGCCGCCGGGCGGGCCGTCACCGACTCCGCACCGGAAGCCGGCTGGGTGGTGGCCGCCTGCGCGGTGCTGGCCACGGTGTACGCGGGGGGCGTACTGGCGCCCGCGGTGCGCCGCTCGCCGCGCGCCGGGGCGGTGTGGCTGGCCGGGCTGGGCGCGGCCTGGGCGGGGCTGCTGGTCCTCTCCCCCGACGGGCTGTGGATCGCGTTCCCGCTGTACTTCCTGGAGCTGCACCTGCTGCGGCTGCGCTGGGGCATCGCGGCCGTCGCGGTGACGGCGTGCGCGGCGATCGGCGGCTTCCTGGCGCACGCGCAGAGCAGTGCGGTCTCGCCGGGGGCCTTCCTCGGGCCGCTGCTCGGCGGGGCCGTCGCGGTGGCGACCGTACTGGGCTACCAGGCGCTGTACCGCGAGAGCGAGCGCCGCCGCGAGCTGATCGAGGAGCTCATCGCCACCCGGGCCGAACTGGCCGCGGCCGAGCGGAACGCCGGGATCCTTGCGGAGCGGGAACGCCTGGCCCGCGAAATCCACGACACCCTGGCCCAGGGCCTGTCCTCGATCCAGCTCCTGCTCCGCGCGGCGGAACGTTCCCTCGCCGAGGTCGGCCCCGCCGACCCCCGGGCGGCAGCCCTCGCGCACATAGCGCAGGCCCGGGAGGCCGCCCAGGAGAACCTCGCGGAGGCACGTCGGTTCGTACGGGCGCTCACCCCGCCCGACCTGGAGCACGGGTCCCTCGCCGCCGCGCTGGAGCGGCTGTGCACGGCCGCGCCGGGGCCGCGGGTCCGGTTCTGCCTGAGCGGCCCGCCCCGGGTCCTGCCCACCCCGTACGAGGTCGCCCTGCTCCGCATCGCCCAGTCGGCGCTGGCCAACGTCGTCCGGCACGCCCGCGCGGACCGCGCCGAGATCACCCTGACCTTCATGGACGCCTCGGTGACGCTGGACATCGTCGACGACGGGAGCGGCTTCGACCCCTCCTCGGCGCCCTCCGGCGAGGGCGGGTTCGGGCTGCCCGCGATGCGCTCGCGGGCCGAGACACTGGGCGGGCTGTTCACCGTGGAGTCCGCGCCGGGCCAGGGCACCGCCGTGGCCGTCACCCTGCCGCTGCCCCTGGAGGCATCCTCATGACGATCCGCCTGCTGCTGGCCGACGACCACCCGGTGGTCCGGGCCGGGCTGCGCGCGGTGCTGGACACCGAGCCGGACTTCGCGGTGGTCGCGGAGGCCGCCACCGCCGAGCGGGCGGTGGAACTGGCCGCCTCCGAGCCGGTGGACGTGGTCCTGATGGACCTCCAGTTCGGTACGGGCATGCACGGCTCGGCGGCGACGGCGGCGATCACGGCCCGGCCCGGGGCGCCCCGGGTCCTGGTGCTGACCACGTACGACACGGACGCGGACATCCTGGCGGCGGTGGAGGCGGGCGCCTCGGGCTACCTGCTGAAGGACGCCCCGCCGGAGGAGCTGGCGGCGGCGGTCCGCACGGCGGCGGCGGGCCAGTCGGCGCTGGCCCCGGCGGTGGCCCTGCGCCTGATGGACCGCATGCGGACGCCGGCGGAGGCACTGACGAAGCGGGAGCTGGAAGTGCTCCAGCTGGTCGCGGACGGCCTGTCGAACCAGCAGATCTCGAAGAAGCTCTTCCTGAGCCAGGCCACGGTCAAATCCCACCTGGTCCACATCTACGCCAAGCTCGGCGTCGACTCCCGCACCTCGGCGGTGGCCACGGCCGCCACCCGCCGCCTGATCCGCACCCCGTAGCCGCCGCGGGTGCCGGCGCTCGCCGGGAGACAGCGCTCCCCCGGGGATACCCCGCAGGGTGGGGCTACCCCCCGCGCGGACACACCGGGCGGCAGGCGGGTGCCCGGTATACCGGCCCGGAAGCATGGGGCGTACCGACTCCCGACCAGAGAGCGAGTCCTCGTGCACACCACCGCCAGGCCTGCCCCCACCGCCACGCCGGGCCCGACCGCCCCGCCGTCGGCCGTCCGCACCGCCTACGCCCTGTGGCTCACCGCGGTCGCGGCCGGCGCCTTGGAAACCGCCCTCGCCGTCGGCCGCATGGCGGCCGACGGGACCGGCTCGGCCGCCGAGATCGGCGTCGGGCTCGCCGTCCGCCTCACCGTGTTCACCGCCGCCGTCCTCATCGCCCGCCGGATGCGCACCGGAACCCGCTGGGCCCGGATCACCCTCGCCATCGGCCTCGGCGTCCTCGGCACTGCCTCCATGGTCGCCCAGCCCCTCGGGTACCTCCTGGACGGCGGGTCGACGGCGGTTGCGCTCCAAGGGGCCGACGCCCTCGACCTGGTCTTCGGCGCCAGCCGGGCCGTCCACGTGGCTGCCGTCCTCACGGCTGTGTTCCTGATGTTCCGTCCGGCGGCCAACGTCTACTTCCGCGCCGTCCGCAACCCGGCCCGGGCCGCCTAGGCCGTGTCGTCAAAGTCCCTTCCGGCTGGCGGGACTCCCTAGGCGACCCAGTGCGGCCGCTCCACCGCCGGAGCCAGCGGAACCCCGTCGTGGAAGGTCGCCGCAAGGCGCCGTACCGCCTCGTCCAGGCGATCGGCGGCCAGCGTGTACGGAATCCGCAGCCGGTGCTCGAACGTCCCCGGATCCACCCCGAACCGCGCCCCCCGCCCGATGTGCACGCCGCAGGCGCCGGCCCGCTCCGCCAGCGCCGAGCTCACCGGCTCCCCCAGATCCACCCACAGCGACAGCCCTCCCGGCCCCCGCTCCCACGACCACTCCGGAGTGTGCCGCTCCAGCGCCCGCTCCAGCGCCTCCCGCTGCCCCCGCAACTGCGCGAGTCGCGCCGGCAGCGTCCGCTCCAGCCCCTCCAGCAGCGGCAGCGCCACCAGCTGGTCCAGTACCGACCCCGTCATGTCCGCGGCCACCTTCACCGCCGTCAGCTCCGTGATCATCTTCGCGGCGGCCCGGACCCACCCCACCCGCAGCCCGCCCCAGTGCGTCTTGCTGAGCGAGCCGATCGTCACCACGTGCTCCGCCCCGCCCCTCGGCGCCAGCGAGGCCAGCGGCGCCGGCGCCGGTACGTCCAGGGCGATGTCGGCGATGGTCTCGTCGACCACCAGCCACGTACCGGTCCGCCGCGTCGCGGCCAGCAGCCGCAGCCGCTGCTCCTGGGGCATCAGCAGGCCCGTCGGATTGTGGAAGTCCGGGATCACGTACGCCAGCCTCGGCACGGTCTGCCGCAGCGTGGACTCGGCGATCTCCATGTCCCAGCCCGCGTCGGAGACGGCGATCGACCCGGTGCGCAGCCGCGCCTGCCGCAGCGCGTCGAGGGCGTTCGCGTACGTGGGGTTCTCGGTCACCACCCGGTCCCCGGGCCCGCACAGCAGGCTCACGACCAGCGAGAACGCCTGCTGGGCGCCGGCCGTGACCAGGATCTGCTCGGGGCGGGTCGCAAGCCCGCGCCGGGTGAACCGCTCGGCGATGGCACCGCGCAGGTCGGGCAGCCCGAAGGGGTGGTAGCCGGGGGTCCGGGCGAGCTCGGGCAGCCGGGCCGCGGCCCGGGCGAGGGCCTCGGTGAGGCTGTCCTCCGGGGCGCCGAGGGCGGCGATGGCCAGGTCGATCCCGGGTTCCCCGTCGGACAGGTAGCCGCCGGAGCCGGCCAGCAGGTGCGCGCCGACCGGGCCGTGGCCCTCGGGGAGCTCGGTCCAGGTGCCGGAGCCGCGCCGGCTGCGGACGTAGCCGCTCTCGCGCAGCAGGTCGTAGGCCCCGGTGACGGTGGCCCGGCTGGCGCCGAGCGCCTCGGCGAGCTCGCGCTCGGCGGGCAGCCGTACGTGCAGGGCGATCCGGCCGTCGAGGATCAGCGTCCGCACGGCGTCGGCGAGGGACCGGTAGCCGGGGCGGGCCAGCACCTCGGAGGGCAGCAGCGCTGCGAGCTGGCGACTGCCGAGGGTTCTGTCCGCCGTCCGGACGACTCGCCCGTTTGCCATGCCAACCTCCCCTGATTGGCTCTGCCGACCAGACCAATCGAGGTCCAGACTCGCGGTATTGGCCCCCGATTGGCAAGGAGACCGCCCGTGCCGACCCCGCTGACCCCGCCGAGCCACCTGACCGACCGCGACGAACGCGCCCTGGTGGCCGCCGCCGAGCACCGGATCTCCGAGCCGCTGCGCCTCGGGCCCGCCCTGGCCGCCGTACGGCGCCTCCTGAGGCGGCGGCCGCGCACGGACCCGCAGGAGCGAGAATCGCTGACATGGCAGCCAACGACGCGCACGCACCCGCAAGCCCGAGCCCGGTGATCGCGGGCCTGCTCCTCGCCGCGGGCGGCGGCCGCCGCCTGGGCGGGCGCCCCAAGGCCCTGCTCCCGTACCGCGGCCGCCCGCTGGTCGAGAACGCGGTACGGGTGCTGCGCGAGGCGGGCTGCGGTCCGCTCCACGTGGTGCTCGGTGCCTGCGCAGCCGAGGTCCGCGACCGGGCGGACCTGACCGGCTGCGTGGTCGTGGACAACCCCGACTGGGCGGAGGGCATGGGCTCGTCCCTGCGCGTCGGCCTCGCCTCGCTCGCCGGTACGGGCGCCCGCGCGGCCCTCGTCTCGCTGGTGGACCAGCCGGGGATCGGGCCGGCGGCCGTGGCCCGGGTCCGGGAGGCGTACCGCTCCCCCGCGAGCCTGGTGGCGGCGGCGTACGGCGGGGAGCGCGGGCATCCGGTGCTCTTCGGCGCGGACCGCTGGGCGGACATCGCGGCGACGGCCACGGGCGACAAGGGCGCGCGGGTGCACCTGACAGATCACGCGGACGAGCTCACGCTGGTGGAGTGCGGGGACATCGCCGAGGCCTTCGACATCGACACCCCGCCCGACCTGGCACGACTCGCTTGAGCGGCGGCCCAGGGGCAGTTGAGCGGGCAGTGACGAAGGTGGCACTGAGGGCCACCGGGCGCAGGACTCTGTCGACTCAGAGAATCTCGACATCAACAAACCATTGAACTTCCACCATAAGGAAATTACTATCCACTGGTCAGAAGCGCCCTGAACCCCCAGACGGCGCCCGCGACCGTATCCCGGAACTCTCCACACCCGACGGCACTGCGTGCCGTCCTGCGCGAGCATTCCCCGCGGCCGCCAGGCACCGCCGCTGAAGGAGTGACAGATATGTCCGCACCAGCGCCGTCATCGCTGGCCATCGTCGACGCCGAGCCCCTGCCCCGGCAGGACGAAGTCCTGACCGAGGCGGCCCTCGCGTTCGTGGCCGAGCTCCACCGGCGGTTCACGCCCCGCCGTGACGAGCTCCTCGCCCGCCGCGGTGAGCGCCGCGCCGAAATCGCCCGCACCTCCCACCTCGACTTCCTCCCGGACACCGCACAGGTCCGCGAGGGCGAGTGGAAGGTCGCGCCGGCGCCGGCCGCGCTGAACGACCGCCGTGTGGAGATCACCGGTCCGACCGACCGCAAGATGACCGTCAACGCCCTGAACTCGGGCGCCAAGGTCTGGCTCGCCGACTTCGAGGACGCCTCCGCCCCCACCTGGGAGAACGTCGTCACCGGCCAGCTCAACCTCATCGACGCCTACGAGCGCCGCATCGACTTCACGGACCCGCGCACGGGCAAGTCGTACGCCCTCAAGCCGGCCGAGCAGCTGGCGACCGTCGTGATGCGCCCGCGCGGCTGGCACCTGGAGGAGCGCCACCTCCAGGTCGAGGGCCGCCCGGTCCCCGGTGCGCTGGTCGACTTCGGCCTGTACTTCTTCCACAACGCCAAGCGCCTCATCGAGCTCGGCAAGGGCCCGTACTTCTACCTGCCGAAGACGGAGTCGCACCTGGAGGCGCGCCTCTGGAACGAGATCTTCGTCTTCTCGCAGGACTACGTCGGCATCCCGCAGGGCACGGTCCGCGCGACCGTCCTGATCGAGACCATCACGGCCGCGTACGAGATGGAGGAGATCCTCTACGAGCTGCGCGACCACGCGGCGGGCCTGAACGCGGGCCGCTGGGACTACCTGTTCTCGATCGTGAAGAACTTCCGCGACGGCGGCGAGAAGTTCGTCCTCCCGGACCGCAACGCGGTGACGATGACCGCCCCGTTCATGCGGGCGTACACCGAACTCCTGGTCCGCACCTGCCACAAGCGCGGCGCGCACGCCATCGGCGGCATGGCGGCCTTCATCCCGTCCCGCAAGGACGCCGAGGCCAACCGGATCGCGTTCGAGAAGGTCAAGGCCGACAAGGACCGCGAGGCGGGCGACGGCTTCGACGGCTCCTGGGTCGCCCACCCCGACCTGGTGCCGATCGCGATGGCCTCCTTCGACGCGGTCCTCGGCGAGAAGCCGAACCAGAAGGGCCGGCTGCGCGAGGACGTCTCGGTGGCCCCGGGCGAGCTCATCGCGATCGACTCGCTGGACGCGAAGCCGACGTACGAGGGCCTGCGCAACGCCGTCCAGGTCGGCATCCGCTACATCGAGGCCTGGCTGCGCGGCCTGGGCGCGGTCGGCATCTTCGGTCTGATGGAGGACGCGGCCACCGCCGAGATCTCCCGCTCGCAGATCTGGCAGTGGATCAACGCGGGCGTCGTCTTCGAGCACGACGGCGAGCCCGTGACGGCCACCGCCGACCTCACCCGCGCGATCGCCGCCGAGGAACTGACCGCGATCCGCGCCGAGATCGGCGAGGAGGCCTTCGCGGCCGGAAAGTGGCAGCAGGCCCACGACCTCCTCCTCCAGGTCTCCCTGGACGCGGACTACGCGGACTTCCTCACCCTCCCGGCCTACGACCAACTGGTCGGCTGACCCGCACAGCAGCCGAACCCCACCTCCGCCCCCCAGGCCCCAGGCCTCGGGGGCGGAGGTGTTTGCGGAACTCGGCCACGGAAGCGGAACGTTGACGGCCCGAACGACCGGTCGGTTGTTACTCCATCGTAACTTTCCTGTACCTAGCGGTAACAACGCGCGCCGTGTCACCTTTCCGATGCCACCGGCCGGCGGTACCCCCACTTTCCCAGCCATGCACCGGAGTTCTCTTCGGCTTGGGCATGGCCGACCGCAGGAGTTCCGCCGTGATCGGATTCCGCAACGCCAGCAAGGACCGGACCCGTAGACGAGTGCGACGGCTCGCCGGGGTCGGGATGGTTCTGCCGCTCGCCGCCGGCGCTCTGGTCGCCGGCTCCGCCGGGACCTCCGTGGCCAGTCCCGGGACCGGGCCCACCGCCGTGGTGTCCATGGGCGACAGCTACATCTCCGGCGAAGCCGGCCGCTGGAAGGGCAACAGCCTGACCAACAGCGGGAATCGCACCGGGACCGACCGCGCCTGGGTCTCCGGGAACACCTACGACCCCGCCAAGGTGTACGGGAGCACCGCCGATGGGTGCCACCGCTCCGACTCCGCCGAGGTCAAGAGCGCCGGGTCGATCGCCGACGTCGCCGTGAACCTGGCCTGCTCCGGGGCCACTTCCGAGAACGTCTTCCGCGCCTCGAACGGCGGCGTGGTCTACAAGGGCGAGGCCCCGCAGGCCGATCAGCTCGCCGCCGTGGCCGCGGCAAACAACGTCAAGGTCATCGCCCTGTCCATCGGCGGAAACGACCTCGGCTTCGCCGACATCATCAAGGACTGCGCCCTCGACTTCGTCCTGTGGGGCTCGTACTGCTACGACGACCAGCAGTACGGGGTCGACCAGAAGATGGACGCGGTCATGGCCAACGTCGGCAAGTCGGTGGACGAGATCCGCGCCGTGATGCGGGCCGCCGGGTACACCGACTCCTCGTACCGGATCGTGCTCCAGTCCTACCCGTCGCCGATCCCGCGCGGCGCGGAGAACCGGTACACGCAGAGCGACTGGAGCCGCCTCAACACCGGCGGCTGCCCGTTCTGGAACCAGGACTCGGACTGGGCGCGCGACTCGCTCGTGCCGCAGATCGCGGGTCGCCTCAAGGGAGTTGCCGCCGCGAAGGGCGTGCAGTTCCTGGACCTGCGGGACATGATGCAGGGCCGTGAGGTGTGCGCGAAGGCCAGCAAGCTGGTGAGCAGCACGGCGCCCGCGTCGGCGAAGACGAGCGAGTGGGCACGCTGGATCGACAGCAGCGAGACGCAGGGGCCGGTCCAGGAGTCCATGCACCCGAACTACTTCGGCCAGCTGGCGGTCGGGCGCTGCCTGAACCTCGCCGTCGCCCAGCCCGCGAACTCCGCGTCCAGCTGCAAGAACACCGCCGGAGCCGACCACACGGGCATGTTCCTGACGTCCGCCCCCTGATTCGCACGTTCCGGGTTCGGGGCGCGTGCGGAGACTTCCGCGGGCGCCCCTTTCCGGATCAGCCGCGGACGGCGGCCAGTGCCTCGTCGTAGAGGGCCGCCAGGTCGGCGCTGCCGCCGCCGCGGACCCAGGCCTCGGTCGCGGCGTCCACGCAGGCGAAGACGGTGGCGGTGACCGCCGCGGCGCGCAGCTCGGAGACCGGGCCCCGGCCCGGGCCCGAGCCCTTCCCGGCGGCCATCCGGGCCGTGACGGCGGGCAGGACCATCTCCTGCCAGCGCAGCCGCTTCTGCGTGTAGCGGGCGCGCAGCGGCGGGGTGTCGAATATCAGCGCCGTGATCTCCAGCAGCTGCCCGGGTTCGCCGTGCGCCTCCATGAGCGCCTCGAAACCGGCGCGCAGGGCCTCCCACGGGGTGGCGGCGGCGGGCTGGGCCTCCACCGTCGCGCGCAGCAGCTCGCCCAGCTCCTCCTGATCACCGCAGACGATGTCCTCCTTGGTACCGAAGTAC
Source organism: Streptomyces sp. NBC_01006 (assembly GCF_045162725.1). Classification (NCBI taxonomy): domain Bacteria; kingdom Bacillati; phylum Actinomycetota; class Actinomycetes; order Kitasatosporales; family Streptomycetaceae; genus Streptomyces; species Streptomyces sp. NBC_01006. The sequence continues at coordinate 6,544,068 of NZ_CP108700.1, read as the reverse complement.
CGGAACAGCGACCGCTGGGAGATGCCCGCCTCCTTGGCGATCTGCGCGATGGTCGTGGCCTCGTACCCCTGCTCGGCGAAGAGCCGCATGGCCGTGTCGAAGATGCTCGCGACCACGGCCTGCCGGGAGCGGTCCCACAGGCTCGGCTGCGTTGCGGTTGTCCCCATCCGACCAGCATATAGGCGGGCCGCCAACCTTGCCCCTGCTGCCCGGCTGGCAGTCACTGCCAAGCGGGCATACAGTGATACCAGACGATGTCATCCATGGGCAGGAGAACCACTGTGAACGCGGTCGACTACCGAGGCCGGACCACCCTGATCACCGGCGCCAGCTCCGGCCTGGGCGCCGAGTTCGCCCGCCAGCTCGCCGCGCGAGGATCCGACCTCGTGCTCGTCGCGCGCCGGGAGGACCGCCTGAAGGAGCTCGCCGGGCAGCTGTCGGCGGCGCACGGCGTCACGGTCGAGGCGGTCGCCATGGACCTGTCCGTCGAGGGATGCGGTGACCTGCTGGCCGCCGAGGTCGAGCGGCGCGGGATCACGGTGTCCAGCGTCATCAACAACGCCGGCTTCGGCACGTACGGGCGCTTCCACGACGAGGATCCCAAGCGGCTCCGCCAGGAAGTGGGCCTCGACGTGATGGCCGTCGTCGACATCAGCCGCGCCTTCATCGGCCCGCTGCGCAGCCGCGGCGACGGCGTCCTGGTCAACGTCGCCAGCATGGCCGGCTACCAGCCCGTCCCGAACATGGCCGTCTACGGCGCCAGCAAGGCCTTCGTCCTCAGTTTCACCGAGGCCCTCTGGCAGGAGTCCCGGGGCACCGGGCTGCGCGTCCTGGCGCTGTCGCCCGGCGCGACGAAGACGGAGTTCTTCGATGTGGTCGGCACGGAGGACGCCGCCAGCGGCACCAAGATGCAGACCTCCGCGGAGGTCGTGCGCACCGCGCTGAAGGCGCTGGACCGCAGGAACCCGCCGCCGAGCGTGATCTCCGGATCCATGAACCGCATCATGGCCTTCAGCGGACGGCTCGCGAGCCGCCGCACGGTCGTACGGATGGTGGACCGGATGTCCTCCCCCCGGACCCCGGCTTAGGCCGCGTCTCCCAGCGCCGGGAATTCGGATGAGCGGAGCGGCGCGGGCTGGCATGATCCCGCTCATGCCGGCCCGCAGCGCACGCCCCAGCCTCTACATCTCCGTCGACATCGAGGCCGACGGCCCGGTCCCCGGCCCGTACTCGATGATCAGCTTCGGGGCCGCCGTCGCGGGGCGGCAGGACGGCGCTTCGTATACGGCCGCCGACCCCGAGCGGCACACCTTCTACCGCGAACTCCGCCCGATCAGCGACCAGTACGTACCCGAGGCGCTCGCCGTCAGCGGCCTCGACCGGGATCGGCTGCTCCGCGAGGGCGCCGAACCGGCGGCGGCCATGGCGGAGTTCCGCGCGTGGGTACGGGAGGTCTCCGTCGGCGCCGGGGCACAGCCCGTGATGTGCGGGTACCCGGCCTCCTTCGACTGGACCTTCCTGTACTGGTACTTGATGAGCTTCGGCGGCGAGAGCCCCTTCGGGCACTCTGGCTGCCTCGACATGAAGACCCTGTACGCGACGAAGGCGCGGGTCCCGCTGCGCGCGGCGGTCAAGGGCCGGATGCCGCGCGAACTGCTCTCCCCCCGCCCGCACACCCACCACGCCCTGACCGACGCCATCGAGCAGGCGGAGCTGATGAGCAACCTCATGCTCTGGACGCCCCCGGCCGCCGATAGCGCCGGCTGACGCCCCCGCCCGGGCGGGAACGGCGCGGCGGTGCGTACGCCACGCCCGCAGTGGGTGGCGTACGCACCGCCGTGGGCGGCCCGGACGGGCCGGGTCAGTGCACCGGGACCGGTTCCGGCGCGGACGCCGAGGCCCGCTGGGCGCCGAAGTGGTTGAAGGCCAGGTTGAGCACGATGGCCACCACGCAGCCGGTGCTGATGCCGGAGTCCAGGACGACCAGCAGGTCCTTCGGGAACGCGTGGTAGAACTCCGGCGCCGCGATCGGGATCAGGCCGATGCCGACCGAGGCGGCGACGATCAGGGCGTTCTCGCCCTTCTCCATGGCCGCGCCCGCCAGGGTCTGGATCCCGCTGGCCGCGACCGAGCCGAACAGGACGATGCCGGCCCCGCCGAGCACCGGCAGTGGGACCACGCCGATGACGGAGGCCGCCATCGGGCACAGGCCCAGCAGGATCAGGATGCCGCCGCCCGCGGCGACGACGAACCGGCTGCGCACCTTGGTCATCGCCACGAGCCCGATGTTCTGCGCGAAGGCGCTGCACATGAAGCCGTTGAACAGCGGGCTGATCGCGCTGCCGAGCGTGTCCGCGCGCAGTCCGCCCTCGATGGTCCTCGCGTCCGCCGGCCGTCCGACGATCTTGCCCAGCGCCAGGATGTCGGCGGTGGACTCGGTCATGCACACCAGCATCACGATGCACATGGAGACGATGGCGGCGACCTGGAACTGCGGGGCGCCGAAGTGGAACGGGGTCGGGAAGCCCACCAGCGAGGCGTTCTTGACGGCGTCGAAGCTGGTCATCCCCAGCGGGAGCGCGATCAGCGTGCCCGCCACCAGGCCGAGCAGGATCGAGATCTGCTGGAGGAAGCCGCGCAGGAACTTGCGCATCAGCAGCACGATGACGAGGGTGACGGCGGCCATGCCGATGTTCTGCATCGAGCCGTAGTCGGTGGCGGTGCGGTTGCCGCCCTGCGACCAGTTGAAGGCCACCGGCAGCAGGGACACGCCGATCAGGGTGATGACCGTACCGGTGACGACCGGCGGGAAGAAGCGGACCAGCTTCCCGAAGTACGGGGCGGCGAAGAAGCCGACGACCCCGGCGACGATGATCGCGCCGAAGATGACGGGGATGGCGTCCGCGCCCTCCCCCTTGCCTATGGCGATCATCGGGGTCACACCGGCGAACGAAACGCCGTTGACGAAGGGGAGTTTGGCGCCGATCTTCCAGAAACCGAGGGTCTGGAGGAGGGTGGCGAGGCCGGCGGTGAAGAGCGAGGCGCCCATCAGGAACGCGGTCTCGGTGGCGGAGAGTCCGACGGCAGGGCCGACGATCATGGGCGGGGCGACTACACCCGCGTACATGGCGGCCACGTGCTGGAGGCCGCTCGTGAACATCTTCAGAGGAGGCAGGGTCTCGTCGACCGGGTGCTTCTCCTCCGGTACTGCGACTGCATCTTTGCGAAACCTGGGCGTGAGTGCCACGGCTTCCTCCGGTCGGGTAACACGTCTGCAGGGACGTGGGTGTCTTGGAGGTGGTGCGAAAGCTGTGCGAGTCGAGCCTGTATTGAGTTATGGGTGGTGGGGGTGTTGTGGGTGGTGCTCGCTCTTGTCCCAAGAGGCGCGGAAACGATTCGCCCAAACCGTTCCAGCGAAGTAAGCGAAGGAGTGGCACGAGTCACCGCCCCGGGAACGCCCTCGGAAAACCTCGGGCGCTTCCCGGGAACGGCTGCCGCGGACCCCGCTCGGGTCCGCGACGACCGGCCGGGGGCCGTCCCCCCCGGCCGGACTCCGAGGGGATCAGCCCTGCGCGGTGATGCGCGCGAGGCGCTGGGCCTCTTCGCGGGTGGACACCGCGATGGCGTCCTCGTCGGCGAAGAGGAGTCGGTTGTTCTCGACGATCTGCTTGCCGTTGACGAACGACGCCGTCACCGGGGCGGCCGCACCGAAGACCAGCGCGGTGACCGGGTCGGCGATCGAGGAGTGCAGGAAGGTGCTGATGTTCCAGAGCACCAGGTCGGCGCACTTGCCGGCCTCCAGCGAACCGATGTTCTCGGCGCGGCCGAGGACCTGCGCGCCGCCGTACGTACCGAGGCGCAGGGCCTGGCGCGCGTTCAGGGCGCGCTCGCGGTGGACCGGGTTCAGCCGGTTGATCAGCAGCGCGTTGCGCAGCTCGGTGTGCAGCTCACCGGACTCGTTGGAGGCGGTGCCGTCCACACCGAGGCCGACCGGTACGCCGGCGGCCAGCATGTCCGGGACGCGGGCGATGCCGGCGGCCAGACGGGCGTTGGAGGACGGGCAGTGCGCGACACCGGTCTTGGTACGGGCGAACGCGGCGATGTCGGAGTCGTTCATGTGGACGCTGTGCGCCATCCACACGTCCTCGCCGAGCCAGCCGGTCGACTCGAAGTAGTCGGTCGGGCCCATGCCGAAGAGCTCGTGGCAGAACTTCTCCTCCTCGACGGTCTCGCTCCCGTGCGTGTGCATGCGCACACCGAGGCGGCGGGCCAGCTCGGCGCCCTGCTTCAGCAGCTCGGTGGAGACCGAGAAGGGGGAGCAGGGGGCGACGGCGACCTGGGTCATCGCGTCGAAGGAGGCGTCGTGGAACTTCTTCACCGTCGCCTCGGTGTCGGCGAGCGCACCTTCGAGGGTCTCGACCGCGTGGTCCGGCGGCAGACCGCCGTCCTTCTCGCTGCGGTCCATCGAACCGCGGGCGAGGGTGAAGCGGACGCCCATCTCGGACGCGGCCCGGATGATCGAGCCGGAGAGGTCGCCGGCACCCTTCGGGTACACGTAGTGGTGGTCCATCGCGGTGGTGACACCACCGCGGGCCATCGCGGCGAGGGAGCCCTGGGCGGCCGTGTACGCCATCTGCTCGTCGATGCGCGCCCACGTCGGGTACAGCGCGACGAGCCAGTTGAAGAGGTTGTGGTCGGTGGCCAGGCCACGCGTGATCCACTGGTAGAAGTGGTGGTGCGTGTTGACCAGACCGGGAGTCACGAGGTGCCCGGTGCCGTCGATGCGGCGGACGACGTTGTCGAGGTTCTCGGGGGCCCTGCCCGCACCGATGGACTCGATCTTGTTGCCGGCGATGACGATGTGACCCGAGGCGTACTCGGTGTCGTTGGCGTCAACGGTTGCGATCGCGCAGTTCTCGATGACGATGCGCTCTACTGCGCCGTCCTGGGCTGCCGATGCTGCCATGGGACTTCCTCGTGCTTTCAGTGGCGGTGCGGGCACGGCAAAACCCAGGGGATTTGAGTGCCGGAGCCGGGGGCCTGACAGCTGACAGTACTGTCGCCCCGTGTGTTGCGTCCGGGTGCCGATTCAGGAAGTGGGGGGGGCGTGTCGTGCGGTCCCGGGGCCACTGCGGGGCCCCGGGACGCGCGTGCCGCGCTCAGAGGTTGGTCATGTCCACGGGGATGCGGGCGTCAACGCCGTCCCGCAGGATCGTGGCCTCGATCAGACCGTACGGACGGTCCGCGGCGAAGTAGACCTCGTTGTCGTTCTTGAGGCCGAAGGGCTCCAGGTCGACGAGGAAGTGGTGCTTGTTCGGGAGCGAGAAGCGGACCTCGTCGATCTCCGAACGGTGGTTGATGATGCGCGAGCCCATCTGGTACAGGGTCTGCTGCAGCGAGAGGGAGTAGGTCTCGGCGAAGGCCTGAAGCATGTGCTTCTTGGTCTCGGCGTACGACTTCTCCCAGTTGGGCATCCGCTGCTCGTCGTCGGTCCAGTTGAAGCGCCAGCGACCCGACACCTGGGTGGCCAGGATGCGGTCGTACGCCTCCTGGAGGGTCGTGTACTTGTCCTTCACATAACCCCAGAACTCGGAGTTCGTGGAGTTCATGACGATCAGGTCCTTGAGGCCGGAGATGACCTCCCAGTTCTGGCCGTCGTACGTGATCTGGGTGACGCGGGTCTCCATGCCCTTGCGGACGAAGGAGTGGTTGACCTCGTCGGAGCCGATGAACTTGGAGTTGGCGTCCGAGGTCGCGATCCGGTCCCAGGCGTATTCCTCGATCCGGATGCGCGCACGCTGGATCGGCTCCTGGCTGTTCACGAACCAGCGGGCCAGGTGGATGCCGAACTGCTCGGCGGACTCGATGCCGTACTCCTTGGCGAACGCGTACACCGTGTTCTTGGTGGTGTCCGTCGGCAGGACGTTGGCGTTCGAGCCGGAGTAGTGGACGTCGTCCATGTCGCCGGAGAGGGCGACCGAGACGTTCAGGTCCTTGATGTGGTGGGTGTCGCCGTCCCGCGTGATCTTGACGACGCGGTTCTCTGCTTTGCCGTACTGGTTCTGGCCCAGAATCGTGGCCATGCTAGCTCCCTCGGTAAACGGAGTAGCCGAACGGGTTGAGCAGCAGCGGTACGTGGTAGTGCTCGCCCGGGTTCACCGCGAAGGTGATGGTGACCTCGGGGAAGAACGCACCGCTGTCCCTTACGCGGGGGGCGTCCTGCTGCGCCTCGGCTTGCTTCTTGGAACTGTGCTTACTAAAGAAGTACGTCTCGGTCTCGAAGTCGAGACGTACGTGGGTGGTGCCCTCCGGCAGCGCCGGCAGATCCTTGCATCGCCCGTCCGCATCGGTGGCGGAGCCGCCCAGGGCCGCCCACTCGCCGTCCAGACCCGTACGGGCCGACAGGGAGATGGCGACGCCCTCGGCGGGGCGGCCGATGCTGGTGTCCAGGATGTGCGTGGACACCGACGCTGTGGTCTCGGTGCTCATGCTCACGCTCCTTCTTCTGCGAGTTCGACGAGGCGGGTAAGGCGGATCTTGTTGATCTTGACGAGCTCGCCGCGGGCGATTTCCCGCTCCCGCTCCGGCGAGTTGTCGATCCGGACCTTGACCGCGTCCCGCATGAACTCACCGGTCGCACCGGTGGCGCAGATGAGGAAGACGTGGCCGAACTTCTCCTGGTACGTCAGGTTCAGTTCGAGGAGTTCGTTCTTTAGCTCCTCCGAGGCACCGGCCATACCGCGCTGCTCGCGGGCGGAGGTCGGGTCTCCCGGCTTCGGCCGGCCGATCGGCGCGTGGCCTGCCATCGCTTCGGCCAGGTCCTCGGCGGTGAGCTCGGCCATGGCGGCCTCGTTCGCGGAGAACAGGGAGTCGGCGCCGGCGAAGGGGCGCTGGGCGAGCAGCTTGCTCCCCCATGCCGAACTGGCGCACACCTCGTGCAGCTCGGCCGCGGCCGCGCTGTCGTCCAAGGCGTTGAACCGGGTGAGACCCGGGGTCGGACTCGAAGTCACGGTAGGCCTCCGTGGCCTGTTGTTGCTTTGACGGGCTGCGCATAGCTAACGCCCTCGACAACACGGCGTCAACACTTTGTTGAAACTTCCCGTACACAAAAGCCGCCGCCCGGATGAATTGGGCGGCGGCTCGTCACCATGCGTCAGGAGGGTTTCACGGTTGGTTGCCTTTACTGGCGTTTTCCCTGTTCAAGTAGTTGTAGACCGTGAAACGGCTTACGCCCAGGGCGCCCGCGACCGTCTCCACGCCGTGCCGCACGGAGAAGGCGCCGCGCGCCTCCAGTATCCGCACGACGTCCTGCTTGGACTTCCGGTCGAGCTGTGACAACGGTACGCCGTGCCGGCGCTCCAGCGCCGCCAGGATGTGGTCCAGCGAGTCGGACAGCTGGGGCAGCCGTACGGCCAGCAGGTCCTGGCCCTCCCAGCTGAGCACGACGTCGTCGGGCTGCGCCAGGGCCGGATCCATCAGCTCGCCGCCCATCGCGTCCACCAGCGGCTTGACCGCGGTGACGAACGGGTGGTCGCGGGGCTCGGTCATGGGGTGTCCTCCCCGATCACGTTGACCTGGAGCGAGACGCGGGTGGCCCCGGACTCCAGCGAGTCGCGCAGCAGCGCGGCCACCGCGGTCAGCACCGCGTCGGCGTCGCCCTCGGCGGTATTGCCGAACGGGCCCACGTCGACGGCGTCCAGCTGGGCCTTCTGGATGACCTCGCGAGCGGCCACGGCGTGGGCGGGGGCCTCTTCGAGATCGAAGGGCTCGGTCGTGAACTCCACTCTCAATCGCACGCTGGTCAAGCTACCCGGATGAGAAGCGGCGGCGCGAACGCGCCTCCGTGAGGGGCGGTGGTCGGGCGACGGGCGGGCACTCTTTTTCGGCAGTCCGGGCTTGACATCCACGCAGAAGCCCATGCAGTCTTCCATCAAGCAGAAACTAACTTCCGCAATACGGAAGGAGCGCACACCCCTCATGGGATACACGGACCAGCGCTTCGATGTGAACCTTTCGATCCTCTTCACGGAACTCCCGCTTCTGGAGCGTCCCGCGGCAGCCGCCGCGGCGGGCTTCACCGCGGTCGAGCTGTGGTGGCCCTGGATCGAGACCCCCACCCCCGCTCAGGAGGAGCTCGACGCCCTCAAGAAAGCTCTTGAGGACGCCGGCACCCAGCTGGTGGGCCTGAACTTCTACGCCGGCCGGCTGCCGGGCCCGGACCGCGGTGCGGTCTCGGTACCCGGTGAGGAGTCGGACCGCTTCAAAGCCAACATCAACGTGGCAGCGGACTTCGCCGCGTCGGTGGGCTGCAAGGCACTCAACGCCCTCTACGGCAACCGGGTCGAGGGTGTGGACCCGGCCGTCCAGGACGAGCTCGCCCTGGAGAACCTGGTCGTGGCGGCCCGGGCCGCGGACCGCGTCGGCGCGATCCTGCTGATCGAGACCCTCAACAAGCCCGAGTCGCCGCTCTACCCGCTGGTGAGCGCCCCGGCCGGCATCGAGGTCGTGGACAAGGTGAACGAGGCCACCGGCCTCGGCAACGCCAAGTTCCTGCTCGACCTGTACCACCTGGCGATGAACGATGAGGACCTCTCCGAGGTCATCGAAAAGTACGCCGCCAAGACCGGCCACGTCCAGATCGCGGACAAGCCGGGACGCGGTGCCCCCGGCACCGGCGAGCTGCCCTTGGAGGAGCTGCTCGACCAGCTGAGGAAGGCCGGATACGCGGGCTACGTAGGCCTGGAGTACAAGGCTGCCGACGCCGCCGCCTCCTTCGCGTGGCTGCCGGCCGAGGCCCGCGCCGCCAAGTAGGCGGACCAAGTCCGGGCGATCAGCCAGGCACCTCACGCACTTTTCGTACGAAGCATTAAGAGAAGGACCCTCATCATGAGCAACCCCACTGCGCTCCCGTCGATCGCCTGGATCGGGCTCGGAATCATGGGCTCCCCCATGGCCGAGAACCTCCTGAAGGCCGGCTACCCGGTCACCGGCTTCACGCTGGAGCAGGACAAGCTCGACCGCCTGGCCGCCGCGGGCGGCGCCGCCGCCGGCTCGATCGCCGAGGCCGTCAAGGACGCCGACGTGATCATCACAATGGTGCCCGCCTCCCCGCAGGTCGAGGCCATCTCGTACGGCGAGAACGGCATCCTGGAGAACGCGAAGTCCGGCGCGCTGATCATCGACATGTCGTCGATCACCCCGCAGACCTCGGTCGACCTCGCCAAGAACGCCGCCGAGAAGGGCATCCGCGTCATCGACGCCCCGGTGTCCGGCGGCGAGGCCGGCGCCATCGAGGCCGTGCTGTCGATCATGGTGGGTGGCGAGCGGGCCGACTTCGACGCCGCCCTGCCGATCCTCGAAGCCCTCGGCAAGACCATCGTGCTCTGCGGTCCGCACGGCTCCGGCCAGACGGTGAAGGCCGCCAACCAGCTCATCGTCGCGGTGAACATCCAGGCGTGCGCCGAGGCCGTGGTCTTCCTGGAGAAGTCCGGCGTGGACCTGAACGCCGCCCTGGACGTCCTCAACGGCGGTCTGGCCGGCTCCACGGTCCTGACCCGCAAGAAGGACAACTTCCTGAACCGCGACTTCAAGCCCGGCTTCCGGATCGACCTGCACCACAAGGACATGGGCATCGTCACCGACGCCGCCCGCAACGTCGGTGCGGCCCTCCCGGTCGGCGCGGTCGTCGCCCAGCTGGTCGCCTCGCTGCGCGCCCAGGGTGACGGCGGCCTGGACCACTCGGCGCTGCTCCGCGCGGTCGAGCGCCTCTCCGGCGCCCAGATCTGAGCGCCTCCCCTCTCATAGGGGGCTTCCCCTCTCGCAGAGGGCTTCCCCTCTCGCAGAGGGCTTCCCCTCTCGCAGGGGGCTTCCCCTCTCGCAGGGGCTCTGAGTTTCCGGATGGTGCCGGTGCTGACACCTGTCCTGTCGCGCCCAAGCGCCGGCACCGTCCGGATCACCTCTCTCCATCTTTGTTCAACAAACTGTTGACGCTGCGTTCGGCCTGAAATTAGGCTGTTCCGCATGACGGAAGACGCTTTCCGTCAGCAGGTTTCCCGTACGGAAGGTCACCATGTCGAAGCGCACGCTGACGACCGAGTCCGGCGCCCCGGTCGCCGACAACCAGAACTCCGCCACCGCCGGCGTCGGTGGCCCGCTCCTGATCCAGGACCAGCAGCTCCTGGAGAAGCTGGCCCGCTTCAACCGCGAGCGCATCCCGGAGCGCGTGGTGCACGCCCGCGGCTCGGCCGCGTACGGCCACTTCGAGGTGACCGACGACGTCACCGCGTACACCAGCGCCGCGTTCCTCAACACGGTCGGCAAGAAGACCGAGACCTTCCTGCGCTTCTCCACCGTCGCCGACTCCCTCGGTGGCGCGGACGCGGTCCGCGACCCGCGCGGCTTCGCGCTGAAGTTCTACACCGAAGAGGGCAACTACGACCTCGTCGGCAACAACACCCCGGTGTTCTTCATCAAGGACCCGATCAAGTTCCCCGACTTCATCCACTCCCAGAAGCGCGACCCCTTCACGGGCAAGCAGGAGCCGGACAACGTCTGGGACTTCTGGGCGCACGCCCCCGAGGCGACGCACCAGATCACCTGGCTGATGGGTGACCGCGGCATCCCGGCCTCGTACCGTCACATGAACGGCTACGGCTCGCACACCTACCAGTGGACGAACGAGCAGGGCGAGGCCTTCTTCGTCAAGTACCACTTCAAGACGAACCAGGGCATACGCTGCCTGTCGGGCGAGCAGGCCGCCGAGCTCGTCGGCAAGGACGCCAACTCGCACCAGACCGACCTGCTCCAGGCGATCGAGCGCGGTGTGAACCCGAGCTGGACCCTGTACGTCCAGATCATGCCGGCCGCCGAGGCCGCGGACTACCGCTTCAACCCGTTCGACCTCACCAAGGTGTGGCCGCACAGCGACTACCCGCTGCAGCGCGTGGGCCGCCTGGTCCTCGACCGCAACCCGGACAACGTCTTCGCCGAGGTCGAGCAGTCCGCCTTCTCCCCGAACAACTTCGTCCCCGGCATCACCGCCTCGCCGGACAAGATGCTCCAGGGCCGCCTCTTCGCGTACGCCGACGCCCAGCGTTACCGCCTCGGTGTGAACCACACCGTGCTGCCGGTCAACGCCCCGAAGGCGACGAAGGCCGAGAACTACGGCCGCGACGGCGTCATGGCGCTGCGCAACGGCTCGCGCCACGACAAGAACTACGAGCCCAACTCGTACCAGGGCCCCGCCGAGACCGGGCTCGCGCTCGGCGCCCCGAAGGCCGTATCCGGCTACACGGGCACCCACGAGGCCCCGGCCCACACCAAGGACGACGACTTCTTCCAGGCCGGTGAGCTCTACCGCCTGATGTCGGAGGCCGAGAAGCAGCGTCTGGTGGCGAACATCGCCGGCGGCCTGTCTCAGGTCACCCTTGAGGACGTCATCGAGAAGAACCTGGCTCACTTCCACGCCGCGGACGCCGACTACGGCCGCCGTGTCGAGGAGGCCGTCCGCGCCCTGCGCGACGCCTGAGCCACACAGCTGCACCGGGGACCTGGCGGGAGGTCAGGTCCCGGGTGCCGAGCCCGAACCGCGGACCCGGATGAGGGGTGGTACGCGGTAAGGGCCGGACGAGGGCCGCGACGGGCGAGTGAGCCAGTGCGGTGGTAATGGGTGCCGAGGCCCGTCTCTTGACCTGAGGGAGACGACGCCGGAGCTCTCGTCACCGCCCGTCGCGGTCCCAGCCGCTCCTCCCACCTTCCTTCTCCTTATATATAGGGGGTCACGCACAGAGCCCCCTGTATATGAGCCGCCATACTCCGCCCGGCGGCGCGAATGTCCTGTCGCGCCAGCCTCGCACCGTCGGGCGGTCACACTCAAAGCGCCGAGTCACGGACGGTCCCGTGACTCGGCGCTTTGTCATGTGTATCGCCATGCGTGTTGCCATGCGTGCGATCAGGCGGCGCGGTGGTCGTCGATCTCCACGGACAGGTACGGCCACGCGTTCGCGAGAGCGGCCAGTTCGTCGGCGGTCGGTGCGCCGCCCGCTGCGCGCAGGGACTCGGCGGGGCGGAAGTGGACGGTCGTACCGGTAGCGCCGGCGTCGGCGATCGGTGTCAGGTCGGTGGTGGGAACGCCGTGTTCGTAGCGCTGGACCCAGGCTCCGCCCGCGCGGCGGTTGGTGTGGACGAGCCACTCGCTCAGCGCCGCCACGACGGACATACCGCGCCGCGGATGCCCGTCCGGAAGGATCTGCGCCTCGGGGTGGTCGAAGAACCGGAGGTCCTTCGTGGCCATGATCGGCTTCTTCACCGGCCGGCCGTCGTCGTCGAGGCGGGTGTCGGTGCCCCGGCCCTCGTCCGCCACGGACACCGAGCCGTCGGCGTGGAGCGTGACCGTACAACGCCCTGCGCCGGTGCACTCCGCCTCGTCGGCCGCGTACGCGACGACTTCGAGCAGCAGGTGGGGAAGGCCGCCAGGGGCGAACACGGCCTGGTCCTGACGGATACGGCCGAGGTGGTCGGTGTCCACGGAACGTGCCCAGTCGTGCGTCGTGTTGCGCCAGGAGGCCGTTGATCTGTCCATCGGAGCAGTATGCCGACCCGCTGTCCCCGTCGGACGACGCAGAGCGGCCCCCGTTCCTCCTCGTGGAGGGACGGGGGCCGCTTCGTACCGCAGTCGTCAGGCGATCAGGCGATCAGACGGACAGCGGGCGGATCGCGGTCGGGGCGTGGCCCGGCTCGGTCGCGAGCTCCTCGAACTCGGTGACGTCGCTCATGTCGACGGTCTTGCTCATCGAGATGTTGGTGATGCGCTCCAGGATGGCCTCGACGACCACCGGGACGCTGTACTCGGCGGCGAGCTTCTTGGCCTCCTCGAAGGCCTCGCCCAGCTTGTCCGGGTCGGTGACGCGGATGGCCTTGACGCCCAGACCCTCGGCGACCTTGACGTGGTCGACGCCGTAGACGCCCAGCTCGGGGGTGTTGATGTTCTCGAACTCGAGGTTGACCTCGAAGTTGATGCCCAGGCCGCCCTGCGCCTGGCGGATCAGGCCCAGGTAGGCGTTGTTCACGAGGACGTGGACGTAGGGGACCTTGTGCTGGGCGGCGACCGCCAGCTCCTCGATCATGAACTGGAAGTCGTAGTCGCCCGAGAGCGCGACGATCGGGGTCTGCGGGTCCGCGGTGGCGGCACCGATCGCGGCCGGGATGGTCCAGCCGAGCGGACCGGCCTGGCCGCAGTTGATCCAGTTGCGCGGGCGGTAGACGTGCAGGAACTGCGCGGCCGCGATCTGGGAGAGCCCGATGGTGGTGACGTAACGCGTCTCCGGGCCGAAGGCCTTGTTCATCTCCTCGTAGACGCGCTGCGGCTTCAGGGGGATGTTGTCGAAGTGCGTACGGCGCTGCAGGGTGGCCTTGCGCTCCTGCGCGGAGGCGGCCCAGGCGGAGAAGTCCGGCAGCTTGCCCTCGGCCTTGAGCTCCTTGGCGACCTCGATGAAGAGCTCCAGCGCGGCCTTGGCGTCCGAGGCGATGCCGAAGTCCGGGGCGAAGATCTTGCCGAGCTGGGTCGGCTCGATGTCGACGTGGACGAACTTGCGGCCCTTGGTGTAGGCGTCCAGGTTGTAACCGGTGTGACGGTTGGCCCAGCGGTTGCCGATACCGAAGACGAAGTCCGACTCCAGGAAGGTCGCGTTGCCGTAGCGGTGCGCGGTCTGGACGCCGACCATGCCGGCGGCCAGCTCGTGGTCGTCCGGGATGGTGCCCCAGCCCATGAGGGTGGAGATGACCGGGACGCCGGTCAGCTCGGCGAACTCGACCAGCAGGTCGGTGGCGTCGGCGTTGATGATGCCACCACCGGCGACGATCAACGGACGCTCGGACTCCAGCAGGAACTGCAGGGCCTTGACGGCCTGGGCGCGGGACGCCTGCGGCTTGTAGACCGGCAGGGGCTGGTAGGTCTCCGGGTCGAACTCGATCTCGGTCAGCTGGACGTCGATCGGGAGGTCGATCAGGACCGGGCCCGGACGGCCGGAGCGCATCAGGTGGAAGGCCTGCTGGAACACGCCGGGGACCTGCGCGGCCTCCAGGACTGTGGTCGCGGCCTTGGTGACCGGCTTGGCGATCGAGGCGATGTCGACGGCCTGGAAGTCCTCCTTGTGGAGCTTCGAGACCGGAGCCTGACCGGTGATGCACAGGATCGGGATCGAGTCCGCGATGGCCGAGTACAGACCGGTGATCATGTCAGTGCCGGCCGGGCCCGAGGTGCCGATGCAGACGCCGATGTTGCCCGCCTTGGCACGGGTGTACCCCTCGGCCATGTGCGAGGCGCCCTCGACGTGGCGGGCCAGCGTGTGCGCGATGCCGCCCACGTTCTTGAGCTCGCGGTAGAACGGGTTGATCGCAGCACCGGGGACGCCGAACGCTTGTTCGACACCCTCGAGCTTGAGGATCTCCACTGCAGCGGCGGCGGCTGTCATACGAGGCATCGAGTTCTCCTGCGGGTCAGGCGGTCAGGCGGCCAGACTGCTTCCGGATTCCAGAGTGTTTCCGCAATACGGAAGTTATGTTCTGCTATACGGAACAAGCTAAGCGGCGAGTCCCGGCACGTCAAGGAGCTTCAGGACCCCGGAACACACCAAAAGCCGCGTGTCACGCAAGCGACTTGTACGAACCACCGGGACGCGGCGGAATATCAGCGGAAAATCGAGGGCACCCTCGCCCCGGTGGTGGCCGGTGGTGGAGCATGGGCCTACGCAGAGCGACGGAGGGGCAGTACTCATGGCGGAAGCGGTACCGGTGCGCTGCCCGGCGTGCCTGCGCGAGAACGACTACGCCGCCCCGGTCTTCCCCTGCGCCTGCGGGAGTCCGGTGGCCCCGCCGCTGGACCTGGCGGCGCCGCCCCTGCCGCTGACGCACCGGACCTGGTCGGACACCTGGGTGGCGGTGCGCTGCACGGCCTGCGGGCGGGTGAGCGAGTGGCCGCATCCGGAGCTGGGCTGCACGTCGTGCGGGACGGTGGTGCGGATCCCGGTGCATCCGGTGCAGCTGGTGGAGCCCGAGTCCGCGCCGGGTGGCGGCGTACGGGACGGGCTGCGTCCGCGTCCCGGCGTACGGGGAGAGGCAGAGGAAGACCTACGGGGGCAGGCGCGGGCGGGGTCGGACGGCTCCGGCGGCCACGGGCCGGCCGGACCCGGGGCACCCGGCGCTCCCGGCCGGCCTGCGGCGGCTCCCGCGCAGCGGCCCGCTTTCCGCCCGGTGACCATCCGTACCGCCCGGGACGCGGTGGCCACGGCCGCGCTGTACCTGCGGTGGCTCGGCTTCCAGGACGTCCGCCAGCCCGACGGCCGGCCCATCCCCTCGGCGGCCGTGGACCTGCGGGCCCCCGGACTGGTGGCGCAGGTGGACCCGACCACCGCGCCGGCCGGGCTGCGGGCCGTGGAGTGCGTCTGGCTGAACGGGCTGACGGCCTCCGCGACCAGCGTCTACTTCTCGCTGGCCGGGTACACGCAGGACGCCCGCTCCCGCGCGGACGACCTCGGGATACCGCTGTTCGTCATGGACCTCACGGGCATGCCGCAACCGGTCAACGATCCGGCGGACACCCTGGTGGGCACGGGGGCGTAGGGCCGCCGGGGGCCGTCGCCGACCATGTCGACCGGGCCGATCGGGCCGCGGGGACAGGACGTAGGCTCGGAGCACATGGCGGAAGACGTATCCGTATCTGTGCCGAGGAGAGCCCGATGAGCCTGTACGACATCCCGCTGACCACCCTGTCCGACGAGCCCACCAGCCTGGCGGCCCACAAGGGCAAGGCGATCCTGCTGGTGAACACCGCCTCGCAGTGCGGTCTCACCCCGCAGTACTCGGGACTGGCCCGGCTCCAGTTCACGTACGAGGAGAAGGGCTTCACCGTCATCGGCGTGCCCTGCAACCAGTTCGGCGGGCAGGAGCCCGGCACCGCCGACGACATCGCGACCTTCTGCGCGGCCGGCTTCGGCGTGACGTTCCCGATGCTGGAGAAGACCGAGGTCAACGGCGAGAACCGGCACCCGCTGTACACGGAGCTGGTGAAGACCTCGTACGCCGACGGCGAGGCGGGCGCCGACATCCAGTGGAACTTCGAGAAGTTCCTGATCTCCCCCGCCGGTGAGGTCGTGGCGCGCTTCCGGCCGAGCGTCGAGCCCGAGGCCCCCGAGGTCATCGCCGCGATCGAGGCGCAGCTGCCGGCCTGACCGGACGTACAGGACGTACCCGACGTACAGGGGCGGGCCGGCCGTACGGTCGGCCCGCCCCTGCGGTATCCGTACGAGCTGCTCAGCCGAGCTCGGCCTCGTCGTACTCGGCGCCCGACCCGGCCGCGGTGAGCTCCCGCAGCTCCACGCGGCGGATCTTGCCGGACACGGTCTTCGGGAGCTCCGCGAACTCGATGCGGCGGATCCGCTTGTACGGGGAGAGCACGGCGCGGGAGTGCGCGAACAGCGCCCGGGCCGTCTCCGGCCCGGGCTCCCAGCCGGCGGCGAGCGCGATGTATGCCTTCGGCACGGCGAGGCGCAGCGGGTCGGGGGCCGGGACCACGGCGGCTTCGGCGACGGCCTCGTGTTCGAGCAGTGCGCTCTCCAGCTCGAACGGGCTGATCTTGTAGTCGGAGGCCTTGAAGACGTCGTCCGAACGCCCGACATAGGTGAGGTACCCGGCGTCGTCGCGCGAGGCGATGTCGCCGGTGCGGTAGAGCCCGTCCGCCATGGCCTCGGCGGTGCGCTCGGGGTCGTCCCGGTAGCCGGTCATCACCCCGGCGGGCCGGGGGCGCAGGTCCACGCAGAGCTCGCCCTCGTCCGGGGACTCCTTGCCGGTGACGGGGTCGAGCAGCACGATCTCGTACCCGGGCGCAGGACGCCCCATCGAGCCGGGCTTGACCGCGGCCCCCGGGAAGTTGCCGACCTGGAGGGTGGTCTCGGTCTGGCCGAAGCCGTCGCGGATGGTGACGCCCCAGGCCTCGCGGACCTTCTCGATGACCTCGGGGTTGAGCGGCTCGCCCGCGGCGACGGCCTCACGGGGAGGGGTGCGGAGCGTGGTGAGGTCGGACTGGATCAGCATCCGCCACACGGTGGGCGGGGCGCAGAACGTCGTCACGCCGTGCCGGTCCATCTCCGCCATCAGACGCTCGGCGTCGAAGCGCGTGTAGTTGTGGACGAAGACGGTGGCGCCGGCGTTCCACGGGGCGAAGAGGTTGGACCAGGCGTGCTTGGCCCAGCCGGGCGAGGCGATGTTGAGGTGCACGTCGCCGGGGCGCAGCCCGAGCCAGTACATGGTGGAGAGGTGCCCGATGGGGTACGAGGCGTGCGTGTGCTCGACGAGCTTGGGGCGGGCGGTGGTGCCGGAGGTGAAGTACAGCATCAGCGGGTCGGTGGCCAGGGTCTCGCCGTCCGGACTGAAGTGGGCGTCGGCCGCGTACATGTCCTCCAGCCGCCGCCATCCGGTGGGTACGTCGGCTCCGGCGGCGATCCGGGTGTAGGCGCCGGGGACCTCGTCGAACTTGCCGGTGTCGTCGGCGCGCACGATGACGTGCCGTACGTTGCCCCGCTCGATGCGGTCGCGCAGGTCCGCCGCACCGAGGAGGGGGGTGGCGGGGATGACGACGGCGCGCAGCTTCATCGCGCCGAGCATGACCTCCCACAGCTCGCGCTGGTTGCCGAGCATGACCAGGACCCGGTCGCCGGCCGCGACGCCCTGGTCGCGCAGCCAGTTGGCGGCGGAGGACGACCGTACGGACAGCTCCCCGAAGGAGACGGACCGGCTGGTGCCGTCCTCCTCGACGATGCGCAGGGCGTCGGCGGCGTTGCCGGTGGCGATGTGGTCGAACCAGTCCAGGGCCCAGTTGAAGCGCTCGGGGCGGGGCCAGGTGAATCCGGCGTGGGCGGCTTCGTAGTCCCCGCGGCGTTCGAGCAGGTAGTCGCGTGCGGCCAGGAACTCGGCGGTGGCGCCGGTGTTGTGCGTCATGGAAGGCATCGTGCCGTGCCGCCGGTGCGCCCCACCAGAGCGGCGTCAGCCGTGGATTGACCCGAAGCGCACGTGTCCGGGGCCGGCGGTCTCGGACATCTCGGCGATGACACGCTCCCCTTCGGCGACGATGTGCTCCTTCTCCGCCTTCGAGACCTTGCCGAAGAGCTCGACGGTGAGCGATGCCTCCTCCCAGTGCCACAGCCCGGCGACGAAGCCGTCCACGAGGAGGGTGCGGTGGGACTGGTTCCCCGTCCAGGTGCGCCCCTTGAGCTCGGGGGCGATCATGCGGGTCCGGTCGGCGTGGGAGAGCAGCAGGTTGTCGAACTCCGGGAGGAAGCGGGGCGGTGCCGGGGTGGAGGCGTCGGGTCGGGGCGCGTCGGGCAGGTCGAACAGCTCGACTCCGTTCTCGTCACGGAAGACGGCGAGCCGGGGGCGCAGCCGCTCGAAGGCGTCCCGCAGCCGGGTGAGCCCGGCCCAGGTCTGCATGTCCTTGACGGAGGCGGGCCCGAAGGCACCGAGGTAGCGCAGGACGACATCGTCGACGGCATGCGCCGGCGGCGCTTCGTCCGGGGAGTGGCCGATCCACTGCTGCAGGGTGGTGAGCCGTACCTGCCCGCTGCGCCCCCAGACCCCGCGCGGCGTGACCTGGACGAGCGGCAGCCGGCACCGCGCGGCGACGGACAGGGACTGCGGATCGGCGTCCGGCCAGTGCCGCAGCAGCTCCTCGCGGATCTCGCCCATCGTGCGGGGCTCGGCCTCGACGAAGGCCCGGGCGAGCTCACGGAGCCGCTCCAGGTCCACCCCGACGAGCCCTTTGCGGAAGGCGTTGACCTCCCGGTCGCGGGCGGCCTGGACCAGCGGGCGCAGGGTCAGCGCGTCGTGCGCGGTGTGGGTGTGGATGGTGGACCGCATGGTGACCATCCGGACCACCTTGCGGGTCTCCATCAGCTCCGCGAGCGCGGAGGGCCGGAATCCGGCGAGCCGGGCGTGCAGCTGGAAGTACGGCGGCTTCACGTTCTGCGCCTGGAGTCCGAGCAGGTGCGTGACGGCGTCCTCGGCGGACAGTGCGGCGCGGCTGAGAAGCAGCTGGCGCGCGAGCGTGGCACGGTTCAGTGAACGGGTGTCGAGTACGGAGCCCATACCGGCAAGCTACCGGTACTTCCGGACGGAGACTGTCCGCAATGAGAAGGGAATGAGAAGGGTCAGAGCGGCCCAGAACCACCAATATCCTTCCGATATCCTTCCTCTCACCGAAGGAAAGATGCCGACTGGGGAGCTGACCTGCGATGCCGGAGCGCCCGGACCACCGCCACCGCCGCCCCGCACCGTCCGGGAAGCGCACCGGGTGGCGCCGCCCCGCGCCCCCGCCGGCCAGGCCCCCCGCTTCCCCGCCGGCCGGCCCGGAGCCCGCACCGGCGCCGGCGGCTCCCCCGGACCACCGCAGCGTGATCGACTCCGCCGTCTACCGCGACGGCCGGCGCATCGCCTCCCCCGCGACCCTCGCGGAAACCTTCCGCCGACTGCGCGACCAGCCCGACGGCATGGCCTGGATCGGCCTGCACCGCCCCACCGAGCCGGAGCTCCACTCCCTCGCCGCCGAGTTCAACCTCCACGAGCTCGCCGTGGAGGACGCCCTGGAAGCCCACCAGCGCCCCAAGCTGGAGCGCTACGGCGACACCCTCTTCGTCGTCCTGCGCGCGGCTCGCTACCTCGACGCCCCGGAGGAGGTCGAGTTCGGCGAGCTGCACATCTTCGTCGGCCCGGACTTCCTGATCACGGTCCGCCACGGCGCCGCCCCCGACCTCTCCGCGGTCCGCCGCCGCATGGAGGAGACCCCGGAGCTCCTGTCCCTCGGCCCCGAGGCCGCCCTGTACGCGATCCTCGACGCGGTGGTCGACGGCTACGCCCCGGTCGTCGCGGGCGTCCAGAACGACATGGACGAGATCGAGACGGAGGTCTTCCGCGGCGACCCGGAGGTCTCCCGCCGCATCTACGAACTCTCCCGCGAAACGGTCGAGTTCCAACGCGCCACCCGCCCCCTGGTCGGCATGCTCCACGCCCTGATGGCGGGCTTCGCGAAGTACGGCACGGACGAGGAACTCCAGCGCTACCTCCGCGACGTGGCCGACCACGTCACCCACACCAGCGAACGCGTGGACGGCTTCCGCCAGGCCCTGACCGAAATCCTGACGGTCAACGCCACCCTGGTCTCCCAACAACAGAACGCCGAAATGCGAGCCCTGGCCGAAGCCGGCTTCGAACAGAACGAGGAGATCAAGAAGATCTCCTCCTGGGCCGCCATCCTGTTTGCACCCACACTCGTGGGAACCATCTACGGCATGAACTTCGAGACCATGCCTGAGTTGGGCTGGACCTTCGGATACCCCCTTGCGATCTGCCTCATGGGGATGGTTTGCATCAGTTTGTACGTGATTTTCAAGCGACGGGACTGGCTCTAAGCCCCTCGCGTGACGCTCAGTCATCCTTCGCACTTCGCTTTCGCATCACTCGTAGATCGGCCCAGAAGCGGCCGTGGGGGGTCTCTGGGGGGAATAGATGCGGGTGATCTCGTCTACCTGCCTCCAGCAAGGCCCTGACCAGGACTTTTACCCTCCTGTAGGCGTTGGGGAGAATCCGGGGAGAATCGACTGGCGATCCACGTCCTGTATCCGCGGCTTCGCCTCTTCGTGCTCAACATCTCGCGGCGCCCTTGCTGCACGCGCAACTGATCACAGAAAGTGACATCGACACGGAGCCACACCTGGCTCACTTTGGGCGCAGGCCCGCGCATCACGGCCCGCGGCCGCCATAATGGAGGCATGTCCTCCAGCCCACAGCATCCTGCACCCGCGCCGAGGGAGCTCTCCGGCGCGGAAGCCGAGGACCTCGCGTTGTACCAGGAGAAGTTCCGGCGCCGTCTGCCGGAATCGCTGGACGAGCTGCACGGGCCGGCGCACGGTGTCGTAGAGCTGCCGCTGCACCTGGCCTGGTCCGGGATGACCTCGTACGACCTGGGCAAACCTCGCCAGCGCGTGGGCCTGTACCGCACCGTCCTGCACGAGGGCCTGCAGGACGACCTGCCCCTCTACCTCAATCAGGATCTACTCCTCCAGCTGTGGCCCGTGCTGCGCACGCTCGTCGGTCGCACCGTGCGCACCGTGTGGGAGGACGCCTTTCCCCAGCTCGCCTCCCGCACCCGGGCAGCCGCGTGACGGACATGCCGGAGCTGCACACGCGGCTCCTGGCGGATGTGATCGCCCTCGGCTCGCCGTATCCCTTGGTCCTCACCGGCGGGTATGCCGTGAGGGCGCACCGCCTCGTGAACCGTCCCAGCCAGGACCTCGATGTCGCCACCGAGAACCCGGCGCCCATGGCCGACATCGCGGCCGCAGTCTGTCGCGGCCTCGAGGCCCGGGGCTGGAAAGTGCAGGCGCTGGAAACTGCCCCGCTGTCCGCTCGCTTCACCGTGACCGACCCGGTCACCGGGCAGGACTGTGAAGTCGACATCCTGAAGGAAATCTTCTGGCGGCCCGTCTCCCAGAGCCCGTACGGGCCCGTCCTCGCGGAGGAGGACGTGATCGGGACCAAGGTTCGCGCCCTCGCCGACCGCGGAGCGCCCCGCGACCTGATCGACGTGTTCGCTGCCTCCCGCCGCTGGACGAACTCTGAACTCGAGGAGTTCGGCCGCCGCCACGCCCGTGGCCGCTTCGAGCGCGAGGACTTGCAGGCGAACCTCACGGGCGCCGAGTGGACTGACGACGAAGCCTTCGGGGCCTACGGCCTGGATGAGACCACCATCGCCGCTCTTCGTACCTGGGCCGTGGAGTGGGCCGATGACCTCGCGGCCCGACTCCTCGAAGAGTCCGGTGATCCGGACATCGACTGATCGAATCCGGACGAGACCGCATCTGCCTGCCGACAAGACCGACCAGCCCCAAGAACTTCAGACACCGGACGGGCTACGAAACCCGGCATCGCGCCGCGTCCGCACATGTCGAGGGCTGCGACAGCCGTGGCCGGTAGGGCCATGCGCTCCCGAGCACATGTGCCGCCCTGCGAAAGGTCGCGAGGGCAGAGGATGTCCGCATCGGGCGGCGTCGGGACCGTGTGTTCCCAGAAGGACGGTGGCCGCCGCAACCGGGTTTGAGATCGGCACACCGGCAGCGCCATGATGGGGCCGTTCGAGTGGCACCGGTGCGGTAGGAGCAGCAGATGCGGCGAGACGGGAAGACGGCCCCGTCCGATCTCCAGCTGAAGATCGTGCTGCACGGCACAAGACCGCCCCTGTGGCGGCGCCTCGTGCTGCCGTCCGATGCTTCGCTCGGGACGCTGCACGACGCCATCCAGGTCGCCTTCGGATGGCAGGGTGGCCATCTGCATCTCTTCACCGACGAGTTCGGCCGAGGGTACGGCGAGGCGGCCCGACTCACCGGCATCGATCTCGGCTTCGGCCACGAGGTCGGCGACGAGGACGCCACCGCGCTCGGCGACGTGCTGGCCGAGGAGAAGGCACGGCTGCGCTACGTCTACGACTTCGGCGACGACTGGGAGCACGGGATCACGCTGGAGAAGACACTGCCGCGCCCGGTCGGCGCGGAGCGGGCGGTGCGCTGCGTCGGCGGGCGTCGCGCCGACGTACCGGCCGAGGACATCGGCGGCGTGTGGGGGCTGGCCGAGGTGCTGGAGTTCCTCGACACCCCGGGCGGGGCCGGGGATGGCCCGCACGGTGAGCTTGTCGCCGAGCTGCGGGCGGCCGGATACGATCCGGCGGCCTTCGACCGGGACGGGATCACCGCGCGGCTGGCCCGGCTGACGCCGGACACGGTGTCCGGCAAAGCGAAGCCGCCGACCGGTGATGGGGTCGGGCGCGGCGGTGTCCGTCGGCTGACCGCCGAGGACGTGGCGTTGTGTACCTGCGGGCAGTGCGGGGTGGGCGGTCCGGTCGATGCCGGAGTCGACGGACCGGCTGAGGATGTGCCTGTGCTGCGCCCGGTGACTCTGGCTCCGCGGGAGGACCTTTTCGCTGCCGTGCGGGGTGTTCCGCTCTTCGACGCTGCGCTGCGGCTCGCCGCCTGGTGCCGCGAGGGACGGCAGGTCACCGCCGGCCGGGTGCTTCGGCCCGCGCTCGCCCGTGCGGCCGTCGAGGAGCTCCAGCTGTGGAAGCTGGCCGGCGACGACTCGCCGTATGCCGATGCCGTCGCGCGGGCTCGTGCGTTGAAGTCGCTGCGCAGCGCCAAGGACGTGGCCGTTCTCGATGATCCGTGGTGGCTCGCCGTGGACGGCGGGTTGATCACGGTCAGCGGGGGCCGCGCGTGGGGTGGCGCGGCAACCGACTTCACCGGTGAGGGCCTCCTGGAGTTCTGGGCCGCCACGATGGGCGATCTGCTGGAGGAGATCGGTGAGACGGGGGTGCTGGACGGGTGGCACGGTGAGCTGGGCGAGCTGACGGCCGAGATCGCCGACGGACTGGTCGGCCTGCTGTACGACGCCCCGGACGACGCCTGGGTGGATGTCGACGGCCTGCGTGCGAAGGCCCGCGAGGTGGGCGAGAACGGGCCGGAGTTCGATCTCTTCCAGGCGCTGTTCGCGGCGTCCTTCCAGGGACTCGGCGAAGGGCTCGCCCTGCTGGGCGCGGTGGAGTACGAGCCCGGTGACGGCGTCGATTCGGCCGAGGAGAATCTGCGCACACTCCAGAACGCCCTGGTCGGACAGGAGCTGGGCGG
The DNA here is from genome assembly GCF_045162725.1 of Streptomyces sp. NBC_01006. Classification (NCBI taxonomy): domain Bacteria; kingdom Bacillati; phylum Actinomycetota; class Actinomycetes; order Kitasatosporales; family Streptomycetaceae; genus Streptomyces; species Streptomyces sp. NBC_01006. The sequence goes on along the minus strand of NZ_CP108700.1, from coordinate 6,520,351 downwards.
CGGTTCGGGAACCTCGACGGCGGCGTCGGACCGGTCGTGGGACGACCAGCGCGGGCACCGCATGCGGCTCACCCCACTCGGCCGCTACGGGCTCCGCGCGTACCTGATGGAGTGCGGTGTGCCCGCGCCGCTGCTCGGTGAGTACGCCGAAGCGGACGCCGACGCTCTGCTCCAGGGGCTCCTGGGCTACTCCCCCGAGGAGATGCGCCGGGAGGTCGAAGGGTGGCTGGCACACCGTTCGGCGACGGATGCCGCGGTAGGGCTGCTCGACGCATGCGTGGGAGACGGCTGCGAGGCAGCGGCGAAGCGCGCCGTGGCCCAACTGGTGCTGGCCGACCTCGACGACCCGCGGGCGCTGCGCGTGCTGCGCAAGGCAGCGGACTCCGACGCCGAGGGGTGCCGCCAGGTGGCCACCGCGACCCTGGGCGCACGCCTCGGGGCAGAAGCAGACGTGGACCCGGCGCGGGCGGAGCAGTCGGAACTGTGGCTGCTCATCGACGGACTGTCGATCCTCGCCGGTGCTCAGGAGAGGGAGGAGCTGACCCGGGGCTTCCTGGAGAACTGGAACACGGCGCCGGAGTCGCTCGAACAGCGGGTGGACGAGCTGTGGCGAGTGGAGCACCCAGCCACCGCCCAGGTGCTCGCCGAACTGGGCGAGGGCTTGCGCGGCGTCGACAAGCGGCTGGCCAAGCGCATGCGTACCGCGGCAAACAAGGCCCACTCCCGCCGGTGACGGCGGGGTCGGACCCTGCTGGTGGACGAAGACGCGGTGAAGACCGCCTGGACGATGGTGAGGCGAAAAGCGAGTGGCACGAGTCCTCGTACGGGAGCAGGGCACAGGCACGAGTAGCCTGCCGCCATTGGCCACACCGGAGTCGGCTGCCTGGGCCCGGAGCCTGCTCGACGACGGCTGGGCGGCGGTATTCCTGCCCGGCGAGCCGTCCCGCCTCGGCCGGTTGCTGCTCTGGCAGCCCGCCGGGGCAGCCGCCGCCAAGGGCACGGCACCCGCTGGCATCGAGACCGAGGCGGCGGAGCTCGTCTTGCCGCACGGCCGCTCGGTCAGACGGCGCAAGGCGGAGGGTTACGCGCTGCCCGTCGCCCTCGCTGTCGCCGCGCTGTCTGGGGCACAGCCACCGCACCCGTCCGCCGCCGCCTGGCAGACCGCCGCCCGATTCGCGCTCCGGCTGCTCGCCGACGGCCGTCTTCACCCGGCCCTCACCCCCGACGGCTACGACACCTGGCAGGCGGGCCCCCTCAACGCGGCCCAGCGTCGGACGCTGGACGCCCTCGCCGCCGCCTTCCCGCCCCACGGCCACTGCCTGCCGGAGCCAGGTCCTGCCCCGCTGCGGATCGCCGAACCGGCCGCGCTGGTGCGCCGGTTCTGCGACGCGGTCGCCGACGCCCTGGTCCGCACCCCCGCCGCTCCGCTCGCCATGGGAGCCCTGCCGTACGCCTGGCGCGAGACGCGTGCCGTGCCCACCCTGCACGAGTGGGCCGAGGAGACCGCTGCCGCGTTCACCGCCGACGTCCGAGTCTCGCTGCGGGTCGACGTACCCGAGGGACGCCGCCGGCACTTCCGGGCCGTCCTCCAGCTGCACACCGCTGCGGATCCGGCGCTCGTCGTGGAGGCCGCACAGCTGTGGAGCGAGCCGGCCGAGACCGAGCGCCTGCTCGGCCCGCGCGCCGAAACCGAGACGCTGCTCGCACTGCGCCGCGGCGCCCGCGTCTGGCCACCGCTCGACCGGCTGCTGAAGGACGCTGCTCCGGACCGGCTGCGGCTGACCGACGACGAAGCCTTCGACCTGCTGGGCGACGCCACCGACACCCTGCGCGCCGCCGGTGTCGACGTGCACTGGCCGCGCGAGCTCGTCAAGGCATTCACCGCGACCGCGGAGATCGGGCAACGCACCGCGCCCGGCTCCAGCGCGGGCGGCATGCTCGACGCCGGCACCCTGCTCGACTTCCGCTGGCAGCTCTCGCTCGGCGGAGACCCGCTCACCGAGGCCGAGATGGACGCCCTCGCGGAGACGCGCCGCCCCCTCGTCCGGCTGCGCGACCAGTGGGTGGTCGCCGACCCGAAGCTGGTGGCCCGCGCCAAGCGCCGCCGGATGGAACCGCTCACTCCCATGGAGGCGCTGGGCGCTGCGCTGACCGGCGAAGCGGAGCGGGACGGGGAGACCTTTCGCTGCACGGCGGTCGGTGCGCTCGGCGACCTCGTCGCCCGTATCCGCGACCCCGAATCCCGCACCCCCACCCCGCAGCCCACCGCACTGAATGCCACGCTGCGCGACTACCAGAAACGGGGCCTCGCCTGGCTGGCCGAGATGTGCGAGCTCGGTCTCGGCGGCTGTCTCGCCGACGACATGGGCCTGGGCAAGACCATCACCCTGCTCGCTCTGCACCTGCACCGCCAGACCGACCCCGCCACCGCGGGCCCCACACTCGTCGTCTGCCCCGCCTCGCTGCTCGGCAACTGGCAGCGCGAGGCAGCCAGGTTCGCGCCTTCCACCCCCGTGCGCCGCTACCACGGCGGCGACCGCCACCTGAAGGACCTCGCCGACGACGAGATCGTCCTGGTCACCTACGGAGTCCTGCGCCGCGACCGGGAGACCCTCGCCGAGAACGCCTGGTCGCTGATCGCCGCGGACGAGGCCCAGCACGTCAAGAACCCGTACGCCGTCACCGCCCGCGAGCTGCGCGCCGTGCCCACCCGCGCCCGCGTCGCCCTCACCGGCACCCCCGTGGAGAACAACCTCTCCGAACTGTGGGCGCTCCTCGACTGGACCACCCCCGGACTCCTCGGACCACTCGCCGTGTTCCGCGACCGCCACGCCCGCGCGATCGAGTCGGGCGAGGACCCGCGGGCCGCTGAGCGTTTGTCTCGTCTCGTGCGGCCCTTCCTGCTTCGCCGCAGGAAGTCCGACCCGGGCATCGCGCCCGAACTGCCCGCCAAGACCGAGACCGACCGCGTCGTGCCGCTGACGGCCGAACAGGCAAGCCTGTACGAGGCTGTGGTCCGCGAAACCATGGCGAAGATCGCCGAAGCCGAGGGCATCGCCCGCCGCGGCCTGATCCTGAAGCTCCTCACCGCGCTGAAGCAGATCTGCAACCACCCCGCGCAGTACCTGCGCCAGTCCACACCGCTGCACGGCCGCTCCGGCAAACTGGCGTTGCTCGACGAACTGGTCGATACCATCACCGCCGAACGCGAGTCGGTGTTGGTCTTCACCCAGTACAGGCAGATGGCGAACCTGCTGGAGAAGCACCTCGCGGAACGAGGCGTCCCCACCCTCCTCCTGCACGGCGGCACCCCCGTCAACGCGCGCGAGGAGATGGTGGACCGCTTCCAGCGCGGCGAGGTGCCGGTATTCCTGCTCTCCCTGAAGGCCGCGGGCACCGGCCTGAACCTCACCCGTGCCACCCATGTCGTGCACTACGACCGCTGGTGGAACCCGGCGGTCGAGGACCAGGCCACCGACCGCGCCTACCGCATCGGCCAGGACAAGCCCGTACAGGTCCACAAACTCCTCGCGGAGGGAACCGTGGAGGACAAGGTGTCGAAGCTTCTCGAATCCAAGCGCGCGCTCGCCGACGCCGTGGTCGGCTCCGGTGAGGCCGCTCTGACCGAACTGTCCGACGCCGATCTCGCCGAACTCGTCGCCCTGGGGGGGCAGGAATGAGCCCTTCGATCCCCGGCCCGCGCCGCACGCCCGCCCGCGGCAGGCGTGCCTTCGCCGAGACCTGGTGGGGCCAGGCATGGGTGACGGGCCTGGAGGACTCCACCATGGACTCGGGGCGCCTGTCCCGCGGACGCACCTACGCCCGCCAGGGCATGGTGGGCCCGACCACCATCGCCCCCGGCCAGGTCAAAGCCGCCGTCCAGGGCAGCAGGCCCCGCCCCTACCGCTCCACCGTCCACCTGCCCGTCCTCACCGACGCCCAGTGGGACACCCTCCTCGACACCATCGCAGCCCGGGCCGGGCATCTCGCCGCACTCCTCGACGGCGAGATGCCCGCCGAACTCGTCGACGACGCCCGCCACGCCGGTGTCCCCCTGCTCCCGCAGCCCACCGAACTCGACCCCGAATGCTCCTGCCCCGACTGGGGCTACCCCTGCAAACACGCCGCCGCACTCTGCTACGCCACCGCCTCCACCATCGACGCCGACCCCTTCGTGGTGTTCGCCCTGCGCGGCCGCGGACGGGAGGAGGTCCTCGCCCAGCTGCGCGCCCGCCGTACGGCCGCCCAAGCGACCTCCACCCCACCGGCGCCGGCCGGCCTCCCGGCCGTCGGCGCCTACGCGGCCTGGGCCGCCCTGGCCGAACACACTCCACCCCTTCCAGATCTCCCCGAACCGGCCCCCCACACCGCCGCACTGCCCGCCGCCCCGCCACCCGGCACCGGTCTGTCCACCACGGACCTCGAACGCCTCATGACGGACACCGCCGCACGCGCTGCCCGGCTGCTCACGGGCGACTCCACCAGCCTGCACCTGACCCAGCGCGAGGACGCGGCACGGATCGCCGCGAGCAACTGCGGACCCGAGTGGTTCCACCACCTCATCCAGAACACCGGTGCCAGACCGACCGCGTTCGCCCGCCTGACCCGCGCCTGGCGGTATGGCGGCCCAACCGGCATCACCGTCGCTGAACAGCCCTACACCCCCGACCCGACGGCGATGACAGCCGCCCGCAGCGCCCTGACCGGGGCCCTCACCGAAATGACCACCGCCCCGGCCGCCCTCAGGGCCTGGCGCAACCGCCTCACTCTCACCGACCACGGCGTCCAGCTGCGCCTGGGCCCTGACGCCCGCTGGTACCCCTACCTCCAGGATGACGACGGCGACTGGTGGCCGGCAGGACCGGCCGACAGCGACCCCGTCACGGCGCTCACCTCCGTCTGGCAGGAGGCCGAGAGGTGACACGTACGACAGCCCGTGAATCGCCTCCTCGGCCCACACGCCGCCGCCTCGACTGTGCGAAGCGGCTCAGCAAGCTCCAGGAGGGCCGTCTCACCAGCGGAAGCACCGTCGAGAACCCGCTGCGGCTGGGGAGAATCTGGGGAGAATGAAGCAGCGCTGGGGAGCGGCTGGGGAGAATCGACCGCACAATTCGGCCTCACCATGAAAGCGTCGGAAACATGCAACGCCGCAGGTCAGCACGCCTCACACAGCGATCTGCGCAGGTCAACGCGTTGAGGACGACATCTTCAAGAAGATCTCCTCCTGGGCCGCCATCCTCTCTGCACCCACGCTGGTGGGAACCATCTACGGCATGAACTTCGAGTACATGCCGGAGTTGGGTTGGAGCTTCGGATACCCCCTTGCGATCTGCCTCATGGGCGTGGTTTGCGTGAGTTTGTACGTGATTTTCAAGCGGCGGGACTGGCTCTAGACTCCTCACATCCCGCTCAGCTCTCCTTCGCACTTTGCTCTCGCATCACTCACAGATCGACTCAGAAGCAGCCCTGGGGAGTCCCTGGGGAGAATAGATGCGGGTGATCTCCTCACCTTGTCCCCGACAAGCCCGTGACCAGCCATTTTTGGGCGTCGGCAAGCTCTGGGGAGAATCCGGGGAGAACCGAATGGGAGTCAGCGCCTTGCGCCCGCCGCAACGAGCCCGCCGGGCTTCCTGTTCAGCGCCCCTTACAGAGCCCGCCGACCCTGCGGCGCATCACAGACAGTGAGCCTTTCCATCCTCACGCTGATGCGTGATGAAGAACGATGACGGCCCTGACGATGTCGGTGATCCAGTTGGTACTGCAGCGGAGTTTCCGGAGCAGGCGCCAGCCCTTGGGGACTGCCATAGGACCAAGCCGGTGAACTCCACGCGCTCAGCCCGGCGGGCGTAGTGGCTGGCTATGGCGGTGCACAGCGGAACCTGGCCTGCACCCCCGATGACACGTGCGCGATCACGGATGTGGCCACGACCCCGGCCACCACGTACGACGCCCGGGCTCTGCCCGGCATCCATTCCCGGCTGGGGCGTCGCGGCCAGCTGCCGGGCAACCCCATCCGTCAGCACCGCCAGAACGAGGGCTTCAGCCGGGACGACTTCCACATCGACTTCGACTGCTGCCAGCTGACCTGCCCCCAGCGCCAGGTCAGCAAGGGATCGCACGGCCCCTACCCGACCTCCTCGCCCACCGCGGCGCCGCTGATCACGGCACGGTTCACCAAGGGCAGCGCCGGCCCCGCCCGGTCCGCACCCGGTGCACCAAGCATCCGGAACGTCGGCTTCGCCCGCGCGAACTCCGAGACCTACAGATCCGAGTCCGGGCCGAGCAGCAGACGCCCAACTGGCGGGCCCGCTACGCGGTCCGCTCCGAGTGAAGGGCACCGTCAACGAGTTCGCCCATGGGCACGGCATACGCCGCTGCCGGAGACAGCCGAAGGCCCACCTGCAGCACGTCCTCACGACCTTCGCCGTGAACATCGGGAGACTCAGCGGCCTCCCGTCGACCGGCGAAAGCATCCCCGCCACGGCCACCAACCGCATTCCGGAACTTCCTGGACCAGCACGAAATCCAGCGGCCAAAGTCCTGACGCACCGCCAGCGACTGACGTCGACAACTGCAAGACCCTCGACAGTGTCAAGTTAGGATTGCGATTCGTGTTCGGTATCGGGGGAGGCATCACGCGTGGGTGACGGCAACGACAGCGGCAAGGTTCTGGACATCAGTACGGCCGATATCAAGTTGACGGCGCCGGTCTTCCACACGCAGGGCCAGAACTTGAGCAAAGCGCTCACGACGCTCGTCACCGCCCTCGACGGGCTCGGTAAGCCGTGGGGAGATGACGAGCAGGGCAAGGCATTCGGCGACGCCTACAGCCCCCAGCAGAAGGCCATCGAGAAGGCGGCCGGCACCCTCGTCCTCGGTCTGGTCAGCATTCACGAGGCGATGACCGACATGGCGGACGGGCACGTCGACAACGACGAGCTGATCGCCGGGATGTTCACGAAAGTGCTGTCGAAGGACGGCGAAGGCCACGACAGGGGCGACAAGTGAGCATTGAGGACGAGGCCAAGGACCTCCTGCTCAAGCTGGGCCTGTGGTGGCCGGATGCCAATTCCGGCACCCTGCGGCACGCCGCCGATGCCTGGCGGACCTTCGCCGACGCCGTCGCCGATGTACGTACGCCCGTCAACAACGCGGCCTCTTCCCTGATCACCAACAACACGGGTGAGGCGATAGAGGCGTTCGGGACCTTCTGGGGGAGGTACGCCAAGGGCAACGACGCGGGCTGGCTCAGCGACCTCGCCGAGGCGGCCCGCCAGATGGCCGAGGCACTGGACAAGTTCGCCAAGGCCGTCGACGACGCCATCAACAAACTCTGGACGCAGATCGGCATCGATGCCGCGATCATCGTGGGTGGCATCGCGCTGGCCTTCGTGACCGCGGGTGCTGCCGCGGGTGCTGCCGCCCTGGCCACCGAGGCCCTCATCGAATTCGGCGCCACCATGGGCGTCGCCGTCACCACCACCGTCGCCGAAATCGCCGCCGGCACGCTGGTCGCGGCGGCCTTCGGAAGCATGGAGTCGGTGACCATCGACCTCGCGGTCGCCCAGCCCCTGAAGATCGCCACCGGCATGCAGAAGGGATTCAGCCTCGACGAGATCAATGCCGCGGCAAAGGACGGCATGATCTACGGCGGGGCGTTCGGCGCCGCCGGTGGTGTCACGAAGGCCGGCATCGAGGGGAGCCTGTTCACCAAGACCGAGGTGCCTCTGATGCTGCGGCCGCCGACGCTCCGCCCCGACCTGGTCGAACTCGGTCCTGCGGCCCGGCAGTGCAAGAGCACTCCGTGCGTCGGAGAGCCGATCGACGTGGCGACCGGCGCCATGCTGATGACGCAGACCGACCTCACGCTCCCCGCCGACCTCCCCCTGGTCTTCGAGCGCACCCACCTGTCCTCGTACCGCGGTGGGGTGTGCTTCGGCCCCACCTGGGTCTCCACCCTGGACGAGTGCCTTCAGATCGACGGGGAAGGGGTGGTGTTCGCCGCCTCGGACGGCATGCGCCTGGTCTACCCCGTTCCTCAGCCCGGCGAGCCAGCCCTGCCCGTCAAGGGCGCCCGCTGGCCGCTGAAATGGGACGGCAAGCCCGACGGCGTCATGACCATCACCGACCCGGACTCCGGAGTCGTCCGCACCTTCAGTACCCCCCTCCCTTCCGACAGCTTTGGTGTCTTCCACCTCCCCCTGGACAGCTGGCACGACCGCAACGGCGCTCGCATCGACATCGAGCGCACGCCCGACGGCATCCCCACCGCGCTCCGCCACTCCGGCGGCTACTACATCGCCGTCGACACCCAGGGGCCGCGCATCACCGCCCTGCGCCTGTTGGACCAGGCCCCGTCGCGGTACGAGCCGTCACCGGGCGAGGACGCCGGTACGGTTGTGATGCGGTACGGCTACGACGGGGCGGGCAACCTCACCGAGGTCATCAACTCCAGCGACGAACCACTGCGTTTCACGTACGACGCCGAGAGACGGGTCACCTCCTGGACCGACCGCAACGGCACTTCGTTCGCGTACTTCTACGACACCCGCGGCCGAGTCGAGCGCACCGAGGGCAGCGACGGCTTCCTCTCCGGCACCCTCGCCTACGACGACACGGCGCACACCACCACCTACACCGACTCCCTCGGCCGCCGCTCCACCCACCGGTACAACTCCGCGGGCATGGTCGTCGAGGAGACCGATCCGCTCGGCCACACCACCCGCACGCAGTGGACACAGCGGGGCGACAAACCCGTCTCGGTCACCGACCCGCAGGGCCGTACGACGCGCTACACCTATGACGAAGCCGACAACCTCACCGCAGTCACCCTGCCGGACCAGACCGTCGCCCGGGCCACGTACAACGCGCTCGGCCGGCCGGTCGAGGTCGTCGAACCCGGTGGTGCGACCTGGCACCACACCTACGACGAGCTCGGCAACCTGGTCACCACGACCGACCCGCTCGGCGCCGAAACGCACTGTGCCTACGATGAGTCGGGCCACCTGGTCACTGTCACCGACGCCCTGGGCCATACCCGCAGAGTCACACCGGACGCGGCCGGGCTGCCCGTCGCCGTCACCGATGAACTCGGACACACCACGGTGGCACGCCGCGACTCCTTCGGCCGTGTCGTCCAAGTGGTCGACCCACTGGGCGGGACCACCCGCATGGGCTGGTCGACCGAAGGCAAGCCGACGTGGCGCGAGCATGCGGACGGCAGCCGGGAGTCCTGGACCTGGGACGGCGAGGGCAACCCGCTCACCCACACCGACCCCGCAGGCAACGTCACCCGCCACACCGCCACGCACTTCGACGTACCCGCCACCCGCACAGACCCGGACGGAACGGCATACGCCTTCGCGTACGACACCGAGCTCCGACTGACCGAAGTCACCAACCCGCAGGGGCTGACCTGGACGTACGCGTACGACGAAGCCGGCCGACTGGTCACGGAGACCGACTTCAACGGCCGGACGCTGACGTACACGCACGACGCGTCGGGCGCTCTGACATCCCGCACGAACGGCGCGGGCGAAAAGCTGAGCTTCACCAGGGACGAGCTGGGCCGCGTCATCGAGCAGCACTCCGCCGGGGGCAACGTCACCACGTACGCCTACGGCGCATCCGGCGATCTGATCCACACGGCCAACGCGGACGCGGAGGTCTCCATCCAGCGGGATGCGCTCGGTCGTACGCTGACGGAAATCGTCAATGGGCGCACGACCGCCTACGCGTACGACGCCCTCGGCCGTGTCATCCGGCGAACCACCCCGTCCGGGCTTAGCTCGCACTGGACCTACGACCCGACAGGCCGCCCGGCTGGATTCGGCACCGAAGCCGGCTCGCTGACCTTCGCGTACGACGCCGCGGGCCGCGAGACCGAGCGCCGCCTCGGCGACGGCGTCAGGCTCACCCAGACCTGGGACGTCACCCACCGCCTCATCGAGCAGACTCTTTCGGACCGTTCGAACGAGACCGACCGCCTACTCCAGCACCGCACGTACGCTTATCGCGAGGACGGCTATCTCACCGAGATCCGCGAACTGACCTCGGGAACCCGACAGTTCGATCTCGACGGTATCGGTCGCGTCACGGGAGTCCGAGCCCACGGCTGGACTGAGACATACGCCTACGACGCAGCAGGCAACCTCACCCACGCCACCGCCCCCGCCCCCGCCCCCGCCCCCGCCCCCGCCCCCGCCCAGGTAACCGCCGGCGACCGCAAATTCACAGGCACCCTCATCCGCAGTGCCGGCCGCACAGCGTACGAACACGACGCCCAGGGCCGCCTGATCCGCAAGACCCATAAGCTCCTCAACGGGCAACAGCTGGTCTGGATGTACGCCTGGAACGCGGAAGACCGCCTGACCGAGGCGGTGACACCGGCCGGTGAGCGCTGGCAGTACACGTACGACCCGCTGGGCCGCCGAATATCCAAGCAGCGCCTGGCAGACGACGGTTCGACCGCCGACCGCACGGACTTCACCTGGGATGACATACGCCTGGCCGAACGGCAGAGGTCCGACGGTCAGGTCACCACCTGGGACTACGCCCCCGGCACCCATCGCCCGCTCACCCAGACCGACCACAAGCCGCTAGTCCGGGAACAAGGCGCATCACTGCTGACCAAACTGGCCCAGGACACCTCCACCGACTGCACCACTCGCTTCCATGCCGTCGTCACGGACGCTGTCGGAACCCCGAGCGAACTCGTCACTCCTGAGGGGGGCCTTGCCTGGCAGCGGCGCACCACGCTGTGGGGCGTCGTCTTCCCCTCCGCCACGGACATAGCGTCCGTGGACTGCCCCCTCCGGTTCCCAGGCCAGTACGCGGATGAGGAAACCGGCTTGCATTACAACTACTTCCGCTATTACGACCCAGAGAACGCCCGGTACATCAGCCCGGACCCGCTGGGCCTGGAACCGGCCGTCAATCACCACGCCTACGTCCTCAACGCGCTTGGTTGGACGGATCCGCTCGGCCTGGCGCCCAACTGCGGAATCGACCTCTCGACCGCAACCCCCCACAGCGGGCGTTTCCCCAAGTCGGCGAATCCGGGCGAAGTGCTGGTACGTCGCAAGGAGGATGGGAGCGTGACCGCCTACGCGGTCTACGACGAGGACGGGCTCCCGCTGAAGCGCGTCGACGTGGATCCCGACTCCAAGCCGCACGGCGGGGTACCAGCACCTCACGTACTGGAGACCCACAAGAACGTACATCCCAAAACAGGGCAAGTTTTCCTTACGTGGGATAAAATGCCAAGGCCCGCCAGGCCTGACGAATTGCCGCAATGAGGAATGTTGCATGGACCCCTTGAAAGATCCGACGCTCAGAACGTGGACGGAGGCCTCGGGCGGGGCCGCGGACTACCTGGACTTCCTCTCCCAGTCCGTCGGGCTGGCCGAGTGGATCGCACTGTCACGTGTGTTCTTGCCGAAATTCGTCGAGGTGGAGGGCTGTGTCCTGTGGGACCGCTCGTACGACCCCGACAACTTCGTCAGGTGGCACAGCGAGCTGCGGGGGGACGTCGCCTCCATCGAGGCCACCCTGAATCAGTTCAGGCTGTGGCTGTACCTAGACATCGATGACGACGAATCCTGGGCCAATGCCTTCACCCTGGCTCAGGACATCGCGGCCGCTTGGCGCCTTTCCCTTGAGAGGGCATTTCCGGGCAGACGCTTCGACGTGCAGGCAACGGACACCGAGGACGGCCCGCTCGTGAGCTTCACGCAAGCCTGACCGGCCAGGAGTCAGGGCTACGGGGCGTGCCAAGACCCCGGCCGGCCTGATGGCCGGACGGGGTCGCGCTGGTTGTCGGGCGCCGGGGAAGGTCAGAGGACGGCCACCAGGGTGCCGGTGGCCGCGACGGACGATCCGGGGGCCCCGAGCGTCGCGAAGCTGCTGTGGGACGGCCGGCATCGGCTGCTCGGCGAGCTGGCGGTGGAGGTCCGCGGTGCGGCGTCCTCGGCCGGGTGGCGGGGCAGGAAGCCCGGGCTGCCGTACGAGCTCGGACTCGACGAGGAGCAGCGGCTCTTCCTGTTCACCCGCGCCGACACGATCTACGGCGGTTCGAACGAGAACCAGCGGACATCATCGCCGAGCGTGCGCTCAACCTGCCTAAGGAGTCCAGGTAAGAGGCGTCGTGTTCGACGGCAAGCAGGGCCCACGGCGGCGCGGCGGCGCACCGACCGGCCGTACGGCAGCACCCATTCGACCGCCCGCCCCCTCCGTACCGGCCGGCGGTTCGGCGTGGGGTGCGGGGAACACTTCAATGGGCCGCCACAGCGGCAGGCAGCCGTGCCGTGCGAGCTCCTGGGGCAGGAACACCGCCGCCCAGCCGTCGGCCAGCAACCCGGCAGCCCACCCCACCGCTTCGGACGTGGCGAGCGGCAGTAGCTGCCTGCCTCGTGCCCTTCCCTGCTCCCCGATCGCCGCGCGTGCCATCCTGGACGTACCCCTCCACGGCGGTTGCTCTCACACCACCACTGGTCACCACAGCACGGTCGAGCCGACCACCACAATCTCCGGCTATCGTCTCACCGGCGGAAACGCAGATCGCCTCGCCGGGACAACCCCTCACTGGCCGGACCTGCGGCTGCCGGCCTGGCGTGCGCACGTTCCGACATCGGATCACGCTCCTGGTCTGCAGAGATCCTCCTTCCGAAGCAGCCTCGGCTGGGGAGAATCTGGGGAGAACGAAGGCCCCTTGGGGAGCGGCTGGGGAGGATCGGCTGCACAAACGGGCAGCAGGGTGAAAGGGCCGGAAAGGCGGATATCCGCAGGTCAGAGGAACTCACCAGTCGGTTCCCGCAGGTCAGCGGTGTGAGGGCGACGACGTCAAGAAGATCTCCTCGTGGGCCGCCATCCTCTTCGCCCCCACCCTGGTCGGCACCATCTACGGCATAAACTTCGAGACCATGCCGGAACTCCACTGGGCCGCGGGCTACCCCTTCACGATCCTCCTCGACGATGCGGCCGGCGTGGTAGCGGATGCTGCGGGCCTCGGGGGGCAGGACTTCCGCTTGTGCCTTGACCGCCCGGGTAGTTGACCTCCTGGCCGATGGCCTGGACGATACGGCTGCGCCCCCCGCCCGTCGCTGCGACGGCCGTTTCCTTCGTACGCGCCTGGTTTCACACGTCGTTGCGGGGGGACAGGGCGTCGACCTTGTGGGTCAGGGTGGTCAGGGCGGCTTTCAGGGCGGCGATGTCGGACTTGTCTGCGGATTGGTTCGCTTCCGCCAGTTGGACCACCAGGGCGCCGCCCGGTTCCAGGGTGACCTCCGTGGTTTCCGTGACGTCGTCGCCGCCCTGGTGGCGGACCGCCGCGTCCAGGTCTGCGCGGCGCAGGCCGTTGCGGCGGATCACCCGGGTGAGCCAGTGGCCGTCGCGGGCCAGGGTGGTGGGACCGCCCTCCAGGAGGCGGCCCAGCCATTCGTAGCGGGCGGCCGCCCGGACCACAACGGTGTTCACCCCGAGTAGTACGGCGGCCCCGAAGGCCGCTCCGACGACCGAGTTGTCCGGGCCGATCACGGCGTTCTGCACGACGTTGGCCAGCAGCAGCATCACCACCAGGTCGAAGGTGCTGAGCTGCGCGAGTTGGCGTTTGCCGACGATCCGGAGCAGCACCAGGATCAGTACGTAGACCCCGATGGTGCGGATCGCCTTCTCCAGGTACGGGATGTCACCGTGCAGGAAGGGGGTGAGGGCGTCTTGGGCGGAATGCATCCCGTCCACGCTGGCACATCCGGCATGCACGGCGTCACCGACCCGCCGTAGCCGCCCGCCCCGGCCGGGCGGGCGGGCGGCCTTCTGCGTTACGGCATCGGCAGGGTGCAGCCTGCGCGGGTCAGGTCGATCTTGTTGCCCGCGCCGATGCACGGGACGATGATGTACGTCTCCTGGGCGTAGTTGATGCCCTGGCGGACCGTGACGTTGCCGGCCTCGTCCACCTCGCACGGGTTGTTCTCCGTGCAGCGCTGCCCGTCCTCGTTGCCCGTGTTGTTGACCGCGACGACCTTGCCCGTCGTCGTGTCGATCACCGGGGAGCCCGAGGTGCCGCCGATCGTGTTACAGGACGAGGTGTAGCGGACCGAGTCCTTCCAGGTCCACTCGCCCTCCTTGAGGCGGTACGCGAACCCGTCCACGTTGCAGCTGTAGGTCCGCTTCCAGTACCCCGACACGACCTTGATCGCAGTGCCCTGCACCGGGCGGGCGTCGTTCAGGGTGAGTGCGGCGATGCCGTACTGGCTCTGGATCTGGGCGTACGTCTTGGTCAGCTGGTAGATCGAGATGTCCGTGTCGGTCATCGTCGCGTACGCGATCTTGCTGGCCCGCAGCGTCGCCACGCGCGAGCCCGAGGCGCCCAGCAGCGAGAACGAGCGGCTGGACGACTGGTCCTTGACGACCTCGCCCGGCCCCGGGAAACCGGTCTCGATGCAGTGCCCGTTGGAGAGCACGAGCGCGGGGTCGTTCGGCTGGGAGCCGGGGACGCGGACGACGGAACCGGAGCAGTTGCTGAGCGCGACCGTCCCCGCGTAGTTCACGGCGACGGCCGGCGCCGCCTTGTCCTGGGGTGTCGAGGCCACGGCCGGTGCTGCCGCCGCTCCTATCAGGAGCAGCGAGAGCACGGCGCCGACGAGAGGCTTGCGCATGTGGGGGTTCCCCTCTGAATGACGATGCAACCGAAGATCCTCCGGTTGTCATGTGCATTGTTGGGACACCCGCATCAACAGGCAAGGATGTGGCCAGAGTTGGCGGTTTTCTGGTTCAGGAGACGCGTCAGCGCAGGAGGCGGTCCCGGAGCCGGGCCACCGTCGCCGGCGTGATTCCGACGCGTGTGGCGAGGTAGTTCGCCGCGGAGCCGTAGCGCGTGGTCAGGTCGGCGAGGACGAGGGACAGGATCTCGGCCGGGGCGCGTCCGTACGAGGGCCAGCGCATGGTGCGGCCCGGGTTGGCGGCGTGCCAGTCGGCCGTGAGGCGGGCGGTGGCCAGCTCGGTGAGAGCGAAATCGGCCAGGATCTCTTCCTCGGACACGTCGAGGAGGGTCAGGACGAAAGCGGCGATCAGGCCGGTGCGGTCCTTGCCGGAGGTGCAGTGGAAGACCGTCGGACCGGGACCGGCGGCGATGAGCTCGATGGCCCCGCGGATCTCCTCCACGCCGTCCTCGGTCACCTCGGCGAAGCGGTCGGCCAGGTACCGCCAGGGGTCGATGCCGGGGTCGATCGCGGCCTGGTCGTACGGGCGGTGCTCGATGCTGAGGTTGGCGTACGTGAACCGCTCGGGCTCGGGGATCCGCCCCTTGGCCTCGATCTCCCAGGGGTAGCGCAGGTCGATGACCGTGCGTATGCCGAGGCCGAGGAAGCGGTCCCAGTCGGCTCCCGTGAGTTTGCCCAGGGAGTCGGACCGGTAGAGCGCGCCCCAGGCGACGGTACGGCCGTCGGCGGAGCGGTAGCCGCCCAGGTCGCGGAAGTTGTGCAGGCGGTCGAAGTCGACGTGGCGGCGGTGCGGGTGGGGCGGTTGGTGCGGGCGGTGCGCGGTCGGATCGGCAGGCAACTGGGGCTCCTCGTCATGCGGTCGAGTGCCCCAGGATGCCGGATCCGCCCTCAGAACCCTCAGCGCTTGCGCGCGAGCGTGAGCCCGTCCGCGATCGGGAGCATCACCGACTCCATGCGCCCGTCGGCGCGCACGTGCGCGTTGAACTCCCGGATGGCCAGGGCGTTCCCCCGGGCTCCGGCGTCCACCGCCTCTCCCCCGTACAGGACGTTGTCGGCGAGGATCAGCCCGCCGGGCCGCAGGCGCGGCACGAGCTCGTCCCAGTACGCGCGGTAGCCGGGCTTGTCGGCGTCCAGGAACACCATGTCGATCACCAGGTCCTGCGGGAGCGCGCGGAGCGTCTCCAGTGCCGGGGCGATCACGAGCTCGATCCGGTCGTCGACCCCGGCCGCCTTCCAGGCCTCCTGCGCGATCGACGTCCACTCCTCGGAGACGTCGCAGGTCAGGACCCGCCCACCGGAGACCAGGCCCGCGGCCAGCGCCAGCGTGGAGTAGCCGGTGAAGGTGCCGACCTCGACGATCCGGCGGGCGCCGACCATCTTGCCCAGCAGGGTGAGGAAGACGCCCTGCTCGTGCGGGACCTGCATCTGCGCCGCGCGCCCGAGCGCGCGGGTCCGCTCGACGAGCTCCTCCTGGACCCGGCTCGGGGGCTCGGCCTGCGCGACGAGGTACTCGTACACCTCGTGGGTGAGGTGCACCGTCTTCACTTCGTCGACGTCCCTGTCCATGCCGTACGCCCCTTCGCGAGTCCCGTGTGTACGCCTTCGGGACTGCCCAACGACGGCGGCCCGGAGCGGAAACGCCCCGGCCGGGCCGTCAGGCCGTCGGGTGGAGGGCCGCGTACTCCAGCGGGGCCGACGGGTCGATCGTGAGGGTGAGCGGGGCGGGGGGCGCGTCCGCGCGGACCAGGAGGTCGCCGATCGCCGCGATCATCGCGCCGTTGTCCGTGCACAACGTCATCGGCGGCACCCGCAGTTCGATTCCCGCCGAGGCGCAGCGCCGTTCCGCCAGGGCCCGGACGCGCGAGTTGGCCGCCACCCCGCCGACCACCACCAGCGTCTTCACGTCGTACGCCGCGCAGGCCGCGACCGCCTTGCGGGTCAGTACGTCGGCCACCGCCTCCTGGAGCGAGGCCGCGCCGTCGGCGACCGGCAGCCGCTCCCCGCGCTGCCGGTGGCCCTCGGCCCAGCGGGCCGCGGCCGTCTTGAGCCCCGAGAAGGAGAAGGAGTACGCGTACGGGTCCTGCGCGCGCGGCCCGCCGGTCAGCGGACGCGGGAACGGGACCGCCCCCGGGTCGCCGCCCCGCGCCGCCCGGTCGATGGCCGGCCCGCCCGGGTACGGCAGGCCGAACACCCGGGCCACCTTGTCGAAGCACTCCCCCGCCGCGTCGTCCAGGGTGTCCCCGAGGTGCAGGATCGGCTCGCGCACGAGGTCCCGTACGAGCAGCAGCGAGGTGTGCCCGCCCGAGACGATCAGCACCACGCAGGGTTCGGGCAGCGGCCCGTGCTCCAGGGTGTCGGCGGCGACGTGCCCGGCCAGGTGGTGGACCCCGTACAGCGGTACGTCCAGTGCGTACGCGAGGCTCTTGGCCCCGGCCAGTCCGACCTGGAGTGCGCCGGAGAGGCCGGGGCCGGTGGTGACGGCCACGGCGTCGAGCTGGTCGGCGCGCAGTCCGGCCCGGTCGAGGGCCTGGCGGACCACCGGGTTGAAGGCGTGCAGGTGGGCGCGGGCCGCGATCTCGGGGACGACCCCGCCGAAGCGGGCGTGCTCGTCCATGCTCGACGCGACGACGTGCGCGAGGAGCCGGCCGCCCCGCACGATGCCCGCGCCCGTCTCGTCGCAGGAGGACTCGATGCCGAGCACCACCGGAGAAGCAGCCATCAGACCCGCACCCGACCCTTATTGCGAATAGTTCGCAATAAGGGTACTAGCCGCGCGGGACGACCGTGGCCAGCACCGACGGCAGCGGGTACCAGTCCGCCGAGGCGATGGACGCGTGGTGCGCCGCCATCAGGCCGACCCGGTCCCGGGCCTGGGCCTCCGTCGGGTGCACCCCGTCGATGGCGGGCGCCACGTTGTGCGCGTCGGTGGCGATGAGGAGGTAGTGGTTGCGGTCGTACCAGGCGGTGTCGATCGAGCCGCCCGCGTACGCGCTCGCGTCCCCGTCGAAGACCACGAACCAGGGGCGCAGCGAGGCGTCGGCGTACCGGGCGCGCGGGTCGCCGGCCTCGGCCCGGTGCACGGCGGGGAAGGCGGCGGCCTGGCCGAGCCGGCCCGCGGCGGCGAGGGAACGCAGGTACTGGGCGTACTCGCGGTCGGTCCACAGGGTGTCGCCGGCGTTGCCCTCCTCCAGCGTGCCGGGGATCAGCTCCACCAGGAACTTCCCGGCCATCGCGGCGCGGCTCGGCCAGGCGCCGGCCCGGGCGGCGGTGTCCAGGTCGGGGTGGCCGGCGGCGAGCTGGCCGGGGCGGTAGACGGCGTCGCCGAGCTTCGAGTTCAGCAGCGCGTCCAGCTCGGCCGGGCCGCGCCCGAGGTTGGCGGCGAAGCCGTCCTTGAGCTCCAGCTTGAGGACGACCGGGCGGTGGCCGGGGTGGGCGTCGTGCCAGCTGCGGATGTCGGAGAGGCAGCCCGCGAGGTTCTGGTTGCGGGACTTGGTGCGCAGCTGGGCGGGGCTGGTGGCGTTCTCGCAGTTGTTGTCGTTGCCGAAGGGGTTGTCGTGGGCGACCCGCCAGGAGCTGCCGAAGAAGTTGGTCCACACGTCGAGTTCCAGCATCGCGGCGCCCGAGTCGAGCGCGTCCGCGAAGTACGGGTACTTGGCCTTTTCGTACGCGTTGTGCACGCCGACGCCGGTCGATCCCGCGTACGGGAGGTCGGCGGCGGCCCCCGCCGGCGCCGTACCGAGTACGAAGGCCAGGGCCGCCAGGCCCGCCGTCACCGCGCCCGCCATCCGGTTCCGCATTCCCATGCTTTCGGCTCCTGTCCGCCCAGTCGGTGCGCTATGTCTCAACTCGGCCGGAGAGTAGGCGAGTTGGGTGAAGGGCGGAAGGACGGGGGATGACGGGCGTCCCGGCTGTGAGGACGGACACGTTCCGACCAGGAACTGGCGTCGTCACGCCGTCCGTCGAACAGGGAGCCGACCGGGACGCCGGTCGGCATTTTCCGGGCGGGAGTACCACATGTTCACCAGGGTTCGCGGGCGGGCCGTACGGGTCTGCCTGCTCGTCGGCGTCGGCTGCGCCGTGCTGATGGGGTGCGCCGGACTCCTGTGGAAGCTGCACGGCGTGGCGGCGTACCTGGCGGACGGGGATTCCGCCGAGGGGAGCTACGTACAGGACGCCGAGCAGGCCGACCGCGCGGCGGCGGCCGTACTCGACGGCCCGGCGCGGGAGGCCCCGCCGGCGTCCCCGGCGTCCCCGGATCCCGCCGCCCCGGGCCCGGCCGCGCAGGGCACGGTCGGCCCCCCGGCCGGCGTGCACTGGCGGTCGGGCGGCTGGCAGCCCTCCGACCCGCTGGTCGCGCGGCCCGCTGCCGCGGAGCCCGCGATCGGAGCGCTGTTCTCCCCCGGTGAGGACGCGGACCAGGACCACCACTGCTCGGCGAGCGTGGTCCACTCCCCCGGCGGCGACCTCGTCGCCACCGCCGCCCACTGCGTGTACCGCGGCGTCTTCGGCTTCCGTACGAACCTCGCCTTCGCCCCCGGCTACCGGGACGGCAAGGCCCCGTACGGGGTCTGGGTGCCCACCCGGATCGACGTGGACCCCCGCTGGATCGATGACCAGGACCCCGACTACGACGTGGCCTTCCTCCGCATGCGCCGACCGGGCCACCCCGGCGAGCGCCTGGAGGACGCCGCCGGGGCGCAGACGATCCGGTTCGGGCCCGAACTGCCCGCTCCGGCCCGGGTCGTGGGCTATCCGAACGACACCGAGTACCCCGTGGAGTGCTTCAACACCGCCCGTGCCGACGGGCCCACGCAGTTGCGGCTGGATTGCGCGGACGTACCCGACGGCACGAGCGGTGGTCCGGTGCTGACCGACGCGCACACCCTGATCGGGGTGGTCGGCGGCCGCGACGGGGGCGGCGACGAGAAGACCTCGTACAGCAGCCTGTTCGACGAGGGGGTACGCGCCGTGTACGAGCGTGCCGTGGCGGCCCGCTAGACGGCCCGGACCCGAACGGCTCCCTACGACCCCGAGTCCGCCGGGGCCTTGTGGTGCGGCGGGTAGTCGGCCGTCTCCGGGGCCGTCGGCAGCCGCCACTTGGACAGGACCCGGATCACCGTGCCCGGGCTCAGCAGGACGTTCGGCGAGACCGCCAGCGACAGCACGCCGAAGAAGGGCCGGGAGATCTCCGGGTCGGCGTTGGCGCCCACGATCACCCGGGACATGTAGGCCTGGAGGACCTTGGTCGCCCGGTCGGGCGGCGGCCCCTCGGTCTCCGGGTACCGCATGTCCTCGCTGGTGGCGATCTGCCAGGCCATGTCGGAGGCTGCGGCCGTACGCCGCTGGATCCGGCGGGCGGCCGCGGCGATCTCCCGGGGGGCCAGGCCCCGGATGGCGCCGGCCAGTGCGTCCGCCGCGAGGGCGGCCACCGTCATCCCCTGCCCGTACACGGGGTTGACCCGGCAGACGGCGTCGCCGAGGACGACGAACCCGGCCGGCCAGCGGTCGAGGCGCTCGAAGTGCCGCCATTCGTTGGCGGTGTTGCGGTAACCCGTCGGCGTGGAGAGGGGTTTGGCATCGCGGATGGCGTCGTACAGCACGGGGCTGCGCAGGCTCCGGGTGAAGTCGAGGAACTCCTCCTCCCCGGTCGGCGGGGCGTGTTCGCCGTTGCCGGTCAGCGTCACCAGCCAGCGGCCGTCGTCGAGGGGCACCAGTACGCCGCCGCGCGGACTTTCGGGGCGGCCCTGGACGTAGATCCCCTGCCAGCGGCGTGCCGGATCCGGCGGGACCTCGTAGTAGCGGCTGGAGTAGCAGAGGTGTGAGTCGTAGCGGGTGGTCGCCGGGGCCGGGTGGCCGAGGGCGGCGAGCCAGGCCGGGGCCCGGGAGGTCCGCCCGGTCGCGTCGACCACGAAGCGGGCCGGCAGCGGGTCCCCCTCGCGCAGCCGTACACCGGTGACCGAGCGGCCGTCGGGCCCGGCGACGAGCCCGGTCGCCGTCGCGCCGGAGCGGACCCGGATGCGCTCGTCCCGCAGCACCTCCCGGCGGACCGTCCAGTCGATCAGCTCCCGGCTGCCGATCAGGATCCGGGACCCGGGAACCGGGTGGAACCAGTCGGCCGGGCTCAGCCACAGGAAGTCCCGGGGCGTCTCCATCAGGGACGCCCCGGCCGCCAGCAGCTCGCGGGTGACCCCGGGCAACAGCCCCTCCATCAGGTCCAGGCCCCGCGACCACAGCACGTGCACGTGCCGGGACTGCGGCACACCGGGCCGGAAGGCCGGTCCGGTGTCCGGCAGTTCGTCCCGTTCCACCACGGTCACGCGCGCGAACCGCTGGGCGAGTGCCCGCGCCGCCAGCAGCCCCGCCAGGCCTGCGCCGAGGACCACCGCGTGATCGTGGGCTTCTGGGTGGTTGTCCGTGTCGTCGTCCATGGCGCCGAGTCTCCCGCGCCGGCCGCGCGCCGGATCAGGTCCCGCCCGGGGCGCCCCGAGGCACCCCGGGGGCGGACGGGGGGCTCACGGAGGGGCGCCCGTACCGAGACCCCCTGGGGGTGTCCGGTCACGCGGCCGGTTACGCCGCCCGGTCACGCGGCCGGTCAGCTCGCGAGGAACCCGTACGGGACGGAGGTCAGCTTCTCCGAGGCCGCCCAGAGCCGTTCGCCGGACGCGTCGTCCAGGGTCCACTTCGCCCGCCAGGAGGGGACGGGCGCCCCGCGCCAGCCGAGCCGCGGCCCGAAGAACGCGTCGGACCGCACCCCCGGCGCGGTGGCCGCGTACAGCGTGGGCAGCGCGCCGGAGGCGGCGGACTGGGCGAGGACGGCGGCGCCGAGGCCCATCAGCCGCGACATGGGCCGGTGGCCCTCCTGCCGCGAGGCCCCGGCGTGCAGGTTGGTCGAGGCGTAGCCGGGGTGCGCGGCGGCCGCGACGATCCCGGAGCCGGCGGCTTCGAGCCTGCGGGCCAGCTCGTGCGTGAAGAGGAGGCCCGCGGTCTTGGAGCGGCCGTACGCGATCCAGCGCCGGTAGCCGTGCTCGGAGTTGAGGTCGTCGTGGTCCACGTCGCCCAGTGCGTGGAACCCGCTGGAGACGGTGACGATCCGGGCCCCGGGGGCCGCGGCGAGCAGCTGCGGCATGAGCAGTCCGGTCAGCGCGAAGTGGCCGAGGTGGTTGACCCCGAACTGGGTCTCGAACCCGTCGGCGGTCCGCCCGTACGGCAGCGCCATCACGCCGGCGTTGTTCACGAGCAGGTCGAGGGAGCGGCGGCGCTGCCCGTGGGCGTGGGCGAACTCCCGTATGGAGGCCAGGTCGGCCAGGTCCAGTGGCATGAACTCCACCTCGGAGCCCGGGACTTCGGCGCGCAGCCGGACCACCGCGGCCCTGCCGCGCGCCGAGCTGCGGCAGGCCAGCACCACATCGGCCCCGCGCCGGGCGAGCTCGCGGGCGGCGACGTAGCCGATACCGCTGTTGGCGCCCGTGACGACGGCGGTGCGGCCGCTCTGGTCGGGGATGTTCTCGGCGTTCCAGCCAGGCATGTGAGCTCCCTCGCGACGGTGGGTTGCACGGTGCGGTCACCATGGGGTTACCGAGGGTAGACCTCCCCCTTCGCGGGGGTGGAGCCGGGGGCCGGTCCCCCGGCCAGTAGGCTGCGGGTCCGTCCGCCCGCTCCCCTTCCCGTTCCCGAGGTACCGCGCAGTGAGCTCCGCACCGCCGCTCCCCCTACCCGTCTCGGTCGTCGGCCTCGGCGCCGACGGCTGGGCCGGGCTCACCGCCGCCGCGCGGTCCGCGCTGACCGGGGCCGAGGTGCTGATCGGCGGGCCGCGCCAGCTGGATCTGCTGCCGGCCGGCGACTGCGCCGGCGAGCGGGTGGCCTGGCCGAGCCCGCTGCGGCCCGCCGTGCCGAAGCTGATGGCCGAGCACGCGGGCCGCCGGATCGCGGTGCTGGCCAGCGGCGACCCCATGTTCTACGGGATCGGCCGGGCTCTGGCCGAGGAGCTCGGGCCGGACGCCCTGCGGGTCCACCCGCACCCCTCCTCGGTCTCGTACGCGTGCGCCCGCCTGGGGTGGCCGGTGGAGGACACCGAGGTGGTCACGGTGGTCGGCCGCCCGGTGGCCCGGCTCGCGGCCGCGCTCTACGAGGGGCGGCGGGTGCTGGTGCTCAGCGCCGGAGCAGCGACCCCGAACGAGATCGCCGCTCTGCTTCGAGAGCGGGGCTTCGGCCCGAGCCGGATGCGGGTGCTGGAACAGCTCGGCTCCGAGCGCGAGGACATGTACGAGGGACGGGCCCAGAGCTGGGACCACGCCCCCGGCGACCCCCTCAACGTGGTGGCCGTGGACTGCCGCCGAGACCGCCGCAGCGCCGTCCCGCGGCTCGGCGCGACCCCCGGCCTGCCCGACACCGCGTACGAGCACGACGGCCAGCTCACCAAGCGCCACGTCCGGGCCGCGACCCTGTGCGCCCTCGCCCCGGCCCCCGGCGAGTTGCTGTGGGACATCGGCGGCGGCTCAGGCTCCATCGGCATCGAGTGGATGCGGACGCACCCCTCCTGCCGGGCGGTGGCCGTGGAGCGCGTCCCGGAGCGGGCGGCCCGCATCACCCGCAACGCGGCGGCGCTCGGCGTCCCGGGACTGCGCGTGGTCACCGGCGCCGCACCCGAGGCCCTGGCCGGGCTCCCCACCCCCGACGCGGTGTTCATCGGCGGCGGGCTGACCGCGCCGGGGCTGCTGGACGCGGCCTGGGAGGCACTGGCCCCCGGCGGCCGGCTGGTCGTCAACACCGTGACCCTGGAGTCGGAGGCGGTGCTCACCGAGCGCTACCGGCGCCACGGCGGCGACCTGGTCAAGCTGGCCGTCGCGCACGCGGCGGCGGTCGGCGGTTTCACGGGCTGGCGGCAGGCGATGCCGGTCACCCAGTGGTCCGTGACGAAGCCCTGGCCGCGGACGGACCACCCCACACCAGCAGCGCACGAACAGAACGAAAAGGACCAGGAGACGACATGACCGTGTACTTCATCGGCGCGGGCCCCGGCGCCGCCGACCTGATCACGGTGCGCGGTGCCCGGACGCTGGCCGCCGCACCGGTCTGCCTGTACGCGGGCAGCCTGGTCCCGCGCGAACTGCTGGCCGAGTGCCCGCCGGACGCCCGCCTGGTCGACACCTCGCAGCTGAACCTCGACGAGATCATCGCCGAGTGCGTACGGGCCCACGCCGCGGGCGAGGACGTCGCGCGGCTCCACTCGGGCGACCCGTCGATCTTCAGCGCGGTCGCGGAGCAGATGCGGCGGCTCGACGCGGCCGGCATCCCGTACGAAGTGGTGCCCGGTGTCCCGGCGTTCGCCGCGGCGGCGGCCGCGCTGAAGCGGGAGCTGACGGTCCCCACCGTCGGCCAGACCGTGATCCTGACCCGGATCGCCCAGCAGGCCACGCCCATGCCGCCGGGCGAGGACCTGGCCACGCTCGGCCGCAGCGGCGCGCTGCTGGTGCTGCACCTGGCCACGCGCTACGTGGACCGGGTCGTCGACGAACTGCTGCCGCATTACGGGGCCAAGTGCCCGGTGGCGGTGGTGGCGATGGCCAGCCGCCCCGACGAGCTGATCCTGCGCGGCACGCTGGCCGACATCGCCGCCCAGGTGAAGGAGGCGGGCCTGGTCCGCACCGCGGTCATCGTGGTGGGCCGTACGCTCGGCGCCGAGCAGTTCCGCGACAGCCACCTGTACTCCCCCGAGCGCGACCGGCATGTCTGCTGATCCGCCCCGCCACGTCCTGATCCTGGGCGGTACGACGGAGGCCCGCCGCCTCGCGGAGGCGCTGGCCGGGGATCCCTCGTACCGCGTGACCACCTCGCTCGCGGGCCGGGTGTCCTCGCCCGCGCTGCCGCCCGGCGAGGTGCGGATCGGCGGCTTCGGCGGGGTCACCGGGCTCGCGGGCTGGATCGTCGCCCACGACGTGACGCACGTGGTCGACGCCACCCACCCGTTCGCGGAGCGGATGAGCTTCCACGCCTCCGAGGCGCAGGCGTTCACGGGGGTCCCGTTGCTCGCGCTGCGCCGCCCCGGCTGGTCCCCCGGCCCCGGGGACGACTGGCACTTCGCCGACTCGCTCGCCGAGGCATCCGTACGGCTGCCCGAACTCGGTGGCCGGGCCTTCCTGACCACCGGCCGCATGGGCCTGCACACGTTCGCGCACCTGGCCGACACCTGGTTCCTGGTGCGCTCGGTGGACCCGCCGGACGCGCCCGTGCCGCCGCGGCTCGAAGTCCTGCTCGCCCGGGGGCCGTTCACCCTGGAGGGCGAGCGGGAGCTGCTGGCCCGGCACCGGATCGACGTGCTGGTCACGAAGGACAGCGGCGGCTCCGCGACCGCCCCCAAGCTCACCGCGGCCCGCGAGGCCGGCATCCCGGTCCTGGTGGTCCGCAGGCCCCCTGCCCCGGAGGGCGTTGCGGAGGCGGAGTGCCCGCAGGCGGCCCTGGAGTGGCTCGCGGGAACCCACGGGTAGACCCCGCCCGGCCGTTGTCCGAGGGGTCTCCTACTCTCGTCGGCATGAGCACCACCACTCTGCTGATCCACAGCGGCTCCGCCGCACCCGATGCCCCGGTCACCCGCGTCGGCGGCCTTCCGCTGGCACCCGCCGGCACGCGGTGGCCCACTTGTACGACCTGTTCGGGGCCGCTCCAGTTCATCGCGCACATAGTCCTCGACGGCGGGCGCGGGGTCCTCGCCGTCTTCATGTGCGCGAACGATCCGGGCAGTTGCGAGGAGTGGAGCGCAACGTCCGGCGGCAACAGGGCCTACCTCTTCCCGCCGACCGGGCTGGTGCCGGTACCGCTGCCCGCCCTCCCCACCGCCGAGGACGAGGACCAGGACGAGGACCAGGAATACGAGGACGAATACGAAGACGAGGACGAAGACGAGGACGAGGACGAGGACGTTCGGCAGCTCGGGGCGGTCCGTACCGTCGAGCGGGTGACCGTGGCCGAGCCGGAGTACCGGACCGCCTCCAAGGCCTGGTCCGAGCGGAGCGGGCGCCCGAAGGGCCACGTCCTCGGACAGCTCGGCGGCACCCCCGACTGGCTCCAGAACGACGAGACGCCCGACTGCACGGGCTGCGGCCGCCCGATGGAGTTCGTCGCCCGGCTGGAGGAGGGTCCTGACCCCCTCACCGCCCCCAACTTCGGCTCCGGCAGCGCCTATGCGTACGCCTGCGCGCCCTGCGGCCGGGCGGCGTTCCTCTGGCAGTGCTGAGGAGGGCCGCCCGGCCCGCCGGTCAGGCCTCCGGGTAGCGGCGCGGGGTCCAGGTCACGCGGGAGCCGTCCGGGCGCTCCGTGACCTGGGTCTGCGAGGAGCCGATCAGCAGGATCGTGCGCATGTCCACCTCGGACGGCTCCAGTTCGCCGAGCGGGAGGACGCGGACCGACTGCTCCGGGCCGCCCACGTCCCGCGCGACGACCACCGGGGTCCGCTCCGAACGCAGCTCCAGCAGCAGCTCCTTGGCCTGGGCCACCTGCCAGGTCCGGCTGCGCGAGCCCGGGTTGTACAGGGCGAGCACCAGGTCCGCCGCCGCGGCGGCACGCAGCCGCTCCGCGATGACCTCCCACGGCTTGAGCCGGTCCGACAGGGAGATGGTGGCGTAGTCGTGGCCGAGCGGGGCCCCGGCCGCGGCGGCCGCCGCGTTGGCGGCGGTCACCCCCGGCAGGACCCGTACGGGCACGTCCTTGTACTCCGGCTGCCCGGCGACCTCCAGCACGGCGGTGGCCATGGCGAACACGCCCGGGTCTCCGCCGGAGACCACGGCCACGCGCTTTCCGCGGCGGGCGAGGTCGAGCGCGAACTCGGCGCGCTCCGACTCGACCTTGTTGTCGGAGCCGTGCCGTACCTGGCCCGGCTTCGCGGGGACCCGGTCCAGGTACGTGGTGTACCCGACGAGCACCTCGGCGTCGGCCAGCGCCCGCCGCGTCTCGGGGGTGAGCCAGAGCGGCCCGGCCGGTCCGGTGCCGACGACCACGACCTCGCCGGGGCCGGACGGCACGCTGCCCGGGTTGCCGATGCGGCTGGGCACCACGGCGACGGCGAAGTACGGGACGCTGTCGGGGTCGGTGTCGGCGAGGACGCCGGTCCGCTCCCCCGCCATGGTGGCGCGCTCCACGTACCGGGCCTCCGCCAGCCGGCCGCTGCCCTCCATGGCCCGGCGTACGGCGGGGAAGGTGCGGCCGAGCTTCATCACGACCGCCGAGTCGGTGGCGGCGAGGCGGGCGGTGAGCTCCTCCTCCGGCAGGGTGCCGGGCAGGATCGTCAGCACCTCCTCGCCCTCGACGAGCGGGGTGCCGAGGCGGGCCGCGGCGGCGCTCACCGAGGTCACACCGGGGATCACCTCGGCCTCGTACCGGTCGGCGAGCCGCTTGTGCATGTGCATGTACGAGCCGTAGAAGAGCGGGTCCCCCTCGGCGAGCACGGCGACGGTCCGGCCGGCGTCGAGGTGCGCGGCCAGCCGGGCGGCGGACGCCTCGTAGAACTCCTCCATCGCCCCCTGGTAGCCGCCGGGGTGGTCGGTGGTCTCGGTGGTGACCGGATAGACCAGCGGCTCCTCGATGTGGTCGGAGCGCAGGTGCTTCGCGGCGATCGAGCGGGCGATCGAGCGGCCGTGGCGGGCGCTGTGGTACGCGACGACCTGCGCCTCGGCGATCACCTCGACGGCCCGCAGCGTCATCAGGGAGGGGTCGCCGGGGCCGAGCCCGACGCCGTACAGCTTTCCGGAGGTCGTTCCCGTGCTCATTCTTCCTCGCTCGCGATCGCGTTGACGGCGGCGGCCGCGATGGCGCTGCCGCCACGACGGCCGCGCACGATCAGGTGGTCGAGCCCGGAGGCGTGGGCGGCGAGCGCGTCCTTGGACTCTGCGGCGCCGATGAAGCCGACCGGGACGCCGATGACGGCGGCGGGGCGCGGGGCACCCTCCTCGATCATCTCCAGCAGCCGGAACAGCGCGGTCGGCGCGTTGCCGACGGCGATCACGGAGCCCTCCAACAGGCCGCGGTCGCGCCAGACTTCGAGGGCGGCGGCGCTACGCGTGGTGCCCATCCGGGCGGCGAGGGCCGGCACGGCGGGGTCGGAGAGGGTGCAGATCACCTCGTTTCCTGCGGGCAGCCGCTTGCGGGTGACGCCGCTGGCGACCATCTGCACGTCGCAGAGGATCGGCGCGCCCGCGTTCAGCGCGGCCCGCGCGCGGAGCACGACGTCCGGGGTGTAGCCGAGGTCCCGGGGCAGGTCGGTCATTCCGCAGGCGTGGATCATGCGCACCGCGACCTGGGCGACGGAGGCGGGCAGCCCGGAGAGGTCCGCCTCGGCGCGGATCGTGGCAAAGGACTGGCGGTAGATCGCCGCGCCGTCCTTCTCGTACTCGAACACTGTGTACTCGCTCATTTCTTCGCTGCGTCGTGGGAGGTGGTGCGGCGTACGGCCGCGAGGGCCGCGGGAAGTTCGGAGGGCGGGAGACCGCGGCGCGGGGCGCTGCCGGCCGCGGACAGGTCGTACCCGTCGGCGGTGGCGACCACGTCCGCCCAGGCGGTGCCGCGGGGGTGCCCGCACCGGCGTTCGCAGCCGGACCAGTGCACGGGCAGCGGGCGGGTCGCCTGCGCGTGCGTCTGCGCCTCGGCTTGGGCCTGCGCCTCGCCTTGGGCCTCGGCCTCCGCCTGCTGCGCCACGACGGCACGCGCGTCGGCGCGTACGTCCGCCAGGGATTTCGCGCAACCGGGCCGCCCCGTACAGGCGGTGACGGACCGCCAGGGATCCTCGGGGCCGGTCACGAGCCCGGCCTCGGCGAGGGCGGCGAGTGCGCCCTCGGCGGCGTGGGCGGGCAGGCCGGGGACGACGATCCCGCGCCAGGGGGTCAGGCGGAGACGGCCCGTGAGGCCGGCCAGCCTGCGCCACTGCGCGGTGGTCAGACGGCCCAGCGGCGCGAACACGCTGAGCGCGGCGTCGCCGCCCGGGCCCTGGACCACGCCCGGTTCGGGGGCCGGTCCGCGCAGGGCGGCGCGGCCCCGTACCACGGAGGCCGAGACCCCGGCGGCGGCCAGCCGAGCGCCCAACTCATCGGAACGGAGAGCCTGTTCGGCAGGCAGCTCGGAGACCCGCCAGGCCCGGGTACCGGCCTGGCGGACGGCGTCGAGGAAGTACGAGGCGGCCACCAGCGCGGCCCTCGGCGCATCGGCGGCGGCCACGAGCAGGGCGTCCGCCGCGCCGGCCGTCCACAGCAGGGCCCGGCCCCCGTCCCGGACGGCGGCCAGGTTCACATCGGCGGCGAGCGAGGTCACGTCCCCGCGGCCGTCGTCGAGGGCGAACAGGAAGCGCCCGGACAGCCCGGCGGCCGGCTCGCTCGCGCACAGCAGCCGGTCCAGCTCCCGGGCCCAGGGCGCCACGTCGGGCAGACCGCGCCGGTCCAGGCCGGTCAGCGGCGAGGCGACGATGTTGCGGACCCGCTCGTGGGTGGGGGCGGGCAGCAGCCCGGCGCGCACGAGCACGGTCTGCAGTTCGCCGCCGCAGCTCGCGCCGAGCCCGCGCAGCTGCGCGTTGCCGCGCGAGGTGAGGTCGATGTGCCCGTCGCCGAGCCGGTCCGCCGCATCGGCCAGCAGCAGGGCCGCTTCCGCGTCGAGCATCCCGCCGGGTATCCGGATCCGGGCCAGGTGCCCGTCGTCCGCCGCGTGCAGCCGCAGCGCACCGGGACAGGCGTCACCGCGGTCACGTATGACCGGTTCGTCCCGCGGTGCGGCGGAAGGGGGCTGGGGCGGCATGGCGGCGAGCATACCCACGATTCACCGACCCCGACCTGTGTCCGTCACCACCCGCCCCTTCCGCCCCACCCTCCGCCCGACCTGCCCGGATCCGCTCCCAGGGCGCGGGCCACCCCCACTCCCGGCCAGGGAGAAGGCCACCTAAGATGACCACCGGCGGAGCCACGTGGCCCGCTGGGAGGAAGCCCGGTGCGAATCCGGCGCGGTCCCGCCACTGTGAACCCTGCGGAGCGATCCGCCGGGTGAGTCAGGAACTCCCGCTGTCCACACTGCCCGGGGCGCGGAAACCCCGAGGAAGGCATGCCGCCGCATGATCCTGCTGCTGTCGACGTCCGACACCGATCTGCTCAGCGCCCGCGCCGCCGCGGACGGCCCCGTGCCGTACCGGTTCGCGAACCCCTCCCGCCTTCCCCTCGACGACCTCCCCGCCCTGCTCGACGGCGTCGACCTGGTCGTCGTACGCCTCCTCGGCGGCCTGCGCGCCTGGCAGGACGGCCTCGACCTGCTCCTGGCGCCGGCGCAGACCCGCCCGGTGGTCGTCCTCACCGGCGAACAGGCCCCGGACGCGCAGCTGATGGAGGCCTCGACGGTCCCGATCGGAATCGCGGCCGAGGCGCACGGCTACCTCGCGCACGGCGGCCCCGCCAACCTCGACCAGCTGGCCCGCTTCCTCTCCGACACCGTGCTGCTCACCGGCCACGGCTTCGAGCCGCCCGCCGCCGCGCCCACCTGGGGCCCGCTGGAGCGCACCCCGGTGCGCCCGTACGGCCCGCGCATCGCGGTGCTCTACTACCGCGCCCACCAGATGAGCGGCAACACCGCCTTCGTGCACGCCCTGTGCGACGCGATCGTGGAGACCGGCGGTACGCCCGTACCGCTGTACGTGTCCTCCCTGCGCAGCCCCGAGCCGGAGCTGATCGCCGAGCTGGAGTCGGCGGACGCGATCGTCACCACGGTCCTGGCGGCGGGCGGCACCAAGCCCGCCACGGCCTCGGCCGGCGGCGACGACGAGTCCTGGGACGCGGGCGCGCTCGCCGCGCTCGGCGTCCCGATCCTCCAGGCCCTGTGCCTGACCGGCTCGCGCAGCGCCTGGGAGGAGAACGACGAGGGCCTGTCCCCGCTCGACGCCGCGACGCAGGTCGCCGTGCCCGAGTTCGACGGCCGCCTGATCACCGTCCCGTTCTCCTTCAAGGAGTTCGACGAGGACGGGCTGCCGGCGTACGTGGCCGACCCCGAGCGCGCCGCCCGCGTCGCCGGCATCGCGGTGCGGCACGCCCGGCTGCGGCACATCGCGCGCCGCGACAAGAAGGTCGCGCTCGTCCTCTCCGCGTACCCGACCAAGCACTCCCGCATCGGCAACGCGGTCGGCCTCGACACCCCGGCCAGCGCCGTGGAACTGCTGCGCACCCTCATCGCGGGCGGTTACGACTTCGGCCCCGTCGAGGACATCCCGGGCCTGGTCTCCGGCGACGGCGACGAGCTGATCCGCGCCCTGATCGAGGCCGGTGGCCACGACCAGGACTGGCTGACCGAGGAGCAGCTGGCCCGCAACCCGGTCCGGATCCCGGCCGCCGACTACAAGCGGTGGTTCGCCGAGCTCCCGGCCGAGCTGCGCGGCAGCGTGGAGCAGCACTGGGGCGAGGCCCCGGGCAACATGTTCGTGGACCGCTCGGCCAACCCGGAGGGCGACATCGTCCTCGCGGCCCTGCGCCGCGGGAACCTGCTCATCCTGATCCAGCCGCCGCGCGGCTTCGGCGAGAACCCGATCGCGATCTACCACGACCCGGACCTGCCGCCCTCGCACCACTACCTGGCCGCGTACCGCTGGATCCAGGCGCGCGCGGAGGACGGCGGCTTCGGCGCCGACGCGATGATCCACCTGGGCAAGCACGGCAATCTGGAGTGGCTGCCGGGCAAGAACGCCGGCCTGTCCGCTGCCTGCGCGCCGGACGCCACGCTCGGCGATCTCCCCCTCATCTACCCCTTCCTGGTCAACGACCCGGGCGAGGGCACCCAGGCCAAGCGCCGCGTGCACGCCACCCTGGTCGACCACCTGGTGCCGCCGATGGCTCGCGCGGAGTCGTACGGCGACATCGCGCGCCTGGAGCAGCACCTCGACGAGTACGCGCAGATCTCCGCGATGGACCCGGCGAAGCTGCCGGCCATCCGCGCGCAGATCTGGACGCTGATCCAGGCCGCGAAGCTCGACCACGACCTGGGTCTGGCGGAGCGCCCGGACGACGACGGCTTCGACGACTTCCTGCTGCACGTCGACGGCTGGCTGTGCGAGGTCAAGGACGCCCAGATCCGCGACGGCCTGCACGTCCTGGGCGGCGCGCCGACCGGCGAGGCCCGGGTCAACCTGGTCCTCGCGATCCTGCGCGCCCGCCAGATCTGGGGCGGTACGACGGCCCTGCCCGGCCTGCGCGAGGCGCTCGGCCTCGACGAGTCCGCGGCCACCCGGACGACCGCCGACGAGGCGGAGGAGACGGCCCGCGCGCTGGTGCAGGCGATGGAGGACGCGAACTGGGCGCCGGAGGCGGTGGCTTCGGTCGCGGCCGGTCACTCGGCGGACGTGGCGGCCGTACTGGACTTCGCGGCGCGCGAGGTCGTCCCGCGGCTGGCCGGCACGACGGACGAGATCGCGCACGTGGTGAGCGCCCTGGACGGCCGCTTCGTCCCGGCGGGCCCCTCGGGCTCCCCCCTCCGGGGCCTGGTGAACGTCCTCCCCACGGGCCGGAACTTCTACTCCGTGGACCCGAAGGCCGTCCCCTCCCGCCTCGCGTGGGAGACGGGCCAGGCCCTGGCCGACTCCCTCCTCACCCGCTACCGCACGGACAACGGCGAGTGGCCGGCCTCCGTGGGCCTGTCCCTGTGGGGCACGAGCGCGATGCGCACCTCCGGCGACGACGTCGCCGAGGCCCTCGCCCTGCTCGGCGTCCGCCCGGTCTGGGACGAGGCCTCGCGCCGCGTCACGGGGCTCGAAGCGATCCCCCTCGCGGAACTCGCCCGCCCCCGGATCGACGTCACCCTCCGCATCTCGGGCTTCTTCCGGGACGCGTTCCCGCACGTCATCGGCCTGCTGGACGACGCGGTCCGGCTGGCGGCGAGCCTGGACGAGCCCGCGGACCAGAACTACGTCCGGGCCCACGCGCAAGCCGACCTGGCCGTCCACGGCGACGAGCGCCGCGCGACGACCCGTATCTTCGGCTCGCGCCCGGGCACGTACGGCGCCGGCATCCTCCAGCTGATCGACTCCCGCGACTGGCGTACGGACGCCGACCTCGCGGAGGTCTACACGGTCTGGGGCGGCTACGCGTACGGCCGCGGCCTGGAGGGCCGCCCGGCCCGCGCCGAGATGGAGACGGCGTACAAGCGGATCACGGTGGCCGCGAAGAACACGGACACCCGCGAGCACGACATCGCCGACTCGGACGACTACTTCCAGTACCACGGCGGCATGGTGGCCACGGTCCGCGCCCTGCGCGGCACGGCCCCGGAGGCGTACATCGGCGACTCGACCCGCCCGGAGACGGTCAAGACCCGCACGCTGGTGGAGGAGACGTCCCGCGTCTTCCGGGCCCGCGTGGTGAACCCGAAGTGGATCGAGGCGATGCGCCGCCACGGCTACAAGGGCGCCTTCGAGCTGGCGGCGACGGTGGACTACCTCTTCGGCTACGACGCCACGACGGGCGTGGTGGCGGACTGGATGTACGACAAGCTGACGGAGACGTACGTCCTGGACCCGGAGAACCGCGCCTTCCTGGAGGAGGCCAACCCCTGGGCCCTGCACGGCATCGCGGAACGCCTCCTGGAGGCCGAGTCCCGCGGCATGTGGGAAAAGCCGGACCCCCAGATCCTCGAATCCCTCCGCCAGGTCTACCTGGACACGGAAGGCAACCTGGAGGCCGACTCGGAGTAGTCGCGTCCGAAACGCAGGCCGTCCTCCTCACCACTGAAGGGTGAGGAGGACGGTCTTCTTCTTGGCCGGGAGGCTATGCCCCCGCCGCGTCAGCCGAGCCCGACGGCCACCTCGACCGCGACCCCGATGCACCCGAGCAGCGCCAGGCCCGCACCGACAATGCGGTACACACCGGTCTGATGGGCGTCAAACATGCCAAACGTCACGGTGGCCACCAGGTCGTTGAACCGGTCTGCGATTCCCTTGACATTGAGTGCCAGCAGGAATCCGAGCGCCGCGAACAGTGCCATGAAAATGATGGAGGGCACGCTCGCCTCGGAAGACACCCGTCCTGCTGTGGTCATCACCACGTGAGCCTCATCTGTCATATGTGCCACTTTACTTTCACCTTCAGTCCAGGGTGAACAGGTGCCCGATCCTGGTGCCGTAGGTCTGGCTGAGGCCGACCTCCGCACCGACACCGATACCCGCGCTGAAACTGGTGGTTCCTACGGGCTCGTTCCTGATGTTCCTGGAGCCGATCGAGCGTTCATGGGCCGTCGAGAGCGACAGTCCGTAGGACGCCGTCAGGCTGCCGCCCCAGCCGTCACCTCGCAGCTGCTCGAAGTCCGTCGCATTGCTGCGCATACCCGAAAGCTGCAGATTTGCCCCCACGGAAGGGGCTTCAGTGCCCTTGCTGAAACTCACACCGTACTCGGTCTTGCCGTCGGGCCGGCTGGTTCCGATCAGACAGACCGAGGCCGTGACACCTCCGCCGATCCCGAGCGAGCCGCTCAGGCATGCCCCGCTGGTGTCATTCGCCTCGACGGGCAGCGTGTACTTGTCCCACTTGTCGCCGAACCAGTCCTTCGTCTTCTCCCACAGGCTGCGGTTGTCGCTCTGCGGATGCGGCTCGGAAGCCGCAAGCACCACCACCGGGGGCGGGGGCGGAGGCGGTGCCTGGGTGCCGTTGCCGGAACCGGTGGAGCCGCCCGTCCGCCCTGAGCTGCGTGAGCTGCCCGAACTGCCCGAGCTGCGGCAAGCGGAGTTCGCGCACCCATAGTGCTTCAGGCGAACGTACTCCGGGTCGAGGGTTCCGCCGACGGATTCCACTATGGTCTCGTAGCGGTTTCCGTAGTCGTACGGGTCGTTGCCGTTGTGGCACTTGTACATGCCGCTGGCGCACTCTTCGAGTTGCTTGCCGGTGGGGTCCCAGAACGTGAAGGGGTTCTGGTTCGAGTAGGTGTAGCCGTGGAGCTGCTGCGAGTCCTTCAGGTCCATGATCGGGTCGACGGAGATGAACCGCCCGGTCAGGGGATCGTAGTCGCGAGCGCCGATGTGGGTGAGGCCGGTGTCGGCGTCCTTGGTTCCGCCGACGAAGCCCTTGTCGCCCGTCCAGCCGGTGGGCTGGGTGCCGCGGGTCTCGCCGAAGAGCCCGGTCTTGCGGCGGGTCACGGCCTGGGTGGCGTCCGCGGTGATCTGGGTGGTGCCGGTGCCGTGGTGGTCGGTGAGGGTGAAGGTGAGCTTGCCGCCCTCACGCATGGCGACGCCGTCGTAGTAGCGGGTGCCGGTGACCTTTCCGGCCTTGTCCAGGTGGAGTTCGTTGCCGCCCGGAAGGTAGAGCGTGGTGCTCTTGGTGTCCTTGCGGAGCAGGCGCTGGCCGGCCGCGTCATAGAGGAAGGAGTTACTGGAGGTGCCCTGGTTGAGGGTCTTCAGGTGTCCTTCGACGTCCCAGTCGAGGTACTGGGTTTCACCGGTGCCGCTCTTGCGGGTCTTGGTGTTGCCGGTCTCGTCGTAGGTGAAGGTCTCGTCGTGGGGGTCGGTGCCGGTTTGCGTGACCTTGGTGAGGTCGTGCTTCCCGACGGTCGGCGCAGCGTATGTGCGGATGGTGTCGGCGGTCGGGCCCGAGGCCGTCTTGTGCTTGGTCTCGGTCTTGCGGTTGCCGACCGCGTCGTAGGTGTACGTGGTCCAGTACGGGTCCTCGCCGCCGATGACGGACGTCGACGGGGTGGCGGCACAGGTCTCGCCGTTGTTGGTCCATGCCTGGGTGATGCGGCGCAGCGCGTCGAGGTTGACGCACTGGGTGTCGGTGGTGCGGGCGGCGTCCTGGCCGTACGCGGTGGCGATGGAGGTCAGGTTGCCCGCGGGGTCGTTGGTGTATTTGGTGTCCTCGATCCGCTGGGGTGCGAGGTCGCGGTCGGTGTAGGCGCGGCTGATCGCGCCGGTGTGCTCGTCGTACTCGGTGGAGCGGTACAGGCGCTGGCCGATGGCCCCGAGTTCCTGGCGGGTGCTACGGCCGTAGTGGTCGTAGGTCATCGCCGAGACGAGGCGGCTGCTGCCGGCGGCCATGTTGTTGAGCAGGCCCGAGACCGACTTGTAGGTGCTGCCTACCGTCTCGGCGGGCAGGTCGCCCATGGCCGGCTGCTTGGTCGTCAGGATCTGACCGGTGATGTTGTAGGTGTTCGTCCACTGGTAGGTGCCGGCCAGCGCCCCGGTGTCGGGGGTGGAGGGGATGGTCACCTTCGTGGTGAGGGGCTGGTAGAGGCTGTTGTAGAGGAGGACTTCCGACTCGTACGCCTTGCCGTCCACGTAGCGCGTGGACTTCGTCACCTGGCCCTTGGCGACCGTGTCGTAGACCTGCGCGGTCAGGATCGTGGCGCCCTGCTTCACCGTGGTGGGGCGGCCGAGGTCGTCGTAGTCGGTGTGCACGGTGATGCCGCGGGCATCGGTGACGTCGCTTGCCCGGTCGCCGGCGTCGTAGTTGCTCTTGGTGACGCCCTTGTCCGGGTCGCTGTCCTCGATCCGGCGGCCGCGGACGTCGTAGGTGTACGTCCACTTCGCGTTGGCCGGGTCGGTGACCTGGGCAAGACGGCCGAGCGTGTTGAAGGTGTACAGCGTCGACTGCGAGGTCGTGCGCGCGGCGTTGGTGTACTGCTTGACCTCGGTGGTGCGGCCCAGCGCGTCGACGACCGTGGTGGTCGCCGTTCCGCCCTGGGGCGGGATCACCGTGGTGGTGTCACCGGTGTAGCTGGTGGTGGCGCGCTTGGTCTCGGTGCCGAACTTCTTGGAGATCACCGCGGTCGTCCGGCCGGCGCCGTCGAAGACGGTGTCGGTGGAGGCCGGGTAGTTGAGCTCCTGTCCCGTGACCAGATCGGCTGAAGGCGGACCGTCGGCGTAGTAGGTGCCGGAGTTGCGCCAGGCCAGGCCGCGGGTGTCGTAGAACGTCTCCGTGACCAGACGTCCGGTCAGGTCGGGGGACTGCGTCTGCGTCTGGCGCTCGCGGAGCAGGCCGTCCCTGATGGAGTAGACGATGGAGTACTTGTAGTCGTGCGTCAGCGTCTTGGAGGTCACGACGCTCGGGCCGTCATTTCGGACCGTGTACTCGAAGACACGGCTCGGGCTGTTCGGGTTGTCGGCGGCCGTCCAGTTCGGGAGCCAGACCTTTGCCACCCGCCCGAGAGCGTCGTACTCCGTGCTGGTCACCTTGCCGTTGGGGTCGGTCACCTTCGTCGGCTGCGCGTGCAGCGGGTCGAGGTCCGACGCCGTGGTGTGACCCAGGGGGTTCGTCACCGTCATCGAGGCCGGCACCTCGCCCGCGGCCGGGGTGTAGGCCGTCGTGGTGACCTTGCCGTAGGCGTCAGCTGTGGCGAGCGCCCGACCGTAGGCGTCGTAGCAGAGCTCGTTCTTGGCAGCGCCGCATGTGGACGGGACGGTGGAGACGGCGTCGTAGCCGTCGCCCTTGCCGTTGATCTTCTCGGTCTTCGTCACCAGGCCCGAACCGGGAACGGTGCCGAGCGCGCCGTTGTCGAAGTAGGTACGGGTGTCGGCGATCACGTCGGCGGGACGGCCGGCGGCCGTACCGCAGGGCACACCCACCGTCTCGACGCGGCTGTGCTTGTCCAGCGTCCAGGTCGCGGTGTTGCGCGCGTACGTGGTCGTGGTGCAGGTCTCGTCACCCGCCTTGGCCGTGTCGCCGGTCGAGGACTCCCAGTCGACCATGCCGTACTCGTCGAAGTGACGGGAGGTCTCGGTCGTGCGCGTACCACCGGTGACGGTGGTACGGGTGGCTTCCTTCTCCGTTCCCGTCTTGTAGGAGACGAGGTCGGGCAGGCCCGAACGGACGCGCTTGGCCACGAGGTCCGAGCGCCAGGGCGACTTGGAAGTGGCAGTCACCAGCTTGGCGGTGTCGTCGCCCTCGTACGTGGCCGACTCGCGGACCATCCCGGCGAACTCGGGCCGGTCCGTGACCGCGACACCTGCGGAGTCCTTGACGTCCTTGCCGTCCAGGCCACGGAAGTAGCGGGTCTCGGAGAGCGTCTTGGGGTCGCTTGCGGCGCCGGTTCGCGTCTGCACGAGCTCATAGCCGCGGGCGACGGAGTGCACGCGGTCCTCAGGCTTGGTGAACTCGCTGGTGTCCTTGTCCCAGGCTGCTCCGCCCACATAGGTGTAGGAGGTCACCTTGTCCGGGGTGGAGGCGAGGTTGTCGCCCTCGACGATCTGGGACACCACGTAGGTGTTGAACCAGTCGACCTTCGAGGTGTCACCCTCCCAGGCCCACTTGACCGGGTAGCAGCGAGTCGTGTTCGTCCCGTCCGGCTTCGGCAGGGTCGAAGGGGTGCACTCGGGCTGGGAGTAGGTGACACCGATGGTGCCACCGCTCTCGGTGTTCACCTGGGACATCCGCAGCCGGATGTACGGCGCGAGACCGTCACCGGTGGCATCCACCCGGTTCGGGCGCTGCTCACCGGTGAAGGTGACCGGGGGAAGCGGGGTGTCCGTGGCGGCGCCCGCCTTGCCGGTGCGGGTGATGGACTTCAGCCACAGCGGGGTGGAGATGCCGTCGCCCGCCGGCGGGAAGTTCTGGTCCAGGGTCCAGGAGTCGACGTCCTGGTACGCACCACCGGTCAGGACCTTGGTGTTGATGCCGGTCAGACGCTTGCGCGACCAGAACGTCGGCGACCACTGGCCCTTGCACTCGGTCGACCCGTCCTTGCAGAACAGGTCGAACGGCGCATCCGGCCAGTTCTTGGAATTCGTCTCGTCGAAGGTGCCGCAGCCGGTCAGGCAGCGCTCGTTGACGTCGAAGGTGACCTGGCCCATCGCCTTGGCCGAGTAGACCGAGTCGGAGCGCAGGCCGTAGTCGATGTGGTCCAGCCAGCCGCCGCGGATGTACGGGGTGACCGTGGCCTTGCCGGTGGTCTCCGACACGTTGCGGCCGTAGTTGTTCGTCTCGGTCTTCCAGTAGTACGCCATCGCGGCCCCGCCGGGAGCGACCACGTAGTCAAGCTGCCAGCGCCAGGCCTGCTGGCACCACGCGGACGCGAAGGAGGCGTTGTAGCAGGGCTCGCCCGCCTGGTTGCCGAACACCGGGACCGTCCAGGCGGAGTTCGTCGTCGGCGTCGACGCGTCCTTCCAGCCCGGGAGGCGGTTCAGACCGAAGAAGTACTGGGTGCCGTCGGTCGTGGTGATCTTCCAGTGCTCACCGTCGTTGTCACCGTTGTTGGCGCCGGTGAGCTTCTCGACCTTCTCACCCGAGTCGGTGGCCGGGTGCCAGCCCTTGCCCTGCTCGTACACGAGCTCGGTCGACTTGCCGCCCAGGGACATGGTGGCGTTGTCGTTGAACCAGCACTGGTCACCCACCTTGGTGGTGTTGGTGCCGCCGGTCTTGTCGTCGTTGCACGCCTTGTACCTGCGCTCGATGAACCCCGGCTCCCAGTTCCAGCCGTCACCGATCCACGAAGCCTGGCTGTTCGACGCACTCATCCGGCCGTCGACCGACTGCGA
Source organism: Streptomyces sp. NBC_01006 (assembly GCF_045162725.1). Taxonomy (NCBI): domain Bacteria; kingdom Bacillati; phylum Actinomycetota; class Actinomycetes; order Kitasatosporales; family Streptomycetaceae; genus Streptomyces; species Streptomyces sp. NBC_01006. The sequence continues at coordinate 6,481,180 of NZ_CP108700.1, read as the reverse complement.
GCTGTAAGCCAGCCCGATCTGAGGCGCCTGCCCGCCGGGCACAGCGGGAACGCTGACGTTGTACGACCAGTTGAAGCCACCGCTCGAACCGCCGGAGGACCAGGAACCGGACGGCTGCAAGGACGTCGCCTTGTAGTCACCCGTCGGACCGGCATCGCCCGCCGTCGCGGCGAGTACGGTCGCACCGCCGCTCGCGGCGGCCGACATCGCCGACTGGCCCGACTTCGCCGAAGGTGCCGTGGCACCCGCCGTGGTGACCTGCGCGGACAGCTTGCCCGCGCGCGTGTCGTTCTGCGTCTGCAACGGTTTCTGCGTACGACACTCCGCGCGATCGGGAGTGGTCAGCGCACAGGCCGGGAGCTCCACCAGGTGCAGGCGGGAGGCGTAGTCGCCGCCGTAGGCACCCCGGAAGGAGTTGTAGTCCACCTCGACCTTCGCCGACGCGGACCGCACGGAGCCGTCCGAGCGGCCCACCGACAGCAGTACGCCGTCGACGCCCGCCTTGCGCGCCGCGTCCTTGCCGGCGACGGAGACCTTCACCTTCGACGGCGCCTCGGCCGCCTTGCCCGGAGCCACGTACACCGCCACCGGGAGCTTGCCCGCCTGCTGCGAGCCCGAACCGACGGCCGGAGCCTGCGCCGCACCGGCGAGGAACGACTTCGAGACCGGACCCGAGGCCGAGGAAAGGTCCACCTCCGCCGAACCCGCGGCCGGCCAGGAGACCTTCGGAGCCTTCCACGGCGTCGCCGCGTCATCGGCCTTCTTCGCCCCACCCGCACGGACCGGCTTGACCGGCACCGCCTTCGGCTGCTTCAGCTCCGGCAGCGAAGGCCCCGATTTGCTGTCCGCTACGGCAACAGCGCCAGGGAGCATGCCTGAGAGGACTGCTGCGGCCAACGCCACAGAAAGCCCTCGCATGCGAGATTTTCTCACACCCCACCCCAACCATTCATAACAATTTACCGGCGCAGACTAACAGGGCGAATTCACCAATCCGGGCCCTCGTTGACGGCTTCCATAGGGCCTTCGACCGCAGCAATTGCTGCAAAGTGGATCTTGCGGACCAATGAGGACAGGTCATCTAAGATTGACATAAAAGCTGCAGGTCAGAGCGTTTGGATGTCGGCGCCTCGCGTAGAGTTGGCCCGGAATATCCAACAGTTGGAGTGTGCGTGAGAAGAAAAGAGACCCTCTCCGGTGCGCCGGGCGGGCGGGGGATTTCGAGGGCCATTTCCGTGGCCCTGATAAGCGGAATTGTCGCCACCGGATTGGCCGTAATACAGCCCCCGACCACCGCCGCCGCCGCAACGGATCCGGTTGCCGAGGGCTCTATGAGCGCAGCCGACTTCGCGCTCGCCAAGGCCAAGGAAACGGGCCAGCCCTACGAGCTGACTTCCGCGCGCACCGAGACCTCGGACACCTGGGCGCTGCCGACGGGCAAGTGGACCGTCAAGCGGTACGGGACGACGGTGCGCGTGCGGCGGGCCGGCGCGTGGGTGGCGACCGATCCGACGCTGCAGTTCGCGGCGGACGGCACCGTGGCCCCGAAGGCGTCGGCGGTCAACATCACCTTCTCCGGCGGCGGCACCGGGCCCCTGCTGACCGGGGTCAAGGACGGCCGCACGCTGTCGCTGACCTGGCCGAAGGCCCTGCCCAAGCCGACTCTGGCCGCGAACGTGGCCACCTACGCCAACGTGCTGCCGGACGTGGACCTGCAGCTGAAGGCCGACGTCGAGGGCTTCTCGGAGCTGCTGGTCGTCAAGACGGCCGAGGCCGCCAAGCACCCCGACCTCGCCACCCTGAAGTTCAAGCTCGACACCGTGGGCCTCAACGTTTCCGGCAATGCCACCACCGGCCTGCTGAGCGCCGTCAACCCCGCGGGCCAGACCGTGTTCACCGCGTCCGCACCCATGATGTGGGACTCCACCACGACCGGTGCCGCCGCCGCTCCGCAGGCCAAGACGGCAGCCCGTTCGCTCGCCGCCGCGGCGGACGGCGGCGAACCCGCCGCGCCCGCCGACGCCTTCGTGACCCCGTCCGGGGCCAAGGACGCGCAGATGCCCACCGCCGTGACCGGTGGCAACCTGGAGATCAAGCCCGACCAGGCCCTCCTGACCGGCGCGGCCACGAAGTACCCCGTGTTCATCGACCCCTCGGTCGCCTGGGGCGAGCGCCAGAACTGGGCCTGGGCGTACCGGAGCTGGCCGAAGAACTCGTACTGGAACACCAAGCAGGACGTCCGCGTCGGCTACGAGAGCGAGACGAACGGGCTGTCGCGCTCCTTCTTCCAGCTCGACACCGCCAACCTCAAGGGCGCCCAGGTCACCAAGTCGACGTTCCGCATCAAGGAGACGTGGTCCTGGTCCTGCACGCCCACTCCCGTGGAGCTGTGGACCACCGGCCCCATCTCCTCCGCGACCACCTGGAACAGCCAGCCCGGCAAGGGCAGCAAGCTGGCGACCGTCTCCGCCGCGAAGGGCCGCCCCGACTGCGGCGCCGGCAACCTCGAGTTCGACGCCACCGCGGCCGCCAAGGAGTCCGCGTCCAAGGGCTGGTCCAGCGTGACGCTGGGCCTGTACGCGTCCAACGAGAGCGACCAGTACCAGTGGAAGCGCTTCGACCCGAAGACGATCACCCTGGAGACGGAGTACAACAACCCGCCCCGGACCCCCGCCGATCCGGGCACTTCGCCCTGGGTGCCCTGCGTCGAGGGCGGAAAGATCGGCAACACCACGATCGGTCTCTACTCGACGATCTCGGACCCCGACGCCGGAAACCTGAGCGCCGAGTACCAGATCTTCAAGGCCGGCCAGAGCACACCGGTCGCCACACAGACGCTCCCCGCCAACAACGGCAAGGTCGCCACGTGGAACGTCCCTGACACCAGCCTGCCCGACGGCGACTACACCTGGAAGGTCCGCGCGACCGACCAGGACAACGCCGCTTCCGCCTGGTCGCAGACCTGCAAGTTCTCGGTCGACCGCACCCGGCCGGCCAAGGCACCGAAGATCAGCTCGACCCTCTTCCCCGACGGGAAGAGCGGCTGGCCCGCCGGAACCGGCAAGGCCCGTACGCCCGGCTCGTTCACCCTCGCCGCCAACGGCGTGAAGGACGCGACCTGGTACGGGTACTACACCGACTGGAACCCCGAGCTCAAGAGCGCCACCGTGGCCCCCGGTGCCTCGGTCGACGTCCAGCTCACCCCGCCCGGCGCCGGCCCGCACTTCGTCTACGCCTTCAGCCAGGACGCGGCCGGCAACCGCTCCGACACCACGGCATACCTCTTCTACGCCGCCCGCTCGGCGGCCCTGGACACTCCCGGAGACCTCAACGGCGACGGGAACCGCGACATCTGGAGCAACGACTCCTTCGGCAACCTCCTGACCTACGCCGGCCAGGGCAACGGCAAGTTCACCGCCGCGACCAGGGCCGGCAAGAACTTCAACGGGGCCCGGCTCGACACGCTCGGGGACTGGGACGGTGACGGGTACAACGACCTCGTCTCCCTCGAACAGCCGGCCGGGATGACGGCCAAGAAGCTCTTCGCCTACGCCAACAACGGCCAGGGCGGCGCGGACAACCCCGTCGAGATGACGGTGGCGTGCCCCGTGAAGAACCCCGGCGCCGGATGCGACTACGGTCCGGACTGGAACGGTGACGACCACTGGTACAACGCCGAGCAGGTCCTCGCGCCCGGCGACCTCAACGGGGACGGCACGCCCGATCTGCTGGTCAAGCAGGGCAAGCAGCTCTGGGCGTACTACGGCAGCGTCTTCGGCACCCTCGACGGCAACGGGGAGCCGGTGCTCGTCGGCAACACCGACTGGGACAAGTACACGGTCGTCGCCCCCGGCGACGTCAACGGGGACAAGGTTCCCGACCTCTGGCTCCGGGACAACGCCACCGGCGACATCCTGCGCACCTACGGCAAGAAGGGCACGGACGGCCAGAGCGTCGACCTCGCCACGTGGGGCACCCAGACCCGTACCAAGATCGGCAGCGGCGTCACCCAGGCCGCCTTCCCGCAGATCGGCTCGGTGGGCGACGTCTCCGGTGACGGCGTAAGCGACCTGTGGGCCCGTCAGGCCGACAACACGGTCGTCGGGTGGAACGGACTCGCCTCCGGCGGCACCGTCACGGGCTTCTCCGCCCAGTACCAGATCGACGGCGTGCCCGGCGCGAAGATCCCGGCGGGCACCACCCTGGCCTCGGGCGAGGAGTTCCCTTCCGGCAACTCCAAGCTCGTCATGCGGGCCGACGGCAACCTGGTCCTGACCACCAAGGACAACAAGCAGATCTGGGCAACGAACACCGGCGGCCACAACGGCGCCCTGGCCCGTATGCAGAACGACGGAAACTTCGTCGTCTACGCCGCCGACGGCACCACCGCCCTGTGGAGCAGCAAGACCAACACCCCGTACTCCTACGCCGTGGTGCAGAGCCGCGGTGTGCTCGTGATCTACAACGCCTCCGGCCAGAGCCTGTGGACGAGCGGCTCGCAGAGCCGGCCCGACTACAACGGCGACGGTTTCACCGACGTCCTCGCCCGCGACGCCCAGGGCGACGCGTGGATCTACAAGGGGACCGGCGGGAGCGGCACCGGCACGCTCGGCGCCCGCTACTTCATCGGCAACGGGTTCTGGCGCGACTACTGGACGAACCTCTACACCGCCGACCTCAACAACGACGGCCGCACCGACATCGTCGGCCGCACCAAGGAGGGCGACCTCTACCTCTTCCCGGGTAACGGTACCGAGACCAACGCATTCGCTCCCCGCTACCTGATCGGTGTCGGCTGGAACGGCTACGACCTGGGCTTCGGTGACGTCAACCTCGACGGTCGCACCGACGTCTTCGCTCGCGACGGGAATGCGGACCTGTGGGTCTACCCGGGAGCCGGCGGAACCGGCACCAGCACGCTCAGTCCACGCACGTTCATCGGCAACGGCTTCTGGCCCGGCGGCTGGGAGACGCTGCGGTACGCCGACATGAACGGGGACAGCAAGATCGACATCGTGGGCCGCACCGACCAGGGAGACGTGTACCTCTTCCCCAACGCCACCGGCGCTGACGGGAAGATCTCCTTCGGCGCCCGGACCTTCGAGGGCAACGGCTGGTGGGTCGGCGGATGGACCCCGTACCCGACCGACCTCAACAGCGACGGCGCTGCGGAGCACGTCGGCGTCCTGAACAACGGGGAGCTCTACGACTTCCTGCCGAACCAGGGCCGCATCCTGATCGGCAACGGCTGGAACGGCTACGACGTCGTCCTCTGACGCACGACCGTGAACATCGAGGGGTGAGGTCCCGTCTCCGGGGCCTCACCCCTCAGCCATGCGCCGCACGCGTACGGCCGTAGGGCGGTAGGGCGGTACGGCGGGACCGGGCACTTATCCCCCACGAGGCACCCGCGTCCCGGAACGGGGCATCCGTCACCTGAAGCGGTGAACTCTTCCTTGTCCCGGCGACGGCAGGGGTAGAGGGCTGCTGATCTCGTGCGGGGGGCCGCAGGCAAGGGCCCCCGCGCCCTCGGACGGAAAGGTCCAGCCCGCCGTGACACAGCCGTTTCAACTGCCGGATTTCTATGTGCCGTATCCGGCCCGCCTGAACCCCCACCTGGAGGCCGCGCGAGCGCACACCAAGCAGTGGGCCCGCGGCTTCGGGATGCTGGAGGGGTCCGGCGTCTGGGACGAGCGGGACCTCGACTCCCACGACTACGCGCTGCTGTGCTCGTACACCCACCCCGACTGCGGCGGCGACGCGCTGGACCTGGTCACCGACTGGTACGTGTGGGTCTTCTTCTTCGACGATCACTTCCTGGAGGTCTACAAGCGCACCCAGGACCGCGAGGGCGCCAAGAAGTACCTCGACGGGCTCGCAGCCTTCATGCCGATGGACCTCGCCGACGGGTTCCCCGAGCCGGCGAACCCGGTCGAGGCGGGCCTGAAGGACCTGTGGTCGCGCACCGTGCCCGCGATGTCGATGGACTGGAGGGAACGGTTCTCCGAGTCGACGCGGAACCTCCTCAACGAGTCGATGTGGGAGCTCCACAACATCAACATCGGCCGCGTGGCCAACCCGCTGGAGTACATCGAGATGCGCCGCAAGGTCGGCGGCGCCCCCTGGTCGGCCGGGCTGATCGAGTACGTGTCCGCCGAGGTGCCGGCCCGGGTGGCGCACGCGCGCCCGCTCGAAGTGCTCCGCGACGCCTTCTCCGACGCGGTGCACATCCGCAACGACATCTTCTCGTACCAGCGCGAGGTGGAGCAGGAGGGCGAACTCTCCAACGCCATCCTGGTTCTGGAGACCTTTCTGGACTGCACCACCCAGGAGGCCGCCGACCTGTCGAACGACCTGCTGACCTCGCGGCTCCAGCAGTTCGAGTACACGGCCCTCGCCGAGGTCCCCGGGCTCGCCGCCCAGCACGGCCTCGACCCCGTCGAGATGGCGTCCGTACTCGCGTACGCGAAGGGCCTGCAGGACTGGCAGTCCGGCGGCCACGAGTGGCACATGGTCTCCAGCCGCTACATGAACGGGGAGGCCAAGGCGGCGGGCGCGACCCCGCTCACCCTGCCCTTCCTGCCCAGCGGGCGGGGCACCGCCGCCCTCGACCTGCGCTCGCTGTTCAACCCCCGCGCCATGGAGATGCGCCGCCGCAGCTTCACGCACGTCCCGTTCCGGAAGGTGGGCCCTTCGCTGCTGCCCGACTTCTACATGCCCTTTCCCCTCACCCTCAGCCGGCACCTGGACCTGGCCCGCCGCGAACTGGTGCTCTGGTGCCGGGAGATGGGCCTGCTCCGGCCGCAGCCCGGCGATCCCGGCTCCGACATCTGGGACGAGGACAAGCTGGTCCGTATGGACTTCGCCCTGTGCTCGGCGGGCATCGACCCCGACGCCACCGCCGAGGCCCTGTGCCTGAGCGCGCAGTGGCTGGCCTGGGGCACCTATGCGGACGACTACTACCCCAAGGTGTTCGCCGGATCGAAGTCCCCCGGCGCGGCCCGGGTGACGACGGACCGGCTGATCTCCATGATCCCGGTCGACCCGGCCGAGGCCCCGGAGCCGGTCACCGCGATGGAGCGGAGCCTGAAGGACCTCTGGGCCCGGACCGTCGCGGGGATGAGCTCCGTGATGCGCGCGGAGTTTCGCGGGCACGTCATCGGGATGCTGGACAGCTGGGTCTGGGAGATCGGCAACGCCGTCATGAACCGGATTCCGGACCCGGTCGACTACGCCGAGATGCGCCGCTTCACGTTCGGCTCGTACCTGACGATGTTCCTGGCCAAGTTCGGCCACGAGGGCGACGGTGTCCCGCCCGAGGTCTACCGGGACGGGGTGATGCGCTCGCTGGAGAGCGCGGCGGCGGACGTCGGGTGCATCACCAACGACCTCTTCTCGTACCAGAAGGAGATCGAGGTCGAGGGCGAGGTGCACAACCACGTCCTCGTCACCCAGAACTTCTTCGACATCGACTACCCGCAGGCGTTTGCGATCGTCGCCGACCTGATGGTGCAGCGCACGAAGGAGTTCGAGCACATCCGCGACCACCAACTGCCGGTGCTGTACGAGGACTACGGCCTCGGACAGGAGGCGCGGGCCTCGCTCGACGCGTACGTACGGGAGTTGGAGGACTGGATGGCCGCGGTCCTCAACTGGCACCAGAGCGTGAGCCGTTACCGTGACGAGGACCTGCACCCGAAGACCGACGACCGGGCCCCGGGGGCACAGCTCGGCCGGAGCTCCTCGTTCGGCATGGCGGCGGCCCGGATCTCACTGCCCGCCTGATCCAGCCTGATCCCGCCCGACCTTGCCGGTCCGCGGCCCGGCGCGCCTCCCCTCAGAACTCGTCCGCCGTGTGCGGCAGCAGGGGGGTGTGCAGGGCCGTGTCCAGGGCCGCCGCCGCGCCGGGGGTCCGCTCGGCCACCAGCCCGGCGGCGACCAGCTCGGCGACCCGGGTCCCGCCCAGGTAGCAGGCCGCGAGGTCCCGTACGTCGAGCTCCAGGTCGGCGGGGGCCGCGGCGCGCTCGCAGGTCGCCCCGCCCGGCCCCGCCTTGAGCCGGTACCGCCCCGCGTTCGCGGGCAGCCGCACGTCGGCCACCTCCAGCACCAGCTCCACCGGCGCGGCCCAGGACCGCCGGGCCAGCGCCGCCGGTACGTCGACCAGGCGCAGCCAGAGCGCCGGGAACTGCTCGGTGACCCTGACCTGGTCCCGGTCGGCGGCGAACCGGAGCAGCGGGTCGTCCAGCGGCCGGCCCCACGCGGAGACCTTGCCGGTGAGGTCGAGGCCGGCCAGGCAGTCCCACAGGGCGGCGGCCACCGCCGGGGTGTCCGCCTCCAGTTCGTCGACGCGGACCAGGCCGGGGCTGCGGGCGGGGCCGCCGTCGCCCTCGTGCTTCGTGCGGTAGAGCACGTACCCCGCGATCGGCTCGCCCGGATCCCCGAGGACGATGATCCGGGGCGGGCCCAACTCCTCGTCCTCCTCGTCCTGTTCGCAGAGCCACGACTCGTTCCAGCGCTCGGCGTCGCGGGTCGGGCGGCCGGCCCGCCCGGCGCGGGCGGCCTCGTGGTACGGCCCGATCACCCCGAGCGCGTCCTCGGGGGCGACCAGTCGCAGCGGGCGCGGGTCCGGGGCGATGCGCAGGGCCAGCGGCCGCGTCGAGTCGATCTCGATGGTGGCGCCCTGGGTGGCGCAGCCGTAGCCGAAGCGGCCGTAGATGGCGGATTCGGAAGCCCACAGGGCGGCGATCGCGCTGCCCGCGGCCCCCGTGCGCCGCAGCTGCTCGTCCATCAGCGCGGTGAGCACGCCGCGGCGACGGTGGGTGGGGGCGACGCTGACGAAGGTGAGCCCGGGGCAGCGCAGATCCGCCCCGGGCACCGAGAGCCGGAAGTCGTGCGCGGCCATGAACCCGACCAGCGCGTCCCCGTCGTAGGCCCCGAGGCGTGCGCAGTGGCGCAGGAGGGCGTGGTGGCGTTCGCGGCCCTCCGGTTCGGGCCGGTCGTGGAAGACCAGGTACGCGAGCTCCAGAGCGCGGTCGATGTCGGCTTCGGGTACCTCACGGATGTCCACCATGATCGGGAGACTAATCGGTCATCGCGGACCGGTCACCCCATAAAGGCCGGGATGGCCGACGGGCACCGCTACTGCGGCCCCGTCCAGCCCGTCGGGACGTGGCCGAGACGGACGCGCTGCGGGTGGTCGCCGACGGGGACGGAGACCCGCTTGGTCCCGGTGGCGAAGTCGATGGCGGTGACCCGGTCGGCGCCGCTCTCGGAGATCACGCACGCCGTGCCGTCCCCGTCGACGGTGGCCCAGTACGGCTTGTCGGCGGGCACCAGCGGCCCCTCGGTGAGGGAGGCGCGGTCCACGACGGTGGCGTAGTCGTCCATGGTGCCCGCGACGCAGAGCTTGGTTCCGTCCGGGCTCATGGACATGCCGTGGTGGCGGGAGTCGTTGACCCAGGTGGTGCGGTCCGTGTTGGTGGCGGGATTGCGGGGAAGTTCCTTGATCCGGGTGATCCGGTCGGCGGCCACGTCGTACTCGACGACCCCGTTGAAGAAGGACACCTGGAAGTAGAGCTTCGACTCGTCGGGGCTGAAGGACATCGGCCGGACGGCGTCGGACAGGTCCGAGCGGCCGAAGGCGTCCAGCCGCTCGCGCATGTCGATCACCCGGACGGTGCGGAAGGTCTGCGCGTCGACGACGGTGATCTTCCGGTCGCCCTTCGTCCAGTCCAGCCACGGCGCGTCCAGGGCGGAGGTCACGTCCCCGATGGAGCTGTTCCACAGGAAGCGGCCGTCCCGGCTGAAGGTGTTCTCGTGCGGCTTGTCGCCGGTCGGGAAGGAGCCGAGCTGCCGGCCGGTGGCGATGTCGAGGACGTGCACGGTGTTGGCGGTGGAGGCGGAGACCGCGACCCGGGTGCCGTCCGGCGAGACCGCCATGTGGTCGGAGCGGAAGCCGGATACGGGGAAGCGCCAGTTGATCCGGCCCGTGCGCACGTCGATCGAGACGACGTCGGCGAAGCTGGGGCGGGAGGCGACCACGGCGGAGCCGTCCGGGGTGGTGTACATGTCGTCGACGAACTGGTCGTGGCCCTCGCCCGCGCCGCCCCGGATGCCGAGGAAGAAGGCGAGCTTGATCGGGTTGAGGTAGATCTCCCGGAGCCGCTCCTCCTTGTCGGGGATCATGTTGAGCCGGCCGACCTTCGCGAGGTCGCCGGTGGAGGCGAGCACATCGGCGGTGCCCTCCCAGTTGTTCCCGACGAACAGCACCTCGCGGACGCCGGGGCCGACGGCCGCCGCGGGCCCCGCCACGAGCGCGGCGGCGGCCAGCACGGAGCCGGCGAGGAGCGTACGTGCGAGGGTGTGGGCGGTGCGGGCGGTGCGTACGGTCCGGGACATCCGCTCAACTCCGTTAAAGAAAGGCGCTGTTACCGGCCGGTAAAATAGGCGGGACGGCGAAAGGGCGCAACCCCCACGGGGTCACGCCCCAAGTCGTCCTCCAGCGCCTTTCCGGCGCCGCCCTTCAGGCGACCGAGCCGATCCTGCCGATCACGGACTTCGAGGTGTCCGGGTGGATCGGTATGTGCGCCCCGGTGAGGGCCGCGCCCGAACCGCCGCGGCGGTTCGCGACGATCTCGGCGGCGATGGACAGCGCGGTCTCCTCCGGCGAGCGGGCGCCGAGGTCGAGGCCGATCGGGGAGCGCAGCCGGGCCAGCTCCAGCTCGGTCACGCCGACGTCCCTGAGCCGCTTGTTGCGGTCCTCGTGGGTGCGGCGGGAGCCCATGGCGCCGACGTAGGCGACGGGCAGTTTGAGGGCCAGCTCCAGGAGCGGCACGTCGAACTTGGCATCGTGGGTGAGCACGCACAGGACGGTCCGGCCGTCGACCGAGCCCGCCGAGGACTGGGCCTCCAGGTAGCGGTGCGGCCATTCGACGACGATCTCGTCCGCCTCGGGGAAACGGTTCTTCGTCGCGAAAACGGGCCGGGCGTCACACAGGGTCACGTGGTAGCCGAGGAATTTGCCGATCCGCACCAGGGCGGACGCGAAGTCGATCGCGCCGAAGACGATCATCCGCGGCGGCGGGACGCTGGACTCGACGAGCACCTTCAGCGGCTCTCCGCAGAGCCGGCCGTCGGCGCCGATCTCCAGTACGCCCGTGCGGCCGGCGTCGAGCATGGCGCGGGCCTCTTCGGCGATGGTGCGGTCCAGCTCGGGGTGGCCCCCGAAACCGCCCTCGTGGCCGCCCTCGCCCCGGACGAGCACGGCGCGGCCCAGGAGCTCGGCCGGACCTTCCGCGATCCGGGCCACCGCCGCGGCCTCCCCGCGGGAGGCCGCCGCCAGCGCGGCCGCGAACACCTCCCGCGCGGGGGATCCCACCGGCACCGGGGTGATGAGGATGTCGATGATCCCGCCGCAGGTCAGGCCCACGGCGAAGGCATCGTCGTCGCTGTACCCGAAGCGCTCCCGGACGGTCTCGCCGTCCTCCAGCGCCTGCCGGCACAGCTCGTACACCGCGCCCTCCACGCATCCGCCGGAGACCGATCCGATGGCCGTGCCCTCGCTGTCGACGGCGAGTGCGGCTCCGGGCTGCCGGGGCGCACTCCCGCCGACCGCCACCACGGTGGCGACGGCGAAGTCACGTCCCTGCTCGACCCACCGGTTCAGTTCTTCGGCGATGTCCAGCATTGCGGCCTCCTCGGAGGGGTTCGGTTACCAGTATCGGATGCGTGGAGGGTCAGGGCCGGATCACCGGCCCCGCCTTACTTCACCCCGAGCCATGCCTCGATGGGGTGCTCCGCGAAGAAGATCACGAAGATCACGGTCAGTGCCCACATGAAGGCACCGATCTCGCGGGCCTTGCCCTGTGCGATCTTGATGGCCACGTAGGAGATCACACCGGCGGCGACACCCGCGGTGATCGAGTACGTGAAGGGCATGATCGCCACGGTCAGGAAGACCGGGATGGCGGTCGCGCTGTCGGCCCAGTCCACGTGGCGGGCGTTCTGCATCATCATCGCGCCGATCACGACCAGGGCCGCGGAGGCGACCTCACCCGGGACGATCTGCGTGATCGGGGTGAAGAAGAGGCAGGCGGCGAAGAAGAGGCCGGTGACGATGGAGGCGAGGCCCGTACGGGCTCCCTCGCCGACGCCGGTGGCGGACTCGACGAACACGGTCTGGCCGGAACCGCCGGCCAGGCCGCCGATGGCACCGCCGGCACCGTCGATGAACAGCGCCTTCGACAGGCCCGGCATGCGGCCCTTGTCGTCGGCCAGCTTGGCCTCGGTGCCGACGCCGATGATGGTGGCCATCGCGTCGAAGAAGCCGGCGAGCACGAGGGTGAATACGATCATGCCGACCGTCATGGCCCCGACCTCGCCCCAGCCACCGAAGGAGACCTCGCCGAAGAGCGAGAAGTCCGGCATCGAGACGGCGGAGCCGTTCAGGGTGGGCGGGCCGTTGCGCCAGGCCTTGGCGTCGACGTCGGCGACGGCGTTGACGATCGCGGCGATCACGGTTCCGCTGACGATGCCGATGAGGATCGCCCCGCGGACCTTGCGGGCCTGCAGCATGAAGATGGTCAGCAGGGTGATGCAGAAGATCAGGACGGGCCACCCGGCGAGCTGGCCGACCGGGCCGAGCTGGACCGGCGGAGCGAACTCCCCGCCGTTGCCGACGAAGCCGGCCTTCACGAGCCCGATCAGGGCGACGAACATGCCGATGCCCATGGTGATCGCGTGCTTGAGCGCGAGGGGGATGGCGTTCATGATCATCTCGCGGAGGCCGGTGACGACCAGGAGACAGATCACGACGCCGTACATCACGCACATGCCCATGGCCTGCGGCCAGGTCATCTGGGGGACGACCTGCGAGGAGAGCACGCCGGAGACCGACAGGCCCGCGGCCAGGGCCAGCGGGACCTTGCCGACGAAGCCCATGAGCAGCGTGGTCAGGGCCGCGGCGAAGGCCGTGGCGGTGATGAGAGCCTTCTGGCTCAAGGTGTCTCCGGCGACGTCCTTGCCGGAGAGGATCAGCGGGTTGAGCAAGAGGATGTACGCCATGGCCATGAAGGTCGTGACTCCGCCACGAATCTCATTGCCGACGTTGGAACCTCTGTGGGTGATGTGAAAGTACCGGTCGAGCCAAGAACGCCCGGCGGGATTGCGAGAGCCGTCGCCGGCCTCTTCCGCGCTGGTCTTGGGCTCTACAGACGACTGGGTCATGGTGCCTAACTCCCAAGGTTCAAAGGGGCACCCGCATGGAGATTGGAGACGCGGGATTTGGGAAATGCCGTTTGGCTGCACGACCCGGGGTGACGGCCCGAGGCGACGCGAAATGCACTGCGTGTACTGCGGGTACTGCGGGGGTTCTGCGGTACTGGTGTGGTGCTGGTGGCGGCTCCGGGGTGCCGGGGCCACCGGGTGTTTCGTGGGGGTACTGCCGGTGGGACGGACCGCGAGCGGTGCGGTCTTTTCGTACTCCGGACTTCTGGCTCCGGGCGGTGCGACAGGAAGTGTGACGTTCCCGGTGTCACACCGCCCGGAGAGTCTGTGGGGGTCCGGGGGCCTCGCGGCCCCCGGACCAGGCCGTCCTAGAGGGTGCCGGTGAGGGCTTCCGGACGGATCGGCGTCTTGTTGATCTCCAGACCGGTCGCCGCCCGGATCGCCGCGATGACGGCCGGGGTGGACGACAGGGTGGGGGCCTCGCCCATACCGCGAAGGCCGTACGGCGCGTTCGGGTCGGCGAGCTCCAGGACGTCGACCGGGATGGTCGGGGTGTCGAGGATGGTCGGGATCAGGTAGTCCGTGAAGGAGGGGTTGCGCACCTTCGCGGTCTTCGGGTCCACGATGATCTCCTCCATGATCGCGACGCCCAGGCCCTGGGTGGTGCCACCCTGGATCTGGCCGACCACGGAGAGCATGTTCAGGGCCTTGCCGACGTCCTGCGCGGTCGCCAGCTCGACGACCTTGACCAGGCCGAGCTCGGTGTCCACCTCGACCACCGCGCGGTGGGCGGCGAACGTGTACTGGACGTGGCCGTCGCCCTGGCCGGTCTTCAGGTCGAAGGCGACGGTCGGCCGGTGCCGGAACTCCAGCTCCAGGTCGATCGCGTCCTCTCCCTCCAGGATGTCGGCGAGGTCCGCGAGGACCTCTCCGCCGTCGGTGACGACCTTGCCGCCTTCGAGGAGCAGCTCGGCGGTCGCCCACGCGGGATGGTAGGACCCGTTCTTGCGGCGGCCGATCTCCAGGACGGCCTCGCGGACGGCCTCGCAGGTGTTCTTCACGGCGCCGCCGGTCATGTACGTCTGCCGCGAGGCGGACGTGGAACCGGCGGAGCCGACCTGCGTGTCGGCCGGGTGGATGGTCACCTGCGTGACGCCCAGCTCCGTACGGGCGATCTGCGCGTGGACGGTGACACCGCCCTGGCCGACCTCCGCCATGGCCGTGTGGACCATCGCGACGGGCTCGCCGTTGATGACCTCCAGGCGCACGCGGGCGGTGGAGTAGTCGTCGAAGCCCTCGGAGAAGCCGACGTTCTTGATGCCGACCGCGTAGCCGACACCGCGTACGACGCCCTCGCCGTGGGTGGTGTTGGAGAGGCCGCCGGGCAGTGCGCGGACGTCCGCGCCCTCGCCGGCGGTCTCCCACTGGCGCTCCGGCGGCAGCGGACGGGCCTTGACCCGGCGCAGCAGCTCGGCGACGGGCGCCGGGGAGTCCACGACCTGGCCGGTGGGCATGATCGTGCCCATCTCCATGGCGTTCAGCTGGCGGAACTCGACCGGGTCCATGCCCAGCTTCGCCGCGAGCTTGTCCATCTGGGCCTCGTACGCGAAGCAGGCCTGGACGGCGCCGAACCCGCGCATCGCGCCACAGGGCGGGTTGTTCGTGTAGAGCGCGATCGCCTCGATGTCGACGTCCTCCAGGACGTACGGGCCGACCGACAGCGAGGAGGCGTTGCCCACGACCGCCGGGGAAGCGGACGCGTACGCGCCGCCGTCCAGGACGATCTTGCACTTCATGTGCGTGAGCTTGCCGTCCTTGGTGGCGCCGTGCTCGTAGTACAGCTTCGCCGGGTGGCGGTGCACGTGGCCGAAGAAGGACTCGAACCGGTTGTAGACGATCTTGACCGGCTTGTTCGTGGCCAGGGCCAGGAGGCAGGCGTGGATCTGCATCGAGATGTCCTCGCGGCCGCCGAAGGCACCGCCGACGCCCGAGAGCGTCATGCGGACCTTCTCCTCGGGGAGACCGAGGACCGGGGCGATCTGCTTGAGGTCCGAGTGCAGCCACTGGGTGGCGACGTAGAGGTCGACACCGCCGTCCTCGGCGGGTACGGCGAGGCCGGACTCCGGACCGAGGAAGGCCTGGTCCTGCATGCCGAAGGTGTACTCGCCCTCGACGATGACGTCGGCGCGCTTGCGGGCCTCTTCCACGTTGCCGCGGATGATCGGCTGACGGTGCACGATGTTCGGGTGCGGGACGTGACCGGAGTGGTGGTCGTCGCGGCCCGGGTGGATCAGCGGAGCGTCCGCGGCGAGGGCGGAGGCCTCGTCCGTGACGACCGGCAGCTCCCGGTAGTCGATCTTGATCTTGGCGGCCGCGCGGCGGGCGGTCTCCGGGTGGTCGGCGGCCACGAGGGCGACCGGCTCACCGTGGTGGCGCACCCGGCCGTTGGCCAGGACCGGGGTGTCCTGGATCTCCAGGCCGTAGTTCTTCATCTCGGCCGGCAGGTCGTCGTACGTGAGCACCGAGTAGACGCCCGGCATCGCGAGGGCCTCGGAGATGTCGATCGAGGCGATCTCGGCGTGGGCGACGGTGCTGCGCAGGGTCTGGCCCCAGAGCATGTCCTCGTGCCACATGTCCGAGGAGTACGCGAACTCGCCGGTGACCTTGAGGGTGCCGTCCGGGCGGAGCGTGGACTCGCCGATGCCGCCCTTGTTGTGCTTCTGGGTGACGTTGGTCGGCGTGCCGGCCGGTACCGTGCGGGTGTTCTGAGCCATGGTCAGACCGCCTCTCCCTGACGGGCGGCCGCCAGGCGGACCGCGTCGAGGATCTTCTCGTAGCCCGTGCAGCGGCAGAGGTTGCCGGACAGGGCCTCACGGATGTCCTGGTCGGACGGGTCGCTGTTCTGTTCGAGCAGCGCGTCGGCCTGCACCAGCAGACCGGGGGTGCAGAAACCGCACTGCACGGCGCCGGCGTCGATGAACGCCTGCTGGATGTTGGAGAGCTCCACGCCCTCGCCGGTCTGGGAGTCGCCGGGCTTGGACTGCCACTGCTTGGCCGCGTCCAGGGACACGCCCTTGCTGCCGCAACCGCCGCCGGTGGCGCACGCACCGCCGTGGCCGTGCTCCTCTCGCTGCTTGGCGAACTCCGCCAGACCCTCGACGGTCACGACGTCGCGACCCTCGACCTGGCCGGCGGCCACCAGACAGGAACAGACCGGCACGCCGTCGAGACGGACGGTGCAGGAACCGCACTCGCCCTGCTCACAGGCGTTCTTCGAGCCCGGCAGGCCGAGCCGCTCGCGCAGCACGTAGAGAAGGGACTCGCCCTCCCAGACGTCGTCGGCTTCCTGCTGACGGCCGTTGACAGTGAAATTGACGCGCATGATTACGCAGCCCCTTCGAGCGAGCGGCCGTGGCCGGTTCCGCGGTACTGCTCCCAGGTCCAGACGAGCTGGCGGCGAGCCATGATGCCGACCGCGTGACGGCGGTACTTCGCCGTGCCGCGGACGTCGTCGATCGGGTTGGCCGCGCCGGTGGCGAGGTCACCGAACTGCTTGGCGATCGACGGGGTGATGACCTTGCGGGACTCCCAGAAACCGCCCTCTTCGAGCGCGGCGTTCAAGAACTCCTCGGCGGCTTTCGCACGGATCGGGGTCGGCGCGGCCGATCCGATGCCCGTACGGACCGTGCGGGTCTCGGGGTGCAGCGCCAGACCGAACGCGCAGACGGCGATGACCATCGCGTTGCGGGAGCCGACCTTGGAGTACTGCTGGGGACCGTCCGCCTTCTTCACGTGGACGGTCTTGATGAGCTCGTCGGCGGCGAGCGCGTTGCGCTTCACGCCGGTGTAGAACTCGTCGATCGGGATCAGGCGGGAACCGCGTACGGACTCCACCTCGACCTCGGCACCCGCCGCGAGCAGCGCGGGGTGGGAGTCGCCGGCCGGCGAGGCGCAACCGAGGTTGCCGCCGACGCCGCCGCGGTTGCGGATCTGCGGGGACGCGACCGTGTGCGAGGCGAGCGCGAGACCCGGGAGCTCCGTCCGGAGGTTCTCCATGATCTGCGTGTACGGAACGGAGGCGCCCAGCCGGACCACGTCCTCGCCGACCTCCCACTCCCGCAGCAGACCGATGCGGTTCAGGTCCAGGAGGTACTCCGGCCGACGGTGGTCGAAGTTGATCTCGACCATGATGTCGGTGCCACCCGCAATCGGCACAGCTGTGGGGTACTCGGCCTTAGCGGCGAGCGCCTCCTCCCAGCTGGCGGGGCGAAGGAAGTCCATGTGCGGCTCTCTTCTTCTTCATCGTGTCGTTCACTTCAAGCCAGGAGGCCCGGGGGGCCCTCGACTGGTCGTTCACGTGCTGTTAACGCGGTGTGGAGTCAGTACACAAGCCGTGCGTCCTTCGGGTGCAGTCACCGAAACCATGAAGGAGTTGGCTGGCGGCCTCCCTCGTCTTGTAGATTCGTATGAAAGGCAGGATGCAACGACCTGCCCGATTTCCAACGGCAACATTCGAGACAGATCGGCGGCGACACCATGCGGCTGCGCGCACTGCTGGAAACCGAGGCGCTGGGGCTGCGGCTGCTGGGCGGCGAGGACGAACTCGACCGGACGGTCCGCGGCGTCATGACGACCGACCTACGGGATCCCAGCCGATACCTCACGGGGGGCGAACTCGTCCTCACCGGCCTGGCCTGGCGAAGAAATTCGGCCGACTCCGAGCCGTTCGTACGAATCCTCGCGAGTGCGGGCGTCGCCGGCCTCGCGGCCGGCGAGGCGGAGCTGGGGGACATCCCCGACGATCTCGTTTCAGCCTGTCGGCGCAACCGGCTGCCGTTGTTCGCCGTGAACGAAGACGTTGCATTCGCCACGATTACCGAGTACGTGGTGCGGCAGGTCTCCGGTGAGCGCGCGGGCGATCTCGCGGCGGTCGTGGACCGGCACCGCCGCCTGATGACGTCGGGCCCCGCGGGCGGTGGACCCGACGTGGTGCTCGATCTGCTCACCACCGACCTCGATCTGCGCGCCTGGGTGCTGTCCCCCACGGGGCGGCAGATCGCCGGCGCGGGAGAACCGCTGGCACCGGGCGTCTGTGCGACCCTGGCCGGCGAGCACCTGGCGGCGGTCCGCACCGGGCGCAGGGGCCCGCACCGGATCTCCATCCAGGGTATTACCTACTCCCTCTTCCCGATCAGGGGAGCGGGCCGGGGCCCGGGCGGCCCCGGGGCCCGTGACGTGCGGGAAAGCGTGCTCTCGGACTGGCTGCTGGCCGTCGAGGCGGACGCCGGGGACTGGCCCGCCGAGCGGCTCGACCTGCTCCAGGGCGTGACCCAGCTGATCGCCGTCGAGCGCGACCGGCGCGACGCGGCCCGCACGGTGCGCCGCCGCCTCGCCCAGGAGGTGCTGGAGCTGGTCCAGACGGGCGCCCCGCCCGCCGAGATCGCCGCCCGCCTGCGGGTCGCGGCCCCCGTGCTGCTGCCCGGGCTGGGCACCGCCCCGCACTGGCAGGTCGTCGTGGCCCGGGTCGACTGGGACGGCGGGGACATCCCCGGCGGCCCGGTGGCCCAGTCACTGCTGGAGGAGATCCTGGTCGACCCGTCCGTCTCCGGGCCCGAGCCCTCGGACCGGATCGCCGTGGCCCACGCGGGTGACGAGGCCATCGCCCTCGTACCGCTGCCCGCGCTCGCCGCGGAGCCCGGCGAGGAGAAGGGCCCGGACCGCGCCCTGCACGCCGACGAGTTGCTCTCCGCGGTACGGGAGCCCCTGCAGGCGGGTCTCGCCGACGACGGCCGGCTCACCCTCGGCGTCAGCGCCGCCGTGCACTCGGCGGAGGGGCTGCGCGGGGCGCTGGAGGAGGCCCGGCACGCCCGCCGGGTCGCCGCGGCGCGCCCGGGCCGGGTCTGCGCGGCGGGCCACCACGAGCTGGCCTCGCACGTGCTGCTGCTGCCGTTCGTCCCGGACGACGTGCGCCGCGCCTTCACGGCGCGCCTGCTGGACCCGCTGCGGGACTACGACCGCCGCCACCGCGCGGAGCTCATCCCGACGCTGGAGGCGTTCTTGGACTGCGACGGTTCGTGGACGCGCTGCGCGACGCGGCTGCACCTGCACGTCAACACGCTGCGGTACCGGGTCGGGCGAATCGAGCAGTTGACGGGGCGTGACCTCTCGCGGCTGGAGGACAAGCTCGACTTCTTCCTGGCACTGCGGATGAGCTGAGCGGATCCGGCCGGGGTCGCCCCCGCACGGCCGGGCGGTGACGACCATGCGCCTGACACGTCGTCCGGACTTTGTGAAAGAGTTCACCCGACCCCTTGGCCGAAGGCTCCGATCCGTGCTCTCATTTCGCCCCAGGGCTCAACGACGTGCTGCTTGGTTGCTTTGGGGAGGGCAATGTGGCGGATACCGCCATGTCCGGTGCCGGAACTACCGGGGGAGACGACCCCCTCCAGCGGGCGATATGGCGGCTGCGCTCGCGCGGCTGTTGGACCGACGCGGCAGCCCTGCTGACGCCCCACCTGCACGACGCCGGCGCGGCCGTGCAGCGGACCGCGCTGCTGGTCGAGCGGTGCCTGTTCACCGGGCAGGGCTGGGCGGAGGCGGAGGACGCGCTGCGGGTCGCGGAGGCGGTGGCCCAGGACGACGACGAGCGGGGCGCGGCGGCCTGCGAGCGGGGGCAGCTGGCGTACGCGGCGACCGTGCTCGGGGTCCGCGACCGCTCGGACGAGGCCCGCTCCGCCCTGGGCCGGGCGGCCGCGCTGCTGTCCCCCGGGTCCCGGACGCGCCCGCTGCTGGACTTCCGGCGGGGGCTGGTCGCGGAGCACCTCGCGGACGCCCCGCAGTCGGCCCGTCCCGCGTACCACCGGGCCCATGCCGGGGCGCTGGCGCACGGGGACACGCTGCTGCTGTCCTTCACCTGGCGCCACCTCGCGGCGCTGTCCCTGCGCGACGGGGAGGTGGCGGAGGCCCGCAAGGGCTTCGCGGAGTCCCTGCGCATCCGGGAGGACCTCGGCTTCCTGATCGGTACGGCCCCCGCGCTGGCGGCACTGGCCGAGGCCGAGCCGGAGCCGGAGGCGGCCCGCCTGCGCGCGGAGGCCCGCCGCCTGTTCCACCTCCTGGGCGGCATCCCCACCTGGCTGGCCGATCAGCTCCACCCGGACAAGCCCAGCCCCGCCGGCGTGTGAGGGCGGCGCCCGGCGACGCCCGTCGGCTCCCGTCGGCTCCCGTCGGCGCCCGTCGGCTCCCCGCTCAGCGGGTGCTGAAGCGGGCGGCGAAGTGGGCGCGGAGCAGGGGTTCGACCAACGGGAGGTCGCCCGCGATCAGGGCCTCCAGGAGGGCCGTGTGCTCCGCCGCGTCCGCGACGAGCTCCGCCCGGCGGGTCCGCGGGGCCCCCGGGAGGGGCCACTGGGACCTGCGGTGGAGTTCCTGCGCCACCGCGACCAGCTGCTCGTTCCCGCCCAGGGAGAGCGCCTCCCGGTGGAAGGCCCGGTCCGCGTCCGCGTACCCCGCCAGGTCGCCGGCCTCAGCGGCCTCGGCCGCTGCGGCCGCAGTCGGCCTCAGCGCCGCCCAGGCCCGCGCCGGGACCGTACGGGCCAGTCCCAGCATCACCGGTACCTCCAGCAGCGCCCGCACCTCCGCCAGTTCCGCCAGGGTCCGCGGCGTACGCGACAGCACCCGGAAGCCCCGGTTCGGGAGGCATTCCACCGCGCCCTCCAGCGCCAGCTGCTGCATCGCCTCGCGCACGGGCGTCGCGGAGACCCCGAAGCGCTCCCCCAGGGCCGGCCCGGAGTAGATCTCCCCCGGTACCAGCTCCCCGTCGACGAGCGCCGCGCGCAGCGCGTCCAGCACCTGGCCGCGCACCGAGTGCCGCAGCACCTTCTGCGCCGGGACCAGCGCCGCCGCCCTGCCGTGGGCCGCCTCGTGCACTCGGTCCTCCTCGGGGTCTCGACCTGACCTGCGCCTCCAGAGAATAGGCGAATCGGTCCCGCAGGTGCTGGTACGGCCGCCCTAGATCAGATAAGGTAAGCCTTACCTCTGTTGCTTCCGACCGTGCGAATCGGTGGTCCCGCCATGCCCGACAGCTCCGTCGTCGCCCCGCCCCCGACCGGCTCTCCGGTGGCGGACGCGTACGCACGCCTGTCGCAGGCGTACGACCGTCTCCAGGTCGTCGAGCGCGCGGCGCACGAGCCCGCCCCTCGCGGTGTGGGGTGGATCGGCGCGGACGCGCTCGCGGCCGGCGGGGCCGAGGTGGACGGCTACCTCGCCTGGGACGACGCCCAGGTCCTGCGGGACTACGGCCGCCAGGCCCGCCCCGACGTGGTGGCCACCTTCGGGCTGCACCGGTACGCGTGGCCCGCGTGCCTGCTCATCACGGCCCCCTGGTTCCTCGACCGCCGGGTGCCCCGCCTGTCGGCGCGGGACGTGGCGTTCCACCGGACCCAGGGGCGCATGAGCCTGCGCGTCGAGTCCTTCTCCTGCCTGCCGGACGACCCCGCGGCCGCTCTCCCCGGGGCCCGTGTCGTGCCCGACGAGGAGGCGCTGCGCGCCGAGGTACGGGCTGCGGTGGCCCACCACCTCGAACCGATGCTGGAGGGCTTCGGCCCGCGCATGCGGCGCGGCCGCCGCGCCCTGTGGGGCATGGTGACCGACGAGATCGTCTCCGGCGTCTGGCACCTCGGGAAGCTCGTGGACGAGGAGCACCGGGCCATGGCCGAGCTGGCGGCGCTGCTGCCCGGCCGGACGGCCCCGTACACCGCCGGCGCGGCGTTCCGCACGCTCGAAGGCCCGCGCGGCGAGCAGCTGCCCACCCGGGACCGGGCCAGCTGCTGCCTCTTCTACACGATCCGGCCCGAGGACACCTGCACCACCTGTCCCCGCACCTGCGACGCGGACCGCATCGTCCGCCTCACGGCTGCCGCCTGACCCCTCAACCCACTCGTACGACTGACCATAATCGAACGCAACTTTGGTCGTCCGAGCGGTAGTTCGAGCTACAACACCCTATCCGGCGGGCCCCGGCCCCCGATGGCGTCCACTTGCCCCGAAACACGCATGCCGGGCCGATCTCCTGCGTCACCATGGCTCCCGGAAGGCCGCACACGCGAGGCAGAGGCAAGGGACATCCGCATGAGACTGACCGACATATCGCTGGACTGGCTGCTGCCCGGCAGCCTGCTGATCCTGGGCGTACTTGCGGCAGTTGCGGTACTGGCCCGGGGCAAGCGGGAAGGCGACAAGGCCGCGGCCGAAGACACCTGGGAGCGCAGCGAAGAGCGGCGGCGGCGCAAGGAAGCCGTCTACGGAACCGCCTCCTACGTCCTGCTGTTCTGCTGCGCGGCGGTCGCCGCCGCGCTCTCGTTCCACGGACTGGTCGGCTTCGGCCGGCAGAACCTGAACCTCTCCGGGGGCTGGGAGTACCTGGTCCCCTTCGGCCTCGACGGCGCCGCCATGTTCTGCTCGGTGCTCGCCGTCCGCGAGGCGAGCCACGGTGACGCGGCCCTCGGCTCCCGCATGCTGGTCTGGCTGTTCGCGGGCGCGGCCGCCTGGTTCAACTGGGTGCACGCGCCGCGCGGCGCCGGACACGACGGGGCTCCGCAGTTCTTCTCCGGGATGTCGCTCTCGGCCGCCGTCCTATTCGACCGCGCCCTCAAGCAGACCCGCCGGGCCGCGCTGCGCGAACAGGGCCTGATCCCGAGGCCGTTGCCGCAGATCCGGATGGTCCGCTGGCTGCGGGCCCCCCGGGAGACCTTCGGCGCCTGGTCCCTCATGCTGCTGGAAGGGGTCCGCACCCTCGACGAGGCCGTCGACGAGGTACGCGAGGACAAGCGCGAGCGGGAGCAGGACCGCCACCGCCGGCGCGACCAGAACCGGCTGGACCGGGCCCGCATCAAGGCCCTGGGCCGGCAGAACCGGGCGTTCGGACGCTCCCGCGCCCGCCAGGTCGACGTACCGGGGCTGGCCCCCGGATCGGGCTCCGCGCCGGTCGGCGCGGAGCCGGCCATAGCGGAAACGGGACAGCTGCCCACCCCGCGCCGCAGGCCCTCCCTGCAGGCCGTGCACGGACCCGAGATCGCTGAGGTGACCGGGACCCGGACGGTGGACCTCACCGCAGAGGACGACACCCAGACGATCCCCCGCCTCGACTCCCTCGAACGCAAACTCAAGGACCTGGAGCAGCAGTTCGGCTGACGGCTGCGCGCGCAGGACCGACCCCGGAGGGCCCGCCGGTCAGGCGGGCCCTCCGTCGTACGCACCGTCGTACACGCCGTCGTACACGCTGTCGTAGGCACCGCCGTAGGCCCGGCCGCCGAGGGCGCCGTCCAGCTCGAACCAGACCACCTTGCCGCCGGCCTGGACGAGCGCGTCCACGCCCCAGGCGTCGGCGAGGGCCTGCACCAGCATCAGTCCGCGGCCGTGCGTACCGTCGTCGGCGGTCGGTACGTACGGCCGGGGCCGGCGCGTGACGTAGTCCCGGACCTCCACCCTCAGCCGGTCCGCGGCGAACCTCGCGGACACCTCCGCGCCCTGGTCGGTGTGGACGAGGGCGTTGGTGACGAGCTCGGTGATCAGCAGCTCCGCCACCTCCGCGGTGTCGGACGGACACCGGTGGCGCATCAACTCCCGTAACGCCCGGCGCACTTCGCCCACCGCCTTGAGATCCGCCCGGCGTATGCTTCGGGTGATCTCGACCGCGTCCACCGCTCTCCCGTCCTCGACGGACGGTTCACGCGGTTCGGGCCGCCCTCTCCTCCACTGCTTCCCGGTCTTCGCCCCCACCCGCACGGCGATGTCCCTCCCCCGCAAAAGTTCCCGTGGATCTCGAACTGGTCTACGGGGATGCATGCCCGCCGGGGCAATCCGCACTCCTGCGGGCTTACGGGCGCGGCACGTTGCGCAGATTGGATCGAGCCATCTGGATCATCCTTCCCACGCCACCGTCCAGCACGATCTTGCTGGCGGAAAGTGCGAACCCTGTCACCATCTCGGCGCTGATCCTGGGTGGAATGGACAAGGCGTTGGGATCGGTCACCACGTCCACCAATGCGGGTCCCTTGTGCCGGAACGCGTCCCTCAAAGCCCCTGCGAGCTGCTTGGGCTTCTCGACGCGGACCCCGAACGCGCCCGCCGCGCGGGCGATCGCCGCGAAATCCGGGTTGTGGTTGGTCGTTCCGTACGAAGGAAGGCCGGAAACCAGCATCTCCAACTCGACCATTCCGAGCGATGAGTTGTTGAAGAGGACCACTTTGACGGGCAGGTCGTACTGCACCAGGGTGAGGAAATCTCCCATCAGCATCGAGAAACCGCCGTCGCCCGACATCGACACCACTTGACGGCCGCGGTCGGTGAACTGTGCGCCGATGGCCTGCGGGAGGGCGTTGGCCATGGAGCCGTGGCTGAAGGAACCGATGATGCGCCGCTTGCCGTTCGGGGAAAGATAGCGCGCCGCCCACACGTTGCACATGCCCGTGTCGACAGTGAACACGGCGTCCTCGTCCGCGAGTTCGTCGACGACGGAGGCCACGTACTCGGGGTGGATCGGGGTGTGCTTCTCCACCTTGCGGGTGTACGCCTTCACCACTCCTTCCAGGGCGTCCGCGTGCTTCTTCAGCATCCGGTCCAGGAACCGGCGGTCCGCCTTGGCCTGGACCCGGGTATTCAGGGCGCGCAGGGTCTCCCGTACGTCCCCCCAGACTCCGAGGTCCAACTGTGATCGGCGGCCCAGGTGTTCGGGGCGGATGTCCACCTGGACGATCTTCACGTCGTCGGGCAGGAAGGCGTTGTACGGGAAGTCCGTGCCGAGCAGGATCAGCAGATCGCACTCGTGCGTGGCCTCGTAGGCGGCGCCGTAGCCGAGCAGCCCGCTCATGCCGACGTCGTACGGATTGTCGTACTGGATCCACTCCTTGCCGCGCAAGGCGTGCCCGACGGGCGCCTTGACCCGGCCCGCGAACTCCATGACCTCGGCGTGGGCCCCGGCGGTGCCACTGCCGCAGAACAGGGTGACCTTGTCGGCCTCGTCGATCAGCCGGACCAGCTTCTCGATCTCCCCGTCGCCGGGGCGTACGGTCGGCCGCGCGGTCACGAGCGCGTGCTCGATGCTCTTCTCCGGGGCCGGGAGGGAGGCGATGTCGCCGGGCAGCGCGACCACGCCGACGCCGCTGCGGCCGATGGCGTGCTGGATCGCGCTCTGGAGCACGCGGGGCATCTGCTGCGGGTTGGAGATCAGCTCGTTGTAGTGGCTGCACTCGGTGAACAGCCGGTCGGGGTGGGTCTCCTGGAAGTAGCCGAGTCCGATCTCGCCGGAGGGGATGTGGGAGGCGAGCGCGAGGACCGGGGCCATCGAGCGGTGGGCGTCGTAGAGGCCGTTGATCAGGTGCAGGTTTCCGGGGCCGCAGGAGCCCGCGCAGGCGGCGAGCCTGCCGGTGATCTGGGCCTCGGCCCCGGCGGCGAAGGCGGCGGTCTCCTCGTGCCGGACCTGGATCCACTCGATGCCGTCGGTCCGGCGGATGGCGTCGACGACGGGGTTCAGGCTGTCGCCGACGACTCCGTACATCCGGCGCACGCCGGCGCGTACGAGGATGTCGACGAACTGCTCGGCCACGTTCTGCTTGCCCATGGAGAGGCGCCCTTTCGTTGCCCGCCGGGTACGCCCGTCCATCCATCCACATTCTGCGCGGTTACGCCTCCCAGACGGCGGCGGCTGTCCGGTCGTCGGCGTAGCCCTTGAGGCGGAGCTGGGTGTCCGCGAGGAAAGCGGCGAGGCCGGGGGGCTCGGCGCCGGCCCAGCGGGCCGCGAGTTCGGCCGAAAGCAGGCCCTCCTCGCGCATGGGGTCGGCGAGCCCGCCGGAGCACAGGAGCAGGGTGTCGCGGGGCTGGGCCACGGCTGCGCGGAACCGGAACCCGTCCGCGGCTGTCTCGGCCGGGTCTGAGTCCGAGTCCGGCTGCTGCTGCGGCTGCGGCTCCAGGTCCTCCCAGGCCCCGCCCCGGAGCCGGAACAGGCCGCCGGCGCCCCAGCCGAAGGAGATCCGGGTCTTGCACTCGGGGTCGATGGGGAGCAGCAGGACGCGCAGGCCGGCGGTGTACGCGTCCTCCGGGAGGCCGAGCTCGGCGGCGTGGGCGCGCAGGCGCCCGTACCCCCGGTCGGTGAGCCGCTGGAGCCCCGAGCGCAGGGCGTCGCGCCGGCCGGCGCGGATGTCGTCGGCCAGCCGCTCCCGGCTCCGGCCGACGGCCGAGGCGATCCACCGGCACAGCTCGGCGGCGGCTTCGGCGGCTCCGGGCGCGGCGCGGTCACCTCCGGCGAGGGCGACGAGGACGAGGGCGTCGTCGCCGGTGCCGAAGCGGGCGGTCAGCAGGAAGTCCCGCCGAGCCTCGCCGCGGAACCGGGCGGAGTCCCCGCGCACGGAGGCGGCGCGCAGGGTGTACGCCCCGTGCCGGGCCCCTTCGAGCACGGTGTCGGGCACGAGCTCTTCGAGCGCCGCCGGATCGGCCAGGGGCAGCGCCCCGGGCTCGGCGGCATAGGTGGGCGCCCGATCCCCGAGGAACTCCACGATGGGCCGCTCCCCGCCCCACACCTCCGCCTCCCCACCGGCACCGGTACCCGCACCGGACCAGGGCTCACCGGCAACCGGAGCCCCTGACCCGGCCGGGCCCTGCGGCCGGGCACCGGCCTGCCCGGCACCGGGGGCTTCCCACGGGGCCGGCGGCTCCGCACCGGAGCGCGGATCCGGCACGGAGTCGAACCCGGGCGAAGGCTCGTGGACCGGCCAGGCTCCCGGGCCGGAGCCGGAGCCGGGCTCGGGTTCGGGTTCGGGCTCGGGTTCGGGTTCGGGTTCGGCGGCATCGGCCGTGCCGGGACCCTGGGCGGGCCAGGGGCCGGCGGCCAGATCCGCTCCGGCGACGGGCCAGGGTTGCGTACCGGTGTCCCCGTCGGGGGTCCGCTCGGGGGGTGTTTCCGGGGCCGGGGGCTCGGGTGGGGCGCCCCAGCGCCAGGCCGGCAGTTCGGGCGGCGCCTCGGGGAGGGCCGGCGGCACGGTCACACTGCCCAGGCCGTATCCCGTCGTCCCGGGTTCCCGGGGGTCCCGCGGCGGCGGCGCCGACTCCGGTCCGGCCTCCCGACGCGGCCTCGGCAGCACGCCGTGCCCGGGCGGCACGGGATCCTGCGGCAGGGGGCCCGGCGGCGCCACCGGCGGTGGCCCGGGCGGACCCTGGGGTGGGACCCGGGTGGTGACGGACGACGCCGAGTGGAAACGGGATTCCAGGGTGTCGGCCGGGTCCGGGGTGGGGGCCGGGTCCGGGTCCGGGGTTTCGTACAGCTTCTGCCACCAGTCGTCCGCGCCCTGCTGACTCATGGGCTCATTCTTGGCCCCCCTGAGCGGCAGAAAACGCCGAATACGCGAAAAGGGGTCCATCGGGCCGCCGCCCGGTGGACCCCTTTTCGTATCTCTCGTACGACCTACCGGATGTCGTACGCCCGCACGACCGTCTGGGTGACGGTCGCGCCGTTCGTGTCGCTGAGCTCCACCTTCAGCGAAACCTGCCGGCCGGCCTCGGCGCCGGCGTGGTCCACGACCGCCGACCAGCGCCCGCTGCGCTCGGCGACAGCCGCCTGAGTCCAGTGCTCACCGTCGTACGAGTACGCCAGCTTCACCGACTTCAGCGCCCCCGGGACGTACCCCGCGTGCCCCGTGACCCCCAGCCCGATCGTCTGCCCGTTCGCCGCCGGCAGCGTCTTCATGCCGTCCGCCGGGATCGAGATCGACGGGAACAGGATCGGGAGGGCCTGCGAGTACTGCGCCGGGTCCTGCTTCGACCGGAAGGTCCAGGTCGTCGCCACCGCCTGCGAGCGCTGCCAGGTCCGCGCCGGGGCGCCGAACTTCTCGATCTGCTGCGTCAGTTCGTACGTGGCCTCCTCGGCCGGGACCTCGAAGACCCCCGACGGGTACCAGCTGTCGCCGATCTGCTCGCCGCCCCGCTTCAGGACCAGCCCGCCGACGTCCCCGAAGGAGCCCGGCTGCGCGTAGTGCCCGCTGTCCCCCCACATCGCGGAGGCGAAGCCGATCAGGTTGCCCTGCCGCTCGGCGGCCAGCTGCGGCCGGCCCGCGAGGTCGCGGCCGGCGACCGGGCCGATGACCCCGTCGTACCAACTCTCGCTGCGCTTGCCGCCCTTGGTGTACGTGCGCTGCTGGTCGGTCATGAACTCGCCCCAGGGGAAGCTGCTGGAGACCATGTGGTCCCAGGCCGTGTCCCCTGCGGAGTAGAACTCGGTGCGCCTGCCCGGCACGGCGACCGTGTCCAGGCCGCCGAAGTACACGGCGTTGCCCAGCGGCCGGTAGGCGCCGGTCAGGTCGGTGAAGTCGGCGGCCACGCCCATCGCGTGGTAGGTGGACTCGACGGACCCGAGGTCGCGGTCGCGCACCCGGTAGGTCCGGTCGCCCTGCACCGGGCCCTTCTCCACCTGCGCCAGGTTGTAGACGTACGGGCTCTTCGCGCTGCCCTTCCAGTCCAGCGTGACCTTGCCGGCCGCGAGCCGCGCCAGCAGCGCCTTCGCCTCCGGCTGCTCGATGGTCAGCGCCGGGAGCGAGCCGCCCGCGTAGCCGGTGAAGCCGACCCAGCGGCCTGGGGCGTCGCGGAAGGCGAGGACGGCCTTGGCCCCGGCCGCCCTGGCGTTGTTCGCGACCTCGTACAGCGAGCCGGCCTCCGCCTTGACCAGGACGATCGCGCCCTTGGCTCCCGCCGCGGCGAGCTCCTCCGGCGTACCGGCACCCGCGTTGACCAGCGGCGCGCTTCCCGTTCCGTCGAGGTTGTCGCTGCCCGTGGAGGCGGTGATCGGGTGCAGCGCCGGGCCGCCGGGGCCGGCGACCTTCAGCTGGGAGATCAGCGGCGCGGCCGCGCGCCAGTAGCTGCCGAACTCGAACTCGCCTTCGTGCGCCCGGCCTTCGACCGAGGCGTAGTAACCGCGGATCGTCCGTCCGCCCATCGCGGTGCCCGCGTGCAGCCAGGACCCGTCCCAGTACCGGGAGAAGGCGAGGGTGGTGTTGCGGGCCTCGGCGGGCCGGTCGGTGGCGATCGAGAGCCGGGCGGCCTTGCGGGCGTCCAGCACGATCACGGTGTCCTTCTTGACCTCCACCTGGGGGCGGCCCAGGTAGGTGAGGGAGTCGTACAGCGTGGCCCCGTCGCCGGCGTCGGGCGTGCCGACGAAGGCGGAGAGGAAGTACGAGCCCGGGCGCACCCGGTAGACCTGGTCCGCGGCGCCTTCGTTGAAGCGGCGCTCCCCGCTGGCGTCGTCGGTGCCGATGACGTCGAGGGAGGAGGGTCCGGCGGCGGGCTTGCCCGCGCGGTCGATCAGCTTGACGCGCAGGGTGACGGTCTCCGGCTCCACGTAGAGCGAGAAGGGCGTGGAGACGTGCACGCCGTCCGCGGTGGCGACGACGCGCCCGGTGACGTCCCCGTACTGGGAGCGCTCCAGCCGGGCCGCCGGGTCGAGGGCGAGCGGCACCTTGACGGTGGCCCCGGCCGGGACGGTCACCGTACGGCGGTCCAGGCCCGCGATCCGGCTGCGGACGGCCGAGCCGTCGTTGCCGGTGACCTTCTCGACGGCGAGGTTCAGGGTGACGGGCCGGGCGGCGCTGTTGGTGTACGGGATCTCGACGCTCGTCCGGTCGCCGCGCTCCTGCGGCCAAGGGTACGAGCCGCCCTGCACGGCGGGGGCGCCGGTCACGGTGGTGTCGACGGCGGCCTTGACGTCGAGGCGGCCGCCGCCGGTCTGGCGCACGTCCCCGGAGACGGCGGAGTTCGCGGAACCGACGAGGGCAGCCTTGACCTGCTGGGCGGTCCAGTCGGGGTGGCGCTGTTTGACGATCGCGGCGGCGCCGGCGACGTGCGGGGTGGCCATCGACGTACCGGACATGGACTGGTACGCGTACACCCCGCGGCCGCCCATGGCGGCGGCGGAGATCCCGACGCCGGGGGCGGCGATCTCGGGCTTGAGGGTGTGCTGGAGTCCGGCGGGGCCGCGGCTGGAGAAGGAGGCCGTGGTGTCGTCGCGGTCCACGGCGCCGACGGTCAGCACGCTGGGCGCGCAACCGGGCGAGGAGACCGTGTTGTTGCCGGGGCCGGAGTTGCCGGCGGCGATCACGAAGAGGGTGCCGCTGCTCTGCGCGAGCCGCTCGGCGGCGGCCGACATGGGGTCGTCGCAGGTGGTCTGCGAGGGGTCGCCGAGGCTCATGGAGACCACGTCGGCCTTGCTCTCGACGGCCCACTCCATACCGGCGATGATCCACGAATCGAGGCCGTAGCCCTGGTCGTTGAGCACCTTGCCGCTGAGCAGTGCGGTGCCCGGCGCGACGCCCTTCTTGGCGCCGCCGCTCTCGGCTCCGGAGCCGCCGACGGTGGAGATGGTGTGGGTGCCGTGGCCCTGGCGGTCCGCGTCGGTGTCGGAGTCGGTGAAGTTCTTCGACGCGGCGACGCGGCCCTTGAGGTCGGGGTGCTCCAGGTCGGTGCCGGTGTCGAGGACGGCTACCTTGGTGCCCTTGCCGTCGTACCCGGCCGCCCAGGCGGCGGGGGCATTGACCTGCTTGGTGGACCGTTCCAGGTTCGCCTGGACCTTGCCGTCGAGCCACAGCTTCTTCAGCCCGCCGGCGGCGCGGGAGCGGGTGTCGGTGACGTCCGCCCAGAAGGCGGCGGCCTGCTGCTTGTCGGCGGCGAGGGCGACGGCGCCGATGGAGCCGAGGACGAGGGAGCGCTCGGCTCCGCGCGGGGCCGGGGGTGCGCTGCGCGCCAGGTCGGCGGAGCCGTCGTAGACCGCGATGAGCGGGAGCTTCTTGGTGCGGGCGTCGTCGTAGCCCTGCCGGATCAGGCCGGTGACGTTGAAGAGCTCCTGGTCGACCCGGCCGGCGGCGAGGGCCTTGACCGCGCTCTCGGGGTAGACGTAGAGGTCCTTGCCGTTCTGGCGGGTCTGCACGAGCGGCTGCGAGCCGTCCTCGCGCGGCATCGCGGTGGCGGCAGTGCGCCCGGCAGGGTCGGTGGAGACCAGGATCCGGTCGCCGGTGACCAGGGTCACGGTGACCGGGACCGTGGGCTGCTTTCCGGCCGCTTCGCTCCCCGCGATCGGTCTCGTCCCCGTTGCTCCAGGCGCTCCGTCGCTCGGCTGTGCCGCCGACGGGCCGATGGCGGTGACGGCCAGGACGGCCGCGGTGGCCGCTCCCACCGCCGTACGCGATATCGGGCGCATCGCTCTCCCCAGGTGAATTCCGGCCAACTGCTGCATTGCACGGCAAAGCTGCCCGCAAGTGGCTTCTGACCGGCGGATGTTGGTGCTGCGGTGGCGTCACCTTGGCAGAGCGGCGGGTGATGCGGCGATGATGTCCGCGGCGGGTTTGCGCCGTGGCCGCTTCCCGCCAGGAGCGCCGTGGAGAGGGTGGGTGGACCGGTTGCTGAACGCGATAGGCCTGGACGAGGGCCAGGAGTCGGCGTACCGCGCGCTGGTGGCGCTGGGGGCGGCGGAGGTGCCCGACCTCGCGCACCGGCTGACGCTGCCGGTGCCGCAGACCGAGCGGGCCCTGCGGCATCTGGAGCGGCACGGGCTGGCGGCGCAGTCCTCGACCCGGCCGGGGCGCTGGGTGGCGGCCCCGCCGGGGGTGGCGCTGGGGGCGCTGCTGACGCAGCAGCGGCACGAGCTGGAGCAGGCGGAGCTGACGGCGGCGCTGCTGGCACAGGAGTACCGGGCGGAGGCCGCCGAGCCGGCGGTGCACGACCTGGTGGAGGTGGTGACGGGCGCGAGCGCGGTGGCGCACCGCTTCCACCAGCTCCAGCTGGGCGCGGCGGAGGAGGTGTGCGCCCTGGTCAGCGGCCGGCCGCAGGTGGTCACCGGGATGGAGAACGAGGCGGAGGAGCGGGCCGCCGTACGGGGCGTGGCGTACCGGGTCGTGATCGAGCGGGAGGTACTGACCCTGCCGACGGGGATCAGGGAGGCGTCGACGGCGCTCGCCCGGGGCGAACAGGTCCGGGTGACGGGGGACGTCCCGACGAAGCTGGTGATCGCGGACCGGTCCCTGGCGATGGTCCCGCTGACGGCACGCGGGGCGGATCCGGCGGCGCTGGTGGTGCACGCGTCGGGGCTGCTGGAGTCCCTGATGGGCCTCTTCGAGGCGGTGTGGCGGGAGGCGCTGCCGCTGCGGCTGGGGTCGACGGGCGCGGCGGAGGAGTCGGGGGGCGTGCCCGACACCACGGACCTGGAGATCCTGACGCTGCTGCTGGCCGGGATGACGGACGCGAGCGTGGCGAAGCACCTGGAGCTGGGGCTGCGGACGGTGCAGCGGCGGGTCAAGGGCCTGATGGAGCTGTCGGGGGTCACGACGCGGCTCCAGCTGGGCTGGCACGCGTACGAAAGGGGCTGGGTGGCCCGGTAGCCGGGCGGCCCCGTGGCTGGGTGGCCCGATGGGCCCCCGTCGGTCAGGCTGAGCGCATGGATCTGCCGCAGCTGCTCCTGGTGGGGCTGGTGCTGCTGCTCGGGGTGGTCGGGGTGCTGGTCCCGGGTGTTCCGGGGAGCTGGCTGGTCTGGGCGGGGGTGCTGTGGTGGGCGCTGCACGAGCGGTCGACGCTCGCGTGGTCCCTGCTGGTCTCGGCGACGGCCCTGCTGCTGGTGGTCCAGGTGGTCGAGTGGCAGCTGCCGCCGCGGCGGCTGCGCGGGGTGGGGGTCACCCGCCGGATGGCGGTGTACGCGGGCGCGGGCGCACTGCTCGGCTTCGTCGTGGTGCCGGTGCTCGGGGCGGCTGCGGGGTTCGTGGGGGGCGTCTACCTGTGCGAGCGGCTGCGGCTGGGCACGCACGGCGAGGCCTGGGCCTCGGTACGGGCGGTGATGCGGGCGGTGGGCACGAGCGTGCTGGTGGAACTGCTCGCGTGCCTGATGGTCGCGGGCGCCTGGCTCGGTGCGGTGGTCGCGGGCTGACTCGGGCGGCTCGGCAGGGCCCGGCAGGACGTAGGGCCATGGGTCTACGTCTGGTACGCCGGAGGCCTGATGCGGGTGGTGCGGGGCGCTGCGAGGCTGGGTGCCATGACGGAGTTCAAGGGTTTCAGCGAGGCGCAGCTGGCGTACCTCCGTGCACAGCGGCTGGGGCGGCTGGCGACGGTGGACGCGGCCGGGCAGCCGCAGGCGAACCCGGTGGGGTTCTTCCCGCAGGAGGACGGAACGGTCCTGGTGGGCCGCATGGCCATGGGGTCGACGAAGAAGTGGCGGAACCTCGGGAACAACCCGCGGCTCGCCCTCGTGGTGGACGATCTGGCGAGCACCCGGCCGTGGAGGGTCCGCGGGGTCGAGATCCGCGGGCGCGCCACGCTGGAGGTGGGCCCGCACGCGCTGGGCCCGCACTTCAGCCCGGAGGTGATCCGGATCCACCCGGAGCGGGTGTTCGCCTGGGGCCTGGACGACGACGACTGACCTGGGTCGAGGCCCGGAGGCCCGGAGGCCCGTAGGCCCGCGGGCCCGGACGCCTGGAGGCCCGTAGGCCCGCGGGCTCGGACGCCCGGCCCGGGGCGGGAGCCCGGACGCCTGCCCTCCTCGGGGGAGGGGGCAGGCGTCCGTGACCGGTCTCAGTAGCGACCGTTGCGCTTCGCCGCGTAATTGGCCCGGCCCTCGGCCGACTTGATCCGCCAGTCCCGGCGGATCTCGTTGCGGAGCCTGGCGTCCGTCTTGGCGACGATCCGCTGGTTCTCGCGGAGCAGCTTGCGGTAGCTCTCCAGGCGCCGCTCCGGCAGTTCGCCGCTCTCCAGCGCTTCGAGTACCGCGCATCCCGGCTCGGCCTCGTGCGCGCAGTCGTGGAAGCGGCAGTCGGCCGCGTACTCCTCGATCTCCGAGAAGACCTGGCCGACCCCGGTCCCGGCGTCCCACAGGCCGACGCCCCGCAGTCCGGGCGTGTCGATGAGGACGCCGCCGCCGGGCAGTGCCAGCAGGTTGCGGGTGGTCGTCGTGTGCCGGCCCTTGCCGTCCGCGTCGCGCGTGGCCTGGACCTCCATGACGTCGGCGCCGAGCAGCGCGTTCGCCAGGGTGGACTTGCCCGCGCCCGAGATGCCGAGCAGCACGCTCGTACCGCCGGCGACGACCGCCGCCAGGACGTCCGTGCCCTCCCCGGTGTGGGAGGAGACGGTGAGGACGCCGACGCCCGGCGCCGTGGTCTCCACGTCCTGGACCAGGTGCGCGAGCGTCACCGGGTCCGGTACGAGGTCGGCCTTGGTCAGGACGACCAACGGCTGCGCCCCCGACTCCCAGGCGAGGG
The DNA here is from genome assembly GCF_045162725.1 of Streptomyces sp. NBC_01006. Lineage (NCBI taxonomy): Bacteria > Bacillati > Actinomycetota > Actinomycetes > Kitasatosporales > Streptomycetaceae > Streptomyces > Streptomyces sp. NBC_01006. Next base: position 6,446,690 of record NZ_CP108700.1, on the reverse strand, counting down.
CCAGGAAGCGCTCGATGCGGCCGAGGTCCAGCTCGACGGCCAGGGAGACCGCGATGATCGCGTGGTCGACGTTGGCGGCGAGGATCTGCCCCTCGGACCGCTTCGAGGAGGTGGAGCGTACGAAGGCGGTCCGGCGCGGCAGGTACGTCTTGACGTACCGGGGGTTGCCGGCCGCCTCGACGGCGGCCCAGTCACCGGTGCAGATGACGCGGAGCGGGTCGTGCGGGGTGACGAAGGCGGTGTCGGCGTGGACGATGCCGTCGGCCGTCATGACGTCGCACTGGCCGCGGTCCACCCGCACCACACGGCCGGGCACCAGGCCCTGCCCGGTGTACGGGGCGAACTCGGCCTCCCACGCCTCGTCCCAGCCGAAGGGGGCGAGGGCGGACGCGTACGCAGAAGAGGTGGAGGAAGAAAGACGAGCAGAAGAGAAAGACAAGGGGAACCCTTCACAGGGTGGCCCCGGCAGCGCGCGCTCAGCGGCGCGCGAAGAGGTGTGAGGTCAGCCGGAGACCACGGAAGTGACATTGATGGTCTTCTGAGTGCGGGCGGCGCCCTGCGTGACGACAGTCATCAATGAACTCACCTCCGGGTCATGCACGTACTGGTCGGTTCCGCGCGGATCGGCGGGAACTCGATCACCGTAGCAAGTGCGCTCCGGCGCACGCCAATTCTTTTTCCGGCCACTTCGGCGGGCGCATGTCCGATTCGTTCAAGACCGGCGGACCGGCCCGCTCCTAGCCTGGCCGCATGACTCACCGAACGACTCCCCGAACGACTCCCCGACTCGACATGATCGGCCTCGTCGTCTCCGACATGGCCGCCTCGCTCGCCTTCTACCGCCGTCTCGGCCTCGACATCCCGGCCGGGGCGGAGGATCAGCCGCACGTGGAGGCCGTCCTGACCGGCGGGCTGCGGATCGGCTGGGACACGGAGGAGGTGATCCGCTCCTTCGACCCGTCCTGGACCCGCCCCGCCGGGGGCGACCGGCTGGGGCTCGCATTCCTGTGCGAGTCCCCCGCCGAGGTGGACGCGGTGTACGCCGAGCTGACGGACGCCGGGTACAAGGGCCATCTGGAGCCCTGGGACGCCTTCTGGGGGCAGCGCTACGCCGTCGTGCTCGACCCGGACGGCTGCGGCGTCTCCCTGTTCGCCGCCGCCGGGGCGTAGGCCGCCGCGTAGGCCCCCGGGGTGGTCCCGGCCAGCGCCCGCACCTCGCGGGTGAGGTGGGCCTGGTCGGCGTACCCGGCCCGGTGGGCCACCTCGGCCTGCGGCAGCCCCCGCCGCACCAGCTCCAGCGCCCGCTGCAGGCGCAGCACGCGCCCGAGCGTGCGGGGTCCGTAGCCGAAGGCGTCGAGCGAACGCCGGTGCAGCTGGCGCTCCCCGAGGCCGACGGCCTCCGCCACGGCGGCCACGGACTCCCCCGCGCGAAGCCCGGCCGCCACCCGTGCGGCGAGGGGGTCGGGGGGCTTGCTCCGCGCCGCGCGGCCGCGGGCCAGCCGCTCCAGCCCCGAGCCGGGGTCCTCGTACGCGCTCATCCGCTCGGCGAGCTCCCGCGCTTCCGGACCCGGCCAGAGGTCGGCGAGCTCGACCCGCCGGTCACGCAGCTCGTACGCCGGTACGCCGAGCAGCGCGGGCGCCGTGCCGGGGGCGAACCTCAGCCCCGACACGGGGCCGCGGGTTCCGCCCGGCACCTCCCCGGCGGGGTGCGGCCCGGTGTCGGGGCCGGCGACCAGCAGCCGCCCGCCGACCCACAGCAGGTCCATGCAGCCGTCGGGCAGTACGGGCCCGCCGGGGGCTCCGGGGGCTGCGGTGCGCCGCCAGACGATCGCGCCGGGCACCAGCGGGGACGGCCGCTCCTCGTACACAGCCGCCACGCTACGCCGCGACCCCCGTTCCGTGACCGTCAGTGCTTGCGCAGCCGGGCCGAGTAGTCCTCGGGCGGCAGGAACTTCGACCAGCGCTCCGGGAACTCCGAGGGCATCTCGCCGTCCCCCTCCTCGTCGTCCTCCGACTCGCCCTCGGCGAGGGCCCGCCACGCGGCGGCGCGCGCGATCAGCTGCGCGGCCTGCGCCTCGCGGGCCCGCTCGTTGGCCTCGCGGGCCGCCGCGGTGGCCACGGACGGCCAGACGCGGTCGATGGCGGCGTTCACCGCCGCGCCGACGAGCACGGCGAAGGCGGACACGCCGATCCACAGCAGGACGGCGACGGGCGCGGCCAGCGAGCCGTAGATGGTCGGGCCCTCGACGGTGTTCGTGAGGTAGATCCGCAGCAGGAACGAGCCCAGCACCCACATGGCGAGGGCCACGAGCGCGCCCGGGACGTCCTCGATCCACGGGGAGCGCACGGGTACGGACACGTGGTAGAGCGTGGTCAGGAAGGCGATGGACAGCAGGGTGACGATCGGCCAGTAGAGGACCGCGATCACCTCGGTGCTCCAGGGCACCCAGCGGACCACCGCGTCGGGCCCCGCCACCATCAGCGGCAGCACGACGGCGCCGATCACCAGGGCGACCACGTACAGCAGGAAAGAGAGCAGCCGGGTCTTGACGATGCCGCGCTGGCCGTCGAGCCCGTACATCACGGTGATGGTGTCGATGAAGACGTTGACGGCCCGCGAGCCCGACCAGAGGGCGAAGGCGAAGCCGAGGGAGATCAGGTCCGGGCGGCCCGCTTTGGTGACGTCGTCGAGCATCGGTTTCGCGATGTCGTTGACGCCCCGGTCGGAGAGGACCGTGCCGACGGCGTTGAGGATGTTCTCCTCGATGGAGGCCACGAACGTGCCGCCCGTCCAGCCGTCCACGTACCCGAGGAGGCCCAGGAGGCCCAGGAACAGCGGCGGCAGCGAGAGCAGCGTGAAGAACGCCGCCTCGGCGGCCAGGCCGAGGATCCGGTACTCGATGCACGAATTGACGGTGTCCTTCAGCAGCAGCCACGCCATCTTGCGCTTGGAGACGTTGCGGTACAGGGCACGGGCCCGGTGGAGTCGCCCGGGGACCCGCTCGTGGACCCGCTCGGGTGTTTCTTTTGCTGGCTGCACGTCCTTACGGTATCCGCATGGCAGCCACCACCCACACAGTCACCAACCAGGCCCCTCCCCTCGTGGGCTACGACGTCTACGGCACCGACCGGGCGCTGCGGGAGGGCGTGGAGCGGCACCTGTCGGCCTCGGCGCCCGAACTCCTCGGCGAGGTGCGGGAGGAGCTCGCGGAACTGGGGCGGGCGGCGGGCTCGGCGCAGGCTCAGAGGTGGGGTGCGCAGGCGAACGAGAACCCGCCGAAACTGCGTACGCACGACCGGTACGGCAACCGGATCGACGAGGTGGAGTTCCATCCGGCCTGGCACCGGCTGCTCGGGCACGCGGTGAGCGCCGGGCTGACCGACGCGTGGGGCCGGCCGGCCGGGCATCTGCGCCGCGCGGCCGGGTTCTTCGTGTGGTCGCAGGCCGAGGCGGGGCACGGCTGCCCCGTGTCGATGACCCATGCGGCGGTACCGGCGCTGCGGACGGATCCGGAACTGGCCGCCGAATGGGAGCCGCGGCTGACCTCGCACGCGTACGAGGAGGGGCTGCGGCCGGCCGGGCAGAAGGCCGGGGTGCTGTTCGGCATGGGGATGACGGAGAAGCAGGGCGGCAGCGACGTACGGGCGAACACGACGGTGGCGAAGCCGCTGGACGCGGCGGGCGAGTACCTGCTGACGGGGCACAAGTGGTTCTGCTCGGCGCCGATGTCGGACGGGTTCCTGGTGCTGGCGCAGGCATCGTCCTCCGGAACGGACGGCCTGACGTGCTTCCTGGTGCCGCGGGCGCTGCCGGACGGTACGCGCAACGTGTTCGCGATCCAGCGGCTGAAGGACAAGCTGGGCAACCGGTCGAACGCGTCGGCCGAGGTGGAGTTCGACGGGACGTGGGCGCGGCGGGTCGGCGAGGAGGGGCGGGGGGTGCGGACCATCATCGGGATGGTCGCGGCGACCCGGCTGGACTGCGTGCTGGGCTCGGCGGCGCTGATGCGGCAGGCGCTGACGCAGGCCGTGCACCATGCGGAGCACCGCTCTGCTTTCGGAGCACGGCTCATCGAGCAGCCGCTGATGCGCAACGTGCTGGCCGACCTCGCGCTGGAGTCGGAGGCGGCGACGACGCTGGGGCTGCGCCTCGCGGCCGCGTACGACGCCGGGACGGAGCAGGAGCGGGCCTTCCTGCGCATCGCGGTGCCCGCCGCGAAGTACTGGGTGACCAAGCGGTGTACGCCGATGGTGGCGGAGGCCCTGGAATGTCTGGGCGGCAACGGCTACGTCGAGGAGTCCGGGCTGCCGAGGCTGCTGCGCGAGTCCCCGCTGAACTCGATCTGGGAGGGCTCGGGCAACGTACAGGCCCTGGACGTGCTGCGGGCGCTGCAGCGGGAGCCGCTGGCGCTGAACGCGCTCCTCACGGAGGTGGGGCAGGCGCGCGGCGCCGACCACCGGCTGGATTCGGCCATCAAGGGGCTGCTGACGGAGCTCGCGGACCTGGAGGGCATCGAGGCCCGGGCGCGCCGGGTGGTGGAGCGCATCGCCCTGGTGCTGCAGGGATCGCTGCTGGTGCGCTGGGCGCCGCCGGAGGTGGCGGACGCGTTCTGCGCCTCGCGCCTGGGAGGTGACTGGGGCGCGGCCTTCGGCACGCTGCCGCACAGCCTGCATCTGGGCGCGCTGGTCGAACGGGCGCGGATCGCGGGCTAGGTTCCGGGACTCCGGGACCTGTCCCCAAACAGGTCCGAGCAGGATCCGAGCCGGGATCCGGGCCCGTTGACCAGGAGCAGGGGTGGCGCCGCGCCGACTCGGCACCACCCCTGATCCGAAAGCCCCGAGGAGGAGCTGTCACGCCGCGAGGCGACGTCCGGACAGTTTCGGTCGGGTGACCGGGACTTGGCGAGAGTTGCATACCGTTGCAACCCTCTGAGTCCTCTGAGTTCTCGGCGTTCTCTGAAGTTCTCTGCGTTCTCTGGCGTTCTCTGAGTTCTCTGCGTTCTCTGCGTTCTCTGCGTTTCGTTCCGCACGGGGAGGTTCCGGTGGCCTACACCGCAGACAGCACGGTCGATGTGGCACGCATCTCGGCCATGGACGCGCGGGAGGCCGCGCGTCTGCTCAAGGGGGTGCGGGCGGCGGCGCTGGCCGGGGACCGGCCGCCGGCGGAGCCCCGCCCGGAGATCGCCGAGTCCTGGCGCCGGATGCTGGCCGGCGGTGTGCACCCGGACCGGGACGCGCGCTCGCGGATGCTGTCGGCAGCCGAGACGGAGGAGCGGCGGCAGGTCTCGCCGCTGCGGGAGATCCTGCCGGTGCTGCGCGAGGGGCTGCTGCCGGCGCTGGACGCGGCGCTGCACATCATGGTCGTCGCCGACGCGGAGGGGCGGCTGCTGTGGCGGGAGGGGGCCTCCTCGATCCTGCGCAAGGCGGACCGGCTCGGGTTCACGGTGGGCGCCGACTGGGACGAGGCGGTGGTCGGCACGAACGGCGTGGGTACGGCTCTGGTGGCCCGCCAGCCCGTCCAGGTGTTCTCGGCGGAGCACTTCGTCTCCAGCCACCACGACTGGACCTGCGCGGGGGCGCCGGTGCGGGACCCGCGGGACGGGCGGCTGCTGGGAGTGGTGGACGTCAGCGGGCCGCTGGCCACGATGCACCCGGCCACGCTGGCGTGGGTGAGCTCGGTGGCCCGCCTCGCGGAGCGGGAGCTGCGGATCCGGCACCTGGAGTCGCTGGAGCGGCTGCGGGCGGTCGCGTCGCCGCTGCTGGCCCGGCTGCCGGGGCAGGCCCTGGCGGTGGACCCGCACGGCTGGACGGCGGCGGTGACGGGGCTGGCCCCGGCGGGCCGGATCGCACTGCCGAAGGGGTTCGGGCCGGGCCGGGTGTGGGTGGCGCAGCTCGGGGACTGCGTGGTGGAGCCGCTGCCGGGCGGCTGGCTGCTGCGCGTCGCGGAGGCGCCGGGCACGACCGCGGCGGCGAGCCGGGTCGTCCTGGACCTGAGCCGTCCGCGGGTGTGGTCGGCGAGGGTGTACGGGGCGGCCGGGAGCTGGTCCCAGGAGCTGAGCCCGCGCCACGCGGAGCTGCTCTTCCTGCTGGCGGAGAGCCCGCGGGGGCGGTCGGCGGCGGAGCTGGCGGCGGAGCTGTTCGGGGATCCGACACGGACGGTGACGGTGCGGGCGGAGCTGTCCCGGGTACGGCGGCACCTGGGCGGGGTGCTGACCCACCGCCCGTACCGCTTCGCGGACGACGTGGAGGTGGAGCTGATCCGCCCCGAGGACCCGGCGGCGCTGCTGCCGCACTCGACGGCGCCGGCGGTGATCAGGGCCCGGCTGGGCCGTGCGGGGGCGGGCATGATTCCCTGACCTGCATGAGCACCATCACACTCACCACGTGGTCCCTGGAAATGGCCTCGCCGCAGGATCTGGTCCGGGCGGCCGTCCCGGGTCCTGAGATCAGCGTCCGGCGGGCGGAGGTCCCCTCGCCGGAGTTCAGCCGCTTCCTGTACGCCTCGGTGGGCGGTGACATCCACTGGACGGACCGGCTGTCCCTGACCCGGGCGCAGTGGGTGGAGCAGCTGGGCCGTCCCGGCGTGGAGACGTGGGTGGCGTACGAGAACGGCACGCCGGCGGGGTACGTGGAGCTCGACCCGCAGGACGACGGCGTGGTGGAGATCATGTACTTCGGGTTGCTCCCGGACTTCCGCGGCCGCCGTATCGGGGGCCACCTGCTGACGCTGGGCGTCGACGCGGCCTGGTCCCTGGCGGACCGCTGGCCGGGGCGCGAGGCGACGACGCGGGTCTGGCTCCACACGTGCAGCCAGGACGGCCCGACGGCGATGGACAACTATCTGCGCCGCGGCTTCAAGCTCTTCAAGACGGAGACGGAAGAGAAGGAGAGCGCCGCGACCCCCGGCCCCTGGCCGGGCGCGTAGCGCTCCGCCGGGCGGCGGGTGGCGTGGGCGGGGGGGGGCCGGCGGCCGGATCCTGCGCCCCTCCGCCGCGTGACCGGCGTCACATCATCTCGGGATACGGGACTACATCGTCCGAATAATGGACAGTAGTGGACTCCTCCAATCGGCACATGACACGCTTCCGCCATGAATGGAGCTGGAATTGCCTTGGTGAGTCGGCGGCACGTCGACCTCGGCCGCATGTCCAGTGCCATCTGTTCGGCGCGCTGACGGAACCAGCCACCGCCGCGCAGCCCCGGCACAGCGCCCCGCACACCGTCGTCGCGGGGGTGCCGCAGCCCGCAGTCCCCTGAAGGCAGAACACCGCCCTGACCACCGGCACAACCGGAAAATCGGGCGGCGATCGGCCGCACCTGCTCAGCGGCAGGGCTGATGAACAGGGGCACTCGCCGCCCCTCCCCTGCCCTTGCATCGAGCCGCCGAAGAAGGACGTACCGCCATGGCCGCCACCCCCGAAACGCCCGCAGCCGCAGCTCCCGCAGCCGCCGCGCGCCGCAAGACCGGCCGCCACCGCGGCGAGGGTCAGTGGGCCGTCGGACACCACACCCCCCTCAACGGCAACGAGCAGTTCAAGAAGGACGACGACGGTCTCAACGTGCGGACACGCATTGAGACGATCTACTCCAAGACGGGCTTCGACTCGATCGACCCCAACGACCTGCGCGGCCGCATGCGCTGGTGGGGTCTCTACACCCAGCGCAAGCCCGGGATCGACGGCGGCAAGACCGCGATCCTGGCGCCGGAGGAGCTGGACGACAAGTACTTCATGCTGCGCGTCCGCATCGACGGCGGCCGGCTGACCACCGAGCAGCTCCGCGTCATCGGCGAGATCTCGCAGGAGTTCGCGCGCGGCACCGCCGACCTCACCGACCGGCAGAACGTGCAGTACCACTGGATCCGGATCGAGGACGTCCCGGAGATCTGGCGCCGCCTGGAGGCCGTCGGCCTCTCCACCACCGAGGCCTGCGGTGACACGCCCCGCGTCATCCTCGGCTCGCCCGTCGCCGGCATCGCCCAGGACGAGATCATCGACGGCACCCCCGCCATCGACGAGATCTACCGCCGCATCGTGGGCAACCCGGACTTCTCCAACCTGCCCCGCAAGTTCAAGTCCGCGATCTCCGGCTCGCCGCTGCTCGACGTGGCGCACGAGATCAACGACATCGCCTTCGTGGGCGTGAACCACCCCGAGCACGGCCCCGGCTTCGACGTCTGGGTGGGCGGCGGCCTCTCCACCAACCCCAAGCTGGGCGTGCGCCTGGGCACCTGGGTCTCGCTCGACGAGGTCCCGGACGTCTACGAGGGCGTCATCTCGATCTTCCGCGACTACGGCTACCGCCGCCTGCGCACCCGCGCCCGGCTGAAGTTCCTCGTCGCCGACTGGGGCCCGGCCAAGTTCCGCCAGGTCCTGGAGGACGAGTACCTGCGGCGCAAGCTGACCGACGGCCCCGCGCCCGAGCAGCCCAGCGGCCAGTGGCGCGACCACGTCGGCGTCCACCAGCAGCAGGACGGCCGCTTCTACGTCGGCTTCGCGCCCCGCGTCGGCCGCGTGGACGGCGCCACCCTCACCAAGATCGCGGACGTCGCCGCGCAGCACGGCTCCGGCCGCCTGCGCACCACCGCCGAGCAGAAGATGATCGTCCTCGACATCGAGGCGGACAAGGTCGACTCCGTCGTCGCCGCGCTGGAGGCGCTGGACCTGCGGGTCAAGCCGTCCCCGTTCCGCCGCGGCACGATGGCCTGCACCGGCATCGAGTTCTGCAAGCTGGCCATCGTCGAGACGAAGGCGCGCGGCGCCTCGCTCATCGACGAACTGGAGCGCCGCCTGCCGCAGTTCGCGGAGCCGCTGACCATCAACATCAACGGTTGCCCGAACGCCTGCGCCCGTATCCAGGTGGCGGACATCGGTCTCAAGGGCCAGCTGGTCCTCGACGACGACGGCAACCAGGTCGAGGGCTACCAGGTCCACCTGGGGGGCGCGCTCGGCCTGGAGGCCGGCTTCGGCCGCAAGGTCCGCGGCCTCAAGGTCACCTCGGCCGGTCTGCCCGACTACGTCGAGCGGGTCGTCACGCGCTTCGAGGAGCAGCGCGAGGACGGCGAGCGCTTCGCCGCCTGGGTGACCCGTGCGAAGGACGAGGACCTCTCGTGAGCGAGCGCGCGGCCCCGTTCTACTGCCCGTACTGCGGCGACGAGGACCTGTTTCCGAACGAGGCGGGTCACGGCGCCTGGGAGTGCAGGTCCTGCAACCGGGCCTTCCAGCTGAAGTACCTCGGGCTGCTGGCCCGGGGTGTCCGGTCCGACACCGTGGGAGGGGACGAGATATGACCACGACTCAAGACGCCCGTCTCAAGGACGGCAACCCTGAGACCGAGTCTCTCAAGAGCGTTGCCGAGCAGGCCGGGCGCGACCTGGAGGACGCGTCCCCGCTGGAGATCCTGCGCTGGGCGGCCGACACCTTCGGCAAGAAGTTCTGCGTCACCTCCTCCATGGAGGACGCGGTGGTCGCCCACCTCGCCTCCCGCGCCTTCCCCGGCGTGGACGTGGTCTTCCTCGACACCGGCTACCACTTCGAGGAGACCATCGGCACCCGCGACGCGGTCGAGGCCGTGATGGACGTCAACGTCATCACCCTCACCCCGCGCCGGACGGTCGCCGAGCAGGACGCGGAGTACGGCCCGAAGCTGCACGACCGCGACCCCGACCTGTGCTGCGCGCTGCGCAAGGTCAAGCCGCTGGAAGAGGGCCTGACCGCGTACGACGCATGGGCGACGGGCCTGCGCCGCGACGAGTCCCCCACCCGGGCGAACACCCCGGTGGTCGGCTGGGACGAGAAGCGGCAGAAGGTCAAGATCTCCCCGATCGCCCGCTGGACCCAGGACGAGGTCGACGCCTACGTCGCCGAGCACGGGGTCCTGACCAACCCGCTGCTGATGGACGGCTACGCCTCCGTCGGCTGTGCCCCCTGCACCCGCCGCGTGGCGGAGGGCGAGGATGCGCGCGCCGGCCGCTGGGCCGGCCGGGCCAAGACCGAGTGCGGACTGCACGGCTGATGACGGACAGCACAGAACTTACGGAGACACAGCAGATGAGCGTGAGCGACCAGGGCGCCACCGTGTGGCTGACCGGGCTGCCGAGCGCGGGCAAGACCACCATCGCCTACGCGCTGGCCGAGCGGCTGCGCGCCGAGGGGCACCGCGTGGAGGTCCTCGACGGCGACGAGATCCGCGAGTTCCTCTCCGCCGGCCTGGGCTTCACCCGGGAGGACCGCCACACCAACGTGCAGCGGATCGGATTCGTCGCCGGACTCCTCGCGAGCAACGGCGTCAAGGCGCTCGTACCGGTGATCGCGCCGTTCGCGGACAGCCGCGAGGCCGTCCGCAAGCGGCACGCCGCCGAGGGCACCTCGTACCTGGAGGTCCACGTGGCCACCCCGGTCGAGGTCTGCTCCGAGCGTGACGTGAAGGGCCTGTACGCCAAGCAGGCGGCGGGCGAGATCTCCGGTCTGACCGGCGTCGACGACCCGTACGAGGCTCCGGACTCCCCGGACCTGCGCATCGAGTCGCACACGCAGACCGTGCAGGAGTCGGCTTCGGCCCTGCACGCGCTGCTCACCGAGAGGGGTCTGGCATGACGGCCACCGTCGCACACGTCCACGAGGCTGCGGACGATTCCCTGGGCTCCGCGCCCTACGCGCTGTCGCACCTCGACGCCCTCGAATCGGAGGCCGTGCACATCTTCCGTGAGGTGGCGGGCGAGTTCGAGAGGCCGGTGATCCTCTTCTCCGGCGGCAAGGACTCCATCGTCATGCTGCACCTGGCGCTCAAGGCCTTCGCGCCCGCGCCGGTGCCCTTCACGCTGCTGCACGTCGACACCGGGCACAACTTCCCCGAGGTCCTCGACTACCGCGACCGCGCCGTGGCCCGGCACAACCTGCGCCTGCACGTGGCCTCCGTCCAGGAGTACATCGACGCCGGCAAGCTCCGCGAACGCCCCGACGGGGTCCGCAACCCGCTCCAGACCGTGCCGCTCACGGAGGCGATCCAGCGCCTGAAGTTCGACGCCGTCTTCGGCGGCGGGCGCCGCGACGAGGAGAAGGCCCGCGCCAAGGAACGCGTCTTCTCCCTGCGCGACGAGTTCTCCCAGTGGGACCCCCGCCGCCAGCGCCCCGAACTGTGGCAGCTCTACAACGGCCGCCACGCACCCGGCGAGCACGTCCGCGTCTTCCCGCTCTCCAACTGGACCGAACTGGACGTCTGGCAGTACATCGCCCGCGAGAACATCGAACTGCCCCAGATCTACTTCGCCCACGAACGCGAGGTGTTCAAGCGCAACGGCATGTGGCTGACGGCCGGCGAGTGGGGCGGGCCGAAGGAGGGCGAGACTCCCGAGACGCGCCTCATCCGCTACCGCACCGTCGGTGACATGTCCTGCACCGGTGCCGTCGACTCCGACGCCACCACACTGGACGCCGTGATCACCGAGATCGCCGCCTCCCGGCTCACCGAGCGGGGTGCGACCCGCGCCGACGACAAGATGTCCGAGGCCGCGATGGAAGACCGCAAGCGCGAAGGGTACTTCTAGCCATGACCTCCACCACCGAGCAGTTCGCCGACGTCTCGACGACGACGCTGCTGCGCTTCGCGACCGCCGGTTCCGTCGACGACGGCAAGTCCACGCTGGTCGGGCGGCTGCTGCACGACTCCAAGTCGGTCCTGACGGACCAGCTTGAGGCCGTGGAGGCCGTCTCCGCCCAGCGCGGTCAGGACGCCCCGGACCTGGCACTGCTGACCGACGGCCTGCGGGCCGAGCGCGAGCAGGGCATCACCATCGACGTCGCGTACCGCTACTTCGCCACCGCCCGGCGCCGGTTCATCCTCGCCGACACCCCCGGCCACGTGCAGTACACCCGCAACATGGTCACCGGCGCCTCCACCGCCGACCTGGCCGTGGTCCTGGTCGACGCCCGCAACGGCGTCATCGAGCAGACCCGCCGGCACGCCGCCGTCGCGGCCCTGCTGCGCGTGCCGCACGTGGTGCTGGCCGTCAACAAGATGGACCTCGTGGGCTACGAGGAGCAGGTCTTCGCGAAGATCGCCGAGGAGTTCACCGCGTACGCCTCCGACCTGGGCGTCCCGGAGATCACCGCGATCCCGATCTCGGCGCTCGCCGGGGACAACGTGGTCGAGCCCTCCGCCAACATGGACTGGTACGGCGGCCCGACCGTGCTGGAGCACCTGGAGACCGTCCCGGTCAGCCACGACCTCACCGCCTGCCCGGCGCGTTTCCCGGTGCAGTACGTGATCCGCCCGCAGACGGCCGAGCACCCCGACTACCGCGGCTACGCGGGCCAGATCGCCTCCGGCGTGCTGCGCGTCGGCGAGGCCGTCACCGTCCTGCCGTCGGGGCGCACCTCGGTCATCGAGGGCATCGACGCCCTGGGTACCGGTTTTGGATCGAGCACAGCGGTGGACATCGCGTGGGCCCCGCAGTCGGTGACGGTCCGTCTCGCCGACGACATCGACATCTCGCGCGGCGACCTGATCGCGCCGTCCGCGAACCCGCCCGCCACCACGCAGGACGTCATCGCGACCGTCTGCCACGTCGCGGACCAGCCGCTTGCCGTCGGTGCGCGCGTGCTGCTCAAGCACACCACGCGCACGGTCAAGGCCATCGTCAAGGAGATCCCCTCGCGGCTGACCCTGGACGACCTGTCCCAGCACCCGAACCCCGGGCAGCTGGTGGCCAACGACATCGGCCGCGTCGTCGTACGGACCGCCGAGCCGCTCGCGCTCGACGCGTACGCCGACTCCCGCCGTACCGGGTCCTTCCTGCTCATCGACCCGGCCGACGGCACGACCCTGGCGGCGGGCATGGCCGGCGAGTCCTTCGCCTCCCAGGCCCGGACGACCGTCCAGGCGGATGACGAAGGCTGGGACTTCTAGCCCATGCCCTCGGACATCTACTCCACTTTCGCCAAGGAAGGCGGCCGCGTAGGCAGCGGCCGCCTGGGCAGCGGCCAGGGAGGAGTGGCGCGATGTGCGCGATGACGTACGCGCACTGCCTGCGCGCCCGCACCCCCCACGAGCTGTACCTGTCCTTGCTGCACAGACGAAGACGTGCGTCATGAGATGACGCTACGAGAGGAAGCCCTCCCGTGCCTGCCACCGGTAACACCCGTACCCCGCTTTCCCGTTCCGGCGTTCGCCGCGGCGTTGCCGCCGCTGCCGCCCTGCCGCTGCTGATCGGCGTGCTCGCCTCCTGCGGCTACGGTTCCCAGGCCGAAAAGCCGGAGGACAAGAAGGCTGCCGCCGCCGCTGACGGCGACAAGAAGCTTTCCGCGTCGGAGGTCCGTATCGGGTACTTCCCGAACCTGACGCACGCCACCGCGCTGGTCGGCCTGCAGGAGGGCCTGATCCAGAAGGAATTGGGCGCCACCGCGATCAAGCCACAGACCTTCAACGCCGGCCCCTCCGAGATCGAGGCCCTCAACGGCGGCTCTCTCGACATCGGCTTCATCGGCCCCTCCCCGGCGATCAACGGCTACGTCAAGTCCAAGAGCAGCAACCTGCGGATCATCTCCGGCTCGGCCTCCGGCGGCGTCAAGCTCGTCGTGAACCCGGACAAGATCAAGACCCTGGACGACCTCAAGGGCAAGAAGATCGCCACCCCGCAGAAGGGGAACACCCAGGACGTCGCCTTCCTCAACTGGATCGCGGAGAAGGGCTGGAAGGTCGACCCGGAGTCCGGCAAGGGCGATGTCTCCGTCGTCCGCACGGACAACAAGGTGACCCCCGACGCCTTCAAGCAGGGCTCGATCGACGGCGCCTGGGTGCCCGAGCCGACCGCCTCCAAGCTGGTCTCCGACGGCGCCTCGGTCCTCCTCGACGAGACCGACCTGTGGCCCGGCAAGAAGTTCGTGATCACGAACATCATCGTGTCGCAGAAGTTCCTCAAGGAACACCCGGACGTCGTCGAGGCCGTACTGGCCGGCACGGTGAAGACGAACGAGTGGATCAACGCCAACCCCGACAAGGCGAAGGCCTCCGCCAACGCGAAGCTGGAAGCCGACGGCGGCAAGCCGCTCGACGCGAAGATCATCGACCCGGCGTGGAAGAACATCCTGGTCACCGACGACCCGCTGGCCACCACCCTGAAGACCGAGTCCGACTGGGCGGTCAAGGCCAAGCTCATCGAACAGCCCGACCTCGCCGGGATCTACGACCTGACGCTCCTGAACAAGGTCCTCAAGGCCGCCGGCAAGCCCGAGGTCTCCGACGCCGGCCTCGGTACCAAGTAAGCCCGTAGTTCAGCTACCCCAGGAGGTGACGACCATGGCCACCACACTCGCCAAGGCTGCCGAGACCGCGATCGCGGAGCAGACGCACGCCGCCCGCATCGCTCACGTCTCGAAGTCCTTCTCCGGCCCGGCCGGACCGCAGCTCGTCCTGGACGACATCAGCCTCGATGTCGCACCCGGCGAGTTCGTCACCATCCTGGGAGCCTCGGGATGCGGCAAATCCACCCTGCTCAACCTGGTCGCCGGACTCGACAAACCCACCGCCGGCACCATCGAGACCAGCGGCCGGCCCGCGCTCATGTTCCAGGAACACGCCCTGTTCCCGTGGCTGACCGCGGGCAAGAACATCGAACTCGCCCTGCGCCTGCGCGGGGTCGCCAAAGCCGACCGCAAGCCCGAAGCCGAACGGCTCCTGGAGCTGGTCCGGCTCGGCGGCGCCCACCGCAAACGCGTCCACGAACTGTCCGGCGGCATGCGCCAGCGCGTCGCCCTGGCCCGGGCCCTCGCCCAGGACAGCCGCCTCCTGCTGATGGACGAACCGTTCGCCGCCCTCGACGCCATCACGCGTGACGTGCTGCACGGTGAACTGACCCGCATCTGGGCCGAGACCGACGTCTCCGTCCTCTTCGTCACCCACAACGTGCGCGAGGCCGTCCGCCTCGCCCAGCGCGTGGTCCTGCTCTCCTCACGCCCCGGCCGAATCGCCAAGGAATGGACCGTCGACATCCCCCAGCCACGCCGCATCGAAGACGCGGACGTCGCCGAACTGTCCATCGAGATCACCGAACACCTGCGTGGGGAGATCCGCCGCCATGGCCAGCACTGAAACGAAGCCGAAGACGGACGACCTCGCCGGCCTGGAAGCCGGCCTGGACGCCCTCGACGCCGTCCAGACCCACCGCACCCCGACCCGTGAGGTCCTCGTCAAGAAGGTCCTCCCGCCGTTCATCGCCATCGGCCTCGTCCTGCTGGTCTGGCAGATCCTCGTGACGGCCAAGGTCACCGACGAGACCAAGCTCCCCGCCCTGTCCGCGGTCTGGGACAGCCTTTCCGACATGTGGCTCAAGGGCACCCTGCTCGAAGTCATCTGGACCAGCGTCTCCCGCGGCCTGCTCGGCTTCCTCCTCGCCCTGGCCATCGGCACCCCCCTCGGACTGCTCGTCGCCCGCGTCACATTCGTCCGCGCCGCGATCGGCCCCATCCTCCAAGGCCTGCAATCCCTGCCCTCCGTCGCCTGGGTACCCCCCGCCGTCCTCTGGTTCGGCCTCAACGACGCCATGATGTACACCGTCATCCTCCTCGGCGCCGTCCCCTCCATCGCCAACGGCCTCGTCTCCGGCATCGACCAGATCCCCCCGCTCCACCTCCGCGCCGGCCGCACCCTCGGCGCCACCGGCCTGCGCGGCGCCCGCCACGTGATCATGCCCGCCGCCCTCCCCGGCTACCTCGCCGGCCTCAAACAGGGCTGGGCCTTCTCCTGGCGCTCCCTCATGGCCGCCGAAATCATCGCCAGCTCCCCCGACCTCGGCCTGGGCCTGGGCCAACTCCTCGAAAACGGCCGCAACAACATCGACCTCCCCGGCGTCTTCCTCGCCATCATCCTGATCCTCGTCGTCGGCATCGCCATCGACCTCCTCATCTTCAGCCCCGTCGAACGCCGGGTCCTGCGCAGCCGCGGCCTACTGGTCAAGAGCTGAGTCGCGCCATGCGTTCCGTGTTCCGCGCCACCGGCGCCCGCCCCGCCACCGGCCCCGCCGGCGCTCCCGTCCTGCTGGTCATCGCCCACGGCAGCCGCGACCCGCGCCACGCGGCGACCGTGCACGCCCTCACCGGGCGGGTACGGTCGCTGCGGCCGGGGCTGCGGGTGGAGACGGCCTTCCTGGACTTCGACACCCCGACCGTGGCGCAGGTGACCTCCGCCCTGTACCGCTCCGGCGTACGGGAGATCGTGGCCCTCCCGCTGCTCCTGACCCGGGCGTTCCATGCGAAGTCCGACATACCCGCGGTGCTGGCCGAGGCCACGTCCCGCCTGCCGGACCTCTCGGTCCGGATCGCGGACGTCCTCGGCCCGTCCCCGCTGCTGGTCGGCGCCCTGGAGCGCCGGCTCGCGGAAGCGGGCCTCACCCCGGCGGACCGCGCCACCACCGGTGTGGTGCTCGCGTCCGCCGGTTCCTCCGACCCGGAGGCGATCGCAGTGATCGCTGAAATCGCGCGGGAGTGGCGGCACACCGGTTGGTGCGCCGTGCGGCCTGCGTTCGCCTCCGCCTGCCTGCCCCGTACGGAGGACGCCGTACGGGCCCTGCGCGCCGAGGGCGTGCGCCGGGTGGCGGTGGCCCCGTACGTCATCGCCCCCGGGCGACTGCCGGACCGTATCGCCGCGGGCGCGGAATCCGCCGGGGCGGACCTGGTGGCCGATGTCCTCGGCGCGGCCCCCGAGCTGGCCCGCCTGCTCCTGCGCCGCTACGACACGGCGTCGCGCGGCGTGCCCCTCCTCGCCGCGGCCTGATTCTCGTTCGGGTGAATCCAGGGCTCGCGTCCGTGGATCACGGGTCCATGTCACGCCGTACGCACGAGCTCCTCACCACGTCCGTCGCCGCCCTGATCCTGTCCGTCGCGGGGGCGAGTCTCACCGCCCCCGCGAACGCCGTTACACGGGCTCCCTCGGTCCGGACCGCCGGCTCTTCGGCACCACCTACGACATGAACAACCCGTCCAGCCAGGCGACCTGGCGCAGCGACCGCACGTTCTGACGACACGACCTAGGCTCTGGCCGCCGCCTCGTCGGCCAGGGCCGTCAGGTCCTCGATCGACATAGCGCCCGGCGGGAGGCCTTCGCGGGCGAAGATGTTCGCCGCGTGGCGGAGGGTGTCGTTCACCGGGGTCGGGACCCCGTGGAGGCGGCCCAGCAGGGAGATCTCGCCGTTGAGGTAGTCCGCCTCGATGGAGCCGGTGCCCCGGCGCAGGGACTGCCAGGAGGAGCCGCCGCGCACGCCGGGCGGCTGGTCGACCTTGCCGTCTCGGGCCGCCGCCTGTTCCGCTTCGGAGGCGTAGGCGATCCCCGCCGCCCCGAGCGCCGCCCGTCCCTCCTGCCGCGCGCGCAGCAGCAGGGCCGTCTTGGCCGGGTGCGGTTCGGGGCCCGTCGTCGCCTGGACCGCGTTGCCCAGGTTCCCCAGCAGCTTCGCGTACTTCCACCGCATGACGTCCTCGACGACCGGCGCCTCGAAGCCGGACCTCTCCAGGTCGGCCGCGATCCGCCGGGCCCGCGCGTCCGCGCCCCCGGCCGCGAGTCCGATGTGCAGGATGCCCGTCAGCGGCGCGCACAGCGCGGAGACCACGCCCGGCTCCAGGAAGGTGGCGGGCAGCCAGACGCAGACCCCGTACACGCGGGCGAAGCGGCGCAGCGCCAGCCGCTCGCTCTCCACCCCGTTCTGGGCGCACAGCACCGGCAGGCGCTGCGCCGCCGTACCGCCGCCCGCCACCTCCGCGTCGCCCCACGCGTCGAGCGCGGCGATCGCGTCCTGGGTCTTCACGGTCAGCAACAGGACGTCGTCCGGCCGCAGTTCACCGAGTTCCGCCGGTCCCGTGACCACGGGGATCCGGTGCACCCGGGCCCCGTCCGCCGTGGTGAGCCGCAGCCCGTCCGCCGTGAGGGCCTCCGCGTGCGCGCCGCGCGCGACGAGGACCACCTCGGCGCCCGCCTCCGTCAGCCGGCCGCCGATGGTCGCGCCGATCGCCCCGGCGCCGATGATGATGTAACGCATGGCCAGGAGCCTGGCACATCCGGCGCCCTGCGTTACCGTCGGGGCATGGTGGACGACGTGTTCCTTCTCGGCGGAGAACTCCCCGTGCGGCGGCTCGGCCTCGGTACGGGCGGCCTGGTCGGCCCCGGCTACTGGGGCCCGCGCGGCAGCCGCGCCGAGGCCCGGGCCCTGCTGCTCACCGCCGTCGAGCGCGGTGTCACGCTCATCGACACCGCCGACAACTACGGGCCCGACCTGGCCGAGGAGCTGATCGCCGAGGCCCTGCACCCGTACGGGGAGCGGCTCGTCGTAGCGACGAAGGGCGGGGTGGTGCGCACCGGCCCCGACCGGTGGCACGTCGCGGGGCGGCCCGAGCAGCTGCGGGCGATGTGCGAGGCGAGCCTGCGGCGGCTGCGGGTGGAGAGTATCGGCCTCTACCAGCTGCACCGCTTCGATCCGGAGGTTCCGGTGGCGGAACAGCTGGGCGCGCTGGCGGAGTTGCGCTCGGAGGGCAAGATCCGGCACATCGGCCTGGACACGGTGACCGCCGAACAGCTGCGGCAGGCGCTGGAGATCGTCCCGGTCGCCGCCGTGCAGAATCCGTACAACATGATGGACCGGTCCTCGGCGGAGGTGCTCGCGCTGTGCGAGGCGCGGGGGCTCGCGTTCCTCCCGTACTACCCCCTGGGCAGCGGCGCCCTGACGCGCGAGAGCGCGGCCGCGGTGACCGCCGTGGCCACCGAGCACCGGGCGGGGCCGGGGCAGATCGCGCTGGCCTGGCTGCTGCACCGGTCGCCGGTGCTGTGTCCCACGCCGGGGACCGGGTCCCTGGCCCACCTGGCCGAGAACCTGGACGCGGCGACCGTCCGGCTGACGCCCGGGGAGCTGGCGGTCCTCGACGCGCTCGGCGCGTAGCGTCAGTCGGCCGTGAGCTCGACGAGCTTGACGACGGTGTTCCAGTTGCGGCTCGTCGCGTCGATGCCCTTGAAGACGGCGGGCTTGTGGAGCGCCTCGCCCAGTTTGGAGCGGCCCAGGCCGTCCGGGGCGTAGAGGTAGACCACCCGGTCGCCGATCCGGTACTCCTCCGGGAGGTACGCGGGCCCGTCGATCGCGGCGAACCGCTCCTCGGCGGGCTGCGCGGAGAGGAAGGTGGCGTGCAGCTGCTTGCCCTCCAGCTCGGCGGCCGGGAAGGGGCAGGCCTCGGCGACGGCGCGCAGGTACTCCCCGTCGACCACCAGGCAGGCCACGGTGAAGCCGAAGCGGGCCTCGATGGCCCGCTCCAGCGACCGGGCCAGGGCGGCCTGGTCCTCCTCCGGGCTCGTGAAGACGGCGTTGCCGCTCTGGAGGTACGTCTGCACTTCGGTGAGGCCGAGGTCCGCCAGGACCTCGCGCAGCTCGGCCATCGGGACCTTCTTGGCCCCGCCGACATTGATTCCGCGCAGCAGTGCCGCGTACTTCTTCGTGGTCATGACCGAACGATAGGGCGACGCACCGACAATGCGGTCAGTGCGGCCAGTTCGGCCAGTTCGGCCTCGATGAGGTCGGCGGCCGCTCGCGTACCGCCCTCGGTGGCCATCGCCGCGCGGATCGCCTCGGCGCGGGCGGCGACCTCGGGGTCCTCTACGAGTGCGCGGACGGTCTCCCGCAGGGTGCGGGCGTCGGCCTCCTCCATGGGGACGTGCCGGGCGACGCCCAAGCCCTGGAGCATGTCGGCGTTGCCGAACTGGTCGACGGCCTGAGGGACGGCGACCATGGGGGTGCCGGTGGCGAGGCCTTCCTGGCTGCCGCCGGCGCCCGCGTGGGTGATGAAGGCGTCGGCCCGGCGCAGGATGTCCAGCTGGGGAACCCAGCGGTGGACCTCCACGTTGGCGGGGACCTGGCCGAGTTCGGCCTCGTCGGTGAACTTGCCGATCTGGAGGACGACGTGCCAGTCGGGGAGGTCGCCGAAGGCCTCGATGCAGGCGCGGTAGAAGGCGGGCTGCTTGGTGAAGGTGGAGCCGAGGGAGACCAGCAGCACCTTCTTCCCGGCGGCCGCGGCCGGGCGCTCCCAGGTGCCCTGGGCGGCGCTGCGGTCGCCCTGGCAGGCGCCGACGAAGGTGTGGACGGACTCGTCGACGCGGTCGGCGTGGGGCTGGAGGACGCGCGGGATGAGCACGATGCTGCGGCGCGGCCGGCCCGCGAAGGAGTCGCTGTCCTCTTCGATGCCGTTCTCGTCGAGCCAGGCGCGGAAGCGGGCGTAGTACGCCCGCCCGCGCTCGGAGGCGCGCAGTCCGGCCGCCATCGGCTCGCCGACCTCCTCCTCGTACCCGGCCCAGGCGACCAGGTTCGGGGAGAGGGAGACGGCGGGCACGCCCCAGCGGTGGGCGAGGACGCGTGCCGGGTAGGAGGTGATGTCGTGGAGCACGAGGTCGGGCTCGTCGCCCTCGAAGGCGGCCACGAGCTGCGGCAGGGCCTGGATGGCGTCGTTCAGGAACGGCTCGATGTTGTCGATGAGCTCGGTGCCCCAGGCTTCGGGCTCGTCGTCCGTGGGGAGGGTGGAGTTCCAGATCACCGGAGTGGCGCCGGTCTCCGCGATCTTCTCGGCGAAGGAGGCGGGGATGGCGTAGCTGACGCGGTGGCCGCGGGCGACGAGTTCCCGGATCACTTCGATGCTCGGGTTCACGTGCCCGTGGGCGGCGATGGAGAACATGGCGATGTGTGCGGGCTTGGCTGAGGTCATGGATCGAGCGTAACGAGACGATACGTCTCGTACAACGCGATTTTCCGGCCAGCCGCGGTTCGGGGTGCGAGACTTGGCGGATCCACGAAGATCCGGACGCGGAGAGACACGGCATGGACGAGGCGCAGGCCAGGGACGTACTGACGGCGGCGGGCCTGACGGGACCGGCCGGGCCGCCCGCGCTGCTGGCGCTGGGCGAGAACGCGGTGTTCGCGGCCGGCGACCTGGTGGTGAAGGTCGGCCGGGAGGCGGCGCTGCTGGAGCGGGCCGAGCGGGAGCTCGCGGTGGCGGGCTGGCTCGAACAGGCCGGAGTCCCGGCCGTCCGCGCCGCCGAGCCGAATGCGCGGCTGGTGACGGGGCACCCGGTGACGGTGTGGCACCGCCTCCCGGACCCGGTCCGCCCGGCAGGACCCGAGGACCTGGCGGCGCTGCTGCGGCAGATCCACGCCCTCCCGGCGGCGCCGTTCGCGCTGCCCGCGCGGGACCTGCTGGGCGGGGTCGAGCGCTGGCTCCGGCTGGCCGGCGAGGCCGTCGATCCGGCCGACGCCGCGTACCTGCGGGCCCGGCGCGACGCCTACGCCGACGAGGTGGCCGCGCTGACCCCGCATCTGCCGCCGGGCCCGATCCACGGCGACGCCCTGCCCCGCAACGTCCACGTGGGCCCGGACGGGCCGGTCCTGGTGGACCTGGAGACCGTCTCGGCCGATCTGCGCGAGCACGACCTGGTGGTGATGGCCCTCTCCCGCGACCGGTACGGCCTGCCGGCGCAGGCGTACGAGGCCTTCGTGACGGCGTACGGCTGGGACGTACGCGACTGGGAGGGCTGCGCGGTACTGCGCGGCGCCCGCGAAACGGCCAGCTGCGCCTGGGTGGCCCAACACGCCCCGACCAACCCGAAGGCCCTGACCGAATTCCGCCGCCGCGTCACCTCCCTGCGCACCGCCGACCCGGAAACCCGCTGGCACGCCTTCTAGGGGGTGTCTTACGGAGCAGGCCGGGCTCGCGGCGTCCGGCACCGCGCCTCGCCGTCCCGTATCAAAGAACGCATATGAGACTGCACACCACGATCCACACCGCCCGTCTGGGCGCGACGGAGTTCAAGGTCATCCGCCCGGCCCGGCCCCCGGCCCACGCGGTGCTCTTCGACGACCCCTGGTACCTGAACGGCTGGTTCGACCAGGAAGCCGCGCACCTCACGGCGGGGTTGTGGGCCCTCGCGGCCACGTCACCCCGATCGCTGGTGCACCTGCCGATCCGGGCCAACGCGAAGGACGGGCCGGACGCGGCCACGGGCGCGCAGCGCCCGCTCGACCTGGTCCTGCTGCACCACTCCCTGCAGTTCGCCCCGTCCCGGTGGAAGGAGCTGCGCAGCCGACTGGGCCGCGGACGGCCGCGCACCGTGGACCTGCCCGACCCCGACGCGGAGCCCGAGGCGTCCGCCCGGCACCAACGGGAGAACCGGGACCGGTTCCACCAGGAAATCCACAGCGAGACGCTGTTCATGACCGGCAGCACCCGGACGTTCCGGGAGGCGGCCGCGGTGTTCGCCGGCCTCGCGCGCGAGGGTCCCGGCCAGGCGTTCAACCACGGGGGCAGGCACTACTGCAGGTCCGTGTACGGCGATCCCGCCAACCGTGACCTGCACATCGAGTACCGCGGGGAGTGGCCCTAGGGTCCCCCTCTTCTCGCCTCGGGGGGTTCGTCCTGCGCCTGGGGGTGCCTGCGGGACCGAAGGGGCGACACAAGGGGTCAATGGGGCGTTCCCTCCACCGTGAGTCACGAATGCGTAACCGAGAAGTGCGGCTTCGTCATATACCTGTGGCGCTATGCGGTCGTCCGCTTACGCTCCATCCATCGCGGCGGTGGTTCGAGCCGAACGGCTGGGGGGTCACGTGACGTTGTACGGACGGGCGGCGGTGCTCGATGCCGTCGTGCCTTCATTGGTGGGGCTCGAGTCCCGGGGCGCCGCCCGGCTGCGGATACCGGGCGGGAGTCCGCTGCTGATCGAGTGCTGCGGCGGGCGGCTCACCGGCAAGACCGCGCTTCTGAAGGAGTTATCGCACCGGTACGCGCAGCGCCTGCCGCAGGCGTACGCGGACCTCGGCGCGGCGGACTTCGGCCAGCCGGGGCTGGCCTCCTCGGCCGACGCCACCACGGCGAACGCCTCGCGCACCTCCGACCTGCTCTTCTACCTGATGGACCGGCTGAGCCGGAAGCCGAGCGAGTTCGGCTGGAAGCCGTCCTTTCCGCGGCTCACCCAAGGACTGCTCGCGGTCACGAGCTGGCAGTACGGGGCCGTCCAGCCGGCCGAGCTGGCGGCCGCCCGCCGCCTCCTCGCGGGGCTGCTCCGGGAGAGCCAGCCCGACCTCCAGGAGCGCAACCAGCGGGTGGCGGGCTGGATCGGACAGGCCACCGCGGCCGCCGCGGCGGGGATGGGTCCCGGGGTGGGCGAGCTGGTCGCGCCGCTCATCGACATCGTGACCACCGAACTGTTCGGCCCGCGTGCCAACAAGCACGGTCTGAGCTGGTGGACGGGGCGGCGGGTCGGCCCTCAGGGTGACGGGTACGCCCAGTTGACCGAGCTCGCCATGTGCTTCCGCGGCGACGAGGACGACCGCCGGGACGCGGAGCGGCACCTGGTGGCCGCCCTCCTGGAGGACATGGCGGACCAGTACACCTGGATGCGCCTGAAGAACCGTGTGCCGCGCCCGCTGCTGCTCCTGGACAACTGCCACACTCCGCTGGGCCGGACGGTCATGGACGCACTGACCGCCGTCTGGCACGAGGAGCCCGCGAGAACGCGCCCCGGCGTCGTCGTGACCGCCCTCGCACAGGAGCCGGCCGTGCCCGACCACGAGGGCGTCGCCCCGTCGACGAGGAGTGCGGCGGGCCCGTTCTGGCGCCAGGACCGGCCGCAGACGGCGGCCGGCTGGGTACTGAGGCTGCCGCTGGCGCAGCTCGACCTCGACGAGGTCAAGGAGATGCTCGGAGGCGGCCGGGCGAAGCCCGAAGCGGCCCACATGATCCACCGGCTCAGCTCCGGACGCGCCGGGATCGCCCACCCCCTGGTCCTTGCCGCCGAACGGCGGATCGCCTCCCCGGAGCCCTTCGAGCACGGCAGGCTGCTCGACCTGCCACTCGCCGACGAGCCGACGCTGCCCGTGTACGAACGGCTGCTCCGGCTCCTGACCCCGGGCGGGGAGGCCCGGGCGCGACTCGCCCACTACACCCCGGCCCTCGACGACGCGGCCGCCCACACGCTGAACACCGACTACGTGCCGCGCCGCCCTGACGGAAGCCTCGTGGAGGGGGCCGCCGTCGTGCCCGTCGCGGAGACCAGGAGCCTGTTGCGGCAGGGCGGTTGGAGCCACCGCCGCTGGCCGGGTACCGGTGGGCCCTTCGTCGGTGATCCCACCCTGCGCGCCCTGCTCGTGCACGACCTCCGCACCCGCAGCGGAGGGCCGCCCGGGGCCGTGGAGTGGACGGGCAGACACCGGCGGCTGCGCCTCCTGTACCCCACGGACGCCGCCGAGCCGCACGATGCCCGCCACCTGCACCACTCGCTCGCGATCGGCGAGATCGACCTCGTCGTCCGCGCCCTGCACCGCCGCCTGGCCGGGCAGGACGCGCCCGGCTGGCTCGCCGCCCTCAACCTGGTCTGTGCCGCGCCGCACCCACCGGGCGACCCGGCCGGGGACGACCTCCACACGGCTGCGGGCGACCCCGTGCGCCAGGCCGTGGAGCGCCTCGTACTCGACCTGTGGCTGCAGTCGCATCCGCTCGCACCCCCCGACCAGCAGAAGATCAACAGCGTCAGACTTCAGCTGCTCACCCTGGCCCAGAACAGCCCCGTCGGCCCCCAGGAGGTCTTCTACCGGGCGTTCGAGGAGTGGCCGAACCTCCTGAACCACTGGATCCAGGCACCCGACCTGCCCAACTACGGAGAGAGTCGCCCGTGACACTCTGGCCCGCCGGACCGCTGAACCGCGCCCTGCTGATCGTCGCCCTCGCAGTCGTCCTGGGAAGCGGCGGCTACCTCGCCTACGACCGGTGGCTCGCCGAGGACCCGGCCTGCGCCCCCGGCGTGGCGCAGCGCGGCGCCCGGCACGAGTGTGTCGGCGTCACCGACGGCAGCTATGTCTTCCACCCGTCGCTGAAACAGGTCACCGAACACATCAAGGCGGAGAACGACAGTGTCGCCGGCAAGTCCCCGGCCACCATCGCCCTGATGATCCCCATGGTCTCCGACGCCCCCGCCGAGCGGCGGGAGTACGTCGAGCAGGTCCAGGGCGCCTACCTGGCCCAGTACCGCGCGAACCACCAGGCCAACAACAAGCAGCCGCCCATCCGGCTGGTGCTCGCCAACCCCGGCCGGGGCTACAAGGAGTGGCGTACGGTCGCCGACCAGCTGGCGCGGGCCGCGGCCGACGAGAAGCAGAACCTGCGGGCCGTCGCCGGCATCAACATCAGCATCACCGAGACCGAGGAGGCCGTCCGCTATCTCACTCGGGAGAAGGGCATTCCGGTCGTCGCGGGTCCCATGACCGCGGACGACATCAAGAACACCGCGGCCGACCCGCACCGCTACCCGGGGCTCGCCCGGGTCGCCCCCGGCAACACCGACCAGGCCAACGCCCTCGCCTCGTACGGATCGGACATCAAGCCCGAAGAGACACTGGTCGTCGAGGACATCCGCGAGGGCGACAACTACCTGACCAGCCTGCGCCAGACCTTCGAGAAGCTCGCCAAGGGAGCGCCCAACGCCCCGGAGACCTTCCGGTCGCCGCCCGACTTCAACGACGAGGCCAACCTCGCCAACGACTTCCACCAGATGGTGCCGGACATCTGCGCCTCCGCCGCGAAGACCGTCTACTTCGCCGGCCGTCCGGTGCAGCTGCGCCAGTTCCTCGTCGAGCTGGGCAACCGGACCTGCAACAAGCACTACACCGTCATCAGCGGCTCGCACGCCTCCACCCTGACGGTCGACGAGAAGTTCGACGACCACTGGGACGCCCTCACCAAGGGCGCCGGAATCACCCTGCGCTACGCGGCCCTGGCCCACCCCGGTGCCTGGGGGGAGAGCAGCACGGCGGCGACCGGCGGCTCCAAGGCCGCGCTGAAGGAGCTGTCCGACCTGGTCCAGAAGTTCGCGACCAAGGAGCCGGACTCGATCGGCCCCGCCGACCTCTCCGACGGCCGCGTCATCATCACCTACGACGCGGTCTCCACCGCTGTCGCGGGCATCCGCAACGACGCGGTGGGCAGCGTGAAGATGCCCTCCCTCTCCGAGGTCGCCGACAGCTGGCTGCGGCTGCACGGCAACAACCGGGTCGAGGGGGCCAGTGGCTGGATCTGCCTGGACCAGTACGGCAATCCGTACGACAAGACCGTTTCCATGGTCCACCTCGACCCGGCCACCAAGACCGCCGTCTTCGACGGCATCGCGTGGCCCGCCGGCCGCGCCCCCGACGCCAACTGCTCCATCCCCAGCTGAAGCCGGTGGCGCGCCCGTCCGGTACGTCGGGCGCGTACGACCGGAAGGCCGTGGCCGGCCCCGGCCCTCAGGCCGTGGCCGGCAGCAGGCTGCGCAGCGGCCACGCCGTGTCGATCACCGCGTCCGGGGTGCCCTGGCGGCGGAGGTAGGACTGGAAGTCGCGGGCCCAGCGTTCGTGCCAGGCGCCCTGGCGGGCGTGGAGGGCGGCCGGGGTGAGCGCCGCCACCTGCGGGTGGCGGGCGGCTATCGCGCGGGCCACCTGCACCGCGGCCAGCGCGTCGGCGCCCGCGTCGTGCGCGGAGTCCAGGGTGACCCCGTACACCCCGCACACCGCCTCCAGCGTCCGCTTGCCGCGCCGGTAGCGGTCCACGGCCCGGTCGATGGTCAGCGGGTCCACCACCGGCCCGGTCTCCGTCCCGCCCAGCCGCTCGGCCAGCGAGGGCAGCCCGTGCCGGGCCAGCTCGGCCGTCAACAGCGTCAGGTCGAAGGCCGCGTTGTACGCGACGACCACCGCGCCCCCGCGCCAGTGCTCCACGAGAGCCCGCGCCACCCCGTCCGCGACCTCCCGCGCCGGGCGGCCCTCCGCCACGGCCCGCTCCGTGCTGATCCCGTGGATCGCCGAGGCGCCCTCGGGGATCGGTATCCCGGGGTCCGCGAGCCAGCCGCGCCGATCGCGCACCTCGCCCGCCCGTACCTCGACGACCGCAGCCGTCACGATCCGCGACTCCCCCGGCTCCGTGCCGGTCGTCTCCAGGTCGAATCCGATCAGCACACCGCCGTGCCAGTCCCCCATGCCGTGCCGGTCCTCCACCCCGTGTCCCTCCCCCGTGCTCCCCGTACGCCTTCGGTCAATGACTTTCAGCCTGCCACGGGGCACTGACAGTCAGGACACCGGGCGGGAGTCCTCCCAGATCGACTCGAATTCCTCGCGGTACGTCGGGAACAGCCCGTGCTCCGCGTCCCGCGCCGGGCCGCGGGTCCCGCCGCCCCGCAGGACCAGCACCGGAGCCTCCATGCCGCGCGCCCGGCGCAGGTACGACTGCACCACCGCGATGCCCGAGGTCTCCCCCTCCACCAGGTACGCGGTGAAGCGGGGCGTCTCGTCGAAGACGTGGATCTCGAACCGCGAGGGATCCCGCAGCCCCGCCCGCACCCGGCGCACGTGCAGGATGTTCATTTCCACCGAGCGGCTCAGCTCGCCCTTGCGCAGGCCCAGCTCCCGCTCGCGCCGCTTCACGGCGCTGCTGGCGGGGTTCAGGAACAGCAGCCGGACCCGGCAGCCGGCCTCCGTCAGGCGCACGAGTCTTCGGCCCGAGAAGTTCTGCACCAGCAGGTTGAGCCCTATGCCGATGGCGTCGAGCCGCCGGGCGCCCCCGAACAGGTCCTCCGCCGGGAGCTGGCGCTGCAGCCGCACCCGGTCCGGGTGGACCGAGATGACGTCCGCGTACCGGTCGCCCACCAGGTCCTCGACCGCGTCGATCGGCAGCCGGTCCGCCGCCGGGGAGCCCGCGCCGCCGCCCAGCACCTCCAGGAGCCGCGCCGAGGCCCGCTCCGCCTGCTCCAGCACCGCCCGCGACAGGGCCCGGTTGCGGGAGACCACGTTCCGGGTGACCTCCAGCTCGTCGAGCGCCAGCTCGATCTCCCGCCGGTCGTCGAAGTACGGCTCGAAGCACGGCCAGTGCTGGACAATGAGCTCCCGCAGCTGCGGGAGCGTCAGGAAGCTCAGCACGTTGTCGTCGGCCGGGTCCAGGAGGTAGCCCTTGCGCCGGCTGACCTCGCGGACCGCGACGGCCCGCTGCACCCACTCCTGCCCGGCGGGCCCGGCGGCCGCGACCACCCAGTCGTCCCCGCCGTGCACGGGCTCGTAGATCGGCCGCAGCACCGCGCCGACGACGGCGCGCAGCCGCTGTTCGATCAGGTTCAGCCAGATGTAGGCCCGCCCGGCCCGCTGCGCGCGGGTGCGGACCTCGCTCCACGCGTCCGCGCCCCAGTCCAGCTCGGCGCCGGCCCGCACGCCCCCGGCCGCCGTCGGGGCCAGCGACACCGCCCCGGCCGGCACCCCCGTGGGCGCCCCGCCCGACACCCCGCCGGACACCCCACCCGACACCCCGCCGGGCGCACCACCGGGTGCACCTCCTGGGGCGTCCGCCGGGCCGCCCTCGTGACCGTTGTCACCAGGGGGCAGCTCCAGACCTCCCGAGCTCACCCGTGCACCGCCTTCTGCGTCTGGACGCCCGTCTCCAGTGATCACGGAAGGGTACTCCGAGCTCGGCTCCCGATGCAGCCCGATGCGGTCCGACGGACCGTACACGGGTGCTCCGTTGACCCATTATCGGATGCACGCATAGTCCGCTGACCCGCATATCAGCTCTCCGGGTCACCCGGTAGGAGCATCCCAAGTCCCCGCGTGCGGGCCCACTTTCGGGGAAGATCTGGCAGAGACGCGGTCCACGCCGGATCGGCACCGAGACGGCACCGAGACATCAGCCCGCCAGTCGGGGGAACGAGGGGAAGAACCGTATCCATGCAGGTCTGGCCGGGACAGGCGTATCCGCTCGGTGCCACGTACGACGGCGCCGGCACCAATTTCGCGGTCTACTCCGAGGCCGCCCGACGCATCGAGCTGTGCCTGCTCCACGAGGACGGCTCGGAGACGGCGGTCGAACTGCGCGAGACCGACGCCTTCGTACGCCACGCCTACCTGCCCGGGGTGATGCCCGGGCAGCGCTACGGCTTCCGCGTGCACGGCCCGTACGAGCCCGAGCGCGGGCAGCGCTGCAACGCGGCCAAGCTGCTGCTGGACCCGTACGCGCGGGCCATCGCCGGGAGCGTCGACTGGGGCGAGGAGGTGTACGGCTACCACTTCGGCCGGCCCGATTCGCGCAACGACCTCGACTCGGCCCCGCACACGATGAGTTCGGTCGTGGTGAATCCGTACTTCGACTGGGCCAACGACCGCCCGCCGCGCCACGAGTACCACCACACCGTGCTGTACGAGGCCCACGTCAAGGGTCTGACCATGCGTCATCCCGACCTGCCCGAGGAGCTGCGCGGTACGTACGGGGCCCTCGCCCATCCGGCGGTCATCGGGCACCTCACCAAGCTGGGGGTGACGGCGCTGGAGCTGATGCCCGTACATCAGTACGTCAACGACCACCGGCTGGTCGACGACGGGCTCAGCAACTACTGGGGCTACAACACGATCGGCTTCTTCGCGCCGCACAACGGCTACGCCTCCGGTGACCGCGGCCAGCAGGTGCTGGAGTTCAAGTCGGCGGTACGGGCCCTGCACGAGGCGGGGATCGAGGTCATCCTCGACGTGGTCTACAACCACACCGCCGAGGGCAACCACCTGGGCCCGACCCTGTCGTTCCGCGGGCTCGACAACTCCTCGTACTACCGGCTCGCGGACGATCCCCGGCACTACATGGACACCACGGGGACGGGGAACTCGCTGCTGATGCGCTCCCCGCACGTGCTCCAGCTGATCATGGACTCGCTGCGCTACTGGGTCACCGAGATGCACGTGGACGGCTTCCGCTTCGACCTCGCCGCCACCCTCGCCCGGCAGTTCCACGAGGTGGACCGGCTGTCCTCGTTCTTCGACCTGGTCCAGCAGGATCCGGTGGTGAGCCAGGTGAAGCTGATCGCGGAGCCCTGGGACCTGGGCGAGGGCGGCTACCAGGTGGGCAACTTCCCGCCGCTGTGGACCGAGTGGAACGGCAAGTACCGGGACACCGTACGGGACTTGTGGCGCGGGCAGCCGCGCACGCTCGCGGAGTTCGCGGGACGGCTGACCGGTTCCTCGGATCTCTACCAGGACGACGGACGCCGCCCGCTGGCCTCCATCAACTTCACCACCTGCCACGACGGTTTCACGTTGCACGACCTTGTCTCGTACGACGAGAAGCACAACGAGGCGAACCGCGAGGGCAATCGGGACGGGGAGACCCACAACCGGTCCTGGAACTGCGGGGTGGAGGGGCCGACGGAGGAACCGGAGGTCCTGGAGCTGCGCGAGCGCCAGATGCGCAACTTCACGGCCACGCTGATGCTTTCGCAGGGCGTGCCGATGCTCAGCCACGGCGACGAGTTCGCCCGCTCGCAGGGCGGCAACAACAACGCGTACTGCCAGGACAACGAGCTGTCCTGGGTGAACTGGCCGGAGCCGGGCAAACCGGCCCCCGCCCTGCTGGAGTTCACCCGGCGGATGGTGTGGCTGCGGCGCGACCACCCGGTCTTCCGGCGGCGCCGGTTCTTCCACGGCCGGCCGGTGGAGGGGACCAACGACGATCTCTCCGACATCGCCTGGTTCACCCCGCACGGGGAGCCGATGCGGGCCCGCGACTGGCAGGCGCAGCACGCGCGCTCGCTGACGGTGTTCCTCAACGGGGAGGCGATCTCCGAGCCCGGCTCGCGCGGGGAGCGGATCACCGACGACTCGTTCCTCCTGATGTTCAACGCGGGCGCCGATCCGCAGGAGTTCACCATCCCGGCCGGGCACGGCGCGCAGTGGCGGCTCGTCGTGGACACGGCACGGCCGGACGTACTGCCACCCGGCACCGGACCGCAGTTCGCGGCCGGGGACCGGGTGGCGCTGACGGGGCGGTGTCTGGTGGTGCTTCAGCGCCCGGCGTAGGAGGAGCCGCCGGACGCGGCGGCCCCCGGCGTGCCCGTCACCTCCGGGGAGGCGGTCTGCTGCGCCGGGATGAAGACCTTCGGCGCGGCGGGGTGCGCCCTGGCGGCCGGCACCCGGGTCTTCAGGGCGAGGAGCAGGGACAGTGCGGCCGCCCCGACGGCGACCGCGAAGGCCCCGGCGGGCCCGTACCACTCGGCGAGCCGCCCGGAGGCGGCGAGCGCGGCGGCCTGCCCGGCCACGAGCGAGCTGGCGGCGAAGGCCGTCGCCTCGGCGAGCCGGGCCGTCTCCACGACCCGTTCGGTGAGCGCGAAGGCGGTGATCAGGTGCGGGGCGTACGCGGCCCCGAGCACCGTGACGACCGCGTACAGCGGCCACAGGGTGTGGGTGAAGAGCAGCGGTACGGAGAGCACCAGCGCGGCGGCGGTGGCCGCCCGCCAGCGCACCCGCAGCCCGATGCGGGCGGGCAGCGCGCCGAGCGCGAGGCCCACGGCGGCGCTGACCACACCCATCGCGGCGTACACGATGCCCGCCTGGCCGGGGACGCCCAGACGAGCGGTAAGGGCGGCGATTCCGGCCTGGCAGGCGCCGAACATGGCGCCCTGGAGGAGCAGGGAGCCCCGTACGGCGTAGACGACGCGCGGGTGGCGGGCGGGGCGCGGGGCGGCGCCGGTACCGGCGCCGGGGCCCGCCTTCGGGCCCGCCCCGGCCGTGACGGCGGCGGTCGGGTGCAGGGCGAAGGCGGTGGCGAAGACGGCGACGAGGGCGGCGGCCCCGCCGAGGGCGATCGCGGGGTGCGCGACGAGCGCGGCGAGTCCGACGAGGGCCGGCCCCAAGACGAAGGAGACCTCGTCCAGGGTGCCTTCGAGCGAGTGGACGGCGGCCACCACGCCCTCGTCGGCCTCGGCACGGTGGGCGAGGGCCACGGAGCGGGTCCGGGCGAGCGGCCCGATCAGCGGTACGGAGGCCCCGGTGACGGCGCCGATCGCGGCGAGCGGGGCGGTCGCGAGGCCGCCGAGCGCCCCGGCGACCAGCGCCGCGGTGGCGACCGCGTTGACCGCGGCGGCGGCCAGCACCACGGGCCGCTGTCCGTACCGGTCGGCGAGCCGGCCCAGGACGGGCCCGAAGACCACCTGTCCGGCGGAGAGGGTGCCGCCGACGATGCCGGCGGTGGCGAGCGATCCGCTGGTCTCGGCGACCAGCAGCACACTCCCGAACTGGGACATCGCGACGGGCAGTCGCGCGAGGAAGGAGAGGAGCGGGAGGAGGGGCCCGGTCAGGGCGATGACTCTTCGATAGGTGTTGACGGTTCCGGCCACTTGATCAACGCTAACCCGATGCAGTCACCCGGATGCATTGGGTAATGGCACGGAATCCGGGAAGGTGGGTACGTACGTTCTCATGAGCCAGCCGTATGAGCGCATCCAAACGGAATCTGATGTTCTGACAGCCGTCACTCCGGCGTCATCCACGGCCCCGACTCCGGCCCCGCCCCCGACTTCGACCTACCGGCTCCAGCTCCGGCCGGAGTTCCCGTTCGCGGCGGCCGCGGCGGTCGTACCGTACCTGGCCTCGCTCGGGGTCTCCCACCTGCACCTCTCGCCGGTTCTGGAGGCGGTCCCCGGTTCGGCGCACGGGTACGACGTCACCGACCACACCCGGGTACGGGCCGAGCTCGGCGGGGAGCCGGGGCTGCGTGCCCTGGCCGCGGCCGCCCGGGGGCACGGGCTCGGTCTGGTGCTGGACATCGTCCCGAACCACATGGCGGTGCCGGCTCCCCTCCGGCTGAACGGGCCCCTGTGGGAGGTGCTGCGGGAGGGGCCGGGGTCCCCGTACGCGCGCTGGTTCGACATCGACTGGGAGGCGGGCGGCGGCCAGGTGCTGCTGCCGGTGCTCCCCGGGCCGCCCGAGCCGGACGCGTTCACGGTCGACCGGGACGGCGCGGTGCTGCGCCACGGGGAGCTGGAGTTCCCGCTGCGCGAGGGGACGGAGGGGCTGGCGCTGCCGGAGCTGCTGGCCGCGCAGTGGTACCGGCCGGCCTGGTGGCGCGCGGCCCGCACCGAGCTCAACTACCGCCGGTTCTTCACCATTTCGGAGCTGATCGGGGTCCGGGTGGAGGACCCGGAGGTGTTCGCGGCGACGCACGCGAAGGTGCTGGAGCTGGTGCGGGACGGGGTGGCCGAGGGACTGCGGATCGACCACGTGGACGGGCTGGCGGACCCGGAAGGGTACCTGCGGCGGCTGCGGACGGCCGTGGGCGGGGGCTGCTGGGTGGTGGTGGAGAAGATCCTGGCCCGCCACGAACGGCTGCCGCCCGGCTGGCCGGTGGCGGGGACCACCGGGTACGACGCCCTGCACCGGGTGGACGGGGTGTTCACCGACCCGGCCGGGGCCGCAGAACTGGGCCGCCGGTACGCCGAGTTCACCGGGGGCGCGGACTGGGAGCAGACGGCCCGGGCGTGCGCGCGGGAGGTGCTGACCGGCGACCTGGCGGCCGAGCTGGCGGCGCTGGAGCGGGCCGCCGGAGCAGAACTGGCCGCAGGTGTACGGGAGTTGCTGATCGCCTATCCGGTCTACCGGCCCTACCCCGGCGAGCCGGAGCTCGACCCGCAGGCCCTGGCGGAGGCCGCCGCGCCGGCCGGCCCCGGAGCGGTGGCCGGCGTACGGGACCTCGTACTGGGCGATCCGGAGTTCGCGGCGCGCTTCGCCCAGACCTCGGCGGCGCTGCGGGCCAAGTCGCTGGAGGACCGGGCCTTCTACCGGCACGCCCCGCTGCTGTCGGCCACGGAGGTCGGCGGGGATCCGGGCCAACCGGCGCTCCCCCCCGAGGAGTTCCACGCGTACTGCGCCGAGCTCGACCGGGACTGGCCCCGCTCCGGGACGGTGCTGTCCACGCACGACACCAAGCGCAGCGCGGACGTCCGGGCCCGGATCTCCGCGCTCTCCCAGGCCCCCGGGGCGATGGGCCGGCCCGTCGGGCCCGATCCCCAGCTGGCCTGGGTGGCCCGGCAGACGGCGCTCGGCCTCGGGGAGGTCCCCGAGCGCGCCGAGCGCCTCGGACAGGCGCTCCTCAAGGCCGTCCGGGAGGCCGCCCTGCACACCAGCTGGACCGACCAGGACCCGGCGTACGAGGCCGCCGTCTCGGCCTGCGCACCGGACCCGGAGCTGCCCGCCGGGCTGGCCGCGGCGGCCCGGGCGAACCTGCTCGGCATGACGCTGCTGCACCTGGCGATGCCCGGGGTCCCGGAGGTCTACCAGGGCGCCGAGACGGAGTACCGGGCCCTCGTCGATCCGGACAACCGGCGCCCGGCCCGGTTCCCGCACGAGGCCCTGGCCCGGCTGGACGCGGGGGCGCTGCCGCAGGGGCAGGCGGAGGAGAAGCTCGCGCTGACGGCCGCCCTGCTGCGGCTGCGGCGCGGGCGGCCCGAGCTGTTCACCGGGTACACCCCGCTGCCGGCCCGGGGCCCGGCGGCGGAGCACTGCCTGGCCTTCGCCCGCCCGGCCGGGCTCGTCGCGGCGGCCACCCGGCTCTCGCACCGGCTGGCCGGGGCCGGTGGCTGGCGGGACACCGCCCTGGCCCTCCCGCCGGGGCGGTGGACGGCGCTGCTGGACGGGGCCTCGTACGAGGGCGAGGTGCGGCTCGCGGAGCTCCTCTCGGCGCGGCCGGTGGCCCTCCTGCTGCGCGAGGGCGGGCCGGGCCCGGGAGCGGAGGCGGGCCCGGCGCCGGGGGCGGAGGCGGGGGTGTAGCGGCAAGGCGTTGGCCAGGGGTTTCCGGGAAGTGTGGGGCGCGCGGAGCAGTAGGGGGCGTGCGCGGCGGGCATTGCATCAGACGTGACCCTCCTCCGTGACATGTGCTACCCCACACCATCCGAACTTGCGCTGGCCGCCCGCGCGCTGGCGGACGAGTACCCCGGCCCGGTCCGGCTCCGCCAGGCCGGCACCTCCCGGGGCGGCCTGCCCCTGTGGCTGCTCTCCGTCGAGCCGAGCGGCCGCCCGCGGGGCGCGGGCGTGCTCGTCGTCGCCGGGGCCCACGCCAACGAGCCCGTCGGCGGTGCCACCGCGCTCGCCCTCGCCCGGCGCGTCCTGCACGACCCGGCGCTCCGCGCCGGCCGCGGCTGGCACTTCCTGCTCTGCGCCGATCCCGACGGGGCGGCCCTGCACCGCACGCCCCGCCCCCACTCGCTGCTCGACTACCACCGGAACTTCTTTCGGCCCCCCGGTCCGGAGCAGCCCGAGTGGGCGCCGTCTTTACTGCCTCCGGACCGGCTGCCGCCCGAGACCCTGGCCCTGACCGCCCTCATCGACGAGCTGCGGCCCGTGCTCCAGGTCTCCCTGCACGGCACCGACCTCGGCGGCTCCTGGGTGCAGCTCACGCGGGACATACCCGGCCTTGCGGAACCGTTCGCCAAATCGGCCGCCGAGCTGCGGATCCCGGTGGAGACCGGGGCCTCGGACGCGGCCGGCTGGCCCTCCCCCGGGCCCGGGATCTTCGTGATGCCGCAGCCCGGGGCCGACCCGGGCGGGGCGTTCCACCCGGAGGACACCCGGCTCAGCACCTGGTACCACGCCCACCGGTACGCCGGCACCACGGCCATCGTCGAAGTCCCCATGTGGGCCTCGGACCTGGTGGACGACCCCGCCCCGCACCCGGATCCGCGCGGCGCCCTGCGGATCCTGGCGGGGCGGCTCGCCGCGGACGCCGCGCTGGTGGCCCGGGTACGGGACCGGGTGCCGGAGCCCGCCGCGGCCGCCCCTGCCGCCGACGCCGACGCGCTGCTGCGCGCCGTGGACTGGACGCTCGCGCTGATCCCCCGGATCACCGTGGAGTGGACGGGCGCCGGAGCCCCCGCCGAGGCCACGGCGGCCTCGATCGGCAGCATCGACGCCTTCGGGCGGCGGCTGTCGCTGCGCGCCGCCGCGATGCTGCTGCGGGTGCTCCGGGCCCAGGGCCACCCGGCGGCCCCGGGGCTGGACCGGCTCGTCACCGGCTGGTGCGAGGAGTTCGCCGCCCGGTTCCGGGCGCGCCGGATCCCGGTGGCCACCCAGGTCGAGCACCAGACCCGTACGGTCCTGGCGGCGTACGAGCGGCTCGTGACGGAGGGGCTGGACGACCCGGACGGGCCGGAGGGGATGGACGGACCGGGCGGAGCCGGCAGGCTGGACGAACCCGACGGGACGGTCAGTGCGTAGCTGCGGCCGCCGGCTTCCCGGGCGGCGGCACGGACAGGGAGTAGCGGCGCTTGGGCGCGCCGGCGGCGCCGAGCCGGTCGTAGAAGCGGATCGCGCCCTCGTTCCAGTCCGGGGTCTGCCACTGGACCTGGTCGAGGCCGAGCTCGCGGGCGAGGTCCGCCACCCCGTCCATCAGGGCTGCGCCGAGGCCGTGGCCGCGGGCCTCCTCGGCGAGGTAGAGGCAGTCCATGTGGAGGTAGTGCCGGGCGTCCCAGAACGCGAACTCGGCCGAGCAGGCGGCGTATCCGGCCACCGATCCGTCCGGGGCCTCGGCCAGCAGCACCCACAGCCGGGCGCCGTCGGCGAACAGCTGCGGACCGAGCCGGCCGGCGAGGTCCGGGGACCGGGGCGCGGACTTCTCGTAGGCGACGTGCTCGTGGACGAGCTCGACGAGGCGGGGCAGGTCCTCGGGGCGCGCGGCGCGCACGACGGGCCGGTGTTCCTGGGGGTCTTCGGCTTCCATGACCACCATCATCAGGCCCGATGCGCTCCCCGCGACGGGCGGGTCAGCTGGACGAGAGCCGGAAGTTCATCCGGCCGAAGCCGATCTGGTCCCCGTCCCGGACCACCACCGAGCCCGTCACCCGGCGGCCGTTGACCGTGGTGCCGTTGGAGGAGCCGAGGTCCGTGAGCACCCACACCCCGTCGCGCATCCCGAGCTCGGCGTGGACCCGGGAGACCGTCTCGTCGGTGAGCCGCAGCCCGTTCCCGGGGTCGCGGCCGATCCGCAGGGACCGGGCGCTCGGGTGCGGCAGCAGCAGCTTCGGCAGCCGCTCGGCGGTCCAGGCCCGCCGGACCCCGACGGTCACGGCCGAGGCGCGGCCCACCCAGGCGAAGACGCGCCGGGTCCAGGGGCCTTCGCCGCCCGCGCGGCTGCCGAGGTCGGCGGTGAGGACCGCGAGGTCCTCCGAGCGGCGGGCGACGAGGGCGAGTTCCATACGGCGCAGGAACGTGTCGTGGGACAGCTTCCCGAGGGCCGCACCCTCGCGGAGCTGCTCCAGCGCCCGGTCGCGCTCCGCGTCGGACAGGCGCGGTACCGGGAAGGCGGGGAACTCGAAACTCGACGTCACAGGGTGATTGTCGGCCCGTCAGGGCCGGAGTGTCCAGAACTCCTCCGGCCGTCCGCGCGATGATGGACCCGGCACACGTTCCGGGTACCGCCGCAGACGAGGGGAACCGTCCGTGCAGTTCGAGGTGTGGGCACCGCTGACAGACCGGGTCGCGCTGCGGCTCCGCGAGGCGACGTACGAAATGGCACGCGATCCGGACCGTTCCGGCTGGTGGACCGCCGAGGCCCCGGCCGCCGACGGGGACCGGTACGGGTTCCTGCTGGGCGTGGCGCCCGGGGAGGAGCACGTACGGCCCGACCCGCGCGGGCGGCGGCTGCCGGACGGGCCCGACGGCCTCTCGGCGGTGGTGGATTTCGAGCCGCTCGCCCCGCAGGCGCCGGCGCCCGGCACGCGGCTCCAGGAGGCGGTCCTGTACGAGCTGCACATCGGCACCTTCACCCCCGAGGGCACCTTCGACGCGGCCGCCGCCCGCCTCGGGCACCTCACCGCGCTCGGGGTCACGCACGTGGAGCTGATGCCGGTCTGCCCCTTCCCCGGCCGGCACGGCTGGGGGTACGACGGGGTCGCGCCGTGGGCAGTGCACGAGCCGTACGGCGGCCCGGCCGGGCTGGCCCGGTTCGTGGACGCGGCGCACGCGGCCGGGCTCGGGGTGGTGCTGGACGTGGTCCACAACCACCTGGGCCCCTCCGGCAACCACCTCCCCGCCTTCGGCCCGTACTTCACGGACACCCACCACACCCCGTGGGGCGCGGCGGTCAACCTGGACGCGGCCGGCTCCGACGAGGTGCGCGCGTACCTGCTGGGCAGCGCCCTGGCCTGGCTGCGGGACTACCGGATCGACGGGCTGCGGCTGGACGCCGTGCACGCGCTCGCGGACGGGCGGGCGCTGACCTTCCTGGAGGAGCTGTCCGCGGCGGTCGACGAGCTCGCCGCCGAGTCCGGCCGCCCGCTGTTCCTGATCGCCGAGTCCGACCGGTGCGATCCGCGCACCACGACCCCGCGCGGGGCCGGGGGGCTGGGCCTGCACGCGCAGTGGAACGACGACTTCCACCACGCCCTGCACTGTGCGCTGACCGGCGAGTCCCAGGCGTACTACGCCGATTTCGCCCAGGCGCCGCTCGCCGCCCTGGCCAAGACCATGACCCGGGCGTTCTTCCACGACGGGACCTGGTCCTCGTTCCGGGGCCGCAGCCACGGCCGCCCGGTGGACCGGCGCCGGACCGCCGCGCACCGCTTCCTCGGCTACACGCAGACCCACGACCAGATCGGCAACCGGGCGCTCGGCGACCGGCTCGCGGCCTCGCTCTCCCCCGGGCTGCTGGCCTGCGGTGCGGCGCTGGCGCTGACCGGGCCGTTCGTGCCGATGCTCTTCATGGGCGAGGAGTGGGCCGCGGGCACGCCGTGGCAGTACTTCACCGACCACGGTGACCCGGAGCTCGCCGAGGCCGTACGCAGCGGCCGGCGCCGGGAGTTCGCGGCGCACGGCTGGAAGGCCGAGGAGATCCCGGACCCGCAGGACCCGGCCACCCGGGACCGCTCCTGCCTGGACTGGGCGGAGCCGGAGCGCGCCCCGCACGACCGCCTGCTGGCCTGGTACCGGACCCTGATCACGCTCCGGCGCACCCACCCGGACCTGCGCGATCCGGACCTGGCGGCGGTGCGCGTGGCGTACGACGAGGAGCGCCGCTGGATGACCTTCCGGCGGGGCGACGTACGGGTGGCGGTCAACCTGTCCCCCGACCCGGTGACGATCGCCCTGGGCCGCAACGGGGTCCGCGTCCTGGCGGCCTGGGACCCGGTGGAACACCCGGGCCCGGACGGCCGCGTGCACGTCCCGCCGGAGTCGGCGGTGCTGCTGGGACCGTAGCCTTCCCCTCCATGGAACAGGTACGGGAAGAACAGAACGGACCGGGGCCGGCGGCCGCGTACGACCGCATAGGGATCGGCTACAAGCAGGTACGGCGGCCCGATCCCCGGCTGGGCGCGCTGATCCGGCAGGCGCTGGGCGGCGCGCGCACCGTCGTCAACGTCGGTGCCGGGGCGGGCTCGTACGAGCCGGAGGACGCCGAGGTCACCGCCGTCGACCCGTCCCAGGTGATGCTCGACCAGCATCCCGGTCCGCGCAAGGTGAAGGCGGGGGCGGAGGAACTGCCGTTCACGGACGGCGCGTTCGACGCCGCCATGGCGGTGCTGACCGTGCACCACTGGCCCGATCTGCACCGCGGGCTCGGCGAGCTGCGCCGGGTCTCGCGCCGCCAGGCCGTCTTCACCTGGGATCCGGAGCACCGGCCCGAGCTGTGGGTGGTGGAGGAATACCTGCCGGAGATCCGGGAGTTGGACGCGTCCCGGTTCACGCCCCTGGCCGAGGTGGTCGAGGCGATGGACGCGCACACCGTGCTGCCGTTCCCGATCCCGCACGATTTCACGGACGGTTTGCAGACCGCCTACTGGCGCCGACCGGAGGCCTATCTCGACCCGGTCGTGCGGGCGGCCAGCTCGACCTTCGCGACGCTCCCGGCCTCCGTCGTGGAGCCGGCGATGGAGCGGCTGCGCGCCGATCTGGCCTCCGGGGCCTGGGAGCGGCGCCACGCCCACCTGCTCGGGCAGGAGAGCGTGGACTACGGCTACCGCCTGGTCGTCGCCGGGGAGGCGTGAGGGATCAGGCTCACTGCACGACGGCCAGCTCGCGCGGGGCGTTGTTGAGGCTGCGGCCGCCGTCCTCGGTGACCGTCACGATGTCCTCGATGCGCACTCCGAAGCGGCCGGGCAGGTAGATGCCCGGTTCCACGGAGAAGCACATCCCGGGAACCAGCGGCTGCTCCTCGCCCTCGACCATGTACGGGGGTTCGTGGGTGGTCACGCCGATGCCGTGGCCCGTGCGGTGGATGAACCGGTCGCCGTAGCCGAACTCGGTGATCACCGCGCGGGCCGCCCGGTCCACGTCCTGGCAGGCGATGCCCGGGCGGACGACCGCGGAGGCGGCCTGCTGGGCCTCGCGGACGATGTCGTGGACGCGCTGCTCCTCGGCGCTCGGCTCGCCGACGTGGACGGTGCGGGAGATGTCGGAGCCGTAGCCGTGCTTGAGCCCGCCGAAGTCCAGGACCACCATGTCGCCGTGCGCGATGGTCCGCTCGCCCGCCTCGTGGTGCGGGTTCGCCCCGTTGGGCCCGGAGCCGACGACCGTGAAGTCCACCTGGGAGTGGCCGTGTTCGCGCAGCAGCGCGGCCAGCTCGGCCGCGATCTCGGTCTCCCGCCGGCCGGCGAAGGGGACCCCCAGGATCTGCGCGTACGCGGCGTCGGCGGCCGCGCCGGCCGCCGCGAGCCGCTCCAGCTCCCGCTGGTCCTTGACCGCGCGGAGCATCGGCAGGACGTCGGTGAGCGCGGCGTACGAGGTGGTCGGCAACTCCCGCTGGAGGCCCAGCAGATGCAGCGCCCAGGTGTTGTCACTGACCCCGAACCGGCCGCCGACGTCGAGGAGCGGCGCGGTGACGCCGTACGGGTTCTTCCCGTCGGCCCAGTCGCGCAGGGTCAGCGCGGGCGCCCCGGGGGCCTTGGCGGCGTCGGGGGCCTCCAGGGCGGGCACGACGAGTACGGGGTCCTGCCCGGCGGCGAGCACGAGCAGGGTCAGCCGCTCGGTGTCGACGGGCCGGTAGCCGGTGAGGTGGGCGAGATCGGGCCCGGGGGCGATGAGCAGGCCGGCCAGTCCGGCATCGGCGGCGCTCTGGGCAGCGGCGGCCATCCGGGCGGCGTAGTCGGCGTGCGTGAACGGATCGGGTTCGAGGCCGGCGTCGAGGTCGGGGTCGCGTTCGAAGTCCATGGGGCGATCCTCCCGCCGCCCCGGGCCGCGCGCGAGTGGTTACCCGGACGCGGTGAGGCGGGCGGGGCGGGCGGTGAGCGGGGCGGGGGGCGGTGAGCGGGGCGGGGGGCGGTGAGCGGGGCGGGGGGCGGTGAGCGGGGCGGGGCGGGCGGGCCTTCGGCGTGGCCGGGGGGTGGCGGGGCGCGGGCTCCCTATCGTGGGAGGGTGAGCATCCCCAGTGGCCGGTCCGCGGGCCGCAGCAGGCCACAGCGCGTACGCCGGACCGACTCCGCCGGGGCCGTCTACGGCTCCCTCCTCGCCACCTCCGTGGTGGCCACCGCCGGCACGGCCGGCGAGTACCCACGGGTTCAGCTCGTGGTTCTCCTGATCGTGACGGGTCTGGTGTTCTGGGCCACGCACGTATACGCCGAGCTGGCAGGGGAGCGGCTGGTGGGCGAGCCCTGGAGCCGGCGGGAGATCCGCCGCGTCGCCGTCCACGAATGGCCCATCGTCGAGGCCGCCGCCCTGCCCGCCGCCGCCGTCGCCGTCAGTGGCCTCCTCGGGCTGGACTACGTGGGGACGGCGTGGCTCGCCATGGGCGTGGCAGTGGCCCAGCAGGTCGCCTGGGCGTGCCTCGGTGCCGCCCGCGCCGGTGCCACCCGCGGCCAGCTGGCCACCGAGGGGGTCGTCAACCTCGTCCTCGGACTGGTCCTCGTGGCCACCAAGGCCGCGCTGAAGCACTGATCCGGCTCCGGGAGGCCGCCTCCGGGGCCCCGTCCCGGTGCGACGCGGCCAGCGGGCCGGCCGGCTCCGCACACGCCGCGGCCGGATAACGCGTGGCGGGATGACCCTCCTGATCAGCTATGCTGTGCATGCACATCGAACGGGCGGTCCACCGCCCTTCGTGGTGGGTGTAGCTCAGTTGGTAGAGCACCTGGTTGTGGTCCAGGTGGCCGCGGGTTCAAGTCCCGTCACTCACCCTGACCCCCTGGGGGTACGAGGTCTCCTCGTACCCCCAGGGGTTTTTTGCGTCCGCCTCCCGTTACCCCCGGAGGAACGCCTCCACCGCCGCGACGAAGCCGACCGGGGTCTCGTGCGGCGGGTAGTGCCCGGCGCCGGGCAGGGGGTGGACGCGGCAGTTGGGGTACGAGACCTGCCAGGTGGCCCGCATCACATCGGGGGTGAGGGCGAGGTCGTGCTCCCCCACGAGGACCAGCACCGGGACGGTGCTGCCCTTCACGGCGGCGGACAGGTCCAGCGGCTGCCAGCTCGCGAGGTAGGCGGCGAAGGCCTCCGGCCGGGAGACGTCGAGGGAGTGCGCGATCATCCGGTCCAGCCAGTGGCGGCTCGCGCGGTGGCCGGTGACGAGGTCGAGGATGGTCCGCCGGTTCCCGGCACTGTCGGCGGCGCCGTGGAAGAGGGCGTGGGTCGCGTCGTCCATCTCGTACGGGGCGGCGGGGACCGGGTTGATCCCGATCAGCTTCTCGATCCGCTCGGGGGCCCGGACCAGGACCTGCTGCATCGCCTTGCCGCCCATGGAATGGCCCATGAGGGAGAAGGTGTCCCAGCCGATCTCGTCGGCGAGCGCGAGGACGTCGTCGGCGATCTCGGGGAGGGTGTAGCGGCCGGTGACGTCCCTGCGGTCGCCGTAGCCGCGGTAGTCGAGGAAGACGTACGAGAACCCTTCGGGGTCGAAGTAGTCCAGTACGGAGCCCCAGTTGGCGGAGGTACCGAACCAGTCGTGCAGCACGATGACGCGGACGGGGCCGGTGCCGATCCTGCGGTGGGCGATGGCCATGCGTTCTCCCTCGGTGGCGGGGGCTGAGCCGGACGCCGTACGTTCTGCCCATCGGATCTACGATCACACCGTGAAGCCGACATCCCGCGCGGTGCGCGCCGTCGTCAGCACCGGCCCGACGGCCGGACAGCCGTTCCCCCACCACCCTGCGGAGTACGAGATCCGCGACCCGGGCGACATCCGGGAGCTGCTCGCCGCGTGGCCGCAGGACACCGGCTCCGGTGGACCCTTCGAGTGCATGTGCCTCGGCCACGACGGCCGCGTGACGCTGTACGAGGCGGGCGGGCAGTCCGTACGGACCGTGGACCTGTCCCGTGCGGAGCCCCTGGCGCACCTCCTCGACCCCGCCGCCACGGAGGGGATTGCGGCCCGGCACCGCTCCCGTTGGGCGCAGGCCGCGCCCGCGCGACTGCGCGCGTACGCCGGCGCCGTGGCGCGGGGAGAGGAACCGGACCGCCCCGGGGTACCGCTCGCCCTGGTCTTCTCCTGGCTCGGCGCGCACAGGCCGCAGGAGGCGGACGCCGCCTCGGTCCTGGCCGTCGAAGCGCCGGTGCGGCTGCTCGCCGACGCACCTACGGCGGAACTGGCCTGGGCGGTACGGGAAACCGACCGCGGCGGCCTGGACGGGGCCGTGCGGTTCTTCGCGAGGGACGAGTTCACCACCCGCCACCCCAAGCGCCGCCGCGTCCCGGACACCGCCCGCGACCTCCTGCTCCGGCACGCGCGCAGCCACCGCCCCGCGGACCTCCCGGTCCTGGAGCGGCGGCTGCTGCGCGCACCGGACGACCGCGTCAGACGGTCTTGATCGCCGGGTCGGAGAGGCCCGGGGCCCCCGTTTCGACGTGGCCCGCGAAGCGGCGGAGGAAGGTGGTGTCCGCGCTGGAGGTGACCTTCACGTCGTACCAGCGGCCGGTCGCGGACAGGTCCGCCGTGTACGTGGCCGTGCCGCCCGCCGTGACCCGGAGGGTCTGGGTCGCACCGCCGTAGGCGTTGGTCACCGTGAGGTCGACCGCCGCCGCGGCGGAGTTGGCCAGCGTCAGCTTCAGGTTGCCGGTGGCGGCGTCGTGGCGGGCCGTGACCTCCGGACCGGTCTTCTTCGCCGGGCCCTTCCAGGTGCGCAGGAACCCGTTCGGGCCCCAGACCGTCAGGTTGATCTGGTTGCCGGTGGAGCTGCTGGTGCTCCAGGTGTCCGAGAGGGTCTTGCCCGCCTCCACCGTGTAAGGCCAGGGGCCGTCCGTCCGGTTGCCCGAGGTGCTGTGGAAGTGCGCGCCGAGGGTCGGGCCGGAGGAGAAGGTCAGCGTGAACTGGCCGGTGGAGGTGGTGGCCCTGCCGTCCGCGTACGGGACGTAGCCCAGCGCGCGCGTCGGCTTGCCGCCCGCCTCCTGCTTGGGCAGGGTGCCCGTCGCCGGCGGGACCGGGTGGTAGGACGGGTGGGCGTTGTGGTCCGGCGGGACGTAGCCCGCCGTGGAGGGCAGGGCCGCCGGCGACGCGTCGGCCTTCGTGAAGTCGAACGCCGAGGTCAGGTCACCGCACACCGCGCGGCGCCACGGCGAGATGTTGGGCTCCTGCACGCCGAAGCGCTTCTCCATGAACCGGATCACCGAGGTGTGGTCGAAGGTCTCGGAGCAGACGTAGCCGCCCTTGCTCCACGGGGAGACCACGATCATCGGGACGCGCGGGCCGAGGCCGTACGGGCCGGCCGCGTAGCCGGCGCTCCCGGCGTACAGGTCGCGGGTGACGTCGGCCGTGGACAGGCCCCACGCGGCGGAGGCCGGCGGGTACGGCGGGACGACGTGGTCGAAGAAGCCGTCGTTCTCGTCG
The DNA here is from genome assembly GCF_045162725.1 of Streptomyces sp. NBC_01006. NCBI lineage: Bacteria > Bacillati > Actinomycetota > Actinomycetes > Kitasatosporales > Streptomycetaceae > Streptomyces > Streptomyces sp. NBC_01006. The sequence continues at coordinate 6,402,126 of NZ_CP108700.1, read as the reverse complement.
TAGGTGATGAAGAACGCCGTCTTCGCCCACACCGCCGGGTTGGCGGTCAGCGCGTCCAGGACCTGCGAGATGTACCAGGCACCGAAGTTGACCGGCCAGTTCGGGTGCTCGCTGAAGGCCTCGGGCGCGGCTATCCAGGAGACCTGGGGCAGCGTGCCGTTCACGACGTCGGCGCGCAGCTTGTCGAAGTAGCCCTCGCCCGCCTTGGCGTTGGTGCCCGTACGGGCCTTCTCGTACAGGGGGCTGCCCGGCGCGGCGCCCCGGTAGCTGTTGAAGTACAGCAGCGAGTTGTCGCCGTAGTTGCCGCGGAAGGAGTCGCTGATCCAGCCCCAGCCGCCGGCGGCGTTCAGGCCGTCGCCGATGTCCTGGTAGATCTTCCAGGAGACCCCGGCGGCCTCCAGGCGCTCCGGGTAGGTCTTCCAGCCGTAGCCGGCCTCCTGGTTGCCGAGGACCGGGCCGCCGCCGCTGCCGTCGTTGCCCGTGTGGCCCGTCCACATGTAGTAGCGGTTCGGGTCGGTCGCGCCGATGAAGGAGCAGTGGTAGGCGTCGCAGACCGTGAAGGCGTCGGCGAGCGCGTAGTGGAACGGGATGTCGTTCCGCGTCATGTACGCCATGGTCGTGGCCGTCTTGGCCGGGACCCACTTGTCGTACTTGCCGTTGTTGTACGCGGCGTGGCCGCCGGCCCAGTCGTGGTTGAGGCCCTCGACGAACTTCATGCCCAGGTCGTTGACCTGCGGGTTGAAGGGAAGGATGTCCTTCGTCCCGTTGGACTGGTAGAAGACGGACTTGCCGTTGTCCTGGAGGACGGGACGCGGGTCGCCGAAGCCCCGTACGCCCTTCATCGAGCCGAAGTACTGGTCGAAGGACCGGTTCTCCTGCATGAGGACCACGATGTGCTCGATGTCCTGGATGGTGCCGGTGGTGCCCTGGGCCGGAATGGCCGCCGCGCGCGCGATGCTCTCGTTCAGCATCGCGGCAGCGGCGGTTCCGCCCGCGATCTGCAGGAACCTGCGGCGATTGAGTTCAGCCATGGGATTGACGACCTCTGCGGGTGAGGGGGATGTCGAGGGGCGCCCCAAGGAGAGCGGTCCCGGGGTACCGGACGGAGATCAGTTCGTGACACGCCGCGGTACAGCCGGAGAACGGAAAGACCTCCCGGACGCTCCTCACATCTGCTGGAATGACCTCCGAAACACACTGCACGGGGGGTGCGGAGCAGATGGCGGGGACCGAGTTCGGGCATGCCCTGGGGCGGTCCCGCGCGCTTTCCGGCCTGCCGGCCGCTCCGCTGGAGGCACGGTACGGGGAACTCGTCTTCGCGCAACAGGCTCTGGGCTTACGTCACTTGGGCGAATTACTGGTTCCGGCCGGAGGCCGGTTCCGGGTGCTCGACGGGATCTTCGCGGTCGAGGGTCCGGGGCGCCGGCGCCATGTGGGCGCCGAGGCGCTGCGGGGGCTGCGGGCCGCCCGTGGCGATTCGGAGGACGGGGCCCGCGCGTTACTGGACCGGCTGGCCGGGATCCAGGAGCGGGATCCGGCCGCGCTGCGGCGGATCCTGCTGTACCAGCTGGTGCGGCTGCTGCACGACCATCCCCGGGGGGATCTGCCGGACACGGCCGCCGGGTTCGGGGTCGACCCCGACGAGGCGGCGGCCCTGGTGCACGCCGCCGCCGCGAGCCCCCGGCTGGATCCGGCCCAGCGGGCCGCCGCCGAGGGGCTGGAGGACGCGTGGCTGGCCGGGCGGGTGCGCGCCGCCGCCCGGAGCGCCGCCGTACTGCCGCGCGGCGCCGCCGGCGGGGACCCGCTCCTGGCGGGACGGCTGGCGGCGCTGGCCGAGCGGGTACGGTCCGCGGACGCCCTGCTGGACGAGGCCCGCGCCCACGAGGACCGGCAGGACCGGGAGCAGGCCGCGGCGGCGTACGGGCGGGCGGCCCGGCTGGCCTGGGACTGCCCGCGCGCGGTGCGCGGCCTGGTCCGCACCCACCGGCCGGCCGAGGGGGACCCCGGGCCGCTGGAGGCACGGCCGATACCCGGCGGGGTGGCCCTGACCGGACCGCCCGGCGCCGACCCGGACGGGATCTGGCGGGTGGTCCGGCTGACCCGGCGCGAGCCGGTCACCACGCCGCTCCCGGAGGTACCGGGACCGCTCGGCGCGGGGCCGCTGACGGACGGGCGGGCCCCGCTCGGCCGGGAGGTGCGGTACGTGGCCCTCCCCGGCGACGGCGGCACCCCGCTGATCAGCGCCCCGCTGCTGGTGGCCCCCGAGGTGACGGAGCTGCGCCTCACCGACGGCCGCGCCCGCATCGAGGCGGCCTGGCTGCGCCCACCCGGCGCGGCCGGGGTACGGGTGACCCTGACCGACCCCGAAGGACGCACCACGGACCTCGGCGCCCCGGGCGCAGCAGCCCCGGCGGGCTCGGGCACGGCCGGGTCCGGCCGGGAGCGCGTGCGGGCCGGCGGGCTGGAGCCCGGTGGCTACGTGGTGCGGGTGCGGTGCCGGTACGCGGGGGCGGGGGGTGAGGTGCTGTCCGGCGGGGTCGAGGCCGCCGTCACCGTGCACCCCTGGCCCGAGCCGGTGGCCGGGCTCAGGGCGGCCGCCCGCGGCGCCGGTGGGCTGGAGCTGCGGTGGGCGGGGGGCGCCGGGGGCGACGTACGGTTCGTGCAGTGGCCGGGGCCGGCTCCCGCGGAGGGTGCCGAGCTGCCCGCCTCCGCGCTGCCGGCGGCGCTGGCCTGGGTGGACTCCGCCGGGATCGCGCAGCCGCCGCCCGGCACGCTGGCCACCGTCAGCGCCGTCGCGGTCCTCGGCGAGCGGGCGCTGGCCGGGCCCGGCGTGGCGGTCGAGGCCCCGGAGGCGGTCTGCGGGCTCACGGTCCGGCGGACCTCCGCCGGGCGGGCCAAGGTCAGCTTCGACTGGCCCGACGGCGCCGGCCGGGTCACCGTCGCGGTCACCCCCGAGTCCGGGGGCGAGCCCGTCGAACACCCCGTCGTACGGGCCGTGTTCCTGCGGGAGGGGCTGGAGCTGCCCGTCGGCCCCGGCGCCGTCCGCGTCACCGCGTACGCCGCCCCGCGCAGCGCGCACGCGGTCGCCGCCGCCCCGCAGGGCTCCGGGCAGGTGGCCCTCCCGGCCGACGTGGCCATCGCGTACCGGCTCCTGCCCGGGCCGCGCCGGATGCTGCGGCGCGGTCCCGCCGTGCTCCGGGTGAGCCTGCTCTCCCCCGGCGGGGACCCGGGCTCCGGGCTGCCCGACTTCGTCCTCGTCTCCGGAGCGGGCGGTGGCGGGCCACGGCCCCACCGGCCCTCCGACGGCGCCGAGTTGTGCCGGGTGACCGGCGCCGAGCTCGCGGTCTCGGGAACCGTCGAGCGCGAGATCCTCCCCCACCCGCCCGGCGGCGGCCCGTACGCCGTACGCGGTTTCCTGCTCGGCGGCCGTGCCGCCTCCGTCCGGCTCGACGAGCCCTCCCTCACCTCCCTGGTGGTCCGCTGACATGACCTCCGTCGTCTGCCCCTACTGCTTCGACCGCTCGGCCGCCGCCCGGCTGCCGTTCCGCTGCCAGATGTCCGCCACCGGCGTACGCGGCGGCAAACCGTGCACCGCCGAACTCGACGAGACGTGGGCGGAGTTCATGGGCCCGAGCGTGCCGCCCGCACTCAAGATGCGCGGGCCGGTCTTCACCGCCCCGCGCGGCCTCGCCGGCCGTCTCGTCAGTGGTGGGGGCACCCGCGCGGACTGCCCGCACTGCGGGGTCTCCACCCCGGTCCGGGTCTGCCTGCGCTGCCACAGCGACTTCCCGAGCGACTACACCGACCAGGACACCCGGATCATCGCCCTGCTGGGCCCCAAGGCGTCCGGCAAGAGCACGTACGTCTCGGTGCTGATCAACGAACTGCGCAACCGGGTGGGCCGGGCGTACGGGGCTTCCATCACGGCGATGGGCGGCGAAACCCAGCGCCGGGACCGGGAGATGGCCGAGGACCTGTACGACCGGCTGCGGCTGCCCGAGGCGACCAGACCCGCGGCGCTCGGCTTCAACGACCCGCTGCTGTACCGGCTGAGCCTGCCGCTGCGCCGCCGGCTGCGCGGGGACGGCAGCCGGCACACCGCGCTGGTGTTCTTCGACGCGGCGGGCGAGGACCTGGGCAGCGCCGAGGCCATGGACCGCTACACGCACTACCTGGCGGCCGCCGACGGGATCATCCTGCTGGTGGACCCGCTCCAGATGCGGGCCGTACGGGACCAGCTGCCGGTGGACGCGGACCTTCCGCTGCCCACGGTGGAGACCCCGCCGCAGCAGATCGCGGCGGACCTCGCGGCGCAGCTGCGGGCCCACGGGCGGGGCTCCTCGCGCGGCCGGGTCACCACGCCCGTGGCGGTGGCGGTGACCAAGACGGACTCCCTGTTCTCGCTGGTGGGGCCGCACTCCCCGCTGCGCCGCAATGCCGAGCACGCGGGCGGCGCGGTGGACGACGAGGACCGGCTGGCGGTGCACGAGGAGATGCGGGGGCTGCTCGACGGCTGGGACTCGGGGGCGCTGTTCCGGCAGCTGGACCGGGACTTCGCGCAGCTGTCGCTGTTCGGGCTCTCGGCGCTGGGTTCCCCGCCGCCCGCGCACGCCCCGGCCGACGCCCCCAAATCGGGGCCGCAGCCGCTGCGGGTCGAGGACCCGCTGCTGTGGCTGCTGGGACTGGGCGGGCTGCTGCCGCGCTCCGGGACCGGCGGGGGCGCGGGGCGCCGTACGGTCGCCGCGGTGAGCGGGACCGAGGGCCGGCGTCACGGTTCGGGAGGAGAGGCGTGAACCTCGCGCAACTGCACTACACCTCGGCACCGCCGGGCCCGGACGGCTCGGGCTTCCGGTTCACCGCCGTCAGCCCCGGCGTGCCCGCCTCGCTGCTGCGCGAGGCCGAGCAGCTGATCGGCTACGAGCCGCCCCGGGACGCGCCGCCGCGCCCGAGCGCGGATCAACTGGCCGCATTCCCGCAGGCCTTGAGCCTGAACGTGCTCTCCGACGGCAGCCGGCTGCTGGCCCGCTCCGTGTACACGGGCGCCGACTACAGCGGCCGCTGGGGCAATTTCCACGCCCACGCGGTCCATCTGCCGCAGCCCGCCGACGCTGACCGGCCCGCCGGGGGGCAGCTGCCGATCACCGCCTGGGGCTCCCCGCAGTGGGCGGCCGACTCGCCGCCGGCCGGGGCGCCGGTGCCGCCGCTGGCCTCGGTGCCCGCCCCCGGCCCGCTGGACCTCGGGGCGCTGGCGGCCTTCGTGGCCGCCCGGGGGCGCTGGCTCGCCGGGTTCTTCGCCGACGTACGGCGGCTCGCCGAGGATCCGGCGGCCCCGCAGCTGGTGCTGGTGGAGCGGGACAGCGAGGCCGTGGCCTGGTGGATCATGCTGGCCTGCAGCGTGCTGCCGCACCGGCGGGGGCAGTGGCTCACCTTCACCACGTACACCCGGCGGCCGCAGCTCGCCCGGCAGCAGATCATCGGCGTGGTGCCGGAGGACGGCCTGGGCCTCGCCGGACAGGAGCACCGCTACCGGGTGTACGACGCCGCCCGCGCGGCGGCGCCCGACCCGGCCCCCGATCCCTGGGCGCAGACCGCCGCGCGGATCTGGCAGGCGCAGCGGCAGGAGCTGTTCGCGCACGTCCGGCGGCTGCCCGGACCGCCCGGCGGACCGCCCGGGACGTCGGGGACGTCGGGGACGTCGGGACCGTACGAGCCCTCGGGTCCGTACGGGCCGTACGAGGCGGGGCCGCTGGCCGCGCTCGCGCTCGCCGCCGGCGTCGGCCTGGACTCGGCGGGCCGGGCCGCGGCCGCCGACTGGGCGGCCGGACACCGGGCCGCCCTGGACGACGTACAACTGCACGCGCTGGCCCGGGCGCTGGCCCGTCCGGCCGAGGACCGGGGGCCCGAGGAGGCCGCCGCGAGCGGGCGGCTGCTGTCGGCCCTGGCCGGCTGGGCGCCCCCGGAGGTGAGCGAGCCGCTGGTGGAGCTGGCGCTGGCCGGGGCGGTCCGCTCGGGCGGCTCCGCACCGCCCGCCGGGCTGCTGGGCGAGCCCGCCCGGATGCGGCTGGCGGCCGAGCTGGAACCGGAGCTGCGGGCGGCGCTCACCGACCCGTCGCGCGAAGCGGCCGACCGGGTCGGGCTGTTGCGGGTCTCCGCGGAGCTCGGCGTGGACGCCGAGGCCCTCCTGCCCGATGTGGCACGGCAGTTGGCGCAGGCCCTGATCGCCGATCCCGAGTCGGCGTACGGGGAGGCGGTAGGGGCCGCGCTGGCGGAGCTGCCGCGGCTGCGGGAGCTCGTACTCGACCGGCTCGACGGGCTCGCGGCGGGCGATCCGGCCGCGGGGGCCCGGCTGTTCGCGCTGACCCCGCTGCGGCCGACCGGGACCGGGGCGCTGCCGCATCTGCGGATGTGCGCGCAGGCTCCCGCGGCGGCGGCCGGGGACCGGATGAAGGCGCTGACCCGGCTCGTGGAGCACTCCGGCACCTCGCTGGAGGAGGATCCGCTGGTGCTGCGGACGGCGATGCGGCTGGTGTGGGGCGCGGAGCCGCCGACCGCGGGCGAGGCCTGGCTGGCCCTGTCCGCACTGGGCGAGCAGGCCCACCGGGAGGCCGGCACCTGGGAGTTGCTCGCGCGGGCGGCCGTCTGCGCCCCGGCCGGCGACCGGGACGCGGAGGCGCTGGCGGTGGAGCTGCTGCGCCGTTACCCGACGGAACTCCCGACCTCGCTGCGGGCTTCGCTGCTGCTGCTGGAGCTGGCCCGGAACCTGCGGGCCCGGGAGATCGGCCCGGGCTGGGTCCGCCAGGCCCTGGCCCTGGGCACGGCGGGTCCGACGCCGACGGCGCGGGAGCACGCGTACGCGGCGGTGGCCGCCCACCTCCTCGCCGATGACCGGCCCGACAGCGAGCTGCGGGCCCTGATCGAGAGCAACGACGCCGAGCTGCTGGCGGCGTACCGCCGGGCCGCCCGGCAGCCGCGGGTCGCGGACCGGCTGAGGCTCGACCCCCGGTACGCGGCGGAGTGCTTCGCCGCCTGGAACTCGCAGCCCCAGGCGGGCCCGGCATGGCAGGAGACCCGCGCCGATCTCCTCGACGGCGTGCTGCGTCCGGTCGTACGGGGCCTGCCGGCGCCGCAGCTCGCCGCGCTGGAGGAGGCCCTGGCCCGGCTGGGCGGCCGCTGGTCGGAGGAGTTCCGCGGCTGGCAGCGGCCCGGCGCCTTCGGGCGGCTGCGCGACCGTTTCGGCGGCTCCGGCCGGCGCGGCGCCAAGAGCGCGCCCGGCAACCCGCCGCTGCGGGGCGGGTCCGGTGGACCCATCGCGCCCGGTGACCCGGGCGGATCCGGCGGATCCGGCGGATCCGCCGACGACGGGAGGCGGCCGTGATCTCCGACAGCTTGGACCTGGCGGTCATCGCGAAGACCTTCGGGTGGGCCACGGTGGCGATCGGGGTTCTCGTCTGCCTCGGGTACGGGCTGTGGCGGTTCCTGGCACTGGCCCTGGGGGCGGCCGCCACCGCGTTCACGCCGCGCACCCCCGGTACCCCCGACCCGCGGGTCTCCCCGTACCCGGGCCCGGAACCGGCACAACCGGCCTACTGGGACCGGCAGATGTGGATCGACGCGGCGGCCGCCTCACGGGCGGCCGCGCACACCGTGCGGTACCTGCTGGTGCACCACTGGCTCGACGAGCTCGTCCGCCGCCGGCTGCTGACCGGGCGCAACGCCTCGACCGGGGAGCGCGCCGAGAACGTCTTCGGCCGGCTCGTCCTGCGGCTGCTCGCCCCGGCGACGGCGCTGGCCGCGCTGCTGTCGGCGCTGCTCGCCTCCACCCTGCTCCTCGGCATCGCGGTGGCGTTCGCCGCCCAGCTGCTGCTGGTGCGGGGCGTGGCGCTGGCCGGGGTGGTGGGCGGGCGGAGCGCGGAGCGGCTGTGGAAGCTGGCCCGCGGCATCCGCATGAAGTGCCCGTACCCGGGCTGCTACCGGCCGTTCCCGCTCGCCGTGCACCTGTGCCCGGGTTGCGGGGCCGCCCACCGCGAGCTGCGGCCCGGCCGGTTCGGGGCACTGCGGCACGTCTGCCGGTGCGGGCGGGCACTGCCGACCACCGCCCTGGCCGGGAGGCGGCGGCTCGCCCTGCGCTGCCCGCACTGCGATCAGGAGCTTCCGGAAGCCGTGGGCACGACGCGGGTGGTGCACCTGCCGCTGATCGGGGGCACCTCCGCCGGCAAGACCATGCTGATGGCGGCCATGCTCGACGGACTGCGCTCCTGGTCGCACGAGTCGGCGCTCACCGTCGAGTTCGCCTCGATCGCCGACCGGCGCGAGGCCAACACCCTGGGCCGGCAGCTGGAGACGTCGGGGTGGGCGCTCAAGACGCAGGGCGGGCAGCCCCGTGCCCTGATGCTGCTCGTCGGGCGCGGGCGCGGCCCGCTCAAGCGCCGGCGGCTGCTGTACCTGTACGACCCGATGGGCGAATCGCTGCGCGACGCGGCCACCACCCGGCTCCAGCAGTACCTCGCGCACGCCGACGGGGTGGTGCTGGTCGCGGACGTGCTGGCCGCGCCCGGCGTACGGCGCGCCCTGCGCGAGGGCGACGGGAGGCTCGCGGTGGCGGCCCGGCCCGCCGACCTCGGGCCGGTGGACACGTACGCGGCGTTCGCCGGGGAGCTCCAGGGCCTCGGCGGCCGGCGGGGGCGCCTGGGGGTGGCGGTGGTGGTGACCAAGCGGGACGTACTGGACCGGCTGAGCTCGCTGCCGCGGCCGGAGGGGCCGGTCGACGCCTGGCTGGGCGAGATCGGTCTGGACGGGCTGGTCCGCACCTTGGACCACGATTTCGCGGCGGCCCGCTACTGGGCGGTCAGCGCCCACGCCGCCACCGGGGCGGGCGCCATGGTGTCCGAGCAGCGACGGGCGGCGGAGCCGGTGCTGTGGCTGCTGTCGCGGACGGGCCTACGGGTCGGCGGCCGGTCGGCCGCGACCCGGCGGCCCCGCGTCCCCCGGCCGCCCCGGCTGCCGCGGCCACGCGGCCGTACCGGCGCGGCCGGCCCCACGCACCCCGGCGATCCGGCCGACCCGAACTCGCCGGATCGATCAAGCCTGTGACGTGGGGCGGGGCAAAGGCTAGATTCCAAGGGTCACTGAGAGGAGCAACTGCCCATGGTGACACCGCAGATCGCACGGGGGCGGCTGCTGATGCTGATCCTGTTCGTGGCGGCGGTCTTAATGACGGCGGCCGCCGGGGTGGCGGCACTCGTGCGGTACGTACCGCAATGGCTCGGGAGTTGAAGGAGATTAGCGGTGAGTGACATCCCCGGCGGGCCGATGGCGAACCGGCCCGTCCACTTCATCTGGCTGCTCGACTGCTCGTACTCGATGCAGGGCGAGAAGATCGGCCAGCTCAACTACGCGATCAGAGAAGCCGTTCCGGAGATGCGCTCGGTGGCGCAGGACAATCCGGCGGCCCAACTGCTGCTGCGCACCATGACGTTCTCCACCACGGCCCGGTGGCACCACCAGGACCCGGTGCCGGTGGAGAACTTCACCTGGCAGGACGTCCAGGTGGACGGCATGACCAACCTGGGCGAGGCGCTCCACATGGTGGCCCGGGAGCTGGACACCCCGCCGATGCCGCAGCGGGCGCTGAAGCCGGTGCTGGCGCTGGTCTCCGACGGGGTACCGACGGACGACTGGAAGGCGGGGCTGCGGGCGGTGGACGCGACCCCGTGGGGACGCAAGGCCGTACGGGTGGCCATCGCGATCGGCACGGACGCCGACCGCACCGTGCTCCAGGAGTTCCTCGGCAATCCGGAGCTCCAGCCACTGGACGCGAACAGCCCCAAGCAGCTGGCGGCGGCGATCCGCTGGGCCTCGACGGCGGCGGTCAAGGCGGCCTCGCAGATGGTGGCGGGGGCGACGGACCCGCTGTCGAAGCAGCCGCCGTACGCCCCGCCGGTGCTCGACGACGACGATGACGACGTGTGGTGAGCGGGCCCGTGTCACCGGAACCACCACCCGTACCACCGTCCGTACCGCCGGTGCCGCCGGTGCCGCCACACGGGTCGCCACACGGGTCGCCGTACGTGCCGGCGTCCGTGCCGCTGTGGGCCACGCTCCTCCAGAGCGTCCAGGGCGTGAACAAGGCCCGCAACCAGGACTACTGCGAGGTCCAGGGGCGCGGCACGGCCGAGGAACCGCTGATCATGGCGGTGGCCGACGGCCACGGCTCGGCTGCGCACGCCCGCAGCCATCTGGGCTCCCGCTTCGCCGTGGACCTCTTCGTCGAGGAGGCCCGGCGGTTCGGGGCGCTCGCCCAGCCGCGCGGCGACGAGCGGCCGCCGAGCCTGGCCTGGCTGATGCACTACGCCGAGCACGCCTTCCCCCGCCAACTGGTCAGCGCCTGGCGGGAGAAGGTGCTCGGCAACTGGGCGCGGACCAGCTCCCACGAGGAGCCGGGCCTGTCCGAGGAACACAAGGTGCTGCTGTACGGGAGCACGCTCGTCGGCGCGGTGCTCACCCCCCGGGTGTTCGCGGCCTGGCAGCTCGGCGACGGCGAGCTGACGGTGGTGGACGAGGACGGGCGGGTGACCGTACCGCTGGCGCCCGCCGAGGCGGACCTGGGGGACGAGACGGAGTCGCTGTGCACCCCGGAGGCGTGGCTGCGCGTACGGACGCACTGGGCGCCGGTGACGGCCCCCTGGCGGGCGCCCCGGCTGGTCGCGGTCTCCACCGACGGGCTGTCGAAGAGCTTCGCCTCGGACCGGGGGTTCCTGCAGTTCATGGCCGGGCTGGACGAGCGACTGTCGGCGGAGGGCGCGGACACCGTACGGGCCGTCCTCCCGCAGTGGCTGGCCAGGGCCTCCCAGCACTCGGGGGACGACACCACCCTGGTGGCCGCCTGGCACCGGGGCGCCACGCCGGCTCCTGAACCGGCCGTGGCGCCGGAGGCGGCCCCGGCCACCGACCCCGCCGGACCCCCGGTCACCGACCCGGCACCACTGATCAACCCGGCACCACCGACCGACCCTCACGGGAGAGACGAATGAGCGGCATGCTCGACAGCGGGACCCTGCTGACGACCGACAGCGGTCTGGGCGTGGAGGTGTTCGACCTGCTCGGGGCCGGCGGGCAGGGGGAGGTCTACCGGGTGCGGACACCCGCCGGGTACCAGGCGCTCAAGTGGTACTACCCGGCCTGCGCGACCCCCGCGCAGGAGGGCATCGTCCGCCAGCTCGTGGGCCGCGGCTTCGACGACGACCGCTTCCTGTGGCCCCTGGACTTCGTGGCCGACGGGCGCGGCGGGTTCGGGTACCTGATGGACATCCGCCCGGACCGGTTCAAGGGCCTGCCCCTGCTGTTCCGGCGCCAGCTGCGCACCTCGACGCGGGCCCTGCTGAAGGCCTGCCTGTACACGGTCGAGGCGTACCAGGCCCTGCACTCGCGCGGGATCGCGTACCGGGACATCTCCTGGGGCAACATCTTCTTCGACCCGGCCACCGGCGACGTGCTCGTCTGCGACAACGACAACGCGGTGGTGGAGGGCGACAGCACCGGCATCTCGGGGACCATGGAGTTCATGGCGCCCGAGCTGGTGCGCGGCGACCCGGGGGTGGCCCCCGGCACGCAGAGCGACCTGCACTCCCTGTCGGTGCTGCTGTTCATGTTCCTGATGAACCATCACCCGCTCAAGGGAAGACGCGAGTTGGCGATCCACTGCCTCGACGAGGTGGCGGAGCGCAAGCTGTACGGGAAGCAGCCGCTGTTCGTCTTCGACCCGCAGGACCGGTCCAACGCGCCCGACCCGACCGAGCAGGCGACCGTACTGGCCACGTGGGCGGCGGCCCCGGACTCCCTGCGGGAGCTGTTCACCAAGAACTTCACCGCGGGCCTGCACGATCCGACGACGCGGGTACGGGAGTCGCAGTGGCGGGACACGCTGCGGGCGGTGCTCGACGCGGTCGTGGAGTGCGTGCAGTGCGGGCGGCAGAACATGACCGAGCCCCGGTCCGCCGATCCGGGCACCTGCTGGGGCTGCGGGAGCACGCTGGTGCTGCCGCCGCGGCTGGTGCTGACCACGCCCCCGCCGCGCACCGAGCACCACATCCTGCTGCACCGTTCCTCGCGGGTGCAGGCGCACCACCTGGCCCCGGAGCCGGCCCGGCACGACTACGGCGACGGGACGCTGGTCGCGCTGCTGACCGAACACCCGCAGAAGCCGGGCCGGTTCGGATTGGCGAACCGGTCGGCCTCGACGTGGACGGGAACCCGCGCCGACGGCTCCACCCAGCGGATCGACCCGGGCCAGACCGTGCCGCTGCGCTCGGGCCTGGAGCTGGACTTCGGCGGCGCGCGGGCCGTCGTACGGGCGAAGTAGGGGCCTGAGGAGGTCAGTTGCCCAGGAGCCGGCTGATCTCCTGGGCGAGGGCGAGGCCGCCGCTGCCGGCTCCGAGACCGAGGGTGATGGTCTCCAGCGAGCGGCGGATCACCCCCGGCTCGGCGGCGCGCCGCTCCTGCGCGGCCCGGTCCAGTTCACCGCGCAGGACCTCCGCCGCCTCGATGCGGCTCGGGGCCGCGCCCTGGTCGCGGAGCCACTGGGCGAGTTCGGCGGCCAGCCGCAGGGTCTCGGCGGCGGTGTCCTGCTGCCCGATGTTGATGGTGCCGTTGTCGCCGATGATGCCGGCGTTGACGTCCCTGTTGAAGTTGAAGGTGCCCATTCGCTCTCCTGCTTCCGCTGGTCTTGGGGTCAGGGCGCGCCGCGGCCCTGGCCGCCCTGGGGTCCGCCGGGCGACGCGCCCGGTCCGCCGTGGTGGTTGACGGTTCCGTTGTCGCCGATGACACCGGCCTGCACGCTGCCCTGGAAGGTGTAGGTGTGGGTGTTGATGACCTGCTGCGCCTGGTCGTAGGAGCTGGTGTCGACGTTGTGGTCCTTCAGGAACCGCTCGGTCGCTATCAGCACGCCCTGCTGGAGGCGCTGGAGGAAGTCCTGGGAGTCGGTGCGCTCGGTGTAGCCCAACTGGCCCCAGTCCGCGACCCGTTCGCGGATGCTGTCCACGGCGCCGTAGTCGTACAGCATGTGCCGCTTGTCGATCTCGCGCCGTACCTTCTCCAGGGCGCGGGCGCGCCGGCGCCGATCGGAGGAGCGGCGGGAGATCCGTGAGGCGGCGCCGAGCAGCGTGGGCCCGGCGGCGCGGGTGGCGTGGGCGACCAGGCTCCACCAGCGCTCGAACCCGTCCACCGGCAGCCGGTTCACCCGGTCGAAGCGGTCCTGGAGCGGGGGGATGCCGTACGCCGACACCTCCCAGGTGAGGCTGGGGTGGTGGAGGCGGGCGCGCAGGTGCATGGAGACGATGGCACGGCCGCCCTCACCGGCCCGGACCAGGCTGAGGTAGGTGCGCATGCCGGCGCCGGACTGCATCAGGCCCGCCTGGACGAGCTGCTTGGGGATCTGGGCGAGGGGCCGCTTCAGGCGGTCCGGCAGCAGTTCCGCGCCCACGTACGGCACGTGATTGCCTATGACGTAGAGCCGGTTGCGGACCTGGAGGCCCTTGAGTCCGGCGATGCGCTCCATCTCGCGGGCCACGTAGGTGTGCAGGTCGACCGCGTCGAAGGGCTTGATGGGCAGTTTGGCGCCGTTGCCGGCCGGATCGTCGGCCGGCCGGCTGACGTCGATGGGCTGCCAGACCATCTCCTTGAGCTTGGAGCCGCTGCCGACGAAGGGGTTGGTGCGCTCGGCACTCGCCGTGTACGGGACCACGTTGGCCCGCTTCTGCTCCAACAGCCGCTGCTCCACGTCGGGTTCGACGGCCGGGGCCAGGTCGGCGGGGCGCTCCGTGCCGTGCTCCACGGTGAGCGCGGCCGTACGGGCCCGGCTCTCGGCTTGGTGGACCAGCCACCAGGCGCTCGCGTACGCGGTCACGACGAGCCCGGCGGCCGCGCCGGCCAGCCCCCCGAGCCCACTGACCAGCGCGTACAACAGCACGGGCACGGCTACCCACACCCCGACCCCGCAGATCCAGGCCAGCCGCAGGTCCCGTACGTCGATCCGCCGCACGGCGGCGCGCCCGTGCCGGGCCAGCGCCACCAGGTCGATGCCGAGGGAGAGGCCGGTGGCGCGCAGCCCGTCTTCGGTGAGCTCCACGTCCACGTGCCGGGCGAAGCCCTCGTCCAGATGCGCGCCCGCACACAGATGCCGCGTCACGGCATCGGTCCGATACTGCGCGAGCGCCGGTAACTGCCGTCCCCCCACGTACCCCTCCCCCATGTCCCCGCCACCCTACGGAAACGCGCCGCGGCTGTCCCCCGATTGCACCCGATCAGCGGCCGTCGGAACTCGCGCGCGAACCGGGCGTCGCGTGTCACCGGTTCCCGTAGTCCTCCACATAGGTGGCGATCAGCTGGAGCAGGGCGTCGGCCCGGTGCCGGTCCTCGCGCTGCGCGCGCAGGGCCTCGTCGGCAGCCCGCAGCCGGGCCAGGGCAGCCGGTGCGCCGTCCACCACGTCCTCGACCACCGGCGTGGTGACCAGGTCCAGGCACTCGGTGAGCAGGCGGCGGGTGGCGGGGGACGGCGGGCCCGGATCAGGGTCGACGAAGCTGCTGGTCAGATACCGCGCGGGATCGGTGAGACTCCAGCCGACGACGGCGCCGCGCTGGACCAGGAGGGCGACATCGGGTGCGATGCCGATACGGGCATCCAGCGGCTCGTCCAGCACATCGAGGTCGCGCAGGCCGGTGAGCACAGCGTCCCCTGGGGTCCGGCACAGCACCGAGCACCTCTCGTGCCGGAAGTCGCGGGCCTCATCGGCGCGAAGCCCGCCCGGGCGTACTTCGGGCAGGAGGGGAAGGCGGGCGGCCTCCGCGGCGGAGGCGGACTCCTCCGGCCAGTGGAACTGCGCCGCGACCAGCTCGCGGCTTTCCGTGTCGAACCGGAGGACGTCGGGCGCGTCCCACAGCACCTCCTGGCTGCCGAAGGTGTCCGCGAGGAAGCGCTCACGCTCCGCCACATTCTCGAAGGGCGCGATGTCGACGGAGGCGTCACCAGTGAAGCGGGGCGTGATGCGCATCGGCTCGTCCGTCACCGTCGCGCGCCATTCGCCGTCGAATTCCAATTTCATCGTGAGCTGCCTCACCTGATCTGCTTGGCCGGGGCCATATAGCCATTCTTGCTGGGAATCTTGCCCTCCACGATGTCCTCGTGGGTAATCGGCGGGTGGGGGTCCGTGGGTTTCCCGCCGAGCGCCGTCGCTCCCGAGTCGCCCTTGATCCCCGACGGCCCGTATGCCGTGATGGCCTGGCCTTGAGTGTTGCCGATTCCGTCGACCACGACGACGTCCTCACCCTGCCGGAACATGAACCTTCCCGCCTGGCCCGTCGATTGGTACACCGCATCCGGGTTCTTCAGGATCTCCGTGACCCGCTCGTCGCTGAAGCCGTGCATCTTGTCGCCGTGGTAGTCGTTGTGCTTCTTGAACCCTCCGTCCTCCGCCCGGGCGATAACGTCGTCGACAACCTTGTCGATCCGCTTCTGGGCCTTCTCCTCCTTCGTGTACTTGGGCATGAGGCCCAATGGGTCGCACCCGCTGTGCGGGTTGCCCACGTACGCGACGGGGTTCGGGGCGGGGGCCAGGCCGAGGGGGTCCGGGGAGGTGTAGCGGCCGGTTTCGGGGTCGTAGTGGCGGAACAGGTTGTAGTGAAGACCCGTCTCGGGGTCGTAGTACTGGCCGGGGAAGCGGAGCGGGGTGTAGGTGCTGCTGTCGCGTGACCAGGCGGTGGTGCCCCACAAGGTGGCCCGGGAGCGCCAGGCGATGTCGCCGGACTCGTCGATCAGTTCGGTGGGGGTACCGATGAGGTCCGTGGCGATGGCGAAGAACCGGCGGTCGATCTCCTCCTGGCGGTCGTCGGCCGTGAGGATGCGCTCGGTCTGGGCCAGGGGGACGCCTCCGCGGTGGTCCCAGGTGAGGGCGACCGTGTTCGGCCGGTCCGGCTGGTGGCTGGTCTGTTCGCACAGGGTCAGGCCGTCCCAGGCGAACCGGACCTCCTCGGCCACGCTCTCGCCGTCGGCGGCCAGGCGCTGCTTCGCGATGCGGCGGCCGAGCGGGTCGTAGCGGTACCTCCACCGCGTCCCGTCGGGGGTGGTGACGGAGGTGAGGCGGTTCTCCGTGTCCCACGTGTAGCGCCAGGTGTCGGGCTTGCGCGAGAGCCGGGTCTTCTGCCGCAGGGTGACCCGGCCGAGGGCGTCGTACTCGAAACGGACGTTTCCGGCGCGGGTGAGGCTGGTGCCCGTGTATGTGCGCGATCCGGTGGCCTCGCCGCCCGGGTGCTGGTCCGGCCAGGTCCCCGAGGTCTGGTTGCCCGCGTCGTCGTACGCGTACCGCTCCGTCCAGCCCTGGGCGTGGACTGCCGTGACCCGGCCCGCCGGGTCGAGGTCGAAGGTGCGGGTGCCCGCCAGCCGGTCCGCGACGGATGTCAGATGGCCGTCGGTGCGGTAGGCGTAGGCACGGCTGTTCACGGCGCGCCCGCCGGCGGATATGTGCTGCTCGGAGAGTCGTCCGGCCTCGTCCCAGGCGGAGGTCACGGTGACCGCGTCACCGAAGACGCGGGCCAGTTCACGGCCGGCGGCGTCGTGGGTGAACTCGACGCGGTGGCCGCCCGTGGTGAGGCGATGGGCCTGTCCGTCGGCTCCGTACGCGTAGGAGGTGACGTGTCCGGTGGGTGTGGTGCGTCGCGTGCGCCGGCCCACGGCGTCGTAGGCGTAGCTGACGGACCGGCCGTCGACCAGTTCGGTCTTGGTGCGTCCGCGGCGGTCGTACTGGTAGCGCAGTTCCCCGTCCGGTCCGGCCGCCTCCAGCAGGCGTCCGGCGCGGTCGTAGGTGTAGTTCGTCACCCGGCCCTCGACGTCCTTGACGATCGCCTGGCCGAGCTGGTCGCGCTCGAACGCGATGGTCCCGCCGAGGGCGTCGACGCGGGCGGCCAGCCGGCCCGCGGCGTCCAGCCGGTAGGTGAGGGTGCGGCCGTCGAAGTCGGTCTCGGAGACGATGTTGTCGGCGGCGTCGTACTCGTAGGTCCAGGTCAGCCCCTGCGGATTGGTGACGCGGGTCAGGCGCAGCGAGGAGTCGTGCTCGAACTCGTAGCGTGCGCCGTCGGGTCCGGTGCGGGAGACCGGCAGGTCGCAGTGGGTGTACTCGAAGCGCGTGACCCCGCCGGACGCGTCGGTGCGGGCGAGCAGGTTGCCCTCGCCGTCGTAGGTCCACGTCTCGGTGGCGCCGTCGGGTCCGGTGCGCCGGGCGAGCTGCCCGTCGGCGTCCCATTCCAGGCGGGTGACGCCGCCCACCGGATCGGTGATGCGGACCGGCCTGCCGAGGGCGTCCCGCTCGGTGCGTGTCACGGCGCCGGCCGGGTCGGTCACCTCGACGGGCAGTCCTGCCGTATCGCACACCACGTGGGTGGTGGCCCCGGTGGCGTCGGTGAGCGAGGTGAGGCGGGCGGCGTGGTCGTAGGTGTAGCGGGTGGTGGCGCCGACCGGGTCGGTGACCGCCGTGCGGTTGCCGCGTTCGTCGAACTCGTGGAGCATGCGTGCGCCGTCCGGCGCGAAGACTTCCACGGGCAGACCGAACCGGCCGCGCACGGTGCGCAGTTCGCTCCCATCCGGGCGGATGGCCCGGACGGCGCGGCCGTCCTCGTCGTACGAGAAGACCGTCGTGAGTCCCAGCGGGTCGGTGCGGGACAGCAGGTTGCCCCGCGGGTCGTGGGTGAAGCGGGTGGTGTGGCCGAGCGGGTCGGTGATCGCCAGGATCTTGCAGCCGGGGCCGAACACGTGACGGGTCGCATGCCCGTCGGGGGTGGTCAGGGTGGTGGTGTACTGGCCCGTCCCGGGGTCCGGGTCGGTGTACGTGAAGGTGAGCTGGATGTGGCCGGCCTCGCCGCCCTCCGCCACGACGCGGTCGCGATCGTCGTAGACGTAGTCGTAGCGGCTTGCGTTGGAGTCGATCCAGGCGATGACGCGGCGGCGGTCGTCGTAGACGAAGGTGGTGGTGGCGCCCGAGGGCTTGATGGCCGCGGTGAGGTTGCCGTCCTCATAGCCGTAGCCCATCAGGGGCAGGTCCGCGCCGGCCTCGCCCGCGCCGGCCAGGGACAGGCCGGTGATCAGGCCGTCGGTGACGGACACGTTCACCCGGTGGCCCGCCGAGTGCACCAGGGCCAGCGGCAGGCCGTCCTCGTCACGGTCGACGGTGATGGTGTGGCCGTTGCGTTCGGTGATGGCTGAGAGCCAGGCCTCGCCGTCGCCGCCCGGTTCGCTGCCGGACGGGGCGGTGAAGTGGAAGACCAGGCCGCTGTCGGGCTCGGTGACCGTGTAGTCGCCGTCGGCCCCGCGGGCCAGCTCGGTACGCGCCCTGCCCTTGTCCGGCCGGGTGGGCACACCGGGGGCCGGGTGCGGGTACGCGATCAGGAGGCCCTCGGCGGTGACGTGGATGACGCCTGCCTCGTCGATCTCCAGCCGCTCGTCGACCGTGGACGTCCAGGCCGGTCCGAGGAAGCGCCCGACCGGGAGGCCGGATTCGGTGCGGCGGGTGAAGACCAGCGGCAGGATGCCCGGCAGCTCGAAGTCGGTCTGCGGCAGGAACATCCGGCCCGTGGCGAGGTCCACCGGGTCGCCGCCCTTCTTGCGGTCGCCGTCCGTGGTGTTGTGGGTGCCGTCGGGGTCCCCCTCCACCCGCTCGCGCACCTTCGGACCCTTGATGTCGTCGAGGTGCCTGGCGGCCGTCCCCAGCTTCTTGAGGGAGCCGAGGCCCTTGGAGCCGACGAGTTCGGGAAGGAGCTTGCCGATGCCCTCGGAGGGGTCCTTCATGAACTCGTCGAGCATCTGCTTGCCCGCGCCCCACGGGTCGTTGGCCATGGTGACCAGGCCCGCGGCCGTCGAGTTCAGGCTGGTGAGGTACTCGGCGGGGTGGGTGAGGTTGTAGGGGTCCATCGGGTTGAGCGCACGGGCGAAGTTGGCGATGCCCGCCGTGCCCTTGACGACGCCGCCGAGCAGGTGGGTGGTGGCGAGGTCCAGATAGTCCAGGCCGTCGCCGAGCTGCTCGGTGTACGAGGGCTTCGGCGGGGCGGCGTCCCGGGCCGCCTTGATGGCGGTGCGGAGGTTCTCGGCGACCTCGTTGCGCTGCTTGCGGGCCTCGTCGAGCTTGTCCTGCGCGGCGGTGACCATCGCCTTGCCCGGGTCGTCGTAGTCGCGCCCCGGGCGGGGCGGCAGGGGTTCCTTCTTGGCGTCGTAGGCGTCGTTGTATTCCTTGACGAGCTTGTTGTGGGCGGTGCGGGCGTCCTCGGAGGCCTTCTTCGCCTTGTTGTAGTCCTCCAGGGCCTCCTTGGCCTTGCCCTGCGCCCATTCGACGGTTTCGGCGAAGCGGCCCATGGTGTCGGCGGCCTTCTCGAAGGCGGAGGCGGCATTGAACCAGCGCGCCGGCTCCTTCGCGACGGAATCGCGGAACGCCCCGGCGGTCTCGCCCTTGAGCCCGTCGGGCCGGGTGAGGCTCTTCAGGCCGTTGCCGACGGATTCGAAGGCCTTCCTGAAGTCGTTGAGGTGGGCGACCTGCTCGCGGATCTTCGAAGGGCTGCCGTAGACCAGCTTCTCCGGGTCGTCGGTCTGGCCGAGTTCGAGTTCCTCCACGTCCGCGCCGAGCCGGTTGGCGGCCGAGCGGCTCTTCTCCCGGATCCAGTCGCCCGCGTCGTCGAGGCCGACCTCCTCCGCCAGGTCGGCCGTCTTGTCGCCGGCCCACTCGACGGCGTCGCCGACCTTCTCGACCCCGTGCTCGACCTTGTCCTCGATCGAGTCCGGTATGTAGTCCCGCCAGCCCATCAGTTACCGCCCCCGTCGCCCTTCGCCTGGTCCAGCAGGTCCTTCAACGACCCGATCTTGCCGTTGGAGGTCACCGTGTCCTTGGTGTCCGACCAGGTCTGCTTGATGTCCTGCGCGCCCTTCTCGAAGGACTCGGCGCTGTAGTCCGGCTTGTAGACGTCCGCGCTGAAGATGTCGCCCCAGGACTTCTGCTCGATCTCGTCCTCGGTGGCGTGCGGATTGCCGTACGTGGCGTTCGCGGCCACCTTGAACGCGCCCTGGATGTACTGGTCCTCCTCCCACATCGTCCCCGCGGCGATGCCGAGGTCCGCGGCCAGGGTGGAGGCGTCCTGGATCAGGGCGCGCACGCCCCACTCCCAGCGCTCGCAGAAGTCCTCGAAGTCCTTGGCCAGTCCCGCGTGCCCGGTCTCCATGCCCGTCATCGACAGGTTCTCGAAACCCGCCCCCTGCGAGGCTCCGGCCGCATCGCCGGACTCCCTCAATTCCGCTATCGCCGCCCGCAGACCGATCTGGATCGATGCGACCGCCGCCGGCGAGACCTCCAGGTCCCCGTCGCCCGCCATCAGGCCACCGCCCCGTCGGCGGCGATGTCGACGGCGCAGGCATCGGGGACGATCCCCTTGACCGGCGGGAAGAGCATCGAGCCGTCCGCGTCCGCCACGTTCACCGCCACCCCGGCCGGCCCGTCGACCTGCGGAACGACCGCATCGACCAGCCGCGCGCCGAGGAGCGCCAGGTACGGCCACTCCTGGCCGTCCTCCCCGCGGGCCCGGGCGAACCGGAACAGCGCCTCCTCGTCGGTGAACGCGTAGAACCAGCGGATCCCGCCCGACACGGCCGACATCAGACCACCGGCGGCATCACCGGCACCGTCCCCGGCACCGGCGTCGCCGGTGACCGGAACGAGCAGCGTGGCGCGGCGGAACTCGCCCACCAGACGCCCCGGATCCCCCCGGCCTTCCCGCAAATCGGCTATCTCTTCGGTCAGTCCCATGCCGGTGCGCCCCCTCCGCATGATCCATGTGCGCGGAAGCAAACAGTACCGGGAACGCCAAAACGGCCCGCCGGGCGACCCGGGGCCGGGCTGGAGAGGGCTGTGTGCCCCGTAGGGGGTGCACCGGTCGGCGGGGCTCCGTTCCCCCGCGGCTCAGCCACGCCGACCGGCGTTCATGGCCCCGTTCAGGATGCCGCCATGCGGCGGCGCAGGCTCAGCGGGCGCATGTCCGTCCACACCGCGGCGATGTGGTCCAGGCACTCCTGCCGGGTGCCCTGCGTGCCCTCGGCCTGCCAGCCCGCCGGGAGCTCCCGGTCCGCACGCCAGATGGAGTACTGCTCCTCGTCGTTGCGCACGACCCGGTAGCCGCTCTCGTCCGTCTCGGTCATCGGTCCGGCCCTCCCCTTCGCTTTGTTCGGCTGTTCCGTGATGGGTCACAGCGTGCCGCGCCGGGACGGGGCGCCATAGGGACAAACGCGCAGAAGGACCGGCGGTCGGTGCTGCCGCTCCTTCCCTGGTGGCGCCGGGGGGCGCGGCGGCAGTGTTCGGGGCAGCCAGGGTGGCGACCGTGAGGTACAGCGCCGCCGGCCACGTCACCCCATCAGGCTGGAAGGAGCTCCGCCATGTCGGACACCCCAGAGATCGTGCACCTGCCCACCGGCGGGTGGCGGTTGTGGGAGCACTTCGCACTCCGCGGTCCGGGTTTCCCGGCCGAGGGGGTCCTGCGCATGGCCCCGCCCGGACTCGCCCTGTCCGCCGACAAGTTCGCTCCGGGCGACGTCCTCGCCGGCCCGGACTGGGAGGCGTTCACCGGGGCCTTCGACACCGGCGCCGTCGGCACCGCCGAACTGCTCCAGGAGATCGCCGCCTCGCCGCGCTTCCGGGCCGCCGTGGCCTGGCAGAACCCCGCCGTACTGCGCACCGGCATCGCCCCGTTCCTGAACTGGACGCCGACCGCCGCGAGCCGGACCAGCATGCCCCGCCAGCGCGAGGAGCTCGTCGCCCACTACTGGCAGCGGTTCTGCGTCAAGAACGACACCATCGGTTTCTTCGGGCCGGTCGGGTGGGGACGCTGGGACCTCGCCACGGACGGGGTGGAGGTCGACCCCGGCACCGGCGGGTTCCTCGCCGACTCGCGGGTCTACTTCGCCAGTTGGGCCATCGACGCCCTCGCCAAGTCGCTGAACGCCGACCCCGCGCTGCGGGCGTGGATACCGCCGCGCCGGGTGTCCTTCGTACGGGCCGAGGGCCTGTCCGTGCACCTGCCGGGCCGGCCGCCGCAGCCCATCGGCGAGAGCGCCCGCGCCGTACTGGACCTGTGCGACGGGACCCGGCCGGCGGCCGCGATCGCCGAGGCGCTGGGGATCCCGGTGGCGGAAGCGACCGAGGCGGTGCAGTGGCTGGTCGCCAAGCGGTGGGTGCACTGGCGCCTCGACGTGCCGACCGGCACCTACCCGGAGCGGGAACTGCGCGCCGTCCTGGAGCGGATCGGCGATCCGGCCCTGCGGGAGCCGGCCCTGGAGAAGCTGGCCGTCCTGGAGCGCGGGCGGGACGCCGTCCAGGCGGCCGGCCTCGACGCCGAGGCGCTGACCTCGGCGATCGGCGCCCTGGAGGCGGACTTCGCGGCGCTGACCGCCACCGACGCCCAGCGTTCGAAGGGCGAGCGGACCGCACCGTGCCGGGGTCTCGTGTACTCCGACGCCCGGCGCGCGGCGACGGCCACCCTCGGCACCGCCCTGCTGGACGAGCTGACCCCGCTCGCGCAGTGCCTGACCGCGGCGCGCTGGATGACGAACCGGTTCGCCGAGCGGGTCCGGCCCCGGCTCCGCGAGGTGTACGAGCGGCTGCGCGCGGCCGGCCCGGTGGACCTGGGGGCGATGTGGCTGGGCTGCCTGCCCTCCCCGTACCCGGAGGCGGGCCGCGACCTCGACGCCGTCCAGGCCGAGCTGCGCGCGAAATGGGCGCGGATCCTGGCCGTGCCCGAGGGGGCGCGCCGGGTCCGGGTCTCCTCGGCGGACATCGCGGATCGGGTGCGCGAGGAGTTCGACGAGCCCGGCGCGGGCTGGTCGCTGGCCCGCTACTTCAGCCCGGACGTGCTGCTGCTCGCCGACAGCGCGGACGCGGTGGCCCGCGGGGACTTCGAGATGGTGCTGGGCGAGATGCACAGCGCGCTCAACACGATGGGCGCCTCGCTCTTCGTCCACCAGCACCCCGACCGCGAGGAGCTGATCGCGGAGACCACCCGCGACTTCCCCGGGCCGCGGCTGCTGCCGATGCTGCCCAAGGAGCTGCCGCTCAAGTGGTCGACGCGCAGCAGGCCTTCGCTGGACCGGCCGCAGGACTACTACGTCTCTCTGGTCGACGACACCGGAGACCCGCACCGCCCGCGCACCGCCTTGTGCGCCGACGTGACCGTGGAGGACCGCGACGGCCTGCTGATGGCGGTACTGCCCGACGGGGCCGCGTTCGACCTGCTCGACGTGTACGCGAACACCCTGACGCAGCGCGTCATGGACCGGTTCACCCTGCGCCCCGACGGCGACCACACCCCGCGCATCAGCATCGACAAGATGGTGGTGGCGCGCGAGACGTGGGCCTTTCCGGCGTCCGAACTCGCCTTCGCCGACGAGAAGTCCGAGGCCAAGCGGTACGTCAGGGCCCGGCACTGGAGGCAGGAACACGATCTGCCCCGCTTCGTGTTCGTGGTCTCGCCGACCGAACCCCGGCCGTTCTACGTGGACTTCGACAGCCCGGTGTATCTGACCATCCTGGCGAAGGCCGCGCGCCGGCTGGCCCGCAAGGACCCCGGGGCCAAGCTGAAGGTCAGCGAGATGCTGCCGACGCCGGAGCAGGCCTGGCTGACCGACGACCAGGGCGCCACGTTCACCTCGGAGCTGCGCTTCGTAGCCGTCGACCAGACCGTCACCGACGTCTCGCGGCCCGCGCCGGAGCCCGCCGCGGACGGGAGCGCGTGATGCCGACCTTCGCGCGGACCTTCGTCGACGACATCGCCGCGCACGCCGCCCTCGACCCCGGCCGGATCGCGGTGACCACCCCGGCCCGCGAGGTGACGTACGGGGAGCTCACCGCCCGCATCGACGCGGTGGCGGCGGTGCTGCGGGCCCGGGGTGCCCGGCCCGAGACGGTGTGCGCGGTGGCCGTGGAGCGCGGGGTGGACGCCGTGGTCGCACCGGCCGCGGTGGTCCGCTCGGGGGCGGCCTTCCTCAGCCTCGACCCCGAGCAGCCGCCGGCCCGGCTGGCGGCGCTGGTCCGCAGCGGCGGCGCCGACATGCTGCTGACCTCCTCGGCCCTCGCCGGCGGGCTCGACCTGCCGATCCCGGGGACCCCCGTACTGATCGACTGTCCGGGGAGCCTGGCCGAGGAGGACCCCGGGCCCGGCGGGCCGCTCGGCGGGCGGGCCCTCGCGTACGTCAGCCACACCTCCGGGAGCACCGGCGAGCCCAGCGCCGTCCTGGTCGAACACGCCGGGCTGGACTCGTACTTGCGCTTCGTGGCCCGCGACTACGGCCTCGGGCCGGACACGGTGGCGCTCCAGGTGGCCCCGCTGGGCTACGACGCCTCCCTGCGGGACACCTTCGCCCCGCTGCTGGCGGGCGGACGGCTGGTCGTGGTGCCGCGTTCGGCGCTGCTGCGGCCCGAGGAGTTCGGCGCCGCCGTACGGGAGCACGCGGTGACCGCGCTGCTGAGCGTGACGCCGTCCTTCCTGGCCTTCCTGGCCGGGCAGCCGGACGCGGACCGACTGCCGGCCGGGGTACGGGTGGTGGTGTCCAGCGGTGAATCGCTGCGGCCGTTCCTGACCGCCGGCGGCCGGGCCCTGGTGCCGGGCGCGCTGGTCAACCAGTACGGGCCCACCGAGTGCACGATGACCTCGACCCGCTACGCCGTGCCGGCCGAGCCGGACGTCCTGACCGACATCGTGGGCACGCCGATCGACGGGGTCGTGGTCCGGCTGCTGGACGCCGGGCTGTCGCCGGTGCCCGACGGCTGCGTCGGGGAGGTCTGCATCGGCGGGGCCGGGGTGGCCCGCGGCTACCGCGGGCGGCCCGCCCGTACGGCCGAGTGCTTCGTACCCGACCCGCTCGGGCCGCCCGGCGCGCGGATGTACCGGACGGGCGACCTCGCGATCCTGGGCCCGAACGGGCTGGAGTACCTGGGGCGCCGGGACCGCCAGGTCAAGATCCGCGGCTACCGGGTGGACCCGGCCGAGGTGGAGGGCGCGCTGCTGGCCCATCCCGGGGTCACGGGGGCGGTCGTCACCCCCGACACCGACGCGCAGGGGCGGGTGTTCCTGATCGCGCACGTCACCGGGGACCTGGCGGACGTGAAGGACGCGGCGCTCCGTGCCCACCTGGGCGCCACGCTGCCGCCGCATCTGATGCCGCGCCGGTTCGCGCGGCTGGCCGAACTTCCCACCACCCGCGGCGGGAAGGCCGACCGCCGTGCCCTGTCGCAGACCGGAGGCCGGCCATGACCACCGCACCGAGCGCGCCGCGCGCACCCCGGACGTCCATCGCACTGCCCGGACCGCGCGCGCCCATGACACCCAGGGCGCTGGCCGCATCGGCCGCACCCGCCACTCCCGCCGCGCACGCCGCGCCTGCTCTGGGCATCCCGCTCGGCCGGGCCGACGTGGAGGCCGCGGCGGCGCGGATCGCCGGCCACGTACGGAGGACCCCGCTGCTGGCGGGGCCGGCCGGGCCCGAGCTCCGCCGGACCGGCCGGGGACTGCTGCTGAAGGCCGAACACCTCCAGTACAGCGGGTCGTTCAAGCTGCGCGGGGCCGCCAACGCCGTCCTGGCGCTGGGCGCCCGCAGGATCGTGACCGGCTCCTCCGGGAACCACGGCATCGCGCTGGCCCGGCTGGCCGCCCCGCTCGGCGCCGAGGTGACCGTGGTGCTGGCCGGCGGGGCGCATCCCGCCAAGATCGCCGTGATCAAGGCCCTCGGGGGGCGTACGGTCCGCGTACCGGGCGGGGTCGCCGAGCGCGACGCCCGGGCGCGGGAGCTGGCCGAGGAGACGGGCGCGGTGTTCATCCCCTCCTCCGACCACGAACTGGTGGTCGCCGGGCAGGGCACGGTCGGTCTGGAGATCCTCGCCGAGG
Source organism: Streptomyces sp. NBC_01006 (assembly GCF_045162725.1). Classification (NCBI taxonomy): domain Bacteria; kingdom Bacillati; phylum Actinomycetota; class Actinomycetes; order Kitasatosporales; family Streptomycetaceae; genus Streptomyces; species Streptomyces sp. NBC_01006. Next base: position 6,376,179 of record NZ_CP108700.1, on the reverse strand, counting down.
CGCCCGACACCGAGACCGTGTACGTGCCGACCGGCGGGGGCGGGCTGCTCGCCGGGGTGTGCCTCGCCGCGTACGGGCACCCGGTGCGGGTGGTGGGCGTCGAGCCCGCCGGCACCCCCCGCTACGCCCGGTCCCTGGCCGCGGGGCACCCCGTACGGCTGGCGCCCGGTGACACCGTCGCCGACGGTCTGCGCGGGCAGCAGCCCGGGGCGGTGCCGTATCCGATCGTCCGGGACCGGGTCGACGACCTGGTCACCGTGACCGACGCGCAGATCCTCGCCGCGGCCGCGCTGCTGCGCCGGCGCGGGTTGGAGGCCGAGCCGTCCGGCGCGGTCGCGCTGGCCGGGGCGATCCGCGCGGGCCGCGGCACCGGGTGCTCGGTCGCCGTCGTCTCGGGCGGCAACACCAAGACGGCGCTGATGGCGACCGCCGCGGCAGCCACCCCTTCCCGTACCCACTGCACCACTTGAACCACTTGAACCACCTGGACCACAGGCACGACCCGCATCACCCACGCCACCCACACCACCCGTCCGCTCCTGGAGGAGAACCAATGACCATGACCGTGAACGAGACCGCGAACCTGACCGCGCAGCTGACCTCCACCGCCCTGACCGAGCTGGTCGTCTCCATCTACCGCGAGACCCTGGGGGTCGCCGACCTCGACGAGCAGAGCGACTTCTACGAGTGGGGCGGCGATTCGCTGACCGCTTTCCGGATCACCGCACGGCTCGAAGAGGCCCTCGGGGCAGAGGTCCCGGTGGCACTGGTCTTCGCCTACCCCTCGCCCGCGGACCTCGCCGATGTCGTCCACGCCGACTTCGTCCAGGCATGAGGGGCCGGTCATGACGGACACCTACGTACCCGGCGGCCGCTGGCGGCTGTGGGACCAGTTCGCCCTGCGCGGAGCGGGTTTTCCGGCCGGGGGCGTGCTGCGGCTGGCCCCGGACGGGCTGGCCTCGGCCGCCGACAAGTTCGATCCCGGCGAGGGCCCGGCCGCCCTGGCCGGTGAGCGGTGGGGGGAGTTCACCGCCCTGTTCGCCGAGGCCCAGGTGGAGACGGCGCACACGCTCCAGGACATCGCCCGGATGCCCGCCTTCCGGGAGGCGGTGGCCTGGCAGAACCGCCCGGTGCTCGCCTCCGGGATCACGCCCTTCCTGAACTGGACGCCGACCGCGGCGGGCCGCACCAGCATGCCCCGCCAGCGCGAGGAGCTGGTGGCCCACTACTGGCAGCGGTTCTGCGTCAAGAACGACACCATCGGGTTCTTCGGCCCGGTCGGATGGGGCCGCTGGGACCTCTCCGCCGGCGCCGCGGAGGCGATCCGCGTCGACCCCGGAACCGGCCTGATCGCCGGATCGGAGGTGTACTTCGCCAGCTGGGCCATCGACGCCCTCGCCGCGCGGATCGACACCGATCCGGCGGTACGGGAGTGGGTGGCGCCCCGGCGCGTTCCGTTCGTCCGCCAGTCCGGGACGGACGTGACGGTGCCGGGCCGGCCGCGCCAGGCCCTCGGCGAGGAGGGGCGCGCGGTGCTCGCGCTCTGCGACGGCGTACGCTCCGCGCGGGAGATCCGCACCGCGCTGCCGGGCGTGGACGTGTCCGCCGTCCTGGCCGACCTGGTCGCCCGCCGGTGGGTGGTGTGGAAGCTGGAGGTGCCCGCCGACGCCCGCCCCGAGCGGCACCTGCGGGCCTGGCTGCACCGGGTCGGGGACGCGGAGCTGCGCGAGCCCGCCCTGGCCGCCCTGGACACACTGGAGCGGGGCCGGGACCGGGTGGCCGAGGCGGACGGGCCCGAGGCGCTGGTGGCCGCGCTGACGGAGCTGGAGGGCGAGTTCGTCGCGCTGACCGAGACCGCCGCCGTCCGCGAGAAGGCGGCCGGTACGGCGCCCTGCCGGGCCCTGGTGTACTCCGACTGCCGGCGGGCGGCGACCGCCGCCCTCGGGCGGACCGTGCACGAGGCCCTCGCCCCGCTGGATCCGCTGCTGACCAGCGCCGGCTGGCTCACCGCACGGCTCGCCGACGCCGTGATGGCCCGGGCGCGGGAGGTGTACCGCCGGCTGGCCGGGCAGGGCCCGGTCGACCTGGCCGCGTTCTGGTTCGCCTGCATGCCGATCCTGCACGGCGCCGCCCGCGCCGAGTCCGGCGAGCTCCAGCAGGAGTTCCGCAGGCGCTGGGACACGATCCTGGCGCCGCCGCCGGGCACCCGCCGGGTCAGGCTGCCGCTGGAGGCCGTCGCGGGGCCCGTCGCCGAGCAGTTCGGCGGCCCGGGAGGCGGCTGGACCGCCGCCCGCTACCTCAGCCCCGACATCATGATCGCCGCCTCCGGTGAACAGGCGGTGGCCCGCGGCGACTTCGAGCTGGTCCTCGGCGAACTGCACGTCGCCGCCAACACCTTGGGCTCCTCTCTCTTCGTCAACCAGCACCCGGACGCCGAGGAGCTGCTCGGGCTCACCGGCCGGGACCACCCCGGTCCCCGGCTGATGCCGCTGCTGCCCAAGGAGCACCGCTCCCGGCTCTCCGCGCGGACCCGGCAGGTCCTGGTCCGCCCCGAGGACTACTACGTCGCCCTCGTCGACTTCACCGCCGACCCGGGCCGGCCCCGTACGGTGCTCAGCGCCGACGTGGCGGTGACCGAGCGGGCGGACGGCGAGCTGGCGGTGGTGCTGCCCGACGGGTCCGAGTTCCCCGCGGTGGACGTGTTCTCGCACGTCCTGACCACCCTGGCGATGGACTTGTTCCAGATCCTGCCCGACGGGGCGGACCACTCCCCCCGGGTCACCGTGGACCGGCTGGTGGTGGCCCGCGAGACCTGGCGGCTGCCGCCGTCCGACATGGACTTCGCCGAGGAGAAGGACGAGGCCCGCCGGTTCGTACGGGCCCGGCAGTGGCGGGAGCGGCGCGAACTGCCGCGGTTCGTGTTCGTCGTGCTGCCGACCGAGACCCGGCCGTTCTACGTGGACTTCGACAGCCCGGTCTACGTCAACATCCTCGCCAAGGCGGTCCGCAGGATGGCCCGCAAGGAGCCCGAGGGCCGGGCCGTGTTCACCGAGATGCTGCCGAGCCCCGAACAGGCCTGGCTGACCGACGACCGGGGCGAGGCCTACACCTCCGAGCTGCGCTTCGTGGCGGTGGACGAGGGCTGACGGAACCTGCACGGCCACACCTACGGAGCGACGCGTACCGGCGGCGCGCACGGCAGAGCAACAGGCCGTGCGGGGCCGCCGTTGCGCGTTCTACCCCCCGGCGGCTGCGTGCGCGGCTGCGTCTTCTTCCCTACTGACGGATCTCCGCAGACAGCAGTGTTGAGGAAAACACCGCTTGGAGGCCCACAGTGAAGGTTGTCGCAGCGCACGGCGGACCGGCGAGGCACGGCAGCGAAGCCGGCGACGTCGTACGTGACGGTGACGGAGTGTCGTTCGCGCAGCGGAGGCTGTGGTTCCTCGACCAGCTCACCGGAGGCTCCGCCGAGTCCCTGCTCCCGCTGGCCCTGCGCATCCGCGGCGCCCTCGACGCCGCGGCCCTGGAGCGCTCGCTGGCCGGCATCGTGGACCGGCACGAGGTGCTGCGCACCCGCTTCACGGCCGTCGACGGGGAGCCCGTACCCGTGGTGGACCCGGCGGGCCGCACCCGGCTGGCGCGGACGGAGGCGGGCAGCACCGAGGAGCTGTTCGACCGGGAGCTGGCGCGTCCGCTGGACCTGGCCAAGGAGCACCCGGTGCGGGCCGTGCTCGCCCGCATCGGGCCCGACGAGCACGTGCTGCTCCTGGTGGTCCACCACATCGCGGTGGACGGCTGGTCCTGGGACGTGCTGCTGCGCGAACTGGACGCCGGCTACCGGGGCGAGGCCGTGGACGCGCCGCCGCTGCAGTACACCGATGTCGCCCGGACCGAGGCCGAGCGCCTGAGCGGGCCGCGGATGGAGCGGCTGCTCGGGTACTGGCGCGAGCGGCTGGCCGGGGTCCCCCCGCTCGCGCTGCCCGCCGACCGGCCGCGGCCCGCGTTCTGGGACGGCTCCGGCGACGTGGTCCGCTTCGAGCTGCCGGCCGAACTGGTCGCCGAGGTGGACCGGGTGGCCCGCGAGCAGCGGGCGACCCGCTACATGCTGCTGCTCGCGGTGTACCAGGCCCTGCTCGGCCGCTACTCCGGCCGCTCCGACATCGCCGTGTGCACCACCCTGGCCGACCGGGGGCGCGCCGAAGTGGCCGGTCTGATCGGCCCGTTCGTGAACACGATCGTGCTGCGCACCGATCTGTCGGGCGATCCGACCTTCGCCGCGCTGCTGGGCCGGGTGCGGTCGGGGGCGCTGCGGGACTTCTCGCACTCCGAGGCGCCGTTCGACCGGGTGGTCGGCGAGGTGGTCACCGAGCGCGACCTGTCCCGCCACCCGCTGGCGCAGGCCTCCTTCACCCTGCTGAACACCGTCCCCTCGGCGGCCCGCCTGGACGATCTGGACGTCGGCCTGGTGCGGACCCCGCTGACGGGCACCCCGCTGGACGTGTTCCTCGACCTGAGCCTGCGCGCCAACGGCGACATCGCGGCGCGGCTCCAGTTCTCCACCGCCCTGTTCGACCGGAGCTCGATGGTCCGCTTCACCGAGGGGTACGTGCAGCTGCTGCGCGCGGTGACGGCCTCGCCGCAGACCCCGCTGGCCGAACTCGCCGGGCGCCTGGAGCCGTTGCCCGGCAAGGAGCGGGCCCGCCTGGTCGAGATGGCGGGCTCGGGGCGCCCCGCGCCGGCCGCGGCGCCGTTCACCGTGGCGGGCGAGCCGAACGCGGTGGCCCTGGTGTGCGGGGAGAAGATCCTGCGCTACCGCGAGCTGGACGCCCTCGGCGGCGGTCTGGCCACCGCCCTGCGCGCGGCGGGCGTCGGCCCGGGGACCCCGGTCGGCGTGTGCGTGCAGCGCGGGGTCCGGTCCGTTGTCGCGATGACCGCGATCTGGCGGGCCGGCGGGGTCTACGTACCGCTGGATCCGGCGCTCCCCGAGGAGCGGCTGCGGTTCATGGCCGAGGAGGCCGGGCTGACGTGCGTCCTCGCCGATGCCGCGACCGCGGAACTGGCCGGCGCGCTCGGCCCGCAGGTGCTGCGGGTGGAGGACGCGGGATCCGACGCGGGCGCCCCGCACCACGCCCCCGACCCGCGGGACCTCGCGTACGTCATCTTCACCTCGGGCTCCACCGGCCGCCCGAAGGCCGTCGGCATCGAGCACGGCGCGATCGACGCGCACGTCGCCGCCGCCCGCGAGGAGTTCGGGATCACCTCCCGGGACCGGGTGCTCGCCTTCTCGTCCTTCTCGTTCGACGCCTCGCTGGACCAGCTGCTGACCGCGCTCGGCTGCGGGGCCACCCTGGTGGTCCGGCCGGACGAGCAGTGGCTGCCCGCGCAGATCCCCCTGGTGGTCGAGCGGTACGCGATCACCATGCTGAACCTGCCGCCGACGTACTGGACCGAGCTGGCCTTCTCGCTCACCGACCGCACCGCCGCCTCCCTCGCTTCGCTGCGCCTGCTGGTCCTCGGCGGGGAGTCCGTCCCGGCCGCGGCGCTGGCCGCCTGGCAGGCGCGGGCGGCGCACGTACGGGTGCTCAACGCGTACGGCCCGACCGAGACCACCGTGACCGCCACCACGCACGAGATCGGCGCGGCCGGGAACTCCGGCCGGGTGCCCATCGGGCGGCCGCTGGGCTCCCGCCGGGTGTACGTGGTCGACGCGCACGACGAGCTCGTGCCGGTCGGCGAGCCGGGCGAGCTGCTGATCGGCGGCCCGGAGCTGGCCCGCGGCTACCTCGGCCAACCGGCCCTCACCGCCCAGAAGTTCATGCCCGACCCGTACGGCGAGGACGGCGGACGCCTCTACCGCACCGGCGACCTGGTCCGCCGACTGCCCACCGGGGAGCTAGAGTTCCTCGGCCGCACCGACGACCAGGTCAAGATCCGCGGCTTCCGCATCGAACTCGGCGAGGTGGAGGCGGCCCTGGGCGAGTGCCCCGGGGTGGTGGCCGCCGCGGTGGCCGTCGGCGCGGACGCCCAGGGCGGCAAGACCCTGACCGGGTACGTGGTGGCCGGCTCCGACCACCCGGTGGAGCCCGCCGTACTGCGCTCCTTCTGCGCCGGCCGGCTGCCGCACTACGCGGTGCCCGCGGACTTCGTGGCGCTGGACGCGCTGCCCGTGAACGCCTCGGGCAAGCTCGACCGGGCCGCCCTGCCCGCCGCCCGGCCGGACGGGGAGCGGGCGGAGCGGGACCGGGCGGCCGCGGGCGGCGCCGAGTTCATCGCGCCGCGCGACGCCACCGAGCAGGTCGTCGCCGACATCTGGGCGGAGGTCCTGGGCGTCGACCGGGTCGGCATCGACGACGGGTTCTTCGACCTGGGCGGCCACTCCCTGCTCGCCACCATGGCCGTCTCCAGGATCGCCGAGCGGCTCGGCCGCGAGGTGGAGCTGCGCACCCTGTTCGAGAACCCCCGCATCCGCGAGTTCGGCCCGCTGGTGGCCGCGGCCCGGCAGGCGGGCGCCGCCACCGTGGTCCCGGTGGACCGCTCGGGACCGCTGCCGCTGTCCTTCGCGCAGGAGCGGATGTGGTTCCTGGACCGCATGTCCGACGTCGGCGACGAGTACGTGCTCTGGTTCTCGTGGCGGATGCGGGGCGGGCTCGACCGCGATGCCTGGCAGGGCGCCCTCGACGAGGTGGTGGCCCGGCACGAGGCGCTGCGCACCGCCCTGGTCGAGGTGGACGGCCGGCCCGCGCAGCGGGTGGTCGACGCGGTCCGCGTACCGCTGGTGTGGCAGTCGGCCCCGCCCGGGGACGACGAGGCCGTACGGCTGGAGCGGCTGCGCGCCGTGGCCGTCCCGTACGCCACCCGCCGCTTCGACCTGGCCGGGCCGCCGCTGCTGCGGGCGGGGGTGTGGGAGCTGGACCCCAAGGACCACGTGGCCGTCATCGCCTTCCACCACGCGGCGACCGACGGCTGGTCCAAGGACGTGATCATCGGCGAGCTCGCGGAGTCCTACGCCGCCCGGGTGGCCGGACGCCCGGCCGAACTGCCACCCGTCCCCATCCAGTACGGGGACTTCGCGGTCTGGCAGCGCGACCGGATGGCCGGCGAGGTGCTGGAGCGGCAGCTGGCGTACTGGGAGGAGGCCCTGGCCGGCGTGCCCGTACTGGAACTGCCGACGGACCGGCCGCGCCCGGCGGGCTGGTCGGGGCGGGGCGGCGCGGTCGAGATCGACCTGCCGAAGGAGCTGGAGGCCGCGCTCGGCGAGCTGGCCCGGCGGCACGGGGTGACCCGGTTCACGGTGCTGCTGGCCGTGGTGCAGATCGTGCTGGGCCGCTGGTCGAGGCAGACGGACGTGGCGGTGGGCACCCCGGTCGCGGGCCGCGGACAGCTGGAGCTGGAGCGGCTGGTGGGGCTGCTGGTGAACACGGTGGTGTTGCGCGGGAACCTGTCCGGAGAGCCCTCGTTCACGGAGTTCCTGGGCCGGGTCCGCGAGTCGGTGCTCGGGGCCTTCGACCACCAGGAGGTGCCGTTCGAGCGGCTGGTGGAACAGCTGCGGCCCGAGCGGGACCCGTCCCGCAACCCCCTGTTCCAGGTGATGTTCGACGTACAGGAGAGCGCCGCCGGCGGGCCCCGGGTCGAGGGGCTCGACGTGGAGCACTTCGTCCTGCCGTGGGGTTCGGCCAAGTTCGACCTGACCGCCACCTTCCTGCTCTATCCCGACCGCTTCGCACTGAACGTGGAGTACGCGAGCGACCTCTTCGACGCCGCCACGGTCACCCGGTTCGCCGGGCACGTGGGCCGGGTGCTGGAGTCGGTGGTGGCCGATCCGGAGCAGGCCGTGGGCCGGTTGGAGCTGCTGACGCCTGCCGAGTACGCGGAGCTGGCCGGGACGGCGGGCTCCGCTGCGGCCGCCCCGGTGGCGGCTCCGTTCACCGTGGCGGGCGCGCCGGACGCCGTGGCCCTGCTCTGCGGGGACGAGAGCCTGACGTACGGCGAACTGGACGGGCTCACGGGCGGGCTGGCCCGGGCTCTCGCGGCCTCCGGGGTACGGCCGGGCACGCCGGTCGGCGTGTGCCTGCGCCGTGGCATCCGCTCGGTCGCCGCGATGGCCGCGATCTGGCGGGCGGGCGGGGTCTACGTACCGCTCGACCCCCGGCTGCCCGAGGACCGGCTGCGGTTCATGTGCGCCGAGGCTGGCGTGCACAGCGTCTTCAGCGACGCCTCGACCCACGCGCTGGCCGCCGCGCTCGGACCGCGGACCGTCCCCGTCGACGCCGTCGTGCCCGACCCGGACGCACCGCACCACACCCCCGCTCCCGAGGACCTCGCGTACGTCATCTTCACCTCGGGCTCCACCGGCCGCCCCAAGGCCGTCGGCGTGGAGCACCACGCGCTGGGCGCCCACACCGCCGCGGCCCGCGAGCTGTTCGGCATCACGGCCGACGACCGCGTCCTCGCCTTCGCCTCCTTCTCCTTCGACGCCTCGCTGGAGCAGGTGCTGCCCGCCCTCGGCGCGGGAGCCTCGGTGGTGGTCCGCCCCGACGAGGTGTGGTCGGTGGAGGAGCTCGCCGAGGCCGTCCGCACCCGGGACATCACGGTCATGGAGGCCACCCCCGCCTACTGGGAGGAGATCGTCGCCCGCCTCGACACGGTCGCCGGGGACCTCAAGGGCCTGCGGCTGCTGGTCACCGGCGGCGAGGCGCTGCCCTCGGCGCCGCTGGCCCGGTGGTTCGCCCACCTGCCGGACGTGCCCGTCGTCAACACGTACGGCCCGACCGAGGCGGTCATCTCGGCCACCGCCCACACCGTGACCGCGCCCGTCCAGGGCCGGGTGGCGATCGGCCGGCCGCTGGGCTCCCGCCGGGCGTACGTCGTGGACGCGCTCGACCGGCCGGTCCCCGTCGGGGTACCGGGCGAGCTGCTGATCGGCGGCCCGGAGCTGGCCCGCGGCTACCTCGGGCAACCGGCCCTCACCGCCCAGAAGTTCATGCCCGACCCGTACGGCGAAGACGGCGGACGCCTCTACCGCACCGGCGACCTGGTCCGCCGACTGCCCACCGGGGAACTGGAGTTCCTCGGCCGCACCGACGACCAGGTCAAGATCCGCGGCTTCCGCATCGAACTCGGCGAGGTGGAGGCCGTCCTGGAACAGCACCCGGACGTGCACGCCGCGACCGTCCTGGTCCGGGAACTGCGGGGCGAGCGCGCCCTCGTCGGCTACGTGGCCGGCCAGGACCGGGGGCCGGACGCCGAGGCGCTGGCCGCCTGGTGCCGGACCCTGCTGCCCGGTTACATGGTGCCCGCCGCGTTCGTCCTGCTCGATGCCCTGCCCCGGACCGTGCAGGGCAAGGTGGACACCGCCGCCCTGCCCGATCCCGAGCTGCCCGCGCCGGCCGCGTCCGTGGCGCCGCGCACCCCGACCGAGGTGGTGACGGCCCAGATCTGGGCCGAGGTCCTGGGCCTGCCCGAGGTCGGGATCCGGGAGGACTTCTTCGCCCTCGGCGGCCACTCGCTGCGCGCCGTGGCGGCCGCTTCCCGCCTGCGCACCGCCTTCGACTGCCCGATCCAGGTACGCGACCTGTTCGACCACCCGACGGTCGAACTGCTCGCCGTCGAAGTGGAACGACAGCTCATCGACCAGATCTCCTCGATGAGCGACGACGAGATCGACCTGTCCCTGACCTCCGACTTCTGATCGCCGCCGCGATCCGAGCCCCGAACCCAGCCTTGATTGGACGGCACTTGCGATGACCACTGCACAGGTCGAACCCTCCACCACCGCTTCCGCGACGCCCGGCGGTCTCTCCCCGGCGGCCCGCCGCCTCCTCGAAATGCGCCTGCGCGGCAAGGCCGCCGCCGCGCCCGCGGGGATCCCCCGCCTCGACCCGCGTCCCGCGCAGTCCCCCCTGTCCGCCGCCCAGCAGCGCCTGTACTTCCTCGACCAGCTCGACCCCGGCGGCGTCGAGTACCTGATGCCCGCCGCCTGGCGGTTCACCGGCCCCCTGGAGGTGGCCGCGCTGAGCGCCGCGATCGAGGACCTCGTCGCCCGCCACGAGCAGCTGCGGGTGGTGTTCTCCCACGAGGACGGCGTGCCCGCCCAGCGCGTGCTCCCCGCCGACGCCGCGGCCGGCCTCGACGTGGTCGACCTGCCCCCGGCGGTCCGTGAGGGCGGCCCCGGGGCGATCGCCGAGGCCGTACGGGAGGTGGCGCTGCGCCCCTTCGACCTGGCCGCCGCGCCCCCGTTCCGGGCGACCCTGCTGCGGATCGCCGCCGAGGACCACGTACTCGTCCTGGCCATGCACCACATCGTCTCGGACGGCTGGTCGCTGGACATCCTGACCGGTGACCTGAGCGCCTGCTACCGCGCCAGAACCCAGGGCCGGGCCCCGCAGCCCGGCCGGCCGCCGGTCGAGTACACCGACTACGCGCACTGGCAGCGCGGCGCCGACGAGAGCGCGGACCTGGAGCACTGGCGTACGGCGCTGGCCGGCCTGACCCCGCTCGAACTGCCCACCGACCACCCGCGGCCCGCCGTCCGCACCTGCGTCGGCGCCGTGCACACGGTCGAGCTCCCCGAGGCGCTGACGGCGGCCCTGGCCGAGCTCGGCCGCCGGGCCGACACCACCTCGTACATGACCCTGATGGCGGCCTTCCAGGCGGCGCTCGCCTTCCACAGCGGCCAGGACGACATCGCGATCGGCACCGTCGTCGCCAACCGGGAGCGCCCGGAGATCGAGCAGCTGGTCGGGTTCTTCGTGAACACCCTGGTGATCCGCACCGACCTGTCGGGCGACCCGACCTCGGCGCAGCTCCTCGCCCGGACCCGGGAGAGCGTCCTGGGCGCCCTGTCCCACCAGAGCCTGCCGTTCGAGCGGGTCGTCGACGAGCTGAGCCCCGAGCGGGACCTGTCGCGCAACCCCCTGTTCCAGGTGCTGTTCTCGCACTCCGCCGGCGCGCGGCAAGGTGCGTACGCCCTCGGCGGGGCGCTGGGGACGGCCTTCCCCATCGACCTCACCACCGCGAAGTTCGACCTGACGCTGGACGTCAGCGAGGACGCGGACCGCATCCGCCTCCAGTTCGTCTACCGCCCCGACCTGTTCGACGCGGCGTCCGTGGCCCGGCTGGCCGAGCACACCGTCGCGGTGCTGCGGGCCTTCGCCGAGGCCCCGGACGTGCCGCTCGGCATGGCCGACCTGCTCGGTGCGGACGAGCGGGCCGCGCTGCTCGGCCCCGACGGCCCGGCGAACCGCCTGCCGGCGGGCGCCGCACCCGAGCCGGCCCCCCGGCTCGCGATGGAGCGCCTGGCCGAGCGGATCCGGCTGGCCCCCACCGCCGCGGCCGTCTCCGGCGGTGGCCGCAGCCTGACGTACGCCGAACTCGACGCGGCCTCGCTGGCCCTGGCCCGGCGGCTGCGGGCCGCGGGCATCGGCCCGGAGTCCCTGGTCGGCGTCTGCCTGGGCCGCTCGGTCGACCTGGCCGTCGCACTGCTCGGCGTCTGGCGGGCTGGCGCGGCGTACCTGCCGCTGGACCCGGCCCACCCGCGGGCCCGGCGGGAGTTCACCGTCGAGGACGCGGGGGTGGAGTGGGTGGTCGCCGACGCCGTCGGCCGCGCCGCGGTGGAGGGGCTGCCGGTGGGCCTGATCCCGCTGGACGAAGCCACCGAAGGGCCCGCCGACGACACCTCCGACGAGACAGAGGAGCTGCACTGCGCCGCCCCCGGGCCGCAGACGCTCGCGTACGTCATCTACACCTCCGGATCGACCGGGCAGCCCAAGGGCGTCGAGATCACCCACGGAAACCTGGCCTGGCTGCTCGGCGCCGCCGACCACCACTTCGTCTTCGGCGCCGACGACGTGTGGACGCTCCTGCACTCCCCCGCGTTCGACTTCTCCGTCTGGGAGCTGTGGGCCCCGCTGACCTCCGGCGGCCGGGTGGTGGTGCTGACCGAGGACGAGGTCCGCGACCCCGCCGCCGTCCACGCCGTCCTGCGCGACGAGCGCGTGACCGTGCTCAACCAGACCCCGGCCGCCTTCAAGGGGCTGCGGGCCCATCTGGCCCAACAGGGCGAGGAGTTCGGCGCTCTCGCGCTGCGCACGGTGGTCTTCGGCGGTGACGCCTTCGACGCCCGTGACTACCGCGACTGGTTCGCCGTGCCCGAGGGCGAGCGGCCCGCACTGGTGAACATGTACGGGATCACCGAGACGACCGTGCACGTCACGTACCGGCTGATCACCGAGGAGGACACGGTCTCCCCCGTGTACTCGCCGATCGGCCGCCCCCTGGCCGGCCAGCACGGCTACGTCCTGGACCGGTCGGGCCGCCTGGTGCCGCACGGCACGGTGGGTGAGCTGTACGTGGCCGGCGGCGGCGTCGCCCGCGGCTACCGCAACCGGCCGGAGCTGTCCGCCGAGCGTTTCCCCCTCGACCCGTTCGGTCCGGCCGGGACCCGTATGTACCGCACCGGCGACCTGGTACGGGTGCTGCCCGACGGGCAGTTGGCGTACGCCGGCCGGGCCGACCACCAGGTGAAGATCCGCGGCTTCCGCATCGAGCCCGGCGAGATCGAGACCGCGCTGCGCGCCCTGCCCGGCGTAAGGGACGCCGCGGTGGTGGCCCGGCCCGACGCGCACGGCGGGGCCCGCCTGGTCGCGCACGTGGTGCTGACCGAGGGCCGGCCCCTGGACGCGCCGGACCTGCGCGACCGGCTGCGCCTGACGCTGCCCGAGTACATGGTGCCCGCGCTGTTCGTCCGGCACCCGAAGCTGCCGATCACCGCCAACGGCAAGGTGGACCGCAAGTCCCTGGTGGCGGTGGCCGTCGAGGGGGCCGGTGCGCCCGCCGGACACGTCCCGCCGGCCGGTCCGGCCGAGGAGGCGCTGGCCCGCATCTGGTCGGACGTGCTGGGCGCCGAGCGGATCAGCCGTACGGCGAACTTCTTCGACCTGGGCGGCGACTCGATGCTGGCCCTGCGCGTGATCGGGCAGGCCCGCACCGCGGGACTCGGCCTCAGCGTCCCGGACCTCTTCCGGGCCCGCACCCTGGGCGACCTCGCCGCGCTGGCGACGCAAGGCCCCGAGGACACCGGCCCCGCGCCCGTGGAGCCCTTCTCCCAGCTCGACCCGGCCGACGCGGCCCGGCTCCCGCAGGGCCTCGACGACGCGTACCCGCTGACCATGCTCCAGGCCGGCATGCTGCACGAGATGCTGGCCGATCCGAGCCGCGGCGCCTACCACAACGTCACCGACCTCAAGATCACCGTGCCGGAGGGCTTCGACCTTGCCGCCTTCCAGACGGCGGTGGACACCGTCGTACGGGGCCACAGCATCCTGCGGTCCTCCATCGACCTGGTCTCCTTCTCCGAGCCGCTCCAGCTGGTGCACGCCGCAGCCGAACTCCCGGTCGGCTACAGCGATCTGCGCGGTCTGCCCCACGAGGAGCAGTGGGCGTCCGTACGGGGCTACGTCGACGCGGAGTTCGCCCGGCGCTTCGACCTGGCGGCCCCGCCGCTGGTCCGCATCCACCTGCACCGGCTCACCGACCGGGAGCTGCGGCTCACGCTCACCGACTGCCACGTGGTGCTCGACGGCTGGAGCCTGACCTCGCTGATCGCGGACCTGCTCGACCTGCACCGCCAGGCCGTGGCGCAGGGCCGGACCCCGCAGCTGCCGGCGGCGCCCCCGTACGCCGAGTACGTCGCACTGGAGCGGGCCGCGCTCGTCGACGAGGAGGGCTTGGAGTACTGGCGCTCGGCGCTGGGCGAACTGAGCCCGATCCGGTTCACCCGGCGCGGTACGGAGGCCGCCGACGGCGGGCAGTTCGTGCACGAGGTGCGCCGTTCCTACGCGGCCCTCGCCGAGCCGATCGGCCGGCTGGCCCGGCTGGCCGGGGTGCCCCGCCGTACCGTCCTGCTCTCCGCGTTCCACCACACCATGAGCCTGTTCGCCGAGCGCGACGGCTCCGCCGAGGGGCACTCGGTCGGCCTGGTCACCAACGGCCGGCCCGAGGTGCCCGGCGCCGACCGGATGCGCGGGCTGTTCCTCAACACCGTGCCGTTCGGCGTCCGGCGGCCCCGGGGCAGCTGGCTGGAGTACCTGAAGGCGGCGTTCGCCGCCGAGCAGGAGATGCTCCCGTACCGCAGGGTGCCGCTGGCCCGCCTCGCGCAGCTGCGGCCGGGCGAGCCGAGCCTGGCGGACACCCTCTTCAACTACGTCAACTTCCACCGGCTGTCCGGGGACAGCTGGGACGACTCGCTGGAGATCGCCCGTACGGCGTTCCCGCTGATGCTCAACGCGAGCGTGGAGTCCTTCACCCTCGACGTGGACCCGGACTACCTGGCCCCGGCCACCGCCGAGCAGCTCGCCGACCTGATGTGCGGGGTGCTGAAGGCGATGACCGCGCGGCCCGAGGCCCCGGTCACGGCGCCGACGCTGGCCGGCGAGGCGCGGATGCGGGCGCTGGAGGAGTGGGGCCGCGGCCCCGAGCTGCCGAACACCTCGCTGATGTTCCACGAGTGCGTGGCCGAGCACGCCGTGCTCACGCCCGGCGCCGTGGCCGTCCGGCAGGGCGAGCAGGAGGTCACGTACGCCGAACTGGATGCTTCCGTACGTGAGTTGGCGAACCGGCTGCGTGCGCTCGGGGTCGGTCCGGAGGTGCCCGTCGGGATCTGCCTCGACCGGGGTCCGGAGATGGTCCGGGCCGTGCTCGGCGTGCTCCGCGCGGGCGGGGCGTTCCTGCCGCTGGAGTCGCAGCACCCCGCCGACCGGCTGGAGTTCATCGCCCGGGACAGCGGAATGCCGGTACTGATCACCCAGTCCTCGCTGCTGGGGACGGTGCCGTTCGACGGCCCGACCCTGGTCGTGGACGATCCGGCGACCTGGGCGGCGCCCGTCGAGGTCCCGGCTGCGGAGCCCGCCGTCACCGCGGACAACGCGGCCTACATCCTCTACACCTCGGGCTCCACGGGCACGCCCAAGGGCGTCACCATCCAGCACCGCAGCCTCACCAACATGCTGGAGGGACAGCGCGACCTGTTCCCCGTGACCCCCGCCGACCGGGTGCTCCAGTTCGCCTCCCTCAGCTTCGACGTCTCCATCATGGACCTGACCTGGGCCCTGGCGAACGGCGCCCAGCTGTGCACACCGCCCAGGGAGGCGCTGCGCGCGGGCGCCGACCTCGCAGGCACCCTGCTCGACTACGGGATCACCGTCGCGATGCTGGCCCCGAGCGCCCTCGCGGCCCTCGGCGAGGACCGCTTCCCCGCGATCCGGATCCTCCAGGTCGCCGGTGAGGCCTGCCCGGCCGAACTGGCCCAGAAGTGGGCGCGCGGACGGCGGTTCTACAACGTCTACGGGCTCACCGAGACGGCCGTGTGGTCCGTCTCCACCCTCCTGCGGCCCGACTGCAAGCGCCCGCCGATCGGCTGGCCGATGCGCAACACCCAGGTCTACGTGCTCGACGAGGACCTCCAGCCGGTTCCCGTCGGGGTGCAGGGCGAGGTCTACCTCGGCGGGCGGGCCATCGGCCGGGGCTATGTGAACCGCCCCGACCTGACCGCCGCCGCGTTCGTCCCCGACCCGTACGGCGCCCCCGGCGGCCGGCTGTGCCGCACCGGGGACATCGGCGTCCAGCTGCCCGACGGCGCCGTGGAGGTCCTGGGCCGCCGCGACAGCCAGGTCAAGCTGCGCGGATTCCGCATCGAGCTCGGCGAGATCGAGCACGGGCTGCGGGAACTGCCCGAGGTGCAGCAGGCGGTGGTCCTGCTGCGGCGGGACCTGCCGGAGCCCGCGCTGGTGGCGTACGTGGTGCCCGAGGCGGGCGTGGAACCCGTCGTGGAGCCCTTCCGCCTGGCGCTGCGGGCCAAGGTGCCCGCGTACATGGTCCCCGCGCGGTTCGTCTTCCTCGACGCGATGCCGGTCAACAGCAGCGGCAAGGTCGACAAGAAGGCCCTGCCGCTGCCCTCGGCCGACCGGCTGGGCAGCGCCACCGACTACGCCGCCCCGGGCACGCCGGCCGAGGTGGTGCTCGCCGAGGTGTGGCGCACGGTCCTCGGCATCGAGCAGGTCGGTGTCCACGACGACTTCTTCGCCCTCGGGGGCAGTTCGCTCTCCACCGTCCGGGTCGCCGCGCAGGCCGCCGCCCGCGGGCTGAGCGTCTCCGTACGGGACCTGCTCGAACTGCCCACGATCGCCCGGCTCGCCGCCCGCGCCACGCAAGCGGCTGGGGCCGCGGAGACTTCTCCCGGCGCCACGGCCGTCACCTCGGAGGTCCGCCTGCGCGAGGGCGACGGCGTCCCGCTGTGGTGCGTACACCCCAGCGGCGGCAGCGGCGCCTGGTACGTGCCGCTCGCCCGGGCCCTCCCGCCCGGTCAGCCGGTCCGTGCCTTCCAGGCCCGCGGCCTGCTCGGCGGGGTGGACCCGACCACGATCGCCGGGATCGCGGCCAACTACGCCGCCGAGATCGCGGCCCACGGCGGGCACGGCCCGCACGACCTGCTGGGCTGGTCCATGGGCGCCAACATCGCCCTGGAGATGGCCACCCAGTTGCACGAGGCCGGTCACACCGTCGCACCGCTGACGCTGATCGAGCCGCACCTGCCCCACCCGGCGGCCGGCGAACGCCTCGCCGCGGTCGGCCGGGACATGGAGCGGGGGCTCCGGATGCGCGACCGCGTCCGTACGCTGCCGCCGTCCCCGGAGCGGGACGCGGCCGTGGCCGAGCTCACCGCCCTGCTGCTGGGGGCCGGTATGAGCCCCGGCGAGGCGGCCCTGGTGGAGCAGGCCCCCATCGAGGTCTGGCACTCGCTGCTGACCGCCCTGTCCGACTACGTACTGCGCCCCTACCCCGGCCACGTCCACCTCCTGGTGGGCAGCGCGGCCGCGGAACTGCCCGACGGCGAACCGATGCCCGGGCTGGACGTGGACTTCCGCACCTACGTCGAGCGCTGGCGCGAGATCGCGCTCGGCGGGCTGACCGTCCACGTCACCGAAGGCGACCACATGTCCATGATGTCCGAACGGCTGATGCACAAGACCGCTGCTGTGCTCGGCCGGATCCAGTCGGAGGCACGCCGATGACCGTCCTGACCACGAACACCGACACGAACACGACTGCGACCGCGGACATGTCCCCGCTGGTGTGCCCGATCACCGGGCGGACCGCCCCGCCGGCCGCCCCGCAGACCACCCCGCCGGCCGCGGTGACCCGTACGCGCCCGTCGGCCCCGGCGGCCGCCTTCACCGAGCGGTACCTCCTCGACCCCGCCGTCAACGCGGACCCGTACGGGTACCTCAACTCCCTGCGCGACCACGACCCCGTGTACTGGTCCGCCATGCACCGGGCCTGGCTCGTCACCGGGCACGCCCAGCTGATGCACTGCCTGCGCGCCCCCGCCGTCTCCGCCGAGCGGGTGCGCCCGCTGATGGACGCCGTGCCGGAGGGCGCCCGCGAGGACGCCGAGCGGGCCTTCGGGATCCTGTCCCGATGGATGGTGTTCAACGACGCCCCGCAGCACCGGCGGCTGCGCCAGGTGTTCCAGGAGCAGTTCGCGGCCCGCTCGATCGGCCGCTACCGGGCCTTCGTCGAGCGCGCCACCCGCGCCATGCTCACCCGGCGCGCCGTCCCCGGCCGGATCGGGGACCTGGTCGCCGACATCGCCCGGCCGCTGCCCGCCCTCGTCTTCGCCCGCTGGCTGGGCGTCCCCCAGGCGCACGGCCCGTCCTTCTGGTACTGGAACGCCCGGGTGGGCGACCTCGTCCTCGGGGCCGCGCAGGAGGAGCGCGAGTACCGCACCTCGCTCCAGTCCCTGGTCAACCTGGACGACTACCTCGCCGACCTGGTGAAACAGCGCCGCGCCGACCCCAAGGACGACCTGATCAGCGCCGTGCTGGCGGGCGGCCAGATCGGGAAGTCGGTCAGCGAGGAGGAGTTCGTCGGGATGCTGACGCAGATGGCCTTCGCCGGCGGCGAGACCACCAGCAACCTCATCGTCAACGCCGTACTCGCCCTGCTGGAGCACCCCGAGCAGCTGGCCGCCGTACGCCAGGACCCGGCCCTGGTGTCGATGGCGGTCGAGGAGGCCATGCGCTTCGACGGCCCCTCGAAGATGTCGATCCGCACCGCCGCCCGGGACTTCGACCTCGACGGGCGCTCCGTCCGCGCCGAGGACCGGCTGTTCCTGGTCACGGCGGCCGCCAACCGCGACCCGGCCCGCTTCCCCGACCCGGACGAGTTCAACGTCCGGCGCGGCAGCGCCTCGCACCTCGGGTTCGGCTTCGGCGCGCACTTCTGCATCGGGGCGGCCTTCGCCCGGCTGGTGGCGGGCGCGGTGGTCGACGTACTCGTCCGCGAGTACCCGGGGCTGGAACTGCTCGGCCGGCAGCACACCTGGCAGCCCTCCCTCCTCAACCGCGCGCTGACGGCCCTGCCCGTCCGCTACTGACCACCGCCGGCCCTACGAAGGGGATTCGTTCATGGCTTCCACCCTGGTGGACGCGCGGGAGCGGCTGAGCGCCCCCGCCCGGCTGCCGTCGTTCCGGCTTCTCTGGCTCGGGCAGTCCCTGTCCCTGCTCGGCGACGGGTTCAGCTACATCGCCTTCTCCTGGATCACGCTCGGTCTCACGCAGTCCACGCTGGCCCTCGGCTACGTCCTCGCCTTCCAGGCGGTGCCGCGGGCGCTGCTGACCCTGGTCGGCGGCTCCCTCAGCGACAAGTGGTCCTCGCGGACCCTGATGAAGCTCTCCAGCTGGGCCCGGGCCGCCCTGATGGCGGGCGTGGGCCTGGCCGGCCTGGCCGGATCCCTGACGCTGTGGATGCTGTGCTGCGCCGCCGCTGCCTTCGGCGCGGTCGACGCGTTCTTCCAGCCGGCCCGGGCGTCGATCCTGCCATCGGTGGTGGACAGGGAGCAGCTCGCCCCGGCCAACGCCCTGCTCGCCGTCGGCACCAAGGTGGCGGCCGTGCTCGGGCCGGCCGTCGGCGGCATGGTGGTGGCCTTCTCCAACGCCCCCATCGCCTTCCTCGTCGACGGGGTGTGCTTCGCGCTCTGCGGCCTGTGCGTCGCGGGGATCCGCCCGCTGCCCCGCCCCGTCGCCGGGGGGGAGGGCCCGGCGGCGGCCGGACCGGCCGGGAGCGCGGGTCCGCCGAAGGCCGAGGTCTCGCTGGGCGCCCGGATCCGCGCCGGGCTGCGGTACGCCTTCGAGGACCCGCGGATCCGTACGATCCTGGCCGTCGACGCGGCGGTGACCTTCTGCCAGGCGGGGCCGTTCACCGTCGGCTTCGCCACCCTGGCCAAGGTCGACCTGCACGGCGGCTCGGCCACCCTGGGCCTGCTCAACGGCGCGCTGGCCGGCGGGGCGATGCTGGGCACCCTGGTCGGCGGCGCCGTGAGCAGCCGGCCCCGGATCGGCCTGCTGATCGCCGCGCTGGCGGGCTGGCTCGCGATCGGCACGGGCCTGCTCGGCCTCGTCGGCAACACCGCGGGGGCTCTCGCGACGGTGCTGGCGATGGGTTTCGGGATGGGCTTCCAGGGGGTCTTCGGCCTCAGCTGGATCCAGCGCACGATCGACGGCTCGGTGCTGAGCCGGGTGATCTCGGTGGACATGGTGATCGGCTACGCGGTCGCCCCGCTCTCCCTGATCGTCTGCGGAGCCCTGGCGCAGTCGGGCACCGCCCCGATGTTCGCCGTCTCGGCGGCGGTCCTGGCGGTGACGGCGATCGGCATCCTCAGCTCGCGCACGGTCCGCGAGATGCGGTGACCGGGCGGGCCGGTGCATCGGGCGCAGGTGCCTCAGGGCGCCGATGCCTCCAGGGACGCCGAGAGTTCGCAGAGCGCGGCCCGGTTGGTGCGGCCCGTCTTGGTGCCGAGGGCCGCGATGTGCTTCTCGACCGTACGCGGCGAGATGTAGAGGCGGTCTGCGATGTCCTTGTTGCCCAGCCGTTCCGCGAGGAGCCGGAAGACCTCGTACTCGCGGACCGTGACGCCCTGCGTGCGCAGGACGTCCGGGATCGTGCTCGACCCCGTACGGCGCTGCCGGCCCGGGGCGCCCATCCGGCGCAGGGCCGCGCGGCAGGCATTGGCGACCGTGGCCACGCCGCCCTGGTGGAAGTGCTCCTCGGCCTGGCGCAGCCAGGCCACCGGCTCGCCCCAGCCGTCCTCGTACGCCGCGTCGGCGATCAGCCTCAGGCCCAGGTGGAGGGCGGTGGCGTACGGGGCGGCGACGCGCAGGGCCTCGGCCACGGCCGCGGCGGCCTCCTCGGGACGGCGTTCGCGGCCCAGCAGGACGGCGCCGGCGAACAGGACGAACTGCCGGTTCCAGCGCATCCGGCCGGGTGCGGTGGCGGCGATCTCCTCGTACGCGGCGCGGTCGGCCTCCCCCGTCAGCACGTCCAGGAGCAGCCCGATGCCGTACCGCCCGCTGAGGTAGTACGTACTGGGGTTGGCGTCCTCCAGGTCGGCGACGGCCCGCAGTTCGGCGACGGCGCCGGGCCGGTGCTCCTCCATCAGCGCGCAGAAGGCCCGGGCGAGGCCCAGGGTCAGCGGTTCCTCCTGGGAGCCGGCCCCGTCCCACTCCGCGAAGGTCGCGAGGGCGCTCTCCATCGCGGGCCGGTCGCCCCGGTGGGCGGCCAGCGCGGCCCGCGCCATCAGGACGTACCGGGTGGCCGGGGCCAGCCGCAGGCGCTGTACGACGGCCAGGCACTCCTCGGCGGACCGCTGCGCGGCGGTGAACTCGGCCCGCAGGACGGCGTCCAGGATCATGATGCCGTCGATGGTGTAGACGATGTTGGCCGAGCCGAGCCGCTGGGCCTCGCTCCGGGCGGCCATGAGGGGGGCGGTGGCGCCCTCGGTGAGCCAGTAGTTGCCGCCGATCCGGGTCAGCGCGTACATGCGCTGGAGCGGGAGCTGGTGCTGTTCGGCGGTCTGCAGGGCCGATTCCAGCAGGGCGGTGGCCTCGTCGAAGTCCCGTTCGCGGGCGAGGGTGGCGAGGAGTTCCAGGGACTGGCAGGCGACGGTGGCCAGGCCGTGGCGCTGGGCCGCCTGGAGGGCCGAGTTGCCGAGCTTCTCGGCCAGTTGGGTGCGGTCCTGGCCGGGGGTGTCGAGCGCGAGGTAGGCGGCGGTCACGTCGATCGAGGCGGTGGTGCACTCGTCGGGATGGGCGCCCAGGAGGGATCTGGCCTGGGCTATCTGTCTGTTGCCGTCCTCCCAGCGACCCGCGGTGTGCGCCACCTTGGCGAGCCGGGTGTGCAGCGCGGCGAGCCGGGTGGCGCCGAGTCCGCTGCCGCCCAGGGTGTGCAGGTTCTCCGCGAAGCCGAAGGCGCGGGCGAAGTCCCCGGCTTCGGCGAGCGCGGGGAGCAGGGCCTCCAGGGCGTCGGTGCGCCCGGCCGGGTCCTGGCTGGCGGCGAGCAGCCGTTCGGCGCGGCTGAGCAGGGTGATCGCGGAGCCGATCCCCCCGGCCGCCAGGGCCCGCAGCCCGGCGTCGGTGAACAGGCGCCCGGCCTCGGCGTCGTCGCCCGCCTGGGAGCGCAGCTCCGCGACCAGGGGGCACCAGTCGCCTTCGAGGTCGGGGTAGAGCGCCTGCACCGCGTCGGCGGCGCGGCCTGACATCTGCGCCCGGTTGCCCGGTGTGAGCTGGGTGTGCAGGGCCTCGGCGGTGAGCGAGTGGCGGAACGCGTACCAGTCGGGGGCGGGTTCGTCGGGGACGACGAGCTGGGCGGCGACGCCGGCGTGCAGGTGGCTGAGCAGCCCGCGGTCGTCGATGCCCGTCATCCGCTGGAGCACCGTCAGCGGGAAGCGGCGGCCGATCACGGCGGCCGCGGAGAGCAGGGTCAGCCCCTGCGGGCCGAGCCGGTCGATGCGGCGCAGGATGCCCCGGGCGAGGGCGGTGGACACGTCGCTGCGCAGGTCGCCGACGACCCTCCAGCCGTCCTCGAAACGGACGAGGGCGCCGCTGCCGATCATGCCCTGGAGCAGTTCCTCGACGAGGAAGGGGCTGCCGGCACTGTCGTCCCAGAGCCGGTCCAGGGCCGCCTGCGGGACGAGTTCGGGTTCGGTGTCCAGCTGGGCGGCGATGACCGCGCCGACCTCGGGGCGGGTGAGCGGGGCGAGTTCCAGTACGGTCCCCACGCCGCGCCGGCGGGCCGAGTCGGCCATGTCGAGCGCGTCGCAGGGCTCCGTACGGATGGTGGCCAGGAGCACCACGTTGGTGTACTCCAGGTTGTCCACGAGGTATTCGACGACCGCGAGCGTCTCGGGGTCGGCGTCGTGCAGGTCCTCCAGGAGCAGGAGCTGGCCGTGCTCCTTGCCGGTGGCGATGAGCAGCCGCAGGACGGCCTCGCCGAGGATGACCATGGAACTGTTGTTCTGGGCGTCGCTGCTCCAGTCCGGGATGATCCTGCCGAGCGCGGGCCGGTAGGGGCCCAGCGGCAGGTCGTCCAGGGGTTCGCCGCTGCGGAAGAGCGACATGAGCGCTTCGGTGAGTGGCCGGAAAGGGACGGTGGGGCCGGTGGTGCTGCTCCGGCCGCGCAGGGCCCGCATGCCCATGCCGAAGGCCATGCCCACGGCTTCGGCGGCGAGCCTGGATTTCCCGATCCCGGCCTCGCCCACCAGGAAGACGACCCCGCCGCGGCCTTCACCCGCGTCGGTCAGTGCCTGCTTGATCTCGCGCAGTTGCGGGTCACGACCGACGATGTACCGCGAACGGGAACGCATGTCCGCAATCTAGTTCATGGGATCGGCCGATTGTGCGACGAAAGTTGGCCGTTTCGAACAGGGGCGGGGTGAAGATCCGGGAGAGATCCGGAGAAGATCGGACACGCGGCTACCAGGTGACGTTGGGGGCCGAGACGCTCGTGTCGATCGAGGTCAGGGTGATGACGATGCCGCTGGTGAGCACCACACCGGCCAGAGCACGGGCCCGGGCGCACGCCTTGTTCCGTCCCGACAGGGTGATCCCGCCGGCCGGGTCCTCGGTCCGCGCCTCGGCGGCGGCCGTGGCGGCGGCCTCGTCGGCGGCGATGGACTGGGCGTTGACCTGGGTCTTCTGCATGGTCGTGAGTACCTTTCTCGATGCCTGATGGGGAGTGGTGCTCAGTGCTGCCGTGCTGACGTGCCGAAGTACGGGGTGCGCTATGCGGGTTCGAGGAGCAGGACGGACGGGACGCGCTCCGGGAAGCCCAGCCTGAGCAGGGCGTACCCGATGCCGGAGAGCCCCGTGAGGAAACCGGGGGACGGAACGTGGTCGGGGGTGCCGCAGCGCTCGCCGTGATCCTCCAGTCGGCCGAGAACCTCCCCGGCGCGGTGGCCGAGGGCGGATCGGGCCCCGTCGTGGCCCTGTCCGGCGAGCACGCCCAGCAGTTCCAGGGATCCGAGGGCGCCGCGGTGCAGGCTGAGGTCGGGTGATGCGCTGGGCGCACCCAACAGGGCGGCGCACCGGTCGAGTTCCGCCGCGGGGACCGGCTGCCCGGCGGCCCCGAGCGCGCCGGAGCCGCGTACGCCGGAGCCGAGTACGTCTGCGGCGGCCAACGCGGTGCCCGCGAGGCCCGTGTGCCAGCCGAGGTCCGCGGGGCGGAGCAGGGCTTCGTCCAGCGCCGGGCGCAGCAGGGCGGCGCCGGTCCGGGCGTACGCGGCCCCCGACTCCCCCGCCTCCTCCAGGGCGGCGGCGTAGCGCAGCAGGGCCCAGCCGATGCCGGCGTCGCCGTGGGCGAAGCCGGGGGCCGCGGGGCGCTGTCCGGCGAGGCCCTTCTCGGCCCGGACCAGCAGCCGGTCGGCCAGCCGCCGGGCCACGCCCTGCGCCACCGACCCGTACGTGCGCTGCGCGGCGACCGCGGCGGCCAGGGCTCCGGCGAGGCCGTCGGCCAGATCGGCCGGCCCGTCGGCGCCTTCCCCGGCGCCGTCCCCGGTGTCGGCCAGGGCAGCGCGTTCCAGGGCGGCGAGCGCGTCGGGCAGGCAGTCACCCAAGCCCTCGCCCTCACCCTCACCCTCGCCGAGCAGCGGGGCCAGCCGGGCCGCCGTGTAGACGATGCCGCCGATCCCGTGCAGGGCGCCGGGTCCCACCGCGGCCCCCAGCCCGGGGTCGGCGGCGAGCGTGGCGAGCAGCGCGGGCAGCGGCCGTACGGCCTGCCGGGCCAGCGCGGTGTACCGCTCGGCCCCGGTCAGGGCGCCGAGCTGGGCCAGGAAGAGCGCCACTCCGCAGTAGCCCTGGGCGAGCCCGCCGCCCATCGGCAGGACGGCCCAGTGCTCGCCGGACACCTGCTCCAGGCCGAGCCAGTTGACGCGGTCGCCGCCGTGCACCGCCCGGGCCGCGATCTCGTCGGCGATCCCGCAGGCCGCGGCCAGCAGCCGGGAGGGCTCCGGTACGACGACCGGCGCGGCGGGGCCGGCCAGGGTCGAACGGGGGCCGCCGACGCTGAGGTTGGCCCCGGTGACGGCGAGCGTCGCCGAGATGATCCACTCCTGGTCGTGGCGGTCCACCTCCCCCATGGCCGCGATCTTGGCGCGGGCGGCGCCCAGGCTCGGGGCCGGCAGCACCCCGTCGATGCGGGTGCCCCGGGAGGTCCGCAGCGCGGTGTCCGAGGGGTGGTGGAAGAAGAGCGGTACGTCCCCGGACCACAGGTCGGCGATCTCGTCCTCGATCAGCCGCTGCCGCGCCGGATCATGCTCGGATTCCGTCCAGAGCACGGCGAGTACGGTGTCCCGGGTCAGCGCGTCGTGCAGCAGGTCGGGGTGGGTGGACTCGTCCAGCAGGGTGGTGTAGAGGCGGGTCGAGCGGGCGATCAGACGCCCCGGGCTGGTCGCCCAGCGGGCCAGCAGCCCACCGTCGCCCTCGCCCTCGTCCTCGTCCTCTCCGCCGACCGTCTCGGTGCCGAGCAGTTCGGCCCGGTGCTCGGTGATCGCGTCGTACCCGGCCCGGAAACCCTCCAGTAACGCCGCGCGGTGGACGGCGTGGCCGGCCGTCCTGCCCTGCGGGCCCGGCCGGTTCTGCCCGGCCTCGGTGGCCACCGGGGCGCGCAGCAGCCGCATCTCGTCCGTTCCGGCCGCCTCCCAGCGCAGTCCGTCGCTGGGGTACGAGCCGCCGTCCCCGCCGCCGAGGGCCGAGATGTCCATGGCGCCGTTCTCGCCGATCAGCAGGCTCGGCAGCAGGCAGGTGCGGTACACCGAGGCGGCCAGGGCGTCGGCCGCCGGGTCGGAGCCGCAGGTCACGGCCGCCGGCAGGCCGGCGTGGAGCAGGGTCTCGGCGTCCACCAGCACCGGCTGGTCACCGCAGGCGATGACGTTCTCGTAGTGCATGTCCACGCCGTCGACCGCGTAGAGCAGGGCGAGCAGCGCGCCCTGGCGCCGGTAGAACCGGTCCAGTTCGGTGGGCGAGGCGCACCAGCCGTGCTCGATGAACTCCAGCCAGCCGTAGCCCTCGCCGCGCACCGAGCGCGGGGTCCTCAGGCCCAGGCCGGCCACCTTGGCGTTGGCCCAGCCGACCGCCTGGTCCAGCAGTACGTGCTGGTCGAGCGGCCGGGGCTTGTAGACGACGGTCGCGCCGTCGGCGAAGCGCAGCAGGGCCACGGACCGGTTGCCCTGGTGGACGTCGCCCCGGCCGAGGTCCACCCGTACGAGGGCGCCCGGGTCGGTGCCGTGCAGCAGGCCCGCGACGATCTCCGGGCGGTCGGCGGTGAAGCGCTCGAACAGCTCCGCCGTGGCCGAGGCCGCGTGGCCGCAGGCCTGGCCGAGCATCCGCGCCAGCACCGGGTAGCGGGTGAACAGCTCCGCGAGGCCCTGCCGGGTGCCGAGCCGGGCGAGGAAGTCCGCGAACCGCTCCCGCGGGTTCTGCCCCGCCAACAGGCCTCCGGTACGGGCCCGGTGGAGTTCGCGGACCAGGGTGCGGGCGGACTGGCGGATCAGCCGGTCGCCGAGCCGCTCCTCGAAGGCGGCCCGTACGGCGGCGAGTTCGCCGTCGGCGAGGTCGAGGCGGGCGGCCGCCTCGGCCCAGGCGGAGTCGATCAGGGGGCGCAGCGCGGGCAGGAACACCGCGGCGCCGTCCGCGTCCGCCGCCGCGGGGAGCTCGGCGGGGGCCTCGACGAGGGTCTTGTCGGGGCTCTCGGCGGGGAGCTCGGCGGGGGCCTCGACGAGGGTCTTGTCGGGGCTCTCGGCGGGGAGTTCGACCGGGGCCTTCGCCACCATCCGCTCGATGGAGCGGGCCCACTGCGGCTCGGCCGTACGGGCGGCCAGCCGGCCGGGGGCCTCCGCCGCGAGGGCGTACGCCACGCCCTCCGTGGTTCCCAGGCTCGCCAGCCGGGCCGCGAAGCCGTCCGTGTCCCCCAGGGACCAGGATGCCGGTCGGCTGTGGGGGGCGTCGGCCGGTGCGGGTACCGGGGTACCCGGGGCGGCGAGCCGCTCCCGCAGGTTCAGGGCCCGGGCCCACCAGGAGGGGGCCAGGCCGCCGACCTGGGATTCTTCGGCGGTGGTGGCGGTGTCAGTCACAGGAGAAAACTCGCAGAGTGCGGGGGCGCGCACATGGGGGCCGATCCCCCATATTCCGTGGGACCGCCCCCATGGGGGCCGCGGGCCCGGTGTGCGGGGCGGTGCGGCGGCCGGGAGGAGGGCCGCGGCGTACGGGTTCCGGCAGGTCGCGGGCGGCTCGGAGACCTGTCCGCGCAGGATCCGGGCCTGCGCGGGCGCTCCCGCGCAAATGTGGGGGCCGGGGCCCGATGCCGCACCCGGTCCCCGACCCGCAGCCTGTGTGCAGTGCCCCTTCCGCCCTGTCCGGCACCCCGGCCGGCGGATGATCATCGGAGGACCTGGTGGGAGTACCCGTCCCTGTAGACGTCGTCGCATTCGACCCCGTACTGGAAGCCGGAACCAAGAGCACCCTGTTCGCCTGCCCCGAGGTGTCCCTGACCGCCCCGGGCGAGGCCCCGCGGGTCGTGGTCATGACCGTGGACCAGGTCGGCCGGCCCGAGCTCGACGTCCTGCGCACCGTCCGCGACACCCCGGCCCGCCCCGATGTGGTCCTGGTGGCGGGCGAGTTGGCGCCCGACGGCGCCCTGCACGCCATCGCGGCCGGCGCCCGAGGGCTGCTGCGCCGCCGCGAGGCGGACGTCACCCGCCTCTCGCGCGCCGTACTGGCCGCCTCCCGCGGCGACTGCACTCTGCCGCCGGACCTCCTGGACCGGCTGCTGGAGCGCTCCGGCGCCGGCGGCCGCACGGGCAGCGGCTCCGACGGGGGCACGGACCCGTGGGCGGCGGCGGGCCTGAGCGACCGGGAACGCAGTGTGCTGCGGCTGGTCGCCGACGGCCACGAAACGAACGAGATAGCCAAGCAGCTGTGTTACTCGCCGCGGACCGTCACGAGCGTCGTCCACGACATCACCCAGCGGTTCCGGCTGCGCAACCGCGCGCACGCGGTCGCCTACGCGATGCGGGTGGGCCTGCTGTGAGCGCCGTCGCCGAACTGACACGCGAGATGTACGAGACGTACGAGACCCGCGAGATCGCACCCGTACGGATCCCCGCGGCCCCGGACCGGCTGAGCCTGCTGCGCCAGGCCGGGGACGGCCGGATGCCCTACCCGGCCCTGGTCCGCCTGCTCGGCGCGGCCACCTCCGCCGGAGCGGCCGCCTCCGCCACCACCGGTGTCGCCTCCGCGAGCGCTCCCGCCGCCCGCTCCGCGGCGGCCCCGCCGGACGCCCCCCGGCTCACGGCCCGCCAGACCGCGGTGCTCACGCTGATGGCGGAGGGCCACGGAAACGCGGTGATCGCCCGCACCCTGTCCTGCTCGGAGCACACGATCAAGAACGTGATCTACGAGCTCATGTCCCGCCTCCAGGCCCGCAACCGGGCCCACGCCGTCGCCTGTGCCGTCCGCCACAGCCTCATCTAGCGGTCTCCTACACGGAACCGCGGCCGGACTGCCGCGCGTCCCCCCGGGCGGCTCCTCCCGGATCCTGCGGCACGGCCCCGCGGGGCCACCCGTGCCGCACGTCGCCGCGGTCGTGGAGGAGACAGGGTTGCGGGCCACCATGAGAACCGAAGTGGAGAAGATGGCGAACCAGGTCGCCCACGACGTCTTCGTACGGTGGGAGGAGGCCTCGGTGTCCCGGGCCGTCCGCGCCGCCCTCGAACGCGAACGGGCCGACCTCGTACGGGAAGTGACGGAGAAGACCGGCTTACTCGCCGCCGAGGCGGCGAAGAAGGCCGCCGGCGAGTCCCAGGAGCGGGCCGTGGCCCGCGCCGCCCTCCGCGCGGTCGAAGCCGTGCTCGCCACCCGCCGCGACAAGGACGAGAGCGCGGTCCGCGCCCTCGCCGCGCAGGCCTCGCGCGACGCGGTGCTGGACGCGCGGCCGGAGTTCGTCCGTACCGTGCACGAGGAAGTGGCGAAGGTCCTCGCCGACTTCACCCCGCCCGTCGTCCACGTGACGCTCCCGGCCCGGCCCACCGTCGAACTCGAAGCGGACACCCACCGGGTGCTCCCCGAACTGCTGCTCGCGCTGCACGCGCGGTGCCACGTACTCCTCGTCGGGCCCGCCGGCACCGGCAAGTCGATGATGGCCACGCACGCGGCGCAGGCCCTCGGCCTCGAACTCCAGGCCCTCTCGCTGGGGCCGACCACCCCCATGAGCAAGGTGTTCGGCTACTTCGACGCGCACGGCCACTGCCACGACACCCCGTTCCGCCGGGCGTTCGAGCACGGCGGCGTGATGCTGCTCGACGAACTCGACAACGGCCATCCGGGCCTGCTCGGCGAGCTGAACCAGGCCCTCGCCCTGCGCACCTGCGCCTTCGCCGACGGCATGGTCAAAGCCCACGAGGACTTCCTGCTGATCGCGACGGCCAATACGTACGGCCACGGCGGCGACCACCAGTACGTCGGACGGCAGGCACTGGACACCGCCACGCTCGACCGGTTCACGGTGATCGACGTGCCGATCGACTGGAGGCGCTGCGGCTGGCGGTCGACGGATGGCACGTCCCGCTCCAGGAGCAGGAGATCACCGTCGGCGCCCTGTGGGAGCGGGCCGGTCTGGGGACGCCCGTCGTCTCGCTGGAGCCGGTGTGGGACGTGACCGGCAGCGAGGTGGACATCGGCGCCTACCTCGCCGGGGAACCGGAGTGCATGGTGGACTCGGTGCCCCGGCGCGTCTCGCGGCAGGGGAAGGTGGTGACCTTCCTGATCCCGTCCGTGTACGACCACACCACGCCCCACGACCGGATCCGCAACCGGGGGCTGGCGCTGGCGGCCCTGTGCGCGGCCATCGTCGAGGCCGGGCACGGGGTGGAGATCTGGTCGGGGTTCACGGCCCGGGTGCGGCGGGACGCCGGGCCGTGCTCCGCGGTGGCCCGGGTGATCTCGTCCGGTGAGCCCCTCGACGTCGGCCGGCTGATCTTCGCGGTCGCCCACCCGGCCATGCTGCGCCGGCTGTGGTTCGCGGTGTGGGACGGCGGGGACGCCGAGACCGCAGCCCTGTTGAAGGCCGCCCAGTACGGCATCCCCCAGCCGTGCCGCCCGTCGGACCTGCCCGACGGGATCACCGACCCGTACGTCTTCCCCTACCTGGAGCCCGACGATCCGCAGTGGCGCGACCTGGACACCGCCCTGGCCTGGTGCCGCGGGATGTTCGCGGACCTCGGCCTGATCCAGCCCCGCGGCGCGGGGTGAACCGCGACCCGGGCGGGGCCGAGCCCGGCGGTGCCCGTCCTCGTCGGTGTCAGCCCTCGTCGGGGGTCAGCCGGAGCGAGATGGAGTTGATGCAGTAGCGCTGGTCGGTGGGGGTGGGGTAGCCCTCGCCCTCGAACACGTGCCCGAGGTGGGAGCCGCACTTCGCGCAGAGGACCTCGGTGCGGACCATTCCGTGCGAGACGTCCGCCTTCAGCTCGACGGCGTCGGAGTCCTTCGGGTCGAAGAAGGACGGCCAGCCGCAGTGCGACTCGAACTTCTCGGTGGAGCGGAAGAGCTCGGAGCCGCAGGCGCGACAGGAGTAGACGCCCTCCGTCTTGGTGTCGGTGTACTCACCGCGGAAGGCCGGCTCGGTGCCGGCCAGGCGCAGCACCTGGTACTCGGCCGGCGTCAGCTCCGCCTGCCACTGCTCGTCCGTCTTCTCGACCTCGTACGACATGACTCTCCCGCTCCCTCGTTCTCAGTCCGTCAGGCGGGCGAGGATCGCCGGACCGAGGTCCGTGACGTCGCCCGCGCCCATGGTGAGAACGAGATCACCGGGCTTCGCCATTCCCGCGATGACGTCGGCGACCTCGGCCTTGTCGTGCTCGGCGGTGACGTCGGCGCCGGCGCTGCGGGCGGCCGCGATGATGATCTCGCTGGTGATGCCGGGGATCGGGTCCTCGCGGGCCGGGTAGATGTCGAGGACCACGGCGGAGTCGGCGAGGGCGAGGGCCTGGCCCATCTCCTTGCCCAGCTCCTGGGTGCGGGAGAAGAGGTGCGGCTGGAAGACGACCAGGATGCGGGAGTCCCCGGCGGCGCCGCGGATGGCCTCCAGGTCGGCGGTCATCTCGGTCGGGTGGTGCGCGTAGGAGTCGATGACCTGCACGCCCGAGGCCTCGCCCTTGAGCTGGAGGCGGCGCTTGACGCCGGTGTACTTGCCGAGGGCGGAGGCCAGGTTGTGCACCGGGATGCCGAGGGCGACGCCGGCGGCGAGCGCGGCGACGGCGTTGTGCGCGTAGTGGCGGCCGGGCACGGAGACGGTGAAGGTGAGCATCCGGCCGTCGATGACCACGGTGACCTCGCTGCTCAGACCGCGCGGGGTGATCTTCGTGATCCGGACGTCGGCGCCCTCCTCCTCGCCGTACGTGACGACGTCGAGGTCCTCGGTGCCGCGGACCCGGGCGGCGATCTCGGCTGCGCCCTCCTGGCCGTGGGCGACGACCAGGGTGCCGCCGGGCACGATCTTGCCGACGAAGGTCTCGAAGGACTCGTAGATCTCGTCCATCGACGCGTAGTTCGCGTGGTGGTCGAGCTCCGCGTTGAGGATGATCGCGACCTGCGGGGTGTACTTGTGGAAGCTGCGGTCGCTCTCGTCCGCCTCCGCCACGAAGATGTCGCCCTCGCCGTGGTGGGCGTTGGAGCCGGGGGCGTCCAGGTCCCCGCCGATGGCGTACGAGGGGTCCAGGCCCAGGGCCGACAGGGACACCGCCAGCATCGAGGTGGTGGTGGTCTTGCCGTGCGTACCGGCGACCGCGATCGGCCGCAGGCCGTCCATCAGGCCGGCCAGGGCGTCGGAGCGGTGCACGACGGGGACGCCGAGCTCGGCGGCGCGCGCCAGCTCCGGGTTGTCGGCGCGGATGGCGCTGGAGACGACGACGCAGGTGGCGTCGGAGGCGAGGTGCTCGGCCGCGTGCCCGATGTGGACCGTCGCGCCGTGGGCGCGCAGCGCCTGGGCGGTCTCGGAGTCCTTGGCGTCACTGCCGGCGACCTGCGCGCCGCGCTGGGCGAGGATCTTCGCGATGCCGGACATCCCGGCGCCGCCGATGCCGATGAAGTGCGGACGTTCCATGGCGTTCGGCAGGCCGGGCGGCGTCATACGGGATCTCCCCAGGGTGCGGGTCGGTACGGAGTGGTACGGGTCGATTGGCGGCGGGGTGCGGCGTGCGGACTGTCGTCCCGCCCGTCGCCCCGGCGCGTGTGTCGGACGCCAGCCTATTCGTTGTGGGCGAAGAGCTTGAGCACCGGAACCCCGACCTTGTGGCGCGCGCGGGAGGCCCAGTCGCGGTGGAAGAACTCCTCGACGAAGTGCGGGGCGGTCAGGACGATCACCTCGTCGGCGTTCGACTCCTCCACGACTTCCTTGAGTTTGTCGAGCGGGTGGTCCTCGATGATCTGCCCGCTGGCCTTGGCGCCCTTCTTGCGCAGGGCCTCCAGGGAGAGGACGAGGGCCTGCTCGGCCGGGCCGCGGGCGGCGTGACCCTCGGGTACGTCGGCCTCGCGGAGCGCCTCGGGGAGCTCGCCGAGTGCCACGTCGTCGATGGCGCGCAGCAGCCGGTCCTGGTCGCCCCGGGGCTGCATGAGGACGAGGAAGGAGACCGGGTCGTCCCCGTGGAGGCTGGTGACGAAGTCCACGTCGACGCTGGTCAGCGGCTGCTCGATCATCAATACGCTCGTGAACACGGACGCCCTCTCCTTCATGGGCCGGGGCCGGTCGGCCGGCCC
The DNA here is from genome assembly GCF_045162725.1 of Streptomyces sp. NBC_01006. NCBI lineage: Bacteria > Bacillati > Actinomycetota > Actinomycetes > Kitasatosporales > Streptomycetaceae > Streptomyces > Streptomyces sp. NBC_01006. The sequence goes on along the minus strand of NZ_CP108700.1, from coordinate 6,344,047 downwards.
CTGCGGAAACCATCCTGCCCCGCTCTCACACGGGGCCCTGCGTGGATCTATCTGCCCAGGTATGTGCCCACCGGAAGCTAAGCGGAACAACAAATTCCGCCCCTTGTCAGATCCGACGGTAGCTCGTGTAGAGGAACCCGGCCTCTTCCAGTAGGGAGGCGGGCGCCAGCCGGTGCGGGACGGCCACGGGGGGCCCTCCGGAGATGCGCTGGGCCCCGCCCGCGGCCAGCATCGGCGAGATCGTCAGGCACAGCTCGTCCAGGGCGTCGGCGGCCACGAACTGCCCCAGCAGCCGGGGCCCGCCCTCCGTGAGCTGGCGGCGCAGCCCCCGGGCGGCGAGCTCCGTCACGATCCGGGCCGGATCCACGGCCGCTCCGTCGCCCGCAAGTACGACCTCGGCCCCGGCCGCGGCGGCCGCCGCCACCCGTTCGGCGGGTGCGGCCGCGCCGGTCACCACGAGGGTCGGCACCAGGGGGGAGGTGAACAGCGGCAGGGAGAAGTCCAGGTCCAGGCTGGCCGTGACCACCGCGATGGCGGGCGCGGGGCCCTGCCCGGCGGCCGCGCGCCGGGCCGCGAAGGCCTCCCGGGCCCGGGCCGGGCGGTACCCCTCCTGGCGAACCGTTTCGGCGCCGACGACCACCACGTCGGCCAGCGCCCGCAGGGTGCCGAAGATCCGCATGTCGGTCTCGCTGGAGATCGGCTGCGAGCGCCCGTCGTGCTGGGCCGCGCCGTCCAGGGTGGAGACCATGTTGGCGCGCAGCCAGTGGCCCTCCGGGCCGAACGCGGGGTACGCGTACGCCTCCGCCAGCTCGTCCAGCGACCACTCGCGGTCACTGCGGTCCGCGGAGGCTGATGTCTGGTCGGCCGATGTCTGATCGGTCACAGGGAACAGGCGTCGCATCGGTGCAGTGTGCCACGCCCCGTAGAGTTAAGAGCTGTGTCAACATCACTCTCCACCTCCGGATCCACCTACGGGCGACCCCCGATAGCCGACCCGGCCGACGCCGGCCCGCAGGCCCTGTGCGCCCGCGAGCCGCGGGTGCCCGCCGAGCGGCTGGTGGCCGAGATGGTGCCGCCGCCGCGATTCGACTCGGTGCGCTTCGACACGTACGACCCGGACCCCGGTCAGCCGAGCCAGTCCGAGGCCGTCACCGTGCTCAGCGGCTTCGCCGCCGGGCTGGGCGGATCCCACGCGAGCGGCGGCGGCAAGCGCCGCTGGTTCGCGAAGAAGGCCCCGGTGTCCACCGCCCCGCGCGGGGTCTACCTCGACGGCGGCTACGGCGTCGGCAAGACGCACCTGCTGGCCTCCCTCTGGCACGCCACCCCGGCCGAGCCCGCGCTCAAGGCCTTCGGCACCTTCGTGGAACTGACCAACCTGGTCGGCGCGCTCGGCTTCCAGCAGACGGTCCAGACCCTGGGCGGCCACCGCCTCCTGTGCATCGACGAGTTCGAACTGGACGACCCGGGCGACACGGTCCTCGTCTCCTCGCTGCTGAGCCGGCTGGTCGAGCAGGGCGTGGCGCTGGCCGCCACCTCCAACACCCTGCCCGGCAAGCTCGGCGAGGGCCGGTTCGCCGCCGCGGACTTCCTGCGCGAGATCCAGGGCCTCTCGGCGCACTTCCGCCCGCTGCGCATCGACGGCCAGGACTACCGCCACCGCGGCCTGCCGGAGGCGCCGGCTCCGTTCTCGGACGAGCAGGTGACGAAGGCCGCGTACGCGACCGAGGGCGCGAGCCTCGACGACTTCCCGGGTCTGCTGGAGCACTTGGCCCGGGTCCACCCCAGCCGGTACGGCGCCCTCACGGACGGCATATCGGCGGTCTGCCTGACCGGCGTCGGACCGGTCCCGGACCAGTCGACGGCGCTGCGGCTCGTGGTCCTGGCGGACCGGCTGTACGACCGGGAGATACCGGTCCTGGCGTCGGGAGTCCCCTTCGACCGGCTGTTCAGTGAAGAAATGCTGAACGGCGGCTACCGCAAGAAGTACTTCCGGGCCATCTCAAGGCTCACCGCACTGGCACGCGACGCGAAACCCCTGGTGTCCCAGTAGGTTTGGGGACGCCGGCCCGACCCGTCAGCGGGACGGTCCGGCAGTTCCCCACTTCCTCCGAAGGGATCCACGATGGCCACCACGCGTACCGCGCACACCGACTGGGAAGGCAACCTGCTCAAGGGTTCCGGCGTCGTCACCCTCGACTCCTCGGGTCGGGGTTCGTTCGACGTCTCCTGGCCCTCGCGCGCCGAGGCCGCGAACGGCAAGACCAGCCCGGAAGAGCTGATCGCCGCCGCGCACTCCAGCTGCTACTCGATGGCCCTCTCGCACGGCCTCGACGGCGCCGGCACCCCGCCCACCCGGGTGGAGACCAAGGCCGACGTGACCTTCCAGCCGGGCGAGGGCATCACCGGCATCCACCTGACGGTGCGCGCCGAGGTCCCCGGCCTGGACGCCGAGGGCTTCGCCGCCGCGGCCGAGGACGCGAAGAAGAACTGCCCGGTCAGCCAGGCCCTGACGGGTACGACGATCACCCTGAGCGCGGAGCTGATCTAACAGTCTTCGAGCTCGGCGCGTTCGGGGGAGGGGGGCCGGGGCACGTGGTAACACGGGCCCGTCACCCCCCTCGCCCCGGGAGCCGCCGATGTCCGTCACCCGCCGCACCCTGCTCACCGGAGTCGCCTTCAGCGGAGCCCTCGGCTCCCTCTTCGCCGGCAGCTCCCGCGCCCTCCCGCCGCCCCGCCAGGGGTACGGCCCGCTGCTCCCCGACCCCCACGGGCTCCTCGATCTCCCCGCCGGCTTCCGCTACCGCGTGCTCTCCCGCGCCGGCGACCCCCTCCGCTCCGGCGAAGGGCCCGTACCGGCCAACTGCGACGGCATGGCCGCCTTCGACGCGGGCTCCGGCCGTGTCCGTCTCGTCCGCAACCACGAGAACCGCACCACCGCCGCCCTCCGCGTCCCCGCCGTAGACGGCCTCACGTACGATCCCCACGCCCTCGGCGGCTGCACCCTGCTCGACCTCGACCCCGGCGGCGGCGTCACCGCCGAGCGCGTCGCCCTCGCCGGCACGGCCGTCAACTGCGCGGGCGGCCGTACCCCCTGGAACACCTGGCTCAGCTGCGAGGAGACCGAGGACCGCGCCGGGACCTCCGGTTACACCAAGGACCACGGCTACGTCTTCGAGGTCGACCCCGCCGACCCGCACCGCTCCGGCGCCGTCCCGCTCACCGCGATGGGCCGCTTCGCGCACGAGGCCGTCGCCGTCGACCCGTACCGCGGGACCGTCTACGAGACCGAGGACGCCTTCATCGAGCCCTTCGGGCTCTTCTACCGGTTCCTGCCCGCGCAGCCCCTCGCCGGCCCCGGCTCCCTGCGCGCCGGGGGCGCCCTCCACGCCATGCGCGTCCCGGGACTGGCCGACCTCTCCGTCGTGGACGAGCCCGGCGCCGAGTTCGCGGTCGAGTGGGTCCCCGTACCGGACCCCTCGGCGGCCGGGACCCCCATCCGGTTCCAGGACTTCGGGCCGGGCGGGATCACCCACGCCCAGAAGCTGGAGGGCTGCTACTGGGGCGACGGCGGCGTCCACTTCGTCTCCAGCTACGCCCGCCGCCTCGAAGGCGCGCCCGCCGACCACCACGGGCAGGTCTGGTTCCACGACCCGCGGCGCTCCACGATCCGCCTGGACGTGCTCTTCGGCCCGGCCACCGACATCCAGCTGCCCGGGGACTCCCCCGACAACATCTGCCTGGCCCCGGACGGCGGCCTGATGGTGTGCGAGGACGGCGGCGGGGCCCAGTACGTCTTCGGCATCACGCCGGGCGGCGAGGTCTACCCGATGGCCCGCAACGCCGACGACATCGGCCGGCCCGGGGCCCCGGAGTGGGGCGAGTTCGCCGGGGTCACCTTCTCCCCCGACGGCCGGACGATGTACGTCAACGCCTACACCCCGGGGACCACCTTCGCCGTGACGGGCCCCTGGCACTGACCCGGCGGCCGTGCCCTCGCGACTCCGTCCGACGTGACGGAGGATCGGAGGAATCGACCGGATCGGGGTAGGTGGCGGCGGTGGCCAAGGAGAGCAAGAAGAACAAGAACGACAAGAACGACAAGAACGACAAGAAGAAGGACACCCCCCTGCGCCCGCTGCTGCGCGCCCCCGCCGGTGAACGCCTCGACCTCGGCGCCTTCGACCCCGCCGCGGCCCCCGCCGGCCCGGCCGGCAAGGCCGCCGGTCTCGCCGCCACCGCGCAGCTGGCCGAACCGCTGGCCTCCCTCCAGGAACGGATGTACGCGGCGAGCACCGCGGGCGACCGCCGCCGCGTCCTGCTCGTCCTGCAGGGCATGGACACCAGCGGCAAGGGCGGCACGGTGAAGCACGTGATCGGCCTGTTCAACCCCTCCGGCTGCCGGATCCGGTCGTTCAAGGCGCCCACGCAGGAGGAGCTGGGGCACCCCTTCCTCTGGCGCATCAGGAAGGCCCTGCCCGTACCGGGTGAGATCGGCATCTTCGACCGCTCGCACTACGAGGACGTCCTCATCGCCCGCGTCCGCGAGCTGGTGTCGCGCAGTCAGCTGAACCGCCGCTACGCCCAGATCAACCGCTTCGAGCAGTCCCTCGCGGACGACGGCGTCACCCTGGTGAAGATCTTCCTCCACATCGGCTACGAGGAGCAGCGCAAGCGGCTGCTGGAGCGGCTCGACAACCCCGACAAGCACTGGAAGTTCGACCCGGGCGACATCGACGAGCGCGGCCTGTGGCCCGAGTACCGGCACGCCTACGAGTTGGCCCTGCAGCGCTGCTCCATCGACGCCGCGCCCTGGTACGTCGTCCCCGCGGAGCGGAAGTGGTACCGCAACTGGGCGATCAGCAAGCTGCTCCTGGAGCATCTGGAGGAGCTGGATCCGCGCTATCCCGCGGCCGGTTTCGACGTGGAGGAGGGCCGCAGGCGGCTGCTGCGGACCTGATGCCCGTCACACGGGCGGGCGATTCGTATGCCTGCCCCGGCGCCGCTGCGGTCCGCTTGGCAGATGGTCATATATTTTGCGTCCGTGACCCTTTCTGTGCGCAATGTGGCGGTCGCGGCCGCCCTCAGTGCCGCTCTCTGCACCGCCCTCGCCGGATGCGGGGGCGGCAGCGGCACCTCCGGCTCCGGCTCCGGCAACCAGGCCGCCCGTATGGGCACCCCCGGGGCCTCCGCTCCGCCGTCCTCCGGCGCCTCGGCCGCCGCCCCGCAGGCGGCCGGCTCCTCCCCGGCCGCAGCCCCGCCGCCCGCCAAGGCCCCGACCCTGGCGCCCGGCCCGAACGGCCTGACCCCGGTCTTCGAACGGGCGAAGCAGCAGACCGACAAGACCGTCGCGCTGACCTTCGACGCCGATATGACCTCCGATCAGGGGCCGCGCGCCGCAGGCGGGGAGCACTTCGACAACCCCCAGCTCATCGCGACCCTGCGCACGCTCAAGGTGCCCTCGACGATCTTCATGACCGGCCGCTGGGCCGAGGAGTACCCGGACCAGGCCAAGGCCATCGGCACCGACCCGAACTTCGAGATCGCGAACCACTCGTACAGCCACCACGCCTTCACGTCCCCCTGCTACGGGCTCCCCGCGCTCGACGCGGCCGCCGCCCGGGCCGATGTGGACCGGGCCTCCGCCGCTTTCCGTACGGCCGGCGCGGTCAACACCGTCCCGTACTTCCGCTTCCCCGGCGGCTGCTACGACGACCAGGCGCTGCGGGCCATCTCCACGGCCAAGGTCACGGCCGTCCAGTGGGACGTGGTCAGCGGGGACGCCTTCGCCAAGGATCCGGACGCGGTGGCCGAGCAGGTCCTCACCGGGGTGAAGCCGGGCTCGGTGGCGGTCATGCACTGCACGCGCAGCGCGGCCCCCGTCACCGAGGAGGCCATCCAGAAGATCGTCCCGGAGCTGCGCAAGCGCGGCTACCGCTTCGTCAAGGTCTCCGAGCTCATCGGGAAGTAGGCCGGGGGGGCGGTGGCGCGGCCTCAGCCGGAGCAGGCCGAGCGCTGCGCGTCCTGCCACTCGCACACCGGGCAGAGCACCCGGCCCGGGGTCGCGACCCCGTACTCGGTGGGCTTGCCGCACTCCACACAGTCCGCGTACGGCGGCCCGGCCACCCGCCCGGCGGGCGCCGCCGGGGCTGGGCAGTACGACTCGGTTCCGGCCGGCGCGTCCACTTCGTCCATGCCTCCGAGCGTACTCAGCCCCGCCGCGTGCTGACGAGGCAGGCCACGGCACCGGCCCCGCAGGCCAGCACCAGCGCCCCCGCGAAGGGCGCAACCGGCAGCGTCACGGCGTGCGCCCGGGAACCCTCCACCAGCGCGGTCACCGCGCTGCGCGCCGGGGAGCCGGACACGCCCCAGGCCAGCAGGGAGCCCAGGCCGCCCGCCAGCACCGCGACCCCCGTCGAGCGCAGCAGCGGCCTGCTGCACAGCGCCCCCACGGCCGCGCCGGTCAGCGCACACGCGAGGGCCGCCAGCACCCCGGCCACGGCGGCAGGCTCCGGTTCCACGTGTTCCGCCCGGCCGGAGTCACCGATCAGCAGCACGGCCGCCGTGCCCACGGCCCCCGCGAGCAGCGCCCCGCCCAGCGCGGTGAGCAGAGCCGCCGCGTGCACCCGTACGGGACCGGCCGCGGCGGCCGCGCAGTCGCGGGCGGCGTCGGGCTCGTTGGTCACGCAGACCCGGACCAGCCAGGCCGTGATCGGCACCAGCCCGGCGGCCGCGAAGCCCAGCGAGTCCAGCAGCGGGTCGCCCGGCCGCACCCCGGCGGCCAGGAAGGCCGCGTACAGGAGGAGCGGGGCGATCCACCGCTGGGAGCGCAGCAGCAGCGCGCTCTGGTAACGCAGCAAGCCGGTCACGGCAGTTCCTCCACGGCGCGGATGTGCCAGGGCGCGGGCGCGGTGAGCAGTTCGCGCAGCACCGCGTCGGAGCGGGCGGCGGGCACCGTCAGCAGCAGGCCCCCGCCGGGCGCGGGCGCGGCGGCCAGCCCCGGGGGCGGCTCGGCGCCCGGCGGCCCGGCGGCCTCGATCCGTACGTACGCCCCCGCGTCGGCCGGCTCCCGTGCGGGAACCAGCGCGGCCCCCTCGACCCGGTGGTGCGCGTCGGCCGCACCGGCGAGCCGCGCCGGGTCGTGGTCGACGAAGACCACGGTGCCCCCGGCGGCGGTCCGCTCGGCGACGGCCCGGTCCAGCTCGGCGCGGGCGGCGGTGTCGAGCCCGGTCCAGGCCTCGTCGAGGACGAGCAGCCCGGGCTCGGCCAGCAGCGCCTGGGCGACGGCCACCTTCTGGCTGCTGCCCTTGGAGAGTTCGGCCAGCGGGGTGTGCACGTAGGCGGCGGCCCCGAACCGCGCCAGCCAGTGGGCCGCCCGGTCCGCCGCCTGCGAGCGCGCGAGGCCGTGCACCCGGCCCATGTGGGTCAGGTAGGCCGTCGCGGTCAGCGGCAGCGCTGCCGGGAAGCGCTCGGGCACGTACGCCGTGCGGCGCGGCCGCCCCGTGATCCGCCCCTCGGACGGGGTGTCGATCCCCGCGATGATCCGCAGCAGGGTGGACTTTCCGCCGCCGTTGCGGCCTTCGATACGGACGAGCACGCCGGGCGGCAGGTCCAACGCGACCCCGCGCAGCACCCAGGGCCGCCGCAAACCGTAGCGGCGGCCCACACCAGTGAGTTTCAGTGGGCCGCCGCCGTCTCGGTCAGCTCGCTGGGGCGGACGATGACGAAGCCCTCGCCGCGCAGCATCAGCTGGACGGCCTCGCCGGAGCCGCCTCGGATCATCGAGCCGACCGACTGGGAGCGGTGCAGGCCCGTCTCCAGCTGGGCGCTCCAGCCGACCACCGCGTCGGTGTCCACGTACACGGGGTTCTGCGCCGTGACCGGGATGATGATCGGGTGGCCGTCGCAGACCAGGGCGAGCTTCCCGGTACCGGTGAAGAGGCTGTTGAAGAGGCCGCCGCCGGTCATGCCGCCGCCCTTCACCATCTTTATCTCGTAGGCGAGCGTCGGGTCGAAGCAGAGCACGTTGCGGCCGTTGATCGTCAGGGAGTCGCCGGGCTCGAAGTCGATGATGAAGCAGTGGCCGGCCTGGTGCGCGAACCAAGCCTCGCCCTGCCCGCGTACGGACATCAGCGCGAGGCCCTCGCCGGTGACGGCGCGCTTGAGCATGCCGCCTATGCCCTGGCCCTTGCGCTCGAACTGCAGGTTCCCCCGGAAGGCGACCATCGAGCCCTGGCGGGCGATCATTTCACCGTTGACGGTGTACTTCACGGATTTGGCGTTCTGCAGGGTCATGCCCGGAGCCGCGGCGGGCTGGGCCAGGTTCTCGGACGCGAAAAGGTCGCTCTTCATGAGCTCGATCCTCGCCCGGCCGGGGCCCCCTCAGCGTCATCCTGAAGGCGGAGCCTGGCATCCTTGGCGGGATGAGCAGCCAGCACCAGAACCACACTTCAGACGTACCTGCGGTGGGGGCGGACAGCCCGTTCCGGCAGGAGCGCATCGCGCGCGACGAGGCGCCGCAGTTCGTGCTGCCGCTGGTCGTGCGGATCGAGAAGGCGCAGCCGCCCGCCCGGACGGACGCGCTGGAGACGGCGGCCCGGGCCGTGCTGGTCCTGCTGACCGACGAACGGGCGCAGGGCGAGGGGGACGGCGAGGGCGAGTGGGCCGGGGCGGTCCGGGACTGGCAGGACGCGCGGATCCGGAAGGTGGTGCGGCGGGCGCGTGGGGCGGAGTGGCGCAAGGCCGGGACCCTGCCCGGTGTCACGGTGCACGGTGACACGGCGGAGGTACGGGTCTTCCCGCCGGTGCCGTTGGACGGCTGGCCCAAGGAGCTCGCGAAGCTCCAGGTCTCGGGGACCGACCTGGACGACCCGGAGCCGGTCGCCGCGGCCGCGCCCGGGATTCCGGTGCTGTGGCTCAACCCGGACCTGGAGATGTCCGCCGGCAAGGCGATGGCCCAGGCCGGGCACGCCGCGCAGCTGGCCTGGTGGGAGCTGACCGGCGCCGAGCGCACCGCCTGGCAGGATTCCGGTTTCCGGCTGGCCGTACGGACGGCCCCGCGCGAGCGGTGGGCCGAGCTCAGCGGGAGCGGGCTGCCGGTGGTCCGGGACGCCGGATTCACCGAGATCGCACCCGGCTCGGCAACAGTGGTCTCCGACCACCCGTCACTGCGTGCCCGGCTGGGTGGCGGTGTGACGGGCTGACGCGACTGACGCGACTGACGGGGCTGGCCGGGAACCTCAAATGTTGCTCTGAACGTCCCTCTCCGCGATTGGCGCGACTGCGTCGGGGCCATCACATCGGCACACGACCGATGAGAGGGGGCGAGGGGACATGAAGACCATGGCGCACCTGGGGGTGGGCATCGGATGGCGGCCGGAGATCGCTGACGCGGTGGAGCGGCTGCCGGGCCTGGACTGGGTCGAGGTGGTGGCCGAGAACATCTGCCCCGGCCACCTGCCCGCCTCGCTGCTGCGGCTGCGCGAGCGCGGGGTGCGCGTCGTACCGCACGGGGTCTCGCTGGGCCTCGGCGGCGCCGAGCGGCCCGACGCCGCGAAGCTGGCCGCCCTCGGGGAGCGGGCGGTGGCGCTGGGGGCGCCGCTGGTCACCGAGCACATCGCGTTCGTACGGACGGCCTCGCCGGCGCTGGAGGCGGGGCACCTGCTGCCGGTGCAGCGGACGCGGGACGCCCTGGACGTGCTGTGCGAGAACGTCCGGATCGCGCAGGACGCGCTGCCGGTGCCGCTGGCCCTGGAGAACATCGCCGCACTGGTCTCGTGGCCCGGGGAGGAGCTGACGGAGGGGCAGTTCCTGACGGAGCTGGTGGAGCGGACGGGGGTGCGGCTGCTGATCGACGTCGCCAACCTGCACACGAACCGGGTGAACCGGGGCGAGGACCCGTTCGCCGTGCTGGACGCGATCCCGCTGGAGGCGCTGGCGTACGTGCATGTCGCCGGGGGCGTGGAGCGGGACGGGGTGTGGCACGACACGCATGCGCATCCGGTGCCGGCGGTGGTGCTGGACATCCTGGCGGAGCTGCGGAAGCGGGTCGCCCCTCCCGGTGTGCTGCTGGAGCGGGACGACGACTTTCCGGCCGAGGCCGAGCTGGCCGGGGAACTCGCCGTCATCCGGGGGGTGGTGGGCCCCGAGGTGTCCGCTGCCCGCCCCTCCCCCGTTCGCCTGGCCCTCCCGCCGGCGCCTCGAACGCCCGCGGGGCCGGATGAGCGGGCCCGGACGAGCGTCGGGGTGGAGCAGGCCGCGCTGTTGTCGGCGCTCGTGGCGGGGACTCCCGTGCCCGAGGGATTCGACCGGCAGCGCGTACGGGTGCAGTCGCGGGCGCTGGCCGCCAAGCGGGCCGGGGTCGTCGCGAAGCTGGCGCCCGAGCTGCCCGGGATCCTGGGCGGTGAGGGCACGTACCGCGAGGCCTTCCTCGCGTACGCCCGCAACCGGCCCATGACCGCCGGATACCGGAGGGACGCCCTCGACTTCGCCGAGCACCTGCTGATCCGGGACCTGCCCGCCGACCCCGCCGACCGGCGCCGGCTCACCTCCTGGTGGCAGGACCGGGTCGGGGCGCGGCCGCCGCGCCGGATCGTGCGCTGGGCCCGGACGCTCGTGGGGCGTGCGGCATGAACGTCCTCGCCTTCGCGATCTGGGTCGGCGTCATCGTCTCCACCCTCCTGCTGTTCCTCGGCGTACGGCGCTCCCGGCCGCGGCCGGTCCTTCCGGCGCCGCGCCTGCACGACCTGTCCGAGGCCGCGTTCATGGCCGGCGGCCCCGGCGCGGTCGTGGACAGCGCGCTCGTCTCGCTGCTCGGCGACGGCCGGCTCGTGGTCGGCGGTCCGGGGATCGTGGCGCTGCGGACCGGGGCGCGGGCGGGCGACATCGCCGAGCGGGCCGTGTTCGAAGCCCTGCGGCAGGCGCCGTCGGGCTGGCTCTACCAGGTGCGCTACGCCGCCATGCTCGACCCCGCCGTCCAGGAGACCGGCGACGCGCTCGCCGCCCGCGGGCTGCTCGCCGTGCCCGGTTCCGGGCGGCGGTGGCGGCGCTGGGGCCTGGCCCAGGTCGTGGTGTGCGCGGTGTGGCTGGTGGCCTCGCTCCCCCTCACGTTCGTCGCACTGGCGCTCCAGTCCGGCCCTCAGGTGCCGTTCGTCTTCAAGGTGCTCCCGGCGCTGCTGGGCGGGATCGTCATGGGATGCGTCCTCGCCGCCCGGGCCCGGCAGCGGCTCACCCCGGCGGGGCGGGCCGCGCTGCGCGAGATCCGTACGCACTACATGAACGACCAGACCCCGCACGTGCAGACGGCCCTGTACGGGCTGCGGGGGCTGCGGGACCCCTACCTGCGGGGGCAGTTGGTGCCGGCCGTGCGCGGTACCCGGCTGGCGGCGGCCCAGGCGCGCAGCGCGCGGCGCGGTGCGCCGTCGTCCACCTCGTCGTCTTCTTCCTCATCCGCGTCCTCGTCCTCGGGTGTCTACTGCGGGTCTTCCGCCGAGGTCCTGCCCGTCGTATGGTGCGCGAGCAGTGACGGCGGCTCCTCCTCCGGCAGCTGCGGAAACAGCGGTTCCAGTTGCTCCGGGGGCGGCTCCAGCTGCTCCAGTGGTTCGAGTTGTTCCAGCGGCTCCAGTTGCTCCAGTGGTTCCAGTTGCTCCAGCAGCAGTTCGAGTTGCAGCAGTTCGTCCGGTTCGAGCTGCGGCAGCAGCAGTTCCTGACCGGGCACTTCTACACCTCGTGGGAATCAGCCATGTTCTGGGTCCTGCTCCTCCTGATGGCCTGGGCAGGGGTGCTGGCGTCGTGCGCCCTCCTGCTGAGGGCCGCCGCCCTGGCCACGGTGGCGGCACCCGCACCGCCCGACGGCGCTGCGGGCGCCGGCCGCCGCCATGACGAACTCAACCTGTACGAGGCCGCCTATCTCGCCGGCGGCCCCCGGCGGGTCGCCGAACTTACGCTGCTCTCCATGCAGCGCGGGCGCCGGCTGCTGCTGGCCCACACCGGCTGGGCGACCGTCGTCGACCCGGTGGGGCGGGATCCGCACGAGCGGTCCGTGCTCGGCGCGCTCGGGCCGGACGGGCAGGCTCCGGTGGCCGCCGTACGGAGCGCCGCCGCCCGGGACGAGGCCGTACGGGCCCTCGCGGACCGGCTCGACGCGGCGGGGCTCGCACTGCCGGCCGCCGCCCGCAGCGGTGTGGCCGGCGGGGTCCGGGCCGTGCGCCGGGCCGCCGCACTGGTGGCCGCGCTGGCGGCGGCCGCCCTGTGCGTTCCGGCGGACGGGACCACCGCGGCGGTGATCCTGTGCTGGTTCGCACTGCCGCTGCTGCTCACGCTGGGGTGCCTGGCCATCACCCGCTTCGAGACGTACCCGTACTCCGCGTGGGCCTCCCCGGCCGGGCAGCGGCTGCTCGTCGCGCTGGACCGGGAGCGCGACGAGGGGGACTCCCTCACGGCGGTGGCGCTGCGCGGCGTCCGCGTGCTGACGGATCCCGCCCTACGGGCGGCACTCGCCTAGGCAACGGGGGGATTGCGCCCGACACCGGTCGGCGGTCCTGTACAAGCACCCCGCCCAGAGCGTCTGATCACTTCATCCGAAGAGATGAAGGCGGCTCATGGTGCTGAGTCCACTCGCCCGCTGCGGAGTCGCCGCGGCGGTCCTCTCCCTCACCCTGTGCATCCCGAACCCCCGCGCCCACGCGACCACCCCCGGCCCGGACGTCACCGGCCGCGCGGCGCGCGCGGGCCACGCGGGCCACGCGGCAAGGGAAGCCGCCGCGAACGCGGGCGCGGAACTCGTCGCGGCCCGAGCCGCCGGGGCGGCCGCAGGCACCGGTGGGCTGGACTTCCGGGCGTGTCCGGCCGTCGAGGAGCTGCCCTCGCCCGTTCGGTGCGCGACCCTGCGGGTGCCGCTCGATTACGCGCGGCCCGACGGGCCGCAGATCCCGCTCACCGTCAGCCGGGTCGCCGCGACCCGGCGCGGCGGCGCGGTGCGGCAGGGCGCGCTCCTCTACAACCCCGGCGGCCCCGGCGCCTCCGGGATGTTCTTCCCGCTCGTCGCCGCGCTCCCCGAGTGGGAGCGCATCGGCGCCGCCTACGACCTCGTCGGCTACGCCCCGCGCGGAGTCGGCCGCTCCGCGCCGCTGTCCTGCGAGGATCCCGCCGGCCGCGCGAAGGGCCCGACCCAGGTCCCGGCGGATCCCTCCGCCGCGTACAAGCAGCAGCGCGTCGCCGCCGCCCGGGCCTACGCCCGCGGCTGCGCGCAGCGGGCCGGCGCGGCCCTCCCGTACCACTCGACGCTCGACAACGTCCGCGACCTGCACGTGCTGCGCGCCGCGCTCGGCGAGGAGAAGCTGACCTTCCTCGGCGCCTCGTACGGCACCTACCTGGGCGCGGTCTACGCCACCCTCCACCCCGCCCACGTCCGCCGGATGGTCCTCGACTCCGCGGTCAACCCCGACCCGCGCCGCATCTGGTACGTCAACAACCTCGACCAGGCCCCGGGGTTCGAGAAGCGCTGGTACGACTTCCGCGCCTGGGCCGCCCGGCACCACTCCACGTACCGGCTCGGCGCCACCCCGGAGGCGGTGCAGGCGAGCTACGAGCGCGTACGGGAGGCGGTGGCGCGCACCCCGGCGGGCGGAGCGGTCGGGACCGGCGAGCTCCAGGCCGCCTTCCTCCAGGTGGCGTACTACGACGACGTCTGGCCGGAGCGGGCGGCCGCGCTCAGTGCCTTCCTGGCCGGCGATCCCGGCCCGCTGGCCGAACAGGCCCGCCCGGACCCGGAGTCGGCGGCCGCGCGCGAGAACGCGCGGGCGGTGTACACGGCGGTGCTGTGCAACGACGCCGCCTGGCCCGCCGAGTGGGAGACCTGGGACCGCGACAACACGGAACTGGCCCGCCGGGCGCCCTTCGAGACCTGGGCCAACGCCTTCCTGAACCTGCCGTGCGCGTACTGGCCGGTCCACGAGCGGCAGCAGCCGGTGGGGGTGGGCGAGCAGCCGGTACGGGGCGGCGCGCAGCCGGCGGCGCTCCCCCGCACGCTGATCGTCGCGGCGGAGCGGGACGGGGCCACTCCGTACCCGGGGGCGCTGGAGCTGCAGCGGCGGCTCGGCGCCGAGGCCGCGCTGGTCACGGAGGAGGGGGCCGGCTCCCACGGAGTGGTCGGCGGACGCAATGACTGCGTGGACCGTCACGTGGAGCGGTACTTGCTGACGGGTGACACCTCAGGGTGGCGTGTCACATGTGCGCCGCATCCGGAGCCCGCACCGGTGTCGCTGGACGACCGGGCAGCAAGAGGCCCCGGGAAGGTACCCAGGGCTCTGCTGCCGCCAGTCGTCTGAACTTCCGGGCGGGGTCTCCGGCTGCGTCGTTTCGGGGGTCAGGCCGTCATCCGGACCAGCCTCCCGATCCACCGGAGGCCGCTCCCCAGTCAAGAGAGCAGTCTTCCGGTTCCTTCCCCCCAGGGGAGGTATCAGGCGAGTCCGGCCACCAGATCGGCGACGGACTTGCGGCGTCCGGTGTAGAAGGGCACTTCTTCACGGACGTGCATACGGGCCTCGGAGGCGCGCAGGTGACGCATGAGGTCGACGATGCGGTACAGCTCGTCGGCCTCGAAGGCCAGCATCCACTCGTAGTCGCCCAGCGAGAAGGACGCGACGGTGTTGGCCCGGACGTCAGGGTAGCCGCGGGCCATCTTGCCGTGGTCCGCGAGCATGCGGCGGCGGTCCTCGTCGGGCAGCAGGTACCAGTCGTACGAGCGCACGAACGGGTAGACGCTGACGTAGTCGCGCGCGACCTCGTCGGCCAGGAAGGCCGGGATGTGCGACTTGTTGAACTCGGCCGGGCGGTGCAGGGCCATGTTCGACCACACCGGCTCCAGCGCGCGGCCGAGCTTGGTGCGGCGGAACAGGTTGTACGCGGTCTGCAGTTCGTCCGAGGTCTCGGCGTGCCACCAGATCATGACGTCCGCGTCGGCGCGCAGGCCGGAGACGTCATAGGTGCCGCGGACGGTGATGTCCTTGGCGGCCAGCTGGTCGAACAGCTCCTGGACCTCGTCGGCGTAGCCGGCGCGGTCCTCGGGCAGGACGTCCTTCAGCTTGAAGACGGACCACAGGGTGTAGCGGATGACCTCGTTGAGGTCCTTCGCCTTCTTCCCCGCGTTGGGAATCTTCTCTGGTGCAGTCATGTGTCCATTGTCCCGTGTGCTGATCAGTGGTCGGTGCCAGGGGTGCCTTACGCGCAAACCCCGGCAAACATGGCCTTCACCACGTCGGCGGCCCTGGCGGCGCTGGCGATGCACGCCGGGATGCCCACGCCGTCGTAGAGCGCGCCGCACACGGCGAGGCCCGGCAGGGCCGCGACGGCGCCGCGGATCCGGTCCACGCGGGCGAGGTGGCCGACCGGGTACTGCGGCAGCCCGCCGTCCCAGCGGGTGACGGTGGAGGCGACCGGGCGGGCCGCGAGGCCCACGGCCTCGCCGAGGTCGCGCAGCGAGACGTCGACCAGCTCGGAGTCCTCGCGCCCCAGATCGCCCTCGTCGCCGTACCGGCCGACCGAGGTGCGCAGCAGGAAGAGCTCGGGGTCGGCGCCGGCCCAGGCCCACTTGTTGCTGGAGAAGGTGGAGGCCTTGATGGTCCGCCCGTCGACGGGCGGTACGAGGAATCCGCTGGCGCCGCCGTCGGTGATGGCCGCGGGCAGCTCGGAGCGGCGGAAGGCCATCGTCACCAGGGCCATGGAGGCGTACTCGACGGTCCGCAGCTCGGCGGCCGCGGCCGGCGCGAGCCCGTCCAGCAGCCGGGCGGCGGGCCCGGCCGGTACGGCCAGGACCACGGCGTCGGCGTCGACGGCCTCCGCGTCGGTGACGACCCTCCAGCCTCCGGCCGTACGGAGGAGCTCGCGCACCGGGGTACCGGTGCTGATCCGCGCCCCGGCCGCCCGGCAGGCCTCGGCCACGGCCTGCGGGAGCCGTCCGATGCCGCCGTCGATGCCGGCGAAGACGGGGCGCCCGGCCTGCTGGGGCTGCTGTGCGGCCGCCCGCTGCTGGAGTTCGCGTACGCCCTCGCCCAGCGAGGCGTGCGTACGGGCGGCCTCGAAGAGCTGCGGAACCGCGGCGCGCATGGAGATGCGGTAGGCGTTGCCGGCGTAGACCCCGCCGAGGAGGGGCTCCACCAGGCGGTCGACGACCTCGCGACCGAGGCGGGCGGCCACGTACTCGCCGACGGCGACGTCCTCGCCGATCTCGGTGGGCGGCAGTTCGCGTTCGGCTTCGATGCGGGCCAGGCCCTCGGCGGAGAGCACCCCGGAGGCGGCGAGCGGTGCCAGATCGCCGGGGACGCCCATGACGTGCCCGCGCGGCATGGGCCGCAGCGCCCCGCGGGTCCACAGGTGGGCGGTGGCGGTGGCGGGCGGCTGGAGGGCTTCGGCGAGGCCCACGGCCCGGGCCAGCTCCAGGGCTTCGGGGCGGCGGGCGAGCACGGATTCGGCGCCGAGGTCGACGGGGGCGCCGGCGAGTTCGCCGGCGAGCAGCTTGCCGCCGAGGCGTGGCCCGGCCTCCAGGAGCGTGACGCGCAGGCCGTCGGCGAGCAGCCGGTGGGCCGCGGCGAGGCCGGCGATGCCGCCGCCGATGACGACGACGTGGCGGGGCGGGACTCCAGCCGCCGTGCCGTCCGTACGCCCGTCCGTACGCATGTCCGCTTCGTGCATGGACACATCGTCTCAGACCGTTCGGCGGACGATCACCGAGGCCGGACCGTGACCGCATCGGGATCGGCCCGGGACCGCCGGAGCGAAACCCGCGGCGGGACCCTGTACGTCACACCGGCGTACGCCACAACGGCGACATCAGCCGATAGTCGGGGGGACCACCGATGCGCACCATCCGCAGCAGCAGAGGCACCGCTGTACGCCACCGCGGCGCGGCCGTTCTGGCCGGCCTGTCCCTGGCCGGGGCGCTCGCGCTCACCGGGTGCGGCGCCGGCCAGGACGGCGCCGGCTCGGCCTCGGCCGACAAGGCCGTGGTCCGCGCCCCGGAGGGCGCGGCCCAGGGCAAGCCGGGGGCGGCGGCCGCTCCCCCGGCCGCCGCCGGGTCCACAGGCTCCGATGCCTCCAAGAACGGGCAGCAGCCGGCCGCCGTACGCCCGCACGTCATCCGTACGGCCACGCTCGCCCTGGAGACGGCGGACGCGCAGAGGGCCCTGGCGGCGGCCCGTACGGCGGCGGAGGGCGCCGGCGGGTACGTGGGCAACGAGTCGACCAAACGCGGCGAGGACGGCCGGATGACCTCGACGCTGACCCTGCGCGTGCCGGGCGACCGCTTCGACGCGGTGCTCGGCGCCATGGAGGGCAGCGGCAGGCTGCTCAGCCGCAAGGTCGAGGCGCAGGACGTCACGGAGAAGGTCGCGGACGTCGACAGCCGGGTCAGATCGCAGCAGGCGAGCGTGGCCCGGGTGCGGGACATGATGGACAAGGCCACCGCGCTCGGTGACGTGGTGATGCTGGAGAGCGAGCTGAGCAAGCGCCAGTCGGACCTGGAGTCGCTGCTCGCGCAGCAGACGGCACTGAAGGACCAGACCTCGATGGGCACGATCACGATGGAGGTCTCGGAACCGGCCCCGAAGCCGGCGGAGAAGAAGGACGAGGATCCCTCCTTCATGTCCGCCCTGCGCGGCGGTTGGAACGTCTTCACGACGATCGTGCGCTACGTGGCCCTGGCGGTCGCCGCGGTGCTGCCCTTCGCGGTGACGGCCGCGCTGGTGCTGCTGTGCCTGCGCGCGTACCGGCGGCTGCGCCCGGCGAAGGCGAAGACGGGCCTGACGCCGACGAGGATCCCGGCGGCGCGGCCCGCCGACTCGACGGAAACGACGGAGGCCTCCGACTGAACGCACGTTCCGCCCGTAGCGTGTTCCCCAGAGACTGCGGTACGCGCGGAGTACGGAGAACGGGGCGGACGATGGCGACGGAACGACTGGTGGTGGTCGGCGGGGACGCGGCGGGGATGTCCGCCGCGTCACAGGCCCGGCGGCTCAAGGGCCCGGCGGAGCTGGAGATCACGGCCTTCGAGCGCGGGCACTTCACCTCGTACTCCGCGTGCGGGATCCCGTACTGGATCGGCGGCCAGGTCCCCGGCCGGGACGATCTGATCGCCCGTACGCCCGAGGAGCACCGCGCCCGGGACATCGACCTGCGCATGCGCACGGAGGTGGTGGAGCTCGACCTGACCGGGGGCCGGGTCCGCACCCGCGATCTGGACTCCGGATCCGAGGCCTGGACGGGCTACGACAAGCTCGTCCTGGCCACGGGCGCCCGGCCGGTCCGGCCCCGGCTGCCCGGGATCGGCGCGCACGGGGTGCACGGGGTCCAGACGCTGGACGACGGCCAGCGCCTCATGGCTTCTCTGGAACTCACCGAGGGGCTGGAGCGGACGGAGGGTACGCAGGGCCGCAGGGCGGTCGTCGTCGGCGCCGGCTACATCGGCGTGGAGATGGCGGAGGCGCTGGTCGCGCGCGGGTACGAGGTCACGGTCCTGCACCGCGGAGCGCAGCCGATGGCCACGCTGGACCCGGACATGGGCGCTCTGGTGCACTCCGCGATGAACCGGATGGGGATCCGGACGGTGTCGGGCGCCGAGGTGACGAAGATCCTCACGGAGGATCAGGGCGCGGTCCGCGCGGTGGCCACGGCGGCGGGGGACGAGTACCCGGCGGACGTGGTCGTGCTCGGCATCGGCGTGGAGCCCCGTACGGCCCTGGCCCGCGCGGCGGGGCTGCCGCTCGGCGAGTCGGGCGGCATCCTGACGGACCTGTCGATGCGGGTCCGGGGCCACGAGAACATCTGGTCGGGCGGCGACTGCGTGGAGGTCCTGGACCTGGTGGCGGGGCGCATGCGGCACATCCCGCTGGGCACGCACGCCAACAAGCACGGCCAGGTGATCGGTTCTGGCGTGGGCGGCGGCTACGCCACGTTCCCGGGAGTGGTCGGCACGGCGGTGAGCAAGGTCTGCGACCTGGAGATCGCCCGTACGGGCCTGCGCGAGCGCGACGCCCTGGCGGCGGGGCTGCGCTTCGTGACGGCGACGATCAACTCGACGACGACGGCGGGCTACTACCCGACGGCCGCGGACATGACCGTGAAGATGCTGGCGGAACTCCGCACGGGCCGGCTCCTGGGCGTCCAGATCGTCGGCGGAGCGGGCTCCGCGAAGCGGGTGGACATCGCGGCGGTGGCCTTGACGGCCGGTATGACGGTGGACCAGGTCGTATCCCTTGACCTGGGCTACGCCCCGCCGTTCTCCCCGGTCTGGGACCCCGTCCTGGTGGCCGCCCGCAAGGCCGTCTCGGCGGTGCGGGCGGCGGGGTAGGGACCCCTGGGCCGTGCCTGGCTAGCGAGCCGTCTTCGTGTGGACGTAGTCGACCAGGCGGGTCAGCGCGTCCGGGGGGGTGGTGGGGAGGACGCCGTGGCCGAGGTTGAAGATGTGGCCCTCCAGGCCGGAGGCGGCCGCGAGGACCTCGTCCGTCTTCGTCCGTACGGCCTCCTCGGTGGAGAAGAGCACCGCCGGGTCCAGGTTGCCCTGGAGCGCCTTGCCGGGGCCGACCCGGCGGGCGGCCTCGTCCAGCGCGACCCGGTAGTCGACGCCCATGACGTCCGCGCCGGCCTCGCCCATCAGGCCGAGCAGCTCGCCCGTGCCCACGCCGAAGTGGATGCGCGGGACACCGTACGAGGCGACGGACTCCAGGACCTTCGCCGACGCCGGCATCACCGAGCGGCGGTAGTCCGCGGGGGCCAGCGCGCCGACCCAGGAGTCGAAGAGCTGGATCGCGGAGGCGCCCGCCTCGATCTGGACCTTCAGGAAGGCGGAGGTGATGTCCGCGAGGCGGTCCAGCAGGTCGGCCCAGAGCTCCGGGTCGCCGTACATCAGGGCCTTGGTGTGCTCGTGGTTCTTCGACGGGCCGCCCTCGACCAGGTAGCTCGCGAGGGTGAAAGGCGCACCCGCGAAACCGATCAACGGCGTGGAGCCGAGTTCACCCGTGAGCATGCCGATCGCCTCGGTGACGTACGAGACGTCCTCCGGGGTGAGGTCGCGCAGCTGTGCGAGGTCCTCGCGGCGGCGGATCGGCTGGGCGACGACGGGGCCGACGCCCGGCTTGATGTCCAGGTCGACGCCGATGGCCTTGAGCGGGACCACGATGTCGGAGAAGAAGATCGCCGCGTCGACGTTGTGGCGGCGGACCGGCTGGAGCGTGATCTCCGTGACCAGGTCGGGCCGCATGCACGACTCCAGCATCTGGGTCCCCTGGCGCACCTTGCGGTACTCGGGGAGCGAGCGCCCGGCCTGCCGCATGAACCACACCGGGGTGTGCGGCACCGGCTCCCGCCGGCACGCCTTCAGGAAGGCGGAATCGTACGTCTGACTCGGCTGGCCCTTGAGAGGGGTCTCCCCGGCGCCGGCGGAGCCGTGCGCGAGGGGAAGGTCGTTGGCGCTCACGCGCCAAATCTTCGCACGTATGAAGAAGTGCCCGGCCCGGCGCGGGTGTCCCTGCGCCGCACGGACGCTCGTTCCGCCTAGTCTTCCCCGCATGGCTGCGGCTCAGGGACGATTTTCAGATGGCGCTGACGGTGTGGACAGCGCGAAGGAGAGCTCCGTCCCGCTCCCGTTCCGACACGCGGTCGACGGCTTGAAGAGGGCGCGCCTGCGTCCGGGGATCGAGATCGACCCCACCAGACCGCCCCAGCGCCTGGCCCCGCACGCCTACGCCCTGGAGGCCGCGGTCGTCGACGGCGAGGACGATCTGGCGGACGGCCGGCTCATCCTGCTCCACGATCCGTCCGGGCACGAGGCCTGGCACGGAACGTTTCGCCTGGTGACGCTCGTACGTGCCGAGCTGGAGCCCGAGATGGCCGCCGACCCCCTCCTCCCCGAGGTGTGCTGGTCCTGGCTGACGGGGGCGCTGGAGGCGCGCGGCCTGGCGTACGGGGAGGCGAGCGGGACCGTGACCATGGCGAGCTCGCACTACTTCGGCGGGCTCTCGGAGCGGCGGCCGGCCACGCAGATCGAGATCAGGGCCTCGTGGACGCCGCGCGAGGGCGTCGGCGGGGTCCCGGACACCTCGGCGCACCTGTCGGCGTGGTGCGAGCTGCTCTGCCAGATCGCGGGGCTGCCGCCGGTCGGGCCGACGGACTCGGGGACGGGCGTGGTGTCCCTGCCACAGCGGCGCGGCCCGCACCACCCGTAGCCGTGCCCCCGTGCGGCGGCACGCGTGTGATCGCTTCCCGCCGAAGCCGCCGAATGCACTGCGCCCCGTAGAACGGCCGATCGAGCGTCGGCGGCGCGGTGTCGGAACCGGGCAGCCGTTGTGGGCTTCTGATCACCCGATGATCGATCGTGCGTCCGAATTGCCCGAATTGTTACTCACCAAATCGTGATCATTCCCTAAAGCCGGGCGGGTGACGTGCCGAAGGAGTCAGTGACCATCCGCACGGTTCGCACCGGCTTCCTTCCCCGAGCCGGCCGTCCCGCCACTCCCCCAGGAGGCCTAGGTGTCCGTTCTTCTCGAGCAGCCCGCAAGCCTGGTCGCCTACCGCCCGAACAAGCCGACGGCCATGGTCGTCGTGGCCGACCCGCGCGTCCGTTCCACCGTGACCCGCCATCTGTGGGCCCTCGGAGTACGTGACGTGATCGAGGCGTCGTCCATCGCGGAGGCCCGCCCCCGCGTCGGCAGCCCGCGCGACATCTGCGTGGCCGACGTACACCTGCCCGACGGTTCCGGTCTCACCCTGCTCTCCGAGACGCGGGCCGCCGGCTGGCCGAACGGCCTGGCCCTGTCCGCCGCCGACGACATCGGTGCCGTGCGCAACGCCCTCGCGGGCGGCGTGAAGGGCTACGTCGTCACCGGCACGCGGACCAACATCGGGCTCCCCACCCGGCCCGGCGCCGCCCCCATCGGTGCCGCCGCCGCCCGTATGCACCGCCGCCCCCCGGGTGCCCCGAGCCACCCGGGCGGCTACCGCGAGCTCTCCGGCCGCGAGGTCGAGGTCCTGCGCCTCGTCGCGGAGGGCCAGTCCAACAAGGCCATCGGCGTCTCGATGGGCCTGTCCGCCCTGACCGTCAAGTCCCACCTCGCCCGGATCGCCCGCAAGCTGGGCACCGGCGACCGCGCCGGTATGGTCGCCGTCGCCCTGCGGACCGGGATCATCCACTGACACCCGCCCGGCGGACCCCGGGGAAACTCTCGGAGAAGCCGGGGAAACGCCCGAGCCCGTGCCCCGCGCCCGTCGACGGAACGTTCCGGCGACGGGTGCGCCGTATCCACGGATACCCTTGAGCGGTGACCGACGCCCAAGAGACCGCAGCAGACCTGCGCACCACCACCGGGGGCGGCCCCCCGGACGACGTCGAAAAGGCGCCGATTCCGTTGCTCGAGCCCCGCGAGGGGATCCCTCCGGTGGTTGCCGACGAGGACGCCCTCGCCCGGGTGGTCGCGGCCTTCGCCGCGGGCACCGGACCCGTGGCCGTCGACGCCGAGCGCGCCTCCGGATACCGCTACGGCCAGCGCGCCTATCTGGTGCAGCTGCGCCGCGAGGGCGCAGGATCCGCGCTGATCGACCCGGTCGGCTGCCCCGACCTGTCCGCACTGGGCGAGGCCCTGTCCGGTACCGAGTGGATCCTGCACGCCGCCACCCAGGACCTGCCGTGCCTGCGCGAAATAGGCATGGTGCCCACCTCCCTGTTCGACACCGAGCTGGCCGGCCGCCTCGCCGGCTTCCCCCGGGTCGGGCTGGGCGCGATGGTCGAGAGCGTGCTCGGCTACGCGCTGGAGAAGGGCCACTCCGCCGTCGACTGGTCCACCCGCCCCCTCCCCGAGCCGTGGCTGCGCTACGCCGCGCTCGACGTGGAACTGCTGGTGGACCTGCGGGACGCGCTGGAGAAGGAACTGGACCGGCAGGGCAAGCTGGAATGGGCCCGGCAGGAGTTCGACGCCATCGCAGCCGCCCCGCCCGCGCCGCCGCGCAAGGATCCGTGGCGCCGTACGTCCGGCATGCACAAGGTGCGCCGGCGCCGGCAGATGGCCGTCGTACGGGAGCTGTGGGAGTCCCGGGACCGGATCGCCCAGCGGCGTGACGTGTCGCCCGGCAAGGTGCTGGGGGACGCCGCGATCGTCGAGGCCGCCCTCGCGCTGCCGGCGAACGTACACGCGCTGTCGGCCCTGCCCGGGTACGGGCAGCGGATGGGCCGGCGCCAGCTGGAGCAGTGGATGGCGGCCGTCGACCGGGCGAAGGCCCTGTCCGAGAACGAGCTGCCGCAGCCGGGCGCGACCCCGGCCGGTCCGCCGCCGCCGCGTTCCTGGGCGGACAAGGACCCGGCGGCCGCGGCACGGCTGGCGGCGGCGCGGACCGCCGTCTCGGCGCTCGCGGAGGGGCTGAACCTGCCCCAGGAGAACCTGATCACCCCGGACACGGTCCGCCGGCTGTGCTGGGAGCCGCCGCAGCGGCTGGAGCCCGAGGCAGTGGCGCAGGCCCTCGCGGGCTACGGCGCCCGCCCGTGGCAGATCGAACAGGTGACGCCGGCACTGGTCACGGCCCTCGCCGTGACCGCCTGACCGTCCGGCCTGCCGGAATCGGGAGCGGGGCCCTCACTCCAGGGGAGTGAGGGCCCCGTCCTCGTCCCTGTAGTAGCTCCCGGAGCTCGCTCCCTCGACCTTGCCCTGCTTGAGCCAGTGCTCGGACATGGTGTGGATGTCGTTCGCCACGCGCTCCCAGGGCGCCTGGTGCCCCGCGCAGGCGATCCGGAGCATCAGCTTCTTCGGCCCGGGGATGGCCTTGTAGAGCTCGGGGACCGAGAAGTACAGCAGACCCAGGTCCGGCGCGGTGTTCACGATCGAGTCGTGCTCCCCGTACACGATGCATACGGGAACCGTCCCGCCGAGGACGTTGTACAGCGGCACGGTTTTGGAGTTCCAGCCCCACCAGTACGAGTTCCGGATGCGGTTGAGCCCCTCCGGGGGCCCCGCGGGTCCTCCCCAGGTGGCACCGACCGGGTCGACGGCCATGATCGCCTTCCAGACCTCGTCGACCATCTTGTCCTCGCGCTGGCCGGGGCACTTCAGGTCCTTCTGCCACGACACGTCGAGGCCGCTCTTCGTTCCGACGGTCATCGGGTAGCCGAACGCCGCCTCCGGCTTGGACACCGGCAGCGGCACCGGTGCGCCGAAGTCGGTTCCGGGCGCGCTCGCCCTGCCCTGCGGCGGGAAGATCGGCGCCAGCAGGAAGAGGCTGCGGACCTTGCCGGGGTGCTGGATGGCGTAGGGCCCGAACTGCTGGGCGGCCGCCGACCAGCCGATGAGGTCGACCTGGGAGGCGCCGGTCTCCGCGAGGATGAAGTCGACCACCCTGTCGACCTCGTCCCAGTCGCTCTGGGAGTTGTTCAGCTGGGCGGCGTAGCTCACCGGGCCCGTGTACGCGCTCGCGTTCGGGTGCGGCACGAGGAGTGCCCGCTGTGCGGGCGCGGGGCTGACGTTCTTGTGGTCGTCCATCATCGGACGGGTCGACAGCCCGGAGCCCTGGAGCTCCATCACGAAGACGTCGAAGCCCGTCTTCGCCAGCTCCTCCGCCCAGCTGTACTTCTTGTACTGCAGGTCGAAGCCGGCCATGGCGGGGACGCTCCTGCCGTGCAGCATCAGGACCGGCCTGCGCGGGCCCGTGTGCGTGCCGTCGCGCTCCCGCACGTGGATCTTGACGAGCTCGCCGGCGTTCGCCGGGATGGTCGATTTGTGCTCCACGAAATGGTTCTTGAGGGTAGGCGCCGCCATGGCGGTGCTCCGTTCCGTCGTTCCGGTCCGGGGCAGGCGCCCGGGACCGTGCCAGGATCCGGAGGCGCCCCCGTCCGGCGCCGTCGACGCGGCCGTGGGGGCCGGGTGTCCGACCCGTTCGGGTAGCCCGGGCCGTGCCGATCGGCCGGGCGCACGGCAGGGCGCGAGGGGGCTCACGCGGCGTCGGCCGGTGTGACGTTCGCCGCTCCTCCCGGAGGGGGTGTGCATGCCGGTTACCGGCAAGTAGCATGACCGGGTGAGCGGGCGCTCAGCAGCAGATGCCGACCGCCGCCGCGCAGCAGTGCACACCCGCACCTGGAGGAGAGCCAACGTGCCTCGTACCGTCAGGGACGTCGTCTTCGTCGACGGCGTCCGCACCCCGTTCGGCAAGGCGGGCCCGAAGGGCATCTACAACGGGACCCGCGCCGACGACCTCGTCGTGAAGGCGATCCGGGAGCTGCTGCGCCGCAACCCGGACCTGGACCCCAAGAAGATCGACGAGGTCGCCATCGCCGCGACCACGCAGATCGGCGACCAGGGCCTCACGCTGGGCCGCACGGCCGGCATCCTCGCGGGCCTCCCGCAGTCCGTCCCGGGCTACTCCATCGACCGCATGTGCGCCGGTGCGCTCACCGCCGTGACCGCCGTCGCGGGCGGCGTGGCCTTCGGTGCGTACGACGTCGCCCTCGCCGGCGGTGTCGAGCACATGGGCCGCCACCCCATGGGCGAGGGCGTCGACCCGAACCCGCGCTTCGTCTCCGAGAAGCTGGTCGACGAGTCCGCCCTGTTCATGGGCATGACCGCCGAGAACCTGCACGACCGGTACCCGACGATCACCAAGCTCCGCGCCGACGAGTACGCCGTGCGCTCGCAGGAGAAGGCCGCCAAGGCGTACGCCGACGGCAAGATCCAGCAGGACCTGGTCCCGATCTCGGTGCGCAACACCAACGAGGCCGCCGGCGAGACCGGCTGGGGCCTGGTCACCACCGACGAGCCGATGCGCCCGGGCACCACGCTGGAGAACCTGGCCGGCCTGAAGACCCCGTTCCGTACGCACGGCCGGGTCACCGCGGGCAACGCCGCCGGTCTCAACGACGGTGCCACTGCCGCGATCATCGCGTCCGAGGACTTCGCCCGCGAGAACAACCTCCCGGTCAAGATGCGCCTCGTCTCGTACTCCTTCGCGGGTGTCGAGCCGGAGGTCATGGGCTACGGCCCGATCCCGGCCACCGAGAAGGCCCTCGCCCAGGCCGGCCTGTCCATCGAGGACATAGGCCTGTTCGAGATCAACGAGGCGTTCGCGGTCCAGGTCCTCGCCTTCCTGGAGCACTACGGCATCGCCGACGACGACGCCCGCGTCAACCAGTACGGCGGCGCGATCGCGTTCGGCCACCCGCTGGCCTCCTCCGGCGTCCGTCTGATGACGCAGCTGGCCCGCCAGTTCGAGGAGCAGCCGCAGGTCCGCTACGGCCTGACCACCATGTGCGTCGGCTTCGGCATGGGCGCCACGGTCATCTGGGAGAACCCGAACTTCAACGCCGAGGGAGACTCCAAGTGAGCACCACCGCTGAGCTCCTGAAGGGCGCGGCCGAGCTGTTCCCGGACGAGGTCGTCACGTCCGCGCACGTCCGCCACCTGGACCTGCCGTTCGGCGCCGGGCGCTTCGCGCTCGTCACGCTGGACAACGGCTTCGACCACACCAAGCCGACCACCTTCGGCCCGCAGTCCCTCGCCAACCTGAACGCGGCGATCGACCAGGTCGAGCAGGAGGCCCTCGCGGGCTCCATCGTCGGTGCGGGCATCACCGGCAAGCCGTTCATCTTCGCGGTCGGCGCCGACCTCAAGGGTGTCGAGCTGCTGAAGCAGCACGACGAGGCGCTCGCCATCGGCAAGGGCGGCCACGACGTGTTCAAGCGCCTGTCGGCGCTGGCCGTCCCCACCTTCGCGTACTACAACGGCGCGGCGATGGGCGGCGGTGTCGAGGTCGGTCTGCACTGCACCTACCGCACCGTCTCCAAGGCCATCCCGGCCTTCTCGCTCCCCGAGGTCTTCCTCGGCCTGGTTCCGGGCTGGGGCGGCTGCGCCCTGCTGCCGAACCTGATCGGCGCGGAGCGCGCGGTCTCGGTGATCATCGAGAACTCGCTCAACCAGAACAAGCAGCTGCGCGGCAAGCAGGTCTTCGACCTGGGCATCGCCGACGCGCTGTTCGAGGGCGCGGACTTCCTGGAGCAGTCGCTCCTGTGGACCGCGAACGTCCTGAACGGCACCACCGAGGTCGTCCGCGCCGAGATCGACCGCGGCGAGGCCTGGGACGCGGCCGTCGCCAAGGGCCGCTTCATCGCGGACTCCAAGGTGCACGGCGCCGCTCCGGCCGCCTACCGCGCGCTGGACATCATCGCCGCGGCCAAGGACGGGGACCTCCAGGCCGGCTTCGACGCCGAGGACACGGCCCTGGCCGACCTCATCATGGGCGGCGAGCTGCGCTCCGGCATCTACGCCTTCAACCTGGTCCAGAAGCGCGCCAAGCGCCCGGCCGGTGCCCCGGACAAGTCGCTGGCCCGTCCGGTCACCAAGGTCGGCGTCGTCGGTGCGGGTCTGATGGCCTCGCAGCTGGCGCTGCTCTTCCTGCGCCGCCTGGAGGTGCCGGTGGTCCTCACCGACATCGACCAGGAGCGCGTGGACAAGGGCGTGGGCTACGTCCACGCCGAGATCCAGAAGCTGCTCGGCAAGGGCCGCATCAACCAGGACAAGGCCAACCGCCTGACCGCCCTGGTGAGCGGTGTCCTGGACAAGGCCGAGGGCTTCGCGGACGCGGACTTCATCATCGAGGCCGTGTTCGAGGAGATGTCCGTCAAGCAGAAGGTGTTCGCGGAGGTCGAGGCGGTCGCCCCGGCGCACGCGATCCTCGCCACCAACACCTCCTCGCTGTCGGTGTCGGAGATGGCCTCGAAGCTCCAGCACCCGGAGCGCGTGGTCGGCTTCCACTTCTTCAACCCGGTCGCGATCCTCCCGCTGCTGGAGATCGTCCGCGGTGAGCAGACCGACGACGCCTCGCTGGCCACGGCCTTCGGTGTCGCCAAGAAGCTGAAGAAGACCGCGGTCCTCACCAAGGACGCCCCGGCGTTCGTCGTGAACCGCATCCTGACCCGCTTCATGGGCGAGATCCAGAACGTCATCGACGAGGGCACCCCGGTCGTCACGGCGGAGAAGGCCATCGAGCCGCTCGGCCTGCCGATGTCCCCGCTGGTGCTGCTGGAGCTCGTGGGCCCGGCGATCGGTCTGCACGTCTCCGAGACCCTGAACCGCGCCTTCCCGGAGCGCTTCACCGTCTCCCCGAACCTGGCGGCCGTGGTCAAGGCCGGCAAGCGCGGCTTCTACGTCTACGATTCCGGCAAGCCGGAGCTGGACCCCGAGGTCGCCGCGCTCCTGGTGCAGGGCGATGTCGTCCTGACCGAGGAGCAGGTCCGCGACCGCGTCCTGGACGCGGTGGCGCAGGAGATCGGCCTGATGCTGGAGGAGGGTGTCGTGGCCGAGGCCCAGGACATCGACCTCTGCCTCATCACGGGCGCCGGCTGGCCCTTCCACCTGGGCGGTATCACGCCGTACCTGGACCGCGAGGGTGTCTCGGAGCGCGTGAACGGCAAGAAGTTCCTCGCCCCGGGTCTGGCGAGCGTCCCGGTCTGAGGCCGCCGCACCTGAACGCCCCGGACGCCCGTCCCCCTCTCGGGGGGCGGGCGTCCGCCGTTCGACGGGACGAGGCGGGGGCCCGGCGCGGAAGCCTCCCGTCCGGGCTGGCAGAATGCGGTCCATGGCGGATGGCACGACACATTTCAGCCGCCGGAACCTGCTGTTCGCGGGCGGTGCGGTGGCCGCCGGCCTCACGGTGGGCGGTCTGTCCTGGGCGCTGCGCGCCGGGGCCGACGGGCAGGACGACGCGGGCCCGGTCGCCGCGGGCCCGACGGCCGGTGCGTTCGATATGCGGACCGGTACGCAACTGCTCGCTCAGACTCCGCTGTTCAATACGACGGGCCCGCAGTCGTTCGCGTTCGACGATACGAACGGGCAGGTCTACGTACTGCAGACCGTCGAGAACGGTATCCGGCTCGACGGTGAGGAGGACCCGGTCGACTCGCGCGATCGGAAGACCTCCGGCGATATGTGCCTGACCCGGCTGAGCAGTTCGGGGAAAACGCTCGGGCATATGTATCTGCGCGGCTTCGGCCACGGAATTTCCTGCGGCGTCGAGCCGACGGGCCAGCGTACGTACATATGGGTGGAGGGCCGCGCCGACGCCGAGAGCGGCTACGGGCGCACCGTGGTCCGGGTCCCGTTCAAGGACGGCTCGGTCCTCGACAGTGCGGACGACTCCGTCCGCCATTTCGACCCGGTTCCGGGGTCCACCGACGTCTCCCCCGCGCTCGACCTGCCCGGCCAGCGGGTGCTGGTGAGCCACGAGGAGGGCGGCGTGCACCGGTTCTCGGTGTACGGGATGGCGGATTTCCTGGCCGGGCGCTTCGCCGCCGCCCAGGTCCTCAAGGCCGGGGTGCAGGTCAAGCAGGAGGAGTGGTTCCAGGGCTGCGCGCTGTACGGGGACCACGTCTACGTGCTGACCGGTGGCCCGTACACCGGCAAGGACGGGGACAATCCTCGGAAGTCCGGCGGAAATACGTATGTGTCCGTAATTGACGTACGCACGGGGAAGGCGCAAGGCCGTCATCACGTGACCGTGGCACCGGATCTGGTGTACCGGGAGCCGGAGGGAATCGCGGTCGCCATGGCCGGCGGACGGCCGGCATTGTGCGTCGGCTTTTCCGTGAAGACGCAGGACCGGCGTGAGCTGGCGTTGTA
This sequence comes from Streptomyces sp. NBC_01006, assembly GCF_045162725.1. Taxonomy (NCBI): domain Bacteria; kingdom Bacillati; phylum Actinomycetota; class Actinomycetes; order Kitasatosporales; family Streptomycetaceae; genus Streptomyces; species Streptomyces sp. NBC_01006. The sequence goes on along the minus strand of NZ_CP108700.1, from coordinate 6,314,414 downwards.
TCGCTTCACGGCCTGACGGCATTGGCCCTTGGTTAACCCTGCGTTCCTGAGCCGTCAATGTTGCTGCTTATACTACTGCGACACTTCACAGAATCCTTATACCTCCACGGGGGAGGAACCGCACGATGGGCTCCAAGCGGCTGCGCGCCGCGCTCGGCGTTCTGATCACTTCCGGGCTCATCCTCAGCTTCGTCGGGATGCTGGTCGCCGTAGCGTTCGTCTCCCTCCCCCTGTTCGCCGGCTGCGCCGCGCTCAGCTACGTGGCCGACCTGATGCTCCACAACACCGAGTCGCCGACGCTGGAGAAGCTGCGCGACTCGCGCTTCGGCCTGACGATGCGCTTCCTCATCCGTCAGTTCCTGCTGCTCGGCCTGTGCGGGGCCATCGCCGACATCGAGTCGTTCGTGGCGCAGATGACCACCATCGGCCTGCTCCTGCTGTTCATCCTGCAGCTCGCGTACGGCGCGCTCCTCAAGCACGTCCGCAAGATGCGCAACGAACTGCCGTTCACCACGCGCGGACTGGACCTGGAGGCGCTCGGCATCCGCCGCATGCCGCACCCGTTCCTGATGAACAAGCACGTCCGCAAGACACTGCACCTGGACATCCCGCTGGTGGCCGGCGCCCTCGCCACCATCTCCACGGACGACTGGCGCTTCGTCACGTACGGCATGATCATCACCGTCTTCCTCGCCTACTTCTCGCTGCTGGTGCTGGTGCCCGACGCGCGCAACGCGCTCAAGCTCCCCACCACCGACGAGGCCATCGAGGAGCTCAACCACCAGCTGGCCGAATACCGACCCCAGGTGGCGCTCTACTTCACCTTCGCGGCCGTCTCCAAAGACTTCATGTACCAGGTGAACATGTGGCTGGAGTCGCTGGAGGCACTGGAGCTGCGGCCCATCATCGTGCTGCGCGAGCGGGCCACCCTGCGCTACCTGGACGCGACCTCGGTCCCCGTCATCTGCATCCCGAAGGCGGACAACCTCGCCCGTATCGAGATGAACGAACTCCGGGTCGCCCTCTACCCCGGCAACGCGGGCAAGAACGTCCACATGCTCCAGCGCGCCGAGGTCAAGCACGTCTTCATCGGCCACGGCGACAGCGACAAGCTCGCGAGCAGCAACCGGGTCAGCAAGGTCTTCGACGAGATCTGGGTGGCCGGCCGCGCCGGCCGCGACCGCTACGAGCGCATCAAGCACGCCGTCTCGCATCACCAGATCGTCGAGGTCGGCCGCCCCCAGCTGATGCCCCTGCACCGCTGGACCGGCAAGGTCGCCGCCCCCGTCCCCACGGTCATCTACGCCCCCACCTGGGAGGGCTGGACCGACGACGCCTGCTACACCTCGGTCATCCCGGCCGGCGAGAAGCTGATCAAGGCGCTGCTCGACTACGAGCGCGACATCCGCATCATCTACAAGCCGCACCCGCTCACCGGTTCGCGCTCCGCCGAGGCCGCCGCCGCGCACCGCCGCGTCATCGCCCTCCTCGAAGAGGACAACGCCCGGCGCTTCGGCCGCAACCTCACCGACTCCAAGGCCGCCGCCAAGAAGCTCGCCCGGATCGACCAGCGCATCGCCGACCTCTCCGAGCGCGGCGTCCGCTCCAAGTACCCGGACCTCACCGAGGAGGAGCGGACCGCGCGCATCCGGCGCAGCCGCAACCAGGCGGGGGCCCTGTACTGGAACGCCGTCCCCGACGCCGCGCACCACGTGGTGACCGAGCGGATCCCGGCCCTGTACGACTGCTTCAACCAGTCCGACCTGCTCATCGGTGACATGTCCAGCGTCGTCTCCGACTTCGTCGCGACCCTGAAGCCGTACGCCATCTTCAACCTCGACGGCCTGCCCGACGACCAGTTCCGCAACGAGCAGCGGACGGCGTACGCCTCCTACCTGCTCGACGGCGACTGCAACGGCCTGGCCGAGGCCATCGAGGCGACGCTGAACCCGCGCGAGGACGTCATGGCGCCCTACCGCGAACAGCTGAAGGAATACCTCCTGGGCGAGGAGTACCCGCCCTCGATCGTCCGCTTCAACGCGGCCGCCAACAACCTCTACCGGCGGGGGCTGCGCGACTTCCCCATCGAATACCCGGAGCAGGTCCCCCACCCCGTGTAGGAGGGCCTCCCCCGGGCATCCGCGTCGCACCGCCCGTCCACCGACCGCCGCCCCGCACCACTCGCACCGCCCCGCACCGCCCCGCACCACCGCCGTGCCGCACCCCTCACTCAGGAAGAAGGAGCCTTGTCCTCCAGACCTGTCCCCCACCGCACCGTCGCCGTCGTTCTCGCGGGTGGCACCGGCCAGCGCATCGGGCTCGAAATACCGAAGCAGCTGCTCAAGATCGCCGGAAAGCCGATCCTGGAGCACACGCTCCACGTCTTCGAGAACGCGCCGGACGTCGACGAGGTGATCCTCCTCATGACGCCCGCGTACGTGGAGGACGCCCGCCGCATCGTGGAGCGGGCCAAGCTGGGCAAGGTCACCCGGGTCCTGGCCGGCGGCTCGACCCGCAGCGAGACCACCCGGATCGCCATCGACGCCGCGGCCGCCGGGCTCGGAGAGGGCGAGGACTGCAACCTCCTGTTCCACGACGCGGTCCGCCCGCTGCTCTCGCAGCGCGTGGTGCGCGAATGCGTCGAGTCCCTGGAGCGCTACCAGGCCGTCGACGTCGCCATCCCGTCCTCCGACACCGTCATCGTGACCCGTACCCACGGCAACGACGGCGAGTTCATCACCGAGGTCCCCGACCGCTCCCGGCTGCGCCGCGGCCAGACCCCGCAGGGCTTCCGGCTCTCCACGATCCGCGCCGCGTACGAGCGGGCGGCCGCGGACCCCTTCTTCCAGGCCACCGACGACTGCTCCGTCGTCGTCAAGTACCTGCCCCACGTCCCGGTCCACATCGTCACCGGCGACGACTACAACATGAAGGTCACCCAGCCCGTCGACGTGTTCATCGCCGACAAGCTCTTCCAGCTCGCCTCCCACGCCGCGCCGGCCCAGGCCGGCGAGGCCGCGTACCGCGAGCAGCTGGCCGGCAAGACGATGGTGGTCTTCGGCGGCTCGTACGGCATCGGCGCCGACATCTCCCGCATCGCCGAGGGCTTCGGCGCCCGCGTCTTCGCCCTGGGCCGCTCCACCACCGGCACGCACGTCGAGAACCTCGACCACGTCGAGGAGGCCCTGGCGGGCGCCTACGCCGAGACCGGCCGCATCGACTACGTCGTCAACACCGCGGGCGTGCTGCGCGTCGGCCGCCTCGACGAGACCGACAACGAGACGATCCGCGAAGCGCTCGACGTCAACTACCTCGCGCCCGTCAACATCGCCCGGACGTCGTACAAGTACCTCAGCGAGACCCAGGGCCAGCTGCTGCTCTTCACCTCCAGCAGCTACACCCGCGGCCGCGCCGAGTACAGCCTGTACTCCTCGACCAAGGCCGCCATGGTCAACCTGACCCAGGCGCTGGCCGACGAGTGGGCCGAGGACGGCATCCGCGTCAACTGCGTGAACCCGGAGCGCACGGCCACCCCGATGCGCACCAAGGCGTTCGGCCAGGAGCCCACGGCGTCGCTGCTCACGTCCGAGTCGGTCGCCCTGACCTCCCTGGACGTACTCCTCTCCGAGATGACCGGCCACGTCATCGACGTACGCAAGCAGGACCCGACCACGACCCCGGCGCAGCGCTCCGGCTTCGAGGCGGCGCTGGCGTCCGTGCTGATCCAGACCACGGAGGACCAGGGGGTCTAGGCGTGACGTACGCACCCGGACAGCAGCAGCCGCCGGCGCCGCGAAGGATCTTCGTGGCCGGCGACTCCGTGGCGGTCACCCGGCCGTACAGCTACCTGCCGATGGCGGGCTGGGCCCAGGCCCTGCCCCTCTTCCTCACCGATGCGGTCGAGGTCGTCAACTGTGCCCGCGCCCGGGCGAGCTCGAAGAGCTTCCGCGAGGACGGGCGACTCCAGTGGGTCCTGGACCGCCTGGAGCCTGGTGACCACCTGCTCGTCGCGTTCGGCCAGGAAGAGGGGAAGACGGACCCGGGTCTGCACACCGAGCCGTTCTCCACCTATCAGGAGCACATGGCCGCGTACGTCCACGGCGCGCGCGAGCGCCAGGCCCACCCGGTGATCGTGCTGCCGCACGAGCGACGCCGCATGGACGGGCACGGCAACGCAGCCCGTTCGCTGGGCGACTACCCGCTCGCGGCCCGGCAGCTGGCCGAGGACGAGCACGTACCCGTCGTCGACCTGTACGGCCAGAGCCTGCAGTGGTGGGAGGAGCTCGGGCCGGAGTCGTCCAAGCTCGTCTTCACCCATCTCCGGCCCGGTGAGCCGCTGCTGGAGAAGGTCCAGGACGGGGACAACGTGCACCTGCGCGCGGAGGGCGCGATCGAGTGCGCCCGGTTCGTCGCGCGCAGCCTCGCCGAGCAGGCCGTCGTCCCCTACCCGTGGGTCCGCGACCTCGACCGCCGCCGGTTCTCCTACGAGGAGATGGGCTGGCTGGACGAGGAGACGTTCTCGCACCGTACGAAGTCCCGGGTCTCCGAGCCCCCCGCACGCAAGGAGTCCGGCGCGTGAACCTCCTCCTCCGCGGACAGGCCGTCGGCGACACCCCGTCACTGGGCACCGTGTACGCGGCCCTGTACACCTCGGCCGACCCGCGACGGGGCGTGTCCCCGGGCGAGACCGTCCAGTTCGGCCTGTCCGTGGCGCCCGATCAGGGCGCCTCGCGCGGTTGCGCGTACCTGCCGGAGGAGCCGCTGACCGCCGTCGGCGAGATCGTCGGCGTGCAGGGGCTGGAGTACTTCCCCCGCCAGCGCTGGTTCCGGGCCCGCGCGGACGCCGGGGAGCAGACGACGGGGGTGCTGCACCTGCGCGTCGGTGACTCGGCCACGGCGCGCAGCATCCGGGCCCGGATGGCCGTGGGCATCCCGGACGCCTCGGGCCGCAAGCTCGTGCGTACGGGGAAGCTCGCCGCCGAGCCCCTGCCACTGCGGCCGGCCACCGCGCGCGGGCTGCGGCTCATGACCGCACCGGGAGCGCCGGGCACGGTCAACGTGCTCTCGGCGGCCCCGGCGGGCAGCACCGCCGTCTCCGTGACGCAGCCGCGGGGAGGCAGGGCGCAGCTCTCGCCGGACGGCTGGGTCACGTACGCGCCCGCCCCCGGTTTCACCGGCTACGACCGGTTCGAGTACACGGTGGGCGCCGCCGCGGCCGGGCAGCTGACCTCGCACGTGAACGTCTTCGTGGGCTCCTTGGAGCACATCCCGGGCGCCTTCCCGCAGCATCCGGCGGACAGCACGCCGCGCCCTTGGCAATGGCCCGAACTCACCGGGGAGATGCCGTGGCCCCGCCGCGCCGCTCCGCAGAACTGACGAGGATCCCCCCATCATGAACACCGCCGTCGTCGGGGCCACCGACGTCAAGGACGTGACGGTCGCCGTCCGGGTATACAACCAGGCCGCCGCGCTCGACGCCTGCCTGGCCTCCGTCCTCGTGCAGTCCATCGGCACGGACCGGCTGGAGGTCATCGGCGTCGACGACGGGTCGACGGACGAGAGCGGGTCCGTGCTGGCGCGGGCGGCCCACCAGTACCCCGCCTTCGTCCGCGCGGGGCAGGTCTCGCCGGGGCTGAGCGCGGCCGGGGCCCGCAACTGGGCGCTGAGCCAGGTGCGCGGACGGTACGTCATCTTCCTGGACGCCACCGACCGGCTGGCGCCCGACGCGCTGGAGCGGATGGTCTCGGCGGCCGACGCCTACGAGGCCGACGTCGTACTGGGCAAGCTGGAGAGCTCCGGCCGGCACACGGTCGAGACCTCGATGTTCCGCAAGAACCAGGCCTACACCGATCTGTACGCCTCGCGCGTCTACTGGTCGCTGACCCCGGACAAGCTGTTCCGCACCAGCCTGCTGCAGCGCCGCGGGCTGGCGTTCCCCACCGACATGCTGGTCGGCGACGACCAGGCCTTCACGGCCCGCGCCCTCATCGGGGCGGACAACGTCTCGGTCGTCGGCGACGCGCCCTGCGTGGTCAAGGGCCCCTCGCCGGCGGGGCGGGCGACGCTGCCGGACCGGGTCGCCCTGGCCTCCCGCATGCTGGCGCTGGTCGCCTCGCAGCTGCCCGAGGGGCCGCGCCGGGACAGGCTCCAGTCACGGCACCTGGAGGTGGAGCTCGGCAAGGCGACCGCGGCCGCGCTGCTGTCCGCCACCGACCCGGCGGAGCGGGACCAGGCGCTGTGGGCCGCGGCCGAGGTGCTGCGGACCCAGGCCTCCCCCGGCGCGCTGGCGCTGCTGCCGCGCATGGTGGCCGTACGGTTCGCCCTGCTGGCGCAGGGCCGCTTCGCCGAGGCGCAGCGGATGGCCGCCTTCGAGGCGGACAAGGACCGGCCGGCGGTGCGCAAGACGGTGGAGGACGGGCGGGTGTTCACGACGCTGCCCTTCTTCCGCGACCCGCAGGTGTCCCTGCCGGACGAGCTGTTCGACATCACGGGCGATATGACGGTCACCCACCAGCTTCAGAAGGCCCGGTGGGAGGGACCGATGCTGACGCTGGACGGCTTCGCGTTCTACGAACAGTTGTCGACGAAGGACCGCACCACCCGGGTGGTGCTGCGGGAGCGGACGAGCGGCGTGCAGGAGAGCTACGCGGTGACGGCCCGCCGGGACGACACTCTGACCAATGCCAAGGGCAAGCCCCGGGCCATGGGCCGGTTCTCGGCCCGGGTCAACCTGGCGCAGACCTCCGGCGGCTGGCCGCTGGAGCCCGGCACCTGGGACCTGTACCTCGCGGTCGGCTTCGAGGGCGTGACGCAGGAGGTGCGGCTCGGGCCGAAGCGCTCCGCCGATCTGGACACGACCGCCCGGATGCCGGTGCCGATCGGGTCGGCGCCCGATGCGCGGGGCATGGAGCTGGCGGCCACCCCGTACTACACGGAGTCCGGCGGCCTCAGCATCGAGGTGTCCCGGCGCACGCCGCTGCCGCGGCAGGCCTGAGGCCGGGCGCCAGGCCTCAGGCGGCCTCCCAGGGGCCGAACACGAGCCCCTGCTGGGTGGTGTCCTGGCGGGTGCAGATCAGTGCGCCGTCCGCGTCGAAGGCGGCCACGACGAGGCGGCCCGCCGCGTCCACGGCCACCTGGGGGGCGTACGCACCGTGCCCGCCGAGGGAGGCCCACCAGGTGCCGTAGGCCTCGTTCTCGGTGACGTAGGCGGTGACTTCGATGTCGCCCTCCGCGCCGGTCTGCGCGAGAACCGTGCAGTCGTAGCCGCCGAGGTCGGCCCGTACGACGCCCGGGGCTCCGCGGCCGCCCGCGCCGCCGAGGCCCATCAGGCCGCCCTGGACGCCCTGTCGGGCGGCCCGCCAGGCGACGAGCGAGCCGTCGCCCGGGTAGCGCCAGAAGTACGTCACCCGGCGCGGGCCCGTCTCGCAGACGGCGGGGGTGCCGGGGACGACCGGGGTGGGGATGCGGTCCGCGAGCGCGAAGCGGCCCTGGCCGATTCCCGACCACCGGTCCGCGCCGGCCGGCCCGAGGACGAGCATCTCCAGCTGCCCGCCGGCGGGCATCAGCGGGGTCACCCCGCTCCCGTACGGCTCCGGGGCCACCTGCTTCCAACCGCCCCACGCGCCCTCCGCGTTGCGGCTGCGGCGCAGGACGCCGCCGTGGCGCATCGAGACGAGGACGTGCGTGGATCCGGAGCGCTGGTTGACGGCGATGCGCGGCGGGCCGGCGAGCCGGTCGTCGGTGGGGCCGCCGCGCAGCCCGGGGGTGCCGAGGCTGTGCCACTCGGTCATGGGGCGGCCCGGCTGGAACTGGGTGGAGACGATGATTTCCGGCCGCCCCGAGCCGTCCTGGGCGGCCCGCAGGGCGACGAAGTGCACGTACCCCTCGCGGCTCTGCGCCATCGCGGCGGTACCCGTCCAGCCCTCGACCTCGAACGCGTCCGGGCCGGTCCAGCCGGTGCGGGGCGCCGCGGCCTCGGTCCAGCGCACCAGGCCGTGCGGGGTGCAGGCGTAGGCCGTCAGACGGCCGTCGCTCCCTTTGAACAGCCAGTTTCCGGCCGGTGGCGAGGACCGGCGGGGACCTGGTCCGCCCGGGGGTGCGTCCTGCGCCGCGCGGACGGAAGTGGCGCCCCGGCTTCCGCTTTTGCCTCGGACCACGCCGCTCTTCACCCTTCTGCCGAGAATGTCCTGCTCAACCGGCCCGGCTCTTCACCGGAAAGAACCAGCCACTCGAAAGTGTGTCTTATGATGCACCCCATCGATAATAGAAGGGCCCTGCCTCAATGACCGACCTGCCCTCTGCCAGCTCTCCTTCCTCCCGGCGCAGGCGGCGGCGCGGCGGCGGGCGTGCCCTGCGGATCGTGCTGCTGACGGTGGCCCTGCTCATCCTCGCCGCCGGTGGCACGGGCTGGTGGGCGTACAGCCACCTGAACGGCAACATCGACAGCGTCGACCTCGACCAGGCCATCGGTGACAACCGCCCGAAGAAGGTCGTCGCGGGCGCGCAGAACGTCCTCGTACTGGGCTCCGACTCGCGCGCCGGGGCCAACGCGGACCTCGACCACGGCGACGTGAGCGGCGCCCGCTCGGACACCGCCATGCTGGTGCACATACCCGAGGGCCGGTCCAAGGCCACCGCGGTGAGCATCCCGCGCGACACCCTGATCAGCCGGCCCGAATGCAAGGACGCCGACGGCAAGACCGTCAAGGCGGCGAACCGGGTCATGTTCAACTCGGTCTACTCGCTGGCCGGTCCGGCCTGCGTGGTCAAGACCGTGGAGCAGATGTCCGGGATCCGCGTGGACCACTTCGTCGAGGTCGACTTCGCCGGGTTCAAGGGCCTGGTGGACGCCCTCGGCGGGGTCACCGTCACCCTGGACAAGCCGATGAGCGGGGCCAAGGGCGGGCTCAAGCTCGACGCGGGCACGCACCGGCTGAACGGCGCCGACTCGCTCAAGTTCGTCCGTACCCGCTACGGCTACGGCGACGGCAGCGACCTCGGGCGCATAGGCCTCCAGCAGCAGTTCATGATGGCGATGCTGTCGGAGATCAAGAAGCAGGACGCGCTCGGCAACCCGGCCCGGCTCTACAAGCTGGCCGACGCCGGCACCAAGTCGCTGACCACCGACTCCGACCTGGCCTCCCTCACCTCCCTGGCCGATTTCGCGCAGAGCATGAAGGGCGTGGACCCGGACACCATGGAGACGATCATGCTCCCGGTCGCCTACGACAAGGTGGACCCGAACCGCGTGATCGTGGCGCAGCCGCAGGCGGACCTGTTGTGGGAGGCCCTGCGCGCCGACCGGAAGATCCCGGCGGAGGCCAAGGACTCCCCCGCCAAGGGCTGACGGGCCCGCGCACGCGGAAGCCGGCCGTACGGGTGACCCGTACGGCCGGCTTCCGTCGTTCCACCGCTAGAACTCCGCTTCGGCGCCGACCTTGCCGAGGCGGCTGTGCGAGCGTCCGTAGGCGAAGTAGACGACGATGCCGATCGCCATCCAGACGCCGAATCGGATCCAGGTCTCGGCCGGCAGGTTGAGCATCAGCCAGAGCGAGGCCGCGATCGAGATGATCGGGATCACCGGCACCCAGGGGGTGCGGAAGGCCCGGTGCAGGTCGGGGCGGGTCTTGCGCAGGATGATCACGCCGAGGGCGACGAGCACGAAGGCGAACAGGGTGCCGATGTTGACCAGTTCCGCGAGCTTCTCCAGGCTGGTGAAGCCCGCGACGATGGCGATGATCCCGCCGAGCAGCAGGGTCGCCCGGTAGGGGGTGCGGTACTTGGGGTGGGTGACGGAGAAGACGCGCGGCAGCAGTCCGTCACGGCTCATCGCGAAGAACACGCGGGTCTGGCCGAGCAGCAGGATCATGCACACGGTGATCAGGCCGACGGCCGCGCCGAGACTGATGGCGCCGGAGAAGAAGGGCTGGTTCACCGACTTGAAGGCTTCGGCCAGTGGCGCCGTCGGTGACATCTCCGAGTACTTCTGCATGCCGGTGACCACCAGCGTCACGGCGACGTAGAGCACGGTGCAGATCAGCAGCGAGCCGAGGATGCCGCGCGGCATGTCCCGCTGGGGGTTCTTGGTCTCCTCGGCGGCGGTGGCCACGACGTCGAAGCCGATGAACGCGAAGAAGATGAGGGAGGCCGCGGTGAAGATGCCCATGACACCGAAGTTGGTGGGCGCGTACCCGAACATCAGCTGGACCAGTGGCGCGTGCAGGCCGTTGCCTGCCTCCTGCGGCTGGGCCGGAGGGATGAACGGCGAGTAGTTGTCGGCCTTGATGAAGAACAGGCCCGCGACGATGACCAGCAGGACCACGAAGACCTTGATGGCGACCACGACCGCGGTGATCCGCGCCGAGAGCTTCGTCCCGACGACCAGGATCGCGGTCAGCACCAGGACCAGCAGGAAGGCCAGCAGGTCGAAGCTGCCTCCCGCGTCCGGTCCTGCCAGCGCCGTTGGCAGGTCCCAGCCCAGGTTGGTGTGCATCAGGTGACGCACGTACCCGGACCAGCCGACCGCCACGACCGCCGTGCCGAGCGCGAACTCCAGCACCAGGTCCCAGCCGATGATCCAGGCGGGCAGCTCACCGATCGAGGCGTACGAGAAGGTGTACGCCGATCCGGCCACCGGCACGGTGGACGCGAATTCGGCGTAGCAGAGGGCCGCGAGTGCGCAGACGATGCCCGCCGCGACGAAGGCCAGGGAGGTGGCGGGCCCGGCGTTGTTCCGGGCCGCGATGCCCGTGAGGACGAAGATGCCGGTGCCGATGATGACGCCGACACCGAAAACCGTCAGGTCCCAGGCGGAGAGCGACTTGCGGAGCGCGTGTTCCGGCTCCTCCGTGTCGCGGATGGACTGCTCGACCGTCTTGGTGCGGAAGACGCTGTTCAGGTCCTTGCTCACCGACGCACCTCCGACAGGTGACGACGCACACGAACGGGCCGGGAGGCCCACCCTCCCAGGGTGATCTCCCGGCCCGTGACGTGCAACCGCGCGTTTAGGTCGAACAGTCGACTAGTCGACCGCGGCGGCCGGCTCGCTGTCGTAGCGCCCGTCCAGCTTCGCCACCAGACCGGTGACCTGGCGGGCGATGTCCGGGGCGGTCAGGCCGATCTCGGCCATGATCTCCTTGCGCAGGGCGTGGTCGAGGAAGCGCTGCGGGATACCGAAATCGCGCAGCGGTACGTCAACGCCCGCGTCGCGCAGCGCCTGCGCCACGGCGGAGCCCACACCGCCGGTGCGGCCGTTGTCCTCGACGGTGACGACCACGCGGTGCCGGTCCGCGAGCGGGGCCAGGGCCTCGTCCACGGGCTTGACCCAGCGGGGGTCGACGACGGTCGTGGAGATGCCCTGCTTGTCGAGCAGGTCGGCGATCTCCAGGCACATCGGGGCGAGCGCGCCGACCGAGACGAGCAGTACGTCCGGACGGGTGACCTCGGGGGCCGGGGCGCGCAGTACGTCCATGCCGCCGATCCGGCCGACGGCCGGGACGGCCGGGCCGACGACGCCCTTTGAGTAGCGCACGACGGTCGGGGCGTCCTTGACCTCGACGGCCTCGCGGAGCTGGGCGCGCAGCTGCTCGGCGTCGCGCGGTGCGGCGAGGCGCAGGCCGGGGACGACCTGGAGGATCGACATGTCCCACATGCCGTTGTGGGAGGCGCCGTCGTCGCCGGTGACACCGGCGCGGTCCAGGACGAAGGTGACCCCGCACTTGTGCAGGGCGACGTCCATCAGGACCTGGTCGAAGGCGCGGTTGAGGAAGGTCGCGTACACCGCGAAGACCGGGTGGACCCCGCCGGTGGCGAGGCCGGCCGCCGAAGTGGCGCCGTGCTGCTCGGCGATGCCCACGTCGTAGATCCGGTCCGGGAAGGCCTCGGCGAACTTGTTGAGGCCGACCGGGTGGAGCATGGCGGCGGTGATGCCGACGATGTCCGCGCGCTCGTGGCCGAGCTTGACCATCTCGTCGGCGAAGACGGAGGTCCAGCTGGCGGCCGCGGTCTTGACGGGCAGGCCGGTGTCCGGGTGGATCACGCCGACCGCGTGGAAGCGGTCCGCCTCGTGCTCCAGGGCCGGGGTGTAGCCGCGGCCCTTCTGGGTGAGGCAGTGCACGATGACCGGGCCGCTGAAGCGCTTGGCACGCGTCAGGGCGGACTCCAGGGCCTCGATGTCGTGGCCGTCGATGGGGCCGATGTACTTCAGGCCCAGGTCCTCGAACATGCCCTGCGGGGCGATGAAGTCCTTGAGACCCTTCTTGGCGCCGTGCAGGGTCTCGAAGAGCGGCTTCCCGACGACCGGGGTGCGCTCCAGGAGCTCCTTGCCGCGGGCCAGGAAGCGCTCGTAGCCGTCCGTGGTGCGCAGGGTGGCCAGGTGGTTCGCGAGGCCGCCGATGGTGGGGCCGTACGAGCGCTCGTTGTCGTTGACGACGATGACCAGCGGGCGGTCCTTGGCGGCGGCGATGTTGTTCAGCGCCTCCCAGGCCATGCCGCCGGTCAGCGCGCCGTCGCCGATGACGGCGGCGACGTGGTGGTCCTCGCGGCCCAGCACCTCGTTGGCCTTGGCCAGACCGTCGGCCCAGCCGAGCACGGTGGAGGCGTGCGAGTTCTCGATCACGTCGTGGTCGGACTCGGCGCGCGAGGGGTAGCCCGACAGGCCGTTCTTGGTGCGCAGGCCGGCGAAGTCCTGGCGGCCCGTGAGCAGCTTGTGGACGTAGGCCTGGTGGCCGGTGTCGAAGAGGACCTTGTCCTTGGGCGAGTCGAAGACCCGGTGCAGGGCGATCGTCAGTTCGACCACCCCGAGGTTGGGGCCGAGGTGCCCGCCGGTCTTGGAGACGGCGTCGACGAGGAAGGACCTGATCTCGGCGGCGAGCTGGTCGAGCTCCTCCTGGCTGAGCCGGTCCAGATCGCGCGGTCCCTTGATGCGGGTCAGCAGCACCCGTGCCTCCTTGCAGTTGCTTGCTGGTCTGTCGAGTCTAATGTTCCGCTCGCGGCGGCAGTCATCGGGCGGTCCCTGGCGGGTCACACCTTTGTCATACATGTACACGCGACCGCGAGGTCACACATCCCAAACGGGCGTATACCCGCACAGTCGCACGCACATATGTACGCACGGGTGCCCGGCGCCACACGAAGTGGCACCGGGCACTGTGACCGTTCTTACCGCATCGGGCGCGGTGTCAGGCGCGTCCGGCCGTCTTCTGGGTCTTGCGGGTGACCGAGTCGATCACCACGGTGGCCAGCAGCACCGCACCGGTGATCATGTACTGGATCGGGGTGGCGATGCCCTGGAGAGCCAGACCGTACTGGATCGAGGTGATGACCATGACACCGAGGAGGGCGTTCCAGGTGCGGCCCCGGCCGCCGAAGAGGCTGGTGCCGCCGATCACGGCCGCCGCGATCACGTTCATCAGCAGGTCGCCGGCGCCGGCGCTCTGGTTGGCCGCCGCGATCTTGGAGGCCCAGAAGAGCCCGCCGATTGCGGCGAAGGTGCCCGCGATGGCGAAGACCGCGATGCGGATCCCGGTGACGTTGATGCCCGCGCGCCGGGAGGCCTCGACGCTGCCGCCGAGCGCGAAGACGTTGCGGCCGAACGAGGTACGGCGCAGGAGGAAGTCCGTGCCGACCAGGACCAGCACGAAGAGCACCACCGCGAGCGGAAGGCCCTTGTACTGGTTGAACACCGCGGCGGGACCGAAGGTGAACAGGGCCAGCAGGCCCGTGCGCAGGGCGATCTCGCTCATCGGGCGGGACGGGACCCCCGCGGCCTCGCGGCGGCGGTTGTCGAAGAAGCTGGCCAGGAAGTACCCGATCACCGCGACCGCGGCGAGGCCGTAGCCGGCCGCCACGTCCGTGAAGAAGTACGTGGTGAGCTGGCCCACCGGACCGTCGGGGTCGATGTTGATCGTGCCGTTGCTGCCGAGGATCTGCAGCATGGCGCCGGACCAGAAGAGCAGGCCCGACAGGGTGACCGCGAAGGCCGGTGCGCCGATCCTGGCGAAGAAGAAGCCGTGGATCGAGCCGATCAGGGCGCCGCCGGCGACCGCGGCCAGGATCGCCACCCACTGGTTGACCCCGTGGGTCACGGCCAGGACGGCGAAGATCGCGCCCGAAACACCGCTGACGGAGCCGACCGAAAGGTCGATCTCGCCGAGCAGGAGCACGAAGATGATGCCCACGGCCATCATGCCGGTGGCGACCATCGTGATCGCGATGTTGGTGAGGTTCTCCGGGGACAGGAAGTTCGAGTTCAGCCCCTGGAAGATGGCCCAGATGATGACCAGGCCGATGACGACCGGGACGGAGCCCAGGTCGCCGGCCTTCATCTTGCGGCCGAACTCGCTCAGGTAGCCGGACAGGCCCTGCTCGCGCACGAGCAGGCGCGGGTCCACCGCGGGAATGGCGTCCGCCGGGGCGGCGGGGTTGGCCAGCTGGGCCACCTCTTCCGCCGAGGTGTGGTGTTCGGTGCTCACTTCTGAGCCTCCCCGGTACGGGCCGCACGACGGGTCACGGCGTTGTCCGTGGCACCCGTGATGGCGGAGATGATCTCTTCCTGCGACGTGTCCTTGACGTTGAAGACGCCGTTGTTGCGGCCCAGCCGCAGGACCGCCACCTTGTCGGCGACGGCCTTCACATCGGCCATGTTGTGGCTGATGAGGATGACGGCGTGGCCGCGCTCGCGCAGCCGCTCCACCAGGTCGAGGACCTGTGCGGTCTGCTCGACGCCGAGGGCCGCCGTGGGCTCGTCGAGGATGACCAGCTTGGGCTCGCCGAGCATCGAACGGGCGATCGCCACGGTCTGGCGCTGACCGCCGGAGAGCGAGGCGATGGGGATGCGGACACTGGGGATCCGGATGGACAGGGTGGTCAGGAGCTCGCGGGCGCGGCGCTCCATCTCCACCTCGTCCAGGACACCGCGGCGCTTGAGCTCGCGGCCCAGGAACAGGTTGCCGACGACATCGATGTTGTCGCACAGCGCGAGGTCCTGGTAGACCGTCGCGATGCCCAGGTTCTGGGCGTCATGGGGCTTGCTGATCGAGACCGGCTTGCCTTCCCACTCGATGACTCCGTCATCGATGGGGTGGACGCCGGCGATCGTCTTGACGAGCGTGGACTTGCCGGCGCCGTTGTCGCCGACCAGGGCGACCACCTCGCCGGAATGGATCTCGAGCTCTACATCGGTGAGCGCCTGGACGGCACCGAATCGCTTCGAGACCCCTCGCAACGCCAGCACGGGCGCAGCGGACACATGAACCATCTCCTTCGCCGCCTGACCGGCGGGGATGTCGTGCAGTAAGTGCAGGAGCGGGGTGGGGTGGGGGAATCGTTTCTGCCCGGCGCCCCGCGGGTGGCGGGGAAAGAAGGGGCGGGGCGCCGGGCAGGCGCGGGGGTCCCGGTGGACCGAAGGCCGCGGGGGCGGGCCTCCGGTCGGGGGGACGACGGGGCCTGGGTCAGGCCCGGAGGACCTGGGTCAGGCCCGGGGGGCCTACTTCAGGCCGAGGGTGGCGCAGGCGGCCGCGTACTTGTCGGTGCAGATCTCGTCGGCCGTGTAGACACCGTCCTTGATGACAGTGTCCTTGATGTTGCTCTTCGTCAGCGAGACGACGGGGACCAGGACCGAGGGGACGCCCTTGGTGGTGGGGCTGTCGACGGTGGAGGTGGTGACACCGTCCAGCTTCTCGCCCTTGGCGAGGGCGACGGCCATCTTCGCGGCGGCCTCGGCCTCGGGGGCGTACGGCTTGTAGACGCTCATGAACTGCTCGCCCGCGACGATGCGCTGCACGCCGGCGAGTTCCGCGTCCTGGCCGGTGACCGGGGGCAGCGGGTTCATGCCGGCCGCCTTGAGGGCGGTGATGATGCCGCCGGCCATGCCGTCATTGGCGGAGTAGACGCCGACGATCTTGTCCTTGCCGATCGCGGAGATCGCACCCGCCATGTTGGTGTTGGCGTTCTCCGGCTTCCACTCCTTGGTGTCGTACTCCTTGCCGATGGTCACCTTGCCATCGAGGACGGAGTGCGCACCCTTCTTGAAGAGGGCGGCGTTCGGGTCGGTGACCGAACCGTTCATCATGACGATCTCGCCGGAGCCGGCCTTGTCGCCCAGGGCCTCCAGCAGGGCCTTGCCCTGGACCTTGCCGACCTCTTCGTTGTCGAAGGAGGTGTACGCGTCGATCGGACCCTCGGCGAGGCGGTCGTAGGCCACGACGGGGATGCCCGCCTCCTTGGCCTTCTTGACCGAGCCGGCGATGGCCTTGGAGTCCACCGCGTCGACGACCAGGACCTTCACCTTGTTGGTGATCATGGTGTCGACCTGGGAGTTCTGCGTGGTCGCGTCCTGCTTGGCGTTGGCGTAGACCACCTCGGCCTTGCCGCCGGTGAGTTCGGCGACCTTCTTCTCGAAGAGCGGCTTGTCGAACTTCTCGTAACGCGCGGTCTGGTTCTCCGGCAGGAGCAGACCGATCTTGATCGCGCCACCCGCGGCGGCGGAGCCGGACTCCTTCGGCTTCTCGCCGGCCTCCTTGGCGCTGCCACAGGCGGCAAGGGAAGCGGCCATGGCGGTGGCGGCTACGGCAACGGCGGCTCTGCGCATACGCGTGTTCATTTCCTGAACCTCCCTGACGAGGCCGCAACGTTGCGGCCGAGGTGGACGTGAGTCAACCTCGGCCGCAGTTTGCCGTCAAGGAGTGAATCCTTAACGAGATGACAACGGTGCCATCCGTTATCTAACTGAAGGCAAGAGCTTGAGGGTCGGCGAACCGGCCAGAAGGGTCGAATCGCCCATCTCGCTCAGCACCAGGGCCAGTGCGCCCAGCACCTCGGCCCGGCCGCCCAACGACCCGGTGAGCACGGACAGTTGGCGTGCCGCACTGGGGATCGCGTACCTCCCCACGGACTCACGTATGGGGGCCAGGATCAGTTCACCGGCCTCCGCCAGCGAACCACCGAGCACCACGCGGCTCGGATTGAGGACGTTGCACAGGTTCGCGACACCACTACCCACATGGCGGCCCACGTCGGCGATCACCCGGCGGCAGCCGGGGTCGCCCTCCCGGGCCAGTTCGACCACCCGCTCCATGGTGAGCTCGGGCCCGTGCGTGCTCTGCAGCAGCGGCAGGACGTACCGGGCCGCCGCGAAGGTCTCCAGGCAGCCGCGGTTGCCGCAGCGGCAGACCGGCCCGGACTCGTCCAGGGTGATGTGCCCGATCTCGCCGGCGGTGCCGCCGGGCCCCCGGTAGATCTGACCGTTGATCACGAGGCCGGCGCCGACACCGCTCGCGACCTTGATGTACGCGAGGTCCTTGACCCCCCGGCCGCTCCCCCACACCAGCTCCCCGAGCGCTCCGAGGTTGGCATCGTTGTCCACGTACACGGGCACGCCGAGGCGTTGCGAGAGCTCCTGGCGCGGGTTGATCCCGGCCCAGCCCGGCAGGATCGCGGTGGAGCCCAGGGTCCCGGACTCCACGTCGATGGGGCCGGGGACGCCGAGCCCGACGCCGATGACCTTCTCCAGGCCCACCCCGATGCCCGCGATCAGCTCTCCGACCAGGGCTTCCGCCCGGTCGAAGCCGTCCGCCCAGGAGGCGTCCACGTCCAGCGGGGCGGATTCCTCGGCCAGGACCTGGTGGGCGAGGTTGCCGACGGCCACCCGCAGGTGGGTGTGGCCGAAGTCCACGCCGATCACGATGCCCGCGTCACCGCTGAGCGAGACGCTGCGCGCCCGCCGGCCGCCGGCCGAGGTGTCCGTGACCTCGACGGTCCCACCGTCCTTGAGCTCGCGGACGATGTTGGAGACCGTGGCCGCCGACAGTCCGGTGGACCGGGCGATCTCCGCCTGGGTCAGCGAACCCGCGAGCCGCACCGCCCGCACGACCCGTTCGAGATTCGCGCGGTGCAGTGAAGACTGCGATCCGGGAGTCTGCACGACTCATCCACTCCTGCCCATTAGCGACGGTTGACCGTCGCCCCCCGAGCCGGCGGTCGCGGCTTGGTGCTCCGAGACCCCGGCGTCTCTCCAACTTGTGAACCTTAAGTCGAGCCTTTGGCCCTCCAGACGTCAAGAGGCTGACGCAGAACGAATCGGTCAGTACCGGTCATAAGTATGAGAGACATCCCTCTGGATCGTGTTACGGTCGCTGAGGCAACCGGTTCTCTGCGGCTTTTCCGGCCGGATCGGGTGCCTCGTAATGACGGCGCTACGCAAGGAGGTGTTCGGGATGAGTCCCGATCGAAGTCTTTGCAGCGCTCTCGTCGGCTGACCTGATCGGCTGATCTTTCCCTGAGTACGCACGGCCGCGGTACACCGCGGTGCGGCTGCGGCGCACGCCGCCGCCCCGTGCGGTTCTGCATTCCTTCTTTCTTTCTCCCCCTCCCTTCCCTTCCGCATGCCCCGGCGCTTCCGCCGGGCGTGCGTCATCCATGCCCCTCGGCGTGCCCGGCGGCGTTTCGCGCCGCCCTGCGCCGACCCATGATCACTCCACGTGACCGTGCGGCTTCGCGCTGCCCGGACGCAGTGGAGGGAGGTATTCGTCATGACCATGCTCACCCCCCGTACCCCCACCAAGCTCGCCCCGCCGGGCAGGGGCCGCCGCGAGCGCAAGGCCGCCGAGCTGGAGAGCCGTACCCGGCTCGCCGGCGAGCGGCTCTCCGGATTCAGCGCCCGCCCGGGCGCCACCGTCCTCCAGGAGCTCAGCGCCACCCGCAGCGGCCTCACCCACGCCGAGGCGGCCCTGCGCCTGGAGCGGCACGGGGCCAACGTCGTCGCTCACGAGCGCGCCCCGCGCTGGTGGGTGCAGCTGGCGAAGGCGTTCTGGAACCCCTTCATCGGAGTCCTCGTCTTCCTCGCCGCCGTCATGTGGTGGCAGGACCCGGCCGATCCCGGCGTCGTCATCCTCTCCGTGATGGTGGGGATCAGCGGGCTGCTGCGCTTCTGGCAGGAGTTCCGCTCCGGCCGGGCCGCCGACGCGCTGAAGCAGCTCGTCACCACCACCTGCGCGGTGCAGCGCCGGGCCGGCAGCGGTTCGGCGCCCACCACCTTCGAGGTGCCCATGGACCGGGTGGTCCCTGGCGACGTGGTGAAGCTGGCGGCCGGCGACCTGATCCCGGCCGACCTGCGGCTCATCACCTCCAAGGACCTGATGGTCGGCCAGGCCGCGCTGTCCGGCGAGTCCCTGCCGGTGGCCAAGGCCGACACTCGATCCGAGGACCTCGGCCTGGGGGTCCCCCCAGCGGAGCGAGGGGGAGAGACCACCGACCCGGTCGAGGCCGACAACCTCTGTCTGATGGGGACTTCGGTCACCTCCGGCACCGCCACCGGCGTGGTCGTCGCCACCGGCGCCGACACCTACTTCGGTTCGATGGCCGGCTCGCTGGTCGGCGAGCGCCCGCAGACCAACTTCGACAACGGCGTGCGCAAGGTCAGCTTCCTGCTGATCCGTTTCATGCTGGTCATGGTCCCGGTCGTGTTCGCGATCAACGGCCTGACCAAGGGCGACTGGGACGAGGCCTTCCTCTTCGGCATCGCCGTCGCCGTCGGCCTGACCCCCGAGATGCTGCCGATGGTCGTCTCCGCCAACCTGGCGCGCGGCGCGGTCGCCATGTCCCGGCGCAAGGTCGTCGTCAAGCGGCTGGGCGCGATCCAGAACCTGGGCGCCATGGACGTGCTCTGCACGGACAAGACCGGCACCCTCACCGAGGACCGGATCGTCCTGGACCGCTACCTGGACGTGCACGGCGACGAGGACAACGAGGTCCTGGAGTACGGGTACCTCAACTCCCACTTCCAGACCGGCCTGAAGAACCTGATGGACCAGGCGGTCATCAACCGGGTGGACGAGGCCGAGGAGGTTGTCGTCGACGCACGGTTCTCGATGGTCGACGAGATCCCCTTCGACTTCGCCCGCCGCCGGATGTCCGTGGTCCTGGACCGCAACAGCATCGTCGGCGACCTCGGCCGCCCCGAGCACGTCATGATCACCAAGGGCGCGGTCGAGGAGGTCCTGGACCTCTGCACCCACGTGCGGGACCGCGGTGAGAAGGTCGAACTCACCGAGCGGCTGCGCAGCCACGTCACCCGCATCGCCGAGGACAACAACCGCCGGGGCCTGCGCGTCCTCGCCGTCGCCACCCGCACCATGGGCACCCCGCGCGAGACCTACTCCGTCGCGGACGAGGAGCAGCTGACCCTGGTCGGCTTCCTCGCCTTCCTCGACCCGCCGAAGGCCGACGCCGCCCGGGCCCTGCAGGCCCTGGCCGACAAGGGCATCACGGTAAAGGTCGTCACCGGCGACAACGACCTCGTGGCCGCCCGGGTCTGCGCGGACGTCGGGGTCGACGTCGGGCACGTGGTGCTCGGCACCGAGATCGACGCCCTCGACGACACGGCGCTGCGCGCGCTGGCCGCCCGTACGACGGTCTTCGCCAAGGTCAACCCGGTCCAGAAGGCCCGGATCGTACGGGCCCTGCAGGCCGACGGGCACACCGTCGGCTTCCTCGGGGACGGCATCAACGACGCCGCCGCGCTGCGCGACGCCGATGTCGGCATCTCCGTCGACACCGCGGTCGACATCGCCAAGGAGTCGGCGGACATCATCCTGCTGGAGAAGGACCTGACCGTCCTGGAGCAGGGCGTGATCCAGGGCCGGACCACGTTCGGCAACACCATCAAGTACATCAAGATGACGGCGTCGTCGAACTTCGGCAACGTCTTCTCGGTCCTGGTGGCGAGCGCGTTCATCCCGTTCCAGCCGATGGTCGCGATCATGCTGCTGGTGCAGAACCTGGTCTACGACATCGCGCAGCTGGCGACGCCGTGGGACCGGATGGACGAGGAGTACTTGCGGGGGCCCCGCAACTGGGACGCCAAGGGCATCGGCCGGTTCATGGTCTGCATCGGCCCGATCAGCTCGATCTTCGACATCGCGATGTTCGTGATCATGTGGAACGTGTTCGCGGCCAACAGCGAGGCGCACCAGGCGCTGTTCCAGTCCGGCTGGTTCATCGAGGGCCTGCTCTCGCAGACCCTGATCGTCCACATGATCCGCACCCGGAAGATCCCCTTCATCCAGTCCCGTGCCTCCTGGCCGGTGATGGTGATGACCGTCCTCGCGGTGCTGACCGGGCTGTACCTGCCCTTCTCGCCGCTGGCCGCCTCGCTGGGCTTCGTGGCCCTGCCGGCGAGCTACTTCCCGTGGCTGATCGGCGTACTGCTGGCGTACTGCACGCTCACTCAGCTCCTGAAGACCCTGTACATCCGCAAGTTCGGCACCTGGCTGTAACGCCCGGCAGAAGACCGCAAGAGGACAGAGGAGGGGAGAAGCCGATGCTGCTCAACGAATGGGAGATGGCCGGACACCTCGCCGCCGCGCTCGGCTTCGGAGCGGCGATCGGCCTGGAACGGCAGTGGCGTGCCCGGATGGCCGGACTGCGGACGAACGCCCTGGTGGCGGGCGGGGCGGCGCTGTTCGTGCTGCTCTCGCAGTACGGGTTCATCGGCGCCGTCTCGGAGGTCCAGTACGACGGCCCCCGCGTCGCCGCCCAGATCGTGTCGGGCATCGGCTTCCTCGGCGCCGGCGTGATCATGCGCGACGGGCTGAGCGTACGGGGCCTGAACACGGCCGCCACCCTGTGGTGTTCGGCGGCCGTGGGCTGCCTGGCCGGCACCGGGATGTTCGTCCTGGCGGCCTTCGGCACGGCGGGCGTGGTGGGAGCCAACCTCCTGCTGCGCCCGCTGGGCCGGCGCCTGGACCGCGAACCGCGCGGCGGGGCGGAGGTGGCCACCGACTTCCACTTCGAGGCCGTGTGCCTGGAGGCGGAGGAGGCTCACATCCGCCACCGGCTGGTCGACGCGCTCGGCCGGCCCGGCTACACGCTGCGCTCGATCCGCAGCCAGGACGGCCCGAAGGCCGGCCTGGTGACGGTGGCGGCGCTGCTGACCGCCGAGGGGGCGGCGGGGGGCCGGATGCTGGAGGAAGCGGTCAGCAACCTCTCGCTCGACCCGTCCGTCTCGGCGGTCAGCTGGTCGGTCGTGCCCGACTCCGCTACTTGAGGGTGGCGGAGGTCAGGCCGGCCTGGATCTGGCGCTGGAAGGAGAGGTAGACCGCCAGCATCGGGATGATCGCGATGGTGGCGCCGGCGAACAGCACCGGCAGGTCCGTCTCGTAGCCCATCTGGTACTGGAGCTGGATGAGGCCCTGGGTGAGCATGTAGCGCTCGGGGTCTCCGGTCGTCTGCGGCTGCATCAGCACGGCGGGCAGGATGTACTGGTTCCACTGGCCCAGGACATTGAATATCCCGACGCTGATCAGGCCGGGCTTGGCCATCGGCACCATCACCTGGAAGAAGATCCGGGTGTCGGAGGCCCCGTCGATGACCGCCGCCTCGTAGATCGCCGTCGGCAGCGTCCGGAAGAAGGAGTGCATGAAGAAGACGGTGAACGGCATCGAGTAGGCGACGTAGACCAGGATCAGGCCCTGGTAGGTGTTCAGCATGTCGAAGCGCTTGACCATGAAGAAGAGCGGGACGAGCGCCAGGAAGACGGGGAACATCGCCCCGCTGACGAAGAAGTAGTAGACGACCCGGTTGCCCCGGAAGGGATAGCGGGCCAGTACGTACGCGGCCATCGAGCCGAGCAGCATGGTCAGCGGGACCGAGAAGACGAGCACGATCAGCGTGTTGGCGAAGTAGTCGCCGATGCCCTTGGTCCAGGCCCGCGCGAAGGCGTCGAAGTGCCAGTTGGAGGGCCAGCTCAGGGCCGAGCCGCCGATCTGCGCGTCGGTCTTGAAGGCACCGAGCGCGAGCCAGATCAGGGGCAGCACGATCATTATCGCCCAGATGGCGAGGAATCCGTGCGAGAAGACGTTGAGGACCGTGCCCTCGGAGCCGCGCTTGTCCCGCCCCTTGTCCCGCTCCTTGGTCCGTCCGGGCCCGCCGGACCGCTCCGCGGCCGCTTCGCCCGGAGCCTTGATCACTGTGGACTCTGCAGTCATCGTGGCACTCCTCTCAGAACTCGATGCGCTCGCGGCGGGTGGCGCGCAGCGTGATGACGGAGAGGATCATGGTCAGGACGAGCATGACCACGCCCATGGCGCAGGCGTAGCCGCTCTTGCCGAAGTACAGGAAGTTGCGCATCAGGACCGTCGCCATGACCTCGCTGTGGTGGTCGGGGCCGCCGCCGAACTGTTGTGAGGTCATGGTCGACACCAGGACGAACATGTCCATCGCGGCGATGCCCAGATAGACCGCGGCGGTCTGCACAGAATCCCACAGCAGGGGCAGGGTGACCCTGAAGAAGGTCTGGGCGCGCCCGGCGCCGTCGAGCAGCGCGGCCTCGTAGATGTCCTTGGGGACGGACTGCATGGCCGCGGAGAACAGGACGAGGTAGAAGCCGACGCCGTGCCAGACGACGATGAACAGCAGGCACCAGAGGACGAGGTTGGGCTCGTTGAGCCATTCGACGGGGTGCTGTGCGTCGATCAGGCCGATCTTGGTGAGGAAGCCGTTGAGCAGGCCGCCCTCGTCACTGCGGTAAATCGCGCCGAAGAGCACGGCGAGGATGGCCAGGGAGAGGACCTGCGGGAAGAAGTAGATGATCTTGTAGAAGCGCGAGCCGCTGACGCCCTGCACTCCGCCGGCCCCGCTGCGCCCTCCCGCGTTCACCATGAAGGCGAAGAAGAGGGCGAGCAGGATGGTGATCACCGGGACGAACACCAAGAGCAGCAGGTTGTGCCAGAGTGCGCCGCGGAAGACCTCGTCGTTCAGCAATGCCGAGTAGTTGTCCAGGCCGACGAAGTCGAACGTCGGTGACTGGCCGCTCCAGTTGGTGAAGGAGTACCCGAACGTCTGTACGTACGGCCAGATGACGAAGGTCAGGTACAGCGCGAGGGGCGCGAGGAGGAAGCCGGCGATGAAACCGCCCTTCCCTCTCCCCTGGGCTACATGGCTCATGGTGTCCGTCCCTGCGGTGTCAGCTGCGGTGGTTGTTCTTGGCGTTCGGGTCCTTCGCCGCCTTGTCTACCGCAGCCTGGGCCCTCTTGATCCACTCCTTTGGCTGAATCCGCTGGGCCATCAGCTCATTGGACGCATTCTGGATCTCGGTGTCCATCTCGCTGTACCAGTCGGGGTAGCGGTAGGCGAAGGTGTTGCCGCCCGCCGCCTTGAGCGCCTCCACCGCCGACTGGGTGCCCGGCCGCAGCTTGACGCTCGGGTC
This sequence comes from Streptomyces sp. NBC_01006, assembly GCF_045162725.1. Classification (NCBI taxonomy): domain Bacteria; kingdom Bacillati; phylum Actinomycetota; class Actinomycetes; order Kitasatosporales; family Streptomycetaceae; genus Streptomyces; species Streptomyces sp. NBC_01006. Next base: position 6,290,212 of record NZ_CP108700.1, on the reverse strand, counting down.
CACGCCGTCCTTCACCACGGTGAGCGAGTTGGCCTGCTGGGCGAAGATCGTCGCCCACTCCCGGGACAGCATCGAGCGGAGGAACTCGAAGCCCGCGGCCTTGTTGGCCGCCTTCTCCGGGACGATGAAGGGCTCGTCGACGCCGGCCCGGATGGCCTCGAAGGGCAGCTTGCTGTCGGCGAGCAGCGGCATCGGCAGGAACTTCATGTCGAAGTCCTCCGGGGTCTGCTTCAGCTGCTCGTTCTCCAGCCAGGAACCGGAGGGGATGAAGGCGGCCTTGTACTGGTTCCAGGCGGTCTGGGACTCCGTGTGGGTGAGACCGTTGGTGCCCGGCATCAGCAGGCCCTTCTCGACCACCTCGTAGACCGCCTCGACGGCGGCGAGGGCGGCCGCGTTGCCCTCGAAGGCGTTCGGCTCCAGGTTGTCGATCGCCTTCATGGCCTCCAGACCGCCCTTCTTGGCGATCAGGTCCATGATGACGACGTTGATGTAGTACGGGTACTTGCCCTGGTGGGCGAGGCCGCCGATGCCCGCCTCCTTGGCCTTGGTACAGACGGCCAGGAACTCGTCCCAGGTCTTCGGCGGCGCCCAGCCCTTCTCCTTGAAGAGCTTGCCGGAGTACCAGAAGCCGAACACGGCGTACACGTACTTCAGCACGACGTACTTGCCGCCCTGCAGGCCCTGTTCGTAGGCGCCCTCGACCAGGGTGTCGCGCACCTTCTTGGCCGGGTCGTCAAGCGAGGGCGCGTCGAGCACGGCGGTGAGGTCGGCGAGCTGGCCGCCCTTGGCGAGCACGTCCAGCTTGATCTGCTGGGCGCCCGAGTCGTCGATGACGTCCGGCGGGTTGCCGCCGTTGAAGCGCGGCTGGAGCTTGGCGGTGATCTCCTGGGTGCCGAGGTGGGAGCTGGTGGTACCCCACTTCTTGTCGAAGGCGGCCTCCCAGGCCTTCGCGTAGTCGTCGCCGAACCCGCCCTTGAAGACGACGACGTCGAGCTTGCCGCCCTTGGCGACACCGAAGGGGTTCTCCTTGGACACGACCCCCTTGTCCGGGCCCTTCGTCGAGCCGTCCCCACCGCCGGAGGCGCAGGCGGACAGGAAGCTCATCGTCGGCACCGTGATCAGTCCGAGTGCCGCGGAGCGCTTGATCAGATCACGGCGCCCGAGTCCCTCACCAGTGGATCCCATGCTCATGTCCTCGCCTTCGTCAGAAGTGTGAAGGAGGCCGGAAATCACGGCGGTTGCCGTGCATGCGGACATCACCGCAGGTCCCCCGTCCATCCCCCGGTCCCGAGCCGCTCGTACCGCGGTGATCCGGACGGGCACAGGTATAGTCCACTTCCGCTCGTGTGAGCAAGATCATGCACACGGATGTCCGTCAGCTTTTCCGAGTTGAGACCTCCCCGAAACCTGGACCCTGCCCGGCAAAACGGAAGGGCCGTACCCCCTTAACGGGGATACGGCCCTTTGGTGCCGATGTGCTCAGCGGTGACTAGCCGCGGATCAGGTTCCGGAGCACGTACTGCATGATGCCGCCGTTGCGGTAGTAGTCCGCCTCACCGGGGGTGTCGATGCGGACGACCGCGTCGAACTCCACACCGGTGTCGGTGGTGACCTTGACGGTGCGCGGGGTGGTGCCGTTGTTCAGCTCCTCCACACCGGTGAAGGAGAAGGTCTCCTCGCCGGTGAGGCCCAGCGCGGCCGCCGAGGCGCCCTCCGGGAACTGCAGCGGGAGCACGCCCATGCCGATCAGGTTCGAGCGGTGGATGCGCTCGTAGGACTCGGCGATGACGGCCTTGACTCCGAGCAGCGCGGTGCCCTTGGCGGCCCAGTCGCGGGACGAGCCCGAGCCGTACTCCTTGCCCGCCAGGATGACCAGCGGGATGCCGGCGGCCTGGTAGTTCTGGGAGGCGTCGTAGATGAACGCGACCGGCGCGCCCTCGACGGTGAAGTCGCGGGTGAAGCCGCCCTCGGTGCCCGGCGCGATCTGGTTGCGCAGGCGGATGTTGGCGAACGTACCGCGGATCATGACCTCGTGGTTGCCGCGGCGGGAACCGTACGAGTTGAAGTCGCGGCGCTCGACACCGTGCTCGGTGAGGTACTTGCCGGCCGGGGTGTCGGCCTTGATCGCACCGGCCGGGGAGATGTGGTCGGTGGTGACCGAGTCGCCCAGCTTCGCCAGCACGCGCGCGCCGGCGATGTCGGAGACCGGGGTGGTCTCCATCGTCATGCCCTCGAAGTAAGGGGGCTTGCGGACGTAGGTGGACTGCGGGTCCCACTCGAAGGTGTTGCCGGTCGGGATCGACAGCGCCTGCCACTGGGCGTCGCCCGCGAAGACGTCCTGGTAGGACTTGCTGAACATGTCCTCGCCGATGGCGTTCGCCACGACGTCGTTGACCTCGGCCTCGGAGGGCCAGATGTCCGCGAGGAAGACCGGCTTGCCCTCGGTGTCGGTGCCGATGGCGTCCTTGGTGATGTCCACCTTCATGGAGCCCGCGATGGCGTACGCGACGACCAGCGGCGGGGAGGCCAGGTAGTTCATCTTGACGTCGGGGTTGATCCGGCCCTCGAAGTTGCGGTTGCCGGAGAGCACCGAGGTGACCGCGAGGTCGTGCTCGTTGATCGCCTTCGAGATCTCCTCGTCCAGCGGACCGGAGTTGCCGATGCAGGTGGTGCAGCCGTACCCGACGAGGTTGAAGCCCATCTTGTCCAGGTACGGGGTCAGGCCGGCCTTGTCGAAGTAGTCGGTGACGACCTTCGAGCCCGGGGCCAGGGTGGTCTTGACCCACGGCTTGCGGGACAGGCCCTTCTCGACCGCCTTCTTGGCCACGAGCGCCGCGGCGACCATGACGTAGGGGTTCGAGGTGTTGGTGCAGGAGGTGATCGCGGCGACGGTGACGGCGCCGTGGTCGATCTCGAAGGAGGTGCCGTCGGCCAGGGTGACCCGGGTCGGGCGGGTCGGCACGCCGTTGGAGGCGGCCGGGGCGTCGGACGCCGGGAAGGACTCCTTGCCCGCCTCGTCGTCGTCCTCGACGTAGTTGCGCACGTCCAGGGCGAACTGCTGGGAGGCGTTCGCGAGGACGATGCGGTCCTGCGGGCGCTTCGGACCGGCGATGGAGGGGACGACCGTGGAGAGGTCGAGCTCCAGCTTCTCGGAGAAGTCCGGCTCGGCGGCCGGGTCCAGCCACAGACCCTGCTCCTTGGCGTACGCCTCGACCAGGGCGACCTGCTGGGCGTCGCGGCCCGTCAGGCGCAGGTACTTCAGCGTCTCGTCGTCGATCGGGAAGATCGCGGCGGTCGAGCCGAACTCCGGCGACATGTTGCCGATGGTGGCGCGGTTCGCGAGGGAGGTGGCGGCGACGCCCTCACCGTAGAACTCGACGAACTTGCCGACGACGCCGTGCTTGCGGAGCATCTCGGTGATGGTCAGCACGAGGTCGGTGGCGGTGGTGCCGGTGGGCAGCTCGCCGGTCAGCTTGAAGCCGACGACGCGCGGGATCAGCATGGAGACCGGCTGGCCGAGCATCGCGGCCTCGGCCTCGATGCCGCCGACGCCCCAGCCCAGCACGCCCAGGCCGTTGACCATGGTGGTGTGCGAGTCGGTGCCGACGAGGGTGTCGGGGTACGCCTGGCCACCCCGGACCATGACGGTACGGGCCAGGTGCTCGATGTTGACCTGGTGGACGATGCCGGTGCCCGGGGGGACGACCTTGAAGTCGTCGAAGGCCGTCTGGCCCCAGCGCAGGAACTGGTAGCGCTCCTTGTTGCGGCCGTACTCCAGCTCGACGTTCTGCGCGAAGGCGTCCTTCGTGCCGAACTTGTCGGCGATGACCGAGTGGTCGATGACCATCTCGGCGGGCGAGAGCGGGTTGATCTTCGCCGGGTCGCCGCCGAGGGCCTTCACGGCCTCACGCATGGTGGCGAGGTCGACGACGCAGGGGACGCCGGTGAAGTCCTGCATGATCACGCGGGCCGGCGTGAACTGGATCTCCTCGCTGGGCTGGGCCTGCGAGTCCCAGTTGCCGAGCGACCGGATGTGGTCGGCGGTGATGTTCGCGCCGTCCTCGGTGCGGAGCAGGTTCTCCAGCAGCACCTTCAGGCTGTAGGGAAGGCGGGCAGCGCCCTCAACCTTGTCCAGCCGGAAGATCTCGTACGACTCGTCGCCCACCTGCAGCGTGCTGCGGGCGTCGAAGCTGTTCGCCGACACGACAGTCTCCTTCATGCATGAAATTCGCGCGTTTTACCGCAATCCTGCCGCCACGCCCTGCGGCCAATCCGCTAAGGTAAGGCTAAGTTAGGTGAGCCTTACCAGCAGGGGCGGCTGCGGTACGCCTTCGGCAGATATCTCGATGTCGAGATAACTCTAGTGCATTGCCGCGCCCTGGTCATGCACGGCATGGGCCAGATCACAGCGAAGACCTGCCCGCGGCCGCGCGCGGAGGCGTACGCGACGACGTACGTACGGTCAGTGCGGCCGGGACGGTCAGCTGGCCGGGCACTGCCGCCTCCGGGGATTCCAGCAGCGCGACCAGTGCGGCGACGGCGCTCTCCCCGATCACCTCCGGGCGCAGGGTCACGGTGCTCACCGGCGGGTCGCCCGCCGCGTACGAGGGGTCCTCGCTCGCGCAGACGAGCAGCAGCTCGTGCGGTATCCGCAGCCCGTGCCGGGCGGCGGCGGCCAGCACCTGGCGGCCGCCCGGGTCGTACACGCAGTACACGGCGTCGGGGCGGGGGCGGCCGGGGCCGGCGAACACGGGATCGAAGGCGTGGCCCGGGGCGTCCTCGGGGTCGAAGGGGACCACCAGCGGCTGCGCCCCGCGCTCGGCGCACCAGCGGGTGTAGGCCAAGGTGACGGCCCCGGTGTAGTACTCGCGGCCGTACGCGGAGTGCAGCGCGATCCGGGTGGCCCCGGCGGCCGCGAGGTGGTCGAGGACCTCGCGGGTGGTGGCCTCGTGGTCGTTGTCCACCCACACGTCCCCGGGCCGCGGGTCCGGGGGCCGGCCGTCGAAGACCACCGGCAGGCCGCGGGCCCGCAGGGCGCGGAGCACCGGATCGCCGGCCGGGCTGTCGAGGAGCAGCATCCCGTCGACGGCGAGGGTGTGCCACAGCGGCTCCGCGCCGCGGTCGGCGGGCAGCAGGGTGAGGGCGTAGCCGCGGGCGTGGGCGGCCGCGGTGGCGGCGGTCAGCAGCCGGGAGAAGTAGGCGATCTCCACGTAGTTCCAGGCCGAGCCCGCGTACGTGGTGACGGCGAGGCCGAGCGTACGGGTGCGGGGGCCGCGGCGGGCGCTGTAGCCGAGGGCGGCCGCCACCTCGCGGACCCGGCGGCGGGTGGACTCGCCGACGCGGCCGGTGCCGCCCAGCGCGTGGGAGACGGTCGCGGTGGAGACCTCCGCGGCGCGCGCGATGTCGGCGATGGTCGGTCCGGGGCCGGGCACGGGGTCATCGTACGGACGGCGGTGCGGATTTCGTCGGCCGCGGCGGGTTCTGGTTAAGGGGTTAATCAAACAGTGTCCTGGCCACACCGACGTTTTGGAGTGGCCATGACCTCTTCTTCCTTCTCTTCCTCCCTGTCCCGGCGGGGCCTTCTCGGGGCCGTCGGGGCGGCGGGTGCGGCCGGACTGCTGGGCGCGGGGCCCGCGGCCGCGGCCTCGGCCTCGGCCACCGCCTCCGGCGGGCGCGGCTCGGCCGCCCTGGTGATCCACAACGCCCGGGTGTTCACCGGGACCACGGGCGGCGGGGCCCCGGTGGAGGCGGTCGCGGTCGGGCGGGACGGGAAGGTCCTGGCCACCGGGAGCGGTTCGGCGGTGCGCCGGCACGTCGGGCGGGACACCGAGGTCGTCGACGCGCGCGAGAACACCGTGATGAGCGGCATCCACGACGGCCACGTGCACCCGCTGGGCGCCGGCGACCGGTCCCTGCGGCCCTCGCTGGAGGGGGCGGAGACCACGCTGCCCGAGCTGCGGGAGCTGCTGGCCGGCTTCCTCGCCGACACCGGGGGCGCGGACGCGGAGCCGGACCGCTGGCTGGTGGTGGAGGACTGGAATCCGGTCGGGCTGCTGCCGACCGGGAGCGTGCCGCACCACTCGATGCTGGACGCGCTGGCGACCCGTAGACCGGTCGCGCTGGTCGGCGGCGACGGGCACAACCTCTGGGCGAACCGGCGGGCCCTGGACATCGCCGGGATCACGGCGGCCACCCCGGACCCGGTCGGCGGCCGGATCGTGAAGGGGCCGGACGGGCAGCCGACGGGGGTCCTGAAGGACGACGCGCAGGACCTGGTGAAGCGGCACATCCCGGAGCCCTCCCGGGCCGAACTGGTCGCGGCCTGCGCGAAGGTGCTGGAGCTGGCGGCGGCGTCCGGGGTCACCACGATGATGGACGCGCTGGTCGGGCGGCACGAGCTGGAGCTCTACCAGGCCCTGGCGGCGGCGGGGAAGCTGCCGCAGCGGATCGTGCCGGCGATCCGGCTCGACGCCGGGCAGACCAAGGACCCGGCCGCCGCGCTGGCGTACGCGCGCGGGCTGCGCAGGGAGTTCGAGGGGGTACGGGGCCTGCGGTTCGGGATGGTCAAGGTGTTCCTGGACGGGGTCATCGAGTACCCGGCGCAGACGGCCGCGCTGCTGGAGCCGTACCTGGACGGGAACGGGAAGCCGACGGCGAACCGGGGCGAGCTGTACACCTCGGCGGCCGACTACGGCCGGCTGACGGCGGCGTTCAACAAGGCCGGCTGGCAGCTGCACGCCCACGGGCTCGGAGACCGGGCGGTACGGACCGCTTTGGACGGATACGCGTACGCCCGCCGGGTGACCGGGCAGCGGGACGCGCGCAACGCGATCGCCCACCTGCAGATCGTGGACCCGGCGGATCTGCGGCGGTTCGCGCAGCTGGGCGTCGCGGCGTGCATGCAGCTCCAGTGGGCGGCGCAGGACACCTGGACGATGGACGCGCTGCTCCCGTACATCGGTCCGGAGCGCCACCGGTGGATGTACCCGGCGCGCAGCCTGGAGCGGGCGGGGGCCCGCCTGACCGGCGGCTCGGACTGGCCGGTGGACGCGCTCCAGGTGTGGAACCAGCTGCGGACCGCGATCGACCGGCAGGGCGCGTACGGGACGGGCGAGCTGTACCGGGAGCTGGAGGGGCTGAGCCGGAACTCGGTGCTGCGGATGCACACGGCCGGGACGGCGTGGCAGCTGAGGCAGGAGGGGCTGACGGGGACGGTGGAGCCGGGCAAGGCGGCGGACCTGGTGCTGCTGGACCGGGATGTGACCCGCTGTCCGGTGGCCGACATCAGCGGGACGGGCGTACGGATGACCCTGGTCGGCGGCCGGGTGGTGCACGACGCGGACTCGGCGGCGGGCCGCGCCGCGGCGGCCCGGGCGGCCCGCACGGGGTCCGGACCGCGCCCGGCGGCGTACGCGGCGGTGCACGGCGGCCGCCACCACGCGTGCGGCCACTAAATCTGCATAATGAGGTGGATGTCCATAATTGGAGCGATGCGTTGGGAGACGGGTGGAAGCGACACGCCGAGCATCTGACGGTCGGTAACACCCGTCTGCCACACCCGACGCAGGGGGCATCTCATATCTGAGATACGGTGCACCCATGGCAGACGACTACCTCGTACGCATCGGCAAGCTCATCCGTGACGCCCGTCAGCACCGGGGCTGGACGCAGAGTCAACTCGCGGACGCACTGGGCACCAGCCAGAGCGCCGTGAACCGGATCGAGCGCGGCAACCAGAACATCAGCCTTGAGATGATCGCCCGAATCGGTGAAGCTCTCGACAGCGAGATCGTCTCTCTTGGCTACGCCGGCCCGATGCATCTGCGGGTCGTCGGCGGCCGCCGGCTGTCCGGCGCCATCGACGTCAAGACGAGCAAGAACGCCTGCGTGGCGCTGCTGTGCGCCTCGCTGCTCAACAAGGGCCGTACGGTGCTGCGCCGGGTCGCCCGCATCGAGGAGGTCTACCGGCTCCTCGAAGTCCTGAACTCCATCGGTGTCCGCACCCGCTGGATCAACGAGGGCGTGGACCTGGAGATCGTCCCGCCGGTCCGCCTCGACATGGACGCCATGGACGCGGACGCGGCCCGGCGCACCCGGAGCATCATCATGTTCCTGGGCCCGCTGCTGCACCGGATGGACCAGTTCCGCCTGCCGTACGCCGGCGGCTGCGACCTCGGTACCCGCACCATCGAGCCGCACATGATCGCGCTGCGCCGCTTCGGCCTGGACATCACCGCGACCGAGGGCATCTACCACGCGAAGGTCGAGGCGGGGGTCTCCCCCGGCCGCCCGATCGTGCTGACCGAGCGCGGGGACACGGTCACCGAGAACGCGCTGCTGGCCGCCGCCCGGCACGACGGCGCCACCGTCATCCGCAACGCCTCCTCCAACTACATGGTCCAGGACCTGTGCTTCTTCCTGGAGGCGCTCGGCGTACGCGTGGACGGCATCGGCACGACGACGCTGACCGTCCACGGCATCCCGAACATCGACGTGGACGTGGACTACTCCCCCTCCGAGGATCCGGTCGAGGCGATGAGCCTGGTCGCCGCCGCGGTGGTCACGGAGTCGGAGCTGACGATCCGCCGGGTCCCGATCGAGTTCATGGAGATCGAGCTCGCGGTACTGGAGGAGATGGGCCTCGACCACGACCGCTCGGCGGAGTACACGGCGGACAACGGCCGTACCCGCCTGGTCGACCTGACGGTCCGCCCCTCGAAGCTCGAAGCCCCGATCGACAAGATCCACCCGATGCCGTTCCCCGGGCTGAACATCGACAACGTCCCCTTCTTCGCGGCCATCGCGGCCTCGGCCCAGGGCCAGACGCTGATCCACGACTGGGTGTACGACAACCGGGCCATCTACCTGACGGACCTCAACCGCCTCGGCGGCCGCCTCCAACTCCTTGACCCCCACCGCGTCCTGGTCGAGGGCCCGACGCGCTGGCGCGCGGCGGAGATGATGTGCCCGCCGGCCCTGCGCCCCGCGGTGGTCGTCCTCCTGGCGATGATGGCGGCGGAGGGCACCTCGGTCCTGCGCAACGTCTACGTCATCAACCGCGGCTACGAAGAACTGGCGGAACGCCTCAACTCGGTGGGCGCCCAGATCGAAATCTTCCGCGACATCTAGCCCGCGCCCGGCTCGCACGCCGAAGCCCCGCCGTCCTCCCGCCCCGCGGGAGCGGCGGGGTTTCGGCGTGTGCTGCCGGAGCCGCCGGGGAGTTGGCGTGAAAGGGGTTCGTGCGGGGTGGGTGGCGCGCGTACGATGCGGCGGTTCCGCAGAGTGTTGATCTCGGGGGGTCATCCATGTTCCACCGTCGGAGGTTTGCCGTGGCAGCGGTCGTGGGGGTGGTGGTCGTGCTCGGGAGTGGGTGCGAGGATCCGGCGCCGAAGAAGGGCCCGGCGGGGGTGAGCAGCGCTGCCGCCGCCACGCCCTCGCCCTCGCCCTCGCCCAGTACGCCCGCGATGCCCTCGCTGGTCGGGCAGAAGTTCGCCGACGCCGAGGGCGCTGCGAAGAAGCTGGTCTCCAAGCCCGTCGAGGCGCGCAGCGCCTACTCCGACGTGCCGCTGGCCGCGGACCACACGGCCTGGGCCGTCTGCTTCCAGACCCCGGCGGCCGGGGTCCCCGTGGAGCCGGCGTCCACCGTCGAGCTCTCCCTCGTCGCGCCCGGCCGGCCCTGCCCGGACAAGGCCGGCGCCGCCCTCGCCCCCTCCAAGGCCCCGGCGGCGAGCCCGACTCCCGCCCCGCCGAAGCCGAAGACCTCGCCCCCGACCGACGGCGGCTCCACCGGCGGCGACGGAGGCGCCAGCGGTGCGGGGAGCGGCGCGTACTACAAGACCTGCGCCGAGGCCAAGGCCGCAGGAGCGGCGCCCATGCGGCGCGGCCGGCCTGGGTACCGCGAGGCCCTCGACCGGGACAAGGACGGCATCGCCTGCGACAAGTAGCCGTTCGCACGGGGGCGCCTGCCGACCGGCTGGATTCAGCCGGTCGGCAGGCGGCCTCCTCGGCGTGGCGGCCGTCGGACGTGCAGAATCGGGCCCGTCGGTACGGTGTCGAGGGGGCGGCCATGGCAGTGGGAACACGGACGGACGGCAAAACCGGTGGTACGGAGGTTCCCGCGCTCGCGGGGGTCCCGCTGCTCGGTTCCCTCTTCGACCTGAAATCGGACTCGCTCGGGACGTATCTGCGTGCCCAGCAGCGGCACGGCGACGTCGTACGGATCACCGCCGGGCCGCCCGGGCTGCGCGCCGAGCTCTACGGCGTCTTCTCCGCCGAGGGCGCGCAGCAGGTCCTGGCCGCGGAGTCCGCCAACTTCCGCAAGGACAACACCTTCTACCAGGAGCTCCGGGACTCCTTCGGGAACGGCCTGCTGACCAGCCAGGACGAGGACTACCTGCGTCAGCGGCGGCTCGTCCAGCCGCTGTTCACCAAGCGCCGGGTGGACGGCTACGCGGGAGCCGTCGCCGCCGAGACCCGGGCCGTCCTCGCGGGCTGGGAGCAGGCTCCGGGCGCGGTGGTCGACGTCGGCGAGGAGATGATGCGGCTCGCCCTGCGCGCGGTCGCCCGCATCCTCTTCGGCACCGACGTGGAGACCACCGTCGACGTCGTCGACCGGTGCTTTCCGGTCATCACGGAGTACGTGCTGCGCCGCGGGTACTCCCCCGCCAACATCCCGCGCAACTGGCCCACTCCGGGCAACAAGCGGGCCGCCGCCGCGATGGACGAGCTGTACGCGGCGTGCGACACCATCATCGCCGCGCGGCGCGGTGGCGATACGGCCGCCGGTTCGGGCCCCGGCGAGGACCTGCTGAGCCTGCTCGCCGCCGCCTCCAGCACGGACGACGGGGAGTTCGACGCCGCCGAACTGCGCGACCAGGTGCTGATCTTCCTGCTCGCCGGGCACGAGACGACCGCCACCTCGCTCGCCTTCTCCCTGCACCTGCTGGCCCGCCACCCCGAGCAGCAGGCGAGGGCCCGCGAGGAGGTCTCCCGCGTCCTGGACGACCGTACGCCGGAGGCCGCCGACCTCGACCGGCTGCCGTACCTCACGCAGGTCCTCAAGGAGGCGATGCGGCTCTACCCGGCGGCCCCGGTGATCGGCCGCAGCTCGGTCGCGGCCACCGAGGTCGGGGGCCTGGTCATCCCGGCGGGCGCGGACGTGATCCTGGCCCCGTGGGTGACGCACCGCCATCCCCGCTACTGGCCGGACCCGGACCGCTTCGACCCGGACCGCTTCACCCCGGAGGCGGAGGCCGGCCGCCCCCGTTACGCCTGGTTCCCGTTCGGTGGCGGCCCGCGCGCCTGCATCGGGCAGCACTTCTCGATGCTGGAGTCGGTGATCGCGCTGGCGATGATCCTGCGGAGCCACGAGTTCGAGGCCGTGGACACCGAGGTCCCGGTCAGCGCCGGAATCACGCTGCGGGCGGACGGCCCGATCCGCTGCCGCATCCGGGACGTGACCGAGTGACCCGCTGAGTGACCCGCTGACCGATGCCCCTCTGACCGATGGTCTGCTGACCGATGACCCGCTAGACGGCCGCCGGCGTGTGGTTGCCCTTGAGGCGTTCCAGGTCCGAGGGCCGGACCTGGATCGCGAACAGCGCGATGACCGCCGCGATCAGGGCGAAGCAGGCCGCGACGACGAACGCGGCGCTCACGCCGGAGGTGAGCACCTGGTCGCCCCACGGGTCCGGCAGCTGGCCGGTGCGCAGGAACATGGCCTTCTGGGCCTGATCGGCCTGGCTCAGGAAGGCCGGGACCTGGTCGTGGGCCTCGTTGCGGCTGGCCGTGCCGAACACGGTGACCAGGATGGACAGGCCCAGCGAGCCGCCCACCTGCTGCGTCGTGTTGAGCAGTCCGGAGGCCGCGCCCGACTCCCGGTCGGCGACGTTGGACAGGGCCATCAGGGTCAGCGAGACGAACTGCATGCCCATGCCGAGGCTGAACACGAGCATCGGACCCAGGATGCTGCCGAGGTACGTGGAGTGGATGTCGGTCTGCGTCAGCCAGGCCAGGCCGGCCGCCGAGCACAGCGCGCCCGTCACCATGAAGGGTTTCGGCCCGAGCTTCGGCAGCAGCTGGGAGGTGACGCCCGCGCCGACGGCGATGACGACGCTCACCGGCAGGAAGGCGAGGCCCGCTTCCAGCGGGCTGAACCCCAGAACGTTCTGCACGAACAGGGTCAGGAAGAAGAACATGCCGAACATCGCGCAGGCGAGGAAGAGCATGATCCCGTAGGACCCGGCCCGGTTGCGGTCGGCGAACATGTGCAGCGGCGTGATCGGCTGTGCCGAACGCCGCTCGTTGAGGAAGAACAGCAGGAGCAGGACCACGGCCGCCCCGAAGGAACCGAGGGTGATCGGGTCGGTCCAGCCCTCCTCGGCGGCGCGGATGAAGCCGTAGACGAGCGCGACCATGCCCAGGGTGGACAGCAGTGCACCGGCGAGGTCGAAGTGTCCGGGGTGGCGTTCGGACTCGTGGATGACCCGCCTGGCCATGAAGGCGATGGCCAGGGCGATCGGGACGTTGACGAAGAGGACCCAGCGCCAGCTGAGCCATTCGACGAGGATGCCGCCGGCCAGCAGTCCGATCGCGCCGCCGCCCGCCGAGACGGCGGCGAACACGCCGAACGCCCGGTTGCGGGCCGGGCCTTCACGGAAGGTGGTGGAGATCAGTGCCAGCGCGGTCGGGGAGGCGATGGCGGCGCCGACGCCCTGCAGGGCCCGGGCGCCCATCAGCTGGCCCTCGTTCTGTGCGAGTCCGCCCAGCATCGAGGCCAGGCCGAAGAGCAGCACGCCGGAGATGAACACGCGCTTGCGGCCGAGGATGTCGCCGGTGCGTCCGCCGAGCAGGAGCAGTCCGCCGAAGGTGAGGGTGTACGCGTTGACGACCCAGGACAGGCTCTCGGTGGAGAAGCCGAGGGCCGTCTGGATGTGCGGGAGCGCGATGTTCACGATGGTGATGTCGAGAACGACCATGAGCTGGCAGGACGCGATGACGAACAGCGCGAGCCCGTTGCCACTACCTCGGACCTTGCCGTCGGTCTCGTTGCTGGTCGGCGTTGCGTTCCCATCCACCTTTCGACGCTAAACCTGGAGCGGGGGGTACACCACTCGAATGGCCTAGGCTGCATGACATATACAGTGTGCCATTTCACATGACACACTCCGATCATGGATGATTTCCTCAGGCTCTCCGCGAGCACCGGCCGCTTCACGTACGGCGCCCCGCGCGCGTTCTCCTTCGGGGACGACGGCCGGCTGCTCTGGTTCCTCCGCTCCACCGGCCCCACCGACGCCTTCGACAGCCTCTGGGTCCTGGACACCGCCACCGGCGCCGAGACCCGGCTCGCCGACCCCCGCGAGCTGTCCCCCGAGCCCGGCGCCCTGCCGGCCGCCGAACGCCGGCTGCGGGAGCGGACCCGGCTCGTAGCCGCCGGGATCGGCTCGTACGCGCTCTCCGGGGACGGCCGCAGCGCGGTGTTCCCGCTGTACGGGCGGCTGTACCGGGTGGGTTACGAGGGGCTCGGCGAGGGGTCCGGCAAGAGGAACGGGCAGCCGCCCGAGGAGATCCCGGCCGCCGGGCCCGCCCTCGATCCCCGCCTCAACGCCGACGGCTCCCGCACCGCGTACGTCACCGGCGACGCCCTGCACACCTCCCCCGGCGGCCGGATCAGCCCCGCCGACGGAGCCCGCTGGGGACTCGCGGAGTTCGCCGCCGCCGAGGAGCTGGGCCGGGACCGGGGCCACTGGTGGTCCCCCGACGGCCGGACCCTGCTGGCCGCCCGCGTGGACGAATCCGCCCTCCAGCGGCGCCACTTCACCGATCCCGCGCACCCCGAGCTCCCGGCCGAGGACTTCGCGTACCCCGAGGCGGGCGGGCCCAACGCCGGGGTCCAGCTGTGGGTGCTCCACCCGGACGGCGCCCCGGTACGGCTCGACTGGGACGCGGCGGCGTACCCGTACGTCTCCGACGCCGACTGGGAGTCGCGGACGGAGATCCTGCTGACCGTCCAGGACCGGCTCCAGCAGAACGTACTGCTGCTCACCGCCGACCCGGCCACCGGCCGTACCCGGGAGCTGTCACGTACCGTGCACCCCCACTGGGTCGACCCGCTGCTGCCCGGCACCCCGGCCCGGCTCGCCGACGGGCGGATGCTCACCGCCGCCGACACTCCGGGCGGCGCCGCCCGCGGCCTCGCCCTCGACGGGGAACTGCTGACCGGGAACGGGATCCAGGTCCGCCGGGTGGCCGGGGTCCACCAGGGCCGGCTGCTGATCGAGGCCGGGCAGCGCGACCCCGCCGAGCAGCAGGTGCTGCTCCTCGACCCCGACACCGGGGAGCTGACCCCGCTCGCCGACGGACCCGGCGTGCACAGCGTTCGGGCCTCGGCCGGGACGCTGCTCCTGACCAGCGCAGACGCCGCCGGGATCCGGCACGGCGTACGCACCGCCGACGGGCGCGCGTTCGTACCCGGCGACCTGTCCGCGCCGCTGCCCTACCGCGTGGCCCCGGTGCTGGAGCGGGTGACCGAGCACGGCATCCCCACCGCGCTCGTACTCCCCCGCGGCCATGTCCCCGGCCGGCGGCTGCCCGTGCTGATGGACAGCTACGGCGGCCCCGGCTACCAGGACGTGTCCGCCGAGCCGCGCCGCTGGCAGCAGCGCCAGTGGTGGGCCGACCGGGGCTTCGCGGTGGTGACCGTCGACAACCGCGGGACCCCGTACGTCTCGCCCGCCTTCACCCACGCCATGTACCGCGGGTTCTCCGAGGTCACCCTGGACGACCAGGTCGCGGCCCTGCACGCACTCGCCGCCCGCCACGGCGACCTGGACCTCGGCCGGGTCGGGGTGCGCGGCTGGTCGTACGGCGGCTACCTCTCCGCGATGGCGGTGCTGCGCCGCCCGGACGTCTTCCACGCCGCGGCGGCCGGGGCCGCGCCGACCGACTTCCGCCAGTACGACACGGCGTACACCGAGCGGTACCTGGGCCTGCCCCAGGACCACCCGGACGTCTACGAGCGGGACTCCCTGATCCCCGACGCCCCGCACCTGGCCCGGCCGCTGCTGCTGATCACGGGCCTGGCCGACGACAACGTCCACCCCTCGCACACCCTGCGGCTCTCGCAGGCACTGACCGACGCGGGCCGTCCCCACCAGCTCCTGGCCCTCCCCGGCGTCACGCACATGACCCCGAACGGAACCCGCGAGAAGATCACGGCGCTGGAGCTGGAGTTCTTCCGCCGCGAGCTGGCCTAAGAGGCGGACGTCCCCGCCGCGAAGGCGAGGATCGCGGGCGCCGCCTCGTGCAGGCTCGCGAAGTGGCGGTGCACCCCGTCCACCGGGGCCGGTGTGTTGACCCCCCACACGGTCATGCCGGCCCGCAGCCCGGACTCGACGCCGGACGGCGCGTCCTCGATGACCAGGCAGTCCTGCGGCCTGGCACCGAGGCGCTCCGCGGCCAGCAGGTAGGGGACCGGCGAGGGCTTGCCCTCGGCGACGGCGGCCGCGTCCACGAGTACGCCCGGCACCGGCAGTCCGGTCCGGGCGAACCGCCCGCGCACCCGGTGCTCGTAGTTCGAGGTCACCAGCGCCCAGCATCCTGAGGGCAGGCCGGACAGCAGCTCCGGCGCACCGGGGAAGGCGGCATAGGCGCCGGAGCGGACGTCTTCGTCCTCCAGTTCGTGCAGCGCGGACAGGCAGGCCTGCGGGTCCTGCCCGGGCGCCACCTCGGCGAAGGTCTCCATGGGACGGGTCCGCAGCGCCACGCGGTGGACCGCGTCGGGGTCGAGTCCGTACCGCGCCGCCCACGTCGCCCAGACCCGGCGCTGGTTCGCCACCGCGTCGATCAACGTGCCGTCGACGTCGAAGAGGACGAACTTCGCGGGGCCCGGCCGGGTGATTTCGCTGGTCACGCCGTGATCATGCCATCAGCCCGGACGGTGGTCCGCCGCGGGGCTCCCCTCGGCCGGCTCGGACGACGGAGGGCCCCGGAGCCGATCGTGTCGGCGCCGGGGCCCTCCTCCTTCTTCCCCTGGATCCCCGTCAGTCACCGGGGAAGTGGCAGGCCACCTCGCGGGAGGCGGCGATCCGCAGCAGCGGGCGGTCCGTGCGGCAGACGTCCTGCGCCTTCGGGCAGCGCGGGTGGAAGGTGCAGCCCGGGGGCGGATCGGACGGGTTCGGCAGGTCGCCGTGCAGCACGATCCGCTCGCGCCGCCGCTCGGCCGCCGGGTCCGGCAGCGGTACGGCGGAGAGCAGCGCCCGGGTGTACGGGTGCTGGGGGTTCTCGTACAGGGCGCGCTTCGCGCCGATCTCGACGATCCGGCCGAGGTACATGACGGCGACCCGGTCGCTGACCCGTTTCACCACGGACAGGTCGTGCGCGATGAACAAGTACGCCAGACCCAGTTCGCGGCGCAGCCGTTCCATCAGGTTGACGATCTGCGCCTGGACGGAGACGTCGAGGGCGGAGACCGGCTCGTCGGCGACGACCAGCCGCGGGCTGGTGGCCAGCGAGCGGGCGATACCGATGCGCTGGGCCTGGCCGCCGGAGAACTCGTGCGGGTAGCGGTCGATGTGCTCCGGGATCAGCCCGACCAGGTCCATCAGCTCGGCCGCCCGGCGGCGCGCGTCGGAGGCCGACCAGCCCTGCACGAGCAGCGGGTCGGAGATGATCCGGGCCACCGTCTGGCGGGGGTTGAGGGAGGAGTGCGGATCCTGGAAGACCATCTGGAGGTGGCGCCGGTGCGGGCGGAGCGCGCGCTGCGACAGCCTCGTGATGTCCCGTCCGTCGAACGTGATGCTGCCGGAGGTGGGTTCCAGCAGCCGGACCAGCATCCGGCCGGTGGTGGACTTCCCGCAGCCCGACTCCCCGACCAGGCCGAGGGTTTCGCCCGCCGCGAGGTCGAAGGAGACCCCGTCGACGGCGCGCACGGGCGCCCCCCGGCGCCCGGACGCGGCGCGTCTGCCGGGGAAGGCCATGGTCAGGTCGCGCACGGAGAGCAGCGCCGGCGGGGTCCGGTCCGGGGCGGCCGGCCCGGGCGCCGGGGCGGGTACGAGCGTACTCATCGGGACACCTCCGATTCGGTCGCGGCGGCACCGGCCGCGGCAACGGTCGCGGCGCCGGCGGCCGGTGCCGTACGCCCCGCGACATGGCAGGCGGCCAGCCGGCCGGGGCCGCCGTACGGCAGGAGCTCGGGCCGTTCGCCCGTGCAGCGCTCCCGCTCCGCCCCGGTGCCGGCGGCCGCGACCGCGCAGCGCGGGGCGAACGCGCACCCCGGGGCGAGCGTGAGCAGGGAGGGCGGGGAGCCGGGGATCGCCCGCAGCGGATCGTCGTCGGCGTCGTCCAGCCGGGGCAGCGAGTCGAGCAGGCCCCGGGTGTACGGATGCGCCGGATCGGCGAACAGCTCGTCGACCCCGGCCTGTTCGGCGGCCCGGCCGCCGTACATGACCAGTACCTCGTGGGCGACGCGGGCGACGACCCCCAGGTCGTGGGTGATCATCACGACGCCCAGGCCGCGCTCCTGCTGGAGCCGGGCGATGAGCTCCAGGATCTGCGCCTGCACGGTCACGTCGAGGGCCGTGGTGGGCTCGTCGGCGATCAGCAGATCGGGTTCGCAGGCCAGGGCCATGGCGATCATGACGCGCTGGCGCATGCCGCCGGAGAACTGGTGCGGGTACTCCCCGACCCGACGGGCCGGATCCGGGATGCCGACCTCGCCGAGCATGTCGACTGCCCGCTTGCGCGCGGCGGCCCGGCCCGCCTTGAAGTGCACGCGGAAGTGCTCGGCGATCTGCTCGCCGACCGTGTAGTAGGGGTGCAGGCTGGACAGCGGGTCCTGGAAGATCATGGCCATCTTCCGGCCGCGGAGCCGGGACAGCTCCTTCTCGGACATGCCCGTGAGCTCCTGCCCGGCGAGGGCGATGGAGCCGCCGACCTCGGCGCCCCGGTGCAGGCCCATGACGGCGAGCGAGGTGACGGACTTGCCGGATCCGGATTCGCCGACGATGCCGAGGGTGCGCCCGGCCTCGACGGTGAAGCCGAGCGAGTCGACGGCCCGTACGGGGCCGTGCGGGGTGGCGAAGGTGACGTGCAGGTCGCGTACTTCGAGGAGCGGGGCATCGGGGCGCGGGGCGCCGGGGAGAACGGCCATCAGTACCTCACCCTCGGGTCGATGACGGCGTACAGGAGGTCGACGACGAGGTTGGCGACGACGATGAAGAAGGCGGCGAGCAGCGTGACCCCGAGGACCACCGGCTGGTCCGAGCTGACCAGGGCCCCGTAGAACAGCCGCCCGATGCCCGGGAGTCCGAAGATGGACTCGGTGATGACGGCGCCGGCGAGCAGCCCGCCGAGGTCCATGCCGAAGATGGTGAGGATCGGGGTCATCCCGGAGCGCAGGCCGTGCTTGACGACGACCGTGCGCTCGGGCATGCCCTTGGCGCGGGCGGTACGGATGTACGGCTCGGCCATCGCCTCGATCATCGAGCCGCGGCTCTGGCGGGCGTACATGGCCGCGTACAGCAGGGCGAGCGCGGTCCACGGCAGCAGCAGGTTGGCCGCCCAGGCGAGCGGGTTGTCGGTGAAGGCCTGGTAGGTGGGGTAGGGCAGGAGCCCGGCGACCCGGATGACCCCGTAGATGAGCATCACGGAGGTGAAGTAGACGGGCAGCGAGGCGGCGGCGACGGCGCCGACCATCAGGGCCTTGTCGGTGGCGGTGTCCTTGCGCAGGGCGGCGGTGACCCCGGCGCCGAGGCCGAGCAGCAGCCACAGCGCGGCGGCGCCGACGGCGAGGGAGGCGGAGACTGGGAGGCGGTCCATCAGCAGGTCCCACACGGGCAGGGAGTTCTCGTACGAGTAGCCCAGGCACGGGAAGTCGCACTGGACGGCGTACTGGCCGGTGCCGAGGGTGCGGCCGGTGAAGATGCCGGTGAGGAAGTCGGCGAACTGCCGCCACACCGGCTGGTCCAGGCCGAGGTACTCCCGTACGTCGGCCAGCCGTTCGGCGCTGCAGGTCTTGCCGCAGGCGGCCGCGGCCGGGTCGGTGGGCAGGACGTAGAAGATGAGGAAGGTGACGGCGGCGATGGCGAGCAGAACGCCCGCGAGGGCGAGCAGCCGGCGCGCGAGGTAGAGGATCACGCGCGGCCGCCCCTCGGGTCGAGGATGTCGCGCAGAGCGTCGCCGAGCAGGGTGAAGGCGAGTACCGCGAGGAAGAGGAAGGTGCTCGGGATGACGAAGTACATGGGGTCGGTCTCGTAGAAGGCGACGGACTCGGCGATCATCTGGCCCCAGGACGGGGTCGGCGGGCGGACGCCCACGCCGAGGTAGCTGAGCGCGGCCTCGGTGCTGATCATGCCGGGGATGAGCAGGGTGGTGTAGGCGATGACCGGGCCGGAAACTCCCGGGAGGATGTCGCGGGTCAGGATCCGCCAGGAGCCGGCGCCGCCGACGCGGGCGGCGTCCACGTACTCGCGGTGTTTGAGGGAGAGGGTCTGGCCGCGGACGACGCGGGCGACGCCGGGCCAGCCGAAGAGGCCGATGACGGCGGTCATGAGCACGATCCGGTTGACGTCCTTGGCCACCGACAGCATCGCGATCATGAAGATGAGGGAGGGGAAGGACATGGTCAGGTCCATCAGGCGGGACAGGACCGTGTCGGTGCGGCCGCCGAAGTAGCCGGCGGCGATCCCGGCGGCGGTGCCCGCGATGACGACGATGGCGGTGGCGGCGAAGGCGATGAGGAGGGAGACCTGGGCGCCGTGGACGACGCGGGCGAACAGGTCGCGGCCGGTGACGGGTTCGACGCCGAGCCAGTGCTCGGGGCTGATCCCGCCGAGGGAGCCGAGGGGCTGGCCGCCGAGATAGGGGTCGATGGCGGACTTGTCGAACTCCTCGGGGGACCAGCCGCCGAGCGCGCCCAGCCAGGGCGCGGTGACGGCCATCAGCACGAAGAGGAGCACGACGCAGAGGCTGACGCGGACGGCGGGGCGGCGGCGGAGCTCCCGCCGGGCGAGCTGCCAGGGGCTGCTGCCGGTGGCCGGGGCCGCCGCGGGCCCGGCCTCGGCGGCGCCGGGGACGGTGGTGGTCATGGTGTCGGGGGCTCCGTATCCCTCAGCCCTGGCTCTTCGAGGGGTCCTTGAGGCCGACGGTCCCGTAGTCGACGGTGCCGGTCCACACGGGGTGGCCGTAGGCGCCCGCGATGTTGGGGCCGACGAGCAGCGGCTTGCGCTCCAGGAGGACCGGGACGGCCGGGGACTTCTTCATGATCTCGGCGTCGAGGTCGATCCAGGCCTGGTTGGCCTGCTTGGCGTCGGCCATGGCGTTGATCTCGTCGATCCGCTTCATGGTGGCCTCGTCGCGGAACTGGCTGGTGTTGCCCTGGTTGCCCTTCTCCTTGATGGTGCGTCCGTCGAAGACGAAGGGGATCCAGGTGGAGCCGGAGGGGTAGTCGGGGCACCAGCCGGCGAGGGTCATGTCGGGCGTGGTGGAGAGGTCGCCGATGACGTCGTAGTACGCGCCCGGGTCGATGGTGTCGACGACGACCTCGATGCCCACGCGGGACAGGCCCTGCTGGATGGCCTCGGCCTTGCCCTTGTCGCCGGTGGAGACGGCGAGGGAGACCTTCAGGGACTCCTTGCCCGCGGCCTTGAGGAGTTCCTTGGCCTTGGCCGGGTCTCCGGCCGGGGCGATCTTCAGGGCGTCGGCCTGCTTGCCGCCGGAGAGCGCCGGGGGCAGGTAGGCGGTGGCGATCTCGTTGAGGGCCGGGCCGCCGCCCGCGGTGATCACCGCCTCCTTGTCGAGGGCGTACTGCATGGCCTCGCGGACCTTGGGATCGTTGAAGGGCGCCCGGGAGTTGTTCAAGGAGAGCATCTCGGTGCAGCCCTGGGACTCGGCGAGCAGGCGCGCCTTGACCTCCGGCTTCGGCAGCACCTTGGGGGCGCTCTCGGGGCGCATGTCCATGTACTGGACGGCGGAGGCGTCGGCGCCCTCGCCGGCGATGATCCGGTCGTCGATCTGGCCGCCCTTGAGTCCCATGACCACGACGAACTTGTCGGGGTAGGCCCTTCTGACGGTGTCGGTCTTCGGGTCCCAGTGCTCGTTGCGGACGAGGACGAGCTTCTTGTCGCGGTCGTACGACTCGATCTTGTACGGGCCGGAGGAGAACGGGCGGGCGTCGTACTGGGTGCCCTTCTCCTGGGACTGCGGGACCGGGGCGAAGGTGGGGAGGGTGGCGGTGGCGGAGAACTCGGCGACCGGGCGCTTCAGTTCGAAGACGATGGTGCGGTCGTCGGGGGTCTTGACGGAGTCGAGGTGCTGCCCCTGAAGCGGCCCCTTGTAGCCCTCGCCGCCGGCCAGGTACTGGGCGGCGTAGTCGGGGCCGCCGGTGAGGTCGGGGGCGAAGGAGCGCTCGACGTTGTACTTGATGTCCTGCGCCTTGACGGGTGAGCCGTCCTCGTACTTCACACCCTCCTTGAGGGTGAAGGTCCAGGTCTTGCCGCCGTTGGAGGGGGTGCCGAGGTCGGTGGCGAGGTCGGGGACGAGCTCGCTGCCGGCCTTGCCGGGCTCGGCCTTGAAGGTGACGAGCGTGCGGTAGAGGAGGCGGGTGCCGAAGTCCATGGCCGGCATGACCCAGTTGCGGGCGGGGTCGAGGTGGGCGAAGTCCTGGTTGGACAGGACGGTCAGGGTCCCGCCCTTGACCGGGCTCCCGCCGAGGATCTTGCCGTCGTTGGCGGCGGCGGGGTTGCCCGCGCCGGCGCCGGTGGAGCCCTTCTTGGGGTCGGAGCATCCCGAGGCGCCGAGTGCGAGTGCCGCCACGAGGGCGGTGGCGAGGGCGAGTTGGGTGCGCTTGGTCATGGGTCACTCCAGTGAAGGGCCGCGCTCTATGATGTGACCGGTAACATAGTAATGTGAAATTGCACTGACAAGAGGTTGGCGCCGCCGTTATCCAGCCGTGCCCAAATCCGGCCCCTCGAACGGGAGTCGAAGCCGTCGGACAGCCCGAGTGCGGCGACTGCCCGACGACGCGCAGCGCCAGGCGGTCGACGGTCGTCATCCCGTCACCACCTGGCGCTGCGCGTCACGACGAACGGCGGAGCGTCACCCGCTCCCGCCGGGGATCAGCTCAATGCGGCGAACCGGCCGTTTGCTTTTCCTTGCCCTTGCCCTTGTCCTTGCTCGGAACCGGATGGAAGTTGCTGTTCGTCACACAGCCGAGGTTCTGGTAGATGCGGTCGTTCGTCTGCGGGTCCCGGCCGACGAGGTGGTACTTGCAGGCTCCCTCGATGAACCTGCCTTCGACGCCGCCGGGGAAGTCGATCTCCTTGTTCCACAGGAAGGTCGACACGAGGCCGGTCTGCCGTGCGGTGGCGTTGATGTCGATCCCGCCGGGAGCCTGGATCGCGTACACCCAGCCGTCCCCGCTCCCCGTGGCGAATTCCTGCGCCACCCACCGCTCACACGTGGTGCTCACGTGCGCGGCGTCCGGCTGTTGGGCGCCCCCGATGATCCACTGCGACAGCGGGATGAGGTTCATGCCCCGCGGCTCGAAGCCGCTGGCGAAGATCTCTTGGGGGGCCCGGGAGTCGCCGCGCCACAGCGTGTTCACGTCGTGCCGCCAGTACCAGGCCTCGCGCACCGCGGCGAGGTCCACGTCCGCCCGGATCGAGGGGTCCGTCGTGGTCTGCATCCACTCCGACACACGGTAGCCGCCGGTCGGGCCGCAGGGGCCGGTATCACGGATCTGCTGCGGGGTCCCCGGGTACGGATCCGCCGCGGCGCCGGCGGGTGAGCCGAACGCCAACGAGACGGTGACCAGGACGGTGGCGGAAGCGATTCGAAACGCAGTCTTCAACACAGGCACAACCCATCGCTCGGTGCACAGGACTCTGTGTTGATAGACGGATTCCGGGTGGGAACAACCTCCGTTCGCAGCCGTCACCCGCAGGCATCACGAGGTCCACCCGCCCGGCGCACCCTCCCCGTCACCGGTCCAGCAGCGCTAGATGCCCGAGCCGAGGCCTCCCGGCGTACGGCCGACCGGCTCGTCGCGGCCCTGGGCCCAGAGGGAGCGGACGTGGCCGAGGTGGCGGACCATGCAGGCCTCCGCCGCCTCCGCGTCGCCGGCGATCATCAGGTCCAGCAGCTCGATGTGCTCCTCGGCGGAGGAGACCAGCTTTCCGGCCTCGTCCAGGCCCGTCAGCCCGTACAGCCGCGAGCGCTTGCGCAGGTCGCCCACCGTCTCCACCAGCCGGTCGTTGCCGGCCAGGGCCAGCAGGGAGAGGTGGAAGCGGCGGTCCGCCTCCAGGTAGCCGATGAGGTTGTGCTCGCGGGCGCTGGTGACGATCTCCTCGGCGACGGGCCGCAGCGCCTCCAGCTGCTCCGCCGTGGCGATCTTCGTGATCCGGCCGATGGTCGGCACCTCGATCATCGTGCGCAGCTCGGTGTACTGGTCCAGGTCGCGCTCGCTGACCTCGGTGATCCGGAAGCCCTTGTTGCGTACGGGTTCCACCAGGCCCTCGCGGGCCAGGTCGAGCATCGCCTCGCGGACGGGCGTGGCGGAGACCCCGAGTTCGGCGGCCAGGCCGGGCGCCGAGTAGACGCTGCCGGGGCGCAGTTCACCCGCTATCAGGGCTGCTCGAAGGGCGTGGCCGACCTGGTCGCGGAGCCGTTCCTGGGCCTTGATGAGACTGTGCTGCTTCAGGTCACCCATTTGCTCTTCCTCCGAACCGGCTTTGCACCACCGAGTGCAGAGGACAGCGTACAATGTCACGTTGCGCTTGATCTCCGAGCGGTGGTGTCTCCTGCGGCGCGATACATCGCCACCGCCACAGCGAGATCTTCCCAGGCCATGCCCACGCTCTTGAAGAGCTGTGGACAACTCGGGGGCCCGGCCACCGGCATCCGGCCCGCCACCAGGTCGGCCAGGGTGCCGTTGATATGACCGGGCCCGATCGCCCCCTCCGCCTCCGGCACCAGCAGGTCCCCCGCCTCCCGCAGCGCCGCCGCCCGCGACTCCACGTACACCGCGGCCCGCCGCACCAGCGCGGTGTCGGTCTCCCGGGCGTCCGGCTCGTGCGAGCCGACCGCCACGACCGTCGCTCCCGGGGCCACCAGCCGCCCGTCGAAGAGGGGTTCGCGGGCCGTGGTGCAGCACAGCACCAGGTCCGCGTCCGCCACGTCCGCCGGGGTGCCCGTACGGGCCGCCGCCCCCAGGGCGCGGGCGTGCGCCGCCAGCCGCTGCGCGGCCCTCGGGTCGCGGCCCACGACCACCACCCCCGCCAACTCCCGTACCTCCCGCACCGCTTCGAGGTGCCCGTGCGCCTGCGGGCCGGCGCCGAAGAGCACCAGCCGCAGGGCCCGCCCGGCCGGCGCCAGGTACCGCAGGGCGAGCGCCGAGACCGCCGGGGTGCGCAGGGCGGTCAGCGCCGCGCCGTCGAACAGGGCCAGCGGGCGCAGCGTCGGGCCGTCCAGCAGCAGGTACGAGCCGGTGATGCGAGGGAGCCCGAGGGCCGGATTGCCGGGCGCCACGCCGGCGATCTTCACCCCGGCGTACGCCCCCGCCGCGGCCGGCATCAGCAGCAGCTCGCCGCCGCCGGGTACGGCCAGCGCCGAGCGCTGTGGGCAGGACTCCGGGTCCAGCCCGGCCCGCAGTACGTCGGCCAGCGCGTCGGCGGCCGCGGCCGGGGTGAGCAGTGTGGCCGTCTCCGCGGCGTCGAACTGCGGGATCACAGCAGGAATCCCGCGCCGAGGGGGTCCTGCGGCTCGCGGACGAAGGCGTGCTCGCCGGTGCGGTAGGCCGTCCCGGTGACCTCCGTGACCAGACCGTCGAGGGATCCCACCGGCACCACCCGGCCCGTGAACACCGTGCCCGTCACCGACTCGTGGAGCAGGTCCTCGCCCGGCCCGATCCGGCCGTCCTCCGCGAGCAGCGCGAGCCGCGCAGAGGTGCCCGAGCCGCAGGGCGAGCGGTCGATCTGCCCGTCGGCGAACACGGTGACGTTGCGCTGGTGCGGCCCGAAGGGGGTGCCGGGCAGCTCCTCGTGGAGGATCACCCCGTAGACCCCGGAGAGCAGCGGACCCTCGGGGTGCCAGGTCCCGGGGTGTGCGGCCAGTGCGGCCCTGATCTCCTGCCCGGCGCGGACCAGTTCGGGCAGGGCGGCCCGGGTGACCTCCAGGCCGAGGTCCCGGGCGGCGACGGACGCGTAGCAGGCTCCGGCGTGCGCGATGTCCACCTCCGCCAGGCCCAGGGTGGTCGCCACCGGCACCTTGCGGGCGCCGACCCGGGCCGGGACGTTGCGGAAGGTGACCCCGGTGGTCCGGCCGCCGGCGCGGTGCACGGTCGCGGCGACCCGCCCCGACGGCACGTCGATCCGTACCTGCGCGTCCCCGTCGTCCGGCGCGGCGACCCGGCCGGTGTCCACGGCCCAGACGCCGAGGGCCATCGTGCCGTGGCCACAGGCGGTGGAGTAGCCGTCCTTGTGCCAGAACAGCACGCCGAGGTGGGCCCCGTCGTCGTCCGGGGGCACGACGAACCCGCCGTACATCCCGGCGTGCCCGCGCGGCTCCTGCACGAGGAGCCGGCGTACGTCGTCCAGCGGGCTGCGACGCGGAGCCGTCCCGGACCCCCCGGGGCCGATGGCGGTGGAGCAGCGCTCGGCGACGGTGTCCCCGGGTACGGGCGGCAGGCCGGCCGCGGCGGTGTCGACGATCCGGAACGGCTCCCCGGCGGTGTGGTAGTCCACGGTCCGTACGACAGCGGCCTCGGCGGTCACAGCAGGAACCCCGCGGGGAAGGGGTCGGACGGGTCGAGGAAGTACTGGGCGGTGCCGGTGATCCACGCCCGCCCGGTGACGGTGGGGACGACGGCCGGGAACCCGCCGACCGTGGTCTCCCCGACCAGTCGGCCGGTGAACTCCGTCCCGATGAAGGACTCGTTGACGAAGTCCGCGCCGAGCCCGAGGAGGCTTCGGGCGTGCAGCTGGGCCATGCGCGCGCTGGTCCCCGTACCGCAGGGCGAGCGGTCGAACCAGCCCGGGTGGATGGCCATGGCGTGCCGGGAGCGGCGGGCGTCGGAGCCGGGGGCGGCGAGGTAGACGTGTTTGACCCCGGAGATGGTGGGGTTCTCGGGGTGGACGGGCCGGTCGCCGGAGGCGTTGATCGCGTCCATGACGGCGAGTCCGGCGGCGAGCAGTTCGTCCTTGCGCTCCCGGTCGAAGGGGAGGCCGAGGGCGTCGAGTTCGACGAAGGCGTAGAAGTTCCCGCCGTAGGCGAGGTCGTAGGTGACCGTGCCGAAGCCGGGGACCTCGGCCTTGAGGTCGAGTCCGACGCAGAAGGAGGGGACGTTGGTGAGGGTGACGGCGGTGGCCGCCCCGTCCTCGACCCGGACGTCCACGCTCACCAGCCCGGCCGGGGTGTCGAGCCGGACGGTGGTGACCGGCTCGACGACCTCCACCATGCCCGTCTCGACCAGGACGGTCGCGACCCCGATGGTCCCGTGCCCGCACATGGGCAGCAGGCCCGACACCTCGATGTACAGCACGCCGAAGTCGGCGTCGGGGCGGGTGGGGGGCTGCAGGATGGCGCCGCTCATCGCGGAGTGCCCGCGCGGCTCGTACATGAGCAGGGTCCGGACGTGGTCCAGGTGCTCGATGAAGTGGAGCCGTTTCTCGGCCATGGTGGCGCCGGGGATCACCCCGACGCCTCCGGTGATCACCCGGGTCGGCATGCCCTCGGTGTGCGAGTCCACCGCGTGGTAGATGTGGCGCGTACGCATTCCAGTGCCCTTCCGGTCCCCCGGGGGGACTAGTTGTGGCCCTCGGCGAGGGCCTTCTCGGTGGCGGCGCGGACGGCCGCCTCGGTCTCCCCGGTGAGCGGGAAGCGGGGCGGGCGGGTGGCGCCGCCGGGGCGTCCCGCGAGGTCCATGGAGAGCTTGATGGCCTGGACGAACTCGGTCTTGGAGTCCCAGCGCAGCAGTGAGTGCAGGGACTTGTACAGCGGCAGCGCGGTGGCGAGGTCCCCGGCGACGGCGGCCCGGTAGAGCTCGGCGCAGGAGCGCGGCAGGGCGTTGGGGTAGCCGGCGATCCAGCCGACCGCGCCGGCGAGGGCGAGTTCGAGGAGGACGTCGTCGGCGCCGATGAGCAGGTCGAGGCCCGGGGCGAGTTCGGCGATCTCGTACGCCCGGCGGACGTCCCCGCTGAACTCCTTGACGGCGACGATGCTGCCGTCGCCGTGCAGGCGGGCGAGCAGGCCGGGGGTCAGGTCCACCTTGGTGTCGATGGGGTTGTTGTACGCGACGACGGGCAGCCCGGCGCGGGCGACGTCGGCGTAGTGGGCGCGTACGGTCGCCTCGTCGGCCCGGAAGGCGTTGGGGGGCAGCAGGAGTACGGAGCCGGCCCCGGCCTCGGCGGCCTGGTCGGCCCAGCGGCGGGCCTCGGCGCTGCCGTAGGCGGCGACGCCGGGCATGACGCGGGCGCCGTCGCCGGCGGCCTCGACGGCGGTACGGACCACGCGGGCCCGCTCCTCGTCGGTCAGGGTCTGGTACTCCCCGAGGGAGCCGTTGGGGACCACGCCGTCGCAGCCGTTGGCGATGAGCCAGGCCACGTGTTCGGCGTAGGCGTCGTGGTCGACGGTGAGGTCCTCGCGCAGCGGCAGCGCGGTGGCGACCATGATGCCGTGCCAGGGGCGGGTGCGGGTGTCCGTACCGGTGGTGGGCGCGGGGGTGTGCGCGTCGGTCATGAGAGAGCTCCCTAGAGTGGTGTGTGACATTTTACTAGTGGGTGTGAGGCGGCCACAAGGGTCCGGGCCGCCCGATCAGCCGTCCGCCGGGGGCAGTTCCGCGAGGTGGCGCAGCGGGACCGGGCAGGACAGGGGCCGCCGGTCGGCCGCGGGCCCGTCGCCGGCGAGGGCAGCGACGGCCGGTCCGCACATGCGGCCCTGGCACCAGCCCATTCCGGAGCGGGTGAGGAGTTTGACCGTACGGGCGTCCCGCGCGCCGAGGTCGGCGACGGCCTCGCGGATCCGCCCGGCCGGAACCTCCTCGCAGCGGCACACGTCGGTGTCGTCGCGCAGCCAGCCGGTCCAGCCTTCGCCGGGGCGGTGGGCGGCGCCCATGGCCTCGGCGAAGACGCGCAGCCGGGCGCGGCGGCGGGCGAGGGCGGTGGGCGCGGGCCGGCCGGCGATCGCGTGGGCGGCGATCTCCCCTTCGAGGAGCGCCAGTTGGGCGCCGCCGATGCCGCCGGTCTCGCCCGCGGACCAGATCCCGGGGACCGAGGTCCGCTGCTCGGCGTCCAGCGCCAGGGCGACGGTGCCGTCGGCGGCCGGGCGGGTGGCGCAGCCCAGGCCGGTCGCCAGCTCCAGCTGCGGGACGAGCCCGTGGCCGACGGCGAGGGCGTCGCAGGGGATCCGGCGGGCGGTGCCGGGCACGGGCCGCCAGTCCCGGTCCAGGCGGGCCACGGTGACGGCCTCGACCCGGTCGGCGCCGTGGGCCTCGGTCACGGCGTGCCGGGTGAGGAGGCGGATGTGGCGGTGCAGGAGGGCGCTGCCGTACGTGGCGGCCTCGGCGAGCTTGCCGGGGTTGCGGAGCAGGGCGGGGAGGTGGCCGGCGTACGCGGTGTACGCGGCGGCCTCGACCACGGCCGGCACCCGGGCCCCGGCGGCGGAGAGGGAGCCGGCGACGGCGAGCAGCAGCGGGCCGCTCCCGGCGACCACCACGCGCTTGCCCGGCAGTACGAGCCCGCTCTTGAGCATGGCCTGGGCCCCGCCGGCCCCGACCACCCCGGGCAGGGTCCAGCCGGGGAAGGGCAGTTGCCGCTCGTACGACCCGGTGGCCAGGAGCACGGCCCGGGCGTGCAGGGTGGCGGCCGCCTCCTCAAGGCCGGCGACGGCGTGCAGCGTCCAGCCGCGGCCGCCGTCCGGGACCACGGCCCAGACGTGGTGGGCCGGCAGGTACGTGATCCGGCCGGCCGACGCGTGGGCGCGCAGGGCGGCTTCGCGCGAGGCGAAGGCGGCCCACCCGTGGTGCAGGGCTTCGGGACGGTCCGCCCCGAGCCCCGGCGCGGGGTGGCGGTAGTACTGGCCGCCGGGGCGCTCCCCCGCGTCGAGGAGGGTGACCCGGAGCCCGAGGCCGGCGGCCGTGACGGCGGCGGCCAGCCCGGCGGGGCCGGCACCGACGATCGCGAGGTCGGGCGGGGCGGTGTCAGACGCCGAGCTCGGCATGGCCGGTTCCCTCCTGGGTGGTGACGGTGTCCCCGGGGCGGGCGGGGACGAGGCAGGCGCGCTGGTTGGGGCGGCCGTTGACGGTGACGAGGCAGTCGTAGCAGCTGCCGATCCCGCAGAACGCTCCGCGCGGGGCGCCGCCTTGGCGGGTGGACCGCCAGGCGAGGATCCCGGCGCCCCAGAGCACGGCGGCGATGCTCTGGCCCGCCTGGGCCGTGAGCTCGCGGCCGTCGAAGCGCAGGACGTACGTCGCCGAGGGGGCTCCGCCGACGAGGGTGCGGGGGGTCGGGCTCATCGGGGGGTCTCCTTGGGCGGCGTGGTGCAGGTGGCGGGGCGGTACCGGTTGCCGCTGCGCGGGCCTTCTCCCCGCCCCGCCCTTTCTCCGTGTCTCCCCCAGCTACCGCTGGGGGTGCCCCCGGGGACTCCGCCCCGGACCCCGCGCTTCAAACGCCGGCGGAGCTGGGATCGGGCGGTCATCGGGCCCGGTCCTCGTCGAAGCGGGCCGGGTGGAACGGGTCCAGGGGGAGCGGGGGTTGCGACCCCGTCAGGGCGGCGGTGATCAGGACTCCGGTGGCCGGGGCGAGGCCGATGCCGGCTCCCTCGTGGCCGCAGGCGTGCAGGAGGCCCGGGAGCCGGGGGTCCGGGCCGATCGCCGGGAGGTGGTCCGGGAGGTAGGGGCGGAAGCCGTGGTAGGTGCGGAGCACCCGGACGTCCGCCAGGACGGGGAAGAGCGCCGCCGCCTGCGCGGCGAGGCGGCGCAGGGCCTCCACCGACAGGCTCCGGTCGAAGCCCACCCGCTCCCGGGTCGCCCCGATCAGCACCGGCCCCGCCGGCGTCCCCTCCACCACCGCCGAGGACTGGAGTGCCGCCGAGCCGCTCGCCACGTCGGCGATGTAGTCCGCGGCGTAGACCTTGTGCCGGACCACCCTCGGCAGCGGCTCCGTCACCAGGACGAACCCGCGGCGCGGAAGCACCGGGAGGGACACCCCGGCCAGTTCCGCGATGCGCCCGCCCCAGGTTCCGGCCGCGTTCACCACGGCCGGGGCGAGGAGTTCACCGCCGCGGGTGCGGACCCCGCGGACGCCCCCGGGCCCCGTGAGGATCCCCGTCACCTCCTCGCCGAGGTGCACCGAAGCCCCCGACGCGGCCAGCAGCCTCGCCGCCGCCTGGGCCGGCTGGACCTGGGCGTCCTGCGGGTACAGGAAGCCGCCGACCGGACCCGGGGCCAGATGGGGCTCCAGCTCGCGGAGGTCTCGGGGCCCCGCCTCGACGGCTTCGACCCCGGCGGCGCGCTGGCCTTCGGCGAAGTCCCGCAGCGCTCCCAGCGAAGCCTCGTCCGGGGCGACGACGAGCCCGCCCTTGGCCTCGTACTCGATCTCCTGCGGGAGGACGGCGGCGAGTTCGCGCCACAGGCCGGCCGACAGCAGGGCCAGGTCGAGCTCCGGGCCCGCCTCCTTGTCGGAGACGAGCAGGTTGCCTTCCCCGGCCCCCGTCGTGCCGCCCACGACGGGGCCGCGGTCGACGACGGCCACGGAGAGTCCGGCGCGGGCCGCGTAGTACGCGATCGCGGCACCGACGACGCCGGCGCCGATGATCACGACGTCCAGGGGATGTCTCTTGGGCACGGCAGTAATATGTCACATTCTTTAGTAGGTGCCTAGGTCCGGCGGCCGGTCCCGCCCCCCGTTGGAAACAGGACCGGCCGCCGGCGCCGGATCAGCTGCGCAGCGGGCCCTCGCAGCTGTAACTCGACGTCCCCGCCTTGTGGTCGGTCCAGATCTCCACAGGGCTGAAGGAGCAGTTCATGTCGGCCAGGTTGTTGGAGGCCGCGCCCGCCCGGTCGAGGATGAAGTAGTCCACCGTCTCCGACATGTCCTTGAAGTTCTGGTCGTCGCTGCGCCAGTCCTTCAGGTTCGCGCTGATCCGGCCGGTACAGGTGAAGCGGCGCTTGCCCGGGTCCCCGTTCTCCACGCAGTCCGGGGTGTTGTAGGTGGCGGTCGCGAAGGACGACTTCACGGATCCCAGCGCCGCGTCGCGCAGTCGGTCGTTGGGCGTGAAGCTGGTGTTCGGCACGTAGAGCTGGTCGACCTTGGCGATCTGCGCGTCCAGGAAGCGGTTGTAGTCGCGCTGGAGGTAGGAGTCCGCGCCCATCCGGTGGCGCCAGGCGTCGTACCCGGCCACGTCGTTGGCCCGCAGGTGGGTGTACATCTCGCGCAGCAGCGAGGGCTTCTCGGTCCACAGGAACTCGAAGAAGGTGCCCGCGTAGTTGTAGAAGCGGAAGCCGTCGCCGTCGTACGTGGCGTTGAGCAGTTGCTCGACCGTCATCCGCGGGCCGCCGCCGGCGGTGTCGTTGATGATGCCCTTGACCAGGGACTTGCGGACGGCGATGCCGTTGTCCCGGGTGGCGCCGTCGAAGAACTCGGCGGTGCCCTCGTCCATGGCGGTCGTACGGTCGCCCTCGTACCAGGGGCCCTCGCCGAAGAACCCGGGGACGGCGAAACGGCCGTTGAGGTAGTGCGTGTACTCGTGCCGGAAGAGCTCTTCGAGGGTGAGGGAGGAGTCCTGCGGGACGCGCCGCTGGTAGGTGTAGAACGTGGCGCCGTTCTCGATGTACATGCCGCCGTTCTCGGTGCCGTAGCCGTACAGCATCGTCTGGTAGGTCACGTAGTCGGCGCGGGAGGCGTACAGCACGATGTTCAGAGTGGTGTTGGGGTCGCCGGCCAGCGGCTGGTCGGTGCCGAGGACGCGGTGGAACTGCGTCTTGACCTGCTTGCTCGCGTAGTAGAGCTGGTCGACGGTGGCCCGGTCGAGGGCCGTGCGGACCTTGATGGCGCCGTTGTCGTAGGTGTACGTGTTCGGGAAGAGCATCTTCTCGATGTCCTCCTTGCACACCCCGTACTGCTTGCACGCGTTGTAGGTGTTCAGCCAGGAGACGATCTTGGCCCAGGGCTCGCTGCCGTTGCCCCACGCGCCCTTGACCGGCTCCAGGAGGGCGCCGAGGTCGGCGGCGGTCTGGTCCTGGAGGCCCTCGATCTGGCCGAAGCGGCCGTACTCGCCGAGCGCGTCGCGGACCACCCACGCGTTGGTGGTGCCCTTGAGGTGGGTGTATCCGGCGAAGGCCTTGAAGGCGGCCCGGTAGGCGGGGTCGGCCTTGGCGGCGGCGTGGAAGGCGGCGTCCTGGTTGCCCGGGTACACGCCGAGGTAGTTGACGGTGAGGGCGGCGAGGGCCGCGCCGCCCCAGTTCGCGTCGCCGCTGGTGGCGGGGTGCGAGGCGTCCAGGGTGGCCAGGACCTTCTTGATCAGTCCGAGCTGGGTCTGGCGCATGCCGGGGCCGGTGGCGTAGAGGGCCTCACGCAGGGTCCGGGCGTTGGAGGCGGTGACGTCGAAGGTGCGCGCGGCGTTGCCGAAGTCGGTGACGGCCCGGCTCATGGCATCGGCGGTCGCGGCGTCGGTGAGGTCGATCTCCTCGCGGGAGAAGTCGTGGTAGATGGCCGCGTGCAGGTACGTGAACAGCTCCTCCAGGTGCGAGGAGTTACGGCCGTCGTGGGCGGCGGCCAGGCCGGATATCCGGCGGGAGACGGCCTGGACGTGCGCGTCGTCCATGACGGGCGCGAGGCGGGCGTCCCAGGTCCAGATCAGCCCGCGCAGACAGCCGTCGGCGGTGACGGCCGGGTCGGCCAGGAAGTCGGCGAACTGCTCGGGGCTGAGGCCCGTGATCCCGTCGAGGGTGCAGGGGACGCCGGCGGCGACGCTCTGCGCGGTGGGCGCTGCCTGGGCGGCGGCGCGCTCGCGGCTCTTCTCGCTGCGCTCGGTGAGGCGCGCGGCCTGGGCGGCGGCCGGGGCGGCCCCGGGGACGCGTCCGTCGGCGGCGATCCCGCCGGGAGCCTGGGCCGTCGCCGGCGCGGCCTCCTTGGGCGAGGCGCGGTGCTCGACCTCGTCGAACGGGTTCGCGGCGGGCGCTCCGGAGGTGAAGGTGCCGGGCACGGCGGCCGGGGCGGGGGCGGCCGCGGGAGCCCGGTCCGCGGTCTGGGACACGGCCTGGCCGGCGGAGGCCAGCAGCGTCACCGCGACCGCGGCGGAGAGGAGGGACGTACGCACAGCTCTGTGCTGAGACACCGAGGACTCCTGGTGGGGAGGGGAGGTGGGGGAAGTGGTGCGCGAGGTGGTGCGTGATACGTGAAATGCCTGAACTGCCCTGCGTCACACGGCGTTTGACGGGGATTAACGTGCCGCGGTGTGAGCTGTAACATAGTAATGTGAAATTGCACTGACAAGACCTGTGCGCCCACCAGTTCGCATCTTCTTGAGGGAGCCCCGATGGCCGACACCCCCTCCCGCCTCAACATCGGCAGCCACGACCTGCCGGTATCACCGGAGTTGTCCCGCTTCATGGCCGCCGACTGGGCGCCTTCACCCCTCCCTGACACCGCGCGGGTCCCCGCGTACGAGGTCACCCCGGTCCGGCGCGAGCGCCTCTCGGCGCGCTTCCCCGGCGAGCGGCTGATCATCCCGGCCGGCGAGCTCAAGGTCCGCTCCAACGACTGCGACCACCGCTTCCGCCCGCACAGCGCGTACGCCTGGCTGACCGGGCTGACCGGCGAGGACCAGGTGGGCCACGTCCTGGTGCTGGAGCCCTCGGGCCCGCACGGCCACGAGCCCGTGCTGTACCTGCGCCCCCGCTCCCCGCGCGCCGACGGCAACGAGGAGTTCTACCGGGACCGCCGGTACGGGGAGTTCTGGGTCGGCCGCCGCCCCGACCTGGCCGAGGCCGAGCGCCTGACCGGCCTGCGCTGCGCCCACCTGGACGAGCTCGGCTCCCCGGCCGGCCGCAACGCCGCGACCGACACCGAACTGGCCGCCGCCCTCTCCGAGTTGCGCCTGGTGAAGGACGCCTGGGAGGTCGGGCAGCTCCAGCTCGCCGTCGACCACACCACCGCCGGGTTCGAGGACGTCGTACGGGCGCTGCCGCGCGCACTGGCGCACCCGCGCGGCGAGCGGTGGATCGAGGGGGTCTTCGGCCTGCGCGCCCGGGCGGAGGGAAACGGCACCGGGTACGACACGATCGCGGCGTCGGGCGCGCACGCGTGCGTCCTGCACTGGATCCGCAACGACGGCCGGCTCGACCGCGGCGATCTGCTGCTGCTGGACGCGGGCGTGGAGACCGACAGCCTCTACACGGCGGACATCACGCGCACCCTCCCGCTGTCGGGGCGCTTCTCCCCCGTCCAGCGGCAGGTGTACGAGCTGGTGCTGGCGGCGCAGGACGCGGGCATGGCGGCGCTGCGCCCGGGCGCGAGCTTCCGGGACTTCCACCGGGCCGGGATGCGGGTGATCGCGGAGGGTCTGGCGGAGTGGGGCGTCCTGAAGGACGCGCGGGGGGATCTGCACCGGCGGTACACGCTGTGCAGCAGCGGCCACATGCTGGGGCTGGACGTCCACGACTGCGCGAAGGCGCGCGCGGAGACCTACCTGGACGGGGTCCTGGAGGAGGGCCAGGTGCTGACGGTCGAGCCGGGTCTGTACCTGCAGCCGGACGACGAGACCCTGCCGCCGGAGCTGCGGGGCATCGGCGTGCGCATCGAGGACGACCTGGTCATCACGGCGACGGGCGCCCGACTGATGTCGGGCGCCCTGCCCCGCACGGTGGCGGGGATCGAGGAGTGGATGGGGAACCTGCTGGCCGGCTGAGCATCCGCCCCACCCCCGTGGGAGTGGATGCCCGGCCGGCCGGGTCCCGCGACCGCCTCCCCGGGATCAGTCCTGCAGCGGACCGGGGGCCTGGGACATGCGCAGGCAGCGGAACTCGCCGCGGTCCCAGATCTCCCAGTGGTGCTTGATCCGGTCGCGGGTGTTCGGGCCGTACACACCGTCCGCGACGAGGCCTTCGGAGGCCTGGACCTTCTTCAGGGCGGCCTCGGTGGCCGGCCCGAACTCGCCGTCCTTGGCGAGGTTGATCTGGCCGTAGCACCAGTGCATGGTCCACTGCAGGGCCATGACTCCGTTGCCCGAGGCGCCGCGCCGCATCGCGCAGAAGTTCGAGCCGTCCTCGTGATCGGTGGGGATCCGGACGGTGTAGCCGACGGCGTCGCCGTACGTGTTGGCGCCCGTGCAGGTCGGCATGGCCGCGGACGCGGTCGTCGCGCCGGTGGTCAGCAGACTGGCGGCGAGGACGGCGGCCGCGCCGAGCGAGGCCAGGGTGCGCTTCATCGAAGTCTCCGGAGAGGGTGGGGAGGCGGGGAGGTCAGACGGTGCTGGGGAGGTACTCGTTGCAGTAACCGGCGTTGGTGACCTTGTCGTTGTAGCCGTAGTACGGGTCGCCCTCCCACAGGAGCGCGTAGCCGGTGCTCGGGCCGACGACCCCGTCGACCTCGCTGGGCACGAACATCACGCTCTGGAAGAAGCGGATCGCCTCGTCCGTCTGGGGGCCGAACCTGCCGTCCTCGCCGATCTGCCCGTGCCAGGGGCGCCCGGTCCAGTTGTGCGCGAAGGCGTAGTTCAGCTGGTGCTGCACGCACCACACCGCGTGCGTGTTGTTCGTCTTGCCGTATCCGATGTACGGGGCGCCCTGCCGGGCCTGTGCCGTACCGGAGAGGGTGAGGACGGTCAGGGCGGCAGCGGCGGCGAGGGCGGCGGCCCGTGAGGCGGTCTTCTTGAGCATGGCGAACCGGCTTTCCGTGAGGAGCGGGGCGGGGATCGGTTCCGGACGGGCTCGACTGGGCGCCGCCGGACAACCGGAACACTAGGCCGGTCACGGCCACGTCCCGGTGTCCCGTCCGTCTCCGGGAAGTCCCGGACGGCCCGTCGGACGCTCTCGCCGGGCCGTAACCCGTGGCCGGCGGGGAGGAGTCCCGCGAACCGGCCCGGGACGGGCCGCCCGTCCCGGGAGGACCCCGTCCCGTCCCCCCGCCCGGGACGGTGTTCCCGTCCCGCGGGCCGGGCTCCGCACGGGACGCCCAGGAGAAGGTTCCGGCCCCGAACGGCCTTGCGCGGCACCTAGATTGCTCGCGTCGGACGGTCCCGGGCCTCATGCGGCCCGCTGTGCCCGTCCTCCCTCCCCGCTCCCCCGCCGAGGCCGGCCCATGCCCGCGACGCCCCGCGTCGTCTCATGTCGCCCCATGGCGCCCCGGTGCGGACGTCACGGAAGAGAAGGCCCTTGAAACGACACAGACGACGGCCGTCGGCCGTCGCCGTGCTGCTCACCACGGCGATGGCCCTGATGGCGCCGCTCGCGGTGCCCGCCCAGGCGGCGCCGCCCGCTCCGGCCGCTGCCACCGGGCAGAGCCCGTCGGCACCGGTCGCCGACCAGCACCCCACCGCCGTCCCGCCCGGCGACCGGGCCAAGGTGGTCGGCGGTGCCTCGGACCGGGCATGGACCACGTCCGGGGACGCCTCCGGTTTCCACGTGCTGGTCGCCGACGCGAAGGCCGGCTACCCCTGGAAGACCGCGGCCACCCTCGCCGAGCCGGGATTCGACACCGACACCTGGATCGGCAACGCGTGCGTCACCGCCTCCGGCGAGCGCGCGGTCGTGGCGTACGCGCCCCGTACGTTCACCAACAAGCCGGAGCTGATGACGCGCGGCGCGTTCACGGCCGTGGTCGAGCTGACCACCGGCAAGGTGACGAAGCTGCCGGTGCAGGCCTCCCTGTCGTACTTCTCTCCCGGCTGCGGCGAGGGCGAGACGGCGGTGCTCTCCCAGTTCAGTGACGACGGGGCGAAGGAGAATGCCACCCGGCTGATCACCGTCGACGCGAAGGCCGGCCGCACGTCGGCCCCGCTGAAGCTGACCGGCCAGGTCACGTCCGCGATCCCCTACGGCGGCGGCGAGATCGTCGCGGCCGAGGGCCCGCAGCTGGTCCGTATCGGTAAGGAAGGCGGCCGGCGTCCGATAGCCGAGGCGGACCGGGTCCCGTTCCAGATCACCCGGGACGCGGCCGGCGGCATCACCTTCCTGGACGGACCCGGCGGGCCGGACGCGGGCCCGAAGGCGGTCGGCAAGGTCAAGCACGTCGACGCCGCCGCGGTCCGCTCGGCCGGGAACGGCAAGGCCGAACCGCGGCTGGTCGCCTCCGGGCAGCTCGACGCCCTGGACGTGGCCGGGTCGCCCTCCGGCGAGGTCTTCGTCACCGGCAGGGCCGAGAGCAAGGGCAAGCTGCCCGCGCACGTGCACAACCCCGGCGGCCTCGTCAAGGGCGCGGTGATGAGCGCCCGCGGGCAGTCGGCGGTCACCAGCCGCTGGGCCCACAGCCAGGACGGCAGCCCGGTCCGGGCCGAAGAGGCCGCCACCGAGCGCACCGTCGTCAACCAGGTCAAGGTGCTCGGCACCGGCAAGAGCGTCGAGCTGGAGGCCACTCCCGGCGCCGAGGCCGTGGCCCCGGCCCGGCTCGCCGACGGGCGGGCCCCCTCGCCCGCCCTGCGCTCCGCGGCCGGGCCGGCCGGCGCTCCCCAGGGGCCGATCGCCCCGCAGAGCGCGCGGAAGACCCCGTTCGCGGCCGCCGCCGTCTCCGGCGCCGCGGCGGCGGCCGCCCCCTCGCCGCACGACCCCGTCGAGGCGGAGCGCACCTGCGCCGTACCGCGCGGGGACGTGCGCAAGCAGGCCTTCCAGCCCACGCCCCGCCAGGTCGAGTGGGCCGTGGACCAGGCCGTGATCATGGGCCTGAACCAGCACGTCAACCGGCCGCCCAACTGGAAGGGCACGGGCATGGCGGGCTACAACCCGCAGCTCCTCTTCCCGCTGCGGGTGCTGAGCGGCGACCCCAACGGCCATGTCGACAAGGCCGACGAGTGGCACATCCCGGCGCAGATCCTGCTGGGCGTCACCGCTCAGGAATCCAACATGTGGCAGGCCGGCCGGTACGTCGTCCCGGGTGCCACGGGCAATCCGCTGATCGGCAACTACTACGGCATCGACTACGCGCCCAACGGCGCCCAGGGTGATCCGTGGGCGGTCAACTGGTCCAAGGCCGACTGCGGTTACGGCATCACGCAGATCACCGACGGGATGCGCCTGCCCGGTCACGACCAGCCCACCATGTCGACCGTGCAGCAGGAGGCCGCGGCCCTCGACTACACGGCGAACATCGCCGCCGGCGCCGACAAGCTCGCCGAGAAGTGGAACCAGACTCGCGACGCCGGTCTGACCGTCAACAACGGCAAGCCGCAGTACATCGAGAACTGGGCCTTCGCCCTGTGGGCGTACAACGCGGGCTTCTACCCGCAGGCCGACGCGGCGAAGAACAGCGGCACGTGGGGAGTCGGCTGGACCAACAACCCGGCCAACCCGCTGTGGAAGGCCAACCGCACCCCCTTCCTGGAGTCGCCCAACTTCACGGACGACTACTCCCAGGCTTCCCACCCGCAGGACTGGCCGTACCAGGAGAAGGTGATGGGCTGGGCGGCCCGGCCGCTCTCGGCGATGTTCAAGCCCGGCACGATGGGGG
Organism: Streptomyces sp. NBC_01006; assembly: GCF_045162725.1. NCBI lineage: Bacteria > Bacillati > Actinomycetota > Actinomycetes > Kitasatosporales > Streptomycetaceae > Streptomyces > Streptomyces sp. NBC_01006. The sequence continues at coordinate 6,251,561 of NZ_CP108700.1, read as the reverse complement.
TCGCGTACCGCCAGGCCTGGTGGTCGGACCCGACCTTCCGGACCGGCGGTCTGCACCCGCCGGAGGGCCTGTTCTGCAACTCCTCCAACGAGTGCGACCCCGCCAAGATCGGCCCGAACGACAAGAACGAGCCGGGGCTCGGCGCCTGCACCCGCGCGGACCTGCACTGCTGGTACCACCAGCCGGTGAAGTACGTGGACTGCGACCGGGGCCAGTGCGGCCAGGCGATACACCGGTTCGACGCCACCTACCCGGAGCAGCCGGACGAGGACTCCTCCTATCCGCCGCGGTGCAGCAGCGGTCTGCCGGCCGGTTCGCTGATCGTCGACGACCTCCCGAACGGCACCCGGCCGGCCGGATCGGACGCCCGCAGTTGCGGCGCGGTCGCCTCGGCGGGGACCTTCGGCTTCGACTTCACCCTGTGGAACGGCACGTATCCCGGGAAGATCGACATGCACCAGATCGGCGGCGGCTACGGCGGCCACTTCTGGTTCTCGCACACCCGTGACACGGCCGACAAGGACGGCGGCCGGCTGCTGACCACCGGTACGTGGACGCTGGGCCAGAACATCGGCGGCAGTGGCTGGGCCCGGGTGATGGTGCACATGCCGGACCACGGCGCGCAGACCCGGCAGGCCAAGTACACGGTGTACGGGACGGATTCGACCAGCCCCGTACGGGTGGTGCCGCAGCGCACCCGGGAGAACCGCTGGGTGGACCTGGGCGCGTTCCACTTCACCGGCACCCCGAAGGTCTCGCTGAGCACGCACGCCGACGGCGGCAACGGCACGGAGGACGTGGCCTGGGACGCGGCGGCCTTCCAGCCGCTGCCCGGCAAGCCCGCCAACTCCGTCGTCGCCCTCGGCGACTCGTATTCCTCCGGCGAGGGCGCGTCCGTCTCCGGCGGAGCCGACTACTACAAGGAGACCAATTACCGGGACATCGCGAACGGCGCCACCCGCGACGCCTGCCACCGCTCCACGAAGGCCTGGTCCCGGCAGGCCGCTCTGCCCGGCTCCGCCACCTCGATCGGCGCGCTCGCCGATGCCCGCGACCCGTCGATGGACTACCACCTGATCGCCTGCTCCGGCGCCCGGACGTACAACGTCCTCAGCAAGGCGGACGGCGGCGGCAAGACGGAGTACGGCGAACTCCCCCAGCTGGACCAGGGCTACCTCGACCAGAACACCACGCTGGTGACCATCTCCATCGGCGGCAACGACACGCTCTTCACGCCCATCTTCTTCTCGTGCCTGGTCACCTCCGAGTTCTGCCAGGCCGATTCGATCGACGACGTCGACGTCAACGGAGACAAGACGGGCAAGAAGACGGGACCACTGTCGGCCTACGTCCCCGACCGCATCAAGAACCTGGTGCGCCCTCAGATCGTGAAGACCCTGAAGGCCATCCAGGCGCGGGCGCCACAGGCCAGGATCGTGCTGATGGGCTACCCGCCGCTGCTGGAGAAGGACGGGAACTGCCTCGCGACGATCAGCACGCTGGAGGGCCCCTGGCTGAACTCCGTCGGCGAGACCCTGCTCCAGGAGATGGCCGGGGCGGCCAAGGACGCGCAGGGCCAGGGGGTCAAGGTGTGGTTCTCGAACCCCAAGGAGGCCTTCAAGGGCCAGGCCGTCTGCGGATCGCCCGAGACGGTCCACGGCGTCGTCACGGACCTGGTCGAGAGCGACACCGGGATGCTCCTCGACACCAACGTGATCAAGGTCGGTACCTCGGCCCAGTCGTTCCACCCGAAGATCGCCGGCGCCCGGCACTACGCCGATGCGCTCGAACAGACCCTGCGCACCATGCAGTGACCTGCCGATGAACGGCCGTCCCGTGCCGTCCCACGGTCCCGTGGGACGGCACGGGACGTCGGGACGGCCTGTCGGCTTGTCCCGGCGCCTTTCAATTCCTAGCGTTCACCTGCGACTTCTCGATGAAACGGATTCACATGACCACGCCGACGGCACGACCGCTGCTCCGCCGACGCACCCTGCTGGCCGGGGCGCTGTCCCTGGGGGCGGCACTGACCGCGCTGGGCACGGCGGCCGGACGGGCGCGGGCCGCCGACGGCCCGCCGGTGTCCGGCTGCGAGGCCTGGGGCGCGCGGGCGCCGAAGAGCCCGGTGAAGGTGCTGGCGGCCCGGCCGCAGAAGATCATCGTGCACCACACGGCGACCGCCAACGTGGCCGAGTACGGGCAGGACCGCGCCTTCGCGCTGGCCCGCGCGATGCAGACGTACCAGATGGACACGGAGGGCTGGATCGACACCGGGCAGCACTTCACCGTCAGCCGGGGCGCGTTCGTCACCGAGGGCCGGCACGGGAGCCTGGCCGCGCTGGACAGCGGTGCGCAGATCGTCGAGGCCGCGCACTGCACCGGCCAGAACACGGTGGCCATCGGCATCGAGAACGAGGGCACGTACACCACCGAAGAGCCCCGCGCCGATCAGTACGCGGCGCTCGTCGGCCTCTGCGCCCGCATCTGCCTCCAGTACGGGCTCCAGCCGTACCAGATCTACGGGCACCGGGACTTCAACAACACCCAGTGCCCCGGCGACCGCCTCTACGCCCTGCTGCCGCAGCTGCGCGCGGACGTGGCGGCCCGGACCGGCGGCGACGCGACGGCTCCGGTGTGGCCGCTGCTGCGTACGGGCGACGTGAACGAGCGCGTTCGCGTCCTGCAGTGCCTGCTGGTCCAGCGCGGGGCGGCCATCACGCCGGACGGCTCCTTCGGGCCGGCGACCGAGGGCGCGCTGCGCGCGTTCCAGAAGCAGATCGGGGCCGGCATCGACGGGGTCGCGGGGAACCAGACCTGGAACCAGTTGTGCGCGCCGGTGGCGCAGGGCGCGGCCGGGGAGGCGGTGAAGGCGGTGCAGAGCCGGCTGGCGGCCCTCGGTTTCCCGACGACGGCGGACGGGATGTTCGGGCCCGGTACCGCGGCCCGGGTGGCGGCGTTCCAGAGTGCGCGCGCGCTGCCGCAGGACGGCGTCGTGGACGCGCGGACCTGGAGCCGGCTGCTCGCCTGACGTCCGTACCGGCAGGTACGGCGAGAACCCTGTATTGACCTGCACCCCCCGGGAGTTCGCTCCCGGGGGGCACAGTCATGAGCACGCCACTTTGTGGCTGATACTGTTCCCCGCGGCCTAAGGCCGGGGGGACGGAATTGAGCACGAAATGGGGGGACTCACCTGATGGCAGGGGGATCAGGGACGGCCGGCGGCGGGGACGCTCCGAGAGCCGACCTCTTCGCCGAAATGCGCCGGATCAAGGACGCATCGCAGCTGAGCTACAACCGCTTGGCGGACAAAACGCACTACAGCCGCTCCTCCTGGGAGCGTTTCCTCAACGGCAAGCAGGTGCCGACCCGTATCGCGGTCGAGGAGTTCGCGGCTGCGGCCGGGGCGGATCCCGAGCCGCTGCTCGCACTGCTCGAACTGGCCGTCGTACGCGACGAGGCGCCGGCGGAGGAGGCCGCGGTCCGGACTGCGGAACGCCCGGGGCCGGCACCTTCGGCCTCCCCGGTGGCGACACCGGGTGCGCCGGAATCGGAAGAAGGCACTGCGGTACAGCGGTTCGCCTGGCCCCGGATCCTGCGCACGGCGGCCGGTGTCCTGGCGGGCGCTCTGCTGGGCAGCCTGCTGACGGTCTTCCTCATCGAACCGGCCGGCGCGGGCACCGCCCAGGGCCCCACCGCCGGGGCGACGGGCTCGCCCGCCGCAACTCCCGCGCAGACCCGCCCGAGCGGGCCGGTCAAGGTCGGCTGCAAGAGCGACACCTGCATGCGCCGTGAGCCGCAGGCGGAGGACTGCCAGTGGGACGCGATCACGGTGCGCCAGACCTTCTTGCGCGGCATGAGCATCCAACTGCGCTACAGCGAGGCCTGTCAGGCGGTGTGGGGGCGGGTCGAGAACGGCAACATCGGGGACACGGTCATGATCAAGGACAAGCGCAGTTCGTCCGACGAGGCCACGATCCGGATGGAACACGACACCTACACGCGGATGCTGGCCGTCACCCCGGACGCGACGTGGGAGACCATCACGATCTGCGGGGCGATTCCCAGCCAGAAGGAGCAGGAGTGCTCCCCGCTGGGTGCGATCAAACCCTGACCCGGTCACGGGACGCTTCGGGGAGGGGCGGGCACCGGTGCTGCCGGCTCACGGCAGCACCGGCCCGCTCACCTGGATACTGACGGGGGGGTCAGTGGCCGCCGCCACCGCCTCCGCCGCCACCGTTGCCTCCTCCGCCACCGCCGTTGCCGCCACCACCGCCGCCGTAGCCGCCGCCACCGCCATCGCCGCCACCACTGCCACCGCCGCCGTAGCCTCCGCCACCGCCATCGCCGCCACCGCCGCCGTCGTGGCCGCGGCCGGATCCGTTGTCGCTCCAGCCGTTGTCGTGGCCGCCGTTCCAGTTGTTGTCGTTGCGGTTGTCATGGTTGGAGCGGCTGTCGTTCCAACGGCCGTTGTTCCAGTTGTCGTTCCAGTTGGCGTTGTCGTGACGGCCGTTGTTCCACGAGTCGTTGTCCCAGCACCAGCTCGGGCGGTCGTTCCAGTTGCTCCAGCGGGAGGAGTCGCAGCAGTCGCGCCAGTTGTTGTTCCCGCGCCAGTCGCCGGAGCACCATCCCGAGTTGTTCTGCTGGGTCTGGGGAAGACCCGCGGCAACCGCCCCGCCGACAGGCATCAGGCCGAGCGCGAGGCCCGCGGCTCCTGCCACGACCGTCGCGGTGATCACACGGCGCATGACCATGCACCTCCGTGGATTGAGACATTCCTTACAAAAAGGTCATTTCAACCCTCACCCCTCTCTGCTCCGCTGTCAAAACCACCTGGTCAGCGATCCGGCAACTCGGATTGGGCCGTTCCGACTACGGCGATACCGTCCAGTTCGACCAGCGCGGGCTCGTCCCAGAGCCGGACGACCCCGATGACCGCCATGGCCGGGTAGTCGCGCCCGGCCAGACGGCGCCAGATGCGGCCGAGTTCGGGCGCATGGATGCGGTACGCCTCCACGTCGACCGTGTACACGGTCACCCGGGCCAGGTCCGCCGGGGCGCCCCCGGACGCGGCGAGGGCCGTCAGGAGGTTGCCCAGGGCGCGCTCGAACTGCTCGGGCAGGGTGTCCCCCACCACCTTGCCCTCGGCGTCGAGCGCGGTCTGGCCCGCCAGGAAGACCAGCCGGGAGCCGCTGGCGGCCACGGCGTGGGAGAAACCCGCCGGCGGGGAGAGCTCCGCCGGATTGATCCGCTCGACACTCACCGGTAGAGCTCCTTCGCGATGATCGTGCGCTGCACCTCGCTGGCGCCCTCGTAGATCCTCGGGGCCCGGACCTCCCGGTACAGGTGTTCCAGCAGGTGGCCGCGCTGGAGGGCGACGGCCCCGTGCAGCTGGACCGCGTGGTCCACCACGTACTGGGCCGTCTCCGTCGCGAGCAGTTTCGCCATCGCCGACCGGCGGGGGACGTCCGGCGAGCCGGCGTCGTACGCCCCCGCCGCCGCGTAGACCAGGAGCCGGGCGGCCTCGGTACGGGTGGCCATCTCGGCCACCCGGTGGCCCACCGCCTGGAGGTCGCCCAGTACCCCGCCGAACGCGCGCCGCGCCGCCGTGTACGCCAGGGTCGCGTCCAGGGCGGCCCGGGCCATTCCCACGGCGAAGGCGCCCACGCTCGGCCGGAACCGGTTCAGGGTGTCCATCGCCACCCGGAACCCCCGCCCGGGCTCGCCGAGCAGGTCCTGCGGGCCGACCGGGACCCCGTCGAAGGACAGCCGGCCGATCGGATGCGGGGAGAGCATGTCCAGGGGCTCGCCCGAGAGCCCCGGGCGGTCGGCCGGGACCAGGAAGGCGGTGACCCCCTTGGCGGCCGGGCCCTCGCCCGTGCGGGCGAACACCGTGTAGAAGTCCGCCTCGGGGGCGTTGGAGATCCAGCATTTCTCGCCGCTGAGCCGCCAGCCGCCGCCCCCACCCCCGCCCCCGTCCGCGCCCCGGTACGCGTCCGCGTCCGCCTTGCTCCCGGGGTCCCGTACGGCCTCCAGCGCCAGCGCCGCCGCGTCCGAGCCCGCCCCCGGCTCGCTCAGCGCGAAGGCCGCCACCGCCCGCCCGGCCCGTACCTCCGGCAGCCAGCGCGCCCGCTGCTCCGGTGTGCCCGAGCTGAGCACCGGATGGGCCCCGAGGCCTTGCAGGGCCAGGGCCGTCTCCGCCTCCGTGCACCCGTACGCGAGGGATTCGCGCAGCAGGCACAGTTCCAGCGCCCCCGAGGTGAAGACCCGCTCCAGCAGGCCCAGCTCGCCCAGCGCCGCGAGCAGCGGGCGGTTGACCCTTCCCGGCTCCCCCTTGTCGGCCAGCGGCCGCAGCCGGTCCGCCGCCAGTGCGCGCAATTGCCCGCACCACTCCTCTTGTTCCGCCCCGAGCGCGAATCCGTTCATCCGAACATCCCCGGTTCTATCGCGTCCTGTTGACTGCCGTCACCATCACGATACGCTCAGAGCGCACCCGTACGGCCTGCTCCGCCACTTCGGTCCCCCACCCGGGGAGCCGCTGTCGTTGCAAGGGGGCGAACCCGCCTTGGAGCTCAAGCCTTCCGCCCACGCCGACACCTTCGCGCGCGACCATCTGCCGCCGCCGCACGCCTGGCCGCGGCTCCTCTTCGAGCTCCCCGAACTGGCCTACCCGGACCGGCTCAACTGCGGCGCCGAGCTGCTCGACGCCACCATCGACCGGTTCGGGCCCGACCGCCCCGCCTTCCGCAGCGCCGCCGGCGAGGTGTGGTCGTACGGCGGGCTGCGGGGGCGCGTGGACCGCATCGCCCACGTGCTCACGTCCGACCTCGGCGTGGTCCCGGGGAACCGGGTGCTCCTGCGCGGCCCCACCGGCCCCTGGCTCGCCGCCTGCTGGCTGGCGGTGATGAAGGCGGGCGCGGTGGCCGTGACCGTACTCGCCCAGCAGCGGACGCAGGAGCTGGCCACGGTCTGCGCGATGGCCCGGGTGCAGCACGCGCTGTGCCACGTGGGCGTGCTGGACGACCTGGCCAAGGCCGAGGTGCCCGGCCTGCGGATCACCCCGTACGGCGGTGAGGGGGCGGACGATCTGCTGCGGCTGGCCGACCGGCACCCGGCCCCGTTCCCCGCCGTCGAGACCTCCGCCGACGACGTGGCGCTGATCGCCTTCACCTCGGGCACCACCGGCCGGCCCAAGGGCTGCATGCACTTCCACCGCGATCTGCTCTCCGTCGCCGACACCTTCTCCCGCAGCGTCCTGCGCCCCCGCCCCGACGACGTCTTCGCGGGCAGTCCGCCGCTCGGCTTCACCTTCGGCCTCGGCGGCCTGGTCGTCTTCCCGCTGCGCGCGGGCGCCTCCGCGCTGCTGCTCGACCAGGCGGTCCCGCGCCGGCTGCTGCCCGCCCTCGCCGAGCACCGGGTCACCGTGCTGTTCACCGCGCCCACCGCGTACCGGACGATGCTGGACGAGCTGGGCCCCTACGACGTGGGCACCTACGACCTGTCCGCGCTGCGCCGCTGCGTCTCGGCGGGCGAGAACCTCCCGGCGGCCACCTGGCAGGCCTGGTACGAGCGCACCGGACTGCGGATCATCAACGGCATCGGCGCCACCGAGCTGCTGCACATCTTCATCTCGGCGGCCGACGAGGACATCCGCCCCGGGACGACCGGCCGCGTGGTGCCGGGCTGGCAGGCCCGGGTGGTGGACGCCTCCGGCCGGCCGGTCGCGGACAACGAGCCCGGGCTGCTGGCCGTACGCGGCCCGGTGGGCTGCCGGTATCTGGCGGATCCGCGGCAGGAGGAGTACGTACGGGACGGCTGGAACCTGACCGGGGACACCTACGTCCGCGATCCGGAGGGCTACTTCCGGTACGTCGCCCGGGCCGACGACATGATCGTCTCGGCCGGCTACAACATCGCGGGCCCGGAGGTGGAGGAAGCCCTGATGCGCCACCCGGACGTGGTGGAGGCCGCGGTGGTGGGCCGCCCGGACGAGCGACGCGGGCAGATCGTGGTGGCGTACGCCGTCGCGCGGGCGGGCGCGACGCTGGCCGAGGAGGATCTGCGCGCGTTCATGCGGGCGGAGCTGGCCCCGTACAAGTGCCCGCGCGCCTTCGTCTTCCTCCCGGCCCTCCCCCGGACGGCGACCGGGAAACTGCAGCGGTTCCGGCTGCGCGATGAAGGGGGCGTCGTGCCGGTCAGCCCGGATCAGGGAGCGGCGTCTGGCGCCGCGGATCGCAAGGCCGAGGAGGGAGTCGCCGCGGTGGGGGCACCTCCCAGCGGTAGCTGGGGGACGTCGGCGACCGACGAGAACGCCGCGAGGCGCGGCGCCAGACGCCGCGAGCCCGGGCCGACCGGCACGACGCCCCCTACAGTAGGCCCGTGGTCGAGCAGCACACCCCGCGATCCCTGATCGTCACGTTCTACGGCGCCTACGGGCGGGCCTTCGAGGGTCCGGTCCCGGTGTCCGCGCTGGTCCGCCTGCTGGGCGCGGCCGGGGTGGACGCCCCGTCGGTCCGCTCGTCGGTGTCCCGGCTGAAGCGGCGCGGCTTCCTGCTGCCCGCGCGCGCCGCGGACGGCTCGGCGGGGTACGAGCTCTCCGCGGAGGCCCGGCAGCTGCTGGACGACGGCGACCGGCGGATCTACGGGGAGCGCGGTGCCCACCCGGCGGGGGAATGGCTGCTGGCGGTGTTCTCCGTACCGGAGCAGGAGCGGAACAAGCGGCACCTGCTGCGCTCGCGCCTCGCCCGCCTCGGCTTCGGGGCGGTGGCTCCGGGGGTGTGGATCGCGCCGGCCCACCTGTACGAGGAGACCGGGCACACCCTGGACCGGCTGCACCTGACGGCGTACGTGGAGCTGTTCCGCGGCGGCCACCTCGGCTTCGCCCCGACCGCCGAGGCGGTGGCCCGGTGGTGGGACCTGACCTCGCTGGCCAAGCAGCACGAGGAGTTCCTCGATCTGCACGAGCCGGTGCTGCGCGCCCTGCAGTCGGGCCCGGCCCCCACCGCGGAGGAGGCCTACCGCGGCTACCTGCTCGCCCTGGACACCTGGCGGCGCCTCCCGTACGCCGACCCGGGACTGCCGCGGGAGCTGCTGCCCGCGGACTGGCCGGGCGACCGCGCGGCGGCGGTCTTCACCGAACTGCACGACCGGCTGCGGGACATCGGGGAGGGGTTCGTGGAACCGTAGGCGACGGGTGCCGCGTCACGAGGTGGTGTGACACATCGTGATCTTCCTCCGCCGCCACCGCTCCCGACCCCGCGGCGGCCTTCGTACCCGCCGCAGCCCCAGCCCCAGCCGCAGACCTGGTACCAGACGCCCGTGACACCGCCCGGGCGGACGGCCGCCCGCCTGCAGCTGGCCGGAGCGGCGCTGGTGGGTGCCGTGGCCGGGTTCACGGCCTCCAGGCTCGCCGCCAACGCCCGCGCGTACTGCGACGCGGGCTGGGAGGCGGGCGGGAAGTTCGAGTTGAACTTCGAGATGCTGTTCCTCGTACCGGGCTGCGCGCTGCTCGCGCTGGTCCTCGCCCTGCTCACCCGCCGCCTGCCCTTGTCGGTGCGGGCCGTGCCGATCCTGGCCGCCTTGGCCGCGGTGGTGGTCTGGTACTTCGCGGTCACGGGCACCCTGGACGGCTACCCCGGGCATTCGGGGCTGTGCGGGCCCGACAACGTGCCGCCGTGGTGGCCGGCCTGGCTGCCCTCGTAAAAGCCGGTGCGCGGGGAAACGATCCGGCGCCATCATGAGCCATGACGTGGACGTTCACCCATGACCTGGCGGCCTATCGGGCCGCGGCGGGGCCGGCCGTGGCCGCCGAGCCCGTCGCCAACACCATCCTGCTGACCGTGCTCGACGCGCTGGAGCGGCGCGGCACGGGCGCCTACGGATCCGCCGAGCCCTTCTTCGGCTGGTGGACCGGGGCCGACGGGGGCGTCGCCGGCGCCCTGCTCCGCACCCCGCCGTACCCGCTGCTGATCGGGGCCCTGCCCGGACAGGCCGTGCGCGAGCTGGGGGCCGCGCTCGCCACCGAGCCGCTGCTCGCCGGGGTCGACGTGCTGAACGCCCGGCGCCGCGACGCGCAGGCGCTGGCCGCGGCCTGGGGCAGGCCGAGCGAGGTCACCGAGGAGAACCGGCTGTACCGGCTCGCCGGACTGCTCGCCCCGGACCCCGCCCCGGCCGGGCGGGCCCGGACCGCCACCGCGGCCGACCTGCCGCTGCTGCTGGACTGGGCCGGGGCCTTCAAGCGGGAGACCGGGCAGCCGGGCGGCCCCTCCGAAGCCTTCCTGCGCGACCGGCTCTCGTACGGGGGCATGCTGCTCTGGGAGGACGCCGGCATGCCGGTGTCGATGGCCGGGTTCTTCCGCGCGATCGGCTCGGCCTCCCGCATCGGCCCGGTCTACACCCCGCCGGAGCTGCGCGGCCGCGGGTACGCGGCCGGGGTCACGCACGCGGTCAGCGAGGCGGCGTACGCGGCCGGCGCCTCGCAGGTGCTGCTCTTCACGGACCTGGCCGACCCGACCAGCAACGGCGTCTACCAGCGCCTCGGCTATACCCCGGTGGAGGACCGCATCGAGGTGGCCGCGCTGTGAGCCTCACTCAGCCGCGCCCGGTCGGGGGTTTGCGGCTGCCGGCGCGGTAGGGAGCGGGCCAGGGCGCGGCCGGGCCCTCGTAGGACTGGTCGGCGGCCGCGTGCAGGGTCCAGTGCGGGTCGTACAGGTGGGGGCGGCCGACGGCGCAGAGGTCGGCGCGGCCGGCCAGCAGCAGGGAGTTCACGTCGTCCCAGGAGGAGACGGCGCCGACGGCGATGACCGGGACGCCCAGCGCGCCCCGGATCCGGTCCGCGTACGGGGTCTGGTACGAGCGCCCGTACTCGGGGCGCTCGTCCGCCACCACCTGGCCGGTCGACACGTCGATGGCGTCGGCGCCGTGCGCGGCGAAGGCGGCCGCGATGTCCACCGCGTCCTGGGCGGAAGTGCCGCCGGGGGCCCAGTCGGTGGCCGAGATGCGCACGGTCATCGGCCGGTCGGCGGGCCAGACGGCGCGGACCGCGTCGAAGACCTCCAGCGGGAAGCGGAGCCGGTTCTCCAGGGGCCCGCCGTAGGCGTCCGAACGGTGGTTGGTGAGCGGGGACAGGAAGCCGGACAGCAGGTAGCCGTGGGCGCAGTGCAGTTCCAGCAGGTCGAAGCCGCAGCCGGCGGCCCGTACGGCGGCGGCCGCGAAATCGGAGCGGATCGACGCGAGGTCCGCCGCCGTCAGCGCGCGCGGGACGGCCGAGACGCCCGGCCGGTAGGGCAGTTCGGAGGCGGCGACCAGCGGCCAGTTGCCCTCCGGGAGGGGGTCGTCCATGCCCTCCCACATCCGCCGCGTCGAGCCCTTTCGACCCGAGTGGCCGAGCTGGACGCCGAGCGCGGTGCCGGGCGCGGAGGTGTGCACGAAGTCCGCGATCCGGGTCCAGGCCGCCGCCTGCTCGGCCGTGTACAGGCCGGTGCAGCCGGGGGTGATCCGGCCCTCCGGGGACACGCAGACCATCTCGGTCATCACCAGGGCGGCTCCGCCGAGGGCCCGCGCGCCCAGGTGCACCAGGTGGAAGTCCCCCGGCATCCCGTCGTCGTCCTGCGCGCAGTACATGTCCATCGGGGAGACCACCACCCGGTTGCGCAGGGTCAGCCCGCGCAGTTTCAGCGGTGTGAACATCGGCGGGGTGTGCTCGTCCGGGCAGCCGAAGTCCCGCTCCACGGCCCGGGTGAACCGCTCGTCGCGCAGCCGCAGGTTGTCGTGGGTCACCCGGCGGCTGCGGGTGAGCAGGTTGAAGGCGAACTGCCGGGCGGGCTGGTCCACGTACCCGGCGATCTCCTCGAACCACCGCATGCTGGCGGCGGCGGCCCGCTGGGTCGAGGCCACCGCCGGGCGCCGGGCGGCCTCGTACGCGGCGAGGGCGGCGGGTACGTCCGGCTCCGCCTCCATCGCTTCGGCGAGTGCGAGGGCGTCCTCCACCGCCAGCTTGGTGCCCGAGCCGATGGAGAAGTGCGCGGTGTGCGCCGCGTCGCCGAGCAGGACGACGTTGCCGTGCGACCACCGCTCGTTGACGACCGTACGGAACTCGGTCCACGCCGAGCGGTTGCCGTGCAGCGGGCGCCCGCGCAGGGCCTCGCCGAAGATCTTGGCGCAGCGGGCGGCCGATTCGGCCTCGTCGCACAGGTCGAAACCGGCGGCCCGCCACACCGTCTCGTGCATCTCCACGATCACGGTGGAGGCGTCCGCGGAGTACGGATACGCGTGCAGCTGCATGACCCCGTGCTCGGTCTCCGCGATCTCGAAGCGGAACGCGTCGAAGGCGAAGTCGGCGGCGAGCCAGATGTACCGGCAGTGCCCGCTCGTCAGCGTCGGGCGGAAGTGCGCGGCGCCGCTCTGGCGGGTCGCGCTGTGCACCCCGTCGGCCGCGACGACCAGGTCGTACGAGGCCGCCAGGACCGCGGCGGGCGGCGCCGGGGTGCGGAAGCGGAGCCTGACCCCGAGTCCGGCGCAGCGCTCGTGGAGGATCTCCAGCAGCCTGCGCCGGCCGAGGGCGGCGAAGCCGTGGCCGCCGGAGGTCAGCAGCCGCCCCCGGTGCACGATGTCGATGTCGTCCCAGCGCACGAACTCGGCGCCGAGGGCGGCGTAGACCGCGGTGTCGGCCTGTTCGATGCCGCCCAGGGTCTCGTCGGAGAGCACCACGCCGAAGCCGAAGGTGTCCTCGGGGGCGCCCCGCTCCCAGACCTCGGCCGTGTGGCCCTGGCGGGCCAGCAGCGCGGCGGCGTACAGGCCCCCGGGCCCGCCGCCGACGACGGCGACCCGCAATGCGCTGCCTGCCGGCATGGCGCTACCTGCCCTTCCACTCCGGGGGCCGCTTCGTGGTGAAGGCGGCGTGGAACTCGGCGTAGTCCTGGCCGTTCATCAGCAGGGCCTGGGTATTGGCGTCGAGCTCGACCGACGCGGCCAGCGGCATGTCGAGTTCGGCGGTCAGCAGTGCCTTGGTCTGCGCGTACGCGAGGGCCGGGCCGGCGGCGAGGTGCGCGGCGAGTTCGGCGGCCCGCAGGCCGGCCTTGCCCTCCTCGGTGACCTCGCTGAGCAGGCCGATGCGCTCGGCCTCCGGCGCGCGTACGGGCTCTCCGAGCATCAGCAGCCGGGTGGCGTGGCCGAGGCCGACGACGCGGGGCAGCAGGTACGCGGCGCCCATGTCCCCGCCGGAGAGGCCGACGCGGGTGAAGAGGAACGCGAAGCGGGCGGTGGGGTCGGCGATCCGGAAGTCCGCGGCGAGGGCGAGGACGGCGCCGGCGCCGGCGGCGACCCCGTGCACGGCCGCGATGACCGGGAAGGGGCATTCGCGGATGGCCCGCACCACCTGGCCGGTCATCCGGTTGAAGTCGAGGAGCTGGGCCGTGTCCATGGCGAGGGTGGCGCCGATGATCTCGTCGACGTCCCCGCCGGAGCAGAAGCCGCGCCCCTCGCCGCCGAGGACGAGGGCGCGTACGGTCCGCTCGCGGGAGAGCTCGGCGAGCAGGTCGCGCAGGTCGGCGTAGGCGCCGAAGGTGAGGGCGTTGAGTTTCTCGGGGCGGTCGAGGGTGACGGTGGCCACGCCGTCCTGCCGGGTCACCCGCAGGTGGCGCCACCGTTCGGTCGCTGCTGTGGAACCGATGAAGGGGCTCACACGATCGACGGTATCACTGCATCGTGACTGCCGTCACAGAAACGCGACACATGGGTGAGGGGTGCCCTGCGGGATCGAAACGGCACTCCGTATCGTTGAAAGTGGAAGTTCCCCCTCCGCCGCTCGCCCCGCCCCACGTCCCCCACGCCCACCTCGCCCCTGCTACCGGAACGGACGGTCCCGCATGCCCGACGTCTCCGCCTGGCGGATCCCGCTGCCCCGCACGACGGCCGCGGTGCCGCTGGCCCGCGCCCTCGTCCGTACGGCGCTCACCGACACCCCCGTCGTGCACGCCGACAGCGATACGGCGGAGCTGCTGACCGCGGAGCTGGTCGCCAATGCCGTGGAGCACACCGCCGGGGAGGCCCCGATCGAGCTGGTCGTGGAGCTGTTGGCGAACGGCTGCCAGGTCGAGGTCCACGACGGCGATCCGCGACCGCCCGGCACTCTCGGCGCGGTCGGCGCCCCGGCCGCCCGCGCGGACACCCTGTTCCCCGACCCGTGGCAGGAGCACGGCCGCGGGCTGCCACTGATCCGCGCCCTGAGCTCGGCCTGCGGCCACCGCCCGACGGCGGACGGGAAGGCCGTCTGGTTCACCCTGGCCGCGCGGCCCGCATGACTATGCGGGACTAACCTGCGACCGGTCCGGCGAGGGTCGCGACGAGCACGGCCTTGATGGTGTGCAGCCGGTTCTCGGCCTCGTCGAAGACGACGGAGTGCGCGGATTCGAACACCTCCTCCGTCACCTCCAGCGAGTCCAGCCCGTGCCGCTCGTGGATCTCCCGGCCGACCTTGGTGCCCAGGTCGTGGAAGGCCGGCAGACAGTGCAGGAACTTCACGTCCGGGTTGCCGCTCGCGCGCAGCACGTCCATCGTGACGGCGTACGGGGCCAGGGCGGCGATCCGCTCGTCCCAGACCTCCTTGGGCTCGCCCATGGAGACCCACACGTCGGTGGCGACGAAGTCCGCCTGGGCCACCCCTCCGGCGACCTCCTCCGTCAGCGTGATCCGGGCCCCGCTGGCGGCCGCGAGCTCGCGCGCCTGCGACACCACGGACTCGGCCGGCCAGTAGGCCTTCGGCGCGACGATGCGTACGTCCATGCCGAGCAGCGCGCCGGTGACCAGGTACGAGTTCCCCATGTTGAAGCGGGCGTCCCCGAGGTAGGCGAAGACGATGCGCTCCAGCGGCTTGGTGCAGTGCTCGGTCATGGTGAGCACGTCGGCCAGCATCTGAGTGGGGTGCCAGTCGTCGGTGAGGCCGTTGAACACCGGCACGCCGGAGTGGGCGGCGAGCGCCTCGACGGCCTCCTGGCTGTCGCCCCGGTACTCGATGCCGTCGAACATCCGGCCCAGCACCCGCGCCGTGTCCTTGACCGACTCCTTGTGGCCGATCTGGGAGCTGGCCGGGTCGAGGTAGGTGGTGTGCGCACCCTGGTCGGCGGCGGCGACCTCGAACGCACAGCGGGTGCGCGTCGAGGTCTTCTCGAAGATCAGCGCGATGTTCCTGCCCTGGAGGCGGCGCTGCTCGGCCCCGGCCTTCTTGGCCGCCTTGAGGTCGGCCGCGAGCTCGATCAGGCCGCGGAACTCGGCGGCGGAAAAATCGAGCTCCTTGAGGAAACTGCGGCCGACGAGGTCGGTGGCCATGGGGACACTCCAAGGGTCGCGCTGACAGGGGATGCTGGAAGTCTATACGATCCCCTGCATTGATATACAGAGGGTCTCAGACCGGATCCCGCTCCACCGGGCAGCTCATGCACCGCGGCCCGCCCCGCCCCCGCCCCAGCTCGCTGCCCGGGATCTCGATGACCTCGATGCCCTCTTTACGCAGGTGGGTGTTGGTCGTCACGTTCCGCTCGTACGCCACCACCACCCCCGGCTCCACGGCCAGCACGTTGCAGCCGTCGTCCCACTGCTCGCGCTCCGCCGCGTGCACGTCCTGCGTCGCGGTCAGCACCCGGATCGAGTCCAGCCCGAGCGCGGCGGCGATCGCCCGGTGCATGTGCTCCGGCGGGTGGTCGGTCACCTTCAGCTCCTGCAGGCCCTCCCCCGGCTCGATCGTGTAGGAGCGCAGCATGCCGAGGCCCGCGTACTGAGTGAACGTATCTCCGTCCACCATCGTCATCACCGTGTCCAGGTGCATGAAGGCCCGCCGCTTGGGCATGTCCAGCGCCACGATGGTGGTCGCCGACCCGGCCGCGAACAGCCCCCGCGCGAGCATCTCCACCGCCTGCGGCGTGGTCCGCTCGCTCATCCCGATCAGCACCGCGCCGTTGCCGATGACGAGGACGTCCCCGCCCTCGATGGTCGAGGGGTAGTCCGCCTGCCCCTGCGACCAGTAGTGGAAGGCGCCGGAGGAGGTGAAGAGCGGGTGGTGCTTGTAGATCGCCTCGAAGTGCACCGTCTCCCGCTGCCGGGCCGGCCAGCGCATGGCGTTGATGGACACCCCGTCGTAGATCCAGGCGGAGGTGTCCCGGGTGAACAGATGGTTCGGCAGCGGCCCCAGCAGGAAGTCGTCCAGCTCCATGGCGTGGAAACGGACCGACACCGGCTCCGCGTGCCGCTCCAGGTACTCGCGCTTGGTCATCCCGCCGACCAGCGCCTCGGCCAGCCCGGTCACCGGCAGCTGGTCGAAGACCGCGCGCAGGTGGTCGGTGGCGAGCGGACCGTACTCCTTCTCGTCGAACACCCGGTCCAGTACGAGGTGTCGGGCCTCCGGAATCTCCAGGGCCTCG
Organism: Streptomyces sp. NBC_01006; assembly: GCF_045162725.1. Lineage (NCBI taxonomy): Bacteria > Bacillati > Actinomycetota > Actinomycetes > Kitasatosporales > Streptomycetaceae > Streptomyces > Streptomyces sp. NBC_01006. Next base: position 6,235,152 of record NZ_CP108700.1, on the reverse strand, counting down.
CACAGCAGGTCGCCGAAGAGGTGCACCTCCACGCCGCGGTCGCGCAGGACGTCCGCGAAGCCGTCGTGCTCCTGGCGGGCCCGGCGCACCCACAGCACGTCGTCGAAGAGCAGCGCGTCCTTGTTGCTCGGCGTGAGCCGCTTCAGCTCCAGATCGGGCCGGTGGAGGATGACGCGGCGAAGCCGCCCGGTCTCGGAGTCGACATGGAATCCCATGGCATACACGTTCGCAGACCGGACGGCTTTTTGACGTGGCGTTCGCTCAGGAGACGCGGCGCAGCCGGCATCCCCCGCGGTCCCGGCGGCGCCGGCCGGGATCAGCGCAGACCGAGGAGCGCCGACGGGGCCCCGATCAGCTCCGGGGCGGTCAGGCCCAGCTTGGGGGTGGTCAGGTTCGGGATGCCGTAGTTGCTGCCGTCCGGCATCGTCAGCGGGGCGCCGACGACCGCACCGGGGGTGCGGGTGACCACATCGGTGGCCGGGGACTCCAGCGAGCCCTCGCCGTCGGTCTTCGGGTCGCCGAGCAGGTTCGGCACCGGCGCACCGACCAGGGTGCTGCCGAGCTGGGTGGTGATCGGCATCGACGGGAGGAGCGGGCTGGGGAGCAGATCACCGGTGTGGTGGCGGGGGGCCTCCGGCGCGCCGACGACGGGCACCGGGACCGCGGTGGCCACGCGCGGGGTGTCCACGCCCAGTGTGGTCTTCACGGCGTCCAGGGGGACACCCACCGGCACCGAGTCGGCCACGGCCGGGGTGGCCGCGCCGGCCGCGGCCATACAGGTCATGAGTGCCGCAATGCTTCCGCGCGCGGTCATCTTCATAGGTGACGTTCCGTCCTTCCAGGGTCGCGGACATTCCGCTGCCCTGGATGAACGATCCCGCCGGTGGTTTTCCCGGCGTTCTCCGGGAAAGTTCCCCCATACGACCTAATTCGGGGCCGTACAGGGGCCTCACCTTTACGGCTCCGCGTACCGTCCCCCACTCACAACCGGGGGTCGACCGGCTCCGATTCGAGGGCGAGCACCGCGAAGACCGCCTCGTGCACCCGCCACAGCGGCTCCTCGCCCGCCAGCCGGTCCAGGGCCTCCAGCCCGAGCGCGTACTCGCGCAGCGCCAGCGAGCGCTTGTGCCCCAGGAACCGCCGGCGCAGCTTCTCCAGCTGCTCCGGACGCGTGTACTCCGGACCGTAGATGATCCGCAGGTACTCGCGCCCGCGCACCTTGACCCCGGGCTGGACCAGCCGGCCCTTGCCGTCCCGGGCGTACGCCTGGAGCGGCTTGACCACCATGCCCTCCCCGCCCGCGGCCGTCAGCTCCAGCCACCAGTCGGTGCCCGCCCGTACGGAGTCCTCGTCGGCGGTGTCGACCAGGATCCGGCCGGTGCGGCGCAGCAGTCCGGTGCCGGCTGGTTTGTCGGGGTCATCCGCTTCAACCAGCCGGTCCAGCCAGAACAGCTGCTCGTCGTGCGGTACGGCGGCCAGCGAGCGCCCGGCCGCCGCCAGCAGCTGGAACGGCGCGAACCGTACGCCGTCCAGCCCGTCGGTGGTCCAGCAGTAGCGCCGGTAGGCGTCGGTGAACCGCTCGGCGTCGGCGGCCCGGTCCCGCTGGCGGGCGAGCAGGTCGCCGGTGTCGATGCCCCGCCCGGAGGCCGCGGCCAGGGAGGCGAGGGCGTCCGGGAAGACGGCGCGGGAGGCCGCGCCGACGGCGGCGTACTGGTTGCGCAGCAGGCCGGTGGACTTCAGCGACCAGGGCAGCAGCTCCCCGTCCAGCAGCAGCCAGTCGGTGGCCAGTTCCTCCCACAGGCCCGCGTCGGTGATGGCGCCGCGGAGCCGGGTGAGGACCTCCTCGGTGACCTCGGGGTCCTGGAAGAAGGGCCGTCCGGTACGGGTGTAGACGGAACCGGTCGGCCCTCCCCCACTGCCTTCGGCGTGGGAGGTACCCCCAACCCCGAAGCGCGCACGGGCCGCCTCGGCGTCCTTGCAGACGAGGACGGTGGCACGGGAGCCCATGTGCTTCTCCTCGCAGACGACCTGGGCGATGCCGTCCTTGCGGTACTGGGCGAAGGCCTCGGCCGGGTGCTCCAGATAGCCGTCCTCCTGGGAGGTGGCGGTGGGCGCCATGGTCGGCGGCAGGTACGGGACCAGCCGCGGGTCCACCGCGAAGCGGCTCATGACCTCCAGGGCCGCCGCCGCGTTCTCCTCGCGCACGGTGACGTTGCCCAGGTGCCGGGTCTCGACGATCCGGCGCCCGTGCACGTCGGCCAGGTCGAGCGGCCGGCCGTCGTGGCCGCCCGGCGCCTCGGTGGCGAGCGGCCTGACCGGCTCGTACCAGACCTTCTCGGCCGGCACGTCGACCAGTTCGCGCTCGGGCCAGCGCAGGGCGGTCATCTTCCCGCCGAAGACCGCGCCCGTGTCCAGGCAGATGGTGTTGTTGATCCAGGCGGTGTTCGGGACCGGGGTGTGGCCGTAGACCACGACCGCCTTGCCGCGGTACTCCTCGGCCCACGGATAGCGCACGGGCAGGCCGAACTCGTCGGTCTCGCCGGTGGTCTCCCCGTACAGGGCGTGCGAGCGGACCCGGCCGGAGGTGCGCCCGTGGTACTTCTCGGGCAGGCCGGCGTGGCAGACCACCAGCTTGCCGCCGTCGAGCACGTAGTGGCTGACGAGGCCGCGGATGAACTCCCGTACCTCCTGGACGAACTCCTCCGGCTCGCGGCCGAGCTGCTCGATCGTCTCGGCGAGCCCGTGGGTCTGCTGGACCTTGGAGCCCTTGAGGTAGCGGCCGAGCTTGTTCTCGTGGTTCCCGGGCACGCACAGGGCGTTGCCGGAGCCGACCATGCCCATCACCCGGCGCAGGACGCCGGGGCTGTCCGGGCCGCGGTCGACGAGGTCGCCGACGAACACGGCGGTGCGGCCCTCCGGGTGGACGCCGTCCTCGTACCCGAGCTTGCCGAGCAGGGTCTCCAGCTCGGAGGAACAGCCGTGGATGTCACCGATGATGTCGAAGGGGCCGGTGAGGTGGGTGAGGTCGTTGAACCTCTTCTCCAGCACCACCTCGGCGGCCTCCGCCTCCGCCGGGGTGCGCAGCACGTGCACCTTGCGGAAACCCTCGCGCTCCAGTCCGCGCAGCGAGCGGCGCAGGTCGCGGCGGTGCCGCTGGATGACGGCGCGGGGCAGCCCGGCCCGGTCGGGGCGGGTGGCGTTGCGTTCGGCGCAGACCTCCTCGGGCATGTCGAGGACGATGGCGATGGGCAGTACGTCGTGCTCGCGGGCCAGCTGGACCAGCTGCCGGCGGGCCTCGGCCTGCACGCTGGTGGCGTCGACGACGGTCAGCCGGCCGGCCGCGAGGCGCTTGCCGGCGATGTAGTGGAGGACCTCGAAGGCGTCCCGGCTCGCGCTCTGGTCGTTCTCGTCGTCGGCGACGAGGCCCCGGCAGTAGTCGGAGGAGATGACCTCGGTGGGCTTGAAGTGCCTGCGGGCGAAGGTGGACTTCCCGGATCCGGTGGCCCCGATCAGGACGACGAGGGACAGATCGGTGACGGGAAGTACGCGGTTGCCGGTACTGGTCATGCGGCCTCTCCCTCCTTTGCGGTGGCGGTGTCGGTAACGGTGGCGGTGTCGGTCTGGATCCGGGTGAAGACGGCCATCTGGGTGGGCGGCCCCACCTCGGGGTCGTCGTCACCGACGGGTACGAAGGCGACCTCGTACCCGTGGCGGCCGGCCACGGAGGCGGCCCAGCCGCGGAACTCCTCGCGGTTCCACTCGAAGCGGTGGTCGCCGTGCCGGACGTGCCCGGCGGGCAGGGTCTCCCAGCGGACGTTGTATTCGACGTTGGGGGTGGTGACGAGGACCGTACGGGGGCGGGCCGCGCCGAACACCGCGTACTCCAAGGCCGGCAGCCGCGGCAGGTCCAGGTGCTCGATGACCTCGCTGAGCACGGCCGCGTCGTAACCGGCCAGCCGCTTGTCGGTGTACGCGAGCGAGCCCTGGAGCAGCCGGACGCGGCTGCTCTGCCGCTCCCCCATCCGCTCCAGGTGCAGCCGCCTGGCCGCCATGCCGAGGGCCCGCATGGACACGTCGACACCGACGATCTCGGTGAAGGCCGGCTCCTTGAGGAGGGCCTGCACCAACTGGCCCTGTCCGCAACCGAGGTCCAGGACCCGGGCCGCACCGGCGGCGCGCAGCGCGGCGAGGATCGCCTCGCGGCGCCGCACGGCGAGCGGCAGCGGCCTTTCGTCGGTCTCCTCCACGGCGTTGTCGAGCTCCTCGACCTCACTGCCGTCGGCCTCGGCCAGACGCAGCAGCTCCAACCGCTCCATGGCGTCGCGGGTCAGCCGTTTGTGGCGGGCGAGGTAACGCGCGCTGATGAGTCCGTTCTCGGGGTGCGCGGCGAGCCAGCCGTCCCCGGCGCGCAGCAGCTTGTCGACCTCGTCGGGCGCGACCCAGTAGTGCTTGGCGTCGTCGAGCACGGGCAGCAGGACGTAGAGCTGCCGCAGGGCGTCGGCGAGCCGCAGCTCACCCTCCAGGACGAGCCGTACGTACCGGGAGTCCCCCCACTCGGGGAACTGCTCGTCGAGCGGTACGGGTTCGGCCTGTACGAGGTCCCAGCCGAGCGGATCGAACAGCCGGTGGACGAGCTCCGCCCCGCCGCGCGCGGGCAGCGCCGGTATCTCGATCCGCAGCGGACGCGCCTGCTCCGGCAGCTCGGGCCGGGCGGCGCACTTGGCGGCCAGGGCGCTGCGGAAGACGGAACTGAGCGCGACGGCGAGCAGCGAGGAGGCCGCGTACGGGCGGTCGTTGACGTACTGCGCGAGCGCGGCGTCGGGCGCCCCGCCACGCCCCTTGCCCTGCCCGCGCCGCACGAGCGCGACGGGATCCACCTCCAGCAGCAGCGCCGCCGTACACCGCTCTTGCGCGGCTTCGGGATAGAACACGTGGGCCACGCCGTGGGAGGTGGAGAACGCCTGCACCTTCCCAGGGTGCTTGTGCAGCAAAAAGCCCAGGTCGGTAGCCGGGTGCTCGGCACTGCCAGTGGTGGAGATCGTCAGGAACATGCAGCTCAGCATGGACGCAGCCCGCTGCCGGCGGCCACTGGATTTCTCCCCTCCACCGCCCCTCGCCCAGCCCGCGGATCCCGATCCGGGCAAGTGCCCGACGCCCGCGCGGCGGCCGCTGTGCGGTCCCCGCAACACGTCGTTCTGCGTGCCGCAGCAGCCCCGTCGCAGCGTTCACGGACGTCACCCTGCGGGCCGCCGTGGACGACTGGGTCGTCTGCTTCCAGGAGCCCGAAGAGGGCAAGGAGATCAGCGCCCCCGGTACCACCACCGCCTCCCTGAAGCTCGCGTCCCCCGGGACCGCCTGCCCGAGTGCGCCGAACACCCGGCTCCACCCGGAGCCGGTGCCGACGCATGACGACGACTCCGGCAGCACCGCATCGGGCGGATCGTCTTCCGGCGGAGCCGCATCCGGGGGTTCGTCCTCGGGTGGTTCTTCCACCTCCGGTGGGTCTTCCACCTCCGGTGGGTCTGACAGCGGCGGCGGGGGCGCGGGCACCGTGACGCCCGGGGCGTTCTGCTCGCCGGCCGGGGCGACCGGCGTCAGCAAGAAGGGGGTCTCCTACACCTGCAAGGGTCCCGGTCAGCCCCGCTGGCGCCAATGACCGGTCCCGTTCCCCTGAATCCCCGCGGCCAGTTCGGCGATGTCGGGCGGGCCGATGCGGCAGCAGCCGCCGATCAGGCGGGCGCCCGCGGTGCGCCAGGCCTCGACGGGCCAGGGGGCGGGGTGGGGGGTCGGGGCGTGCCAGGTGGCGGTGGGCGCGTCCCAGACGGAGCCGTCGTTGGGGTAGGCCAGGAGCGGTGTGGCGGTGACGGAGGCAGCCGCCTCCAGGGCGGGGAGCACGTCCGCCGGGTCGCAGCAGTTGACGCCGACCGCGATGATCTCCGGTGCCCCGGCCGCGAGGGCGAAGGCCTCGGGGAGGGGCTGACCGGCGCGGGTGCGGGCGCCGGCCACGGTGTAGCTCAGCCAGGCGGACGCGCCCGTTCCGGCGAGTACGCGGAGGACGGCTTCGGCCTCCTCGGCGTCCGGGATGGTCTCCAGCGCCAGGACGTCGGCACCCGCCGCGAGCAGCGCTTCGATACGGGGGCGGTGGAAGGCGGCGAGCTCGCGCACGCTCAGCCCGTACCGCCCGCGGTACTCGGAGCCGTCCGCGAGCACCGCGCCGTACGGGCCGACCGAGGCGGCGACCCAGACCTCGTGGTCGGCGGCCTCGGCCGCCCGGGCGGCCAGCGCGACGCTGCGGTGCAGCAGGGCGGTGGTCTCGGCCCGGTCGTGGCCGTGCGCGGCGAAGGCCTCGTACCCGACCTGGTAGCTGGCGGTGATCAGCACCTCGGCCCCGGCCCGGGCGTAGGCCGCGTGGGCGGCCTCCACCTGGTCCGGGCCCTCGGCGAGCACCCGGCCCGACCAGAGCCCGCCGGACAGGTCGCAGCCCTGGTCGGCGAGCTGGTTGCTCAGCCCGCCGTCCAGGAGCACGACCCTGTGGGCCAGGGCTTCGGCGAGCGGACCGGACGCGCGCGGCACGGTTCCTGCGCCTCCCTCAGCCGAGCTGGGACAGCACCTGGGCCGAGATCAGCTCCAGGTGGTCCAGGTCGTCGAGGTCGAGCAGCTGGAGGTAGACGCGGGAGCTGCCGACGGCCGCGTAGGAGCCGATCTTCTCCACCACCTCCGCCGGGGAGCCGGCCAGGCCGTTGGCCTTGAGCTCGTCCACGTCCCGCCCGATGGCGGCGGCCCGGCGGGCGACCTCGGCGTCGTCCCTGCCGACGCACACCACCAGGGCGTTGGAGTAGACGAGGTCGCCGGCCCCGCGCCCGGCCTCCTCGGCAGCCCGGCGCACCCGGCCGAACTGCCGCTCGCTGTCCGCGATCGACGCGAACGGCATGTTGAACTCGTCCGCGTACCGGGCGGCGAGGCGCGGGGTGCGCTTCGCGCCGTGGCCGCCGATGAGCACGGGCACCTTGGCCTGGGCCGGCTTGGGCAGGGCCGGGGACTTCTCCACCTGGTAGTGGGTGCCGGCGTAGTCGAACGTGGCGCCGGGCTCGGTCGCCCACAGGCCGGTGACGATGGCCAGCTGTTCCTCCAGCCGGGCCATCCGCTCCGCCGGGAACGGGATGCCGTACGCCTTGTGCTCCTCCTCGAACCAGCCCGCGCCCAGGCCAAGTTCGACCCGGCCGCCGGACATCTGGTCGACCTGCGCCACCTGGATGGCGAGCACTCCGGGCAGCCGGAAGGTCCCGGCCGTCATCAGCGTGCCGAGCCGGATCCGCCGCGTCTCCCGGGCCAGGCCCGCGAGGGTGATCCAGGCGTCGGTGGGCCCCGGCAGGCCATCCGCCGAACCCATCTTCAGATAGTGGTCCGATCGGAAGAACGCGTCGAAGCCCAGGTCCTCGGTGGCCTTGGCGACGGTCAGGAGGGTGTCGTAGCTCGCGCCCTGCTGGGGCTCGGTGAAAATACGGAGATCCATGACTCCCATCCTGCCTCGCCCACCCCGGCAGGGTGAATCTGCGTCAACCGGACGGGCCACCCCCGACCCGGCCAGTGACCAGCCCGGATGGGGATCGTTGGCTCGGACGGAGCCGGACCGCCCGGCCCGCGCACCGGCGGCCTTTCGCCGACGCGTCCACCGCCCCCTTCCGCCTCGGAAGGGCCAGGGCCGAGGAGGCCGCCATGTCCCACGAGTCCGTGCCCGAGCACACCGGACAGACCGGACAGGCTGCATACGACCATGCACGTCAGGAGCCTGCGGCGGCCGCCCAGGGCGGCGCGCCGAAGGGCCTGCTCCAGCAGATGGAAGAGCTGATGGCGGCGCTGAACGCCGACCTGTCGCAGCTCGACGCCGACCTCCAGTCCTCCACGGACCGCGCCCCCGGCACGCCGCCGACCCCGGGCAGCCGCACCCCCGACGGCGAGCACCCGCCCTACCGGTCGTACTGACCGTGCCGGTCGGATGACCGTGCGGGTCCCGTCGCGCGCGGCGGGACCCCGATTCCGCTCGCACCGCTCCCCCGTCAGGCCACGCCGGAGGCGGACCCCCGTTCGCGGACCGTCAGCCTGCGCAGGACGCCCCGGACCCGGTCGCTCGATTCGTCGGCCGCGTCTATGGACTCTATGCACTGCCAGTACAGGCCCTCGTCGTCCGTCGCGCAGGCCACCCCGACCAGGGCTATCCCCACTTCGCCGAGCAGCGCCTGCAGTCCGAGCAGGGCCTGGCGGACATCCGCCACCCCGGTCAGCTGCGCGGCTCTCGGCGGATAGTCGGGCGCGCTGCCCTCTCCGCCCAGGGCCGCTCTGTCGAGCACCCCGCAGCCTCTGCCCCCCGCTTCACCCAGTCCCCGTGCCTCCGATCTCAGCTCCGGCGGCCCCGTGACCGCCAGCCAGCTCCCGATCCCCTGTGCGAGCGCCTGGGCCTGCCAGGCCTCGCCCACGATGTCCATCGCCGCCCCGCTCTGCGCCAGCGCGTGCCGGCCGGCCGCGATGAGCCGTACCGCATCCATATGCCGTCCCCCGTCCGCACGACATCCGCCGTTCTCACCACTACCCAGAGTGAGGGCAATGGGCCAGTAAAGCCAGGGGTATTCGGAAATCTGTGGACACAAACATGGTTGTGGACGACGCCATCACTCCGAAGAGTGACAATTCGATGTCGGAGGCCCTGCCACCGGGAAGCGGAGCTCGTTCCTCTCGATCTTCGCGGCGAGCGCATCCAGCACATCCACCCCGAGAACCTCACAGAATTGCAGCAGATACGCCAGTACGTCGGCCACCTCATCGGCCACGCGGTGCGCGCTTTCCGGCTTCTCCATGACCTTCGCCGACTGTTCCGGGGTCAGCCACTGGAAGATTTCGACCAGTTCGGACGCTTCCACGCTCAGCGCCACGGCCAGGTTCTTGGGCGTGTGGTACGGCTCCCAGCCGCGCGCGGCGGCGAACTCGGCCAGCCGCCGCTGGAGTTGGTGCAGCCGCTCGGGCGGCTGCGGCTCGTCCCCGTGCTGTACGTCCTGCTCATCGCTCATGGCGTCAGGTCTACCACCGTCACCCCCGGGGTCACGCGGGCGGCCGCGGCCGCCCCCTCCCCCACCGCCGCGAGCAGCCGCACATGACCGCGACCACAGGAGAGCAGGGCCAGCCGCAGCAGTTCGGCGCTCTGCCGCCGGTCCAGATCGCGGTCGAAGCCGTCGGCGAGGACGGTCAGCGCCTGCCGGGCGGAGAGCAGCTCGGCGGCCGGGTCCATGGCGAGCACCCCCGGGCCGGTCAGCAGGACCAGCGCCAGCGCGAGGAAGCGGAGCTCGCCCGCGCCGAGCCGGCCCAGTTCCGTGGCGGGTCCGGCGCGGCCGCGGTCCAGCACCGCCGTGACCGGGCCGTGCGCGGGAGCCCGTACGTCCAGCCCCTCCACCGGGCCCGCGCAGCCGGTCCGCGCCGCCGCGGCGAGCAGCGCGTGGCGGGTGCCGCATTCGTGGCGGGTCCGGCGCAGCACGTCGGCCAGGTTGGCGCAGTCGCCGAGCAGCCGGCCCTCGCCCGGCGGGACGGGTGCGCGCATCCGGTCGGGGCGCGGGTCACAGGGGAACACCGAGCGCAACGCCACCACCACCTGCTCGGCCGCCGCGAGCACCTGGCGCTGCCCGGCCGTGGAACCGGCGACGCGCAGCGGGAGGAGGGCGGTGCCGAGCCGGTCGTCGGGTAGCGGGGCCCGGGTGACACCGACGGCTCCGCCGGTCAGCCAAGAGGCCTGCACGGAGCTCCGGCCGGGGTCGCGCAGGGCGGTGCCGAGCAGGATCTGCCCGTCCACCGCGAGCCGTTCGCCGACGATCCGGAGCGTGGGCTCGGCCTGTACGGCGAGGTCGAGGCGGACCGGCCCGGCGGGTCCGTCGACGGTGCAGCCGATGCGGAAGCCGCGCCGCCCCTGGCCGTCGGGCAGGGCCCCGTCGGGGATCCGGGCCCGCGGATGGGGGAACGCCTCCTCCAGGGTGGCCCCGGCCCCGAGCCCGGCCAGGGCCTCGTAGGCGGCCAGGACCTGGGACTTGCCGCTGCCGCTGGGCCCGGCGAGGAAGGTCACGGGCTCCAGCGCGAAGACGGCGCCGCGGTGCCTCCCGAACGCGGAGAGCCGCAACTCGGTGACGACGGGCCGATGGTGCACGACGGCGGGCGGAAGCGCACGGTCCACCGGCACGGCGGTGGGCGGGAGCGCATCGTCGGCAGGCGCGGCGGATAACGCGACGCGGGCGGGGGCCGGGACCCCCGGCGCGTCCGGGTCCAAGGCTGCGGCGTTCATGGTGGCGTCCATGCGCCGGACGGTACGGGCCGCCGGGCCCCCGGTGGGCACGGCGAACCGTTCCGCCCTGGCGACCTTCCTACGATCGGGGGACGGCGGCGGCCGCGATCCCCTCGACCTCGGTCCCGACGGGCGCCAGCAGGAAGACGTTCCGGTCGACCCGGTGCATCCCGCTGCCCAGCCCGAAGACCACCCCACTGCTGAAGTCGAGGATCCGCTTGGCCACTTCACTGTCCGCGCCGGTGAGGTCGAGCAGCACCGGGATCTGCGCGATCAGGTACTCGGCCACCTCCCGCGCGTCGGCGAAGACCTGGACCCGGATCACGACGAAGCGCCGCTGCTCCGCCGCGGACGCCCCCGGCGCCGTGGGGATCGTGCGGTGGTCCACCCGGGAGGGCCACTCGTTGCGACTGCGCAGGGGGACCACCTGCGCGAGCCCCTCCCACTGTTCGTCCGTGACGTCGTACCTGCTCACCGGGCCGCCTCGGCCGTGCGCTTCATGTGCATCCCCCCATCCTCTCGCGTTTCACCCGTTCAGCCCAACAACGACACGAGCGACACGGGGTACTCCCGCAGAAGCGAATAGGTTAGGTTAGGCATACCTAAGTCACTTGCCCAGGACGATGGAGAGATCCCGCATGCGCATGTCCGGTGCTGCCCCCGCCACCCCGGCCGCCGGCCGGCCCGCCGATGCCGAGCGGGTCCGGTCGATCCTGGCCGCCGCCCACTCCATGACCGTGGTCACCGACGGGCTGAGCAGCGAGATCCGCCACCTCGACGGGTCGGACCCGATGGGCCGGCTGCACCTGCACCCCGCCGAACCCGGCGGCGAGTCCGAGTACCGGCCGTCGATCCGGCTGGAGTTCACCGACATCGCCCCCACCCCCGTACGGGACCGGGTGCGCGCCCGCGTCACGATCACCGGCCGCCTGCTCACCCCTTATACGGACGAAGGCGCCGACTCCACCTGCATGGAATTCGGCCGGGCCGTCCTGGAGACCGCCGAGGGCCGCACGTACGTCGGCCTCGAAGAGCTCGACGCGGCCTGCCCCGACCCCCTCGCCCCGTTCGAGGCCGGCATGCTCACGCACCTCCTCGACGACCACGCCGAGCTCGTCACGCTCCTCCTGCGCCTGGTCCGGCCGCTGCCCACCGCCGCGACCGACCGCGTGCTGCCGCTCGCCATGGACCGGTACGGGATCACCCTGCGCCTCGAACTGCGCCGCGGCCACCACGACGTACGGCTGCCGTTCCCCTCTCCGCTGGACGACGTCGAGCAGTCCGGGGTGCAGATCCAGGCCCTGTTCAGCGCGGCCCGGCGGCGCTCGCACCGCAACAGCCTGCCCGCCTGAGGCGTCCGTACGGGAATAGCTCCACCCGGGGTCCCGTTGGGGACGATCATGAAGGCAATCACGTACGACGCATACGGAACTTCCCAGAACCTCAAGCTCGTTGACGTACCGCAGCCCAAGGTCGGCCCCGGCGAGGTGCTGGTGCGGGTCAAGGCCGCCGGCGTCAACCCGGTCGACTGGAAGCTCGCCGCCGGATACCTCGACCCGATCCTCGAAGTCCGCTACCCCGTCATACCCGGCTGGGACGTGGCCGGCGTCGTCGAGGCCGTCGGCCCCGACACCTTCGACTACGCCGTCGGCGACGAGGTGTACGGATACGTCCGCAAGGAATGGGTCGAGCTCGGCACCTACGCCGAACTCGTCGCGGCCCCCGTCCGGACGCTGGCCCGCAAGCCGCGCGAGCTGACCTTCGAGCAGGCCGCGGGCCTCCCGCTGGCCGGCCTCACCGCGTACCAGTCCCTCACCCGCGTGGGCCTCAAGGCCGGCGAGACCGTCGTCATCCACTCCGCGGCGGGCGGCACCGGCTCCTTCGGCGTGCAGATCGCCGTCGCACTCGGCCTGCGCGTCATCGGCACGGCCGGCGCGCACAACCACGACTACCTGCGCTCGCTCGGCGCCGAACCCGTCCTGTACGGGGAGGGCCTGGCGGACCGGATCCGCGCGCTCGCCCCCGAAGGCATCGACGCCGGGCTGGACTTCTTCGGGGACGGCGCGGTCGAAATCCTCCAGTCGCTCGTCACGGAGCGCGGCCGGGTGGTCTCCATCGCCGATTACGAGGCCGCCGCCAAGGGCGCGCACCAGCTGTGGGTGCGCCCGGACACGACCGACCTGACGTTCCTGGCGGAACTCGCCGACGCGGGCAGGCTCACGGTCAACGTGGAGCACGCGCTGCCGCTCGCCGAGGCCGCGAAGGCCTGGGAGCTCAGCGCGGCGGGCCGCACCCGCGGCAAGATCGTCCTCACCGTCTGACCACACACGACGGCCGCCGGAGTACGAGACTCCGGCGGCCCGCGGACTCAGCCGGCGGCAGCGGCGGTGGCGGCCTGCGCGTACCGGTTCGCCGGGCGCGCGAGGCCGTAGTTCTCGCGCAGGGTCGCCCCCGTGTACTCGGTGCGGAACAGGCCGCGCCGCTGCAGGATCGGCACGACGTGGTCGACGAAGTCGGTGAGGCCGGTCGGCAGCACGGGCGCCATGACGTTGAACCCGTCGGCGGCGCCCTGGGTGAACCACTCCTCCAGCTGGTCTGCGATCTGCTCGGGCGTGCCGGCGAAGACGCGGTGGCCGCGGCCGGCGCCGAGGCGGGCGATCAGGTCGCGCAGGCTGAGGCCGTCGCGGCGGGCCAGCTCGGCGACGAGGGTGAAGCGGCTCTTGTTGCCGTTGATGTCCCGCTCCTCGGGAAGCTCGGGCAGCGGGCCGTCGAGGGGCAGGCCGGTCAGGTCGGTGCCGAGCATGCCGGAGAGCTGGGCGAGCCCGTACTCCGGCACCTGGAGGTCGGTGAGCTGCTGCTCCAGGGCCTTGGCCTCGGCCTCGGTGGAGCCGATGACGGGGGCGATGCCGGGCAGGACGAGCAGGTCGGACTCGGCCCGGCCGTACTTCGCGAGGCGCGACTTGAGGTCCTTGTAGAAGGTCTGCCCGTCGGCGAGGGTCTGCTGGGCGGTGAAGACGGCCTCGGCGTACTGCGCGGCGAACTCCTTGCCGTCCTCGGAGGAGCCGGCCTGCACGAGCAGCGGGTGGCCCTGCGGGGAGCGGGGCACGTTGAGCGGGCCGGCGACGCCGAAGTACGTACCGCGGTGCGCGGCGGGGTGGAGCTTGTCGGTGTCGGCGTAGATGCCGCGCTCCTTGTCGAGGACGATCGCGTCGTCCTCCCAGCTGTCCCAGAGCTTGGTGGCCACGTCGAGGAACTCACGGGCGCGGTCGTAACGGAGGCCGTGTTCGAGGTGCTCGTCCTGGCCGAAGTTGCGGGCCTCGTCGACGGTGCCGGAGGTGACGATGTTCCAGCCGGCACGGCCGTTGCTGATGTGGTCGAGGGAGGCGAACTTGCGGGCGAGGTGGAACGGCTCGTTGAAGGTGGTGGAAACGGTGGCGATGAGCCCGATGTGCTCGGTGACGGCGGCGATGGCGGAGAGCAGGGTGAGCGGCTCGAATCCGCCGAGTGCGTTGTAGCGGGCCTTGCCCCAGAGGGCGAGCCCGTCCGCGAAGAAGATCGAGTCGAGCCGCCCCCGCTCGGCGGTCCGCGCCAGGTCCTGGAAGTAGCGCAGGTCGGTGACCCGCTCGGGACTGCTGTCGGGATGCCGCCAGGCGGCGTCGTGGTGCCCGGCGTTCATGAGGAACGCGTTGAGGTGGAGGGTTCGGCGAGCGGTCATGGTGGTGTTCCTCGGGGTGGGAGAGACGGGTGTCAGGCGGGGACGCGCCAGAGGCTGAGGCGGCGTTCGACGGTGATGAGGAGCTGGTTGAAGGCGACGCCGATGGCCGAGATGGTGACGATGCCCGCGTACATCTCCGGGATCGCGAAGTTGAACTGCGAGGCGTTGATCAGGTAGCCGAGACCCGCCTTGGCGCCGATCATCTCGGCGGCCACGAGGACGAGGATCGAGACGGCGCCGGCCAGCCGGATACCGGTGAAGACGGCCGGTACGGAGGCCGGCAGGATCACCTTCTGGAACAGCCTCGGCGTGGACAGGTCCATGGACCGGGCGAGTCTGACCAGGGTCGGATCGGCGTTGCCGACGGCGCTGATGGTGTTCAGCAGGATCGGCCAGACGCAGGCGTAGACGACGATGGAGACCTTCGAGGTCTCCCCGATGCCGAGCAGCAGGACGAACACCGGCAGCAGCGCGAGGGCAGCGGTGTTGCGGAACACCTCCAGCAGCGGGCCGAGCAGCACCGCGACGGGGCGGTACCAGCCGATCAGCAGGCCGAGCGGGACCGCGACGACGACGGCGATGCCGAAGCCGCCGAAGGAGCGGACCAGGCTGGCCTGCGTGTGCTCGGCGAGCTGGCCGTTGCCCGCCAGTTCCCACCAGGCCGCGGCGACCTCGCTGACCGGCGGGAGGAAGGTGGAGTCCACCAGTCCGAGCCGGGGCGCCGCCTCCCAGACCGCGAGCAGGGCGACGATCGCCGCCGAGCGGAGGGCGGCCGCGCGCAGCCACCGGGCGACGGCGCGCAAGGCGCGCGGGACGGCCGGAGACGGGGCGGGGGCCGGTGGGGCAGGGGTCGACGGCGCGGAGGTCGACGGGGCGGGCGGGGCCGGTGCGGGTTCCCGTACCGCCTCCGGTTCGCGTACCGCCTCCGGTTCCCGTACCGGCGCGGGTTCGCGTACGAGCGCGGGCTCGCCGGTGCGCACCCCGCTCTCGGGATCCGCCTCGGCCGCGGTGCTCTTCGTATCGGTTCCGGTGCTCATACGGTGGCCTCCTCCTTCTCCAGTTGCTGGGCGCGGGCCACCTCGTCGTGGAGCAGGGTCCAGATCTCGTGGCGGTAGCGGGCGAATTCCGGGCTGGAGCGCAGCTCCTCCCCGCCGGCGCCGGTGGCCCGGTCGCCGAAGGAGACGGGGACGGCCTCCTTGATCCGGCCGGGGCGCGAGGTCATCACGGCCACCCGCTGCCCGAGGTACACGGCCTCCTCGATCCCGTGCGTGATGAACACGACGGTCTTGCCGGTCCGCTGCCAGATGCGGCGCAGCTCGTCCTGGAGGGATTCACGGGTCTGCGCGTCGAGCGCGGCGAACGGCTCGTCCATCAGCAGGACGTCCGGGTCGTAGGCGAGGGACCGGGCGATGGCCACGCGCTGGCGCATCCCTCCGGACAGCTCGTGCGGGTGGCGGTCCTCGAAGCCGGTGAGGCCGACGAGGTCCAGGAACTCCCTGGCCCGCTCCGCGCGTTCACGGCGGGGGACGCCGGTCGCCTCCAGCCCGAACTCGATGTTGCCGAGCGCGGTGCGCCAGGGCAGCAGGGCGTACTGCTGGAAGACGATGCCCCGGTCCAGGCCGGGCCCGGTGACCGGCTCGCCGTCGAGCAGGATCCGGCCGGAGGTGGGCCGGGTCAGGCCTCCCAGCAGGTCGAGGAGGGTGGACTTGCCGCAGCCGCTGGGGCCGACGACCACCACGAACTCCCCGGCCCCGATCTCCAGGTCCACGCCGTCGAGGGCGGTGAAGCTGCCGCCGTCGCCGAGGGCCCCGGCCCTCCTGCCTCCGGCCCTCCTGCCCTTGGCCTGCTTCCTCGGGAAGGTCTTCGTCACGGACTCGAACACGATCTTCGCCATGGTGCTCAGCCCTTCCCCTGGTCGTTGAACTCGTTCGTGTACAGGTCGGCGGGGGTCAGCTGGCCCTTCTTGATCTCGCCGCGCTCACCGAGCCAGTCGATCCACAGCTGGAACTCCTTGTCGGCGATCCGGCCGCCGGCCTCGGCCACCCCGAACGAGCGCCAGTACTGGAGGGTGGAGGTGTCCTCGTTGCGGCCGCGCTTCTTGACGATCTCCGTCATCCGGGCGATGACCTCCTCGCGCGGGGTGGTCCGGGACCACTCGATGGCCTTGGCCACACCGGTCGTGAAGGTCCGTACGGTGTCGGGGTTCTCCTTGATGAACCGCCGGGTCATCACGTACGACCCGGCGCTGAAGGCGCCCAGCAGCTCGAAGTCCTTGAACAGCGGGCGGATGCCGCCGGTGGCGAGGGCCTTGTCCCGCAGGACGCCGCTGAGCACCCCGACCTCGATCTGCTTCTGGCGCAGCGCCTGTTCGGTGTTGACGGGCGGGACCACGAGGGACTCGACCTTCGCGGAGTCGGCCTTGGAGACGCCGTTGCGCTCCAGGTGGATGTCCAGCAGGGCCTGGGCATGGGCGCCCAGGGTGTTCATGCCGACCTTCTTGCCGATCAGGTCGCGGGGCGAGCGGATCGGGCTGTCCTCCAGGACGTAGTAGCCGAGGTAGGTGTCCTTGTCGGAGCCGTAGTAGGAGATGACCGACTGGATCTGGGCCTTGCTCGCGGCGAGTTTGACGATCGCGCCGTTGAAGGCTCCGCCGAAATGGGTCTGGCCGGTGGCCGCGGACTGGATGTCCTGGGGGCCGCTGATGGTGTTGCCGACCCAGTCGAGGGTCAGGCCGCCCAGGTAGCCGAGGTCCGCGGCGAGTTCGGGGAGCAGGACGGCACCGACGGCTCCCTGGTACTTGAGGGACGTGACCTGCTTGGCGGATCCGCCGGTGGCGGTGGCCGTACCGCAGCTCACCGCGGCCGCCGAGATGCCGAGCAGGGTGAGGAACTGGCGTCGGGTGGTGGAGGTGGAAGCGAGGGCTGCGGGCATGGAGGGGGTCCTTGTTCGGGAATCGGTGGTTTCGGGGCCGTTACGGGGCGGTCGTCGCGAAGGGGGCGGTGGAGGCTCGGGCGTTCAGCGCCTCGGCGAACTCGTCGACGGCCTGGAAGAGGTCCAGCTCCGCCTCGGGCCGCAGCCGGCTGGGGCCGGCCCCGCGCTCCACGGAGGAGTCCAGGACGAACCGGCCGGCGGTGACGTGCCGGGCTCCGAGCTCGGCGAGCACCGGGCGCAGGGCGTAGTCGAGGGTCAGTACGTGGGCGAGGCTGCCGCCGGTGGCGATCGGCAGGACCGTCTTCCCGGCCAGCCCGTCCTGTGGGAGCAGATCGAGGAAGGCCTTGAGCAGGCCGGTGTACGAGGCCTTGTAGACGGGGGTCGCGACGATGATCCCGTCGGCCTCCGCGACGGCTTCGAGGGCCCGGCGGATCTCGGGCTCCCCGCGGCGGGCGGAGAGGAGGTCGGCGGCGGGCAGCTCCCGTACGGCGAGGTGGGCGGTGTCGAACCCGGCGTGGGCGAGCCGGCGCAGCACGTGGTCGGCGACGACGGCGGTACGGGAGTGCGGGGAGGGGCTGCCGGTGAGGGCGAGCAGGGTGGGCACGGTGCCTCCTGGGGCGTCGTACGGGCGGGGCGGGCGGGGCCGGCCGGGCCGGTCGGATCAGGGCCGGTCGGGCCGGTCGGGTCAGGCGGTGGCGGACGCGCCCGACGGGATGCCGAAGGACGGGTCGGGGACGGTCTCCGGGCTGATCAGGCGGGACGGGACCCCGTCCGGCCCGACGGGTACGTCGCCGTCGACCGTCACGCGGCGCAGGGTGCGCTCGTGGTCGTCGGAGTCGTCGACGCCGTAGTGCTGGGTGGCCCGGTTGTCCCAGATCGCGACGTCGCCGGCCCGCCACTGCCAGCGGACGGTGTTCTCGGGACGCTCGATGTGCGACTGGAAGAGGTCGACCAGCGCACGGGAGTCCTGACCGGTCAGGCCGTCGATCCACTGGACGAAGTTGCCGAGGAGCAGCGTGCGTTCGCCGGTCTCGGGGTGGACGCGGACGACGGGGTGCTCGGTGCGGAACTTCGTGGACGTGAACACCTCGCGGTACTGGGCGAGGGCCTCGGGGAGCGCGTCGGGCTTGAGGGCGGCGTAGTCGTACTCGTTGGTGTGGACGGCGCGCAGGCCGTCGGCGAGGACGCGGAGCGGCTCGGGGAGGTGGGCGTACGCGGCGGCGGTGTTGGCCCAGAGGGTGTCGCCGCCGTACGGGGGGATGGTGACGGCGCGGAGGATGGAGAAGGCGGGGTAGGCGGGGACGAAGGTGACGTCGGTGTGCCACTGGTTGGCGCGGGCGCCGTGGTGGGAGTCGATGCCGAGCGCGTAACGGCCGTCGGCGGAGGGCACGGTGGGGTGGGCGACGGGGGTGCCGAGCAGTTGGGCGAAGGCTTCGTGGCCGGCCTCGTCGAGGTGGTACTGGTCGCGGAAGAAGACGACCTTGTGGGCGAGGAGGGCGGCCCGGACCTCGGCGACGACCTCGTCCGGAAGCCCACCCCCGAGTCGCACACCCCCGATCTCGGCGCCGATCCGGCCACCGATCCGGGTGACGACGGGCTGGGTGCGGGTGGCGGTGCTCATGGGAACTCCCTCGGGTTGGTTTCGACAGCGGACGGCCGCAAGGCCGCGACCGGACGCGGAGCGGGTACGGGGCGCCGGCCGGAGGGGAAGGTCCGCCTGCGGGCAGGGCTTGCCGACGGTCCACGGGACAGGGGGGTGCTGGGCATGTGACCGCGAGACGGCCGCCGGGGCCGCCGAACGGGTCGACCTGGGGCCGGGTCGTCGGCCTTCGGTCAGGTGGCCGGAGGCTGGTTGGCCGGAGGCCGAGCGGGGTTCGGGCCGGTTGGCCGGGCCGAACCGGCCTGAGGCCGGAAGGCGGACGGCCGGGGGCTGACCGGCCGACCGCGGAGGAGCCGGCCGGGAGCCGGGCCGCGGCGGGTCGCAGTGGGACCGATGGCCGGTCCGGCGGGAGGCCGAACGGTCATCGGGCAGGACCCGGGGCGGCGCTCAGGCGCGGCGCGGGGCCTGACAGCGGCCCGGACACGCACCCGGCGCGGTACAGGAGCCGGGGGTGTGGAACCGCGGGGCGAGAAGCTCGAACGCGGACATGGCTCGGAGCCTGGCAGCAACTCCGGGACGGGTCAAGCCCCGCCGGACACGCCGAAACAAACCCTGACCGGATCCCCCACCCACCTCGGCGCACCACCTCTGACCTGGTGTTTCGACCGCTCCTGTAGGCACCACCCATCGCCCCTCGAACGGCCGAAAACCGTGGCCGGATTTCACGCCCCCGCAACGCGACCGCCACGCACCCACCGGCCGCACGCCCTCGGGGCCGAAGACGCCCCGCCCGGCGCCGGCCCCGCCGGGCGTCGCACGCACCGACTCGGCCCGCCGGACAGCAGCGGTACCGGAGTCCGCCGGACTCCCCCGCCTGCGCGCTGCGCCGCTGCTCGGGACGCTCTTTCGTGACCCCGCCCGTCTCAGATGAGAGGGGGAGATCACATCCGGTGGTTATAGTCGTTCACAAGGCCACCCCCCTAGCATTCGAGCCATGACGGTCCTGCCTGATGACGGGCTCTCCTTGGCCGCCGAGTTCCCTGACGCGACGCATGAGCAGTGGCAGCGCCTGGTAGAGGGCGTTCTACGCAAGTCCGGCAAGGACGTATCCGGCGAAGCCGCAGAAGACGCGTTGTCCACGAAACTCGAAGACGGGCTCATCACCCGCCCGCTGTACACCGCGCCCGATGCGGCCGACGAGACCGGGTTCCCCGGGTTCGCGCCGTTCGTACGGGGCGGCAGCCCCGCCGGTGGCGCCGCCGCCGGCTGGGACGTACGTCAGCGGTACGTCGGAAATGACCCCGTACGGGTGAACGAGGCCGTTCTCACCGACCTCGAGAACGGGGTCACCTCACTCTGGCTGTCCCTGGGCGGCGGCCCCGGCGGGCTCCCCGTCGACGCGCTCCCCCGCGCCCTCGACGGCGTCTACCTCGACCTGGCTCCCGTCTCCCTCGACGCCGGAGCCGAATACGCCGACGCCGGCCGCGCCTTGCTGCGTCTGTACGCCGAGCGGCAGGTGGCCCCCGAGGCCGCCCGCGCGAACCTCGGCGCCGACCCGCTCGGCCATGAGGCCCGTACGGGTGAAGTCGTCGACCTCGCCGGCGCCGTCGGCCTCGCCCGGGAGGCTGCCGCGCACTGGCCCGGCGTACGCGCCCTCCTCGTCGACGCGCTGCCGTACCACGAGGCCGGCGGCTCGGCCGCCGAGGAGCTCGGCCTGTCGCTGGCCACCGGCGTCGCGTACCTGCGCGCCCTCACGGAGGGTGCCTCCGCAGAGGGTGCCCCCGCCGCCGAGGGCCTCGGCGTCGACGCCGCCCTCGGCCAGCTCGACTTCCGCTACGCCGCGACCGCCGACCAGTTCCTCACCATCGCGAAGTTCCGTGCCGCGCGCCGTCTGTGGGCCCGGATCGCCGAGGCCTGCGGGGCCCCCGACGCGGGCGCCCAGCGCCAGCACGCCGTCACCTCGCCCGTGATGATGACCCGCCGCGACCCGTGGGTGAACATGCTGCGCACCACCGTCGCCTGCATGGCGGCGGGCGTCGGCGGGGCCGACTCGGTCACCGTGCTCCCCTTCGACCACGAGCTGGGCCTGCCGGACGCCTTCGCGCGCCGCATCGCCCGCAACACCTCCACCATCCTGCTGGAGGAGTCGCACCTGGCCCGCGTCATCGACCCGGCCGGCGGCTCGTACTACGTGGAGCAGCTCACCGACGAACTCGCGCACGCCGCCTGGGAGTTCTTCCAGACGATCGAGAAGGCCGGCGGCCTGGCCGCCGCCCTGCGCTCCGGACTGGTCGCCGACCGGCTGGCCGCCACCTGGGCCGAGCGCTCCAAGCGGCTCGCCAAGCGCCGTGAACCCATCACGGGCGTCAGCGAGTTCCCGCTGCTCTCGGAGAAGCCCGTCCAGCGCGAGCCCGCTCCGGCGGGCCCCACGGGCGGGCTGCCGCGCGTACGGCGTGACGAGGCGTACGAGGCGCTGCGCGCCCGCAGCGACGCGCACCTGGCCGCGACGGGGAACCGTCCGCGCATCTTCCTCGCCGCGCTGGGACCTGCGGCGGCGCACACCGCGCGCGCCACCTTCGCCGCGAACCTGTTCCAGGCGGGCGGCGTCGAGCCGGTCCACGACCCCGTGTCGGTGGACCCGGCGACGGCCGCCGAGGCCTACGCCGCGAGCGGCGCGGACGGCATGGCCGTGCTGTGCTCCAGCGATCCGCTGTACGAGGAGCAGGCCGAGGCGGTGGCCGCGGCCCTGCGCACGGCCGGTGCGACGACCGTGTTCCTCGCGGGCAAGCCCGGTACCGCGGCCGGCGCCGTGGACGAGTACGTCTTCGCGGGCTGCGACGCGGTCGCCGTACTGTCCTCCGTACTCGACCGGATGGGAGTCTCCCTGTGAGCATCCCCGATTTCTCCGCCCTCGCGCTGGACGGCGGCGCCGCCGCAGCCGGGTCCGAGGACCAGTGGCGCGCCGCGGTGAAGGAGTCCACCGGGACCGCCGCCGGCGACCTGCTGTGGGAGACCCCCGAGGGCATCGGCGTGAAGCCGCTGTACACGGGCCGGGACCTGGAGGGGCTGGACTTCCTCCGGACCTACCCGGGCGTGGCCCCGTACCTGCGCGGCCCGTACCCGACCATGTACGTCAACCAGCCCTGGACGATCCGTCAGTACGCCGGTTTCTCCACGGCCGAGGAGTCGAACGCCTTCTACCGCCGCAACCTCGCGGCCGGGCAGAAGGGCCTGTCGATCGCCTTCGACCTGCCCACGCACCGCGGCTACGACAGCGACCACCCGCGCGTCACGGGTGACGTCGGCATGGCGGGCGTGGCGATCGACTCGATCTACGACATGCGGCAGCTGTTCGACGGCATTCCGCTGGACAAGATGACGGTGTCGATGACGATGAACGGCGCGGTGCTGCCGGTCCTCGCCCTCTACATCGTGGCGGCGGAGGAGCAGGGCGTCTCCCCCGACAAGCTCGCCGGGACCATCCAGAACGACATCCTCAAAGAGTTCATGGTCCGCAACACCTACATCTATCCGCCCAAGCCCTCGATGCGGATCATCTCGGACATCTTCGCGTTCACCTCGCAGAACATGCCGCGGTACAACTCCATCTCGATCTCCGGGTACCACATCCAGGAGGCCGGGGCGACGGCCGATCTGGAGCTCGCGTACACCCTCGCCGACGGTGTGGAGTACCTGCGCGCCGGGCAGGCGGTCGGGCTGGACGTGGACGCCTTCGCGCCGCGCCTGTCGTTCTTCTGGGCGATCGGCATGAACTTCTTCATGGAGGTCGCGAAGCTGCGCGCCGCCCGCCTGCTGTGGGCGCGGCTCGTCAAGCAGTTCGACCCGAAGAACGCCAAGTCGCTCTCGCTGCGGACGCATTCGCAGACCTCGGGCTGGTCGCTGACGGCGCAGGACGTGTTCAACAACGTCACGCGCACGTGCATCGAGGCGATGGCGGCGACCCAGGGGCACACCCAGTCGCTGCACACCAACGCCCTCGACGAGGCGCTCGCGCTGCCGACGGACTTCTCGGCGCGCATCGCCCGCAACACCCAGCTGCTGCTCCAGCAGGAGTCGGGCACCTGCCGGTCGATCGACCCGTGGGGCGGCAGCGCGTACGTCGAGAAGCTGACGTACGACCTGGCGCGCCGGGCCTGGCAGCACATCCAGGAGGTCGAGGCGGCCGGCGGCATGGCGCAGGCCATCGACGCGGGCATCCCGAAGCTGCGCGTGGAGGAGGCCGCGGCCCGCACGCAGGCGCGGATCGACTCGGGGCGCCAGCCGGTGATCGGCGTGAACAAGTACCGGGTGGAGAACGACGAGCAGATCGACGTGCTCAAGGTCGACAACTCCTCCGTGCGCACGCAGCAGATCGAGAAGCTGCGGCGGCTGCGCGAGGAGCGCGACGAGGCGGTCACGCAGGACACCCTGCGGGCGCTGACGAACGCGGCCGAGCGCGGCGACGGCAACCTGCTCGCGCTGGCGGTGGACGCGGCGCGCGCCAAGGCCACGGTGGGTGAGATCTCGGACGCACTGGAGAAGGTGTACGGGCGGCACGCGAGCCAGATCCGTACGATCTCGGGTGTGTACCGCACCGAGGCAGGCGAGTCCCCGAACGTGGAGCGCACGCGTGCGCTGGTCGACCGGTTCGAGGAGGCGGAGGGCCGCCGTCCGCGTGTCCTGGTCGCCAAGATGGGCCAGGACGGGCACGACCGCGGCCAGAAGGTGATCGCGACCGCCTTCGCCGACCTGGGCTTCGACGTGGACGTCGGCCCGCTGTTCCAGACCCCGGCGGAGGTGGCCCGCCAGGCCGTCGAGGCGGACGTCCACGTGGTGGGCGTGTCGTCGCTGGCGGCCGGTCACCTGACCCTCGTACCGGCGCTGCGCGAGCAGTTGGCGGAGGAGGGGCGCGAGGACATCATGATCGTGGTGGGCGGGGTGATCCCGCCGGCCGACGTGCCGACGCTGCTGGAGATGGGCGCGGCGGCGGTGTTCCCGCCCGGCACGGTGATCCCGGACGCGGCCCACGACCTGGTGACGCGGCTGGCCGCGGATCTGGGCCACGAGCTGTAGGGCGCGGCCGATGCCTCCGAAGATCGAGATCGAGGCCTACGCGAAGGGAGTCCTCGACGGGAAGCGCGCGTTCATCGCGCGCGCCATCACCCTCGTCGAGTCCACCCTGCCCGCTCATCGTGCCCTGGCGCAGCAGCTGTTGACGGAACTGCTCCCCCACACGGGGCGGGCGCGCCGGATCGGGATCAGCGGGGTGCCGGGGGTCGGCAAGTCCACGTTCATCGACGCGTTCGGCACGATGCTGACGGGGCTGGGCCACCGGGTGGCGGTGCTGGCGGTGGACCCTTCCTCCACCCGCACGGGCGGCTCGATCCTGGGCGACAAGACGAGGATGGAGCGGCTGGCGGTGGACCCGGCGGCGTTCGTCCGCCCGTCGCCCTCGGCGGGCACGCTGGGCGGGGTGGCGAAGGCGACTCGCGAGTCCATGATCGTGATGGAGGCGGCGGGCTACGACGTGGTCCTCGTCGAAACGGTGGGCGTGGGCCAGTCGGAGACGACGGTCGCCGGAATGGTGGACTCCTTCCTCCTGCTCTCCCTGGCCCGTACGGGGGATCAGCTGCAGGGCATCAAGAAGGGCGTCCTGGAGCTGGCGGACGTCCTCGCGGTGAACAAGGCGGACGGCCCGCACGAGCGCGACGCGAAGGCGGCGGCGCGGGAGCTGTCGGGCGCCCTGCGCCTGATGCACCCGGCCGACGCGGCCTGGACCCCGCCCGTACTCACGTGCAGCGCGCGGGAGTCGGCGGGCCTGGACGAGGTGTGGAACCGCCTGGAACAGCACCGCCGACTGCTGGACGCGGGCGGCCGGCTGGCGGCCAAGCGGGCCGATCAGCAGGTGGAGTGGACCTGGGCGATGGTCCGCGAGGAGCTCCTGGAACGCCTGCGCGGAAACCCGGCGGTCCGCGACGTGGCCCCTGGACTGGAAGCGGCGGTCCGAGCGGGCGCGGTCACCCCCACTTCGGCGGCGGACCGCATCCTGTCGGCGTTCGCCGACTGACCGTACGCGTCAGGGGTGGCCGGAGCGGGCCGGGCTTCGATCAGGCTTCGATCAGGGCCGCGTCCTGGGTGCCCAGCGCGCGGGCCAGGACGCGGGTCTGCTCCGCCGGGTCCGTGGTGGCCAGCAGGGCCGAGAGGACCGCGATGCGGGCCTGGCCGGCGCGGAGGGTGCCCGTCGGGACCGCCCCCGCCGCCACGAGGTCGACGGCGCCGCCGTGCGTGTAGATCTCGGTGACCGGGCCGGCCGGGACCCGCGTGGTCAGCGCCACCAGCACGCCCCGCGCGACGGCACCCTTCACCGCGTCCACGATCTCCGGCGTCGCGTTCCCCGCGCCGGTGCCGATCAGGACGATGCCCCGGGCCCCCGCCGCGAGCGCGGCGTTCAGCAGTACCGGGTCCCCGTCGGCGTGGTGCATCACGACGTCCACCCGCGGCGGCAGCTCCGGCATCGCCGGCAGCGGCAGCGGCTCGGGGCGCTGCGGGGTGCGCAGCACGGTGACCTTGCCGAAGCCGATCTTCCCGAGCAGTTCCTTCGAGGGGTCGGCGAAGGCGTCCAGCGCCACGGCCTGGGTCTTCACCGTGCCGCGGGCCGCGTGCACCCGCCCG
This sequence comes from Streptomyces sp. NBC_01006, assembly GCF_045162725.1. Classification (NCBI taxonomy): domain Bacteria; kingdom Bacillati; phylum Actinomycetota; class Actinomycetes; order Kitasatosporales; family Streptomycetaceae; genus Streptomyces; species Streptomyces sp. NBC_01006. Next base: position 6,209,916 of record NZ_CP108700.1, on the reverse strand, counting down.
CCGAAGGCGATCAGCACGCCGAGCCCCCGGGTGTTCGCCGCGGTGAGCAGGGCGTCGTAGAGGTTGCCCGGGCCGTCCCCGTCGGCCGTGCCCATCGGGCGCTGCGCGCCGGTGAACACCACGGTGCGCGGGTCGTGGTGGTGCAGGTCGACGAGGAACGCCGACTCCTCCAGGGTGTCGGTGCCGTGCGTGACGACGATGCCGTCCACGCCCGGATCGGCGAGCACCTCGTGCACGGTGCGCAGCAGGGTGAGCTGGTGGGCGGTGGTCAGCCGGGGGCTGTTCACGCTGAACAGGTCCACCACCTCGACGGTGATGTCCTCGGGCAGCGGCGCGGTGGCCATGACCTCACGCCCGTCGGCGTCGGCCGCAAAACCGGAACCCTGCCAGCGGCTGGCTATCGTGCCGCCGGTGCTGATGACGACGATCCGTCCCATGGCCACCCTTCCTCGCGTACGGGTGATACCTCGTACAGATGTGCTGAGCTGGCAATGATAGTGAGATCTGGGCGCAACGCGATTGCCAGTTTCACCCAACCCATTCACATCGGCTGATGGATAATTGCTCCATGGATGCCATTGACCGCGAAATCTTGCGTGAGCTCCAGGCCGACGGCCGCCTCAGCAACCAGGAACTGGCCCAGCGTGTCGGCTTGACTCCCTCCCCCTGCATGCGCCGCGTACGCCAGCTCGAACAGGACGGGGTGATCCAGGGCTACCGCGCGGTGATCGCCCCCGAGGCGGTCGGCCGCGGCTTCGAGGTCCTGGTCTCGGTCGAGGTGCGCCGCGACCGCGCCGCCGTCGAGGCCTTCGAGGCCGCCCTCCAGGACATCCCCGACGTCATCGAGGCCTACCGCCTCTTCGGCAGCCCCGGCTGCCTCCTACGCATCGCGGTCGCGGACCTCCGCGCGTACGAACGCCTCTGGATCGAAAAACTGACGGCCCTCTCCGGCGTCACGGAGGTCAACTCCCAGATCATCATGAAGCGCATCAAGGAACCGACGGGCCTGCCGGTCTAGCGCTGAGCTCGACCCCAGACGTACCGGCCCCAGCGAAGGAAGCGGCACCCCATGGAACCCCTCGGCACCGGAGACCCGGTCCGGCTCGGCCCGTACCGACTCCTCGGCGTCCTCGGCGCCGGCGGCATGGGCAAGGTCTACTTCGGGCGGGACGACGGCGGCAGGACGGCGGCGGTCAAGGTGCTGCTGCCGGAGCTCGCGCACGACCCGAACCTCGCCCAGCGGTTCGTCCGCGAGGCACACACCGCGCAGGCCGTCACCAGCTCCGGCATCGCCCGCGTCCTCAACGCGATGAGCGAGGACGGCAACCGGCCCTGGATCGCGACCGAGTTCCTGTCCGGGCCCACCCTCGACGAGGCCGTCCGCCGGTACGGAGCGTTCGGCGCCGACGCGGTTCGCGCGCTCGCCGCCTCCCTCGCCACCACCCTGCGTGAGATCCACGCCGCGGGACTGGTCCACCGGGACCTGAAGCCGGCCAATATCGTGCTCACCTCGGGCGGGCCGCGCGTCATCGACTTCGGCATCGCCCGCCCCGAGCACGGGATGACACTCACCACCACCGGCCAGGTCCCGGTCACCCCCGGCTACGGCGCCCCCGAGCAGGTGCTCGGCCGACGCGCGGGTCCTGCCGCGGACGTCTTCTCGCTGGGCGCGGTGCTCGCGTACGCGGCGACCGGACAGCGCACATTCGATGGGACGCACGTGGCCGCCGTGCAGTACGAGGTCGTACACGGAGAGCCCGAACTCACCGACGTACCGGATGAGTTGCGGCACCTGATAGCGCCCTGTCTCGCCAAGGACCCCACCCGGCGCCCGACCCCCGAGCAGATCGCGGCCGCCTTCGCACCGCCGCGCGGAGCGGACCGCGTCTGGCGTACGGGGTCACTCGCCCAGGACATCGCGCGCCGCGGCAGCGAGGCCGAACGGCAGGCCGCCACGGCGATCGGGCAGGAACCCGGAGCCGGCCCGTCCCGCAGGCGGGTACTGCGCGCCTCCCTGGCGGTCGGCGGCGCGCTGGCCGCCACCGGCGGCGCGGCGGGCGCCTGGTGGGTGATGCGCGACGACCCGCTGCCCCCGCCGGGCACGGCCCACAACGCGCAGCCCCTGTCCCCGCTCTCCACACAGTCCGGCACGCCCCCGAACCCCCTGTGGGGGCCGCTTCCGGTGGCGGCGCAGCCCGTGGACGGTGTGGTCACCAGCCCGCTCCCGCTCCTCGACGTGGTCATCTTCGCCGCGAAGGAGGGCGGGCTGGCGGCCCGGCTGACGGCCGACGGCAAGGAGAAGTGGCGCCTGCCCGGCACCGTCCCCGCGGCCGGACTGGTCGCCCTGCCCGGCAACCGGTTCGTCACCGGCGGTCCCGGCGGGGGGCTGCTGTGCTTCGAGGCCTCCACCAGCAAGCGGCTGTGGACGGTCCCCGCCGACACCAACCGCATCCTGGCCGCGGATGCGTCGGCCGTGTACCTGGTGACCCGGGACGGGCGGCTGCGCGCCGTGGACACCGGCACCCGCAAGGTCCGCTGGACCGTGCCGCTGGAGCAGAACGCCCTACGGGCGCCCGGTTCCAAGGCCGCGCCCGGTGCACGGGCGGCGGCCGGCCCGGACCGGCTCGTGGTCTGCGGCGCGTACGGCACCGTCTTCGCGGTCGACACCGCGTCGGGCGCCCCCATCTGGGAGGTCGTCAGCCAGGCGCGGTCCGCCGTGCAGCCGCTCGTCGTGGGGGATGCGGTGTACCTCGGCGGCCGGACCCTGAAGGGGCTGAACATCCGGACGGGCACCGAGCTCTGGGACCCGACCGACGCGAAGGAGCCCCCGAAGGAGGACAGCGGCGGCTGGGGGCCGCCGGTCCAGTACGGCGAGAGCCTGTGGGCCATGGACGGCACGGCGATGAGCCAGGCACGGCTCGCGACCGGTTTGCCCATCCCGTACGGCAGCGCCGTCCACGGCCCCCTGCCGCACGTCCCCCCGGTGGTGCAGGCCCGTACGGTCTTCGCCGTGGAGGGTGAGGGGCAGGGCGTCTCGGCGTACTCCGCCTTCGTCGGCAAGCGGTACTGGACCTGGTCGCCCGAGTCGCGCGGGGTCTGGGCGATGGCCGGCGCCGGAAACCGCCTGTTCACCGTCAACAGCGGGAAACTGACCGCCCTGCCGGCCGTGGACTGACGATCACCTAGGCTCGGAGCTCGGGCCTCGGGCCGAGCAACCGAACCTGGAGACCGCGCACATGGAACGCCTACGGCAGGACGACCCACCGCAGATCGGGCCGTTCACGACCCTTGCGCGTCTCGACGCCGCATCCGCCGAGCGCTCCGTCCCCGAACGCCGGTACCTCGCGCGAAGCGCCGACGGGGAGCGCACGGTCCTCGTCGGCGTGCCGAGGGTCGGTGCGGATCCCTCCCGGTGGGCGGTCGAGGCCGAGGGCGCCCGGCGGCTGCGGCTGCCGCGGTTCCTCGCCGTCGCCGAGGTCGGCGGCACGGCCGGCTTCCCCTGGTACGCGGCCCCGTACACGCCGATGCTGCCGCTGCCGGCGGTGCTCGCCGTCCACGGCGGTCCGCTGCCCGAGGACGTCGTACGCGGGCTCGGCGCCGTCCTCGCGGAGGGGCTCGCCGCCGCGCACGCCCAGGGGGTGGCGCACGCGGGGCTGTCGCCGGCCGCCGTGCTGGTCACTCCCGGCGGGCCGGTGCTGTCGTGCTTCGGCGCCGTGCGGGCCGCCACTCCCGAGGGGGTTGGCCCGGCCGGGCTGCCGGGGCTCGACCCAGGCTGCCTGGCTCCGGAACAGGCCTCGGGCGCAGCCCCCGGGCCGGGCGGGGACGTCTTCGCGCTGGGGTCCGTACTGGCTTACGCGTCGACCGGCCACACGGTGCCCGAGCAGGGCGAACTGCCGCCCGGGCTGCGTAGTTTGGTCGGGGCGTGCCTGGCACGCGATCCCGCGGACCGGCCCCGGTCGGCCGGGGAGCTGCTGCGCGGGCTGTCCGCACCGGCGCGAGTCCCGGACCCGCGGCTGCCATCGCCCCCCGGGCCCGTGAGCGCCCTGGACGGCGCCGCTCCCCCGGTCGTGCTGCCGGGCCGGATCGTCGCCGCGCTCGCCGCCCAGTCCGCGTGGCTTCTCGCCACGGAACTCCCCCCGGTGCAACAGCCGTTCACATCACCCGCGCCACCCCGGAAAGTGCACTGACCCCGATGCCTCCCCTTCCCTCCCCGCTCGCACCCCTCACGCACGACGACCCGGTGCACCTCGGTGACCACCGGCTGCTGGCCCGGCTCGGCAGCGGCGGGATGGGCACGGTCTACCTGGCCCGTTCGGCGGGCGGCCGTACGGTCGCGCTCAAGACCGTGCACACCCGGATCGCCGCCGACACCGCCTTCCGCACCCGGTTCCGGCTGGAGTCGGACGCGGCACGGGTCATCGGCGACCGGTACGGGGCACGCGTGTTCGACGCCGACCCGCTGGCGCCGACACCGTGGCTGGCGACCGAGTACGTGATCGGCCCGCAGCTGGACGAGGCGGTCCGCCTCGGCGGTCCGCTGCCGGAGGCGTCGGTCCGGTCGCTGGGCGCCGATCTCGCCCGGGCCCTGGGCCAGTTGCACCGCTCGGACGTGGTGCACCGCGACCTCAAGCCCTCCAACATCATGGTCACCGCCACCGGGCCGAAGGTCATCGACTTCGGCATCGCGCGAGCCCTCGGCGACGAACGGCTGACCAGCACCGGGGCCGCGGCCGGCACCCCCGCCTTCATGTCGCCCGAGCAGGCCGGCGACCTCGACCACACCCCTGCCGGCGATGTGTTCGCGCTGGCGGGCGTCCTGGTCTTCGCGGCCACCGGGCACGGCCCGTTCGGCGGCGGCCAAGCCGCCGACCTCCTCTACCGGGTGCGGTACGCGGAGCCCGACCTCGGCGGCGTACCGGCCGGGCTGGCCCCGCTGCTGGCCCGCTGCCTGAGCAAGGACCCTTCGCTGCGGCCGGGCACCGACGAGCTGGCCCAGCTCCTCTCCCCCGGCGAGGCGGCCGACTTCGCCGACGGGCTGCCGCAGCCGGTCCTCGCGGACATCGCCCGGCGCGCCGCGGCGGTGTGGCAGGCGCCGCCGCCCCGGCTCGCGGCGCCCGCCGAGGAGCCCGAGACCGCCGTTGAGGCGCGGACCGGCATGTCGCGGCGCCGGTTCCTGGCCCTGAGCGGCGGCGCGGTGGCGGCCGGGACCGCACTGGCTGCGGGCGGCGGCTGGTGGGCCTGGCGCAGCAGCCGCCCGGACAAGGCGGCGAAGAAGAACCCCGCCCTCCAGCCGCCGCCCGAGCCGCTGTGGTGGGTCGATGCGACGATCCCCCTGACCCGCCCCGAGCCCCTGTTCGTGGGCGATGCCCTGGTCGCGGCCATGGGGATCACGGTCGCGGCCGTCGACGCCCGGACCGGCACGAGCGAGACGGATTTCCTCGGGTACGCGAACCGCTGGCGGGTGGGCACCGACGGGAAGGTCCTGTACGGGCTCGGGAAGCGGGACACCGGCACCGCACCCGACAAGGCGGTGGCGGTCTCCGTCCTGCCCCTGCAGTACGTGGAACCCGGCGAAGAGGCGCCACCACGCCTGCGCCTGCCCGCGTACGACGGTACCCACCCCCTGACCCAGATCCTGGGCGCGAGCGGGGACACGGTGTTCCTGCACGCGAAATCCGCGGGCGCCGAGCAGTGGTCGGTGGTGGCCGGGAGCCTGACCTCCGGCAAGGAGCTGTGGCGGCAGCCGGCGGCGGGCCCCACCGCGTACCAGGTAAGGGTGGAGCATCCGGCCTTGGTCCGGCTCAAGGTCGTACGCGGCGGGGTGCTGCTGTGGCAGCAGGCCGAAGTCGGCGGTGACCTGCGGGTCTCCCTCCACGACGCGGCGAACGGCACCGAACGCTGGTCCACGACCCTGGCGGCGCCGGGCGCGACCCCGGACCAGCCGGCCACGGACGACGACCACGTCTACCTCGGCGCGGCCACGGTCCAGGCCCTGCGCCTCTCGGACGGCAAACCCGCCTGGTCCTTCGGCGAGGGCCGCGACGTGGGCCCGGTCATGGGCGAACGCCGCTACGGCATCCCGACGGTCCGGGGCGGCGTGGTCTACGCCGTCGAGGGCACCCACGGCATCGTCGCCCTGGACTCCCGCACCGGAACGGAACGCTGGCGCGAGGCCACCACGAAGAAGTCCGCCGCGGAGTCCACGCCCAACCGCGACGTGGCCCCGGTGGCCACGCCGAACCACGTCTACACCCTGGACACCCTGGGCGTCCGAGCCGTCGACCTCCGCACCCGCCGCCCGGTCTGGCGCTACGAGACCAAGGCGGCCGCCCTCACGGCGGACCCGTCCGGCACCCGCCTGCACATCCGCGAAAAGAGCAGAATGACGTCCCTCCCGACCGACTGACCCCGCCGAAACTGCAGGAACCGCAGGTCAGACCGAGCCTTTCGGCTCCAGGAGCGAGCCGCAGGTGCCAGGAGCGTCAAACGAGCGTCACGGCCAGATGTGCGCCGCCCTTGGTGGATTGCGCAGGTCTAGCCAGGTACACCCACGACCAGAGGAAGGATCCCGGTTCGCGGAGTTCCTCGACCATCTACGCCTCCAGGACGGCTGCACTCAAGGGCCAGGACGTGGCAGGCACCTCGGCTACGACTAAGCCGACCGGCACTTGAGCAACAGCCAGTTTCTCGAGCTCGTCAAGCACGGGCTGACCGGGACCGTGGCTGTCTCCCGGCAGGATCCGCTCGCCCCTCGGTGAGGAGCGAGCCCTGGAGGGGTACTCCGTCACCATCGCGGCGGAGCTCGGGGACGGCCGCCACCCCGGGTAGCCTAGCCCTCTCCTGGCTGCCAAGAGGCCGGAGCAGCCCCTGGTCGGAGGCCAAATGGCGTTCCTCGAGCCCGACGTGGGCCTCTTGGACTGATGCAGGTCAGTCCGCCTTGGACAGGGTCGCGTAAGAGTACGTGCACCGGGCCCGGCCATCCACCGCCGGGACGAGGCGTACCTGTTCGACCGGCATCTGGAGAGCCTTGCCTGCCGGCTCGTCCCACAGCGACACCGTGCCTCCGGCCTCCCCGAACGAGACATACGGCCGCTCGGGACTGAGGATGCCGCCCCGGCTGCTCAGTTTCGCCGCGGGGACGGTCGGCTCCACGCACATCCATTCCGGCTCGACCCCGAAGTACGAGGGCAGTTCTGCCTTCTGCACCGCGGCCGTACGAAGGGCCTTCACCGCGTTCCCTGCCGAGTCCAACGCCCAGACCCCGCACACCACCAACACCGCTGCCTGAGTGACTACGTACAACGGGACACCGAGCCGCTCGATGGGGCTGACGAACGGTGCGTGCACGTGCTTCGCGATGCCCCACACGGCCGGTACGAAGAGGGTGAAGCTCAGCAGGCTCAAGAGCTTCACCGCCGAAGCGGCCTGCCAGATCGCGGGGACATCGAGGTCATCGGGTGTGAGGTCAAGGCTGTCCGCGTACAGCGCGTGCAGCACCGATCCAGAGGCCACCACGCACGACACGACAAGCGCGAACACCAGCGGCGCTGCCCAGGCGAGCCATTCGCCCCACGTCCACTGGCGGACCAACAGCCAGATCCCTCCCGCCGTCGCCGTGACGGCGAAGACCGACAGCATCTGTGCCGGGGTCCAGCCTCTCTCGTTCCCCATGTCCGCGCCGAAGGCGACGGCAAGGAGGAAGGAGGCCGTCGCACCCCACATGAGGAGGCTCCCCACGCGGCCCCCGGCCGCGAACATGCCATGCGCCAATCGAGCGCCCCAGAGAAAGCACATCGCCGCGGCGCCCACCCACACCCACGTCCGCACACCACTCTGCTGCCGGGCGACCACCGCGCAGAAGGTCATGGCGAGCGTCCAGGCCACGACGCGAGACGTACGACGGTGATGGTCCTCCTCTCGGCGCGTCACGATGTGCCTGCGCTCGCTGCCGTAGCTCGGCCTTACATCGATAACGGCCTCGGGGGCGGAACCGCCGGGCAGGTCCATACGAGAAAGCCGACGGGCCTCCGAGGCCGTGCCCGTCACCACCATGCCGATGTCGTGCCAGCCGCGCCTCTCCGTGAATCGGGCACATGCCACCACGGCGGCGCGGCGCAGTCGTCCCGTCAACGTCAGCGGCCTCGGAACGGGTGCCTGGCGCGGCCTGTGGGCCACCGTGTGCGCCCGCCAGCCGGTCAGCTGCTCCCGGTCCCGGTCCATCAGCTCACTGCGCCTGGCATACATCTCCAGCTTGGCCGCCCGTGCGAGCCTCTGTACCCGCCAGGCGGCCGCCTGCTCGGTGCGCCGGTTACGGGCTCCGAAGAACCGCACCTCGACGGAGTACAGCCGTGCCGAGGCGTCCCCCCTCAGGACACCCAGCGACGCGCCCTCGCCCCGGGCGAAGGAAGTGACGACCGGCCAGCCCTGCTGCTCGAATGCCCGCTCCGCCTCGTCCCAGTCTCGTTGCTCACCCCGAACCTCCACCAGCATCAGTACGCGCTGGTCGTAACGCTTACCCGGCATCAGCTCCCCCTCCCACCCCGCTACAGGGTCCAGCAGGCTGCGCAGCGGCTACGGCAGCCAGCGCGCCGCCTGTTCCCGGGTGACCCGGGCCGCGTCGACCCACCAGTGACCGGCGGCCTTGTCCCACTGGGCCCTGAGCAGGCGCTTCGCATCGTCCTTCTGCTCGTACGGGACTTTGAGGTACAGACGGCCGTCCCGGACCAAGCCCGGGTACACCTTGTCGGTCGGCTCCGTTCGCTGGGCCGGTACCTCAGGGGCCGGAGCGGCCGATTCGGCCGGCTCGGCCGGGCGCCACGGTGCACGCGCCGGGCGTTCCATGCGGGTGCGCTCCATCAGCCGCCGCACTCGGTCGCACGAGGCCGGGTCGGTGTAGCGCATCATCAGGTCCGTCGGCCCGATGTTCGCGAGCAGGTTCTTCGAACCGTGCCACAGGACCGAACCGTCCAGGATGAGGACCTTCTCGTGCATGCGGTCGCGGAACTCGACCTGACAGCCGACGGCCTCCAACTGATGCACGAACTCCCGGTGCCGCACCACACGGGAAGGGTCCTGCTGCTCTTCCGGCGGGCGGGTGAAGACCGTGACCTGGATCCCGGCAGCCGTCCGCAGGCCGAGCATCCTTGCCCACCGGCGAACCGGGTACCGGTCCATGAAGGCCGAGTACAGCTCTATGCTGCGCCGGGCCCGTTCCACGTCCCACTCGACCGCGGCCGCGACCTCGCTGTGTTCGAAGAAGGCGGGCCGGGCCAACTCCTCCTCCGACAAATTGGCCAGCTGGCCGGCGTCGAGGATCGGGATCAGCTGGTCGGCGGAGACGGTCTGCGCGTGCGCCTCCAGGTGGTCGACCATCGCCAGGGCCTCGCTGTGCGGGGCCAGGTGCTTGCGCAGGAAGGCGACGTCCGCCACCACGACCAAGTGGTCCTGGGCGCGGCTCAGGGCGACGTTGAGGAGGCGGCAGGTCTGCGAGGACAGCCCTGTTCCGCTGTAGAAGAAGCCGGGGTCCTTGCCTGCGCCCGCCACCGTATCGAGGAGCACGACGGGGCGCTGGCTGCCCTGGAACCGGTGGACGGTGTCGACCAGGCCGTCGTAGTCCTCCCCGAACCGGTGGGCCAGGCTGCTCTTGAGCGCCTTGACCTGCTCACGGTACGGAGAGATGACGGCGAGCCGGTCGGTCGCCCGTTCCCCTTCGGGGACCTCCTGCCACTTGCGGCCGGGCAGGACGCCCTCGTACTGGAGTCCCCGGACGAGCTCGTGGATGACTGCGGCGTGGACGGCGTTCGTCATATGGGGCTTGCGGCCGCCACCGGCAATCCGGCGGCCGGAGGTGTCGATCAGGATCACCGGGGAATCGATGAGCGGAGCGAACGGCAGACGGCTGGTGTTTCCGCGCCCTGTCTTGAGCGGTGCGTCCGGGTAGGCCACCTCGTTCACGACCGCGCAGATCGGCTCCCGCATCCGGTACTGGGTGTCGAGCGCCACCAGGCGCGGGTCCTGGCGGACCCGCCCGGAAGGGTCGACGAGACCGGCGGCGTGGAAGGCGTCCCGCGCTGTCCACTCCCGGGAGTGGGCACGCTCCTCCTCGCTCGCCTCCCGGTCTCCGTCGCCCTTGGTCACAGCGGGCAACTGGCGGAAGTCCCCCGCCACGATCACCCGCTTGCGGGCGAGGCCGGCAGCGAACCAGGCCGACGGCAGGTTGACCATTCCGGCTTCGTCGATCACCACGACGTCGATCTCGTCGAGCAGCTTCCGCGACTGGACGGCCTTGGCCACCGTCGCTCCGAGCACCCGGCAACGGGACCGGACCTCGTCATGGATGCGTTTGCGTTTCCGGCCGAGCTCGTCGAGTCGCTCCTGAAGCGAGGCGGCAGATTCGGCTACGGCCTGCCTGGGCGGAATCCCCATGATTGCGGCGTGGGCAGCCGGGAGGGCACGTCGGGCTTCGGCCGCCTGCTGGTCTGCGGCCTTGTGGCGACGGGCCGCGCTCACGACGGCCTCCCTGGCCTGCCTCGCACGGATCTCTTCGTCCTCCAGAGCAGAGCGGAGGTCACGCAGTTTCGCGGCTTTGCGGTCCGCGAAGAGTCCGGTCGGCAACCCGACTTTGTCGATTGCCAACCGCAGCTGCGCAGCCGCGGCATCCGCGGCCAGCGCCGTCCGGGATCCTGCGGCATGGTTACGGCCGGCCTCGGCCAGTTCTGCTGTGGCGGTGGCCAGGTCCGACTCCAGGTCCCGGACCCTGTCGTGCAGGGCCAGCGCCGCCCTGGCGCCCTTGAGCTGGTCGGTAGCCGTGCTGATCTGCCGGTCGATGCTCTCCACGAGCAGGACGGCAATCCGGCCCGGGTCGACCTGGTCTCCGTAGCGGCTGCGCAGTGACGGCAGGACGATGCTCCCGGCCCGCTGGACGATCCCCTCGGTGAAGCCCGCCTCGTGCTCCAGCAGTGAACACATCCGCTCGAGTGCCTGGTCCACCGCGACGTTCGTCGGAGCCAGGAAGAGGACCCTGAGTCCCTGGCGGAAACTGCCCTCGACAATGTGGCCGACGACATCGGTCTTGCCTGTGCCGGGCGGCCCCCACAGGAACAGCACTTCACTGGCGAGTGCGTGCGCGACGGCGTCACGCTGGCGCGGGTTGAGCTGAAGCCCTGCCCAGTTCGCCACCCACTGCCCCGGGTTCTCTGCACGGCCGGAACGGGGGGTGCCCCGGCCGACCAGCCAGCCCGCGTGCTCGGCGTCGACGGGACTGTCCTGGTGACCGACGGTCTCCAGACGCTCTGCCAGGGCGGCCCAGTTGGCCGAGTCGTCCTTGCGGATCTGGATCTGGGCGGGCGCGGCCCCGAGATCGGCTTCCGTCACGAGCCGTACGGTCCCGTCCGGAGCGCGAGAGGCCTCGGCAGGGTTCCAGGCCTTCCTGGAACGTGACGGCCGCGCAAGCACGGGAACACCGTCCAGGCCGTCGTTCCAAGTACGGCAATCGAAGAGATACTCGCGGGTCCCCCCTGAGTGCGAAAGAAGCCGCCCTTTGGAGAGGGCGACCTTCACAGCGCCCTCCGCCTCATTCCGGTGCTCCGCGAGAATCTCGGCACGTACCGCCGCCAGGAACTCTTCTACGGGATAAGGACGCCCCGCACCGGTCATGTGTACCGCTCCCCCAAGATCGACCCACAGGTCCGGAAAATGTACGTGAGTCTGCTGCCGCCGGACGAGCATCGGACACCACCGGCCAAGCAGTGGCCGGAGTTACGTGCCGCCAGTCATGGCAGGGAACGATGCCGGCAGGTCCATATACCGTTGATGCAGCTCACTGACGTGGAATCCGACGCGGAGTCAAGGCTGTACTGCCGTTTCCGACCGTATCCGCCCGGGGGCAAAACGGTGTGGGCCAAGGTCTCCTCCGCCCCACACCGTTCGCGAACGGCCAGTGACCAAACCCCCTGCCCGAGTTACACGAACCAGTCCCCCTCGCCGAAGGCCGGACTGCCGATGTCCGCGTACCGCCCGTCGGCGACTCCCTGCCGGTAGCCGGTGCCCTTGAACTTGGTCGGGTCCAGGCTCGGGATACCACTCCTCGGTCTCGGCCCAGGGGTCGTCGAAGAGACCAGAGGGCTCGCTCGGTGTCTCCTCACCCGTCACGACCCGGACGACGGAGTGGGTGGGCTTCCCCGAGTAGGCCAGCGCCGCCGCTCTCTCCTCCCTGGAGGTGACGATGTGGTACCAGACTGGGACCGTGCCGGACATCTCACGCCACGTCACTTCGCCCTGCCGACTGCCTTCCCGCGCCAGCCGCTGAACGTCCGGGCTCAGCCGCGTGTCGTCCCACTCCTCCTCATCGGGCTGCTCCTGTGAGTCGAGAAACGCTTCCAGGTAGTCGGCGGCCGATCGGCGGGCACCATGCCTGCTGTCGGCCAGCAGGGCCCGCTCGCACGCGGAGAGCGCATCGATCACCGGCTGAAGCACGAGCGACATGTAGCGCTTGCCGGCCTCGGACAGCTCGGCGAGGAAAGCCCGAGTGGCCTCGGATCCCTCCTGCTGCTGTCTCCGGCGCCACACCTCAAGCTGTTCGACTCGGGCTTGCTGCTCGGCCAGCCACTCCAGGTGACCTGCGCCCTGGAGGTGCTCCTCGCGGAGCAGCACGGAGTCCTGGACCTTGGCGGCGGTGTCCGATCCGTTGAGAACGGCCTGCGCCAGGAGTCTCAGCGGCTCCGGTTCGCCTGCGAAGAACTCGGCGGGCGTCACGAGCCCCCGGCCGTGCCGGTGCGGTGCCTCCTCGGGCCCGTCAATCTCGCCGTTCCACGGAATGTCCGCCGACCAGCGCGCCCGCCATCCCGCGAAGTCCCGTACCTGATCCCCCGTACGGGGCTGCTTCCGGCGCCACCACCACAGCAGCATCTCCTCCCAGACCCTGGCGTTCCAGGACCAGAGAGCCGGTTCGCCGCACCACCCGATCCGGGACCGGAGTTCCCGTACCGCTCCCTCCAGGTCGTGGAGATGCCCACCGGGAACTATGACCCCCATCCCGCCAGAGCCGCACCGACATGAGCAGGTGGGATTCAACGTTCCCCACGACCTTGGGCGTTGCGCTGAGCCTGGGGCGGTTCGTCGCCACTCAGAGCAGCCGGCACGAGACTTCGCTCGCCCCGGAAACTACGAATGACCTGCTGACGGACCAGGTCGGTACTCGTCCCAGTCCTTCCGATCTGTCCTGTCTCGACAAGCCGCGTGAAGAGCGTGTTGTCCAGGTATCCCGGCACATACTTGTAGCCGAAGCGGACGGCGCCGCCTCTGCCGTCCTTCAGTCGCGCGTCATGCCGGAGAGATTCGAACTGGCGCCTGGAGAAGTACATGCCGTGGATCATTTTCGACGTGTGCGGCAGTAAGGAGCGCGGGTGGCATGGCTTGATCCAACTGGGGCTGAGGTCAGCCGCCGCTCGGTACCGACGCCTCGGTTCAGCTCCGCATAGCGATCCAAGCTTGCCATGCGGTTCATCTCTTACTGGAGATTCCGGTCGCTGTCCGGGTAGTAGAAGCCTCCACGCTCCGCGTCAAGCGCTGGATGCGCACGCAGTGGCTCTTGCTCGAAGGCGACCGGGGCCGTCTGGCGCCATTCGGCGCCCGTGCCGTCGGGGAAGCCGGTCAGCGCTCGGATGCCGGCCAGGGTGCCGTTGGCCTGCGGGGTGCCGTCGTCGAGGACCTGGGCGCTGCCGAGGACACGGGTCGCGAAAGCAGGCTGAGACGCATCCTCCTGGTCGCAGAGGAAGTGGCCAGTAAGCATGGGGCGGTTGCGTGGACAGGTGCAAGTCAGCCAAGAGCTCTCGCCCCCGTCTGCGTGCCTGTCGGGACAACGGGTGGCGTTGACCGCCAGCGCCAGCGCCAGCGCCAGCGCCAGCGCCCCGGAGCCTCGACCGGACGGGTACAGCCCCTTCGCCCACCTCACCGTGCAGAACACAAGTGCGGCGCGCCCGCGCCGGGCTCCGTAGGTGCCGGGTGAACGCCGACGAGCCCGCGCCGACGGAACGGCGTCGGGCCCAGGGCCCCGTTCCACGGGCACCGCCGACCCCGCGGGCACCGCGGGGCACCCCGGCATTCCCTGGCATTCCCCGGCATTCCCGGCATTCCCCGCCGCTCCAACCCTCCCGGCGTATTCGAGGAAACGCGAGAGGAACAGGAAGTGGAAACCCTACGATGAATTCCATGAGTGCGCTGATCTTCCTCCTGTCGCTCGGCACAGTCTGTCGCGTCACGCGATTCATCACCAAGGACGCCCTCGCTGCGGGGTTTCGCTCCCGGGTCGCCGACCATTTCGGCGAAGACTCCCACCCGGCATATCTGATCACCTGCGGATGGTGCGCCAGTATCTGGGTTGCGGCCGCCGTCACCACGCTCGCCCACTGGGTCGGAGGGGAAACGTGGTTCCAGATGGGCGCCATGACACTCACCCTTTCCTACCTCACCGGCCTGGCAGCCAACTGGCTTGACTGACAGTCATGTCAGGAGAATCTTCTTTATCAGCGCCACAGATAATATGACTATATGGCGGTGAGTGTCACCGTGCGATGCCCGGGGATAAAAGGCAGAGGGAACGGGCCGGGGACTCGCCCTGCCTCGGAGTTCCCCGGACCCTCCCCCTTGACCGGCCGCCGGAGCGGCCGAACAGAAGGAGGAAGACCATGGCATGCAACTGCGGACGCGCCGGGCGGTCCACGCTCGTCTACCGGCTGGTCCTCCCCAACGGAGTCACGCGCGACTACCCCACGCGACAGGAGGCCGACGCCGCCAACAGGAGGGCGGGTGGGGGCGGTTCCATCACGGCGGTCCGCCCGTAGAGCCCCTGCCGGCACCAGGAAGCGGTCGGCTCCCGTGGACGCGCACCCGCAGGGCATCACGGGCATGTACCGGCCATACGCCGCACCGCACCACCGCGCAGGTGACGCGGCGCAGGCTCCGGTGGGCATCCCGCCCCCACTCCGGCGGACGCCGGAAGGGTGACGCCCCCACCGACAGCCCCTCGACGTACCGGACAGCCGGTGCACCGAGGGGCTGCGGCGGGCCGTGACACCCCCGAAAATTCCGGATACCGCGGAGGAATACCGCAGTTCATCTCGGTGCTGAATCCTTTCCTTTCGGCCGCGAGTCCGCCAGAATGTCTCAGGAGCGCGAGTACGCCCGGCACGCCCGGTTGAGAACACCCTGGAAGACGGCGCAAAAGGAAGCCTTTCACTCTTGGAAGAGTGCACCAAGGCGCCGCGCAATTCGGGTTTAGCATCTCTCGCGCGCCTGGGTGCGCTGAGCCGAACGAGTGGTATTCCCTTCACCCGTCTAGCCCAAGACCCCACCCGGAATGCCTACTGCTGATATCAGCAGGTGATGCGCCCCGACTCCGCGTGGACTAAGGGCTCCTTCCAGAACGCCGCACCAGGTTTTCCGCGTGCGTTCCACGCTCCGCCATACGGGTGAAGGAAATCGTCTGCTTTCGTGGGTCATCCGAAAGGGAGCCATACCATGGCCAGTTCGATCACCACCGTGACCTCTGCACCGGATCCATCCGTCTTCGGCCAGGCGGTCACCTTCACCGCCACCGTCCAGCCGGAACTCGCCGGCGGCCCCACCCTGACCGGCAGCGTCGAGTTCGTCGTCGACGGCGTGTCCGTCACGACGGTGCCGCTCGACACGAGCGGCCAAGCACAGTACACGACCAGCGATCTGGAGGTCGGTCTCCACGGGGTGGAGGCCGACTACTCGGGCGACGCAGAGTACGACCCGTCCACGGGAGCGGACACCCAGGAGGTCACTCTCGCGAACACCACCACCACGCTGTTCTTCGACCCCGAACCCTCGGTCTGCGGCGAGACGGTGACCTTCACCGCCCAGGTGACCCCCATTCCGCCGGGCGCGGGAACCCCCACCGGGCTGGTGTCCTTCATCGTCAGCGACGACGGTCCGGTGCTGTCCGCCCCCGTGGACGTGAACGGGCAGGCACAGGTCAGCATCAGCAACCTGGACGTCGGCTTCCACCAGGCAGCCGCCTTCTACACCGGCGACGCGGACTTCGACGGGTCGAACTCCCCCCTGACGCTCCACGTCGTCAACCAAGCGCCCGTCTCGGTCGACGTCTCGGTGGACCCCAACCCGTCGGTGTGCGGTGAGACGGTGACGCTCTGTGTCACCGTGGCGCCGGTCTCGTCGGGCGTCGGCAACCCGTCGGGCTCGGTGACCTTCGCCGGTCCCGGCGGGCTCAACGAGACGGTGTCGCTGGACGCGGGCGGCATGGCGTGCGTCACCACCACCGTGCTGGAAACCGGCACGGTCACCGTCACCTACGGCGGCGACGAGTGCTACGCAAGCGCGACCGGGACCTTCGACGTGACGGTCAACCCGGCAGCCAGCACGGTGTCGGTGTCTGTGGACCCCAACCCTTCGGTATGCGGCCAGACCGTAACCGTGTGCGCCACCGTCACCGCAGTGGCACCCGGCAGCGGCACCCCCACCGGAACCATCACCTTCACCGGCCCCGGCGGACTCAACGAGACGGTGCCACTGAACCCCGACGGCACAGCATGCGTCACCACGACCACGCTGGAAACCGGCACCGTCACCGTCACCTACAGCGGGGACACGTGTTTCACCGGCTCGACCGGGACCTTCGACGTGACGGTCAACCAGGCGTCGAGCACGGTGTCGGTGTCGGTGGACCCCAACCCTTCGGTATGCGGCCAGACCGTAACCGTGTGCGCCACCGTCACCGCAGTGGCACCCGGCAGCGGCACCCCCACCGGAACCATCACCTTCACCGGCCCCGGCGGACTCAACGAAACCGTGCCGCTGAACCCCGACGGCACAGCATGCGTTACCACGACCACGCTGGAAACCGGCACCGTCACCGTCACCTACAGCGGGGACACGTGTTTCACCGGCTCGACCGGGACCTTCGACGTGACGGTCAACCCGGCAGCCAGCACCACCACCGTGTCGGTGGACCCCAACCCGTCGGTATGCGGCCAGACCGTAACCGTATGCGCCACCGTCACCGCAGTGGCACCCGGCAGCGGCACCCCCACCGGAACCATCACCTTCACCGGCCCCGGCGGACTCAACGAAACCGTGCCACTGGACACGGGCGGCACGGCGTGCATCACCACGACCACGCTGGAAACCGGCACCGTCACAGCCGTCTACAACGGCAACGGATGCCTCTCCTCATCGACCGGCACCGCACCGGTGACGGTCAACCAGGCAGCCAGCACCACCACCGTGTCGGTGGACCCCAACCCGTCGGTATGCGGCCAGACCGTAACCGTGTGCGCCACCGTCACCGCAGTGGCACCGGGCAGCGGCACCCCCACCGGAACCGTCACCTTCACCGGGGCCGGCGGACTCAACGAGACGGTGCCACTGGACGCGGGCGGCACAGCATGCGTCACCACGACCGTGCTGGAAACCGGCACCGTCACAGCCGTCTACAACGGCGACGGATGCTTCACGCCGTCGACCGGCACCGCGGATGTGGCGGTCAATTCGGCGACCAGTGCGGTGTCGGTGTCGGTGGACCCCAACCCGTCGGTATGCGGCCAGACCGTAACCGTGTGCGCCACCGTCACCGCAGTGGCACCCGGCAGCGGCACCCCCACCGGAACCATCACCTTCACCGGCCCCGGCGGACTCAACGAAACCGTGCCACTGAACCCCGACGGCACAGCATGCGTCACCACCACCACCCTGGAAACCGGCACGGTCACCGTCACCTATACGGGCGATACCTGCTTCCTGCCGTCGACAGGCTCACTGGACGTGACGGTCAACCCGGCAGCCAGCACGGTGTCGGTGTCGCTAGACCCCAACCCGTCGGTATGCGGCGAGTCCGTGACCGTGTGCGCCACGGTCACCGCAGTGGCACCCGGCAGCGGCACCCCCACCGGAACCATCACCTTCACCGGCCCCGGCGGACTCAACGAAACCGTGCCACTGAACCCCGACGGCACCGCATGCGTCACCACCACCACGCTGGAAACCGGCACGGTCACGGCCGTCTACAGCGGGGACACGTGTTTCACCGGCTCGACCGGGACCTTCGACGTGACGGTCAACCCGGCAGCCAGCACGGTGTCGGTGTCGGTGGACCCCAACCCCTCGGTATGCGGCCAGACCGTAACCGTGTGCGCCACCGTCACCGCAGTGGCACCCGGCAGCGGCACCCCCACCGGAACCATCACCTTCACCGGCCCCGGCGGACTCAACGTGACACTGGCGCTGGACACGGGCGGCACGGCATGCCTGACCACCAGCAGCCTCACCAGCGGCACCTACTCGGCCACCTACAACGGTGACTCCTGCTTCGCGGACTCGACCGGGACCTTCGACGTGACGGTCAATCCGGCGTCGAGCACGGTGTCGGTGTCGGTGGACCCCAACCCTTCGGTATGCGGCGAGTCCGTGACCGTGTGCGCCACCGTCACCGCAGTGGCACCCGGCAGCGGCACCCCCACCGGAACCATCACCTTCACCGGTCCCGGCGGACTCAACGAGACGGTGCCACTGGACGCGGGCGGCACCGCATGCGTCACCACCACCACGCTGGAAACCGGCACCGTCACGGCCGTCTACAGCGGGGACACGTGTTTCACCGGCTCGACCGGGACCTTCGACGTGACGGTCAACCCGGCAGCCAGCACCACCACCGTGTCGGTGAACCCCAACCCCTCGGTATGTGGCCAGACCGTAACCGTGTGCGCCACCGTCACCGCAGTGGCACCCGGCAGCGGCACCCCCACCGGAACCATCACCTTCACCGGGGCCGGACTGAACACGACAGTGCCACTGAACGCCGGCGGCACGGCATGCGTCACCACGACCACGCTGGAAACCGGCACGGTCACAGCCGTCTACAACGGCGACGGATGCCTCTCCTCATCGACCGGCACCGCAGTGGTGACCGTCAACCAGGCGTCGAGCGCAGTGTCGGTAACGGTCGACCCCAACCCCTCGGTATGCGGCCAGACCGTAACCGTATGCGCCACCGTCACCGCAGTGGCACCCGGCAGCGGCACCCCCACCGGAACCATCACCTTCACCGGGGCCGGACTGAACACCACGGTGCCACTGAACCCCGACGGCACAGCATGCGTCACCACGACCACGCTGGAAACCGGCACGGTCACAGCCGTCTACAACGGCGACGGATGCTTCACACCGTCGACCGGCACCGCACCGGTGACCGTCAACCAGGCAGCCAGCACGGTGTCGGTGTCGGTGGACCCCAACCCCTCGGTATGCGGCCAGACCGTAACCGTGTGCGCCACCGTCACCGCAGTGGCACCCGGCAGCGGCACCCCCACCGGAACCATCACCTTCACCGGCCCCGGCGGACTCAACGTGACACTGGCGCTGGACACGGGCGGCACGGCATGCCTGACCACCAGCAGCCTCACCAGCGGCACCTACTCGGCCACCTACAACGGTGACTCCTGCTTCGCGGACTCGACCGGGACCTTCGACGTGACGGTCAACCCGGCAGCCAGCACCACCACCGTGTCGGTGAACCCCAACCCCTCGGTATGCGGACAGACCGTAACCGTATGCGCCACCGTCACCGCAGTGGCACCCGGCAGCGGCACCCCCACCGGAACCGTCACCTTCACCGGGGCCGGACTGAACACGACAGTGCCACTGAACGCCGGCGGCACGGCATGCGTCACCACCAGCAGCCTCACCAGCGGCACGGTCACGGCCGTCTACAACGGCAACGGATGCCTCTCCTCATCGACCGGCACCGCACCGGTGACGGTCAACCAGGCAGCCAGCACCACCACCGTGTCGGTGAACCCCAACCCCTCGGTATGCGGACAGACCGTAACCGTATGCGCCACCGTCACCGCAGTGGCACCCGGCAGCGGCACCCCCACCGGAACCATCACCTTCACCGGGGCCGGACTGAACACGACAGTGCCACTGAACGCCGGCGGCACGGCATGCGTCACCACCAGCAGCCTCACCAGCGGCACGGTCACGGCCGTCTACAACGGCAACGGATGCCTCTCCTCATCGACCGGCACCGCACCGGTGACGGTCAACCAGGCAGCCAGCACCACCACCGTGTCGGTGAACCCCAACCCCTCGGTATGCGGCCAGACCGTAACCGTATGCGCCACCGTCACCGCAGTGGCACCCGGCAGCGGCACCCCCACCGGAACCATCACCTTCACCGGGGCCGGACTGAACACGACAGTGCCACTGAACGCCGGCGGCACGGCATGCGTCACCACCAGCAGCCTCACCAGCGGCACGGTCACGGCCGTCTACAACGGCAACGGATGCTTCACGCCGTCGACGGGCACGGCGGGCGTGACCGTGAACAACGCCCAGACCACGACCGCGCTCACCATCACCCCCAACCCCGCGGTCTGCGGCCAGCCGGTGACGTTCTGCGCCACAGTCACGACCAACGCGCCGGGCAGCGGCACCCCCACCGGGACGGTGACCTTCAGCGGTCCCGGCGGCTTCAGCCAGACCGTGGCGCTCAACGCGAGCGGCAAGGCCTGCGTCACCACCACCGCAGGCTCCAGCGGCACGGTCACGGCCGTCTACAACGGAGGCCCCTGCCACAGTCCCTCCGCCGCCGCGGCGAACCTGACCGTGACCCCGGCTCCCACGACGCTGACGGCTGCCCCCGCGCAGATCCGCCTGCGGACGAACGGCACGTTCGTCATCCCGTCGATGAGCGCCACGCTCAAGGTCACCTCCAGTGCCGCTCCGCTCGCGGGACAGCTGGTCACCTTCAAGGCGAACACGCTGCCCGTGCCCATCGTCCTCGGGACCGCGCTCACCAACGCCAGTGGGGTGGCGACACTGGCCCCGCCGATGCTGACGGTTCCCAGCACGGTGATCACGGCGACGAGCTACACCGCGTCCTTCGCGGGGACGAGCTGCTACGCCTCGTCCTCCGTGTCGGCGCCACTGACACCCGTCCTCTTCCCGCTCCTTCCCTGACGGCACGCCGGTCGCCGCTCCGGGAGCCACGGGCCGGGGCGGAGCCGGCTGACCGAGGCGGGGTCGCCGCCCCGGTCAGCCGACGACCGTGAAGACACACGTGGTACTTGCAGATGAACCGGGGCGGCGCCGACGAGGGACTCGGCGTCGCCCCGGCCCGCTGCGCGGGTCTCCCTGCGCCGGCAGCGCACGGTTGCGGTGTCCCGCCTCCTGTCCGGCTGACCAACCGCGACGGCAAGGGGCCGCGTTGATCCGCGGATCCGCAGTCAGGCGTCGTCGCGGTGGGTCATCGAAATAAGATCTATCAAAAACACGTCAAAGAAACCCGCAGGTCAGAGGCGTGCAAGGCGCAAATTGGACACGCTGCCCGTGTGCGTTACGTGCAGAGTGGGCGCTATGTGCGGCGCGCTGACGCTCTGCGCCGCCTCTTGTCGCCCGGCAAAGAGGGCCTCAAGCCGCCCAGGAACGGACTCGGGCGCGAATGGGGACACCGCGCGGAGAGCCACGCCGGCCTGACCAGGACTCTGGCCGAGACGCTCACTCCGCCTCACGCGTGTGGCTGCCGCGCCCATCCAGCAGGGATGGGATCTTGATCGCCAGCGCTCGCGGGAGGCGAAACGCCCCGGGCCCAGCCAGGTCAGATGCTGGGAACGCGGAGGCGGGCGTGCCACGTGCCCTGCCTCGGCGGGCTCCCGGGAGCGCCGCCCTCGCGGGTATGCGTACCGCAGGGCCCCGGTTTCGGGCATGCCGGTGAGCATGAGCAGCAGGTACGCACAGCTTCGGCCGTACACCCTGCCTGGCTCGCTCGCGGAGCAGAGCGGGCCGGCGGACGGCCTCGTGGTCCTGCCCCGGCACCTGGACTGGGGCCCGCACTACGAATACGACCTGGCCGACGACGCCGATGTACTGCTGATGTACGAGCGGGTCATCCGCGAGGCGCAGACGCCCGAGCTTGACCCGCGCCCGGACGGCCGCCACCTCCACCATCCGCCCGAAGACGTGGGCGAGCGGCAGGAACAACAGGGTGGAGGGCTGCTCCCC
The DNA here is from genome assembly GCF_045162725.1 of Streptomyces sp. NBC_01006. NCBI lineage: Bacteria > Bacillati > Actinomycetota > Actinomycetes > Kitasatosporales > Streptomycetaceae > Streptomyces > Streptomyces sp. NBC_01006. The sequence continues at coordinate 6,187,878 of NZ_CP108700.1, read as the reverse complement.
CGGCCCGGCCTGGAAGACGGACTCCCAGCGGGCCACCATCGTGTCGGCCTCGTACATGAAATTGCCGTGGGTGAGCACGCAGCCCTTGGGGCGCCCGGTGGTCCCCGAGGTGCATATCACGGTGGCGACGGCGTCGGTGCCGGTGCACCAGGTCCTCGGCGACCCCGTGGCCGTCCGCGACGAGCGCCTCGACGGCCCCGGCGTCGAGCTGCCACAGCCGCCGCAGGTGCGGGAGCCGCTCGATGACGGACCCGACGGTCATGGCCTGGTCCTCGTCCTCGACGACGCAGGCGGTGCAGTCGGAGTCCTGGAGGATCCAGTGCACCTGCTCGACGGAGGAGGTCGGGTAGACGGGGACCGGCTGGGCGCCGATCGCCCACAGGGCGAAGTCGAACAGGGTCCACTCGTACCGGGTCCGGGACATGACGGCGACCCGCTCCCCGAACCGGATCCCCTGGGCCAGCAGCCCCTTCGCCAGCGCGAGCACCTCGGCGGCGAGCTCCCCGGACGTCACGTCCCGCCAGACCCCGTCGGTCTTGCGCCCGAGCACCACCCGGCCGGGATCCTCCTGGGCATGGTGGAACACGGCGTCGGCGAGCCCGCCGACGGGCGCCGCAGCAACGACTGGTGGGACGGTGATCTCGCGCATGCCCCGCTCCTCTCCGCGCAGCGCGGCGACGCTACCCCACACCTCACCAGGGTTGATCACCGTGCGAAGACCTCCACAAGACCTCCCCAGGGAGGTGCGCCAGGACCCGGCGGAGGAGGGGCCCCGGCCGGGGCCGCCTGCGGAGGCCCGATCAGACGACACGGGGTGCTCCCGGCGTCAGGCGGTCCCCTTCCCGTGTCCAGACGGTATCGGCGTTTCCGCTGGGACAGCAGTGGGCGTCGGTCTGGCGGTACCAACGCTCGTGCGCGGTGATACGGCCGGGCGCGAATTCCAGTCCGACGAGCGCGGTGATGTACAGGGCCGACTTCTGCTGCGGCGTGATCGCACCGAGCGCGGCGAGGCCGTTCCCCTGATGCGTGAACACGACGTATGCGGCGACGAGTTGTCCGTTCATCGTCGACCCGTTGTCATCACACCCCATGTAGACGGCCGCCTCGTCGCGCTGGTCACCGTCCGTGTCGCCGTACGCGACCCTGGTCCCCCGTCGGATGCGCACGGTGCCCCACGTTCGGGACGTCGCGGTGGCGTTGCCCTCGGCGTCGAGCGTGACGAGTCCCGGGACGCCGCAGAACTCGCCCGGAACAGGGGTCTTCGACCAATCCACATCATGGAGATCGGCCGGCGCCGGGCCGACGAGCACCGGGCCCTGAGCCGGCGAGGATGAAGGGGAGGGCGAGGGGGAGTCGGGCACCGGGGCGACGGACGAGGGAGTGAGGGGTGGGACGGGCGGAGCCGGGCGGGGTGAGCCGCACGCGCCGATGAGCAGGAGAAGCGTGAGCAGCGCGAGGGACGAGGTGGTTCCGCGCCGTAAGCCGCTTGTCATCGTGTCCTCCGTTCTCGTGCGCTCAGGCGCACGGCGGGTCGTACCGCTGGTCGGGGAGGTACTGGTTCCACTGGTCGCGGGTGATGCGGGAGGACTCCGAGCACAACCGCCGCAGGATCGCGGCCGGGTCCACGCTCCACAGCCGCGTGCCCCGGTCGCCGCTGGCCGCGAGGAGACTGCCGTCCGGGCTGAACGCGAGGGACGCCTGCGGGTACAGGCCGCCGGTGGCGAGCGAGGCGATCTCCACGAGGTGGTCCGGGTCGCTCGTGTCCCACAGCCGGATGCGCCCGTCCTCCGCGGCGCCGGCCGCGAGCGCGCCGTCGGGGTGATGGGTGAGTCCGCTGATCTGGCCGGCGTGCGGGGCGGCACTGCCCCTGCGCAACGGCCGCGCGGGACGTGAGACGTCCCAGGTGGTGATCGCCCCGCTGTCGTCGCCAACGAGCAGGGTGCGATTGTCGGGGGCGAAGGCCAATGCGGTGGCCTGCGCCCCCGCCACGTCGATGATTCCCGCGGCCGTGGGTCGGGTGTTCTCGGCGATGTTCCACAGCCGTACGCCTCCTTCGTCGGTCGGCGCCGCCAGGAGTCCGCCGTCCGGGCTGAACGAGATGCTCTGGCGGCCGACCGCGGCACCCCCGAGGGTGTCGACGAGCACGGGCCGTGTCCGGTCGCCTACGTCCCACAGCTGCACGGTTCCCAAGGGCACGGGTGAACGGGAATGCGGCCCTGTCCCCGTCGCCAGCAGCGGAAGCACGGGGTTCACGCCGATGCCCGTACCACCGTCCGCACGCGTGGCCTGTGGGGTCACCTTCCGCGGAGCCGCCGGGTCGGTCATGTCCCACGCGACCACGGGCAGACCGGAGAACAGGGTGCGGCCGTCCCGGCCGAACGCCGCAGCCTGACCGCCGGCATTGAAGGATTCGACGGTGGCGGCGAGGCGGGGTCCCGGCTTGTCGTCCATCCTCCACACGGTGGTCGGCTCTCCGCCCGCGGCCAGCAGCCGGCTGTCAGGACTGAAGGAGGGAAGGAACGTTCCCTCCGTCGGCAGGATCGTGAGGGTGGAGGTCCTGTCGTAGCCCGACACGGCCCACACCCTTGCCGACGTCCGCCGCTCCCGGTCGCTCGCGATGGATGCCAGGGTCTGCCCGTCAGGGCCGAAGGCGATGCCGGAAACGGACGCGAATCCGGGGTAGCCGGTCAGGCGCGCACCGGAGTGGGGGCGGAAGGGGTCGGCAACATCCCACAGGGTGATCACTCCGTCGCGGCCGCCCAGGGCCAGGACGGTCCCGTCCGAGGAGAACTCCAGGCTGCTGACGCCGTCGCGCCCCTGCGTGTGCAGATCCGAGCGGATCGCCGGCCGGGTGGGGTCGGCGACGTCCCACAGCCGCACCCGGTTGTCCGCACCGCCGACCGCCAGAAGGTGGCCGTTCGCGCTGAACGCGGCGCGGGCGTTGGTGACGAGCGCACGGTCGGACGGAGGGACGAGGGCGGCGACCCGGCTCGATCGGGCCGAGTCGGACGGGGTCCACAGTCCGAGCGAGAGGTCTTCATGCGACTCCGTGAGGACCAGCGAGCCCGTGGGACCGGCCGCGATCGTCTCGGGGGGCAGGGACCCCAGGGAACGGGGGCGGGCTGGGTCCTCGATGTCGAGTACGGACCCGCCCGTGGCGGTCAGGACGAGGAGCCTGCCGGCGGGGGTGAACACGAGTTCCTTCGTGCTGCCCTCCGCCGCGGCCACGACCGCCACAGTCCTGGGCTTGTCCGCTGACGTCACGTCAAGCAGTCGGACCCCGCCGTCGGCGTCGCCGATCGCCAGGAGTCGTCCGTCCGGGCTGAACGCGACGGCGGCGACGCTGCTGTCCAGCTCCTCCAGTGAGGCGCGGAGTGCGCCGGTGGCCAGATCGTAGAGCCGTACCCGGTCATCGGCCACGGCGAGGAGCCCCCCGCTGCTGCACGCGACCCCGCGAGGAGCGCCGATCCCGTCGATGACGCGGGGAAGGCTGCGGCTGCCGACGAGAGCTCCGGCCGCCTCGGCGGTCGGAGCGAGCCGGTAGGCTTGGACCAGCAGTTGGCGGGCCAGGTCGGGCTGGGTGTCGCTGATCGACGAAGCCTCCGCGACGAGCTGGCGGGACTGCGCGATCAGGGCCTGGGACCGAGCGGCGTTGCGCTGCTGGTACGCCGTGACGCCCCCGGCGATCGCGACCAGGAGCAGAGCGGTGAGCACGGCGACGGTAGACCACACCAGGCGCACCGTCCGGCGGTGCTGGCGTACGTGGTCGCCGATCACCTCGTCCTTGGACCTGCCCGTGATCGGCGCCGCGAACTCCGCCAGACACTCGATCAACCGCGGGTCGGCCGCACCGGTCTGCTCCGGACCGTGCAGCCAGCGCAGGTCGACCCAGCGGGGCTGCTGGCCGAAGACGCCGTCCATCTCCTCGCGCGGGAGGGCGTCGGTCCTCGACCAGTCGAACGACGTCCGTGAGTCGTCCCAGACGAGTGTTCCGTCGGTCCAGGCGATGAGGAGCGTGTCCGCCGACCGGTGGGTCAGCCACCAGCGGATCTCCTTGCGGACCCAGGGGGAAGCTGCGGCGGCCGGGCTGGCCATCAGTACGAGCCACCGGGACCCGGTGAGTCCCCGCTCGATCTCGCGCCACAGATGGGGGCTTGCCGCCAGGTTGGTCTCGTCGCGGAACAGCTTGAGGCTTCTCGACCTGTACCAGGGCCGGTTGAAGGTCTGTAATCGGCTCTGGAAGGCCTTGGTGAGCTTCCTGTCCCAACTGTGGCTGTAGGAGATGAAGGCGTCGTATCCGGTCGGCTCCCCGGCCTCACGCTCCACGCCCGTGGCGGTGCCGCCGCCCGTGGCCTCCGGGGCGTTCAGCGCGGGCGCCGGGTGCTGTCCGCCGAGGGACTGGCGCTCCTCTCGGACCGGTCGTCTGGGGCACGAGGTGCGGGAACCCGGCCGATCATCGACTCGGCTTCCCGTACACCGGCCAGGCGGGCGAAGCCCACCGCGTAGGCGTGGATGTCACGCTGCACCCGCTGCAACTCCGCCCGGCAGGCGGCGTTGTCGGCCCAGCCGGACTCCGGGCCGTCAGGATGGGCCTGCTCGAACTCCCGTAGCCGGGGGTGCCATTGGGATAGGAACGGCCTCAACTCGCGGTTCAGCATGGTGATCGCCAGGTACTCGACCGTCTGCCCGCCGGGAACGGGGGCCGAGGGGCGGGCGGTCTTGAGGGTCTCGCGCGTCGTCGCGAACAGCCCGTACATGGAGGTGAGCGCTTCCCGGACGACTCCCTCGTCGCTTGCCAGGGGCTGCGTGGACACGCGGGTCACCGTTTCGACGAACATCTGCCAGGCGACCTGGCGGGAGTCGTTGTTGACGGCGAACGTGAGCTCGCTCAGCTGGGGGACGGAGACCTTGACCTCGGTGAGGCGTGCCGTGCGCTGATACCACTGCACGACCAGGACGGCCATCGCACCCGCGACGGCGCCCGTGATGACGAAGAGGCTGCGGTTGGTCACCTGGGTGAGGCTGAAGAGGACGAGTCCCGTGAGCGCGCCGACGGCCGTGGCCGCGACGAGCCGGAGCAGGGTGCTGTCGAGGATGCGCCTCCCACCCGCGAACCGGGTCCTGGATTGCGCTAATTGGTCGCTCATCGTCTCGTCCGTTCCCCCGTCGTGCTCCGCTGTAGGAAGAACATAGCCCCCGAGGGGTCAACGCGGACAGAGCGGCCGGAAAGCGGGGCCTGCGGGTACATATTCGCGCCACCGGCCGGCATCGAAGGCGCCCCTCGCCCACCGGCACAGCGAGTCCACCGGGTCCACCGTCGGCTCGACGTCCCACAGCCGTAGCGTGTCCTCCTTGCCCCAAGCGGCGATCGTCTTGCCGGCGGGACCGAATCCCACACCGGTGACGTCGGCGCTGTGCCCTTCGAGCGGGGCGCCGATCTGCTGCCTGGTGGTGACGTCCCAGAGCCTGACCGTGTGATCCATGCTGCCGGTGACCAGCGTCCTCCCGTTCGGACTGAAGGCGACGGACGTCACGCCGCCGCGGTGCCCGGTCAGCGGCTCCCCGATCTGTTCGCGCGTGGCCACGTTCCAGAGCCGGACGGTACTGTCGCGGCTCGCGGTCGCCAGGATCGTGCCGTCAGGGCTGAAGGTGACCGCGTTGATCTGTGCCGTGTGGCTCGGGGGCGTCTCGCCGATCCGGCGCTGCGTGGCGACGTCCCAGAGGGCCACGGTGTCGTCATCGGTGTTGGTGGCGAGGGTGCGGCCGTCAGGGCTGAAGTCGAGTCTCCACGAGCTGACGGCGAGTTCCTTGCCGATCTGGCCGTGCGTCGCCAGATCCCAGAGGCGCACCGAGTTTCCGCCGGACGTGGCGAAGCTCTTGCCGTCGGGACTGAAAGCCATCGCACGGATGTTGCCGTCGCCGGCGGGCAGTGGCTCGCCGATGCGGCGGTGCGTCGTGATGTCCCAGAGCGTCACGTCGTAGTTGCTTGCGAACGAGGTGGTCGCAAGCACGGTGCCATCGGGGCTGAGGGCGAAGGGAGAACCCGTGTCCACGTCGCGGGAGACCAGCGGCTCACCGATTTGGCGACGTGAGGCGATGTCCCAGAAGCGCACCGTGGAGGCGGATCCCCCCAGGGCGAGGACATGCCCACGAGGGCTGAACTCCGTCGCCCCCTGGGCCCCGGTACCGATCGATGTGCCGATCTGCCGTTGTGCGCGGACGTCCCACAGCCGGACCGTGGTGTCCTCGCTCGCACTGGCCAGGGTCGAACCGTCCGGGCTGAAGGCCACGGCCCGGGCGTTGCTGATGTGGCCGGTGAGCGGAGCTCCCACCTGGGTGTGCCCCGCGATGTCCCAGAGCCGCACGCTGCCGTCGGCGTACGAGGCGGCGAACACCGCATCGTCGGGGCTGAAGGCCACCGAGTCGACCCATCGGACATCGGCGGTGAACGGCTTCCCGATCGGGGCCCGGGTGGCGGTCTCCCAGAGCTGGACGTTGCCGTCGGTGTCGGAGGCGGCGATGGTACGGCCGTCACCGCTGAAGGAGACGGACGAGATCCCGTAGTCGCCCATCGTCAGTGCCTTGCCGGCGGGCGCACGGGAGTCGGTGTCCCAGAGCTGTACCTCATGGCCAATGCCGGTCGCGAAGGTCTTTCCGTCGGGGCTGAAAGCCACTGGGCCAGTGCCATAGGAGCGACCTCCCAGCGGACCGCCGATCCGGCGGTGCGTCGCCACGTCCCACACCTGTACGGCCCCGGAGGCGCCGTCGCCCACCAGGACGAGGGTCTTTCCGTCCGGGCTGAGGGCGGCCGAAGAGAGCATCCCGGCCCGGGCATCGAAAGCGTCACCGATCTGCTTGTGGTCGGCGATGCTCCAGAGCCGGGCCGTGCCGTCGGAGCCCGAGCTGATCAGGGTCTCGCCACCCGGTCCGAAGGCCACCGAGGTGACGGCCAGGTGGTGCCCGATGTAGGCGTCCCCGATCTTCCGCTGCGTGGCCGCGTCCCAGAGCCGTACGAGGCCGTCGTCGCTCCCGGTGGCGATGGTCTTGCCGTCCGGGCTGAAAGCCACCGATTCCACGGGCCAGGAATGGGCGAGTAGTCCGGATGCCGGGTTGGCGGCGGCGTTGAGCATGGCGAGGCGGGATTCCGGGGTGGGATCGATGCGCCATGCCGCCAACGCCTTCAGCCGGGCGCCGAACGGGTCACGGGTCGCGAGGAAGGAACTCTGGCCGATCAACTGCTGGGCCACGGCGTGGTCCCGCTGGCGGGCCGCCTCGGCCCGCGCGATCAGCGCGACGACGGACACCGTACTGGCGACCAGGAGGAGCAAGCCGAGTACGGCCGCGGTGATCCTGGCCGTCCGCAGGTTGCGCCGGGTGTCGCGGATGCCCTCCGACCTGAGGTCCTCCTCCGCGAGGCCGCGTACGACGGATGCGATACCGAGTGCGACGCCGTCCACGTCCGGCACGGGACCGGTGCCGTTCCCGTTCCCGGGTGGGCGCAGGGCCAGGGATTTCCAGACGGGTTGCTGCGTGAACCGTCCCAACAGGCGGGCGGGCAGCGCCGTCGAGAGTTCCGGATCCCAGTCGCCGCGCTGCTCGTCCCATACCAACAGCCCCGCGGTCACGAGGAGCAGGATGGTGTCAACCGACTTGTGCCTCAACCACCATTCGATTTCCCGGTCGACCCACTCGGAGGCCTTCGCCTCCGGTGACGCCATGACCACGAGCCAGTCCGAGCGGGCGAGGCCGGCCTCGATCTTTCCCCCGAGGTCGGGCCCGATCGAAATGCTGCTGTCATCGAGGAACACCCTGATCCGAGGCGGCTTGTACCAGGGGCGGGACTGCTTTTCGATCGCCCGCCGCAGATGCGGCAGCCATCCCCGGTCGTGCTCCCCGCTGTAGGAGAGAAAGGCGCCGTACCCGAGTTCGGTCCTGAGCCGCCGGCGGCGGGCCATGTGCCACGTCCTCATCCGGTCGGCAGGTATTCGTGGCCGTTCCAGTGCAGCGTGATGTTCGAGGTGGCGCCTTCGGCACAGCTGGGGTTGCACGAGTTCTGGGACTGGACGATCGTGTACCGGCCGTCTGCGCCGGGGCCGGCGAGCCGTGCGTGGTAGAAGGCGTGCCTGCCGCCGCTGTAGTGGATGTCCGGGTCGGTCCACCTGACGTCCTCGAACCCGTCCTTGGCGGGTACGAGCACCAGTACCCCGTCATAGCGTCCGGGGTTGTAGATCACGAAGGTGTTCTTGGTGGCGTCGGATTCCGGCGAGGCGAAATGCAGGTCGTTCTCGTAGATGTCCACGTCGATGGATGCCAGTGCGTTGCCGCTGCCGGTGACGGACGCGACGCATCCGGTGGGAGCGCCGGAACCGGTCCGCCGGATCAGGAATACGCGGACCGCCCCGAGGTCGGGATGGCTGATGTCCCGGTGATCGAGGACCGTACCCGGGCAGTGAGCGGCTTCCGGCGGAACGGAGGGGAACGAGGCGGGGGAGGGCGTTGCCGACCGGGTCGATCCGTTCGTGCCGCGTGTGCTCTTGCCGTCCGCGTCCGTGCCGTCCGTGCACCCGCTGACGAACACCAGCACCAGAGCCGGGACCAGAACCGCGATCCGCTGCACGGCCGAGCCGCGCGTGCACCGCGGTAACCGCCGACGTAAAGGCCGTTGCGTACTGGGAGGCATGGCATTCCCCCTGTGCCGGAACAAGACTGATCGACTGGGAAGCAGGGCCGAATGGTATCCAGGCGCATGCCTTGCACGGGACGGCTTCCGCGAAACCCGACCATCCGGAACCGGAACCACCGCGTCGCGATCCTGGGCCCTCGAACTGCAGGGGCCGGCATCCCTTTCCAGTCGGCTCAAGGATCGCGACGCACTCGACATGATGGGTCATCGGGAATCAGGTGGACGGCGGCCCACCCGGACCGGAGTCACTCCTTGCTCAGCCGCACCGTGTCTCCCGTCCGTCCGCCCGCGAGGACGTCGATGCGCACGCCGGTCGCGGGGTCGGTGAAACTCTGTCCGGGTGCGTACGCGGCCAGGTCCAGCGGTGTGCACCCGGTGGGCGGGGTCGTGGCCGGGGTCGCGTCCATGATCCGTACCGGGCCCTCGCCGGTGCGGGCGGCGGAGTCGACCTTGTATATGAGGACGCCGGTGGAGCAGGCGGCCGCGTCATTGCCCTCGGCACGGCGGGATTCCGCTACGTATGCCGTCGTCTCACCGGTGCGCAGCACGGCGATCTTGGTTCCGCCGGGCCGTTCCACCGGGGTCAGCCGCACCGTTCGGCGACCGGACGCGGGCAGGCACGCGACCTGGTCGTCGCGGGTCCAGCCGAGCTTCCAGGAGTGCCAGCCGAGGTACTGCGGGGCGTGGCCGGCGATGTTGCCCATGAGGTCCCAGCCGCCCACGTATTGGTGGGTGGCGCCAGTGAAGGAGTACAGGTCAGGCAGACCGAAGGTGTGGGCGGTCTCGTGGGCTGCGACCTTGTGGCCCCAGCGCCACATGTCCTGGCCGAAGGTGACGGCCCACTTCAGGCGGGTGCCGTCGGCGGTGATGCCGGGCGCGGCCGGGTCGTAGAGGTAGGTCGGGGAGAAGGGGATGGCGGTCGCCGCCTTGGCGGGGACGACGTAGACCATGTCGTAGCGGGAGAAGTCCGCGTACGGGTCGGCGGCCGTGATCGCGTCGCGGACGTACTTCTCGTGGGCCTCGAAGGTGAGGCCGCGCGCGAAGCCGTAGGAGGTGGAGTCTGCGGGCATCCGGATCCAGCGGTGCAGCGGGGTGTTCTCCAGTCGCAGACGGCCGTAGCTGGCGCGGCCCATCCAGTCGGCGGCCGGGGCGAGGTGAGCGGCGTACGGCTCGGTGGAGTCGGTGGCCGGGGCGTCGGGGAAGTCCACGAACAGCGTGAGGACGCGGCGGGTCCCGGTGGCGGGCTGGAACTGGGTCCGGTCGGTGTCGTGGCCCTCGTCCGTCCAGCCGGTCCGGCCGGGGAGGGCGCAGCCAGCGGCGGAGGGCGGCGAGCTGGCGGTGGCTGCCGCTGCGGGGGCGGACAGGCAGGAGGTGAGGGCGACTGCCGCGGCGAGGGGCCGCAGGCGGCGGGGCGGGGTGATCATGTCTCTCCCGTCGGAGGCAGGTTGAGGGGGCGAGGGGGTACGAGGAGTGCTGCTCGGAGGTACCGGGGGCTACGCGCGACCCGCGGCCAGGTCCATCAGACGGGACAGCACGCGGCCGCCGGAGGCAGTGACGCCGTCGTGCTCCCATTCGTTGGTGACCCATACCCGGGTGGCACCGACCTCGCGCGCGGTACGCAGGGAGAGCCCGGCGTCCACGTACATGTCGTCGTGGTAGACGAGGGCGGCGAGCGGGACCCGGTTGGCGGCGAGGCGGTGCGGGTCGTACAGCGGTGGCCATTCCGAGCGTTCGGCGAGCACATCGGCCGCGTCGGCGAAGGGGCGCAGGCCCTTGATCTCGCGGAACATCCAGGGGTAGATCATTTCTCCGGTGAGCAGGAGGGGGTCGGCGTCGTCGGCGAACTCGGGGAACGCCGCCATGGCCCGGGACGCCGCCCAGCCGGTCGGCCCCGCACCCTGGCCGTACAGGGTCTCCTGCATGACGGCGAAGAGCGGGTTGTCGGTGAAGCCGGTCAGCGTCATCACCTGGTGCAGGAACGTGTCGGTCGGCTTCGCTTCCGCGTCGAGGGATTCGTCGAGCAGCCAGTGGATGCGTTCGAAGCCGTCCCCCATGCCGAGGGCGAGGCCGAGCGTACGCATGCGGTGGGGGGTGAGCCGGTCTCCGTCGGGCAGGCGCACATCGGTGGCGGCCAGGAGGCGGGCGATCTCGCGCAGCCGGTCGGCGTCGTCAGGGTAGCGGGCGTAGAAGTCGAGGACGCGGTCCCGCACCCGGGGGTAGGTGCGGGCGTAGACGTCTTCGGCGGTGGCCGAGATGCCGGGCAGGCCGCCCGTCACATAGCAGGCCCGCAGCCCTTCGGGCGCCTGGGAGAGATAGGTGAGGGTGACGAAGCCGCCGTAGCTCTGGCCGAGGGTCTCCCAGGACTGGTCGCCGCACAGCTGCCGGCGGATCAGTTCGGCGTCCGCGACGATCGAGTCGGCGCGGAAGTGCCCGAGATGGTCGGCCAGCCCGGCCGGTGAGGCGAAGCGTGAGGCCGCGCGGGCGGTGACGGGGGTGGAACGGCCCGTGCCGCGCTGATCGAGGAGGAGGACCCGGTGGGTTTTGAGGGCCTCGGGCAGCCAGCCGGGCGAACCGGCCGACGGGCGGGGTGACTTGCCGCCGGGTCCGCCCTGCAGATAGAGCAGCCAGGGCAGTTGCCGACCTGCTTGGCGCGCGTCGGTGACCTCCCGGGCAAAGATCTGGATGGTCGGACCGTGCGGGGCCGCGTGGTCCAGGGGGACGGTGAAGACATGGTCGGCGGTCGCGTACGCAGGGTTCATGGGGCCCTTTCGCGGCCCGCATGGCCGCATGGAGACATGTGACATTGCACGACAGCGTGACGCGGCCACCGGTGGCCGTGGAGCCCCCACTTACCCATAACTCCGCGCTATGGAGACGCGACAATTGTGGGTGCCATTTCACATAACTATGTTATCGGTCACATTCCAGCCTCCTGGCTGCCCGACTGTTCACGGAGTGACCACTGATGAACAAGCGCACTCTCCACGCCGTTGCCACGGCCTTGGCGGCGACCGTCACACTCGGCATGGCCGGCTGTTCCAACGGCACCCACTCTGGTAACAGCCGGCAGGACAAGGACTCGAAGAACCCCGCACTCGCCAACGCGGGGGCCACAGTCGGCGGCACTCCGCAGAAGGGCGGCACGCTGACCGTCCTGTCCAACCAGGACTTCACCCACCTCGACCCGGCGCGCAACTGGGTGATCGGCGACGTGGACTTCGGCACGCGGCTGCTCTACCGCACCCTGGTGACGTACAAGGCGGAACCGGGCGCCAAGGGCGGAGAGCTGGCCCCCGACCTCGCCGAGGACCTCGGAGTCTCCTCCAACGGCGCCAGGACCTGGACGTTCAAGCTCAAGAAGGGCCTCACGTACGAGGACGGCACCCCGATCACCGCGCAGGACGTCAAGTACAACGTGGAGCGGTCCTTCTCCCCCGACCTGCCTGGCGGCCCGGACTACGCCGCCCGCTACCTGGCCGGCGCCGAAGGCTACCGGGGCCCCGCCCAGGGGCAGCACCTCGACTCCGTCAAGACCCCCGACGACCACACGATCGTCTTTGAACTCCGCAAGCCCTTCGCGGAGTTCCCCAACGCCACCGTCCTGCCCACTTTCGCCCCGGTGCCCCGGGTCCAGGACAAGGGCCCCCAGTACGACAGCCGCCCGTTCTCATCGGGCCCGTACAAGATCGAGTCGTACGACCGGGACAAGCGGCTGGTGCTGGTACGCAACCCCCACTGGGACCCGGCGACGGACACCGTACGCAAGGCGTACCCGGACAAGCTGGTCGTGGTGATGGGGCTGAGGGCCAACCAGGTCGACGACCGGCTCATCGCCTCGGACGGCGTGGACGCCTCCGCGGTCTCCTGGGGCAAGCTCCGACCGGAGAGCGCCCCCAAGGTGCTCACCAAGGCCGACGTCAGGGCGCGACTGCTGGCCGAGTCCACCAACTGCACCGAGATGGTGCAGATGCACACCGGCCGGGCCCCGTTCGACAACGTCAAGGCCCGGCAGGCCGTGCAGTACGCCCTGGACCGCGAGGCGGTGCTGACCGCCTCGGGGGGCCCTGCCCTCAACGACCCCACCACCGCGCTCATGCCCGGCTCGCTCTTCGGCGGCAAGCAGCCCGACACGCTGGGGATCCCGGCCACGGGTGACGTGGAGAAGGCGAAACAGCTCCTGCGGGAGGCGGGCAAGCCGGACGGGTTCACGACGACCATCACCGTCTCCAACGGGGACAAGGGGGTCGCCGAGGCGATCCAGCAGTCCCTGGGCCGAGCGGGGATCAAGGTCACGATCGACGCCGTCGACCCGTCGGCCTTCTACGACACCATCGGTGACACCAAGAACCGCAGCGACCTCGTCTACACCGGCTGGTGCCCCGACTATCCCTCCGGCTCCACCTTCCTCCCCTTCCTCTTCGACGGCCGCTACATCAAGGAGAAGGGGAACTCCGGCAATCACTCGCTCTTCCGTGACGAGCCGACGATGAAGCGGATGGACGAGATCGCCGGCATGACCGACGCCGCGCAGGCCAACACGGCGTGGCGGCAGCTGGACGGGGAGATCCTCGCCAAGGCCCCGACGGCGCCCGCCGTCATCGAGCGCATGCCGCTGCTGGTCGGCACCAACATCGCCGGCGCCTTCGGGCACACGTCCTTCGGCGGCCAGCTCGACTACGCCACGATCGGGCTCAAGGACCCCGGTACGAGCGGAAACTGATGTGAGATCCCATGCCACCGCCCCGGGGATCGCTCGCGGAGTCGGGGCACTGACACGGGTACGCTCCTACGACTTCGTGATGCGTACGGTCTCGCCGTAGCCGTCGGCGGCGAGCACGTCGACCCGTACCCCGGCCGCCGCGTCGGTGAACGACTCGCCGGCCCAGAACGGGGCGTCGTCCAGCGGGCGGCAGCCGCCGACGGGTGCGGCGGCCGGCTTGGCGTCCATCACCCTGACCGGCCCCTCGCCGGTCCGCACGGAGGCGTCCACCCTGTAGATCAGGGCGCCGGTCGAGCAGGAGCTCGCGTCCGCCTGGATCCCGCGCCTGGACTCGACGACGTACGCGGTCGTGGGGCCGGTGCGGATCACCGCCATTTTGGTACCGCTGCCGTACTCGACCGCAGTGAGGTACACGGTGTCGCTGCCCTTCGTCGCCCGGCACACGACCTGGCCGTCCCCGGTCCAGCCGAGCTTCCAGGAGTGCCAGGCGAAGAACTGCGACCCACGGCCGCCGATCAGGCCCATCACGTCCCAACCGCCGATGAAGCGGTGGGCGTCGCTGCCCGCCTCGAAGGCGTACAAGTCGGGCAACCCGAAGGCGTGCGCGGTCTCGTGGGCGACCAGCTTGGCACCCCAGTGCCACATGTCCTGGCCGAAGGTCACCGCCCACTTGACCCGGCGGCCGTCGGCCACCACACCCGCCGTGCCCGGCTCGTACACGTACGTGGGTGTGAAGGAGATCGCCGCCGCGTTGCGGGTCGGCACGACGTACACCATGTCGTACCCGGAGAAGTCCACGTACCGATCGGCGGCCGCCACTGCATCCTTGACGTACGCCTCGTGCGTCTCGTGGGTCAGACCGCGCGCGAAGCCGTAGTCCGTGGAGGGGCGCGGCATGCGCACCCACCGCTGATGCTGGTCGATCGAAAGCCAGGTCCTGCCGTACGAGGCGTACCACAGCCAGTCCGCCCCGGGCGTGATCTGCGCCGAGTCTTCGCTCGGGGCCTCGGTGGCCGGCGCGTCCGGGAAGTCCACGAAGACCATGGCGACCTTGACGGTCCCGACGGGGCGCCGGAACACCGAGTAGTCCGTGTCGTGCCCCTCGTCCGTCCAGCCGGTGCTACCGCGCAGGGCGCAGGCCGACGGGCTGTCTGCGGCGCCGGCGGGTGGCGCTCCCAGCAGGAGGAGCAGCAGTGCGGCGGCCAGGGCGGGCAACAGCGCCCCGCGCGATGCCGTCGGCCGATGGATGGGTCTCATGGACGCGCAACCTTCCCCTAAATGGTGTGTGACATTTCACATAAGCCTGACGGGATCCCACTCCTGTCCGAAAGCTGTCGCCGCTCCATAACATGCGCGGCATGGAACTGGAGGTACGGCACCTGCGGGTGGTGTGCGCGATCGCCGAGGCCGGCAGCCTCACCCGGGCCGCCGCCTCGCTGTCCATGACCCAGCCGGGCCTCAGCACACAGTTGCGTCGCATCGAGTCGATGCTCGGCGGTGTGCTCTTCGACCGGCGGCGGGCCGGAGCCACGCCCACGGCCTTCGGTGAGCTGGTGCTGGCCCGGGCCCACGCCGTCCTGCCGGGCATCGACGCGCTCCTCGCCGACACCGCCCGCGCGGCCCGCCACTTGGCGTCCCCGGACCGGGTCCGCGTCGGATCGGTCGGTGCTCCCCTCATCGGCCACCTCGTGCTGGCCATAGGGACGTTGCTGCCCGACGCCGAGGTGACGTCCCGGTGCCACTACTCCCCCGTCACGCTCCTGGACGACCTCGCCGCCGGCCGCCTGGAGGCGGCGGTCCTCGGCGACCACCCCGAGCAGGTCCTGCCGACCCGCGACGGGGTGGTCCTCACCCCCCTGGTCACCGAACCCGTCTTCGCCCTGCTGCCCGCGACCCACCCACTGGCCGGCCAGGAGGCCGTGTCCCTGACCGAACTCGCCGATCACGACTGGGCGATGCCCCGGCCCGACGGCGACCGCACCCGCGAGTACTGGTCCTCGGTGTCCGCGCTGGCCGGCCGACGTCCCTCCGCCCCGCACGAGGCCGAGGGGCGCCAGCTGATCGAACTGGTCCGCGCGGGCCTGGCCGTCAGCCTCTGCCAGGCCACCTTCGCGGAAACCCCCGGCGTCGCCGTCCGCCCCCTCGTGGGAAACCCGCTCTGGTACCGCCACGTCCTGGCCTGGCAGCGTGACGGCCCGCTGGCCTCACACGCCGCCGACCTCTTGCGCACGGTGGCGGCCGGCTACCTGGAGACCTGCACCGCCAGCCCGGTCTACGCGGACTGGCGCCGCCGCCACCCGGCCCTGGCCCAGCCCTCCGCATAAACAGCAGGTCAGGCATCCTTCGCCACCTGCCGGGCGGCTGTCGCTGCGGTCATCACCCGCGCGGCAAAGGGGCAGGGGGAGGCTGCGCACGGAGGGGGCCCGACCCCCATAGGGTCGGGTCAGCGGAGGCCCGCCGTCTGCCGGCGGCGCACGTACACCACCGCACCGCCGATCGCCGCCAGCGCTGCGGCCGCGGTGGCGGTGGCGGTGGCGGAGAGCGGCTGCCAGGACGCCTCGGCCGCCGGTGTCCCGGACGCGGCGGCGACCTGTTCCGACTGTTCCTCCACGAGGCCGGCGTACCCGCCGGCCAGGCCCTTGCGGTCGTACTCCGAGCCGGGCATCTTGTCGCCGTAGCGGCTGGTGACCAGCTTCTGGTAGGCGGCGAGGGTAACGCCGCGCTTTCCGCCGAGGCCGCTGTTCGCCTCCTCGTTGAGCGGCTCGACCATGCCTTCGGCGGTGAGCCGGTACCAGGCGTGGATCTGCGGCTCGGTGAAGGTACGGGCCTGCGGAGTGCCGCGCTCGGCGAAGCCGACCTCGGCGTCCCCGTCCCGGATGCCGGCCAGCTGCCAGCCCTCGGCGCCGACGTTCTGCGGGCCGCTTCCGGTGGTAGGGGTGTTCCCCTTGGGTGCGAGCAGTACAGCGGCGTTCTTGCCGTCGGAGGCGGTCACCCGGGAGGCCAGGTAGGAGAGCCGGATCGCGGTCTGCGGGGTCGCCTGGGCCTTGCCGGTCACGAACTCGGGGCTGATCTCGAACATCGGCACCGGGTCCTTGAGATCGAACCCGGGCGGCGCGGCGACCGCGGCGGGCGCGTTGCCGCGGGTGCCGCCGTCCGCGCCGGGGCCCGTGCCGTGCTGCCGGGCCGAAACCAGGAAGCGGGAGACCGTGTCGCGGAGTTGGTCGCTCCG
This sequence comes from Streptomyces sp. NBC_01006, assembly GCF_045162725.1. Taxonomy (NCBI): domain Bacteria; kingdom Bacillati; phylum Actinomycetota; class Actinomycetes; order Kitasatosporales; family Streptomycetaceae; genus Streptomyces; species Streptomyces sp. NBC_01006. Next base: position 6,171,246 of record NZ_CP108700.1, on the reverse strand, counting down.
GACGGCCTGCTGGGCGGACGGGTAGCCCGCGATGCCGTCGCCCTCCGCGGCCTGCGCAGGAACGATTCCGCTCAGGGCGGCGACGAGCGCGGCCGTGGCGAGGACGGCGGCCCGGACTGCCGTGTGCTTGGTGTGGCGCGTGATCTGCATGGTCGGCCTTCTCCTCAGCCCTGGATCCCGATGCGGGAGTGGGTCCACTGGAACGAGTTGTTGTTCACGTATGTGGCGTGGTTCCACCAGGTGTAGGTCTGGGTGGTCTGCCACGGGTCCCCGACCGCGACCATGTTGGTGGCGCTGTCGTAGCCGTAGATGACGTTCATGTGACCACCGCCGGTGCGCCAGCCGATCCGGACGGCGAACGGCCGGCCTGCGGCTATCTCGGCGACCGACTCGCTGAACGAGGCGTTGCGATACAGGCTGCGGCCGCTGTTGCTCAGCCCCAGTCTGGCCAGGCCGTTGGCCATGTCTTCCAGCGTCGCGGGCTGGTTGTTGCAGTCCACCCAGGAGCCCTGGGCGGCGAGTTGGCAGAACTGCTCCTGGCTGACGGAGCGGCCCCAGTGTTTGGCGATGGTCACGCCGGAGGCGTCCCAGCACCACTGGGTCCTGACCTGCTTCTGCATGTCGATCTTGAGCGTCTTCGCGGTCGTGGGGGGAGGGGTGGGGTTCGGGCTCGAACCGCAGACCGGCAGGGCCGTGGTGTTCTCCTTGATGAAGGCGTCAGCGATGTAGTACGAGCCGGTGTAGATCCACCGCGGGTTGTTCTCCACGGTGTCGCCGGTGGTCCGGCAGGACATCTGGATCCTGTCGCCTACCTTCGAGGAGCCGTTCACCTGGGCCGAGAGGGACGGCTTGGCCCGGTGGTTGACGGAGTTGTAGTTGCCCTGCCCGCCGATGACCGTGCCGCTGACCACATCGGCTTGGGCAAGCGCACCGAAGCCGAACAGCAGACCGCCGGAGAGTGCGGCGGTGACCGCGGCTATCAACGCTTTCTTGCGGCGGGACGCGCGACGTTTGTGCATCATGCTCCTTGATCTGAAAATGCGGGAACTTGCTTGCCCGGCAGCCGGATCGTCCGGTCTGCGCGACAGATGCCGAAGGGCGCCTGGCTCGGCGGCGGCACCGTCAGGTGATGGTCAGTCAGCCCGCTGGCACTGAACGGAACGGCGCAGGAAATTCACGGCCGGTACGCATCGTTGTGGTGCTCCCTGGTGCGGCGGGGATGCGAGGTGCTGCCACCGCTGTGGGGCGGTGGAGGTGTGGTGCTGTGAGGGAGCCGGTGGACGGCCGCAGGGGGAACATGGCCGTCCGCCGGCGGTTGATCAGACGGTCGAAGGTCAGGCGACCTTCTGGACCGCCGTAGACGACCTGGACGCGGTTGCCGGTGCCGCGTCGCCGTCGCACTGGACGGTCTGCCCGGCGGGCCCGGCGGCCGTGGCCTTGCCGCTGCCGCCGGCGGGGTCCGGGGCCTCCGACGCCGGGGCCTTGGCGGATACCGCGTCGGCGGCGGGCGCGTCCTGAGGACGCCCGCTGACTTCGGCGGCAGCCACTTCGCCGGCCTCCGGGCGGGCCGGATCGGAAGCCACGGCCTTCGTCTTGACGACGGGGGCGACGCCGGCCTTGATGTCGACGCCCTTCGGCGGGGCGTCGGGACCGTGGCTCCACAGCCCGGCTTCCGGGCGGTAGACGCCGACGCACTTGTCGCCCTTCGGCGCGGCCTTGAGGCCGTCGTAGACCATGCCGCGCCTCGCGTCGTTGGCGGGCGCGTCCGCGATGGGTGCAGGCTCCGCGTCACGGGCCGGAGCGGCGGCCGGTGTGAGGACGTCCGCGGCTGCGTCCGCCTGAGCGGCGGTTTCTGCCTGGGTGTTGTCGCCGAGCCCGAAGTAGGCGATGCCCCCCGCTAACCCCGCGGCCGAAGCCATGGCGGTGGTGAGGAGTATCAACCGGCGGGGCGTGCGCCGCTGTTCACCTTTCTCTCGACGGTAGACCGTCATGCGCACCTCAAATTCTGGGACGGAGGAGTGGGTGCACGGAAGCCTGCCAGACGGGCACGGTGGAGAATTCGGACAAACAGGAATGGGCTTCTAGATATCTGACTGTTACCTTGGGGCCGAATCTGATGATCTATCAAGTAGCTTCGAAAGCAGGGGAGTTACCCGGGTAGGTACGGATAGGTCCAGGCCATTTCGGCGATGTCGTTATGGAATCGAGATAACCGGGCGAGGCTTGCTGACGGAAATTCAGTCAGCGATTCACCTAAATACCACCGGACGAGTTCCCCCTGTTACGAGCGGTTATCTCTGGGCGTCGCCCGCACCCTCACTCGGCACCGGCAAGCCGACACTCTCCTCGGTTACGAGCCCCGATCCGTGCGGCACCTAAGGTGACCACCCACCCCTTGGAGGCGTGCACCAACGCACCGAACATCGCGTTCGCACGGTTGCCGGCCTACAGCCGCGCTCCCCCGCAGCCACCGATCAGTCGGTGGGTGACTTCGGAAATCCGGCCTTCTTCGCATCATTGAAGGACACCGCCGCCCTTCCTGACATCGCGCCACGACGACGACGCCTAACGCCGAACCACTATGACAACCTCAAAAACCACCCGCCATCAGCGAGCAGCCGAGCAAAGCCGCTCAGACAGCTTCGTAGCTCATCCGCAGCAGCGGCTCAGCCCGCCGAAGAAGGCCCTGCACCTCAGCCTCTTCCTCGGCCAATCTCGGCGAAACCTCCGTTACGCCGCCCTTCGTGCTGAACAGCCTCAGCGCCGACACCCCCCATCGTCGGCCTCCCCCAACACGAACGGCTTCGGGTCTATTTCCAAAGGGGACCGAAACCCTTGGTCAACTACGGAGCGTGAACGGGAGCTAGGAACACCTGCCGCACCGCCCTGCAGACGAAAAGCCGCCTTCCCCACCAGGCTCGGCACCCGGTAGGGAAGGCGGCTTTTCATGCATGACGCCCCATCAGGAGAGGAGCCGATCGTGCGTCGCGCGTGCGTCAGACGTGCGTCACGTGCGTCAGATCTGCGTCAGATCTGCGTCAAGATATCGCCCGTAACGCACGTGGCGCACATAACGCACACTCGACAAAAATGCAGGTCAGGCACCCTTTGCCGTGGGTTCAAGGATCGCCACGCACTCAACATGGTGGGTCATCGGGAAGAGGTCGAAGGCTCGGAGGGTGCGGGGCTTGTAGCCGGCTTCCTTGAAGTAGGCGAGGTCGCGGGCCAGGGCTGCCGGGTCGCAGGCCACGTATGCGATGCGGCGGGCGGAGAGGCCCGCCACGTGGCGGACCGTCTGCTTGCCCGCGCCCGCGCGCGGCGGGTCCAGGACGACCAGGTCGCACTCGGTGATGCCGGTCTTCGGGAGGACCGACTCGACCTTGCCCTGCTCGATGCGGACCCGGGGGAAGTCCGCCAGGTTGTGCCGGGCGTCCTCGACCGCGCGCTTCGTGGACTCGATGCCGAGCACCGCGCCCGTCTCGCCCAGGCGTTCGGCCAGGGCGCCCGCGAAGATGCCGACGCCGCAGTAGAGGTCGAGGGCCATCTCGCCCTTGCGCGGCATCAGGCCCTGCATGACGGCCTTGATCAGGGTGTCGGCGGCCTGCGGGTGGACCTGCCAGAAGCCGCCCATGCCGACGCGGTACGTACGGCCGTCCGCGCGCTCCCGTACGAAGGGGCGGCCGTGGACCCGGTGGACCCCGCCGTCCTTCTCCTCGACCCGCAGGACCGAGACCGGCTTGTCCAGCTCGACCAGCGGGAGGCGGCCGCCCGGGCGCGGGGTCAGGACGACCTGGCGGTCCTGGGAGCCGGTCGCGGCGATCGCCTCGACCGTGGCCATCTGGGGCCAGTCCTGCTTCTCGATGCCCAGCTCGCTGACGCCCGGCGCCGCGATCATGCAGTGGTCGACCGGCTCGATGTCGTGCGAGCGGTGCTTGCGCAGACCCGCGCGCCCGTCCTCGTCGATCGCGTACTGGACGCGGGTGCGCCACTGCGGGACCTGCCCGGCCGGCAGCTTGTCGCCCTCGGCCGGCATGACCGTGCCGTCCCAGCCGGCCTCCTCCGGGGTGAGCCCGGCGAGCCGCAGCAGCTGCTCGGCGACGACCTCGCCCTTGAGCCGGCGCTGGGCGCCCGGCTTGGCGTGCTGCCAGTCGCAGCCGCCGCACTTGCCGGGGCCGGCGTACGGGCACGGGGCCTCGACCCGGTCCTTGGAGGCGTCGAGGACGGTGATCGCGTCGGCGCGCAGGAAGCGGGAGTCCGCCTCGCCCTCGGTGACGCGTGCGACGACCTTCTCGCCGGGCAGGGTGTGGCGGACGAAGAGGACGCGGCCGTCGGACGTCCGGGCGATGCAGTGGCCGCCGTGTGCGACGGGGCCGACCTCGACCTCGTACTCCTCCCCGACCAGTGACTGATTCTCGTTCTGCTCGGTCATGGTGGGGAGACTCCAAAACATAAATGGGAACGGCCGGACGACCGACCCACCAGTTTACGTGGATCTCGTCCGGCCCTCTGCCATGCCCTCCGCAGTGCTGCGTGCTGCTGCGCGGTCCTACTTCCCCGCGCGGTCCTTCGGGCGCGGGGTGTCCACCGGTCCGCGGCGCACCGCGCCCGGGGCGTTCCAGTCCTGCCGCTTCTTGGCCCGCCTCTTCGCGAGCTCCGAGGACCGCAGCTGGTAGGGCACCGAGGTGACCATCACGCCGGGGGTGAAGAGCAGGCGGCCCTTGAGCCGCAGCGCGCTCTGGTTGTGCAGCAGGTGCTCGTACCAGCGGCCGACGACGTACTCCGGGATGTACACGCTCACGGCGTCGCGCGGGTTCTCGCTGCGCAGCCCCTTCACGTACTCCACCACGGGGCGGGTGATCTCGCGGTACGGCGAGTCGAGGATCTTGAGGGGGACGTTGATCCCGCGCCGCTCCCACTCCGCCTTGAGGGCCTTGGTCTCCTCCTCGTCCACGTTGACGCTGAGCGCCTCGAGCCGGTTGGAGTGCAGCAGCTTGGCGTAGGCGAGGGCACGCAGCGTGGGCTTGTGGAGCTTGGACACCAGGACGACGGAGTGCACGCGTGAAGGCCTCACGTACTCGTCGGGGCGCTCCTCCGCGGCGGCGATCTCGACGGCAACCCGGTCGTAGTGCTTACGGATCGCCGTCATCGTGCCGTAGAAGATCACCATGCCGAGCAGGGCGACCCAGGCGCCGTGGGTGAACTTGGTGGCCAGCACGACGACCAGCACGAGGCCGGTGAAGAAGGCGCCGAAGGTGTTGATCGCGCGGGAGCGGATCATGTGGCGCCGCTTGGCTGGGTCGCTCTCTGCCTTCAGGTGGCGGTTCCAGTGGCGGACCATGCCGGTCTGGCTGAGCGTGAAGGAGACGAAGACGCCGACGATGTAGAGCTGGATCAGCTTCGTCGAGTCGGCCCCGTACAGCCAGGTCAGCAGCGCGGCCGCGCCGGCGAGCAGCACGATGCCGTTGGAGAAGGCGAGCCGGTCGCCGCGCGTGTGCAGTTGGCGCGGCAGGTAGCGGTCCTGGGCGAGGATCGAGCCGAGCAGCGGGAAGCCGTTGTACGCGGTGTTGGCCGCAAGGAACAGCACGAGTGCGGTGGCCGCGGCCAGCAGGACGAAGAGGAACGAGCCGTCACCGAAGACCGCCTCGGCCACCTGGGAGATCACCGGGTTCTGGACGTACTCGGGGCCGACCGGGGTGCCGTTGACCAGCAGGTCCGTAGCGGGCTTCTCGGCCATCCTGACGTCGGTGGCCATGGCCAGGCCGATGATGCCGCAGAACATGGTCACGGCGAGGGCGCCCATCAGGGCCAGGGTGGTCGCCGCGTTCTTGCTCTTGGGCTTGCGGAAGGCGGGCACGCCATTGCTGATCGCCTCGACGCCGGTCAGGGCAGCGCATCCGGAGGAGAAGGCCCGCAGCAGGAGGAAGACCAGGGCGAACCCGGCCAGACCCTGGTGTTCCGCCTTGATCTCGAAATCGGCGGTCGGGGCTTTCATGGTCTCGCCGAGGACGATGCCGCGCCAGGCACCCCACGCGATCATGATGAATACACCGGCGACGAAGACATAGGTCGGAATCGCGAAGAGCTTGCCGGATTCCTTCATGCCACGCAGATTCAGCAGCGTGAGCAGCATGATCATCCCAATTGCGCAGAGCACTTTGTGCTCGACGACGAACGGGATGGCCGAGCCAAGGTTCTCGACGCCCGAGGCGATCGACACGGCGACGGTCAGCACGTAGTCGACGAGCAGGGCGCTCGCGACAGTGAGGCCGGCTTTGGGCCCTAGGTTGGTGTTGGCCACCTCGTAGTCGCCGCCGCCGCTGGGGTAGGCGTGGACGTTCTGCCGGTAGGAGGCGACCACGGTGAACATCAGCACGACGACCGCGACGGCGATCCACGGGCTGAAGCGGTACGCCGACACACCCGCGATCGACAGGACCAGCAAAACTTCGCCGGGGGCATATGCCACCGAGGAGAGCGGGTCGGACGCGAAGACGGGGAGGGCGATCCGCTTGGGGAGGAAAGTTTCTCCGAGGCGGTCGCTGCGCAGCGCCCGGCCGATCAGGATCCGTTTGGGCACGTCGGTCAGTTTGGACACGCAGAGGATCGTAAGCGTTCGAAATCGGCCTGACGAACCCCCTCCCCCATAAGCCGGTCTAGGAGAGCCCGAGTGCACCGCAAGAGACCCCATAGGGGACCGCCCGTGTGTAGCTTGGGCCGTGGTCTGAGACCCTGTGAAGCCAGAGCATGCAATGAGGCTGGGAACCAGCGAGCGCTGACAGCCGGAAGGACGGCCGTGCACATCGTCATTATGGGCTGCGGAAGAGTGGGCTCCGCCCTCGCGCAGACCTTGGAACAGCAGGGGCATACGGTCGCTGTCGTCGACCAGGACCCCACCGCATTCCGCCGGCTGGGAGCCGGATTCGGCGGGCGCCGCGTCACCGGGGTCGGCTTCGACCAGGACACGCTGCGCGAGGCCGGGATCGAGGAAGCGGGCGCTTTCGCGGCGGTCAGCAGTGGTGACAATTCCAACATCATCGCCGCCCGCGTGGCACGCGAGATGTTCGGTGTCGAGAACGTCGCCGCCCGCATCTACGACCCCAAGCGCGCCGAGGTCTACCAGCGCCTGGGCATCCCCACCGTCGCGACCGTACGGTGGACCGCCGACCAGATGCTGCGCCGGCTGCTGCCGTCCGGGGCCGAGCCCCTGTGGCGCGACCCGAGCGGCGGGGTCCAGCTCGCCGAGGTGCACACCTCCGCCGCCTGGATCGGGCACAAGGTCAGCCAGCTGCAGGAGGAGACCGGCGTCCGCGTGGCGTTCCTCACCCGACTGGGCGAGGCCATGCTGCCGACGTCCCAGACGGTGCTGCAGGAGGGCGACCTCGTCCACGTGATGATGCGTACGGACGAGATCGACAAGGTCGAGGCGTCCTTCGCCGAGGGCCCCGAGGAGGCACACGCATGAGGGTCGCGATCGCCGGAGCCGGCGCGGTGGGCCGTTCCATCGCGGGCGAGCTGCTGGAGAACGGGCACGAGGTGCTCCTCGTCGACAAGGCGCCGACCGCCATCTCCGTGGAGCGCGTGCCGCAGGCCGAGTGGCTGCTGGCCGACGCCTGCGAGATCACCTCGCTCGACGAGGCCGCGCTGCAGCGCTGCAACGTGGTCATCGCGGCCACGGGCGACGACAAGGTCAACCTGGTCGTCTCCCTGCTCGCCAAGACCGAGTACGGGGTCCCCCGGGTCGTGGCGCGGGTCAACAACCCGAAGAACGAGTGGCTCTTCAACGAGTCCTGGGGCGTCGACGTCGCGGTCTCCACGCCGCGTCTGATGTCGGCTCTGGTCGAGGAGGCCGTCAGCGTCGGCGACCTGGTGCGGCTGCTCCGCTTCAGCCACGGCGACGCCAACCTCGTCGAGCTGACCCTGCCCGCCGACTCCTCGGTCGCCGGCACCCAGATCAGCGAGATCACCTGGCCCGAGGACACCTCGCTGGTCACGATCATCCGCGGCAACCGGGTCCTGACCCCGCACGCCGAGGAGACCCTGGAGCCGGGCGACGAACTGCTCTTCGTGGCCGCCCAGGCCCGCGAGGAACAGCTGGAGGACCTCCTCCAGGCCCGCCACTGACGGACGTGCACGTGAAGGGGGCGGGCAGCCGGTCGGCTGCCCGCCCCCTTCACGTGGGCACTACGTCACTTCGCGTGCTTGGCCTGGGTCTTGCGGGCCTTCTCCGCGGCCTCCTCGGCCTCCCACTCCGCGATCACGTCGATCGGCGGCGGCGCCTTCGCCAGGAACACCCACGTGAAGTACACCGCGAGCACCATCGGCGGCAGCTTCAGGGCGATCAGCACCCAGCCCAGCTGCGTCGCGTCCCCCCACCAGTACAGCGGGAAGAGGATCGCGTACTTCGCCAGGAAGATGAGCCCCCAGGCCAGACTGGCCTTGGTGTACGCCTTCTTCCGCCCGGGGTTGCGCGTCCGCCAGGACAGGTTCTCCTTGAACACCGGCCCCAGGATCACGCCCAGCAGCGGGAACCCGACCAGCGCGGACAGCGTGAAGGCCACGCCCAGCCCGGCGCCGTAGATCATGCCGGGCAGGTAGAAGCCCTTGGCGGTACCGGTGAACAGGGCGAAGGCCACGCCGACGCCCACGCCGAAGACCCCGCTGAACGCGTGCTTGACGGTGTCCTTGCGCAGCAACCGCACGATCACGAGCAGGACCGCGACCGCGCCCGCCGCGAAGGCGGACATCTTCACGTCCTTGTTGATCGTGTAGATCATGACGAAGAGCAGGCCGGGGAGCATCGTCTCCACGGTGCCCCGCACGCCTCCGAAGGCGTCGAAGAGCGCCGCCTGCGTGACGGCCTTCTGGTCCGCGGACGGTTCGCCCGCGGGATCCGGGGTGATCGGTTTGTCGAGTGACGTCACCGGCTAGTGCTCCTGTCCGAGCGGTCGGAGTTCGTACTTCGGATTGAAGAGGACCCGGCGGCCGTGGCTCATCGCGATCCGCCCGGAGGCGATCATGCGTCGCCCCGGTTCGATTCCCACGATCGAGCGACGTCCGAGCCAGACCACGTCCAGCGCCGCCGAGCCGTCGAAGAGCTCCGCCTCCAGGGCGGGCACCCCGGCGCGCGGCCGGAGGGTGACGGTACGCAGGGTTCCCGTCACCTTGACTATCTGGCGGTCGTGGGAGTCGCAGATCCGCGTGCACCCCGCGGCTTCTGCTGCCTCCTGCAGTTCCGCCGAATGCAGCTCCTCCTGCGAGGTCGACAGCCGCTCTATCATCCGCCGGAACCGGCCCGCCGGCCTGACCGGCTTGACGGACTTCTCGGGACGCGGTTCAGCACTCATACAGGAAGCGTACCGGCGCCCGCACTACCTCTCGAAGCGGTATCCCATGCCCGGTTCCGTGATGAAGTGCCGCGGATGCGAAGGGTCGGCCTCCAGCTTGCGCCGCAGCTGGGCCATGTAGACCCGCAGGTAGTTCGTCTCGGTGCCGTACGAGGGCCCCCAGACCTCCTGCAGGAGCTGCTTCTGGCTCACCAGCTTGCCCCCGTTGCGGACCAGCACCTCCAGCAGGTGCCACTCGGTGGGCGTGAGCCGTACGTCGCGCCCCTCGCGCACGGCCTTCTTGGCGGCCAGGTCCACCGTGAAGCCGTCGGTCTCCACGATCATCTCGTCCTCGCCGGAGCCCGAGCCCGGCTCGGCCCGGCGGACGGCGGCGCGCAGCCGCGCCAGCAGCTCGTCCATGCCGAAGGGCTTGGTGACGTAGTCGTCGGCCCCGGCGTCCAGCGCCTCGACCTTCTCGTCGGAGCTGTGCCGGGCCGAGAGGACCAGGATCGGCACCCGGGTCCAGCCGCGCAGGCCCTTGATCACCTCGACGCCGTCCATGTCGGGCAGGCCCAGGTCGAGGACGACCACGTCGGGGTGGCGGGCCGCCGCGAGCTCCAGGGCCTGGGCCCCGTCCGCCGCGGCGTCGACCTCGTACTTGCGCGCCTTCAGGTTGATCACGAGGGCTCGGACGATCTGCGGCTCGTCGTCCACCACGAGCACCCGGGTCATTGAGGTCCTGCTTTCTGTCGTATGGGGTCGAGATCGATGAGGTCGGTGCCGTCGGCGGCGGCGAGGCCGCCGTGCACCGCGGCGTGCTCCGGTCCACTGTCGCCCGTCGCGGCGCGCAGTGTCAGCACCATGGTCAGTCCGCCACCGGGGGTGTCCTCGGCCGCCAGGGTGCCGTCCATGGCCTCGGCGAAGCCCCGGGCCACCGCGAGGCCAAGGCCCACCCCGGCGCCGCGCGGGGCGTCCCCGTGCCGCTGGAAGGGGGCGAAGATCCGGTCCTTGGCCTCGTCGGGCACCCCGGGCCCCCGGTCCACGACGCGTACCTCGACCCGGTCGCCCAGGTAGCTCGCCCGGACCAGCACCCGCTCGTCGGCCGGGCTGTACTTGACGGCGTTCTCCACCACGTTGGCCACGGTCCGCTCCAGCAGCCCGGGGTCCACCGCCACCATCGGCAGCGTCTCCGGGATGTCCAGCACCACGCAGTCCTCCGGTACGCCGCCCAGTGCCATCGGGACCACCTCGTCGAGGTCGATCTCCCGGATCAGCGGGGTCACGGTGCCGGTCTGCAGCCGGGACATGTCGAGCAGGTTGCCCACCAGGTGGTCGAGCCGGTCGGCGCCGTCCTCGATGCCTTCGAGGAGCTCGGCCCGGTCCTCCTCGGACCAGTCCACGTCGTCGGAGCGCAGGGAGGACACCGAGGCCTTGATGGAGGCCAGCGGCGTACGGAGGTCATGGCTGACGGCGGCCAGCAGCGCGGTCCGGATCCGGTTGCCCTCCGCCAGTCGGCGGGCCTCCTCGGCCTCCCCGACCAGGCGCTGCCGGTCCAGGACCACGGCGGCCTGGGCGGCGAAGGCGCCGAGCACGCGGCGGTCCTCGGCGGGCAGCACCCGGCCGGACAGGGCCAGCGCCATGTGGTCCCCGATGGGCATGTCCACATCGGCTTCCTCGGGCCGGTCGACCGGGTGCGGGCCGACGCTGCCGGCCCGCTTCCAGGGCTCGACGTCGCTCGTGCGCTCCAGCAGGGCCACGGACTCCATGGCGAAGGTCTCGCGCACCCGTTCCAGCAGCGCGTCCAGCGTGGTCTCGCCGCGCAGCACGCTGCCGGCCAGGAAGGAGAGGATCTCGGACTCGGCGCGGAGCCGGGCGGCCTGGTGGGTGCGCCGGGCGGCCAGGTCCACGACGGAGGCCACGGAGACCGCCACCCCGAAGAAGACGGCGATGGCCACGATGTTCTTCGGGTCGGAGATGGTGAACCGGTGGACGGGCGGGGCGAAGAAGTAGTTCAGCAGCAGCGAGCCGAAGGCGGCCGAGGCCAGCGCCGGCCAGAGCCCGCCCAGCAGGGCTGCGGCCACGGTCAGCGAGAGGAACAGCAGCATCTCGTTGGCGAGGCCCGGGTCGGCGTTCACGTGCGTGAGCAGGACGGCCAGCAGGGCCGGGAAGGCGATCCCGACGACCCAGCCGGCGATGATCCGGGGCCTGCCGAGCCGGGCCGCGGAGCGGACCACCGGCAGCCCGCGGCCCCGGGCGACCTCCTCGTGCGTGACGATGTGCACGTCGAGGTCGGGCCCCGAGTCACGGGCCACGGTGGCGCCGACGCCGGGGCCGAAGACGTACTGCCAGGCCTTGCGGCGGCTGGAGCCGAGCACGATCTGGGTGGCGTTGACCCCGCGGGCGAATTCGAGCAGCGCGTCGGGGATGTTGTCGCCGATCACATGGTGAAACGTTCCGCCAAGGTCTTCGACCAGCGTCCGCTGGACCGCGAGCTCCTTCGGCGAGGCCGCGGTCAGCCCGTCGCTGCGGGCGATGTAGACGGCGAGGATCTCGCTGCCCGAGCCCTTCGCGGCCATCCGGGAGGCGCGGCGGATGAGCGTACGGCCCTCGGGCCCGCCCGTGAGCCCGACGACGATCCGCTCGCGGGCCTGCCAGGTGGAGCGGATGTTGTGCTCGCCCCGGTACTGCTGGAGGTACTCGTCGGCCCGGTCGGCCACCCACAGCAGCGCCAGCTCGCGCAGGGCGGTGAGGTTGCCGGGCCGGAAGTAGTTGGACAGGGCCGCGTCGACCTTGTCGGACTGGTAGATGTTCCCGTGCGCCATCCGCCGGCGCAGGGCCTGCGGGGACATGTCGACGAGCTCGATCTGGTCGGCCCGCCGCACCACCTCGTCCGGCACGGTCTCCCGCTGCCGCACCCCGGTGATCGACTCCACCACGTCGCCGAGCGACTCCAGGTGCTGGATGTTCACGGTGGACACCACGTCGATGCCCGCCCGCAGCAGCTCCTCGACGTCCTGCCAGCGCTTGGCATTGCGCGAGCCCGGCACGTTGGTGTGCGCGAGCTCGTCCACGAGCGCGATCGCGGGCCGCCTCGCCAGTACGGCGTCCACGTCCATCTCGGTGAAGCCGGCACCCCGGTACGAGAGCTCCTTGCGCGGGACCTGTTCCAGCCCGTGCAGCATCACCTCGGTGCGCGGCCGCCCGTGGTGCTCGACGAAGCCGACGACGCAATCGGCACCCCGCTCCACCCGGCGGTGGGCCTCGGACAGCATCGCGTACGTCTTGCCCACACCGGGTGCCGCGCCGAGGTAGATCCGTAGCTTGCCGCGTCCCATGCGCCCATTCTCCGGGACGTTTCCGCCGATCACGCACTTTCGGGGCCCGTCCGCCCATCCCTGACGGATCCCTGACACCCGGGACCGGCACCCCGCGGGTACGACAGCGGGCCGTACCCCGAAGGAGTACGGCCCGCGGCCGAAAACAGTCGCCTGACAGGCGTCGCCGGGGATCCGCCGGGTCAGCGGACCTCGGTGATCGTCGGACCCTGCTCCAGCTGGCCCATGCCGCCGGAGAAGCGGGAGCCCTCCTGGTCCTCGGTCTGCACGCCGTCCGGCACCATCTGGGCGTCGTTCGGCAGCTTCAGCACGATCGGGTCGCGCGGAGCCATCGGGCCGTCGCCGCGCACGATGACGGTCTCGCGGAAGATCTGCTCCAGCACGCCCGCCGACTCGGGGCGCACCGCGCCCTGGCCGGAGATGACGCCGCGCAGGAACCAGCGCGGGCCGTCGACGCCGACGAAGCGCACCAGCTGAGCGCCGGTCTGGCCGTCGGGCATCGGTACGGGCACCTGGGCGCGCAGCTCCCAGCCCAGCGGACCCTCGACCTCGTCGATGATGCCGCCCTGCTGGGTGATGCCCGTGGCGATCTCGTCGCGGACCTCGCCCCAGATGCCTTCCTTCTTGGGCGCCGCGAAGGCCTGCAGCTGTACGGCGCTGTCGCCGAGGACGACCGTCGCGGCGACGATCGCGTCACCGGCGACCTCGACGCGCAGCTCCATGCCCTCGACACCCGGTACGAGAATGCCGCCCAGGTCGACGCGACCCTCCTCGGGTGCACCGGGCACCTCGGAGACGTCCCAGGGGCCGTCGGGCCGCGGGGCCGGCGGCAGATTCACCCTGCGGGGCGCGGAGTCGAGCTCCTCGCCGCCGTCCTGCTCATCGGCAGCCACGCCGTCCACGACCTGCTCGGCCGCGCCGCCGTCCTTGGCGGAGTCGTTCTTCTTGCGACGTCCGAACACGTCACTGTCCTTCCCGGTCGGATACGACCGAAGCGTAGCCATTCCCACCCTGCTGACCAGCGCCGGATCCGGCCACGGCCGCATGACCGCCGGTGGAGCCGAAACCCCCCTCGGCCCGCGCCGAGCCGGGAAGTTCCGCCACCTCGTGGAAGCGCACCTTCTCGACCCTCTGGACAACCAGCTGGGCAATGCGGTCGAAGCGCTCGAACCGGACGCTCTCGCGCGGGTCGAGATTGACCACGATCACCTTGATCTCCCCACGGTACCCGGCATCCACCGTCCCCGGGGCATTCACGAGCGCGAGCCCGCAGCGGGCGGCCAGGCCGGAGCGCGGGTGCACGAACGCCGCGTACCCGTCGGGCAGGGCGATGGATACCCCCGTGGGCAGTACGGTGCGCTCGCCGGGCTCCAGCACGGCCGCCTCGGTGGTCACCAGGTCGCAGCCGGCGTCGCCGGGGTGGCCGTACGCGGGCAGGGGCACCTCGGGGTCGACACGCTTGATGAGCACGTCGACCGGGGCGTGGTTGTTCTCAGACATCAGGGGTTCACCTCGAAGGCGCGTGTGCGCCTGACCTGGTCCGGGTCGGACATAGCCGCCCGGATCTCCTCGGGCCGACCGTTGTCGATGAAGTGATCGACCTTCACCTCGATGAAGAGCGCGTCCGCGCGCACGGCGACCGGCCCCTCGGGCCCGCCTATCCGGCCGACCGCGGTGGAGTAGATCTTGCGCCCGGCGACGGCGGTCACCTCGGCCTCCAGGTACAGCACGGTGCCCACGGGCACGGGCCGCACGAAGTCGGTCTCCAGCCGTCCCGTCACCGCGATGACCCGCAGCAGCCAGTTCAGGGAGCCCAGCGTCTCGTCGAGCGCGGTGGCGAGCACGCCGCCGTGGGCGAGGCCGGGGGCACCCTGGTGCGCGGGCTTGACGGTGAACTCGGCGCTGACGCGGACGCCCTCCCCGGCACGGGCCTCCAGGTGGAGTCCGTGGGGCTGGCCCTCGCCGCAGCCGAAGCAGTGCCCGTAGTGCGCACCGAGCAGCTCTCCGGGTGCCGGGGCGTCGGGGTGCCGGACCGGTGCGGCGGCATCGGCCGGGGGCGTCAACGCTGTGTTTCGTCCACTCACAGGCGCAGACCTTACCCGCGCCGCTACCCGCCGGTCGCCTCGTGGCAGGCTTGGCGCTATGCAGCTCTCTCCCGCGCACCACGACGAACGTCTGACCGCCCCCCGCTCCTGGTGGGCCATCGCCGTACTCATCGGGCTGGCCTGCGCGCTGATGCTGCTGCCGCTGGGCACGCTGCCGCTGCTGGCCGGGCTGGTCGGGGGCACCGCGCTGGCGGGGCTGCTGGTGAGTTCGTACGGCTCCGCGCGCGTGCGCGTGGTCAACGGTGCGCTGGCGGCCGGTGAGGCACGGATCCCGGTGGCGGCCCTGGGCGAGCCCGAGGTGCTGGACCCGGAGGAGGCGCGCGCCTGGCGCACGTACAAGGCGGACACGCGCGCCTTCATGCTCCTGCGCAGCTACGTCCCGACGGCGGTGCGCATCCCGATCACCGACCCCGAGGACCCGACTCCGTACGCGTACGTCTCCACCCGCGAGCCGCAGGCTCTGGTCTCGGCGATCCGGGCGGCCAAGGGCTGATCGTCCGCGCTCCGCGGGCGCCGGGCCGGGTGTCAGGCCGGGGGCCAGTCGCCGGGCTGGGCTTCGAGGGCCTCCCTGATGGCCTCGGGAAGGGGCTGGGAGGGCTGCTCAAGGGGCGGGAGCTGCGGCAGTGAGTCCCAGGCCACGGCCTGGCTCCGCAGGTCGGCACGGACCTTCTCGGCGAGTTTGAGGGTGTCGCGGCGGTTCATGACCGCCCCGACGGTGGCGCCCACCATGAACGGCAGCAGGTTCGGCAGGTTGCGGAACGTCCGCTTCACGATCTGTTGGCGCAGTTCGCGCTTCATCTGACCGCCGAGCGCGATGTTCAGCGTCGTCGGCTTGGTCAGGTCCACCCCGCGCTCCTCCGTCCACGCGGTCAGGTAGGCGAGGCTGCGTTCCCTGAGGTTCCCGGCCGGCCGCTGGCCGTACACCTCGTGGAGCTCCGCGACGAGCTTCAGCTCGATGGCGGCGACCCCGGTGATCTCCGCGGCCAGTTCGGCGGGGATCGCGGGCGGCACCGGCAGCATGGCCGCGGCTCCGATGCCCGCGCCCACCGTGGAGGTGCCGTACGCGGCGCCCGCGATCAGCTTGTCGGCAAGCTGATCGGGACCGAGGCCCGGGAACTGCGCGCGCAGGGTCGCGAGGTCCCGAACCGGAACGCGCGGTGCGTTCTCGATGATGCGGTCCGCGACGTGCTGGACGGCGGCCCTGACATGTTCGCCGCCCTTGCGCACACCGCTCTTGACGGCCTGCAGCCGACGAGCCCCGGACCTGCGCCGGGCTCCCTCGCCGGACTCTGCTGCCGACGGCACCGCCGCGGCGGTGCCGGACGACACGGCAGGTACGCCGGAGGCTGCTGGGCCCGTTTCCGGGCCCGTGGCCGCCTCTTGCGCCTCCACCGGATCACCAGCTTTTCGGAAGCGCCGCTTCCGAAACGGTGTCGAGCCGGTCACGGCCGACGCCTCTCAGTCGCAGTCGCGGCAGATCGGCTGACCGTTCTTCTCGCGTGCCAGCTGGCTGCGGTGGTGCACCAGGAAGCAGCTCATGCAGGTGAACTCATCGGCCTGCTTGGGCAGCACCCGAACGGCCAGTTCCTCGTTGGAGAGGTCTGCGCCGGGGAGCTCCATGCCCTCCGCCGCGTCGAAGTCGTCGACGTCGACGCTGGAAGACGACTTCTCGTTGCGTCGGGCCTTCAGCTCTTCAATGCTGTCGTTGTCGACGTCGTCGTCGGTCTTGCGTGGGGTGTCGTAGTCCGTTGCCATTGTTCGCTCTCCCCCTCTGGGATTTAGCGGTGTCTCAGCGCACGTAACGCGCGAGAGGCCGGACTTGTGCCCGACCTGAGGCGGAGATTTTGCCTCACATCAAGGTCTGTTACTCAATCGACACCCAGCCGCACACCTGAAGGAGCGATTGGCTGGGATGACGACCGGGACCGTACACGGTCCGGGGGCCGTCTTGCACAAACGCCACCCCGTGTATTTCCCGCCGTTCGAGGGGCGGGAAACCCGGACTTCCCGGGCTTTCCGACCCCCTTTGGGGTCACCGAACGCACATGACCCAACACTCGACAATGTGATCGATCACACAGGCGCCACTCTCTCCACCCCCTCATCATTCAGCCAAGAGCGAACAAGCGGTCGGGGACTCACAGGGGCAAAGTGACACGCATCACGAGGCCACCGCCCTCGCGCGGCGTCGCCGAGATCCGCCCGCCGTGCGCACGGGCCACAGAGCGCGCGATCGACAGACCGAGCCCCACACCCTTGTCACTGCCCGTGCGCTCCGTACGCAGCCGCCTGAAGGGCTCGAAGAGGTTGTCCACCTCGTACGCGGGAACCACGGGACCCGTGTTCGAAACCACGAGGATCGCCTGGCCGTGCTGGGACTCGGTGGTGACCTCCACCCAGCCGTCCTCCGGCACGTTGTACCGGACGGCGTTCTGCACCAGGTTGAGCGCGATCCGCTCCAGCAGGACGCCGTTGCCCTGGACCACGGCCAGTGCCCGCTCGCCGCGGATCTCCACGCCCTTCGCCGCGGCCTCCCCGCGCGCCTGGTCGATGGCGCGCGAGGCGACCTCCGCCAGGTCCACGGGTTTGCGCTCGACTATCTGGTTGTCGCTGCGGGCCAGCAGCAACAGGCCCTCGACCAGCTGCTCGCTGCGTTCGTTGGTGGCCAGCAGCGTCTTGCCCAGCTGCTGGAGCTCCACCGGCGCACCCGGGTCCGACAGGTGCACCTCCAGCAGCGTCCGGTTGATCGCCAGCGGTGTGCGCAGCTCGTGCGAGGCGTTCGCGACGAACCGCTGCTGGGCGGTGAAGGCCCGCTCCAGCCGGTCGAGCATCTCGTCGAAGGTGTCGGCGAGCTCCTTGAGCTCGTCCTCCGGCCCGTCCAGCTCGATCCGCCGGGTCAGGTCGGAGCCGACCACCCGGCGGGCGGTCCGGGTGATCTTGCCCAGCGGCGAGAGCACCCGGCCGGCCATCGCGTAGCCGAAGGCGAAGGCGATGATGCTGAGACCGAGCAGGGCCATCAGCGACCGGCTGAGCAGGTCGTCCAGCGCGTGCCGGCGCTGCTCCAGGATGCAGGTGTTGATCACGTCGTTGAACTGCTCGTACTTCTGGCCCTTGCCGACCACACCCGGGCAGGTGCTGGTGACCTGGATGTCCGTGCCACCCACGATCTTGAAGGGCAGTCCGTTGCCCTCGCGCAGGGCCTGGGCCGCCAGCAGGTAGATGATCGACAGCAGCAGGATGCCGGCGATCAGGAACATCCCGCCGTACAGCAGCGTGAGGCGTATGCGGATGGTCGGCCGCAGCCAAGGGAAGGGACCCTCGGGCTGGCCGGGGTCCCAGGTCGGTCTCGGCGGCACCGTTGGCGGTGCCGGGGTCGCCGCCACCCGCGTCAGATCCGGTAGCCGGAGCCAGGCACGGTCACGATGACCGGCGGCTCCCCCAGCTTGCGCCGCAGGGTCATGACCGTCACCCGCACCACGTTCGTGAACGGGTCGGTGTTCTCGTCCCATGCCTTCTCCAGCAGCTGCTCGGCGGAGACGACGGTCCCCTCGCTCCGCATGAGAACCTCCAGCACTGCGAACTCCTTGGGCGCCAGCTGCACCTCCCTGCCCTCACGGAACACCTCGCGCCGGTTCGGATCCAGCTTGATCCCGGCCCGCTCCAGTACGGGGGGCAGGGCGACGGTGGTACGCCGCCCCAGGGCGCGCACGCGGGCGGTCAGCTCGCTGAACGCGAAGGGCTTGGGCAGGTAGTCGTCCGCACCCAGCTCCAGGCCTTCCACCCGGTCGCTCACATCACCGGACGCCGTCAGCATCAGCACGCGGGTGGGCATGCCGAGCTCGACGATCTTCCGGCAGACGTCGTCACCGTGCACGAGGGGGAGGTCCCGGTCGAGCACGACCACGTCGTAGTCGTTCACCCCGACGCGCTCCAGGGCCGCGGCGCCGTCGTACACGACGTCCACGGCCATGGCCTCCCGGCGCAGCCCGGTGGCCACCGCATCGGCGAGCAGCTGCTCGTCCTCGACGACGAGTACGCGCACGTCGTTTCCTTCCATCGAGCCCTGAGGGCACACGTGTATTGCGTCGTCCATCCTGCCCGTTTCAGCCGTAAACCGGCTGTAAGGCGCCCCTCCACGGCCCGCGAGGGCCGGAAGTGAGGATTCCCTCGCCTCCCGAGGTTTCTGGGCCCAGGGTGCCGGGGAGGACGACAGCACACCCCAACCACTCCCTGACGGCGGACTGCCACGTGCCGCCGCCGACCCACGAAGAGGGGGCGAACCCACCATGGACGCATTCACCGCGGGTCTCCTGCAGCGCATCCGGGCCACGCAGTCGGACCTTGAGCAGGCCCGTGAGACGGGCGACGACTTCCTCGTGGAAGTGGAGCAGGCGGAACTGGAAGATCTCCAGCGCCTCGCCGCCGAACACGGCGTACCGGTCTCCGTCTCCGCCTGCTGACAACCTCCAGTCCAGCCAGAACCCCGGCGGCCGCAGTGCGGGCGCCGGGGTTCCCTCATGCCGGGGCTCCCGTGTCCAGGGGCGCAGTCGTCAGTCGTGCCAGGCCCCGGCCTCCTCCAGCAGCGGCTGGAGCGAGGAGAACACCGCCGGCGTGGCGGCCAGCGCCAGCTCCCCCGAGGCCGGCTGCCCGGGCCGCCCGCCCGTGAGCGCCCCGGCCTCCCGGGCGATCAGCTCGCCCGCGGCCAGGTCCCAGGGGTTCAGCCCGCGCTCGTAGTACGCGTCCAGCCGCCCGGCGGCCACGTCGCTGAGGTCCAGCGCCGCCGAGCCGCCCCGCCGGATGTCCCGTACCCGGGGGATCACCCGCCGGGCCACCTCCGCCTGCTGCTCCTTGCGCGCCTGGAGGTAGGCGAACCCGGTCCCGACCAGCGCCTGGTCCAGCGGGGCCGCCGCCCGGCAGGCGAGGCGGACCCCGCCCAGCCAGGCCCCGCCCCCGCGTACCGCGTGGTACGTCTCGCGCCGCATCGGCGCCGCCACGACCCCGACCACGGTCGTGCCCTCGTACTCGGCGGCGATCGACACGCTCCAGCTCGGCAGCCCGTACAGGTAGTTGACGGTGCCGTCCAGCGGGTCCACGACCCACCGCACCCCGCTGGTCCCGGGGACGTCCGCGCCCTCCTCGCCCAACAGCCCGTCCTCGGGCCGCCGCCGCGCGAGGATCCCGGTGATCAGCTTCTCCGCCGCGATGTCCATCTCGGTCACCACGTCGATCGGGCTGCTCTTCGTCGCCGCCACCGCGAGATCGGCCGGCCGGCCGTCCCGCAGCAGCTCCCCGGCCTGCCGGGCGACGTCCAGCCCCACGTCCAGCAGTTCGGCCTTCAGCTCTTCGGAGATCACGCTCGCCCTTTCCTAGGCGTACGGGCTGTCGACACCCGCGGCCGCCGGCCGGGGCCCGCGCGCCGGGCAGCAGCCCACCGCGCACAGATCGTGGCCGGGCCCGAGCAGCCCCAGCGCGCACCGCTGCACCGGCTCGCCCCGCTCCGCGGCGGCGCGCTCCAGCACCAGCTCCCGGACCGCGGCCGCGAACCGCGGGTCGGCCCCGACGGTCGCCGACCGGGCGATCGGCAGCCCGAGCTCGGCGGCCTTCGCCGTGGCCTCCGTGTCGAGGTCGTACAGGACCTCCATGTGGTCCGAGACGAACCCGATCGGCACCATCACCACCGCCGGCGCCCCGGCCTCGTGCAGCGCCTCCAGGTGGTCGCAGATGTCCGGCTCCAGCCACGGGATGTGCGCGGCGCCGCTGCGCGACTGGTAGACGAGCTCCCAGGGCAGCTCGGTGCCCGTCTCGGCCCGGACCGCGTCCGCGATCACCTGCGCGACGTCCAGGTGCTGCCTGACGTACGCCCCGCCCCCGCCGCCGGGGGTGTGCTCCTCGACCGGGCCGGAGGTGTCGGCGGCCGCGGTGGGGATCGAATGGGTGGTGAAGGCCAGGTGCGCGCCGGCGCGCACCTCCTGCGGCAGCGTCTCCAGCGCGGCGAGCACCCCGTCGATCATCGGCTGCACGAATCCGGGGTGGTTGAAGTAGTGCCGCAGCTTGTCGACCTTCGGCAGCTCGGCGACGCCCTCCTCCACCAGCGCCGCCAGCGCGTCCGCGAGGTTCTCGCGGTACTGCCGGCAGCCCGAGTACGAGGCGTACGCGCTGGTCGCGAGCACCGCGATGCGGCGGCGCCCGTCGGCGGCCATCTCCCGCATCACGTCGGTGAGGTACGGGGCCCAGTTCCGGTTGCCCCAGTAGACGGGCAGGTCCAGCCCGTGCTCGGCGAAGTCCTTGCGCAGGGCGTCCAGCAGCTCGCGGTTCTGCCCGTTGATCGGGCTGACCCCGCCGAAGCCGAAGTAGTGCTGCCCGACCTCCTTGAGCCGCTCGCGCGGGATGCCGCGCCCGCGCGTGACGTTCTCCAGGAACGGCACGACGTCGTCGGGCCCTTCGGGACCGCCGAAGGAGAGCAGCAGGAGGGCGTCGTACGGGGCGGCGAGGCCTTCGGCCGGGGACGAGGCGGCGGCGCGGAGCTGGTCTGACATGGTTCGAATCCTGCCACCCGGCGTCCGCGCCCGGGAACCGGCCCGGCGGCGCGACCGGGCCGCGACACGAGTAAGGTAACCCTAAGTTCCCGGCCCTCGATCCCGATCCCGGGTCCGGGTCCTGGTCCCGGTCCGGGCCCTGGTCCGGATTCTCCCCGTGCGGGTGCCTTGTCGGCGGTCGTAACCTGTATGGGCCAATGACGTCCCTTACGGAGGGCACCTTGCCCAGTCCCTACCGCGCGATATTCGCGGCCCCCGGCACCCTGGGGTTCAGCGCCGCAGGCCTCATAGGCCGCCTGCCCATATCCATGGTCGGCGTCGGCATCCTGACGATGATCTCCGAGATCACCGGCCGCTACGCCATGGCGAGCGCCCTCACCGGCACCCTCGCCCTGGCCGCCGCGTTCATCGGCCCCCAGGTGTCCCGCCTGGTGGACCAGTACGGGCAGCGGCGGGTGCTGCGGCCCGCCACCCTCATCTGCGTGGCCTCGGTCGCCGTCCTGCTGGCGGCCGCCGCCAACGGGTGGCCGGACTGGACCCTCTTCGTCTGCGCGGCCGTGGCGGGCTGCGTTCCGAGCGTCGGCTCGATGGTCCGCGCCCGGTGGACCGTGATCTACCGGGACTCCCCGCGCGAACTGCACACCGCGTACTCCTTCGAGTCCGTCGTGGACGAGGTCTGCTTCATCTTCGGCCCGATCATCGCCATCGGCCTGTCCACCACCTGGTTCCCCGAGGCCGGCCCGCTGATCGCCGCCCTCTGCCTGCTCGTCGGGGTCTGGCTGCTCACCGCGCAGCGCTCCACCGAGCCCGAGCCGCACCCGCGCGAGCAGCACGGGGACCGCACCTCGGCCCTGCGCTCCCCCGGACTCCAGGTGCTGACGGCGACCTTCGTGGCGACCGGCGCGATCTTCGGCTCCATCGACGTGTCCACGCTGGCCTTCGCCGAGGAGCAGGGCCACAAGTCCGCGGCGAGCCTCGTCCTGGCCGTCTGGGCGTTCGGATCCTGCCTCGCGGGCATCGTCTTCGGCCTTCTCCACCTCAAGGGCAAGAGCGAACGCCGTTGGGTACTGGGCGTATGTGCGATGGCCGTGAGTATGATCCCCCTCCTACTGGCCGGGAACCTTCCGTTTCTGGCCGTGGCGCTCTTCGTCTCGGGCCTCGCCATCGCTCCCACGATGATCACCACGATGGCCCTGATCGAGGCGCACGTACCACGCGCGAAGCTGACCGAGGGCATGACCTGGATCAGCACCGGCCTCGCGGTCGGCGTCGCGGTCGGCTCGTCGGTGACCGGACTGGTCATCGACGCGTCCGGGGCGCGCAGCGGGTACGTCGTCTCCATCTCGTCGGGAGTGGCCGCGGCGGCGGTTGCGTTCGCGGGATACCGCCGGCTGGCGAAGCCGGCGCAAGGGGAGGAGCCAGCAACCGATGGGGACGGCGACAGCAAGGCAGCACAGCAGGGCGACCGCGTGGCATAACTGGGCGGGCAACGTCACGGCCACGCCCGCCCGCGTCGTGACCCCGGCCTCGGTCGGGGAGCTTCAGGAGGCGGTGCGCCGGGCCGCCGAGGACGGGCTGAAGGTGAAGGCGGTCGGCACCGGCCACTCCTTCACCGCGGCCGCCGCGACCGACGGGGTGCTCATACGTCCGCAGGCGCTGGCCGGGATCCGGGAGATCGACCGGACCGCCGGCACCGTGACGGTGGCCGCCGGCACGGTGCTCAGGGACCTGAACGTGGCCCTGGCCCGGGAGGGCCTCTCGCTCACCAACATGGGCGACATCATGGAGCAGACCGTCTCCGGCGCCACCAGCACCGGAACCCACGGCACCGGCCGGGACTCGGCCTCCATCGCCGCCCAGATCCGCGGCCTGGAGCTGGTCACGGCGGACGGCCGGCTGCTGAACTGCTCCGAGAAGGGAGACGACGAGGAACGCGCCGTCTTCGCGGCCGCCCGCATCGGCATCGGCGCCCTGGGCATCGTCACCGCGATCACCCTCGCCGTGGAGCCGGTCTTCTTCCTGACCGCCCGTGAGGAGCCCATGGGCTTCGACCGGGTGACCGCCGAGTTCGAGCAGCACTTCGCGGAGAACGAGCACTTCGAGTTCTACTGGTTCCCGCACACCGGCAACTGCAACACCAAGCGCAACAACCGAAGCCAGGGCCCCGCCGCCCCGCCCGGAGCCGTGAGCGCCTGGGTCGAGGACGAACTGCTGTCCAACGGCGTCTTCCAGGCCGTCAACTCCCTCGGCCGCGCCGTCCCGGCGGCCATCCCCTCCATCGCCCGGATCGCCAGCCGCGCCCTGTCCGCGCGCACCTACACGGACATCCCGTACAAGGTGTTCACCAGCCCGCGCCGGGTGCGGTTCGTGGAGATGGAGTACGCCCTCCCGCGCGAGCGGGTGGTCGAGGCGCTGCGGGAGCTCAAGTCGATGGTCGACCGCTCCGGGCTGCGCATCAGCTTCCCGGTGGAGGTGCGGACGGCTCCGGCGGACGACATCGCGCTGTCGACGGCCTCGGGGCGCGAGACGGCGTACATCGCGGTGCACATGTACAGGGGCACGCCGTACCAGGCCTACTTCACGGCCGCCGAGCGGATCTTCACCGCGCACGGCGGGCGGCCGCACTGGGGCAAGGTGCACACGCGGGACGCGGAGTACTTCGCCGGCGTCTACCCGCGCTTCGGCGAGTTCACCGCGCTGCGGGACCGGCTGGACCCGGACCGGCTGTTCGGCAACGACTACCTGCGCCGGGTCCTGGGCGAGTAGCCCCGGCTCAGGGAGCCTGCTGCTGCCCCTTGGCGCTCGGGGTCGGCGTGGGTGTGGGCGTCGGGGTCGGGGTGGGCGTGGGCGTTCGGCTCGGCGTCGGCGGGCTCGGACTCGGCGCCGGGCCGCCGGAGTCGGAGGGGTCCGGGGACGACGGGTCGGGGCTCGGACTCGGGCTCGGGCCCCGGCCACCGTGCGGAGCCGAAGGGCTCGGGGAGGCACCGGACTCCGGGGTCGCCCCGCCCTTCCCGCCGGTGCCGGGCGTCTTGCCCGGGTCGGCCGGCTGCTCGTCGCCCACCTTGCGCGTACCGCCGGACCAGATGGTTCCGCCGCCCTGGCTGATCGCCGTGCCGGAGAAGGCCTCGTACGCCCCGAGGCCGCCGAGCGCGATGGCGAAGGCCGCGCCCGAGGCCACCGCGGTCCGCTTCCAGCCCCGTACGCGGGTGCCGTGGACGGTGGCCGCGCCGAACTCCTCGGGGGGCGGGACCGCACGGAGCAGCAGGGTGCCGTCGGGCGCTTTCTCCCCGCCGGGCAGCGGGACCTGACGGGCCCTGGGGCGGGCGCTCTCGCGCAGCTGGTCGCCGGTGCGCTTGAAGAGGTGCTGGATGACGGGGCCGCCCGCGGTGGCGACCACGCTGACCACGCCGGCGCCGAGGATGGTCCCGTAGACGCCCAGCTTCGAGGCGAGCAGGGCCGCGGCGACGGTGGCGAGGGAGGAGCCCGCGATCTGGGCCACGCTCAGATCGAGCTTCTTCGCTACGCCTTCCGCGCCTTCTGCCCCGCCCGCCCCGTCCGTGACGGAGCTCGGTTCGACCTCGGGCGTGGCCTTCTGACCCATCCTCATCCCCTGTGTGTTCTGCCTCTCGCGACGCCTCGCGCTTCACCGCTCTCAGCAGTTACTGACCGTTGAGCGAAACGGATAGTTCCGTTTCTGGGGATTCTGTGAAGCAAGACACGCGAAATCGGGCGCGGGCGCAGGTCCCGCCCGATTCGGGGCAGCCCAACTCCCGCCGCCCACGACAACTTCGGCGGCGCGGCGGTCCACCCAGGTGGCCCGAATGGAGTACTGTGGCGAGCCCTGGGGCCGTCCTTCCTTACGGATGTCCGGACTCGGGAGAGGGGGCCGACTGATGGAGAAACGGCACTCGAGACCGGTGATGCCGCGGAATTGCACGCTTTCCTGATGCGCACAGTAACCTCTCGGTCACTGTGTGTGCCCAACAGGTAACCGTGCCATAACGGCGATCAAGGGCGCATGCCCGACACGCCGGTTGAACTCGGCAAGGTTGTGGCAGGCTGCACCCGGGCAGGCCACACTCGACTAGCGGAAGCAGCGACGCACGTGACGTCGGCAGGCACCACCCGGGAGGTCCCCATGCCCGAACTGCGTGTCGTGGCCGTCTCAAATGACGGCACACGACTGGTGCTCAAGGCTGCGGACAGCACGGAGTACACGCTTCCGATCGACGAGCGGCTGCGGGCTGCCGTGCGCAACGACCGCGCGCGCCTGAACCAGATCGAGATCGAGGTGGAGAGCCACCTCCGCCCCCGTGACATCCAGGCCCGTATACGGGCCGGCGCCTCCGCTGAGGAGGTCGCTCAACTCGCCGGCATCCCCGTCGACCGCGTACGCCGCTTCGAGGGCCCGGTGCTGGCCGAGCGCGCGTTCATGGCGGAGCGCGCCCGCAAGACACCCGTACGCCGCCCCGGAGAGAACACCGGACCCCAGCTCGGCGAGGCCGTGCAGGAGCGGCTGACGCTGCGCGGCGCCGAGAAGGAGTCCGTGCAGTGGGACTCCTGGCGCCGCGACGACGGCACCTGGGAGGTCCTGCTGGTCTACCGGGTCGCGGGCGAACCGCACTCGGCCAGTTGGACGTACGACCCGCCGCGCCGGCTGGTCGTGGCCGTGGACGACGAGGCCCGCTCGCTGATCGGCGAGGCGGACGACCTGCCGGCGACGCCGGAGCCGAGCTTCCCGTTCGTGCCGAGGATCGCGCGGCTGCCGCGGGACCGGCCGCTGGACCGGGCACTGGACCGCCAGTTGGAGCGAACGGCCAGCAACGCGGCGCCCGCGCCGGAGCCGGAGGAGGAACGGGACACCCTGACGAGCCTGTTGGAGGCCGTACCGAGCTTCCGCGGCGACCTGGTGGTCCCGGAACGCCCCGAGCCCCCGGAGGAGGAGGAGCCGGAGGCGGAGGAGCCCCCGGCGGCCTCGGCGAGCGCCGGAGCCGGAGCCGCATACGCGGACGTCCTGATGCCGCGCACGGTGGCGGGTCACCGCGACCGCCTGACGGGCACCACGGACCGCCAGGCGGAGGCCGACGGCGTCCGGCCGGGCCGCCGCGCGGCGGTCCCGAGCTGGGACGAGATCGTCTTCGGCACCCGCCGCAAGAAACAGGAATAGCCCGGGCGGCGGCTCCCGCCCGGGCCGCAGGGCCGGCCCGGGCGCGGCCCCCGCTACTGCGGGTCCGGGCCCGTGGCCACGGGCCGGGCCGGGTCCGCGGACCATTCCGACCAGCTGCCCGCGTACAGGGCGGCCGGAATCCCCGCCACCGCCAGCGCGAGCACCTCGTGCGCCCCCGAGACCCCCGAACCGCAGTACACCCCGACCGGCGCCCCGCCCGAGGCACCCAGCCCGGCGAACCGTGCCCGCAGCGCCTGCGCCGCGAGGAACTTCCCGTCCGCGCCCACGTTCTCCGTCGTCGGCGCCGACACCGCTCCCGGAATGTGCCCGCCGACCGGGTCGATCGGCTCGATCTCTCCCCGGTACCGCTCCCCCGCCCGTGCGTCCAGCAGGATCCCGCTGCGCGCGAGCGCCGCCGCGGCGTCCGCGTCCAGCAGCCCCAGCGCCCCCGCGTTTGGCTTGAAATCGCCCTCCGTAACGGTGACGGCGTCGGCCGTCACCGGCCCGCCCGCCGCCGTCCACGCGGCCAGTCCCCCGTCCAGCACCCGTACGTCCGTGTGACCCGTCCAGCGCAACAGCCACCAGGCGCGTGCCGCGGCCCAGCCGAGACCCCCGTCGTACACGACCACCGGCGCGTCCGCCGAGACCCCGGCGCGGCGCATCACCGCCCCGAACTCCTCCGGCTGCGGCAGCGGGTGGCGCCCGCCCGCTCCCGGCGGACCTGCCAGTTCGCGGTCGAGGTCCACGTACACCGCCCCCGGCAGGTGGCCGGCCTCGTACGCGGAGCGCAGGTTCGGACCGCCCAGCTGCCAGCGGACGTCGAGCAGCGCCGGCGGCCGGGAACCGGCCAGATCGTCCATCAGTTCGGCGGCGGAAATGATCACAGGGGGCGCAGAGTTCGCAGTCATGCGGTCCATCTTCCTCCCCGCTCCACAGCCCGTTTAACAAGCCCGACATCGACAGGCCGCATCGATTCGGTCATCTCTCCCCGCGTCGGCGAAACCCGGCCGGTCGAGGCGCGCCGGACCCGCGGTAGTGGAAGCATCTGGTCCGACATGAGCGACGACGGAGGAGACGGCTGACATGACAGAGGAACCGGAAGAAACGCGGCGCCCGCCCGGCACGCCGTGCTGGTCGAGCCTGATGGTGCACGGCCTCGGGACCACCGAGGCCTTCTACACCGACCTGTTCCGCTGGGAGTACGAGCCCGGCCCACAGCCCTTCGGCCCGTACGTCCGCGCCCTGCTCGACGGCCAGGAGGTGGCCGGCATCGGCGAGATGCCGCCGGACCGGCATCTTCCGGTCGCCTGGACCACGTACTTCGCCACCGACGACGCGGACTCGACGGCCGAGACGATCCGCTCCTGCGGCGGCACGGTCGCGGTGGGCCCGCTGGACGCGGGCGGCGAGGGGCGGGTGGCGATCTGCTCCGACCCGCTGGGGGCGATCTTCGGGATCTGGCAGGCCGAGGAGCACATCGGGACCCGGGTGTCCGGCGTCCCCGGCACCCCGGTCTGGGCCGAGCTGGTCACACAGGACACGTCGACCGTCGGCAAGTTCTACGAGCACGTCTTCGGCCACGAGGCCGAGACGCACGCCACGGCCACCTCCGACTTCGACTACGTGACGCTGTTGCTGGACGGACGCCCGGTCGCCGCCGTGCACGGGGTCGGGCGCTCGCTCCCGCACGACCGGGGCCCGCACTGGATGACGTACTTCGAGGTGGAGGACGCCGACACGGCCGCGGCCCGGGTCCACCGGCTGGGCGGGCGCGTCATCCAGCCACCCCGCGAGGGGCTGACCGGCAGGGTGTCCACGGTCACCGACCCGGAGGGCGCGGTGTTCACGCTGGTGGAGTCGCGGCCCGCGAACGGCCGCTGACCCCCGGGGCGCTCAGCCGTGGTTGACCGGGAGGACGTCCGGGGAGAGCGCGCCGGCGTGGGCCGCGGCGCTCGTCATGCGGCGGCGGTGGTGGCGGCGGCACAGCACCTCGTAACCGACCTCCTCCGACGACCGGTTGACGTCACCGACGACGACCTGCTCGCCCTCCACGACCATCTCCCCGCCCACCGTGCGGGCGTTGTGGGTGGCGCGGGCGCCGCACCAGCACATCGCCTCCACCTGGAGGGTCTCGATCCGGTCCGCCAGCTCGATCAGGCGCTGCGAGCCGGGGAAGAGCTTGGTGCGGAAGTCCGTGGTGATGCCGAAGGCGAAGACGTCCAGGTCCAGGTCGTCCACGACGCGCGCCAGCTGGTCGATCTGGTCGGGGTCGAGGAACTGCGCCTCGTCCACGATGACGTAGTCGACCTTGGCGCCCTTCGACATCTGGCCCACCAGGTACCCGTACAGGTCCATGCCCGGGCGTGCCTCGACGGCCTCGGTCACGAGGCCGAGGCGCGAGGAGAGCTTGCCCTCGCCCGCGCGGTCGTCGCGCGTGAAGATCACGCCCTGCAGGCCGCGGGCCGACCGGTTGTGGCCGATCTGGAGCGCCAACGTACTCTTCCCGCAGTCCATCGTGCCGGAGAAAAACACCAATTCAGGCATGGAAGGAGCGGGACCTTTCGGGTCGTGGTCAGCGGGAGGGGTGTACGGGCGGGTCGGGCTGTCTCAGGTGCGGATTTCGAGCAGCGGGACCAGTTGCTCGGCCGCCGTCATGGAGCCGTGCATTCCGGCGAGCGCCGATTCGTTGGGCTCGTTGACGGACGCGGTGATCGCGGCATCGGTGTACGCGGCGGCGATCACGTCGCCGATCCGGCCGAGCACGCGCTCGTCGCACTCCCCCGGCGGCCCGAACCAGCCCAGTTCCAGGGCCTCTTCGCGGCTCGCGATCCAGAACCGGTCGCCCAGTACCTCGCGCCACACGGTCAGGACGTCGGCCTCGGCGCCCGGGACGGCGTACACGTGCCGGGCCCGGCCCTCGCCGCCGAGCAGGGCCACGCCCGCGCCCAGCTCCCAGTCCTCGTCGTAGTCGATCCGCGAGTCCTCGTCGAACGGGACGTCCACCATGCCGTGGTCGGCGGTCACGTACAGCGCGGTGCGCGGCGGGAGTTGTTCGGCGAGCCGCTGCACCAGCCGGTCGACGTACATCAGCTGGCCGCGCCAGGCGTCGGAGTTCACGCCGTGCCGGTGGCCGGCCCCGTCGAGCTCGCTGTAGTACGTGTACACCAGCGAGCGGTCGCCGGCCGCGAGCCGCTCGGCCGCGAGGTCCATCCGCTCCTCGCCGGTCATCCGGCCGAGGAAGGTGCCGCCGCTCAGCGCGACCTTGGTGAGCGGGGTGGTCTGGAAGGCGGGCGAGGACACCTGCGCCGTCGCCACCCCCGCCTTGTCGGCCTGCTGGAAGACGGTCGGGTACGGCTGCCAGGGCTTCGGCGGGGTCCAGGGGTGCCAGCGGAGCTGGTTCATCAGCTCGCCGGTGGCCGGGTTGCGCACGGTGTAGCCGGGCAGGCCGTGCCGGGCGGGCGGCAGGCCGGTGCCGACGGAGGCCAGCGAGGTGGCGGTGGTCGCCGGGAAGCCCGCCGTGATCGGGCGGCCGGTGCCGCCGCGCGAGCTGCCGAGGAGGGAGGTCAGGTACGGGGCCTCGTCGGGGTGGGCCTTGATCTGCTCCCAGCCCATGCCGTCCACCAGGAACACACAGTTCCGGTCGGCCGGCGTGAGCTCGGGGATCGCGGCGGTGAACCCGGGGACGCCCTGGCCTGCCACGAGGGTCGGCAGCAGGTCGGCGAGCGAGCCGGTGCCGTACTCCGGGACGGGGGCGCCGGTGAGGTCCAGCAGCTCCGGCTCGTCCCAGTTCGACGGTGCGGAGTAGGACATCAGCGGGCGGAGGCGGAGGTCGCCGCGGTCGCTTCGGAGAGTGCCTGCGCGAAGACGAGGGTCTGGCGGACCGCCTCCGGGCCGTCGCCGGCCTCGCTGACGCGCAGGCTGAGGTCGTCGGCGGTGGAGTTGCCGGTGTAGCCGTGGTCGGAGTCGCAGTTCGGGTCGCCGCAGGCGGCGGGCTCCAGGTCGATCCGGGAGACCGCGCCCCAGCCGATGGTCAGGACGACCTCGCGGGGCAGGGTGCCTGGCGTGTACGACTCGGGGTTGGCGACGACGCGGCTGAGCACCACGGAGGAGATCGCGCCGATCTTGACGGACTCGGTGGAGGTGGTCGCGTACGGGGACGGCGACCCGGCGTCGGCGGCCTGCTCGTCGGTGTGGCTCACGATGAAGCGGTTGCCGGTCAGGACCAGGACGGTGACGTGCCGGCGCACCTCGTTGGAGTCGAAGGTCGTCTCCTGGTGGACCAGGTACGACGAGACCGGCTCGCCGCCCACCGCGGCCTCCACGGCCTCGGCCACGAGGGCCGGGTAGTAGCCGCTGCGCTCGATCGCCGTGCGCAGCCCCTGGGTCGTCGTACCGGATTTCGCCATGAGGTCCATCCTAAGGCCCGTACGGGGCACCCCGGGCGCCCAAGGACTCGTCTTCCCGAGGTTGCCGGGCCGGTCAGTAGCTGGGGAGCGTCCGGGGACCGAGATCGGTGCGGGCCGGCGGGTGAGCAACGCGGACGGCGGCGCTGAGCACGGACAGGCCCTCGGTGGCGACGACGACGGGTTCGAGCGTGACGCCCACCACTTCGGGGTGGTCGTCGACGAGCCGGGACAGCCGCAGCAGGAGCTCTTCGAGAGCGGGGGTGTCGACGGGGTCGCTGCCGCGCCAGCCGAAGAGGAGGGGTGCGGTCCGGATGGATCGGATCAGCCCGGCGGCGTCCCGGTCGGTGGCGGGGACGAGGCGGTGGGCGGTGTCGCCGAGCAGCTCGGAGGCGACGCCGGCGAGCCCGAAGGAGAGGACGGCGCCCGCGGCGGGGTCGATCACGGACCGCACGACGGTGTCGACCCCGCGGGGCACCATGGCCTGGACGACGGGGAGCAGCTCGTCGGGGGTGCCGAGGAGGTCGGTGAGCTCCTCGTACGAGCGGCGCAGGTCGGCCTCGCCTCCGAGGTCGAGGCGTACGCCGCCGAGGTCGGCGCGGTGGCGCAGGTGCGGGGCGGTGGTCTTGAGGGCGACCGGGTAGCCCAGGCTCCGGGCGGCCCGGACCGCGGCGTCGGCGCTGGGCGCCGGCAGGGTGGGGAGCACCCGGATCCCGTAGTGGGCGAGCAGTGCGGCGGCGTCGGGCTCGGTGAGGGTGAGCACGCCGTCGCCCACGTCGGCCAGGAGCTCGGCGAGCCGGGCGGCGGCCGCGGCCTCGTCGATGTCCTCGTACTCGGGAACCTGCCCGGCGTCGGCGTTGGCCCGCCGCCACTGCCCGTACCGGACGGCCTCGGCGACGGCCCGTACGGCCCGCTCGGCGGCCGGATACGCCGGAATCCGCAACTCCGGTCCGGCGAATCCGCCCTCGTCCTCGTCCGTGCGGCGGCGGCGGCGCGGGGGCAGCGCCCCCGTTCCCGTCGCGGGAGCCGCGCCCAGCCCCGCCGGGGACAGGGCGTCGACGAGCTCCGCCAGTTCCACGTGGACCACCGCCACCGGCTTGCCGGGATGGGCGGCCACCGCGTCCCGCAGGGCCTCGGCCAGGTCGTCCTGCGGCTCCTGCTCGTTCACCCACGGGATCACGGTGACGATCACCGCGTCGTTCTCGGCGGAGCCCAGCGCCGTGCCCAGCGCCGCCCGGAAGTCCACCGGCGTCGCCGCCGTCGTCAGGTCCTGCGGGGCCCCGGGCCGCAGCCCCTGGGCGAGGCAGGCGTCGTACGTGAGGACACCGAGCGACTCCGAGTTCCCGAGGATCGCCACGCGCGGCCCGGCCGGCAGCGGCTGCGAGGCCAGCAGCAGCCCGACGTCCACCAGCTCCGTCACCGTGTCGACCCGGATCACCCCCGCCTGCCGCAGCAGGGCCGAGACCGTGGCGTCCGGCAGCCTGGTCCCGGGGACCACGTGCCCCGCCGGGGTGTGGCGGCCGCCCCTCGCGACGACCACCGGCTTCACGGCGGCCGTCCGGCGCGCGAGCCGGGTGAACTTCCGCGGGTTGCCGAGGGTTTCGAGGTACATCAGCGCGACGTCGGTGGCCTCGTCCTCGTACCAGTACTGGAGGATGTCGTTCCCCGAGACGTCCGCCCGGTTCCCCGCCGAGACGAAGGACGACAGCCCCTCGCCCCGCCGCAGCAGTGCGGAGAGCAGCGAGATGCCGATCGCCCCGGACTGGGTGAACAGCCCGATGCGGCCCCGCATCGGGGCGGGCGCCGGGGTCAGGGAGGCGTTGAGCCCGACCTCTGGGGCGGTGTTGATCACGCCGTACGCGTTCGGCCCGATGAGCCGCATCCCGTACGAGCGCACCTGGCGCACCAGTTCGCGCTGCCGGTCGAGCCCGGCAGCGCCGCTCTCCCCGTACCCGGCGGAGAGCACCACGAGCCCCTGCACCCCGTGTTCGCCGCAGGCGGCGACGGCCTCGGGGACCCGCTCGGCGGGGACCGCGATCACGGCGAGGTCGACGGGGGCGTCGACGGCGCCGAGCGCACGGTAGGCCCGTACGCCGTCCAGCAGATCGGTGGTGGCGGCCTCGTTCACGGCGTAGAGGTGGCCGCGGAAGCCGCTGTCGCGCAGGTTGCGCAGGGCCGCCGCGCCGACGCCCCCGCCGGAGCGGCTGACTCCGATGACGGCCACGGAGCGGGGGGTCAGCAGCCGCTGCACGGAGCGTGCCTCGGCGCGCTGCTCGCGGGCGCGCTGCACGGCCAGGGACTCGGCGGTGGGTTCGAGGTCGAGGGTGAGGTGAACGGAGCCGTCCTCGAAGCTGCGCTTCTGCTCGTATCCGGCGTCCTTGAACACCTTGATCATCTTGTTGTTGGCGGGCAGCACCTCGGCCGCGAACCGGCGGATGCCCCGCTCGCGGGCGACCGCGCCGATGTGTTCGAGGAGCGCGGAGGCGACCCCGCGGCCCTGGTGGGCGTCCTGGACGAGGAAGGCGACCTCGGCCTCGTCGGCGGGGGCGGAGGCGGGTCGACCGTCGGGGCCGATCCGGTCGTAGCGGACGGTGCCGATGAACTCCTCGCCGATGGTCGCCGCGAGGCCGACCCGGTCCACGTAGTCGTGGTGGGTGAAGCGGTGCACGTCACGGGCGGAGAGCCGCGGGTAGGGCGCGAAGAAGCGGTAGTACTTCGACTCGTCGGAGACCTGCTCGTAGAAGCTGACCAGCCGGCCCGCGTCCTCCGTGGTGATCGGCCGGATCCGGGCGGTGCCGCCGTCGCGCAGGACGACGTCCGCTTCCCAGTGGGCCGGGTACGAAGGGTCCGACGCGGTGGTCATGCGGCGATCTTAAGGCCAGGACTGGCCGAATCGCCCCTGCGCGGCGCACGCGGCAGGCATGGGCAAACCAGTGCAAGCTGGGGTAGGTCGAACGGCGGTGGATCCGGGCCGAAGGTCGGTCTGAGCATGAGGGGCGTCGTGAGAGACTGGTCTAGACAACCGTAAGAACCTGAAGGGCATCACCATGGCAGAGCGCCGCGTCAACGTCGGCTGGGCCGAGGGCCTGCACGCTCGTCCCGCCTCGATCTTCGTCCGCGCGACGACCGCTTCCGGCGTCCCGGTGACCATCGCGAAGGCCGACGGGAACCCCGTCAACGCCGCGTCCATGCTCGCGGTGCTGGGCCTGGGTGCGCAGGGCGGCGAGGAGATCGTCCTGGCGTCCGACGCCGAGGGCGCCGAGGCGGCGCTGGACCGCCTCGCGAAGCTGGTCGCCGAGGGTCTCGACGAGCTCCCCGAGACCGTCTGACCCTTCGGGTTCACCCCGAGCACACGAAGAAGCCGCGGCCACCACCGGTAATCCGGTGGCCGCGGCTTCTTCGTTCTCCCGGAGCCGGGTGAGCCTTTTCGGGAATTCATCGCACACGCGCAGGACGAGATCCCATACCGCGCGAATTCAGCCGCGGCCCTCACTCTTTAATACGCGGCTTTTGTTAATGCGGACCGCTCGCCGTGTTTACGGCATGTTGCGAAGTCCTCACCCGCAGCCGGTGCGCCCCGGCCGCGCGGTCCGCGTGGATCGCGGTCAGCGCCCGGGCCCGCTCGGCGTCCCCTCGGGCGACCGCGTCCACGATCGCGCCGTGCTCCGCCCACGAGTCCACCGGTCGGGCCGGCGCCTCCACGGCGTACATCCAGGCGACCTTGTGCCGCATCTGCGTGAGCAGCACGATCAGCCCGGGGCTGCCGGAGGCCTGGGCGAGGGTCTCGTGGAACCAGCCGCCCAGGGACCGCAGGTCCTCCCCCTGGCCCCGCCTGGCCCGCTCCTGGCCGAGCCTGACCAGCCCGCGCAGTACCTTGAGGTGGCCCTCGGTACGCCGCCGGGCTGCGCGCGCGGCCGCCAGCGGCTCCAGCAGCAGCCGCAGCTCCAGGAGATCGGCCGCCTCCTGCTCGGTGGGCTCCGCGACGCAGGCGCCCGCGTGCCGCCGGGTGGTGACGAAGCCCTCGGACTCCAGGGTCCGCAGTGCCTCGCGGACGGGGACGCGGGAGACCCCGTACCGGCGGGCCAGCTGTTCCTCCGTCAGCCGGGCGCCCGGCTCGAAGACCCCGGAGACGATGTCTTCGCGGATTGCCGTGCATACCGCGTGCGCAGGAATACGCAAGTCCGGACCTCCGCCTATTACCGAATGCCGACTGTCGTACGGGGACTCTATTGCACCGGGCGATAAATTCCGAGCGCGGGCGGGAATGGCAGATGTTTACGGCCAACACGAAGGCCCCGGCTCGGGGAGCCGGGGCCTTCGGTGAAGTGCTGCGGGTCAGACGTTGACGCCGTGCTGGCGCAGGTACGCGACCGGGTCGATGTCCGAGCCGTACTGGGCGCCGGTACGGGCCTCGAAGTGCAGGTGCGGGCCGCTGGAGTTGCCGGTGGAGCCCGACAGGCCGATCTGCTGGCCGGCGGTGACCTGGTCGCCGACGGAGACGCTCAGCGAGGACATGTGGCCGTACTGCGTGTACGTGCCGTCGGCGTGCTTGATGACGACGTTGTTGCCGTACGCGCCGCCCCAGCCGGCCTCGACCACGGTGCCGATGCCGACCGCGTGCACCGTGGTGCCGGAGGCCGCGTGGAAGTCGATGCCGGTGTGGCTGCCGGAGGACCACATGCCGCCGCCAGCGTGCCACTGGGTGCTGATGTAGGACTCGTCGACGGGGGCGACGAAGGTGTTGAGGCGCTTGCGCTCCTCCTCGCGGGCGGCGCGCTCGGCGGCGTCGCGCTCGGCCTTCGCCTTCTCCTCGGCCTTCTGCTTGGCCTCGGCGGCGCGCGCCTTCGCGTCGGCCTCCGCCTTCGCCTTGAGGGCCGCGGCCTCGGCCGCGTGCTCCTGGGCGTCGGCCTGGGCCTCGATCTGGCCCGGGAGGTCCTCGGCCGTCACGACGGCGTTCAGGCCGGTGTCCTCCATGGAGGGGGCCTTGTCCGTCGCGGCGAACGCCGGGCCTGCGAGGGAGCCGACGACACCGGTGGTGGCGAGGGCGGCTATGCCGGCGTAACCGGCGGTCTTGCGGCTCAGACGACTGGAACCACGGTGCTTACCGGCGGCACGACTGCCAAACGCCATGAAGGGGTTGATCCTTTCCTTCCTTCTCGCCTACCGGGTTAGCTGACGGGTTCGGAGCAGGAAGGTCTCCTACGGGCCCCCTCTGACGAGGCGGTCCGATTCACCCCAGGGACACATGTGGGTCCCCGGCTCCCCAGGCTCGCGCCTGACGGGGACTCGGCGATCGCTGCCCGGTGCCGCGGATGCGGCGCGTACAACTGACGGACAGCACGGCCGACGCTAGGCGGATCATCAGTCAATCGCCAAACAGACACGCGTTTTTGTTGCATACGCCACACCCCATACGAGCAACCTCTTCACGAAACAGACAAAAGGGGCCCCGGCGGACAAGCCGCCGGAGCCCCTTGGAATGTCCGTCAGTTGGTGACGACGGTGACCTCACCGATCCCGAGCGCCCGCACCGGCTCCTCGATCTGCGCGGCGTCGCCCACCAGGACCGTGACCAGGCGGTCCACCGGGAAGGCGGCCAGGACGGCCGAAGTCGCCTCCACCGTGCCCGTTTGGGCCAGCTGCGCGTACAACTGCGCCTGGTAGTCGTCCGGAAGCTCCTGCTCGACCTGGTCGGCGAGCGTGCCGGCGACGGCCGCGGCCGTCTCGAACTTCAGCGGGGCCACGCCCACCAAGTTCTGCACCGCCACGTCCCGTTCGGCGTCGGTCAGGCCGCCCTCCGCCAGGGTGCGGAGCACCTTCCAGAGGTCTTCGAGCGCCGGGCCGGTGTTGGGGGTGTCCACGGAGCCGCTGATGGCGAGCATCGAGGCGCCCTTGCCGTCGGCCGTGGAGCGCAGCACCTGGCCGAAGGCGCGCACGCCGTACGTGTAGCCCTTCTCCTCGCGCAGCACCTTGTCCAGGCGCGAGGTGAGGGTGCCGCCCAGGCAGTACGTGCCGAGCACCTGCGCCGCCCAGACCCGGTCGTGCCGGTCCGGCCCGATCCGGCCGATGAGCAGCTGCGTCTGGACCGCGCCGGGCCGGTCCACGATGACCACGCGGCCGGTGTCGTCGGCGGTGACCGGCGGGACCGGGAGGGGCTCGGCGGAGTTGCCGGTCCAGGTGCCCAGGGTGTCCCCCAGGACGGCGTCCAGGTCGATCCCGGTCAGGTCGCCGACGACCACCGCGGTGGCGGTGGCGGGGCGTACGTGGGCCTCGTAGAAGGCGCGTACGGCCGCGGAGTCGATCCGGGCGACCGTCTCCTCGGTGCCCTGGCGCGGCCGGGACATCCGCAGGGTCGGCGGGAAGAGCTGCCTGGAGAGCTCCTTGGCGGCCCGGCGCTGCGGGTTGGCCAGCTCGTGCGGGATCTCGTCGAGCCGGTTGCGCACCAGCCGGTCGACCTCGCTGTCGGCGAAGGCGGGTGCGCGCAGCGCCTCGGCGAGCAGGCTCAGGGCCTTGGCCAGCCGGGAGGCCGGGACCTCCAGGGAGACCCGCAGGCCCGGGTGGTCGGCGTGCGCGTCGAGCGTGGCGCCGCAGCGCTCCAGCTCGGCCGCGAACTCCTCGGCGGAGTGCTTGTCGGTGCCCTCGGACAACGCGCGGGCCATGATGGTCGCCACGCCGTCCAGGCCCTGCGGCTCGGCGTCCAGCGGGGCGGCGAGGTTGACCTCGACGGCGACGACCTGCTGACCGGGCCGGTGGCAGCGCAGCACGGTCAGGCCGTTGGGCAGCGAGCCGCGCTCGGGGGCCGGGAAGGCCCACGGCCGGGCCTGGCCGGCCTGGGGCTGCGGGTGGAAGGTCATCGTGACGGCTGCGGTGTCGCTCACTGCTCCGCCCCTTCGTTCTCGTCGTTCTCGTCGCTCTCACCGTTCTCGCCGGCTTCTGCCGGGAGCGGCTCGTACACCAGCACCGCGCGGTTGTCGGGGCGCAGTCGGGCCGCGGCCACGGCCTGCACCTCCTCCGCGGTGATGTCGAGGACGCGCCCGACCGCGCTGAGCGCCAGCTGCGGGTCGCCGAACAGCACCGCGAAGCGGCACAGTTCGTCGGCGCGCCCGGCCACCGTGCTCAGCCGGTCCAGCCACTCGCGCTCCAGCTGCGCCTGGGCGCGCTCCATCTCCTCGGCGGTCGGGCCCTCGGCGGCGAACCGCGCGAGCTCCTCGTCGACGGCCGCCTCGATGGCGGGCACCTCGACGCCGCTGGAGGTCTTCACGTCCAGCCAGCCCAGCGAGGGCGCACCGGCGAGCCGCAGCATGCCGAAGCCGGCCGCGACGGCGCTCTGGTCGCGCCGCACCAGGCGGTTGTGGAGCCGGGAGGACTCGCCTCCGCCCAGCACGGTCAGCGCCACGTCGGCGGCGTCGCACTCGCGGGTGCCGTCGTGCGGGAGCCGGTAGGCGGCCATCAGCGCACGGGCCGGGACCTCCTCGACGATCTCCTCGCGCAGCTCGCTGCCCATGATCTCGGGCAGCGAGCCGTCGCGCGGCGGCTGCTTGCCGTCGTGCCCGGGGATGGTGCCGAAGTACTTCTCGACCCAGGCGAGCGTCTGCTCGGGGTCGATGTCGCCGACGACCGACAGCACCGCGTTGTTGGGCGCGTAGTACGTACGGAAGAAGGCGCGGGCGTCCTCCAGGGAGGCCGCGTCCAGGTCGGCCATGGAGCCGATCGGGGTGTGGTGGTACGGGTGGCCCTCGGGGTAGGCGAGGGCGGTCAGCTTCTCGAAGGCCGTGCCGTACGGGACGTTGTCGTACCGCTGGCGGCGCTCGTTCTTGACGACGTCGCGCTGGTTCTCCATGGACTCGTCGTCCAGGGCGGCCAGCAGCGAGCCCATCCGGTCGGCTTCCAGCCAGAGCGCGAGTTCCAGCTGGTGGGTCGGCATGGTCTCGAAGTAGTTGGTGCGCTCGAAGCTGGTGGTGCCGTTGAGCGAACCGCCGGCCCCCTGGACCAGCTCGAAGTGCCCGTTGCCGGGTACGCTCGCCGAGCCCTGGAACATCAGGTGCTCGAAGAGGTGAGCCAGGCCGGTCCGCCCCTTGACTTCGTGGCGCGAGCCGACGTCGTACCAGAGGCAGACCGCGGCGACCGGGGTCAGGTGATCCTCGGAGAGCACCACGCGCAGGCCGTTGGCCAGCCGGTGCTCGGTCGCTGTCAGGCCGCCGGAGCCGGCCTGGGCTGTGGCCGTGTGACCCATGGGCATGTGGTCCCTTCGATCGCGATGCAGATTTTTCCGTCAGACCTGCCACTGTATGCAAGCGCGTCGGGGACCGGAGAAGTTCCCGACTCACACTCACCCACGCCTCCGTCCGGGGGTGACCCCAGGGTCGGAGTCGGCGTTGTCGGTGCCTCGGGCCACAATGGTCCGCGACAACCCCGTCAACGCCGATCAGACCAGCCGCCAGACCCCCAGCACACTTTCTTTCTTGGTTAAGGAGCCGCGCAGCGATGGCCCGCCGCAGCACGAAGACCCCGCCGCCGGAGGATTTCGAGGAGAAGATCCTCGACATCGACGTCGTCGACGAAATGCAGGGCTCCTTCCTCGAGTACGCGTACTCGGTGATCTACTCCCGCGCCCTGCCCGACGCCCGGGACGGCATGAAGCCGGTACACCGGCGCATCGTCTACCAGATGAACGAGATGGGCCTGCGCCCCGACCGCGGCTATGTGAAGTGCGCCCGCGTCGTCGGCGAGGTCATGGGCAAGCTGCACCCGCACGGAGACGCGTCGATCTACGACGCCCTCGTGCGCATGGCCCAGCCCTTCTCGATGCGGCTGCCGCTGGTCGACGGCCACGGCAACTTCGGTTCGCTCGGCAACGACGACCCGCCGGCCGCGATGCGTTACACCGAGTGCAAGATGGCGGACGCCACGTCACTGATGACGGAGTCGATCGACGAGGACACCGTCGATTTCACCGCCAACTACGACGGCCAGGAGCAGGAACCGGTCGCGCTGCCCGCGGCGTACCCGAACCTGCTGGTCAACGGCGCCTCCGGGATCGCGGTCGGCATGGCCACCAACATGCCCCCGCACAACCTGGGCGAGGTCATCGCGGCCGCCCGCCACCTGATCCGCTACCCGCAGGCGGACCTGGAGGCGCTGATGCGCTTCGTGCCGGGTCCGGACCTGCCCACGGGCGGGCGGATCGTGGGCCTCTCGGGCATCAAGGACGCCTACGAGAACGGCCGCGGCACGTTCAAGATCCGCGCGACGGTGGCCGTGGAGAACGTGACGGCGCGCCGCAAGGGCCTGGTCGTCACGGAACTGCCCTTCACGGTCGGCCC
This sequence comes from Streptomyces sp. NBC_01006, assembly GCF_045162725.1. Lineage (NCBI taxonomy): Bacteria > Bacillati > Actinomycetota > Actinomycetes > Kitasatosporales > Streptomycetaceae > Streptomyces > Streptomyces sp. NBC_01006. The sequence goes on along the minus strand of NZ_CP108700.1, from coordinate 6,131,054 downwards.
CGAGAAGGTCATCGCGAAGATCAAGGACCTGGTCGGCTCCAAGAAGCTCCAGGGCATCGCGGACGTCAAGGACCTCACCGACCGCTCGCACGGCCTGCGCCTGGTCATCGAGATCAAGAACGGCTTCCACCCGGAGGCCGTCCTGGAGCAGCTGTACAAGCTGACGCCGATGGAGGAGTCCTTCGGCATCAACAACGTCGCGCTGGTCGACGGCCAGCCGCTGACCCTGGGCCTCAAGGAGCTGCTGGAGGTCTACCTCGACCACCGCTTCGAGGTCGTGCGGCGGCGCAGCGAGTTCCGCCGCACCAAGCGGCGCGACCGGCTGCACCTGGTCGAGGGTCTGCTGGTGGCCCTGGTCGACATCGACGAGGTCATCCGGATCATCCGGGACAGCGACAACTCGGCGCAGGCGAAGGAGCGGCTGATCGAGCGCTTCTCGCTGAGCGAGATCCAGACCCAGTACATCCTGGACACCCCGCTGCGCCGGCTCACCCGCTTCGACCGGATCGAGCTGGAGTCCGAGCGCGACCGGCTGACGGGCGAGATCGACGAGCTGACCGGGATCCTGGAGTCGGACACGGAGCTGCGCAAGCTGGTCTCCACGGAACTGGCCTCGGTCGCGAAGAAGTTCGGCACCGAGCGCCGTACGGTCCTGCTGGAGTCGGCGGGCACGGCCGTCGCCGCGGTTCCGCTGGAGGTCGCGGACGACCCGTGCCGGGTCCTGCTGTCCTCGACGGGCCTGCTGGCGCGCACCGCCAACGGCGACCCGCTGCCGGAGGAGGAGGGCGGGTCCCGCGCGAAGCACGACCTGATCGTCTCGCAGGTGGCCGCGACCGCCCGGGCCGACGTCGGCGTGGTCACCTCTTACGGGCGGCTGCTGCGGCTCGCGGTGATCGACCTGCCGCAGCTGCCGGACACCCACGCCGCGCCGAACCTGGCGGGCGGCGCCCCGGTCTCGGAGTTCCTCTCCGGGCTGGAGGCGGACGAGAAGGTGATCTGCCTGACCTCGCTGGACGAGTCCTCGCAGGGCCTGGCCCTGGGCACCGAGCAGGGCGTGGTCAAGCGCGTCGTGCCGGACTACCCGGCGAACAAGGACGAGCTGGAGGTCATCACCCTCAAGGAGGGCGACCGGATCGTCGGCGCGGTCGAACTGCGCACGGGCGAGGAGGACCTGGTCTTCCTCACCGACGACGCCCAGTTGCTGCGCTACCCGGCGGGCCAGGTGCGCCCGCAGGGCCGCCCGGCGGGCGGTATGGCGGGCATCAAGCTCTCCGACGACGCCAAGGTGATCCACTTCTCGGCGGTGGACCCGGCGCGCGACGCCGTGGTGTTCACGGTGGCGGGCTCGCACGGGACGCTGGACGACTCGATGCTGTCCGGGAAGCTCACCCCGTTCGACCAGTACCCGCGCAAGGGCCGGGCCACCGGCGGCGTGCGCTGCCAGCGGTTCCTGAAGGGCGAGGACCTGCTGGTGCTGGCCTGGGCCGGCAACGCACCGGTCCGCGCGGCCGCGGCGAACGGCAGCCCGGCCGAACTGCCGCCCGTGGACCCGCGCCGCGACGGATCGGGGGCCGCGCTGCCCGCGGTCGTCGCCGCTCTGGCGGGGGGCGCGCTGTAGGACGTACGGCGGCATTCGGGTGGTGCGACCGGGGGGACGTACCACCCGAATGCCGACTAGTGTTTTCCCTCTGGGTGTTGGTGGGGGGAGTACACAGCTGATGAGTCGTCGGCCGGGCGGATTGATCGGGGACTGGGCCGAGGCCCAGCGCCGGCAGCAGCAGACGCAGGTGATCCAGCAGCGGGAGGCCGAGCGCCGTCTGCTGGCGTACGAACGGGACCGGCAGCGGACCCACGAACGCGACGCGAATCGCAGCCACCGGCAGTACCGCGAGGCCGAGGCCCTGCGGCGGACCGCGCAGATCGACGCCGAGGTCGACGCCCTCAAGGGCCTGCTGGTCGAGGGCTGCCGGGCACCGGCGTTCCGGATATCCGCCCTGGCCCGGCCCGAGCAGCTGGAACCCTTCAACCCCGGGGCCCTGGCGCATCCTGTGCCGATGCCGCGGATCGACCAGTTCCAGCAGCAGAGCAGCGGCTGGACGCTCGGATCCAGCCACCGGGCGCAGGCGGAGCGGGAGGCCCACGCCCGGTACACCGAGGCCTGGCAGGCCGCGAGCGCCGCGGAGGCGCAGCGGCAGCAGCAGCTGGCCGCGTACCGGCAGCAGTACGACCGGTGGGCGGCCGGGCAGCTCGCCGGGGTACGGGCGCACAACAGCGGCCTCACCGAGCTGGCCGCCGCCCTGCGCACGGACGACGCGGAGGCGGCGGTGGAGTACTTCTCGGCGGCCCTGTACGCCTCGACGGCCTGGCCCGAGGCGCTGCCGAGGCAGGTCGCGGCCGCCTACGACCCGGCGGCGCGCCAGCTGGTGCTGGACTGGGAGCTCCCCGGGTACGCGGTGGTGCCGGAGGCCAGGTCGGTGCAGTACCTGCCGAGCACGGACCAGGACAAGGTGAAGCCCCGCCCGGTGACGGAGCGCCGGGCGCTGTACCGGGACCTGCTGGCGCAGTGCATGCTGCTGGTGGTGCGCGAGCTTTACGCGGCGGACGAGTTCGGCGTACTGGACTCGGTCGTGGTCAACGGGTTCGTGGACTGCCACGATCCGGCGACGGGGCAGGAGGCGCGGTTCGTCCTGTCCACGGTGCCGGCGGCGCGGAGCGCGTTCGCGGGGCTGCGCCTGGAGCAGGTCAGCGCCGTGGACTGTCTGGTCTCGGGACTGGGCGGGCAGTTGTCGACGCGGCCCGACCAGCTGACGGCGGTGCGCCCCGGGCGCCGGCCGGACGAGGTCGGCGGAGGGGTCGTCAGCCACGGCGGGCAGGCGGGCGACGCGGACGAGGACGAGCCGGACCTCTTCGTGATGGATCCGATCGCCTTCGAGAACCTGGTCGCCGAGTTGTTCCGGGCGATGGGCATGGAGGCGGTGACCACGCAACGGTCGGGCGACGGCGGGGTGGACGTGGAGGCGCTGGACCCGGCACCGATCCGGGGCGGGCGGATCGTGGTGCAGGTAAAGCGCTACCGGAACACGGTGCCGCCGACGGCCGTGCGTGATCTGTACGGCACGGTCCAGGACAAGGGGGCGAACAAGGGGGTGCTCGTCACCACCGCGTCCTTCGGGCCCGGGTCGTACACCTTTGCCAACGGCAAGCCGCTGGAGTTGGTTCCCGGGGCGGATCTCGTCGAGCTGCTGCACCAGTACGGACTGCGCGGGCGGCTGGGCGGCGGTCCGGCGCGGCGCGCGCCCGAACCGGAGCCCGCCGCGCCTCCGGCGGACCACAACGTGCTCGGCATGTCCTGGTCGGGGTCGGTCGCGCTGGACGTGTGCGCCCTCGTCTGCACGGGCAACCGGGTGCTGAGCGAGGAGCACTTCGTGTTCTTCAACAACCCGCGGACCCCGGACGGTTCGGTCCGGGCCCGCGCGCACGCGGCACCCGACAAGGCGGCGCTGGAGGTCTCCTTCGACGCCCTGCCCGAGCCCGCCGACCGGCTGGTCCTCGTGGCCGCGATCGACCCGGAGGTCGATCCGCACGCGGACCTCGCCGGGTTCACCGACGCCCACATCCGCCTGCTGTCCGCGGGTGGCGAGGAACTCGGCCGGCTGGACGTCTCCGACGGGCGCGCCGGGGAGACCGCGCTGGTCCTCGGCTCCTTCCGGCGCCGTTCCAACGGCGACTGGGACTTCGTGATCGGCGGCAAGGGCTATCGCGGCGGTCTGGAGGACCTGCTGAGCGAGTACGGGGTCGAGGTCGCCTGACGGCGGCCGCGGCCCACCTATAGGTCTTCGGGGTCGGGATCGCCGTACGAGTCGAGGTCGTACGGCTCCGGCTCCGGCTCCGGCTCGGGTTCCGCGTCCGGCTGCGCCGGGCGGTCGACGTAGCGCAGGACGCCCCACATGCTCTCCGGCGGCGCGTGCTGCGGGGCCGGTTCGCGGCAGGCCTCCAGCTCGCGGAGCAGGGCGGGGCCGTCCGTACCGGCGCCGATCAGGACCAGCTGGCTCCGGCGCGGCTCCCCTCGTCCCCAGGGGCCCGGCACGAAGCGGAGGAAGCGGCCGACGGCGTGGACCTCGTAGCGCTCCTCGTGGCCGGGGACGCCGAAGTGGACGTAGCCCTTGATCCGGTACAGCCCGGCCGGGCGGCGGTCGAGGAAGTCGATGAACCGGCGCGGGTTCAGGGCCTGCTCGGACACGAACTCCGTGCTCTCGTAGACCGTGTGGGCGTGCCCGGTGTGGTCCTCGTGGGCGGCGCCGTGGGCCTCGGGGTCTGCCTCGGCGGCGTCCCTCGCCTGCGAGATCAGGTCCTCGAAGGACAGCTGGCCCTGGGTCTCGGTCCACGGCCGCCGGTCGAAGAGCAGCTCCGGGTCGATCCGGCCGTGGTCGGCGGCCACCACGGGTGTGCCGGGGCAGAGCGTGCCCAGCTCGGCCTGGATCCGGGTGAGGCCGGCCGGCTCCACCCGGTCGGTCTTGTTCAGCACCACCAGGTCCGCGACGGCCAGGTGGCGGTCGGTCTCCGGGTGCTTGGCCCGGGTCGCGTCGAACTCCGCCGCGTCCACGACCTGGACCAGCCCGCCGTACCGGATCGCCGGATTCTCGCCGGCCACCAGCATCCGGATCATCTCCTGGGGCTCGGCCAGCCCGCTCGCCTCGATGACGATCACGTCGATCCGGTGGACGGGCGCCGAGAGCTTCTCCAGGTACGCGTCCAGCTCGCTGCCGTCGACCTCGCAGCACAGGCAGCCGCCGCCGAGCGAGACCATGGAGTCGCCGACTTGGCCCGCCACGGCCATCGCGTCGATCTCGATCGAGCCGAAGTCGTTGACGACGACGCCGATCCGGGTGCCTGCGCGGTTCCCGAGGAGGTGGTTGAGCAGCGTGGTCTTGCCGGATCCGAGGAATCCGGACAACACGAGGACGGGGATCGGCTGGACGGGGATCGGCTGGATGGGCGGCTGGGCGGGCTGACTGCTGTTCACACGGCCGATCGTAGTCAGCCGAGCGCCGGAACCGGCTCGGGCGGGTTCGGGCCCACGTACCGGGCGGCCGGACGGATGATCTTCGAATCGGCGGCCTGTTCGAGGATGTTCGCGCTCCAGCCGACCACGCGGGCCGCGCAGAAGGTCGGGGTGAACATCTCGCGCGGCAGGCCGCACAGCTCCATGACCACGCCGGCGTAGAACTCCACGTTGGTGTGCAGCTCCCGCCCCGGCTTGAGCTCGGCGAGGATCTCCTCGACGCGCCGCTCCACCTCCACGGCGAAGTCCACGAGCGGGCCGCCGAAGCGGAGCGCGATGTCCCGCAGCATCCGCGAACGCGGGTCCTCGGTCCGGTACACGGGGTGCCCGAAGCCCATGATCCGGTCCCCGGCGAGCACGCGCTCGCGGATCCACGGTTCGATGCGGTCCGCCGTGCCGATGGCGTCCAGGGTGTCCAGGGCCCGGCTGGGCGCGCCGCCGTGGAGCGGGCCGGAGAGCGCGCCGATCGCGCCGGTGAGGGCGGCGGCGACGTCGGCGCCGGTGGAGGCGATCACGCGGGCGGTGAAGGTCGAGGCGTTGAAACCGTGGTCGATCGTGGAGATCAGGTACTGCTCGACGGCTCGCGCCTTGACCGGGTCGGGTTCCTGACCGGTGAGCATGTACAGGTAGTTGGCGGCGTACGGGAGGTCCGCGCGCGGCTCGACCGGCTCCAGGCCCTGCCCCAGCCGGTGCAGCGCGGTGAGCAGGGTCGGTACGGCGGCGCAGGCGGCCATTGCGTCGGCGGCCCGCCGCCCGGGGTCGATGTCGTACACGGGGCGGAACCCGGCGGAGGCGCCGAGCAGCGAGAGTGCTGTCCGCAGCCCGGCGAGCGGGCCGGAGAGCGCGGTGGCCCGGGCGAGGGCGGGCAGGGCGCTCTGTACCGCGTCGGGCAGCCGCCGCAGTGGGGCGATCTCGGCGGCGAACGCGGCTCGCTCGGCGGCGTCCGCCGGGAGGGCGCCGCGGAACATCAGGTGCCACACGTCCTCGAAGCTGCGGCTCGCGGCGAGCTCGACGGCCGAGTACTGGCGGTAGTGGTAGAAGCCCTCGCGGCCTCGGACGTCACCGAGTTCGGTCTCGGTGACCACGACTCCCGCGAGACCGCGGGGCACATCGACAGTGGTGTTCATGGATCGACCATCCATCATGGATTGAATCCTTGTCAATGTTGATTGAATCAATATATGTAGGGTGGATGTCATGAACGACCAGGCGGACGGCGAGCGCCGGCTCAGCACCCGGCAGGCGGCGGAACTGCTGGGGGTGAAACCGGCGACCGTGTACGCGTACGTCAGCCGCGGCCAGCTCACCAGCCGCCGCGACCCGGTCGGCCGCGGCAGCAGCTTCGACGCGCGCGAGGTGGAGGCCCTGGCCCTGCGCAGCCGGCGCGAAGCTGCTCCGCCCCCGGGCGCGGAGCTCTCCGTACGCACCTCGCTCACGCTCATCGAGCCCGACCGGTACTACTTCCGGGGCGTGGACGCCGTCGAGCTGGCGTCGCGCTACCCCTACGAGGAGGTCGCCGAGTGGCTCTGGACCGGGACGCTGCCGCGCGGCGCACGGTTCACGGCTCCCCCGCAGGCGCTGGCCGCCGCCCGGCGCGCGGTGGCGGCGCTGCCCGAGCACAGCGGCCCGATCGACCGGCTGCGGGTGGCCACGGCTGCTGCCGCGGTGGCGGATCCGCTGCGCTTCGACCTGTCCGCGGAGGCCGTACTGGGCTCCGCGCGCTGCCTGATCCCGACGCTGGTCGGCGCGCTGCCCGAGGTGAGCCCGCCCGGCTGGCGCGGGGACGGCCGGCTGGCCCGGCAGCTGTGGACCCGGCTGACGGCGCGTGAGCCGGATCCGGACGCGCTGGCCACGCTGGACCTGGCCCTCACCCTGCTCATCGACCACGACCTGGCCGCCTCGACCCTGGCCGTACGGGTGGCGGCGTCGGCGCGGGCCCATCCGTACGCGGCGGTCTCGGCCGGTCTCGGCGCGCTCGAAGGGCCGCTGCACGGTGCGGCCGGACGGCTCGCGCACCGGATGCTGGTGGAGGCGCTGGAGCGGGGCGGTGCCGCTCCGGTGGTCGCGGACCACCTGCGGGCGGGACGGCGGGTTCCGGGGCTCGGGCACCGGCTGTACGAGGGCGAGGACCCGCGGGCCACGGCGCTGTTCGCCCGGCTGGAGGGCGTGCCACAGGCGGGACCGGCACTGGCGGCCGCCCGGGAGGTCGTCGCGACGGCGGCGGCCCGGCGGGACGGGCTGCACGCCAATGTGGACCTGGCGCTGGCGGTGCTGACGGTGTCCTGCGGGATGTCCGCGGAGGCCGGGGAGACGGTGTTCGCGGTGTCCCGGACGGCGGGCTGGATGGCGCACGCGCTGGAGGAGTACCAGGAGCGGCCGCTCCGGATGCGCCCGAGCGGCCAGTACGTGGGGCCCCGCCCGCCACAGCCGATGCCGTAACGCGTGCCGTGACGCGCGCCGGCCCGCGCCGGCGGTCCGACCGCGGGGTCAGGTCCGCAGCCAGACCACCGTGTCCTGCGGGAGCAGCCCCGCCCCGGCCAGGGCGGAACTGCTCAGCAGGAGGCTCGAATGCGCCGGCAGCGGGATCGGCCCGCCGGACAGGTTGACCACGCAGACCAGCCCGTCGGGGCGGGCGAAGGCCAGCACCCCGGGCGGCGCGGGCAGCCACGCGAGCGAGCCGCCGCCGAAGCCGCCGGCCGCGCGGCGCAGCCCGAGGGCGGTCCGGTAGAGGGTGAGCATCGAGTCCGGGTCGCCGTCCTGGCGGTCCGCGGCATACGTGCCCCAGTCCTCGGGCTGCGGCAGCCAGGGGTCGTGCCACGGCTGCGCGGTCCACGGCAGCGGGACCCGGCAGCCGTCCCGCCCCGGGTCGGTGCCACCGGAGCGGAAGTGCATGGGGTCCTGGATCCGGCCGATCGGGATGTCGGCTTCCGGCAGGCCCAGTTCCTCCCCCTGGTAGACGTACACGGCGCCGGGCAGGGCGAGCGTCAGCAGGGCCGCGGCGCGCGCCCGCCGGGTGCCGAGGGCCGGGTCGGTGGGGGTGCCGAAGGCCTTGGCGGCGAAGTCGAAGCCGGTATCGGCGCGCCCGTAGCGGGTGACGGTACGGGTCACGTCGTGGTTGCACAGCACCCAGGTGGCCGGGGCGCCGACCGGGGCGTGCTCGGCGAGGGTCTCCTCGATGGAGGTGCGCAGCCGGCCGGCGTCCCACGGGCAGCTGAGGAAGGAGAAGTTGAAGGCGGTGTGCAGCTCGTCGGGGCGCAGGTAGCGGGCGAAGCGCTCGGAGTCGGGAAGCCAGACCTCGCCGACGAAGACGGCTCCGTAGGCGTCGGCGATCGCGCGCCACGAGCGGTAGATGGTGTGCAGGTCGTCACGGTCGATGTACGGGTGGACCTCACCGGTCCCGGGCGGCCAGGGCTCGGGCGGGCGGCCCGCCAGGTCGGGCAGGGCCGGGTCCTTGGCGAGCAGGGCCGCGGAGTCGATCCGTACGCCGGACACGCCGCGTTCGAACCAGAACCGCAGCACGTCCTCGTGCTCCTGGCGCACGGCGGGGTGGTCCCAGTTGAGGTCGGGCTGCTGCGGGGTGAACAGGTGCAGGTACCACTCCCCGTCGGGCACGCGCGTCCAGGTGGCGGCGCCGTTGAACTGCGAGGGCCAGTCCCCCGGCGGCAGTTCGCCGCTTTCGCCGCGGCCGGGCCGGAAGTGGAAGAGCTCGCGCTCGGGGCTGCCGGGGCCGGCGGCGAGCGCGGCGCGGAACCAGGCGTGCTGGTCGGAGACGTGGTTGGGCACGATGTCGACGATGGTGCGCAGGCCCAGCGCGCGGGCCTCGGCGATGAGCTTCTCGGCCTCGGCGAGGGTTCCGAAGGCGGGGTCGATGGTGCGGTAGTCGGCGACGTCGTAGCCGCCGTCGGCGAGCGGGGAGAGGTACCAGGGGGTGAACCAGAGGGCGTCCACGCCCAGTTCGGCGAGGTACGGGAGGCGGGCCCGGACGCCCGCGAGATCGCCGGTGCCGTCCCCGTCGCCGTCGGCGAAGCTGCGAACGTACACCTGGTAGATGGCGGCCGTGCGCCACCAGTCGGCGGCGTCTGCGGGCAGGGGGAGGTCAGCCACGGGGGGTCCTTTCACAGGGGGCGGCCGGTCGTGGCGGTGCGGGGCGCTGCGCTCGGCCCTCGGTGGTCAGCCCTTGAGGGAGCCCGCTGTCAGACCGCTCACGATGTTGCGCTGGAAGACCAGGAAGACGAGGAGCGTGGGCGCGGAGGCCATTGCGAGGGCGGCGATCAGGTGGTTCTCGGGCACTCCGGTGGACAGCGAGTAGATGCCGACGTTGAGGGTCTGCAGCGCCGGGTCGGGGAGGGTGAGCATCGGCCAGAGGAAGTCCTTCCAGACGCCGACGATCGCGAAGATCGACACGACGCCGAGGACGGGCCGGGACATCGGCAGGACCACGGAGCGCAGGGTGCGCAGGGCGCTCGCCCCGTCGATGGATGCGGCGTCGAGGATCTCCTGCGGGATGGAGTCGAAGAACCGCTTCAGCAGGAAGATGTTGAAGGCGTTGGTGACGGACGGCAGCCAGATGACCCAGGGCGAGTTGAGCAGGTTCCGCTGGATGAGCGGTACGTCGAGGACCGTGAGGTACTGCGGTACGACGAGGACGGTGGCCGGGATCATCAGGGTCGCCAGCATCATGCCGAGGACCGCCTTGCCGAGGACGGGGCGCAGCCTGGACAGCGAGTAGGCGGCGCCGACGTCGAGGACGAGCTGGAAGGCGAGGGCTCCGAAGGCGTAGTAGAGGGTGTTGAACAGCAGCTTGGCGAGGTCCATGACCTTCCATGCGGCCGTGTAGTTCGCGGTGTGCGCGGAGTGGGGCACCAGGGTGGGCGGGAGGCGGGCGAACTCCTCGGTGCTCTTGAGGCCGCCCGCCACCATCCAGTAGAGGGGGCCGAGGAAGACGGCGGTGAAGACGATGACCACCACGGCGAGGACGGTCCAGTAGAGGATCTTCCCCCGGGTGCGGCCCAGCTGCGCGGGGGATATCAGTGTGCGCTCTGCCATGGAAGGGGCTCCTGTCAGCTCTCGTTGTCGCGGCTGAGGCGGACGTACAGGGCGGAGAAGCCAGCGAGCAGGACGAGCAGGCACAGTCCCAGGGCCGCGGCGCCGCCGTACTGGTTGAAGCTGAAGGCGTACTGGTAGATGAGGACGACGACAGTGGTGGTCGAACCCTCGGGGCCGGCGCCGCCGGTCAGCAGGAACGGTTCGGTGAACACCTGCATCGTCGCGATGATCTGCATCAGCAGCATGAGCGAGAGGATGAGCTTGGTCTGCGGGACGGTGACGTGCCAGATCTTGCGCAGCAGTCCGGCGCCGTCCAGTTCGGCGGCCTCGTACAGCTCGCCGGGGATGCCCTGGAGGGCGGCCAGGTAGATCAGGGTCGCGGCGCCCATGTTCATCCAGGTCGACGCGATGACGACGGACAGCATGGCGGTGTCGCTGGATTGCAGCCAGTCTTGCGCCGGCAGGTGCAGAAATTCCAGGGCCCTGTTGAAAAGGCCGTATCCGGGGTCGTAGAAGTACTTGAACAGCAGGACCGAGGCCACCGGCGGCATCATCACGGGCAGGTAGACCAGCAGGCGCAGATAGCCCTGGGCGTGCCGGAACTCGTTGAGGACGACGGCGACCACGAAGGGGAGGAGGAAGCCGAGGACCAGGGCGAGCCCGGTGAAGAGCAGGGTGTTGCGCCAGGCCTGCCAGAAGCCCGGGTCCTGGAAGACGTGGCGGAAGTTGTCCCAGCCGACCCATCGGGTGGTGCCGCCCTCCGTCTTCTGGAAGGCCAGCAGGAACTCCCGGACCATCGGGTACCAGGAGAAGAAGGAGAAGCAGAGGACGGCGCCGATCAGGAATCCGTGGGCCGTGAGGTTCCGCTTGAACGCCCGGCGGAACTCCTCCTTCGAAGCCGCGCGCGCGGCGCGGCCCTCGGGAAGGGTGGTGGGAGCCGACATCGCCGCTCGCTCCTATTGGTTCGCCAGCAGCTGGTTGACCGCTTTCTCCGCCTCGGCGAGGAGCTGCCCGGCGTCGGCGTCCTTGTCGGTGAGCACCCCGGACATCACCTTGTCGAGCACCTTGTAGACCTCCTGGGCCTTCTTCGGCTCCGCCTTGCCGGGTACCGGGTTGTCCAGGAAGGACTTGAAGTTGGCGACGGGCATGGTGGCGCTCGCGGCCTTCAGCTCGTCGTCCTTCGACTTGCTCGCGCCGGTGAAGAACGCGGGCTGCGGGAGGCCGACCGGAAGGCCGTCGGCCTTGGAACGGTCGTACCGAAACTGACCCTTGCCGACCGCGAGGGTCTTGAAGTTCAGCCAGGCGACGGCGGCCTTGATCTTGTCGGGCGAGCTGCCCTTCTTGATCATGTACCCGTTTCCGCCGGCCAGGGTGGCCGCGCCGCCGGGGAGCGGGCCCATGCCGAAGTTCTCGTACTTCGCGCCGAGCTGCTGGACCATGTACGTGATGTCGTCGGGCGCGGCGAGGAACATGCCGAGCTTGTCCGAGGCCATCTGCTTCTGCAGGTCACCCCACTTGAGCAGCTGGGTCTTGCCCATGCTCTCGTCCTCCCAGCGCATGGCGTGGAGGTTGTCGACGATCTGCTTTCCGGTGGGGTTGTCGAAGGCGGCCCTGCCGTCGGCGCCGACGATGTCGCCGCCGAGGCCGTACATGGCGGCCGTGAAGTGCCAGCCTCCGGTGTTCTCGACGCTGTACTCGCCGTAGCCGGCGGTGCCGTTGCCGAGGGACGCGATCTTCTTGGCCGCCGCCCGGACCTCGTCCCAGGTGCGCGGCGGGGTGTCGGGGTTCAGGCCCGCCTGCTGGAAGAGCTTGCGGTTGACCAGCAGGCCCATCGTGTAGTTGCTGGTGGGGAGACCGTAGAGCTTGCCGTCCCGCTTGAGGACGCCCAGGACGTTCTTGTCGATGTCGTCGACCGCGGGCACCGACTGCGGGGTGACGTAGGCGGAGATGTCCTCGGCGCCGTCGTTGTCGAGGACCTGCTGGAGGTCGGTGAAGTACGCGTAGAACACGTCCGGCTGGGACTTGGCCTTGAGCATCGCGGTGAAGCGCGGGGGCTCCAGGCACTGGCCGGGGGTGGAACGGCCCTCGATCGTGACGTTCGGGTACGTCTTGTTGAACTCCGCAACGTCCTCCTTCCACTCCTTGAGCTCGGCCGCCTTGGCCGCCGGCGGCATGCAGTCGATGGAGAGGGTGACCTTCGTCTTCGGGTCGAGCGGGGCGGCGTCGGCGGCGGAACCGCCTCTCGGCTGCGCCGACTTGCCGTCGCCGCTGCTGCTCGTACCGCAGGCCGCGAGGGCGGTGACGGCGAGGGCGGAGACAAGGGCGGCCGCGGTGCTGCGGCGGAGGCTGGTTCTCATCGGTGGTCCCCTTCGAGCATCGGACAGGAGGCGTGGGGCGAGCGCGGCACACTCAACCACCACCCACAGATGGACGCAATATCTCGCGCAGATTCCGTAAGAGATTGACAGCGCGATGCCGGACACGGGAAGCACAAAGGGCTCCGAACCGTCCAGGGGACGTTCCGGAGCCCTTCGCCGTACGGGCGGAGCCGGTACGGGACTACGTGCGCGGGGCCTGTGCGGTGGAGCCGCGGACCACCAGTTCGGGCTCGAAGAGCAGTTCGCCGGGCTGCACGGCGGCGCCCTGGATCTGCGCGGTGAGCAGCTCGACGGCCGCCCGGCCCATGGCCTCGATGGGCTGGCGGACGGTGGTGAGCGGGGGCTCGGTGCAGTTCATGAACGCCGAGTCGTCGTAGCCGACCACGGAGACCTCCCGGGGCACGGCGAGCCCCCGGCGGCGGGCCGCCCGTACGGCGCCCAGCGCGAGCGGGTCGCTGGCGCAGATGATGCCGGTGACTCCCCGGTCGAGCAGCCGGGAGGCGGCCGCGTGGCCCCCCTCCAGCGAGAACAGCGCCCGCTCCACGTGGGCGGGCGGCAGTTCGGTGCCGGCCGCGGCGGCGACCGCCTGGGCGGCCGTCAGCTTGCGCAGGGAGGGGATGTGGTCGGGCGGGCCCAGCACCAGGCCGATGCGCTCGTGCCCCAGGGAGGCCAGGTGGCGCCAGGCCTGTTCGACGGCGACGGCGTCGTCGCAGGCCACGCAGGGGAAGCCGAGGTCCTCTATGGAGGCGTTGATGAGTACCACCGGGACCTTGCGGTCGGACAGCAGCCGGTAGTGCGCGTGCGGGGCGTCGGCCTGCGCGAAGAGGCCGCCGGCGAAGACGACGCCGGACACCTGCTGCTGGAGGAGGAGCTCGACGTAGTCGGCCTCGGAGACCCCGCCGGTGGTCTGCGTGCACAGCACCGGGGTCAGCCCCTGCTGGGCCAGCGCGCCGCCGATGACCTCGGCGAACGCGGGGAAGATCGGATTCTGCAGCTCCGGCAGCACGAGCCCGACCAGCCGGGCCCGCTCGCCGCGCAGCTGCGTGGGCCGCTCGTAGCCGAGGACGTCGAGGGCGGTGAGCACGGACTGGCGGGTGGCCTCCGAGACGCCCGGCTTGCCGTTGAGCACTCGGCTGACCGTTGCCTCGCTGACTCCCACCTTCTTCGCCACTTGAGCAAGTCGTCGCGTCATGCGCGCAAGAGTAGCGCAAGAAATGCAAGTCGCTTGCGGGGAGGTGGGGCGCCCCCGGGAGTACCCCGGAGGCGCCCCACCGCCCGTCTCCGCGCTGCCGGGCTACGGCAGTTGGTTGATCCTGAACGTCGAGGTCGCGTTCCGTACGTCCACGGCGTTGTCGCTCGTCTTCAGGTTGTGGATGGTGACCTCACCGACCGCCGGACCCTGCCCCGCCTCGGGCATCTCGTTCGCCCAGAGCCCGAAGCCGGACTTGGCGTCGAAGGCGTCGCCGCTCTTCTTCGCCCCGGTGATGGTGATGTCCTTCAGGACGGTGTCCTTGATCGGGTTGACCGGCTGGCCGCCGACGTACTGCGTCTGGAACATGATGCCGCTGTACGTCGGATCGACGATGTCGACGTTGTTGATCCTGATGCCCTGGAACACCTTCGAGGCCGAGAACAGCCAGATCCCGGGGAACGTCTGCGCGCCCCAGAAATGGCCGCCCGACCGGACGATCGAGACGTTCTCGAAGGTCGTCGGATCGGTGCCGAATCCGTTCATCGGGTACCCGAAGTCCAGCGAGCTGACGGTGACGCCCGAATAGACGAGGGTGTCGGCGATGTGGATGTTGCGGAAGGTGTTGTCGTAGCCGCCGTAGACGGCGACACCGGCCGCGCGCCAGGTCAGGATCGCGGTCAGGTTCTCGTACAGGTTGTCCTTCATGTCCGCGCCGCCCGCGTCGATCGCGGAGAACAGCGCGAAGCTGTCGTCACCCGTGGACCGCGCCTCGTTGTTGGACACGAGGTTGTCCGTGCTGCCGTTGGTCATGTTGATGCCGTCGGCGAACGTGTCGCGGATCCGGGCGTTCTTGATGGTGATGCGGTCCGTGTTGGCGCCCCAGTAGAGGCACACGGTGTGCTCGTTCCAGATGTTGTCGATGGTGATGTCGGTGACGTCGGAGAAGTCGAACACCTTGCCGGGGCCGTCGATGCGTGACGTGTAGTTGCCGAAGTAGGCGAATCCCGCGAAGGAAGAGCCCTTGGCGCTGGCTTCCACGCGCCAGCCGACATCCGTGTTGTCCTGCGTGGCCGGGGCGTGGAAGCGGGTGAACCAGGGTCCGGCGCCGAGCACCTGGACGGCCTTGCCGTACACCTGGAACTTGCTCGCCGTCTCGTACTCGCCGGGCGGCAGGTAGACGCCGGCGAGCTTGCCGGTGGTGTCCATGCGGACCTTGTCCAGGGCGTTCTGCACGTCCTGGTGGGTGAATCCGGCGGGGACGGTGTACGTCGCCGGGTCCGGGTTCGGCGTGACGGCGGCCTGCTCCAGGCTGACGAAGTCGATCGCATAGCCGGTGGTGTTGGCCGCGTCCTTCTGGAGGCGGATCCTGCTGCCCGCGGGGACGGTCTCGCCCAGCAGCAGGTTGGCCTCGTCGTAGATGTGCCGCGGGGCACCCGAGCCCGGGGAGTTGCCCGGGGAGGCCTCGGCTCCGTACAGCCAGGCGTACTTCGAGGTCAGCGGCAGGGCCTTCTTGAAGGTGCCGTTGACGTAGACGTCGATGGTGGAGTCGATGCCGCCGCCGCCCGGGGCGTCCGGGATCGAGAAGCGGGTGACCAGGGTGTTGGTGGCGGCGCGGGTGGTGAACTCGACGTACTCGCCCGTCGCGTCGAGGTTGACGGCCTTGCGGCCGGAGGCCTCGCCCGCGATGTCGCCGATGGTGCGGTTGGGGCCGACGACGGTGGCACCGCCGCCGACCGCCGCGTCCTCCGCCTCGTACATCTCGAAGGGCATGTTCGCCCCGCGGCCCACGAAGAGGGGCTTGGTGGAGGTGTTGTTCGCGCGCTTGACCGGGAGTTCGTTGGCGTCGTCGGCGAGGACCGCCTTGACCGTGTACTTGCCGTTCGCGGCCGACCAGTTGCCGAGCGCGATCGGGGCGGTCGAGGCGCCGGGTGCCAGAGCGCCGCTGAAGGAGCCGGTGAGCGTACGGACGGTGGCGCCGGCCGCGTCCTGGAGGGTGAGCGTGACACCGTGCGCGCCGGGGGCTGCCGCGATGGTGCCCTGGTTCCGGACGGTGACGGTGAAGTCGACCGGCCGGCCCGCGGACGGGGCGCTCGGGGACCAGCTCACGGCGGAGGCGACCAGGTCGGAGCTGTCGACCGGGCGGATCACCAGCGGGGAGCCGGTGAAGGTGTTGTTGGTGTCGTTCTGCTCGATGACCGTGTTCGCCTCGTCGACGATCGCGCTCAGCGGGTAGGTGCCGGCGTCACGCGCGCCGATGCCGGCGGTGACGGTGGCCGTGGCCCCCGCGGCCAGGGCGGGCACGTTCACCGTGCCCACCGGGCTGCCGCCGAGCTTGAAGGTGACGGCCGTGGCGGCCGCCGGGGCCGGGCCGCTGTTGCGGACGGTGGCGGACAGCGTGACGGAGTCCGATTCGACGGGGGCCGCCGGACTGGCGCTCAGGCCGGTGACCTCCAGGTCGGGGTTGGGCGCGGGCACGCCGATGACCTGGAACTCGGCGATCTGGCCGTTGGAGGCCCCGGTGTTGGAGGCGAAGCGGAGCTGCACGTCCGCGACGCGGGCGTGCAGCCGGATGGTGACGGTGTTCGCGCCGGACGCCGGATCGAAGACGTAGTCCTTGGCCGCGACCAGGCCCGTCGCGCCCGGGGCGCTCTGCTCCCGGCCCAGGACCTGGATGTTCTGGGTGCGGGTGCCCCAGCTGCTGTCCGGGTTGAGCTTGAGGACCAGCCGGTCGACGTCGGCGTTGGCGCCGAGCTTGACCGTGAGGGTGCTCGGGTAGGCCCCGGCCGCGCCCTCCCAGTAGGTGGAGGTGCTGTTGTCGTTGGCGTTCTCCGCGACGAAGGTGTGGATCACGGAGGAGCCGGTGATCGGTTTGCCGACGGACAGGTTGGAGCCGCCGCCTCCGGTGCCGTTGCGGGTCACGGTGTTGCTGTCGCCGGAGCGGTTGCCCGCCGCGTCCTTGGCGCGCACGAAGTAGCTGACGGTGGCGTCGGCCGGCTGGGTGTCGGTGTAGGTGGTGGCGCTGCCGGCCACCGTCGTGCGCAGCACGTTGTTCGCGTACACCTCGTAGCCGGTGACGCCGGTGTTGTCGGTGGAGGCCTGCCAGGCCAGTTTGACCTGGTCGGCAGCTGGCTCGGTGAAGGTCAGGGCGCCGGGGGCGGTGGGTGGCTGGTTGTCCCCGGTGTCCGCGGCGCGGGTCACGCTGTTGCTGTCGGGCGACTGGTTGCCGGCCGCGTCCCTGGCCCGGACACGGTAGGTGACGCTGGTGCCGGTGGGCTGGGTGTCGGTGTAGGTGGTGACGTCGCCGGCCGCGCTGGTGCGCAGCTGGTTGTTCGCGTACACGTCGTAGCCGGTGACGGCCGTGTTGTCGGTGGCGGCCTTCCAGGTGAGCTTGATCTGGCCGGTCGCGGGCTCGGTGTAGGCGAGCTCGGCGGGGGCGGTCGGGGGCTGGGTGTCCCCCGTCTGCGGCCCGTAGATCTCCAGCTCGGATATCTGTCCGCCGGGCTGTACGGAGTTCGCCGAGATCAGGACCCGCAGGTGGCGGGTGGTGGCGGCGTCGAAGGTGATGGTCACCGCGTTGGCGCTCGACGGGTCGAACGCGTACGTCTTGGACGCGGTCAGGTCGGTGAAGTCGGTGCCGTTGGCACTGCCCTGGAGTTCCAGGGTCTGGGTGCGGGCGCCCCAGCCCTCGGGCAGCCGCAGCACCACGCGGTCCACGCGGAGGGAGGCGCCGAGGTCGGCCTGGAGCCACTGGGGCAGCGCGTTGTTGGCGCTCTCCCAGTAGCTGGCGGTGTTGGCGTCGTTGGCGTTGGGCGGGAGGTAGGTCTGGGTGCTGCTGCTGGCGGTCAGGGTCTTGCCGAGGGCCAGGTTGGCCGAGGACTCGCCGGCGGCGCGTACCTCCAGCTCGGAGAGCTGGGCCGCCTGCCAGCCGGTGTTCGCGGTGATGTCGATCCGGACGTACCGGGTCTGGGCTGCCGGGAAGGTGATCGTGACCGTGTTCCCGCTGCCCTGGCCGAAGGCGTACGTCGCCGAGCTGACCAGGGTGGTGAAGGCGGTGCCGTCGGCGCTGCCCTGGACGGACAGGGTCTGGTTGCGGCTCTCCCAGGCCGCGGGCAGCTTGAGCACCACCCGGTCGACGCGGGCGGTGGCGCCGAGGTCGGTCTGCACCCATTGCGGGAGGGCGCCGCCGGCGCTCTCCCAATACGTGGACTGGTTGCCGTCGGTGGCGTTGGCGGCCGTGTAGGCGCCGTTGCTGCTGCTCGCCGCGGCGGGGCGGCCCGCCGCGATGCTCGGGCCGCCGACGGCCTCGGCGGTCAGGGCCGGCCATCCCAGCATCAGCAGGGCCGTGGCGGTCAGGGCGGCCAGCGCCCGTCCTCTCCAGTGGAGCCTTCTCATATGTCCTCGTCCCTCGGCATGAGTTTTCTGAACCAGGTGAGATAGGAATTTGCGTCGTGCCGTGCGAGAGTTGCAGAGCTTTGCCGAGTCGTCTACTGCTCTGACCGCAGATTTACGCCGTCATCACTTGCGCAAGCTGGACGCAAATAACGCAAGCCATTTGCGTAGACACGGGAAATTCCGCTTCGGCCGAAGGCGACCTACCGTTGCTGGTCATGCGGTTCCTCCACATGAGCGCTCGGCGCCTCGGGCTGCCCAGACGGGCCGTCTCGCAGATCCTGCTGACCCAGCTGGCCATCGCCGCCGGGGTCGTCGTGCTGGCCACCGGGCTCTTCCTGGCCCCGCTCGGCGCGCAGCTCGACGACCAGGCCATGCGGCGCGCCCTGGCCATCGCCCAGAGCGCGGCGGCGGACCCGTCACTGGCCGCCGACCTCCTCGACTCCGGGCCGACGGCCGACAGCCCGGTGCAGGCCTCGGCCGAGCGGATCCGCCGCGCCACGGGCGCCGAGTACGTGGTCGTCATGGACCTGGACGGCATCCGCCGCTCGCACCCCGGCACCGACCGGATCGGACTGCCCGTCTCCACCGACCCGAGCGACGCCCTCGCGGGCCGCGAGGTCATGGAGATCGACGAGGGCACCCTCGGCCGCTCCGCCCGCGGCAAGGTCCCGCTCATCGCGGCCGACGGGGAGATCGTCGGCGCCGTCTCCGTCGGCATCGCCTACGACAGCGTCCACGACCGGCTGCTCGGCGCCATCCCGGGCCTGCTCGCCTACGCGGGCGGCGCCCTCGCGGCGGGCGCGCTCGCCGCCTACCTGCTGTCCCGCCGGATCCAGCGGCAGACCCGAGACCTGGCCTTCTCCGATATCGCCGGAATGCTCGCCGAGCGCGAGGCGATGCTGCACTCCATCCGCGAGGGCGTGATCGCCCTCGACCGCGAGGGCCGGGTCAGGCTGGTCAACGACGAGGCCGCCCGGCTGCTGGGCCTCGCCCCCGACACGGCCGCCACTGTCGCCGGGCGCCCGCTGGACGACGTACTGGGCGCCGGCCGCACCACCGACGTCCTCGCCGGCCGCGTCACCGGCCGCGATCTGGTCACCGTCCAGGGCCCCCGGGTGCTGGTCGCCAACCGGATGCCCACCGAGGACGGCGGCGCCGTCGCCACCCTGCGCGACCGCACCGAGCTGGAGCACCTCGGCCGCGAGCTCGACTCCACCAAGGGCCTGATCGACGCCCTGCGCGCGCAGGACCACGAGCACGCCAACCGCCTCCACACCCTCCTCGGCTTGCTGGAGCTGGGCCTGCACGAGGAGGCGGTGGAGTTCGTCACCGAGGTCGTCGGAGTGCACCGCACGACCGCCGAACAGGTCACCGAGAAGGTCCACGACCCGCTGCTGGCCGCACTCCTGGTGGGCAAGGCGACCGTCGCGGCCGAACGCGGCGTCCCACTGCGGCTCGCCGACGCCACCTTCCTCCCCGACAGCCTCGTCGACCCCGGCGGGCTCGTCACCATCACGGGCAACCTGGTGGACAACGCCCTGGACGCGGCGGCGGGCTCCGCCGCGCCCCTGGTCGAGGTCGAGCTGCGCGCCGAAGGCCGTACGGCGATCCTGCGGGTACGGGACAGCGGCCCCGGCGTCCCGGCCGCCCGCCGCGAGGAGATCTTCACCGAGGGCTGGTCGACCAAGCAGCCCAAGGCCCACCGCGAGCGCGGGCTCGGTCTCGCGCTCGTACGCCGCCTCGCGGAGCGCCAGGGCGGCACGGCCCGGGCCGGCGAGGCAGCGGACGGAGGGGCGGAGTTCTCCGTCGTACTCCCGGAGGCCCTGCGATGAACCAGACCCCGATCCACGACATTCACGTATTGGTCGTCGACGACGACATGCGTGTTGCCCGGATCAACGCGGCCTACGTGGCGAAGGTTCCCGGCTTCCGCGTCGTCGCCCAGGCCCATTCGGCCGCCGAGGCCCTGGCCTGCCTGGACACCCACGCCGTGGACCTGATCCTGCTCGACCACTACCTCCCGGACGAGAACGGCCTGGACCTGGTCCGCCGACTGCGCCAGCTCGGCCACCGCACCGACGTGATCATGGTCACCGCAGCCCGCGACCTGGCCACCGTCCAGTCCGCCATGCGCCTCGGCGCCCTCCAGTACCTGGTCAAACCCTTCACCTTCGCGGGTCTGCGCACCCGGCTGGAGGCGTACGCCTCCCTGCGCCGCACCCTGGAGACGGGCGGCGAGGCCGAACAGGCGGAGGTGGACCGGATCTTCGGCGCCCTCGCCGCGGCCGGGTCCCCGAACGAGCTGCCCAAGGGGCACTCCGCCACCACCGCCGAGCTCGTCCGCCAGGTCCTGCTCTGCGCCGAAGGCCCGCTCTCCACCCAGCAGATCGCCGACCGCGCCGGCATCAGCCGCCAGACCGCCCAGCGCTACCTGAAGCTCCTGGAGCGCACCGGCCGGGTCACCCTGGCCCTGCGCTACGGCGAGACGGGCCGCCCGGAACACCGCTACTCCTGGCTCCCGTCCGAGAGCGCGTGACCGGCGGCCGGGGACGGGAGCCGCGCTCAGACGGCCCCGGCACCGGTCAGGGAACGGACCTCCGTCTCCGCGTACTTCGCCTCGTCCGGATCCTCGGCCGAGGTCACCGTGCCCATCCAGCCGGCCAGGAAGCCCAGCGGGATCGAGACCAGGCCCGGGTTCTGCAGGGGGAAGAACTGGAAGCTCACGCCCGGGAAGAGGGAGTCCGGGCTGCCGGAGACCACCGGCGACAGGACGACCAGCACCACCGCGGGAACCAGGCCCCCGTACACCGACCAGACCGCGCCGCGCGTGGTGAACGCCCCCCAGAACAGCGAGTACAGCAGCACCGGCAGATTGGCCGAGGCCGCCACCGCGAAGGCCAGCCCCACCAGGAAGGCCACGTTCAGGTCCTGGGCGAGCAGCCCCAGGGCGATCGCCACCGCCCCGATCCCTACGGCCGCGACCCGGGCCACGGCGACCTCGCTGCGCTGGCGCGCGTGGCGGCGCTTGAGCGAGGCGTACAGATCGTGCGCCACCGAGGCCGAGGAGGCCAGCGTGATCCCGGCGACCACGGCCAGGATCGTGGCGAAGGCGATCGCCGCCACGAACGCGAACAGCACCGCTCCCCCGGTCGACTCCGCCCCGCCGCCCAGGAAGGCCGCGAGCAGCGGGACCGCCGTGTTCCCCGAGGCGTTGGAGGCCCGCACCTGGTCCGGGCCCAGCAGCGCGGCCGCCCCGAACCCGAGCACGATGGTCATCAGGTAGAAGCCGCCGATCAGCGCGATCGCCCACACCACCGACCGGCGCGCCGCCCGCGCCGTCGGCACCGTGTAGAAGCGCGACAGGATGTGCGGCAGCCCGGCCGTCCCGAGGACCAGCGCGAGGCCGAGGCTCATGAAGTCGAAGCGGGAAGTCCAGTCGGCGCCGTACTTGAGCCCCGGGCTCAGGAACCGCCGCCCGTGCCCGCTGCGCTCGGCGGCGCTGGTGAGCAGCTGGCCGAAGTCCCCGTGGAAGCGCAGCAGTACGAGCACGGTGAGGGTGACGGCCCCGCCCATGAGCAGCACGGCCTTCACGATCTGGATCCAGGTGGTGGCCCGCATGCCGCCGAAGGACACGTAGACCACCATCAGCGCGCCGACCCCGATCACGGTCAGCGTCCGGGCAGCGGTGCCCGAATCTCCGAGCAGCAGGCCCACCAGGCTGCCCGCGCCGACCATCTGTGCGACGAGGTACAGCACCGAGACGGTGACGGAGGAGGCGCCGGCGGCGATCCGTACGGGCCGCTCGCTCATCCGGGCCGCGACCACGTCCGCGAGGGTGAAGCGCCCGCAGTTGCGGACCAGTTCGGCGACGAGGAAGAGCACGACGAGCCAGGCGACGAGGAAGCCCACCGAGTACAGCAGGCCGTCGTAACCGAAGAGCGCGATCAGGCCGGAGATGCCGAGGAAGGAGGCGGCGGACATGTAGTCGCCGGCAATGGCGAAACCGTTCTCCATCGGGGAGAACAGCCGCCCGCCGGCGTAGAACTCCTCGGCGGAGCCGTGCCGGTTGCGGCTGACCCAGGTGGTGATGCCCAGGGTGACCGCGATGAAGAGGCTGAACAGGATCAGGGCGAGCGTCTGGTGTTCGGTGGTCACCGGCCGGCCCCCCGGCTCTGGTTGCGGTTGCGCTCCTGGTCGCGCTCCTGCTCGAAGACCGTCCAGCGCAGGTCGAGTGCGGCCCGGTCCCGGCGCAGCCGCGCGTGCCGGGCGTACGCCCAGGTCAGCAGGAAGGTGCTGAGGAACTGGCCGAGGCCCGCCAGCAGGGCCACGTTGACGGCGCCGACCACGGGGCGGGCCATGATGCCGGGCGCCATGGTCGCCGCGACCACGTAGGCGACGTACCAGAGGAGGAATCCGGCGGTCGCGGGGACGACGAACCCGCGGTAGCGGCTGCGGACCTCCTGGAAGGCGGCGCTGCGCTGCACTTCGCGGTAGATGTCGGACGCTCCGGGCTCGGCCCGGCCTCCGGCGGCCGGACGCGGGGGCGGCGGATCCCCGCCCTCGCCCTCCCCCCAGCCGACGGCGAGCGCGTCGTACCAGGGGTCGTCGAGCCGGATCGTTCCGGCTTCGGGACCTTCGTGCTTGTCCACCGAACTCTCCTTGTCCGCTGCCGCATTGGCCGCGTGCTTATAAGGATGTGCGGTATGGACGTTTTCCGGACTGGTGTCCCGGTGCTCTTCACTCCAACAGGTGATGGAGCGAAGAGCACCGGTGTGCCGTGGTGCCGGTGCGCCCGCCGGTCAGGCGTCGATGCGCGAGCGGTCCAGGGTCGCCGCGGAGCTTGTGATGAACTCCTTGCGCGGCGCCACCTCGTTGCCCATCAGCAGGTCGAAGACCTGCTCGGCGGAGTCCAGGTCCCCGATGTTGATCCGGCGCAGCGTGCGGAACCGGGGGTCCATCGTGGTCTCCGCCAGCTGGTCCGCGTCCATCTCGCCGAGGCCCTTGTAGCGCTGGATCGAATCCTTGTAGCGGACGTTCTTGCGCTGGAATTCGAGCAGGGTCTGGCGCAGCTCGTTGTCCGAATACGTGTAGACGTACTTGTCCTGGCCCTTCTTGGGCTGGACGAGCTCGATCCGGTGCAGCGGCGGCACCGCGGCGAACACCCGGCCCGCCTCGACCATCGGCCGCATGTACCGCTGGAAGAGCGTGAGCAGCAGGCAGCGGATGTGCGCGCCGTCGACATCGGCGTCGACGAGCAGGACGATCTTGCCGTACCGCGCGGCGTCGATGTCGAAGGTCCGGCCCGAGCCGGCCCCTATGACCTGGATGATCGCGCCGCACTCGGCGTTCTTGAGCATGTCCGAGACCGACGACTTCTGGACGTTCAGGATCTTGCCGCGGATCGGCAGGAGCGCCTGGAATTCCGAGTTCCGCGCGAGCTTGGCGGTGCCGAGCGCGGAGTCGCCCTCGACGATGAAGAGCTCGCTGCGCTCCACGTCGTCACTGCGGCAGTCGGCCAGCTTCGCGGGCAGCGAGGAGGTCTCCAGCGCGGTCTTGCGGCGCTGCGCCTCCTTGTGCTGGCGGGCGGCGATCCGGGTCCGGGCGGCCGCGACGATCTTCTCCATCACGGCGCGGGCCTGCTGCTTGTCGTCGCGCTTCGTGCTGGTCAGGAAGGCCTTGAGCTCCTTGGCGACCACGGCCGCGACGATCCGGGCGGCCGCCGAGGTGCCGAGCACCTCCTTGGTCTGGCCCTCGAACTGCGGCTCGGCCAGCCGGACGGTGACGACCGCCGTCATGCCCTCCATCGCGTCGTCCTTGACCACGTCGTCCTCGGCGACGCGGAGCAGCTTCGCCGAGCGGAGCACCTCGTTCACCGTCTTGGCGACGGAGCGCTCGAAGCCGGTGATGTGGGTGCCGCCCTTGGGCGTGGCGATGATGTTGACGAAGGACTTGACCTGGGTCTCGTACCCGGTGCCCCAGCGCAGGGCGATGTCCACGCCGAGCTCGCGCGTGACCTCGGTGGGGGTCATGTGGCCGCGCTCGTCGAGGACGGGGACGGTCTCCTTGAAGGTGCCCTGGCCGGTCAGGCGCAGCACGTCGCAGACGGCCTTGTCCTGCCCGAGGTACTCGCAGAACTCGCTGATGCCCCCGTCGAAGCGGAAGGTCTCCTCCGTCTTGCCGGACCCGTCGATGGCGCGCTCGTCGCGGACGACGATGGTCAGGCCGGGGACGAGGAAGGCGGTCTGCCGAGCGCGCTGGTAGAGCGTGTCCAGGGAGAGCCGGGCGTCCTTGAGGAAGATCTGCCGGTCGGCCCAGTAGCGGACCCGGGTGCCGGTCTTGCCCTTGGCGACGCGCTTGACCTTGCGCAGGCCGTTGGCGGGGTCGAACGGGCTGTCGGGGCCCTGCTCGGTGAACATCCCCGGGACGCCGCGGCGGAAGCTGATCCCGTGGGTGGAGCTGTTGCGGTCCACCTCGACGTCCAGCCGGGCGGAGAGGGCGTTGACCACGGAGGCGCCGACGCCGTGCAGGCCGCCGGAGGCCGCGTACGAGCCGCCGCCGAACTTGCCGCCGGCGTGCAGCTTGGTCATGACGACCTCGACGCCGGACAGCCCGGTCTTGGGCTCGACGTCGACGGGGATGCCGCGGCCGTTGTCGCGGACCTCGACCGAGGCGTCCTCGTGGAGGATCACCTCGATGTGGTCGCAGTAGCCCCCCAGGGCCTCGTCCACGGCGTTGTCGATGATCTCCCAGAGGCAGTGCATGAGGCCTCGGGAGTCGGTGGAACCGATATACATGCCGGGGCGCTTGCGGACGGCCTCGAGGCCTTCGAGGACGAGCAGGTGCCGCGCGGTGTAGTTGGAGGCGTCCCGGTCTGCTCCGGACAGCAGCGCGCTGGAAGGCACGGACGTGTCGGCGGTCACGCAGTTCGCTCCTCGCTGAATTTCTTTTTCTGGCCCGTCGGGCGCAGGGTGGCTCGGTTGCCCGTCGAAGGGTACCGAGGCCTGGTAGAGCCGATGCAACGCCACCCTCGCGCCTTCATCAGCCTAGTGCAGGACCGCACGGGTGTTCGATCCCCCGGTCGAGTGAAGCAAACATCACGTTCCCTTCCAGGCATGAACCATTTAGGGTTCGGGCACGTCCTCATGAACAACCGGCACTCAGCCGGGGAGGACGGAACTGCTACAAGCGAACGACTGACAACGCGAAACCGTAAAGCAACGCAATACGGCTCCTTCGCCGCCAACCGGCAGCAGCCGGCCAGCTTCGGAAGGAAGTTTCGAGGAAAAGCCGCGAGCGGGAACGTTTTCGGCCTGGTTGGATGTTGACCCTGGTACGACAGCTCGTCGAGCTAGAGAAGAGGCGACGTGACTACTGTTCTGACACCCGCGACCCCGCTGACGGCCGCTGACCGATGCGACCGTTGCGGCGCCCAGGCATATCTGCGCGTCGTCCTGCTGAGCGGCGGTGAACTGCTGTTCTGCGCCCACCACGGGCGTAAGTTCGAGCCGGAACTCAAGAAGATCGCCGCGGATATACAGGATGAGACCGAGCGGCTCACGTCCGCTCCGACGGCCAATGCCGACACCGAGGACCGCTGACACAGGCCTATACCTCGCATCCGACGAGCCAGGACCGGCCAGGCCGGTCGACGGGCGGCACCCCTGAGACCCAGGGGTGCCGCCCGTCCTCATGTCCGGAGCGGCGCGGCTAGCGGCCCCCGGGCCGGTGCTTCGCCCCGGGCGCTCCCGCGGCGCCCTGCGTCTCCGCCGCCGCCTGCCCCCGTACGGGCCGTGCAGCCGGTCCGGAGGCCCGTTCGGCACCCCACGCGATGTCGTGGCCGTCGCTTCGCCGCGGGGCCGCCTCCGGGGCCGTCACGAAGCCGGTGAGCGGCGCGATCTTCGTGTAGACCCCCGGACTGTCCGGCCGCCCGCAGCCGCGCCCCCAGGACACGAGCCCGATGAGCTTGCCCTGGGCGACCAGCGGCCCGCCGCTGTCCCCCTGGCAGGCGTCCCGGCCGCCGTCGCGGTGTCCCGCGCACACCATGGACTCCGGCCGGTACTTCCCCTCGGCGTCTCCCGGGTAGGCGCGCCGGCAGACCTCGTCCGCCAGCACCGTCACGCGCGCGGCGCGCAGCGCGTACGCGTAGTCGCCGAATCCGCTCGTGTCGCCCCAGCCGTACACGGTCGCCTCGCCGCCCGCCGCGTAGCCGGGATGCCCCGCCTCGGCCATGGGGAGCACGTAGTGCGCGGGCACGGCCTCGGCCAGCTCCAGCACGGCGAGGTCCCCGGCATTGCTGCGGACGTCGTACGCCGGGTTCACCCGGGCCGAGCGGATCGCGATCTCGCGGCCCTCGGCCGCCCGCAGCTCCGTACGCCCGGTGATCACCCGGAAGTCGGGGACGGACTCCACGGGGCCGCCCAGCACCTGGCGGCCCAGGCAGTGTGCCGCGGTCAGCACCTTGGTCGGGCCCACGAGGACACCCCCGCAGAACTGGCCTCCCCGCGTACCCCCGAACCGGTCACGGCTGGCGAGCGCCACCACCCACGGGCTGTCGGCCGCCTTCACCGGCTTCCCGCCGATCACCACACTGTCCGCGGCTGCGTGCGGCGCCTGGGCCAGCGGCGCCGCGGCCGCTCCCGCCACCAGGGTCAGCGCGCCCGCCAGAGCACGGGCAAAGGGACGACGCATGAGGCCTCCTGACTCTGAGTGTGCATGACTCCACCCAGAGTGGGACGCCAAGTGGCCGTGCGCACCCGCGCACGGCCACCTCCGTACAGCCACTTCCGTACGGCCCCCGGCCCGATCGCCTCGGGCCCGGCCGGTCCGGTGATCAGTCCAGGTAGTCGCGCAGGACCTGGGAGCGCGACGGGTGGCGCAGCTTCGACATCGTCTTGGACTCGATCTGGCGGATCCGCTCGCGCGTGACGCCGTAGACCTTGCCGATCTCGTCGAGGGTCTTCGGCTGGCCGTCGGTGAGGCCGAAGCGCATCGAGACCACGCCGGCCTCGCGCTCGCTCAGCGTGTCGAGCACCGAGTGCAGCTGCTCCTGCAGGAGCGTGAAGCTCACGGCGTCGGCCGGGACGACCGCCTCGGAGTCCTCGATGAGGTCGCCGAACTCGCTGTCGCCGTCCTCGCCGAGCGGCGTGTGCAGGGAGATCGGCTCGCGGCCGTACTTCTGGACCTCGATGACCTTCTCGGGGGTCATGTCGAGTTCCTTGGCCAGCTCCTCCGGGGTGGGCTCGCGGCCCAGGTCCTGGAGCATCTGGCGCTGCACGCGGGCGAGCTTGTTGATGACCTCGACCATGTGCACCGGGATGCGGATGGTGCGGGCCTGGTCGGCCATGGCACGCGTGATCGCCTGGCGGATCCACCAGGTCGCGTACGTGGAGAACTTGTAGCCCTTGGTGTAGTCGAACTTCTCGACCGCGCGGATCAGGCCCAGGTTGCCCTCCTGGATCAGGTCCAGGAAGAGCATGCCGCGGCCGGTGTAGCGCTTGGCGAGGGAGACCACGAGGCGGAGGTTGGCCTCCAGCAGGTGGTTCTTGGCGCGGCGGCCGTCCTCGGCGATGATCTCCAGCTCGCGCTTGAGCTTGGGCGCCAGCTTGTCGGAGTTGGCCAGCTTGTCCTCGGCGAACAGGCCCGCCTCGATGCGCTTGGCGAGCTCGACCTCCTGCTCGGCGTTGAGGAGGGGGACCTTGCCGATCTGCTTGAGGTAGTCCTTGACGGGGTCGGCGGTGGCGCCGGCCACGGCGACCTGCTGGGCCGGGGCGTCGTCCTCGTCGTCGGAGATGACGAAGCCCTTGCTCTCGCCGCCGTCCTCCTCCTCTTCGGCCTCCGCCTTGGCGGCGCCGGGGCCCTCCTCGGAGGTCTCCTCGTCGCCGGCCTCGTCGGCGTCCTTCTTGGCGGCGGTCTTCTTCGCCGCCGTCTTCTTCGCGGCGGTCTTCTTGGCGGGGGCCGCCTTCTTGGCCGCAGTCTTCTTCGCCGCGGCCTTCTTCGCGGCGGGCTCGGTTCCGGGCTCCTCCGCGGGAGCGTCCACGGGCTGCTCCGGGTCCACCGTCTCGGCCGCGGGTGCCGCGGCGGCGACGGTCCGCGCGGCCGTCGTCTTCGCCGCGACGGTCTTCGTGGCCGTCCGCTTGGCCGGGGTCTTCGCTGCGACGCTCTTGCGGGTGGTGCGCTTGGGCGACTCCGCGGCACTGACCATCAGCGTCACACCCTCTTCCTCGAGGATCTGGTTGAGGCTGCGCAGAACATTCTTCCACTGGGTCGCAGGAATCTGGTCAGCCTCGAAGGCCCGACGCACGTCATCGCCGGCGATCTGCCCCTCGGCCTTGCCCCGCTCGATGAGCGCCATCACAGACTCGGAATCGGCGATCTCCGGCGGGAGCGTACGGGATGTGCTGGCCGACACGAACAACCTCTCGGAACGATGGGAACGGCTTCCGACCCCGGCCGGATGGTGCTGGACCGGAGCCGACGACCACCGACGGGGGATGGGCCGGGGGCGCGGGCAGGGGCCGGGGAGCTGCACAGCACCCGCAAGGGCTGCTGTCTTCCCTCCGTCGGCCATCACCTCTCTAGGTCATCGCTCGACCTCGCGGAGTGTTACGCCCAATCTTCGTGGCCCGAGTCACACCCCGGCCTCCCGACCGCCCCGGCGCCCGCGCCGCCGTCCGTCCGCGCGTCAGTGCTCGCGCGGGGCGGGGACCACGCGCTCGACCTCCGGGTGCACCGTCAGGAGCTGGCGCATGGCGTTCTCGGCACCCACGGCGTCGCCGGCCGCGAGGGCCTCGACGATGCGCGCGTGGTGCGCGACGCACGTCTCGCTCGGGCGGTCGCAGGCGGTGACGGGGCTGCCGGAGACCTGGAGGGCCGAGGAGACGATGCCGGAGAGGTGCTCCAGCATGCGGTTGCCCGCGACCTGGATGAGGAGCGCGTGGAACTCGTTGTCGGCGCGCGCGAAGGTGATCGCGTCGCCCTGGCCGAGGGCGTGGCCCATGATCTCGACCATGTCGGCGAGGCGCTGCTGGATGTCCGGGCGCCCGTGGCCGGCGGCGAGGCGGGCGGCGAGGGGTTCGATGGTCCAGCGGAGCTCGTTGAGCTCGCGGCGCTGGTCGTCGCGCTGGGGGCCGAAGGCGCGCCACTCGATGATGTCGGGGTCGAGCAGGTTCCAGTCGGCGACCGGCCGGACGCGGGTGCCGACGTTGGGGCGGGCGCTGACGAGGCCCTTGGCCTCCAGCACGCGCAGCGATTCGCGGACCACGGTGCGGGAGACCTCGAAGCGCTGGCCGATCTCCTCCGGGACCAGGGGGCGGTCTGCGCCGAGGTCGCCGGAGACGATCATCTGGCCGAGCTGCTGGACGAGTTGGCCGTGCAGTCCGCGGCCGCGGCTGCCTGCCGCGCGGCGGCCGACCCGGCTCAACTCGACGTCGGCGCCGTCCCAGTGGGGTACTGCGACGCGGTCGGTCCCGGAGGCCTCCGCGTAGGGGTAGCGGTCGAGTTCGCCCGGGCCGGCGAGGCCGGAGTCGGCATGGCGGGCGGTGGTCATCATGGTGTGCGCAAGGGTACTCACGAATCCTTTGTCGGCCGTGCCCGGATGACCCTTGAGGTCTTTGGTGAAAAGCACACGAAAGGGTGATCGGTGCCACCTACGCAATTGACGACTTATCGTAAAGAACCGGGCTCTTTGCGGGGAGTTGTGGTCTGGTTCGCGTGATGCGGACGGGATCGGTCCCGTTCAGACTTTCTCCGGTACCGCAGCGATCACCAACGGTCCTTTACCAACGGACGCGGCTGCGCAGTCCTGTGAACCCATAGGCGCACAACAGGACCATCAGCGACAACAGCAGCGCCGTACCGACGGGTTGGGCCATCACCCGCAGGGCGCCCAGGACCAGGCGGTCCGCCTCCGGGGGCCACTGCGCCCAGGCCAGGCCGCGCAGCCGGGCCGCGAGCCCGCTCGCCGCGTACGCGGAGGGCCCGTCCAGCGCCTTGCGTACGAGCGGGACGACGATGACCGGTACGGCGAGCACGGCGGCCAGGCCCGCGACCGCCGACCGGAAGACACCGGAGGCCAGGACCCCGGCCCAGGCGCAGCCGACGAGCAGCCCGACCCAACTCACGGCCGGGGAGAGCCATTCCCCGGGGGAGCGCAGCGGGCCGCGGTCGAAGACGAGCTTCAGGGCGGCGGCGTCGGCGGTGACCGTAAGGGCGCCGAAGGCCAGGGCGAGGGCGGCGCAGACCACGAGCTTGGCGGCGAGCAGGCCCAGGCGGCGCGGCACGGTGCCGCGGTCGGCGGCGAGCGCGGGGTAGCGGTACTCCTCGCCGAAGGCCAGGGCGCCGAGCAGTCCGGCGCCGAGGGCGGCGGGGGGCAGGGGCAGCAGCTCCGGCCAGGCGGCGAGCAGCCGGTTCTGCGGGGTGCCGCCGGCCCGGGCCAGCACCAGGGCGGTGAGGGCGGAGACGGCGACGACGACGGCCGCGGTGAGGAGGGGTGTGGCCGTCCCGAAGGCCCGGCACAGCTCGTAGCGCAGCGGCCGCAGCGGTCCGCCCACCCGGCGCACCGTGGAGCCCGGCCGCGCACTGCGGGGGGCCGCGGTGGCGGCGGTGGCCGGATGCGCCGGGGCCGCGCCGCCCGGCTCGGTGCGCGCCTGCGGCACGGGCGGTACGGGCGGGCACGGCGCGCCGGCGTCCCCGGTCTCGTCGGCGAGCTGGTGGACCAGCACGCCGTGCCGGAACGCCGCCTCGCCCACCTCCGCGCAGCTGCTGCCGTACACCGACAGGCGGCTGCCGCTCTCCTCTACGATCTCCACCGCACGCTGGGCGGCCCGGGCCTCCCGGCCGAGCACGTCGGCCAGCCGGGCGGCGTACGGGCTGCGTACGGCGACCCGCGGCCGCAGCCGGGTACGGGCGAACTCGGCCGCGTCCTGGTCGGCGACGAGCCGGCCCGCCGCGATGCTGACGACCCGGTCCGCACTGCGGGCGGCCTCCTTGGCGTCGTCGGTGGTGAAGAGCACCGCGCCACCGAGGGAGGCGTGTCCGCGCAGCAGCCCGTGGAGCCAGCCTCGTTCGCGGGGCGAGAGTCCGGCGGCGGGCTCGTCGAGGAGCAGCGTGCACGGGTCGGCGAGCAGGGCCGCGGCCATCGCGACCCGGCGCTCCATGCCGAGCGAGAGCGAGCCGAGCCGCTGGTCGCGCAGGCCCGCGATGCCGACGACCTCCAGCATGATGTCGGCCCGGGAGGCCGGCACTCCGGCGGCGGCGCACAGCATCCGCAGCTGGCTCAGGACGGTCCGCGACGGATTGCCGGGCACATCGCCGAGCAGCACCCCGACCTCACGGCCGGGATACGGGATCCGGTGCAGCGGGCGGCCGCGGAAGTAGGTGACGCCGCGGCCCGGTTCGAGTTCGAGCATGAGCCGCAGTGCGGTGGTCTTGCCCGATCCCGGTTCGCCGAGGAGGGCGGTCACGGTTCCCGGGCGGGCCTCGAGCGTGAGGTCGTCCACCAGGGGCGGGAGGTCTCGACGGGGTGTGCTGGTGAGTCCGATGGCCTGGAGCATCGCTTCTCTCGCGGGGGGTGAGACCGCTCTGCGGCATTGTGAGTACCGCAAACAAGATAACGCGATATGTCCGATTTTCGGGGTAGCCGGGGCGCGTTCGCGTCCGTGTCGACCCGTCAGACTTCGGGGCGCAGCATCGGCGGGTTGAGCAGGTTCGCCCCGCCGGCCCGGAACAGCTGGGCGGGCCGGCCGCCCTGACGGGTCGTCGTCCCCCCGGCCGGGACCAGGAACCCGGGGGTCCCGGTGACCTTGCGGTGGAAGTTGCGCGGGTCGAGAGCCACGCCCCATACGGCCTCGTAGACCCGGCGCAGCTCGCCGACGGTGAAGGCGGGCGGGCAGAACGCCGTGGCCAGTGAGGAGTACTCGATCTTGGAGCGAGCCCGCTCCACGCCGTCGGCGAGGATCCGGGCGTGGTCGAAGGCGAGCCCCGCGGCCGCCTGGTCCGAGACGGCCAGGAGTTCGTCGACGGGGGCCCAGCGCGCGCTGTTGGCATCTCCGCCCGCCCGGGGGGCGGGCAGGTCCGGAGCCAGGACCAGATGCGCGACGCTGACGACGCGCATGCGCGGATCGCGCTTCGGATCCCCGTAGGTGGCGAGCTGTTCGAGGTGCGCCCCGTTGTCCGCGCCAGGCTCGGCCGGGTCGTGCGCGCACAGACCCGTTTCCTCGGAGAGCTCGCGGGCCGCGGCGGCGGCCAGGTCCTCGTCTCCGCGGACGAAACCGCCGGGCAGGGCCCAGCGTCCCTGGAAAGGCTGCTCACCTCGCCGGACGACCAGCGCACAGAGCGCGTGACGCCGCACGGTGAGCACGACCAGGTCGACGGTGACAGCGAAGGGCGGATAGGCCGACGGGTCGTAGGGCGACATGCCGCGATCATAGTCGTCTGCCTGACGATAAACAGAGCTTTGGTCATCCCGGAAGCAGCGGTCGCGAGGCTACCCGCCCAGTTGGAGCGCATCGGCTGCCTCCTCCACCATGCCGAGGCCGAGCCGGCTGATCCGGACGGCGAACGGTTCTCCCGAGACCCGCAGGTCACAGAAGCGCAGGGCGCCGAGGGGAGCGCCGGGCAGCGGGACGACGGCGACCGTGCCCGCGGGGGCGTCGGGGCGGAGCCCGGCGAGGGCGGTCAGCGCGTGCACCCCGGCGGCCGCGGCCACCGCGGCGGGGCGGCAGGCCGCCGGGTGCGGGAGCGGCGCGCTGCCCGCGGTGCGCTGCTCGGCGGCGTACATCTCCGGCAGCCGGTACCCGAAGCTCTCCGCGGCGTCCAGCAGACCCCGCAGCAGACCGGCGGCCTCCTTCTCGAAGCCGGCCTGGGCCAGCCCGGCGACCGCCACGGCGCTCTCGTACGCCCGCACCGCGCCGGAGCGGTGGCCGAAGGGGTTGTGGCCCGGCTCCCGGGACGCCATGCTCCGCAGCCCCCAGCCGGAATCCATGGCGGGGGCGCCGAGGAGGCGGGCGAGCTGCTCCGTGCGGACCCGGTCCAGCAACCCGGGGGCGAGGCGGCCGCCACCCAGCAGGCCGGTGTCCAGGAGGTGGGCGGCGGCTCCCGTCAGCCGGGGCAGCGGCCGCCCGTCGGGGTGCAGGGCCGCGGCGGGCCGGCCGCCGTCCGGGCCGTCGATCCAGAACCCGTCCCGGAACCGCTTGCGGAGTGCGGCCGCCCACTCCCGCCACTCTTCGGCGCCGGGCCGCCCGCATCCGGCGAGCAGGTCGGCCCCGAGCAGCGCGGCCCGATGGGCGTGGGCCTGGGTCTCGCAGCGCCGCGGCCCGGGATCGGGATCGGCCAGGAAGCCGTCCGGCCCCAGGGCTCCGCGCAGCCAGTCCAGGCACCGCTCGGCCGCCGGGAGGAGCCGGGCCACCTCCTCCTTGGGCAGCCCCCAGCGCCGGGCCTCGGCTAGCACCGCCGGGAAGGCGAGGGTCGCCTCGGTGCCGGTGCACCCGGGCGGCAGCTGCGGACCCGCCCCGCGCAGCGGCCCCGGGATCTTCCCGGCGTCGGGGCCCCGGCCGCCGGTCTGGGTCCGGGCCAGGGTGCGCAGGGTGGCCGCCGCGAGCCCGGTGCCGAGCGGGAGCGCCATCCTGGCGGCCCAGAGGGACTCCGCCGGGGCCAGCCCGAGCCGCCACGGCACCCCGGCGGCGAGGAAGGCGTCGCCCGGCTCCTCGCGATCCCGCATCAGCAGCGCGCCGAGGTCCTCCACACTGCGGCGGAACCAGGTTTCGACCCTCGGGTCGTCCCCCTCGGCGCGGGCGCCGGCCAGCGGGTTGGCCACCTGCCCGGCAGGGGCCCGTGAAATGCGGTCCTGCGTGGTCCGCAGCTCGATGGTGCGGGACTCGCCGGGCCCCAGTTCTAGCTGCCAGCGCAGCAGCCCCGCCGAGGCGAGGGCGTCGTCCGGGGCCGGCTCGGCGGTCGTGATGGCCTGCGCCTCACCGCTGCTCCAGCGCAGCCCGGCGGCATGCACCCCGGCCGGCAGTTCGGGCCCGGCCCGGCCTGCGGCCACCGCGGCCAGCTCGGCCAGGTCGGTGCCGAGCAGCAGCTCCACGGGCAGGCGCAGCGGCCGGGCCGTGAAACTGCGCACCGTGATCCGCTCGGTGCCGTCCGCGTGCCGGACCCGCTCCACCCCGATGTCGGGATCGGGCCCCGCGTCGGCCCCGGTACGGATGGTCGCGGTGAAGGAGGCCCGGTCGGAGCCGAGGCTGCGCCCCTGGACGGCGACCGGGTCCCGGCCGCCGATCCGGAGCACGCAGCGGGAGAGCAGCCTGCGCCCGGAGCGGTAGATCCCGTCGATCCCCCGCCCGGTCAGCTGGCCGTGCTCCGGCGAGATGACCAGGCAGGGCGCGGCGACGCAGATGACGGTGCCGTGCACGGGCGGCAACTCGGTCCTGCGGGCGGGCGGTACGGAGTGGGCCATGGGTCGCCTTGTCTGGGCTGTCTGCGCTCCGGCCTGTTTCGCTGGGCGGCGGCGCGGCCGGGCCCCCGCCACCCTCCAGCTGAACGGCCCCGCCCCCGCCCGGGTCACGGGCCCCGGTGGCGGCAGCGCCCGTACTGGGCCGCGCCGGTGACGGAGCCTGCGCCGCAGGGTGGTGACGGCGGCGTCCCGGATGCGCCGCACGGAACTCCGCGCGCCCCGGCCCCGGTCCGGGCTCACTGGTCGCTCCCCGCGGTGCGGCGGGGCTCCCGGCGGGGCTGCGCTTCCCGGCGACCCGGAGGGCGGGTTGTGGCCGCGGCGCGCTTGCGGCGCGGTTCCCGGCGCCGCCGCTCCTCCCGCAGGCAGGCCCGCAGCCCCTCCGGGTCGATGCCCTCGTTGCAGGCGTGGTGGAGCAGTTGGGCGAAGCGGTAGTCGGCGTCGGCCCGCAGGGCCAGCCCCAGGGCGATCCGGGCCGTCGGCTCGTCCCCGGTGGACCACGAGACCCAGCCGGCGAGGGTGAGCGGGGCCGCCGCGTGCTCGCCGTACGCCCCGACGCAGCGGCGGGCGAGCGCCCGCCACAGCCGCAGGGCGGGGGCCGCCTCCTCGTCCTCCATCCACTCGGCGGCGACGTCCCGGATCTCGCGGTCCTGGAGGCCGAGGATCACGGTGGCGGCCTCGTCGTGGCCGAGCAGCGCGTCGTCCCAGTCGTCGGCTTCCGGTCCGCCGTCCACGGGCGGGGCGAGGGTCATCCGCTGCATCAGCGTGCGGGCCAGCGTGACCGTCTCCGCGCCGACCTCCTCCCGGGTGGCCCCGTCGAGGATCTTGGGCACGAGGACGGCAGCCGCCCGGTCCAGGGCCCGCTCCATCTCCACCGCCGCACCCCCGCGCAGGGGTACCAGCCGGCCCTCGATCTCCCGGAGGGAGCCCCGGACCTGGAGTCCGGCGAAGGTCGCGGTCGCCGCCATCACGGAGGCGCCGGTCGCGGCCAGCGGGCTGCCCTCGGCGGGGCAGCAGCGCTCATCGGGACAGCAGTAGGACCAGTACCGGCCGGCGGAGATGCAGAGCGCCTCCATCACGGGCACGTCGAGGGCGCCGCAGGCCAGCCGGATGCGCTGGGCCAGCGGCCGCAGCCGGGTCATGACCCGCTGGCCGCTCTCGCCGTCCGCCGGGTCCTGGCAGAGGAAGACGACGATGCCGTCGGGCTTGGCACCGCGCCGCTCGCTGCCCCGGACCAGGCAGTCGGCGACCTGCCGGGCGGTGTCCTCCCATTCGGCCGGGGCCGTGGGGATGCCGACGCGGAGCCGGCCGCCGAAGCGCCCGCCCTCGCCGTGCACGGTGACCATGACCAGGGAGTCGGTCGGATGGAAGCCGAGCATGTAGGGCAGCGCGTCGGCCAGTTCGGCCGGGCTGCGCAGGGTGATCCGAGGGTCGAGGGCGGGACCGGACGGGTTGATGGCGGGCCGGTCGGACGGGGTGCGTGATTCGCGTTCGTTCGTCATGCCCCGACGGTCCCGCGGACGATCAGATCCCGAAAGCCCTGTGGATAACTCTTGATCGTTCAACATCCACAGGTTCGGGACGCCCTTGACTCGGTGTCAGAGCGATCGGGTTCCATGGGGGCATGAACACACATCCGTCACATCCGCCACGCCCTACTTCCCGCCGACCGGCAGCCGGTCCAGGGCCGCCGGGAGTTCCGCGCGCCGGCGGATGCCGAGCTTGCGGTAGGCGTTGGTGAGGTGGGTTTCGACGGTACGCCGGGCGAGGTGCAGGAGCTCGCCGATCTCGGAGTTCGTCCGGCCGCCCGCGGCGAGTTCCGCGATGCGCCGCTCACTGCCGGTCAGCGCGGCCGGGCCGGTGTACGGCGTCGCGGCGCGGCGGGCACCGCCCTCACGCAGCACGTGTTCTGCCGCTGCACGCAGGCGGACCGCACCGATGCGCTCGGCCCGTTCGGCCGCCTCCCGCAGCGGATCGCGGGCCCGTGCCCGGTCTCCGGCGGCGACGAGCTGCCGTCCCTGCGCGATCAGCGCCGGGATCAGTTCCGTCTCGGCCGGAGTGTCCCGCAGCAGCCGTACCGCCTCCTCGGCCAGCCCGAGGCCGCGCAGACCGCCCGTCGCCGTGCCCAGGACGCGCAGACAACGCCCCACCAGGCGCGGCGTGTTCCAGACCGTGGCCAGCCGCAGCTCCTCGTGGGTCAGGGCCAAGGCCTCCTCCGGCCGGCCCAGGGCCAGCCGGCATTCGGCTGCGGCGCTCCGCCACGGAGTGACGACCGGGCCGACGACGTCCCGTTCCGCCTGGCGCCGCCCGCACTCCAGGAAGTCGTCGAGCGCACCGGCCGGATCGCCGCACGCGGCACGCAGGTGGCCGCGGGCGTACAGGAAGCGGGGCAGTTCCCCGGAGTCGGGCGCGTCCCTCGGGTCGCTGCGCTCCGCGAGCGCCGCGGCCTGCTCCGTTCGGCCGGTCTCCACCAGCGCCAGGACAGCGGCGGCAGCCTCGCTCATCGGCGGGCGCACGTCGCCGACGGCTTGGAGAACCTGCCGCACATCGGGCTCCGCGAGCCATGTGGCATAACCGCCGCGTACGGCGGCGAGGTCGGCCCGTACGTTCAGCAGCTCCGCGCGCATGGGATGCAGCAGCACGGTGCGCTGCCCGGCAAGAGCCCGTTCGGCCAGGCGCTCGGCCTCGTCCAGTTCGTCGGCCCACAGGGCCACGGCTGCGGACGTGCCCAACAGGATCGTTTCCGCAAGCGGGTCGGCCGGGGCCTCCAGCAAGGCCCGGACGCGTTCCATCGCCGCCCGGGCCGAGAGCAGGCCGGCCGTCGCCTCGTACCGCGCCAGCAGCGCCTGCCCGGCCGTGCCGACCAGGCCGGGCGAGCGCGCGGACGTCTCGCGCAGCCGGCCGTACACCTCGCGCCGCAGCGCCTGATCGTGGTCCGACAGCAGTGCCGAGGCGGACCACAGCGTGCGCGCGAGGTCCCGGTGGTCCGTCAGCTGCTCCTCCAGGGAGCGCAGTACGCCCACGGCAGCCCGTACCTCGCCCCGTCCGGCCAGTGCCGTACCGAGCACCATCGCCGAACGCACCCGGTCCGTGGGCGTGTCCGCCACCTGCACGGCCTCGGCCAGCCGGGGCAGGCCGGCCGCCGACCGGCCGCCGGTGAATTCCAGAGAGCCCAGTTCGCTGAGGACCGCGGCCCGGCGGGCGGGCGCCATCTCCTCGTCCAGCACGCGGCGCAGGAAGCCCGCGGCGTCCTCGGTCCGGCCCGCCCCGACCGCACGGGCCGCGGCGTCGAGCAGGACATCGGCGGCCCAGGTCCCGAAGGGCGCGGGCGCCCGCAGCAGCTGTCCGGCCACGGCCTCCGCGCCCGCGCCGCGGCGCAGCATCACCTCGGCCGCCCTGCCGTGGGCCGCCTTTCTCCGGTCACCGGACCAGCCGCTCACCACGGCGTCCCGCAGCAGCGGATGGGCGTAGCCGGGGCGGCCGTCCGGGTCCGGGCGCAGCAGCCCCAGGCGGGTCATGGCGGTGAGCCAGCCGTGGGCCCGGGCTCCGTCGGCGCCCGTCATGTCGGCGAGCAGCCCGGCGTGGCCGTCCTCGTGGGCTTCCGGGTGGCGGTCCTCGCCACGGTCCCCGCCGCCGTCCCTGTCACGGCCGCCGCCATGACCGCCGCCACGGCCGTCGCTCACCACGGCGAGCGCGCGGGCGACGTCGACCGTGGAGCTCCCCGCGCTCTCCAGCCACCACGAGACGGCGGCCGGGTAGGCGCCCGGATACAGCGCGGCGCAGGTGTCCGGCACCGCCGGGGCAGCGGCAAGGCCCGGGGCCTGGGCCCCGAGGTCGTCCAGCAGGGCGTGCAGCAGCAACGGATTGCCCGCGCCGGCCCGCACCACGTCGTCCACCCATGCGGGGGAGGCCACCGCGCCGGCCACCGAACGGACCAGCTCCGCCGCCCCGCCCGGGCTCAGCGGGGTCAGGGTGTGGGTGCGGACGAGGCGGGGCGGGAGCGCGTGGGCGAGGCCCGGCGCGGGCGGTTCGACGTCGTACTGGCTGCGCTCGGTCGCCACGAGCAGCACCGGCAGCCGTTCCACCAGCCGCGCGGCTTCGACGAGCCAGCCGCGCGAGAGGGGGTCGGCGAGCTGGACGTCGTCCACGGCCAGGAACAGCGGGGCCTCTTCGGTCCATTCGAGCAGTGCGCGCCACAGCCAGGCGGCCCGTTCGCGGTGGATCGCGGCCGTGGAGTCGGCTTCGTCCGGCGGTTCCGCCGTGGGGCACGCCAATTCCGGTCCGTCATCGAACAGCTGCTTAACGGCAGCGAACGGGGTGACGGGCCCGGATGAACAGCGGGCCCGCAGCACCCACATGCCGTGCGCCGCCGCCTGCTCACCGACCGCCTCCAGGAGCGCGGTGCGGCCGCTGCCCGTGGTCCCCTTCAGCAACACCAGGCCACCGGAGCCGGACCGGGCACGCTCGGCCTCGGCGGCGACCATCGCCATGGCCTCTTGGCGCTCGTAGAGCGCTCCCGGTACCGACGTGGCGGACATGGCTGACTCCCGATGTCGTGGATGTCTAGTGGTCGGCCCCGTGGTGTGGCTCGTGGTTCTCCACGATTGTCCGACGGACCGCAAGTACGCGAGCGTGATGCCTGTCCGTCTGTCACGCAACTCACAACGCGGGCAGGCGCCACGCCGACCTAGGGGACCACTTGACCACCACATTCGTGACCGCAAAGACCGGATCGGCCGGGGTCGCCCGGGTCGCCGGGACGGCCGGGACGACGGCCGGGACAACTGGAACGACCGGGACGACGGCCGGCACGACCCGGACGGCTGACGGCGCGGCGGCGGTTCCGGGACACCGGATCCGCGTCGTGGTCCACGCGCCGGATCCGATCTCCCGGGCGGGGGCAGTCAGCCAACTGCGACAGCATCCCGTGATCGACCTCCGCGACGAGGCGGAGACCGGACCCGGGACCGTGGCGGTGCTGATCGCCGAAACACCGGACGAGACCAC
Organism: Streptomyces sp. NBC_01006; assembly: GCF_045162725.1. Taxonomy (NCBI): domain Bacteria; kingdom Bacillati; phylum Actinomycetota; class Actinomycetes; order Kitasatosporales; family Streptomycetaceae; genus Streptomyces; species Streptomyces sp. NBC_01006. The sequence goes on along the minus strand of NZ_CP108700.1, from coordinate 6,091,533 downwards.
GTTCGCGCGGCTGCGCAGACTGGTTCGGGGCGAAGGCACCCGAGCCGTCCTCGTGGTGAACACCGTGCGGGAGGCCGAACTCCTCGATGTCATCGAGTGCGGTGTCGGGGCCGTCGTCTGGCGCCACGAGGCCACCACGCACCGTCTGCTCCAGGCCGTGCTCGCGGCCTCACGGGGCGACGGCGACCTCCCCACCGACCTGCTCGGGCGGCTGCTCGGCCAGGTGCGCATGCTCCAGCGCTCCGCCGCCGGACGGAGCGGCGCGCCCGTGACGGGGCTGACGGCGCGCGAGGCGGACGTCCTGCGGCTGATCGCGGAGGGGCTGGACACCGCCGAGATAGCCGACAAGCTCTCGTACTCCGAACGCACCGTCAAGAACGTCATGCACGGGCTGACCACCCGTCTGCACCTGCGCAACCGGGCGCATGCCGTGGCCTACGCCCTCCGCGAGGGCTACATCTGACCGCTGCATGTGCCAGACCCCTGCATGTGCCAGACCCCTGCATGCGACTGACCGCTGCGCATGGCTGCCGGCTGCACCTGCCCCCGGGGGCAACGGCCCAGGGCCGTCCGGACGCCGGGGTCCGCCCCCGAGTGCTTGCGGGCCGCGAGCGACCGGAAGAAGAATTCGACGGGGCCCGTCCGGCGATCACGGCAGGCGGCGGCACCTCAGGCAAGGCGGGAGCACGACGATGATCCACGAGGTGGACGAAGTCCTCGAACGGCTGCTGACCGGTGGCGCGCTGGCCGGTTCCGGCATCGACGTCTCCTTCGACGCCCCGACCCGCGACTGGTCCGCCAGGCGCAACGCGACCGCCGTCAACGCCTATCTGTACGACATCCGCGAGGACGTGAACCGGCGCCACCGCGGCACGGTCCCGGTCAGTGACGACCGCGGAGCCGTCCTCAAGCGCCGCCAGCCTCCCCGTTGGTTCCGGCTGTCCTATCTCGTCACGGCCTGGACCAAACAGCCCAAGGACGAACACCGGCTGCTCTCCGCCGTACTGGCCACCCTGCTGCCCCGCGAGATCCTGCCAGCCGAGGAACTTCCGGGGTCACTAGGCGCGTTGGGACTTTCGGTACCCATCACGGTCGCCGGCATCCAGACCGAGTCGCGCTCCCTCGCCGAGATCTGGTCCGCCCTCGGCGGTGAGCTCAAGCCGTCCCTGGACCTGGTGGTGACCGCGCCGTTCCCCGCGTACCCCGAGTACGACGTCGGCCCGCCGGTCACGGAGGGCGCGGTGCGCGTACGGGCGATCGACGGCAGCCTGGGGGACTCTCCGGAGCGGCGGCACCAGCCACGGCACGCTGCGGCTGCCGCGGCGGCGGCTGCGGCGGCTGCGCGCACCGCCGTCGCAGGTGAGCCGCGATGACCCCGAACGCCTCCGACCCCACTGCGGACGCGGCCCCCGCGCTCCTCGCACGGCTGGACCGGGTCCGCGAGCGCGTCGCGCTGCTGGTCGAGCAGCGCAGCGCCGCCGATCCCACCGCCGCCGACCCGCTGCGGGGGCTGTACCTCTCCATCGACGCCGTACGGCACCTGCTGGACTCCGCGGCGCCGGATCCGTACCCCCAGCCCCCGGAGCCGGAGGCGGCGCAGCGGTCCCCGCACGGGGCCACGGCGCCGGAGGGCGGCGACCGGCTGGCTCGGCTCGCGCACCGGCACGGACTCACCGAGCTGGACACCTGCCTGCTCCTCGTCGCCCTCGCGCCCGACGTCGACCGCACCTTCGAGCCGCTGTACGGCTACCTGAACGACGACGTCAGCCGGCGCCGGGCCACCACCGGCCTCGCGCTCGACCTGTGCGGACTCCCCGTCCACCTGGCGTGGGCGCGGGCCAGGTTCCATCCGTCGGCGCCGCTGTGCGCGCTCGGCCTGGTCGAAGTGGAGGAGCCCGAACGCCCCTTCCTCAGCCGCACGCTGCGCGTCCCGGACCGGTTGGTCGCCCACCTGCTCGGCGACGACGCTCCGGACGCCGCGCTCGCCCGGCACGCACGCCCGCTCGCCACGCCCTCGGGACCGTACGACGAGGACTTCACCCGCAGGCTCGCCGAGCGGCTGCTGGCGGCCGCCCCGCTCACCGTCTACCTGCGCGAACTCCGCGAGGGGGACGGGCTGGCCGTCGCCGCGTCCGCCCTGTGCGCGGCCGGTTTCGACGCCCTGCACGTCAGCTCCCCGAGCGGCGACGTACCGTACCCCGAGCTCCTGCGCGAGGCCCGGCTGCGCGGCTGCGCGCTCGTCGTGTCGCAGGTGCCGGACGAGGCGGGCCCGCTGATCCGGGGGCTGGCCGAGGCGGACGTCCCCGTGCTGTTCATCGGCGAGCGGCCCTACGACCCCCAGTGGTGCGACCGGGACCCGCTGGTCCTGGAGGCGCCCCGGCTGCCGGCGGGGGCCGAGGCGGCCTGGTCGGCCGCGCTCGGCGAGGCGCCGGGCTTCGACCTGGCGGCGACCGTGGCCCCGTACCACCTCGGCGCCGACCGGATCGTCCGGGCCGCGCGCGCAGCACGGGAGCTCGCCGCCTTCGACGGCACCCCGCCGACCGCCGCCCATCTGCGGCTGGCCGCCCGTCAGCAGTCCGCTTCCGGCCTGGAGCGCCATGCCCGCCGGATCCGGCCCGACGTCGGCTGGGAGGACCTCGTCCTGCCGGACAAACCGCTGGCCCAGCTGCACGAACTCGCGCTGCGCGCCCGCCACCGCGACCGGGTCCTCGGCGACTGGCGGCTCAGCGCCGGCGGCGGCCGGGGCCGTGGCGTCCTGGGGCTCTTCGCCGGCGACTCCGGTACCGGAAAGACCCTGTCGGCCGAGGTCGTCGCCGCCGAACTGGGCCTCGACCTCTACGTCGTCCAGCTCTCCTCGGTCGTCGACAAGTACGTGGGCGAGACCGAGAAGAACCTGGAGCGGATCTTCACCGAGGCGGGCCGGACCGACGCCGTGCTCCTGTTCGACGAGGCCGACGCGGTCTTCGGCAAGCGCTCCGAGGTCAAGGACTCGCACGACCGCTACGCCAACATGGAGAGCGCCTACCTGCTCCAGCGCCTGGAGTCCTTCGACGGCATCGCGCTGCTCACCACCAATCTGCGGGCCAACATCGACGAGGCGTTCACCCGGCGGCTGGACCTCGTGATCGACTTCCCGTTCCCCGACGCGCCGCAGCGCCTCGCGCTGTGGCGGCACGCGCTGGCCCGCGTGCCGTGCGCGGACGGCACCGATCCCGGCGCGTGCGCCCGCGACTTCGAGCTGGCGGGCGGTTCGATCCGCAGCGCCGTCGTCACCGCCGCGTACGCCGCGGCCGGCCGGGGCGAGGCCGTCACCACCGCCGATCTGCTGGACGGGGCCCGCCGCGAATACCGCAAGGCGGGCCGCCTGGTGCCGGGCGAGGGTGGCTGGTAGCAGCAGCCGTCGTACGGCTGGAAACCCCGGTGCCCCGGCGGTCGATGACTGCCGGGGCACCGGGGTTTCCCCCGTACGGGATGTTCACGGGTGGACGATCTGCCAGTTCGGCGAGATGGGGTTGACGAGCTGCCAGTTCTGGGTCTCGCCCTTGACGCAGTCGTGGACCACGAGCCGCAGCGGCGCGCTGCCCGTGCGCGCCTTGTCCAGGCAGGTGTTGTTGCTGGAGGCGTTGCGGATCCAGTAGGTGTCGCTGTCCTGCTTCTCCAGCCACCACAGCTGGTTGTCGGTCTTGCTGTTGCAGCCGTACGTGGACACCGGGGTGTGGGTGGGTTTGGCGCCCAGCCCCGGAAGGTCCATGCAGAGCCCGCCCTTGACCGCGCGGATCAGGAAGAGGGCCGTGCCTCCGGGACCCGCCTTGGGGTCGATCAGTTGGAGGTTCCACCGCTCGTTCTCGTCGGGGCTCGGGTTGCAGGTGCCCGTGTTGACGGGGGCGCCGCGTTCGGCCGCGGCGCGGCCCGGGACGTCGGCGCACGCCTTGGCCTCCCGGAGCCGGAGCAGGATGTTGTTCACGGAGTGCGGCTCGGGCTTCTTCGCGGGGGGCTGCGGCGCCCCTCCTCCCCCACCCCCGCCTCCCCCTGCGCCGCCCTCCGGAGCCTTGGACGGCATCGGGTCGCCGCCCGGGGCCGCGGAGGGAGCGGCGGGCTCGACGGGCGGCGGGGCCAGGCTCGGGCCCGGCGACGGGAGCGTGGTCGCGGCGGCCTCCTGGAGCTTCTCCACCGCCGAGCTGCGCACCTGGGGCTTGTACGCGATCCAGAGCATGACGAACGTGACGACCAGGGCCAGGAGTATGCCGAGGAAGGTGGCGAGCCAGCCGGGCAGGAACCCGCGCTGGACGTACCTGCCTTCGACGTCCACCGGGGCCGTCCCCGACCGGTGCACGGCCAGCGTGTACGGCCGCTGCTGCTTCGAGCCGAACCAGATGATCTCGCGTGGCTTGAGCTTCGCCTTCACGAACGCGGCGCGGCCCGGAGCGATCTGGACGTTGCTCGGGGTGATGTCGTACGACAGCTGATCGCCGTTGTCGCTGCCGCTGATGGACGCGGTGAGCGTCGTATTGCCGATGTTGTCGACGGCAAGCCTGGGGCGGCCACGGAAGCGGCCCTTGACGGTGGGCGGCACCAGTTCCGTGCGCATCTCGCTGAACGGCGTGATGGTGAGGTTGCCCTCGGGGACGGTGACCGCCTCGGGGTGCTCGGTCGGCGTGATGCGCACGGCGTACGGGTTCGGCCCGGCGGTCGCGTCGGGGGTGCGCGGCGGCGAGAACGTCAGCTCCACCGTGCCCGTGGTCCCCGGATACAGCCGGAGCGTGGCCGGCTCCACGATGGTCCACGGGGCGATGGCGCCGACCGGCTCGAAGCGGTACTCGTCGACGACGTCGCCGGTGTTGCGCAGCCGCAGCCGAACGGTGGTACTGCTGCCGGGATCCACGGTCGCGGAGGCAGGCTCCAAAGAAGTCCAAAGGCTCACGCCACGACGCTACGACGGCCCCCGGCGGCCGGTCAGAGGCCGCGAGGCAGCCTTCCCTGCCCGCGCGGGCAACAGCGCTGCCCTCGAACAGGCACCCGAGGCCGTTACGCCGGACCGGCTCGCGGCCGAGGGTAGAGGCAACTGTCTCGTACCCCGAGGAGAGCAGAGCATGCCGTCCTACCTGTCGCCGGGCGTATATGTCGAGGAGGTGGCCAGCGGCTCCCGCCCCATCGAGGGGGTGGGTACCTCCGTGGCCGCCTTCGTCGGTCTCGCGCCGACCGGCCCGCTGAACGAGCCGACTCTGGTGACCAACTGGACCCAGTACGTCGCATCCTTCGGTGACTTCACCGACGGGTACTACCTGGCGCACAGCGTCTACGGCTTCTTCAACAACGGCGGTTCGGCCGCCTACGTCGTCCGGGTCGGCGGCGCCACCGCGGGCGCGTCCGCCGATTCCGCCTCCCCCGCCGCCGCGGTGAAGGGCGCCGCGGCCCCCGCCGCGCTGCCGCCCGGCGAGCCGAAGCAGCTCGGCACCTTCACGGTGGCCGCCGCCGCGCCCGGCTCCCTGCGCGTGGAGGTCGCCGATCCTGAGGGTGACGGTCCGCCCGAGCGGTTCAAGCTGATCGTCAAGGACGGCGACAAGGTCGCCGAGACGTTCGACGTGACCGCCAAGAAGGGCGGCCGCAACTACGTCGTGACGCAGGTCAAGGAGCACTCCAAGCTCATCACCCTGCAGGAGTCGGCCCCCGCCGGGCAGCTGGCGCGCCCCGAGAACCAGACGGTGGCGCTGGCGGCCCCGGCCCAGGCCCCCGTGCCGGCCGTCCCGTCCGGAGCGGACGCCTCCCACCCCGGCCCCGCCCAGTACCTCGGCGACTCCGCCGACCGCACCGGCTTCGGCGGCCTGGAGGCCGTCGACGAGATCTCGATGGTCGCGGTTCCCGACCTGATGTCCGCCTACCAGCGCGGCGCGATCGACCTGGAGGCCGTCAAGGCCGTGCAGCTCGGGCTGATCGCGCACTGCGAGCTGATGGGCGACCGCGTCGCCGTCATCGACCCGCCGCCCGGTATGAACGCCCGCCAGATCCGCGTCTGGCGGCAGGAGACCGCGGGCTACGACTCCAAGTACGCGGCCCTGTACTACCCCTGGATCAAGGCCTTCGATCCGGCCAGCGGCCAGTCGCGGCTGATCCCACCGAGCGGTCACATCGCCGGCATCTGGGCCCGCAACGACTCCGAGCGCGGCGTGCACAAGGCGCCCGCCAACGAGGTCGTACGCGGCGCGGTGGACCTGGAGCTCCAGATCACCCGCGGCGAGCAGGACCTGCTCAACCCGATCGGCGTCAACTGCATCCGCGCCTTCCCGGGCCGCGGCATCCGCGTCTGGGGGGCCCGCACCATGTCCTCCGACCCGGCCTGGCGCTACCTGAACGTACGCCGCTACTTCAACTACCTGGAGGAGTCGATCCTGATCGGCACCCAGTGGGTGGTGTTCGAGCCGAACGACCACCACCTGTGGGCGCGGATCCGGCGCAACGTGTCGGCCTTCCTCGTCAACGAGTGGCGCAACGGAGCCCTGTTCGGCGCCCGGCCCGAAGAGGCGTACTACGTCAAGTGCAACGAGGAGACCAACCCGCCGGAGTCGGTGGACCTCGGGCGCGTCATCTGCGAGATCGGCATCGCGCCGGTCAAGCCGGCCGAGTTCGTGATCTTCCGGCTGGCCCAGTTCTCCAGCGGCAGCGGTGAGCTGGAGGAGTAGCCCCCCCTTCGTCCGACTCCCCCTCCGCCTCTTCGTACCCGTCAACACCTCTTAGAAAGACGGAACACACATGAGTCTTCAGCCGGGTGACGCCCTCACCTCACATAATTTCGGCCTCCAGATCGACGGCGTGATGGTCGAGTACCTCGCGGAGGTCAGCGGCCTGAGCCTCGAACAGGACGTCATCGAGTACCAGCAGGTCTCCTCGCAGGGCAAGGCCGTGACGAAGAAGCTGCCGGGCGTGAAGAAGGCCGGCGTCTGCACCGTCGTCCGCGGTATGACGCAGTCCGCCGCCTTCAACCAGTGGATCAGCGAGTCCGTCGCGGGCAACATGGGCAGCGCCCGCAAGAACGCCACGATCATGGTGATGGACTACCAGGACAATCCGATCAAGCGGTACAACATGCGCAACGCGTGGTGCAGCAAGGTCGACACCAGCACGGTGAAGGCGGGCGAGGCCGCCGCGCTCACCGAGACCGTGACCATCACGTTCGAAGAACTGGTCATCGAATAATGCGCCGTACGGCTCTCAGGGCGGGCGCGGTGGCGGTGGCCGCGGGCGACGCGGGCGACGCGGGCGGCAACGCCACGGCGGAGGCCGGGGCTGCGGTACCGGGGCCGCAGGCGGCAGCTCCGGCCGCCGCCCCGGCGGCCCAGCCGTTGCGCACGGAGTTCTCCTTCGAACTGCCCCGCGGATACGTCGACGAAGCCGGAGCCGTGCACCGGGACGGCACGATGCGGCTCGCGACCGCCCGGGACGAGCTGATCCCGCTGCGGGACATGCGGGTGCAGGAGAACCCCGCCTATCTGTCGGTGGTGCTGCTCGGCCGGGTCATCACCCGGCTGGGCAGCCTGCCGCTGGTGCACGACGGGGTGGTGGAGAACATGTTCGCCTCCGACCTGGCGTTCCTGCAGGACTTCTACCGGCAGATCAACGCCGAGGGGCACACCCGGGCGGGCGTGACCTGTCCCCACTGCGAGCAGCCGTTCGAGGTCGAACTCGGCGGGAGCCGCCTGGGGGAATCGTGACGTACGCGAACGACCGTCTGCACGAGGAGATCGCGTACATCGCCTACCACTTCCACTGGAGCCAGGAAGAGATCCTGGACCTCGAACACCGTGACCGCCGCCGGTACACCGAGCAGATCGCCGGGTTCGTCACCCGTGCCGCGGCGGAGGGGTGAGGGCATGGGACTTCTTGGCAGGCTGATGGGTGGTCTGACGGGCGGCCGCGGGCAGGGGGCGGTGGCGCCGGAGCCGGATGCCGGGGCGGGTGCCGATTCGGCAGCCGGGGTGGTCCGGCCCGGGTCCGCAGGGGTCCGGCCCGCCGGGTGGTCCGCGCTGCCCCCGATTCAGCGCGTGACCGCCGGCGCGGCCGGTCCCGTCGCGGACGCCGGGTTCGGCGGACGCCTGAGCACGTGGCAGAACCCTTCCTTCCGGGGGAACCTGTCGCACGCCGTGCTCGACGGTGCGCCGGGCGGGCTGGTCAAGGGGATGCTCAACGCGTCGGCGCGACCCGGCTCCGGGCTCGAACTGCCGTCGCTCACCCTGCCCGTCGTGTCGTACGGGGACCAGGGCGCCGGGGGCTCCGAGGGGCCTGCGGTGTTCCGGCCGGCGGGGGTCGGTGTGACCCCGGTCAGGCAGGCACCCACCCGGCCGACCTCCCTGACCAGGTCCCCGCACACCCCCGCGGTGCAGCGGCGGGCCCTTCCGGCGGCACCCCGCGTGCCGTCGCCCGATGCGGCGGCCGCCACCGCCGCATCCCCCGCGTCGGGTGCGCCGGCCGCGAGTCCGACCCGGGAGTCCTCGGGCGGCGGCCCGCGCCCGGCTCCGGCGCGGGCCGCCGACGCGTCCCCGTCCCCGGGCACGCCATCGCCCACCCAGCCACCCCGCATCCAGCGGAGCACCGCCGAAGGTACGCGGCACACGACCCCGAGTGCGGGCCAAGCGCTCTCCGCGAGCCCGCGCCCGGCACCGGCTGCCGACGTGTACCCGTCTCCGGGTGCGCCATCGGCCGGTCGGGCGACGCCGGTTCAACGGAGCGCCGCCGAAGGTACGCGGCAAGCCCCGACCCCGGGTGCGATCCAGGCACCGCCTGCCGGCGCACCGTCGGCCCCTCAGGCGACTCCGGTTCAGCGGAGCACCGCCGACGGTACGCGGCAAGCCCCCGCCCAGGGCGCGATCCAGGTACCGGCTGCCGACGCACCGTCGGCCCCTCAGGCGACGCCGGTTCAACGGAGCACCGCCGACGGTACGCGGCAAGCCCCCGCCCAGGGCGCGATCCAGGTACCGGCTGCCGACGCACCGTCGGCCCCTCAGGCGACGCCGGTTCGGCGGAGCGCCGCCGACAGGACCCTGCCCACGACCCCGAGTGCGGGCCAAACGCACTCCGCCGATCCGCGCCAGCGCCAACGCCCCTCACCGTCCGCGTCCGGCCCGAGCCGGGAGCCCTCCAGCGGCCCGCGCCCGGCACGGGCCACCGGCGCCTCCCCGACTCCGAGCACGCCATCAGCCGGTCAGACGACGCCGGTTCGGCGGAGCACCGCCGACGGTACGCGGCAAGCCCCGACCGGGAGCACGGCCGCGGCTGCGGGCTCGGGGAGCACTCCGTCGGCCGCTCAAGCAACCCCTCTTCAGCGCAGCGCTGCCGACAAGGCGCAGCACACCCCCACCCCGGGCGCGGGCCAGGCGCCCGCTCCCGGCCCGTGCCCGCGCCCGGCACCGGCTGCCGCCGCATCCCCGCCCGGGAACACGGCGTCGGCCGCCCAGGCGGCCCCCGTCCAGGGGCAGCCCCCCGCAGCAGCCGCGTCCAGCGGTCCGCGCCCGGTACGGACTGCCGGCGTCTCCCCGACCCCGGGCACGCCATCGGCCGGTCAGGCGACGCCGGTTCAGCGGAGCGCCACCGACGGGGCCGTGCCCCGGAGCGCCTCGATCCAGCGGAGCGCTGCCGCCGGAACACCGCGAACGGGACCGACCCGGCCCGCAGCTCCGACCCCTGGTGCGGGACCAGCTCCCGTTGCCGGTGTGTCCCTGTCTCCGGGCACGCCATCGGCCGGCCAGACAGCACCGGTTCAGCGGAGTGCCGCCGACCGGGCGCCGCGGCCGGGGGCGGGGATGCCCGTTTCCCCCGCTGTGACTCCGGCTCGCTCTCCCGACGGGTCCGTCACCCGAGGCAACCCGGCTCAGCGGAGCACCGGCATCTCCCCGAGCACGCCATCGGCCGGTCAGGCGACCCCGGTCCAGCGGAGCTCTGCCGACAGGCCGCTGCACTCGGGATCGGGCATGCCCGTGTCCGCCGGCCCGGCACCGAGCCACTCCGCCGACCCGTCCGCGTCCCGGAACACCCCGCTGCGGCGGACGGGAGCCACCGCGCCCGCAGCCGGTCCGGCGACCCCCGTCCAGCGGAGGACGCCCGACACGGCTCGGCGAGCCGGACTCGGCACACCCATATCCGCGGGCCCGGTCCCGGCCGGGCCCGTGGTTCCCGTAGCGCCGCCTGCCCGGTCCGCCGACATCGTCGTGCCCTCGGCCGACAAGACGGCTCCGATCCAGCGGCGTTCCCCCGATGCGGTTCGACAGTCGGCCCCGGCGGGAGTTCGGCCGAGCCCGATGCCGACCGGCGAAGCATTCACGTACAAAAATCAGCGACCGGGGCTCGGTGCACCGATATCCGCCGCCCCGACCACCACGCCCGTGGCTCCCCTGTCGCCCCCCGCCCGGTCCGCCGGCGTCACGGTCCCCCGGAATGCGCCTCCGGCCGGCCAGTCAGCCCCGATCCAGCGGAGCCCCGCGCAGCGGACGGGCAGCAGGCCCCTCACCGGTGGCGGTGTCGGCGTGCCCGGGCCGGTTCCGGCCGTCCAGCGTGCCGTCGTACCTCCCGCTACCCGGCGCGCCGCGGACGGGCCGCCCGCGGCCCTTCCCGTACGGGCGCTCGCTCCCGCGCGGGCACTGACATCCGCCCTGCCGTCCACGGCGCAGCGCGTCCGCTCCCCCCATCCGCAGGCGAGGGCGGCCGTGCCGCTGCACCGCGGTACCGGTACCGCTGCCACCCCCATCGCTCCTGCCGTCCAGCGGACGGCCACCGGCACCCCCGTACGACCGCTCGCCGTCCAGCGCCTCGCCGCCCCGGACCCCCGGACGGGCCCGGCCGCTACGGCAGCGGCGACGCGCCCTCCCGTGCAGCGCTCCCCCCTGCCCGTCGCCGCGCCGAAGGCACAGCCCGCCCCGCCCGTCGTCGTGCCGGTGCAGCGGTTCTCGGCGACCCCTCCCGTGCCACCCCGGCCCCCCGTGCCTCATACACCCCAGTCCCCGCCACCGCCGCCTCCCCGCACCGTCCAGCGCGCCGCCGAACTCACGACCCACAACACGCCCACGGCACATACGCCACACGCGGCACACCCGACGCATGCACACACCCCCGTCCCCGACGCCGCCTTCAACCCCCGTTCCCTGACCGAGTTCCAGCTCGACGAGCTCACCCACCGGCTCATCAGCCGGATCACCCGACAGCTCCGTACCGAGTTCCGGCTCGACCGGGAGCGCATCGGCAAGCTCCGCGACCCGCGCCACTGACCCACTACCCGGCAGCACCCCAGAAAGGCCCACCCGATGCCCCGCGATCTCGACCCGGGCTCCACGATCTTCTTCACCCTCACCATCGACGGCGAAAGCCTCGGCTACTTCAACGGGTGCGAGGGACTCTCCTCCACGGTGGAGATCGAACAGCGCCACGAGGGCGGCAACAACGGGTTCGTCTGGCAGCTCCCGTCCCGGGTGACCTTCTCCAACATCCGGCTGACCCGGCCCCTGACCCCCGACACCGCCAAGGTCGCGGCCTGGATCTCCTCCGTGACCACGGGCGTCACCCGCCCCACCGCCCAGATCGCCGCGCTGCGCGCCGACGGTTCCGAGGTGGCCCGCTGGGGGCTGATCGACGTACTGCCGGTCAGCTGGCAGGGCCCGTCGCTCGACCCGAACAGCCCGGCCGTGGCCACGGAGGTTCTGGAGATCACGCACCACGGGTTCACGGACTGAGGGGGGACGACACCACATGGCAGCCAAGGGAGGAAAGGGCGGCGCGGGCAAGAGCCTCGTGCGCGCCTCGCTCGCGATTCACGAGCCGCCGATCGGCCAGAGCACCACACCGGGCGCGCTGATCAAGAACTTCACGTTCGCGTTCAACCCGTCCCAGCTCTCGCTCAGCCGGCGCGCGCAGTGGAAGGCCACCCCGACCGCAGCGGTGCGCGACGGCGCCGTACCGGAGTTCATGGGACCGGAGCCCCGGGAGATGACGGTGGAGATCTTCCTGGACTCCTCCGGCCGGCCGGGCGCCAACTCCGTACTGAAGAAGGTGGAGTCCCTCTTCTCCTGCTGCGAGGTGACCGCGAAGAGCATCGCCGCCAAGCAGCCCTCCACCCCCTGGGTGGTCTTCCAGTGGGGTTCCTTCTCCACCGCCCGCTTCACGGCGTACGTCTCCTCCGTGGACGCCGCCTACTCGCTGTTCAGTACGACGGGTGTGCCGATCCGGGCCACCTGCCAGGTGCGGCTGCACGAGATCCCCAGCAAGACCAAGGGACAGAACCCGACCTCCGGCGCGCTCACGGCGCAGCGCGTGCACCGGGTCGTCGCGGGCGACACGCTGCAGTCGCTGGCCTGGCGGGAGTACGGGGACGCGAACGTGTGGCGGGCGATCGCGCAGGCCAACGGCATCGACGACCCGTCGCGGCTGAGGACCGGCACGGAAGTAATCCTTCCGGCGGCCGAGGAAGTGGGTGGTCACTGATGGTGCAGGCGTCCTTCTCCAACGTCGTCCACGTCTCGATCGGCGGCGCCAAGCTCCCCGACCACGTCGCCGACGATCTCGTCGGTGCCTGGGTCGACCTCGGGGCCGGGGTGCCCGGCGCGTTCCGGCTCACGTTCCGCGATCCGCACGGGCTGCTGCTCGGCGAGCTGAAGGTCAAGTTCGGTACGAAGGTGGTCATCGCGCCCGTCGCGGCCGGCAAGGGCGCGGCGTCGCCGCTGCTCACCGGCGAGGTGACCGGCATGGAGACCGACTACGACGGCACCGGCACGTTCACCGTGATCCGCGGCTACGACCTGGGCCACCGGCTGATGCGCCAGCGCCGGGTCGCCGCGTACCGCAATCAGACCGCCGCCGACATCGCCCGCAAGCTGGCCGGGCAGAGCGGCATCCCGCTGGGCAGGGTCCAGGCCACCAAGACCGTCTACGAGTTCATCAGCCAGTCGAACGTCACCGACTGGGACTTCCTGTCCCGGCTCGCCGACGAGAACGGGATGGTGATGTCGCTGGACTCGAAGGGCACGTTCCAGTTCGTCCGGCCGGTCCCGGCGGCCGGCGCGCCACCGACGAGCACCGACGGCGAGAAGAGCCCGTTCGTGCTGCACGCCGGCCAGGACGTGCTGCGCTGCCGGGCCGCCGTCACCTCCGCGGACCAGATCGGCAAGGTCGAATCGCGCGGCTGGGACGTCACCACGAAGCGGCCGCTCACCGCGCTGGCGCCCACGACCGGCACCTCGGCCGTCTCCATCGGCACCACCCCGGGGCAGGCGGCCTCGGCGTTCAAGCCCGGGAAGCTGGTGGAGACGGAGACCCCGTACGACCGCCAGTCCGAGGTCAAGTTCGCCGCCGACTCCCTCGCCGAGGACATCACCTCCTCCTTCGCCGAGCTGGAGGTCACGGTGCGCGGCAATCCGAAGCTGCGCCCCGGTGTGCCGGTCACGCTCAGGGACGTGGGCACCCCTTTCGAGGGCAAGTACACGGTGACGTCCGTCCGGCACGTCTTCGGCGACGACAGCCACTACCAGACCTGGATCACCGTCAGCGGCCGGCAGTGGCGCTCCCTGTACGGGCTGGCCTCCAGCGGTGGCGGCGCCGCCGCGCCGAGGCTGCCGAGTGTGGCCAACGCCCTGGTCACCGACGTACAGGACCCCCTGAAGCAGGGCCGGGTGAAGCTGCGGTTCCCGTGGCTGGACGACACCTACGTCAGCGACTGGACCCGTACCGTGCAACTGGGCGGCAAGGGCGGGGGCGGGATCTTCCCGCTGGACGTGGGCGACGAGGTGCTGGTGGCCTTCGACCGCGGGGCCCTGGACCATCCGTTCGTCATCGGCGGCCTCTACAACGGCCGGGACGTGCCGACCCCGGTCAAGGACGTACCGCTGCACGACGGGCTGAAGAAGAAGGCGATCCGGCACACGCTGTCCGACCGGGACGGCAACCGGGTGGACCTGCTCAGCCAGACGACCGGCGCCCGCAAGCAGGGCGTTCGCATCGCCTCGGGCAACGACCGGCTCACCATCAACCTCGACCGCACCAGGACCGAGATCACGGTGGACAGCAAGGGGTCCGTCACCATCTCGGGCGGCACGTCGGTGTCGGTGGAGGCGGGCACGGACCTCACGCTGAGCGCGCGCCGGATGCTGACCATCAAGAGCGGGGGGCCGCTCAACATCCAGGGCAGCGGGCTGGTCAGCGTCAGGTCGCTCGGCGGGGCGGTCAACGTCAACGCGCTGGGCGCCCTCAGCCTCAGTGCGGCGGGCGCGGCGACGATCAACGCGGCCGGGACGATCCAGGTCAGCGCCGCCGCGAACGTGGGCATCCGGGCCGCCTCGCTCATGCTGCAGGGCGCGGTGCTGGTCAACAGCAAGCCGTACCCGATCCCGTGAAGTCCGTGTCGAGAAGGAGAAGGCAGGTGGTCTGCTGATGGCCGAGCAGTTCGTCGGGTCCGGCTGGGCGTTCCCCCTGCGCATCGGGCCGACCGGAGGCATCGCCCTGGTCAGCGGGGAGCGGGAGATCGAGGAGGCCATCCGGCTGGTGCTGGCCACCGCGCCGGGCGAGCGGCCGATGCGGCCCGAATTCGGCTGCGCCATCCACGACCTGGTGTTCGCGCCGGTCAACGAGGCCACTGCGGGCCGCATCCAGCACGAGGTGTACGTCAGCCTCGACCGCTGGGAGCCCCGGATCGAGGTGACCGACGTCGACGTGACCGCGGGCACGGACCAGGGCGTGCTCTTCATCGACGTCCGCTACGCCATCCGCGGCACCAACAACCCGCGCAGCCTCGTCTTCCCGTTCTACGTCATCCCGTCCCACGACGAGCCCGGCGAGGGTGACCCGTCCGCCGCGGCGACCTCGTACGCCTCAGGTATCTCAGGCACCTCGGGCACCTCAGGCACCTCTCTGGAAAGCGAAAGCTGATGGCACTGCCTTCCCCGAACCTCGACGACCGCCGCTTCCAGCAGTTCGTCGACGACGCCAAGCGCTACATCCAGCAGCGCGCCCCGGAGTGGACGGACCACAACGTCTCCGACCCCGGCGTCACGCTCGTGGAGACGGTCGCGCACATGGCCGACCAGATCGTCTACCGGCTGAACCGCGTCCCGGAGAAGAACCACCTGGCCTTCCTCGACCTGGTCGGCATCCAGCTCTTCCCGCCGTCGGCGGCCCGTACGGACGTCACGTTCTGGCTCTCCGCGCCGCAGGAGGAACCGGTGCTGCTGCCCGCCGGCACCGAGGTCGCCACCCAGCGCACGGAGAGCGAGGAGGCGGTCGTCTTCGCCACCGAGCGGGAACTGAACGTCGTTCCGTGCGAGTTGCTCCACCTCATGGTGCAGCGCCGGGGCGAGGCCGTCACCGACATGACCGCCGACCTCACCGAGGACAAGGACGTGATGTGCTTCGCCGAGGCCCCGCGGCCCGGCGACTGCATGCTGCTCGGGCTGAGTGCCGCCGTACCGCACTGCGCGGTGGCGCTGGCCTTGGACAGCCGGGTCGACGGTGTCGGCGTGGACCCGCGGCAGCCGCCGCTGGTGTGGGAAGCGTGGACCGAGGACGGCTGGGCCGCCTGCGAGGTCGACCGGGACGGCACCGGCGGCCTCAACCGGCCCGGCGAGGCCGTGCTGCACGTCCCCGGCGGGCACGCGCTGTCCCGCACCGGCGGGCGGGAGGCCGGCTGGCTGCGCTGCCGGGTCACCGAACCGCTGTCCGGGCAGCCCTTCTACACCACCTCGCCGACCGTGCGGTCCGCCGAGGCGTTCACCATCGGCGGCACCACCGGCGTGGTGCACGCCGAGACCGTGTACGACGAGGCCCTCGGCGAGTCCTCCGGACTGCCCGGCCAGCGGCTGCGGCTGGCGAACGCGCCCGTGGTCGGCGACGACCCGTCGGTGCTGCTGCAGAGCGCCGAGGACGACGGCTGGCGCGACTGGCACGTCGTGCCCCACTTCGCCGCCTCCGGCCCGCGCGACCGGCACGTCACGCTCGACGCCGCGACCGGGGAGCTCGCCTTCGGCCCGGCGGTACGGGAACCGGACGGCGCCCTGCGGCAGTACGGGGCGGTGCCCCCGCAGGGCGCGGTCCTGCGGGCCCGCCGCTACCGCATCGGCGGCGGCCGGGCCGGGAACGTGGCGCGCGGCGCCGTGCAGGTGCTGCGCAACTCCGTCCCGTACGTCTCCGAGGTCGTCAACCGGGAGGCGGCGCGCGGCGGGGTCGACGGCGAGACGGTGGAGGAGGCCAAGACCCGGGCGCCGATCACGCTGCGCGCCCAGGAGCGTGCGGTGACCCTGCGCGACTACGAGGAGCTGGCGCGCCGCGCCGCCCCCGAGACCGCCCGGATCGCCTGCCTGGAGGGCGAGGAGAGCGAGCACGGGGCGTACGCGGTACGGGTGCTGGTCGTCCCGCAGGCGGTACCGGATCCGGGCGGGCGGCTGCGCTTCGAGCAACTGGTCCCCGGTGACGCCCTGTTGCGGCGGATCACCCGGCACCTCGACGAGCGCAGGCTGATCGGGACGCGGCTGGCGGTGGGCCCGCCGTTCTACCAGGGCGTCACCGTCGTCGCCACCGTGCACGCCTTCCGCGGCGTGGACACCGACCGGGTGCGGCGCACGGCGCACGACGCCGTCCACCGCCACCTCGACCCGCTGACCGGCGGCGCCGAGGGCACGGGCTGGCCGTTCGGCCGCCGGGTCCAGGCGGGCGAGATCTACGCGGTGCTGCAGCGCGTGCCCGGCGTGGAGCTGGTCGACGAGGTCCTGCTGCACCCGGCGGACCCGCTGACCGGCAAACGCGGCGAGGCGACGGACCGGATCGACCTCGAACCGGCCGCGCTGGTGTTCTCCTTCGACCACCGGGTGCGCGTGATCGGGGACGACGCATGAGCGCGAGGGGGTCCGTCGACGGGCTGAGGTCCTCCGCGCCGCTCGGCGCGATGCTGCCCGCGGTCTTCGCCGAGGACGAGCTGGCGCAGCACTTCGTCGCCGGGCTGGACGAGGTCCTCGCCCCGATCCTGAACGTCCTGGACTGCCTGGACTCGTACTTCACCCCGTCGCTGGCCCCGGTGGACTTCACCCGCTGGCTGGGCGACTGGGTCGGCGCCGAGACCGATGGGGCGGAACCGGAGGACCGGCTGCGTGCCGCCGTGTCGGCCGCCGCGTACCTGCACCGCGTACGGGGCACCCGGCGCGGGCTGGCCGAGGCGATCCGGCTGGCCTTCGGGGTGGAACCGGAGATCAGCGAGAGCGGGGCCGCCGACTGGAACGCCCGGCCGCTCGGCCCGGTCCCCGGGGAACGCCGCCCGCGGCTGCACGTCACGCTGCGGCTGCCCGATCCGACCTCCGCGGACGAGCAGCGGCTCGACAGCCTCGTGGCGGCGGCCCGCCCCGCCCACATGCCCTACGCGGTCAAGGTGACCGCCGCGGAAAGGAACCCCGAGAGATGACCAGCCAGACCCCCGTCCCCGGTGCGCGGAGCGACAGGGCCGCGCACTGCGCCGAGTGCGGCACCCGGGCGGAACCCGATCAGTCGTTCTGCGACTCCTGCGGCGCGGTGCTGGGCTGGGCCGACCGCGCGGGCGCGATGAGCGAGGCGGCCGGTGGCGAGGCGGTCGCCCGCGACCCGGCTCCCGCCGCGGAGGCCGCCGCGGACACCGCGCAGCCGGCCCCCGCGCCGCGCGGCGCATCCGCCGAGGGCCCGGGCACCTCCGGATCCGGGCCCGCCGAGCCGGGAGGTACCGAGTCGGGCGGTACCGAATCGGGCAGGACCGAGTCGGGCGGTACCGAAGGAGTGGAGACCGCCGCCACCTCCTCGATGCTCACCGCGGCCGTCGCCCCCGCCGCCGACGACGCGTCCACCCGGGCCAGGTCCCTGCTCGTGCCGGTCGCCGATCCCGAGCCCCGGGAGGCGGTGCCGCCGTCCGTGGCGCCCGTACTGCCGGGCCGCTCGGTCGCGGACCGCCCGCAGGTCCGTACCCCGGGCCGGGAGACGGGCGTCGAAGGCGGCCCGCCCTGCCCCTGGTGCGCCACGCCCAACCGGCCCGACCGGCACTTCTGCGGCGTGTGCGCCATGCCGCTGGCCGGCAGCCCCGCGGTTCCCGGGCGGCGTCCCTGGTGGCGCCGCGTGCTGGACTTCCGCAACCGGGAGACCCCTTGGGCCGGCGACCGCCCGCGCCTGCGCCGCGGCTTCGGGTACCTCATGACCTGGGCGCTCTGGGCGCTGGTACTGACCCTGCTGATCGCCGCCGTCGTGAACGCGGACACCGCCGTCAACGCCGTCCGCGACCACTTCGCCAAGCGGACACCGGTCGGACCGGACAGCGTCGAGGCATCGCACGCGTACCCGGGGAACGACCCCCAGCTCGCCTTCGACAAGCTGAACAACACCTGGTGGGGCCCGGGCATCAGCCAGTCCGGCGCGGGGGAATGGGTCGAGGCCCGCTTCGACCGGCCCACCCGGCTGCTCGACGTCATCATCACCCCCGGGGTCTCCACGCGCGCCGACAAGCTCTCCCAGTCGGCCCTCCCGCGCCGCGTCGAGGCCGTGATCACCACCTCCGACGGCAGGACGGCCACCCGCGTCCTCACCCTCGACCAGGCCGCGGGCGGGCAGCGCCGTACCTTCCGGGCCGGCAACGTGACCGCCGTGCGGTTCGTCCTGCGCTCGGCCTACGCCGCCGCCCCCGACAAGCAGGTCGCCATAGCCGAGATCGAGTTCTTCGGCCCGTCGAACAGCAGCCGATCCCAGTAGCGAGGGTTGTGCCCGTGAAGACTCCGCGACAGACCCGCGAGGGCCGGACCGGCGGCGTGCAGCAGCCGCCCCCCGGACCGGCGCGCCCCACCCGGCGTCCCGTACCCGATGCCGACACCCTGGCCCGCTTCCGGCAGCACGCGGGCAACGCGGCCTTCACGCAGGCCATGCACCAGGCCCGGTACGGGGGTGCCGCCGGGCCTGCGGCACAGCAGCAGCCCTCCGCCGGGGCGGCTGCCGACCCGGAATTCGAACTGCCCCCGTACCTGATGGCACTGGAGGCGGGCGGGCTCTCCACGGCGTACGGGCTGACGGACCACGTCTTCGTACGCAACACGATCGCCTCGCAGGTCGGGCACGGCGACGGCGCCGTAGCCGACATCCACGCCGAGCTGATCGGACGTCCGGAGAGCTTCTTCGGGGCCGGCCGCGCGTTCGCCGTCCAGGGCAAGGCGGGCGACGAGTGGTACGACGTCACCGTCCGCATCGGCCGGGCCGCCGGCGACCGCCCGCCCACCTTCAAGCGCAACCCCGCGGCCGCCGCCTTACCGGCCGGCGGCGGGCAGCCGCAGAGCGAACTGGAGCACCCGGAGGGCAAGGACACCAAGGTCGACGTCCAGCACAACACCGCCGCCGCCGCGAGCAGCACCGGCGGCGGGAACGCGAGCAAGGGCGTCGGAGGCGTGGCCTTCGGGCTCGGGCCGGTCGCGCCGGGGGTGTGGTTCGGCCCGGCCGCCACCGCCAACGCACAGCCCTGGCAGTCGTCCCGCGAGTCCCGCCACCAGAAGAACGTGGCCGAACCCCGCGTGCTGCGCAGCGACAAGGGCTCCGTCGAGGTGCCGCGCACGGTGCAGTACGAGGTACGGGTCAAGAAGCACGGCGACGCGCGGGCCCGGCGGCCCGACAAACGCCTCGGCACGCTCACCCAGCGGGTGCCGACCGAGCACCTCGTCCCGGTGGGCACCGGCCGCGGGCCCCTGCCGCTCACGCCCCTGAACCCGACCACGGTCCGCCGCGTCCACCACTCGGACTCCCTGGCCGCCGTCGCCGTCAGCGACAACACCGCCCCGCACGAGGGCGGCGGCGGACTCTTCGACGCGGTCGCCTCCGTCCTGCACCCCTCGGTCACCGCACCCGGCGCGCCCGGCCGCGGCCGGCTGTTCGAGGCGACGTCCACGGCGACCGTCCTGGAGGATCTGCCCCGGCTGCTGCGCGACGGCGTGGTCAGTGAGGACCTGTACGCCAAGGACGGCAGAACGGCCTCCGCCTACCGCCTGCGCGCCCTGATCACGGATCTCGCGCCCGCCTGGGGGACGGGCAAGACCCAGCTGCGCACCCACCAGCAGGCCCAGACCTCGGTCACCGAGGGCGCGGGCAAGGGGCGGGCCTTCCAAGGCGGACTGGGCCCGGCGGTCGGGTTCGGGGCGACGCCGAGCGCCGCCGTCGTCCGGGGCACCGCCATGCCGGTCGCGGCCGCCCGCAAGGCGCGCTTCACCGTGACCGAGCAGACCGTCTCCAGCCGGCAGGGCGCGGAGGTCCGCGGCGAGAAGGCGCTCTACTACGGGCAGGTGTCGTTCATCGCGGTGGGTATCGGCCCGCTCTCGCCCGAGACGGCCCGGCGCCCGGGAGCCCGCGAAGCCGGGCACTCGATGAACGTGTGGATCAGCCTGCGGGCCGACGAGGCGAAGGAGTTCGGGCTGCCGCTGCCGCCGGGAATGACGGCCGGGGAGTTCGTCAAGAAGCCGACGCAGACCGACGCGGACGGCAACGAGGTGGACGTCGAGCGCCACCTCCCCTTCGGCGGCAAGGGAGCCAACGTCGCGCTCAGCCGGCTCGACACCCGGCCCATGCTGCGGGCCGTGCTCGACCTGTTCACCACCGACCCGAGCCTGGCCGGCTACCTCCCCGCCTTCGGCGCCACCGCGCCCGCCGAGAACACCGGCCGCGCGGAGTCCGAGGCCCAGCGGCGCAACTACCGCGAGCTGATGACCACGCTGTCGGAGACCAACCTCCGCATCAACAAAGACCAGTTGCTGTCCACCGGCATCCGGGTGCGGCTTCGCCGCAAGACCAGCCTGCACGCGCACGACGTACAGCTGCGGGTCAAGGGCGCGCTCAGCGACACCGCCTATGCCGGCGACATCAAGGACTGGTCGGTGCGCAGCCACGCCGGTGTCACCAGCAATTCGCAGAGCGGTCGCAGCAGTTCGCGCTCGCTCGGCGGACTGGTCCTCGGCCAGGCCCGGCTCGTCCCCGGCGCGCTGTCGGCTTCGGCCCGCTACGAGCGGCACGGCATCGGCACCCGCCGCAACCAGGCGGGACCCACGGGCCGTACGGACATCGTCTCCAACGGCTCCGACACGGCGAGCGCCTTCGAGGCGGCCCTGAAGCTGGACGTGGACGTCACCATGACCTCCCGGCCCCGCAAGCTGGCCCGGAGCCTCACGCCCGGCACTCCGGGCCAGTCGGTCCCGGACCCCAAATCGGTGGCGTCCTTGGACCTCAGGGAGCAGGGGGTACGGCTGCTCACGCCGACCGAGTTCACGGTGGACCGGGCGGGGAAGGACCGGATCGACTCGATCGCCTCGGTCCGGCGGGCGCAGCCCGGCGCCAAGGAGCACGCCGTCAAGGCCGAGGGCATCGGCGACCTGGCCACGCTGACCCTGCGGGCGTCCGTCGGCGAACCGCTGCGGGACTGGCAGCTGGTCGAGACCCTCGACGGGGAGCCGATCCGGGCCCTCGCCCTGCGGCTGCTGTCCCGGGCCGCCGCCGGCAACAAGGACGTACGCGAGGACCCGGCGCTGGCGACGGAGGGGCTCGCGCCGCGGCTGGCGATCGAGGAGCGGTTCGGCGAGCGGGCGATCCAGGGCGCCCTGCGGCAGGCCGCGTCCTCCGGCTGGGTGGTGAAGAACCTTCGCTATCCGCGGCGCCTCGCAGGCCTGAACGGCGCCGTCGGCACCCGGCTGGCCCTGGCCAACCCGAGGCTGCTGCACAAGGGCGCGGGCCCGGGCACCGAGACCTTCGTACTCGGCGGCCACCAGTCCGGCGGGCAGCGGGGCAAGGTCACCACCAACACCGTGCAGTTCGGCGTCACCGGCTCGGAGACCGGCCCCCAGTGGCGGGCCGGCCAGGGCCTGGCGGTGTCCGGCACCACGAGCGAGGGCGACGCGGAGGCCTTCACCGTGTCCGGCACGGTCGAGCGCAACGCCCACACCCCGAAGAAGGCCCCGCTGTACCTGGTCCAGTGCGACGTGCTGGTCAACATGGTCGCGGAGGTGGGCGTCACCGCCCGCGGTTCGTGCACCGCGAAGGCCGCCACGACGTTGCCCGCCGCGGCGGGAGTCTGGCTGACGGAGGCACAGCTGCCGCCGCGGATACGGGAACAGGTGCGCAAGCGGAAACCGGTACCGGCCGCCGGTTCGTCCGCGTCGGCATCGGCATCGGCAGCCGCCACCGCGAGCGCTCCGCCCCCGGTGCTCGGCAAGGACCGCGCCCTCGGTTTCGGCATGATCGAGGACCTGCCGGACTTCGTCCCGCTGCTGGAGAAGCTGCGCACGAGCCTCGCCGGGGGCACGCACCCGGACCTCGTCCACCACCTGCTGCCCCGGCGCCAGCTCAAGGACCGCAACGACAACGTGCAGCGGCTGCTGCGCGTCCTGGACCGGGACGGTTCGGCCGGGCTCCTGTCCAGCGCCATGGACGGCGGCGTCACCGTCGAACTGTTCGACGGCCGCAACACCCCGTACTGGGCGGTGTTCAAGATCGAACGCACGGGCGACGGCGCGTACGCGCAGGACGCGAACGACGGCCGCGACATGGAGTACATCACCTCGGCCGTCTCACAGCAGGCCAACTCCCACGACAAGGCCTCCGTCGCCGGGATCGAGGGCATCCTCGGCGGATCGGCCAGACCGGACGGCGGCGCCGGGCAGCCGAAGAGTCTGGGCGGTGCGGGCGGCCTCGGCTACGCGACCGGCAACTCGCGGCGCAGCGGCGCCGTGAACCGCGGCCAGCTCGGCATGAAGTCCGTGGCGGACAGCTCCGCGAAGTCGGCGAAGATGAACCTGCCGATCCGGGCGAAGCTCGAACTGTACAAGGGTGACACCCGGTTGGCTTTCTCCCAGATGAACAGCCTGACGCTGACCCACCGCATCCTGCGCAAGGACCTGGAGGCGCTCTCCCGCGTGCGGCCGGTCCCGGCGGCGCCCCTCGTCGCTCCACCCGCCGCCGCCGGCGCCGGCGGCGGCGCGGTCCGGCTCGACGCCTGGCGGGATGCCGGTGTGAAGCTCCCGCTGGAGGCGCAGGTCAACGGTTTCACAGGTGCCCATGACGTCAGGAAGTTGGTGAGTGCAGCCGTCAAGGAGGCGGGCGGCGGCCATCGGTTCCGCACCCCGGGGCAGGCCGCCGCGTACGCCCTGGACGAGGCGGTGTCCACCGAGTGGATGATCGCCGCGCTGCCGCTGCTCACCGCCTCCGGCGCCGATCTGCCGCCGGTCCACGCCTCCGGCCCGCAGGGCCAGGACCTGCGGGCCTCCGTGCACACGCGGCTGCGCGACGGGCAGGTGCTGGGCCTCGGCGACAAGATGACCTTCGAGACGGTGGGCCAGAGTCATCTGGAGGCGCCGCGCCCGAGCCAGAAGGACGGCCAGAGCTCCTCCGACGACAGCAGGGCGGCCCGCCCGCTGCTCGGCGCGGGGCTGCTCAACGCGAACGAGTTCCGGCTCAACCAGCTGTTGGCCAACGGGGGCGGGTCGGGCGGCGCGGCCGACGCTTCGGCGAACTCCGCCGGCTCGCTGCCGCTGCACAAGCCGAAGATGAAGGCGGTCCTGGTCCAGTTCACGGTGGACGTCACCGTGGTGGCCACCGTGACGAACAGGCTCACCGGGAAGCTGGGCGCCGCGGCCACGGCGGTACGGGAGGCGACCCTCTCGCAGCCCGTGGTCATCCGCATGCCGGAGCCCGTGGTCCGCCGCATGCTGGCCGCCCAGGGCGACCGCCTCCAGGACCCCGGACACCACCTGACCCCGGCCGCACCCCCACCCGCCGCCACGTAGGAGGGCGCGGCCGGATCCGCCGCGCGCTGCCGGTCAGCCGGCCGTCGCGAGGATCAGCGGGAGCACCTGGCCGCTGCCCGCCCGGCGGAGCAGTCGGGCGGCGACCGCCAGGGTCCAACCGGAGTCGGAGTAGTCGTCCACGAGGAGGACGGGCCCGGGCGACTGCGCCAAGGCGGCGGCCAGTTCCTCGGAGACGGCGAAGGAGCCGGACAGCGCCCTGAGCCGCTGGGCGGAGTTGCTGCGCCGCGCCGCGTGCGCGCCGTCCGGCCCGGTGTACGTCAGGGTGCCCAGGTACGGGAGGCGGCCGATGCTCGCGATCCCCTCCGCGAGGGAGCCGACGAGCTGCGGACGGGCGAGGGACGGCACGGCGACGACGCCCACGGGCCGGTCGGAGGCGTCCGGGACACCGGGTGCCCAGCCGCCCGCGGAGCGCGCCCAGTCGGCGAGGACGGCCACCGCGGCGTGCAGGACGTCTTCGGGGACCGGCCCGTCGGGGGCGTTCTCGGCGAGCAGCGGGCGCAGCCGGTTGCCCCAGCCGATGTCCGAGAGCCGGCCCAGGGCCCGCCCGGTGGAGCACTGCTCCCCGGCCGGGATGCGTCCCTTGACGTTGACGCCCAGGGCCGCCATGCCGGTCGGCCACATCCGGCGCGGCTCCACCTCCACCCCCGGGCGCTCCAGTTCCTTCGCCGCGCCGGTCAGGGTCTCCGCCGACACGGAGGAGTCGGCCCAGACGCCCGCGCAGTTGTCGCACCGGCCGCACGGGGCCGCCCCCTCGTCGTCCAGCTGCCGGCGCAGGAACTCCATCCGGCACCCGGACGTGCTCACGTAGTCGCGCATGGCCTGCTGCTCGGCGGCCCGCTGGCGGGCGACCCAGGCGTACCGCTCGGCGTCGTACGTCCACTCCCGGCCGGTGGAACTCCAGCCGCCCTTGACCCGCTTGACGGCTCCGTCGACGTCGAGCACCTTGAGCATCGTCTCCAGCCGGGTGCGCCGGAGCTCCACGGCCGCTTCCAGCGCGGGCACGGACAGCGGCCGTCCGGCGTCGGCGAGGGCCGACAGGGTCTGCCGTACCTGGGCTTCGGGCGGGAAGGCGGTATCGGCGAAGTAGCGCCAGATGGCCTCGTCCTCCTTGCCCGGCAGCAGCAGGACCTCGGCGTGCTCCACGCCTCGCCCGGCGCGGCCGACCTGCTGGTAGTACGCGATCGGCGAGGACGGCGAGCCGAGGTGGATCACGAAGCCCAGGTCGGGCTTGTCGAAGCCCATGCCCAGCGCCGAGGTGGCGACCAGCGCCTTGACCCGGTTCGCCTGGAGGTCGTCCTCGGCCTGCAGGCGGTCGGCGTTCTCCGTCTTGCCCGTGTACGAGGCCACCGGGAAGCCGCGCTGGCGCAGGAAGGCGGCGGCTTCCTCGGCCGCGGCCACCGTCAGCGTGTAGATGATCCCCGAGCCGGGCAGCTCGTCCAGGTGCTCGGCGAGCCAGGCCAGCCGGTGCGCGGCGTCCGGCAGCTCCACCACGCCCAGGCGCAGGCTCTCCCGGTCCAGCGGGCCGCGCAGCACCAAGGCCTCGCCGGCCCCCGTGCCCAGCTGCTCCGCCACGTCCGCGGTGACCCGGGCGTTGGCGGTCGCGGTGGTGGCCAGGACCGGGACGCCGGGGGCGAGCTCGGCGAGCATGGCCCGCAACCGACGGTAGTCGGGGCGGAAGTCGTGGCCCCAGTCGGAGATGCAGTGGGCCTCGTCGACCACGAGCAGACCGGTCGTGGCCGCGAGCTTGGGCAGCACCTGCTCGCGGAAGTCCACGGAATTGAGGCGTTCGGGGCTGACGAGGAGCACGTCGGTCTCCCCGCGCTCGACCTCCCCGTAGATGGCGTCCCACTCCTCCGTGTTGGCCGAGTTGATGGTGCGGGCCTGAATGCCGGCCCGGGCCGCCGCCTCGACCTGGTTGCGCATCAGCGCCAGCAGCGGCGAGATGATCACCGTGGGGCCGGAGCCGCGCCGGCGCAGCAGCGCGGTGGCGACGAAGTACACCGCCGACTTGCCCCAGCCGGTGCGCTGCACCACCAGGGCCCGCCGGCGCTCCTCCACCAGGGCGGCCACGGCCTGCCACTGGTCCTCCCGCAGCCGCGCCCCGCTCCCCGGGGCGCCGACGAGCTCAGCGAGGATGGCATCGGCTTCGGTGCGGAGCTCCAGGTTGTCCATGCCCCCATGCAACCGGATGGCACGGACAATCGGCCAATTCACCCAGCGTGAGAAGATCGTCGCGGACGGTCCACGGGTCGGACGGGCGCTCCACCCGGCCTCGACCCGGCCCTCGAAGGGGTGTTTCCGCTGGTACTGGGGCTTCAGTCGTAGTCGAATGAGTCATCTTCGCCCTGACTGGGCAAGGATATGAACGGCATACCGGCGAATTCCGGTCGGCGGCGCCAATTGCTCGTTGCCGCATGCTCACGGGCCACGCGAGAATTGGGCTGCTCCCGCCCGGCTCGACGGCGCTCTTCCTGGGCCTCGCCGCGGCGCGCCCGTACGACAGCTGTGCCCGTCTGCGGGCGTGTACCCGAAGGGAGGACCGTGGCCTTCGGATTCGCCCCGCCCTCGACGTCGTCACTGACAACGACAGCCGGCGGCGCCAGCCGGCACGGCAGACTGGTGGAACCCGCCGAATGGACTGCGGCGGGCATCCCCCTGCTGCGCAATCCGCGCGAGGTCGTCCACGGGCTGCACTCCCGGCACGGCCCGGCGCCCTCGACCGCGGTGATCGCCGTGCTCGGCCCCGAGGAGCGGCTCGTCGCGAGCGCCTCCTTCACCCGGCGCTCGGCCTCGGCCGACGGCTGGGAGTACCGCAACGCCCTGCTCGCCGCGCTGCGCCGGGTCATCCCGCACGACCTGCGGCGCCGGACCCCGGTGCGGACCGCGGTGCTGCTGTACTGCCGCGAGGGCGACGAGCGGTGGACCGAGGAGGACGGCGCCTGGATGTGGGGGCTGCGGGACGCCTGCACCCTGCACGGGCTGCGCTGCGGCGCGTACATCACGCTGACCCGCGGCGGCTGGCAGGTGCTGGGCGAGGGCCGGGGCGGCCGGCATCCCAGCTCCGACTCGCGGCCCGAGCGCCTCGGTGACACCGTGGCCGAATTCCCCCCGTTGGCCTTGCGCACCGGCGGTGGCACGACCGAGGTGCTGCGGCGCCGTACCGCCGCGCGCTGAGGGCCCGCGGCGCGCCGGGGCCCGCCTTACGCCGAAGCCCGCCCGCGGGCCGCACCCGTACGCAGGCCCACCCGCGGGCAGCCCTCGCGGCCGTACACCCTGGATCGGGCGTACGGCAGGTCAGGCCTCGGGCTTCAGCGGGGCCGGTCCGACCGGCCCCGCCCCTTGCCCGCGCCGGGTACGGGGCGTCAGACGCCCGTGCCCAGCACGGAGTTGATCTGCTGCGGGTCGCCGCACACGATCAGCAGCGCACCCGCCCGCGCGAGCGCGGTCGGCAGAGCGGCGGCGGTCGCCCCGGCCGGTCCGCCGTTGGCCGCGAAGACCACGACGGGACGGCCCGCGGCGCGCTCGGCCTGCGCCGCGTCCGCGTAGAAGACGTCGTCCCCGGCGTCGTGCAGGGCCCAGTACGCGGCCTCGCCGAAGGACAGCTCGTGCGCGGCCCACGGGTGCGGGTCGCCGGTGGTGAGCACCAGGATGTCGCCGGGCCCGCGCCCGGTGTCGAGCAGCAGGTCGACGGCCTCTTCGGCCGCGTCCAGCGCACCCTCGGCGGAGGCCGGGATCAGCTGGATCTGGGGCACCGCCGCGGAGACGGACGGTGCGGTGGGGGCTACGGGTCCAGGGGTGGCCTGCGGCGCACGCTGCGCGGGCGGTGCGGGCCTGGGAGCCCCGCCCGTACGGCTCGCCGCCGCGGGGGAGGGACCGGGGCGCCCGGGCCGCGGAACGGCGGCGGGACGCGGACCAGGTACGGGGCGGGGGGTCTGCGCGGTGCGGCTCGCGGCCGGCGTGACGCGGGGACCCTGGGCACTCTCGTGAATCTGAGGCTCCTCGGGGGTGAGAGGCATGAGTTGATGTCTATCAAACACCGGTACGAAACGTACCGGTGGGTGGCACGTGGGTGCGATCAGAAATCGAAGCCGAGTTGGCCTCCGTTTTCCAGTTCCGTCGCTTCCTCGCTGCGCCGCACCTTCTTGAGGTGGCGCCACTTGGGCAGCCCGTCGAGGTACGACCACGAGAGCCGGTGGTACGGGGTGGGCCCCAGCTGTTCGAGCGCGGCCCGGTGCACCGGCGAGGGATATCCGGCGTTGTCGCCGAAGGCGAACTCCGCACATCCGCCGCCCTGTTGGCCGAGCTCGGCCATCATCCGGTCGCGCCTGACCTTGGCGATCACCGACGCCGCGGCGACGGCGACGCAGGACTGGTCGCCCTTGATGACCGTACGGACCCGCCAGGGCGGGCCGAGATAGTCGTGCTTGCCGTCGAGGATGACCGCGTCGGGCCGCACGGGCAGCGCCTCCAGGGCGCGCTCCGCGGCGAGCCGCAGGGCGGCCGTCATCCCGAGTGCGTCGATCTCCTCGGGGGAGGCGTGCCCCAGCGCGTACGCGGTGACCCAGTCCTCCAGGACGTCGAGGAGCGCGTCGCGTCGTTTCTGGGTGAGCAGTTTGGAGTCGGTGAGACCTGCGGGCGGCCGGCGCAGACCGGTGATCGCCGCGCACACGGTGACGGGACCGGCCCAGGCCCCTCGTCCGACTTCGTCGACCCCGGCGATGACCTTGGCGCCGGTGGTTGCACGGAGGGAGCGTTCGACGGTGTGGGTGGGTGCTTCGTACGGCATGGCGCCAGCAAGGTTACGCCGCCCCGCGCCGCCTGCACACCCCGCCCCGGGTGGAGTCCGTACGGCGTCTCACGCCCTGAGCAGCGGCACCATCACCTGATCGATCATTTCCGTGATGTCCGCATCCACCCATTCGCTCCCGCACACCTTCGCGCGGTACATCATCATGGCCGGAATGACGTCGGCGACGAACGGACTCGCCGCGTCCGGCCGCACGTCGCCCCGCTCGATCCCGCGCTGCACAAGCTCCCTGATCAAGCGGTGGGCGGGCTCGTGCAGCCCGGCCCGGACCACGTCATGGAACCGGCCCGCATGGGTGTGGTCGCATTCGTGAAGGACTGCTCGCAGCGCCTGACCGGCGCGCGACTCCATCACGTCACGCATCCGCACACACAACCGGAGGAGGTCGCCCCGGACCGATCCGCCGTCGGCGATCTCCCCGATCGGCGGCAGCCCCGCCCGCAGCACCTCGGCCACCAGGTCGGCCTTCGAGGGCCACCGCCGGTACACCGCCGCCTTGCCGGTGTGCGCGCAGGCCGCGACGCCCTCCATGGTGAGCCCGTTCCAGCCGACCGTGCTCAGCTGCTCCAACGCCGCGTCGAGAATCGCCCGTTCGAGTTCCGGACCGCGCCTGCGGCCCGGCGACGTCACCGACCAGCGGGAACCCACCATCAACCTCCACCTCCGACCGACCCACGCGGCCCTCGCACGCATTTTCAGCCTTAGTGAACGGTTGCGTTCACTAACCGGGGGCTCCTACGGTGGTGCCGCAGTGAACGGCTCCGTTCACTATTTCACTATGGGGGGATCCTCGGTGAAAAGCTCTCCACTCGCCACGCCCCGGATACCGGGCGCGGCCCGCCGGGAAGGGCGGCCCGGCGTGGCACTCGCGGTCATCGCCGCCTGTCAGCTCATGGTCGTTCTCGACGCGACGATCGTGAACATCGCGCTCCCGCACATCCAGACCGCCCTCTCCTTCTCCACCACCGACCTGTCCTGGGTGATCAGCGCCTACACCCTGGCCTTCGGCGGCCTCCTGCTGCTCGGCGGCCGGGCCGGCGACATCCTCGGCCGGCGCCGCGTATTCCTGACCGGCATCCTCGTCTTCACCCTGGCCTCGCTGCTCGGCGGCTTCGCCCAGGAGCCCTGGCAACTGCTGGCCGCCCGCGCCCTCCAGGGCGTCGGCGGCGCGATCGCCTCACCGACCTCGCTCGCCCTGATCACCACGACGTTCGCCGAAGGCCCCGAGCGCAACCGCGCGTTCGGCGTGTTCGCCGCCGTCTCCGCGGGCGGCGGCGCGATCGGCCTGCTGGCCGGCGGGATGCTGACAGAGTGGCTCGACTGGCGCTGGGTGCTCTTCGTCAACGTGCCGATCGGCCTGCTGATCGCCGTGCTCGCCCCGCTCTACATCACCGAGTCCGAGCGCCACCCGGGCCGCTTCGACATCGCGGGGGCCCTCACTTCCACCGGCGGCATGGCCTCGCTCGTCTACGGGTTCATCCGCGCCTCCGAGGACGGCTGGCGCGACGGCGGCACCCTCGTCTCCTTCGCCACGGCCGTCGTCCTGCTCACGCTCTTCGTGGCCATCGAGTCGCGGGCCCACGAGCCGATCATCCCGCTGCGGATGTTCGCCGACCGCAACCGCGCCGGCACCTACCTGATCATGCTCGGCCTCGCCGCCGCGATGTTCGGGATGTTCTTCTTCATCGTCCAGTTCGTACAGAACGTGCTGGGCTTCTCCCCCATCCAGTCCGGGCTCGGCTTCCTGCCCGTGACGGTCGCGATCGTGACCGCCGCCGGGCTCTCTCAGCGCTTCCTGCCCCGCTTCGGCCCCAAGCCGTTCATGGTCACCGGATCCGCCCTCACCGGCATCGGCCTGTCCTGGCTGACCTTCATCCGCACCGACAGCTCGTACGTCTCCGGGGTCCTCGGGCCGATGCTGCTCTTCGGCTTCGGCATGGGCCTGAACTTCGTGACCCTCACCCTCACCGCCGTCTCCGGGGTCGCCCAGCGCGAGGCGGGCGCGGCCTCCGGGCTGCTCAACGCCAGCCAGCAGGTGGGCGGCTCGCTCGGCCTGTCGATCCTGGTGACCGTCTTCGGCACGGCCAGCCGCGACGAGGGCGCGAAGCAGATGCCGGACTTCATGGAACACGCGGATCCCGACCAGCTGGCGGCGTTCAACGAGACCAAGCGGATGGCCGACCCCTGGGGGGACATCGTCCTCACCCAGGGCATCTCCACCGCGTTCGTCGCGGCCGTCGCCATGGCCGGACTCGCCCTGGCCACCGCGCTGCTGGTGATCCGGGTGCGCAAGAGCGACCTGGAGGCCCTGAACGGCGCCGCAGCGGAGGCAGGTCCGGCGGCCTGAGCCGTGCGGCGCTTCGTACGGGGACCCCGGCACGGCGCCACCTCCCGCGCCGGGGTCCCCGTACGTCGCCGACCGCTACTCGATGCGGCTGTGGAAGGTGCCCAGGCTCCGGCACACCTCGTACGAGGCCGTCACCGGGCGCTCGCGCAGGATCTGCCGGGCCCGGTACTCGCCGAGGCTCATCGCGTACCAGGGCACCTGGCCGCGGCTCGCCAGCTCGTTGTTGATCCCGCGCAGCGCGCAGGAGCGGCGGGGTTCGGGCAGCCGGTCCAGCGCGGGCACGGCGTCGGCCGACAGGGACTGGAAGTAGGCCAGGTCGAGCTTGCCGGTCTGCTCGAAGCGAGCCACGTTCTTCTCGGCGACCAGCCCGTCCGGGGACAGCAGCCCGAAGGCCAGGACGGCGGCGGCCGCGGCGGCCGCGACCGCGCGCGGCAGCATGCGGGAGCCGAACACGCCCGCGGCCATGATCAGTACGATCACCAGCCCGAGCCAGAGCTCCATCGCGGCCACCGACACGCGCAGCCGGGTCAGCCCGTACGCGTCCACGTACAGGTCCATCCGGCGCAGCGCGGAGGCGACCACGACCAGGGTCAGCGCGCACAGCGTGCCGAGGACGACGCGGACGAACCGCCGGTCTCCGGCTCCGGCCCGCGGGGCCCAGCGCAGGGCGAGCGCGATCACGACGAGGGTGAGCAGGGTGGCCCAGAGCAGCTGCCAGAAACCCTGCCGGGCGTACTCGGCGTAGGTGAGCCCGGAGCTCTCCAGGACCTTGTCGTAGCCACCGAACAGGACGGCCAGCTGGACGGCGTTGAAGCCGGCGAAGAGCAGGTCGAGCACGATGAGCGGAAGGGCCCATTCGACGCGGGAGCGCGGCCTTCCGGGCGCGATCCGGATCCGGTCCCAGCGCGAGGGCGCGGCGGCGGCGCGGGCGGCGGTGAGCGCGAGTACGGCTCCGAGCAGGAAGAGGACGAAGCGCACCGGTCCGTCGCCGAGGGAGATCTCCGGGGTGAGCCCGTCCAGCAGGTCGGCGAAGGCCGCGTCGGCGGAGGCGAACAGGGTGCCGAAGAGCACCAGCAGGACGAGGGCCACGGCGGCGGCCTTGGCCACGGGCAGCCAGCGGGCGCGGTCCACCCCGCTGCCGCGCGAGCGCAGGCCGCTCCAGGCCCAGCGGATCCCGAGCACGGTGGAGTCGACGAAGCCGAGCGGGCTGAGCAGCACGCCGGGCCAGGTGCGGCTGCCGTGCAGGGCCAGCGCGCCGAGCAGGACGGCGGCGAGCAGTGCCAGGGTGGCGGGCCAGCCCGCGTCGCGCAGCGCGGGTACGGCGAGGAGGGCGGCGCAGCCGACCGCCCAGGCCACGCTCCAGGGCCGCGCGCGACGCCGGGCTGCCCGGGCGGCGAGGTACGCACCGGCCATGGCGGGCACGACGGCGATCAGCAGCCCGGGGCCCAGGCCGTCGCCGAGGAACAGGCCAGAGGCGAGGCCGGCCGCCACGGCGGCGAGCAGGACGGCGGTGGGTACGGGTGCGGCCCGGGCGGGGCGGGCGGCCTCGGCCCACGCGAGCGGTGCGATGGACCAGGCCCCGGACGTGGCCCGCTGCCGGCGGACTTGATAGGCCTGCCACGCCTTGGGCTCCCACCCGGGCGGCGCCCCCGCACCGGGCGCGCCGTCGCTGTCCTCTGGCATCGGGTTCCCCTCCCCTGTCGGCCGGCCGCGTCGTCACGACGGAGGCGGCAGCGCGGCCAGGTTAGGCCCGTGACGTGCGGGTTCAGCCCGACAGGAAGGCGCCTGTGGCAGGACCGTGACAATCGCAACGGGCCGTGTCGCCCGGCCGCGGGAAGACCCTAGTGGGCCGCCGTCTCCGGCAGCCAGGCCGGGAGGGCTTCCGTACGGGCCAGCCAGGCGGCGGGCAGCACCGCGTCTCCGCGCGCGCCCAGCACCCCGCCGACGATGGCGCAGGTCGTGTCCACGTCCCCGCCCACCTGCGCGGTGGTCCAGAACGCCCGCTCGTAGTCGTCCAGGGATCGCGCCGCCGACCACAGGGCGAACGGCACGGTGTCGTGCGCGCTCGTACGCCGCCCACAGCCCAGCACCGCCGCGACGGTCGTCGCGTCCCCGTAGTCCAGCATGTCCCGCGCCCGTCGCAGCCCCGCGCCCACGGCACTGCGAGGCACCAGCGCGATCACCCCGTCCAGCAGGTCCCCGGCCTTCGGCGGACCGGCCGGATCCGCCGCCAGTGCGGCGGCCGCCGCGACGGCCATCGCCCCGCACACCGCCTCGCGGTGCTGGTGCGTGGTGTAGGCGGAGATCTCCGCCTGGTGCGTGGCCTGCTCCGGATCGTCGGCGTACCAAGCACCCAGCGGCGCGATCCGCATGGCCGCGCCGTTGCCCCACGAGCCCTGCCCGTTGAACAGTTCGGCGGCCAGCGTGCGCCAGTCCTCGCCCTCCCGGACGAGGCGGAGCATCCGGTTGACGGCGGGCCCGTAGCCGCGGTCGAAGTCGTGGTGGTGGGCGAAGGAGCTTGCCAGGGCGTCCTGGTCGATGCGCCCGTGCGCGGCGAGGACGGCGACCACCGAGCAGGCCATCTCGGTGTCGTCGGTCCACTGCCAGGCCCCGGTGCCGGCGGGCAGCTCGCGGCGCTTGAGGAGGGGGTAGTTCACGGGGACGAAGTACTGGGAGCCCAGGGCGTCACCCAGGGCCAGCCCGCGGAGGCTGGCCATGGCGCGTGTGTAGCGCAGTTCGGAAACGGAGTCAGCGGTCATCCCGCGTCAGTTTAGCCGTCCAGGTCATAAGGCTCCGGTGTGGTCCACCTCTCAAACGGGCGGTCCATGCGGTAGCGGCCGTCCGGACCCAGCAGGAGCACCCGGAATTCTCCGTTCCCCGGGTTGGACAGGGCCTCGAACTCCGCCACCGACCAGTGGAACCAGCGCATGCAGAAGAGCCGCATGGTCAGCCCGTGCGTCACCAGCAGCACGTTCGGCGGGTGGTCCGGGGCCTCGAAGCTCCGGTAGAGGCTCTCCAGGAAGGACCCGACCCGGTCGTACACGTCCGCGCCGGACTCCCCCTGCGCGAAGCGGTAGAAGAAGTGCCCGTACGCGTCGCGGTACGCCTTCTGCAGCCGTACGTCGTCCCGGTCCTGCCAATTCCCCCAGTCCTGCTCGCGCAGCCTCGGCTCCTCGCGCATCCGGACCCGCGCCGGGTCCAGCCGCAGCTCCCGGAAGGTCTGGAGGGTGCGGCGGTAGGGGGAGACGTACGCGCTGATGGCCTCGTCCCCGAACAGCTCGCGCAGCCGTACGCCGGCCTCCGCCGCCTGCTCGCGGCCCTGGCCGGTCAGCCTCAGGGCGTGGTCGGGTTCCCGTTCGTACACCGTGTCATCGGCATTGCCCTCCGATTCCCCGTGCCGGACAAGGACGATGCGCCGTGGTCGTGCCATCCCCCGACCCTATGCGGCGGCCGGCGGGCCGGACATCCGGGCTCGCCGGTCGGCCCGCCGATCGTCGTACGGTCATACCGTCCAGGTCGGTTCGAGGTCGACGACGTCTCCGGTCAGGGCTTCCACGTCGGCCTCGGTCTGGGCGCGCAGCGAGAGCCGCTCGACCCGCTCCTGCCGGTATTTGCCGTGCTCGGCGGCGGCATGCCACATCGAGAGCACCAGGAACTCCCGGCCCGGCGCCTCCCCGAACAGGCCCCGGATCATTCCGGGTGAGCCGGCCATCGCCGGGTTCCACACCTTCTCCTGCATGAGGGCGAAGTGGTCCACGCGGCCCTCCCGCACCCGGGTGTGGGCCACCCGCACGACGTCCGCGTCGGTGAAGCGCGGCTCGAAGCCGGTCTTCACGTCGAAGCGGTGGTCGAAGAGCGTGACCCGCGCGTTCGTGTAAGTCCCGGTCTGGGACGCGGCCAGCCGATCGTGCGAGCGGGCCATGAAGGAGTCGTAGAAGGAACGGCTCTCCCAGAACGCGAAAACATGCGCGACCCCCTGCCGCCCCCGGCTCCAACCGCCGCCCTGTCCCCGGAATCCCGGCTCGCCAGGCAGCCCCGCCCATTTGCGCTGCCCGCGCTCGAACCCGCGTCGGTCCGTCACCGTGCAGCGAATCCACTTGACCAGCACCGCGCCATCGTACGGGCCCGGCGAGGTCCCGGTCAGTCCTCAGCGCGGTTGATCCGCACCAGTTCCTCCGCATCCCGCCCGGACAGTCGAAGCCCGAACTCCCGGTCGAGCAGCGGGAGCAGCTCGTCGGGGTCCACGGAACGCCGCTCGACCCGCCCGTCGGCGTACAGCTGTGTGAGCTCCCGCCCCACGAGCGCCCGGCGAACGGGGTGGTGGACGCCGTCGCCCGGGTGCTGGACGACGATCCGCCCGACGAAGACGGAGCGTGGGTGGGAGGAGCTGTAGTGGTTGAGCAGGACGTAGTCGACGGGGTGGTAGCGCTGCGGGGAGAACGCGTACAGGTCCCGCCAGATGCCCTCGCGCAGTATGGACAGCGCGAGGATCCCCTCGTCCTCCTCGCGGACGGCGTACGTCCACTCCCCCTGCACCACTTCGGCTCCGGGCCGCGCGAGCGGGACGGGCTCGCGCGGGCCCTGGTGGCCGAACCCGGCGTCGCACAGCCAGGGTTCACCCTCGACGGTGACGACGAGGACGGCGTGCGTCACCGCGAGCAGGGTGTCCCCGCGGGTGCGGTTGCGGGCGCCGCGCCCGGAGACCTCGAAGCCGATCCGCTCCAGGGCGGCGGCCAGCAGCGAGTTCTGCTCGTAGCAGTAGCCGCCGCGGCGGCCGTGCACGAGCTTGTCCTCCAGGGCCTTGACGCCCAGCTCGACGGGGCGGCCGAGCAGCACGTCCAGGTTCTCGAAGGTGATGGCACCGACGTGGGCCCTGTGCACTGCGTACAACGTCTCGAGGTCCGCCCGGAGTTCCCCGTCCTCCCCGACCGGTCCGTCGTACCCGATCCGCACCAGATAGGCGTCCAGATCCAGCTGCTCACCGCTCCACATGTCTCCCCCGCTCCCGGCTCCCGTTCGAGAAACCCGTCGACGAAAGGGGACCGGCCTGCGGCCGGTCCCCTTCGTGTACTGCTGTTCAGCTACCTGCCCAGGCTACGCCCGGCGTCAGCTGCAGCCGCTGGTCGAGCCGCAGCCCTCGCAGATGTAGCAGGAGCCGGCGCGCTGCATCTTCGTACCGCACGAGAAGCAGAGCGGGGCGTCGGCGGAGACGCCGAGCTGCATCTCGACGAGTTCGGCGTTGGAGTGCGCCGTCCTCGGGGCCTGGATCTCGACGACCGCGACCGGCTTCGGGGCCGCCGGAACGGCGGCCAGCGGGGCCGACTGGGCCAGGGACTCCGTGTCGAGGTCGTCCTCGAGCGGCTCGTACGAGCCGGTGTCCAGGTGGCGCTGACGCTCCTCGGCCGTGTGGATGCCGAGCGCCGAGCGGGTCTCGAAGGGCAGGAAGTCCAGCGCCAGGCGGCGGAAGATGTAGTCGACGATCGACTGCGCCATCCGCACGTCCGGGTCGTCCGTCATGCCGGCCGGCTCGAAGCGCATGTTCGTGAACTTCGAGACGTACGTCTCCAGCGGGACGCCGTACTGCAGACCGACCGAGACGGCGATCGAGAAGGCGTCCATCATGCCCGCGAGGGTCGAACCCTGCTTGGACATCTTCAGGAAGACCTCGCCCAGACCGTCGTCCGGGTAGGAGTTCGCGGTCATGTAGCCCTCGGCGCCACCGACCGTGAAGGAGGTGGTGATGCCCGGGCGGCCCTTGGGGAGGCGCTTGCGGACCGGGCGGTACTCGATGACCTTCTCGACCGCCGCGCGGATGGTGTCCTCCGCCTTGGCGGTGACCTCCTCCTTCTCCGCTTCCTTCTTCTTCGCGGAGAGGGGCTGGCCGACCTTGCAGTTGTCGCGGTAGATCGCGAGCGCCTTGACGCCCATCTTCCACGCCTCGAAGTAGATCTCCTCGATCTCCTCGACGGTCGCCGTCTCCGGCATGTTGACCGTCTTCGAGATCGCGCCGGAGATCCAGGGCTGGATCGCGGCCATCATCCGGACGTGGCCCATCGCGGAGATGGAACGCTCTCCCATGGCGCAGTCGAACACCGAGTAGTGCTCGGTCTTCAGGCCCGGGGCGTCGACGACCACGCCGTGCTCGGCGATGTGGGCGACGATCGCCTCGATCTGCTCCTCCTGGTAGCCCAGGCGGCGCAGGGCCTGCGGGACGGTGCCGTTGACGATCTGCATCGAGCCGCCGCCGACGAGCTTCTTGAACTTGACCAGGGCCAGGTCCGGCTCGACACCGGTGGTGTCGCAGGACATCGCGAGACCGATGGTGCCGGTCGGTGCGAGGACGGAGGCCTGGGAGTTGCGGAAGCCGTTCTTCTCGCCGAGGCGCAGGACGTCCTGCCAGGCCTCGGTGGCCGCGGCCCAGATCGAGTTGTCCAGGTCCTCGGTGCGCGGCGCAACGGCGTTGGCGTCGGCGTGCTGCTTCATGACGCGCTTGTGCGCCTCGGCGTTGCGGGCGTAGCCGTCGTACGGGCCGACGATGGCGGCCAGCTCGGCGGAGCGCTTGTACGCGGTGCCGGTCATCAGCGAGGTGATCGACGCGGCGAGGGTGCGGCCGCCGTCCGAGTCGTACGCGTGGCCGGTCGCCATCAGCAGGGCGCCGAGGTTGGCGTAGCCGATGCCGAGCTGGCGGAAGGCGCGGGTGTTCTCGCCGATCTTCTGCGTCGGGAAGTCCGCGAAGCAGATGGAGATGTCCATCGCGGTGATGACGAGCTCGACGACCTTGGCGAAGCGCTCGGCGTCGAAGGACTGGTCGCCCTTGCCGTCGTCGTTCAGGAACTTCATCAGGTTCAGCGAGGCGAGGTTGCAGGACGTGTTGTCCAGGTGCATGTACTCGCTGCACGGGTTCGACGCGGTGATGCGGCCGGACTCGGGGCAGGTGTGCCAGTTGTTGATCACACCGTCGTACTGGATGCCCGGGTCGGCGCAGGCCCACGCGGCCTCGGCCAGCTTGCGGAAGAGCGCCTTGGCGTCGACCTTCTCGATGACCTCGCCGGTCATGCGGGCGCGCAGGCCGAACTCGGTGCCGTTCTCGACGGCCGTCATGAACTCGTCGTTCACGCGGACGGAGTTGTTGGCGTTCTGGTATTGGACGGACGTGATGTCGTCGCCGCCCAGGTCCATGTCGAAGCCCGCGTCGCGCAGGGCGCGGATCTTCTCCTCTTCCTTCACCTTGGTGGCGATGAAGTCCTCGACGTCCGGGTGGTCCACGTCCAGGACGACCATCTTGGCCGCGCGGCGGGTGGCGCCGCCCGACTTGATCGTTCCGGCGGACGCGTCGGCGCCCCGCATGAAGGAGACCGGACCGGAGGCGTTGCCGCCGGAGGAGAGGAGCTCCTTGGAGGAGCGGATGCGGGAGAGGTTCAGGCCGGCGCCGGAGCCGCCCTTGAAGATCATGCCCTCTTCCTTGTACCAGTCGAGGATCGACTCCATGGAGTCGTCGACGGCGAGGATGAAGCAGGCGGAGACCTGCTGCGGCTGGGGCGTGCCGACGTTGAACCACACCGGGGAGTTGAAGCTGAAGATCTGGTGCAGGAGGGCGTAGGTCAGCTCGTGCTCGAAGATCTCCGCGTCGGCGGGGGACGCGAAGTAGTCGTAGTCCTCGCCGGCCTTCGTGTAGGTCTTCACGATGCGGTCGATGAGCTGCTTGAGACCGGTCTCGCGCTGCGCGGTGCCGACCGCGCCGCGGAAGTACTTGCTGGTGACGATGTTGACCGCGTTCACCGACCAGAAGTCGGGGAACTCGACGCCACGCTGCTCGAAGTTCACCGAGCCGTCGCGCCAGTTGGTCATGACGACGTCACGGCGCTCCCAGCTCACCTCGTCGTACGGGTGCACGCCGGGGGTGGTGTGGATGCGCTCGATCCGAAGGCCGCTCTTGGCAGTCTTGGTCCCCTTGGCGCGGGAACCTCGTGCCGAGCCGCTCGCCGTCTCTGTCATGCCGCTTCCTCCCATATGCGGGCAAAAACGCCCTAAAGTGCCAGCGTTATTCCGCGGCACGGCCTGTCTTGTATCTACGTTTCTTCGCCTGGCTGTCCCGGGCTGCGGCCGCGCTGCGCTGCGGCCGCCCGGTCAGTCGGCGGCGGAGGCGGGCACGGGGACCGGAGCGGTCCCCCCGGGCTCGCACTCTTGGGGGTGAGGCCGCGGCACGCGGAGTTCCGCGATGGCGGTCTCGAAGTCTTCGAGCGTGTCGAACGCCTTGTAAACGGACGCGAACCGCAGGTACGCGACCAGGTCGAGCTCCTGCAACGGGCCGAGTATGGCCAGACCCACGTCGTGGGTGGTCAGCTCGGCGCTTCCGGTGGCGCGCACCGCCTCCTCGACCCGCTGGCCGAGCTTGGCGAGGGCGTCCTCGGTGACCGGCCGTCCCTGGCACGCCTTGCGCACGCCGGAGATGACCTTGGTACGGCTGAAGGGTTCGGTCACCCCGCTGCGCTTGATCACCATCAGCGAGGCCGTCTCCACCGTCGTGAAACGACGGGAGCAGTCGGGGCACTGACGGCGCCGACGGATCGACGTGCCGTCGTCCGTGGTGCGGCTGTCGACGACGCGGCTGTCGGGGTGCCTGCAGAAGGGGCAGTGCATGGTTCCCTCACCCTCCCTCTTGGCACGACAGAATCACCTCGCGAGGCCCCTGAACGACCGAGACGGGTCTCTGTCGGGGGCTCGCGAAGCAGCCACCAGCATATGCGATGCCGAGGACCTCGGCGGACCGGGGACCACAACTTCTGGGCGGCAGCGCTCATCCAACCACTAGATCTTGGGTTGTGGTGGATTTACTTCGCTCCGCGTGTCGCTGCGCGCGGCGCCCGGAAGGAGCCGTTCCCGGTGCCACACTGGGCACAGGACCGGAAGGTGGCGATCCGACCGGGAAGGGTACCGTAAACAGCGGACGCCGGACCGAACCCGCGTTCGGGCGGACCGATCGTCCATACACCCCTCGATGTGCCCAGGTTGGACGATCCGCGTTTTTTCACTCGAACGTGTGTTTGGCGCAACCTTTCGAAAGCTACTACCGTTGTCCAGCTAGGGAGAACATTTCGAGAGGGGCCGCCGACGTGACCACCACCGCAGACAGTGCCACCATCACTGCCCAGAACCGCTCCCAGAGCCGACTCGAGCCGGTGCATCCCATGAACGACGCAAGTCTGAACCCGGAGGGGGAGCCCTCGCGCCCCGCGCGCTCGCTGCCAGGCCGACCTCCAGGCATCCGCGCCGACAGCTCCGGGCTCACGGACCGGCAGCGCAGGGTCATCGAGGTCATTCGCGACTCGGTGCAGCGGCGCGGCTACCCGCCGTCGATGCGGGAGATCGGCCAGGCGGTCGGCCTGTCCAGCACCTCGTCCGTCGCCCACCAGCTGATGGCCCTGGAGCGCAAGGGCTTCCTGCGCCGGGACCCGCACCGCCCCCGGGCGTACGAGGTCCGCGGCTCCGACCAGCCCAGCTCGCAGCCCACGGACACCACGGGCAAGCCCGCCGCCTCGTACGTCCCCCTGGTCGGCCGGATCGCGGCAGGCGGCCCGATCCTCGCCGAGGAGTCGGTGGAGGACGTGTTCCCGCTCCCCCGCCAGCTCGTCGGCGACGGCGAGCTCTTCGTCCTCAAGGTCGTCGGCGACTCGATGATCGAGGCCGCCATCTGCGACGGCGACTGGGTCACGGTCCGCCGCCAGCCGGTCGCGGAGAACGGCGACATCGTGGCCGCGATGCTCGACGGAGAGGCCACCGTCAAGCGCTTCAAGCGCGAGGACGGGCACGTCTGGCTGCTCCCGCACAACGCCGCCTATCAGCCGATCCCCGGCGACGAGGCGACCATCCTCGGCAAGGTCGTCGCGGTACTGCGCCGGATCTGACCCTCGTCGCTTCCTAGCCAGCCCCCGGGACCCACTGCGCCGGTCCCGGGGGTTGTTTCATTTTTTGCGGCTAAACCGCCGCCGCTCTCGCGGACGTGGTTGCTCGCTGCTTGTGTTGCTCAATCGATGGTCGCCGCTCGTGCTCCCGGGAACTACTTGCCGTCAGCGTGAGCGGCAGCGTCGATCGCGGCCAGCGAGCGGCGGGCCTGGTTGCGGTCCGTGGTGTACCAGAAGTCCGGCAGCGTGGCCCGCAGGAAGCTCCCGTACCGGGCCGTGGCCAGCCGGGGGTCCAGCACCGCGACGACACCCCGGTCGCCGGTGGCCCGTACGAGCCGGCCCGCGCCCTGGGCCATCAGCAGCGCCGCATGCGTGGCCGCGACGGCCATGAAGCCGTTGCCGCCGTGCTCCTCGACCGACTTCTGCCGGGCGCTCATCAGCGGATCGTCCGGGCGCGGGAACGGGATGCGGTCCATCACCACGAGCTGGCAGCTGGGGCCCGGCACGTCCACGCCCTGCCAGAGCGACAGCGTCCCGAACAGGCAGGTCTTCGGATCCGCCGCGAACGCCTTGATCAGCTCGCCCAGCGTCTCCTCGCCCTGGAGCAGGATCGGGTTGTCGAGCCGGCCGCGCAGCTCCTCGGCAGCGGCCTTGGCGCCCCGCATGGAGGAGAACAGACCGAGGGTGCGGCCGCCGGCCGCCTCGATCAGCTCGGCGAGCTCGTCCATCATGTCGCCGCGGGTGCCCTCCCGGCCCGGCGTGGCCAGGTGCTTCGCGACGTACAGGATCCCCTGCTTGGGGTAGTCGAACGGCGAGCCGACGTCCAGGCCCTTCCAGACCGGGGCGTCCTCCCCCTCGACCCCTTCGGGGGACAGGCCCAGCGAGGCCGCGACCCCGTTGAAATCGCCGCCCAGCTTGAGGGTCGCCGAGGTCAGGACCACCGAGCGGTCCTCGAACAGCTTCTCGCGCAGCAGCCCGGACACCGAGAGCGGGGCGACCCGCAGCGTGGCCCCGAACCGGTCGTGCCGCTCGTACCAGACGACGTCGTACTCGGAGCCGAGCAGGATCCGCTCGGCCACCCCGTGGACGCTCTCCACCGCGGCCAGCGCCTGCTTGCGGACGGCGTCCTCGTCGTGGACGGACTTGTCGCGGGTCGCGCCGATCGCCGAGATGACGTTGCGAGCAGCGTCCCGCAAGGCCGCCAGCGCGTACCCGAGGTCCTCGGGGACCTCCTCCAGCCGGCCCGGAAGGGCCAGCTCCATGACCCGCTCGAACGACTCGGACGCGGTCTGGAGCGAATCCGCGGTCTTCTCGTCGACCAGCTTGGCCGCGCGCTTCACGGCACGGTTGACCTGGCCCGGGGTGAGCTCGCCGGTGGCGACACCGGTCACCCGGGAGACCAGCTCGTGCGCCTCGTCCACGATCAGCACCTCGTGCTGCGGCAGCACCGGGGCGCCCTCGATGGCGTCGATGGCCAGCAGCGCGTGGTTGGTGACGACGACGTCGGCGAGCTTGGCCCGCTCGCGGGCGGCCTCGGCGAAGCACTCGGCGCCGTACGCGCACTTCGTCGCGCCCAGGCACTCCCGGGACGAGACGGAGATCTGCGACCAGGCCTTGTCCGAGACGCCGGGCGTCAGGTCGTCCCGGTCGCCGGTCTCGGTCTCGTCCGCCCAGTCGCGCAGGCGCAGCAGGTCCTGGCCGAGCTTGCTGGTCGGGGCGGCCGCCTCGAACTGGTCGAAGAGGCCCTCCTCCTCGTCCTGCGGCGCGCCCTCGTGCAACCGGTGCAGGCACAGGTAGTTGGAGCGGCCCTTGAGCATGGCGAACTGCGGGCGGCGTCGGAGCTGCGGATGCAGCGCGTCCACCGTCCGGGGCAGGTCGCGCTCGACGAGCTGCCGCTGGAGGGCGAGGGTGGCGGTGGCCACGACCACGCGCTCGCCGTGCGCGAGAGCCGGCACCAGGTAGCCGAGGGACTTTCCGGTGCCGGTGCCGGCCTGGATCAGGCGGTGCGTGTTGTCGTCGATCGCTTCGGCGACGGCTTCGGCCATGGCCACCTGGCCGGGCCGCTCCGTGCCGCCGACGGCGGATACGGCGGCGTGCAGCAGGTCGGGGAGGGAGGGCTTCGTCATAGCAATGACAACCCTACGGGGCGCCACCGACAGGGACCGCCACGACGTTGGTTCACGGCCGGTACAGGGGGTTGGGCACGGTGCCGTACTCCACCGCGTGCGGGCGGTCGGAGCGGTCGCGGTAGCCGTCCTCGTACAGCCGGTTCCGGTTCAGGCAGAGCCGCCCGATCCGCTCGCCGAGCAGGTCGAAGAGCTCGTGGCGCTCCTTGAGCTCGGGGAAGCGGGCCTGGTGGCGCAGGATCTCCGCCCGTACGAGGGACCAGAACTCCTCCTCGGGGACGCCGAGGCGGTCCTCGCACAGGGCGGAGAGGTAGCGGAAGACGCCGACGAAGAGACCGGAGTGGATGTACTGGGGCAGGAAGTCCGCGGGCTTGTCGCGCAGCGCGGCACGCACCTCGGCGGGCACGGACTCCAGCTCGGGCAGCGGCTCCCGGCAGATGTTGATCTCGTCCGCGAAGTCCTTCAGGGCGATCCCGACCGGGACCTCGTGCTCGTCGAAGATCACGGTGGCGTTCTCGCCGTGCGGGGAGAAGACGGTGCCGTAGCGGTAGAGGAAGTGGAGCAGCGGGGGCAGCAGGGCGGCGAAGAGCCGCTGCAGCCAGCGGGTCGGGGCTATCCCGGACCGGGCGACGAGCTCGGCGGTGAAGGACCGGCCGCGCGGGTCGACGTGGAGGAGGGAGGCGAGCGTACGGGCCCGCTCACCGGGGGCGAGCCGGCTGGTCAGGGGCTCGCGCCAGATCGCCCCGAGGAGTTCCTTGTACTGGTAGGGGGCCTCGGGGAGCTCGTCGTAGACGGGGTGGCGGACGGTGACCGAGGCGACCTCGCCGAGGAGGACCACGCGGCATTCCTCGCGGAGGAAGGGGTCTGCGTCGTGCAGGGAGCGGATCCAGGCGGTGACGGCGGGGGCGGCGGCGCAGCGGTCGGAGGGCAGGCCGCGCCAGACGAGGGTGTTGAAGACGGAGAGCGGCAGCTTGACGCTGTGCCGGTCGGGGCGGGTGAGGTTGAGGAAGGTGCGGATGGACTGCTGCGGGATGCGTAAGTCGGGGTCGGCGGGGAGCGGGACCAGGGCGCCCGAGGCCAGGGCCGGGGCGAAGAGGGGGAGCACGATCTCGTCCCACTGCCAGGGGTGGACCGGGAGGTAGAGGTAGCCGAGCGGGTCGAGGCCGCGGGCGCGCAGGGTCTGGTCGAAGGCGGCTCGGGTGACGGGGTCGAGCTCCTGGGCGTAGAGGCGGGCCGGGTCTTCCAGGCCGGCCGTGCCGCGGTAGGCCGCGAGGGAGCTGTGGGCGGCGAGCCAGGGCAGCCGCTGGCGGGTGCGGGCCTCGGGTGCCCAGGCGGCGGTGTCCGCGGCGGACAGTCCTAAGCGGCCCTTGTTGAGGACGAGCCAGGGGTGGCCGGTCTGGTGGCCTTCGAGCTCGGCGTGGTCGAGATCGGCGAGGACGTCGGCGGTGAGCGCGGTGTGGTCGATGCGGGCGTCGGCGGCGAGGGTGGCGCTGAGCTCGCGGACGAGGTGCCCGAGGGTGGAGCCGTCGAGGCCGAGGAGGGTGCGGGTGCGGATCAGGAAGGCGTACGGGTCCCCGAAGGCGGTCGGGGGCTCCGTGGAGGGCGGCGGCGGGGTGAGCGTGATGGTGTCGTGGGCTACGTGCCAGCTGCCGTACGCGCGGCGGCGGGCCCGGAAGCCGAGGCTGCTGCCGTCGTCGAGGGTCAGCTGCCAGGCGTCGCCGGCGGCGGTCGCCGGGGCGGGGGCCCGGAGGGGGCTGATGATCTCCTCGTAGGCGAACTCGGCCAGCATCTTGGCGAGCAGCCGGCGGGCGGCGGACTCCCAGGTCACGGTGGTGAGTTCGGGGGGCGTGCAGGGGTGCTGGGGGGGCGGCGGAACGGAAGCTTCCGAGAGATGGGGGCCGGCGGAGTCGGGGGTGGCGGGGAAATTCGGCACGGGACTCCTCGGGGATCGGGAACTTTGCTGCGTGACGC
Organism: Streptomyces sp. NBC_01006; assembly: GCF_045162725.1. Lineage (NCBI taxonomy): Bacteria > Bacillati > Actinomycetota > Actinomycetes > Kitasatosporales > Streptomycetaceae > Streptomyces > Streptomyces sp. NBC_01006. The sequence continues at coordinate 6,046,588 of NZ_CP108700.1, read as the reverse complement.
AGAGTTTTCGAAGGGTGAGGCGTGAACGGGGAGGGTCGGATGGATCAGATGAGATTGCGCAGGGCCCGCTCGCGAATCATCAGCGCGGCCCGCTTCCCGGGGAGGTCGATCTCCGCGGAACAGCGGAATCCGGAGTTGAGGAAGGCTGATACGGAGGGGGTGTTGCGGATGTCCGGTTCGGCGATGACGCGGGTGCAGCGCGGGCGGTTGTCGAGCACCAGGTTGGCGACGGCGCGGAGCAGGACGGTGCCCAGACCGCGGCCGCGGTTCGTGCCGTCCCCGATGAGCAGGTGGATACCCGTGTCGTGGGGGCGCGCCGGGTAGTGGCGGGAGAGCGGGTCGAGGTCGGCCCGGTAGATCTCCCAGTAGCTCATCGGCGTGCCGTCGAGGAGGCCGAGGCAGGGGATGCTGTGGCCGTTCCCGTCGAGCTGGGACCGTACGTGGGCGGCGGTGACGGCGGCGGGGCCGGCGAGCTCCCAGTACGCGGCCACCTCGGGGTCGTTCATCCAGCCGGTCAGCAGCTCCAGGTCGCGGCCCGGGCGTACGGGTTCGAGGCGGAAGGCACCGGCCGGGGTGGCGGCGGCGCCCCAGCCGACCGGTGAGTCGAGCAGTTCGGCCTCGGCGAGCAGCGGCAGCAGCCGGGCGGTGAGCCGCCGTCCGGGGATGCGGGCGGTGGCGGAGTCGAGGGCGCCGGTGGCCGTGACGGTGGCCGTGGCGGTCGCGGTGGACGCGTAGGGGGACGTGTCGGTGGAGGGCATCGGCACTCAATCGTGGAGGGGGTTGGCGATGGTGACGTAGACAGACTGGGAGTCCACGGGGCCGACGAGCTCGTCGAGGCCGCCCAGGCGGGTGAGCAGGTTCGCCTTGCAGCGCAGGGTGGGTGAGTCGAGCAGCCGTGCGGGGAGCGGTCCGAGTCCGCGGGCCTTGCCGAGGAAGCGGCGGAATGCGGCGAGCAGGACGCGTTCGTCGGCGAGTCGCTGGGATCCGAAGGCGCCGATGAGGCCGAGCACGTTGTTGATGCCGAGGTAGTAGGTGAAGCGTTCGTCGGTGACGGCGTCGGAGACGAAGGTGTCGCTGGCGCTGCCGATACCGGGGAGCCGGCGCTCCAGTTCCGCACGGTGGGAGGCGCGGAAGTAGTAGCCCTGGTTGTCGCGGTAGCGGCCGCCGACCGGCCAGCCGGCCGGGTCGAGGAGGACCAGGGTGTTCTGCTGGTGCGCTTCGAGGGCGATTCCGGCGAGCGCGTCGAAGGCCAGGATCGGCAGGACGATCTGGTCGAGGTAGCGCAGGAACCACTCGGCGGCGACGGCGGCCGTCGGGCGCCCGGTGGCGGCGGCGAGCCGGGCGACGGTCTCGGCGAGCCGGGAACGCATGGTGGTCCGGCCCGGCCAGGGGCGGGGCGAGGTGAGTGCGGCGACGCAGACGGCGTCGTCGTGGGAGCGGAAGGGGTTGTGTCGGAGCACGGTGTCGAGTCCGGGGACGGGGGTGCCGTCCGGGGCGTCGACGGCGATCCAGGCGGGGTCGCGCACGATGTCGAAGCCGGGGTGGGCCGCCCGCCACTGTTCCGCGAGGCCGGTGCGGAGCAGCCGGTGCACCTCGACGCCGCGGTGGAGTTCCTTGCGGAGGTTCTCGCGGCGGGAGTTGGTGATGCGCAGGCCCAGGGAGAGCTTGAGCATGGCGGGAGCGCCGGGGCGGTGGACGGTGCGGACGGAGGAGGTGGGGTGCCAGGGCTCGCCGAACGGGCCCAGGTCGTGCAGGAGTTCCGCGTCGCGGAGGGCGGCGACGGCGGGGCGCTGGAGCAGGTCCCGGGCCTGCCAGGGGTGCAGGGGAAGGGGGGTCGTACCGTCGGGCAGCGGGAGCCCGGGGGTGAGCCGGCCGAGGAGCCGGGCGGCGGAGACGGGGCGGCCGCGTTCGGTCCAGGCGGAGTCGGTGGCGAGGGCGGAGGGGGCGACGGCGAGCCAGTGCAGGGGGAAGGAGCCGTGGAGTTCGGGTGAGTAGCGGCGGATCTCGGCCTCGGAGAGTCCTTGGCGGCTCTTCGGGTCCGGCTGAAGGGGGTGGCCGAGGAGGAGGGACTGTTCGGCGGTGAGGAAGAGGTCACCGGAGACGGGTTCGGGCGGGGTGGGCCGTTGGCGCCGGTCGGCGATGAACTCCGCGGTGCGGCGTACCGAGTCGGAGACCCGGCCGACGAGGTCGGCGCCGCCGCGGCCCTGGGAGTCGCCCTCGCGGGCCAGCAGCGAGGCGAGGGTGACGGCGTCCAGGGCGGGGGCGTGGGCGGACGCGCCTTCGAGCCGGGCGGGGCCGAAGCGGTGCCAGCCGGTGGCGGACCAGTACCGGACGCCGACGGTCAGGGCGGCCCCGGATGCGGGGAGGGGGATGCGCAGCACGCTCCCGACAGCCCCGCCGGAGCGCCCGATCCCGCTCTCCCGAAGCCAGCACCGCAACAGGTTCTCCACGGCGGCGCCCTCGGCGGCGATGCCCGGATCGGGATGGTCCAGCACCTCGGCCGACGCCCCGGCCCCGGTGCCGACCCGGGCTCGCGGCACGACGTCCAGCTGCCGCAGCACGCCGCCACCCCCGCCGCCCCGGGCGTCGGGGCTGCCGGTTCTGCCCGGAACGCCGGGCCCTGGGGCGGGGGCGGGGGTGGGCCACGGGGTGGCTGCGGCGATCGCCGGCGTCGGGGTGCCGGGGGCGACGGTCGGGGCGGAGTGGGGGCCTTCAGGCATGGCGGGGTCCTCGTGGTCAGTGGGCGTGGTGGGAGGCGGCGGCGGGGATGGCGTCGGCCAGGCGGTCCAGGACCGCCGCGGCCTGGTCGTCGGTCAGGGTCAGCGGGGGCAGCAGCCGGACCACGCCGGCGCCCCTGCCTCCGAGTTCGACGATCAGGCCGCGGTTCAGACACTCCTGGCGGACCGCAGCGGCGAGGGTCGGCGCCGGGGCCCCGGTGTCCGGGTCGACGAGTTCGATGCCGATCATCAGACCGCGGCCCCGGACGTCCCCGATGCAGGGGTGCGCGGAGGCGAGGTCGCGCAGGGCGGTCAGCATCCGCTCGCCCAGGGCCCCGGCGCGCTCGGCGAGACGGTTCTTCCGTACGTACGCCAGGGTCGCCGCCCCGGCCGCCATCGCCAGCTGGTTGCCCCGGAACGTGCCGGCGTGGGCTCCCGGTGCCCAGACGTCCAGGCCCGACCGGTACACGATCACCGCCAGCGGGAGGCTGCCGCCGATCGCCTTGGACAGGACCATCACGTCCGGCACCACCCCGGCGTGGTCGACGCCCCAGAAGGCGCCGGTACGGCCCACGCCCGTCTGCACCTCGTCCGCGATCAGCGGGATCCCCCGGGCCTCGGTGATCTCGCGCATCCTGCGCAGCCATGCGTCGGGGGCCGGGAAGACCCCGCCCTCGCCCTGCACCGGCTCTACGATCATCGCCGCGGGCGAGGGCACCCCGCCCTTGGGGTCGTCCAGCAGGCTCTCGGTCCAACGGGCCCCGAGCCGCGCGCCCTCGGGGCCGCCGACCCCGAACGGGCAGCGGAAGTCCTGCGGGAACGGCAGCCGGGTCACCCGTACGTCCGGCGCTCCGCCCGAGGCGCCCAGGGCCCCGGCGGTCATCCCGTGGTAGGCCCCCGTGAAGGCCAGCAGCCCCGAGCGCCCGGTGGCGGTCCGGACCAGCTTGAGCGCGGCCTCGACCGCGTCCGTGCCGGCGGGCCCGCAGAACTGGATGCGGGCGTCGGCGGCCAGGGCCGGCGGGAGGCAGGCGAACAGCTCCGTGGTGAAGGCGTCCTTGACCGGGGTCGCGAGGTCCAGGACGTGCAGCGGGGCTCCGGAGTCGAGGACGCCCCGTACGGCTTCGAGCACCACGGGGTGGTTGTGCCCCAGGGCGAGGGTGCCGGCCCCGGAGAGGCAGTCCAGGTAACGCCGCCCGTCGGCGCCCTCGATGGTCAGCCCCCGGGCGCGCACCGGGACGATGGGCAGCGAGCGCGCGTACGTCCGGGCGGCGGACTCCCGCATCGCCTGCCGGCGCAGGATGCCCTCCACCCCGCCGTGCCCCACTGCCCGAGTTCCCTGAGGCGGTACCTGCGCGGCAGCCGCGCCCTGCTCGGTCAAAGCCACGACTCTCGGACCTCCCGCACGGAGTGCTCCATCGGATTGCGCCTCGAACATGAACGCCGCCCCCATCCCCCGTACGTTCCAACGACGGTGGCGGCGGCGGATCACGGGTGGCCGCAAGATCCTTGTCCCGCCGGAACTTCGCCCCGAATTCGCGCGGACTTCGCTGTGTCCCCCGGTTCCGGAACCGCGGCCCCGGGCTGTGCCGTCCCCAACGGCAGCGGCATAGTGGGGTGCTGAACTCGGGACACGCACCCCGCGTGTCCCGAGTACTTCAACTGCACCGCGTCTGACACCCGGAATCACCAGGGGGATTCACGACATGCGCCCGAACCGACCGGTCACCGCGATCCTGTGCGCGGCGGCACTCACCATGACCGCCGCGGCCTGCGGACCCGGCGACGGGGAGGCCGGCGGCGACGCCAAGCCGACCGTGGCGGCGAGCCTCCCCACCGAGGCCGACGGGACCATCAAGATCCCGGACCAGCTCAAGGAGAGGCTCAAGCAGCACGGCTTCGACCTGGACAAGTGGAAGGGGGGTGCGTGGAAGAACTGGAAGCAGGAGGACTGGCTCCGCGAGGCGGGCGACTACGTCAACCCGATCATCGAGGACCTCTGGGACCCGGACCGGATGCGTGAGGCCGACAAGACCCCGCAGACCCCGGCCGTCGACCCCGACGCCGGCAAGGACCAGGGCGTCACGGACCCGACCCCGGCTCCGGTGCAGGCCAAGGCCGCCAACGCGCCCTACCACACCAGCGTTCCCGTATCCGGCAAGGTGTTCTTCGACGGCCCCGAGGGCTCCATGGTCTGCTCGGCGACCGTGGTGAAGGACCCGGCCCACCCGGGCAAGTCCAACATGGTCTGGACGGCCGGCCACTGCGTGCACGCGGGCAAGTCCGGCGGCTGGTACCGCAACATCGCCTTCGTCCCGTCGTACAACAACGCGGGCAAGCCGGCCGCCCAGCTCAAGGGCGCCCCGCGCGAGCAGGTGGCCCCGTACGGCGTGTGGTGGAGCGACTGGGCGCAGACCTCGGACCAGTGGATCGCGAACGGCGGTCCGACCGGTGGCGCGGGCGCCCCGTACGACTTCGCGGTCCTGCACGTGACCCCGGAGAAGAGCACCGGGAAGTCCCTGGAGGAGACCGTCGGTGCGGCGCTCCCGGTGGAGTTCAACGCCCCGGCGGTGCCGAAGGTCGCGGGGATCACGGCGACCGGCTACCCGGCGGCGGCCCCGTTCGACGGCCAGAAGGCCTTCCAGTGCACCGACAAGCCCGGCCGGCTGTCGCTGGCCGCGAACACCCCGGTGATGTACCGGATCGGCTGCACGATGACCGGTGGCTCCTCCGGCGGCGGCTGGGTGGCCGCGGGCAGTGACGGCAAGCCGGCGCTGGTGTCGAACACCTCGATCGGCCCCGCCAAGGCGGGCTGGCTGGCCGGACCCCGGCTGGGCCCGGAGGCCAAGGGGATCTTCGACGCCGTGAGCGCCAAGTTCAAGTAGTCCCGTCCGCGTACGGGAACGTACGGGAACGTACGGGAACGTACGGGAACGTACGGGAAAACGGAGGGCCCCCTGCACCGCAGGGGGCCCTCCGCCTCGTATCCGGTTGCCCGTTACCGCTTCGCCGGCACGTACGGCGCCAGGTCGGACGCCAGTTCCTGATGGACCCGCACCTTCAGCAAGGTGCCATCCGGGGTGTGCTCCTCGGAGATCACCTCGCCCTCGGCGTGGGCCCGGGCCACCAGAGAGCCGCGCGTGTACGGCACCAGCGCCTCGACCTCGACCTCGGGCCGCGGCAGCTCGGAGTCGATGAGCCCGAGGAGCTCCGCGATGCCCTGTCCCGTGCGCGCCGAGACGGCGATGGAGTGCCGCTCGATGCGCAGCAGCCGCTGCAGTACGAGCGGGTCCGCGGCGTCGGCCTTGTTGATCACCACGATCTCGGGCACGTTGACCGCGCCGACCTCGCGGATGACCTCGCGGACGGCCGCCAGCTGCTCCTCCGGGGCCGGGTGCGAGCCGTCCACGATGTGCAGGATGAGGTCGGAGTCGCCGACCTCCTCCATCGTGGAGCGGAAGGCCTCGACCAGGTGGTGGGGCAGGTGCCGGACGAAGCCGACCGTATCGGCCAGGGTGTAGATCCGGCCGGACGGGGTCTCGGCCCGGCGCACGGTCGGGTCGAGGGTGGCGAACAGCGCGTTCTCCACCAGCACGCCCGCGCCCGTGAGGCGGTTGAGCAGCGAGGACTTGCCGGCGTTGGTGTAGCCGGCGATGGCGACCGAGGGCACCTTGTTGCGGCGCCGCTCCTGCCGCTTGATGTCGCGGCCGGTCTTCATCTCCGCGATCTCCCGGCGCATCTTCGCCATCTTCTCGCGGATCCGGCGCCGGTCCGTCTCGATCTTGGTCTCACCGGGGCCTCGGGTGGCCATGCCGCCACCGCCGCCGCCACCCATCTGCCGGGACAGCGACTGACCCCAGCCGCGCAGACGCGGCAGCATGTACTGCATCTGCGCGAGGGCGACCTGCGCCTTGCCCTCTCGGGACTTGGCGTGCTGGGCGAAGATGTCGAGGATCAGGGCGGTCCGGTCGACCACCTTGACCTTGACGACGTCTTCGAGGGCGATGAGCTGGCCGGGGCTGAGCTCGCCGTCGCAGACGACGGTGTCGGCTCCGCTCTCCAGCACGATGTCGCGCAGTTCGCGGGCCTTGCCCGAGCCGATGAAGGTGGCCGGGTCCGGCTTGTCACGGCGCTGGATCACACCGTCGAGTACGAGGGCGCCCGCCGTCTCGGCGAGGGCGGCGAGCTCCGCGAGGGAGTTCTCGGCGTCCTGCACCGTTCCGGAGGTCCAGACACCCACCAGCACGACGCGCTCCAGGCGCAGCTGCCGGTACTCGACCTCGGTGACGTCTTCGAGCTCGGTGGAGAGGCCGACCACGCGGCGCAGCGCCGCGCGCTCGGAACGCTCGAACTGCTCACCGTCCCGGTCTCCGTCGACCTCGTGGCTCCAGGCGACGTCCTCTTCCATCAGGGCGTCGGCCCGAAGGCTCTCGGTGAAGCTCTGCGAGTCCGGCACGTCCCGTGCGTCCCGCGCGTCCTGGGAAGGGGAAGAAGAGGAGGTCATTGGATCCTTACGTCGAAATCGAATGCGGTCGTGTCACGCATGGCCGTGGCCAGGCGTAACAGTGACTCTCACACTGTCACGTCCAACGTGTCACATCGCCGGGAGATTCCCCCGGTCCGCGGCTCCGTCGATCGGCCCTGTCGATGGTGACATGCCCGCTCCCCGGCGGTCACACCCTTTTCGGCCCGCCCCACTCCGGGTGCCCGGGCATCGCCGGGGTCGTCTTCCCGTACAGCCACGGGTTCAGGAAGGCCGTCATGTCCCGTCCTGCCACCTCCGAGGCCAGGCGTACGAAGTCCTCCGTGCCGGCGGTCGCGTCCTTGTGCTCCGCCACCCAGCGCCGCTCGACGCGGTCGAAGGCCTTCTCGCCGATCTCCTGCCGCAGCGCGTACAGCGCCAGCGCGGCCCCGTCGTAGACCGCCGGCCGGAACAGCCCGACCTTCTCCCCGGGGGCGGGGGCCTTCGGTGCGGCCGGGGGCCCTCCGGCCGCCCGCCACTGGTCGGAGCGCTGGTACGCCTCGCGCATGCGCCGCTCCATGGAGTATTTGCCGAGGCCGTCCGCGTACAGGGCCTCGTACCAGGTGGCGTGGCCCTCGTTGAGCCACAGGTCGGACCAGGTCCGCGGGGTGACGCTGTCGCCGAACCACTGGTGGGCCAGCTCGTGGACCATCACGGACTCGACGTACCACGCGGGGTAGCCGGTCCCCGAGAACAGGCCGTTCTCGAAGAGCGAGAGGGTCTGCGTCTCCAGCTCGAATCCGGTCTTCGCCTTGGCGATCAGCACCCCGTAGTTCTCGAAGGGGTAGCGGCCGACGCGCGCCTCCATCCACTGGACGTGCCCGGCGGTCTTCTTCAGCCAGGGCTCCAGGCGCCCCCGGTCGGCGGCCGGGACCACGCTGCGCAGCGGCAGCCCCTGCGGACCGGTGGCCTCCACCACGGCCGAGTCGCCGATGGAGACCTGCGCGAGCTCGGTGGCCATCGGGTGCAGGGTGCGGTACGTCCAGGTGGTCGCGCCCGCGGCCCGGGGGGCCGGGAGGGCGCCCGCCACCCCGTTGGCCACGGCGGTCAGACCGGCCGGGGCGGTGATCCGGAAGGTGAAGTACGCCTTGTCGGCCGGGTGGTCGTTGCACGGGAAGACCCGGTGGGCGGCATCGGCCTGGTTGGCCATGGCCAGCCCGTCCTCGGTGGCCAGCCAGCCTCCGTCGGCGATGCCGCGCGGATCGCTGGTGTGCCGGATCTCGATGTGGAGCGGTACGTTCGCCGCGACCGGGCGGGCCGGCGTGAGCACGAGGTCCTCCCCGGCGCTCTCGAAGTGCGCCGGCTCGCCGTTGACCCGGGCCGACGCCACCGTGCCGTGGCTGAAGTCGAGGTTGATCCGCTCCAGCGGCTCCAGCGCCCGGGCGTCGATGACGGTGACCGCGTCGAGCGGGCTCTTGTTGTCCTTGTACGTGAAGGACAGGTCGTACGAGAGGACGTCGTACCCGGGGTTCCCGAGCTCCGGGAACAGCCTGTCGCCGATGCCCAGCGGCTTCGGCGGGGGCAGCACGGCGGCGACGAGGGTCAGGGAGGCCGCGGCCAGCAGGGCGGCGCGCAGGCGCGGGGAGGAGAGCTGCATCCCCCACCGCTTACCAGCGCCCGCCGCGCCGCCGCGTACGGCGCGCGACGGTTCCACCCGAACGGGACCTTCCGCGGCCGCGCGCTCGGGCCTGGGGCCGCGGAGACGGGCCTACGGCCTAGGCCCGGCGCACGTCGTAGACCCCCGGCACGTCGCGCATCGCCCGCATCAGGGCCGGCAGCCCTGTCGCGTCGGGCAGTTGCAGGGTGTACGTGTGCCGGACCCGCTGCTCGACGGGCGGTTCCACGGTCGCGGAGACCACTTCGACCCCTTCGCGGGCGATGGCCTCGGTCAGGTCGGCCAGGAGGTGCGGGCGGCCGAACGATTCAGCGAGCAGTGTGACCCGGCAGTCCGCCGTGGCCCGCCAGTGCACGGCGACGGAGGTCCGCCCGAGCGCGCGCATCTGGGCCACCGCCGCGCAGTGGATGCGGTGGACGGTGACGGCCCCGCCCCGTACGACGAACCCGGCCACGGCGTCCGGCGGCACGGGCGTGCAGCAGCCGGCCAGCCGCACGGTGGCGTCCGGCAGGTCGGCGACGGCATTGCCGCCGCCGCCCCGGGCGCCGACCACGGACAGCGGTGCCCGGGCGGGCGTGGCGGCGGGCTTCACGGTGTCGGGGTGCGCCTGGAGCCAGCTGCCGATGGCGATCCGGGCGGCCGGGGTCCTGGCGTGCTCAAGCCAGTCGGCGGCGGGCCCCGACGAGGCGTCCTGGGCGAGCAGCAGCTGGACGGTGTCCCCGTCGGACAGCCGGGAGGACAGGGAGGTGAGGCGCCCGTTGACGCGGGCGCCGATACAACCGTGGGCCGCCTCGCCGTGCTGCGCGTAGGCGGCGTCGATACAGCTGGCCCCGGCAGGCAGGCCGAGCGTCCCTCCGTCGGCCCGGAACACGGTGATCTCCCGGTCCTGTGCCAGCTCTGCGCGCAGCACGCTCCAGAAGGTGTCGGGGTCGGGCGCGGACTGCTGCCAGTCGAGGAGGCGCGAGAGCCAGCCGGGCCGGGTCGGGTCGACCCGCTCCTCGTCGCAGTCGGGGGCGGTCTCGGCGGCCGGGACGGTGGTGTACGGATTGCCGAGGGCGACGACCCCGGCCTCGGCGACCCGGTGCATCTGCCGGGTGCGGACGATGACTTCGGCCACGTACCCCTCGGGCGTGGCGACGGCGGTGTGCAGCGACTGGTAGAGGTTGAACTTCGGGGCGGCGATGAAGTCCTTGAACTCCGAGACGACCGGTGTGAAGCAGGTGTGCAGCTCGCCCAGCACGGCGTAGCAGTCGGCGTTCTCGCCGACGAGGACGAGGATGCGGCCGAAGTCGGAGCCGCGCAGCTCGCCGCGTTTGAGGGCGATCCGGTGGACGGAGACGAAGTGCCGGGGGCGTACGACCACCTCGGCGGCGATCCCGGCCTCCCGCAGTACGGCGCGTACGGACTCGGCGATGGCGGGCAGCGGGTCGCGCTCCCCGGCGTGGGCCGCGATGAGCGCGCGGGTGTGCTCGTACTCCTCGGGGTGCAGGATCGCGAAGACGAGGTCTTCCAGCTCGGTCTTGAGGGCCTGTACGCCGAGCCGTTCGGCGAGCGGGATGAGGACGTCGCGGGTGACCTTGGCGATGCGCGCCTGTTTCTCGGGGCGCATCACGCCGAGGGTGCGCATGTTGTGCAGCCGGTCGGCGAGTTTGATGGACATGACGCGGACGTCGTTGCCGGTGGCGACGAGCATCTTGCGGAAGGTCTCGGGCTCGGCGGCGGCCCCGTAGTCGATCTTCTCGACCTTGGTGACTCCGTCCACGATGAAGCAGACCTCGTCGCCGAATTCCGCGCGGACCTGATCGAGGGTCACCTCGGTGTCCTCGACCGTGTCGTGGAGCAGAGAGGCCGTCAAAGTGGTGGTCTCGGCGCCGAGTTCGGCGAGGATCAGGGTGACGGCGAGCGGATGTGTGATGTACGGCTCACCGCTTTTCCGCATCTGGCCGCGGTGCGAGGACTCCGCGAGCACGTACGCGCGGCGCAGGAGGGAAAGGTCCGCATCCGGGTGGTGGGCGCGGTGCGCCTCGGCGACGTGGCCGATGGCGTCGGGGAGCCGGTCTCGGGATGTGGGTCCGAGAAGGGCCGCGCGCCCGAGTCGTCGCAGGTCAAGGCGGGTTCGGCCTCGTCTGCGGAGTTCAGGGCGCGCGTCGGGGCGTGCTTCGGGGTTCGTGGCCTCTGCACTCATGGGCACCTCCGGCGGCTTCGACCGGCGGTGGCGGGCATGGGGTGAGCCCTCAGGGCCGGTGCCTGATGCTACCGACCCCACCACGTGGCGCAGTCCGCCTCTCGCTCAGCGTGAAACGGATCACCCATTAGAGGGAAGCCTCAGCCGAAAGCCGTTTCGGTGAGCCAGGCCGCGTCAAACTCGCCCGCGGCGACGATGACGGCAGGTCCCGTCATGTCGATCTGCCCGTCGGGGTGTTCGGTGATGACGAGGGTGCCGCCGGGGAGGTCGACGGTGTACGTGACGGGCTCGCCGGTGACGGCCGGGTCGGCGCCGTCGCGGCGGATGGCTGCCACGGCGACGGCGCAGGCGCCCGTGCCGCAGGAGCGGGTCTCGCCGGAGCCGCGCTCGTGGACGCGCATGGCGACGTGCCGGGGGCCGCGGTCGACGACGAACTCCACGTTGACACCCGTCGGGTAGACCTCGGCCGGGCTGAACGGGGGCGGGTCGAGCAGCTTTCCGGCGTGGTCCAGGCTGTCAACGAACGCGACGGCGTGCGGGTTCCCCATGTTGACGTTGCGGGCGGGCCAGGCGCGCTCGCCGACGCTCACGGTGACCTGCTCCTCGGGGAGGACGGCGCGGCCCATGGAGACCGTCACGTCGCCGCTCTTGTCGAGGTGCACCCGCTTGACGCCGCCGCGGGTGGCGACGGCGAGGTCGCCGGGCTCGACGTGGCCGGCGTACTGGAGGTAGCGGGCGAAGACGCGGACGCCGTTGCCGCACATCTCGGCGACGGAGCCGTCGCTGTTGCGGTAGTCCATGAACCACTCGGCCTCGTCGGCCAGGTGCGCGGCCTCGGGGTGTGCGGCCGACCGGACCACGTGCAGCACCCCGTCCGCGCCGATGCCGGCGCGCCGGTCGCACAGCTTCGCGACGGCGGTCGCGGGCAGCTCGACGGCGTTGTCCGGATCCGGAACGATCACGAAGTCGTTCTCGGTGCCGTGGCCCTTGAGGAAGGAGAGGCTCGTCTGCGTCACGCGCCCATGGTACCGAGCGGCGTTCGGGCAGGTCGGCGGCGCCCCGCGGGGGGCCGCGGCCGGGCGGCTAGCGCAGCCGCGCGACCCGGTACACGGCCAGGGCCACGACGGCCAGAGCGACCAGGGCGTACAGCGCGGCCATGCGCCAGTCGGGGCGGCGGCCGCTGCCCCGGGGCGGGAGCCCGGGCCAGGTGTGGCCGACGCGGCGGGCGGCCATCATCCCCCAGCCGCCGGCGCAGGAGCAGATGAGGAAGCCGAGCATGGCGACCACGGCTCCGCCGTCGCCGAACTCGAAGGCGAGGGGGAAGGCGAACATCAGGGAGCCGGCGGCGGCCAGCATCACGATCGGGGCGATCTGCCAGATGCGCAGACGGCGCTGCGGGCGCAGCTCGACCTCGAACTCGGGACCGGCGGCGGCCTCCGCCTCGGCGGTGTCCGGCGCGTCCGGGCCGTCGGGGGTCAGCCGTGCGGGATCGGCGGGCAGGCCGAGGGCCTCGGGCTCGGGAGCCTCGCCGCCGGCGACCGCCGGGTGAGTGCCCCAGATCGCCGGGTCCGCTTCCTGCCTCGTGCCGTCCTGCCCGGTGTCGCGAGGGCCGGCCTCCATCGCCACGCGCCCTCCCCACTCGGACTTCGTACGCCGCTGTTCACCGCCGGTGACCGCACCCGCGGAATTTGATGATGGCACGGCTCAGGGCCCCGAACGGGCGCGAGGGGCGTCCCGATGCCATCACGTGATCAGGCTGTGACCGCTCGTTCGACCAACGACTGCGCGAGTCCGAGGAGTTCCCCCCGGTCCGCGACGGCGCCGCTGAGCCAGTGCACACGGGGGTCCCTGCGGAACCAGGAGTCCTGGCGGCGGGCGAAGCGCTTGGTGGCCCGTACGGTCTCGGCCCGGGCCTCGTCCTCGGTGCACTCGCCGGCCAGGGCGGCCAGCACCTGCTGGTAGCCGAGCGCCCTGGAAGCGGTGATTCCGTCACGCAGGCCCTGGGCCTCCAGCGTGCGGACCTCCTCGACGAGCCCGGCCTCCCACATCCGGTCCACCCGCAGCGCGATCCGCTCGTCAAGCTCCGGCCGGGCCACGTCCACGCCGATCTGGACGGTCTCGTAGACCGACTCGTGGCCGGGGAGGTTCGCGGTGAACGGCTTCCCGGTGATCTCGATGACCTCCAGGGCGCGGACGATACGGCGGCCGTTGCTGGGCAGGATCGCCTGGGCGGCGGCCGGGTCGGCGGCGGCGAGGCGGGCGTGCAGGGCCCCGGGGCCGCGCAGCGTGACCTCCGCCTCCAGCCGGGCCCGGACCTCCGGGTCGGTGCCGGGGAACTCCATGGCGTCGAGGGCGCCGCGGACGTACAGGCCCGATCCGCCGACGAGGACCGGCGTACGGCCCTGGGCGAGCAGCTTGTCGATCTCGGCGCGGGCCAGGCGCTGGTACTCGGCGACGCTCGCGGTCTCGGTCACGTCCCAGATGTCGAGGAGGTGGTGCGGGACTCCGCCGCGCTCCTCGGTCGTCAGCTTGGCGGTGCCGATGTCCATCCCCCGGTACAGCTGCATGGAATCGGCGTTGACGACTTCGCCGTCGAAATGGCGGGCCAGGGCTACGCCCAGATCGGACTTTCCGGCCGCAGTGGGACCGACGACGGCGATGACCCGCGGAGCGGGGGCTGCATTGCTCACCGCCCCAGTTTCGCAGCCCCCGGTCAAGACACCGGCATGTACCCGATCGAGTTACGTGACGGAGTGGTGGCGGGGTCGTTGCCCTGGCGGGGTTCCGCCGGGCGCACGCCCGGCGGAGGCCGGGCCGCACAAGGCGGAACTTCACCCGCACGAGTAGCGTTATGGGAGTAGACATGGGCGTTTTTAGTCGGTTTCGCCGCAAGGCCGCGGCAGCGAGCACGGAGGAGGCCGCGGCCGAGACCCTGACGACGGAGTCCGAGACCCCGGTCGCCGAGAACACGGCGGAGACCGGGGCCGAGGCCGAGTCGGCTGACTCGGAGAGCCCTGCGCCGGAAGGCGTGGAGATCCCGAAGCAGCAGTCGGCGGAGAAGGCCGCGGACAGCGAGACCGGCGAAGGCGCCCGTACGTAGCTCCCGCCACTGGAAGGTGACCCATGGGCCTGCTGGACACGCTGAAGGCCAAGCTCGCACCGGCGAAGGAAAAGGTCGGCGACCTCGCGCAGCAGCACGAGGGGAAGATCGGCCAGAATCTCGACAAGGTGGCCAAGGCCGTGGACTCCAAGACCAAGGGCAAGTACCACGGCAAGATCGAGACCGGCACGAGCAAGGCGAAGGACGCCCTGGGCAAGATCGCGCACAAGGACGCCCCCGGCGGGCCGACGCCGCCGACGCCGCCGGCGTCTTCCTGACGCGGTCAGAGGAAGGGGCGCGGGTTCGGCCGAACCCGCGCCCCTTCCTCGTGTCCGCCGGTCAGGACCAGGCGGCGACGAAGTAGCCGACCCCGTACGGGGCGTCCTCGTACAGCAGCCGCCCGTCGAGGCCCGCGCCCTCGGCCGCACCGGCCAGCACCTGCCAGGGCGCCCGGCCGGCGGCCTTGAGCTCGTACGCGAGCTCGGCGTCAAGGGCGGAGAGCGCGGCCACGTCGGCGGCGGCCAGCGCGCGGCCCGCGGCGGCGTCGAAGGCGGCGGCGCGGTCGTCGAGGTAACCGGGGGCCTTCAGCGTGCGGCAGGCGCTGCCGTCGCCCATGACGAGGAGCGCCACGCGCTCCTCGCGTGCGGCGAGCCCCCGGCCTGCCTCCAGGCACCGCGCGGCTTCGAGGGGCTCCCCGACGCCCAGCCCTTCGACGGGGGCGGCGCCCCAGCGGGCGTGCCGCAGCAGCCACGCGCCGACGGCCAGGGACGACGGCAGCATGCGCGGCCCCTCCTCGCCCTCCCCGAGCTGTACGCCGGCCTCGACCCCGAAGCCGTGGAAGGTGCCGCGGGAGCCCTGGGGGTAGGGCCCGCGGTGGTCCTGCTCGGCGGCGCCGACGACGACCAGCAGGTCGGGGCGGGATGCGGCGAGCACCGCGAGCGCGTCGGAACAGGCGGTACGGGCGTCCGCGAGCTCGGGGGCGGCCCCGGCGGCGACCTCGGGCACGAGCAGGGGCGGGGCGGGGCACACGGCGGCGGCAACAAGCATGATCCGCACCCTAGCCCCGCGCGGCCGCCCATGGGGCCCCGCGGCGGGGCCAGCACCTCGAACGCCGGCGGGGCCGGAACGCAGGCGTCAGGAAGACGCCGGCAGGGCGCAGCCCGAAGTCGCCTCGGGGAGCGGCGCGGGGACGCCCAGGGTGGGAATGCCCAGCATGACGCCCTGCGGCTGCGCGGGAGCCGCGTTGCGCTTCTCCCAGGCATCGCCCGCACGCGTGCGGCGTACGGACTGCGTCGGGCCCTCCGCCAGGAGGTGGTGCGGGGCCGCGTACGTGATGTCGACCGTCACCACGTCACCCGGACGGACCTCCCCGTCCGGCTTCGTGAAGTGCACCAGCCGGTTGTCGGGCGCCCGCCCGGACAGCCGGTGCGTCGCGCCGTCCTTGCGGCCCTCGCCCTCCGCGACCATGACCTCCAGCGTCCGCCCGACCTGCTTCTTGTTCTCCTCCCAGGAGATCTCCTCCTGGAGGGCGACCAGTCGCATGTACCGCTCCTGGACGACCTCCTTCGGGATCTGCCCCTCCATGTCCGCCGCGGGGGTCCCGGGGCGCTTGGAGTACTGGAAGGTGAACGCGTTCGCGAAGCGCGCTTGGCGCACCGTGTGCATCGTCTGCTCGAAGTCCTCCTCCGTCTCACCGGGGAAGCCCACGATGATGTCGGTGGAGATCGCGGCGTGCGGAATGGCGGCGCGGACCTTCTCGATGATCCCGAGGAAGCGCTCCTGCCGGTACGAGCGGCGCATCGCGCGCAGGATGGTGTCCGAACCGGACTGCAGCGGCATGTGCAGCTGCGGCATCACGTTCGGGGTCTCGGCCATCGCCGCGATCACGTCGTCCGTGAAGTCGCGCGGGTGCGGAGAGGTGAACCGGACCCGCTCCAGCCCCTCGATCTGCCCGCACGCCCGCAGCAGCTTCGAGAACGCCTCCCGGTCCCCGAGGTCGGACCCGTACGCGTTCACGTTCTGCCCGAGCAGGGTGATCTCGGAGACGCCCTCGGCGACCAGGGCCTCCACCTCGGCGAGGATGTCGCCGGGCCGCCGGTCCTCCTCCTTGCCCCGCAGCGCCGGGACGATGCAGAAGGTGCAGGTGTTGTTGCAGCCGACGGAGATCGAAACCCACGCGGCGTAGGCGGACTCGCGCCGCGTCGGCAGCGTGGAGGGGAAGGCCTCCAGCGACTCGGCGATCTCGACCTGCGCCTCTTCCTGGACGCGGGCCCGCTCCAGCAGCACGGGCAGCTTGCCGATGTTGTGCGTGCCGAAGACCACATCGACCCAGGGGGCCCGCTGGACGATCGTGTCGCGGTCCTTCTGCGCGAGGCAGCCGCCGACGGCGATCTGCATGCCGGGGCGCTTGGTCTTCATCGGGGCGAGACGGCCGAGGTTGCCGTACAGCTTGTTGTCGGCGTTCTCCCGCACGGCGCAGGTGTTGAACACCACGACGTCGGCATCACCGTCGGACCCCTCGGGCGCCCGCGTGTAGCCCGCGCCCTCCAGCAGACCGGACAGCCGCTCGGAGTCGTGCACGTTCATCTGGCACCCGTAGGTGCGCACCTCGTATGTTCCCTTGACGTCCACTGCCGTGCTCCGGTCGCTGCTGCTGGTCATGCAACAAGGGTAGGCGGTGCCCGGAACCGCTCCGGCCCCCTCCATCGCGGGCGGGCCGTGACAGCGGCCCCCGCCCGGTGGCAGGATCGCCGCATGGCCTACGTACCGCCCCGCATCCGCAGGCGCACCGCCCTGTGGGGGCTGGTGGCCGTACTGGCGGTGCTCGGGCTGCTCACCTGGTGGCTGAGGCCCTTCGGGGAGCCGGAGCTGAAGGGCGAACTGACCTTCAGCACGGGGGTCCGTACCGGCGTCTACCACCGCTACGGCCAGCTGCTGGAGCACGCCCTCGCCCAGGACATGCCCGGCGTGAAAGTGCAGCTGCAGCCCAGCGAGGGCTCGCAGGAGAACCTCCAGCGGGT
Source organism: Streptomyces sp. NBC_01006 (assembly GCF_045162725.1). NCBI lineage: Bacteria > Bacillati > Actinomycetota > Actinomycetes > Kitasatosporales > Streptomycetaceae > Streptomyces > Streptomyces sp. NBC_01006. Next base: position 6,029,432 of record NZ_CP108700.1, on the reverse strand, counting down.
GGCGACCGGGAAGGCCGATTTCACCATCGCCACCGCGGATGCCGTCTCCAAGTACCGGGCCGACGGCAAGCCGGGCGCCGAGCAGCTGCGCGGCGTGGCACGCCTCTACGACGACTACGTACAGCTGGTGGTGCCGGCCGGTTCGAGCGTGCAGTCGGCGCGGGACCTGAAGGGCAAGCGGGTCGCGATCGGCCAGCCGGGATCCGGGGTGCGGCTGATCTCCGAGCGGCTGCTGAGGGCAGCCAAGCTGGATCCGGCGCGGGACATCACCCCGGTGTCGATAGGCATCGACACCATGCCGGCGGAGCTGGAGGCCGGCCGGATCGACGCCTTCTTCTGGTCCGGCGGACTGCCGACGCAGGCGGTGCGCGATCTGGCGGACCGGTACGAGATCCGACTCGTGCAGCTCGGCGACCTGGTGCCGTCGCTCCAGGCGAGCGGAACCCCGGCGCGGTACTACCGGGCGGCGGTGATGCCGCAGGACGCGTACGCCCGGGCCCGGAACACCTCGTCGGTGGCTACCTTGGCCGTTCCGAACCTGCTGGTCACCACCGAGGAGACGGACCCGGAGCTGACCAAGCAGTTCACGCGCACGGTGATCGCCAGCCGCGACACCATCGGGCACGAGGTGCACGCGGCGCAGCTGGTGGACCTGCGTACGGCGATCTACACGGACCCCTTGGACCTGCACGAAGGCGCGCAGCGGTACTACCGGTCGGTCAAGCCGTAGGGCCCGATGGGGCCGCCGGCCCGCCCGGGAGCAGCATCACCGCCGCCGCAGCCGCACCGATCAGGCCCGCGTGCGTGCCCAGGGCCGCAGGTACGACCCGCAGGCCGCTCACGAAGGACAGCGTGGCGTAGTCGGCCAGGTGCGCGCGGATCGGCGCGAAAAGCGTGTCCCCCGACGTGGCGACGCCCCCGCCGATGACCGCGATGTCCATCTCGACCAGCGTCGCGGTGGCGGCGATGGCCGCGGCCAGAGCCCGCCCCGCGCGGTCGAAGGCGGCCACGGCGACGGGGTCCCCGGCCTCGGCGGCCACGGCCACGCCCGCCGCCGAGGGGTCCCCGTCGGGGTCTGCCGGGGTCCAGCCCTGGGCCCGGGCCCAGCGGGCGATGGCGGTACCGGACGCGATGGACTCCACGCACCCGCGACTCCCGCAGACGCACGGCTCACCGTCGAAGGCCACGCTGATGTGGCCGATGTGACCCGCGTTGCCCGTGGGGCCCGGGTGGAGTCGGTTGTTCAGGATCAGCCCGCCGCCCACCCCGGTGGAGACCACCATGCACAGGGCGTTCGCGTGCCCCCGCGCCGCGCCCAGCCAGTGTTCGGCGGCGGTCATCGCCACGCCGTCGCCGGCGAGTACGGTCGGCAGGGCCGCGCCGTGCCGGGCCAGTTCGGCCTCGACCCGGGCCTGGATCGGGAACTCCCGCCACGCCCCGATGTTCACCGGGCTCACCGTGCCGCGCGAGGCGTCCACGGGGCCCGCGCTGCCGATCCCGCAGCGGACCGCGCAGGGCCACAGCGGGGAGAGCGCCAGCTCGGCGACGACCTCGGCGACGGCGGCGAAGACCCCGTCGCCGTCCGCGCCGCGCGGGGTCGGGCGGCGGGTGGTGGCCGTCATCGTGCCGTCGGGGTGCACCAGCGCGCCGGCGATCTTCGTACCGCCGATGTCGATGGCCACCGTCAGACCGGCGGCCGGCTCCACGGCCGCCGCAGAGACATCGGCGTCGACTGCGGCAGCGGCCTGCGGCGCGGGCACGTCGGAGGTGGGACTGGTCACGGAGGCGGCTCCAGGAAGGGGTCGGAATCAGTATGCGGGCGCCGGCGGGGCCGTACTCTCCCGGGGCTCCAGCCGCGGCCGCTCACTCTCCCGGGCCCGGGTCGGGCTCCCGGCGAGCACGGCGAGCAGCTCCTCGGCGGCGAGCCGGCCGAACCCCGCGGTGTCGCGTACGAGCGCGGTGAGCCGGGGGTGGGTGACCCGGCACAGCGCCGAGTCGTCCCAGGCGACCATGGAGATCCGGCCGGGGACCGCGATGCCCAGCTCGGCGGCGACGGCGATGCCGGCCACCGCCATCACGTCGTTGTCGTAGACGAGGGCGGTCGGCGGTTCGGGCTCGGCGAGGACCCGGCGGGTGGCGGCCGCCCCCTCGGCGTCGGAGTAGTCGGTGACCACCGAGCGCACGTGCTCCGGGTCGAGCCCGCGCGCCTCGGCCTCGGCGCGCAGCGAGGCCATGCGGCGGGCGGTGTGGGCGAGGCCGGGCAGCCCGGCGACATGGGTGATGCGCCGGTGGCCCAGCCCGTACAGGTGGTCCACGACCTGGGCCATCGCCCGGGCGTCGTCGGCCCAGACGGTGGACAACACCCCATTCCCCCCTGTCCCGTCCGTCCCGCTCGCGCCACCGATCATCACGGCCGGGAGCCCGAGCTGCGCGAGGAGCTCCGGCCGCGGGTCGTCCGTACGCGGGTCCACGACGAGGACGCCGTCCACGCGCCGCTCGGCCCACCAGCGGCGGTACACGGCGCATTCGGCGTCGATGTCGTCCACGACCTGGAAGAGCAGCGCGACCCGGCCCGCGGAGAGCACCTCCTGGATGCCGGAGACCAGCTGGAGGAAGAAGGACTCGACGCCGAGGGTCTGCGCGGGCCGGGCGAGCACCAGCCCGACCGCGCCGGAGCGCTCACCGGACAGGGCCCGCGCCGCGCTGTTGGGCTGCCAGCCGAGTTCCTCGGCGACCCGGCGGATCCGGGCGCGGGTGTCCCGGGAGACGCCGGGCCGGTCGTTGAGAGCGAAGGAAACCGCGCTCTCGGACACCCCGGCCCGCCGGGCGATGTCCTTGATGGTGGGCCTGCGGGCCATGGCGTGCCAGCCTCTTCCTCCGGTCATTTTCCGTACACATTCCGGCGCCGGAACTAAACCGCATTAGTTTCGACCAGCTTGAGAGGTCGAAACCCTTCTGTCAACGGGACTGAAGCGCTTAAGTACCGGCACCGGAGGCCCTGTTGACTTCCCTCCCGGCACCCGGCAGGTTGTCCGTCGCCCGGCGAATTCCCGAGAACTCCAGGACGCCCCCATGCACGACGAACTCACCCCTCGTCCGCTCCGTTTCGGCGCCAACTACACCCCGTCCCGCGGCTGGTTCCACCACTGGCTCGACTTCGACCTCGACGACGTCAGGGCCGACCTCGACTCGGTCGCCGCGCTCGGGCTGGACCACGTACGGGTCTTCCCGCTGTGGCCGGTGTTCCAGCCGAACCGGACGCTCATCAGGCCGCGCGCCGTCGAGCAGCTCGTCGCGCTCGCGGACGCCGCCGCCGAGCGCGGGCTCGACGTCGACGTGGACGGCCTGCAAGGGCACTTGTCGAGCTTCGACTTCCTGCCCGCGTGGACCGGGACCTGGCACCGGCGCAACATCTTCACCGACCCGGACGTCGTCGCCGCGCAGGAGGAGTACCTGCGCACGCTGGCCGCCGCCCTCGCCGACCGGCCCAACTTCCTCGGCATGACCGTCGGCAACGAGATCAACCAGTTCTCCGGCGCCCCCCATCCGGACCCGGACCGGATCACCCGGGAGCAGGCAGGCCGCTGGCTGGAGCGGATGCTCGCCGCGTGCGAGAAGGGCGCCCCGGGCCGGTTCCACGTGCACGCCGAGTACGACGCCGCCTGGTACCAGGACGGGCATCCCTTCACCCCGGCGCAGGCGGCCCGGCTGGGGGCGGCCACGGCCGTGCACTCCTGGGTGTTCAACGGCACCGCGCAGCGCCACGGCCGGACCGGCACGGCGACCGAGCACCACGCCGCGTACCTGGTCGAGCTGGCGAAGGCCTGGGCGGGCGATCCGCACCGGCCGGTGTGGCTCCAGGAGGTCGGTGCGCCCGCGCCGCTGATCCCGGCGCAGCACGCGGCCGCCTTCACCGAGGCGACCGTGGCGAACGTGCTGGACTGCCCGGACCTGTGGGGCGTCACCTGGTGGTGCTCGCACGACGTGTCCCGGGAGCTCGCGGACTTCCCGGAGCTGGAGTACGGGCTCGGCCTGCTCACCAACGACCGCAGGACCAAGCCGGCCGGGGCGGCCGTCGCCCGGATCGCCGCCCAGTGGCGGGGCCGGGAACACCGCCCGGCCGTAAGGTCCACCGCGCTGGCCGTGGACGTCGGCGGGGCACAGGCCGCGCCGGGGCGCTCGGTGTGCGCCCCGGGCGGTGCCTTCTTCGAGGCCTGGGCCGCGCTCACAGCCCAGGGGGTCCGCCCCGCGGTGGTCCTGGCGGAGCTCGCCGAGGACCCCGCCCATCTGTCGGCGCGCGGCATCACGGAGGTGCTGCGCGTACGGGACGTCACCTGACCGCCCGCACCTTGACCATGCGTCACCCGTCACCGTCACCCGTCACCCGTCACCCCTCACCGAGGAGCCCCGCATGTCCCGGACCGACAACGGCGCCGATCCTCGCACCACCCGTTCGTTACGCACGGCCCCGCCGACCCGCCGCGGCGTCCTCGCCGCCGGGGCCGGGGCGGGGGCCGCCGCACTGCTCGGCGCCACCGGCGCCACCACCGAAGCCCAGGCCACCCCGTCCGCCGCCCCGGGCCCCACGCCCGCCCCCGCCGCGACGCCCGCCGCCGACCTCGCCCCGTACGCCTCCTACTGGTTCCCCGACTCCCTCCCCCACGGCGCCCCCGGCCCCGGCATCACCTGGCGCTCCCTCAAGCAGTGGACCCCCGAGTCCGATCCGGACCTCGCGTACAACACCGCGACCGTGCCCCTCGCGCCCCGCTTCACCCCCGTGCCGCCGAACGCGGGCGCCCGCACGGGCCAGGCCCGGATCTCCTCGCTCGTCTCCTTCGGGCCCACCGCCCGGAACCCCTCCCAGGGCTCCGCGACCGCCGACCACTACGCTCTGACGCACTGGGCGTACCTCGACGAACTGGTGTTCTGGGGCGGCTCCTCGGGCGAGGGCATCGTGCTCGCCCCGAACGCGCCCGTCGTCGACGCCGCCCACCGCCACGGCGTCCCCGTGCTCGGCAACATCTTCCTGCCGCCCGTCGCGTACGGCGGCGACCTCCAGTGGACCCGGGACCTCGTCCAGCGGGACGCCCTCGGCCGGTTCCCGATCGCCGAGAAGCTCGTACGGGTGGCGCGGACGTACGGATTCGACGGCTGGTTCGTGAACGCCGAGACCGACGGCGGGGACAGCTCGCTCGCCGCCCGGATGCGGGAGTTCCTGCGCGCCCTGCGGGCGGCCGGTGGCCCGTACGGACTGCGGACCACCTGGTACGACGCCATGAACAGCACCGGCCGGGTCGGCTGGCAGGGCGCGCTCAACCAGCTCAACCAGGAGTTCTTCGAGGACCGGGCGGGCCGGGTCGCGGACACGATGTTCGTCGACTTCCGCTGGACCCCGCCGACCCTGGCCGCCTCCGGGGCGCTCGCCGACCGGCTGGGCCGCTCCCGCCACGAGCTGTGGGCGGCCCTCGACGTGGAGTCGGGCGGCTGGAATTCCGGCGTCCGCTGGGACGCGATCATCCCGCGCGACCGCGACCACGTCGTCAGCTTCGGCTTCTACCGCCCCGAATGGACCCGGAACCACCTCACCGACCGCTCCCCCGGCGCCTTCCACCGCGCCGACGACCGGTTCTGGACGGGCGAGTCCTTCGACCCGGCCCACCCCGCGCCGGGGGGCACCTGGCGGGCGCCCGCCACCGCCGTCGCGGACCGCTCCACCGTCACCGCGCTGCCGTTCGCCTGCGCCTTCAACACCGGGCACGGGGAGCGCTGGTACGAGGACGGCAAGGTCACCTCCGACACCCCGTGGAACCACCTCGGGCTCCAGGACCGGCTCCCGGGCCGCCGCTGGGTCGTCGAGACCTCCGGAGCGCGCCCCTCCGTCACGCTGGACTTCGCGAAGGCCTGGCGCGGCGGCTCCAGCCTCCTCGTGTCCGGCCCCCTGAGCGCCCCGTCCGTCATCGGGCTGCACTGCACCCGGTTGCCCCTGACCACCTCCACAACCCTGGAGCTGGTGCACGCCACCGAGGCGGAAACGGTCACCGTCGAGGTCGGCGTGGCCACGCGCGAGCCGGCGGCCCCGGGCGAGCCCGTCCCGTACACCTGGCTGAAGGCGCCGGTCCACGGCTCCGTCCAGGGCGGCTGGCGCACCTCCCGGGTCGGGCTCCCGGCCCTGGCGGGCAGGACCGCGTACGGGCTTGCGGTACGGATCACGGCCCGAGGGAACAGAGCGGTGTCCTGGCGGCTCGGCGCCTTGTCGGTACGCGACGACACCGCGCGGCGGCGCCCGGCGGCTCCGAGCGCACTGACCGTGGACGCCGCGGCCCAGCAGGACGGCAAGGCCTCCGTCCGACTGTCCTGGCGCCGGGCGGCCGGGCCGGTCCGGCACTACGAGCTGTACCGGCTGCTCCCGGACGGCGCCCGCCGCTTCCTCGGCGGCACCTGCGGCACGGCGCTGTACGTCCCGGCCGTCACCCGCGCAGGCCGGGAGCCCGCGGCCGCCTTCGAGGTCCGGGCCGTGGACGAGCTGTACGCGGCCTCCGCCCCGGCCGGCACCGCGCTCCCCTGGAGCTGACGCGCCCCGGGCCCGCCTTCGCCGCCGCGACGACGCTTTCAGACGGTGTGCGGATCGCTGCGCGGGACGGCCACCGTCACCCGCAGTCCGTGCGGCGGGTTCTTCTCGTACGCGAGGGACCCGCCGCCCGCGGCGAGCAGCGCCCGGGAGATCGACAGGCCGAGCCCGGAGCCCTTGACGTTCTGGTGGCGTCCGCTGCGCCAGAACCGGTCGCCGACGCGGAGCAGCTCCTCGTCGGTCAGCCCGGGCCCGCGGTCGGCGACGACGACGTGCACGAAGGCCCCGGCCGGGGCGACCGACACCTCGACCTCCTCACCCTCCGGGGTGAACTTGAGGGCGTTGTCGATCACTGCGTCGAGCGCGCTGGAGAGCGCGATGGGGTCGGCCCAGCCCGTGACCGCGGTCCGGCCCGTCTCGGTGAGCCGTACGCCCTTCTCCTCGGCGTACGGGCGCCAGGCGGCCACCCGCTCCGCGGTCAGCCCGGCGATGTCGGTGAGGCTGAGCTCGGCGGAGATGTGCTCGGCCAGCGCCAGGTCCAGCAGGTCGTCCAGGACCTGGGTCAGGCGCTTGCCCTCGGTCCGCACGGAGGCGATCTCCTCGTTGCCCTCGGGCAGTTCGAGGGCGAGCAGCTCGATCCGCAGGAGCAGCGCCGCGAGCGGGTTGCGCAGCTGGTGGGAGGCGTCGGCGACGAACGCCCGCTGCTGCTCCAGGACCTCTTCCACGTTGTCGGCCATCTCGTTGAACGAATGTGCCAGGCGTTGGAGTTCCGGGGGCCCGCCGGCCGCCGCGACCCGGGAGTTCATCCGTCCCGTGGCGATGCCGTGGGCGGCCGCGTCGAGGGTCCGGACGGGCTTGAGCACCCAGCGGGTGAGCACGAGGGCGGCGCCGAAGGCCACGAGCATCGCGGCGGCGAGCCCGGCGATGATGATCAGCCAGCCGTCCAGGATGCGGGCCCGCATCTGGTCGGTGGGCGATTCGGTGACGACGACCGCGACCACGTCGCCGTCGAGGACGACCGGGGAGGCGACGAGCAGCTTGCCGCGGGTCTGCCAGGGCCACACCTGGGCGGGGTCGTGGCTGCGGCGCCCGGCGAGGGCCTCCTGGAAGGCGCGGCGGCCCTCGCCCGATTCCGGGAGCTCCCACCAGCCGGGCGCGCGGGCCATGGCGTTGTCGTCGCGCAGGAAGATGCCGACGCGGATGCCGTACAGCTGCTGGTAGCGGGCCAGTTCCAGCTGGAGGGTCTCCAGGCGCTCGGTGGCGCCGGTGGACCCGGAGCCCTCGGCGTCGATGACGAACTGGGCGAGGGCGGCGAAGCGGGCGCTGTCGTCGATCCGGTCGACGACCACGCGCTGCTGCTGCCCCGCGGCCAGGCTCACGGCGAGCGGGAAGCCGAGGGCCAGCAGCACGCCCGCCATGAGGACGACGAGCAGGGGGAGCAGGCGGGCGCGCACGGCGTGGCCCCGCTAGGGCGCGGCCGGGGTGACGAGCCGGTAGCCCACCCCGCGGACGGTCTCGATGAGCGCGGGCATGCGCAGCTTGGAGCGCAGCGAGGCGACGTGGACCTCCAGGGTCCGCCCGGTCCCCTCCCAGCTGGTGCGCCACACCTCGCTGATGATCTGCTCGCGCCGGAACACGACGCCGGGGCGCTGCGCGAGCAGGGCCAGCAGGTCGAACTCCTTGCGGGTGAGGGGTACGTCGGCGCCGTCCACGCTGACCCGGCGGGTGGGCAGTTCGATGCTGACCGGGCCGAGCCGGACCACGTCGGGGGCGCCCGTCCCGGTGGCGGCGGCCTCCTCGGAGGCTCCGGTGCGCCGGGCGACGGCGTGGATGCGTGCGAGGAGTTCACCCGTGTCGTACGGCTTGACGACGTAGTCGTCGGCGCCCATGTTGAGGCCGTGGATGCGGGAGCGTACGTCGCCGCGCGCGGTCACCATGATGACGGGCGTCGAGGTGCGCTTGCGGATCTTGCCGCACACCTCGTACCCGTCCTGATCGGGCAGGCCGAGGTCCAGGAGGACGACGCCGAAGGGAGGAGCTCCTGCGGGCAGCAGGGCCTGGAGGGCCTCCTCGCCGCTACGGGCGTGGGTCACCTGGAACCCGTGCCGGGCGAGGATCGCGGACAGGGCGGCGGCGACGTGGTCGTCGTCCTCGACGAGCAGCAGTCTCATGGCGTCCCCCTTTCCTGTTTTCCTGATCAGGGCCCGCGGTCAACGGGCCACCCTGCATCCACGCCGATGAAGAGGCCCACGTCAAGGGGGTTCCGCTCCGGCGCGTCTTCCGTTATGCACCCGGTACGGGCGATCGGGCCCCGGCAGCCTCGGTGCGCACGGAGCGTATCGGAGCGAGGCCGTTTCGTTATGCTCAATTCTCCCTCAGATGTAATGACGGTGTGCGCACGACGTCACTACTGTCCTCCCAACCGAGGAGGACGGAGCAAGAAGCCGATGAGCGGAGTATCAGTGACCAAGGACGTGCAGGATGCGGTCCCGGCCGCGGACGACCTGGTCGTACTGAGCAACGTCAACAAGCACTTCGGCGCGCTGCACGTGCTTCAGGACATCGATCTGAGCATTGCCCGCGGTGAGGTCGTCGTCGTGATCGGTCCCTCGGGATCGGGCAAGTCCACGCTGTGCCGGACCATCAACCGCCTGGAGACGATCGACTCGGGCACCATCACGGTCGACGGCAAGGAACTGCCGTCGGAGGGACGGGAACTGGCCCGGCTTCGTGCCGATGTGGGCATGGTGTTCCAGTCCTTCAACCTGTTCGCGCACAAGACGGTGCTGCAGAACGTGATGCTGGGTCAGCTCAAGGTCCGCAAGACGGACTCGGCAGCCGCGCTCGAGAAGGCCAAGTCCCTGCTGGACCGGGTGGGCGTCGGCTCGCAGGCCGACAAGTACCCGGCGCAGCTGTCCGGCGGCCAGCAGCAGCGCGTGGCGATCGCCCGTGCGCTGGCGATGGACCCGAAGGTGATGCTGTTCGACGAGCCGACCTCGGCGCTCGACCCGGAAATGATCAACGAGGTGCTGGAGGTCATGCAGCAGCTCGCCCGGGAGGGCATGACGATGGTGGTCGTCACGCACGAGATGGGCTTCGCCCGCTCCGCCGCCAATCGGGTCGTCTTCATGGCCGACGGGAAGATCGTCGAAGAGGCCGCGCCCGAGCAGTTCTTCAGCAACCCGCGCAGTGACCGCGCGAAGGACTTCCTTTCGAAGATCCTGCACCACTGACGGTCTTGTCTGGTAGTGATCCCCTGGCGGCTCAGAGCACGCGTGTCGCTCGTCGTCCAACAACGTCTCATCCGAGGGAAGTTCACCATGAAGGTTTTCAAGGCCGGTGCGGCAGCAGCCGTCGCCGCAGTCCTCGCCCTGACGGCGACCGCCTGCGGCGGCAGCAGCGACAAGGCGAGCGGTGACGGCGGCGCGTCCGGTGGCGCCAAGGACAAGATCGTCATCGGCATCAAGTTCGACCAGCCGGGTCTGGGCCTCAAGACCCCGGACGGCAAGTTCACGGGCTTCGACGTGGACGTGGCGACGTACGTGGCCCAGGAGCTCGGCTACAAGCCCGACCAGATCGAGTTCAAGCAGGCCGTCAGCGCCGAGCGCGAGAACCTGATCGCCAACGGTGACGTGAAGCTGGTCGTCGCGACCTACACGATCAACGACAAGCGCAAGGCGAAGGTCGACTTCGCCGGCCCGTACTTCCTGGCCCACCAGGACCTGCTGGTCCGCGCCGACGAGACCTCGATCACCAAGGCCGAGGACCTGAACAAGAAGAAGCTCTGCTCGGTCACCGGCTCCACCTCGGCGCAGAACGTCAAGACCAAGCTGGCCCCCGAGGCCGACCTGCTGGAGCAGGGCGGCTACTCCGAGTGCCTCACCGGCCTGGAGAACAAGTCCGTCGACGCCCTGACCACGGACAACTCGATCCTGGCCGGCTACGCCGCTCAGGAGAAGAACAAGGGCAAGTTCAAGCTCGTCGGCCTGAAGCTGAGCGACGAGCCCTACGGCATCGGCCTGAAGAAGGGCGACAAGGACCTCCAGACGAAGGTCAACGCCGCCCTCAAGAAGATGGTCGAGGACGGCTCCTGGCAGAAGGCCGTGGACAAGAACCTCGGCCCCGCCAACTACAAGGCCGAGCCGGCCCCGCAGATCACCGAAGGCAGCTGATTCATCGGTGAGGGGTGTCGCCGCCCGCCTGCCACGGGCGGCGGCCCCTCTCACCGGCCATCCTGGGGAGAGCGCAGGGCAACGTGTTCGACTTTCTTGATTCCGGGCAGTACGACGTGCTCGGAGCCTTCTGGGTGACGGTTCAGCTCACCCTCTACTCGGCGGCCGGATCACTGGTCTGGGGCACCGTCCTGGCCGGGATGCGGGTCAGCCCGGTCCCGCTGATGCGGGCCTTCGGCACGGCGTACGTCGACATCGTGCGCAACATCCCGCTGACCGTCTTGATCATCGGCTGCTCGCTGGGTCTGAACCAGACCCTCGGCGTCACGCTCGGCGGCGGCACGTTCAAGGAGATCGGGTTCCGGCTCGCGGTCCTCGGCTTCATCGCCTACACCGGCACCTTCGTCTGTGAGGCGATCCGCTCGGGCATCAACACGGTGCCCGTGGGCCAGGCCGAAGCAGCCCGCGCGCTGGGCCTGAGCTTCTTCCAGGTGCTCACCATGATCGTGCTCCCCCAGGCCTTCCGGGCGGTCATCGCGCCGCTCACCAACGTACTGATCGCCCTCACCAAGAACACCACGGTGGCGGCGGCCATCGGCGTGGCCGAAGCGGCCCTGCTGATGAAGGAAATGATCGAGAACGAGGCGGACGCACTCTTCGCGGTCTTCGGGATCTTCGCCCTCGGCTTCGTCGTGCTGACCCTGCCCACCGGCCTGCTCCTGGGCTGGGTGGCCAAGCGAGTGGCGGTGAAGCGATGAGCTCCGTGCTGTACGACACCCCCGGCCCCAAGGCCAGGGCACGCAACTGGATCTACACGGCCGTCTTCGTCGTGGTGGTCGGACTGGTCCTGTGGTGGGTGCTCGGCGCCATGGCCGACAAGGGCCAGCTCGACGCCGACAAGTGGAGCCCGTTCGTCACCGACGACCAGGTCTGGACGACGTACCTGCTGCCGGGACTCGGCGAGACGCTGAAGGCCGGGCTCATCGCCGTGGTCATCGCGCTTCCGCTGGGCGCGCTCCTCGGCATCGGCAGACTCTCCGACCACAGGTGGATACGCATCCCCGTGGGCGCCTGGGTCGAGTTCTTCCGTGCGATCCCCGTGCTGATGCTGATGCTGTTCGGCTCCGCGCTGTACGTGCGCTACAGCGCCGTCAGCTCCGAGCTGCGGCCGCTGTACGCGGTGGTCACCGGCCTGGTCCTGTACAACTCCGCGGTCATCGCCGAGATCGTCGTCGCCGGCATCAAGTCGCTGCCCCGCGGCCAGACCGACGCGGCCAAGGCGATCGGCATGCGCAAGGGCCAGATCATGGCGTACGTCCTGATCCCGCAGGCCGTCACCGCCATGCTGCCCGCGCTGGTCAGCCAGCTCGTGGTGATCCTCAAGGACACCGCGATCGGCGGTGCGGTACTGGGTCTGGCCGAGCTGCTGTCGATGAACCGGCAGATCTCGGCGAACTACAGCAACACCATCCCGACCCTCGTCGTGATCGCACTGATCTACATCGTGGTGAACTTCGCGCTCACCACCTTCGCCTCCTGGCTCGAAGGACGCCTGCGGAAGTCGAAGAAGGGCACCGGCGCGGTCGTCGCCGGGGACGTGGCCGAGGTCGACGCGGGCGGAGCCGCCGGCGTGGGCGAGGCTCCCTGACCCCCGGTCCGACACCCGGCGGACACGGCTCCCCGACAGCGGAGTCCTGACACCCGGTCAGTACACTGGCGTGACACCTGTGGTGCGGCGGAACTCATCCGCCGCACCACACGGCGTTGGCGGGGCCGGGTGTCACTTGACGCAGGCACCTCCAGTGGGTTGCATACGTTCTGTGATCACATACCGGACATCGGGAGCCGCATCATGGACCCGGTGATCGTCGTCGGCGCGGGGCCCGTCGGACTGTCCCTGGCGCTGGCCCTGGCCGGCTCGGGCGTGCCCAGCGTCGTGCTCGACGAGGGACCCGGCAAGGACCTGCCCCGACCTGCCCGTACGGTCGTCCTGCACGAGGACACCTCGGCCATGGTCCACCGGCTGGGCTGTGCCACGCTGCGCGACGAGGGGGCACTGTTCGCCGCATGGCGCACCGTGCGGCGCCGCAGCCGGGCCGACGACGCCCGGCGCATCACCTTCGAGGACCGCCAGGCGCCCCTGCACCTGCCGCAGCACGCCCTCACGCGCGGGCTGCGCGACGCCGCGGCCGCACATCCGCTGATCCAGCTGGTCACCGACAGCAAGCTGGACTCCCTGGAACAGGACGACGACGGGGTCACCGCGCACACCCGGGGCGCCGAGACCACGTGGTGGCGCGGGAGTTACCTGGTCGGCTGCGACGGGGCCCGCTCCACCGTGCGCAAGCTGCTCGGCATCCGCTTCCCGGGCCGCACCGCGGTCGAGCGGCACGCCGTGGCCGCGCTGCGCACCGAACTCCCCTGGCCCGGCGAGGCCCTGCTGCACCGCGACCCGCCGCACGAGACCACCGCCCGGCCGCTGCCCGACGGGGTGTGGCGGATGGACTGGCTGCTCCCGGGCCGCGGGGAGCTGGTCACGCCCGACGCGCTCGTCACCCTGATCCGGGACACCCTGGCCGCGTGGTGCGGGGGCACGACACCCCCTTACGAGCTCCTCGACACCGGGGTGCACACCCTGCACCACCGGCTGGCCCGGCGCTGGCGCGACCGGCGCGCCTTCCTCGCCGGGGACGCCGCCCACCTGCTGGGCGCGCTCGGCACGCAGGGGGTCGACGAGGGGCTGCGGGACGCCGAGAACCTCGCCTGGAAGCTGTCCCTGGCCTGGCACCAGGGCGCTTCCGAGGCCCTCCTCGACAGCTACGAGGGCGAGCGCCGCACGGCGGTCGCGGCCCGGCTGCGCGCCGCCGACCAGGCGATGCCCGGACTGCGCGGTGGCGGCGGGCTGCGGACGTACCTGCCCGGCGCCACCCGCTCCGGTGAACTGCTGCTGACCGACGGCCACTTGGGGCGGGGACCACTGGGTGCGGCGCCGACGTACGCCCCTCCCGTGGCCGTACGCGAGGTGCCCACCGACACGGAGCCGGGCGGTCAGGTCGCCAACGTTCCCGTCACCGCGCCCGACGGTTCGACGGTGCCGCTGCGCGACCTGCTGGGGCGGGGCCGGCTGCTCGTGGTCCTGGTCGCCCCCGGGACCGGGGTGTGGGACCGGCGGCACTGGCTGGGCGCCGGTCTGATGCCGCGGCTCGCGGCGGCGGTGAGCGCCCTGCCGGTCCGTACCGAACTGCTGGTCGCGGACGGCTACCCGGGGGCGCCGGCCCACACCGTCCTGCTGGTCAGGCCGGACGGGCACCTGGCGGCGACGTTCGCCGGCGTGCGGCCCGCGGAGCTGTACGAGGCGGCGGACACGGTCCGGTGGGGGGCGCCCGAAGGCGCTCGCGCCGCGCTCGACCCTTCCTCGACGACGCCTACGACACCGACACATCCAGCCGTGATCGATTGACCGGTCTCCGGTCCGCGTGCTTCACTCGCGAACATGACCGGCAATGACGTACGCCTGTGGCGGAGGGTCCATATGGACCTGCTCCGCTACGCGGGCTGCGTGTGTCGCCCTTCCTGCTGATTCGCCTTCCTCCGCGCGCTCCGCGCGCACTTTCGCGAACCCCCAGGACGGTCACGCCCCCATGTCTGCGACCCTTGCCCCCAGTGCATCCGCTGCGCCCCTCGCACCTCCGCACGCCCCCGTAAGCGCCGCCGCTCGTACGGTGACGGCGGCGGAACTCCTCGACTTCGCCCTGCGCACCGCCGCCGACCCGGCGGTCATCGACTCCCTCCCCCTCGACCCCGAGGGCCGGACCTGGATCCGCCTCGACGGGCCGGGCGGCAGCGAGGCCTGGGTGATCGGCTGGCCGCCGGGCACCGGCACCGGCTGGCACGACCACGCCGAGTCTCAGGGCGCGTTCGCCACCGCCCGGGGCCACCTGAGGGAGCACTCCCTGGCGGTCCGGCTCCCCTCGGAGGGCTGGCGGAGCCTGGAACTCGCCCCGGACCTGGACCGCAGCCGCAGCCTGGGGGCCGGGACGGGCCGGGCCTTCGGGGAGCACCACGTCCACGAGGTGCTCAACGAGTCGGAGGCGGAGCACGCGGTATCGGTGCACGCGTACTATCCGCCGCTGCCCCTGATCCGCCGCTTCAGCCGCACCGGACAGGTGCTCACGCTGGAGCAGGTCGAGCGCCCGGCGGACTGGCAGTGAGCGCCCCGATCGGCATCGACGACCTGCTGGAACGGGTCCGGTCGACGTACGCGCGGGTCGAGCCGGCGCAGGCGTACGCGGCGTTCCGCGCGGGCGACGCGCTGCTGGTGGACATCCGCTACCAGGCGCTGCGCGAGCGGGACGGCCTGATCCCGGGCGCGCTGGTGGTCGAGCGCAACGAGCTGGAGTGGCGCCTGGACCCCCAGGGCTCCCACCGCGCCCCCGAAGCCACCTCGCACGACCTGCATGTGGTGGTGATCTGCAACGAGGGCTACGCCTCCACCCTGGCAGCAGCCTCCCTCCACGCCCTGGGCCTCCACAGAGCCACGGACCTGACGGGCGGCTTCCAGGCCTGGAAGTCCGCCGGTCTCCCCGTGAGCCCGTCCGGCGCTTGAGGAACGGGCCCGGGGCCCCACCGCTTCGGCGGCGGGGCCCCGGGCCACGAACGGCGGCGGGCCGCTACCGCGACGTGGCCACCTCGACCGGCGGCACCCGAAGCGCAACCCTGCCCGGCAGGGCGGTCGCGGCCAGCGCCAGCAGCCCCGCCACACCCACCACCCCCACGTACACCACCGGCAGCACCGCCGGGGCCGCAGCCCCCGTCATCCCCACGCTGAACGCGGTCAGCACGGCCAGCGCGATCCCCGACCCCAGTACCGCCCCGATCAGCACCACCGCCAGCGCCTCCGCCCGCAGCATCCGCAGCACCTGGCGCCGCTTCGCCCCCGCCAGCCTCAGCATCGCGAACTCCCGCAGCCGCTCCGACGTGGACATCGCCAGCGTGTTGACCACCGCGATCGCGGTGAAGGCCAGCACCAGCCCCATCGCCAGCAGGTTGATCTCGGCACCCGCCTGCTGCCGCTGCGCCCGCACCGCGTCCGCGTCCCGCGCCGACAGCACCCCGACGCCCGGGAAAGCGCCGACCGCCGCGGCCAGCTGCTCCCGCCCGGTCCCCGGCTCCGCCGCCACCAGCACGCTGCTCGCCAGCGGGTTGTCCACGTGCGCCGCGACGAGATCGTGCGGCAGCGTCAGGTCACCGAAGCCCAGCCCCCGCGCGTACACGGCCGAGACGGTCAGGGTGACCGGGGTCCCGTCGCCCAGCGCCAGCCGGAGCGGGCTGCCGGGCTTCAGCCCCAGCTGATCGGCGGCCAGTTCGCTGACCGCCACGCTCTTCTCGCCGAAGCCGTCCAGGCTCCCGATCGTCACACCCGGGTCCCAGGTCCGGGTCAGCCCGGCCGGGGTGACCCCCTGCGCGCCGTACTTCGTCAGCCCCACCCGTACGGACGTCTGCACGATCTCGGTGGCCGCCGTGACCCCGGGAGTCCGGCGGATCCGCTCCGCGGCGCCGCCGGTGACACCCGGACCCTGCGCGGCCAACACCCAGCCGGCCCGGACCCCGTCACGGGCCTGCGCCCGGGCGGCGTTGCCCAGCGTCGGTGTGATGAACAGGACGGTGCAGGTCATGCCGATCAGCAGCGCGAGCGGGGTGACGGCGGAGGCCATCCGGGTGGCGTTGCCGCGCAGGTTCGCGGTGGCCAGGTGCCCGCCCGGGCCGGCCAGCCGCAGTGGCCCGGCGAGCAGCGCGGTGGCGCCCCGGACCAGCAGCGGGCCGAGCAGCGAGACCGCCGCGGCGAACACGACGACCGCGAGGAAGGTCACCGGGGTCGACGCCGGCTCGGTGCGCAGTGCACTGAGTACGGCGACCAGCACCACGCCGCCGGCCAGCAGCAGCACCCCGATCGCGATCCGGGTCCACGCGGGCCGCCCCCTCTCCACGGCGGCTTCGGCGAGCGCCTCGGCCGGGCGGATCCGGGCGATCCGCCGTCCGGTGATCCGGGCCGCGGCCCAGGCTCCGAGCAGGCTCGCGCCGACGGCGGCGAACATCGGGAAGATCCCGGCGGTGCGCTCCAGGTTGGCGGGGACGACCCCGCTCTCGACGAACCGGCCGTGCAGCCAGGCGGCGAGTGGGAGTCCGGTGAGCGCACCCGCGACACCGGCGGCCAGGCCCACGACCAGTGCCTCGCGGCCGATCATGCGGCGCAGCTGCCTGGGCGTGGCGGCGATGGCCCGCAGCAGGGCCAGCTCGCGGTAGCGCTGCTGGACGGAGAGGGCGAAGGTGCCGACGACGACGAGGATCGCGACGAGCAGCGAGGTGCCGCCCATGGCCCCGCCCATGGAGACCAGCTTGATGCGTGCGCCGGCCGCGTCGAGGAACTCCACGGGCCCGCGTGCGTCGCCCACGGCGACCTGCGCGCCCGCGCCCTCGGCGGTACCTGCGAGTGCCTGCCGGAGCCGCCCGGCCAGCTCGCCGGGGTCGGTCCCGGGCGCCGGGAGTACCCCGATGGCGGTGACCTGTCCGTCGCGGGCGGCCAGCCTCTGCGCCTCGGCGTCGCCGAAGAAAAGCGCGTTCTGCCGGGCGAGGTCGCCGCGGGCGGTCTGCGCGATGCCGCTCACGGTGTACGTCTTCGGCTCGCCGGTGGCCTGCACGGTGAGCGGGGCGCCGGGCTTCAGCCCTGCGCGGGCGGCCAGTTCGCGGTCGATGACGACCTCGCCGCCGCCCTGGGGGGCGCGGCCCTCGGCGAGCGTGAAGGGGGTGAGCACGGCGGAGGTCCAGGCATGCCCGTACGAGGGTTTCGCGCCGCCGGGGGCCTTGACCAGCGGGACGGCCCGGAAGCCGAGCTCCGGCACGGCCCGCTCGACGCCCGGCACGGACCGGACCGTGTCCACGGTGGCGGCGGGGAGCCAGGCCCGTTCGGCGACGGGCTTGGCCTTGTGCTTCGTCTTGACCTTCTGCGGATCGCCCTTCTTCACCTTGACCGTGGTCTCGTGCACGTTCTGGTCGGCGGAGACGACGACCGGGGTGGCCGCGTAGCGCTCGGTGGCGATCTTTCCGCGGAGTCCGGTTTCCAGGAGCGTGCCGCAGGCGGTGATGAGGGCGGCCGCACACAGCAGTGCGACGAAGGCGCCGAGGAAGCCGGCCTTGCGGTCCCTGACGGTCTGGAGGGCGTAACGCAGCATCATGCGGTCAACTCTGCCGCCGGGCCCGGCGGTTGGCAGTGAAGCGCCCTGGCGTCTCGGCCCGGGGGCTATCCCTACCCCCCGGGCCGGGACACCAGGGCCCTGCCCCGGCCCTTGCCCCGGCCCTGCGGTGCGGTGCGGTGCGGAGGCCGGAACCTCAGAACCCCGAGTACCCCAGGCCGTCGTCGTCCGCGTCCGTGCTCTCGGCGCCCTCTTGTTCCAGGGCGCGCCGGACCACCCGCAGGGCCATGCCTTCCGGGTAGCCCTTGCGGGCGAGCATCCCGGCGAGGCGCCGGATCCGCTTGTCCCGCTCCAGGCCCCGGGTGGCGCGGAGCTTGCGCTCCACGAGCTCCCGGGCGGTCTGCTCCTCCTGGTCGGAGTCCAGCTGTTCCAGGGCCTCCTGGACGAGGGTGGCGTGCACCCCCTTGGTGCGCAGCTCCTGCGCGAGCGCCCGGCGGGCGAGGCCCCGGCCGCGGTGCCGGGACTCGACCCAGGCCCCGGCGAACGCGGCGTCGTCGATCAGGCCGACCTCCTCGAACCGGGAGAGGACCTCCTGTGACACCTCCTCGGGGATGCCCCGCTTGTCCAGGGCGTCCGCGAGCTGCCGCCGGGTGCGCGGCATCCCGGTGAGCAGGCGCAGGCAGATCGCCCGCGCCTGCTCCTCGGGACTCTGGGGCGGCAGTTCCTGACGACCTTCCCGGCCGCCGTCACGACGACCTTCGCGGTCACCCTCGCGACGACCTTCCCGGCCGCCTTCGCGACGGGCCTCCCGGCCGCCGCTCCCACCGCCCCTTTCCTGCTCCCGCACGGGTCAGCTCTTGGCGACGGCGGCCTTGGCCGTCGTCTTGGCCTTCGACGCGGGGGCGGGCACGGCCGCGGCCTCGGCGGCAGGCGCACCCGCGGCAGCCTCTGCGGCGGCGTCCTTGCGCACGCCCACGCCCAGCTTCTCCTTGATCTTCCGCTCGATCTCGTTGGCGAGGTCGGGGTTGTCCTTCAGGAAGTTGCGGGCGTTCTCCTTGCCCTGACCGAGCTGGTCGCCCTCGTACGTGTACCAGGCGCCGGCCTTGCGCACGAAGCCGTGCTCCACGCCCATGTCGATCAGGCCGCCCTCGCGGCTGATGCCCTGGCCGTAGAGGATGTCGAACTCGGCCTGCTTGAACGGCGGCGCGACCTTGTTCTTGACGACCTTGACGCGCGTACGGTTGCCGACCGCGTCGGTGCCGTCCTTGAGGGTCTCGATGCGGCGGATGTCGAGGCGCACGGAGGCGTAGAACTTCAGCGCGCGGCCACCGGTGGTGGTCTCCGGCGAGCCGAACATCACACCGATCTTCTCGCGGAGCTGGTTGATGAAGATCGCGGTGGTCTTGGACTGGTTGAGCGCACCGGTGATCTTCCGGAGCGCCTGGCTCATCAGTCGGGCCTGGAGACCCACGTGCGAGTCGCCCATCTCGCCCTCGATCTCCGCGCGCGGCACGAGCGCGGCGACGGAGTCGATGACGATCAGGTCGAGGGCACCGGAGCGGACCAGCATGTCCACGATCTCCAGCGCCTGCTCGCCGGTGTCCGGCTGAGACAGGATGAGGTTGTCGGTGTCGACGCCGAGGGCCTTCGCGTACTCGGGGTCGAGCGCGTGCTCGGCGTCCACGAAGGCGACGGTGCCGCCGGCCTTCTGCGCGTTGGCCACGGCGTGCAGGGTCAGGGTCGTCTTGCCGGAGGACTCGGGGCCGTACACCTCGATCACACGGCCGCGGGGCAGCCCGCCGACGCCGAGGGCGATGTCCAGCGCGGTCGACCCGGTGGGGATGACCTCGATGGGGTCGTTCGGCTTGTCGCCGAGGCGCATGACCGCACCCTTGCCGAATTGCCGTTCAATCTGTGCGAGCGCGGCGTCGAGAGCCTTCTCGCGGTCGGTGCCTGCCATGGGTTCCACCCGGTTTGCTTGAGTCGATCGCTTCACGCCATTGACGCTAACGCCTGCCACTGACAATGCGCTTCCACGCCCGTTTCGGCTGTGGATAACTCATCAGAATGGATGTTCGATTTCCCTGTCAAGCGGGCTCGCCGGGCACCCGACTGACAACCCAGGGTTGACACCCTTCTGACTGTCAACCTAGGGTTGCACCTATGACGAACCCTTCGGTGGAACCCGTTCGCATGACCAATCCGGTACGCCTCGACGACCTGATCGAGGCCATCAAGAAGGTCCACACCGACTCCCTGGAGCAGCTCAGCGGCGCCGTCGTCGCCGCCGAGCACCTCGGTGACGTCGCCGACCACCTCATCGGCCACTTCGTCGACCAGGCCCGCCGCTCCGGCGCCTCCTGGACCGACATCGGCCGCAGCATGGGCGTCACCCGCCAGGCCGCCCAGAAGCGCTTCGTCCCCAAGACCGACAAGGGCGACGCCAACGACCTCGACCCGAACCAGGGCTTCGCCCGGTTCACCCCCCGGGCCCGCAACGTCGTGGTGACCTCGCAGAGCGCGGCGCGCGCGGCCGGCGGCGCCGAGATCCGCACCGAGCACCTGGTCCTCGGCCTGCTGGCCGAGGACGAGGGCCTCGCCGCGCTCGCCCTGCGCGCGCAGGACGTCTCCGCCGAGGCCGTACGCGCCGCCGCGACCGCCGCCCTGCCCGAGCCCGCGGCCGCGGTCCCGGACCTCATCCCCTTCGACGCCGGCGCCAAGAAGGCCCTGGAGCTCACCTTCCGCGAGGCGCTGCGCCTGGGCCACAACTACGTGGGCACCGAGCACATCCTGCTCGCCCTCCTCGAACTCGAGAACGGCGACGGCGTGCTCAGCGGCCTCGGCGTGGACAAGGCCGCCGTCGAGGCGACCGTCACCGAGGCCCTGGCAGCCTTCGTCGCCGAGGCCGGGGAACAGCCCGGGCAGACGCGGTAGCCGAGTCCCCGGCCGCCCGCTCGGTCAGCTCGTACCGCTTCACGTACGCACCGAGGAACGCCTGCAGCGTGGCGACGGCCGGGATCGCGATGAGCGCCCCGACCGCGCCCAGCAGGGCCGTGCCCGCGATGACGGACCCGAAGGCCACCGCCGGGTGGATGTCGACCGTCTTCGACGTCAGCTTCGGCTGCAGCACGTAGTTCTCGAACTGCTGGTAGACCACCACGAATCCGAGCACGTACAGCGCGTACCAGGGCGAGCCCGGGAAGGCGATCAGCATCGGCAGCGCGCCCGCCAGGTAGGTGCCGATGGTGGGGATGAACTGGGAGACCAGCCCCACCCACACCGCGAGCGCCGGCGCGTACGGCACGTCGAGCACCACGAAGACGATGTAGTGGGCGATGCCGGAGACCAGGGCCATCAGTCCGCGCGAGTACAGGTAGCCGCCCGTCTTGGCGACGGCGATCTCCCAGGCGCGCAGCACCTCCGACTGCTTCGCAGGGGGCAGTACGGAGCACAGCGCGCGCCGCAGCCGCGGCCCGTCGGCGGCGAAGTAGAACGAGAAGAGCCCGACCGTCAGCAGCCGGAAGAGGCCGCCGAGCACGGTGGCGGACACGTCGAGCACACCGGTCGCACTGTTCTGGACGTACTTCTGGAGCCAGTCGGAGTGCAGCAGGCTGTCCTGGATCGCGAGCCGGGACAGCTTGGTGTGGAAGGTGGTGTTGACCGCGCCGATCACCGAGTCGAGGTAGCCCGGGAAGCCCCCCACCATGTCGACGATCTGCTCGGCGAGCATCGATCCGAGCAGTACGACGAAGCCCGCGCCGGCGACGAACACGCCCAGGAACACCAGGAAGGTGGCGAGCCCGCGGCGCATGCCGCGGGCCGCCATCCGGGACACGGCGGGTTCGACCGCGAGCGCGAGGAAGAACGCGATCAGGATGTTGACGAGCAGCCCGGTCAGCTGGTGGAAGGCCCAGCTGCCGAGCTGGAAGCAGGCGATGAGGGCGAGTACGAGGACGACGGCGCGCGGCAGCCAGCGCGGCATCCGGGCCCCGGGCCCCGCCGCTGCCGCGGCTGCGCCGCCGGGAGGCGCCGCGGACCCGGCGGGCTCGGCCGGATCGGCCGGATCGGCCGCCTCGGCGGTGTCGGTCGTCGTCTCGGTCGTCGTCACGGTCGTCTCATCGGTGGCTGCCACGCCGACCAGTCTGTCCCACCCGTCCCGCGTACGCGGAAACGGCCTCCGGCGTCAGCGCAGCGAGGCGGGCACGTCCATCGCCGAACACACCGCGCGCCACACGTCCTTGGCCTCCCAGCCCGCGTCCAGCGCCTGGTGGACGGTGCGTCCGCCGAGCTCCGTCATGACGTGGTCCCGCGCGAAGGAGTCCGCGTAGCCCGCGCCGAAGTGCTCGGCCATCCGCTCCCAGAAAATCGTCAACCGCATGCCCCCAGTATCCCGCCCCGGGAGAGTGCACCGGCGTCGTTCGCCTCCCACCCGCGCGGCAGCGCGCCCTACGGTGTCACGCATGCCTGGAGACGACGCTTCCTCGCTGACCCCACCGACCCCGCTGGCCCGCGCCGAGCAGTTCTTCTGGCTCACGGCCCGGGTCCTGGAGCAGCGGCGGTTCGCCTTCCACTTCCTCGGCGGGGACGCCGACGCGGTGGACACCGCCCTCGGCTCGTACCTCAACGCCGACGGCGGCTACGGTCACGCCCTCGATCCGGATCTGCGCGGCCCGCTCAGCCATCCGCTGCACACCGCGCACGCGCTGCGGGTCCTGGACAGCCTGGGCCGCTGCGCCGGGCAGCGGATCGAGCGGCTCTGCCGCCACCTGACCCGGGTCTCCACCGCGGACGGCGCGCTTCCGGTGGTCCTCCCGGCGCCGCGCGGCTATCCCGGGGCCCCGTACCACCCGGTGTACGACGATCCGCCGGGCGAGCTGCTGACCACGGGCCCGGTGGTCGGCGTACTGCACCGCAACCGGATCTGGCACGCCTGGCTGTTCCGGGCCACGGACTTCTGCTGGGAGCGGGTCGAGAACCTGCGCCGTACGGGCCCGTACGAGGTCCAGAGCGCGGTGGCCTTCCTCGACGGCGCCCCCGACCGGGCGCGGGCGGTGGCGGCCGCGGACCGGCTGGGGCGGCTCGTACGCGAGCAGCGGCTGGTCGTACTCGACCCGCGCCGGCGCCGGGAGTACCCGCCGTACCCCGGCTGCGCGCCGGGCGAGCAGCTGTTCCCGCACGACGTCGCCCGGCGGCCGGAATCGCTGGCGCGCGGCTGGTTCACCGACGAGGAGCTGAGGCGCTCGCTGGACTTCCTGGCCGCCGGACAGCAGCAGGACGGGGGCTGGCCGGTGCGGCGCCTCGCGTGGGCGCCGGGCAGCTCGCTGGAGCGGCGCCCGATCGCCACCCTGGAGGCCCTGCTGACCCTGCGCGCGTACGGCCGCCCCCTGACCGGCGACCCCCTAGGCGGGCCTAACCTCCCAGGGCCCGCACTCCCGCGGTGACGACCACCGCGGCGGCGACCACGAGCAGGAACGGCGCCCGCAGCAGCAGGGCGATCCCGGCGGCGGCCAGCCCGGCGGCGCGGGCGTCGAGCACGAGCTCGTGCCCGGTGCTGAAGGTCTGCTGGGCGGTGAGCGCCGCGAGCAGCGCGACCGGCAGCAGCGCGGCGAGCCGGCGCACCGCCGGCCGCTCCAGTACCCCGGCGGGCACGAGCAGCCCGGCGAGCTTGACGGCGTAGCAGCCGACGACGGTGAGCGCGATGGCGATCCAGACGTTCACGAGCGGCGTCCCTTCAGCCAGAGGATCGCGGGGGCGGCGAGGGCGGCCACCAGCACCGGCAGCCCGGCGGGCAGTACGGGCAGCAGGCCCAGCCCGAGGACGAGGGCGAGCGCGGCGACGGCCCGCTCGGTGGCGGTCTTCAGCATCGGCGCGAGCAGGGCCAGGAAGACGGCCGGTCCGGCGGCGTCCAGCCCCCACGCGGCGGTGTCCCCGAGGGCCTCGGCGCCGAGGGCGCCGAGCAGGGTGGTGAGGTTCCACAGGACGTACAGGCTCAGCCCGGTCACGGTGAAGCCGAGCCGAGCCGACCTGCGGTCGGGCTGGGCCAGCGCCACGGCGGTGGTCTCGTCGATCACCCAGTGGGCGGCGAGCGGCCGCACGGCCCCGGGCACGGCGAGCAGCTGCGACAGCCGCAGCCCGTAGAAGGCGTTCCGCGTGCCGAGGAAGAAGGCCCCGGCGGCCGCGGTGAACGGGTTCCCGCCCGCGGCCAGCGCTCCGACCAGCGCGAACTGCGAGGCCCCGGTGAACACCAGCAGGCTCAGCACGCAGGCCTGGAGCACGCTGATCCCGGCCCCGGCGGCGGTCACCCCGAACGCGAACCCGGACAGCCCGACGGCCACCCCGACCCCGAGCGCGTCCCGTACGACGGCTGCGCGCGGCCGCTCCGCGACCCCGCCGGGGGTCTCGTTCCTCACCATCTGTCGTTCTGCCACGCCCCGACCGTACGCAGCCCGGCCCGACCGGGTCTTGTACGTTCTTGCACGCAGGGGGCGGGCTCAGCCCCCGGCCGGGGGCAGACCGCCCGACCGCCCGCGGCGGTAGGCGCCCGGCGGGACGCCCACGATGCGGGTGAAGTGGCGGTTCAGGTGGGGCTGGTCGGTGAAGCCGACGGCGACGGCCGCCTCCGCGGGCGGCTTGCCCGCGTCCAGCAGCGCCCGGGCCCGCCGGACCCGGGCGTCCGTCAGCCAGGTGTGCGGCGGCATCCCGTACCGCTCCCGGAAGGCCCGCAGCAGGGCGAACGGGCTGGTCCCCAGTTCCGCGGCGAGCTGTTCCAGCGACGGCGGCTCCGCCATCCGCTCCTGGAGCAGCGCCCGGGCCGCCGCGGCGCCCGCCGCGCCGGCGCTGCGGACCGTACGGGCGGGCAGCGGCCCGGCGTGCCGGGTCAGCATCCGCGCGACCGCACCGCGCAGCAGCGTGTCGGCGGCCAGCGCGTTCCCTTCCTCGGCGGCCCGGTGCACCTCGGTGATCACGTACGAGGTCTGCGGATCGGCGACCGAGTCGGCGGTGAAGCCGGGGGTCCCGCGCAGGCCGGCGATCTCCGCGGCCACCTCGGCGATCAGCTCCCGGGAGGGGTAGAGCGTGGCGTACGCCCAGCCCTCCGGGACCCCGGCGCGCGCGGTGTGCGGCACCTCGGGGTTGATCAGGACCACGCTGCCCGGCCCGGCCCGCACGGTGCCGCTCGGCAGGCCGACCTCCTCGATGCCGCCGGTGACGGCCGCGATGACGTACCCGTCGTGGGTGTGGCGCGGGAAGGTGTGGCGTACGTAGTGGGCGCGCAGGAGGTCCAGGCCGGGCAGTTCCGCGTACTGCCAGTGCCGGGCCCACTCCCGCTCGACCGCCCCGCCGGCCACGTCAGCCATTCCCCCATTCTGCGCCCCGTCCGATCCGGCGTCCCGCCCGGTCCCGGTGTTCGCCCAGGTCCGGGCCGTTGTCAGTACCCGGGTGCAGGATGGGGGCATGGCCGGCTCCGCGCTCGATGCGTTCTCCCCCGCGACCCGCTCCTGGTTCACGGGGGCCTTCGTCTCGCCCACCTCCGCGCAGGAGGGCGCCTGGCGGGCCATCCGGGAGGGCTCCGACGTGCTCGTCGTGGCGCCGACCGGCTCCGGCAAGACCCTGGCCGCCTTCCTCGCCGCCCTCGACCAGCTGGCCTCCAGCCCGCCGCCGGCCGAGCCGAAGAAGCGCTGCCGGGTGCTGTACGTGTCCCCGCTGAAGGCCCTCGCCGTCGACGTGGAGCGGAACCTGCGCAGTCCGCTGACCGGGATCCGCCAGGAGTCGGTCCGCCTGGGCCTGCCCGAGCCGGAGATCCGGGTCGGGATCCGCTCCGGGGACACTCCTCCGGCGGAGCGGCGGGCGCTGGCCACCCGGCCGCCGGACATCCTGATCACCACGCCCGAGTCGCTGTTCCTGATGCTGACTTCGGCGACGCGCGACGCCCTGGCCGGGATCGAGACGGTGATCCTGGACGAGGTGCACGCGGTCGCGGGGACCAAGCGCGGCGCGCACCTGGCCCTGTCCCTGGAGCGGCTGGACGAGCTGCTGCCCCGCCCGGCCCGCCGGATCGGGCTGTCGGCGACGGTCCGGCCGGTGGACGAGGTGGCCCGGTACCTCGCGCCGCGCGGCAAGGTCGAGATCGTCCAGCCGCCCTCGGCCAAGGAGTTCGACCTGTCGGTGGTCGTCCCGGTGCAGGACATGGGCGAGTTGGGAGGCTCGCCGGCCACCGAGGGACGGGAAGGCGGGGACAAGCCCTCGATCTGGCCCCATGTGGAGGAGCGCATCGCGGATCTGGTCCAGGCCCACCGCTCCACGATCGTGTTCGCCAACTCCCGCCGCCTCGCCGAGCGGCTGTGCAACCGGCTGAACGAGATCGCGTACGAGCGCGCCATGGGCGAGAAGCTGCCCGACGGCTCGCCCCCGGCGGAGATCATGGCCCAGTCGGGGGCCGCCCAGGGCGCCCCGCCGCTGCTGGCGCGGGCGCACCACGGCTCGGTCTCCAAGGAGCAGCGGGCACTGGTGGAGGAGGACCTGAAGGCGGGCCGGCTGCCCGCGGTGGTCGCCACCTCCAGTCTGGAACTGGGCATCGACATGGGCGCGGTGGACCTGGTGGTGCAGGTGGAGTCCCCGCCCTCGGTGGCCTCCGGGCTCCAGCGCGTGGGCCGGGCCGGGCACCAGGTGGGCGCGGTCTCCACGGGGGTGGTGTTCCCCAAGTACCGCGGGGACCTGGTCCAGGCGGCCGTGGTCACCGAGCGGATGCGCACCGGGTCGATCGAGTCGCTGCGCATCCCGTCGAACCCGCTGGACGTGCTCGCGCAGCAGCTGGTCGCGATGACCGCGATGGACACCTGGCAGCTGGACGACCTGCTGGCGCTGGTGCGGCGGGCGGCGCCGTTCGCCGCGCTGCCGGAGTCGGCGTTCACCGCGGTGCTGGACATGCTGGCGGGCCGGTATCCGTCCGACGCGTTCGCGGAGCTCAGGCCGCGGGTCGTCTGGGACCGGGTGGCGGGGACGATCACGGGCCGGCCCGGCGCGCAGCGCCTGGCGGTCACCTCCGGCGGCACCATCCCCGACCGCGGCCTCTTCGGGGTGTTCCTCGCGGGCGCCGACCCCAAGAAGGGCGGCGGCCGGGTCGGCGAACTCGACGAGGAGATGGTCTACGAGTCCCGCGTGGGGGACGTGTTCACGCTGGGCACCACCTCCTGGCGGATCGAGGACATCACCCGCGACCGGGTCCTGGTCTCCCCCGCCCCCGGAGTCCCGGGCCGGCTGCCGTTCTGGAAGGGCGACCAGCTGGGCCGCCCCCTCGAACTGGGCCGGGCGGTCGGCGCGTTCCTGCGCGAGCTGGGCGGGCTGGCCGAGGAGGACGCCCGGCTGCGCCTGGTGGCGGCCGGCCTCGACGCCTGGGCCGCGGAGAACGTCCTCGCGTACCTCGCGGAGCAGCGCGAGGCGTGCGGGCACGTTCCGGACGACCGGACCATCGTGGTCGAGCGGTTCCGCGACGAGCTGGGCGACTGGCGGGTCGTGGTCCACTCCCCCTTCGGCGCCCAGGTGCACGCCCCCTGGGCGCTCGCCCTCGGCGCCCGCCTCGCCGAGAAGTACGGCATGGACGCGCAGGTCATGCACGCGGACGACGGGATCGTGCTCCGGCTACCCGACGCGGACCTGCTCTCCATGGACCTGCTCGACCACGACCCTGCTGCCTCCCACGCCTTCGAGTTCGACGACGAACAGGCCCCTCTGGGCGCCGCGGACGTCGCCTTCGACCACGGCGAGATCAACCAGATCGTCACCGACCAGGTCGGCGGCTCCGCCCTGTTCGCCTCCCGGTTCCGCGAGTGCGCGGCGCGCGCCCTGCTGCTGCCGCGCCGCAGTCCGGGCAAGCGGACCCCGTTGTGGCAGCAGCGTCAGCGGGCCTCCCAGCTGCTCCAGGTGGCCTCGGAGTTCGGTTCGTTCCCGATCGTGCTGGAGGCCGTACGGGAGTGCCTCCAGGACGTCTTCGACGTGCCGGGTCTGACCGAGCTGATGGGGGACATCGAGGCGCGCCGGGTCCGCCTGGTCGAGGTCACCACCCCCGAGCCGTCCCCCTTCGCCCGGTCGCTGCTCTTCGGGTACGTCGCCCAGTTCCTGTACGAGGGGGACTCGCCGCTCGCCGAGCGGAGGGCGGCCGCGCTCTCGCTGGACTCCCGCCTGCTGGCGGAGCTGCTGGGCCAGGCCGAGCTGCGCGAACTGCTCGACGCCGAGGTACTGGAGGAGCTGGAGCGGGAGCTCCAGTGGCTGACGGAGGACCGGCGGGCCAAGGACGCCGAGTCCGTCGCCGACCTGCTGCGGCTGCTCGGCCCGCTGACCACGGCCGAACTGGCCGAGCGCGGCGCCGACCCGGCCTGGCCGCGGGCCCTGGCCCGGGCCCGCCGGGCGATCGCGGTCCGGATCGGCGGCGCGGACCACTGGGCGGCGATCGAGGACGCGGGCCGGCTGCGCGACGCGCTGGGCACGGCGCTGCCGGTCGGGGTCCCGGAGGCGTTCACCGAGCCGGTCAAGGACCCGCTCGGCGACCTCCTGGCCCGGTACGCCCGCACCCACGGGCCGTTCACCACGGCCACCGTCGCCGCCCGCTTCGGCCTGGGCGCGGCCGTGACCGAGGGCGCCCTGCACCGGCTCGCGGCGGCGGGCCGGGTGGTGCAGGGCGAGTTCCACCCGGCCGGCATCGGCCAGGAGTGGTGCGACGCGGCCGTGCTGCGCAGGCTGCGGCGCCGCTCGCTGGCGGCGCTGCGCCAGGAGCTGGAGCCGGTCCCGCCGACCTCCCTGGCCACCTTCCTGCCGCAGTGGCAGCACCTGGGCGGGGCCCTGCGCGGCATCGACGGCCTGGCCCGGGCGATCGAGCAGCTCCAGGGCGCCCCGGTGCCCGCCTCGGCGCTGGAGCGGCTGATCCTCCCCTCCCGGGTCTCGGGGTACTCCCCGACCCTGTTGGACGAGCTCACCACCACCGGGGAGGTGGTCTGGGCGGGCGCGGGGGCCCTGCCGGGCAAGGACGGCTGGGTCTCGCTGTACCTGGCGGACGCGGCCCCGCTGCTGCTGCCCGCGCCGCACCCGCTGGAGCTGACGCCCCTTCACCAGTCGATCCTCGACACCCTGTCCGGCGGGTACGGGCTGTTCTTCCGCCAGCTCGCGGAATCCGTGCGCGCGAAGTGGTCCGAGGCCACCGACCTCGAACTGTCCGAGGCCGTCTGGGACCTGGCCTGGTCGGGCCGGCTCACCAACGACACGCTCTCCCCGCTGCGCTCCCTGCTCGGCTCGGGCCGTACGGCGGGCGCCACCGCCCACCGGGCCCGGCGCACCGTCCCGCGCGGCCGGTACGGGACGCTCAGCGCGCAGGTGTCCCGCCCGGGTCCGCCCACGGTCTCCGGCCGCTGGTCGCTGCTGCCCACCCGGGCCCCCGACCCCACCCACCGGGCGCACGCGCTGGCCCGGACCCTGCTGGACCGGCACGGGGTGGTCACGCGGGGTGCGGTGGCCGCCGAGGGCGTGGAGGGCGGCTTCAGCGCGGTGTACCGGGTCCTGTCGGCCTTCGAGGACAGCGGGCAGGCCCGCCGCGGCTATGTGGTGGAGGGTCTGGGCGCGGCCCAGTTCGCGATGGACGGCGCGGTGGACCGGCTGCGGTCGGCCGAGCGCAACCCGCCCCCGCTGGCGGCGGTGGTCCTGGCGGCCGCCGACCCGGCGAACGCGTACGGGGCGGCCCTGCCCTGGCCGGAGCCCCCGGCCGGGGCCACGCACAAGCCGGGCCGCAAGGCGGGCTCGCTGGTGGTCCTGGTCGACGGCGAGCTCGTCCTGTACCTGGAGCGGGGCGGCAAGACGCTGCTGGCCTGGCCCCCCGCGGAGGACCCCCGGCTCGCGGCGGCGACCGCTGCCCTGGCGGCGGCCTCCCGGATCGGCACGCTCCCGGCGCTCACGGTGGAACGCATCAACGCCGCCCCGGCGTTGACCTCCCCGCTGGGCCCGGCCCTGGAGGCCGCCGGCTTCCATGCCACCCCGCGGGGCCTGCGCCTGCGCTCGTGAATCCGGCGACTGAATCCGGCGACTGAATCCGGCATTCCGGTCTCGACCATCGCGCTTACGTTCCACTTATGTCTTGAGCACGTCACGAACCCCCTCTCCAGTGGCGCCCCCGGCCTTTTCTCGACTATCAAGATCACCGCAGGCATCAAGCGTGACGATGCCACGTCAAAAAACACACTCATGGGGGACCAGAAAAATGAGCACCAACACCATGCGGCGGGCGACAACGGGCGTCATCGGTCTGGCGGTTGCCGGAACCCTGACCCTCACCGGCTGTAAGAGCGGCAACGAAGAGGTCGCACCCGCGCAGCCGAGCACGCCGGCCGCCCAGTCGAGCTCGGGCGGATACGACTCCGCGCAGCCCAGCACCCCGGCCAGCCCCTCCACCGGCGGCGGCGACGCTCCCGCGGGCGCGGCAGGCGCGGCGAAGCCCGGCCAGACCTTCAAGATCGGCGAGACGGCGACGGTGCCGTTCAGCTACGGCAACACCAAGGGCGGCACCATCGCCCTCACCGTCACCGCCGTCGAGCAGGGTCAGCCGGCCGACCTGGACGCCCTCAAGCTGGGCGACAAGGTCAAGGGGATGATCCCCTACTACATCCGCTACTCGGTCAAGAACGTCGGCACCGTCGACCTCTCGTTCGCCTCCGTGGGCCACATGAAGGGCACGCTCCCGGACGGCACGGAAGCCCAGGGCGTCTCCGTCATCGGCAAGTTCGAGAAGTGCAAGGACGAGACGCTGCCGAAGGGCTTCACCAACGGCCAGACGCAGACCAGCTGCGCGATCGCCCTGGCGCCCTCAGCCCAGACCAAGGTCGCCGGCGCCGAGTACTGGGGCGACCCGTACAACTCGCTGAGCAACGGCAAGGGCCTCTTCTGGAAGTAAGCCCTTCCCTTCCCTTCCCTACGACCGGGCCCCCGCCCGCGCCACGGCGCGGCGGGGGCTCCGGCCGTCCCGGCGCCGCGGGGCGACAATGGCGCCATGCCCGAAGGAGACAGCGTCTGGCGCGCCGCGGCCCGGCTGCACGCCGCCCTGGCCGGCCACGAGCTGACCCGCAGCGACCTGCGCGTCCCCCGCTTCGCCACCGCCGACCTCACCGGCCGCACCACCCTGGACGTCACCCCGCGCGGCAAACACCTCCTCGCCCGCTTCGAGGGCGGCCTCACCCTCCACACCCACCTCGGCATGGAGGGCGCCTGGCGGGTCTTCGCCGCGCAGGAGAGCTGGCACGGCGGCCCCGCGTACGAGATCCGCGCCGTCCTCGGCACCGCCGCGCACACGGCCGTCGGCTACCGCCTCCCCGTCGTCGAGCTGCTGCGCACCTCCGAGGAGGACCGGGCCGTCGGCCACCTGGGCCCCGACCTCCTCGGCCCCGACTGGGACGCGGAGAAGGCCGCCGCCAACCTCCTCGCCACCCCCGGGCGCCCGCTCGGCGAGGCCCTGCTCGACCAGCGCAACCTGGCCGGTATCGGCAACATCTACAAGTCCGAGCTCTGCTTCCTCGCCCAGGTCACCCCCTGGACCCCGGTCGGCGGCCTCCCCGGCCCCGGGACCACCGCCGTCCGCCTCGCAGGCGCCGCCCACCGCCTGCTGCGCGCCAACACCGGCGACCGCGCGATCCGCAACACCACCGGCAGCCGCCGCCGCGGCCAGGAGCTCTTCGTGTACGGCCGCGCCCGCCGCCCCTGCCTTCGCTGCGGCACCCCCGTACGCGAGGCCCCGCAGGACGACCGCCCGACGTACTGGTGCCCCCGCTGCCAATCCGGCCCGAGCCCGTCCATCTAGTTGACGCTCCGTCAGATCCGGTCGTACCGTCCCGGCATGCCCACACCCAGAGCCCCGTACGACCTCACCGGCCGGACCGCCCTGATCACCGGCGCCGCGAGCGGCATAGGCCGCGCCACCGCCGTCCTCCTCGCCGAGGCGGGCGCCGCCGTGCACTGCGCGGACCGCGACGAGCAGGGCCTCGCCGAGACGGCCGACCTCGTCGCCGAGGCCGGCGGGTCCGCCACCGTCCACCCCCTCGACGTCACCGACCGGGCCGCCCTGCGCGCCGCCGTCGCCGCCGCCGGACCGCTCGACATCACCGCCGCCATCGCCGGGATCATGCACACCAGCAGCGTCCTGGAGACCTCCGACGAGGACCTCGACCGGGTCCTGGACATCAACTTCAAGGGGGTGCTGCGCACCTGCCAGGAGTCCGCCCGCGCCATGATCGCGGCCGGCCGTCCCGGCTCGATCGTCACGATGGCCTCCGGCGCCGTGGACGCCGCCCAGTCCGGCCTGCTCTGCTACAGCGCCGCCAAGGCGGCCGTCGTCCAGCTCACCAAGACCCTCGCCACCGAGGCCGGCCCCCACGGCATCCGCGTCAACGCCGTAGCCCCGGGCTGGATCCGCACGCCCATGACCGGCCGGCACAGCCCCGAGGTCCAGGAGCAGACCGAGGCCGCGATGGTACGGATGTCCCCCCTGCGCCGCATCGGCGAGCCCGAGGACATCGCCCAGGCCGTGCTCTACCTCGCCTCGGAGGCCTCGTCCTTCATGACGGGCCAGATCCTCCGCCCGAACGGCGGAGTGTCGATGCCCTGGTAGCCGCCCGCCGAGCCCTGCGTACGGGCCCCGGCGTGCAGTGCACCGGCAGCAGACCCAGCCCCCAGCCGCCCACGGCCACCGCGCCCTCCACCGGACCCGACTCACCCGGCGCCAGCGCCAGCCGCAGCACCGCCCACCACCACAGCGCGCCCATCGCCACCGCGAGGGCCACCACCGGGGGTATGCCCAGTACCGGAGGTATCCGTCGTAACCGCCGCACGGCTGCCTCCCGGGATCAGGGCCGCGATCCGGACTCGTCCGGACTCCCCATCCTCCCGTACACCCCCGGGCGGCGCACCCAGAACGGCCCGGAGCCCCGGCCGGTGCGTCACGCACCGGCCGGGGCTCCGGCCACGCTCATTTCTTCACAGCTCGCGCATCGAACTCACGCGGCTACGACATTCACCGCTTCCGCAGGCGCCTTGATGGTCACCCGCTCCGGCCCGCCCGTGACCGAAGCCACGGAGACCGAATTGAGCATCGGGCGGACCGGCACCGTGACCGGTTCGCTTGCCGCGGCCGACTGCGCCAGCTCAGCCAGCGACAGCTCGTCGCTGACCTCGCGCATCAGCTCGGACATCCGTACGTCCAACGCGTCGCAGATCGCGGAGAGCAGCTCGGAGGATGCCTCCTTCTGCCCCCGCTCCACCTCGGAAAGATAGCCGAGAGAAACTCGGGCGGACGAGGAGACTTCGCGCAGAGTACGGCCCTGGCGCTGGCGCTGCCGACGCAGCACGTCACCCAGCAGGCGACGGAGCAGAATCATCGGTGGCTCCCTCCTCTGACCGTGTAGCCGCATCCTTCACGCCCCACCGTACCGCCTCGCGCCGCGGCCGTGCGGGGAGCTATGTCGTGTTCACTCAGGGCTGCAAACATCAAATCCCCCCGTTCTGTTCCGTATCCTGCCCCCGCGCATTCTCGCGGAGTTCGCTCGAGAGCAGTTCGAGCACTGTCCGTGCACTCTCCCTACGGATTTCCGCGCGGGAGCCGTTCAACCTCAGCGGGACGGTTTTCCTGCCCGCCGGACCCGCCACGGCGATGAAAACGGTGCCGACCGGCTGCCCGTCCTGCGGGTCAGGACCGGCCACTCCGGTGGTCGCGATCCCCCACGATGCCCCCAGCACGCGCCGTACGCCGGCCGCCATCTCGGCCGCGACCTGCGCGTTCACCGCACCTTCCGCTGCCAGCAGCCCGGCGTCCACCCCCAGGATCCGGTGCTTCAGCTCGGTGGCGTACGCCGTGACCGAACCGCGGAACGACCGGGAGGCCCCGGCGATGCCCGTGAGCTCCGCGGCCACCATCCCGCCGGTCAGCGACTCGGCGACAGCGAGCGTCTGGTCACTCTCCGCAAGGAGGCGCAGTACCTCCGCGGCGACTGCGGCGGTGGCCCCGGTCTCCCCCGCCGGTTCCGCGGCGCCCGAAGACGCCCCACCGACCACCGGAGATTCCCCCACCGCGTATGTCACCTCGCGGCCCGCTCCGCTTCCAGCCCCTGGCGCCGCAGCACCACGGCCTGGCGGATGTAATCCAAACCGGTGACGACGGTCAGCACGACGGCGGCCGCCATCACCCAGAAGCGCAGGCTCGCCAGCGCCCCGGTCAGCGCCAGGACGTACATGCCCACCGCCGTCCCCTGGACCAGCGTCTTGAGCTTGCCGCCCCGGCTGGCGGGAATCACCCCGTACCGGATGACCCAGAAACGCATGAGCGTGATCCCGAGTTCCCGCCCGAGGATCACCCCGGTCACCCACCAGGGCAGGTCGCCCAGCCACGAGAGACAGATCAACGCCGACCCCATGATCGCCTTGTCGGCGATGGGGTCGGCGATCTTCCCGAAGTCCGTGACCAGGTTGTACGTACGGGCCAGGTGCCCGTCGAAGATGTCCGTGATCATGGCGACGGCGAACGCGGCCCAGGCCCACGCCCGCCAGACGGGGTCATAGCCGCCGTCCGCGAGGAGCAGCAGGACGAATCCCGGCACCAGGACGAGCCGGATCATCGTCAGGATGTTCGCGATGTTCCACAGGCTGGCCTGATTGACCGCCGCGGCCCCCAGCTTCGCGCCGGGCGCGGGCCGGCGGCCGGTCCCGCCCGCCGCAGATGCCGGGACTCCGGTCATCCGGCCGCCTCCTCGTCAAGGTGCAGGGGCTCGGCCACCAGGTCCACGCCCAGCGTGCCGACCACCTTCGCCGTCACGATACGTCCGGGCACCAGGCCCGTGCTGTCCGTGAAGACGACCTGGCCGTCGGTCTCGGGCGCCTGGTGGGCGGCCCGCCCGTAGGCGCCCTCACCGTCCTCGTCCACCGCTTCCACGGACTCGACGAGTACCTCCAAGGTCTCTCCGATCCGCTCCTCCGCGCGCTGCGAGGTGAGCTCCTCGGCGAGCCGCTGCATGTGCGCGAGCCGCTCGGCGATCGTCTCCTCGTCCAGCTTGTTCTCGTACGTGACGGCCTCGGTGCCGTCCTCGTCGGAGTAGCCGAAGACGCCGATCGCGTCGAGCCGCGCGTGGGTGAGGAAGCGCTCCAGCTCCTTGAAGTCCGACTCACTCTCGCCGGGGAAGCCGACGATGAAGTTGGACCGGACGCCGGCCTGCGGGGCCTTGGTGCGGATGGTGTCCAGCAGCTCCAGGAACCGGTCGGTGTCACCGAAGCGGCGCATGGCGCGCAGCACGTCGGGGGCCGAGTGCTGGAAGGACAGGTCGAAGTACGGCACGACCTTGGGGGTCGAGGTCAGTACGTCGATCAGGCCGGGCCGCATCTCGGCCGGCTGGAGGTAGCTGACGCGGACGCGCTCGATGCCGTCCACCCCGGCCAGCTCGGGCAGCAGGGTCTCCAGCAGGCGGATGTCGCCGAGGTCCTTGCCGTACGAGGTGTTGTTCTCGGAGACCAGCATGATCTCCTTGACGCCCTGCTCGGCGAGCCAGCGCGTCTCGCCCAGCACATCGCTGGGGCGGCGCGAGATGAAGGAACCGCGGAACGACGGGATGGCGCAGAAGGAGCAGCGCCGGTCGCAGCCGGAGGCGAGCTTGACCGAGGCGACCGGGCTCTTGTCCAGGCGGCGGCGCAGCGGCGCGCGCGGCCCGGAGGCGGGCGCGACCCCGTCCGGCAGGTCGGCGGGGGCCTCGGCGGGCTCCTGCGCGTGGCCGGGCAGGGCCACCTCGGCGTCCTGGCGGGCCGCGGGGCTGATCGGCAGCAGCTTGCGCCGGTCACGCGGGGTGTGGGAGGCGTGGATGCCGCCGTTCAGGATGGTCTGGAGGCGGTCGGAGATGTCGGCGTAGTCGTCGAAGCCGAGCACGCCGTCGGCCTCGGGGAGCGCTTCGGCGAGCTCCTTGCCGTAGCGCTCGGCCATACAGCCGACGGCGACGACGGCCTGGGTCTTGCCGTGATCCTTGAGATCGTTGGCTTCCAGGAGGGCGTCTACGGAGTCCTTTTTGGCGGCTTCGACGAAGCCACAGGTGTTGACGACGGCAACGTCCGCATCGGCGGCGTCCTCGACGAGCTCCCAGCCATCCGCCGCCAAGCGGCCTGCGAGCTCCTCCGAGTCCACCTCGTTACGGGCGCAGCCAAGAGTGACAAGGGCGACGGTACGGCGTTCGGGCATGGACTCAAGACTACTTTGTCCAAACGCCGACCCCCGCCCCAAGTCCCGGTAAACCAAGATCCCCGGGGTGCGGCGCAGCACCCCGGGGACCCGGAATCACGGATTCAGCGCCATATCAGCCCGCCTGGGCCGGTCCCTGGCGGGGGTCGTCCTTGGTGTATGTGAGGCGTTCCACCTGACCCGGCTGGAAGTCGTCCTTGATCTCCTTGCCGTTCACGAAGAGCTTCACGACCCCGGCGTCACCGAGGACGAGGTCGATGGACTCCTTGTCCGTGAAGGTCTTGGACTCGCCGGGGGCCAGCGTCCCGTCGAACAGCAGCCGGCCGCTGTGGTCCTTCGCGGAGATCCAGCTCTCGCCGTCGTTGGCCGTCAGGACCACCGTGACGAGGTCCTTGGGCGCGGCGGCGATCGCACTGTCCGAGGGCTCCGGCTTGGGGGCCTTCGGGGGCTGCGGCTGGGCGGCCGGCTTCCCGGCCGACTGCTTGGGCGCCGCCTGCGGGGCGGCGGAGGCGTCCGCCACCGGCCGCTTGTCCTTCGCGTCGCCGCCGCTGAAGGCGGTGAAGCCCACGAAGCCGATCACGGCGACGATGGCGGCGACCATGGCCGCGGTCCAGTTGGGCCGCTGCCGCTCGGGACGGATGCGCTCGGCGTCGAACATCGGCGCGGCGGGCGTGGGTGCCGGCCGGCCGCCGTGGGCCGCGTCGTACGCGTCGACCAGGGGTTCCGGATCGATGTGGACGGCGCGGGCGAGCGTACGGATGTGGCCGCGGGCGTAGACGTCGCCGCCGCACCGCGTGAAATCGTCAGCTTCGATCGCGTGCACGATCGGGATGCGCACGCGGGTGGTGGAACTGACCTCGTCGACAGTGAGCCCGGCGGCGATCCGGGCCTTCTTCAGGGCCGTCCCGATGGACGGACCTTCGGCCGTGCGTTCGATGATGCGGTCCTCGGACCGGTCGTCGGTCGAAGGACGCTCATCTTCGGGGGAGTTGGAGTTGCCGATGGACACGAGGGCGCCTTTCGAGCGTGTAGCCACCTGCTGGATGTCCAGTCTAGGGGGGTGACGAAAGGGTGGAGCAACCGGAGGGTGGACTTCCTACGCCATCCGAATGGCAATCCGAACAGTGTGGGAAGTCCGGCGTGCTGTGGCGGCCCGGCACCGTGTCCGGTGCCGCCACCTCCCTCAACTTGACGCGGGCCCAGGGGAAACGGTTGCCCGCCCATGAATCACGGTTGGGTCTCTCCCCGGATGACGGCCAGGACCCCGTCCAGCTCGTCGGCCTTGACCAGCACGTCGCGCGCCTTCGAACCCTCGCTCGGGCCGACGATCCCCCGCGACTCCATCAGGTCCATGAGCCGGCCGGCCTTGGCGAAGCCCACCCGCAGCTTGCGCTGGAGCATCGAGGTCGACCCGAACTGGGTGGAGACCACCAGTTCGGCCGCCTGGCACAGCAGGTCCAGATCGTCGCCGATCTCCTCGTCGATCTCCTTCTTCTGCTTCTGCCCGACCGTGACGTCGTCCCGGAAGACGGGCGCCATCTGGTCCTTGCAGTGCTGCACGATCCCGGCGATCTCGTCCTCGGTGACGAAGGCGCCCTGGAGGCGGACCGGTTTGTTCGCGCCCATCGGCAGGAACAGCCCGTCGCCCTTGCCGATCAGCTTCTCGGCGCCCGGCTGGTCGAGAATGACCCGGCTGTCGGCGAGCGAGGAGGTGGCGAAGGCGAGCCGCGAGGGCACGTTCGCCTTGATCAGGCCGGTGACCACGTCCACGGAGGGCCGCTGCGTGGCGAGCACCAGGTGGATGCCGGCCGCGCGGGCCAGCTGGGTGATGCGGACGATCGAGTCCTCGACGTCGCGCGGGGCCACCATCATCAGATCGGCGAGCTCGTCGACGATCACCAGCAGGTACGGGTACGGGCTGAGCTCCCGCTCGCTGCCCGGCGGCAGTTTGATCTTGCCGTCGCGGATCGCCTTGTTGAAGTCGTCGATGTGCCGGTACCCGAAGGCCGCCAGGTCGTCGTAGCGCAGGTCCATCTCGCGCACGACCCACTGGAGCGCCTCGGCGGCCCGCTTGGGGTTGGTGATGATCGGCGTGATCAGGTGCGGGATGCCCTCGTACGCCGTCAGCTCGACGCGCTTGGGGTCCACGAGCACCATCCGGACGTCCTCCGGGGTCGCCCGCACCATCACCGAGGTGATGAGGCAGTTGATGCAGGAGGACTTTCCGGAGCCCGTGGCGCCGGCGACGAGCACGTGCGGCATCTTCGCGAGGTTGGCCATGACGTAGCCGCCCTCGACGTCCTTGCCGAGCGCCACGAGCATCGGATGGTCGTCCTCGGCCGCGTCCGCCAGCCGCAGTACGTCGCCCAGGTTGACCATCTCGCGGTCGGTGTTCGGGATCTCGATGCCGACGGCCGACTTGCCCGGGATCGGGCTGATGATCCGGACGTCCGGCGAGGCCACCGCGTACGCGATGTTCTTGGTCAGCGCGGTGATCCGCTCGACCTTGACCGCCGCGCCCAGCGTGACCTCGTACCGGGTGACCGTCGGCCCCCGGGTGAAGCCGGTGACGTCCGCGTCGACCTTGAACTCGGTGAACACGTTGCGCAGCGAGGCCACGACCGCGTCGTTGGCGGCGCTGCGGGTCTTGCCCGGCCCGCCCTTCTCCAGCAGATCGAGCGAGGGAAGGGCGTACGTGATGTCCCCGCGCAGCTGGAGCTGCTCGGCGCGGGGCGGCAGCGGCTGGGTCTGCGGAGGGGCTTTGGTGAGGTCCGGCACGGACAGGGTCCCGGAAGCCGCGGCGGTGGTGTCGTGCGGCGGCTCGGCCGGCTCCGCGCCCGGGTCCGGCGCGGCGGCCTTGGGCCGCTCCACCCGCGCGGGCGGCACCGGAGCGGTGATCTCCGCTCCCCCGCGCTCCGCCGAGATGCCGTGCGTCAGGTCGGCCACCAGCGGGGAGGGCGGCATTCCGCCGTAGACCACCCCGTCCAGCGCGGCGGCGGCCGCCGCGGCCACGTCGACGGCGTCCATCTCCCGCTCGGCGGCCGGCCGGGCCGGGGTCCGGCGCGGGCGCCGCCGCCGGGCGAGCGCCTGCTCCTCGGCGGCGTCGGCGGGATCGGCGGAATCCGCGGGAGCGCCCGCGCCGGCGGCCCCCGACCGGGCCCGCCACTGCTCGGGGTCGTGCCGGTCGGCGGGGGCGCCGCCCTCCCCGTACCCCTCGTCGTACTCGTTCGGAGCAATGATCCCCAGCCGGATCCCGAGCCGCCGCAGCCGCTGCGGGATCGCGTTCACCGGGGTCGCGGTCACCACGAGCAGTCCGAAGATCGTGAGCAGCACCAGCATCGGCACGGCCAGCGGCGCGCCCATGGTGAAGATCAGCGGCTTCGAGGCGCCCCAGCCGATCAGCCCGCCCGCGTTCTGCATGGCGGTGGTGCCCTCGTCGCGGCCGGGTGCCCCGCAGGCGATGTGCACGAGGCCGAGGACTCCGATGACGAGGGCGGAGAGGCCGACGCCGATCCGGCCGTTGGCGTCGGGCTGCTCGGGATGGCGGATGAAACGTACCGCCATGACGCCCAGCAGGATCGGCACGAGCAGATCCAGTCGCCCGAAGGCACCGGTGACCAGCATCGTGACCAGATCCCCGACGGGACCGCTCAGGTTCGACCAGGTTCCGGCGGCGACGATCAGCGCGAGGGCGAGCAGCAGCAGCGCGACGCCGTCCTTGCGGTGGGCGGGGTCGAGGTTCTTGGCCCCCTGGCCGACCCCGCGGAAGACCGCGCCGACCGCGTGTGCACAGCCCAGCCACACGGCGCGCACCAACCGCACCACGCCCCCGGTGGGGGACGGCGCGGGCTTGGGCGCAGGCTTCTTGGCGGGGGCGCGCCGGGGCGCCGCGGTCTTCTTCGCCGCGGACCCGCGCGCGGGGGCCGCCTTCTTCGCCGGCGCCGTCGTCCGGCCGGTGCGGCCCTTCGCGGTGCCCGCTGCGCTCTGGGAACCCTTGCCGGACGTACGTGAGGCCATGGGGCCGAGGTTACCGGTGCGCGCGCCGGTGGACACGCGTGCCCACCCCTTCACCCGTTCGTGTCGCGCCCCGTGTCAGCGCTTTGACGCACCGCCAGATCCGGGACCTGCCCGAACGGCCCGGCAGCCGACCCCTCGACGGGCTCAGTTCTGCGCGGGCAGCACCGGCGTTCCGCCGCCGGTCCCGGGCTCCAAGGCGTCGAGCGCCCGCCGCAGTCCGGTGAGCTTGCGCTCCAGATGGGCCGCGGTCGCCACGACCGCCGCGTCGGCCGATTCCTCGCCGAGCTGCTTGGTCAGC
The DNA here is from genome assembly GCF_045162725.1 of Streptomyces sp. NBC_01006. Lineage (NCBI taxonomy): Bacteria > Bacillati > Actinomycetota > Actinomycetes > Kitasatosporales > Streptomycetaceae > Streptomyces > Streptomyces sp. NBC_01006. The sequence goes on along the minus strand of NZ_CP108700.1, from coordinate 5,988,952 downwards.
GCCTCCGCCTGCTCCTCGACCGCCGCGAGCCGCGCGGAGAGCTCGGCCAGCAGGCCGGCCGTCTCCTTGCTGCCCTCGCCGTTGGAGCCGCCGCCCTCCAGCTGGAGCCGCAGCAGCGCCGCCTGCTCCCGCAGCTGGCAGTTCTTCGTGTACAGCTCCACGAACACCGAGACCTTGGCCCGCAGCACCCACGGGTCGAAGGGCTTGGAGATGTAGTCCACCGCGCCTGCGGCGTAGCCGCGGAACGTGTGGTGCGGACCGTGGTTGATCGCGGTGAGGAAGATGATCGGGATGTCCCTGGTCCGTTCACGCCGCTTGATGTGCGCGGCGGTCTCGAATCCGTCCATCCCGGGCATCTGCACATCCAGCAGGATGACCGCGAAATCGTCCGTCAGCAGCGCCTTGAGCGCTTCCTCCCCCGACGACGCCCGGACCAGTGTCTGATCGAGCGCGGAGAGGATGGCCTCCAGCGCCAGCAGATTCTCCGGCCGGTCGTCGACCAGGAGGATCTTGGCCTTCTGCACCATGCCCTGTCCTCCTCGCCCCGGCACGGGGCCTCCCCGGCTCCGGGCACCGGCCTGTACGCCGGGCCCCGCCCCAGAAGAGGACGGCATCCTTGCGCCGTCCGTCCTTGTGCCGGTCATCGTAGCCCCAGTCCCGAGATCGCCACACCCTGTCACCAAGATGTCACTGTGCACGAAGCAGAAACGGTGTGGGGGAGCAGAAGGTTCCCCGCCTCCCGCCCTTTCACACCGTTTTCGCCACAGTCAGTCAGCAATTGGTATCAGAGTGCTCGGCAGTCGATCACTTGCCGCGCATCCACTGCTCCATCACCGACAGCAGATAGTCCGGGTCGACCGGCTTGGTGACATAGTCGGAAGCACCGGAGTCGATCGCCTTCTCCCGGTCCCCCTTCATCGCCTTCGCCGTCAGCGCGATGATCGGCAGCCCGGCGAACTGCGGCATCCGCCGGATCGCCGAGGTCGTCGCGTACCCGTCCATCTCGGGCATCATGATGTCCATCAGTACGACCGTCACATCGTCGTGCTGCTCCAGGACTTCGATGCCCTCCCGGCCGTTCTCCGCGTACAGCACCGCCAGTCCGTGCTGCTCCAGCACGCTGGTCAGCGCGAACACGTTGCGGACGTCGTCGTCGACGATGAGCACCTTCTCGCCGTGGAAGTCGTACGACCGGGGCACCACCGGAAGTTCCTCCTCCGGGTTGACCCAACCGCCCTCGGTCCCCTGCACGTTCGGCTGCCCCGGCACCGCCGTGCGCGGCTCCAGGTCGCTCAGCGCCTTGCGCCTCCGCCGGAACAGCGCGGCGCCGCCCTGCCCCTGACCGGCCGGCTCGGCCGCCGGCAGCGCCGGCCGCACGTGCTGCGGCTGCGCCGCGGGGACGGGCGCCGCCGGGGTCGCCTGCAACGCGGGCCGCGCCGCGTCGACCTGCCTGCGGTACACCTCGCCGCGTGCGCCGCCCGGCGTGGGCGGCGCGTACCCCTGCGGGGGCAGCTCGCCCGGGTGCAGCGGCAGGTAGAGCGTGAACGTGGACCCGCGGCCGGGCTCGCTCGCCGCGTGGATCTCCCCGCCCAGCAGCCGGGCGATCTCCCGGCTGATGGACAGCCCGAGCCCCGTGCCGCCGTACTTCCTGCTGGTCGTCCCGTCGGCCTGCTTGAACGCCTCGAAGATCACCAGCATCTTGCTCGCCGCGATCCCGATCCCGGTGTCCGTCACCGAGAAGGCGATCAGGTCCGCGTCCGCCTCCAGCAGCGAACCGGCCTCCAGCAGCTGCTCGCGGATCGCCGCCGGCACGTCCGCCCCGGCGGGCCGGATCACCAGCTCCACCGCGCCGGTGTCCGTGAACTTCACCGCGTTCGACAGCAGGTTGCGCAGCACCTGCAGCAGCCGCTGCTCGTCCGTGTGCAGGGTCGCGGGCAGCTCCGGGGAGACCCGTACCGAGAAGTCCAGGCCCTTCTCCGCCGTCAGCGGCCGGAAGGTGGCCTCCACGTAGTCCACCAACTGCACGAGCGCGATCCGGGTCGGCGAGACGTCCATCTTCCCGGCCTCGACCTTCGACAGGTCCAGGATGTCGTTGATCAGCTGGAGCAGGTCCGAGCCCGCCCCGTGGATGGTCTCCGCGAACTCCACCTGCTTCGGCGACAGGTTCTCGTCCGCGTTGTCGGCCAGCAGCTTGGCCAGGATCAGCAGGGAGTTGAGCGGCGTGCGCAGCTCGTGCGACATGTTCGCCAGGAACTCGGACTTGTAGCGCATCGAGACAGCGAGCTGCTCGGCGCGCTCCTCCAGGACCTGCCGGGCCTCCTCGATCTCGGTGTTCTTCACCTCGATGTCCCGGTTCTGCTGGGCCAGCAGCTCCGCCTTCTCCTCCAGCTCGGCATTGGCGGCCTGCAGCGCCTTCTGCCGGTTCTCCAGCTCGTCGGAGCGCTCGCGCAGCTGCTCGGTCATCTCCTGCGACTGCTTGAGCAGCATCTCCGTCTTGGAGTTGACGCTGATCGTGTTGACGCTCGTACCGATCATCTCGGCGATCTGGCTCAGGAAGTCCTTCTGGATCTGCGTGAAGGGCTGGAAGGACGCCAGCTCGATGACGCCGAGCACCTTCCCCTCGAACAGCACCGGCAGCACGATCACATGGGCCGGCGGCGCCTCCCCGAGCCCCGAGGAGATCTTCAGGTAGCCGGGCGGGGTGTTCTCGACGAGGATCGTCCGCTTCTCCGCGGCGACGGTCCCGATCAGCCCCTCCCCCGGCCGGAAGGACGTGGGCACCGCCCCGCCCGCGTACGCGTAACTCCCGCGCATCCGCAGCTCGTACGAACCGTCGGGACCGCCGTCGGTCCCGATCTCGGTGGTGCCGCCCGAGGGCAGCGCCAGGAAGAACGCCCCGTGCTGCGCCGAGACCACCGGGGTCAGCTCGCTCATGATCAGCGAGGCCACGTCGTCCAGTTCGCGGCGACCCTGCATCAGGGCGGAGATCCGGGCGAGGTTGCCCTTCAGCCAGTCCTGCTCCTTGTTGGCCAAGGTGGTGTCGCGCAGGTTCGCGATCATCGTGTTGATGTTGTCCTGGAGGACCTGGATCTCGCCCGCCGCGTCCACGTCGATCTTCAGGTTGAGGTCCCCGCGGGTCACCGCGGTGGCCACCGCCGCGATCGCGCGCACCTGCCGGGTCAGGTTCCCGGCCATCTCGTTCACGGACTCCGTGAGGTCGCGCCAGGTGCCGTCCACGTCCCGGACCCGCGCCTGTCCGCCCAGGATGCCCTCGGTGCCCACCTCGCGGGCCACGCGCGTGACCTGGTCGGCGAACGAGGACAGCTGGTCGACCATCGTGTTGATCGTCGTCTTCAGCTCCAGGATCTCGCCCCGGGCGTCGATGTCGATCTTCTTGGTCATGTCGCCCTTGGCGATGGCGGTCGTGACCATGGCGATCTGCCGCACCTGGCCGGTGAGGTTGGAGGCCATGAAGTTCACCGAATCGGTGAGGTCCTTCCACGTACCCGACACACCCGGCACGTGCGCCTGGCCGCCCAGGCGGCCCTCCGTACCCACCTCGCGGGCCACGCGCGTGACCTCGTCCGCGAACGAGGACAGGGTCTTCACCATCGTGTTGACGGTGTCGGCGAGCTGCGCGACCTCGCCGCGCGCCTCGACCGTGACCGTCTTCGTCAGATCACCGTTGGCGACCGCCGCCGAGACCTGCGAGATGTTGCGCACCTGCGAGGTCAGGTTGTTGGCCATCAGGTTGACGTTGTCGCTGAGGTCCTTCCAGATGCCGGTCACCCCGCGCACCCGCGCCTGGCCGCCGAGGATGCCCTCGGTGCCCACCTCGCGAGCGACCCGCGTCACCTGCTCCGCGAACGAGGACAGCTGGTCCACCATCGTGTTGACGGTGGTGACGAGTTCGAGGATCTCGCCCTTCGCATCGACGGTGATCTTCTTGGAGAGATCGCCCATCGCGACCGCCGTCGTCACCTCGGCGATGTTGCGCACCTGCGAGGTCAGGTTGTTCGCCATGAAGTTGACGGACTGCGTGAGGTCCTTCCAAGTGCCCGAGACCCCCTTCACCTCGGCCTGGCCGCCCAGGATGCCCTCGGTACCCACCTCACGGGCGACCCGCGTCACCTGCTCCGCGAAGTTCGAGAGCTGGTCCACCATCGTGTTGAGGGTGTTCTTCAGCTCCAGGATCTCGCCGCGCGCATCCACGTCGATCTTCTGCGACAGGTCGCCGCGGGCCACGGCCGTCGCCACCTGCGCGATGTTGCGGACCTGCGAGGTCAGGTTTCCGGCCATGCCGTTCACCGAGTCCGTCAGGTCGCGCCATACGCCTGCCACCCCGGGCACCTGCGCCTGACCGCCGAGCCGGCCCTCCGTACCCACGTCCCGGGCCACCCGCGTCACCTGCTCGGCGAAGGCCGAGAGCTGGTCGACCATCGTGTTGATGGTGTTCTTCAGCTCCAGGATCTCGCCGCGCGCGTCCACGTCGATCTTCTGGGAGAGGTCGCCGCGGGCCACCGCCGTGGTCACCTGCGCGATCTGGCGCACCTGTGAGGTCAGGTTGCCGGCCATGAAGTTGACGGAGTCGGTGAGCTCCTTCCAGGTGCCCGAGACCCCCTCCACCCGCGCCTGGCCGCCGAGGCGGCCCTCCGTGCCCACGTCCCGCGCCATCCGCGTGACCTGGTCGGCGAAGGAGGACAGCTGGTCCACCATCGTGTTCACGGTGTTCTTCAGCTGGAGCATCTCGCCGGAGACGTCCACGGTGACCTTCTGCGACAGGTCGCCGTTGGCCACCGCCGTGGTCACCTGCGCGATGTTGCGGACCTGGCCGGTGAGGTTGCGGAAGGCGGTGTTCACCGAATCGGTGAGGTCCTTCCACGTACCCGCCGCACCCGGCACCTGCGCCTGACCGCCCAGCTCACCCTCGACGCCGACCTCACGGGCCACACGCGTCACTTCCGCACCGAAGGACTGGAGCTGGTCCACCATCGTGTTGACGGTGTTCTTCAGCTCCAGCATCTCGCCGGCCACATCGACGGTGACCTTCTGCGACAGGTCGCCGTTGGCCACCGCGGTCGTCACTGTCGCGATGTCCCGCACCTGCGTGGTCAGGTTGCGGAAGACCGTGTTCACCGAATCGGTGAGGTCCTTCCACGTGCCCGCCGCCCCCGGCACCTGCGCCTGGCCGCCGAGCGTTCCCTTGGCCCCGACCTCGCTGGCCACACGGGTGACCTCGTCCGCGAAGGTCCGTAGCGTCTCGGTCATCTGGTTGATCGTTTCGGCGAGCTGCGCCACCTCGCCGCGCGCGCTGACCCGTACCTTCTGCGACAGGTCGCCGTTCGCCACGGCCGTCGTGACCTGCGCGATCCCACGCACCTGAGCCGTCAGGTTGCCCGCCATCGTGTTGACGGAGTCGGTCAGGTCCTTCCACACGCCCGCGACCCCGGGCACCTTCGCCTGGCCGCCGAGCTCACCCTCCGTACCCACCTCGCGCGCGACCCGCGTCACCTCGGAGGAGAACGACGACAGCTGGTCCACCATCGTGTTCACGGTGTTCTTCAGCTGGAGCATCTCGCCGGCCACGTGCACCGTGACCTTGCGCGACAGATCGCCCTTCGCCACCGCCGTCGTGACGAGAGCGATATCACGCACCTGAGCGGTGAGCCGGTACGCCATCGTGTTGACGGAGTCGGTCAGATCCTTCCAAGAACCCGACATTCCGCGGACCTGGGCCTGACCGCCGAGCTTGCCCTCGGTACCCACCTCCAGCGCGACCCGCGTCACCTCGTCGGTGAACGCGGACAGCTGGTCGACCAGGTTGTTGACCGTACGCCCGACCTTCAGGAACTCACCGCGCAGCGGATGCCCGGCCCCGTCCGGGCTCTGCGTCCGCAGGTCCATCCGCTGGTCCAGATCACCCTCGGCGACCGCCGACAGCACCCGGCCCACCTCGGACACCGGCCGCGCAAGATCGTCCACCAGCTGGTTCGAGGCGTCGATCGCGGCCGCCCAGGAGCCCTCACAGGCGCCTGTTTCCAGCCGTTCGCTGAGCTTGCCCTCGCGGCCCACCATCCGCCGCACCCGGGAGAGCTCTCCCGTCAGATGGAGGTTGCGGTCGGCGACCTCGTTGTAGACGGCGGCGATCTCCGCCATCACGCCGTCGCCGGACACCGTCAGCCGCTTGCGGAAGTTCCCGTCCCGCATCGACACCAGGGCCGTGAGCAGCCGGTTCAGGGCCGCGGTATCGACTTCCGTCGTGCCGCCCCGACGGGACCTCCCGCCCTTCGGGCGCGTTCCCGTACGCCGCACCGCTGCGCCAGACTCCACCGTGTCCCTCCCGAAAGGGTCGACCGCTGTTCCACCGACACCCGGCGAGTCGCACGCCCGGCTATCCGATCCTGCCCAGTGTTTCACCCTGGCCGAACCCGGCCATAACACTCCGGCACCATCGCACACCGGCCGCACCCTGCGGGTGGAATCCCGGACGACGGCACCATGCCGACCGCGAAGGTAAGTAACCTGGCACCCGATGTCCAACCGCGTCGAAGGAGATTCGTGATCACGGCTCGGGCGGCTGCCAGCTTCGACCCCCTCGGGCGCTCGGTCGCCGCGGCCCGGGCGTTCGTCCGCGACACCCTGCAGGGCTGGGGCTTCGCGGACATCGTCGACGACGCCGTGGTGCTCACCAGCGAGCTCGTCACCAACGCCGTGGTCCACGCCGGCACCAAGGCCGAGGTCCTGTGCCTGCGCTCCGGGGACGGGGTACGGGTCGAGATCGCCGACCGGTACCCCGAACGCGAGCTCCCGCTCCAGCACCCCGGCGAGCGCCCGTACGCCGACCCCGACCGGGAGAACGGCCGCGGGCTGATGCTCTGCGCCGCCCTCGCCACCCGCTGGGGCGTCGAGTACACGGCGACCCACAAGCACGTGTGGTTCCGCCTCGACCTCCCGGACCGGCCGGTCGGTACCCGATCCGCCGGCCCCGTCGTCCCGGACCGCCTGCTGCCCCTCGCCGACAGCCGGGTCCGCGTCGCCGTCCTCCAGATCGACGCCGCCGACTCGATCTCCGCCTGGAACGACGACGCCGAGCACGTCTTCGGCTACGCCGCCGAGAAGGTCCTCGGCCGCCCCCTCGCCGAGCTCGCCGCCTGGCCCCAGACCCCCGGCACCGGCACCGGCATCGCCGAGGCCCTGCGCCTGTCCCGCTGGGAGGGCAGCTACGGCATCCGCGGCGCCGACGGCCGCGTCATCCCCGTGTACGCCTCCCACCTGCGGGTCCGCGATGCCCACGGTGAGCCCTCCATCGTCTGCCTGCTGGTCCACGACGACGAGCGGGCCCTGCTCCAGACCCCCGTACGGGTGGCCCCCGCCGACAGCCTCCAGCTCTCCGATCCCCGCCCCGCGGACCCCTTCGAGGTCTTCATCGGCTCCCCCGCCCCCGACGACCTCGACGGCCTCCTCCAGCGCACCGTCGAACGCGCCCGCGACATGCTCGACGCCGACGCCGCCTTCCTGCTGCTGGCCACAGACGACGAGACGGAACTGGAGGTCCGCGCCACGACCGGGCTCCCCTCCACCCGCCAGCGCTTCGCCCGCGTCCCCGTCGAGGCCGGCACCAACCGGTACGGCTCCGCCCGCATGCCCGCCGTCCACGACGACCTCGCCGCCGTCCCCGGAGCCGTCCCGCTCCTGGAGGCCACCGGCATGCGCTCGGTGATCACCGTGCCGCTCAAGGTCGAAGGCCGGCTCACCGGCTCGCTCGGCGTCGCCGCCGAGAACCCCGGCCGCTACTCCAACGCCGAAGCCCTCCGCCTCCAGTTCGCCGCCGACCGCATCGCCCTCGCCGTCGAATCCGCCCGCCTCGGCGAGCTGGAACGGCTGCGCCGCGGCTCCCTGTCCTTCCTCGTCGAGGCCTCCGACCTGCTCGCAGGCACCCTCGACCGGGACCAGACCCTGGCCCTCATGGCCCAGATGACCGTCCCGACCCTGGCCACCTGGTGCGCCGTCTACACCATCGCCGACCAGTCCTCGGACCCGTACCTCTCGTACGTCCTGCACGAGGACGAGGAGCGCATCGACGGCCTCAAGGCCCTGCTCTCCCACGTCAGCCCGCCCGAACCGGTCCGCGAGGCCGGCGCCCGGCCCTGGCCTGCGACGGCACAGGCGGTCGGCGGGGAGACCGTCGTCCTCCCGCTCCTGGCCCGCAACCGCGTCATCGGCATGCTGACCCTCGGCAAGCCGTCAGAGGAGCACTTCCGCCAGGAGATCCTCGAACTCGCCGAGGACCTCTCCCGCCGGGCCGCCCTCGCCCTGGACAACGCCCGCCTCTACTCCGAGCGCACCGCGATCAGCCGCTCCCTGCAGCGCAGCCTGCTCCCGCCCGGCTCCCCCGCGATCCCCGGCATGGAGGTCGAGGTCATCTACCGCGCGGCCGGCGAGGGCAACGAGGTGGGCGGCGACTTCTACGACGTCTTCCCGATCCGCGACGGCGCGTACGGCTTCGCCATCGGCGACGTCTGCGGTACGGGCCCCGAGGCGGCCGCCGTCACCGGCCTCGCCCGCCACGCCCTGCGGTTGCTGGCCCGCGAGGGGCTGGGCGGCCCGGCCGTACTGGAGCGGCTCAACGCGGCCATCCTCGACGAGGGCGCCCGCAGCCGCTTCCTGACCCTCCTGTACGGGGAACTCCACCCCCAGCCGGACGGCGGCGCCCTGATGAAGGTCGTCTGCGCCGGTCACCCGCTGCCGCTGCGCCTGCGCCCGGACGGCCAGGTCACCGCGGCCGCGGACCCGCAGCCCCTGCTCGGCGTGATCGACGACCTCGACCTGTACGAACAAACCCTCACGCTGGACCCGGGCGACGTGCTGCTCTGCGTCACGGACGGCGTGACGGAACGCCGCGAGGGCACCCGCATGCTGGGCGACGACGGCCTCGCCGAGGTGCTCACCACCTGTACGGGCCTCACCGCCGGCGCCGTCGCCGCCCGCATCCTGCGCGCGGTGGAACGCTTCGCGGCCGAGCCCGCCTCGGACGACATGGCCATCCTGGCCTTCCGCGTCCCCCAACAGCGAACGGGCGATTGAGGCCGCCGAGCCCGTCGGTGACTCACACCGTGGGCGGCGCCTTCATGACCCGGCGGGTGGAAGAGCGCAGTGCGAGGGCCATCACCAGTTCGAAGACGCCCAGCAGGACGAACCAGAGTCCCAGCAGCCGTGTCAGGGCGACGGCGGAGTCCACCGGGAAGCAAAGCACGACGATTCCGGCCACGACGCCGAGCATGCCCAGGCCGAAGAGCAGGCCCCGGTGCACGAGCGCGCGGTCTGCGATCGCCGTGTACGCCCTGAGTACTCCGGTCAGCAACCAGAACACCCCGACGATCAGGGACAGCACGCCGATCGTCTGCATCGGATGCCGTAGCACCAGGACGCCCGCCAGGATCGCGATCATGGCGATCAGGACACCCGCCAGCCGGCTGCCGCCTCCGTCGCCTCCGTGTGAGAAGGCGGTGACGAAGCGGAAGACGCCTGCCACCAGGAACTGCAGACCGATGATGATGGCCAGGATGTGGAGCGTCTCGTCGGGCCAGACGAGAATGAGGATGCCGGGGATCAGGGTCGCGAGGGCGAAGCCGAGTGCCCAGTGCCACGAGCTTCCGAGTTGCTTGAGGTAGTCGTCAGGGTCGCTCTGTGTACGTTGCGGCGCCACGTCGGGGGATTCGGTCATCACGCCTCCCGGGCCAAGGCCGCGGCCCGTGGGACCACCTCGGAGCCGCCGGACTTACCTTATGTGCCCTTCACATCCACCCTAGACCGTCGTGATTCGGCCTGCCCGTCCAGCTCTCGACGCCCCGCCGCCCCGCCGGCCTGCCGGCCCGCCCCGAAGATGTGGCTAAAAACAAAGAAGGCCCCCGCCATATGGCGGGGGCCTTCTTCGATGGAGCCCTTTAACGGAATCGAACCGTTGACCTTCTCCTTACCATGGAGACGCTCTACCGACTGAGCTAAAAGGGCGGGTTGTTCGGCGGCGTCCTACTCTCCCACAGGGTCCCCCCTGCAGTACCATCGGCGCTGAAAGGCTTAGCTTCCGGGTTCGGAATGTAACCGGGCGTTTCCCTAACGCTATGACCACCGAAACACTATGAAATTTGAACGCTGGCATGAACACAGCTGTTCGTTATTTCAGAACTAACACAGTGGACGCGAGCAACTGAGGACAAGCCCTCGGCCTATTAGTACCAGTCAGCTCCACCCGTTACCGGGCTTCCACATCTGGCCTATCAACCCAGTCGTCTACTGGGAGCCTTACCCTCTCAAGGAGGTGGGAATACTCATCTTGAAGCAGGCTTCCCGCTTAGATGCTTTCAGCGGTTATCCCTCCCGAACGTAGCCAACCAGCCATGCCCTTGGCAGGACAACTGGCACACCAGAGGTTCGTCCGTCCCGGTCCTCTCGTACTAGGGACAGCCCTTCTCAATATTCCTACGCGCACAGCGGATAGGGACCGAACTGTCTCACGACGTTCTAAACCCAGCTCGCGTACCGCTTTAATGGGCGAACAGCCCAACCCTTGGGACCGACTCCAGCCCCAGGATGCGACGAGCCGACATCGAGGTGCCAAACCATCCCGTCGATATGGACTCTTGGGGAAGATCAGCCTGTTATCCCCGGGGTACCTTTTATCCGTTGAGCGACGGCGCTTCCACAAGCCACCGCCGGATCACTAGTCCCGACTTTCGTCCCTGCTCGACCCGTCGGTCTCACAGTCAAGCTCCCTTGTGCACTTACACTCAACACCTGATTGCCAACCAGGCTGAGGGAACCTTTGGGCGCCTCCGTTACCCTTTGGGAGGCAACCGCCCCAGTTAAACTACCCATCAGACACTGTCCCTGATCCGGATCACGGACCGAGGTTAGACATCCAGCACGACCAGAGTGGTATTTCAACGGCGACTCCACCCCAACTGGCGTTGGGGTTTCAAAGTCTCCCACCTATCCTACACAAGCCGAACCGAACACCAATATCAAACTGTAGTAAAGGTCCCGGGGTCTTTCCGTCCTGCTGCGCGAAACGAGCATCTTTACTCGTAGTGCAATTTCACCGGGCCTATGGTTGAGACAGTCGAGAAGTCGTTACGCCATTCGTGCAGGTCGGAACTTACCCGACAAGGAATTTCGCTACCTTAGGATGGTTATAGTTACCACCGCCGTTTACTGGCGCTTAAGTTCTCAGCTTCGCACACCCGAAAGTGCACTAACCGGTCCCCTTAACGTTCCAGCACCGGGCAGGCGTCAGTCCGTATACATCGCCTTACGGCTTCGCACGGACCTGTGTTTTTAGTAAACAGTCGCTTCTCGCTGGTCTCTGCGGCCACCCCCAGCTCACGGAGTAAATCCGATCACCAGTGATGGCCCCCCTTCTCCCGAAGTTACGGGGGCATTTTGCCGAGTTCCT